>NZ_CP045410.1:0-2655000 GCF_009363735.1 Roseovarius sp. THAF8 | reverse complement strand
CTGGTGCAGCCGGCCCCAGGCCGCCGCGCCCATCTTGCGGATCGACAGGTTGTTCGAGGTCACTGCCAGCGGAATCAACAGACCGAACGCCGCCATGCCGACAGTTATGTAAGGCCGCTTCACGATATCGGCCCAGACTTCGCCGATCCGCTGCACGTCCAGAACTGCCCAGACCAGCAGGTGACAGACCACGAAGAAGAAGCACGCCAGCCCCAGCGCCCGGCGGAACTTCAACAGGTTCACCCCCGCAATCTTGCGCAGCGGCGTCACCGCCAGCCCCGCCACCAGCAGGTACAGCGCCATCTCCCCCATTTCGTGCTCCAGCACTTTCACGGGGTCCGCGCCCAGCCGGTTCTGTACGCCCAGCCACAGCATCCACGCGGCATAGCCCAAGCTCGCCACGTAAATGGGCCATGCCGGCACCCGGCGCAGCATCTGGTTCAGGGTCTCCCGCGCTGTCGTCACCACGCTCATGTTGAAACAGTCCGGTTTTGAGCAGAATCACACACCATGATAAGAAGAGTGCGATGACGCTCGATCCTTTGCTCAGCGCCAGCCCGATGATCGTGGCCCACACGCTGGCCGCCCTGGCCGCCCTCGCACTTGGCGCTCTCCAATTGATCCTTCCCAAGGGCACGGGTCTTCATCGCGGCCTTGGCTCGGTCTGGGTGATCCTGATGCTGGTCGTCGCCGCTTCCAGCTTCTGGATTCACACGATGCAAGTTATCGGCCCGTTCAGCCCGATCCATGTCCTGTCGATCATCGTCCTGATCTCTGCGCCGCTCGGTCTTTACTATGCCCAGACCGGACAGGTCACCGCCCACCGTCGCACCATGCAACAGCTTTTCGCCATCGCGCTGATCGGCGCGGGCCTCTTCACCCTCTGGCCGGGTCGCATCATGCACCAGGTCGTGTTCGGGCCCTGACCGCATCAGAAGTTCGCCTTCAGGTCCATCCCATCATAGAGGCTCGCCACCTCGTCGGCATACCCGTTGAACATCAAAGTGTCCTGCCGGCGGGCGAACAGTCCGGTCCCGATGACCCGCTCGCTCGCCTGGCTCCATCGCGGGTGGTCCACCTCGGGGTTCACGTTGCTGTAGAACCCGTATTCCCGCGCGTTCGCCTTGTTCCAGCTGGTCGGCGGCTCAGTCTCGGTCAGCGTGATGCGCACGATCGACTTGATCGACTTGAACCCATACTTCCACGGCACCACCAGACGCAGCGGCGCACCGTTCTGGTTGGGGATCTCTTTTCCGTAAATCCCCGTCGCCATGATCGTCAGCGGATGCGTCGCCTCGTCCAGCCGCAGCCCCTCGACATAGGGCCAGTCCAGCACCGGGTATTTCACCCCCGGCATCTCGTCGGGGCGCAGCGCGGTCTCGAAGGCCACGTATTTCGCGCCCGACTGCACGCCTGCCATTTCCAAGAGATCGGCCAGCTCGAACCCGTTCCACGGCACCACCATCGACCAGGCCTCGACACAGCGGAAACGATAGATCCGCTCCTCCACCGTCATCTTCGCCATGATGTCCTCGAAGGCATAGTCGCCGGGGCGATCCACCAGCCCGTCGATCTTCACCGTCCAGGGTTGGGTCGTCAGCATATGGGCATTCTCTACGGGGTCGCCCTTGGCGGTGCCGAACTCGTAGTAGTTGTTGTAGGTGGTGACATCCTCGTAGGATGTGGGCTCCAGATCCTGCGCCCGCGCCGGCATCCCGCCGACCCCGGCCAGGCCAACCCCGGCAGCGGCCCCCGCCATCAACTGCCGCCGGCTGAGGAACGCGGCCTCGTCGGTCACATCCTTGTCGCGCAGCGTGTTCTTCCAACGATGGGCCATGCGGGTTCTCCTCTTCTCGCGGGCATGTCTGTCAGTCGTGACATAAGGAAAGCGCATTCGCGCGGCAAAACAAGCCGTGTCACGAAGACGTGGAAGCGCGGTAACAATGGCGGCGGCATTCTTTTCGCGCGCGCGTGCGCACGCGAGGCACCGTGGTCGGCCGTCCCGGACTTGATCCGGGACCTCCCAACGCAAGGCTCCAAGATGCGTACAGATAACAAAGCCGCGCGATTGCCAGACCGCGGGTTGGCGACCCGACTGTCCTTCGGGGCACTTAATGGCAGCCAAATCCGCAAAACCTGCGATCAAGGCGCCGACGTCACCTCATCGCCAGCCCGTCCGGGCGGTCTGGCGATCGCGCGGCGGCCTTCGGCCTTTATGCCGCGCGGCACTACTCCCCGTCGCCGTCCCGGACTTGATCCGGGACCTCCTGCCGCAAAGCCCCAAGACTCGTGACGCTGACAAAGCCGCGCGGTCGACAGACCGCGGGATGGCGACCCGACAGGTGTTCGGGGCACTTTATGGCATCCAAATCCGCAAAACTACTGATCGGTGTGCCCACGTCACCCAATCGCCAGCCCGTCCGGGCGGTCTGGCGATCGCGCGGCGGCCTTCGGCCTTGACTCCGCGCGGCACCATCACCCACCGCCTTCCCGGACCTGATCCGGGACCTCCCGCGGTCAGAGATCCCCGGGTCAAGCCCGAGGATGACTGTCCGCTCCACCTCTAGGGATACTGCGCCGCGTCAACGCTGGGCCGGATCTTTGTCAAAGGAATCGACGTGCCGTCCGCCTGCACGATCCGCACATGCCGCCGCCGCATCAGCCTTGGCTCGGCCACACCCACGGAATGGGCGATGGTCTCGACCTCCTTGATGACCTGCCGCGCGTAACTGGCCACCTTCATGTACTTGTCCTCGACCACCAGACCCTTCTGCAAATGCTTGTCATGGGTGGTGATCCCCGTGGGACAGGTGTTGCGGTTGCACTTCAGCGCCTGGATGCAGCCCAGCGAGAACATGAACCCCCGCGCCGAGGTCACGAAATCCGCGCCCGCGCAAATCGCCCAGGCCACGTCGCCGGGATTGACCAGCTTGCCCGCCGCGATGATCCGGATCCGGCTTTTCAGCCCGTGCCGGTCGCGCAGGTCCACCATCCGGGTCAGCGCCTCGCGAATGGGCATCCCTACCAGGTCCATCAGCGGCATCGGCGCGGCCCCCGTGCCGCCCTCGCCGCCGTCGATGGTGATGAAATCCGGCGCGCTTTCAGGCCCGCGCTCGACGATCAGCTCGAACATCTCGTCCCAGGCTTCGCTCGACCCCACCACGGTCTTGAACCCGACGGGCTTGCCCGTGACCTCGCGGATATGGCCGATGAAATCCAAAAGCTCGCCGTAATTGTTCACCTCGCGGTGCCGGTTCGGCGAAATGCTGTCCTGCCCCACGTGGATACCCCGGATCTCGGCAATCTCCGGCCCGACCTTGGCACCGGGCAGGATACCGCCCTTGCCGGGTTTCGCCCCCTGCGCCAGCTTCAACTCGAACATCCTGACCTGCTCGGTCTCGCCCATCCTTCGCAGCTTGTCGTCGTCCAGCGCGCCATCCGGCGTCCGCACCCCGTATTTCGCTGTCCCGATCTGGTAGACCACGTCGCACCCGCCCGACAGGTGATAGGGGCTCAGGCCCCCCTCCCCGGTGTTCAGCCAGATCCCGGCCTCCGCCGCGCCGCGGCTCAGCGCCTCGACCGCGGGGCGCGAAATGGCGCCGTAACTCATGCCCGAGACGTTGAAGATCGACCGCGCCATGTAGGGCGTCCGGCAATAGGGCCCGATCTGCATCGGCTCGGTGGCCGCGAACTGGTCATCGAGCGGCGGAAAGGCCGCCGGCACGAAGATCGGCGTGCCCGCCACGTTCAGGTTCCGGGTCGACCCGAAGGCGACGGTATTGCCCTTGCCCTTCGAGGCATGCCCCACCCAGTCCCGCTGGGCGCGGTTGAACGGCATCTCCTCGCGGTCCATGGCAAAGAAGTACTGGCGGAAGAACTCGCCCAGCGTGGTGAACAGCCCCCGGAACCGCCCGATCACCGGATAGTTGCGCCGGATCGCGTCGCCGGTCTGTGTCTTGTCGATGACGAAAAAGATCAGCGCCAGCGCGATGACGATCCCGATCGCCAACACCAGGATCAAGGCCAGAAAGCCAAGGATTTCGAAGACCAGCTCCATCACCGCCCCCTTTCGGATTTGCGTGGCCCCGTTATGCCACAGACCTGAAGCGCCTCAAGCCTTAAACCCGTCCCGACGCGGCCGGATGCTCACGCCGGTTCACGAATTTTTCAGTGGCTTTCGCAGGGCGCGCCGGCTTAGGCGGCGAACCCTTTCCGTCAAGCCGCACCGGCGGAAATCCCCGCTGAACCGGACGCGCTTGGGCCACGTAACAGGGACACGATGCGCAAGACGCACATCGCTCATCACTCGTACCAAACACACTCTCATAGGGAGACATGACATGCTTCGCAGAACTTATCTTGCCCTGACCGCCGCCACCCTCCTGGGGGGCGCCACCACCGCCTTCGCCGAAAGCGGCAAGGACATCGTCGATACCGCCACCGAAGCGGGCGACTTTTCCACCCTGCTGGCCGCGGCCGAGGCCGCCGGACTTGTCGAGACGCTGAAAGGCGACGGCCCCTTTACCGTCTTCGCCCCGACAGACGAGGCCTTTGCCGCGCTGCCCGAAGGCACGGTCGATACGCTGCTGCTGCCGGAAAACAAGGACCAGCTGACCAGCATCCTCACCTACCACGTGGTGCCCGGAAAGGTCATGTCCGGTGATCTCAGCGACGGCATGACCGCCGAAACCGTGCAGGGCACCGAGGTGACCATCGGCACCGAGGGCGGCGTGACCGTCAACGACGCCAATGTCGTCACCGCCGACATCGAGGCCTCGAACGGCGTCATCCACGTGATCGACGGCGTGATCATGCCCGAATAACCGACGTCTTCCTCCGGACGTTCAAAGGGCGGCCTTCGGGCCGCCCTTGCTTTCTTCGGATCGCGGCACCCCGCAAACGCGTGCCCGGGATCATCCGCGCCGGGGCCAGCCTGTTCGGCCCGGTCGCCCTCAGGTTCCGCAGGGGTGATGTCGGCAAAGACCCAGGCTCTTGCTTTCGGCAAACCGCCAGCCACATCCCGCCCGGCTGCCTTGCTAGTGGCTTGCGATCTGCTCGAGCTCCAGCAGGGTGATGTCGGGATTGGCGCGGATATCGGCGATATCCTGGTCGTACATCCGTGTCAGGTGCGCCCGCTCGTTCGCGGTCCAGGGATCGTAGCTGCCATGGTCCTTGCCGCGCGGATACCGCTCCTGCAAGGCGACCCGCTGTTCCAGCGCCTTGTCCGCGCCATCCTTGTGAATCAGCTGCAACAGTTCCGCCACCGCGCGCCCGCTGGCCGTGGGGCGTTTGTTCTTGTCCTTGGGTTCCTTCATCGCGCCGGTGTCGATCCCCGGCCCGCAAAGGTTGGACAGAACCTGCCGGTCGATCTGGCGAAAGTCCTCGTAACGCCAGACCGTGACCTTGGCGCCGGGAAACAGCGTCACCACCGATTTCAGGATGTTGTGCCAGTTCGGCATGTTCTCCAGCACCTGCCGCCGCATCGTGCGCTCGTCCACGAACCACTGCCCGGTCACGGACCGCAGGTATTCCACGTAAGCCGACGCAAAGAAGTCGGCATAGTTGCGCAGCCCCAGATGCACCTCGTCCACGCCGTCGGGAAACTGCCCGGCGAACACTTCCAGCAGCTTGCGCCGCCAGCGATAGAGCACCCCGCGCTTGACGCAATGTCCGCAATGCCCGGCCATGTTCTCGTCCGACAGGATGATCCGCTTCGGATTGCCCTTCGATATATCCTTCAAAAACGCCCGGCTCATCTCCGCCAGTTCGGCGTCGGAAATCTTCGGGTCCCAGTCCATGCCGATCTTGTTGTAGACGTTGCACTGCACCGGCACGGTCAACTGCTTGCGGGTGTCGCGGTGGTGCACGTAATGCACGCCCGTCCGTTCCAGCATCTTGGAATTGCGCGCCAGCATCGACTGGATGTGGCTGGTGGCGGTCTTGTGAAATCCGCCATGCAGCACGATCTGCGGGCGCCGGCTCATTCCGCGGCCAGGTCCTGCAACAGCTGGTCGCGGTTCACCGGCGCCTCGCCGGGGCGGTTGATCATCTGCAGCAGGTCATGCAGCGCCGCCCACTCGTCGCTCGATTTCAGCGCCGCGATCTTGGCCCGGTGCCAGGCACAGGCCTCGGCATGCAGGCGGCGGATCTCGCCGTCCTGCATCAGCCGGTCGAACTCGACCCGCGTGGCCTCGGCCATCGGCACAAGGCTCGTGTCCTCGACCATGTTCAGGTTCATGTCGGCCCAATAGGCCACGCCCTGGTCGCGGTCGATATGGTTGGTGCGGCCCCGGTCGCGCTTGACCAGGAAACTGTCGACCGACCGCACCGCGTAGTGGTGCAGCCGCGCGTGATCGTGGCTGAACCCGCCATAGGCCGACCAGCCCATGTCGAAATACTTCTCGGGCATCGGCTTGCCGCCCGCGTCGGTCCAGACAAAGCCCTCGGGCCGCCCGTCGAACTTGGGCCGGTGCACGCCGAACTTCTTGATGGCCTCGGACGGACGAAACAGCGTCTTCAGCCCCAGCCCGCGGTATTTCTCGCGGAACTCCTCCGGCGCGGACCAGGTGAAATGCTCGTGGATGAACCTGTCCTCATAGCGCACCTGTTCGCCGCAACCGAACAGCTTCCAGCACAGCGAGATGGCATCCGCGTCGCCCACCGCCTCGAAGAGGTCCGGCAGGCGTCCCGCGCCCGCGCGGATGTTCAGGAACTCGTCGCAATCGGCGCAGATGGCCCAGTCGGCCTGCCGGTAAAGGTCATGCGAGAACGCCCGGCGCAGCGCCACCCGCTGCGGGCTCGCACCCTTCTTGAATCGGTTGTCCACATGCGCGGCGACGCCCAGCTCCTCCAGCCGCATGGCGATGCGGTCGGTGCCGTCGTCGCAATCGTTGGTGTAGATCAGGAAATCGGTGAAGCCGATGGCCTTGTTGAAGGCCACCCATTCCAGCATGAACGGCCCTTCGTTCTTCATCGTGGTCACGATCAGGCACCGATCGTTGCGGCGCGCGCCCATGGCTCGCGACGGGCCGTCGGGCGCGGGCGTCCCGGCCCTGGCCGGAGCCTTGTCCTTCGGCGCGGCCTTGGCCGGGGGCGTCGCCGCAGCGGCCTTGGTCCTCGGCGCCGGCGCATCCTCGGTCACGTCCTCGGGGCCGTCCATCTCCGGCCCGTCGAACCCGTCATCGTCATCCGGGCCGAAATCCCCGTCCGCATCCGCGTCCTTCTGAGCCGCGCGCTCCTCCTCGCGCAGCTTGCGCCGCAGCCGCTTGCGAAACGCCAGGCCGAACGCATTCGCCATCTCGTCCCGCCCACGGTCGTTGAAATAGGCCGTGACCTGGTTCTTGTACCACCGCAGGTCGCGCCGCGCCCGGTAGAGACGGTAGAAGTCCACCGGGTCCACGTCGCCGAAGATCGCCGCATGCATCACCGGCTTCAGCGCGCCGATCTTGCGCATGAACACGGCCGTCTTGTGATCCGAATGGCGGCAGTGAAAGACGTGGATGTTGTCGCCCGAGAACCGTCCCACATGTTGCTTGTCCAGCGCGTGATAGGGGTCGTAGAAAATGCTCACCCGGCCCAGGCCCGCGGTCAGCGCCGCCGCATCCGACAAGGGCAGCGTCCAGTCCTGCCGCCGCCCGCCCTCATAGCGCGTCTCCCACGGCACCAGCCCGGTATCCAGCGTGCTTTGCGGGTTCACCGACACCACATGCGCCCCCGGCACCAGCGAGCCAAAGGCGATGGCGGCATAGCCGCCCATCGACACGCCGGCGAATATCACCCGGTCGTAGCCCTCGAAGAACCCCTCGTCGCGCAGCTTCTCGAACCGCGCGATCAGGTCGCCGTCGCGGTACCAGTCCGCCACATGCGCCATGACACCCAGGTGCGAGATGTTCACATCCTGCGCGAACTTGAACGCCCAGGGCTCGCGCTCCGCCGAGCTGTCGTTGACGTTGGACAGGTTGTCGAATGTCACCAACAGGCGGTTCACCGGGCGCCGCACGAACATCAGCGAATGCCGCAGGTGCCGCTCCATGAATCCCTCGCCATCGCCGCCGGGGCGAAGCTCGTCGAACCAGCGGGGCACCGCTGGCGTGTCGTCTGCTGAACTGTCCTGCTCGGCCATGGCCCGATCTTGTGTCTGGTGTGGTTGCCGCACGGTAAATCCGCACCGCCCCGCGTTCGGCGACACTATACGCCCGCGCCCCGAATCCGCGCAACACCCGTCTCGATTTGTCGACACGACGGCCATTTCCGCAACACGCCCCCCAATCCGCCCCCGTCTTCCTCTGGCCGGAAATATCCCGGGGGTCTGGGGGCTGGCCCCCAGTCCAACCTGCGCTTGGGGGCTGACTCATCGCACGCACCAGCCCCACCCGTCCCGGACCCGATCCGGGACCTCGTAGGGTGGGTTTCCAACCCACCTTTGCAAGGCGCCCAAAAAACGAAAACCCCCGCCGGATCTCTCCGGCGGGGGCAAAACTGTCATTTACCGCGCTCAATGCACCACGGCATCGTCCGGCCGCTCGCGGTTGGTCGACCCGACGCGCTCGCCGATGATCAACCCCTCAGAGCCCGCGGTCACCGGCACACTCGATCCGTCCAGGATATCCCCGGCCAGCAAGCCTTCGGCCAGCGGGTCCTGCAACGCCTTCTGGATCACCCGCTTCAGCGGACGCGCGCCATAGACCGGATCATAGCCTTCATCCGCCAGCCACTTGCGCGCCGCGTCGTCCAGCTCCAGCGTGATCTTCCGCGCGGCCAGCCGCTTCAGCAGCCGGGCCATCTGGATATCCACGATCCCGTCCATCTGGTCGCGGTTCAGCCGGTCGAAGACCACGATCTCGTCCAGCCGGTTCAGGAACTCGGGCCGGAAATGCGACCGCACCGCGTCCATCACGTCGCGCTTGGCCTGCGCCGCATCGGACCCTTCCGGCAACTGACTCAGCGCCTGGGACCCCAGGTTCGACGTCAGGATGATCAGCGTCTGCTTGAAATCGACCGTCCGGCCCTGCCCGTCGGTCAGCACACCGTCGTCCAGAACCTGCAACAGCACGTTGAAGACTTCCGGATGCGCCTTCTCGACCTCGTCGAACAAGACAACCTGGTAGGGCCGCCGCCGCACCGACTCGGTCAGCACGCCGCCCTCGTCATACCCGACATAGCCCGGAGGCGCGCCGATCAGACGGGCGACCGAGTGCTTCTCCATGAACTCGCTCATGTCGATCCGCACCATCGCGCTGTCGTCGTCGAACAGGAACTCGGCGACGGCCTTGGTCAGCTCGGTCTTGCCCACGCCGGTCGGCCCCAGGAACAGGAAGCTGCCCAGGGGACGGTTCTCGTCGTTGAGCCCCGCCCTGGCCCGCCGCACGGCATTGGCCACCGCCTTGACGGCGGCATCCTGGCCGATCACCCGGCGGTGCAGGTTGCCTTCCATGCCCAGAAGCTTCTCACGCTCGCCTTCCAGCATCTTGGCCGTCGGAATCCCCGTCCAGCGCTCGACCACCTGGGCGATCTGCTCGGGCCGCACGGCCTCCTCGACCATCACGCCGTCTTCTTCGGCTTTCTCGGCCTCGGCCAGCTGCTTTTCCAACTGCGGAATGACGCCATAGCTCAGCTCCCCGGCCTTGGCCAGGTTGCCCTCGCGCTTGGCGTGGTCCAGCTCGATCCGAGCCCGGTCCAGCTGTTCCTTCAGGTCGCGGGCGCTGGCCAGCTTGTCACGCTCGGCCTGCCATTGCGCCGTCATCTGGCTGGATTTCTCCTGCATGTCGGCCAGCTCTTTTTCCAGCTTCTCCAGCCGGTCCTTGCTGGCGGCGTCGTCCTCTTTCTTCAGGGCCTCGGCCTCGATCTGCTTTTGCAGGATCTCGCGGTCCAGCGCGTCCAGTTCCTCGGGCTTGCTGTCCACTTCCATGCGCAACCGGCTCGCGGCCTCGTCCACAAGGTCGATCGCCTTGTCCGGCAGGAAGCGGTCGGTGATATACCGATGGCTCAGCGTCGCCGCCGACACCAGCGCAGAGTCCGAGATCCGCACGCCGTGGTGCAGCTCGTACTTCTCCTTGATGCCGCGCAGGATGCTGATCGTGTCCTCGACCGTCGGCTCCTCGACCACAAGCGGCTGGAACCGCCGCGCCAGTGCCGCGTCCTTTTCCACGTGCTTGCGATACTCGTCCAGCGTCGTCGCACCCACACAGTGCAACTCGCCCCGCGCCAGTGCCGGCTTGATCAAGTTGGCCGCGTCCATCGCGCCATCCGCCTTGCCCGCGCCGACCAGCGTGTGCATCTCGTCGATGAACAGGATGATTTCCCCGGCCGCATCGGTGACCTCGTTCAGAACGGCCTTCAACCGCTCCTCGAACTCGCCACGATATTTCGCACCTGCGATCAGCGCGCCCATGTCCAGCGCCAGCAGCTTCTTGTTCTGCAGGCTTTCGGGCACGTCGCCATTGACGATCCGCAGGGCCAGCCCCTCGGCAATCGCGGTCTTGCCGACCCCGGGCTCGCCGATCAGGACCGGGTTGTTCTTGGTCCTGCGGCTCAGTACCTGCATGGCGCGGCGAATCTCGTCGTCGCGGCCGATAATGGGGTCGATCTTGCCGTCCTCGGCCCGTTGCGTCAGGTCCGTGGCGTATTTCTCCAGCGCCTCATAGCTGTCCTCGGCACTGGCCGAATCCGCCGTCCGCCCCTTGCGGATGTCGTTGATCGCCTCATTCAGGGCTTGCGCACTCAGCCCGCCCTGCTCCAGCGCATCCTTGGCGGGGCTCTTCACCATTGCCAGCGCGGTCAGCAGGCGCTCGACCGGCACGAAGCTGTCACCGGCCTTCTTGGCCAGTTTGCCCGCCTCGTCCAAGAGCTTCACGGTCTGGCCGTCCATGTAGATCTGGCCCGAATCGCCGCTGACCTTCGGGATTTTGCCAAGGCTCAGGTCCAGCGCCTGCACCACGCGCGCCGGCTCGCCGCCCGCCCGCTTGATCAGGTTGCTGGCCATCCCCTCGGGGTCGTCCATCAGTGCTTTCAGAACATGCTCGGGCGCCAGTTTCTGGTGGCTTTCCCGGATCGCGATCGTCTGTGCGGCCTGAATGAAACCGCGCGACCGCTCGGTGAACTTCGACAAGTCCATCCCGTCTCTCCTTTTTAACAAGCGTTATCCCGGTGGCGCACCCAGCATTAGGCGTACGGCTTCGGGAACCTCAGACCTTTAGATGGGTAACAGGCGCGTGAGCGTCAAGGCGGCCCTGTAAATTGTTCGTATCGCGAAAGCTGCAACCAGATGTTGTGGCAAAAGCCGCTTGAAGACACGACATAGGCGACAACCCGCTCAACAGAAATTGTGAACCTTGCAACTTTTTCGACCGACCAAACGTTAATGAGACAGTTATCCACAGGCTAAGTCACTTAGGTAACTCGTAAAACAGGAGCAGACCAATGCAGATCGAGAAGCTTGAATTCGACGCAATCCGCTACAACCCCGAACTTGAAGCGTTCGAGGCGGCCGTTCGTATCCACGAGTCCGGTCACATCTTCCGCTACCCCGTCCACCTCAAGGCCCCGCTCAACGCCGAATACGCGCTGATCGCCCGCGGCCTGACGCAGAAGGCCAGCCTGCGCCACACGCAGAAGGCCCATGACCTGCGCTCGTCCCTGCCCGAAGCCGCGCAAGGTGCCGCCGCCGCCTGATAAACAGGCATAAAGTTGCGAGGGGGCGTCCGTTAACCAATTTCCCCTCGCAAACCGTGGCCGGATGAGGCATCCTCGCTGCAGTTGCATAGTGAGGTGTGTTATGAAGATCGAGCGGATTTCCTTGGAGAATATCGCTGTTTCGCCACATTCAGGTGCCCATGTCGCGACGGTTTTGCTGCAGGGCAACAAAGGCTCCCTCAGCTTGCGCGCCTCCGCCATGCCGCCCACGGTTCTCGGCGACCTGACCGAGGCCGCTATCGTGACCCGCGCCCTGGTCCAGGATGCCCTGCGCCAAGTGCGGCGGATGCCCGAGTTTCGCAACACCCCGCAGGCCGTCATCGTCGCCGAAAACGCCTGGCCGCGCTCTGCCGAACAGGCTTGACGCCGCCGCCCCGGCCCGCAACAAGGGCGCGACCCGACGCGAAAGGTTGCGCCCATGCCCGAACCCGTCCAGCTCAGATCCGACCTGCCCGCCGATGATCGCCTGATCGTCGCCATCGACCTGCCGAACGCGCTCGAAGGTCTGCACCTGGCCGAAACGCTCGGCGACGCGGTGTCATTCTACAAGATCGGCCTCGGGATGCTGACCGGCGGCGGCCTCGCGCTGGCCAACGAGCTCAAGCAGGATCACGGCAAGCGTATCTTTCTCGACATGAAGCTCTTCGACATCGGCGCCACGGTGGAAAACGCCGTGCGCGGGCTGGCGCAGTTCGACCTCGACTTCCTTACCGTGCATGGCGACCCCCACGTGGTCCGCGCCGCCCGCGAAGGTGCTGCAGGCAAACCGATGAAGATCCTCGCCGTCACCGTTCTGACCTCCCTCGACCGCGCCGATCTCGACGCGTCGCTGATCGCGCCCGGCGACATCCCCGATATCGTCGCCACCCGCGCCGCCCGCGCGCTCGAGGCCGGGGCCGACGGTGTCATCGCCTCCCCGCAGGAGGCCGCGATGATCCGCGCCCTGCCCGAGGCCGCGGGCAAGCTGATCGTCACCCCCGGCGTGCGCCCCGCCGGCGCGGCACTGGGCGACCAGAAACGTGTCGCCACCCCGGCACAGGCCCTGTCGGACGGCGCCGATCACATCGTGGTGGGCCGCCCGGTCTGGGCCGCCGAAGACCCCCGCGCCGCCACCCAGGCCATCCTGAACGACATAGCCTGACGTAGGGTGGGTGAAACCCACCATCGCGCCACCCAAGCCGCCCCCGCTACCCCGCCAGGTACTCCGCCACCCGCTGGGCGAAATGCGGCACGGCCTTGTCGTGCGCCACGTAATCCTCGGGCCGCATCAGGCACCAGCCCAGCCCCTCGTCGCCGAACGCCACCTCGTCGGCCAGCGCCGCCTCGCAATGCGCCACGAAGAACCACATCGGCGTGGGCCCCGCGTAGAACCGCCGCCAGCGCAGCACGCCGGGCTCCAGCACCAGCCCCAGCTCCTCGCGCGTTTCGCGCAGCACGCAGGTCTCGGCACTTTCCGCGCCGTCGCGCCCGCCGCCGGGCAGGTCCAGGAAACCCGGCCACGGGATGTCGGGCGCATGGTCGCGCTCGATCACCGCCAGCCGCTTGCCCAGAAACAGCGCCAGCTTGGTGCCCTCGAACCTCTGTTCGCTCATACCGTCTTTTCCCTCACGCGCCGCGGCCTTACAATAACCACATCGCAACCCCGGACGCAGCCCCGCCCATGCCCGCCTTCTGCCGCGACTGCCTGACCCGGTTTGACACCGGCGCGCGCTGCCCCGCCTGCCGCAGCCCGCGCGTGCTGTCGCATCCGGAACTCTTCGAGCTCAGCATCGCGCACATGGATTGCGACGCGTTCTACGCCTCGGTCGAGAAACGCGACAACCCCGAACTGGCGCACAAGCCCGTCATCATCGGCGGCGGCCGGCGCGGCGTGGTCTCCACTGCCTGCTACGTCGCCCGCATCCGCGGCGTGCGCTCGGCCATGCCGATGTTCCAGGCGCTGAAACTCTGCCCCGACGCCGTCATCATCAAGCCCAGGATGGAGCTTTACGCCCAGGTCTCGCGCCAGATCCGCGCCATGATGCAGGACCTGACGCCGGATATCGAACCCCTGTCGCTGGACGAGGCGTTTCTCGACCTGACCGGCACCGCCCGCCTGCATGGTGCGCCCCCCGCCGTGATGCTGGCCCGCCTGACCAAGCGGATGAAGGACGAGCTTGGCCTCACCGGCTCCATCGGCCTGTCGCACAACAAGTTCCTCGCCAAGATCGCCTCGGACCTCGACAAGCCGCGCGGGTTTTCCATCATCGGCCGCGCCGAGACCGCCGATTTCCTGCGCGACAAACCCGTCAGCCTGATCTGGGGCGTGGGCCAGGCGGCGCGCGCCTCGCTGGATGCGGCGGGCATCCGCACCTTCGCCGACCTCCTGCGCTGGGAGAAGACAGATCTCGTGGCCCGCTTCGGCTCGATGGGCGAGCGGCTTTGGAACCTCGCCCGTGGGCAGGATCACCGCCGCGTCTCGGCCCACAGCCCGATGAAGTCGATCTCGAACGAAACCACCTTCCGCGAGGACACCGCCAGCGCCGACATCCTCGATGGCCATCTCTGGCGCATGGCCGAAAAGGTCGCCGACCGCGCCAAGGCCAAGCATCTTGCGGGCCGCGTGGTGACGCTGAAGCTCAAGCGTTCCGACCATTCACTGCTCACCCGCCGCGTCTCGCTGCGCGACCCGGCGCAACTGGCCGACACGCTCTACCGCACCGCCCGCGCGCTTTTCGACCAGGTCGATCACACCAAGCCCTACCGCCTGCTGGGCGTCGGGCTGTCCGATCTCGTGCCCGAAACCGCCGCCGAGGCGTCGGGCGACCTGCTCGACCCGCAGGCCCGCCAGCGCGGCCGCGCCGAACGCGCCACGGACGAAATCCGCGCCCGCTTCGGCGCCGACGCCATCCTCAAGGGCCGCTCCCTGCGCTGAGCAGAGTTTTTCTATTTAAAGCAGAGTGTTACCGGCAACCCCCTGTGGCCGGAAAATCACATCGACGCCGCGCGTTGTCGCTCGTGCAACTTTCCGGCCCGTGCCACGTTGCTTCGGCCATGAAACGTACTTTGACCCGCCCCCTGCCCCGCCTTGCCGCGCTCGCGCTCTGCGCCACCGGCCTGCGCCCCGATGTCGCCGCTGCCGCCGATTGGGTGGATTTCTCCGGCGACATCTCGGTCGGCGCCAACAGCATCCAAGACAACGCCTTCATGTCCCGCGTCGACGCGATGCTGACCTTCACGCTCTTCGACGTCGCCGACAGCCCCGTGGCGTTCGAATTCGGCACCTTCGGCTATTACTACAAGGGCGACCGCCCGCACGAAACCTACGCCGCCTTCGTCTATGACGACCGTTTCCGGCTGGGCGTGGTGAAACCGACCTATGACCGGGTGCTGATTTCGCCCTTCGATTTCACCGCAGCCTCCATCGCCGAGACCCGCGCCGAATACACCCGCGCCCGCGCCACGACCGAGGCGCTGCGCTTCAACTCCGTGCCCGTGGGCGTGTCCTATGGCGACACCACCGGCGACACGTCCTGGGCCGTCTCGCTGCTCGATGCCAGCGACGGCAATTTCCGCTCCGCCGCCGGCTCCGCCGAATGGCGGGCGCAGGCCATGACCTTCGCCGCCGCGATCGAGGGCGTCTGGGACCCCAAGGATCATTTCGACGGCATCAACGCCAAGATCGGCGCCCGCTGGCAAGACGGGCGGTTCGACATCGGCGCCGCCTTCCTGCACCCCGACGCCAACCAGCGCCCCGACGCAGTGGCGTTCGACGTGAATTACAATCTCTGGCGCGACCTGACCCTCTCGGGATTCGGCGAGGTCACGCGCGACAGCACGACCTCCGCCTACGGACTCGCCGCCCGCTACGATTTCGCGGATCGCTCGGACGTGAGTTTCGCCGTCACCGACACCACGACCGACGAAGAGGTGCATTTCACCTATACGAGACGGTACTGAAACGTTTCGCCGGGTCCGGCACCGTCCGGCGCGTCAACCCGGCCTCCCGCGAGAATCGCACCGTCGCCATACCACCCGAATACCGACGCGTTACCGACGGTCCGTTTTCCCGCGCGCCAAGGCGTTAACCCTTGATTCGCCTACTCCGCCGCCAGCTGCTGCGGCTCGGGCCGCCCGACCTCGGCTATCTCGGCGATCACGCCCTCCAGCAGCGCCTTGAACGCCTTGAAATTGCCGTTGGGCCGGATCAGCCGCTCGTTCATGTAAAGCGCCCGGTCGATCTCGACCTGCACCGCGTGCCGGTTCTCCTGCGGGCGGCCGTAATGCTGCGTGATATAGGCCCCGGCAAAGGGCGCGTTGCGCGCCACCTTCAGCCCGGCGGCAGCAAACGCCGCCTCGATCCGGTCCACCACCTCGTCGCTCGCCGCCGCGCCAAAGCGGTCGCCCAGCACCACCTCGGGGCGCCGCGCGCCGCTGCGGGCGACGGCATCCATCGCCTCGTGCGGCATCGAGTGGCAATCGACCAGTATCGCCTGTCCGAACAGTCCAAGCGCCTGATCCAGCTGGGTTTTCAGCGCCGCATGGTAGGGCCGCCAATAGGCGTCGATGCGCCTTTGCGCCTCGTCCATCGTGATCTTGCTTGAATAGATTGCCTTGCCATTGGCCACCACCCGCGGGATCACCCCCAGGCCCGAGGCCACGCGCGGGTTGTGCCCCGTCCGCCGCGCCCCTTCGATCAGCGCCGGGTCCAGTTCCTCGGTCGAACGGTTGAGGTCCACGAACGCCCGCGGTGCGCCCGCCTTGATGAACGGAGCCCCGTTGCGCGGCGCGGCCTCGAATAAATCGTCGACAAAAGCATCCTCGGAGCTTCGCACGCTCAACTCGTTCAGGTTCGTGCGCCGCACGAAAGACCACGGGTAATCCCGCCCGCTATGGGGCGACGCGAACACCACCGAGGTCGTGCGACGCTCTGGATGTGAAAGGGTAAACGCGGCTTTCGGCATTCTCTCTCCCAAAGCGTTTCGCCATTGACCCCAAGTCATCGGCAAAAGGCGAAACGCGCGCAACGCTTGGCTGTCGTGCTGCGTTTCGCGACACTATGCAAAGCAGGCTTACCGCGAAACGCCTTGTCAAAGTATCATAGTCTGAAAATCAGGTTCTAAAAGCCCTTGATCCCCTTCCCGACTGCTTTTATAGACACGCCTCACCGGCGCGGTTTCCCGCGCCCCTATTCGTTGGGGGCCATGCCATTCCGGTATCAGGGCGATTAGCTCAGCGGTAGAGCACTTCGTTGACATCGAAGGGGTCACAAGTTCGATCCTTGTATCGCCCACCATATTCACTGCCCGGCTGTGCCGGTGCACCCGCAACCCGGCGCCTCGCGCCACGACATTGGAGACGAGTGATGAAAGTCCGGAACTCGCTGCGTTCGCTCAAGAACCGCCATCGCGATTGCCGCGTCGTGCGCCGCAAAGGCCGCGTCTACGTGATCAACAAGACCCAGAAGCGTTTCAAGGCCCGCCAGGGCTGAGACCGCGATCCGGTTCTGCTGAACGAACCCCGCCTCGGCGGGGTTTTTTCGTTTGGCCGAGCCGACGTTTAGGGAGACGCGCGAACGCCAGACCGCGGGCAGGCGACCCCACGGTAGGGAGCCGCGCGATTGCCAGACCGCGGGCTGGCGATCCGACGGTCATTCAAGGCACTTTATCTCTGCCACAGCCGCAATACATCAGATAGGCGCACCGACGTCACTCAATCGCCAGCCCGGGGGGCGGTCTGGCGATCGCGCGGCGGCGCGCAAGCGCGCCTCGATTCCGCGCGGAGCGCACCGTTAACGCCTTGGTTATAAATTCAAACGAAACTACGTCTCATCCCGCTCGAACCGCGCCATGCCCGGCACCTCCGGCAACCACTTTTCCCGCCTCACGGTCCAAAGCTCATAGGTCGGCTTAAACACGTTTGGTTCATCCAGCGCCCCAAGGTGGACCTCCACCTCGCCGTCGCTGACGGAAAACACCGACCCGCCGCAGCGCGGACAGAAATGCCGCCCCTCCCAGGCCCGCGTCTCGCCGCGAATCGTCACCGCGTCCTCGGGAAAGATCGCGGCTGCAAAGAACACCGCACCATGATGCTTGCGGCAGTCCATGCAATGGCACAGCCCTACCCGGTCGGGCTGGCCTTCCGCCGTGATCCGCACCGCCCCGCACAGGCACCCGCCCTCGACCCGGTCCATCCCGCTACCTCCCGTGGCTGCCGTCATACCCGTTCACCGGCGGGCTGACCCAATCGCCCAAGGCGCCTTCCTCCGGCGCGAACACCTCGACCTTCAGCGGATAGCACGCCGCCGTGTCGCTGGAATGCTCCGCCGAACAATCCCCGCCCGGACAGGCACTCAACGCCCCCAGCAGGTCGATCTCGGCAAAGAACTCCAGGTAATCGCCCGGCCGCACCGGGCTGGCCTTCATGAAATACTGGCCCGTGTCCCGCGTGAACCCGGTGCACATGAACACGTTCAGCACGTCATGCACCAGCGGCTCCGCCTCCTCCAGCGACACCTCCAGTTCGTCGGCCACCGCCCGGATCAGGTTGGAATGACAGCAGTGGTGATACTGCGACCCAGCCAGCAGGTTGCCAGTATAGGGATCGCAGCGCGTGCCGATCACGTCATGCACCGACCCGCCGTACGCGTCGATCCCGTACCAGTCCAGCGTATCCTCCACGATCGTCGCCATGGGCCTCAGATAGGGGAAGCCCGACCACATCCGCTCGCCCGTCGTCAGGTGCGTGCCATGCAGCGCCCGCGACTTGCCCGAATAGAACCGCTCGCCCAGGTCATTCGCGTTCCACAGGTTCAGGTCTCCCACCTGCGGGCCATCCACGCTGGTGATTCGAAAGAACTGCCCCTTCGCCACGCGAAAGCAGGCGGCCTCCCGCGGCGCGGCGATCACCTCGCCCACCTTCTCCGCGCCGTCCCGCGCGGCACGGTACAGCTCCAGGTCCGGCACGGGCAGCGTGTCGTTGGGATAACAGACGACGGGCTTCACGGCCCGGCGCACATCGGCATCGGTTGGTTCCGGCATGGGGTCCTCAGGATTGCGGCGTGTTCCTCATGCAATCCAAAGGCGGTTTGCCATCCGATGTAAAGGCCCGCGCCCCGCAGAACGCACAGCGAAACGCGGTCTGCGACGGGGTCGATGCGCCACGATCCTCGCGCCAGCGGCAGTTGCGCATCGCGGGACGCGCATAAATCGCCACCAGTATGAACGCAATGACAAGACCCACGACAATGAACATGTCGTGGGTCTTACACTGTCCCGCGGGGCAAGGCCAACCGGCCCGCCCCGGATCGGGGGGCAGTTCAGAGCACGACCACGTCCAGCGGCGGGAAGCCGTTGAAGCCGACGCTGGAATAGGACGAGGTGTAGGCACCGCAGCTGCGGATGAACACCCGGTCGCCCGATTTCAGGCCCAGGGGCAGGTCGATCATGCGTTTTTCATACAGCACATCCGCCGAATCACAGGACGGTCCGGCCAGGATGCAGGGGCCTGTGCGCTCGCCGTCACGGGCGGTCACGAACTGATAGCGGATCGCCTCGTCCATGGTCTCGGCCAGGCCCGAGAACATGCCGATATCCAGGTACACCCAGCGGTGCAGGTCATCGGGCGACTTGCGCGACACCAGCACGACCTCGGCGGCGATCATGCCGGCCTCGGCCACCAGTCCCCGGCCCGGCTCTGCCATCACGCGCGGCACGTCGCCGAACCGCTCGGCCACCATCTCGCGCA
This sequence comes from Roseovarius sp. THAF8, assembly GCF_009363735.1. NCBI lineage: Bacteria > Pseudomonadati > Pseudomonadota > Alphaproteobacteria > Rhodobacterales > Roseobacteraceae > Roseovarius > Roseovarius sp. THAF8. The sequence goes on along the minus strand of NZ_CP045410.1, from coordinate 2,635,584 downwards.
CTTGGGCGGCATAGATCGCCGGCGCCGCGATGTCCTCGCCATAGAAGGCCGGGAAGCCGCCGCCGATGTTCAGCAGGTCCAGCTTGTGGCCAGCCTCCTGCGCCGCACGCCACACATCGGCGATCCGGTCCAGAACCGGCGCCCACATGGCGGTCTCGCGGGTCTGGCTGCCGACGTGGAACGACACGCCCACCGGGCGCAGGCCCAGCGATGCGGCGTAATCCATCAGCACCACGGCATGACCCGGCGCGCAGCCGAACTTGCGAGTCAGCGGCCAGTCGGCACCCGACGCCTCGACGATCAGGCGAATGTAGACTTCGGCGCCCGGCGCGTGCTCCGCGATCTTGTCCAGCTCTTCCTCGGCATCGGCGGCAAACAGCGTCACGCCCACGTTGTACGCGAACGCGATGTCACCCGGTTTCTTCACGGTGTTGCCGAACGAGATGTCCTCGGGCTTTGCCCCCTGCGACAGGCACAGTTCGATCTCGCCGCGGCTGGCGGCGTCGAAATGGCTGCCCTCGTTGACCAGCGCCTCGATCACCTGCGGCTCGGGGTTGGCTTTGACGGCATAGTGGATATGCGCGTCGCCCAGCCCCTGCACCAGCGCGCGATAGTTCTGCAACACGACGTCGGTGTCGATCACCAGCGTCGGGCGGTCAAAGGTGGTGGTACGCAGAAAGCCCTCGATACGGGCGGCGCAAGCATGGCGGAAATCACCCGACAGGTCGGTGACGAAAGCGGTCATGGACATCTCCAAAAGGCACATTGCGGCAAGGGCCGCGAGGTTCAGTTCAGAGACGTTACCGTCGCTACGTAACCGCTTTGGTCAGTGCCTTCGGGACAGAGGCGCGTGCGTTGGCGTCTTAGCGTGCACATGGGGCCAAACCCTGAGTCGCGCAAGAGTTTTTGCGAGCCGGCCGAATATTTTTTCCGCACGATTCGAACTGTGTTTTCACTACATCAGTTTCAGGCGCTTCGCCCCGCCGCACGCCCCGAGAAAATGCACCCGCCAAGGAAGGTCCCTTCCAGCGCGTTGTATCCGTGGTACCCTCCGCCGCCGAACCCCGCGACCTCTCCGGCGGCATAAAGCCCGTCCAGCACGCTACCGTCCGGGCGCAGCACCCGCGCCTTCAGGTCGGTGTGCAACCCGCCCAGCGACTTGCGCGTCAGGATATTCAGCCGCACGGCAATCAGCGGGCCATTGGCGGGATCCAGAATGGCGTGCGGTTTCGCCGTGCGGATCAGCCTGTCACCGCGATAGGCCCGCGCCTGCCTTATGGCGATCACCTGCGCGTCCTTGGCAAACGGGTTGGCCAGCTGCGCATCTCGCGCCGCCACCTGCGCCCGCAATGCTCCTGCATCCAGCGGCAACTCCGGCGTGATCTCGTTCATCCCTGTCACCAGCGCATCGAAATCCTTTGCCACGACGAAATCTTCACCGTGATCCTTGAACGCCTCCACCGCGCCCGTCGCGCCCTTGCCCAGCCGCTCCTTCAGCACCTCGCGCCACTTGCCCGAGGTCAGGTCCGGGTTCTGCTCGCTGCCGGACAGCGCGAATTCCTTCTCGATGATCTTCTGCGTCAGGATGAACCACGAATGCTCATGCCCCGTGGACAGGATACGCTTCAGCGTGCTCAGCGTGTCGAATCCGGGCAGGCACGGCGCCTCCATCCGCACACCCTTGGCGTCGAACCACATCGAGGACGGCCCTGGCAGGATGCGAATCCCGTGGTTGGGCCAGATCGGGTCCCAGTTCTTCAGCCCCTCGCAATAGTGCCACATCCGGTCCTCGTTGATCGCCCCGGCCCCGGCGGCCTTGGCCACGTCCTGCATCTGGCCGTCGACGTAATCCGGCACGCCCGCGACCATCCCCTTGGGCGCAGGCCCAAGCCGGTCGACGGGCCACAGCTTGCGCACCTTCTCATGGTCCCCGCCGATCCCGCCCGAGGCGACGATCACGCTCTCGGCCTGCATCTCGAAATGCCCCGTCACCTCGCGATTGGTGGACGCGCCGCGGACCGCGTCATCCTCGGCCAGCACATCCCCGTGCAACCCCGTCACCCGCCCATCGGTCACGTCCAGCCCGGTCACCCGATGCCGGAACGCAAAGCGCATTTTCCCTGCCTTCTCCGCCTCCTGCACCAGCCGCACGAACGGGGCCACAACACCCGTCCCGGTGCCCCAGGTGACGTGAAAGCGCGGCACCGAATTGCCATGTCCATCCGCCTTCCCCCCGCCCCGCTCGGCCCAGCCGACCACGGGAAACCAGCGCATCCCCAAACCGTGCAGATACCCCCGCATCGGTCCCGCCGCGAAATCCAGATACGCCTCGGCCACGCGGCGCGGGTTGGCATCCTCGGGCCGGTCGAACTGCGCACTGCCCATCCAGTCCTGCGCCGCCAGATCGCGACTATCGCGGATGCCCATCCGCCGCTGCTCCGGCGTGTCGATCATCATCAGACCGCCCAGCGACCAGAACGCCTGCCCGCCCAGGGATTGCGGCCCTTCCTGGTCCAGCAGCACCACCTTGCGCCCGCGCTTCACCGCCTCATGCGCAGCCACAAGGCCGGCCAGCCCGCCGCCCACGATCGCGACATCGGTCTTCAACATCATCTCCTCCCACGCTTGCGGGGCAGCCTAACCCGGCCGCCCCGCATCATGGAAGGAAACGTCGCGTCAGCTTGCGGGCTGTGGTGCTTCCGGCTGCGGCGCCGCCTTGCGGAACCATCCCCGGCGCGGCCCGGTGCGCGGCTCGCCGTACCAGTTCTCGTTCCGCGTGGCGAACATCGTGCCCGCAATGGCCGCGAACAGCAGGATCGACCCGGCCAGCAGGGCGTAATCCGCGCTGCGCAAGATCAGGTACAGCACACCGTAAAGCACCGCCAGCATCGCCCCCACCACCAGCGTCCGGCGGCCCAGCTTCAGCGCCGTCGCGGCGAAGGCCGTCACCAGACCCACGGTCGCGCCCCCGGACACGAGGTAGGCCAACCCGAACCCGACCTGTTCCGACAGCGCCAGCATCAGCAGGAAGAACGCCGATTGCGCCAGCCCGATCAGGATATACTGCACCGGGTGCGTCGGGCGCTTCGTCTGCCCCTCGACCAGGAAAATCGTCAGGAATGTCAGACCGATGAACAGGATGCCATACCGCGCCGCGCGATAGGCTTTCTGGTAGAAATCATTCGGCTGATACAGCCCGACGCCAAAGCTCGACGTGCTCCGCGCGACCTCGTTCTGGTTCTCGCGGCTGACCTGCGGCAAGGGGCGCGCCAGATGCGGGATCACCCAGTTGGCCTCGAACCCGTCCTCGCGCACCTCGTGGCTGTCGGGCAGGAACGCGCCCTGAAACTCGGGATGCGGCCAGTCCGAGGTCAGCGTCACCCGCGTCTCGCGCCCCACAGGCGTGAACGACAGCGCCTCGGCCCCGTTCAGCCCCATCTTCAGATCGAACGCCCCGATCTCTCGCGGGTCCCCCGTCGGCGCACGCAGCCCGCCAATATAGCGGTTCTCGCTCGCCACCGGCTCCATCTCCAGCGCGCGGCCATCGGCCATCAAACGCGTCTCACCCCGCAGCGCGCGGTTACTGCTCACATAAACCCGCACCTCCGCCTCGTCCCACAGCAGAACCTCCTCACCGCGCAGCACCTCCTCTGCCTCGGCGGCGTTGAAATCGAACGCGCCTTCCGCCTTGGCGGTATAGACCGGGACCGAGAAAATTCCCCGGCTGCGTTCCTGCGTGGTCTTGTACATCTCCAGGTCCAACGTGTCGGGATAGACATAAACCGGATCGCGCCGCAGCGTCCGCTCCACCTGTTTGAAGCGAAACACAGGCTGGTCGTCGCCATCCAGCTTCTGCTCGCCGGTCAGGGGGTCGATTACCTCCTCGCGCTCGCGCACCATCACCGTCTCCTCGACCGGGATGATCAGGACCGGGCCGGACAGCAACTGTTGCCCGCCCCACTCCTGACCGACCGAGGCGATGGTCTGGCGGTTGTAATCCGCACGGCTGTCGATGATCGCACCGACGAAAAACACAGGTATGGTCATCAGCAAGACCAGCAGGCCCACGATGATGAACCGCAATCCGGGGGAACGCAGCATTGGAATGTCCTCTCATTTTATATTCCGATGCCCCCGTTTTGCGCAGGCGTTCGTGCAGACGCCCCCGCCCCGGTTGCGCAGATTTCGTGCAGTGGGGCCTGCGCCCCCCTTGCCCCCCAGATGCACCTGCATTTAGGCTCGGACCATGAGCAGAACACCCCAGAACCTTTCCGCGTGGCAGGTCCTGTCGCGCAGCCATCGCCGCCTTCAGGGCCACCTGGACGCGGCGCTCAAGGCCGAAGGCCTGCCATCGCTCGACGTGCTGGACGCGCTGGCCGCGCTCGATGCGAGGCCCGAAGGCCAAACGGCGAGATCCCTGGAAAACCGCCTGATGCTGCCGCAATACGGCGTCTCGCGCCTGCTGGACCGGATGGAGAAAGACGGGCTGATCCGCCGCGTCGCGGATGCCAGCGACAAGCGGCTCAAGCATGTGCACCTGACAGAGACGGGCCGCGCGACGCTGGTCGCCATGGTCCAGACCCGCGATGCCGCGCTCGATGCGTTTCTCGCGCCCCGCGCCAAGCCGGGGCAGCTGGACCGGATCACCGATCTGCTGTCCCTGCTCGATCAGGACCTGTCCGAGCCGACCTCTGGATAAAGCAACCCGAACAGCGCCAGGCGCCGCTCGTCGCGCGACAAGGTCCCCTGTTCCCAGCCATCGCCAAACGCGGCGAAGACATCCTCGTCGTCGTAATGGTCGTCGAAAACCTTGCCCGCCCGTTCGACCAGCCCGGCCAGTTCGCTGACGAACTTGCTTTCCCCGATCGCCGTCCGGTTCAGGTAATGCAGCCGCCCCGACAAGTGGCGGCACACGTCCCGAAACTCTTCCTTCGACTTGAAATCGAGTTCGGGACGCGGCTTGCTCATCACATGGCCCGCTCGAGCATCATCTTCTTGATCTCGGCAATCGCCTTGGCGGGGTTCAGCCCCTTCGGGCACGTCTTGGCGCAGTTCATGATCGTGTGACAGCGATAGAGCTTGAACGGATCCTCCAGATCGTCCAGCCGCTCGCCCGTCGCCTCGTCCCGGCTGTCGATGATCCAGCGATAGGCATGCAGCAGGGCGGCCGGTCCAAGATACTTGTCACCGTTCCACCAATAGCTCGGGCAGGCCGCCGAGCAGGAGGCGCACATCACGCATTCATACAGGCCGTCCAGCTTTTCGCGGTCCTCGATGGACTGCTTCCACTCCTTGGCGGGGCGGTTCGTCTTGGTCTCCAGCCACGGCATGATGCTGGCGTGCTGGGCATAGAAATGCGTCAGGTCCGGGATCAGGTCCTTGACCACCGGCATGTGCGGCAGGGGATAGATCTTCACGTCGCCCTTCACCTCGTCCAGCCCGTAGATACAGGCGAGCGTGTTGATCCCGTCGATATTCATCGCACACGACCCGCAGATCCCCTCGCGGCAGGACCGGCGGAAGGTCAGCGTCGGGTCGACCTCGTTCTTGATCTTGATCAGCGCGTCCAGAACCATCGGCCCGCACTTGTCCATGTCGAGGAAATAGGTGTCGACCTGCGGGTTCTTCCCGTCATCCGGGTTCCAGCGATAGATCTGGAACTTGCGCACGTTCTTGGCGCCTTCGGGCTTGGGCCACGTCTTCCCCTTGGTGATCCGGGAATTCTTCGGAAGCGTCAGCTGTACCATTTACGTGTCCTCTCTCAGCGGCCCAGCAGGACCAGACCGTTTTCAGCAATGCATTGAACCGACTCGGGCCGGCTCGCGATGTCCACCACCAGCTCGACCGTCGCGGGTTGGACCCCGCCGACGGAATCGCGCGCGATGGTGATGATTTCCCCGGCCGAGGCCGCGTCGATGATGCAGTCGGTGACCGGCGCCACGGTGACACCCGGAAAGCGCCGCGCGACGATGCCGTTGACCACCGTCTTGGCGCGGTCCCGCGCGATGGCGTCGGCGGCGTCATTGGCCGCGTCGCACCCCGTCAGCAGCAGCGGCAGCGCAAGAATGGCAAGCCATCTCATTCCGCCGCCTCCAGTCCCGTCAGCTCCGGCAGCACGTCCTCGACCTTGCGCATCTGCATGATCTGCTTGAGGTTCTTGGGCCCGAACTCCTCGATCGTCAGGTCCATGAACTTCGCCACGATCTCGTCGCGCGCGTCCTCCAGAACCCGGTTCTCGGGGTCAAGCCCGGTCACGATCCCCAGCCCGCAGGGCCGTGGGTTCAGCACGTCAAATGCCAGCTCGGGCCTGTATTCGCGCAGGATCAGCGTCATCTTCCACACGTCGCCCGACCAGCCCTTGGTGCGCTCTGGGTCCCAGTCGCGCTCGGCGGCGGCGGGCGAGAACGGCACAAGGTCATGCAGCAGAATCGCCGCCTCGGGATGGCACAGCTTTTCCGTGGCGATGAAATCGTCCAGCACGTATTCGAACAGGTGCATCCCGTCGATGAACGCCATGTCGATGCGCGGCGCAATCTGATGCGCCTGCCCGCTGGCAAAGAAGTCGCCGCTGGTCTGTCGGATCAGATGCAGCGCGGGCTTGTCGCCCATCACGTCGCCCCCCAGGCGAAAATCCGGGTCCACCGCGATGGCCTTGCCCGGGCACCGCATCAGCGAATGCCCCCGCCCCGCGCCGATCTCCAGGTACCATTCCGGCGCGCGCGTCCGGTGCAACACCTCCAGCACATCCAGGTAATGCCGCCCCCGCGCACGCGGCCAGCCCGCCGGACGGGCAGGCTTTGCCGTGATATGCGTGGCGGCCTTGGGCATCAGTAGGGGTTGCCGATGCAGTACTGCGAGCCGCCGTATATAACAGGCGCATGTTTCGGGCACGGCCCCGCCTTGCGCGCGACGCCGGTCACCTTGACCACCGGGCTGCCACCCCGGCCCAGCGCCTGGTCGGCACAGGCATTGATCCGGTTCGCTGCCTCGGCGGTGACGCGGCCATGCGGCACGATCCAGATGCGCGTCTGCTGACCGATCGGGATCTCCTGCCATTGCCCGCCCAGGCGGACACCGCCGCCAATGCCGAACTTGTGCTTGCAGTCAAGGATCGCACTGCGCTGCTCGCTGACCGAGATATAGCGGTTCGGATTCGCCGCCGCGGTGACCGTCGACGCCCCAAAACGATAGGCGATGCAGCTGGTCAGCGCCTGCGCCTCGTAATGCGACGCGCCAGACCCGCGCACGGGCGTCATGATCACGTCGTCGCCCCGGACGTTCGTCACGTAGGACCCCTCGGGGCTGACCTCGGCAAAGCACGCCTGCACGACGCGATCCACGTTCGCGGGCGTCGTGTCGACGGCCTGCGCCGCGCCTGCCAGCACGGTCAGGCCGCCAATCGCGGCGGCGGTTCTCAGTATGGCTTTCATCAGAATGTCCTTTCCTTGGGTGCAATCTTCTTCAAATTGATCCCACCCTCGGATTCGGTCGTGAGCGGGTCCTCGATGATAGGACGATAGCTCAGATCCACGGACTTGCCATCCACCCGCGCAACCGTGTGCACGCGCCAGTTCTCGTCGTCGCGCTTCGAGAAATCCTCGTGCGCGTGGGCGCCGCGGCTTTCCTTGCGCGCCTCTGCCCCGGCGATGGTGGCCAGCGCGTTGGGCATCAGGTTGGTCAGCTCCAGCGTCTCCATCAGGTCGCTGTTCCACACCAGGCTGCGGTCGGTGACCTTCAGGTCGTCCAGCTTGGCCGCGATCGCATCCATCTTCTTGACACCCTCGGACAGGGTCTTGGAGGTCCGGAACACGGCCGCATCCTCCTGCATGGTGCGCTGCATCTCCAGCCGCAACTCAGCGGTGGGCGTGCCGCCATCGGCGTGGCGGAAATGGTCGAAGCGGTCAAGCGCCTTGTCCACCTCGCCCGCGTCGGTCGCCGGCACGGCGCTCTCGGGGTTCACCACCTTGCCCGCGCGAATGGCCGCGGCCCGCCCGAACACCACGAGGTCAATCAGCGAGTTCGAGCCCAGCCGGTTCGCGCCATGCACGCTCGCACAGCCCGCCTCGCCCACGGCCATCAGGCCCGGAACCACGGCGTGCGGATCGTCCTTGGTGGGGTTCAGAACCTCGCCCCAATAGTTCGTCGGGATACCGCCCATGTTGTAATGCACGGTCGGCAGCACCGGGATCGGTTCCTTGGTCACGTCCACCCCGGCAAAGATCTTGGCGCTCTCGGAAATCCCAGGCAGGCGCAGGTTCAGCGCCTCGGCGGGCAGGTGGCTGAGGTTCAGGTGGATGTGATCGCCGTGCTCGCCCACGCCGCGCCCTTCGCGGATCTCCATGGTCATCGAGCGGCTGACATAATCACGCGGCGCCAGATCCTTGTAGTTGGGCGCGTAGCGCTCCATGAACCGCTCGCCTTCGCTGTTGGTCAGATAGCCGCCCTCGCCGCGCGCGCCTTCGGTAATCAGGCAGCCGGAGCCGTAGATCCCGGTCGGGTGGAACTGCACGAACTCCATGTCCTGCAACGGCAGGCCCGCGCGCGCCACCATGCCACCGCCGTCGCCGGTGCAGGTATGCGCGGACGTCGCGCTGAAATAGGCGCGTCCGTAACCGCCCGTGGCCAGCACGACCATCTTGGAATTGAACACGTGGATCGTGCCGTCATCCAGCTTCCAGCAGACGACGCCGGTGCATTGACCGTCCTCGCTCATCATCAGGTCGATGGCGAAATACTCGATGTAGAACTCGGCGTTGTTCTTCAGGCTTTGCCCGTAGAGCGTATGCAAAATTGCGTGGCCGGTCCGGTCGGCGGCGGCGCATGTCCGCTGCACCGGGGGGCCTTCGCCGAACTCGGTCGTATGCCCGCCGAAGGGCCGCTGATAGATCCGCCCCTCCTCGGTACGCGAAAACGGCACGCCGTAATGCTCCAGCTCGTAAACCGCCTTGGGCGCCTCGCGCGCCAGGTACTCCATCGCGTCCGTGTCGCCCAGCCAGTCCGACCCCTTGACCGTGTCATACATGTGCCACTGCCAGCTGTCCGGCCCCATGTTGCCAAGGCTGGCCGCGATGCCGCCCTGCGCCGCCACGGTGTGCGAGCGCGTCGGGAACACCTTGGTCACGCAAGCCGTGCGCAACCCCTGTTCCGCCATGCCCAGCGTCGCGCGCAGCCCCGCGCCGCCCGCGCCCACCACAACCACGTCATAATCATGTGTCTCGTATTCGTAAGCCGCCATGCTTCGTGCCTTTTCCGGTTCGTCTGCTCGGGCCATGCCGGCCCCGGCGATATGGTCTCACAGGGGCCGGGGCGACCTGCGCCCTGCCCTCGGAATGTTTCTCAGAGCGCCAGGCGCGCGATGGCGAAAAGCCCCGTCGCCATGGCGCCATAGCTCAGGCAGGTCACCAGGATGATCGTCACCTTCTGCGCCGTGCCATGCACGTAGTCCTCGATCAGCACCTGGCACCCGTCGGCGAAATGCTTGAAGCCGACCACAAGCGTCAGCGCCGCGACGATGGCCGGGAAGGGCCGCGCGTAATAGGCCGTGACTTCCTCGAACGGCGCGCCCAGGATGCCGCCGAAGGTAAAGACGAACAGCGGGATCAGGATCAACAAGGCAACGCTCTGCACCTTCATCGCCCAGAAATGATGCACGCCGCTCTTGGCCGAGCCTAGGCCCATGGCGCGCTTGCGGTCTGTCAGGTAACGCATGTCGGGGGCCTCCTTCAGATGAACAGCACGGTCAGGACGGTCAGAACGACCGATCCGCCGATCGCCGCCCAGCCCAGCATCTCGGCCTTGTCGATCTGCAACATCATGCCGTTGTCCCAGATCAGGTGCCGCACCCCCGCCAGCGTGTGGTACCACAGCGCCCAGAGCGACAGGAACATCACGATGTCACCGAACCAGCTGGTCACGACCGCGTCGGCGGTCGCGAAATAATCGGCCGAGGTGGCGGCGGCCAGAAGCCACCAGACCGTCAGCAGGGCCGCCACCAACAGCGCGTTGCCGGTGATCCGGGTCAGGATCGAGGTCATCGACGTCAGCTGCGGGCGATAGATCGTGAGGTGGGGCGAAAGCGGCCGGTTGCCGCGATTTACGTCTGCCATTGGCATTCCCTTTCTCGTCGCGATGTGGCGCCGACCCGGGTGGGCCAGCCTGCCCCGCGATTTGAGTTCGTTTTATCCAATCATCCGGGGCCTCTGCAAACCCGTATTCTTCGAATAGTGCAGGCATTTCGTCGCAAAAGCAGTTTTCGTGATCACATACATAGGTGCGTGATCACAAATGCGGCGCAAAGGAATCACCCGGCGCTTTCGAGATGGGTTTGGTGACTTCGCGCAGCAGTTTGCGGCGCATTCGGGCGGGATACTCGGCGTAATCATTGGCTGTGATCACAAACGCACCGGGCCCGTGGATGACGTTTTCCCAGAAATACTCGGTCACCCTCGGCTCCGCCCCTTCGATGACCAGCGCGTTGACCACGATCCCTTCCTGCCGCAACAGGCCATGCACGTCGCGGGGTCTCGGCCCCTCGTTCGATGACCCGTCGCCCGACACGTCGATCACCCGGCGGCGGCATCCGGGCACGTCCCTGAACTGCGCCGCGCCGACCTCCAGCGCCTCGCCGATGGCGGTGGAGAAGTTGCGCCAGACGCGCGGCGTGGTCTCGATCCGCGCCGCTAGCGCCTCGACCGCGTCGAAATCGGTCATCCGTTGCCACGGCACCACCACGCGCTGGCGCGACGTGCCGGTCCATTGCAGCACCAGCACCGCCGCCTCACCCACGACCAGCGCCTCGCTGACCGCGCCGTCGCGCAGCCCGTCGGCCAGCCCCTGCATCTGAATGCGGTATTCCCGTTGGTCGACAGAGCCCGACACGTCCACCGCCAGCACGAGCGCCACCTCGCAGGCGGCGGCGGAGACCGCCGCGCCGCAGGCCCCGACGGCCGAAAGACAAAGACGCAAGAACGCGCGTACCATGCCCACAGCATGCGCCAGACCGCGGCCGCTGCCCAGAAAAACCGCTCGGCGCGCGGCTCACATTCGCGTCGACCCGCGCTCAGGCGCTGCGCCGCATCGGCCCCGCCACGCGCTGCGTGATCATGTCTCCCACGCATTCGCGGAAGAAATCGCGCAGCTTTCGCATCGGGTCGTCGGTCTTGTCGATCACGCTCAGGCCCGCGGCGCGCGCCTTGTCCCACATGAAGGGCGAGGGCCAGCCCGACACGATCACGATCGGCACGTCCGACAGTTCCGGCGCGCCGGCGAGTTCCCCGGCAAACTCGCTGCCGGACCCGTCGGGCACGCTGTTGTCGCACAGGATGGCCGAGTATTGCGAGCGCGACAGCGCCTTGCGCGCGGTTTCGATGGTCGGGACGAAGTCGATCTCGGCCTCCACCCGCGCGCCGCGCATCGCACGGCGGATCATTTCCTGGTCATGGGCACTGTCTTCGAGAACGAGGCACCGCAGGCGCGGGCCTTCGAATGGCGTTGGATCAGGCATGGCAACCTCCTTTCGCACAGGAAAGGACGCTACAGACCATGTCTTAACAAACCGAGAACGGCGCCCGGGCCTCAGATCGGCATCAGCGCCCAGTAATCCAGGTCCAGCAGGACATGCGGCAGATACTTGCCATCCTCGCCGCGCAGGCCGAACGGCTCGCCGCCCTTGGTCGCCACCAGCCGCAACCGCAGCGCGCCCACACCCGGCACGCCCGTCTCGGCGCGGTCCAGCACCTCCGACCAGGCCCGCACGGTATCCCCGGCAAAGCAGGGGTTGGCGTGGCTGCCCGCGTTGATCGCCGCGATCATCTGCGCATTGGCCAGCCCGTTGAAGCTCAGCGCGCGCGCCATCGAGATGACATGCCCGCCATAGATCAGCCGCTTGCCGTCCTCGCGCGGCGTGATGTCGAAATGGGTCTTCGAGGTGTTCTGCCACAGGCGCGTGGCCATCATGTGCTCGGCTTCCTCGATGGTCACGCCGTCCACGTGGTCGATCGTCTCGCCCACCTCGTAATCGCCCCAGCGATGCGGCTCGCCGGCCAGCGTCATATCATAGTTGGAAAAATCCAGCCCCGCTGGAACGACCAGGTCCTCGGGGGCCACATGCGACGCGGTCTCGGGCACCACGGGCGCGGGCGCGGGCGCGTCCACGTCCTTCTTCCGTACCATCACCCAGCGCACGAACTGCATCACCGGCAGGTCCTGCTGGCTGATCCCCGTCGTGCGCACCCAGACGATCCCGGTCTTGCCGCTGGACGTCTGCTTGACCCCGATCACCTCGGACTCCGACCGCAGCGTGTCCCCGGCATAGACCGGCCGCAGCCACCGCGCCTCGGCATAGCCCAGGTTCGCCACCGCGTTCAGAGAGATGTCCGGCACGCTCTTGCCGAAAACGATGTGAAACGCCGCCAGGTCGTCGATCGGGCTGGCGGGCAGGCCGCAGGCCCGCGCGAACTCGTCCGAGGAGTAAAGCGCGTGGCGCGCGGGATAAAGCGCATGGTAAAGCGCCCGTTCCCCACCCGACACGGTGCGCGGCACCGCGTGCGGGATCACCTCACCGACGGTGTAATCCTCGAAGAACCGCCCCGGGTTGGTCTTGGCCATGCTCACTGCTCTCCCAGCTTGGTGTCGGGCGTGTAGGTGCCCTCGGCCTCCTTCACCACGGCCTGGCCGCAGCGCATCACACCATTGGCCGCGTCGAACGCATAGGTCGGGCTGCCATGCAGCTCCCACCCCTTGTTCAGCGCCTCGGTCACCTTGTGGCAGAAGGCCGACGTGTCATCGGCCGAAAGGAATCGATAAAGTTTCATACGCTCACCCAAAGGCCGGATAGCCCAGCCAGTAATGCACGGCCACGATCAGGCCGTAGACCACGACACTGCCCGCCACAGCGGCGATTTCCTTGGATTTCGGCGCCGGGTCGGGGCGCACCCACTCCGGCTGCGACTTGTTGATCACGATCATCTCGATCACCGCCCAGGCCAGCAGCCCGCCGAACAGGATGAACGACGGCACGTCGCCGTTGACCAGCAGGTGCGCCAAGGCCCAGACCTTGACCGCGCCCAGCATCGGATGCCGCATCCTGCGCGCCAGCGCGGTTTTCATCCCCGAGGCCGCGAACATGTAGACCGACAGCAGCATCAGCAGGTTGTTGATCCCCACCGTCATCGGGTGCCGCCCCCAGAAAAACGCGCCATCGGCGGCCTGGTAGCCCTTGGTCATCATCCAGATACTGACCAGCAGCACCACGGCGATCACCGCCTTGCCCGCGTTGCCCATCGCCGCCCGCGGCCCCGGCGCGATCCGTTTGAACAAATGCGCCACCGACCAAAGCAGCACGCCTGCGATCAGCAATCCCATGATCTACTCCGCCGCCATCTGTGCAATCGCCTCGGCCTTCGCCAGCGTCCGCTGCGCCGCGACGACATGCAGGTTTTCCACGATCTGGCCGTCCACCACGGCAATCCCCTGCCCCTGCTTCTTGCTCTCTTCATAAGCCTCGATCTGACGCATGGCCGTGTCGATCTCGTATTGCGTGGGGGCGAACGCCGTGTTTGCGATGTCGATCTGGTCGGGGTGGATCAGCGTCTTGCCGTCAAACCCAAGGTCGCGCCCATGCTCGCATTCCAGCTTCAGCCCGTCGCCATCCCGAAAACGGTTGTAGACACCATCCAGCGCCACCACGCCGCGCGCGGCCCGCGCCGCCATCACGATCATCTGGAGCGACGCCAGCAGCGGCATCCGGTCGGCGCGGAAACGACAGCCCAGCTCCTTGGTCAGGTCGTTCGTACCGGCGACCAGCCCCGTCACCTGCCGGTGCGCGGCGATCTCGCGGGCGTTGAACACGCTGGCGGGCGTCTCCATCATCGTCCAGATCGGAATCTCGGTGCCGATCAGATCCGACAGGTTGTCCACGTCCGCATAGGTGTTCACCTTGGGCTGCAGGATCACGTCCGCCCCCGCATCACCCAGCACGCGGGCATCCTCGAACCCCCATTCGGTGGTCAGCGCGTTGATCCGCACGACCTTCACGCGGTTGCCGTAGCCGCCGTCGCTCAGCGCCTGCGCCAGCGTCGCGCGCGCCTCGGCCTTGGCGTCGGGCGCCACGGCATCCTCCAGGTCAAAGATGATCGCGTCGGTGGGCAGGGTGCGCGCCTTGTCCAGCGCCCGTTCCTTAGAGCCGGGAATATAAAGAACGGATCGGTAGGGATGGGTCGAAAGGTCCATGGCGTGCCCCGCTGGCTGGTCGAAATTTTCTTGCGCGGGAATTCGCCATTTTTGGAACGAAAGTTCAAGACCTTTCTCGCCGCGATGCAGAAATGGCCATGGCGCAAGAGCATCCGCCGGCCTGCGAACCCTCCGTTAACCATATCTTGATACCCTCATCCGCACGCTCTCGGCACAGATACGGCAGGGACCCAGCTTTGAAAGGGTAAGACGATGAAGACCAAACTGATGATGCTCGCCACGCTTCTGGCCACGGGTCTGTCCGGTCCCGCCATCGCCGCGAGTTGCGCACCGCGCGATACGGTCGTCGACCGGCTCGCCTCCAAATACGGGGAAACGCGGCAATCCATCGGGCTCGGGCCCAACAACGCGGTGGTCGAGGTGTTCGCCTCCACCACGACCGGCACCTGGACGATCACGGTGACCTCGGCGCATGGAACCACCTGCCTTGTCGCCAGCGGCCAGTCGTTCGAGACGCTGGACGAGGGGCTGCCGATCGACGGCGACGACGCCTGATCCGGGCCCTGGCCGGACGCGGGCGGCCCGTCGCCCGCGCGCCAGATTCGCCGCGCGGGCCGCAGCGCGGGCCGTCATGGCGGCGCACTCAATTCGATACATCTCGCGCCTCTCGGGGCGCTCGCCCTAAACACCTGAGATTTCAGTCGCTTTTGACCCCATCGCGGCGTCTTGCCTGACCGCCGCCGTCGCGCCGCGGCGCAGCACCCTTGAATTGACCCCGGTTTGCGACTACCCCGTAGCGCGAAATCAAACCCACCGGAGATCAATTTCCATGGCCAGACCCAAGATCGCCCTCATCGGCGCGGGACAAATCGGCGGCACGCTTGCGCATCTCGCCGCCATCAAGGAACTGGGCGACGTCGTCCTGTTCGACATTGCCGAAGGCACCCCCGAGGGCAAGGCGCTCGACATCGCCGAATCCGGCCCGGCCGAGGGCTTCGACGCCGCGCTCAAGGGCACGCAGGACTATGCCGACATCGCCGGCGCCGACGTCTGCATCGTCACCGCCGGTGTCCCGCGCAAGCCGGGCATGAGCCGCGACGACCTCCTGGGCATCAACCTCAAAGTCATGAAATCCGTGGGCGAAGGCATCGCCGCCAACGCGCCGGATGCGTTTGTCATCTGCATCACCAACCCGCTCGACGCGATGGTCTGGGCCCTGCAGAAGTTCTCCGGCCTGCCCGCCGAAAAGGTCTGCGGCATGGCCGGCGTGCTCGACAGCGCCCGCTTCCGCCACTTCCTCAGCCTGGAATTCGGCGTCTCGATGAAGGACGTCAGCGCCTTCGTGCTGGGCGGCCACGGCGACACCATGGTGCCTTGCGTGCGCTACTCCACCGTCGCCGGCATCCCCCTGCCCGACCTCGTCGACATGGGCTGGACCACGCAGGAAAAACTCGACGCGATCGTCCAGCGCACCCGCGACGGCGGCGCCGAGATCGTCGGCCTGCTGAAGACCGGCTCGGCCTTCTACGCGCCCGCCACCTCGGCCATCGAGATGGCCGAAGCCTATCTCAAGGACCAGAAACGCGTCCTGCCCTGCGCCGCCCATTGCGACGGCGAATTCGGGCTGAAGGGCATGTATGTGGGCGTGCCCACCGTGATCGGCGCGGGCGGCATCGAGAAGATCGTCAACATCAAGCTCAACAAGGACGAGCAGGAGATGTTCGACACCTCCGTCAAGGCCGTGAAAGGCCTCGTCGAGGCATGCAAGGGCATCGACAGCTCGCTCGGTTGACCCCCGGCACATAGTTTCAACTCCGAACGCGCGGACCGTCCTGGCCCGCGCGTTTTCCTTTGCAGAAGTGTCGCCGGGACGGTCCGTTCGGACCTGTCATTGCACCGCACGCTTCCCGCTGCGTCGGCCCCGGGCCGGTGGTATCGCGCTCTTCCCACGCCGACGGCCAGGACGCCCCTCTGCCCGCGCGCGCGCGATTCGTCTTGCATATCAACGCCCTGATTTGTGATCACAGCATAAAATCGTGTGATCACAAAAGGCGGAAATTCGCCGCAAAAAGCGGGCCGTGGCACGAAAGGGGTTAAGTCCCGCTTCAACCTATGGCTATACCAGAGGCAAACGCACAGAAAGATGGGAACTCTGCATGAACATCCATGAATACCAGGCGAAGGCCTTGCTGCGCTCTTACGGGGCGCCTGTATCGGACGGGCGTGTCGTGTTGCGCGCGGAGGAGGCGAAGACGGCGGCGGGCGAGCTTGACGGCCCCGTCTGGGTGGTCAAGGCGCAGATCCATGCCGGCGGCCGCGGCAAGGGCAGCTTCAAGGAAGAAGGCGCCGGCGACAAGGGCGGCGTGCGGATCACCAAGTCGGTGTCCGAGGCCGCCGAGGAAGCCAAGAAGATGCTGGGCCGCACGCTGGTGACCAAGCAGACCGGCGACGCCGGCAAGCAGGTGGGCCGAATCTATATCGAGGAAGGCGCGGCCATCGCCCGCGAATTCTACCTGGCGCTGCTCGTCGACCGGGTGACCTCCCGCGTCAGCTTCGTCGCCTCCACCGAGGGCGGCATGGACATCGAGGAAGTGGCCGAAAAGACGCCCGAGAAGATCCTCAGCCTGAGCGTCGATCCCGCCACCGGCTACCAGGCCTTTCACGGCCGCCGCATCGCCTTCATGCTCGAGCTCGAGGGCGCGGCGGTGAAGCAATGCGTCAAGCTGATGGGCACGCTCTACAGCATGTTCCTGGAAAAGGACATGGAGATGCTCGAGATCAACCCGCTGATCCTGACCGAGGGCGGCGAGCTGAAATGCCTCGACGCCAAGATGGGCTTCGACTCCAACGCCATCTACCGCCACTCGGACATCGCCGAGCTGCGCGACACCACCGAGGAAGACCCCAAGGAGCTGGAGGCGTCCAAGTACGATCTGAACTACATCGCGCTGGATGGCGAGATCGGCTGCATGGTCAACGGCGCGGGCCTCGCCATGGCGACGATGGACATCATCAAGCTCTACGGCGCCGAGCCCGCCAACTTCCTCGACGTGGGCGGCGGCGCCACCAAGGACAAGGTGACCGAGGCGTTCAAGATCATCACCTCGGACCCACAGGTGAAGGGCATCCTGGTCAACATCTTCGGCGGCATCATGCGCTGCGACGTGATCGCCGAGGGCGTGGTCGCCGCGGTCAAGGAAGTCGGGCTTCAGGTCCCGCTGGTGGTCCGGCTCGAAGGCACGAACGTGGAGAAAGGCAAGGAGATCATCAACACCTCCGGCCTCGACGTGATCGCCGCCGACGACCTCAAGGACGGCGCCCAGAAGATCGTCAAAGCCGTCAAGGGCTGAGCCTCGTAGGGTGGGTTTTTAACCCACCTTTCCCAAGATTGAATTAAGGAGAACGCCACAATGGCCGTCCTCGTCGACAAGAACACCAAAGTCATCTGCCAGGGCCTGACCGGCTCGCAAGGCACCTTCCACACCGAACAGGCCATCGCCTATGGCACGCAAATGGTCGGGGGCGTCACCCCCGGCAAGGGCGGCCAGACGCATCTCGACCTGCCGGTCTTCAACTCGGTCCACGAGGCCATGTTTGAGACCGGCGCCAATGCCAGCGTCATCTACGTGCCGCCGCCCTTCGCCGCGGATTCGATCCTCGAGGCCATCGACGCCGAGATCCCGCTGATCGTCTGCATCACCGAAGGCATCCCGGTGCTGGACATGATGCGCGTCAAGCGGGCGCTCGAAGGCAGCAGCTCCACCCTCATCGGCCCCAACTGCCCCGGCATCATCACGCCCGACGCCTGCAAGATCGGCATCATGCCCGGCCACATCCACAAGCGCGGCTCGGTCGGCGTGGTCAGCCGCTCCGGCACGCTGACCTACGAGGCCGTGAAGCAGACGTCGGATGTGGGCCTCGGCCAGTCGACCTGCGTGGGCATCGGCGGCGACCCCATCAAGGGCACCGAGCATATCGACGTGCTGGAATGGTTCCTCGCCGATGACGAGACGGAATCGATCATCATGATCGGCGAGATCGGCGGCAGCGCCGAGGAAGACGCGGCACAGTTCCTCAAGGACGAGGCCAAGAAGGGCCGCTCCAAACCCTGCGCCGGCTTCATCGCCGGCCGCACCGCGCCTCCGGGCCGCCGCATGGGCCACGCGGGCGCCATCGTCGCCGGCGGCAAGGGCGGCGCCGACGACAAGATCGAAGCGATGAAATCCGCCGGCATCACCGTAGCCGAATCCCCCGCGGGACTGGGCGAGGCGGTGTTGAAGGCGATCGGAAAATGACCTTTAGGGTGGGGGTCCACCCCACCCGTTCTTCCGCAGCGGCGGGATGAAATCCCGCCCTACGGTCAACCCCAACGAGGGAGCCTGAGATGACCGACCAATCCCCCAACGACCAGTTCCACGCCTCCAGCTTCATGCAGGGGCATAACGCGGAGTATCTCGAACAGCTTTACGCGCGATACGCCAACGACCCTAATGCGGTCGACGAGGCCTGGCAGGCCTTCTTCCGGGAACTGGGCGACGGGGACACGGACGTCAAGAAAGAGGCCGCCGGGCCAAGCTGGGCGCGCCCCGACTGGCCGCCGCAGCCCGCAGACGATCTCACCAGCGCGCTGACCGGCGACTACCCGACCGAAGTCGAGGCGCGCCAGGCCGGCGACAAGATCAAGTCGAAGGCCGCCGAGAAAGGCATCGAGGTTTCGGACGATGCCGTCAAACGCGCCGTTCTGGACAGCGTCCGCGCCCTCATGCTGATCCGCGCCTACCGCATCCGGGGCCACCTGGCGGCCGATCTCGACCCGCTGGGCCTGCGCGAGAGCCCCGACCGCCCCGAGCTTGACCCCAAATCCTACGGCTTCACCGATGCCGACATGGACCGGCCCATCTTCATCGACAACGTGCTGGGCCTGCAGGTCGCCTCGATCCGCGAGATCCTCGAGATCGTCAAGCGCACCTATTGCGGCACCTTCGCCCTGCAATACATGCACATTTCCGACCCCGAAGAGAGCGCCTGGCTGAAGGAACGCATCGAGGGCTACGACAAGGAAATCACCTTTACCCGCGAGGGCCGCAAGGCGATCCTGAACAAGCTGGTCGAGGCCGAGGGCTTCGAGAAATATCTCCATGTTAAATACATGGGCACCAAGCGCTTCGGCCTCGATGGCGGCGAGGCGGTGATCCCCGCGATGGAACAGATCATCAAGCGCGGCGGTCAGCTGGGCCTGAAGGAGATCGTCATCGGCATGCCCCACCGGGGCCGCCTCAGCGTGCTGGCCAACGTCATGGGCAAGCCCTACCGCGCCATCTTCAACGAATTCCAGGGCGGGTCGTTCAAGCCCGAGGACGTGGACGGATCGGGCGACGTGAAATACCACCTCGGCGCCTCGTCGGACCGCGAATTCGACGGCAACACCGTGCACCTTTCCCTCACCGCCAACCCCAGCCACCTCGAGGCGGTGAACCCGGTGGTGCTGGGCAAATCCCGCGCCAAGCAGGACCAGCTGGCCGACAAGGAACGCACCGCCGTCATGCCGCTCCTGCTGCATGGCGACGCGGCCTTCGCGGGCCAGGGCGTCGTCGCCGAATGCTTCGGCCTCTCGGGGCTGAAGGGCCACAAGACCGGCGGCACCATGCACCTCGTCGTGAACAACCAGATCGGGTTCACCACCGCGCCGCACTTCTCGCGCTCCTCGCCCTATCCCACGGATATCGCGCTGATGGTCGAGGCGCCCATTTTCCATGTCAACGGCGACGACCCCGAGGCGGTCGTGCACGCCGCCAAGGTCGCCACGGAGTTCCGCCAGAAGTTCCGCAAGGACGTGGTGATCGACATCATCTGCTACCGCCGCTTCGGTCACAACGAAGGCGACGAGCCGATGTTCACCAACCCGATCATGTACAAGAAGATCAAGTCGCAGAAGACCACGCTCTCGCTCTATACCGAGCGGCTGGTCAAGGACGGGCTCATCCCCGAGGGCGAGATCGACGACATGAAGGCCGCGTTCCAGTCCTACCTTGCCGACGAGTTCGAGGCCGGCAAGGAATACCGCCCGAACAAGGCCGACTGGCTGGACGGCAAGTGGTCCCATCTCGACAGCAAGGACGAGGATTACCAGCGCGGCGAAACCGCCATCAAGAAAAAGACCCTGGCCGAGATCGGCCGCGCCCTGACCACCCCGCCCGAGGGCACGCCGCTGCACAAGACCGTGTCGCGCCTGCTGGAAACCAAGGCCAAGATGTTCGAAACCGGCGAGGGCTTCGACTGGGCCACCGCCGAGGCGATCGCGTTCGGCTCGCTCCTGACCGAAGGCTACCGCGTGCGGCTGGCCGGGCAGGACAGCACCCGCGGCACGTTCAGCCAGCGGCATTCCGGCCTCGTCGACCAGGACTCCGAAGAGCGCTACTACCCGCTCAACCACATCCGCGAAGGCCAGGCGCAGTACGAGGTCATCGACTCGATGCTCTCCGAGTACGCCGTCCTGGGCTTCGAGTATGGCTACACCCTGTCCGAGCCCAACGCGCTGACCCTGTGGGAGGCGCAGTTCGGCGATTTCGCCAACGGCGCCCAGATCATGTTCGACCAGTTCATCTCTTCCGGTGAATCGAAATGGCTGCGCATGTCGGGCCTCGTCTGCCTTCTGCCCCACGGCTACGAAGGCCAGGGCCCCGAGCACTCCTCCGCGCGGCTCGAACGCTTCCTGCAGATGTGCGGACAGGACAACTGGATCGTCGCCAACTGCTCGACACCGGCGAACTATTTCCACATCCTGCGCCGGCAGCTGCACCGCACCTACCGCAAGCCGCTCATCCTGATGACGCCGAAATCGCTTCTGCGTCACAAGATGTGCATCTCCAAGGCCGAGGAGTTCACCTCGGGCAGCAGCTTCCACCGGGTTCTGTGGGACGATGCCGAATACGGCAATTCCGAGCTCAAGCTGAAATCGGACGACAAGATCAAGCGCGTCGTCATGTGCTCGGGCAAGGTCTATTTCGACCTTTTGGAAGAACGCGACAAGCGCGGCCTCGACGATGTCTACCTGATGCGCGTCGAACAGTTCTACCCGTTCCCGGCCATCTCGATGGTCAAGGAGCTCGAGCGCTTCAAGAAGGCCGAGATGGTCTGGTGCCAGGAAGAGCCCAAGAACCAGGGCGCCTGGAGCTTCATCGAGCCCAACATCGAATGGGTGCTGCAACGCATCAAGGCCAAGCACACCCGGCCCGTCTATGTCGGGCGACAGGCCTCCGCCTCGCCCGCAACGGGCCTCGCAAGCCAACACAAGGCCCAACAAGAAGCGCTGGTCGATTCCGCGCTGACGATCGAAGGATAACACGTAATGACCACCGAAGTACGCGTGCCCACGCTGGGCGAATCCGTGACCGAAGCCACCGTCGCCACCTGGTTCAAAAAGGCCGGCGACACGGTCGAGGCCGACGAGATGCTGTGCGAGCTGGAAACCGACAAGGTCACCGTCGAGGTCCCCTCGCCCGCCGCCGGCACACTGGCCGAGATCGTCGCGCAAGAGGGCGAGACCGTGGGCGTCGACGCCCTGCTGGCCACCCTGTCCGAAGGCGACAGCGGATCCGACAGCGCGCCCAAGAAGGCCGAGAAGAAGGAAGAGAAGAAACCCGAGCCCGCACCCGCCAAATCCGGCGGCGACAGTGGCGCATCGGACGGCGACTCGGGCGGCGGCGGCAACATCGACGTGATGGTGCCCACGCTGGGAGAATCCGTGTCCGAGGCCACCGTCTCGACCTGGTTCAAGAAGGTCGGCGACAATGTCAGCCAGGACGAGATGCTGTGCGAGCTTGAAACCGACAAGGTCTCGGTCGAGGTCCCCTCGCCCGCCGCTGGCACGCTGACCGAAATCCTCGCCAACGAAGGCGACACCGTTCAGGCCAACGGCAAGCTCGCCGTCCTGTCGGGCGGTGCCGACGGCGCCGTCGAACCCGCCGAACGACCCGACGGCAACGCGATCCCGGCGGAAGGCAAGGAGCCGGCCACAGCGAATGGCGGGCAATACACCGCCCCGCCTCCGGGCCGCGACGTCGAGGATGCGCCTTCTGCGAAAAAGGCGATGGCCGAAAAGGGCCTCAGCAGCGATCAGGTGCAAGGCTCTGGCCGCGACGGCCGAGTGATGAAAGAGGATGTCGCCAAGGCGGTGTCCGCCGCCAGCAGCGCCGCGCCCGCCGCCGCGTCCGCGCCCGCACAGGCGCCCCGCGCGCCGGTCTCGGCCGAGGATGCCAGCCGCGAGGAACGGGTCAAGATGACCCGTCTGCGCCAGACCATCGCCCGCCGCCTCAAGGACAGCCAGAACACCGCCGCCATGCTCACCACCTATAACGAGGTGGACATGACCGAGGTGATGGCGCTGCGGAACCAGTACAAGGACGAGTTCCTCAAGAAGCACGGCGTCAAGCTGGGCTTCATGTCCTTCTTCACCAAGGCCTGCTGCCACGCGCTGAAAGAGGTGCCAGAGGTCAACGCCGAAATCGACGGCACCGATATCGTCTACAAGAACTTCGTGCACATGGGCATCGCCACCGGCACGCCCACCGGCCTCGTGGTCCCCGTGATCCGCGACGCCGACGCGCTCGGCTTTGCCGATATCGAGAAGGCCATCGCCGAGAAAGGCGCCCGCGCCCGCGACGGCAAGCTCAGCATGGCCGAAATGCAGGGCGGCACCTTCACCATCTCCAACGGCGGCGTCTACGGCTCGCTGATGTCCTCGCCCATCCTCAACCCCCCGCAATCGGGTATCCTGGGGATGCACAAGATCCAGGAACGCCCCATGGTGGTGAACGGCGAGATCAAGGCCCGGCCGATGATGTACCTCGCCCTCAGCTACGACCACCGCATCGTCGACGGCAAGGGCGCCGTGACCTTCCTCGTCCGCGTGAAAGACGCGCTGGAGGATCCGCGGCGGTTGCTGATGGATTTGTAAATCGGGTGGCGGGATAAATCCCGCCCTACATCCGGTAGGGCGGGGTTCACCCCGCCTCTTCCACCATACGGGACACACCCCATGACCACCCAACTCCTCCTCCGCTACGACAGCTTCGACCAAGGCGCCCACGACTCCCATGCCGAGGACCGGGCCAATGCCGGTCTCACCCAGCTTCAGATGTGGCGCGAGGGCACGGGCACCCGCTGGGTCCTCTTCGACGTCAACGACGTCGCCCGCGCCAAGGCCTGGGTCGACAAGGAAACCGGGCTGGGCCACGGCCCCGCGACCTCCCACATGCTGGAGACGGCATGAATGACGCACACCCCGCCGCGGACTTGATCCGGGGCCTCGCGGGGCAAGAGGTCCCGGATCAAGTCCGGGACGCGACCCACGGATGACCCCCGCCACCGGATATGCCCGCGCCGTCGCCGCACGCCGCGCCTTCCGCCTGCCGGGCTATCCGACGCTGGCCGAGGAAGGCTTCGACGGCGACTACGTCTCGCCCATCCAGATGACCTCCGGCAGCCTCACCGGCCCCATGCTGGTGTCCAAGGACTGGCTCGACGCGCCCTCCGTCCGCCGCCACCATGCGGAACTCAGCCGCCAGGGCTACCTCTCCACCAATCCCTTCAACCGGGTCATCGACAAGGTGCTGGCGCTGCTGAACCTCACCCGCGCCGACATCTACATCACGCCAGTCTTTCACCTGCTGACACCGCAGCGGTCCTCCACCATCCCCCCGGCCCATGCCCGCGCCAGCTGGGACGCCATCGGCCAGTTTGAGCGTCTCGGCCGCCGCCCCATCGCGCTCGGCCACGATGCCGCCCGGGTGCTGAAACATTTCGACGTGCCGCATATCCGCGCGCCCCACCCCTCGGCCCGCACAGGCACGTTCGACGCCAAGGCCGAGGCCATAGCAGAGGCGATCCAAACCGCATGACCCCCGAACTGACTGTCCTCACGCTCGCCGCCCTTCTACAGGTGGTGCAATTCGCCCTCTACGCCGTGCCCGCCAACATGGAGCTTGGCCCGGGCTACACCACCTCGGCGCGCGACCGCGAGCCGTCGCGGCAGATGTCGGACCGCACCGCCCGTCTGGGCCGCGCGATGGACAACCATTTCGAAGGGCTGATCCTCTTCACCATCGCCTGCGTCGTGATCGCCGTCTCGGGCCAGTCCACCTGGGTCACCACCGCCTGCGCCTGGGCTTACCTCATTGCCCGCATCGCCTATATCCCGGCCTATTACCTGGGCCTGCGCCCCTGGCGGTCGCTGATCTGGCTGGTGGGCTTCGCCGCGACCGCCCTCATGTTCCTGGCCGCGCTGCTATGATCCGTCCCCTGTCCCTCGCCCTCGCCCTCGCACTTGCCGCCACGCCCGCCGCCGCCGAGTTCGTGATCGAGGAAGGCTCATTCTTCGTCATGCACCGCGACTACGACAGCAAGACCAACACCTTCACCGACGACGCCCCCAAAGGCGAAGCCGACGGCTGTTTCCAGATCACCCGCGTCGACCTGCCGGGCAAGACCATCGACTTCACCCTGGTCAGCGGCACCATCACGCCCTGGTGGTCGGATGGCGAAACCTTCCACCCCGGTTTCCAGAACGCTTTCATCCCCGCCATCGGCTTCATGGAGAACAACCCCGACGCCGAGTGGACGGACCTTCTGCACGAAATCCTCAAAACCGTGCCCGACTGCGCCCCGCCCGCGTCGTGACACCGCACCACAAAAAGCATAGGTTCGGGACCAACACGCCCGACACGCGAAGGAGAATATCAAATGGCATCCTATGACGTCATCGTAATCGGCTCCGGCCCCGGCGGCTATGTCGCCGCGATCCGCTGCGCCCAGCTTGGCCTGAAAACCGCCTGCGTCGAGGGCCGCGAAACCCTGGGCGGCACCTGCCTGAATGTGGGCTGCATTCCCTCCAAGGCCCTGCTGCACGCCAGCCACATGCTGCACGAGGCCGAGCACAACTTCGCCGCCATGGGCCTCAAGGGCAAAAGCCCGTCTGTCGACTGGAAACAGATGCTGTCCTACAAGGACGAGACCATCGGCCAGAACACCAAGGGCATCGAGTTCCTGTTCAAGAAGAACAAGATCGACTGGCTCAAGGGCTGGGGCTCCATCCCCGAGGCGGGCAAGGTCAAGGTCGGCGACGACACGCACGAGGCCAAGAACATCATCATCGCCACCGGCTCCGAGGTCAGCACGCTTCCGGGCGTCGAGATCGACGAGAAAACCGTGGTCTCCTCCACCGGCGCGCTGGAACTGCCCAAGGTGCCGAAAAAGCTGGTCGTCATCGGCGCCGGCGTCATCGGGCTGGAGCTTGGCTCGGTTTATTCCCGCCTCGGCTCCGAGGTGACGGTCGTGGAATATCTCGACCATGTCACCCCCGGCATGGATGGCGAGGTACAGAAGAACTTCCACAAGCTGCTGAAAAAGCAGGGGCTCAACTTCATCATGGGCGCCGCCGTGCAAGGCGTCGAGGCGATGAAGACCAAGGCCAAGGTCACCTACAAGCTGCGCAAGGACGACAGCGAGGAGACGCTCGATGCCGACGTCGTGCTGGTCTCCACGGGGCGCAAGCCGTTCACCGACGGGCTAGGACTGGACAGCCTTGGAGTCGAAATGACCGAGCGCGGCCAGATCAAGACCGACGACCACTGGCAGACCAACGTCAAGGGCGTCTACGCCATCGGCGACTGTATCTCGGGCCCGATGCTGGCCCACAAGGCCGAAGACGAGGGCATGGCCGCCGCTTGCGTCATCGCGGGCCAGCATGGCCACGTGAACTACGGCGTTATCCCCAGCGTGATCTATACCCACCCCGAGGTCGCCGCCGTCGGCAAGACCGAGGAGCAGCTGAAGGAAGAAGGCCGCGCCTACAAGGCCGGCAAATTCTCGTTCATGGGCAATGGCCGGGCCAAGGCGAACTTCGCCGCCGACGGTTTCGTCAAGATCCTCGCCGACAAGGAAACCGACCGCATCCTGGGCGCGCATATCATCGGCCCGATGGCGGGCGATCTCATCCACGAGATCTGCGTCGCCATGGAATTCGGCGCCGCGGCCGAGGACGTGGCCCTGACCTGCCACGCCCACCCGACCTATTCCGAGGCGGTGCGCGAAGCGGCTCTGGCCTGCGGCGACGGTCCGATCCACAGCTGACATGCGCGATTGGGTTCCCGTCGCGGATCTGCAAAAGGATCACGCGCCTTTTGCAGATCCCAACTTCAAGCTGGCTGTGATCGACGCCCTGATGTCGAATGGCACGCTCGATCTG
The DNA here is from genome assembly GCF_009363735.1 of Roseovarius sp. THAF8. Classification (NCBI taxonomy): domain Bacteria; kingdom Pseudomonadati; phylum Pseudomonadota; class Alphaproteobacteria; order Rhodobacterales; family Roseobacteraceae; genus Roseovarius; species Roseovarius sp. THAF8. Next base: position 2,609,150 of record NZ_CP045410.1, on the reverse strand, counting down.
GGCGACGAGTGGACGTTTCAGGACCGGCTCAGCAAGGGCCAGTACGATTACGAACGCGACGGCTACACCCTGAACCGCGCGTTCCTCAGCTACTTCCGCCAGTACCCCCTGACCGCCGCGCATCTGGCCGCGGTCGAGGAACTCTGGTTCGACGGCGGCTTGGATATTTACGGCTGGATCTTCACCTTCTGGGGCGGCGAAACCGAAGATTTCGACATCGACAGCCTGGCCGACCTGGCGCTTCTGCCCAATCTGCGGGTGTTCGGATTTTCCGCGATGCACGACGCCAATGATCTGGCCGCCTATCTCCGCGCCCCCAAGCTCGAGGTGCTGGACCTCGGGCTGATCGGCAGACCCTGGCGCAACTGGGACGCACTTCTGCAACTGCCCAAGCTGCGAAAGTTCCGGTACTTCACGACGGACCACGCGCCAGAGGCGGATGAAGTCTTGGCCACGTTGAGGGCCCGAGGCGTCACGATCAACGAATACTAAGCCTGACCGCGCCACCTAGTGCTTACCCGTCCCGGACCTGATCCGGGACCTCGTAGGGTGGGTGAAAACCCACGTCCGCCCATTCCGATCGCACGGTCTGTAAACCTTTGCCGCCTCGAAAAAATACCGACGCGATGCCACCCGAATACCGACGCGATACCGACGTGGATTTTCGCCCGTTAACCCTTCACACCTCACCTACCACATCGTCTTCGCCGCCCGGGCGTTCCATCCGGCGTCATACTCCGCGCCACCCTCTTTTCCATCCGAGGCCTCGGCCAACAACTCGCCCACTGTCGGCAAGCCGTCACTGTCGTCCCGGCTCCACAACCCAGCCCGGATCGTGGCCCGCGCGCACTGGCTGTAGATCTCCGAAATGGCGATGACAATCACCGTCGCCGGGTGTTTGCCCGCCTGCTCGAACCGGGCGCGCAGACCCTCGTCGGCGGTCAGTTTCGCGGTGCCGTTCACCCGCACCACGGTGTTCGATCCCGGCACTATGAACATCAACGACACACGCCCGTCCGACACGATATTCCTCAGCGAATCCAGACGGTTGTTCCCGCGCCAATCCGGCATCGCCAGCGTGGTCTCGTCCAACTCCAGCACCACCGGGCCGTCATCCCCGCGCGGGCTGCCATCGGTGCCGTCCGGGCCGACCGTGGTCAGCACGCAATAGCGCGAGGTCATGATCCATTTCCGGTAAAGCGGCGTCAGCCGATGCACCACCTTGCGCGTGCTGGCGACGGCAGGCGTTCCGTAAAGCGCCTCCAGCGCCTTGATATCGTTAATGAACTTCATCCGGATCGAACCCCGCTTCGCGCATCAGGCGGTTGGAATTGCTCTCGATCGTCTGCTCCAGCCGCGCCATGAATTCCTCCTTGGGCAACCCCGCCTCGATCGCCGGCAGGAACTCCACCACCCCCGTTCCGGGCCGCCGCATCACGCCCTTGCGTGGCCAGACCAGCCCGACATTCGTCGCCACGGGAACGCAGTCTTGCGCCATCTCCTGATACAGGATTGCCGAGCCGATCTTGTAGGGCGCCTTCACCCCGGGCGCGATGCGCGTGCCCTGCGGGTAGATGATCAGCTGCCCTGGCCGCAGACGCCCCCGGCCGACATCGGCAATCATCTTCTTGATCGCCTGGCTGCGCTTGCCCCGGTCCACGGGCACGCAGCCCAGTTTCAGCGCGTATTGCCCGATGATCGGGGCATACATCAGCTCGCGTTTCATGATGAACTTGCCGGCCGGAACACTGGCGAATATCAGGATAATATCCAGGAAAGATTGGTGCTTGGCGACGATCAGGCATTCCTGCGTGGGCGGTGTGCCGCGCACTTCGGTCTTCAGCCCCACCATCCAGCGCGCGGTCCAGCGGACCCAGGCGCACCACGCCTTGCAGGCGGCGTTCGCGCCCCGCGAGGCCACCAGCGCCCAGGGCAGGAACACGATCCCGATGGGCAGCATCATGAAATAGATCTGGCCCACGAAGATCGCCGATCTGACCCATTGCAACGCGTGTCTCATGGCGTGTCCTTCAGCGTCTTGCGCGCCGCCGCCTGGGTCGCGGAAAAGGCCACTCCGGCCGCCAGCGGCGGTATCACCAACAGCCACACCCATTGCCAGCCGCGAAAGCCCAGTCCGGTCAGGAACCCGCCTTCGTCCTGCGCGGCGGGCAACAGGAAAACAGCCAGCCCCGCCAGCGCGGTGCCCACCGCCGCCCCGGTCAGGGCCCTAAGGGTAAAGCGCCGCACGAAGGCCTGGGCGATATACGTGTCGCGCGCGCCGACGAGACGCAGCACGCCGATCACCTGCGTGTTCGCCGCCAGCGCGGCATTGGCCGCCAGCGTGATCATCGCCGCCGTCGCCGCCCCGATCAGCAGGATCGAGATATAGCCCAGCATCCGCAGCCGCGTGGCCGCGCTGACAAGCGGCCTGCGCCAGCGCGTATGATCATCCAGCACCGCCCCCGGAACGTCGGCCGCCAGGCGCAGCCGCAGCCCGCCGGCGTCAAAGCCCTCGCCCTCCTCGATCACTTCGATCAGTTGCGGAATGGGCAGCGTGTCCACCGGCAGGTCGGGTCCGAACCAGGGCTCCAGCAGGGCGCGCTGTTCATCGGGGTCCAGCGCCCGGGCCGAAGCCACGCCCTTGGTCGTTTCCAATATCTTCAATGTCGCCGCCGTCTGCGCCGCCATCTGGCCCTCGGGCGCGGAAATCCGGATGGTCGAGGACCGCGCCAGTTCCGATCCCCAGCGATCGGCCAGCCGCCCCGTCGCCATCGACAAGGCCAGCGCGAACACCGCCAAAAACGCCATCGCCGCCGCGCTGAACAGCGTCAGCGACGCGGTAAAGCCAGTCGGCGGCACAACCCGGTCGGCCTGCGTATCGCCGACGATGAACTCGGTCACTCGGGTGAAATCCACCTTCACAGGTCCGCCCCCGCCAGTTGCAGCCGCCGGTTCGAGATGCGCAGGACACGCGCCTGCACGTGGCTCTTGGCGGCGCGGATCAGCGCAAGGTCATGGGTCGCGACCATGATCGTCTTGCCCATGCGGTTAAGTTCGATCAGCAGCCGCAGCAGGCGCTGGGACATCTCCCAGTCGACGTTGCCCGTGGGCTCGTCCGCCAGCACGGCATCGGGCGACATGATGATGGCCCGCGCCAGCGCCGCCCGTTGCCGCTCGCCCCCCGACAGTTCCGGCGGCAGCGCGTCGGACCGCGATTTCAGCCCGACCCAGCCGATCAGTTCCTTGAGGTTCGCGGACTCGTTCAGCAGGTCGCGCCCGGACACCATCAGGGGCAACGAGATGTTGTCGGCTACGCTCAGGTGATCCAGGAACTGGCAATCCTGGTGCACCACCCCGATCCGGCGGCGGGCATAGGCGATGTCGTCGCGTTCCATCGCGCGCACGTCTGTGTCGAACAGGCGCACCTCGCCCGCGGTGGGCATCAGCGCCCCGTAACAGAGTTTCAGCAAGGTCGTCTTGCCCGCGCCCGACGGGCCGGTCAGAAAGTGAAACGACCCGGCCTGGAGCTTGAGCGAGATGTCACTCAGCAGTTCCCCCCCGCCATAGCTGTAGGCGACGTTTTCCAGCTCGATCACTTCGGCCCCCAATGCATTTTGCCCTTCATGCCCCACAGGACACACTTGTGCAACGACTACGGCACTTACCCTATTGCCTCTTTTCCGGTCGGGTATTTCTGCGTAAGGTTTGCGGAACAAAAAGCACGGATATGCCGGTCAGGCGAAGGCAGCGGGTGGCAAGATGCGGTTGATATGCCCAAATTGCGGGGCGCAATACGAAGTTCCCACGGAAGTCATTCCCGAAACAGGTCGCGACGTGCAGTGTTCCGACTGCGGCTCGACATGGTTTCAGCATCATCCGGATCACGCGCCCGAGGACCTTGTCGAAGAGGAAACCGCTGCTCCCGCAACCGACACGGCGCCGAGCAGCGACCCTCCCTGGCAGGACGATGCGGACGACTATGGCGCCGAGCCGGACGACGCGGAGCATTATGCCCCCGACAGCTATGACTCCGACAGCGCCGAAGATGACGGGGACGATGCCTCCGGCGAAGAAGAGTATTTCCCGGCCGCAGACCACGATGACCCGCCCGCGGAACCGAAGCGCCGCGAGATAGACCCCGCCGTGGCCGACGTCCTGCGCCAAGAAGCCGAACGCGAATACCGCGCGCGCGAGATGGACAATCGCGGCACGGTCGAAACGCAACAGGAGTTGGGCCTGCAGGACACCGACAACGACGCGCAAAGGCGCTCGGAAGAGGCACGCGCCCGCATGGCGCGCCTTCGCGGCGAACCCGAGGCGCAAAAGACCGAGGCCGAGGTCGACGATATCGACCCGTCCTCGCGCAGCAATCTTCTGCCCGATATCGACGAGATCAACTCGTCACTCGACTCCGACGGCAAAAAGGAAGAGAGCCGGTCGGTATCTCCGACGCAGGACGTCACGGCAGTTCCCGGCAAGAGCGGCTTCCGCGCCGGCTTTCGGCTGGCCATCGTTCTGGCGGTGCTGGCGCTGGTGCTTTACGTCTTCGCGCCGCAACTGGCGGAGGCGGTTCCGCAAATGGCAGGGCTCCTGTCCGGCTATGTCGACACCGTGAACGGGTGGCGTGCGGGGCTCAACGACCTGATCCAGAACATGGCAAGCTCGCTTTCCGAAACCGACGCGAGCGGCGGCTGATCCGGCGACCGGGCCACGCGGCTCGGTCATGCGGATCGGTCACGCGGTCTCAGAACCTGTCCAGCAACCGACGCAGATAGTCGAGCTCGACCTCGGGTCGCGCCGTCTCGCCAGAGCGGCGGCGGATCTCGTCCAGAAGCTCCCCGGCCCTGCGATAGATATCCTCGCGCGCGGTGAACTCGCCCTGGTCGCCGGCCAGGCCACGCTGCGACCGGCCCAGCGGGTCCTGCTCGCCGAACTGGCCGGGTGTCTGGCTTTGCGCCTGCCCCTGGCCGGGCTGCGACTGGCTGTTCTCGGCCAGCGCCTCGCCCAGGCTGCGCATCCCGTCCCGCAAGGCATCCATGGCCTCGGCCTGCCGGTCGATCGCCTCGGCCAGATCGTCGCCGCGCAACGCTTCTTCCGCACCCTCCATGGCGCGACCGGCCCGGTCCAGCGCGTCGCGGGCATCCTCGCCGGCCTGACCGCCGACATTGGGCAGGCCCTGCCGCTGGCGTTCGAGTTCGCGGCGCAGCGCCTCCTGCCGGTCCGAAAGGGCGCCGGCCTGGCCGCCCTGCTGGCCCTCGGCGGATTGGTCGCCCTGGCCCTGGCCGGGTTGCTGACCCTCCTGCCGGCCCTGACCCTGACCTTGCTGCTGACCCGGCTGTTGCCCCTGGCCTTGCTGCGAATGCTGCTGGCCCTGGCCCTGGCCGCCATTGCGGCCTTCGTTGCCCTGTGACTCGCCGGCCTGTGCGCCGGGATTGAACTGTTCCTGCAGATCCCGGAACGCCTCGTCCGACAGGCCCTGCTGATCTCGCAGCGTCTCGGCCAGGCCTTCCATGGCCTGCTGACCGGGATTGTCGCCGCCCTGCCCTTGCTGGCCTTCGGCCATCCGCAGGTTCTCCATCATCTGCTGGAATTCTTCCAGCGCCTGCTGCGCCTCGGCAAAGCGGCCCTGTTCCATCAGCTCCTGGATGCGATCCATCATGTCCTGCAGGTCCTGATCGGTCAGCATCTGCATGTCACCCGACTGGCCCCGGTCGGGCTCGTCGGTCTGATCGCCCTCGCGCTGCGCCTGCTGCGATTTCTGGCGCAGGTAATCTTGGGTCGCGTCGCGCAGTTCCTGCATCAGCCGCGCGATCTCGTCCTCGCTCGCGCCGTTCCGCATCGCCTCGCTCAGGCGCTCCTGCGCCGCACGCATCCGCTCCAGCGCGTCGCCGATATCGCCGTCTTCCAACAGGACGGCCAGGTCCCACAGCGCCTGCGCCAGTTCGTCGCGGTTCTCGTCGGTCAGGCTGGCATGGTCGACGAAGGTCTCCAGCCGCCTCAGGATGACGCGCAGTTTCAGATAGGCGGTTTCCGATTTGAACAGGCCCGGTTCAGGGTTGTGCGACACCGCGCGCAACATCTGGCTCACGCGCCGGGCATTGGACTTGGCCCACAGAAGGTCGCGCCGCTGTTCGATCACCGACGCCGCCATCGGGTCGAAAAACCGACGAGCGGGCAGATCCATAACGACCGGCTCGCTTTGCCCCGCCTGGTCGCGCTCGTCGCGCACGTTCAGCGTCAGGCGCACCGGCAGGTGCGCCCAGGGATGCTCCGACAGGTTCTCGATCAGCGTCTCGGCAAAGTCCGCGCGGTCCCCGGTGATCGGCAGCGGCAGGTCCAGCACGATCGGGTCGCGCGCATCCGGCTCGGCGCTCAGGCCATGACGCCTGTCCACCTCGTCCAGCGCCAGCTCGAACCTCGCCGTGCCGCCCACGACGCCATAGTCGTCGCTGGCCTCGAACGGCTGGCTCATCTGCCCGTCAAAGGTGACGTCCAGCCCTTCGGACACCGACGCTTCCGGCGGTGCATCGGGCAGCGCCGTGATCTTCCATTCCTCGCCCCCGGGCCCGTCGATCCGCAGGGTCCCGTCCTTCACGATCTCGAAACTCTGTTCGATATCCGTCGCCGGCGGAACGTCCTCCGTCCGGCCCGACACCGTCTCGGTCATGCTGAGCGCGCCGACCTCGCCGTAGAACCGCAAGGTCAGAAGGCTGCCTTCCGGGGCGCTGAACGCGCCGTCCTGGTCGTTCAGGTAGAGGCTCGGCAAGCCGGTATAGGCCGGCGGCTCGATCCACCCTTCCCAGGTCGGTCCGCTGGCCAGCGCCGCGCCGCCCCCGGGCGTCATCTGCGTCACCGTGCCGGCCCGCCAGATCGACCCGAACAGCAGCGCCACGACCAGGCCCAAAAGCGCCACATAACGCAGTCCGAACGGATCGCGCCGCGCCAGGCGTAAGTCTGGCTCGACCGCCTTGGCCTGCGCCGCGCGGGTCTCCATGCGCTGTATGTGCGCCCGCCACAGCGCCTGCGACCCCGTGTCGCCGCCGCCGATGGCCTGCCGGTCGGCCAGGGCCGCCAGGGGATGCCCCGGCAGCACGCCGTCCATCCGGCGAATCGCCTCGCCCCGCGACGGCCAGGCGAAGCGCCGCGCGCCGATCGCGGCAAAACCCAGCGCCGCGACGCCCGACAGCACCGCCACGATCCACACAAGCTCCACCGGCGCGATATCGTGCAGGCCCAGCATCAGCGCCGCGCAGACCGCGATGATCACGCACCACAGCGGCCAGAACGCCCGCACCAGACGCTCGGCGATCAACCCCGCCCACGTCAGCATCAGCGGGCGTTTCAACCGCTTGATCACCGTGTCGAAAGTGGTGTTCCTTGCCTGTGACATGCATCCCTGCGCGTGGGTTGCCGACGCGACAGCCGCATCACAACCATTGAGGGATGGTATCGCGATTTATCATCTCGTCAAAGGTCGGCCTTGGCCTGATGACGGCAAATTGATGCTCATGCACCAGAACTTCCGGCACCAGCGGCCGCGTGTTGTATTCGCTGCTCATGACGGCGCCATAGGCACCGGCACTGCGAAACGCCACAAGGTCGCCCTCGCCCACCGGCGGCATCGCCCGTTCCCTGGCAAACGTGTCTCCCGACTCGCAGACCGGGCCGACGATGTCGTACTTGGCAGGCTCCGCGCCCGGCGCGGGCTCGCGCACCGGCACGATGTCGTGATAGGCGTCGTACATCGCCGGGCGGATCAGATCGTTCATCGCGCCATCGAGGATCAGGAAATCGCGCCCCTCGCCCGACTTCACATAGATCACCTTGCTGACAAGAAGGCCCGCATTGCCCGCGATCAGCCGTCCTGGCTCGATCTCGACCTCGCAGCCCAGATGCCCGACGGTTTCCTTGATCAGCGCCCCGTAATCCGTGGGCAGCGGGGGCGCCATGTTGGACCGCTCATAGGGAATGCCCAAGCCGCCGCCAAGGTCCAGCCGGGTGATCTCGTGACCGTCGGAGCGCAGCGCTTCGGTCAGCTCCGCCACCTTGCGATAGGCCAGCCGGAACGGCTCCAACTCGGTCAGTTGGCTGCCGATATGCACGTCGATCCCGATCACCTTGAGGCCCGGAAGCCGTGCCGCCTCGGCATAGACCTCGCGCGCCCGCGCAATCGGGATGCCGAACTTGTTCTCGCTCTTGCCGGTGGCGATCTTGGCATGGGTCTTGGCGTCCACGTCCGGGTTCACCCGCACCGTGATCGGCACCTCCACGCCCAGCGACACCGCCACCTCCGACAGCGCCGCCATTTCCGGCTCGCTTTCCACGTTGAACTGCCGCACGCCGCCTTCCAGCGCGATGCGCATTTCCTCGCGGGTCTTGCCGACGCCGGAGAACACGATCTTCTCGCCCGGCACGCCGGCCGCCCGCGCCCGCCGGTATTCCCCGCCCGAGACCACGTCCATCCCCGCGCCAAGCTGTGCCAGCGTTTTCAGGATCGCCTGGTTGCTGGCCGCCTTCATCGCGTAGCACACCAGGTGCGGTATCCCGTCCAGCGCCTCGTCGAACAGCCGGAAATGCCGCGTCAGCGTGGCGGTCGAGTAGCAATAGAATGGCGTGCCCACATCCGCGGCGATCTCGGCCACGGGCACATCCTCGGCATGAAGCTCGCCGTCCCGGTAAAGAAAATGATCCATCGCGCGCTTTTTCTTGCTGAAAATACTCAAGGGTCCACGGGTCTTACCCGCGCCGCATCCTCAGAAACAGATAAAGCGGCAATCCGCAACTGACCCCGATGCAAAAGGTCGCCGGAATCGCAATGAGGCGCAGCCAGTCCTGCGCCTGCGACGCTTCCCAGATCACCCAGAGCGTCAGCGCCACGGCCGCAATCGTCAGATCCCAGACCAGCCCGCTGGTCGCGGCATTGGCGTGCCAGGCCTCGACCATGCCCATCAGGCTGTATCCGTTCGCGTTGAACCACGCCACGAACCAGGCCATCGGGTGAATCGCTCCCCAGACGGCCAGAGCCAGGAAGACGTACTTCAAAACACCGTGCCCACGTGAACCGACACGTTACCGCTGACGACGGACGTGCCCACACTGGCCCGCGACCCGTTGGTGCCCACGGTCAGTGACCCGTTCAGGTTTGGCCGCACCTGCGTGGAATCATTCCGCGCCACAGTATTGTCGGCTTCGCTGCCCGGCGGAATCGGCTCGCCATCCACGCCGCAGCCCGCCAGCACCATAAGGCCCAGACAAGCGATCACACCTTTCATCCCAGGATCTCCTTCCAGCGATCAACCTGAAGGCGCACCTGCTCCGGCGCGGTCCCGCCATAGCTCATGCGCGAGGCGACAGAGTTGTGCACGCCCAGCACATCATAGACCGTTTCGTCGATTTCGCCATGCACAGATTGCATCTCCTCCAGGCTCAGCTCCGGCAGGTCGCACCCCTTGGCCTCCGCCTTGGCCACCAGCGCGCCGGTGACGTGATGCGCATCGCGGAAGGGCAGGCCCAAGACCCGCACCAGCCAGTCCGCCAGGTCCGTCGCGGTCGAGAACCCGGCCCCCGCCGCCGCTTCCAGCGCCTCCCGGTTGGCGGTCATGTCGCGCACCATCCCGTCCATCGCGGCCAGTGCCAGCATCAGGTTGTCGGCGGCGTCGAACACCTGTTCCTTGTCCTCCTGCATGTCCTTGGAATAGGCTAGCGGCAGGCCCTTCATCACCAACGTCAGCGCCACGTTCGCGCCGAAGATGCGCCCGATCTTGGCGCGGATCAGTTCGGCCGCATCGGGGTTCTTCTTCTGCGGCATGATGCTCGACCCGGTCGAGAACCGGTCGCTCAGCGTGACGAAGCGGAACTGCGCCGAGGACCAGATCACCAGCTCCTCGGCCATCCGGCTGAGGTGCACGGCGCAGATGCTGGCCACCGACAGGAATTCCAGCGCGAAATCCCTGTCGCTCACCGCATCGAGGCTGTTCGCCGCAGGCCGGTCGAACCCCAGCTCTTTCGCCGTCATCTCCCGGTCGATGGGAAAGGACGTCCCGGCCAGCGCGGCCGCGCCCAGCGGGCATTCGTTCATCCGTTTACGCGCATCGCGCACCCGGCTCAGATCCCGCCCGAACATCTCGACATAAGCCATCATGTGATGCCCCCAGGTGACGGGTTGCGCCACCTGCAAATGGGTGAACCCCGGCATCACCCAATCCGCGCCCGCCTCGGCTTGCGCAAGGCACGCTTTCATCAGCGCCACCAACGCCGCGTCGCAGGCATCCAGCTGATCGCGTACCCACAGCTTGAAATCCGTCGCCACTTGGTCATTCCGGCTGCGCCCGGTGTGCAGCCGCCCTGCCGGCTCGCCGATCACCTCCTTCAGCCGCGCCTCGACATTCATGTGAATGTCTTCCAGCGCCTTCGAGAACGGGAAATCCCCGCTATCGATCTCTGACAACACCGTGACCAGGCCTTCCCGCATCGCCTCGGCATCGCTATCACTGACGATACCCGTCGCGGCCAGCATGGCCGCATGGGCGCGCGACCCGGCGATATCCTGCGCCGCGAGGCGCTTGTCGAAATCTATCGAGGCATTAATTGCCTCCATGATCGCATCGGGCCCGGCGGCAAACCGGCCGCCCCACATCTTGTTGGAGGTCTTTTCTGTCATGTCTGAACTCGTCGGAGGCGCTGTGAAATCTCTGAAGTCCATCGTCCTTTATATGGCCCTCGCACTCGGTGCAAACGCCGCAATGGCGCAATCCGCCGACATCACAGACCTGCGCGACGGCGACATGAAGAAACTGGTCGTCCATTCCGAGGCCAAGCCGGTGCCCGCCGAGGCCTTCAAATCCGAAGACGGCGGCGACCTGACCCTGGCGGACTTCCAGGGCAAGATCACCCTGGTCAATTTCTGGGCCACCTGGTGCGCCCCCTGCCGCCACGAGATGCCGATGCTCTCGGACCTTCAGGCCCAGTTAGGCGGCGACGATTTCGAGGTCGTCACCATCGCCTCGGGCCGCAACGCGCCGGCGGCGATGAAGAAATTCTTCGACGAGATCGAGGTGGATAACCTGCCGCTGCACGCCGACCCGAAAATGGGGCTGTCGCGCCAGATGGGGGTGCTGGGCCTGCCCGTCACCGTCATCCTCGACCGCGAAGGCCGCGAAATTGCACGCCTTCAGGGCGACGCCGACTGGAGTTCCGACAGCGCCAAGTCCATCGTGCAAATTCTGATCGACGCCGGCGCTTAACGCCCGCGCTTGCCGTCATCTTCAAGCTGCGGCAGAGACTGAACCGACGCACCTGCCGAACCCCTTGTCGATGCGATGGGTTTGCCGCGTGATTTGCAGGTAAACGCGCCTTTTTCCGGCCATTGGGTCGGGACGCTGGCTGGATTGCCGAACCCCATCGCATGAACAGGGTCGCACGCCAGTGCCGCCAGAATGGCAGCAGCATTCAGGGTCATTTTGATCATCGGATATCTCCTTGCTGGTATGACTGCCCCGCAAGCTGCGCCCAATGGGCTTGGCATTCTTCCTCGTTTCGAAATCGCGATGGAAAATCCGGAATCGATGCGGCTTATGCCGAAATCGAGGCGTATTCCTTCAGGCAGGTCCGCCGGTAATCGGTCGGCGTCTGGCCCGTCACCGTCCGAAACGCCTTGTTGAACGGTGCCAGCGAAGCAAAGCCGCACTCGTAGGCGATTTCCAGCACGGTCTGACCCGATCGTTCGGGCTCGGCCAGCGCGGCCTTCGCCGCATCTATCCAGTAGCCATTCACGAAACTGGCGAAATTGCGAAAGCCAAGGTCCCGATTGATCGCCTTGCGCAGCCGGTGCTCGGGCAGGCCTAACTCCTCGGCCATCGCGCCGATGGTCAGCCCCTCCCGTCGCCAGATCTCGTCGCGCATTGCGGTCTCGATCCGGTCCAATGCCGGCTTGTCCACCAGCCGCAAATCCCCCGCCTGCGGCTTTGGGCGAGGCTTTTCTTCGGTCCAGATATCGCTGCCCGGCCGCAAGGCCCAATGCGCGAAAACGATCGCGAACGCCAACAGCGCCACCGCGTGCGCCGTGCCGTACCAGTCAGGCCGCAGCGCGTCGGCCAAGGAGACATCCAGCAGCGTTTTCGACACACCAAACACCGCAATAGCACTCACGAAAACGACACGGAAAGACCTGCGGTGCTCTACCAGATCCCCTTCCGCCGTCGTCACAACCACCCACAGCAGCCCCGCATAGAGAAGCAGATTTAATGCGACCTGCACACCGCCCAGCTGCGGCGGCGCAAAACAGAGCGCCGTCACGAGCCCCGCAAGGCAGAAAAGTGGAAGGCCCGAGCGCCTGCGTTCCGCAGCCTCCATGAACACGTCCAGCACAAACCAACTCAGCGCCAGCGGCATGAAATGCCCAAGCACAAAGGCCACCGCCCTTGCGTCTGCGGACCACACCGTGCCCATGCCCTGTTCGACCGCCATGCTGGCTGTCAGGCACAGTGCAATGGCGCCAAGGGAATAGGATTTCGCCCGTGTCCTGCCGTTTGACCACAGCAGGATGAAGCACAGAAAACAGACACCGATCAGGGCGCCGCGTATCATCAGGTCGGTCTCCGCCAGCATGAGCCATCTCCATAATCTATGAACAGTCTACACCACTCACCGCGGCATCGGCTGGTCGATTCCGAAAAACGATCCGCTTTTGCAGGAATCGACCAGCTTCCGGTCGTGCAACACCGCTTGCCGCTGCGCGTCGTTCCGGGTACATCGCGGGCGATGCTCGACGATGCCGACGATATCCATCCGCTCTTTGCCGGTGCTCCGAAAACCACGGGGTTCCGCAAGCTGCGCAAACGTGTCGTGCGCCAGGCCCGCGAGGCGATCGAACAATATGGCATGGTTGAAAAGGACTCCCGCTGGCTGGTCTGCCTGTCCGGCGGCAAGGACAGCTACACCCTGCTGGCCGTCCTGCACGAGCTGAAGTGGCGCGGCCTTCTGCCGGTCGACATCCTGGCCTGCAACCTCGACCAGGGTCAGCCCGGCTTTCCGGCGACCGTCCTGCCCAAGTTCCTCGAAGACATGGGCGTGCCCCACCGGATCGAGTACCAGGACACCTATTCCGTCGTCGTCGACAAGGTTCCCGCCGGACGCACCTATTGTGCGCTCTGTTCCCGCCTGCGACGCGGACATCTTTACCGCATCGCGCGCGAGGAAGGCTGTTCCGCCGTCGTGCTGGGGCATCACCGCGACGATATTCTCGAAACCTTCTTCATGAACCTCTTTCACGGCGGACGCCTCGCCACCATGCCGCCCAAGCTGGTGAATGAAGAGGGCGATTTGTTCGTCTATCGCCCCCTCGCCCACGTGGCCGAGGCCGATTGCGACCGCTTCGCCCGCGCGATGGACTACCCGATCATTCCCTGCGATCTCTGCGGCTCGCAGGACGGCTTGCAGCGCCAGCAGGTCAAGCAGATCCTCGACGGCTGGGAAGCCAACAGCCCCGGCCGCCGCCAGGTTATGTTCCGCGCCCTGATGAATGCGCGCCCGTCGCATCTGCTCGACCCGAAACTCTTCGACTTCAAAGGTCTTACGCGCGAATCGATAAAATTCGACAGAGAAGACGAAGAGATGCCGCAGTTGCGTTAAGGGGCTATTGAACAACTGGGGATAGCGTCCAGGCGATTGTTTCGCACACGGGATCCTGTCCTTGCGCCAGTACGTGACCTCCCTTCGCTATTCCCTGGCCGCGGTTCTGACGGGACCGCAGGCGCTGGCCTTCCTGCCGGCGCTGGTGCTTGGCGGTTTCTGGCTGGGCGGCGAACCCCTGCTGCTGGCGACGGCCTTGATCGTGCCGCTGGGCCTGGCGTGGCTGCGCCATTCGACACCTTGCAAAACGCCGCCGAACCGTCCCGATCAATTTGAACAGGTTTTGCAGGAAACCCTTGATATCGCGCGCAATTGCCTGCGCAGAACGGGCTGCGTCATCGTCGAGGTCGACGATTTCGGAACCCTGCTCGACCGGCACGGCCAGGCGGCGGCGGATCGGGTACAGAGCTGCATCGCGGATCGCCTTGCCAGCGTTCTGCGGGACCACGACACGCTCATCGCCCTCTCCAGCGGGCAGTTCGGCATCGTGCTGGCCCCCATCCGGCAGCTCGATTCCGAGATCGGCCTGAAATTGGCCACGCGCCTGCAGGCCGCGGCGGAGGAACCGATCTCGGTGGATGCCGCCACGATCTACCTCTCCGCCTCCGTCGGCTTCTGCCTGGACAGTTTCCTGCCCGATGCCTCCGGGCGCGAGCTATCCGATGCCGCCGGCCTCGCCCTGATCGAGGCGCGACGCCACGCGCCATCCGCCATCCGCGCCTACAGCCCCGAACTGCGCCACATTGCCGCCGTGCCGGAAACCCACGCGACAGAGGTTCTGACCGCCTTGGCCGACGGACAGATCAACGCCTGGTTCCAGCCGCAGATTTCCACCGATACGGGCGGCATTTCCGGGTTCGAGGCGCTGGCCCGCTGGGACCATCCCGTGCGCGGCCTGATCCCCCCGGCAGAGTTTCTGCCGGTGCTGCAGAAGATGGGCAAGGCCGACATTCTCGGGATGCGCATCCTGCGCGACGCGCTCGATGCGCTCAAATCCTGGGACGCCGCGGGCTTTGACATCCCGCAGGTCGGCGTCAATTTCTGCGCGGACGAGCTGCGCGATCCCAAACTCGTCGACCGGCTGACCTGGGAACTGGACCGCCACGATATCGCCCCGTCCCGGCTGACCGTCGAAATCCTCGAAACGGTCGTCGCCTACTCTCCCGACGACATGATCGTGCGCAATATCAGCCAGATGGCCAAGCTCGGGTGCCGGATCGACCTCGATGATTTCGGCACCGGCCATGCGTCGATTTCCTCGATCCGCCGGTTCGCGGTCCATCGGCTCAAGATCGACCGCTCCTTCGTCAAGAGACTGGACTGCGACCTGCAACAGCAACGCCTGGTCAACGCGATCCAGTTGATGGCCGAACAGCTCGACCTGGAAACCATCGCCGAAGGCGTGGAAACGGCCGGCGAGCACGCGATGCTGGCCCAACTGGGTGTCGGCCACGTCCAGGGCTTCGGCATCGCCCGGCCCATGCCCGTCGCCCGGACCGCCGACTGGATCACCGACCACATGGGCCGGGTCCAGACGCCTCCGTCCATCGGGCGCAACGCCGGATAGGACGCTCCGCCGCGTCAGGAATCTTTCCAGACCCCTTGACCTTTGCCCCCGCACTCTGTTGAACGCCCCAAGCGAGACAACATGCACGGGTGGCCATCGACGATGGACGAACAGAACCGCAATCTTCTGCTGGCGACGGGCCTCAGCCTGTTGGTAATCCTTGTCTGGTTCCTTGTGTTCCCACCGCCGGAACCGGAAGAGGCCCCCGAGGCAACCACCACCAGCACCTCCACGACCGAGACCGGCACCGCCCCGTCAGAGCCTGCGGGCGATACGGCCACCGTCCCCAGCACGGCCGGCGACACCGCCGCGACCCCCGAGGCGCAACAGGCCGAAGCAGAGCCCGACGACACGCCGCGCGTCGAAATCGACACGCCCACGCTGCAAGGCACGATCTCGCTGCGCGGCGGTCGCATCGACGACCTGCAACTCAAGAAATATCGCGAGACGCTCGAGCCGGACGCGCCCATCGTCACGCTTTTGTCGCCCGCCGGCACCAACCGGGCCTATTACGCGCTCTTCGGCTGGGCGCCCGGCAGCGGCCTGACCCCGGATCAGGTTCCCGGCGCCAACACCGTCTGGGACGTCGAATCCGATGGTCCGCTGACACCCGGAAACCCGCTGGTGCTGACCTGGGACAACGGCGCCGGCCTGACGTTCCGCCGCGAAATGTCCGTCGATGACCGCTCGATGTTCAACGTCGCGCAATCCGTGCAAAACACCGGCGACAGCGCCGCCTCGGTCGCCCCCTACGGCATCCTCGCCCGCCACGGCCTGCCGCCGGACCTCAAGAACTTCTTCATTTTGCACGAAGGCGGCATCAGCCTGACCGACGGCGAGCTGCGCGAGATCGACTACGATGATTTCGAACCCGCCGGCGCGCACGAGAACATCGCCCTGCAAGAGGCCGGCTGGTCCGGTTTCACCGACCACTACTGGATGACCGCACTGATCCCCGGCCAGGCCGAAGGATCGACCTTCTCGACCTTCCAGGACACCAATCGCAACATCTACCAGACCAATATCAAGCAGCGCACCGAAACCGTCGCGCCGGGACAGGAAGTGACCATCCAGACGCGCCTTTTCGCCGGTGCCAAGGAATGGGAAACCATCCGCAACTACCAGAACGAGGAAGGCGTGACCAAGTTCCTCGACTCGATCGACTGGGGCTGGTTCTTCTTCCTGACGAAGCCGATCTTCTGGCTGCTGCACAACCTCAACCAACTGATCGGCAACATGGGCTGGGCGATCATCGCGCTGACCCTGATCATCAAGGCGATCCTGCTGCCCCTGGCCTACAAGTCCTATGTCTCCATGGCGAAGATGAAGGAACTTCAGCCGCAGATGGAGAAGATCAAGGAAAACGCCGGCGACGACCGCCAGAAGCTCCAGAAGGAGATGATGGAGCTTTATCGCAAGGAAAAGGTCAACCCGGCCTCGGGCTGTTTGCCCATCCTGATGCAGATCCCGATCTTCTTCTCGCTCTACAAGGTGATCTTCGTCACGCTCGAGCTGCGCCACGCGCCCTGGATCGGGTGGATTCGCGACCTCTCGGCGCCCGACCCGTCGTCGCTCTACAATCTCTGGGGTCTGCTGCCCTGGGCCGCGCCCGAACCGGGCTCGATCCTGGCGCTGATCTTCATCGGCATCCTGCCGCTCTGCCTCGGCGTGTCCATGTGGCTGCAACAGAAACTGAACCCGGCCCCCACCGACCCGACGCAACAGATGATCTTTGCCTGGATGCCGTGGGTCTTCATGTTCATGCTGGGCAGCTTCGCGTCGGGCCTCGTGGTCTACTGGATCGCCAACAACGTGATCACCTTCAGCCAGCAATACCTGATCATGCGCAGCCAAGGCTACAAGCCGGACGTCTTCGGCAACATCAAGTCCAGCTTCAAGAAAAAGGCCCCGCCCGAGAAGAAATCCGAGGACGGAAAGAAATGATCGCGACGGTTGCAGCGCTCTGGCGTCACCCGATCAAGGGGCACGGCCGCGAAGCGCTGGACACCGTCACCCTGACCGAAGGCCGGACCATGCCGTGGGACCGCCGCTGGGCGGTCGCCCACGAAATGTCCAAGGCCGACGGCACCGAATGGGCGCCTTGCGCGAACTTCTCGCGCGGGGCGAAGACCGGCACGCTCATGGCCATCTCGGCGCGCGTGGACGCGCAGTCGGGCAGCGTTACGCTTACCCATCCGGACCGGCCCGACCTGACCTTCGATCCCGAACAGGACCAGGACGCCTTTCTCGACTGGGTGCGCCCGCTCATGCCCGCCGACCGCGCCCAGTCGGCGCGGCTCGTGCGCGTGCCCGGGCGCGGCATGACCGACACCGACTACCCCTCGATCAGCCTCATCAACCTCGGCTCCAACGACGCCATGACCGACGCGATGCACCAGGGCATCTCCCCCCTGCGCTGGCGCGGCAATATCCACCTGTCCGGGCTGGACGCATGGGCGGAGTTCGATTGGGTCGGCCAGACCCTGCGCATCGGCGAGGCCGAACTGAGTGTACGGGAACCGATCAAGCGCTGCCTTGCCACCACCGCCAACCCGCAGACCGGCGACCGTGACGCCGACACGCTCGGCACGCTGAACACCCGCTTCGGGCACCAGGATTTCGGCATCTACGCGACCGTCACGCGCTCGGGCGACATCCGTGTCGGCGACAGGGTGGAGCCCGTCTGATGGCGCTGCCGTTCCCCCTGGCCGAGCCCGCCAGCGAGGCCTCCGTCGAGCAGGGCCGCAAGCTCTTTGCCGGCGAGGTCACCTTCGTCAAGGGCGTCGTGGCCATGTCCGGCCTGCCCCCCGCCGACCGCCCCGAGGTCTGTTTTGCCGGGCGATCCAATGTCGGGAAATCCAGCCTGATCAATGCGCTGACGGGTCGCAAGGCGCTGGCCCGCGCCTCCAACACGCCCGGCCGCACGCAGGAAATCAACTATTTCGACCTCGGCGGGCAGAGCTATCTCGTCGACCTGCCCGGCTACGGCTACGCCAACGCCCCCCTGGCCAAGGTCGAGAAATGGCAGGCGCTGCTGAAACAGTACCTCTCGGGCCGCGCCACCCTGCGCCGCGCCTTCGTGCTGATCGACGCCCGCCACGGGATCAAGCCGGTGGACGAAGAGATCATGGCCCTGCTCGACAGCTCCGCCGTGACCTTCCAATGCGTGCTGACCAAGGCCGACAAGGTCAAACCCGCCGAACGCGACAAGATGCTGGCACAGGTGCGCACCCGCCTTGCCACCCACGCCGCCGCATTCCCCGAGATCGTCCTGACCTCCTCGGAAAAGGGCGACGGCATCGCCACCCTGCGCGCCATCATCGCCACGCTGGAATAATCCGGGACCGCTCCCGGCTTTTTCTTGCCGGAAATACTCACGGCACAACCGCCGCAACAGGCGACACCGCTCTTCAGGCGCGGTCGGCCCGCACTCCCGCTTCCCTCCCCCGAGGGGAGGGCCAGGGTGGGGGCCACCTAAAGTCTTGCGCGTCAGCGCCCGTCCGGTGATAACGCCTCCGAACAAGGATCCCGCCGATGAAGACCCGAGACATGACCCGCGACAACCTCACCACCGCCCGCACCCTCAGCGAGGCCCTGCCCTATCTTCAGCGCTACGACGACGCCATCGTCGTGATCAAGCTGGGCGGCCACGCCATGGGCAGCGACGTGGCGATGGCCACCTTCGCCCGCGACGTGGTGCTGATGCGGCAGGTCGGCGTGAACCCGGTGATCGTCCATGGCGGCGGGCCGATGATCAACCAGATGCTGGAAAAGCTGAACATCAAGTCCGATTTCGTGAATGGCAAGCGCGTCACCGACGAGGCCACGATGGAAGTGGTCGAGATGGTCCTCTCGGGCCGCGTCAACAAGCGCATCGTGCAGGCGATCAACGCCCAGGGCGGCAAGGCGGTGGGTCTTTCGGGCAAGGATGCGGGCCTCATCACCTGCGTGCCCACCGACCCCAAGCTCGGTTTTGTCGGCACGCCCGACAAGGTCGACCCGTCGATCCTGCACACGCTCTTTCACGACGATGCCATTCCCGTGATCGCCCCGCTCGGCGCGGGCCACCATGGCGAGACCTTCAACATCAACGGCGACACCGCCGCCGGGGCCATCGCCTCTGCACTTCGGGCCGACCGCCTGCTCTTGCTGACGGATGTGGACGGCGTGCGCGATGGCGAGGGCAATATCCTGACCGAACTCACCGCCTCGCAGATCAAGTCCCTGACCGACCAGGGGGTCATCTCGGGTGGCATGATCCCAAAGACGGAAACCGCGCTCGACGCGCTCTCCTACGGGGTGCGCGGCGTGGTCATCCTCGACGGGCGGCTGGATAACGCCGTGCTGCTAGAGCTTTACACCGAACACGGCTCCGGCTCGCTGATCCGGGCAGGGTAAGGCCCGCACACCGCGTCACCGCGTTGTGACCCTTCGTCTCTTTGCGGACACATGCGGATGCAATAAATATACCGCATGGAAAACGAGTTGCTGATCCGCCTGTCCGTCTTCATCGGGCTTTTCGCGGTCCTGGCCCTGATCGAGGCCCGGGCGCCGCGACGCGTGCGCACCCAGCCCCGCAACACGCGCTGGATCACCAACTGGGCCATCGTCATCCTCGACACGCTGACCCTGCGCGCCCTTGCGCTCGCCCTGCCGCTGCTGGCCGTCGGCGCCGCCGTGGATGCCGAGGCCAATGGCTGGGGCCTGATGAACGCCATCGACATCCCCGGCTGGATCGCCGTGGTGCTGACCGTGCTGATCTTCGACCTTGCCATCTGGGCGCAACATCTGGTGACCCACAAGGTGCCGCTTCTTTGGCGCATTCACCGGGTCCACCACGCCGACCGCGATATCGACGTGACCACCGCGATCCGCTTTCACCCCGTCGAAATCGCGCTCTCGATGCTGCTCAAGATCGGGCTCGTCTACCTGCTCGGCCCGCCCGCGCTCGGTATCATCCTGTTCGAGATCATCCTCAACGGCACCGCCATGTTCAACCACGCCAATATCAAGCTGCCGCTGGGGCTGGACGCCGCCCTGCGCAAGGTGCTGGTGACGCCCGACATGCACCGCGTGCACCATTCCGACCAGCGCAGCGAACACGACAGCAATTACGGCTTCGCCCTGTCGATCTGGGATCGTATGTTCGGTACCTACATCGCGCAGCCGGCCAAGGGGCACCACGACATGACCATCGGTCTTCAGTGGCAGGATGACCGCCCCACGCGCCTTGGCTGGTCGCTGGGCCTGCCGTTCTTCCGCGAATGATGACGCTCGACACCATCGCACGGGCCGCCGCCCCGCACCACCTGGATGTCTTCGGTACCGTCACCGGGCCAGAGACACCCGAGGGCATCGGCACCCTCGTGCTGCTCGGCCCGCGCGAGCCCGGCTTCTGGCCCGCCTTCACCGCATCGCCGGAATATGCCGACAGGGCGCCGGACCCGATGGACCGCTGGTCGTCCCGCGTGATCGGCGACCTTGCACACGCGCTACGGGCGACCGCGTTCTTTCCTTTCGGCGGCCCGCCGTTCCAGCCGTTCATCGCCTGGGCAAAGGCCAGCGGGCGGGCGCATTCCTCTCCGGTGGGCCTGTTGGTGCACGATACAGCTGGCCTGATGGTCTCGTATCGCGGGGCGCTCGGCTTTGCCGACAGGCTCGCAACACCCGCGCCTCCGCCCAACCCTTGCGACAGCTGTGTCGCCCGGCCTTGCCTGACCGCCTGTCCCGTCGATGCCTTTGCCAGCGGCTCCTACGACATCGCCGCCTGCAAGGCAGATCTGGACAGACCCGAAAATGATTGTATGTCAAAAGGATGCGCCGTGCGCCGAGCCTGCCCGGTCAGCCAATCCTATGGGCGGCTGGAAGACCAGTCCGCCTTTCACATGAGGGCCTTCAAATGAGACGTCTCGTCCTGATGCGTCACGCCAAATCAAGCTGGGGCGACCCCGGCCTCGACGACCATGACCGCCCGCTGAACAAGCGCGGCAAGCTCTCGGCCGATGCCCTTGGCGACTGGTTGCGCAGCCAGACCATCGTCGTGGACGAGGCGCTGGTGTCCTCCTCGGCGCGCACGGTCGAAACCCTGCAAAGGCTCGGGATCGATTGCGACCGCCAGGTGCTGGATCAGCTTTATCACGCCGGTTCCGGCGACATGCTCAAGACGCTCAGAACCCGTGCCACCGGCCAGACCGTCCTGATGCTGGGCCACAACCCCGGCATCGCCTGGTTTGCCCGCGACCTGATGTTGGCACAGCCCGACCATCCCCGGTTCGAGGACTACCCCACGGGCGCGACCCTCGTGGCGCGGTTCGATATCGACGACTGGAACGCGCTCCAACCGGGCACCGGCAGGTTCGAGGCCTTCGTGACGCCGCGCGACCTCATCGAGTGACCGACGCCGCGTTGCATCCGGTCTTCATCGGGTCCGAGATCTATCGTGGCTCCAGTTACGGCGCGCGCCACCCGCTCAGCATCCCGCGCGTGCCCACGGTGATGGACCTCTGCCGCGCGATGGGCTGGCTGCCCCGCACGCAGTTCCGCGTCAGCCCTCGGGCCAAACCTGCCGCGCTGACCCGGTTTCACACGCCCGCCTATATCACAGCCCTGCAACAGGCCGAGGCGCTCCGCACTATCGACGAGGCCACCCGGACCCGCCACCAGATCGGAACCCTCTCCAACCCGATCTTCCCCGAGATCTATCGCCGCCCGGCCACCGCCGCAGGCGGGTCGCTTCTGGCGGCGGACCTGCTGGCGCAGGGCGGCATCGTCTACAACCCGGGCGGCGGCACGCATCACGGCATGGCCGACCACGCCGCCGGCTTTTGCTACCTCAACGACCCGGTTCTGGCCATCAAGGCCTTCCTCGCACAGGGGCTCACCCGCATCGCCTATGTCGATATCGACGCGCATCACTGCGACGGCGTCGCCGCCGCCTTTCAAGGCGATCCGCGCGTGCTGATGATCTCGACCCACGAAGAGGCCCGCTGGCCCTTCACCGGCGCGCTCGACGACCGCGCGGGCAGCCACGCCATCAACCTGCCCCTGCCGCGCGGCACCCATGACGACGATTTCGCCTTGCTGCGCGACGAGATCCTCCTGCCCGCCGTTCAGGACTGGCGCCCGGAGGTCATCGTGCTGCAATGCGGGGCGGACGCCGTACTTGAAGATCCTCTCGCCCGTCTGGCCCTGTCCAACAATGCGCACTGGCAAGTCATCACGGCCATGAAACAGATGGCACCTCGCCTGCTGGTCCTTGGCGGGGGCGGATACAACCCGTGGACCGTGGGCCGGCTCTGGTCCGGCGTCTGGGCTACGCTCAATGGTTTCGAAATACCCGACCGCCTGCCGGAACGGGCGCGGTCGGTCCTCGCGGCGCTCAGTTGGACCCGCCAGCGCGGCGACCGGCCCGATCACCTCGTCGAAACGCTCCGCGACACGCCCCGCCATGGCCCCGTGCAAAACGAAATACGCCGCCGGGTGCAGGTGCTGCAGGCCCGGCGGCGCGTTTGGGTGTAGGGCCCCGAAGGCCCCCGATCAGTGCCCCAGGATCTGGCTGAGGAACAGCTTCGTCCGGTCGCTTTTCGGGTTGTTGAAGAACTCTTCGGGTTCGTTCTGTTCCACGATCTGGCCCTGGTCCATGAAGATCACCCGGTTCGCCACCTGCCGGGCAAAGCCCATCTCATGGGTTACGCACAGCATCGTCATGCCTTCCTCGGCAAGGCTCACCATCGTGTCGAGCACTTCCTTGATCATCTCGGGGTCAAGCGCAGACGTGGGTTCGTCGAACAGCATGATCCGTGGCTTCATGCACAGCGACCGCGCGATGGCGACCCGCTGCTGCTGACCGCCCGACAGTTGCCCGGGATACTTGTCCGCCTGTTCGGGGATCTTCACCTTTTCAAGGAAATGCATCGCCGTTTCCTCGGCCTGACGCTTGGGGATCTTGCGTACCCAGATCGGCGCCAGCGTGCAGTTCTCCAGGATCGTCAGGTGCGGGAACAGGTTGAAGTGCTGGAACACCATCCCGACCTCGGACCGGATCTTGTCGATGTTCTTGATGTCCGAGGACAGCACCGTCCCGTCCACCTCGATCCGGCCTTTCTGGTGCTCTTCCAGCGCGTTGATGCACCGGATCAGCGTCGACTTGCCCGACCCGGACGGCCCCGCGATGACGATGCGCTCGCCCCGGTGCACCGACAGGTCGATGTCGCGCAGCACGTGGAACGTGCCGTACCACTTGTTCATGTTCTCGATCCGGATCGCGATTTCGTCCGAGACCTGCATTTGAGCGGTTTCCGCCATGGATAACCCTTCCCTTACCTGTGATCAGTGTTGAGCTCGCGCTCAAGCCACTGCGAATATTGAGACACGCCATAACAGACGACGAAGAACAGAAGCGCGGCAAACCCGAACAGCTCCCAGTAGACCCCGTTCCAGTCGGTCGAGGCCAGGATCGGACCCCGGATCATGCCGACAAGGTCGAACATCGAGATGACCGAGACCAGCGTGGTGTCCTTGAACAGGCCCACCGCCACGTTGACGATGCCCGGGATCGAGATCTTCAGCGCCTGCGGCAGGATGATCAGCCGCATCGCCTGGGCATAGTCCAGCCCAAGGCTGTCGCCCGCCTCGTACTGCCCGCGCGGCAGCGCCGCCAGACCCCCGCGAATCACCTCGGCGATATAGGCCGACGCGAAGGCGGTGATCATGATGATCACGCGGATGATCAGGTCGAATGTCGTGCCCGGCGGCAGGAAATAGGCCAGCACCACGTTCGCCACGAACAGAAGCGTGATCAGCGGCACGCCCCGGATGAACTCGATGAAAACGACGCAAATCCACTTGATGATCGGCATGTCCGATTGCCGCCCCAGCGCCAGCGCGATGCCGATCGGGATCGACAGCGAAACGCAGACCGTGCCGAGGATCATGTTGAGCA
The DNA here is from genome assembly GCF_009363735.1 of Roseovarius sp. THAF8. Taxonomy (NCBI): domain Bacteria; kingdom Pseudomonadati; phylum Pseudomonadota; class Alphaproteobacteria; order Rhodobacterales; family Roseobacteraceae; genus Roseovarius; species Roseovarius sp. THAF8. The sequence continues at coordinate 2,585,013 of NZ_CP045410.1, read as the reverse complement.
TGAAGCCCCCCATGTCGCGCGACGGCACCTGCTCCAGCCGCAGCACCTCGATCTTGCCGATGCTGCCCGCCAGGAGGATCGCGACGACAAGCACCCCGAGGCCCCCCAGCACCGCGACGCCGAAGCCCCGCTTTTCCAGCGCCTTGAACGCGACATAGGCCGCGACGAACCCAAGCAGCAGCAACAGCGGCGGCACGATGGACCCGCCCCAGATCAGCCAGAATGCCAGGAAGGGGTAAACGCCGGTGAACAGCAGCATCTGCCGCGGCAGGTACTTGAAGAACATCACCGGCGCCGCCGCCACGAACAGCAGCAGGAAGGCCAGCGCCGGGCGCCAGTATTCCGTGCTGGGATACTTGAACCCGAACAAAAGCTGGTTCCAGCGGTCGCTCAGCACCGCGAAACAGCCCCCGGTCGCACCGTCCAGGATTTCGCGGCATTCCCGGATCGACGTCGCGTTCCAGATCCCGTTCAGGATCCAGGGCAGCGTCGCGGCCAGCAGGAAATAGATCACGACGATCGCCGCCACGGTCAGCACCGAGTTGGGGATCGTCGCGAACAGGTTCTGCTTCATCCACTTGGTGACACCGGTTTCCGCCGCCGGGGGCGGCGATTCCGGCAGCATGGAGTCGCGGACATAAGCGACGGATTCTGCATGTGTATCAGACATCTCAGCGCTCCTTCAACCGCACCGCGTTGTTGTAAATGTTCATCACCGCAGAGATCCCGAGGCTGATCAGCAGGTAGAACAGCATCAGCAAGAGCACGCATTCGATGGCGCGGCCCGTCTGGTTCAGCGTGATGCCCCCCAGCGTGGCGGTGATGTCGGCATAGCCCACCGCAATCGCCAGCGAAGAGTTCTTGGTGATGTTCAGATACTGCGAAATCAGCGGCGGGATGATCACCCGCAGCGCCTGCGGCAGAATCACCAGATTCATGATCCGGCGCGGACGCAGGCCCAGGCTTGCCGCCGCTTCTGTCTGGCCCTTGCTGACGGCCAGGATACCCGCGCGGACGTTCTCCGCGATGAAGGCGCCGGTATAGATCGACAGCGCGAACCACAGCGCGATCAACGGTGCCCCGATCTGCAGGCCGCCGCGAAAGTTGAAGCCGCCCAGTTCCGGGAAATCCAGAGTGATCGGCTGCCCCATGATGAAGAACACCAGGATCGACGGCACGAACAGGATCGCCAGCGACGGCCAGCCCATCGGCAACAGCTTGCCCGTGGCATAAAGCAGCTTCTTGGCATAGCGGCGATAGGCGAAGACCCCGATGACCGACAGGATGAACGTTACCACGACCACCATCGACCCCGGCCCCCAGACCGGCATCGGCACATAGACGCCGCGGTTGGTGAAGGCGACCGATCCCAGGATCATCGACGCGTCCGGGTCATCTCCGCGAAACGCGCTCGGCGCGGGCAGGACGGCGGTCATGATCGTGAAGATGATGATGATCCAGATCAGCACCGGCACGTTCCGGAACGCCTCGACATAGCCCGACATCAGCTTGCGGATCAGCCAGTTGTTCGACAGCCGCAACACGCCCGCGATCACGCCGAAGATCGTCGCCGTGGCACAGGCCAGGAACGCCACCAAGAGCGTGTTCAGAATGCCGACGATGGCCGCCGTAAGGTGCGAACTGCGGCTGGTGTACTCGACCAGCGTCTGGTTGATGTCGTACCCCGCCGGCTCGCCCAGGAATTCGTAACTGATGTTCAGACCCGCAGCCCGCAGGTTGAGCACAAGGTTGTAGCCCAGGTAAGCGATGATCCCGATCAGCACCATCAGGGCGATGAACTGGAAGGTGTAGGAACGATAGCGCGTATCGTTCAACAGCATAGATGGTCGAAACGACTCCTGTTGAGGGTCGGTCATTATTGTCATCTGAAGTGTCCCCGTTGGCGGCCCGGATTATTGTGTGCGCTTTTGCGCGGTTGGGCCTGTCCCTGGTTATTATGTGCGAAGGGCGCGGAGTGATCCGCGCCCTTCGACTTGGTATCTTAGCGGAACGGCGGCGAGTACAGCAGGCCACCATCGGTCCACTGCGCGTTCAGGCCGCGCGCCAGACCGATCGGCGTGGTCTCACCGATGTTCTTCTCGAAGAGCTCGCCGTAGTTGCCGCCGGCCGAGATAGCCTTCACGGCCCAGTCGGCCTCGAGGCCCAGCATCTCGCCAAGGTTGCCCTCGGTGCCGAGCAGACGGTTGATCTCCGGGCTGTCGCCGGCGGTCGATGCCATGTCGGCGATGTTGGCGCTGGTGACGCCCAGTTCTTCGGCCGCGATCAGCGCGTTCAGGGTCCAGCGAACCACGTCACCCCACTCGTTGTCACCGTGACGGACCAGCGGGCCCAGCGGCTCTTTCGAGACGATCTCGGGCAGCAGCACGTGCGCCGACGGATCTTCGAACGCGGCGCGCGTCGCGGCCAGGCCCGAGGCGTCGGTGGTGTAGACGTCACATGCGCCAGCCAGGTATTGCTGCTGCGCTTCGGCGTTGGTTTCGATCGGAACCGGCTCGTAGTTCATGCTGTTCTTGCGGAAATAGTCCGCCAGGTTCAGCTCGGTCGTGGTGCCGGTCTGGATGCAGACGGTCGCGCCGTCCAGATCCTTGGCCGAGGACACGCCCAGCTCCTTGGGAACCATGAAGCCCTGACCGTCGTAGTAGTTCACGCCGACGAATTCGAACTTCAGGTCGACATCGCGCGAGAAGGTCCAGGTCGTGTTCCGGGCCAGCATGTCGATCTCGCCCGAGGCCAGCGCGGTAAAGCGCGTCTTGCCGGTGGTGGGCACGAATTCGACCGCTTGCGGATCCCCCAGCACGGCGGCGGCGACAGCACGGCAAACGCCGACGTCGAAGCCATCCCAGTTCCCGTTGGAATCCGGGGCGGCAAAGCCGACCAGGCCGGTGGTCACGCCGCAGTTCAGCGTGCCGCGAGCCTTGACATCGTCAAGCGTCGCGGCCGCAGCTGCGCCAGCCGTAAGGCCGGCCACCGTCAGCGCGCCTAGAAATACGGATTTTTTCATGTTTACCTCTTCCTGATGTATCCGCCCGATCGAGGGCGGTTTGGTCGGCCCAAGCGGACCGGAGCGATACTGTGAAAGGGGTTCCCCCCACGTCAGTGTGCATAAGTGTGAGTGGATTCATTCCTGAACGTCAAGACCCGTGTCACGAAAAACGATGGTTTCAGGCCAATGCTTCCGTTTGGGAAACCGATGTTTTTCTCTCTACTTCGGCGCCGCGCTCAGGGCGCTGAACCTCTTGGCATGAAGGAATTCGGCCCGTTTCACCGCCTCCACGGCGCGCGCCTCGTCGTCTATGCCCCATTGTTCTTCCTGCCAGCGCTCGTCGAGGCGCGACAGCTCCCACAGATCTTCGGCGGGGCGCGCCTCCTCCAGCGCCGCAAGGCCGATGACCAGCGACCCCGACAACCCCACAAGATCGTGAAACGCCGTGAGGGTGAAATTGTCCATCGCGTGCACTTCTGCTGAAAATTGTGCCAGTGCGCCAGCCTCCTGCGGGCGGTGCATCACGCCCGCCACCGGGACCAGCCGCGCCCCATAGCGCGCCTCCGCCCAGTCCAGCAGCGGATCCCACGCCTCCGCCTGCCGCCGGACAAGGCTGTCGGGGCTGTCCGCGCGATAGCACAGCAGGTCCGTATCGGCGTATCCCGCCAGCATGTCAGCCACCTCGGCATGCTGATGCCGTACCTTGTCGATGGCCGCGTTGGCCGAGCGTGTGACCGGCATCGTGCCGGGTTGGATCAGATCCTCCTGCGCGTCCCATTCGGCAGCGACCGCTTCGGCCAGCGCGCGCGTCGGCACGATCATCGCGGCCTTGGCCGGCGTCCTGACCGCCCGCCCGTCCAGCCGGATGCCATAGCCGCCTTCGTCTTCGACCACCGCGGCCTCTTTCCAGAACCGCTTGGCCTTCCACTCGCTCATGCCGCCGTCTCCCATATCTGCTGCAACAGGGGCGGCAGGGCGTCGAAGCTGTCGATCACGTGCCGCGCCGCGCCCAGCGCCGCGCGCGGGTGATACCCCCAGCCGACGCCGATGCCCGCAACGCCAGCGGCGGCGGCCATCTCCATGTCGAAACTCGTGTCGCCGATCATCACCGCTTGATGCGGCTCCAGCCCGGTCTCGGAAAGGGCCGCGCGAATCATCGACGGGTGCGGTTTCGACGGATGATGGTCGCTGACCTGCTGGGTGATGAACATGCCTTCCAGCCCATGCCCCTCCAGCAGCTTGTCCAGCCCCCGCCGCGACTTGCCCGTCGCCACGCCCAGCAATGTCTCGGGCTGCGCGTTGAGCGCCTCCAGAACCTCCCGCGCCCCGGGATAGAGCGGTGAGGATTGCGCTGCCCCGATCTCGGCCCGCAAGGCAATGTAGGCTTCCTTGTACCATTCCACCATGCGGCCTTGCGTTCCGGCATCCACGTCCGGTGCCAGCACCGCGATGGCCCGGTCCAGCGACAGCCCGACAATCGAAAGGATCGCCTCGCGCGTCGGTGCGTCCCGCTCGGCCCGCGCAAAGGCATGGCTCATCGCCGCGACGATATCCGCCTGGCTGTCGACCAGCGTGCCATCCACGTCGAAGATCACCAGCCGCAGCGCGCTCATCGCAGCGCCTCGAACGGGTCGTCAGCGGCCAGGTCGGGCGTCCAGCCCAGCGTCTCGAACGTGTTGGCCATGTGCTCGGGCAACTCGGCGTCGATCACCACGGGCTTTTTCGTCACCGGATGCTCGAACGCCATGGTTCGCGCGTGCAGGTGCAGCTTGTTCGAGATGATCCCGCCCAGCTTCGCCCCCCAGCCATCACCCAGGTTCTCCTGGCTGGACCCGCCATACTTGCCGTCGCCCACAATCGGGTGCCCTATTTCGGCCATATGCGCGCGCAACTGGTGCGTCCGCCCGGTAATGGGCTCCATCGCCACCCACGCGGCCCGGCTGGCGACCCGGTAGAGCGTGGCATATTGCGTGATCGCCCGCTTGGCGCCCTGGGTGCGGTCCACCTCTCCGGGATGGATGCAGACCATCTTTTCGCCCTCGCCGCGCGCGCCATGCCCCCCGGCCTTGACCAGCCCGTATTTGATTTCGCCCAGATAGGGCGTCGGCACACCGGCCACCACGGCCCAGTAGATCTTGCGCGTCTCGCGGTGCCGGATCGCCTGCGTCATCGCCGCCGCCATCGCCCGTGTCCGCGCCAGGATCAGAACGCCGGACGTGTCCTTGTCCAGCCGGTGCACCAGCCGCGGCGCATCGTCCAAACCGAAACGCAAAGCATCGGCCAGCCCGTCAACATGGCGCGTGAGCTTGCTGCCTCCCTGCACCGGCAGGCCCGGCGGCTTGTTCAGCGCGATGATGTGATCGTCTTTGTAGATCACCGCGTCCTGGATCATTTTCGCGTCGGCGTCCGAAATCTTCGTCTTTTGTTTCTCGACAGGCGCGCTTTCCACCTCGCCCGGCTCCGGCAGGGGCGGCACGCGCACCTGCTGACCCTCTTCCAGCCGCGTGTTTGCCTTGACCCGACCGCCATCGACGCGCAGCTCGCCCTTGCGGCACATCTTCTCGATCCGGCCCTGCGCCACGTGCGGAAACCGCCGCCGCAGCCAGCGGTCCAGCCGCTGGTCGCCCTCGCCGGGCTCGACCGTCAATGTCTGCACGCCGCTCATGCCCAGATCCCCCGCGCCAGCCAGACGCCCAGTGCCAGCCCGAGCACCGACAAGGCGACGGAGGCGACCACGTAAAGCGCCGCCGTGCCGACCGCGCCGCGCTCGTACAAGGTGAACGCCTCCAGCGAAAAGGCCGAGAAGGTCGTGAATCCGCCAAGTACCCCCGCCATCAAAAAGGGGTTCAACTGCGTCAGGTCCTTTTCGAACGTATAGATCACCACCATCCCCATCACGAACGACCCCAGGATGTTCACCGGCAGCACCCCCAACGGGAACCCGCCAGCGACGTGACGCGCCACCGCCTGCCCCACGCCGAAGCGCAGCATCGAGCCTATGGCGCCGCCAAGGCCCACCTGGAGAAAGGTCATCCACATGCCCGCGTCTGTCGCCTCTGACCCCGGTTTTGTCAAGCTGGGCAGGCTGTGCTTGCACGCGCCGCACACCGCGCTACGCTGCGTCAACAACAAGACCCGGAGCGCCTCATGCAAGACCCCGACAGCTTCCTGCGCCGCCTCTTTGATCGCGCCGTGGAAGTGGCCGACCCGATGCAAAGCCTAGCCGCCCACCTGCCGCCCCGTCCCGAGGGCCGGCTGGTGGTGATCGGCGCAGGCAAGGCCAGCGCCCGCATGGCCGAGGCGGTCGAGGCCGCCTATGGCCCCTGCGAGGGGCTGGTGATCACCCGGTACGGCTATGCCCGCCCCTGCGAAGGCATCGAGATCGTCGAGGCCGCGCATCCGGTCCCGGATCAGGCCGGCGTCGACGCCACCCGCCGGATGCTCGCCCTGCTGGACAGCTGCGGCGAAGGCGACACCGTTCTGGCGCTGATCTCCGGCGGCGGCTCCGCTCTCCTCTGTGCGCCCGCCGAGGGGATCACTCTCACCGAAAAACAGGCACTCACCGACGCGCTGCTGGCCTCCGGCGCGCCCATCGGCGCCATCAACGGCATCCGCAAGCAGATCTCGGCGGTCAAGGGCGGCAAGCTCGCCGCCGCCGCGTACCCGGCCAAGATGGTCGCGCTTCTGATCTCCGACGTGCCCGGCGACAACCCCAGCGACATCGCCAGCGGCCCCACCGTCGGCGACACCGGCACCCCGGCCCGCGCGCTGGAAACGCTGGCCCGCTGGAACGTCACGCCCTCGCCCTCAATCACCGACTACCTGAACGCGGGCGGCAACCCCCTGCCTCCCGACGACCCGCGCCTCTCGACCGTGGAAAACTTGATCTACGCCGCCCCCTCGCAATCGCTGGCCGCCGCCGCCGAAATCGCAAAGGCCGAGGGGATCGAGGTGCAAATCCTCGGCGACGCCGTCGAAGGCGAGGCCCGCGACGTTGCCGCCGACCACGCCGCCCTCGCACGCAAGGTACAGGGCGACAAACCCGTCCTCCTCCTGTCGGGCGGCGAACTCACCGTGACCCGGCGCGGCAACGGCATCGGCGGGCCCAACGCCGAATACTGCCTCGCCCTCGCGCTCGCGCTTAACGGCGCACCCGGCATCCACGCGCTGGCCTGCGACACCGACGGCGTCGACGGCGCGGCAGAGGTCGCGGGCGCCGTGATCGCTCCCGACACACTCACGAAAGCCCCCGACGCCGCCGACGCGCTCGCCATCAACGACGCCCATGGCTTCTTCGGGCGCATCGGCGATCAGGTCGTGACCGGCCCGACGCTGACCAACGTCAACGACTTCCGCGCCATTCTCGTGCTGCCGGGGTCATGACCCTCCCGCCCGACCTCCCCGCGCGGATGACCGATTGGCGCCACGCCTTTCACCGGATGCCGGAACTGGGCTTCGACCTGCCCCGCACCAGCGCCCGCGTCGCCGACCTGCTGCGCGGCTTCGGGCTGGAGGTCCACACCGGCATCGGCCGGTCCGGCGTCGTCGGCATCCTGCAAAAGGGCAACGGCAGCCGCACCATCGCCATCCGCGCCGACATGGACGCGCTGCCCATCACCGAGCAGAACGGCTTTACCCATCACTCGGAGGTTCCCGGCCAGATGCACGCCTGCGGCCATGACGGCCACACCACAATGGCCCTCGGCGCGGCAAAGGCGCTGGCCGAAGCCGATGACCTCTCGGGCCGCATCGTCTTCCTCTTCCAGCCGAACGAGGAGCACGGCCAGGGCGCCGCCGCCATGATCGCCGACGGCATCTTTGATCGCTTCGACGTCGAGACCGTCTACGGTATGCACAACATTCCTGGTATGCCCGTGGGCCGCTTCGCCACGCGCACAGGTCCCATCACGGCAAGCGAGGCGCTTTTCGAGATCACCATCGAGGCACGCGGCGGCCACGCCGCCCTGCCTCACATGGGCGCCGATGCGATCACCATCGGCGCCGAAATCGTCGGCGCCCTGCAAACCATCGTCTCGCGCAAACTCGACCCGGCGCAGAACGGCGTCGTCTCGGTCACCGGGTTCGAAACAGACGGCAAGCGCAACGTCCTGCCCGGCCGCGCCACCCTCACCGGCGACGCCCGGGCGCTCACGCCCGAGGTCAACGCCCGGATCGAGACCGCAATGCGCCGCATCGTCGATGGTATCTGCGCCGCCCATGACGTCACGGGCACTGTTAGCTACGACACGATCTTCCGCCCCACGATCAACGCGCCCGAGCCTGTCGCCGCCGCCACCGCCGCGGCGCAGTCCATCGGCGCACCGATGGACAACGCCTGCCCGCCGAAACTCTTTTCCGAGGATTTCGCCGAGATGGCCGCCACGCGCCCGGGCTGCTTTGTGCTGATGGGCAACGGCACCGAAGGGCCGCACGCCCGCCCCCTGCATTCGGCGGATTACGACTTCAATGACGCGGCCCTCGCGCACGGCGCGGCCTTCTGGGTCGCCGTGGCGCGGGCCGAACTGGGCGGCTGACCTATTCGGCGGCTTCTTCCGCCTCGGGCTTGCGCTCGAACGCCGTGCGTCCCACGCTGTCATAGGCGACGAAACCGGCCCGCTTGGCATCCTTGACCGAATAGATGTTCCGCAAATCCGCCATCCGCGCCACGTTCATCCGCCGCGCGATCCGCTTCAGGTCCAGCGCCCGGAACTCGTTCCATTCCGTCAGGATCACCACCAGGTCGGCATTGCCCACCGCCTTGTAGGCGTTCTCGACCCATTGCACGCCCGGCAGGCGCTCGGTGCCTTCGCGCTCGCCCTGCGGGTCGCAGATCCGCACCTTGGCCCCGCCGCCCACCAGCGCGGGTACGATGGTCAGCGACGGCGCCTCGCGCATGTCGTCGGTGTTGGGCTTGAACGTCGCCCCCAGCACCGCGATGGTCTTGCCGTTGAAGCTGCCCTCGCAAAGATCCAGCAGCTTGTCGATCATCCGCCGCTTCATCTCTTCGTTGACGGCGATCACCGCCTCGGTGATGTGCAGCGGCACGCCGTATTCCTGCCCCGTCCGGGCCAGCGCGCGGGTGTCCTTGGGAAAGCAGCTGCCGCCATAACCCGGGCCGGCATGCAGGAACTTGTTGCCGATCCGCCCGTCAAGGCCCATGCCCCGGCTGACCTGCTTGACGTCCGCGCCGGTGCGTTCGCACAAGGCCGCGATCTCGTTGATGAAGGTGATCTTGGTGGCCAGAAAGGCGTTCGCCGCGTATTTGATCATCTCGGCGCTTTCCAGGTCGGTGACCAGGATTGGAAACTCGCGCAGGTAAAGCGGGCGATAGATGTCCTCCATCACCTCCGCCGCGCGTTGCGACTGCACCCCCACGACCACGCGGTCGGGTTTCATGAAATCCTCGATCGCCGCGCCCTCGCGCAGGAACTCGGGGTTCGAGGCCACGTCGAAATCCAGGTCCGGGTTGGCCTTGCGCACCGCCTGTTTCACCTGCCGGTTGGTGCCCACCGGCACCGTCGACTTGGTGACGATCACGATATATTCCTTTGCCAGCTTCGCAACTTCCTGCGCAGCGGCCATGACGTAGGTCAGGTCGGCATGCCCGTCGCCGCGCCGCGTCGGCGTACCCACCGCGATAAAGACCGCCTCCGCCCCGTCCAGAGCCTGCGGCAGGTCCTGGGTGAACGACAGCCGCCCGGCCTCCACATTCTTCTGCATCAGAACATCCAGCCCCGGCTCGTAGATCGGCACCTCGCCCCGGTTCAGCTTTTCGACCTTGGCGGCATCCTTGTCCACGCAGACAACGTCATGCCCGAAATCCGAGAAACACACCCCGGACACAAGCCCGACATAGCCGGTTCCAATCATCGCAATCTTCATCGGGTTTCGCCCTTGATCCGCCTGTCGCCCCCACGACCTTATGCGGTCGCGCCTGCCCGCCCGTCAACGCGCATCTGTGACGGACGCGGGTCACTATGCGTTCTATGCCACAAACCGCTCAGCCGCCCTGCGAATGTTGGACAGGACGACGGCGCGCGGGTAAGAGGATGGTCACGAAAACGTCACGCGGCGAAAGGTGCGATTGCATGGCTGAAAAACTGTTCGGAACGGACGGCGTACGGGGCGAGGCCAACACATGGCCCATGACCGCCGAACTCGCGCTCCGGCTCGGCGCCGCCGCCGGGCGTCATTTCCGCCGCGACAACCAGGAACACCGTGTGGTGATCGGCAAGGACACGCGCCTCTCGGGCTACATGATCGAATATGCCCTGACCGCCGGCTTCGCCTCCACCGGGATGGACGTCTTTCTGCTGGGCCCCGTGCCCACCCCTGCCGTGGGATACCTGACGCACTCGCTGCGCGCCGACGTGGGCGTGATGATCTCGGCCAGCCACAACCCGGCCAGTGACAACGGCATCAAGCTTTTCGGCCCCGACGGCTTCAAGCTGTCGGACGACTCCGAGGCCGGGATCGAGCAACTGCTGCAAGACGGCGCCCGCCCTGCCAAGCCGGAAAACATCGGCCGCGCCAAGCGGTTCGAGGACGCGCGCGGCCGCTACGTCGAGTACGCCAAGACGACCTTCCCCTATCGCGGCCGCCTCGAAGGGCTGCGCATCGTGGTCGACTGCGCCAATGGCGCGGCCTACAAGACCGCCCCCGCCGTCCTGTGGGAACTGGGCGCCGACGTGATCCCGATGGGGATCGAGCCAGACGGCACCAACATCAACTTCGAGTGCGGATCCACCCACCCCGACGCCGCCGCGCGCAAGGTGCTGGAAACCCGCGCCGACCTGGGCATCTGCCTCGATGGCGATGCCGACCGCCTCGTGCTGATCGACGAGACCGGGCATATCGCCGACGGGGACCAGATCATGGCCCTCATCGCCACCCGCTGGGCCGCCGAGGGCCGGCTCAAGGGCGACGCGCTGGTGGCCACGGTCATGTCCAATCTCGGGCTGGAACGGCACCTCGAATCCAAGGGCATCGGCCTCAAGCGCACCAAGGTCGGCGACCGCTACGTGGTCGAGGAGATGCGCGCCGGCGGCCACAACCTGGGCGGCGAGCAATCCGGCCATATCGTCATGACCGATTACGCCACCACCGGCGACGGGCTGATCGGCGCGCTGCAATTCCTCGCCTCGATGGTGGAAACCGGCCAGAAGGCCAGCGAACTGGCGCGCGTCTTCACCCCCATCCCGCAAAAGCTGGTGAACGTGCGCTACCAGACCGGCCAGACCCCGCTCGAGGCCGACAGGGTGCAACAGGCCATCGCCGACGGCGAGAAGAAGCTGGGCAGCGACGGCCGCCTGCTGATCCGCAAGTCCGGCACCGAGCCATTGATCCGCGTCATGGGCGAGTCTCTGGACCCCGCCCTTCTTGACACGGTACTGGACGATGTGGTGGGCGCGGTGAAACAGGCGACCGTCTGACGTCCTCACCAAGCTGCCGATTTACGCCCCGCGCGGAATCAAGGCGCGGCCCTGCCGCGCCGCCGCGCATCGCCGGGCCGCCCACCGGCACGGCGATCTGGTTGGGCTGGGTGCCTCGCTCGAAAGTCTAGCGGATCTGGCTGGCATAAAGCGCTACAGAAAAGCACTTGGTTCGCCGCACCGCGGCCCGTCGATGCACGGCCAGCCTCACCCCAGCCGCCGCTGCGTCGTCGCCACGTCATCCACGGCGCCGTCCTCGATGACCACACCAAAAAGCCGCTCCGCCTCCTCGACCGAGTAGCGCCCCAGCCGGACATCCTCGGCCACCAGCCCCGGGTCCCGCTGCATCGGGTCGCCATACCCGCCACCCCCCGGTGTCTTCACCCGCACCCGGTCGCCGGGACCCAGCGGAATGTCCTGCTCTTTCGACAGGTGCACCGGCGTATAGGGCTTGTCGCCCTGCCACACCGTCACCTCGTTGGGCGCACCGTCGCCGCCGCCCATCGCACCCTGCGGCCCGAAGCGCCCGTGATCCATGACAAAGCTCGCCTTGGCCTGACCGCGCCGCAACTCCAGCTCGTAATCCAGACCGAACCCGCCGCGCATCCGGCCCGCGCCGCCCGAACCCTCGCGCAGTGCATACCGGTGATACAGCACCGGAAAGGCCTGCTCCATGATCTCCACCGGCGGCGCCTTGGAAATCCCGATGGTGGAACAGCCGTTGGTGATCCCGTCGCCTTCGACCCAGCCGCCATAACCGCCGCCCGAAAGCTGATACATCACGAAATCCCGCCCCTTCGCCGGATCATGCCCGCCCAGCGCAAAGTTTCCGCTGGTTCCCGCCGGGGCCGCCGTCACCCGGTCGGGCAACGCCTGAACCAAAGCGGCGAACACCGCCTCCGCGATCCGCTGGCTTACCTCGGCGGCACAGCCCGACACCGGGCGCGGATATTGCGCATCCAGGAACGTGCCCTCGATGCCGGTCACTTCCAGCGGCTCGAACGCGCCCGCGCTGATCGGGACGTCGGGAAAGACATGCCGCATGGCAAGGTAAACCGAGCTCAATGTCGTCGCCCGGACCGAGTTCATCGGCCCCAGACACGGCGGGGCCGATCCGGTAAAATCGAACACCAGCCGCTCGGCCTCGCGCGTTACCGTCAGCCTTATCGCCAGAGGCGCATCGACAACCCCATCGCTGTCGATCCACGCAACGGACTCGTACGCGCCTTCCGGTATTTCCCTAATGAACCGCCGCATCTGCTGCGCCGCTCGGGTCCGCAACTCCGCAATCGCGCCCTCCACCACGTCATCGCCATAGCGGTCCATCAGCGCGCCCAGCCGCTCCGCCCCAAGGTCCAAAGCGGCGGCCTGTGCCCGCACGTCGCCAATCCTCTGGTCCGCCACCCGGATGTTGGAACAGATGATGCTGTAGATCTCCGCATCCATCCGCCCCCGCTTGAACAGCTTCACCGGCGGAAGGCGCAGCCCCTCCTGTTCCACCGCCGTCGCACTGGCCGAGAACCCACCGGGCACCGCACCCCCGGTATCGGGCCAATGCCCGGTATTCGACAGCCAGCAGTAAAGCCGCTCGCCCCGATAGAACGGCCGCGCAAACCGCACGTCCATCAGATGCGTGCCGCCAAGATATGGATCGTTGACGATATAGATGTCTCCCGGCTCCGGCGCGCCCACGCGGCCCTCGCCGATCATCTCGATCAGGGTCGCCGTGGAATACTGCATCGTGCCGACGAAAACCGGCAAGCCGCCCGCGCCCTGCGCGATCAGCGCGCCATCGGCGGCGGCGTATATCCCGTCCGAACGGTCATTCGCCTCGGCGATCACCGGCGAAAATGCGGCCCGTGAAAACGCCAGGTCCATCTCGTCGCAGACCTGCTGCAACCCGGCCTGGATCACCGACAGGGTGATCGGATCCATCGTCATGACACGTCTCCCACCGCGATCAGGATGTTGCCATGCGCATCCCCCGTCGCCACGCAACCCGGCTCGATCAGCACGGTGGTGTCCATCTGCACCACGATCCCCGGCCCTTCCATCCGGAATTCCAGCGGCAGGTGATCGCGCCAGTAGATTGGCGTCTCGTGCCAGCCGTCCTCGAACCGCACCCGACGCGCCCCGGTCCGCGCCTCCTCCAGCGTCGCCTTGCGTCCGCCTGGGTCCACCAGCACCGACAAGTCCAGCGGCGCCCGTTCCCCGACGACCGAGCAATTGGCATTCACCACCTGCGCCCGGATCTCGGGCAACCTGACCTTGAAGCGCGCGAAATAGACATCCTCGAACAGCGCCTGCAGCTCCTCCGGCGTCACGTCCGGCCGCTCCAGCAGCACGCGCAACAGGTGGGTCTGCCCGACAAACTGCATGTCCACGCTGTAGACATGCCGTACCCCGGTCATCGCCACGCGCTCGCGGTCCAGCATCGCCTTGCCCGCCGCCGCCTGCTCGGCAAACACCCCGGCCAGCTCGCCCGCCTCCAGCGCATGGACAGCCCGGTTCACCGTCTGCACGAAATCATGCCGCAGGTCCGCCACCACGCAGCCCAGCGCGTTGGTGATCCCGGGTCGTGCGGGCACCAGCACGCGCGGCACACCCAGTTCCCGCGCCAGCGCGCAGGCGTGCAGCGGCCCCGCCCCGCCAAAGGCAAAGAGTGCGAAATCCCGCGGATCGGCCCCCAGCGACAGCGACACCATGCGAATGGCCCCCGCCATCTTGGTGTTCGCCATGCGGATCACCGCCAGCGCCGCCTCGGTCACGTCCAACCCCAGCGGCTCGGCCAGGTCCCGGGCAAAGGCCTGCGCCACGTCGCCTGCCGCCACGGCGCCGGTCCTGGCCAGTCTGGCCGCGTCCAGCCGCCCCAGGATCAGGTTGGCGTCCGAAATCGTCGGCCGCGTCCCGCCCCGCCCGTAACAGATCGGGCCCGGATCGGCCCCGGCGCTTTCCGGTCCCACATCCAAGAGCCCCGCCGCGTTGACCTTCGCAATGGATCCGCCCCCGGCCCCCACCGTGCGCACGTCCACCATCGGCACGTGGATGGGCATGGCGTATTCGATCTCGATCTCGTGCGACACCGGTGGCTCCGTCCCCCGGATCAGCGCCACGTCGGTCGAGGTGCCGCCCATGTCATACGTAATCAGGTTCACCAACCCGGCCTGCCGCCCGGTATAGGCCGCCGCCATCACGCCCGAGGCCGGCCCCGACATCACCGTCTTCGCCGCCTCCCGCGCCACCAGCCGAGCCGACACCATGCCGCCATTGCCGTTCATGACCAGCACGTCGCGGTCATAGCCACCTTCCGACAGGCTGTCTGTCAAACGCTTCAAATAACGGTCCAGAATGGGCTGCACGCTCGCATTCACCGCCGCGGTCACGCCGCGTTCGTATTCCCGGCTTTCCTGCAAGATCGCATGGCCCAGGGTGATGTGCTCGTTGGGCCAGACCTCGGCGATGATCTCCCCGGCCCGCAGTTCGTGTCCGGGGTTGGCGTAGGCGTGCAGGAAATGCACCACCACCGCCTCGCATCCCTCGGCCAGCAGATGCGCCGCGGCGGCGCGCACCGCGTCCTCGTCCAGAGGCACCACCACGTCTCCGGCGGCATCCACCCGTTCCGGCACCTCGATCCGCAGGTCGCGCGGAATGATCGGCGTGAAAATCCCGGTCATGCCATAGGCTTGCGGCCGTGTCCGCCGCCCCAGTTCCAGCACGTCCCGAAAGCCCTGCGTCGTGATCAGCCCGGTCCGGCTCAGCTTGCGTTCCAGCACCGCATTCGTCGTCGTCGTGGTGCCATGCACGATCAGGTCAATCGCCGCCGGTTCCGTCTCGGCGGCCGCAAGTGCATGCATAACGCCCGACGCCTGGTTCTCCACCGTGGTCGGCACCTTCGCCAGCCTGACCCGCCCGCTCGCCGGATCAAGCTGAACAAGGTCGGTGAACGTCCCGCCCACGTCGATCCCCACGATCGTGCCATTCTGCCGGTCTGTCATCGTCGTCCCTTGCCTGCACCCAAAGGGACCGTCCGCGAGGGGTCGGCAAAAGTCAATCTCGGGGAGAGACCGCGCATCTTTCCCAAAACAAATCGTCACACTCTGTCATTAACTTGTGCTAATGGAACCTCCGGCAGAGGCGGCAACAGCCTCGTCACGGAAAGAGGACATTGAAATGCTTAGCGAATTCAAAGACTTCATTGCCCGCGGAAATGTCATGGACATGGCCGTCGGCATCATCATCGGCGCGGCCTTCACCGCCATCGTCTCGTCGATGGTGGCCGACCTGATCAACCCGATCATCGGTCTCTTCACCGGCGGGCTCGATTTCACCAACAACTATGTCGTCCTGTCCGGCGACGTGGCCGAGGGCGCCTCGCTCGACGCCGCGCGCGAGGCCGGCGCCGCCGTCTTCGCCTGGGGCGCCTTCGTCATGGCCGTGATCAACTTCCTGATCATCGCCTTCGTCGTGTTCATGCTGGTGCGCTACGTGAACAAGGTGAAAGACGCCGCCTTCAAGAAAAAGGAAGAAGCCCCCGAAGAGGCCCCCGGCCCCAACGAGATCGACTTGCTGATCGAGATCCGCGACGCCCTCAAGGCCCGCTAAGGCCACAGCCCGGAATCACCGTGTCTGGCGGGCTCTTGCGAAAGGGCTCGCCTGACGCAATTCGGCACCGCGCCGCTTCCTGCGCGAATCCCTCTGGTCATTGCGATCAACAGGCCTATGCTCCGCCGCAGAGTATCACGTTCCAGGTTGTGGAAATGTACGACATTATCGGGGCCAACGCCCCTGTCATCGCGCTTGTCATCCTCGCGCTTCTCTTCGTCGCGTTCACCCTTGAAAAATACCCGCCAGAAGTGACCGCCACCGGGGCGGCCGCGCTCTTCATCATCTTGGGTCTCGTGCCCACCGACGAGGTGATGGACGTCTTTTCCAGCTCTGCTCCCATCACCATCGCCGCCATGTTCGTGGTGTCGGGCGCATTGGTCCGCACCGGCGTTCTGGACGCCATCGCCGGGCTTGTCATAGGCCGCGCCAGGGACCGGCCGATCCTGGCCATCGGCATCTTCATCTTCGCCACCATCGCCGCCTCGGCCTTCATCAACAACACGCCCGTGGTTCTGGTGCTGATCCCCGTGGTCATGCGCCTGGCCGGCAGCCTCGACATCGCCGCCACGCGCCTGCTTATTCCGCTTTCCTACGCCGCCGTTCTGGGCGGCACCTGCACGCTGATCGGCACCTCGACCAACCTGCTGGTCGACGGCGTCGCGCGCGAGGCCGGGCTGGAGCCCTTCTCGATCTTCGAAATCGCCCCTGTCGGCATTGCCGTCGCCATCGTCGGCGGCGCCGCGATGCTGCTCCTGGGGCGCTTCCTCCTGCCCGACCGGCGTTCGCACACCGAAGAGGCCGAAACATCCGAAACCGCCTTCCTGTCCGAGGTCACGGTCCTCGCGGACTCCCCCATGATCGGGATGCGCCTGTCCGAGGTCGCCGCCTTCCAGCGCAACAGCATCCGCGTCACCGGCCTGCGCCGCGGCAGCCAGATCTTGCGGCGCGACCTGGCCGAACAGGTCATCGCCCGTGGCGATGCCGTCATCCTGCTCGCCCCCACCTCCGAGATCCTGACCTTCTCCGAAACGCCGGGCCTGCGCGTCGGCCTGCGCCGCTCGGTCGAGCTTGACCCCGAGGCCGATATCCGCGTCGCCGAGGCCATCGTCACCCCCTCGCGCCGCAGCACCGGCGTCCGCATCGCCGATCTTGCGCTGGGACGCCGGGCCGGGATGCGCGTTCTGGGCGCGTTCCGGGCCGGGCACATCGCCGGGGCCGACCTGTCCGGCGTGCGCCTGCGCCCCGCCGACAAGCTCCTGCTCGAAGGCACCGCTGAAGGCTTCGAGGAATTGCGCAAGTCCGGCGATGTCGTCTCGGTCAGCGAACCCGGCGGTCGGGCCTTTCGCCGCAAGCAGGCCCCGGTCGCGATCCTGACGCTTCTGGGCATCGTCGGCCTTGCGGCCTTCGACATCATGCCCATCGGCATCCTCGCCCTCGTCGGCGTCGCCGCCATCCTGGTGCTGCGCTGCATCGACAGCGACGAGGCGTGGTCCTCCATCGACGGCTCGATCCTGGTGCTGATCTTCGCCATGCTGATCGTCGGCGCCGGGCTGGACCATACCGGCGCGGTGGAATTGCTGGTCGCCGCCCTTGCCCCGTGGCTGGACGGCCTGCCCCCGTTCCTGACCCTCCTGGCGATCTACGCGGTCGGCTCGATCCTGACCGAAGTCGTGACCAACAACGCCGTCGCCGTCATCTTCACGCCCATCGTCGTGGCGCTGGCCAGCCAGCTGGGCGTCGATCCCCGCGCCTTCGTCGTCGCGGTCATGTTCTCGGCCAGCGCCAGCTTCGCCACGCCCATCGGGTACCAGACCAACACGCTGGTCTATGGCGCGGGCAACTACCGCTTCACCGATTTTCTCAAGGTCGGCGTGCCGATGAACATCATCGTCGGCGTGACCGCGACACTGGCGATCAGCATCTTCTTTCCGCTCTGACGCAACCGTCCGCCGACAACAGGAAAGGGGCCGCCCCGGCGGGCAGCCCCCTGATCATACCTGCCGGGCCTGGCCCGGAACCTCGTAGGGTGGGTGAAAACCCACCCATGCCCTACCCCTTGACCACCATCTGCGGCGAGATCACGTCGATCCCCAGCGCCTTGCCCACTGCGAAATAGGTCAGCTGTCCGGCATGGACGTTCAAGCCGTTCAGCAGATGCGGATCGTCGGCACAGGCCTGTTTCCAGCCCTTGTCCGCCAGCGCCAGCATGAACGGCATCGTCGCGTTGCCCAGCGCAATGGTCGAGGTCCGCGCCACGGCGCCCGGCATGTTGGCGACGCAGTAATGCATGATCCCGTCCACGTCATAGATCGGGTCGGCATGGGTGGTCGCCTTCGAGGTCTCGAAACATCCGCCCTGGTCGATGGCCACGTCCACCAGCACCGCACCCGGCTTCATCTCCGCGAACTGCGCGCGGCGAACCAGCTTGGGCGCCTCGGCCCCGGGGATCAGCACCGCGCCGATCACCATGTCGGCCTGGGTCAGATGCTCGGCCAGCAGACCTTGCGAGGAATACCCGGTGTTGAACGTCCCGCCGAACACGTCATCGAGATAGCGCAGACGCGGCAGCGAACGGTCCAGCACGGTCACGTCCGCGCCCATGCCGGCGGCGATCTTGGCGGCATGCGTCCCCACGACGCCACCACCGATCACCAGCACCTTGGCCGGGCCCACGCCGGGCACACCGCCCATCAGCACGCCACGCCCGCCATTGGCCTTCTGCAGCGTATAGGCCCCCACCTGCGGTGCCAGCCGGCCCGCGACCTCGGACATCGGCGCCAGCAGAGGCAGCCCGCCGCGCTCGTCCGTCACCGTCTCATAGGCAATCGCGGTACAGCCGCTCGCCATCAGATCCTTCGTTTGCTCGGGGTCGGGCGCCAGGTGCAGATAGGTGAACAGCAATTGTCCCTCGCGCAGCATCTTGCGCTCGCCCGCCTGCGGTTCCTTGACCTTCACGATCATGTCGGCGGTGGCGAACACCTCTTCCGCCGTGTCGATGATCTGGGCTCCGGCGGCGACATAATCCGCATCCTCGAACCCCGCGCCCTTCCCGGCGCCGGCCTGGATGATGACCTCGTGCCCGTGGGCCACGGCCTCTCCGGCGGCGTTGGGGGTCATCCCCACGCGGAATTCCTGCGGTTTGATCTCTGTCGGGCATCCGATTTTCATGTCGCACTCCTCTTTGCGCTATAGACTAGAATACAGCCGCTCCATTGAAAGGGGTTTGATATTTTGCCCGACACTGCGGTAAGTGACGGAATATTCTTCGAACAATGGCCCCAAAATGCACAGGATCTGCCCCGAATGACCCTCGACACGATGGATCGTCGCCTGCTTGGCGTCCTGCAAAAGCGCGGGCGCATCTCCAACGCCGACCTGGCCGAGGCGGTGAATCTCTCGCCATCGGCCTGTCATCGCCGGGTACAACGCCTGGAAACCGAAGGATACATCAAGGGCTATGTCGCCCTGCTGGATCCGCGCCGCATGGGCGTGCCCACCACCGTCTTTGTCGAGATCACGCTGACGACCCAGGCCGACGACGTGCTGGACGCGTTCGAGACAGCCGTCGCCCGCATCCCCGACGTGCTGGAATGCCACCTGACGGCGGGCACCGCCGACTACATCCTGAAGCTGGTGGTCGAGGACACCGAGGATTTCGCCCGCATCCACCGCCAGTACCTCACCCGCCTGCCCGGCGTGGCCACCATGCAATCCAGCTTTGCGCTGCGCACGGTGCTGCAAACCACGGCCCTGCCGGTTTGATTTGAATCCAACGTATTTTCCTTTCGGTAATCAACATTCCATTAGACTCTTGACGTGATGCTCGCCCCTCGGAGTGGCGGGCATGACAAAGACGTTCTACGGCATAGACAACGAATTCGCGGTTGCGACCGGGTCGAACGTCAACGACGCGCCGGGGCAATCGTCCTTCGACAATCCGCCCAACAGCTCGCGTGACCTAATCATCATCTCGAACGCGGGCGACAGCGACCCCAACCTGTTCGAACTGGGCGAGACATACGATGTCCAGTATTCCGGCCCCGGCGGCACAACCATTCTTGAAGACGCGGTCGTGATCCGCAGCGACCCGGCCCCGGGAGATGGCGGCATCATCGTATTCGAAGGGGCGAATGGCGACGGCGACCCGGCTCAAGTCGTTTGGTCGCCTGATTTCGACCTCGAAACCTGGTATTTCGACAACTTCACAAACGGCCAGCCGCCCAAGTTCTTCGCTTCGGACCAGAACACCAGCTATACCCACACGGTCAATTGCTTCGCCGCCAGCACCTTGCTCGAAACACCGTCCGGCCCCCGCCCTGTCGAGCATCTGCGCCCAAATGATCGGGTCCTGACTCGCAACGACGGGGCTCGGCGCATCCTCTGGACAGGCGCGCGCACCATGCCCGGCGACGGGCCCGCCTGTCCGGTCCGGTTCGCCCCCGGCACGCTTGGCAACACGCGCCCCCTGCGGCTCTCCCAGCAGCATCGCGTCGCGATCCGATCCTGGAAGGCCGAACTGCTCTTCGGCACGCCCGAGGTGCTGGTGCCGGCCAAGGCGTTGGTGGGTCAACCCGGCATCACCTATGAACCGTGCCGCTCCGTCACCTATGTCCACCTTCTGCTCGAAGATCATCAGCTAATACTGGCCGAGGGCGGCGCGCCCTGCGAAACCATCCTGCCCGGCGTGATGACCGAGCAATGGCTGATCAAGGATGCCGCCGCAATCCATCGCGCCGCGGGCACCGCGCCCTATCGTGCGGCGCTGCCCATCCTGACCTACCGCGAGGCACGCTGCGTCGTGGGCACGCGCGGTGTCATCCGCCCGCCCGCCGCCGTGCTGTTCTGAACGCTGCATACATTGTAAGGACCCCGGCACATTTGCCGGGGTCCTTTCCGGCGCGCCTGATCCGTGAGTGACAGCGTCGCCAGATACCCATCCGGGTCCCCCCTTGTTGCGGTCGGGAGGTTGCGCGGTATATGCGCAAAAACCCCGGCTTTGGCCCGTATGGAAAACCTTACCTTTGGCTGTGACGTCACGTCAGTTTCCCACGAAAAAACCCCGGTGTCGCCACCGGGGTTCTCGATCTTGCGAAACCGGCGGATTTATTCTTCCGCGGGTTCCTCTTTCTTGGCTTCTTCGCCGGTCTCCTGATCGACGACCTTCATCGACAGGCGCACCTTGCCGCGATCGTCAAAGCCCAAGAGCTTGACCCACACATCCTGGCCTTCCTTCAGAACGTCCGACGGATGGTTCAGGCGGCGGTTCTCGATCTGGCTGACATGCACCAGCCCGTCGCGCTTGCCGAAGAAGTTCACGAAGGCGCCGAAGTCCACGATCTTCACGACCGTACCCTTGTAGATCTTGCCTTCCTCCGGCTCCGCCACGATCGAATGGATCATGTCGTACGCCTTCTGGATGGCCTCGCCGTTGGGCGACGCGATCTTGATGACACCCTCGTCGTTGATGTCGACCTTCGCGCCCGACACTTCGACGATTTCGCGGATCACCTTGCCGCCCGAACCGATCACTTCGCGGATCTTGTCGGTCGGGATCTGCATGGTCTCGATGCGCGGTGCGTGAACCGAGAAATCACCGGCTTCCGACAGGGCCTTGCCCATCTCGCCCAGGATGTGCAACCGGCCGGCCTTCGCCTGTTCCAGTGCCTTTTCCATGATCTCCGGCGTGATGCCCGCGACCTTGATGTCCATCTGCAGCGACGTGATACCGGCTTCGGTCCCCGCCACCTTGAAGTCCATGTCGCCCAAGTGATCCTCGTCACCCAGGATGTCGGTCAGGATGCCGTAGGATCCGTCGTCTTCCAGTACCAGGCCCATGGCCACACCGGCCACCGGCGCCTTCAGCGGCACACCGGCGTCCATCATGCTGAGCGACCCACCACAGACCGACGCCATCGAGCTTGATCCGTTGGACTCGGTGATCTCGCTGACGACCCGGATCGTGTAGGGGAAATCCGTCGCCGCCGGCAGAACCGCCTGCAACGCGCGCCATGCCAGCTTGCCGTGACCGATCTCACGCCGTCCCGGAGGACCCACACGACCCGCTTCACCGACCGAATAGGGCGGGAAGTTGTAGTGCAGCAGGAAGTTCGAGCGGAAGTTGCCGTGCAGCGCGTCGATGATCTGCTCATCGTCGCCTGTGCCCAGCGTCGTCACGACCAGACCTTGCGTCTCGCCGCGCGTGAACAGGGCCGAGCCATGTGTCCGCGGCAGCAGCCCGGTTTCGCACACGATCGGGCGCACCTCGTCCAGGCTGCGACCGTCGATCCGCTTGCCCGACTTCACGATGTCACCGCGCAGGATCGACGCTTCCAGCTTCTTCAGCGCCGAGCCGAGGTTCGCATCCTCAAGCTGCTCTTCGGACAGCGACGCCTTGATCTCTTCCTTGGCGGTCGAAACGGCACTCGTGCGTTCCTGCTTGTCCTGGATCTTGTAGGCCGCGGCCAGCTTGTCTTCGCCCGCTGCCTTCACGGCCTCGTAAAGGTCGCTGTAATCCGGCGGCTGAAAGTCGAACGGTTCCTTGGCGGCGTCTTCGGCCAGGTCGATGATCATGTCGATCACCGGCTGGATCTGCTCATGGGCGAAGTTCACCGCGCCCAGCATTTCCTCTTCGGTCAGCTCGTAGGCTTCGGATTCCACCATCATCACGGCACCCTTCGTGCCCGCAACCACCAGGTCGAGCCGCTGCTCGGGGTTGTTGCGCAGGTCGTGCATGTCTTCGACCTCGGGGTTCAACACGTACTCGCCATCGCTGAAACCGACGCGGCAGCCCGCGATCGGCCCCATGAAGGGCGCGCCCGAAATGGTCAGCGCGGCGCTGGCCGCGATCATCGCCACCATGTCCGGGTCGTTGACCAGGTCGTGGCTCAGCACGGTGCACATCACCAGCACTTCGTTCTTGAAACCCGGCACGAACAGCGGGCGGATCGGACGGTCGATCAGGCGCGCGGTCAGGGTTTCCTTTTCCGTGGGCCGTGCCTCACGCTTGAAAAAACCGCCGGGCACCTTGCCCGCGGAATAATATTTCTCCTGGTAGTGAACGGTCAGCGGAAAGAAATCCTGACCTTCACGCGGGGCTTTTGCAAAGGTCACGTTCGCCATGACCGAGGTTTCCCCGTAGGTGGCGATGACCGAGCCATCCGCCTGACGGGCAACCTTGCCCGTTTCCAGTGTCAGCGTATCCTCGCCCCACTGGATCGATTTTTTCACTTCTTTGAACATCTATCGTTTCCTAGCTGGAGGCCCTCCCGGGCGTATCCCGGGTCCTCCGTTACATTGGTGGCCCCATTGCCACCGACCCCTCCATCATCTCATGCGCCGGGGTCTAAGGCGTCACGTTTCAGATGAGTGCGCCCATACAGCAGATTTGCGTCAATTGAAAGCCGCGATGTCCCGGCCCGATCTTTCGCCGCCCGGGCCGTCAATCCTCGATCCGGCGCATCGCCCAGTTGACGCTGAAGCCATGCAGGATCGTGGACAGCAGGATGACCAGCCCGACCAGCGACCAAAGCTCGCGCTCGTTCACGAAATCCATGTGGGTCATCGCGTAGCACAGGTAATAGATCGAGCCGATCCCGCGCACCCCGTAGACGGCCACCACCGCCCGGTCCCGGTGCGGCATATGCGACCCTATCAGGCTCAGCCACCCCGACACGGGCCGGATGATCAGGATCAGGACCAGCGCGATGACCACATGGCGCCACGTCAGGTCGGCCAGCACCAGCGGCAGGACCGACCCCAGCGCGACCAGCAACAGCGCGGTCAGCGCGTGTTCGATCGATTCCGTGAAATCATGCAGGCGCCGGTGAAACCGGTGGTCCTTTTCCTCTCGCCGCAGGGTCAGCCCCATCGCGGCGACGGCGATGAACCCGTAGCCTTCCAGCAATTCCGTCGACCCATAGCACAACAGCACCCCGGCCAGGGCCAGCACCCCCGATCCCGTGTCGGCCAGCGGCGCGTTCCGCGGCACCGAGAACAGCACGAACGCAAGAACGCGTCCGCCGGCCCATCCGGCAACGGTTCCGACAGCGATGCGATAGACCACGTCCCAGACCAGCCAGTCCAGCGCCCATGCGCTCGGGTTCAGGCCCTCGGCGGCCACGACCAGGCCCAGATAAACAAACGGAAACGCCAGCCCGTCGTTCAGCCCCGCCTCGGTCGTCAGGGTAAAGCGCACGGGATGCTCCCGGCCTTCCTGTGGCGGGCCGACCTGCACATCGGCCGCCAGCACCGGATCGGTGGGCGCGATGACCGCCCCCAGCAGAATGGCCCCGGCCACGGTCAGGCCCTCCAGGCTGACGCCAAGCAGTGCCACGGCGGCGATGGTCAACGGCATGGCAATGCCCAGCATCCGCGCCGTCGGGCTCCATTTGCGCCAGGGGCTGATCGTGTCGATCCGCATCCCCGTCCCGAACAGCGCCACGATCACGGCCAGTTCGCTCATCCTCTCCCAAAGCAGCGGCGCTTCGCGCGGGTCGGGCATGAAGGCCGCGGCGGGTATCAGCATCGCGGCCCCGGCCCCGAACAGGATCATCAGCGGCGCAAAGACCGGCTCTGCGCGAGACACAAGCCGCGGCAGCCATTGCGCGCTGATGACGATCAAGCCGATCACGGCCAGCGCGATGTGATAGGGGTCCAAGGCGAAGAAGGAATCCGAGTCCATGGGCGCTTTTAATCGTTTGGAATCGTCACGTAAGACCGGATGTCACTTAGCCCTATAGGCCACCACTGCAAGGCCGCCCGGGGCCTCGGCACGAGGTGCGCTTGCCCGCAGTGCCCAAATGCTCACGAACAGTCGATCCCGACCGGCCGGACAAGGGCGCTGATGGACGTGTATGCCGCAAGACTCCCCCCAAGGTCCTCGGACGCGTCCCGCGCTGCGTCAACGCCGGTTCACCGGACCCGGTCAAGCGCGGCAGGGTCTGCAACCGCAGGCCGCGCCGGCAGAAGCCCCGATGGCTATTGCGTCGGCGTGTCCGGCAGCGATCCGAATACCTCTTCGGCCAGAACTTCGCCCGACAGGCTCAGGCGTTTCTGTCCGCCCGGGTCTTCCTCGACCTCCAGCCAGACCTTCTCGCCATCCAGCTCGACGTAAAAGCGCCACTCGTCATGCTCGATACTCGCAATCGCGTCTTCGGGCCTCAGTTGCCACGGCGACTTGCCAAAGAATTTCTTCACGTATCCACCGAGTTGCCGGATATCCGCCCCCGGTTCCGCCGACGTCTTCGCCCAGGTCACCTGTGCCGGTACTGCCATCGCATAAACTCCCTCCAGAGAGGTAAATGCTAGCACGGTTTACAAATTTGTCACGACTCGTCGGAAATGCCGCGCGGCTCCGGCCCGGTCCCAGGGCCAGCGGGTCCGCCGCTCGCGTCATTTTCGGACCATCACCTACCCGGTCAGGATCCCGCTCACCTTCAGCGCCCGCTGTGCGTTTCCCTCGACCTTCAGTTTGCCCGACATATAAGCCATCACCGGGTTCTGCTCGCCCGACAGAATGTTGCGAAAGACCGCGTCGCTGGCCATCAGCACCACGTCGGCCGCCTCGTCGCCCGCGCGCGCGCCCGTCTCGTCCAGCATCACGCTGCCCGCGCCCTCGATCACCAGCTTCGCGGTGCCGCGAATGGCCCCCTTCGCCTTGGGGTCCAGCGTCTCGACATAGCTCTCGATGATCTCGTTCATGGAATGACGCGCCTTTCACGTATGATGCGCAAAGCTCTCCACGCAGGGCCTGCCCCGGTCAACGAGAACCTTGCGTCACCAGCGGCCCAGCGCGTCCTCGTCTTCGTCCTTGGCTTCTACCCAATCGGCCCCGTCGCGCGTCACTTCCTTCTTCCAGAACGGCGCGCGCGACTTCAGGTAATCCATCAGGAACTCCGCCGCCTGGAACGCATCGGCCCGATGCGGCGAGGACGTGGCCACCATCATGATCATCTCGTCCGGTTTCAACGCGCCATGGCGGTGAATCACCAGCACATCCCCCAGGTTCCAGCGCGTCCGCGCCTCCTCGGCGATCCCGGTCAGCGCCTTTTCCGTCATGCCGGGGTAATGCTCGATCTGCATCGCCTCCAGCCCCGGCGCGATATCCCGCACGATCCCGGTAAAGCTCACGACCGCGCCCATGCCCGTCTGCCGCGCGGCAAAGGCATTCACCTCTGCGCCCAGATCGAACGCCGCGTCCTGCACCCGGATATCCAAGGTCTCAGCCTCCCGTCATCGGCGGAAAGAACGCCACCTCGCGCACGCCTTCCAGCGGCGCATCGAAATCCGCCAGTTCCTGGTCCACCGCCACGCGCAGCGCGCCCAGATCGGCAAACGCGGCCTCGTACCTTTCCTCGCGCGCCCGCAGTTCCTCGACCAGTTCGCGCACCGTCTCGGCGCCGGTCTCAACCTTGTCCTTGGGCCGCCCGATCCGTTCACGGACCCATGCGAAATACAAAACGTCCATCGCTCAATCCCTCAGATAGGGCGTCGCCTTGCGGAAGTAATCGACACCCGTGATCAGCGTCAGCGCCGCCGCGATCCAGAGGAGCCACAGCCCCGCGTGCGACGCGATCACCATGCCCTGAAACTTCCAGCGCAGGCCCATCAGGTCCTCTTCGCGGCCCGCCAGAACATCGGCCACCAGCGCCTCGTCCATGCCCATGCTGGACATGCCGAAATAATGCTCGAAAACGCCCTGCGCGAACAGCACCGCAATCGCCACCATCTGCAACGTTGTCTTCCACTTGGCCAGCTTGGTGACTTTCAGCGTCCCCGCCGTGTCGCCCAGGTATTCCCGCAGGCCCGACACGAACACTTCGCGAAACAGGATCATCGTCGCCGGCAGCACCAACCACGGCGACATCGACGAATAGCCCAGGATCACCGCCAGCGCGATCACCACCATCGCCTTGTCGGCGATCGGGTCCAGCATCGTGCCCAGCTTGGTGGTCTGCTTCCACAACCGCGCCAGATAGCCGTCGAACCAGTCGGTCACCGCCGCACTGACGAACAGCACCAGCGCGAACCAATCCGCCCAGGGCCGGTGAAAGTACAGAAACATCACCGCCACCGCCGGCGCCGCCAGCAGCCTCAGCACGGTCAACACGTTGGGAATATTCCACGTCATGCGATTGTATCTAGTGCGAACCGCCCCCGTCCGAAAGCCCCGAATCCCACAACCGGGCGCCGTGCTTTTTCTTGCGGTAAATACTCCGGGGAGCGCGAGGGGCTGGCCCCTCGCATAAAACCTGTAGCGCGAGGGGCTGGCCCCTCGCATCAAACCTGCGGCGCGAGGGGCTGGCCCCTCGCTTCCCGCCAGCCCCTCAGCCCTTCTCGTGGAAATGGTCATAGACCTTCTGCGCCAGCGCCGCCGACACGCCCTCGACCGCCTTCAGATCCGCAAGGTTCGCGCGGCTCACCGCCTTCGCGGACCCGAAATGCGCCAGAAGCGCCCGCTTGCGGGCCGCGCCGACCCCCGCGATCTCGTCCAGCGGCGAGGCACTCACCGCCTTGGTGCGCTTGGCCCGGTGCGTGCCGATGGCGAACCTGTGCGCCTCGTCGCGCAGCCGCTGGATGAAATACAGCACCGGATCGTTGTGCCGCAGCGCCATAGGCCGCTTGCCCATCCGGTGGAACTCTTCCTTGCCGGCGTCCCGGTCCAGCCCCTTGGCCACGCCCACCATCGGCAGGTCGCGCACGCCCATCTCCTGCATGATCGAATGCACCGCACTCACCTGCCCCTGCCCGCCGTCAATGAGCAGCAGGTCCGGCCACAGCCCCTTGTCGCGGTCCGGGTCCTCCTTGATCAGCCGCTTCAGCCGCCGCGTCAGGACCTCCTTCATCATCCCGAAATCGTCCCCGGGGGTCAGCTCGTCGCCGCGGATGTTGAACTTGCGATACTGGTTCTTCATCAGCCCCTCGGGCCCCGCCACGATCATCGCGCCCACCGCGTGCGCCCCCTGGATGTGGCTGTTGTCGTAAACCTCGATCCGCTCCGGCGGGGCCGGCAGGTCGAACGCCTCCGCCACGCCCTTCAGCAGCTTGGCTTGCGTCGCACTCTCGCTCATCTTCCGCGCCAGGCTCTCCCGCGCATTCCGCAGTGCGGCCTCGACCAGCTCAGCCTTCTCGCCCTTCTGCGGCACCAGCAATGCCACCTTGCGCCCCAGCTTGCCGGTCAAGGCCTCGGCCATCAGGTCGGGGTTTTCGATCTCGTGGCTCAGGATGATCTGCCGTGCGGGGTCCTTCGTGTCATAGAACTGGCCCAGAAACGCCTCCAGCACCTCGGCCTCGGCCACGTCCGCGCCGACGCGCGGATAGAAATCCTTGT
Source organism: Roseovarius sp. THAF8 (assembly GCF_009363735.1). Classification (NCBI taxonomy): domain Bacteria; kingdom Pseudomonadati; phylum Pseudomonadota; class Alphaproteobacteria; order Rhodobacterales; family Roseobacteraceae; genus Roseovarius; species Roseovarius sp. THAF8. Next base: position 2,556,644 of record NZ_CP045410.1, on the reverse strand, counting down.
TGCCCCAGTTCTGACCGGCGCGGATGAAAAACACCTGCACACAGGCCTGCCCCTTCTCCAGGTGCAGTGCCACGAGGTCCGCCTCGCCCACCGTGCGCGGGTTGATCCCCTGCGCGGTCTGCACTTGGGTCAGCGCCTTGATCCGGTCGCGCAACGCGGCGGCGCGCTCGAACTCCATCGCCGCGCTGGCCTCCTGCATGTCGGCGGCCAGCTTCTCCTGTATCTCGGTCGAGCGCCCCGAAAGGTACCGCTGTGCATCCTTCACCTGCGCGGCATACTCCTGTTTCGAGATATACCCCACGCAAGGCGCCGTGCAGCGCTTGATCTGATATTGCAGGCAAGGTCGCGTGCGGCTCTCGAACTGCGTGTCGCTGCAGTTTCGCAGCTGGAACACCCGCTGCAACTGCCCCAGCGTCCGGTTCACCGCCCCCGCGCTGGCGAACGGGCCGTAATACTGCCCCTTCTCCTTCTTCGCGCCGCGATGCTTCTTGATCATCGGAAAGTCGTGGCCCGTCACCAGGATATTCGGGAACGACTTGTCGTCGCGCAACAGCACGTTGTAGCGCGGCTTCAACTGCTTGATCAGGTTCTGTTCCAGCAGCAGCGCCTCGGTCTCGGTCGCCGTGGTCAGGAACATCATCGACGCGGTTTCCGCGATCATCCGCGCGATCCGCGGCGTGTGGCCCGTGGGCCGCGAATAGCTCGACACACGCGCCTTCAGGTTCCGCGCCTTGCCGACATACAGAACCTGGGATTGCGCCCCCAGCATACGATAGACCCCGGGCGAACCGTCCAGGGTTTTCAGGTAGGACTGGATCACCTTGTGCCCGGTTTCCGGGGCGGCATCGCCGTCCGAGTCGCTGTTCGTGTTGTTAATCATTCGTTAACGTTTGATTCTGCCCGTGGGCTGCAATGATTAGCACACACGCCGCAATAGGAAACATCTCCACGGATCGTGTGGATAACTCTGCGGACAAGTTTCGGTTACCGGGATTTTTTCGTTGTATTCAGCCTGCTTCGTTAGATTGCCCAAAAATTAAGCACAAACTTAACTTATTGATTTCAAATGATTAAAAATCCGTGGTATCCCAAATATATGAAAACATTAAAAATTTTGTAACGCTTCGGCAACGCCCCGGTGACCCATGAACAAGTTGACCCGACGTCTATACATCAACCCCCAGAACATCCGGCGTCTGCCATGCCAGATGCTGCCCGCCATCGACACAGATCAGCTGCCCGGTCACCGCCTTCGCCTCCAGGAAATAGCCCAGCGCGGCGGTGATATCCTCGGGGTTCACGCCCCGCTTCAGTATCGTCCGCGCCCGCTGGTCAAAGAACTGCTCCTCGCTCTGCTCGGTGCTCTTCAGCGTCGGCCCCGGCCCGATCCCGTTCACCCGCACGCGCGGCGCCAGCGCCTGCGCGGCGGTGCGCGTCATGGTCCACAGACCCGACTTGGCAATCGTGTAGCTGGCGAAATTCGGCGTCAGCTTGCGCACCCGCTGGTCAATCATGTTCACCACCAGCCCCTGCGCCACCGGCTCGCCATTGGCGTCCTTCACCGGCTCCGGCACCTGCGCCGCCAAACCTTGCGTCAGCGCAAAGGGCGCGCGCAGGTTCGATTCCATGTGCCGGTCCCAGCTTTGCCGGGTCGCCGTCTGATATGTCTCGTCCTCGAAGATCGACGCGTTGTTCACCAGAACATGCACCGGCCCGCCCAGCCGTGCGGCCGCCTCGGGCACCAGCGCCTGCACCGCGCCCTCGTCCAGCAGGTCCGCCTGCACGGTGACGGCCCTTCGCCCCTTGGCCTCGATATCGCCCGCCGTCTCCGCGGCGGCATCGGACGACCCGCCGTAATGCACCGCCACGTCATAGCCGCGCGCCGCCAGGAACAGCGCCATCGCCCGCCCAAGGCGCTTGCCGCCCCCGGTCACGAGGGCGCGGCGGCTGTCGGTGTCTTCGGTCATGCAGGGGCTCCGTTCAGCTCAACACGACCAACACATAGATCACGTAGAGAACGGTCAAGGCGATGCCCCACAGCCGGTTGATATCCCGGCCCAGGAACACGAACGGGATCAGCAGCAGCGACGCGCCCAGCATCACCCACAGGTCGAACTCCAGAAACTCCGGGTCCACCGGGATGGTGCCGACAAAGGACGTGATGCCGATGATGGCCAGCAGGTTGAACATGTTCGACCCGATGACGTTGCCCAGCGCCACGTCCGCCTGCTTGCGCAGCGCCGCCATCACCGTCGTCGCCAGCTCCGGCAGCGACGTGCCCAGCGCCACCAGCGTCAGGCCGATCACCGCGTCGCTGACGCCGAACTCCCGCGCGATGATCGACGCGTTGTCCACCAACAGGTCCGCACCCAGCGGCAGGCCCACAAGCCCCAGCGCCAGAAAGACGAAGATCTGCCACCACGGCATGTCGGGGTCCGCGCCCTCGACCTCGTCCTCGTCGTCCGCTTCCGCACTCCGGCACGCGCGCCGATGGTTGCGCGCATCGCGAAACGCATCCCCCAACACCAGCCCAAGGCAGGCCAGAAGGACCACGCCCGCCAGCATGTCGAACGCCCCCCGGAACGCCAGGCCGATGAACACCACGGTCGCCCCGATCATGAACAGATAGGTCTTGCGCGTGTTGCACCCCGAAGTGTGCAGCACCGACAACAGCGCCGGCACCCCCAGCACCAGCAGGATGTTCGCCGTGTTCGACCCGATCACGTTGCCCAGCGCCAGCCCCGGCTTGTTCTCCAAGACCGCGTTGACCGAAATCAGCAGTTCCGGCGCCGAGGTGCCGAAGGCCACGATGGTCAAGCTGACGATCAGCGCGGGAATGCCCACGCGCAGGCTCAGGTTCACCGCGCCCTTCACCAGCGCATCCCCGGCCAGAAGCAGGATCAGCAGCCCCAGCCCCGACATCAGCCATGGCCACATCAGGATTTGCCCTCCCGGCACTGGCACGGCCCCTTGCCGATGCGGAACCGCCTGCAATGCGGGCACCGGGCCGACTCCAGCTTCTTCTGTCCGGGAAACCGCAGGCGTCCGAACATCGCCAGCACGGCGATGAAGGCCAGGAATATGAGGGCGATCTTGCTCAGCACGTCACAGGCCGAACCGGGCAAAGGCCGCGCGTTCCTCGACCGAGGCGAAGGCATCCTCGACCACCGACGCCCCGAAGCGCTGGAAAAAGCCCTTCTTCTTGCCATAGGTGGCAAACCGCACCTTGTCGCCGTAGAGCTCCTTCAGCTTGGGCACCAGGTGCGCCACCCCGTCGGCAAGGCCCAGCTCGACGCCCCGGCCTCCCAGCCAGAACTCGCCGGTAAAGAGGTCTTCCGCCTCGCTCAGCCGGTCGCCCCGCCGCGCCTTGATCTGCGCGATGAAATTGCCGTGCATCTCTTCGAGGATGCCCTTGAGCCGCGCCACGTCTTCCTTCTTTTCGGGCTGGAACGGGTCAAGTGTGCTCTTCGACTTTCCGGCGGTATACACCCGCCGCTCGACGCCCTGCCGCGCCAGGAACACATGCGCGCCGAAACCGGCGGAAATCACGCCGATGCTGCCCACGATGGAATTGTCGTCGACCCAGATATCATCCGCCGCCGAGGCCAGCCAATAGCCACCCGACGCCGCCACGTCCTCGACAAACGCGTGGACGGGCACCTCGTGCTCCTCGGCCAGCCGCCGGATGCGCCCCGCGATCAGCGCCGACTGCACCGGCGATCCGCCGGGGCTGTTGATCAACAGCGCCACGGCCCTGGGCTTGCCCCGCTTGAACGCCTTCTCGATGGCCGACGCCATCGCCTCGTCGCTCAACGGCATTCTCGACCCGGCGCCGATTGCGCCCGACAGGCGGACGACCGACACCAACGGGCCTGATTTCAAAAACGGGATAAATCGCTTCATGGATGCCGATGTAGAATGCCCATGCGCGACAAACAAGGTTGCGACACGTATCAATACCGCCCGAAGGCAAGAAAGCCACGTAAACGACGCGGGGTCAGGCCGCCGCCGCCCCATCTTCCGGCGGCGCCCCTCCTGCGTAGGGTGGGTGAAAACCCACGCGCCGCCCGATGCCAGCTCCTACGACCTGCTTGAACTCCTGACCCGTCAGCCCCCTTGTAAATCCGTTAGATCAGAAACCGACACAGCGCCCCGAACAGGTCTCGCACCTACGACCATCCCGACGCTTTTTCCAACCGTGAGATACCTCCTGCTTGGCCCCTCTTTATTCCGCAAGCATATGGGGCTCTAGCCACATTCAATCCAAACTGAAGTTCCAAAGCAGTCACGAAGCCGCCTCTTTTCTTGCGAATAAAAAGACAACAGGAATCGACGGAGAACCGGCCATGCAGGGCGAGCAGACATCTTCAATCTCTCCGTTAGTGCGACGGTCAAGCTATGTTGGCATTGCGCTTCTGTGTGCATTCAACGTCGCCGTTTTGACCTTCAGCCGGGCTGACCTTTTGACACACAGCTTGCCGATGTTCCTGCTTCACGGCGTCCTGCTGTTGGCCGTCTTCGTCTCGGCCCGCCGCGTCCTAAGTAGAATGGTCCGGCCAAAAGATGCACTTCTGCGCATTCATTATCTATTTGAGGGTCTGTTCTTTCTTCATATCGCATGGCTGAACCTTAGGCTGCTGAACCACCTCTCGATGATGCTGCCGTTTCCCTATGCCGATGGTCTTCTGGCCGGTTGGGACCGCGCACTGCACCTCGACTGGGCCGCCTATTTCAATGCGGTCGTATCGCGCCCTCTGCTTTATGATGTGCTGGACGTCTCGTACACATCCCTGACTCCGCTCAGCATCGTGGTCCTGGTCCTTTTGATCCTGTTCGGCTCGGTCACGCGCGCCCGCGAGTTCATTGAAACCTTCCTGTTGACCGCGGTTCTCTGCATTATCATCGGCGCGGCTTTTCCGGCAAACGCCGCAGTCGTCACCCTTGTCCCCGATCTTTCCACCCTGGCACATCTCAGCCAGCTCCCGGGCGCCTATCACATTCCTCATATGGAAATGCTGCGCGACCCCTCGGCACCCGTCCTTCTAGACCCGGCCCAGTTGCCAGGCCTGGCGACGTTCCCGTCCTTTCACACGGCGTCCGGTATTCTGATCATCTATGCGTGTCGCAAGTCGTGGCTCAGCATTCCGGCGTGGATATATTCCATTGTGATGATCGCCGCCACACCCGTGCATGGTGGACACTATATCGTCGACCTCATAGCCGGTGCGCTCGCTGCAATGCTCGCAATCAAGGTGGTCAAGTACATGAATGAGAAAAACCGGGGCGTCGCTACGACGCGCGGCGCAACGGCCTGTGCCGCGATATAGCCCGGGCCTCGGCCCGACGTCGGACCGCGGCCCGGGCCATCAGCGCGTTTGGTGCGACAGAATACTTATCCGGTCACAGAACCACGGGGGCTACGTGGTAGGGTGGGTGAAAACCCACGCGCCTCCCGTTGCCCCCTCAACTCTTGATCCGATACCCCGTCTTGAAGATCCGCCAGATCAGGAACAGACACAGCGCCGTGAACCCCGCAATCGCCAGCAGGCTCAGCCCGATCGACACGTCCGCCTGCCCGAAGAACGCCCAGCGGAACCCCGAGATCAGGTAGACCACCGGGTTGAACAGCGTCACCGTCTGCCAGAACGGCGGCAGCATCGAGATCGAATAGAACGAGCCCCCCAGGAACACCAGTGGCGTCACGATCAAGAGCGGCACCAGCTGCAACTGCTCGAAGTTCTGCGCCCAGATCCCGATGATGAACCCGAACAGCGCGAAACTGATGCAGGTCAACAGCAGGAACGCCACCATCGCGCCCGGATGCTGTATCTGCACATCCACGAACAGCGCCGAGGTCGCCAGGATCACCACCCCGATGAACAGCGCCTTGGTGGCCGCCGCCCCCACATAGCCGATCACGATCTCCAGGAAGTTCACCGGCGCCGACAACAGCTCATAGATCGTGCCGATAAACTTGGGAAAATAGATCCCGAAGGAGGCGTTCGAAATCGCCTGCGTGATCACCGACAGCATAATTAGCCCCGGCACGATGAACGCGCCATAGCTCACGCCCTCCACCTGGTCGATCCGGCTGCCAATGGCCGCGCCGAAGACCACGAAATAGAGCGAGGTCGAAATCACCGGCGACACGAAGCTTTGCAACAGCGTGCGAAAGAACCGCTGCATCTCGAACTTGTAGATCGCCCCGATGGCCAGGAAATTCATGCCGCATCCTCCTTCACCAGCCCGACGAAGATCTCCTCCAGGCTCGACTGGCTGGTCTGGATATCCCGGATCACCAGCCCCGCCTCGGTCAACTCCTTCACCAGCCGTGCGATCCCGGTCCGCTCGGCATTGGTGTCGTAGGTATAGGTCAGGCTCTGCCCGTCCGGGCTCTTCCACAAGTCGTAGTCCGACAGGCTCTCGGGCACGCTCTCCACCGGCTCCACAAGGTCGATCCGCAGGCTCTTGCGCCCCATCCGCTGCATCAGCGCGGCCTTATCCTCGACCAACAGGATCTCTCCATGGGCAATCACTGCCACGCGGTCGGCAATCGCCTCGGCCTCCTCGATGTAATGGGTGGTCAGGATGATCGTCACGCCATCCTGCCGCAGCCCCTCGACCACCTCCCACATGTCGCGGCGCAGCTCCACGTCGACGCCCGCCGTGGGCTCGTCCAGGAACAGGACGCGCGGCTCGTGCACCAGCGCCTTGGCGATCAGCACCCGCCGCTTCATGCCGCCCGACAATTCCTTGATCTGGTTGGTGCGCTTGTCCCAAAGACTCAACTGCCGCAGGATCTTCTCCACCAGCGCCTCGTCACGCCCCTTGCCGAACAGCCCGCGGGAAAACCGCACCGTGTTGATCACCTTCTCGAACGGCTCCAGCGCGATCTCCTGTGGCACCAGCCCCACCAGCGAGCGCGCCGCGCGGTACTCAGCCTCGATGTCATGCCCGCCCACGCGCGCCGTCCCGCCCGTGGGCGTCGTGATCCCGCACAGCGCCGAGATCAGCGTCGTCTTGCCCGCGCCGTTGGGCCCCAGCAGCGCCAGGATCTCGCCCTCGCGGATCTCCAGGTCCACGCCCTTCAGGGCCTGGAACCCGTCGTCAAAGGTCTTTTCCAGGCCGCTCACCTCGACAAACGCTTCCATGTCCCGCGCTCCTACTTTTGTCATTTGCGGCAAACTAATCCGGCCGCGCCCCGGCGCAAGCCGGTACGAAAACACAACCCCTTGTGCATTCCTGCGCGCGCGCATCTACGCCGCCCCGAATAAAACGCATTGTTTCCACATTTCGCATTGCGCACGCCGCCTCAGGCAGGAATCCTATGCGCGGTGGGGGCGCATGGTGCCATGCGCATCAAGACAATCGCAGGACAAACATGAAACGCCTCTCTCGTTTTGTCTGGCCGCTCATCATATTCGCGCTCGGTGCCTGCACCGAGACGGTGACGCGTGCCGATAACCCCCGCATCCTTCTCATGGGCGATTCCATGATGGCCTTCCACGGCATGGCCGGGAAATCCGTCTCTCACGCCATGGAACGCCGCCTGGGCGAGCCGGTCATCGACCGCTCCGTCTCCGGCGCCCGCTTCCTCTATTCCCTGCCCATCTCGGGCGCGGCCGGCATGAACATCACGAAACAATTCCGCGCCGGCAACTGGGACTGGATCGTGATGAACGGCGGCGGCAACGACATCCTGTTCGGCTGCGGCTGCGGCCTCTGCGACCGCCGCATCGACCGGCTGATCTCCGACGACGGCACCACCGGCGTCATCCCCGGCTTCGTCTCGAAGATGCGCAAGACCGGCGCCAACGTGGTGATGGTGGGCTACCTGCACACCCCCGGGGTGCGCTCCCCCATCGAAGGCTGCGTCGACGAGGGCCGCGAAATGGACGCCCGCATGGCCCGCCTCGCCGCGCTCGACCGCGGCGTGCATTTCATCCCGATGAGCGACGTGGTCCCACCGGGCGACCGCACCTACCACGCGGTCGACCTCATCCACCCCTCGCCCAAGGGCAGCGACGCCATCGGCGGCCGCATCGCCGAGCTCATCCGCCAAAGCGGCCCGCGCCGAAATTAACGTAGTCCCGGAGGCGTCCCGCGGGATGCCTCCCGACCCCCGCACCCCCTTTTCCTCTGGCCATAAATATCCCCGCCGGAGGCTCCGACGAGGACGCACTCACCCCGGCACGAACCGAAGGCTCACCCCTTCGAGATCATCCGCTTCAACCAGCCTTTCTTCTCGGCCTGTTCTTCCGGCTCGTCCTCCTTCGGCCCCTCGATCACCTCCTCGAGGTTGGAAAAGAACTGGTCCGCCATCTTCTTGGCAAACCCGTCGACGATCCGGCTGCCCAGCTGCGCCAGCTTGCCGCCCACCTTGGCCTCCACGTCATAGCTCAGCCGCGTGCCGCCCTCGACCGCCTCCAGCCGCACGTCCGCCGCGCCCTTGGCAAAGCCCGCCGCGCCGCCCTTTCCTTCGCCTTCCAGGCGCAGGCTTTCGGGCTGGGTCATCTCGCTGAACGTCACCATGCCCTTGAACGTCGCTTTCACCGGCCCGACCTTCTGCGTCACCGTCGCCTCGTACCCGTCCTGGGGGTTGCCCGTGACCTCCTGCGCGCCCGGTACGCATTCCTTCAACACCTCCGGCTCCATCAACGCGGCCCAGACCGTTTCCCGATCCGCCGCGATCTCGCGCTCCCCACTCATCTGCATGACATGTCTCCTCCTTGGGTTGGCCCGATCCTACCGCACGGCCCCAAACCCTCCAAGACCGATGCGCTCTGCAAATTGACAGAGCCGGGGTGTCTCGCGCATCAAGACCTTAGTCGCATGGGGGATGATCCTTGCCCGGTACGCTCTGCCTGAATTTCGACGACCTCTTCGTCGCCAACTGGGTCGCCGCCCGGCCCGTCTTCGCGCGACACGATGCCCGCGTCACCTTCTGCGTGTCACACCTGCACACGGCCACGCCGGAGCAGATCGACGGCCTGCACCTGCTGCAATCCGACGGCCACGAGATCGCCTGCCACACCCGCACCCATCCAAGGCTGAAACCCTACCTCGCAACCCACGGCCTAGACCACTGGCTCGAACACGAGGTCGACCGCGCCATCGCCGAGCACCGCGCCGCAGGCTTCCCGGCCCGCAGCTTCGCCTGCCCCTTCCACGCCTCGACGCCCGAGACCCGAACCGCCTTGGCCACCCGGTTCGAAATCGTCCGAACGGAGGGCCCCCGCAGCCTCGATCCCGCCAACCCCGCCTCCCGAATCTATGCGGAGATCCCCGCCTCACGCTGTCTCGACAACCTCGGCTTCGCCGACATGCAGCACAAGGCCTTCCCCGGCTGGCCCCGGCAGCACACCCTGCTCGATCTCATCGCCCAAACCGATGGCTTGGCCGTCTTCACCGGCCACGACATTCGCGCAAGGAAATCCGGCCCTGGCTTCTACAGCACCGCCCGCCAGATCGGCCGCCTGCTCCAGGCGGCGACGACGCGAGGCATCACGGTCAAGCCTGCGTAGGGTGGGTGAAAACCCACGCGTGCCGGGCAAGGTGAATCAAACCCCGTCCACCTTCCCCCTCAGCGCCTTCACCTCCGCCCGCTTCTTCTTCGCCTCGACCCGTTTGCGCTTCTGGTTCTTCGACACCTTCGTCGGAATCCGCCGCTTCGGCTTTTCACACGCCTTCCGCACCAACTCCGCCAGCCGCTCCCGCGCGATCTCCCGGTTGCGGGCTTGGCTGCGTTCCTCGGACACCTGCAACACCACTGCGCCGTCCTTGGTCCAGCGCCGCCCGGCCAACCGCCGCAGCCGCCGCTTCACCGAGTCGGGCAGGTTGGGCGAGCGTTCAGCCTCGAACCGCAACTCCACCGCCGAGGACACCTTGTTCACGTTCTGCCCGCCCGGGCCGGACGCGCGAGTGAACTGCTCGGTCAGCTCCCAATCCTCGATGGTGATCTGTTCGTTGATCTTCATGATGCCCTGTCAGATAGCACCGACGCGATGCCACTCAAAGCGTTTCGCCTTTGACCTGAGGAATCAGCCAAAGGCGAAACGCGTGCAACGCTTGAATGTTGCGCGGCGTTTCACGATAAGCAGCGTTTCAGGTTTATCGCGAAACGCTTTAAATACCGACGCGATACCGACACGCCCTTTTCATATCAAAAGGGCCGCCCCAACCTCGTGGAACGGCCCTTCTAAAGATTTCGGAGGCGAGGTCGGTTAGACCCTGGACACCGCGAAAGCGTCCTTGCCAATCCGGGTGTTTACATGCCCAAGGGCTGCCTCAGACACGAACCTCCCTGACTGTTCCGACACCTCTCTCCAATCCCTTTATAGACACTGGATCACCTCCTTTCAGTTGTTGAACTCAAGGGTAGCCTGCCACAGATTTTGCATTTGTCAAAACAAAATCATGTGGTCCTGCCACTAAGTGACCCCACGATGATGCGAAACGGCACAAGTGCCAAGATTGCCAGCACCAGCTTCACCAGCCAGTCCGCCACCGCCAGCGACACCCACAGCGGCACCACCGGCCCCACACCCAACAACGGCAGCGCCTCGCCGGCCCAGCTCACATCGTTGCCCGGCTCCAGGACTGTCAGGCTCGTGGAAAACGCGATGGTAAAGAACAGGCCCGTGTCCACGCTGCCCCCGATCAGCGACGACACCACCGGCGCGCGCCACCACGCCCCACCGCGCAGCCGGTCGAACACCGCGATATCCAGCAGTTGCGCCGTCAGGAACGCCACCGCCGAGCCCAGCGCGATCCGCACCGTCACCAGCGGCCCGAACTCTCCCGAAATCTGCGTCCCAATGACGGAACAGACCAGCCCCACGACAAAGCCCGCCAGCACGACGCGCCGCGCTGCGGCGCGGCCATAGACCCGGTTCATCACGTCCGTCACCAGAAAGGCCAGCGGATAGGTGAACGCCCCCCATGTCAGCCACTGGCCGAACAGGAACTGCACCAAAATGTTCGACGCGACGACAATCGCCGCCATCGCCAGAACACCGGGAAGGATCTTGGATGTCATGCGCACAGCCCCCCGATACGCGTCCATATCAGGGGCCTGCGCTAGTCACTTTGCGGCGAAACCGCAAGACCTCACTCCGATTGCAGCACGCCCAGGCACTGCGCCGGCAGGTCCGCCATGGTCAGCTCGCGGCGCGGCTTGGGCGGCGGCGCGTTGGGGTCGGGCGGCGGCGGGTTCAGGATGTTGCGCTGCCACTGCCGCGCATCCGCACAGCCATCGCCCGCCGGGGGTGCCGCCTGGTCGACGCATCCCTTCGCGCCGCGCGGACATTTCAGCCGCACGTGGAAATGATAGTGATGCCCGTACCAGGGCCGGATCTTTCGCAGCCAGCTGCGGTCGCCGGTCTCTTCCTCGCACATCCGCACCTTGGCGCCGGGAAAAACGAAAATCCGCGCAACCCGAGGATCCTTCGCCGCAGCCTTCATGATCTCGTGATGCGTGCGATTGTAATTGTCGTTCGTGTAGGCCCCGTTCGCCCGCCGCAGCGAAATGGACGACAGGCTTTCACGCTGCGCCCGGCTGAGGTTCAGGTTGTTCGCCGGCCGCAGCCAGATATCCACGTCCAGCCCCATCTGGTGGCTGCGATGCCCGGTCAGCATCGGCCCGCCCCGCGGCTGGCTGATATCCCCGACATACAGCCCCTTCCATCCCGGCTGCGTCGCGGCAAAGCGCGACAGCTTCTGGACAAAGTCGATCACCTCGGGATGGCCCCAGTTGCGGTTCCGGCTCAGGCGCATCGCCTGCCATGTCGGCCCCGTCTCGGGCAGTTGCACGCCACCGGCCACGCATCCCTTGGCATAGCCGCCAAAGGGCCGCGCCGCCTGCTGCGAGCCGCCCCGCTTGGCCCCGAACAGCTGTTTCGCCTGCACCCCGCGCATGTCCGCCGGGATATTCTGCGTCGACAGCACCGCGGGCTGGACGCTCTCCTGTTCTGCCGTGGACCCGCCACAGCCTGCCAGCACCAGCGCCAGCAAAACCGGCTTTACGATACGGACCATGTTTCACTATCCCCTTTTGCCTGCACCCAGCGTAGCAAGATCAACCCCACGAGGAAAAGCAGAATAAGGGGCGTGACCCCAATTCGCGCGCTTCCGCTGATATAGGTCACCAGCCCGATCAACGCCGGGGCAACGAACGCCGTCGCCCGCCCCGACAACCCGTAAAGACCAAAGCTCTCCGTGGGCACCGCCGGGTCGGTATGGCGCACCATCAAAGACCGGCTGGCCGATTGCAGCGTCCCGCCCAGGCCCCCGATCAGGATACCGCAGCCAAAGAACACCATGTCCGGCAGGGCCGAGCCCTCCTCCAGCGGGATGCCGAAGAACATCGTGCGGTCCATGCTGACGATGGTGATGCACACCCCGATCAGGATCCAGACCGCCACCACGATCACCGGCTTCGGCCCGTATCGCTTGTCCAGCCTGCCGCCGACCCAGCTGAACGCCGCCGCCGCGATGGCGCTGACGATGCCGAAAATGCCCACCCTCACGATCGACCAGTCCAGCACCAGCGTCGCGTAGGTGCCCCCGAAACTGTAAAGCCCGTTCAGCGCGTCGCGATAGAACATCGACGATCCCAGATAGGCCAGCAGGCTCTTGCGGTTCGGCAGGTTCGCCACCGACTTGCGCAACAGCGCCATCGCCCCGACGAACCCCGCGCCCTTCGGCGCGGTATCCGCATCGCGCACCCACAGGAAATAGGGGATCATGAACACCACGTACCACGCAGCCGCCAGCGGCCCGACGATGCGCTTGTCCTCGTCCTGCGCGGCGTCCAGCCCCAGCGCAGGCTCCAGCCCGACGATGGTGCGCCCCCCGTCCATGGTCTGGAAAAACACCAGCATGATTGCCAGCGACACCAGCCCGCCGAGATAGCCAAAGGCGAACCCGCTGCCCGAGGTCGATCCCACATCTTCCGCCGTCGCCACCGACGGCAGCTGCGAATTGACGAAGATCAGCGCGTATTCCGCCCCGATGAAACCGATGCCGAATAGCACAAGCGCCAGCACCATGTTCGACCCGTCCGGGGCAGTCCACCACAGGCCCGCCGCGCCGACGACATAGAGCACCGAAAAGAAAACCATCCACGGAATGCGCCGCCCGGCGGAATCCGCCATCGCGCCCATGATCGGCGCGCCGAAGGCGATGACCAGCCCCGACAGCGCCAGGCACCACGACCACAGCGTCTGCGCCCGCGCATCCGCCGCCTCTTCCGCCAGCCCCGTGCCCAGGAAATAGGTCGAGGCGACAGCGGCAAAGAATGGCCCGAAAACGAATGTCACCAACAGGGTATGATACGGCTGGCTGGCCCAGTCGAAAAAGAACCAGCCCCAGATCCGCTTGCGTGCCGAAACCTCTGCCATCGTGCCCCCTCGTTTGGCCGCGATCAAACGCGGTTCGGGGTCCGGTGGCAAGCCCTTCGTTCTGCTTTCCGCGTCAGTCCCGGATCGGCGGCCAGGGCCGCTTGGCATCCGCCTCGATCCACGCGGTCACCCATTCCGGTGCCTCGGGCCGCTCGACAGGTTTGCCCAGCGCCGCCATCACCTCGTCGGGTGGCACGATCCCTTTCTTTCCGGTCACGGCCGAGCGATAGACGATGTGATTGGCGCACTCGCCGTCCGCCTTCCACATCGACTGTTCCAGATAGACGAACCGCGCATCCCACCACACCGCGCGGGACCGCATCTCGACCGTCTCGAACATCCGGATCCGGCGACGATACCGCACGCTCGCCCCCGCCATGGTCAGCCCCCAGCGGTTCTTTTTCAGAACCTTCACCAGCCCCGCCCGCATCGCCAGCGGGATACGCCCAAGATCATACAGTGTCAGCGTCCGCCCGTTGTTCAGCTCCATCCAGAGGTCGATATCCCACGGCAGGCACACATGCCGCGAGACATGCGTATCGGTCGGCGCCAAGGGTGGCGAATTGCGGTGCTTGAAAAGCTGCCAGAACATGCGGATGACAGGATACATCGGGCGCTCCTTTTGCCCGAGGTCTTGACGCAACTCACGGCCACGTCAACCACAACCTCGCGTAAAGCTTGCGGAATACCGCCGTGACGCTTACCTGAAGCGTACGGCCAATAGCCTGCATCGCAGCTATTGGTCGTGCGCGGCGCGACAATTGAGTGTTGCGCGCGCCCTGCCTTTATCTGATACCTCAGGTCAACGGCAGGACGCTTTATGCCGCGCAGCAAGCAAGAGGTTTTCAGATGCAGGCAATCGCAGGTCCCATCGGGCTCATTCTGGACGTGGTGTTCTTCATCATGATCATCCACATCATCATGAGCTGGCTGATCAATTTCCAGGTCCTGAACCTCAGCCAGCAATTCGTGGCCCAGATCTGGTACGGCCTCAACCGCCTGCTGGAACCGATCTACGAACCCATTCGCCGCATCCTGCCCGACACCCGTCCCTTGGACCTTGCCCCGCTGGTGGCTTTCGTCGCGCTCATCTCTCTGCGCGACTTCATCCTGCCGGAACTTCTGTGCGACGGTCGCCCCCTGGGCTACTGCGGATAGACGCGCCATCGCGGCCCCCCGGGGTGGCGATCCACGGCTTGATCGGCAGCACTTTATCCAAGCCAAACCCGAAAAACATCCGAGCGTCGCGCCAGGACTTGCCAAATCGCCGCCCCCAGGGAAGGGGGGCCGCGATGGCGCGGCGGCCTGCGGCCTTGACTCCGCGCGGCCTAGGCCGAAACCAAAGCCCAATCCGGGACTTGTTTACGATTCCTTAGTGTGGGACTGTCACCTGTAAGAGCAGAAAACTAAAATCTTACAGGTTCCCCATGCAAAGCGCTGCCACGCTGCTGCAAGACGTCTTCGGATTCTCCGCCTTCCGCCCCGGCCAGGAAGAAATCGTCCAGACCGTCGCCGAAGGCGTCAACACCCTTGCCATCATGCCCACCGGCGGCGGCAAATCCCTTTGCTACCAACTGCCCGCGCTGCTGCGCGACGGCGTCACCGTCGTCATCTCCCCGCTCATCGCGCTCATGCGCGACCAGGTCCGCGCCCTCCGCGCGGCGGGGGTCGAGGCCGGCGCGCTCACCTCCGGCAATACCGAGGAAGAAACCCAGGCCGTCTGGGACGCGCTCGACGCAGACCGCCTGAAACTGCTCTACATCGCGCCCGAACGCCTCGCCGCCGGCTCCGCCATGGGTATGCTGCGCCGCATCGGCGTCAGCCTCATCGCCGTTGACGAGGCCCATTGCGTCAGCCAATGGGGCCACGACTTCCGCCCCGACTACCTGCGCATCGGCGAGCTGCGCCGCGCCTTGGATGTGCCGCTCGCCGCCTTCACGGCCACCGCCGACGCGGAAACCCGCGCTGAAATCGTCGAGAAACTCTTCGAGGGCCAGCAGCCGCAAACCTTCCTTCGCGGCTTCGACCGCCCCAATATCACCCTCGCCTTCTCGGCCAAGGACAGCCCCCGGCAGCAGATCCTCAGCTTCGCCGCCGCCCGCAAGGGCCAGTCCGGGATCGTCTATTGCGGCACCCGCGCCAAGACCGAAACGCTGGCGAAAGCCCTGCGCGAGGACGGCCATTCCGCCTGCCACTATCACGGCGGCATGGATCCGAACGACCGCCGCCATGTCGAACACCGCTTCAGCACCGAGGACGGGCTGGTGGTGGTCGCCACCATCGCCTTCGGCATGGGCGTCGACAAGCCAGACATCCGCTGGGTCGCCCATGCCGACCTCCCGAAGTCGATCGAGGCTTATTACCAGGAAATCGGCCGCGCGGGCCGCGATGGCGCGCCCGCCGACACGCTGACGCTCTTCGGCCCCGACGACATCCGTCTGCGCCGTGCCCAAATCGACGAGGGCCTCGCCCCGCCCGAACGCCGCGCCGCCGATCACGCGCGGCTGAACGCGCTTCTTGGTCTGGCCGAAACCTATGCCTGCCGCCGCCAGGCCCTGCTGCGCTATTTCGGCGAGGATCCGGCCCCTTGTGATAATTGCGACACCTGCGCCACGCCGCCCGAAACCTTTGACGGCACCCAGGACGTGCGCAAGGCGCTCTCGGCCATCCTGCGCACCGAGGAATTCTTCGGCGCGGGCCACCTGATCGACATCCTGACCGGCAACGAGACCGACAAGATCCGGGCGCGCGGCCATGACGGCCTGCCCACCTTCGGCGTCGGCCGCGACACCGACCGCCGCACCTGGCAGGGCATCTTCCGCCAGATGATGGGGTGCGATCTCATCCGCCCCGACCCCGAACGCCACGGCGCCCTGCGCATGACCGATCGCGCCATCCCCATCCTCAAGGGCGAGGATCAGATCACCCTGCGCCGCGACACCCTCGCGCCCAAGTCCCGCCGCCCCGCCGCCAAGACGCTGGTCGCCGAGGAAGACGCGCCGCTCCTGTCCGCGCTCAAGGCCAAGCGCCGCGCGCTGGCCGAGGCCGCGAAAATGCCCGCCTATATCGTCTTCAACGACCGCACCCTGATCGAGATGGCCGAAACCCGCCCCCGCACACTCGACGACATGGCCCGCATCTCCGGCGTCGGCTCCAAGAAGCTCGAACAATACGGCGCAGCCTTTCTCGAGGTCATCAACGGCGAGGCCGAGGCGATGCACCCCACCCGCCGCAAACTGGCGGGCCGCGAAACCGGCACGGTCTATGACCGCCTGATGGAAGTGCAGGCCAATCTGCAACGCGGCGAAGATGGCATAGACAAGCCGCTTTCATGCTCCGCCAGCCTGCTGGCCCGCGTCGCCGCCTCGAAACCCCGCGACCTCGGCGACCTCGAACGCCTCCTGGGCGACAAAAGGACCGAGCGTTTCGGCCCGGCCTTTCTGGACGTCCTGCACGCGACGGACTAAGTCCCCGGAAAGCTTAATTTCTCAAGGGTCACAAATGCTCGTCGTCGTCTCGCCTGCCAAGAAAATGGACATGTCCCCGGCCGAGGGGATCCACCCCACCGGCCCCGCCTTCGCCAAGGACGCCCATGCCTTGGCCGAGGTGGCCCGCGACCTCAGCCAGGCCGACCTGAAAAAGCTGATGGGCATCTCCGACGACCTCGCGAAACTCAACGCCGACCGCTTCCGCGACTTTGGCAAACAGGATAAAAAACCCGCCGCGCTCGCCTTCGCCGGCGATACCTACCAGGGGCTCGAGGCCGGCTCGCTCGACACCGACGAACTCGACTGGGCGCAGGATCACCTGCGCATCCTTTCGGGTCTCTACGGCCTCCTGCGACCCCTGGATAATATCGAGCCCTACAGGCTCGAGATGGGCAGCCGCCTCAAAACCGAAAAGGGCAAATCGCTCTACGATTATTGGGGCGACCGCCTGTCGAAGGCGCTCAACCGCTACGCCGACGACGTGAACGCCAACGTCCTGGTCAACTGCGCCAGCCAGGAATATTTCGGCGCCGTGGACCGCGACGCGCTCAAGCTCAGGGTCATCACCCCCACCTTCCTCGACACCAAGAACGGCGAAGCCAAGGTCATCAGCTTCTTCGCCAAGAAGGCCCGCGGTGCCATGGCCCGCTTCATCGTCCAGAACCGCCTGACCGATCCCGAAGCCCTCAAGGATTTCGACTCCGGCGGCTACCGCTATGACGCCGCTCGCTCGACCGAGGACGAACCGGCGTTCATCCGCGACGAGCAATAGGGCGTTCCGCGCAGGGCAAAGCCTCTGTTATTGGCAAGCGGCCAATATCCGCTTTGCGGTACGAAGCCGCCGTTCACGACGGAGGCCATCGTCAGCCCCTGGGGTGGCGATCCGACGGGAATTCTGAAGCACTTTATGCCTGCCAAAGACATCCTCAGAAGGATCATTGCGCCCAGCCTCAGCCAAATCGCCAGCCCGTGGGAGGGGCTGACGATGGCCGGGCCGCTTCGCGGCTGTTAACCGGCTGGGTGCGCGATACCAGTGTCTTGACTGCGATGAGACGCGCATCGACGGGCCGTGGTGCGGCGAACCGACGATGGGTATGGGCAGTTTATGCCTGCCAAGCACATCCAACCCGAGAGCGTGGCACTTCACCCACCAAATCGCCGTGCCGTCGCACCAAAGGTGCGCCAACTATAGGCGGCACGCCTCTGGCGTGACGGGGCGGCCCGTCGCGCCGAAGGCGCGCATATAAAGTGACGCGCCTCTGGCGCGATGCGCGGCGGGCTTCGCCCTTGTTCCGCGCGGGGCGTTCGCGTTGAACGTTCGCTTTGCGGGACATGAAAGACGTTCGATCCACAGCCGCGGCGCGGAGTCAGGCCGCAGGCCCCGCGCCATAGACGGGCCGCCCCCACGGCCCGGCGATTGTGTTAAGTTCGGTGCCTCGCTCGGCCCTGTTTCGGATCTGGCCTGGAAAAAGCGCTGCCGACCCACCGTCGGATCGCCGCGCCGCGGCCCGTCAATGGCGCTCGGGACTATAAATCACACGTGTCCGCAAAAGCTCACACCGGACCTTCGCCGCAAGGAAAACGAACGTCCCTCGGGACCAGCGCCACCTCTCACTGACAGCCATCATCTGCCAGACCTCAAACGCCAGTCATTCGTCGCAGCGCAAGGCCCCGACCACGTCCACTATCCGCTCACGCCGCGCTCTGCCCCTCCTCGGGCGGGCGCACGCCTACTGGGCAGGCCGCGCTCACGTGGTCGATCAACACCTGTTTCGACAGCGGCTTCGACAGGTAGTGATCTATCCCCGCCGACAGGATGTCGTCCTCGTCTCCGTCCATCGCGTGCGCCGTCATCGCCACGATGGGCACATGCACGCCGCCATCCGCTTCGATCTCGCGAATGGCGCGGGTGGCCTCCTTTCCGTCCATCTCGGGCATCGAGATGTCCATGAACACGATATCGGGCGCGAAAGACCGGTAGAACGCCACCGCCTCCTCGCCGTTCACGGCGAATTTCAGGTCGATGTCCAGCGCCTTGACCATCTTGGAAAAGACCAGCCGGTTGGTCTTGTTGTCCTCCGCCGCCAGCACGCGCATCACGCGGCTGGGCTCCTGCGGCAGGTCCGGTTCCGCCACGCCCCCCGCCAGCGAGCCCGAGAGCCGTGTCAGGGCGGCAAAAAGCTCGGCGCGGGGGAAGGGTTTCTGAAGCACCGCGTCAACGTAAATCCGACCCGGGTCCTGATCCACGCTGCCGGTGTTTCCGCTCAGCAGCAGCACCGGCGCCGCGTGTCCGGCCGCCTTCAGCGCCTCGGCCAGTTCGATCCCGTCCATCCGGGGCATGACGTGGTCGGTAATCACCAAGCTGACCGACCCGTCCGTCGCCTCCAGCGCCGCCGCGCCGCTGTCGCAGCATGTCACCTCGATGCCCAGCGCCGCGAACAACCGCTCCAGGATCGCGCGGTTCAGCGCGTTGGTCTCGACGATCAGCACCTTGCGCAATCCATCGGGCACGCTGAAGTCCTGTTCCGCGTCCGGCTCGGCCAGCGGCAGTTCCACGGCAAACCCGAAGGTCGAGCCCTGCCCCTCCACCGAGTCGACCCAGATCTCGCCACCCATCAGTTTTACCAACTTCTCAGAGATCGCGAGGCCGAGGCCCGTGCCTTCGAACTTGCGATTGCTCTCACCGTCCACCTGGTTGAACTCGCCGAAGATGTGCCGGACCTTGTCGGCGGGAATACCGATCCCGCTGTCCTCGATCGTCACATGCAGGCGCGCCGCGCCCTGGGCCGCGCATTCGACGCCCACGACCCGCACCATCACGTGCCCCTCTTCGGTGAATTTCACCGCGTTGCCTAGAAGGTTCGTCATGATCTGCCGCAGCCGCCCCGGATCGCCCACAAAGCGCGTCGGCAGGAACAGGTCGTAATCCACCAACAGCTCGATCCCCTTGTCCCGCGCGTTCACCTGCATCAGCATGATCAGCTCGTGAATGCAGCGTTCCAGGTCGAACGGCTCGGCATGAAGCACCAGCTTTTCCGCCTCGATCTTGGAATAATCCAGCACGTCGTTGATGATCACCAGCAGCGCCTCGCCCGAGTTCTTGATCGTGTTGGCATACAGCAGCTGTTCCTCGTCCAGCTCGGTATCCTTCAGCAGCTCCGCCATGCCCACAACCCCGTTCATCGGCGTGCGGATTTCGTGGCTCATGTTGGCCAGGAAGGACGATTTCGCCCGGCTCGCCATCTCGGCCTTGCGCCGGGCTTCTTTCAGCCGTTCCTCGTACCGGATCGTGTCGGTGATGTTCAGTGCCAGGCTCACCACGTCGCCGGTGGGCCCGCGCTGGTCGATCAGCTTGATATAGGCCCCGTTCCACAGCCGGACGATCTCGGGCTCGGGCGCCACCGTCTGCCACCGGTCCAGCATCTTCTCGCGCCACGCGGCGGGGTCGGCGTCGCCGATATCCACGACCCCCTCCTCGGTCACGCATTGCAGGATCTCGACATAGCTGATGCCGGGCTTGACGTCCTCCAGCCCCTCGAACACGCCCAGCCAGGCGTGGTTGGCGGCGATCATCCGGCTGTCGGCGTCGAAAAAGGCAAACCCGTCCTGGATCGTCTCGATCGAGTGCCACAGCCGCCGCTCGGCGATGGCGACCTTCTCGTTGGCCATGTTCAGGTCTGATTTCACTCGCGCGTTCTCGTCCCGCACGGTCTGCACCTCGGCGCGGGTCTCGACGATCTCCTCGCTCAGGGCACGGGCATGCCGGCCCAGCTTGCAGTTCGCGGCCTGCAACTCCGCCTGTTTCTGTTCCAGCAGACGTTCGGCGGCCAGCCTGGCGCGCCGTTCCTCCGCCAGTTTGTTGGCAAGGCTCATGCCCCAACCTCCGCCCGTGCCGGTGACTCTCGGGGCTCAAACTCCCTGATTATGGTGAACAAGTGTTTAAACCCTGACCCGCGACAGGCGCGGGAATCGTTGTCTTGCCCCGGGGGGCGTGGCACGATGCCGCCATTCGTTGAAGGAGGGTATTATGCTCCAACGCTTTCTTGCCGCCATCGTCCTCAGCCTTTCCGCCAGCCTCGTCGCGTCCGCCGCGCTGGCCCAGGATGCCGTGCCCGACAGGCGCGAGGTGGTCACCAAGGATGTCGACTTCTACGGCTCCGATCTGGACCCGCTCTTCGACACCACGCTCGAGGCGTGCCGCAACCTCTGTTTTTCCAACAATGCCTGCCGCGCCTACACCTTCAACACCCGCTCCAATTCCTGTTTCCCCAAAAGCGCCCTGACCGAGACCAAGCCCTACGAGGGCGCGATTTCCGCCGAGGTTTTCGACACCGACACCCGCGTCCTGTCAGATGCCCCCGCCCGCACCGCCGATCTGGACTTCCTCAACCCCGGCGACCTGAACCAGGCCCGCGACCAGGCCACCGGCATCGGCGCGCGCCACCCCGGCGGGCAATGGGACGTGCCCGCCATGGTCAACGCCGCGCAGGACCGCATCGCGCAGCAGGACTACCTCAACGCCATGCGCTGGATGGGGGCCGCCGTGGCCCGCTCGGACGCCGCCGATCAATGGGCCGAGTATGCCCGCCTGTCGCTGCTCATCCCGACGCAGAACGACTCCGAAAAACGCAACTATGCCAACCGCGCCTTCCAGGCCGCGATCAACGCCTACCTGCGTGCGCCCGGCGATCCCGCGCGCATCAACGCGCTTTTGCTCATGTCCCAGGCGCTCGAAACGATGGGCCGCGGCCAGGCCACCGTGCCCACCCTGCGCCTTGCGGAATCCATCCAGCCGCGCGATGACGTCATGACCGCGCTCGATGCCGCCATCGCCAAGTACGGCTTTCGCATCACCGACCACCGCGCCGACAGCGACAGCGCCCAGCCCCGCCTCTGCGCCGAGTTTTCCGAGCCGCTGGTCGAGGCCGGCACCGATTACACGCCCTTCGTGCGCGTGCCCGATCCGGGCCTCGTGGTCCAGCCCTCGGGCAACCAGATCTGCATTTCCGGCGTCCAGCATGGCGAGCGGTACCGCGTCACCTTCCGCGAGGGGCTGCCCGCCGCCAGCGGCGAAACCCTCCAGCGCGACACCGAAATCACGCTTTACGTCCGTGACCGCTCTCCGCGCGTCGCCTTCCCGGGCCGGTCCTATATCCTGCCCAAGGCCGCCGACACCGCCCTGCCGATCGAGACCGTCAACCTCACCGAGGTCGAGCTTCTGCTGCGCCGCGTCTCCGACCGCAACCTTCTGCGCACCATGCAGGAGGATTACTTCGGCCGCCCCCTCAGCCAGTACCAGGAACGCGAGTTCGGCAATGACATCGCCGAGGAGGTCTGGACCGGCACCGGCGAGGTGCAGAACACCCTCAACCAGACCATGACCACCCGCCTGCCGCTGGGCGAGGTTCTGGCGGACGAGGCCCCCGGCATCTACGCCCTGACCGCCACCATTCCCGGCGCCGATCCTTTCGACAATCCCGGCGCCACGCAATGGTTCGTGCTGACCGACCTGGGCCTGACCACGTTCAAGGGCACTGACGGCCTGCACGTCTTCGTGCGCGGTCTGGACGATGCCCAGGCGGAATCCGGCGTCGAGCTCTCGCTGCTCTCGCGCTCCAACCGCGTGCTGGGCACCGCCACCACCGACGATCAGGGCCACGCCCTCTTTGCACCCGGCCTGACGCGCGGCACCTCCGGCTCCGCCCCCGCGATGATCCTCGCCAAGGCCGGCCCCGACGACATGGCCTTCCTGTCGCTCACCGACCCCGCCTTCGACCTCTCGGATCGCGGCGTCGAGGGCCGCCCGCCCGCGCCGCCCATCGACGTCTTTCTCGCCACCGACCGCGGCGCCTATCGCCCGGGCGAGGTGATCCACGCCACCGCGCTGGCGCGTGACAATGTGGCCGAGGCGATCCCCGGCCTGCCCCTCACGGCCATCCTGCGCCGCCCCGACGGGGTGGAATATTCCCGCCAGTTGTCCGGCGACGACGCCGCGGGCGGCCATATCTTCACCCTGCCCGTGGGCGCAAGTGTCCCCACCGGCAGCTGGACGCTCGACATCCTGTCCGATCCCGAGGCCGACCCGCTGGTCAGCCGCACGCTCCTGATCGAGGATTTCCTGCCCGAGCGCATCGACTTCGACCTGTCGCTGCCCGACGGCCCCATCCGCCCCGGCGACACGCCCCCGCTCACCATCGACGCGCGCTATCTCTTCGGCGCGCCGGGTGCCGGGCTGGTCGCGGACGGCAACGTGCGCCTCATGGCCCGCACCACGCTCGACGCCTTCCCCGGCTACCGCTTCGGCCGTCACGATGAACTGGTCGGCGGCCGCATCACCTACCTGCCCGGCGGCAAGACCGGCGCGGATGGCCAGCTTCAGATGGCCGCCGAAATGCCCGAGCTTGACGTCACCGACCGCCCGTTCGAGGCCGACATCACCGTCACCCTGCAAGAAGGCTCCGGTCGCCCGGTCGAACGCAGCCTCACCCGAATGCTTGCCCCCGCCGGCCCCATGATCGGTATCAGGCCCATGGCCGACGGCGTCGTACCCGAAAACTCCGAAGCCCGCTTCCAGGTCATCGGCATCTCCCCCGACCTCACGCCCACCCCGATGGACGTCAAATGGACCGTCAACCGCGTCACCACGCGCTACCAGTGGTACCAGGATTACGGCTCGTGGAACTGGGAGCCGATCACGACACGCGAACAGGTCGCCACCGGCGACGCCACGCTGGGGCAAGACGCTCTGACCGTCTCCGCCCCCGTCGAATGGGGCCATTATGAACTGGTCGTCGAACGCACCGGCGGCGACTACGTCTCGTCCTCCACCGATTTCTACGCCGGCTGGTACGCCCCCGCCGACGCCAGCGACACGCCCGACACGCTGGAGCTGTCACTTGACCAACCGGAATACACCCCCGGCGACACCGCCCAACTGCGCGTCGTGCCCCGCTATGCCGGCACGGCGCTGATCACCGTCATGTCCAACCACGTCATCGAACGTCAGGCGGTCGAGGTTTCAGAGGGCGAAAACACCATCCCCCTTTCCGTCACCGAGGACTGGGGCGCGGGCGCTTACGTGACCGCGCAAGTGATCCGCCCAATGAACGTTAGCGCCGGCCAGAACCCGGCCCGCTCCCTCGGCCTCAGCTACGCCAAGATCGCGCCGGGCGACAAGCAACTCTCGGTCTCCATCGACGCCCCCGACACCGCCGCCCCGCGCGGGCCGCTGGATGTCACCGTAAACGTCGATGGGCTGGCCGAGGGCCAGACCGGCTATGTCACCCTCGCCGCCGTGGACGTAGGCGTGCTCAACATCACCGGCTTCCAGTCGCCCGACCCGTCCGGGCACTACTTCGGCCAGCGCCGCCTCGGCGTCGAGATCCGCGACCTCTATGGCCGCCTCATCGACGGCATGAACGGCGCGCAGGGCCAGGTCCGCTCCGGCGGCGACGCGGGCAATCCCCTGTCCGGCACCCAGCCGCCCCCCACCGAGGACCTCGTCGCCTATTTCACCGGCCCGCTCGAAATAGGCCCCGATGGCACCGCGCAGGCCAGCTTCGACATGCCCGACTTCAACGGCACCGTCCGCTTCATGGCCGTTGCGTGGTCCCCCACCGCCGTGGGTCAGGCCGAGGACGAGACCATCGTGCGCGACCCCGTGGTCGTCACCGCCTCCCTGCCGCGCTTCCTCGCCCCCGGCGACGAAAGCCGCCTGCTGCTGGAAATCCAGCACACCGAAGGCCCGACGGGCCGCATGGGCCTCGACGTCTCCAGCACCGGCCTCACGCTTGGCGGCACCATCCCCTCCGGCCTCGAACTGGGCGAACAGGAAAAAACCACGCTCTCCCTGCCCATCACCGCGAGCGACGTGGGCGACGCCTCCGTGCGCATCGCCCTCACCACGCCCGACGGCAAGCAACTGACCAAGGAGATGCCGCTCGGCATCCGCTCCAACGATCCGGTCATCGCCACCACCCGCCGCTTCTCTCTCGGCGCGGGCGACAGCTTCACGCTGGGCGCGGACGTCTTCGCCGACCTGCGACCCGACACGGCCAGCGCCATCCTCGCCGCAGGACCGCTGGCGAAACTCGACGCCCCCCGCCTTCTGGCCGCGCTCGACCGTTACCCTTATGGCTGCACCGAACAGGTGGTCAGCCGCGCCATGCCGCTGCTCTATTTCAACCAGGTCGCTGCCGCGATGGGCCTCGCCTCCGAGGCCGAGGCGCAGGACCGCATCGACCAATCCATCGCCCGCATCCTGACCCGGCAATCCTCCGGCGGCAGCTTCGGCCTCTGGCGGGCAAGTTCCGGCGATTTCTGGCTCGACGCCTATGTCGCCGACTTCCTGTCGCGTGCCAAATCCGAGGGCTTCGACGTCCCCGACACCGCCTACACCATGGCGATGGACAACCTGCGCAACCGCATCAACTACGCGCCGGACTTCGACTCCGGTGGCGAAGACATCGCCTATGCCCTCATGGTCCTCGCCCGCGAGGGCGCCGCCCGCATGGGCGACCTGCGCTACTACGCGGACGTCAAGGCCCAGGCCTTCGCCACGCCCCTGGCACAGGCCCAGCTTGGCGCCGCCCTCGCCTTCTACGGCGACCAGACCCGCGCCGACCGCATGTTCGCCGCGGCTCAACAGACCATCAACCAGACCTCCGGCGACGAAGGCCAGGTCTGGCGCGCCGACTATGGCACCCGCCTGCGCGACCGCGCCGGCGTGCTGACCCTCGCGACCGAGGCGGGCAGCAATGCCGTCAACGCCGACGCGCTGGCCAACGCGATCACCGCCGAAGGCCCGCACATGTCGACACAGGAACAGGCGTGGTCCCTGCTGGCCGCCCGCGCGCTTCTCAGCGATCCATCCGTCTCAGGCCTCTCGCTCGACGGCGCGCCCGTTTCGGGCCCCTTAGTGCGCAACATCTCCGCCACGACCTTAACCCCCCAGACCCTCACCAACACCGGCGCGAACGCCACCGACATCAGCCTCACGACCCTCGGCGTGCCGGTGACCCCGCCCGAGGCCGGCGGCTACGGCTACGCCATCGAACGCAGCTATTTCGACATGGACGGCACACCGGTGGACCTGTCGACAGTGCCCACCGGCACCCGCCTCGTCACCGTGCTGACAGTCCGCCCGTTCGAGAAAGGCGAGGCGCGGCTCATCATCGACGACCCGCTGCCCGCAGGGCTGGAAATCGACAACCCGAACCTTCTGCGCTCGGGGCAGGTGAACGCACTCGACTGGCTCGACCCGGCCACTACCGAGCATTCCGAGTTCCGCGCCGACCGCTTCATTGCCGCCGTCGACTGGCGCTCGGACAACGCGTTCCGCCTTGCCTACATCGTCCGCGCGATTTCACCGGGCAGCTATCACCACCCGGCGGCGTCGGTCGAGGACATGTACCGCCCGCAATACCGCGCCCGCTCGGCCACCGGACGCATGACGGTCACCGCCGAATGACGGGCAGCACTGTCGCCACGATCAGATGGCGCGCGCTCTATTGCGAGGGGCATGACACCTGCCGCCTCGCCCGCGCCGATCACGGCTGGCTGCTGGTCGGCCACGCGCGCTTTCACGATGACGATGGCTTCGCCGCGCTCGACTACGTCGTCCGCTGTACCGAAGACTGGCAGACCCTCGACGCCGATATCGCCGGCACCCATGGCGAGAGGGAGGTCCGCCTGCATATCGACCACCGCAACGGCGAATGGCTGCTGAACGAGACACCGCAACCCGGGCTTGAGGACGCCACCGACATCGATCTCAGCTTCACCCCCGCCACCAATCTCATGCCCCTGCGCCGCCTCTTCAAACAGCCGGAGGATGCCCTGACCACCCGCGCCGCGTGGCTGCACTATCCCGCCGCCATCCTCGCGCCACTGGACCAGACCTATAACCGTACGTCCGCGTATGGATTTATCGACTACCGCGCCGAACAGACCGACTACACCACCACGCTAGAGGTCAACGACGCGGGCTTCGTCACCGACTATCCCGGCCTCTGGCACGCGGAAGACCAGCATGTTCCGCTGTGACCGCCTTCTCCTCCTGCTGGCGCTCACGCTCTTCGCCGCGGGCCTTGGGCGCGACAAGCTCGACCAGTGGATCGCCGCCACCGACCTGCCGCCCTTTCTGACGCCCCTCTCCACAGAGGTCCGCGACCGCACCGGCACGCTCCTGCGGGTCTACACCGTCGAGGATGGCCGCTGGCGTCTCGGCGCCACGCCCGACGCGGTGGATGCGGGCTATCTCGACATGCTCATCGCCTACGAGGACAAGCGCTTCTACACCCATTCCGGCGTCGACCCCCGCGCAATACTCCGCGCGACCGGGCAGGCCATCTGGAACGGCGAGGTCGTCTCGGGTGCCTCCACCCTCACCATGCAGGTCGCCCGCCTGCTCGAGGACAGCGGCACCGGGCGGCTTTCCGGAAAGCTGCGACAGGCCCGCGTCGCGCTCGCCCTCGAACGCCGCCTGACCAAGCAGCAGATCCTTCAACTCTACCTCGAACGCGCGCCCTTCGGCGGCAATATCGAAGGCGTCCGCGCCGCCAGCTACGCGTGGTTCGGCAAGGACCCGCGCCGCCTGACCCCCGCCGAGTCCGCGCTGCTCGTCGCCCTGCCGCAATCCCCCGAATCCCGACGCCCCGACCGCCACCATTTCCAGGCGGCGGAGGCCCGCGCCCGCGTGCTCGCCCGCGCCCAGCGCGACGGCCTGCTGACGCCCGGCGCGGTCCAGGCCGCCTTGACCGAGCCGGTGCCCCAAACCCGCCGCGCCTTCCCGTCCCTCGCGCCGCACATGGCCGACCGCGCGATATCCGACGACCCCGCCCGCCTGCGCCATGACCTCACGCTCGACGCCCCCCTGCAAGCCGCGCTGGAACGCCTCGCCACCCACAGCCTGCGCGATCTGCCCCCGGACGTTTCCATCGCCATGATGATCGCCGACCACAAGACCGGCGACATCCTCGCCTCCGTCGGCTCCGCCACCTATGGCATCGGCGACGCCCGCTCCGGCTTCGTCGACATGACACAGGCCATGCGCTCCCCCGGCTCGACGCTGAAGCCCTTCATCTACGCCATGGGTTTCGACCGCGGCCTCGCCCATCCCCAGACGCTCATCCATGATCGCCCCGTCGCCTTCGGCACCTACGCGCCGCAGAATTTCGACGGCGCCTTCCGGGGCGAGCTGACGGTGGCCGACGCCCTACGCCAGTCGCTCAACATCCCCGTGGTTCTGCTACTGGACGAGATCGGCCCCGCCCACCTGCTCGATACCCTGCGCCGCGCCGGCGTGCCCACGGAACTGCCCGGCGACCAGCCCGGCCTCGCCGTCGGCCTAGGCGGGCTCGGCGTGACACTCGAAGGCCTGACCACCGCCTACGCCATGCTGGCAAATGGCGGCCAGACGCGGCCACTGCACTGGCGTCAGGACGCCCCCAAACATACGCCTACGAATGTCCTGAACCGCGCCGCCGCCTGGCACGTCGCCGACATCCTCGCGGGCCTCGCGCCACCGCCCGGCGCACCCAAGCGTCGCCTCGCCTACAAGACCGGCACCTCCTACGGCCACCGCGACGCGTGGGCCGTGGGCTTCGACGGCCGCCATGTCGCCGCCGTCTGGATCGGCCGCCCCGACGGCACGCCCGTCCCCGGCGCCTTCGGCGGCGACCTCGCCGCGCCCGTCCTCTTCGAGGCCTTCCAACGCCTCAAACCCAAGGCCGACGCCCTGCCGCCGCCCCCGCCCGAGGCGCTGCTCCTGCCCACCGCCCGCCTGCCGCAACCCCTGCGCCGCTTCGCCGGGCGCGACGCGGTGTTCCAACCGTCCGAGGATGCGCCCAAGCTGATCTTCCCCCCGGCCAACGCCCGCCTGCCTGTTGAAAACGGCCGCCTCACGGTCAAACTCCGCGACGGCAAGCCGCCCTTCACCTGGCTCGCCAACGGCACGCCGCAGAAAACCGGCACCCGCCGTCGCGAGGCCGAGCTGACCGGCCTCGCCCGGGGCTATTCCAAACTGTCGGTGATCGACGCAACGGGCCGCTCCAGCAGCGTCACCGTCTGGATCGACTGACCCCATTTCTACGCAGTTTCGCAGCAAGAATTTTCAAAAATTCTTGCCCGATTTCTTGCAAGAAATCGTTCCGAAAAATTGCAATTTTTCGCCGCGGAATTTTGCAAAATTCCGCGACCGGCCCTCACATACGCTCAATGGCCACGGCAATCCCCTGCCCGCCGCCGATGCACATGGTGATCAGCGCTTTTGTCCCGCCGATCCGCTCCAGCTCATAAAGCGCCTTCACCATCAGGATCGCCCCCGTCGCGCCCACCGGATGCCCCAGCGCAATCGCGCCGCCATTCGGGTTCACCTTGTCCGTATCCAACCCCAGCCCCCGGTTCACCGCAATCGCCTGCGCCGCA
Source organism: Roseovarius sp. THAF8 (assembly GCF_009363735.1). Classification (NCBI taxonomy): domain Bacteria; kingdom Pseudomonadati; phylum Pseudomonadota; class Alphaproteobacteria; order Rhodobacterales; family Roseobacteraceae; genus Roseovarius; species Roseovarius sp. THAF8. The sequence goes on along the minus strand of NZ_CP045410.1, from coordinate 2,527,330 downwards.
AAAGCCTCGTTCGATTCAATCACGTCGAAATCCGCCGCACTCAGCCCGGTCTTCTCCAGCAAACTCTCCACCGCCGGCACCGGCCCGATTCCCATCACCTCGGGGCGCACGCCCGCATGGGCATAGCCCAACACCCGCGCCTTGGGTTTCAACCCGGCCCTCTCAGCCGCCTCCCCGCGGGCAAAGACCAGCGCCGCCGCGCCGTCATTGATGCCGCTCGCGTTTCCGGCCGTCACCGTGCCGTCCTTCTGAAATGCCGCGCGCAGCCCGGCCAGCCCTTCGGCGGTCGTGGGCTTGGGGTGCTCGTCGGTCTCGAAGGCCACCATGTCGCGCTTCACCCGGACCTCGACGGGCACGATCTGGCTGGCAAAGCGGCTTTCCTCGATCGCCTTCGCCGCCCGCGCCTGGCTTTCCAGCGCAAAGGCGTCCTGATCCTCGCGGCTGACCCCATGCTCGGCGGCCACGTTCTCGGCGGTGACCCCCATATGCCCGGTGCCAAAGGGACAGTTCAGCGCCCCCAGCATCATGTCCAGCGTGCGCACGTCGCCCATCTTGGCGCCCCAGCGCTGGTCCGGCACGATAAAGGGCGAGCGGCTCATGTTCTCGGCCCCGCCCGCGACGCCGAAATCCGCATCGCCCAGCATCAGGGACTGCACCACCGACACCACCGCCTGCGCCCCCGATCCGCACAGCCGGTTCACGTTCATCGCCGGCGTGGTCTCGGGAATACCCGCCTCCATCGCGGCGACCCGGCTCAGGTACATGTCGCGTGGCTCGGTGTTGATGACATGGCCGAACACCACGTGCCCCACCTGCCCCGGCTCCACGCCCGCCCGCTCCAACGCCGCCTTCGTCACCACGGCCCCCAGCTGCCCCGGCGGCGTGCCCGCCAGCGATCCGCCAAAAGTGCCGATGGCCGTGCGCGCGCCATCCAGAAGTACGATATCCGTCATGAGAGCCTCCCTGCGTCAGTACGGTCGATCATCGCCCGCAGGCGCATATCCCGCAACCCCGACGTGCCGTCACGGCACCAGCGGCACCGGACCGTCGTCGGCCAGGATACACGCCTCCCGGCCTTCGAATACGGCCAGTTGCAGGGGCCGCCCCCAGCCCGTGCCGCAATCCAGCGCCACGCGGTTGCCGTGATGCTCGGGCGCATCGACCGGCGTGTGCCCATGCACCACCAGCTTGCCATGGTCGCGATCGTCATACAGAAACGGCTCGCGGATCCACATCAGGTCCTCGGGCACCTGGCGCTCCAGCGGCGTGCCGGGCGACACGCCCGCATGGCACAGGAACAGCTCTTCCGTCTCGAAGCTATAGGGCAAGGTGCTCAGGAACTGGCGATGCAGCCCCGGCACCTGCTCACGCCAGTCGCCCTCATACTCGGCGTTCTCGATCCCGTAAGAGGCCAGCGTTTCGCGTCCGCCAAGGTTGCCCTGCATCCACCACTGGAAGCGCACGGGTTCCATCCGGCCTTCCAGCGCATCCAGGAACATCTGGTCGTGATTGCCCCGCAGCGCGGTCCAGTTCCGCCCCTCCGCGATTCCGTCGATCAGCGTCTGCACCACGCCACGGCTGTCCGGCCCGCGGTCGGTGTAGTCGCCAAGGAACACCACCCTGGCGTCGCGGCCCGCCCGTGCGTCGATCCGCGCCAGCACGCGGTCGAGCTCGGAACGATAGCCATGGATATCCGGGATCACGTAAAGCGGTTCGGTCATACCCCTGACCTAATGCGCCACGGCGCGAGTGCAAACCCGTCTCAGGCGGCGAAGGCTCCGAATGCCTCAGCCCCGTGATGCACGCGGTAGCTGTCGATCCCGATATCCCCCGACCAGCGCCACAGCGCCACCACACCCTCGTCGCCGGTCTGGCAGGCGTGGGGCAGATAGGTGGAATGATGCACCGAATGCCCCGCCACCATTTCGCGCTGCGCGTCGCCCGCCGTCCACAGCGCCCGGCCCGCGATGATCACGTAGGTCTCGACCGCAGCATGGGAATGCAGGCCATAGCGCGTGTTGGGGCGCTGGTAATAGAGGCCCGCCCGCAGGGTCGGGCAATAAAGCGGCGCCTCCGGTCCCATCAGGTCCACCACCGAAAACAGCGCCTCGTCCTCGGGCTTCATCTGGCTCGACACCGGGTTGTGACCCCAGGGCAGCATGTCATGCGCCGCCCAGGCCGCGCGAGCCACCGCCAGGGTCGACCCCGCCAGCAGACCGCAAATCGCGTCCGTATCGCCGGGCGAGTCGTTCGTCAGCGGCGCGACCTCGGTGGCCGAAAGCAGCGCCTCGGCAGTCTCGGAGGCGCAGGCCCGGCCCTCGGCGCGGAACACGGCGGCCATCTCGGACAGGAAAAGCTGGAACGGATCGTGCATCGGAACCTCCTCGGTCGAATGCACCTCGCTTAACGCAAACGGGCCGCCACGACTTTCGCCGCAGCGACCCGGAAATGGTCGTTTTTCGCGCGTTTCCAGCCTGTGGCCATGTCGGGCGCCAAAGGCGGGGTGAACCCCGCCCTACGCAGCCCGTAGGCCGGGGTTCACCCCGGCATCGCCCGACACCGCAACCACGCGTCCGGGCCCATCACCCAACATCGAACTCCAGCGCCCGGATCTGCTGAAAGAGGCCCGTCTTATGCAGCTTGGCGATCACGTCCTCCGGCACCGGCGCATCGACGTACAATAGCGCAATCGCCTCCTCCCCCGCCTTCGACCGGCCAAGGGTAAAATTCGCGATGTTCACGCCATTGCCGCCCATGGTCTGGCCCAGCGCGCCGATGATACCCGGCTCGTCGCGGTTCGTCGTGTACAGCATGTGCTGCCCGATCTCGGCGTCGATATTGATCCCCTTGATCTGGATGAAGCGCGGCTTGCCGTCGCTGAACACCGTCCCGCCAATGGACCGCTCGCGCTCCGCCGTCACCACGGTCAGCTTGATATAGCCCTCGAACGCGCCCGACTTGTCCTGCTTGGTGGTCGAGATCTTGATCCCCCGTTCCTTGGCAATCAGCGGCGCTGACACCATGTTCACCTCCGGGTTCACCGCCTTCATGATCCCCGCCACGGAAGCGCTGGTCAGCGCCTCGAGGTTCATCTGGCTGACCACACCATCATAGAGCAGGTTGATCGCCTTGATCGGCTCGTCCGTCATCTGGCCGATGAAATTGCCCAGATGATCTGCCAGCTTGATCCACGGCCCCATCACCTTGGCTTCCTCGGCGGTCACCGACGGCATGTTCAGCGCATTGGTGACCGCCCCCGTCAGCAGGTAATCCGACATCTGCTCGGCCACCTGCAACGCCACGTTTTCCTGCGCCTCGCTGGTCGCGGCACCCAGATGCGGCGTGCACACCACGTTGGGCAGACCAAACAACGGATTTTCTGTCGCCGGTTCCTCGGCAAAGACGTCCAGCGCCGCGCCCGCCACATGCCCCGATTGCAACAGATCGGCCAGGGCCGCCTCGTCCACCAGCCCGCCCCGGGCACAGTTGACGATCCGCACGCCCTTCTTGGTCTTGCCAAGGTTCTCACGGCTCAGGATGTTGCGCGTCGCATCAATGAGCGGCGTGTGCAGCGTGATGAAATCCGACCGCGCCAGCAGCGTATCCAGGTCCACCTTCTCGGCCCCCTTCTGCGCGATCTTCTCCTCGCTCAGCGTGGGGTCATAGGCGATCACCTTCATCTTCAGGCCCCGCGCCCGGTCGGCCACGACGCCGCCGATATTGCCGATGCCGATGATGCCCAGCGTCTTGTTGGTCAGCTCGACCCCCATGAACTTGGACTTTTCCCACTTGCCGGCATGGGTGCTGGCGCTTGCCTCGGGGATCTGCCGCGCCACTGCGAACATCATGGCGATGGCGTGCTCGGCGGTGGTCACCATGTTGCCGAAGGGCGTGTTCATCACGATCACGCCTTTCTTCGATGCCGCAGGCTTGTCTACATTGTCGGTACCGATCCCGGCGCGACCGATGACCTTCAGTTTCGTGGCCGCCTCCAGGATCGTCGGCGTCACCTTGGTGGCCGAGCGGATCGCCAGGCCGTCATACCCGCCGATCACCTCGGCCAGTTTTTCCTTGTCCTTGCCCAGCTCGGGCCTGAAATCCACCTCGATCCCCCGGTCGCGGAAGATCTGCACGGCGGTTTCGCTCAGCTTGTCGGATACGAGTACTTTGGGAGCCATCTGTCTGGTCCTTCATCTTTGAATTCTGGGAATGGTGGGTTTGAAACCCACCCTACACATCCCGCGTAGGGTGGGGTTTCACCCCACCTCACACGGTCTCGGAAAGCGCCGCGATCTCGGCGTTGAACGCCCATTCGATCCACGGCATCAGCGCGGTCACATCGGCGGTCTCCACCGTGCCGCCGCACCAGATCCGCAGACCCGGAGGCGCGTCGCGATAGGCCCCCACGTCAAAGGCCACGCCCTCGGCTTCCAGCCGCTTGGCCACGGCCTTGGCGAACGCCGCCCCGTCGCTGATCCGATCGTCGTTGAACTTCAGGCACACGCTCGTGTTCGACGCCGTCGCCGGGTCCTTGGCCAGGAACTCGACCCACTCATGGGTGCCGACGAAATCCGCCACCGCCTTGGTATTGGCATCCGCCCGCGCCATCAGGCCACTCAGCCCGCCGACGGACCGCGCCCAGTCCAGCGCCAGCAGGTAATCCTCCACCGCCAGCATCGACGGCGTGTTGATCGTCGCCCCCTCGAAGATGCCCTCGTTCAGCTTGCCGCCCTTCGTCAGGCGGAAAATCTTCGGCATCGGCCATGGTGGCGTATAGCTTTCCAGCCGCTCCACCGCGCGGGGGCTCAGCACCAGCATCCCATGCGCCGCCTCGCCGCCCAGCACCTTCTGCCAGCTGAACGTCACCACATCCAGCTTCTCCCAAGGCAGGTCCTGCGCAAAGGCCGCAGAGGTCGCGTCACAGATCGTCAGCCCCGCACGATCAGCCTTGATCCAGTCGCCATCGGGCACCCGCACGCCACTGGTCGTGCCGTTCCACGTAAACACGACGTCATTGTCCGTATCCACGCTGCCCAGATCGACGATCTCGCCATACTCGGCGGTCTTGACCTCGGCATCGAGTTTCAGCTGCTTCACCGCATCCGTGACCCAGCCCGCGCCAAAGCTTTCCCAGGCCAGCATCTCGACCTTGCGTTCGCCCAGAAGGCTCCACATCGCCATCTCGACCGCGCCGGTATCCGACGCCGGAACAATGCCGACCTTGTAGTCATCGGGAATCCCCAGCACCTCGCGCGTGCCGTCAATCGCGGCTTTCAGCTTGGCCTTGCCCACGGCGGCGCGGTGCGACCGGCCCAGGGGCGCGTCGGCAAGCTTGCTCAGGTCGAATACGGGGGGTTTGGCACAGGGGCCGGAGGAAAAACGCGGGTTCGCCGGAACGGCGACAGGTCTAGTGTCCGGCCGCGTGCCGGGTGTCTCAATAGCCATTTCTGCTATCCTTCCAGATAAGCGCCCCTCGTTGGGGAGGGGTGTCCCACCTACGGGATTACGCCCGCCGGCTGAGTCCCGCAAGAGGGAAAACAGCCTTTGCGCGGCGGTTTACGTGCTGAAAGCGACCCCGGGCGACTATCATCGGAAACTTCGTCACCCGCACAACCGGTCATGCGCTTCGGGCAAAGCAACACCGCCTGCCGTCTCCATCGGCTGGCGGCGCACGATATTGCGAAAGTTGACGTGCTTCTGAAGCACCTTCTGCCGGATCTCACGAGAAAAGCAATTGTCGAGGTGCCGCCTGATCTCGCTGTCGCGCCGGGCGATCTTTCTGATCTTGGCACTGCTGATACAGAACGCGTATGCCGCTTCGGCCACGATGGTGGTGGCCGTCGACGGCTGCCCCGACAGACATGAAATCTCGCCGATGAACACGTCTCTCTCGTACCGGAAAAGACACGTGTCTTCGGAATAGACCGTCACGGCGCCCGACGCGATATAGAACAACTCCCCCGATATCTTCCCCTCGCGTGTCAGCACGGTGCCGGCCGGCAGATGCTTCCAATGCCCCGATTCAAGAAGCCGGCGCGCCCGGAACCCCCTGAGGTCGGGAAACTTGCTGGCAAGCAGAAGCTTCTCGTCCTCCTTCAGGAACAACAGGTAATCCGAAAGCCAGTTGCGCAGCAGTCCGATCGTGCTGATGGCGATAAAGCTGATCTGGATCAGGGCCGCCGACAGGTTGAAATTGGTCTGAAGACTATAAAGCACCGATCCGGCGGCAAGAATGTTCAGGAACGGATAGGTGAACCCCTGACCCCGGATCAGGCCGATTTGCAGGGCGAAATATGACGCAAGGTAGATCGTGACACCGAGCACCCCGAACAGGTCCACGAAATCGGAAATACGGCTTTGCGAAATCAGGGAAAACAATTCCATGATCGAAATCCATTGAATAAAAAAATGACTTCAAAAAAAGTGTATTCAAAAAGTAGTACGTTCAGCCTTAGCATAATGTTGCGGTTTTGGAAACACTGGCATCCGTCATCCGGTGACACGGCATGCAGACCTTGCTCGCCCTGTCGTAGGGTGGGTGAAAACCCACGCGCCCCTCCCGGCAGGTGCCACGGCCTTGTTCGCACCTTCTGCCATGCGTGACCCGCGATTGCGTCCCCACACCTAGAACCCCACCCCAACCTGCGCTATGCCCGCATCCACAGCGCAGCGCGGAGATACCCCATGTTCACCACCACCCTCATCGCGCCTCCGGGCACGCTCGACCCCGCCCTGGTCGAGAACCTGCGCAATGCCTGGGGCGGGTTCGAGGCCCGCTGGCTCTCGCCCGACGAGGCGGCGGAGTTCGACATGGCCGCCCTGCCCGACAACCGGTGGGAGGTCTGGGACAACCTGCAAACCCTGCGCACCGACCTTGTGGTCCAACCGTCCGAGAATCGCCGAAAGCGGATGCTGCTGGCCGACATGGACAGCACCATGATCCAGCAGGAGTGCATTGACGAACTGGCCGAAGAGGCCGGCGTCGGCGCGCATGTCAAGGACATCACCGCCCGCGCCATGAACGGCGAACTCGATTTCGAGGGTGCCCTTCTGGAACGTGTCGCCCTGCTCAGGGATCTCCCCGAAGACGTCATCGCCGAGGTGCTAGACACCCGCATCACCCTCATGCCCGGCGGCGCCACCCTGCTCGCCACGATGAAGGCCCACGGTGCCTATACCGCCCTCGTCTCGGGCGGCTTCACCGCCTTCACCTCGCATGTCGCCACGCTGCTCGGCTTCGACGAGAACTGCGCCAACACGCTGCTTGTCGAGGATGGCAAGCTCACCGGCGACGTCGCCCGCCCCATCCTCGGGCGCGAGGCCAAGGTGCAGGCACTTGCCGACATCACCACCCGCCTCAACATCTCGGACATCGACGTGCTGGCGGTGGGCGACGGTGCCAACGACCTCGGGATGCTCGCCCGCGCCGGCAGCGGCGTCGCGCTTCACGCCAAGCCCTCGGTCGCCGCCCAATGCGATCTGCGCATCAACCACGGCGACCTCACCGCGCTGCTTTACCTGCAAGGTTACGACTGCAACGATTTCCAGATCCTGTAGGGTGGGCGAAAGCCCACGCATCGTTGCGCCATTTCATCTTTACGTTAATTAACCTATCTGTTAATTATACGTCATGACCCACCTGACCAACACCTTCGCGGCCCTCTCCGACCCGACCCGTCTTGCCGTGGTCGAGCGCCTGATGGCCGAGGGCGAACTGCCCGCCGGTCGTCTCGTCGAACAGGCCCATATCAGCGCCCCGGCCATGTCCCGCCACCTCAAGGTGCTGCGGCAGGCGGGGCTCGTCGAGCAGCGCATCCAGGGCACCAGCCGGCTCTATTCCGTCCGCCCCGAAGCGCTGAATTCCATCGCCGACTGGACGCTCGATCACCGCGCCTTCTGGCAGGCGTCGATGGACCGCCTCGCCACCCACCTCGCCCTCGAAGAGCGGGACTGACGGATGGCCGACGTCCGCATCACCCGCGACTTCCCCGTCACGCCCGAACGCCTGTTCCGCGCCATCACCGCACGGGCCGAAGTGCTGGAATGGTGGGGCCATGACGGTATGAGCCTGCCCGACACGGCTCTCGATTTCACCCGCGAAGGCCCCTGGCACTCCGAGATGCTGGATTCCGACGGCAACCGCTACCGCATGTCGGGCAACGTCACGCATGTCGACCCGCCGCACAGCGTCGGCTTCACCTGGACATGGCACCTGCCCGAGGGCATGCGCGCCCCCGAAAGCCACGTCACCTTCACCGTCACGCCCACGCGGGACGGCGCCCGGCTGACCATCGACCACCGCGACCTGCCCGACGACGACCGCGCCGCGCGCCACGAAACCGGCTGGACAAGCGGCCCGCTGGTCCGCCTCGCCCGCCACCTGCAAAGCCAACCCCACTGACCCCTGAAAGGAGACCGACACATGCCCAAGTACATCCTCGCCTATCACGGCGGCGGCCGGCCCGAGACCGAAGAAGAGGGGCTCAAGGCGATGACCGCCTGGGAAAGCTGGCTCGGCGGCCTCGGCGGCAAGCTCATCGACCCCGGCAACCCCGTCGGCATGTCCAAAACCGTCAGCATCGACGGCATCGCCGACAATGGCGGGTCCAATCCCCTCTCGGGCTATTCCATCGTCGAGGCCGCGGATGACGCCGAGGCCTGCGAGATCGCCCGCGGCTGCCCGATCCTCGATGGCGGCAAGGGCAGCGTCGAGGTCGCCCCGATCGTCGAAATGTAACCCACGCGTCCCGGGCTCGACCCGGGACCTCACCGGCCGTTTCGGGCCGTCAGCCCGCTCTCGACCGCCACAACGCCGCGCGGTGCGTCAACCCGGTGCCCCGGCGAAAATCGCACCGTCGCGATACCACCCGGATACCGACACGGGTACCGACATGCCGTTTTCGGCGATTCCCAACGCCTTAACCTTCCGATTCGCCGATTCACCTTGTCCCGACCCCGGCTTGCCCCTAGGTTCCTGTTGAAACCTCGGGGTGTCGCCCGGCCCGGCCCGGCGACTGAGATGCAGATCGCGAACCCGTTGAACCTGAACCGGCTGAAACCGGCGGAGGGAAGGTCATGCAGCCGCATCGCGCCGCACCCTCCACCGGAACGGAGGATGCCATGAAACACCTTGTTTTGACTGCGGGATTCCTGACTGCCGCCACGTCCGCCGTGGCGCAGGAGTCAGGCCAGACGCCCGAACTGACCGTTTACACCTATGACAGCTTCGTCGCCGAATGGGGCCCCGGCCCGCAGATCGAAAAGGCGTTCGAGGCCACCTGCAACTGCGACCTCAATCTCGTCGGCGTCGAGGACGGCGCCGCCCTGCTGGCCCGCGTCCGGCTCGAGGGAGAAAATACCGACGCCGACATCGTCCTGGGCCTCGACACCAACCTGACCGCCGCCGCCAAGGACACCGGCCTCTTCGCCCAGCATGGCATGACCCCCGACCTCGACCTGCCCATCACCTGGGACGACCCTGTCTTCCTGCCCTACGACTGGGGCTATTTCGCATTCGTGCACGACACCGACATGGACGCACCCAGCAATTTCAGGGCCCTGGCCGACAGCGACACCTCTATCGTCATCCAGGATCCCCGTTCCTCGACCCCCGGCCTCGGCCTGCTGATGTGGGTCAAGACCGCCTATGGCGACGAGGCCCCGGCGATCTGGGAGGGGCTCTCGGACAACATCGTCACCGTCACCAAGGGCTGGACCGAAGCCTACGGCCTCTTCCTCGAAGGCGAGGCCGACATGGTGCTGTCCTACACCACCTCGCCCGCCTATCACCTGATCGCCGAAGAGGACGACACCAAGACCGCCGCCACCTTCGACGAAGGCCATTACATGCAGGTCGAGGTGGCCGGCAAACTGGCCTCCACCGATCAGCCGGAGCTGGCCAACCAGTTCCTCGCGTTCATGCTGACCCAGGACTTCCAGTCGGTCATTCCGACGACCAACTGGATGTACCCCGCCGTGCAACTTGACGACGGCCTGCCCGACGGGTTCGAGACACTCGTGCAACCGGAAAAATCCCTGCTTCTCAGCGCCGAAGAGGCCGCCGCCGCCCGCGATGCCGCGCTCGACGAATGGCTGAACGCGCTCAGCCGCTAAGCGCCAGACCGGGATGGAGCGCCGCCGCCCTCGTGGCGGTGCTCATCTTCGGCGCGCTCCTGGCCGTGGCCCTGCGCGCCGAAACCGGGCGCGGCTTCACCGCCGCCGACTGGGCCGCCCTGCGCTTCACGCTGGTGCAGGCGACGCTCTCGGCGCTTTTCTCGGTGCTGCTGGCCGTCCCCGTCGCGCGCGCCCTCGCCCGCCGCCGGTTCCGGGGCCGCAGCCTGCTGATCGCGCTGCTGGGCGCCCCGTTCATCCTGCCCGTGATCGTCGCCGTGCTGGGCCTGATCGAGGTCTTCGGCCGCGGCGGCTGGGTCAGTGCGGCCCTGGGCACGCTCGGCCTGCCCCCGGTGCAGATCTACGGGCTGCACGGCGTCGTCCTCGCGCATGTGTTCTTCAACCTGCCCCTGGCCACCCGCCTTGTCCTGCAAGGCTGGCAGGAAATCCCCGCCGAACGCTTCCGCCTTGCCGCGCTTCTGGGCATCGACGGCTGGTCGATGTTCCGGGTGATCGAACTGCCGATGCTCCTGCGCCTGATCCCCGGCGCCTTCACCGTGATCTTCGCCATCTGCCTCACCAGCTTTGCCGTCGCCCTCACCCTCGGCGGCGGGCCGCGGGCGACCACGATAGAACTCGCCATTTACCAAGCGTTCAGGTTTGACTTCGATCTTGGGCGGGCCGCGCTCTTGTCCGCCGTGCAGCTTGGCCTGACGGTTTTCGCCGGTGGCATCGCCCTCTGGCTGGCGCGCGGCGAAGGGTTCGGCTCGGGCTTCGATCGCGGTTTGCGCCGGTTCGACGGAAAAACGACCACCGCACGGTGGGTTGACGCGCTGTTCATATGTGTGGCGGCAGTCTTCCTGCTCGTGCCGCTCATGGCCATCGCGCTGTCGGGCCTGCCCGGCTTTGCCGACATGCCGGGCCAGGTCTGGACCGCCGCGCTCACCTCGCTTGGCGTCGCGATGCTCAGCACGGCCCTGCTGCTCTGCATGGCGCTGCCCATGGCCACCGCCATCGCAACCGGACGGGGTCGTATGGTGGAAATCGCAGGCCTCCTGGGCCTCGCCGCGTCGCCGCTGGTGATCGGCACCGGGCTCTTCATCGCGATCCGGCCCTACGCCAATCCGCAGGCCTTCGCCCTGCCCGTCACCGCGCTGGTCAACGCCATCACCGTGCTGCCCTTCGCCTTGCGCATTCTCGTGCCCCGCGCCCGCGACATCGTGGCGCGCCAAGGCCGCCTCGGCCTCTCGCTCGGCATGGCCGGGCTGCCCTTCCTGCGCCATGTCCTGCTGCCCCGCCTGCGCCCGCAGATCGGCTTTGCCGCCGGACTGGCCGCCGCCCTCTCGATGGGCGATCTCGGCGTCATCACGCTCTTTGCCGATCCCGACGTGGCCACCCTGCCCTTGCAGATCTACCGCCTCATGGGCTCCTACCAGATGGAGGCCGCAGCCGCCGCCTCCTTCCTGCTGCTGATCCTGTCCTTCGGGGTCTTCTGGCTGCTCGACCGTGGGGGGCACCGCCATGCTGAAACTTGACGCCACCACCATCCGCAACGGCGGCTTCACGCTGGCCGCCGACCTGACCGTGCCGGAACGCGCGACCGTCGCCGTCATCGGCCCCTCGGGCGCCGGCAAGTCCACCCTGCTCGAAGGCATCGCGGGATTCCTGCCCTTGGCAGAGGGGCACATGACCTGGCACGGCGTCGACATCACCAATCAAGCCCCCGGAGCCCGCCCCGTCGCCATGCTGTTTCAGGAGGACAACCTTTTCCCGCACCTGACACTGGCGCAGAACGTCGGCCTTGGCCTCTCACCCAACCTGCGCCTGCCGCCCGCCGACAGGAGCCGCGTGACCCAGGCTCTGGACCGCGTCGGCCTGGCGGACATGGACGCCCGCAAACCCGGCGAACTGTCGGGCGGCCAGCGCAGCCGCGCGGCCCTCGCCCGCGTCATGCTGCAGGACAAGCCGTTGCTCCTGCTGGATGAACCCTTCGCCGCGCTTGGCCCGGCGCTGCGGATGGAGATGCTCGACCTCGTCGCAGAGATCGCCCGCGAAACCGGCGCGACCTTCCTGATGATCTCCCACGCGCCAGAGGACGCCCGGCGCATCACCGAACAGGCCATCCTCGTCGCCGACGGCACCGCGCATGCCCCGCGACCGACCGCCGACCTGCTCGACGATCCGCCGCCGGTCCTGCGCGACTATCTCGGCGCGTAGACCTTCATTTCAAAAGGAAAAAGCGGCACGGACCGACCCCTGACGGGGCCTGAGGATCAAGAGGACGGACACCTATGCACTCATCTGGGGAATGTGCCCGCCTTCCGGCCCGTGCCGCGGCCCGGGCGTTTCATGAAACACCACGGGCGTAAGAATGGGGCGTGCGCTCAGGATGGGGGGAAAGGCGCACGCCCCGGCCGGGTGACGGCCTAGGCGGGAAGGATGCCCGCCTCTTGTCCTGCCGCGACTTCGGCTTCGCTCAGCATGCCATCGGCATCAGAGTCCAGTTGCTCGAAAGTGCCGGCCGGCGCATCGGGCATCGCGGCCTGGAATTCTTCCATCGAGACCATGCCGTCGCCGTCGGTATCCGCTTCCAAGGCAAAGGCCAGGGCCGGAACGGTCAGGGCAAGCGCGAACGTCGCTGCAGAAAGTGTCTTGGTCATCTTTGGTTTCCCTTTTCTGGGTTCAGGTTGTCCGGGGCGTTTCTGCCCGCGGACCCTGAACATGATCGCGCCATTCCAATCCCGAAAGAGCCCGTCGCCGGATGAAAGCCGGTCGTGCGAAATCAGGCCTAAAGCGCCGGTTTTCCTCGGCATTGTGCTGCCGGTATTGGGCAGGGAAACGCCGCAACGCGAAAACCAGCGCATGGCGGATACCGCAATCGGCAGGATGTCGTCAAAGGCGCCGCGACTCCTTGAAGAGTCAGGCCAGCAGCCCGTCCACCGGCTTCACGATTCCGGTGCGCACCTTGCGGCGATTCAGGATCGGCGCGTTCATGAACTTCAGCGTCGCCGGATGCTCGGGCGCAAGCACACCGATGCGCACCAGCAAGGCGGCGATGGTGCAATTCGCGGCCCGCGTGCTGCCATCCGCAACTTTCAGCGCGATGCCCAGCTTCCTGGTCGGCGCAATGGCCACGAAGAAGCCTTCGGCGCCAGTCTTCAGCGCCACGGGATCGTGGCAGGCTTTCATCAGCTCGGTACAGGCGCGTTTCTCGCCCGCCACCAGCAAGGGATTGGCGATCATCGCCTCGCGCAGCCGCACCGCAGCATCCTGCCGCGCGCCACCGCCTTCGGTGGCACTGGCGAACCAGCCCATGGCGCGCCCCATCCCGCGCATTGTGGTGATCGAGTTGGGCGCGTTGCACCCGTCTGGCGCAAATCCCGGGCTGCGCTCTCCGGTCAGTTCCTCGAAAGCCTCGAAACAGGCGCGCTGCACCGGGTGGTCCGGGTCCACGTATTCGGGCCCGCCGTTCAGGTGCTTCGACAGGGTCATGAACCCGGCATGTTTGCCGGAACAATTGTTGTGCACCTGGCAGGGCGATCCGTCGGTTTTGATCAGGTGATTGAACGCGGCGCGGTCCTGCGGCATCTGCGGGCCGCAGCGAAAATCGCCGTCGCTCAGGCCCAACCCGTGGATCCAGTCGTTCACCGCATCGGTATGCACCGCCGCGCCCTGGTGCGAGGCGCAGGCCAGGGCCAGCTGCTGCTGGGTCAGGCCGAACGCATCCGCCGCACCGCTATCGACCAGCGGCATCGCCTGGATCATCTTGGCCGAGCTGCGCGGATAGATCACCGCGTCCGGGTCGCCCCATGCCTCGATCACCTCGCCTTGCGCATTGCAGATCACGGCATGGCCCAGATGCAGGCTTTCCACGATGTCTCCGCGCCAGATTTCGGTCAGGGGAACGGCATTCGTCACTTGGGGCCTCCGGTCGTCGGGCTGGTCGTCTCGGCGCGTCATTCCTACGGCGAAAATTCGCCAATTGCACCTTTCATGTCTCGCGTGTTTCAGGCTAGTATTGCAATGTCGAGAAGGAAATGGCTGCACGTGCAGAAAATCCCGTCAGGGGGTGAGTGCCGCCAGGGACGATTGAGGCAAAAGGACAGCTTGGAGGCTGGACAAATGGGATCATTCAAAGCATTCGGCGCCGCCGCGGCCCTGTTGGCCATGGTCGCGTCGGGCGCAACCGCACAAGACGAAAGCACCAACCAGGTCGCCGCGAAAACCGCGTGGAGCGTGTTCGAGGACGCCGACCCGAAAGAGTGCTGGGCCGTCAGCTCACCCACCGAGACGGTGAACACCAAGGATGGGCGCGTCGTCGCCGTCCGCCGTGGCGACATCCTGCTGATGACCTTCTTCCGGCCCGGCGCCGGCGTGGACGGTCAGATCACCTTTACCGGCGGCTACCCCTTCGCGGGCGGCTCGACCGTGAACGTCAATATCGGCGGAACCGAGTTCGAGATGTTCACCGAGGGCGAGTGGGCCTGGCCGGCAAGCGCGTCCGACGACGCCAAGATCATCGCCGCGATGAAGCGGGGCGCCGATGCCGTGCTCACCGCGCGGTCCGGGCGGGGCACGGTCACCAAGGACACGTTCTCGCTCCTGGGCTACACCGCCGCCCTGGAAGAAGCCGAGAACCGCTGCAAGTAAGCCTGGCCGCAAGCTAGCCGATGACGTCGCGCGGGGCCGCCGCGCGGCGCAAACGGTCATTGATCGCCCGGCCCAACCCGCTGTCCGGGATCGGTGCCACGGCGATTCCGCCTACATTGGCGGCGTCCAGCCGGTGCAGGTACCCGAAAAGATGCGCAGCCGCTTCCACCAGGTCGCCGGTGGGCGACAGGTTCAGATCGCTCTCCATCGGCCCGAAGCCCAGCATCAGCTCGCCCTCGGTCACCTCGGTCGCGTTCAGGCGCACCGCCGCCCCCGGCGCGTAATGCGAGGTCATCTGCCCCGGCGCGGTCAGCGTGCCGCCCTCGACATGCCGCTCCAGCGATGTGCCCAGCGCGGCCTCGATGGCCTCTACCGGAATGCCCCCGGGCCGCAACAGCACCGGCGCGCCGTCCAGCCCCAGGATCGTCGATTCGAGCCCCACGTCACAGGCCCCGCCCTCGACGATGGCCTCGATCCGGCCCGACAGGCCCGCCGCCACATGCGCCGCCTCGGTCGGGCTGATCCGCCCCGAGGGGTTGGCCGAGGGCGCCGCCACCGGTCCGCCGAACGCGCGCAACAACGCCTGCGCCACGGGATGCGCGGGCACCCGCACCGCCAGCGTCGGCAACTCCGCCGTCACCAGCGGGGACAAGCCCGCGTGACCCCGGATCGGCAACACCAAAGTGATCGCTCCGGGCCAGAAAGCCGAGGCGAGGATCTCTGCGGCATCCGACCACTCCACCAGCGTCTTGGCGGCCTCGGCATCCGGGACATGCACGATCAGCGGGTTGAACCGGGGCCGCCCCTTGGCCTCGAAGATGCGCGCGACGGCCATGTCGTCCCGCGCATCCGCGCCCAGCCCGTAGACCGTCTCTGTCGGAAAGGCGACAAGCCCGCCCGCGCTCCAGACCCTTGCGGCCTGCGCGTATCCTTCCGCATCGGCGGTCAGGTGTCGTGTCTCAAGTGTCATGGCCGGTCTGACGCCGCGTTTCTGTTGCCGTGTCGGGCGGGTGCAATAGTGTTGATGCCAAGCCCAAGTCACAGTTACAGATGCCCGTGCCGGATTCCAAGCCGCGCCGCCCACCGCCATTCGGGAGATACCGATGCCCTATCGCGCCCCTGTCGAGGATTTCCAGTTCCTGTTCGATCACGTGGTCGGCCTGGATCGCGTCACCGCCACCGACCGCTTCGCCGAGGCGACGCCGGATGTCACCTCCGCGATCCTGACCGAGGCCGGCAAGCTGTGCGAAGAGGTGCTGGCCCCCCTGCAACGTCCCGGCGACCTGCATCCCGCCAGGCTCGAAAACGGCGTCGTGCGCACCAGCCCCGGCTATGCCGAGGGCTACAAGGCCATCGCAGAAGGCGGCTGGGTTGCCATCGCCGCCGATCCCGAAAATGGCGGCATGGGCCTGCCCATGACCGTGACCACCGCCGTGAATGACATGATGTCGGCCGCCTGCCTGTCGCTGCAACTCAGCCCCCTGATGACGCAAGGCCAGATCGAGGCGCTGGAACATCACGCCAGCGACGCGCTCAAGCAGACCTACCTGCCCAAACTGGTCAGCGGCGAATGGACCGGCACCATGAACCTGACCGAGGCGCAGGCCGGCAGCGACGTCGGCGCGCTGTCCACCAAGGCCGTGCCGAACGGTGACGGCACCTACGCCATCACCGGCCAGAAGATCTATATCAGCTGGGGCGACAACGATTTCACCCCCAATGTCTGCCACCTCGTGCTGGCCCGCCTGCCCGATGCCAAGCCCGGCACCAAGGGCATCAGCCTGTTCCTCGTGCCGAAGTTCATTCCTGACGAGAACGGCGAACCGGGCCGCGCCAATGACCTCAAGGCCGTCAGCCTGGAACACAAGATGGGCCTGCATGGCAGCCCCACGGCGGTGATGCAGTATGACGGCGCCACCGGCTGGCTGGTGGGCGAAGAACATGACGGGATGCGCGCCATGTTCACCATGATGAACAACGCCCGGCTGGGCGTGGGCACCCAAGGGGTGGGCGTGGCCGACGGCGCCTACCAGCATGCGCTGGCCTATGCGCAGGACCGCAAGCAGGGCCGCAGCACGATAGAGAACGGCACCGGCACCATCATAGACCACGCCAATGTGCGCCGGATGCTGGCCACGATGAAGGCCGAGACCTTCGCCGCCCGCGCCATCGCGCTCACCTGTGCCGCCGCCATCGACATGGAAACCGCCACCGCCGCGCCCGACTGGGCCGCCCGCGCCGCGTTCCTGACACCCATCGCCAAGGCGTTCGGCACCTATACCGGCATTTCCGTCGCCAACATGGGCATCCAGCTGCATGGCGGCATGGGCTTCATCGAGGAAACCGGCGCCGCGCAGTATCTCCGTGACGTCCGCGTGACCGCGATCTACGAGGGCACCAACGGCATCCAGGCGATGGACCTCGTGGGCCGCAAGCTGATGGACGGGGGCGAGGCCGCCTATGCCCTCCTCGACGAGATCGAAAGCACCGCCGAAGCCGCCCGCGCGAACCATCCCGAACTGGCCGAGCCTGTCTGGCAGGCCACCGAATCCTTGCGCGAGGCGACCGAGTGGATGGTCGCCCAGACCGAGATGAACAACCGCTTCGCCGGGGCCGTGCCGTTCCTGCGCGCCTTCGCCCGAGTCCTTGGGGGGCACGCGCACCTGCTGGCCGCGATGCACGACACAGACGGCAGCCGCGCGCGCCTCGCGCGGTTCTACATCACCCGCATCCTGCCCGAGGCGCAGGCCCATATCGCCCACGCCACCGCCGGGGCCGATGACCTCTACGCCCTCGCTCCAGAAGACTTCGCAGCCTGATGGCCGACGGAAGCAAGATCGCCACACCCTGGGACGAAGCCCCCGATCACGGCGCGGCCGTCGAGGTCGCGCCCGGCATCCTCTGGATTCGCCTGCCCCTGCCCATGGCGCTCGATCACGTCAACATCTACGCGCTGGACGAAGGCGACAGCTGGACCATCGTGGATACCGGCGTGTGCACCAAACGCTCCATCGCGCTGTGGGAGGACGTGCTGGCCGGACCGCTCGAGGGCAAGCCCGTCTCCCGCGTCATCCTCACCCACCACCACCCCGACCATATCGGCATGGCCGGCTGGCTGATGGACCGCTTCGGCGCGGATCTGCTGATGACCCGCACCGCCTACCTGATGGCCCGGATGCTGATCCTCGACGTCGAGGAGCGCCCCACGCCACAGGCGCTTGAATTCCGGCAACGCGCGGGCATGGACCCCGAAACCTTCGAGGCCCGCAAGACCGACCGCCCCTTCAATTTCGCCGACAGCTGCGCGCCGATCCCGGTAGGCTACACCCGCCTGCAACAGGGAGGCACGCTCACCGCTGGAGGCCGCGCATGGGACATCCACGTGGGCCACGGCCACGCGCCCGAACACCTGACGCTCTGGTCCCGCGACGACGCGCTGGTGATCGCGGGCGATCAGATCATCTCGTCCATCAGCCCCAATATCGGCGTCTACCCCACCGAACCCGAGGCCGACCCGCTGGGCGAATGGCTGGACAGCTGCGCGCGTCTGTCGGCCCTCGCCCGTCCCGATCAACTGGTCCTGTCGGGTCACAAGCTGCCTTTCACCGGCCTGCCCACACGAATGCGCCAACTGGCCGAGAATCACCACGGCGCGCTCAAGCGGCTTGAGAAACACCTCGCCACGCCCCGCACCGCCGCCCAGTGCTTCCCGCCGCTCTTCAAGCGCAGGATCGACGGCGGCACCTACGGGCTTGCCTTGGTCGAAGCGGTTGCACATCTCAACCACCTGCATCAGGCTGGCCGCATCACGCGGACCCTGGACGACGACGGCGCGTGGCTCTGGCAAGCGAAGGACTAGACCCGCCATGGACGACAAGATCGAGACCACCGCCGAACATGTCGAACGCGCGGTCTTCGCCCGCTGTCACGAGGTTCACGCCGATCCCGCCACGCGCTGCACCGAGGTGCCCGAGAAACTGGCAACCAAACAGGCCGTGGCGAGAAAGAGTGCCGCGCAGTGGGCCTACGAGCGGCTGATTCTCTATATCCAGAACTTCGAGAAGACGCTGGATAACGAACACGAGGTCGCCATGGGCTTTGCCGGCGGCGGCCCCGGCACGTTGCGGATCGAGGGGATGGGCTATTTCGACCCCGACATCGTCACCTTCTACGGCTCCGATCCGTCGGGCGCCAAGACCCAGCTGATCCAGCATGTCAGCCAGCTTGGCGTGATGCTCCGCGCCCTGCCCAAGCCGTCCGAGACCGCCGAGCCGGTGCGCATCGGCTTCCGCCTGGCGCAGGATCTCGAAACCTCTGCCTGACTGCGACGTTCCGGGCCGTGACAGCCACATCGGAATCCGTTATCCAGTCGCAAACAGTGACAACCGCACACAAGGATCGGGATCATGGCCAACGAACACAAGCACGGTGAAATGGACATCAAGGTTCAGGAAAAGACCTTCGAGGGCTTCCTGAAGGCATCGACCTACGTCGCGGCCGGCTCCATCATCTTTCTTATCCTGCTGGCGATGATCAACGTCTAGGCCGAGCGTCGGCGCATCGACAGGCATGCGACGCCCCCGCAGGACACTGAGGGGGCGTTTTGTTTTGCCCTGATCTACCCGCATTCGCGCGGCCCGTCACCCCACCAGGTACAGCATCAGGTACAGCGCAAAGCCGCCCGAAAGAATCGCCGCGATGATGTTGCGGGTCCATCCTCCCACAACGACGGTGGCCGCCGCCGCCACCAGACGCGCCGGGTCCGGCGCTCCGTCCGTTGCCGCGGGCCACAGCACCAGCGGCGCAACCAACCCCGGCAGGATCGCGACGGCGGTATAGCGCAGGTGCCGCAACAGCCATGGCGGCAGCGGCCTGTCCCCGACGATGCCGATAAAGAAGAACCGCAGCGCGTAGCTGCCCAGCCCCAAAAGGACGATCACGGTCCAGACGGTCGCGCTGTCCATCACACGCTCCCTTCGGGCTGCGTCCGCCGCTCGATCTCGGCCCCGGTCATCATTGCCGCGATCCCCGCCGCGAACAGACCAAGGTTATAGGGCAGGAAGGAAAGGACCAGCGCCCCCACGACCGAGACCAGCGCAGCCGCCAGGTGCGCGCGCGTGCGCAGCATCGGCATGATCAGCGCGATGAAGGTGATCGGCACCGCGAAATCCAGCGCCATCCACTCGGGGATCGCACTGCCCAGAACAGCGCCTACCACCGTGAACAGGTACCAGAACGGGCAGACCGGCACGACCGTCCCCCAGAAATAGACCAGCTTCTGGCGCAGGCTCCATTGCCGATTCTGTTCATAGCGGATCGAGGCGAGCGCATAGCTCTGATCGACGATGAAATACGCCGCCAGCGCCCGGTGCCACAGCGGCGCGGCCCCCAGATAGGGCGTCAGCGCGGCGGAATACATCGCCATCCGCAGGTTCACCGCCAGCGCCGAGGCCAGCACCAGGATCACCGGCGCGTTGTCCACCATCAGCGCGAGCGCCGTGAACTGCGCCGCCCCCGCGATTACCGCAAAGGAAAAGGTCAGCGCCTCCAGCACGTTCAGCCCGGCTTCGGTCGCCACCACGCCAAACAGGGTGGCAAAGGGCGACACCACCAAAATAAAGGGGGCCGCATCGCGTACCCCTTTGAAGAAAATCGACTTGTCGGTTTCCGTTGTCATCCGAAGATCTTACGTTACCACTTACCCTAGGATGCCTATCCTGCAATTAGAGGGATCGCAATTGGCGAAGACCGACAATCTGAACGCGTACATCATCGCGCCCGACCCCAAGGCCCCGCGCCTGACACGGGCCGTGGAGGGCGTGGACCATGACGGCAATCCGACAAATATCGCGGTGGTCGAGGAACGGCCCCTGACGATCTTCCTCAACGGCCAGGAAATCGTCACCGCCATGACCATCGGGGACTATCCCGACTATCTCGCCCTCGGCTTCCTGCGAAACCAGGGGATGCTCAAGGATGGCGAGACGATCAAGGGCGTCGACTATGACGAGGATCTCGAAACCGTCGTGGTCCGCACCGATGGCGAGACGACCTACGAGGAAAAGCTGAAGAAAAAGACCCGCACCTCGGGCTGTGCCGTCGGCACCGTCTTCGGCGACATGATGGAAGGGCTGGAGGACACGACCCTGCCCGACCTCAAGGTGAAAACCTCGGACCTCTACGCGCTGTCGGCGACGATCAACCGCACGCCGTCGCTTTACCTCGAGGCCGGGGCGATCCACGGCACCGTTCTCTGCCAGGGCGACCGCCCGCTGGTCTACATGGAGGATGTCGGCCGCCACAACGCCGTCGACAAGATCGCCGGCTGGATGCTGTCGGAAGGCGTCTCGCCCGACGACAAGCTGCTCTACACCACCGGGCGGCTGACCTCGGAAATGGTCATCAAGACCGCCCTCATGGGCATCCCCGCGCTGGCCTCCCGCTCGGGGTTCACCGCCTGGGGGGTCGAGATCGCGCGCGAGGTCGGCCTCACCCTGATCGGCCGGATGCGCGGCCGCCGCTTCGTCTGCCTCGCGGGCGAGGAACGCCTGGTGCGCGACGCCGACCCGGCCTCGATCCCGGACGAAGACAAGAAGCACCGCCGCAAAAGCGCCGACGCATGAGTTACCAGTTCCAAAGCAACGCCCCGCTCGGCGTCGAGTTGTTCATCAAGGCGTCGCACCGCCAACCCATGATGAACGCGCTTCACCGCGCCTACCTGCCGATGCAGGCCTTCATCCTCGGCCTGATGGTCTTCGTCATCGCGGGGTGTATCGCCATCGGTCTCCTGCTGATCGCATGGCTCGACGTGGACGGCACGATCGGCACCCTTCTGCTCACGCTGCTGCCCTTCGCCGTCGCCGCGCTCATCTGGTTGGGCTTCATGCGCAGCATCGCGCGCGGCATGTACCGCCGAATGCTCGATTCACCGCTCTACAACGGCCCTGTCCGCTACGACGTAACGCAAAAGGGCTTCGCCATGACCTCCGACACCGCCCACTGGTCGGTGGATTGGCCCGCAATGGACAAGGTCACGCGCCACCCGTCGGGTCTCTTCATGTATGCTGGCGGCTTCATCTACGCCATCCCGAAAGAGGCCGCGCCCGCCGATCAATATGACGCCATGTGGGACGACATCAGACACTGGTTCGAGGCCTCGCAATGACCGGGCCTCTCGGCGTGATCCTCGCGGGTGGCCTCGCCACCCGGATGGGCGGCGGCGACAAGGGGCTGTTGCCGCTGGGCGACGGCACGATCCTGAATCAGGTCATTGCGCGCCTGTCGCCGCAAGTGGCGGGCATGGCGCTCAACGCCAATGGCGACCCCACCCGGTTCGACGCGTTCGGCCTGCCTGTTTTGCCCGACCCCCTGCCCGATTTCCCCGGGCCTCTCGTGGGAGTTCTCGCCGGGCTCGACTGGGCCGCGACGCAGGGCGCCGACACCATCGTGACAGTCGCCGCCGACACGCCCTTCTTCCCCGAAACCCTCGTCGCCCACCTCTCCGACACGGCACAGGACATGCCTCACCCCCTCGTCCTTGCCGCCACCCCGCGCGGCGAGGACGAGAAAACCAAGTCCATGTCCCGCTCCGGCCTCATCCGCCATCCCACCTTCGGCCTCTGGCCCACAGCCCTGCGCGACGACCTCCGCGCGGCCTTGCAGGACGGCCTGCGCAAGGTCGTGATCTGGACCGAAAAGCACGGCGGCCGCGAGGCGCTGTTTGACATCCCGGGAGATCCGTTCTTCAACGTGAACACGCCCGAGGATCTGGCGCGCGCGCAGGACATGATGAAAGACCACGGATGAAACTATACGGTGTCGTAGGTTGGAAGAACGCCGGCAAGACCGGCCTGATGGAACGCCTGGTGACCGAGATCACCGGCCGCGGCGTCTCCGTTTCCACCGTCAAGCACGCGCATCACCGCTTCGACGTCGATCATCCCGGCAAGGACAGCCACCGCCACCGCGTCGCCGGCGCCACCGAGGTGCTTCTGGCCTCGCGCAACCGCTTTGCCCTGATGCACGAACTGCGCGACGAGGACGAGCCGTCCCTCGACGCGCTCTTGTCCAAGCTTGCGCCCGTAGACCTGGTCCTGATCGAAGGCTACAAGCGCGACGCCCATCCCAAGGTCGAGGCACACCGCTCCGTCACCGGAAACCCGCTCATCGCGCCCGACGACCCCACAATCCGCGCCGTGGCCAGCGACACCGCGCTCGACCTCGACCGCCCGGTCTTCGACCTCGACGACACCAAGGCCATCGCCGATTTCATCCTTTCCGAGACGGGTCTGTGAAGACGTTCTACACGGTCGCTATCGTCGACTGGTCCGGCGGAAACGACACTGGAGCCAGACCCTGCAAAGACGCGATCTGGCTGGGCATCACCCGCGACGGGACCGATGCCGAACCGGAATACATACGCAACCGTATTGAAGCCGAGTCGATCCTCACCGATCTCATCGAGTCTGAGACCGCCGCCAATCGCCGCCTCTTCATCGGTCTCGACTTCCCCTTCGCCTACCCGTCGGGCTTTGCCCGCGCCCTCACCGGCACCGACTCTCCCTTCGCCGTCTGGGAATGGCTGACCGACCACGTCACCGACACCCCCAAGGCCAACAACCGCTTCGACGTCGCAGGCCAGATCAATCGCGCGCTCGGCAACGGCATCGGCCCCTTCTGGGGCAATGGCCGCCCCAATCACGACGTCCCCGGCCTGCCGCGCACCAAACATGGCTACCGCAATCTCTTTCCCGACCGCCGCGCGGTCGAAGAGCAAGCCAAGGGCAGCTTCACCTGCTGGCAACTCTCCGGTGCCGGCGCGGTCGGCGGCCAGGTCCTCACCGGCCTGCCCGTCCTGCACCGCCTGCGCCAGCGCTTCCCAGGGCTGATCGCCACATGGCCCTTCGAGCCGCTCGACACCCCCGTCGCCCTGGTCGAAATCTGGCCCGGCCTCATCAACCCCATCGTCAAGCGGGCCGAAGCACGGGGCGGCATTCGCGATGCCCACCAGGTCCGCCTGCTGGCGCGCGCCGTCGCCCGCTTGCACCCCGGTGCGCTGGCCGCCATGCTGGACGTCGACGCCCCTGTCGAAGGCTGGATCATGGGGCTTGGACACGAGGATAAACTGATGGCCGCCGCCGACGACATCCTGCACCCCCCGCCGCTGCGCGACGACTGTTTCGCCCTGCCCGCCGGGGTGGACTGGACGCCGGTGGACGACGCGCTGGCCCTGCTGCAAGACCGGCTTCACCCGGTCGTCGGCGCCGAAACGCTGCCCCTAGACCGCGCCCGCGGCCGGATCCTTGCCGCCGATGTGACTGCCAAGAGGGCCAACCCGCCCCTGCCCAACACCGCCGTCGACGGTTATGGCTTCGCCCATGCCAGCCTGACGGACAACAACCAGACCCTGCCCCTCATCCCCGGACGCGCCGCCGCCGGCATGGCGTTCGAGGGCACCGTGCCCCCGGGCCATGCCATCCGCATCCTCACCGGCGCCGCGTTGCCCCGGGGCGTCGACACGGTCATCCTGCAAGAGGACGTCACCGCCAGCGACACCGCCATCGCCTTCCGCCCCGGCATCAAGCCCGGCGCCAACACCCGCAAGGCGGGCGAGGACGTAAGGCGAGGCGACACCATTCTTCGCCAGGGCCGCAGGCTCACCCCCGCCGACCTCGCGCTCCTCTCGGCCACCGGGAACACCGACCTTACGGTCCACACGCCGCTGCGCGTCGCGGTGCTGTCCACCGGCGACGAACTGGTCGAACCGGGCGCCACCGCCGCCGCCGGCCAGGTCTTCGACGCCAACCGCCCCATGCTCCTGGGACTGGTCGAGCAATTCGGGTTCACGCCCATCGACCTGGGCCGCGTCCCCGACGACCGCGACACCCTTCGCGCCACACTCGACCGCGGCGCGCAACAGGCCGACGTGATCCTCACCTCCGGCGGCGCCTCGGCGGGCGACGAAGACCACGTCTCGGCCCTCCTGAACGAGGCCGGCGCGATGTCGCAATGGCGCATCGCCGTCAAGCCGGGCCGCCCCCTCGCGCTCGGCCTCTGGAACGGCGCGCCGGTCTTCGGCCTGCCCGGCAACCCGGTTGCCGCGCTGGTCTGCACACTGATCTTCGCCCGTCCCGCGATGGGCCTCCTGTCGGGTCAGGGCTGGCGTCGCCCGCAGGGCTTTCAGGTCCCCGCCGCCTTTTCCAAGTCCAAGAAACCCGGCCGCCGCGAATACCTGCGCGCCCGTGTCACCGACGGGCAGGCGGAGGTCTTCAAGTCCGAAGGTTCGGGCCGCATCAGCGGCCTCAGCTGGGCCGACGGGCTGGTCGAACTGCCCGACGGTGCCGCCACGATCTCCCCCGGGGACCCGGTCACCTACATCCCGTTCGCCAGCTTCCTCTAGGCAATCGCCTTCACTGGTCCCGGAATATTCCCGCCGGAGCCACCGGCCACACGTCCCACGACCGGCACCGGCGCGTCAGGCCGGCCCCTGCTGCCCCGAGGCGGCGGCCAAGGGCCGGCGCCGAGACACCCTCCGCGGCAAGGCCGCTCCGCCTATCTGTCGTCATAGCCTTTCTTCTGCGCCTGGTAGAGCCGCGCGTAGAGCCTATTCTCGGCCAGCAGGTCCTCGTGCCGGCCCTGCTCCACCAGCTGCCCGGATTCCAGCACGAATATCCGGTCCGCATCCGCGATCGAGCTCAGCCGGTGCGCCACCACGATCGTCGTCTTGCCTTTCGTCAGCCGCTCCAGCGCCGACTTGATCCGCTCCTCCGTCGCCTGGTCCAGCGCCGAGGTCGCCTCGTCCAGAAGCAGGATCGGCGCATCGCGCAGGAACGCCCGCGCAATTGCGATCCGCTGCTTCTGCCCGCCCGACAGCTGCGCCCCCTTGGGCCCCACCGGCACCTCGCCGCGCGCCCGGATCAGGTCGGCGATCTCGGCATCCTCGGCCGCCTGCCAGACCTGCGCCTCGGTCGCCTTCGGATTGACGTAACGGATGTTGTCCCAGATCGACGCGTTGAAAATGACGATATCCTGCGCCACCACCGAAAACGCCCCGCGCAGTGCCGCCACCTGCAGGTCCCGGATGGGCGTCCCGCCAAAGGTGATGTCACCTCCCTGCACGTCGTAAAGGCGCGACAGCAGCGACAGGATCGTCGTCTTGCCCGACCCGGTCGAGCCGACGATGGCCGACACCTTCCCCCCCTCGAACGCCATGTTCAGGCCCCGGAACAGCGGCTGATCCGGCGAATAGGAGAACGTCACGTCCTTCAGAACGATATCCCCGCTGGTGTCGAACGCCGTCTTCGCCCCCTCGGCATCCCTGATGCTTGGCTCCTGGTCGTAAAGGCTTCGCACCCGGTCGAGCAGCACCAGGCTCGATTGCAGCCCGCCGAAGAACTGTGCCAGCAGGCGCGCGGGGTCGAAGACCATGACCATGCCCAGCAGGAAGGTGATGATCCCCGCGCCATCCACGTCATATGCGGGCGACAGCACCATGTAGCCCCCGCCCCCGATCACCAGCACATAGACAAAGGCCGAGCTGAGGTCGATCGACGGCAGCACCAGCGCCTGGGTCACCTGCACCCGGGTCGTCAGCTGCCGGATCGCATCGGTCCCGCGCATCAGCCGGTCTTTCTCGACCTCCTCCTGCCGGGCGATCTTGACGGTGCGCATCCCGTTCACCGTCTCCTCGATCCCGTTCATGTAGCCGCCCAGTGCCTCCTCGGCCTCGCCCTGGGCCTGTTTCACCCGGTCCGAGACGAAATTCATCACCACGATGATGAACGGCAGCACCACGATGGCCGACACGAACAGGATCGGGTTCTTCCAGATAAGGTACCCCGACACCACGACCACCGTCACCGCGTCGCGCAGCGCGCCCGCCACGCCCAGGCCCACGAAGGCGCCGATCTGCTGCGTCTGCGTCACTAGCTTCTGGATGATCTCGCCCGACTTGGTGCGCTCGAAATAGGCAAGGTCCAGCGACATCAGGTGCCCCACCAGGTCCCGCCGCATCTCGAAGATCGCCTGGTTCGACACCTTGACCGTGATCATCGGCGCCAGGAAGGACACCACGCCGCGTACGGCGAACAGCACGAACACGACGATACAGACCTCGATCAGTTCACGCATCGCGCCCGCCTCGAAGATCACCCGCAACCCGTCCTCGGTCAACGCCAGGAACTGCTGGTAAACCAACCCCTGCACCAGGATCAGCAGCAGAACCAGCAACAGCTTGCCCTGGTGCTTGCGCAGGTAGTTCCGCCAGAACCACCGCATGTTCCGCTTGTCCGCGTCGCTATACAGCGGCTGGCGTGTCTTGGTTGGGGTATCGCTCATGTCAGGTGCAGTCCGATCGCTTCTCAACTGACGCCTATAGAGGGTTCAATCCCAAAGGTCAGCCCCCCGCGCGGACGCCCCTTACCAGACGCGTTGATGATCGCGACCATGTCGCGCCCCCGGCCGGTTAACAGCCGCGAAGCGGCCCGGCCATCGTCAGCCCCTCCCTTGGGCCGACGCTCGCCTCCGTCTTGAACGGCAACTCCGTCCCCATAGCCGACGTCCGGGATGACGAAACCGCGCCCGCATATTTCCACGCGACCATTGGCCTGTTTGGAACCCTATTGCGTTCAGGGTCATACGTGGTCCTCGAACATATCCCGTACGGGGCTTGCCCGCGCGGACGCTTCCCTTTTCCTCTGGCCAAAAATATCCTGGGGGAGGCCCGGGCCTGCCCGGGACGGGGGCAAAGCCCCCCAACGCCTTCAGCGCAGCCCGTCCTCGCCCTTTACCTCGTCCACCGTCAGCCCGCCCATCCGGTCGTGGATACGCCCGCCCCGGCTCATGGCCAGCACGAAAAGCAGCTCATCGGCACGGGGTCCGTCGGGCAGGCCCACTTCCATTCCGTCGAAATGGCTGCGCACATAGGCCGCGTTGATATGCCCCAGCGGCACGTCGATCCGGCTCCCCGGCCCGCCCTGCTTCATCGACGAGGGCACGATCGCCTTCGCCTCGCCCAGCCGCGCGCGCATCGCGTATCCCCCAGGCACATGCCACAGCGCGGTATGCTCCAGTTCCCCGGCCTCGCCCGCCATGGCGGCCTTGCCATAGCCGTCGATACCCTCAGGGCCGCCCATCGCCTCGATCAGACGGTCGGTCATCATCAGGCCCAGTGGCTTCAAGTCGTCCATCGCCGATTGCAGATCCTCGGCATAGCTGCCCGCAAAGGGGTTTCTCACCAGCGCCGCCATGGCGGCGCGGCGGCGCGGCGTCCCGGCGGCAGGCCCGCCGTCGTGATGGATCTCCTCGACGAAAAGCGCGGTCTTGCGCAGGGTGAAGTCAGGCATGTTCTGGCTCTCTTTCTTCGATCATCAAACTCTCGCCGACGGTCACGCACTGCCCCCGCAGGCTCAGGCAGGCCGCATGGATCACGCCCCGCGTCACCAGCCCGGCCGCATGGGCGCGCCCGGCCTCCAGCGCCTCGGCAACCTCCGCCGGGGTCAGCGCCCCGACCGCCCGCGTCACCGCGCGCGCGCCAAGGTCACTGTCCGGCGACACCTCGCAGGCCGGAACACGGACAATCGTCGGATGCCCCGGCAGGTCCACGGCATTGGCGATCAGCGTGGCGGCGGCGTCGGCTGTCGCGGCGTCCCGAGCCAGCACCGTCACCGCATCGGCAATGCCTAGCGAATGGCTCCGCCCGCCCGCGCCGGACGTCGCCACCCCGCGCACCGGGTTGCCATGCAGTACCGTCACATGCCCTGGCACCGGGCTTGCAATCGCCAACCGCATCGCCTCTCCCGGACCGATGTGAAAGGCGACGTCGCCGCCGTTGTTCACATAGGCCTTGCGCACGCCCGACCCGTCCCGAATGGCCGCCAGGATCGTCTCCGCGCCCGCGCCCGCCACCGCCGCCATCGGCGTAACGAACTCCGGCGCAAAGGGCCGCACCGCCTCGACCATGCGCCGCGCCGTCTCTCCCTCGACTGGCCTGCCCACGGGGCTGCGCAAACGCGGCAGCTCCGCCACCAACTCGTCCAGCAATGTCTCGAAACGCGCCACCGCTCTCTGAAACGCCGCGTCCCGCCCCGCGCCTTCGATGCCCACGATCATGTCGATTGGTCCGTGATGCAGGTGCAGCCGTTGCCCATCCGGCAACCAGTTCGCCTGCGCGCCCGGCATCACTCGCCCTCCACGACACGCACCGCGCTGCCGTACTCGCCGCCATGCTTCAGAATATCGCTCACCGTCCGCACGGACGCATCATGTCCGCCCAGCGCACGGTAATCCGCCCGGCTCAGGGTGAATTCCAGCGGCGCCACCAGCGCGGGCGTCGGCACATGCCCGAACGATCCTTCCGGCATCTTCAGCACGTCCACCATCAGCGTGATCCCGCCCCCGGGCCAGACGAAGGCCGGCGCCCCGCCACAGGTCACCCGCGTCTTCAGCGCCTGCACCGAGCGGGTCAGCTTCACCGGGTTCTGCGTCACGCCCGAGCGCAGCGACCCACCCGCCCCCGCCTGGAACATCACCGTGCACAGCGCCGGCTCGCAATTCTCGGCAATCAGCGCCACCGACGGTTTCAACGCCTCCGGCAACTGCGCCTCGCGCGGTTGCAAGTCGTCATCCAGAACATAGTACCCGTGATGCTCCCCCGTGGTGCTGACCATCAAAAGCGTCAGCCCCGGCCGCGCGCCTTTCTTTTCCAGCCACGGATTCAGGATCGCCAGCGGATCGTCCAGGTCGGTACCGCCCCAGCCCTGTCCCGGCTCGGCCACCCGGAAATACCGCCCCGGCGTCGAACGTCGCCCCTTGATGCGAATGCCGGTATCGAGCCAGCCAAGCACCTTGCCCGCCTGGTGCTCGCTGACCACTCCGGTGATATGATCGTCCACCACCACCACCTCGTCCACCAGCCCGTGCCACTGGCTGGCGAACATGCCGATCGTGGCCGAGCCGCAGCCGACGCGCATCCGCTCCTCGCGCTGACCATTGACCACGGGCGCCTGCCCGGCCTCAACGACCACCGTCGCGCCGTCGTCGATCTCCAGTTCCACCGCCTCGCAGTTGCACAGCCGCATCAGCGCATCGCAGGTCGCGCGCCCCTCGGCCTTACCGCCGCCGGTCAGGTGATCGACCCCGCCCAGCGACAGCATCTGCGAGCCATATTCGGAGGTGGTCACATGCCCCACCGCCTCGCCATTGCTGCGCACGGTCGCGGTCTCGTGCCCGAGGTGCCGGTCGGTGTCGATCTTCACCTTCACCCCGCAATAGGAATAGATCGCCTCGGTCACCACGGTGACGAAATCGGCCCCCTCGACCTCGCGGCTCACGATAAAGGGCGCGGGCTTGAAATCGGGATAGGTCGTGCCCGCCCCCACGCCGCTGACGAATACCTCCTCGCCGCCCAGGATCTCGCCGTCCCACTCCGGCCCAAGGAACGGCTTCACCGCATCTCCCTTGGCAACCCTACGGTCTAGTATGGTCAAGGGATCACACCGCACGATGCGGCCACCCTCGTTGGCATAGCGATCGCACGCCCCGATCTTGCCCGGCGCGATATAGCACATGACCGGGCAGGCATCGCAGCGGATCTTTTCCTCCTGCCCCCGCTCAGCCATGCCCCGCCTCCCGTATCGCCGCCAGCACCCTGTGCGGCAGCGCGGGCAGCTCAGTCACCAACGCCCCCGTCGCATCCCGGATCGCGTTCAGTATCGCAGGCGCGGTGGGGATCAGCACATGCTCCCCCAGCCCCTTGGCGCCCATCGGCCCTTCCGGGTCCGGCACCTCCAGGAAAATCGTCTCGATCTCCGGCATGTCGCCCGTGGTGGGGATCAGGTAATCGTGCAGGTTCTCTGTGCGCCCCGGAATGAACTCCTCCATCAGCGCCAGGCCCAGCCCCTGCGCGATGCCGCCCTCGACCTGCCCCTCGGCCAGTTGCGGGTTGATCACCCGGCCAAGGTCGTGCGCCGCGGTGATCCTGTGCACCTTCACCGTCCCCAGGCGGATGTCCACCGACAGCTCCACCAACTGCGCGCCGTAGCCATAAACGGCATAGGGCACCCCTTGCCCGTCCTCGTCCAGCGGCTGCGTCGGCGGATCGTAACTTTCCTCGGCCCACAGCACATAGCCATGCGCCTGCTCGGAAAGGTCTGTCAGATCAATCTGTTGCTCGCGTTCACCATCGCTGACGCGCAGCACGGTACCGTCCAGCCGCAACACCGCCTCCGGCCCCATATTCGTCTGCTTCAGGATCAGCGCCCGCAAGGCCCGCCCGGCGCGCAAGGCCGCACTGCCGGTCACGTAGGTCTGGCGCGACCCGGACGTCTTCCCGCAGTCCGGCGTCAGCGCGGTATCGGCCCCGATGATCTCGAACTGCGCCAAGGGCAGCCCCAGCGCATCCGCCGCGATCTGCGGGATCACCGTGTTCGACCCCTGCCCGATATCCACCGCGCCCTGGTGCAGGCACAGCCGTCCGTCGCACGTCAGCCCGATCCGAATGGTCGACGGATTGGCGATGGCCGTATTCCCGCATCCGTACCAGCAGGAGGCGATACCAACGCCATGCCGAATGTGTCCGCCCCTGGCATTGGCCGCATCGGCCCGGCGCAAGGCGTCCTGCCACGGCATCTCCAGCGCCTCCAGGCACGCCCCGATTCCCACGCCGTAAAGCGTCTGACCGCACACCGTCGCCTGCCCATCGCGCAACGCGTTCAACCTGCGGAAGGCCAGCCGGTCCATGCCCAGCTGGTTCGCCAGATCGTCGAACAGCGTCTCCTGCAGGATCGCCGCCTGCGGCACGCCGAACCCCCGGAACGCGCCGGAGATCGGCTGATAGCTGTAATTCGCCCGCGCCTCGGCATGGTAGTTGGGGATGAAATACGGCCCAG
This sequence comes from Roseovarius sp. THAF8, assembly GCF_009363735.1. Classification (NCBI taxonomy): domain Bacteria; kingdom Pseudomonadati; phylum Pseudomonadota; class Alphaproteobacteria; order Rhodobacterales; family Roseobacteraceae; genus Roseovarius; species Roseovarius sp. THAF8. The sequence goes on along the minus strand of NZ_CP045410.1, from coordinate 2,495,684 downwards.
AGGCATGGACCGGCACGCGCCCGGCCACGGTCGGCCCCCAGCTTGCATACGCTCCCGTATTGAAATCGCCGTCGAACTCCATCGCCACGATACGCCCCTCGGCGTCGGCACCGATGGTTCCACGCATGTCCGACGGGTGCCGCTTCGTGGTCGAGGCCATGCTTTCGGCCCGGCTATAGACCATCCGCGCCGGTCGCCCGGTCTTCAGCGCGACCAGCCCGATCAGCGGCTGCAGCGAGACGTCCAGCTTGGACCCGAAGCCGCCGCCCGTCGCCGCCGGAATGATCCGCACCGCCCCGGGCGGCAGGCCCAGCACGGCGGCGGTATCGTCCCGGTCCATGATCGGCGCCTGCGTGCAGGCCCGGATCACCAGCGTCTCGCCGTCCATCCAGGCGACCCCGGCCTCGGGTTCGATATAGGCGTGCTCGACATATCCCGTCCGCATGGCGCCGTTGACCATGACCACCGCCTCGGCCATCGCCTCTCGCGCCATGCCACGCCGGACCTTGCCCGCGATCAACAGGTTGTCGGGATACGCGTCGTGCACCGGCCGGTCCACCGGATCCTCGCGCCAGGTGATCGGAACTTCCGACAGGTCCAGCGCCTCGATGATCGCAGGCTTGCCCGCGACCAGCGCCACCGCCTCGCCCGCCAGCCGCGCCCGGTCCTCGGCCAATGCCGGCTGGTCGCGAAACGCCGGGATCACGCCGAAACGGTTGGTCCCGGCGATATCCCTTGCGGTGAAGACGCGCACGCCCTTGTCCGCAGCCCATCCGTCGATATCGCCAAAGGCAAAGGACGCCGGTGCATAAGGGGCCCGCACCGCGCGCACCAGCAGCGCATCCTGCGGCACGACATCCGCGCCATAGGCTTCGGTGCCGTCGACTTTCGCCGCCCCGTCGAGCCGCGCCACGGCCGCGCCCACCGCCCGGCCCGGCTGCGGAATCTCCGCCACCGTGCCGGGGGCCGCATCCATCACAGCGTCGATGATCTTGGTGTAGCCCGTGCACCGGCAAAGGACACCGCCCAGCGCCTCCTCGGCCTCGGCCCGTGTCGGGGCGCTCGCGCCGCGCAGATACGCCTCCGCCGTCATCACCATGCCGGGCGTGCAGATCCCGCACTGCGCCGCACCGTGCCGCAGGAACGCCTGCTGCAACGGGGTGTTCTTCTGCCCTTCGATCGTCTCGATGCTGCGGCCTTCGGCCTGGCCCAGCGGCGTCAGACAGGCGCAAACTGGCGCCCCGTCCAGCAGAACCGTGCACGCTCCGCAATCCCCGGCGTCACAGCCCACCTTGGTGCCGCGCAAGCCCAGACCGTCGCGCAGCACCTCGGACAAACGCCGTGCCGGGTCCGCCGGCAGAACCTGGCGCCGGCCGTTCACGGTCAGGGTACAGGTGTCCATGGGCCGGTTCATCCCGCGCGCTCCGCACACGCGACATCCGCCACAGCCCGGCGCAGCAATTCCGTTGCGGCGTGGCTCCGATACGCGGCATCGGCGCGGATATCGTCGAGCGGCGACACTGCGGCCGCCACGGCCTCTGCGTCGACACAATCCGTCAGCGTATGGTCGGCCTTGCGCCCGATCAGCGCCGCCTCGACCGCAGGCAATCGCAGGGCCACCGCGCTGCACGCTCCGACCGCCATCGCGACCCGCGACACCGTACTGTCCGTCACCTCCAGCCGCACCGCCACCATGGCGATCGAGATCACCAGGTATCTCCGCGCGCCCAGCTTCAGAAAGCGCGAGCGTCCCGCCAATGCCGGATGCGGAAGGTGTATCGCCGTGACGACCTCGCCTTGCTTCAGTGCCGTCTTGCGCGGCCCGGTGATGAAGCGTTCCAACGGCATCCGCCGCAGTCCCGTGGCCGAGGCCAACTCGACCTCCGCCTCCAGCGCCAGCAGGCACGGCACCCCGTCCGCCGCGGGCGAGGCGTTGCAGATGTTCCCGCCCAGTGTCCCGGCGTTCTGGATCTGCGCCGCGCCCACCTCGCGCGCCGCCTGTTTCAGCATGTCGCAGGCGGGCGGCAAGTCGGCCTTCACGATATCGCTCCAGGTGGTTGCAGCCCCGATCCGCACACCATCGTCGCCCCGCGCGATCCCGCGCAGGCCCGCCACGCGGCTGATGTCCACCACCGGCCCCTGCAACGCCCGTGCCGCCGTCGCCGGAAACAAATCGGTGCATCCCGCCGCCACGCGCCCGCCACTCTGCGCCAGCAATGCCAGCGCATGGTCAAGGGTCTCGGGCCTCATGTAACCGCTCACCGCGCTCTCCATGCCGGGGTGCGCTCATCGTGCGCCGCCGCATTTCGCCCTGTCAACTCAAAGCGTTTTGCCGTCACCCTTGCGGATCAACGAGAGGCGAAACGCGTCAAACCCCCACGTAACGATCCACGATCGAGTGATCCTGCCGCAGCGCTTCCGCACTCAGCACCTCGCCGTTGCGCCCGTTCTCGATGAATGCCACCCGGTCGGCCACCGAGAGCACCGCATCGACCCGCTGTTCCACCAGCAGGATCGCCACGCCCTGCGCGCGCATCCTGACGATGACTTGCCGGATCGCCTCGATCATCGAGGGTTGCAGCCCCTCGGTCGGCTCATCGAGCAGCAGCGCCTTGGGCTGGATGCACAACGCCCGCGCCGTGGCCAGCATCTGCTGCTCTCCGCCCGACAGGGTCTGCGCCGGCTGGTCCATCCGCTCCCGCAACCGGGGAAAGAGCTCCAGCACCTCGTCCAGAACGTCCTTGCCCGCGCCACGCACCTGCAACCCGATCTCCAGGTTCTGCGCCACGCTGAGGCCCGCGAACAGCCGCCGCCCCTGCGGGATATAGCCGATCCCGGCGCGCGGCACCTCGTGCGGGGGCAGGCTGCCGATATCCTGCCCGTCCAGCGTGATCCGCCCCGACATCAGCGGCAACAGCCCCATGATCGTCTGCATCGTCGTGGTCTTGCCGGCACCGTTGCGCCCCAGCAGGCACAGGATCTCTCCCGCCTCGACCCGCAACGACAGGTCCCGCAGCACCTGCGCCGCGCCATAGCCCGCATTGACCCCCTGCAACTCCAGCATCATCCCGTCCCCAGGTAAGCCGCCTGCACGTCGGCATTCTCGTGGATCTGCTCCGGCGTCCCCTCGGCCAGCATCTCTCCGAAGTTCAGCACACTCACGGTGTCGGCGGTCTCCATCACCACCTTCATGTTGTGCTCGATCAGCAGGATCGTCGTCTTGCCCGCCAGGTCCCGGATCAACGCCTTGAACGCGTCGATCTCGCCCTCCGAAAGGCCCTGCGTCGGCTCGTCCAGGATCAGTAAGCGCGGCGCCTGCACCAGCCCCATCGCGATCTCCAGCAGGCGCTGGTGCCCGTAGCTGAGGTTTCCCGCCTCCTCACCGGCCTGCCCTTCCAGTCCCACACGCCCCAACGCCTCCGCCACGGCGGGCTCCACCGCGCGACCCTGCAACCGCCGCCGCGCGGCCAGCGCCACGTTCTCCTGCACCGGCAGACGCGGAAAGATCGAGGTGATCTGGAAAGTGTACGCCATCCCCTTCAGGATCCGCTTGTGCGCAGGCAGACTGGTGATGTCCTCGCCGTCGAACGTCACGGTCCCGGATGTCGGCGCGATCCGCCCGCAGATCATGCCAACCAGCGTCGTCTTGCCTGCCCCGTTCGGACCAATGAGCGCCCTCACCTCGCCTTGCGGCAAGTCGAAATCCACGTTCGTGACCGCCTGCAACCCGTCAAACGACTTGGACAGTCCCCGCACCTTCAGCAGCATCACGGCAGTCCCTTCCACAGCCGCCGCCGCACTTCGCCGGTCAGGCCCTGCGGCGCGAAGAGCGTCAGCGCCACCAGCGCCACGCCCGCGATCAGCATATAGGCCGAGGTGACGCCGGAACTGAGGTCGATGAGGTAGAACATGAAGAGCGTGCCCACGAACGGCCCCAGCACGGTGCCCGCGCCGCCCAAGAGCACCCACAAAAGCGGAAAGATCGAGTACTGCACCGACCCGAAGGTGGCTCCGGCATAGCCGAACAGAAGGCCGTAAAAGGCCCCCGCCGCCGCCGAGATCGTGCCCGACGCCACCATCGCCCCCAGCTTGTGCGCATAGGTGTCGTAGCCCAGCATCCGCACCCGCTCCTCGTTTTCGCGGATGGCGATCAGAGTCCGCCCGAACCGGCTCTGCACCAGCCACAACGACAGTAGGAAGCAGACCGAGAACAGCCCCCAGGCCGCGAAATACCGCGCCGTCGGGTCGATCAGGTCGATCCCCCACAGCACCCGCTGCGCCTGCTGGATCACAAACCCCTCGTCGCCCCGCGTGTATTCCCCGAAATAGAGGATCGTCAGGTAGCCCGCCTGCGCGAACATCAGCGTCACGATCATGAACGCCACGCCAGAGGTCCTGAGCGCCAACAGCGCCAGCCCCCCGGCCACCAGAGCCCCCGCCACGATCCCCGCGATCAACGCGGGCGCGGGCGTGAACCCCGCGTGCTGGATGGTCAGCCCCATCCCGTACATGCCCGCCGCAAAAAACAACGCGTGCCCAAGGCTCAACAGCCCCGTGTAGCCGAAAAGGATGTTGTACCCCACGGCGTAAGACGCCAGCACCATGATCCGCGCAATGTTCCCATGGTGATACGCCGGCAGCACGAACTGCAACGCGAACAGCACCACCAGTAGGCCCAGGTGCAGCCCCAGAACGCGCCCGCCCATGCTCATGCCGTTCTGGTCCCGAACAGGCCCTGCGGCCGGAACACCAGCACCAGCCCCACCAGCAGCGTCGCCAAAATCTTCGCCAGCGTCGGCGAAAAGAAGACCGAGATGATCCCGTCACTCAACCCGATGAACAGCGCCGCCAGCACGGTTCCCGGCAGGCTCCCCAGCCCCCCGATGATGACCACGATGAAGGCCAGCAGCAACGGCTCCACCCCCATCAGGTAATGCGCCTGCTGGATCGGCACGATAAGCACCGCCCCCAGCGCCGCCAGCCCCGCGCCGATCCCGAAGACCAGCGCATAGACCCGCTCCACCGGGATGCCAAAGGCCAGCGCCATGTCCCGATCCGCCTGCGTCGCCCGCATCAACAACCCGATCCTCGTCCGCGCCATCATCGCCCAGACGCCGCACAACACCGCGCCCGCGGCAAAGATTACGAACAGTTTGTACGAGGTGATGCTCCAGCCCCAGGGCTGCGCCATGCCGAACAGCGTCTCGAACCACTCGTACCACGGCAGCTCGACCCGGCCACTGAAGGGTGCCTCCACGGGGCGCGCCTCGGGGCCATAGGTCATCAGGGTCAGTTGCTGGATTACATAGAGCAAGCCAATCGTCGCCACGATCGTCCGCTCCGGATCATATTCAATACGCTTCAGTATGGTCACATCCGCCGCCGCCGCCAGCGCCCCCACGACCAGCGGCGCGATCACCAACGCGGCAACGAACCCCAGCGCCGGATGCCCCCCCACCATCTGCGCGACGTACCAGGCAATCACCGCACCCAGCATGTAGAACTCGCCATGCGCGATATTCACCACCCGCATCACGCCGAACACAAGGCTCAGGCCCACGGCGGTCAGCGCCAGCACCGCAGCCGTCACCGCGCCTTCCAGCGTGGCGAGGATAAGATGAGGTCCGAATTCCATCAGGTCAGGTCACACGCCCCCGCCCGCCGCACGCATCACAGCGGCTGCGTGGTGTAATCCACCTCGTCGGGATACATCGTGTCGTCGATCGACGTCGTGTGCACCCGCACCAGTCGCCCGTTCTCGACCCGGCTGATATGCTGATGCCCGAACACCTGGTGCGTCTTGCCATTGAACCGCTTGGCCCCCTGCGGATGCGCCTGGCTTTCGGGCATATCGCCCATCGCCTCGACCGCCTCGATCAGCTTTGCGCGGTCCAGCGGCCCGGCATAGCCCGACGCTTCCATTCCTGCCTTGATGATGTGCAGCGTCTCCCAGCAGCCGAACATATGCGCATAGGTCGACACGTCGCTCGGGTCGCTGACCGACGCGCCGGTCTCGTCCACGCCCACGGCCTCACGATAGAACGCCTCGTGCTCGCTCTGGTCCTCCTGCGCGTAGCGCGGCATCCCTTCCCAGAAATACGTCCCTTCCAAAAACTCCAGGCCCGGGCTGGAAATATCCACCGCCTCCAGGCTGTCGATAAAGCCGAAGATCTCCGGCCCCTGGTCGCCAAAGAACTCGCCCAGTTCTTTCACGAAGGTCAGAACGGCAGGGCCGACCATCACGTGATACAGCACCTCGGTATCGCGTGGGATCTGCGGGAAATACTTGGTAAAGCTCGTCTCGCTGGGCGGAATCGCGATCTGCTCCAGTACCTCGCCGCCCTGTTCCTCGATCGCGGCGGTAAAGAAATCCCGGTGATCGTGACCGAAGGCGAAATCGGGAAAGATCATCGTGACCTTCTTGCCAAGGTTCTCCGACACGTAAGGCGCCATCGCCTGAACCTGGCTTTTCACATCGGTGATGCCCGGTTGCAGCGTATAGCGGTTCAGCATTCCGCTCGCCACGTGATGCCCTTCCGACACCACGAAATAGGGCAGCTTCAACTCGCCTGCCCGCGGCGCGGACCCGATCACAACATGCGAAAACAGCGTGCCAAAGCCCACGTCACAGCCATGCTGGTTGGCGAATTTCTCCACCACCTCGGCACCGCGCTTGGGATCGGTGCCGTCATCCTCGGCGATGATCTCGATCTTCCGTCCGTTGATGCCGCCACCCTCGTTGATCAACTTCACCGCCGCCTCGGTGGTGCGCCCGTACCAGCGGCCATAGGCGGCCCCGATGCCGGTGCTGTGCTGCTGAAAACCGATCTTGATCGGCTCCGAGCTCTGCGCCTGCGCATACCGCGCCCAAAGCGGCAGGCTCGCCGCGCCCGCCGCTGCTCCGGCCAGTGTTTTCAACGCGTCCCGGCGCGACGTGCCCTTGATCAGCTTGGTCATCGCGAACTCTCCCCGTTCTTTGAAATGACTTTGGCACGATCCTGCGAAGCCCGCCCCGGTTTGTCCAGTGTTTTGACCCAACTGCCCTCAACCGCGCGGCGAGGCCAGCAGCCACAGCCCGAAGAACGTGTAGGCCACCATGAACACCGCCAGCGGCGCCTGCCCCAGCACGGCGCGCCGCCGGTCGGGCCTGTCCCGCATGGCCAGCGAGTGCGCCATCAGGATCGCGACGACATGCCCCACCACCACGGCCCCGGCCTGGCTCAGCCAGATCCGCCGCACCGTGTCCTGCGTGTTGAAAAAGCCCGTGGTCACGTAAAACCCGTCCAGGCCCAGCAAATGGGCCCCGTTCGACAACGGGTCGTCCAGCATCTGCACCACGTATTGCCCTTCGACCAGAAACGCCGGCAGGTAATGCGCCACGTGGTACCCCAGCGCAATCGGCAGGATCGACGGCGCGAAGAGGCACACCGCCTGCCGCAGGCTCCGCCCCGTGCCGGCAACCCGCTCACCCAGATACAGGCAGGCTGCAAACAGCACCAGCAGCCCAAGGTTGGCCACCGCCAGCCCCACCAGGTTCGGCACCACCACCGCCGACCGCCCCGGAAACTCCAGAGGATTGACCTCGATCACCCCCAGCCACCAGAAGGTCTCGTGCAGCCCGTCAAAGCTGCCCGTCCCCAGCAGGAACACCATCAGCACCGCCAGCGCCAGCGGCGGCGCCCGCCGCACCACGCCCTGCCAGCCCCACAGGCCAACCGCCAGCCGCCCGCGCGCCTTGGCAAACAGCCCCATGCGCCCATAGGCCCGCATCATGACCGTCACCATCTCGCCCCGCAGCAGGAACGCCGGCCCGAACAGCAGCACCCCGAACAGTACCGCGTACCAGTATAACCCCACGACACTGGCCAACCGCGCCGGATCCGCCGGCGCCGGGTCGCACAACAGGAACGCCGCGAACGCCAGGAACAGCACAACCGCCGGCCAATACCCCCAGCCGCGCGGATAGCGCATCAATGCCCGCATCCCCGTCCACCGCGCCAACACCGCCACCACCCCGATCCACGGGTTCGTCCAGCGCCAGTGATTGCCGATCAACCCTTGCAGGCTCACCAGCACCACCCACCACACCGTCCAGGTCAACAGCGGCATCGGGTTCTCCATCGGCGTGCGCGGCCCGGCAAAGCCCTGCCAGACGCCGAATGCCAGGATCCCCGTCGCCAGCAGGCTGGTCCCATGCCGCAATGCCCAACGTGGCCGCCGCACCAGCGGCACCGGCGAAAACACCGCCTCGCCCGCCCGCGCCGGCAACACCGCCAGCAACAGTACCGTCAGGACGACGCTCGCCACCCCAGCCGAAATGTAGACATCCGTCGGCAACAGAAGAACGAAACTCTGCTCCGACGCATGTGCCCGCGCCATCCCGCCCCAGAACAGGACAAGGCAGACCGGCAGAGCCCGCCTCACGATCTCTTCTTCTGGCTAGAAATATCCCGGGGAGAGCGTTGAAACGCAGTTTCAACGTGAGGGGCTGGCCCCTCTTCCCAATAAACCTGCGTGGCGCAGCCACTCATTCGGGTCACCCCGGGTCGCGGATCAGGCTCTGGCACATGCAATGCACGCCGCCACCCCCCTGGGTGATCATGCTCAGGTCCGGGTCGTAAATGGTGAACCCCAGCGCCTTCAACTTCTCTTTCAGCGTTTTCGACCCTTCCGGCAGCAGCACCCGGTCCTGCCCCAGCGCCACCACGTTGCAGCCCAGTGCGATGGTCTCCTGGAACGGCACCTCGACAATCTCGATCTTCTTCGCGCGCAGCCAGTCGACGATCTCGGGATCGGTGCAATCGGTGCAGACCGCGGCCAGCTTCGGCGCCAGCATCACCACCATCAGGTCGATATGCACATAGAACGGGTCGATATCGGCCAGCTTCACTTCCCAGCCCTCGGCCTCCATCCACGACGCGACCTGCCGCGCGCCCTGCTCCATGGTCCGGCCTTCCTCGCCTTCCCAGCCGATCAGCACGCACCCCGGCTCGATCACGTTGAAATCACCGCCTTCGAAGGTGCCGGCGGTGACGAAATCGTAAATCGGAACGCCAAGACCCTGGTAGGTCTCGATCGCCCGGAAATTCTCACCCCGGCGCCAATATTGCGACATATGCGTGATGATCGCGCCATAGGGCGTCATCACCGAACTGTCCCGCGCATAGACCTGGTAGGGCAGTTCGGGGTCCGGCACATGCGTATGCACCTCGACGCCCGCGCTTTCATAGGCGCTCACCATCTCGGCATGCTGTTTTTTCGCAACGTTAGGGTCAAATTCCACCCCCCGCCGAAGCGTCTTCTTGCTCACCGACGAGGTCTTCAGCCAGCGGTAATTCTCGATTGGCCCCAGCAGCACCGACCGCAACGTGCCATAGTCACTATCCGCTCCCCAGTCGTTCAGCCTGGGCGTGCCGCCGCCCTCGCGCCGTGCGCGCAGGGTAAAATTGTCAGCCGGTTGATCTTTCATGACAGCTCTCCTTTGCGCGAGAGGCTGAGCCGATGCCACGTCCAAGTCAAGCGCGACCGCACCGGCACCGCCGTCGCGCACGGTCCTTGCGCAAAACAGAGCCGTTGCGGGCGCGAAACCTCAAGGCCTGTACCGCTCCGCCAGGTCCTCCGTATCCCCGACCGAGGCCAGCTTGACCTCGCGGATCAGCTTCAGCGTCGGTTTCAGGCAAAAGAACACGGACCCCACGATGAACAGCCACACCGCCACGGTTTCCGTCGCCTTCCACAAGAACAGGATCGACCCGATCAGGAACGAGAACGCGGCGACGAAATCCGCCAGCGTGTGCAACAGCTCGAAAATGGCGTAAAGCCGGCGTGTCTCGGCATTCACATGGCGCTTGTCCTTGAACATCTGCATGGCACTCTCCCCGGGTCTGTCGAAAGTCGCGCCCTAGAAAGACCACGCCGCCCGAATTGGCAAGCAAAAGACCCTAATCCTGCGGAAAAGGCACCACGCCGTCCGCCGCCAGCCGGTTGAAAAAGCCCAGAACCTCGTCCTCGGTCGCCTGTTCCACCGCGCCCGCGCGCACCGCCTCGCGGCTCCAGACCCAGGATTGCGCTGGGTCGTCTCTCATCGCCCAGGCCGGGAACAATCGCGTTTTGATCGACCGCTCCAGCAGGTTGCGCGGTTCGATATGCCGGTCATCCTGCCGAATGCGCGCGTAACAGTGCCTAACGGCCTTGTCGGGCCCTTCCAGCAATTGCAGGTACAGATCCGCCCGACAGATCAACGCCCCGGTGATCCCGTCCCGTTCATTGCACCGCCGCGCATCCAGCAGGATACCGGCCAGCATCGCGTCGTCATATCCGAAAGGGCGAGAGGCATAGATCAACTGCGTGAGCGCCATGGCAGGGCTCCTTTCGCGCTCAGCCTAGGCCACGAACGCTGCGCTGTCTACGCGATCACGATCCGCGCTGGACGCGAAACAGCTCTGCATTCGGAATCTGGCCCGCGCCACGGTTCAGCTTCAGATCATCGCGCATCCGCGCATTCAGCTCGACCAGCTTTGCCTCCAGCGCCTGCTTCGCGGCCTCGATCCGCGCCGCACCCTGCCGCTCACTCCGGGCATGGTGATACGCCAGCACCGCCTCGTAGGCCTCAGTGCTGGCCCGCATCACCGCAACCGACGCGATCACGTCGATCGCCCGGTCCGCCCCCGGCGCACGCTTAGGCAGATCCTGCCCGTGGTTCAGCGCATGCGCCATCCCGTGCAAGTGGGTCAAATGCTTGGTATAGAGCCTGATCCGCGCCTCGGTCAGCCGCCGAAACGCCCGCGCAACCTTGATTGCGATATAGGTAAGCAGAGCGGCAATCACGCACAAAAGCGCCAGAATGCCCTGCCCGACGGTCACCGGCTCAAGCCGCCATGCAGCGTCGGCACATCCAGCGCCGCGAAGCCGTAGTGCCGCAGCCACCGCAGGTCCGAATCAAAGAACGCCCGCAGGTCCGGGATGCCGTATTTCAGCATCGCGATCCGGTCGATCCCCATGCCGAAGGCAAAGCCCTGCCATTCATCCGGGTCGATCCCGCCCGAGCGCAGCACATGCGGATGCACCATGCCCGACCCCAGCACTTCCAGCCAGTCGTCGCCCTCGCCCACCTTGACCGTGCCGCCTTCAAAGGCGCACTGGATGTCCACCTCCGCCGACGGTTCGGTGAAGGGAAAGTGCGAGGCCCGGAAACGGGTCTTCACCGAGGTGCCGAAATAGGCGGTGAAGAACTCCTCCAGTACCCATTTCAGGTTCGCCATCGAGATATCCTTGTCGATGGCCAGCCCCTCGACCTGGTGGAACATCGGCGTGTGGGTCTGGTCGTAATCGGCACGGTACACGCGGCCCGGCGCGATGATGCGGCACGGCGCGCCATGCTTTTCCAGGTGCCGGATCTGCACCGGCGAGGTGTGCGTGCGCAGCACGTCGGGCGCGCGGTCGTCCCCTTCGGCCCGATGCATATAGAACGTGTCCATCTCGGCCCGCGCCGGGTGGTGGCTGGGGATGTTCAGCGCGTCGAAATTGTACCAGTCGGTGTCGATCTGCGGCCCCTCGGCCACGGCGAACCCCATGTCGGCGAAGATCGCCGTGACTTCCTCGGTCACCTGGCTGATCGGGTGGATCGTGCCTTGCCGCCGCGGCCGTCCCGGCAGGGTCACGTCCAGCCATTCCTCGCGCAGCCGTTCGTCCAGCGCGGCATCCGCCAGCGCCACCTTCTTGGCCGCCAGCGCAGAGTTGATCTCGTCCTTCAGCGCGTTCAGCTTCGGCCCCATCTCCTGCCGCTCTTCGGGCGTCATCTTGCCCAGCTCGCGCATCTTCAGCGCGACTTCGCCCTTCTTGCCCACGGCCTGCACGCGCAGATCCTCCAGCGCGGCCTCGTCACCGGCCTCGGCAATGGCACTCAGGTACTTGTCTCTCAGGTCATCCATGGCGTTTCACTCAATCCCGGTTTGAACGCCGGTTACCCCGACTGGCCCATCAGCGCAAGGTCGCGGCATACTCTCGGGTGAATTCCACGTACCCGTCCGAGACGACACCGTGATGCCCCTGCATCATGCCATGCAGCTCCGGCAGGCGGTGGAACGGCACCTGCGGCAGGGCGTGATGCTCGGTGTGATAGGGCATGTTCCACGCCAGGAACCGCACGATCCGGTTGGTATGGGTGGTGCGCGTGTTCCGGAACATATCCGCCACGAAGGCACAGCGCCCGTGTTCCGCCAGCAGGTACAGCCGCAGAAACGGCTGCCCCAGAAGCGCCGGCAGGATCCACACCCAGAACAGCAAGGGCGTCACCACGAGGCTCGCCAGCGCCACGGCATAGAGCGCCAGCATCGCCCGCGCCTCCCTCACCATGCGCGGCCGCGCGCGCTCGGGCACGTAATCGCCCGGGTCGACCCCCGCCGCATTCCCCAGGGTCCGGGTCAGCATGGCCGCCCAGAACGGCAGGCCGGTCACATGCCAAAGATAGGCGCGCCAGCCTTCGGGTTTCGCCCCGGCCAGCAGTTCGGGGTCCTTGCCGGGGATGTTGGTGTGCCGGTGATGCGCAAGGTGAAAATACCGGAACCACTCGAACGGCTGCACGATCAGCAGGCCACACACCCGCCCCACCGCTTCATTCAGCCAGGGCGACCGGAACGGCGTCTTGTGCGTCGCCTCGTGCTCCAGCGTGAACAGGAAACAGATGGCGATACCCTGCGGAATCAGCAGCGCCCACCACAAAGGCCAGCCCAGCCCGATCCAGACACCGAACAGCCCGATCAGCCCGAAATGCACCGCCAGCCGGAATACGCCGGGCGCATTCTCGGCCTCGGTCAGCCCGGCCAATACGTCCCGAGGCAAGGTGGCGATGAACTCCCGGTGATCCATGCGGAAAGCCTAAAGCGTTTCGCGAAAAACCTGAATCACGGATTTTCAAGAAATGCAGTGCTCCGCTCAATCGTTAAACGCGTTCCGCCTTTTGCTGAGGCCTCAGGTCAAAGGCGGAACGCTTCAGGCAGCCCCTCGCGCTCCGGCAAGGGGAGATCGCCGGCCCCCGCTCACGCACGGGTTACTTGACACCCCCAACGACGGACCATAGCGCAGCCGGGCAGGCTTTTTAATCAACAATAGCAGGTCCCTATGCGCAACCTTTCCCCCGTGGACCAGTTCCTCTTCGGGCTGATGAACGCCAGTCTCCTCTTCACGTTGGTCTACTGGATCCTGGGCTTCGACACTCAGTTCGCCACCGGCTTCGCCATCGAGGACGGCCCCGTCGAGTACGGCACCGCCGTCATGCTGTTCGTGTCGGCGCTGGTGCTGGCATGGCACTCCGCGCGCCAGTTCCGCAAAGGCCAGGCGCTGGCCGGGATCTGCCTGTCGATCTACGCCCTGATCTTCATCTTCGGCGCGGGCGAAGAGATTTCCTGGGGGCAGCGCATCCTGGGGCTGGAAACGCCCGATGCCCTCCGGGAGGTCAACTTCCAGGAGGAAATCACGCTGCACAACATCGTCGTGGGCGGCAAGCAGCTGACCAAGACGGTGTTCGGCAGCGGGCTGACTGTCGCGATCCTGCTCTACCTGCTGGCGTTGCCGGCGCTTTACGGCAGATCCCGTCTTGTCACGCGCATCGCGGACCGCCTGGCCTGGCCGGTGCCGTCATGGCGTCACGGAATCATGGGCATTGTCGCCAGCGTGGTGATGCTGGTGGTCGAGATCCCCCGGCAGTGGGAGGTGTACGAATTCGTCTTCAGCCTGCTGACCACGTCGATCTTTCTTGCGCCGGCCAACACCGGGACGTTCGGACGGCCAGACGCGGCCTGAGCCGCATCCACGCGCCCGCCCCGGACCGGGCCAATGGAACTCAGGCCGCTGACGTGCTGCGCATTTCGCGCACTTCGCGGTCATGCGCCGCCAGCAGCCGCTTGGCCTTTTCACTCAGTTCGGATTGCCCGTCGCGGGTCTGCACGATCACGCGAACCATGTCTCTGCCTCCTGGGTTGCCGCCCTTTTCGGGCCGTTGTGTCAAAAGGCATCGCACAACTTTGCGGAGAAAGTATGTCTGATTTTAGAAAATTGTTAACGATCCCGGCACAAAGAAAAACGCCGCCGGGGTGACCCGACGGCGCTCGTTTCTTGTCCCTCGAACGGCAGGCTTACGCGGTCAGCGCGCCTTTTGCCTGTTCCACGATGGCGCCGAATGCGGCGGGTTCGTGCACGGCCAGATCGGCCAGGACCTTGCGGTCCACTTCGACACCGGCCAGCGACAGGCCGTTGATGAACCGCGAATAGGTCAGCGATTCGTCATGGGCGCGCACGGCGGCGTTGATCCGCTGGATCCACAGCGCGCGGAAGTTCCGCTTGCGGTTCTTGCGGTCGCGCGTGGCGTACTGGTTGGCCTTGTCCACGGCCTGTGCCGCCACCTTGAAGGTGTTCTTGCGACGGCCGTAATAGCCTTTTGCGGCGTTGGTGATTTTCTTGTGACGGGCGTGGGTAACGGTCCCACCTTTGACTCTCGACATGTCTCGAACCTCCTCAGCGTGCGTAGGGCATCATCGGCTTGATGATACCTTCATCAGCTTTGCAAAGCGTCGTGGTGCCACGCGCGTTGCGGACGAATTTGTTGGTCCGTTTGATCATGCCGTGGCGCTTTCCGGCCTGGCCAGCCACCACGCGGCCCTTGGCCGTCACCTTGAACCGCTTCTTGCAGCTCGATTTCGTCTTCATCTTGGGCATTTCCGGCTCCTCTTGATGGTCGGTCTTATGCGCGACTCGGCATGCCACTTCGGCCGGCCGCGCGAATGAGAGCGCCGTATAGGACGACAGCGTGCGTAAAGCAAGGGGGTTTGCCCCGGTTTGCGACCGCCCGGCAAAGGTGACGTGCCCCGGGCGCTTGCCAACACGCAAACGCAGGGCTAGACCGGATTTTCCCCAACCCACGGGAGGCGCCAGTGTCCACCACCCTCCGGCTCGCCATGGCAAGCATCTTGGTCGGTGCGATCGTGCTCGCGATCAAAAGCCTGGCGTGGTGGCTGACAGGCTCGGTGGCCCTTCTGTCGGATGCCCTGGAAAGCACCGTCAACGTGGCCACGGCCATCGCGGCGCTCATCGCGATCCGCATCGCCGCCATACCGGCGGATTCCTCGCACCCCTACGGCCACCACAAGGCCGAGTTCTTCAGCGCCGTGCTCGAAGGCGTGATGATCATCATCGCCGCACTCGTCATCCTGCGCGAGGCCTATCGCGGCTTTCTCGATCCCGCAGCACTCGACATGCCGATCGAGGGGCTTCTTATCAACGGCGCCGCCACGGTCATCAACGCGCTCTGGGCCTGGGTCCTGGTCACCCGCGGCCGGGCCAATTCGTCGCCCGCGCTCGTCGCCGACGGACGCCACCTGTGGACCGATGTCGTCACCTCGGCGGGCGTTGCGCTTGGCGTCCTTCTGGCGATGATCACCGGCTGGTGGATGCTCGACCCGATCATGGCCGCCATCGTCGCGGTCAACATCCTCTGGTCCGGCTCGCGCGTCGTGCGCGAATCGCTCAGCGGCCTGATGGACGAGGCCGTATCCGACGAAACGCTCGACACCGTGCGCGAGATCATCGCGACCGAGGCCGGCGGCGCGGTCGAGGCGCACGACCTGCGCACCCGCCACGCCGGGCCGGCGATCTTCATCGACTTTCACCTCGTCGTGCCCGGCGACACCACGGTCTTCGACGCGCACGAGATCTGCGACCGGGTCGAAGCCGCCCTGAAACAGGCGGTCGAGGGCGCGCGGATCACCATCCACGTGGAGCCCGAGCACAAGCAGAAGCATTCCGGTATCGTCGTGCTGGACTGACCCCCGACCCCGCCTCGCGTCAAAGCGCCATTTGCGCGGAAATCCGATTGCCGGTAACATCCGGCCCAGGGAGGATCGGCAGGCTGGACAGGAAGCGCCATATCGACAAGGTCGTGAACGCGGTGAATTCGCCCAGCGCCGCCGCGCGCTCGGCACTGGCCGCGTCCTGGCACCGCTCGATGGAACGGCACGGGCTCGATCCCGCCGCCCCGGCACAGGGCCAGCGCGTCGATCACAGCGTGGCCGACGAAAGCCGCGCCCGCCTCGACCGCTTCATGACCATCGCCGCCCCCAAGCTTGACCAGCTCTTCGGTCTCGTGGGCCTGTCGGGCTGCGGCGTCCTCTTGACCGACGAAAGCGGCGTCATCCTCGACCAGCGCTGTTCCGACGGCGACCGCACCACGTTCGAGGACTGGGGCCTCGCCGTCGGCGCCGACTGGTCCGAGGCCGCGGAGGGCACCAATGGCATCGGCACCTGCCTGACCGAGAAACGCCGTATCACCATTCACCGCGACGACCATTTCCTTGCCCGCAACATCGGCATGAGTTGCATGGACGCGCCCATTTTCGGCCCCGATGGCGGGCTTCTGGCCGCGCTCGACGTCTCCTCGGCCCGTGTCGACCAGACCGAGGCCTATAACCGCCTCATCGCCGCGATGGTCGATCAGACCGCCCACGCGATCGAGGCAGATTTCTTTCGCGCCTCCTATCCGAAGGCCCGCATCGTGGTGGCCGATTCCGCCGAAGGCGGCGCGGCGACGCTCTTGGCCGTGGATGGCGACGACATCGTGGTGGGCGCCACCCGCGAGGCCCGCAAGGCGCTCGGCCTGTCGCCCAGCGGCACCTTCACGCCCCGCCCCGCCTCGGACATCTTCGGGCGCGAGGACGGCCCCCGCGGCTTCGAGAAGGCCGAGCGCGCCGCCGTCGTGCGCGCCCTCACCCGCGCTGGCGGCAACGTGTCCGAGGCCGCCCGCGCGCTGGGAATAGGCCGCGCCACGCTCTATCGGCGCATGAAACGGCTGGGTCTGGACGACACCTGACCCGACCTGTCTCAGTTCTGAGACACCCCCGCGCCACCACCGCTTGCCCCCCTCCTGACGAATCGCTCTTCGCACGTCACCCCTGTCGTCACGACTTCGGGCGGAGGACCCGAGGCGACCAGGAGGAACCAACATGAACGAACAGACGCAACTCTCGGCGGAATTCCAATCGCCGTTCAAGACCCGTTACGACAACTTCATCGGCGGCAAATTCACCCCGCCCGTGAACGGCAAGTATTTCGACAACGTGACCCCGATCACCGGCCAGCCGGTCTGCGAAATCGCCCGCTCGGATGCCGCCGACGTGGAGCTGGCGCTCGACGCCGCCCACGCCGCCAAAGACGCGTGGGGCCGCACCTCGGCCACCGAACGCGCCAACATCCTGCTCAAACTCGCCGACCGGATCGAGGAAAACCTCGACCTGATCGCCGTGGCCGAGACATGGGACAACGGCAAACCGATCCGCGAGACCGTCAATGCCGATATCCCGCTCGCCGTCGACCATTTCCGCTACTTCGCCAGCGTCCTGCGCGGCCAGGAAGGCGCGATGTCCGAAATCGACGCCGACACCGTCGCCTATCACTACCACGAGCCGCTTGGTGTCGTTGGCCAGATCATCCCGTGGAACTTCTCGGTGCTGATGGCCGCGTGGAAGCTCGCCCCGGCGCTGGCCGCCGGCAACTGCATCGTCCTGAAACCGGCGGAACAGACCCCCGCCGCGATCATGGTGCTGATGGAGGTCATCGCCGACCTTCTCCCCGACGGCGTTCTGAACATCGTCAACGGCTACGGCGCCGAGGTCGGCGCGGCGCTGGCGAAATCCAACCGCATCGCCAAGATCGCCTTCACCGGCTCCACCCAGACCGGCCGCACGATCATGCAATACGCGACCGAGAACCTCATTCCGGTCACGCTGGAACTGGGCGGCAAGTCCCCCAACATCTTCTTCTCCGACGTGATGGCCAAGGACGACGCCTTTCTCGACAAGGCGATCGAGGGTTTCGTGCTCTTCGCCTTCAACCAGGGCGAGGTCTGCACCTGCCCCAGCCGCGCGCTGATCCAGGAAGACATCTATGAAGAGTTCATCGCCCGCGCCATCGAACGCGTGAAGGCCATCAAGCAGGGCGACCCCCGCCTGATGGACACGATGGTGGGCGCACAGGCCAGCCGCGCACAGCAGGACAAGATCCTCAGCTACCTGCAGATCGGTGTCGAGGAAGGCGCCGAGGTGCTGGCCGGCGGTGCGGCGGCCCAGATGGAGGGCGAGCTGTCCAGCGGCTACTACATCCAGCCCACCATCCTCAAAGGCCACAACAAGATGCGCGTCTTCCAGGAGGAAATCTTCGGCCCCGTCGTCTCGGTCACCACCTTCAAGGACGAGGCCGAGGCGCTGGAGCTCGCCAACGACACGATCTACGGCCTTGGCGCCGGGGTCTGGTCGCGCGACGCCAACACCTGCTACCGCTTCGGGCGCGGCATCCAGGCCGGGCGCGTCTGGGTCAACAACTACCACGCCTACCCGGCCCACGCGGCTTTCGGCGGCTACAAGCAGTCCGGCATCGGGCGCGAGAACCACAAGATGATGCTCGACCACTACCAGCAGACCAAGAACATGCTGGTCAGCTACAACCCCAACAAGCTGGGTTTCTTCTAGGATCGGATCGGGGCGGCACGATGTGTCGCCCCTTTTTCACGCCAGGGCCGTCCAAGCGGCCTCAGGTCAGGTACCTTGCCACCACCTGGACAAAGACGTCGGGTATCTCGCTGAAATCATACCCGCCCGGCTTGTTCTGCACTGCCCAAAAGATCATCACAGCGGATGCGATTATCGTCAGCGCCGCAACCCGCGGCGCATGCCCGTCCGACAGCGCCGACAGGATCGACGGGATAGAGAAGACACCCAGCACCAGACCAATGACGAAAAGAAGATCGGGATCCATTCAAAAGATCCTCCGTTAACTGCTCTGCGGAATAGTATAGCGCAGTTCAGTCTTGGTCAGTCGAAGAAAGTTCCTTTTGATTACAGGGCGCTACTCGCAGGATATTGGTCGTACCCGGCACGTTGAACGGCACGCCCGCGGTGACGATCACCAGGTCGTCCTCGGTGGCGTATCCCTGCTTCAGCGCGGCGCGCGTGGCGTTCTGCACCGCCATCTTGAACCGCGACAGTTCCGGCGTCATGACGCAGTCGGTGCCCCAGTTCAGCGACAGCCGCCGCGCCGTGTCGCGCACGTTCGTCATGGCGATGATCGGCACGCGCGGCCGCTCGCGCGCGGTCAGCAGCGCGGTCGTGCCGCTTTGCGTAAAGCAACAGATCGCCGCCACATCGGTGGTTTCCGCGATTTCCCGCGCCGCGGCGACGATCCCGTCGGCCACCGTGGTGCGGTCGGCCTTGCGCGAGGCTTCGATGATCTCGGTATAGGTCGGATCCTCCTCGACCTCGCGGGCCACGTTGTCCATCGTCTGCACCGCCTCGATCGGGTACTCGCCCGCCGCCGATTCCGCCGACAGCATGATCGCGTCCGCGCCTTCGTAAATCGCCGTGGCCACGTCGCTGACCTCGGCGCGGGTGGGCATCGGGCTCGAGATCATCGATTCCAGCATCTGCGTGGCGATGATCACCGGCTTGGCCGCCGCGCGGCACTTGCGCACCATCCGCTTTTGCAAGGGCGGCACGTTCTGCACCGGCAGTTCCACGCCCAGGTCGCCGCGGGCCACCATGATCCCGTCGACCTCTTTCAGGATGGCGTCGAAATCCGTCACCGCCGACGGTTTTTCCACCTTCACCATGATCGCCGCGCGCCCGCGCACCAGCGCGCTTGCCTCGATCACGTCCCGCGCCCGCTGCACGAAGCTCAGCGCCAGCCAATCCACGCCCAGCTCGCAGGCGAACTCCAGGTCGGCGCGGTCCTTATCGGTCAGCGCGGCCAGCGGCAGCACGACGTCAGGCACGTTCACGCCCTTGCGATCCGAAATCGTGCCGCCGGTGACAACCTCGGTTTCGGCATAGTCATTGCCGCATTTGGTGACCTTCAGGCGGATCTTGCCGTCATTGACCAACAATCGCGCGCCGGGTTTCAGCGCCTGGAAAATCTCGGGATGCGGCAGGTTCACACGGTCGATCGTGCCTTCGGCATCATCCAGGTCCAGCCGGAACGACGCGCCCTCTTCCAGCTCTTCCGAACCGTTCTTGAATGGCCCGACCCGCAGCTTCGGCCCCTGCAGGTCCGCCAGGATGGCGATCGGACTGTCCAAGTCCTGCTCGACCTTTCGAATGATCTCGTGCTTGGCGCGGATATCGTCCTGCGTGCCGTGGCTCATGTTCAGCCTGAACACATCCGCCCCCGCCTCATGCAGAGCCCGGATCGTCTCATAGGTGTCCGATGCCGGGCCCAGCGTGGCCACGATCTTCACATTGCGATAGCGTCTCATGTCTGTCCTTACCTTATTGTCCAGCCGGCGTTAGCGCTAAACTTACGCAGGGTTATTACTTAATTCCCATTCCCTGACAACTGACATAAAAGTGGCGGGCAAGAGATGACATCACCATGACATATCGACCGTTTTTCACCGAAGGGGCAGATCGCCCCACCCGCTGGCTCGTCACCTGCGACCACGCCGCCAACACCGTGCCGCCCTTCGTGAACGGCGGCTCGCTCGGGCTCGACCCGGCGGACATGGCCCGCCACATCGCCTACGATCCCGGCGCCGCCGGGGTGGCGCGGGCGCTGGCCCATGCGCTGGACGCGCCCTGCATCATGACCAACTTTTCCCGCCTGGTGATCGACCCCAACCGGGGCGAGGATGATCCGACCCTGGTGATGAAGCTCTATGACGGCACCATCATTCCCGCCAACCGCCATGTCGGCCCGGCCGATATCGAACAGCGCCTGAACGCGCTCTACAGACCCTATCACAGCGAATTGGCTCGATTGGCCGCGCGGCAGGACGACACGATCATCGTCTCGATCCACTCCTTCACTCGCCAACTCCACAACCGCCCGCCCCGGCCCTGGCACATCGGGGTGCTCTATGCGACCGACGAACGCCTGACCCGCCCGCTGATCAACCGCATGGCGCAGGAACCCGACATCTGCGTCGGCGAGAACGAGCCCTATGGCGGCCATCTGCCCGGCGACGCCATCGCCCGGCACGGCATCGCCTACCAGCGCCTGAATGCCCTGATCGAACTGCGCAACGACCTCATCGTCACCGAAGACCAGCAAACCGCCTGGGCCCAGCGCCTCGCCCCCATGCTGGTCGAGGCGGCGGGTCATGCCGGGGTCGATTCAGAGACTGTTTCACTGCAATCCGGGTAATTTCATCAAGAAACCGCCACTATCACCGACTGAGAGGAGACGCGCGTGCCGCACATCGCCATCGAACATTCCAGCGGCCTGGAAGACAGCCACGACCTTCAGGCCCTCTGCGACGCGTTGTGGCAGAAATTTGCGGATCACCACAGCGTCACCAGCCCCGACACTGTGCGCACCCGCACCCTCGCCGCCACCGCCTCGCGCATCGGCGTCGAGCCGCAAAGCTTCGCCCACGCCACCCTCCTTCTCCTGCCCGGCCGCAGTGACGAGGTTCGCACGGAACTCGCCCAACTGGTGCTGGACACGCTTCAGGCGCACCTGCCGGACGTCGGCAGCCTGACCGTCCGCTTGGATGATATCCAACAGCCCTATATGAAACGTATGCTCTGACCGAATAAGGGAGACCCGAAGATGGACGACCAGACCCGCATCGAACTCGAGGCCGCCGCGTTCCGCACCCTGCGCGAGCACCTGATGGAAAAGCGCACCGACGTGCAGAACATCGACATGATGAACCTCGCCGGCTTCTGCCGCAACTGCCTCAGCCGATGGTACCAGGAGGCCGCCAACGAACGCGGCATCGACATGACCAAGGACGAGGCGCGCGAGATCTTCTATGGCATGACGATGGACGAGTGGAAGGCGAACTACCAGACCGACGCCTCGGAGGACAAGAAAGCGGCCTTCGACAAGTCCTTCGCCGAAAACGTGGGCCCCAAGACCTGAACCCATGACACTCGACATCGCCCGCCTGCGCGCCGACACCCCCGCTTGTGAAAGCCTCCTGCATTTCAACAACGCGGGGGCGGGCCTGATGCCCTTGCCGGTGCAACAGGCCCTGTCGGATCACCTCGCGCTCGAGGCGCGCATCGGCGGGTACGAGGCGCACGCCGAAGCCAAGGCACAGGCCGACGCCTTCTACACCGAGATGGCGGCGCTGCTGAACGCCAAGCCATCCGAAATCGCCTATATCGAGAACGCCACCCGTGCCTGGGACATGGCGTTCTTCAGCCTGCCCTTGCAACCCGGCGACCGCATCCTGACCCATGCCTCGGAATACGTGTCGAACTATCTCGGCCTGCTGCTTCAGGCCCAGCGCCGCGGGCTGAAGATTGACCTTATCCCGTCGGATGACAACGGGCAGGTCGATGTCGACGCAATTAAGGCTCTGATCCAGCCCAATACACGTCTCATCGCCCTCACGCATGTCCCGACGCAAGGCGGTCTCGTGAACCCGGCAGAGGAGGTTGGGCGCATCGCGAAAGATCACGGTCTTTTCTATCTGCTTGACGCTTGCCAGTCTGCCGGCCAGATCAACCTCGACGTGGGCAAACTGGGCTGCGACATGCTCTCTGGCACGGGCCGGAAATACCTTCGCGGTCCGCGCGGCACCGGGTTTCTCTATGTCCGCGAAGGCTTGATCGAAAGTCTCGACCCACCCTTCATAGATCTCTTCTCCGCCACCTGGACGGGCCCCGATACGTTCGAGCTTCAGCCAGACGCCAAGCGGTTCGAGAACTGGGAGCGCTATGTCGCCGGACAGATCGCCCTAGGCACCGCCGTGCGCTACGCTCGCGACACCGGCCTGCCCGCGATCGAGGCGCGCGTGGCCGACCTCGGTGAAACCCTGCGCGCCGCGCTGCGCCACATTCCCGGCGTGACGGTCCACGATCTGGGCCAGCGCAAATGCGGCATCGTCACCTTCACCCATGACGCCCACACGCCCCAAGACATGACCAGCGCGTTGCGGGCACGAAATATCAACATTTCCGTTTCCAACCGCACCAGCGCCCAGCTCGATCTTGGCGCCCGCGGTCTCGACCATCTCGCCCGCGCCTCGGTTCACGCCTACAACACCGAGGACGAGATCACGCGCTTCGCAGCCGCCGTCGCCGCGCTCTGACCCCGAAGCACCGGACGGCCGGTCAACGAACGCGATTTGCGGATGGTACCGACGCGATACCACTCGAATACCGACGCAATACTGACGTGCGATTCCAGCGTTAACCCGCGATTCGCTCAGACAGCGACCTTCCGGCTTTCCTCGATGTAGATTTCGCGCAACCGCGTCGCCACCGCTCCCGGCGTCCCTTCCCCCAGGCTGGCCCCGTCGATCTCGACCACCGGCATCACGAAAGCACTGGCCGAGGTGACGAACGCCTCGTCGGCGTCCTTGGCTTCCTCGACGCTGAAATTCCGTTCCTCCACCTGCATTTGCGCCTCTTCGGCAAAGCGCAGCACGGCGGCGCGGGTGATTCCGTGCAGGATGTCGTTCGACAGCGCCCGGGTGATGATCTTGCCGTCCTTGACGATATAGGCGTTGTTCGACGTGCCTTCGGTCACACACCCGTCCTGCACCATCCAGGCATCGTCGCACCCCGCCTTCTTGGCCATCATCTTGCCCATCGACGGATACAGAAGCTGCGTCGTCTTGATGTCCCGACGGCCCCAGCGCAGATCTTCCAAGGTGATGATCTTGATGCCTTTTTTCGCCACCGGATTGTCGGCCAGCCCGGGCTTCGACTGGGTGAACAGAACCACGGTCGGCGGCGTGTCGGGGTCCGGGTAGGCAAAGTCGCGGTCGCCCGGCGCGCCCCGCGTGATCTGAAGGTAAACCAGCCCGTCCTCGATCTCGTTCACCCGCACCAGCTCGCGGTGGATCTCCAGCAGATCGCCCATCACCGCCGGGTGCGGCATGTCCAGCTCGTCCAGCGACCGTTGCAGCCGGCGATTGTGCCCCTCGAAATCGATCAGCTTTCCGTCCAGCACGCTGGTCACCTCGTAGACCCCGTCGCCCATCAGGAACGCCCGGTCGAAAATCGAGATTTTGGCTTCGTTCTCAGGCAGGTAATCGCCGTTCACATACACGGTTCGCATCGTCATCCCCATAGCTTGGCCGAGGGCGGATGCACCCCGGCCGCGTCGAAAATCAAAGGTTCGTCCCGGTCTTCGGCCAACAGCAGCGGCCCGTCAAGGTCGGTCACCGTCGCACCCTGCGCCACCAGCACCGCGGGCGCCATCGCAAGGCTCGATCCGATCATGCAGCCCACCATCACGTCGTACCCTTCGGCCAGCGCCGCCGCGCGCAGCGCCAGCGCCTCGGTCAGCCCGCCGGTCTTGTCCAGCTTGATGTTCACCATGTCGTACTTGCCCTTCAACCCTGGCAGGCTGGCGCGGTCGTGACAGCTCTCGTCGGCGCAAACCGGCACGGGCCGCTCCACACCCAGGAGCGCGTCATCCTCCGCCGCCGGCAAGGGCTGTTCCACCAGCGCCACGCCCAGGCGTTGAAGGTGCGGCGCAAGGTCGGCATAGACCTCGGCGCTCCAACCCTCGTTGGCGTCGACGATGATCTTGGCCTCGGGCGCGCCGGCGCGCACGGCCTCCAGCCGCGGCATGTCATCGGGCGTGCCCAGCTTGATCTTCAGCAAGGGCCGATGGGCATTCTTCGCTGCCTGCTCCCGCATCTTCTCGGGGTCGTCCAGCGACAGCGTATAGGCCGTGATCTCGGGCCCCGGCGCGTGCAATCCGGCCAGGTCCCAGACCCGCTTTCCGGCCTGTTTCGCCTGCAGATCCCACAGCGCGCAATCCACCGCGTTCCGTGCCGCGCCCGCCGGTAACAAATCGTAAAGCTTTTCGCGGGAAACTTCCTCGGGCAGGCTCTCGATCTGCGCCGTCACGCTGTCCAATGTCTCGTCATACCGCGCATAGGGCACGCATTCGCCCCACCCGGTGACGCCGCCTTCGGTCACGCACACGGTCAGAACCTTCGCCTCGGTGCGCGAGCCCCGGCTGATGGTGAACACCTGCGCCAGCTTGAACACATCGCGCGTCACGGAAATCTGCATGAAGGATCGCCCTCTCTTCTTCTGGCCATAAATATCCCCGCCGGAGGCATCCGTCACTCGCCACCGGCCCTCGCAGTTGGATCAGAGCGCTTCCAGCGCGTCCACCAGCTTGGCCGAGCCAAAGCGATACGGGTCCGTCGCGGGCAGCCCCATCTCGTCCTCGACCTTGGCGAGATACGCCTTGGCGTCGTCCTCGCTCATATGCTGGGTGTTGACCGAAACGCCGACAACGCGGCACGCCGGGTTCGCGATCTGCGCCAGCGGCAGCGCGGTGTCCCGCAGGGTCTGCAGGCTGGGCAAGCTGTAATCCGGCAGGCCCCGCATATGCGTGCGTGTCGGCTCGTGGCACAGGATCAGCGCGTCGGGCTGGCCACCATGGATCAGCGCCAGGGTCACGCCGGAATAGGACACGTGAAACAGGCTCCCCTGCCCCTCGATCAGGTCCCAGTGATCCTCGTCGTTGTCCGGCGTCAGGTATTCGATCGACCCGGCCATGAAATCGGCAATCACCGCGTCCAGCGGCACGCCGTCGCCCGTAATCAGAATGCCGGTCTGCCCGGTGGCACGGAACGAGGCCTTCATGCCGCGCTCGTGCATGTCGCGCTCCATCGCCATCGCCGTGTACATCTTGCCGACCGAGCAATCGGTGCCCACCGCCAGGCAGCGCTTGCCGCTGCGCTTCTTGCCATCCGCGATCGGATAGCGCACCGACGGCACCCGCACGTCGTGCAGCGTGCGGCCATGCGCTTCGGCCTTTGCCACGAGGTCTTCCTCGTGTTTCAGCAGGTTATGCAGGCCAGACGCGATGTCATAGCCCATCGCCAGCGCCTCCAGCAGCACAGCCTTCCATTTGTCTGAGATCACGCCACCGCGGTTCGCCACCCCGATCACCAGCGTCTTGGCGCCAGCGTCCCTCGCCTCGGCCAGGGTCATGTCCGTCAGGCCCAGGTCGGCGCCGCACCCCGGCAGCCGGATCTGCCCCACCGCGTATTCCGGTCGCCAGTCCCTTATGCCGATAGCCACTTTCGCGGCCAGCATGTCGGGGGCATCGCCCAGAAACAACAGGTACGGGGTCTCGATCATATTTTGGTCCTTTCCAGAATCGGTTCTGCGGAATGGTGCACCGAGTTCCCCGAAAATTCATACCGAATTGACGAGCCTCCAGGGAACAGCGGCAAGATTCCCTGTCATCTTGCGAATTTTTCAGCAGATTCTTGCGCCGGAGGGTCGGGCGCCTCCGCCCTCTCTTCCATTTCCTCCGACACGGCCTCGGCCTGCAACAGGCCCGGTTGCGGCACCCCGAGCACGCCCATCGCCTGCACCGACCCGGTTTCTTCCGGCGGCTCGGACGAAACCCTGCGGACAACCGCGATTGCGGCGACCACAAGGCTTGTCGCCAGGATAAACAGTTGCAGTCCCCGCCCGTCGATCATCGAAATCAGGTTCGGACCCACCAACATGCCACCAAATTGTCCCAGTTGCAGCAGAAACGCCATCGTTCCGCTTGCGGCCACGATCTGCCCGGGGCTCAGGTGGTCATTGGCGTGCGCCGCCAGCACGGAATACACCGGCAAGGACACCGCCGCGATCACCGAAAAGCCCAGCACGATCCGCGAGGGCGCCGTATCCACCGCCATCCAAAGCGCCGCCGCCGCGGTGACCAAGGCCAACCCCATGACCACGAAGCGCCGGTCCACGTGGTCCGCAATCCAGCCGACCGGATATTGCACGAACGCCGCCACGATCATCGCGACAACGAGCGCCCCCGACGCTTGCGCGTCGGAAAACCCGCTGCGCAAGGCATAGAGCGGCAGAGCGATGAACCACGAAACCACGCCCGCACCCATGATCACGATTCCCAGCACCGCCATCGGCGACACACGGTAAAGTCTGGCCACCGGCATCCGTTCGGGCGCGGTGTACTCCGGGGCGCGATTGTTCGACAGGAGCAGCGGCACGAACCCCACCGACAGCAGGATCGAGGCCAACCCGAAAAGCATGTTTCCCGTCGGGTCCGGCAAGGCCACCATGGCTGTGCCCAGCGCCGGTCCGGCCGTCTGGATGATGAAATAGACCGACAAGATCTGCGCCCGAAGCCGGTTCTCGGCCTTGGCGTTCAACCAGCTTTCGGTAATCACGTAGAGACCCGGAAAACAGAACCCCGCCAACAGGCGCATGACACTCCAGCTGACCGGATCACTGGTCAGAAGATGTGCAATCGCGGCCACGGACACCATCGAGGCCAGCGCCGAAAACACGCGGATATGGCCCACCTTCTCGATCAGTCGCGGCGTGATGATCGTCCCGGCCAGCGCCCCCAAGGGATAGCAGGCCTGCATCATCGCGATGGAAAAATCCGAGAACCCGATTCCCGCCCCGCGAATGGTCAGCAACGTCACCAGCAGCCCGTTCGCCACCATCAGCATCGTCATGCCCATGAATAGGGCCCAGTTTTCCACCAACGCGCGTCTCATGCGGCCATGCTAATCGGTGGGCGATGCCGTGACCGCGCGTTTGCGACGCATGCAGGTCGTTGTCATCTGCTTGCCATTGTCCGCGCAATTTTATAGCTGGTCTGCGACGTGGTTTCGCAACAATCTGACCAAAGGATCACAATATGAGTTTCCGCCCGCAACCTCCGGCGCCCGCGCGTCCCAACCGTTGCCAACTCTTCGGACCGGCCTCGAACACCAGCCTGTTCGAGAAGATGGCCAAGTCCAAGGCCGACGTCGTCAACCTCGACCTCGAAGATGCCGTCGCGCCGTCGGACAAGGACCAGGCCCGCAAGAACGCGATCGAGGCGATCAACGACATCGACTGGGGCAAGAAGACCCTCAGCGTGCGCATCAACGGCCTCGACACCCAGTACTGGTACAAGGATGTGGTCGACCTGCTGGAACAGACCAACGGTCGTCTCGACATGATCATGATCCCAAAGGCCGGTTCGGGCGATGATATCTACGCCGTCGACGCGCTGGTCAGCTCGATCGAGATGGCCATGGGCCACAAGAAGCGCATCGCGTTCGAATGCATCATCGAAACCGCGATGGGCATCTGCCACGTCGAGGATATCGCGCAAGGCAGCCCCCGGATGGAGGCGATGAGCCTCGGCGCCGCCGACTTCGCCGCCTACATGGGTATGCAGACCACAGGCATCGGCGGCACGCAGGAAAACTACTACATGCACCGCAAGGGCGAGAATTACTGGGTCGATCCGTGGCACTGGGCCACCGCCAAGATCGTCGCCTGCTGCCGCACCCACGGCCTGTTGCCCGTCGACGGCCCGTTCGGCGATTTTTCCGACCCCGAAGGCTTCCGCGCGCAGGCGCTGCGCGTGCTGACGCAGGGCATGGTCGGTAAATGGGCGATCCACCCCAGCCAGGTCGAGGCGTGCAACGAGATCTTCACCCCGACCGAGGAAGCCGTCACCGAGGCGCGCGAGATCCTCGAGGCCATGGAAGAAGCCAAGAAAAAGGGCCTGGGCGCCACCACCTACAAGGGCCGCCTGATCGACATCGCCTCGATCAAGCAGGCCGAGGTTATCGTCAAATCGGCGGAAATGATCGAAGACTGACATCTCTTGATGCTCCCAAGAACGGCCTCCGACATCGCGGGGGCCGTTTTCTTTTGCAAACGGGAAAGACTGACGCAGCTGTGATGCAATTTGCGCAAAAGCAGCGGGACACGGTGTTGCGAATGTGGCTAGGGTCCGTGTCAACGACGACAGACCTCGGGGACAGACCATGACCAACTCACCGCTACGCGCCGCCGACGTCCTGGCCCAGCGCCTGTATCAGGCCGGGTGCCGCCATGCGTTCGGTATGCCCGGGGGCGAAGTGCTGACGCTCGTCGACGCGCTGGAAAAGGCCGGTATTCGTTTCACCCTGGTCAAGCACGAGAATGCCGGTGGGTTCATTGCCGAAGCCGTGCATCACCGCGACGGCGCACCCGCAATCCTGGTGGCCACCGTCGGGCCCGGCGCGATGAACGGGGTCAACGTGGTCGCCAACGCAGAGCAGGATCGCGTGCCGATGATCGTGCTTTCCGGCTGTGTCGATGCCGACGAGGCACTGACCTATACCCACCAGATCCTCGATCATCGCGCGGTCTTCCGGCCCATCACAAAGGCCACGTTCGAGCTGACCGCCGCAGGCGCCGGTATCATCGCCGACAAGGCCGTCGCCCTCGCGACCGAGCCGCGCTGCGGCCCGGTGCATATCGACGTCCCGATCAGCGTGGCGGACACCCAGGTACCCGCCGACGCGCCGCGTCCGGTGCGTGTGCCAGCGTCGCCGGCCGCGCCCTCCGGCGCCGACGCGGCCCGTGCCCGCGAGGCGCTTGCCACGGCATCCCGCCCTATCGCCGTGGTCGGTCTCGATGTCCTGCAAGACGGGTCGCACACCGTCCTGCGCGCGTTTCTGGAACAGTTCGGCATACCTTTCGTCACGACCTACAAGGCAAAGGGCGTGCTGCCCGAGGACCACCCGCTTTGCCTTGGCGGTGCGGGCCTGTCGCCGCTTGCGGACACGCACCTGCTGCCGTTGATCGCAAAGGCCGACCTTGTGCTCTGTATCGGGTACGACCCGATCGAGATGCGCACGGGCTGGCGCAACGCCTTTGATCCCGCCCGCCAGACGGTGATCGACATCGCCGCCGTGCCGAACACGCATTACATGCACCAGGCCTCGTTGAACTTCGTCGGGCATACCGGCGAGACGCTGGAGATGCTGGCCCAGGGCACGCCCGTCGGCACGACCTGGCCCGACGACGAACCCGCGGCTGCGCGAAAGGCCCTGGCCAGCGCCTTCCCGGACACCGACGAATGGGGCCCTGCCGGTGTCATCGCCGAAACCCGCGCAGTGATGCCCGACGACACCCTGGCCACCGCCGATAGCGGCGCGCATCGCATCCTTCTCAGCCAGATGTGGCGCTGCACAGAGCCGCGCGGACTGATCCAGTCCTCGGCGCTTTGCACCATGGGGTGCGCCGTTCCGATGGCGATGGGCCTGAAGATTGCCGAGCCCAACAGACCTGTCGTCAGCTTTTCCGGCGATGCCGGATTTCTTATGGTTGCCGGGGAACTGGCAACCGCCGCCGAACTGCGACTGACGCCCATCTTTCTTGTTTTCGTGGATGCAAGCCTGGCGCTGATCGAGCTGAAGCAGCGCCAGCGGCAGTTGGCCAACAAGGGTGTCGACTTCGCGCGACACGATTTCGCGGCGATGGGCCGCGCGTTTGGCGGGGCGGGCCATACGGTGCGCACACGAGCCGAATTGCGCACGGCTCTTCAAGCGGCGCTGCACTGCGATACGTTCAGCGTGATCGCTGCCGAGATCGAGCCGGGGGGCTATGACGGCCGAATCTAGGCGCTTCGGCACCTTTGCCGTGTAACATTTGCTGAAGAATCCGGCGCCAAGACCCACCTTTCGGGGTAAATCCGCCGAATGGTTCGTTTTTTAGGCGAAATTCCGCATGGGCCCATCAGACACTCTACACGAAGCTTCACCAATACGTTAGCGCAACCGATACCGTTATGTGACTGACTTACCTTTTTGTTAAGCAAGTGCAGCGGGTTGGACTCGCGGCAACAACGGAAGTGGCAATGAAATTCGATATCTTCGGAACTCCGACCAGCCTGATTAACGAAAAGGCGTTGCTCGCGTGGAACGACACGATGCTGGGCTTCCTCGCCCATGCCGCCGTGACGCCCGAACACCTTGGGAAGGTTCTGGAGGTCGAGCCAGGCTTTGCGCACGCCCACGCGCTGAAAGGTCTGTTCTACGTTCTGTTGGGCCGGCGGGAAATGCTTGAAACCGCGACGGACAGCTACGTGACCGCACGGGGCGAGCTTGCCCAGAACGACGCCACCGCCCGGGAGCGCAAGTATGTCGATGCGCTGGGCGCCTGGCTGGACGGCAGCCCCAGTGGCGCTGTGGCGCTTTTCGAAGATATCCTGCAGACCCATCCCCAGGACGCCTTGGCGATGAAACTCAGCCACGCGGTGCGCTTCGTACTTGGCGACGCCGCCGGGATGCGGCGCTCGATCGAGCGGGTCTTGCCCGCCTACGGCACCGACCATGCCGCCCGGGGTTACCTGCTGGGCTGTCATGCCTTCGCGCTTGAGGAAACCGGCGACTACGAAAAGGCCGAGATCGCGGGACGACAGGCGCTCTGGATGGCGCCGGACGACGCCTGGGGCCTGCACGCGGTGGCCCATGTTCACGATATGACTGCGAATTCCCGAAAAGGGCTCGACTGGTTGACGGGGCGCGAGGCTGCCTGGTCGCATTGCAACAACTTTCGGTACCATGTGTGGTGGCACAAGGCCTTGATGCATCTCGACCTCGGGCAGTTGGATACGGTGCTCGATCTCTATGACACCCAGATACGCAACGATCAGACGGACGATTACCGCGACATCTCGAATGCGACGTCTCTGTTGATGCGGTTGGAACTGGAAGGCGTGAATGTCGGCGACAGGTGGGAAGAGCTGTCCGATATCTGCGCGACCCGGACAGAGGATGGCTGCCTGATTTTCGCCGATCTGCATTACCTGATGGCCCTGACCGGCGACAGGAAACCCGACGCAACCGCACGCCTGGTGCAACGTATCGCGAAGGACGCCAAGTCGAATTGCGAGATGGGCAGCCGCATGAGCGACCCGGGCATGGCCGCGGCACAGGGGCTTGAGGCTTTCGGCGAGGCGCGGTTCGACGAGGCGTTTGCCAATCTCGCCCAGGCCCGCGACGGGATGCACCGCGCCGGAGGCAGCCATGCCCAGCGCGACGTGTTCGAACGCATGACAATAGATGCCGGAATCCGCGCCGGGTACTTGGATCAGGCGGAAGCAATCCTAGATGATCGTCAATCCAAGCGCGCGGGGCGCGAAGACGGATACGCCGCCAACCGTCGCGCGCTTATCGCGTCAGGCCGAACTGCGTATGACTCAACCTCCGTACCGGCCGAATAGACCAAAATCGATTCCCGGATCAGAACAGAAAGACCAAAGCCATGGCGGCAATTTCGCCATCATCCGATTATCAAGAAACTGTCGAGGCCCCAGCTGTCAGTGCGACACCTGCGGCCACGGTGCGTGACCCGCGGCTGGACTTCTTCCGCGGCATAGCGATGTTCATCATCCTTCTGGCGCACACCCCTGGCAACCTTTGGACAAAGTGGATCCCGGCACGCTGGGGGTTTTCCGACGCGACCGAGATGTTCGTGTTCTGCTCTGGTATGGCGTCGGCCATCGCCTTCGGCAAATTGTTCCAGACCAAGGGGCTGGCGCTGGGAAGCGCCCGGATCGCCTTTCGCGTCTGGCAGGTCTACTGGGCCCACATAGGTCTTTTCTTCGTCGTCCTGACCTGCATGTTGGCGCTGCCGTATCTGGGCTTTACCCTGCGCGACTACGTAAGTCAGCTGAACCTGCCGCCGTTCCTGGACAACATCGAAGGCAACATGATCGGCCTCATGACGCTGACCTATGTGCCCAACTACTTCGACATCCTGCCGATGTACCTCGCAATCCTTGCGATGATCCCGTTCATGATGGCCCTGTCGCGTCTGCACCCGATGGCAGTTCTGGGCGCAAGCGTCCTGATCTGGTGCACCGCGAATGTCGAGATGCTCGAGCTTTTCAGCGACACGGATGTCACGCCGCTGCAACTTCCCGCACAGCTCTGGTTTCCGGAGGGCCAGGATGAACGCCCGTGGTTCTTCAACCCGTTCGGCTGGCAGCTGTGTTTCTTCACCGGGTTTGCCTTGATGATCGGCTGGTTGCCGCGCCCGCCGGTCAACATGACCCTGATCGGCATCGCGCTTGCGTATGTGCTTTTTTCCTTCGTCTTTTCATCCGTCGGGATGCGCGCCTACGACTGGCAGCCGGCCTGGTGGGCGGATACGATCCGCAGTTGGCAATGGGATACTTACCGCGACTTCGGCGTCCTGCGCAGCAAGACGGAGTTCGGCTTGTTTCGCTATCTGCACATGCTTGCGCTTGGCTATCTGGGATGGGTCGCCGTCGGCGAAGGCGGCAAGTACCTGCGGGTCGGTCAGGTTTGGTCCTGGGTGGTCAACAACATCATCATGAAGGTCGGCCAGCAATCGCTTGCCGTGTTCGTGTTCTCGATGCTGCTCGCCCGGTTCCTGGGGGTGTGGCTCGACGAGACGTCGACGCTGGACGGAGATGATCTTGTCCGCAACCCCTGGACCAATGCGTTCATCAATCTGGTTGGTTTCGGCTTGCTCGTTGCCTGCGCCTACACGGCGGCGTGGTTCAAGTCGACGCCGTGGAAACCCCGCAAACCCACAAGGTCGCCGATATGAACCGACTTCTCTCGTTTTCGCGTCGCCAGCTTCTGGGCGGAGTTGCGGCGTCGGCCCTGTGGCCCGTCGCGGCACGTCAAGCTGCCGCCACCGACGAACCCGTGCCATTCAGCCGCGAGATGGTGATCGAGCTGGCGCGCCAGAGGTCGCAGCAGGATTACACACCGCGTGAAACGGTGCCCGAGGATTGGCGCGCCCTGACCTACGATCAGTATCGCGACATCCGCTTTCCCCGCGACCATGCGCTCTGGGCGGACACGGGTCGGTCCTACAACATAGATTTCTTCGCGCCGGGCCTTTATTTCCCGCGCGCCGTCAAGGTCTTCACGGTCGAAGACGGTATGGCGCACCCGGTGCCGTTCGACCTTGCGATGTTCGACAAGGGCGAGCTGGTGCCGGACCTGACCAAGACGGGCGAAAGCCTGGGGTTTTCCGGCATCCGCCTGCGCACCGACTTGGGGCACCCCGAGTACAAGACCGAGTTCTGCGTCTTTCAGGGCGCCAGCTACTTCCGAGCCATCGGCATCGGGCAGACCTACGGATTGTCCGGTCGTGGCCTGGCGGTGAACACGGCCGACCCCGAAGGCGAGGAATTCCCCGAGTTCATCCAGTTCTGGCTGGAAGCGCCCGGACCGGACCAGGCAAACATGGTCGTACATGCGCTGATGGACAGCCCCAGCGTGTCGGGCGCCTATCGTTTCGATATCACGCCCGGACCGGCCAGCGTGATGGAAGTCGAGGCCACGCTTTTTCCGCGTGTCGAATTGAACAATGTCGGCGTTGGGCCGTTGACGTCCATGTTCCTCTACGACCAGACCAACCGCAGCCGCTTTGACGATTTCCGCCCCGCCGTGCACGACACCGACGGGCTGCTGATGCTGAACGGCAATGGAGAGATGATCTGGCGGCCCCTCGCCAACCCCTTGCAGCTTCAGGTGTCCAGCTTCGGCGACACGAACCCGCGCGGTTTCGGGCTGATGCAGAGGGCGCGCAAGCTGTCCGATTTCGCGGACCTCGAAGCGCTTTACCACAACAGGCCCGGTCTTTGGGTCGAACCGAAGGGCGACTGGGGGCCCGGTGCCGTCACCCTGGTAGAGATCCCGACCGAAGAAGAGATCTACGACAACATCGTGGCCTATTGGCGGCCTGCAAATCCGATGACGGCAGGGTCGCAGGTTGACCTGGCCTATCGGTTGACCTGGAGCGCCGACGCCCCGGTGCATCGCGATCTTCCAAGGGTTCTGAATACCGCGATGGGTAAGCGGGCCTTCGCCGAAGGCCGCGTCGTCGTCATTGATTTCGAGGACAGCCCCCTATTTGACGAAGGACCGGATGCGATCGACGTTCATACGTTTTCACCGCATGTCGAGGTCAGTGAGGGCGTTCTGCAACGCAACCCGTCGACAGGCGGGCTTCGCCTCGCGTTCAACTTCGAACCGGGCGAACGGCGGCACGTCGAGTTGCGCGCTCAATTGCGCAAGGACGGGCAAAACGCCTCCGAAGTGTGGCTTTACAGGTGGACTGCATAATGAACGATCTTCGGATAATGCCGCCGCGTGCGCCCCTGGAGATGCCTGAACAGGACCTTGACGCGATCTATGCCGACCCCAAGGCGCCCCCCGCCCAGCCCGGGGAAAACGTTACGCTGTGGCGCTGCGTCGTCTTCATACCCGCGATTTTCGCGACAATCGGATTTATCTGGATCATGTGGGACTGGCTCGGAGATGCCGGTCTGACGCTGATCGAAGCGACGCTTCTGGGCCTCATGTCGTTCAATGTCTTTTGGCTTTGCCTGACGGTGACGACCGTGACGCTGGGCCTGGGGTCCCTGACCCAGGCGCTGAAGCGACCGGGCCATCCCCGGCCGCTCAAGGTTGCGCTGTTGATGCCGATCTACAACGAGGTGCCGTGGTACGTTCTGGGCAACGCGCGGTCCATGCTTGAAGAGTTGCGCGCGCGCGGCGGCCCGCACGACTTTGCCATGTTCATCCTCAGCGACACGCGCGACGACGCGATTGCCGAGGCGGAACAGGACAGTATCCGCGCGTTGCAGGCCACGCTGTCGCCGGGGCTGAAGATTTACTACCGGCGCAGGGCTGAAAACACTGATCGTAAGGTCGGCAACATCACGGACTGGGTGCAGAACTGGGGCGCGGACTGGCCCGCGATGCTGGTTCTCGACGCGGACAGCCTGATGTCCGGTCGCGCCATCGGTCGGCTGACCGACGCGTTGGCGCAAGATCCCGGCGCAGGATTGATCCAAAGCTGTCCGCAGCTTATCGGCGCCAACACCGTGTTTTCCCGGATGCAGCAATTCGCCAATGGCGTGTACGGAACCGCCCTCGCCGAAGGCCTGGCGCGCTGGACCGGGCAGGAAGGCAACTACTGGGGTCATAACGCGATCATTCGAACCGAGGCCTTTGCGGCCAGCGCGGGCTTGCCGCATCTGCGGTCCTTCACCGGGCGCGATCAACTGATCATGAGCCATGATTTCGTCGAGGCGGGCCTGCTGCGCCGCGCCGGCTGGGGCGTGCGGGTGCTGCCGCGCATCCGTGGTTCGTACGAGGAAACTCCTCCGACGCTGATCGACCATATCCAGCGCGACCGCCGCTGGTGCCAGGGCAACCTGCAACACTTGCGCCTCTTGTCTACGCGCGGGCTGCGCACCGCCTCGCGCTTTCACATGTTCCATGGCGCGATGAGCTATCTCGCCTCGCCGATCTGGTTCGCTCTGTTGGTCATGTGGGCTTTGATGGGGCAAGGCGGCGACAAGTCCGTGCTGACCTATTTCCGCCCCGACAACCCGCTGATGCCGACCTGGCCCGAGATGACCGAGGCGCGGCACGTGCTGATCATCGCGCTGATGTACTCACTCCTGCTGGCGCCCAAGCTTTTGGGGATTCTCGTGGTACCTTTGACCCGCTCGCGCTTCGCCGAGTATGGCGGCACCTGGCGCTTCGCCCTGTCGTTCCTCTCGGAACTGGCGCTTTCGGTGGCCTATGCCCCGATCCTTATGGTGCAGCAGATGATCGCCGTGTTCCGTACCGTCTTCGGCCTGCAAAGCGGGTGGAGCCCACAGCAACGCGAAGGCGGTCGCTATGGTCTTGGTACTCTGGTGATCTGCCATGCCCTGGAAACGGTCAGCGGTGTACTTCTGGTGGCGGGCATGGCGGCCGGTGTGGTGTCGCTCTGGCTGCTTCCGATCGCCGTCAGCCTCTTGCTTGCAGTGCCGCTTTCGGCGCTGAGTGGCGTGTCGCTGAAAGGTCTAGTGTCCAAGTGGATGGGCACAAAGGAACTGTGGCGCGAACCGCCGATCACGCAGGCGGCGCGGCATTACCGCGCGGAACTGAAACTGGCGCTGGAGGGCAAGGCATCGAGTCAACAGGCCGCGGAATAGCGCGGCTTACCCGTCGTAGCTCGTGACCGGAAGTCCGCTGGCAATCCAACCGGGCCCGGCGCGGGAGCCGAGCATACCTTCCGGCACGTTCACGATATTCGTGTAACCTGCATTCACCAGGGCGCTTGCCAACCTGGCGGACCGCACACCGCGTGCACAGATCAAGGCGATCGGCGCGTGTTTCCGCGCGCCCGTCAAACGGTCGAGAGCTGCAATAAAATCGCTGCGGCGCATGTCAATCGGGTGCGCGCCCTGCCCGACGCCGGTCTGACGCCATTCCTCGGGCGTGCGAATGTCGACCAGAACGACATCTCCGGCCCGTGCCGCTTCGAAGGCGTCTCGTACGGAAAGCTCCGACCCGTCGAAGCGCTGATGTGACGCAACGCGGTATCCCGCGCCGACAGCGGCCGCCGTAATCAGGCCCGCGCCAATGACGGTCCGTCGCGACATGGTCCGCTTGGGCGTTCCGGGCATCATTTCATCCTCGCTGATTGCATCCATAATACGCCGCGTTCTGTCACCTGTCATGGGCGAGCCGCCTGGTATGATGAGATGTTACAGCCCCTTGGTGCGGGCCAGCCAGCCAAGGGTCGCCTCCGTTTCGCCCTCCGGCTTGTATTCCGCGCCAAGCGGACGCTGCCAGCCCAGCGCATCTATCT
The DNA here is from genome assembly GCF_009363735.1 of Roseovarius sp. THAF8. NCBI lineage: Bacteria > Pseudomonadati > Pseudomonadota > Alphaproteobacteria > Rhodobacterales > Roseobacteraceae > Roseovarius > Roseovarius sp. THAF8. Next base: position 2,458,284 of record NZ_CP045410.1, on the reverse strand, counting down.
CACGGAACAGCGCCGCGTAGTCGAGCGTGCCATGGTCAGGCGGGCCGCGGTCGGGCACCGCGGCCACTTGGATGTGTCCGACATGCTCGAGCACGTCGTTCAACTGCATCAGAACATCCTGTCCGAGCCTGCCCACGTGGTAGCAATCGAACATCATCCGGAGGTTCGGCGCGTGCACATCCGCAATCACACGCCGCGCGTGGTCCGGCGATTGAAGAAAATAGCCCGGGGCGTCGAACGGGTTGATCGGCTCGATCAGGATCATTCGGTCGCGTGCCCGATCACATGCATATTCCAGGTTGTCACGAAACGTCTTTTCCGCCGCCCGACCCTCTGCCGTGCCCGCCATGACATGAACGGACTCGGCGCCTGCGATCTCGGCGTAGTCCAGGGCCGCGTCGATCGCGTCGCGCGCCTCGGCCTCGCGGCCGGGAATGGCGGTTAGACCGAAATCGCCCTTCTCGTGGTCGCCGCGCGTTGTATTCAGCCCCAGGAGCGGCAACCCAGTGGCATCCAGCGCAGCACGCAGGCTCTTGGGCGGCGTCTCATGGGGCCAATGGCACTCGACCGCGTCGAACCCGGCCTTCGCCGCGGCATGAACCGCTCGCGGCAGGTCCAGACCCGTCCACAGGAACCCCAGGTTGGCGGAAAAACGTGGCATCGAAGATGTCTATATCGGCTGTTGCAGGCGAATGCGAGCTGCTAGACCGCGAGTATAGATCACTCCTGCGCAGAAGGGAAAACAGCATGAAAGCCGTGATGTTCGAGGCCTTCGGGGCGCGACCGGAAATCGTGACGGTTCCGGACCCGGAACCCGACGCGAAAGGCGTGGTGATCGAGGTCGGCGCAACCGGCGTCTGCCGCAGCGATTGGCACGGCTGGATGGGCCATGATCCCGATATCGTCCTGCCGCATGTGCCCGGCCATGAACTTGCAGGGCGCGTCGCCGCCACCGGGCCTGACGTCACCCGCTGGAAGGTAGGAGACCGGGTGACTGTTCCCTTCGTCGGCGGTTGCGGCGCTTGCCCCGAATGCCATGCGGGCCACCAGCAGGTCTGCCACCAACAGTTCCAGCCGGGGTTCACTCATTGGGGCTCGTTCGCTCAGTACGTTGCCATTGCCCAGGCCGATCTGAACCTCGTCGCCCTGCCCGATACCCTGTCCTTCGAGACCGCGGCGAGCCTGGGATGCCGTTTCGCGACAGCCTTTCGCGCGGTCGTCGACCAGGGACGCACGCGTGCGGGCGAATGGGTTGCGGTGCATGGATGCGGCGGCGTCGGGCTGTCCGCATTGATGATCGCGCGCGCGATCGGCGCGCAAACCGTTGCCATCGACATTTCGGACGAGAAACTGTCGCAGGCCAAGGCTTGCGGCGCGACCCACACCGTCAATGCCACCAAGGTTCAGGATGTGGTGAGCGCCGTCCGCGACATCAGCGGCGGCGGCGCGCATGTTTCGCTCGACGCGCTCGGCCATCCCACGACCTTCTTCAACTCCGTCATGAACCTGAGGAAGCGCGGACGGCACGTGCAGGTCGGGTTGCTTCTGGCGGATCAGGCCACGCCCGCCGCCCCCATGGCCCGGGTCATCGGCGACGAGCTGGAAATCCTGGGCAGTCACGGCATGCAGGCACACCGCTATGACGCGATGCTGGCAATGATCCAATCGGGCGTCTTGAACCCGGAAAAACTGATCGGCGATCTCATCACGCTCGAAGCCTCCATCGATGCCCTCACGGAAATGGACAGCTTTCCCGGCGTCGGCGCCACGGTGATCACTGAATTCTGATCTCTGCCCGCCGCGGCCGGCGCCCCTCGACAGGCGCGACTCCCCAGGTGACAACCTGTGCGCCTTGCTGGCCAAAGCCATTGCGGCGCAAGGCCAATAAGATTTTTGAAGTGAAAACATGATCTTATATAACTTGACGCGATTGCTTGCACTTCTATGTGGTTTATCCGATGGTCTGACCCGACACGGGGATCATGGTTTCCAGGCACCATGACATTCGCGGATCACTCGGGAGGAGACAATTCTGTGTTCTTGGTGCGTGCCATTGATAGCTTGAATGAAATCGTCGGGAGGATCGTTTCGGTTCTGGCCATCGTCTTCGCCGCAATCATCATCTACGACGTGGTTTTGCGCTACGTGTTCAGCGAACCGACCCGCTGGGCCTTCGATGTCTCGAAACAGTTGTTCGGCTTCTACTTCGTTCTGCTTGGGGGCTACGCCTTGCGGCACAACGCGCATGTCCGGGTCGATATCCTGACGGAACGGTTTGGCCACGGTGCGCAACGCATCATCAGCCTTGTGGGCTACGTTGTCTTTTTCTTCCCGTTCGCCTGGGTCTTTCTGACCCGCTCGTGGGAGTTTGCGATGCGCTCTTTCGCGCAGGGAGAAGTTACATATGGCGCCATCCAGATGCCGGTTTATCCGCTGAAGCTGGCGATGTGCGCAGCGGCAGGCCTCTTGTTGCTGCAGGGCATCTCGGAAGTCCTCAAGATCATGTTCGACCGGCAGGAGGGCCATCAATGAATCCCGAGTACATCGCGGTATTGATGTTCGGCCTGCTGCTGGCGGGCCTGTTCCTTGGTCATCCTCTGGCTTTCGTACTGGGCGGGACGGCCGTGCTGACTGCGATCATAGCCGGCAAGCCCATGGTTCTGGGCATCGTCATCAACCGCATTTTCGGTGATGTCCTGGACAACTACACGCTTATCGCCATTCCGCTGTTCGTCCTGATGGCTCGGTTTCTTTCGGATTCCGGCGTGACGGACCGAATGTTCGAAACCCTGCGCCTGCTGCTCAGCCAGGTCCGGGGCGGGCTTGCCTTGGCGGTCGTTTTCATCTCGATTCTTCTGGCCGCCACGACGGGCATCATCGGGGCCTCGATCACGGTGATGGGCGTCATGGCCCTGCGTCCGATGCTTCAATACGGCTATGCGCCTTCGCTGACAGCCGGGGTTATTGCCGCCTCGGGCTGTCTCGGCATCCTCATTCCGCCGTCTATCATGCTCATCCTCATGGCCAGCTATTCGCCCCTTTCCGTTGGCGAGCTGTTCGCAGGCTCCATGGTTCCCGGGGTCCTTCTCGGGCTGAGCTATGCGGTCTACGTCTATATCATTTCCGTCCTACGACCGGATCTCGCCCCGGCGGTAGAGTCCGACGAGAAGGTCGAGCGCTCGACCCTTCTGCGGATGCTGCTGGTCGAGGCGCTGCCGCCTCTGGTCCTGATCTTCGGCATCCTCGGCTCGCTTCTGGCGGGGATCGCCACGGCGACCGAGGCGTCGGCAATCGGTGCCGCCCTGGCCCTTCTCATCGTGATCGCGCGGGGCCGGTTCCAGCTTGGCAGCTTCTACGGCGCGATGCTTGAAACCGGGCGTACCTCTGCAATGATCCTGTTCATCGTAGTCGGGGCGACGGCGTTCACCGGCGTCTTCAACATCACCGGCGGCTTGCGCGCGACGCAGGAGATCATTCGCACCCTCGACATGGAACCCTGGATGCTGATCACCATGATGATGGTGATCGTGTTCATCCTTGGCGCATTCCTCGACTGGACCGGGATCGTGCTTCTGTCCTTTCCGATCTTTCTGCCGATCATCCAGGAAATGCCCGATGTGAACCTGCTTTGGTTCGTCGTCCTGATGGCGGTCGTTCTGCAGACCTCGTTCCTGACCCCGCCATTCGGATATGCGCTGTTCTACCTCAGGGCCATTGCGCCACCGGAGCTTCGCACCGGCTCGATCATCAGCGGCGTCTTGCCGTTCATCGCCCTGATCGTCGTGATGTGCTTGCTGGTGGCCGTGTTCCCGGCACTGGTCACGTGGCTGCCCGACGTCATTTACACTCAGTAAACCAAACCATGGAAAAGGGAGATACCATGACTACCAAGGCATTCGCACTTGCGGCCGCAGTCGCGACGGCGCTGGCCGGACAGGCCACGGCGCAGGAAAACTGGACGATGACCACCACCTGGCCGTCCTCCCTGGAACTGATAGAGACCGACAAGCATTTTGTCGATCTCGCCAACAAGCTGACCCAAGGGGAACTGACGATCGAGTTCTTCGACGGCGGCGCGCTTGTGCCGTCGGGCGAGGTGTTCGGCGCGGTGGAATCGGGAACGATTCAGGCCGGCGCCGACTGGCCGGGCTACTGGGCGGGCCGCGATGCGGCATTCTCTCCGCTGGCCACCACGCCCAGCCTGTTCAACGCGGTGGACTACGTGAACTGGATCCAGCAATGGGGTGGCGCCGAGCTCTATAACGAGATCTACGGCCAGTTTAACATGGTCTACCTGCCCTACGGCGTGACCAACAACGAATCCGGCTTCCGTACCAACGAGCCGATCGTCACGCTGGAAGACCTGCAAGGCAAGCGTCTGCGGCTTTCCGGCCTCGAGCAGGGCAAACTGCTGGAGCGTCTGGGCGGCAACCAGGTTTCGATGGCCGGTGGCGAAATCTACCAGTCGCTCGAGCGCGGCGTGATCGACGGTGCTGAATTCTCGACACCCAACGTCGATTGGTCCGGCGGCTTTCAACAGGTGACCCAGTACTGGGCGACGCCCGGTTGGCACCAGTCTGCCTCGGTCTTCGGCGTGATGATCAACAAGTCGGCCTGGGACGCGCTTAGCCCCGAGACCCAGGAGAAACTGCAGATCGCGGCGGACGCCACCCTGCTGTGGTCGCTGGCCTTCACCGAAAAGCGTGCAACCGAAGCCTATGCCAAATTCGACGACGCGGTTGAGATCAACCGCTACGACGACGCGACCCTGGAGAAAGTCCAGGAGATGGCCAACGAGGTCATCGTCGAAACCGCGTGCGAGAACCCGAACTCGGCCAAGGTCTATCTCAGCATGGTCCAGTACCTGGAGGACTACGCCCAGTGGCGCGATGCCTCCGCGCCGTTCAACCTCGGGCGCACACCCAACGGTCCGGACGTGGCTGCACTGCAAGACTGCGCAGGCTGACCGCCTGAACCAGACTGAACGGAATGCCCGCTGCCCGGCGGGCATTCCCAGCGCTGCGAAGCGAGAGGTCGCGCCCGGCCTGCATCACTGGTCGCACAAAGGCCTCAACACCGTGCCGAAATCAGCCATCTGTCTAACGTCAGCCCCCACCGAACAGATTTAGGGGTTTGAGCAACGGAGGATTTCTGGTTAATCGAAGCCATTATGGCGCGAAGAGGAACAGGAAATCCGGAACATCGAAAGACGCCGCTGACAGGCTGGTCAGGGGCATCAAACGAAAGACCCGCAAGCAGTACTCGGCCGACGAGAAGATCAGGATCGTCTTGGCCGGTCTTCGGGGCGAAGATAGCATCGCCGTGCTTTGCCGCCGTGAGGGCATTGCCGAGAGTGTCCGTCGTCAGGCTGTTTCGGGCTTCGCGGGCCGTTTTTTAACGGAGGCTCTGGTTCGGTTGCTGTTTGAGTTTATGCAGCTGCGGCTTGGTGCTACAACCGTCGTTGTCGGATTGTCTGCTTCTTGATCTCCTCTCTCATCTTCAGGATCTTCGCGCCGCGACTGTGGTAGACGTCGGCTGGGGTCTGATTTGCCAGGCTCTCATGATAGCGGAGGTTGTTGTCGTGGTCGACGAAGGCGCCAATCTGGCGTTCCAGGTCGCCGGGTAGGACGTAGTTTTCCAGCAGAACCCGGTTCTTCATGGTCTGGTGCCAGCGCTTGATCTTGCCCTGCGTTTGGGGATGTTACGGGGCACCACGGACGTGATCCATGCCTTTCCCGTCGAGGTATTCTGCCAGTTCGGCCGCTACACAGGATGCGCCGTTATCGCTGAGCAGCCTCGGCTTGTACATCACGATCGCGTGGCTGCAACCCGAAGCGTCCAGCGCCAGTTACAGCGTGTCGGTCACGTCACCGGCCTTCATCGTCTTGCAGAGCTTCCAGGCGATGATGTAGCGGCTGTAGTCGTCGAGGATCGTACTGAGGTAAAACTAGCCCCAGCCGATCACCTCAAGATAGGTGAAGTCGGTCTGCCACATCTCGTTCGGCCGGCTGGTCTTGTCGCGGAACTCATCCATTGCCCGGCAGGCAATTGCAAAGCAATCTGCCGAGAGGGGGCAACCCGGATCACCACGTGAGCCGGGGCGGTGATCAGTTCTTCGGGGCCGAGGATGCGGTACACGGAAGATTCCGAGATGAAGCAGCGCTGCTCCTCGGTGTATTTGACCGCCAGTTTCCAGGGCGTCAGGTCTTCGTACTCCAGCGCAAAACCGACGACATCCTCGCGCACCTTGTCCGGGATGCGGTTCCAGACCGACCGCGCTGCGTGAGTCAACAAACACCCTTGCTGACCGAATATTTTCCGAGTAAAATAGTCAGAAATTCATGGTGCGCTATGACCTTAGCATTCAGCATCCCAAAAGATAATTGGCGTTTCACTAACGACTTCTCTTACAATCCTTGTAGGGAAATTTTCTTTGGTGGATACGATAAAGTTTACACTGACCTGCTCCTCTGAAAAGTCCTCGATTTAAGGTTAGCCTGTTCTCCAACGAAGGAGACAGATGATGAAGAGAAGCCGTTTCAGCGAAGAGCAGATCATAGGCATCCTGAAGGAGCACCAGGCTGGTTTCGGTGCGAAGGAGCTGTGTCGCAAGCACGGGATCAGCGACGCCACGTTCTACAAGTGGCGGTCGAGGTATGGCGGCATGGAGGTGTCTGACGCCCGGCGTCTGAAGGCATTGGAGGCTGAGAACGCGAAGCTGAAGAAGATGCTGGCGGAGCAGATGCTCGACGTTGCCACCCTGAAAGAGATGCTCGGAAAAAACTTCTGAAGCCCGGTTCGAGGAGGAATGCCGTGGACTGGGCTATGAAGACCAAGGGCTACAATCAGCGACGCGCCTGTGCGCTGGCCGGGATCGAACCGCGTGTGTATCGGCGCAAGACGAAGCGACCGCAGGACACAGAGCTGCGCGCTCGGATGAAGGAACTGGCTTCTGAACGGCGGCGGTTCGGGTATCGTCGGCTGCATATTCTGCTAAGGCGCGAAGGCTGGGAGCTCAATTGGAAGAAGCTCTATCGTGTCTACCGCGAAGAAGGGTTAACCGTTCGTAAACGGGGCGGTCGCAAGCGTGCGGTGGGCACCAGAACGCCGATGGCGATACCGCAGGGACCGAACCAGCGGTGGTCACTCGACTTCATGTCCGACGCGCTTGAGGACGGTCGCAGGTTCCGGGTGCTGAACGTCATTGACGACTTCACCCGGGAATGCCTGGCAGCTGTCGTCGACACATCAATCGGCGGTGCACGTGTCGCCCGCGAGCTGGACCGTATCGCAGAACTGCGCGGCTACCCTTGCATGGTGGTCAGCGACAACGGCACCGAGCTGACCTCGAATGCGATGCTGACCCGGATACCGGAATCGGCTTTGGCTACGTCTGCAATCACCTCTTTCAGCCTGATTCAAAAACACGTTCCATCATCGGGGAACGAGCCGCCCATCTCGCCAAGATTCTTTACGATTGCCTACCGTAACCTCAGGGAGTTCATTCAATGACCGAGGGGGCTGTTGCGCTAGTAGTTCCAGGGTGCATCTGTCCCTTCGCATCAATGGCGCGCCACAGATACCGCCACTTGCCACCGACGCGAATGTAGGTCTCATCTGCATGCCTATCGACGCTCGCACGGCGCTGGTGCTTCTCCGACAGAAACCTGTCGCGCGCAGTTGATCAATGCAACAGTCCCGTTCGGTCATTTGCTCTGTTGAACCTTTCGCCAAGCGGTGAAAGTTTGTGCGCAACTTGCCGGGAGGCGTGTCGTTGCACATTCTGAAATCACTTGGACCTGCGGTTGCGCATGTTTCCGGCATCGAGGCCTTTCGGGCAGGGCTTGGTGCCCTGATCGGGCTCGGGCTGACCGGACTGTTCGTGCTGTCGCCGACTGTCGACCTGGAACTGGGGCTGTACCTTGTCGCACCCTTCGGCGCCACATCCGTTCTGTTGTTCGCGGTCCCGAACAGCCCGCTCGCGCAACCCTGGTCCGCGATTGTCGGCAATACGATAGCCGCACTGGTCGGAGTCGCCGTTTGCCTATGGGTCGACGATCCCGCCTTGAGAGTCGGCCTTGCCGTGGGGTTGGCCGTAACCGCGACGATGCTGTGTCGCGCGGTCCATCCGCCGGCGGGTGCAGTGGCCATGACGGCGGCCCTGTCGCCCGATGCCACCGCGCATCTGGGGTTCTGGTTCGCGATTGCACCGATTGGCGTGGGTACCGTCGCGCTTGTGGTTCTTGCGACGGTCTATGCGCGTTTGACGGGGCGGCACTACCCCTTTCGTCAGTTCGATGATCCAAGCAGACACGGGACTGGCGACCGAAATCCGACCGAACGGCTGGGGCTGTCCGAGGAACAGCTGACAGAGATCCTGGAGCGCTACAGCCAGTCTTTCAACCTTGGCGTCGAGGACCTGGCGCGCCTGATCGGGGCAGCGGAGATGCAGGCCGCGGCACATCACTCCGTTCCGGTGACGGCGCAGGACATCATGTCCCGGGACCTTGCCACGATCCGCCCCGAAACGTCCCTGAGCGAAGTCGCAGACATTTTCCGGAGGCATCGATTCACTTCCCTTCCCGTCGTCGAACGGGATGCAAAGTTCCTGGGGGTCATTTTCCAGATCCATCTGATCCGCCAGGCAAGAGAGGATGCCTTGCGTTTTGACCGCGGATACGCTGCCGCCTTGCGGCGACTGCTGGACCGAAACCGCGAAAACCCGACAAGGGCCGGGGACATCATGAGTGTCGCCGGTCCCCGTGCGATGGCCGATACGCCAATCGGGGCGTTGCTGCCGATGATGGCCGATGGGGATACGGATGCCGTTCCGGTTCTGGAAAAAGACAAGATCATTGGCATCGTGACACGAACAGACCTTGTCGCGGCACTGGCTAGAAACGTGGCGCGAACAAACCCGAATTAGGTAGACGCGCGGCTGCCCAATTCGGTTGCGGCAAAAATACTTGCTCTACTCAATGTTCATGGTGGCTCAAAGCTGGCTGAACGCCGCGAGCGATCCGATGCGCATGTCGGCGGGCTCATCTCATGTAGCGTCGTTTGCTCGTGCGCATGTTACGAATGTCATTGATGTAACCCTTCGCGCGCCGACGAGACAGGTCGTCGGTTTCGGATTCAATGGCCCTAATTCACTGGCGAGTCCAAGTTTCTGGAGAGATCTTTATTAGGTAACTGGTCCTTGCCGCTCCATCCTTGCAACACTGGATCAGGCCTCCCAGCAATACGCGCAATATCCCTTGTCCGCATCAAGCCCGAGCGTGTGTCGAAACCTTGCTTTCGCATCTCGGACAAGGGCTTTTTCGGCGGCAACCCAGACGTAACGGTCGGGTCCCGGGGGCAAGGGCGCTTGCGACAGATGATCCCACAGCCTCTTCTGCCGCTGTCGCACGCATCAGGTCAGGGCGATTCCGTCGGGACGCGGCAGGTCGCAGATGTCGGCGTCCGTGCCCACCTCGAGAATGGCGTGACCTCGCCGGTCGGGTTCTGAGGTCTCGAGGATACGTCGGATCGCCGGAAGGGCCGTCTCGTCTCCGGCGATCAGAAGATGTCGCGCGCGCGGAAATCCACCGCTGCCGGGGCCGCTGATGCCGACGATATCGCCGGGACGCGCCGTCCGGGCCCAGCGTGTCGCACGCCCGCCCTCATGTTCGAACACGTCGAAGGTGACAGGCAGGAATCAAGGATGGCACGATCTGGACTCAGCTCGGCAAGCTGCGGACCTGTCTGAACTGGGCGGTCAAAACCGGGCTGATCGATAGGGCGCCCTACATCGAACGTCCCAGCAAGCCAGCCCCGAAGGAGAGGTATCTGACGCGCCGATAGACAGGCCAGTTACTATCGGTTGATTGTGCACCGCATACCAAGCTCGCTATACGGCTGGTGTTGTCGACGGCGGCAAGGGTGACCGCAGTTCTGGAGCTCACGTGGGATCGGGTCGACTTCGAGCGCGGTCAGATTAACCTTCGCACCGGCGAAGGTCAGCGGAAAGGTAGAGCTATCGTGCCCATGACTGAGAGCTTACGTGTGGCGCTCTTGGAAGCGCGTAATGCCGCGTTGTCGGACTACGTTGTGGAATGGGCAGGTGGCCCCGTGAAGTCCATCAAGAAGAGCTTCAAAGTAGCTGCAGGTGATGCTGGACTGTCCGAAGTATCACCACACGTGCTGCGCCACACGGCAGCAGTCCATATGGCAGAAGCAGGCATCCCAATGGACGAGATCGCTCAGTATCTGGGTCATTCGGACTCGCGGATCACTGCTTCTACCTACGCACGCTACAGCCCAGAGCACCTTCGCAAGGTCGCCAGTGCGTTAGAGTTCGGGTAGATATCAGGTTCAGTGAACCGAGGATCACTGTATTTAAAACAACAAAGGCGCCCACGGGCGCCTTTGTTCACTGGTCGGAGTGAGAGGATTCGAACCTCCGGCCCCTGCCTCCCGAAGACAGTGCTCTACCAGGCTGAGCTACACTCCGTCCGTGAGACAGCCGATTACATAAGCGCCCTTTCATTTGCAAGGACGGAATCACCCCACGGAGAAAAGTCGCGCCAGCCAGAGCGTCGCTTCAGCCTGGCTTTGCGCGAACCACACCCGACCGCCTAGAGACTATCGGACAGTGCCGAGACGATCGCGTCGCCCATTTCGCTGGTGGTGACGGGTTGAACCCCCTCTTCGCCCAGCAGGTCCGCCGTGCGCAGGCCGTCGGCCAGCACCTTCTCGACCGCCGTTTCAAGGCGCTTGGCCTCGTCCCCCTGGTCGAAGCTGTAGCGCAGCGCCATTGCGAAGCTGAGGATACACGCGATCGGATTGGCCTTGCCCTGCCCCGCGATATCCGGTGCCGAGCCGTGCACGGGCTCGTACAGCGCCTTGGGCCGTCCGTTGGCCATCGGCGCACCCAGGCTGGCTGAGGGCAACATGCCAAGGCTACCGGTCAGCATCGCGGCGGCATCCGACAGCATGTCGCCAAACAGGTTGTCGGTGACGATCACGTCGAATTGCTTGGGCCAGCGGCAGAGCTGCATCGCGCCGGCATCGGCGTACATGTGGGTCAGCTCGACATCGGGGTAATCCTCGTCATGCACCTTCTGAACCACTTCGCGCCACAGGATGCCCGATTCCATCACGTTGGCCTTTTCCATCGAGCAGACCTTGTTAGAGCGCCGCCGCGCCAGTTCAAAGGCCGAGCGTGCAACCCGGTCGATCTCGGACTCGGTGTAGCGCTGCGTATTGATGCCGACCCGCTCGTTGCCTTCCTGGATGATCCCCCGCGGCTCGCCGAAATAGATGCCGCTGGTCAGTTCGCGCACGATGACGATGTCGAGGCCCGCGACCACGTCGCGCTTGAGGCTCGAGAAATCCGCCAGCGCGTCGAAGCACTGCGCCGGGCGCAGGTTCGAGTACAGGTCCATCTCCTTGCGCAGACGCAGAAGGCCACGCTCCGGCTTGACCGAGAAATCGAGGTTGTCGTATTTCGGCCCGCCCACGGCGCCCAGCAGAACGGCGTCCACCTCCTGCGCCTTGGCCATCGTGTCGTCATGCAAAGGGCTGCCATGCTTGTCATAGGCCGCGCCGCCGACCAGATCCTCGCTCACGTCAAAGGCCATCCCGCGGTTGGACCCGAACCAGTCAATGACCTTGCGCACTTCGGTCATGACCTCGGGGCCGATCCCGTCGCCGGGCAGAATGAGAAGCGAGGGAGTGCTCATGCGGAATCCTTTCCAAATCCTGACTGTTGCCACCGCGTAGCCTGACGCGCGGGAAGGGTCAAGAAAGGTGGGGCTTCAATCCCTTGGCCAGCGCCTCCCAGACCACGGCGATACGGGGCGTGTGCCGAAGCGCCTGGTGGGTGGCGAGCCAGACCGGGAGGCTTGGCAGGTCGATGTCGAAATCCAGGTCCTCTACATCGTCGTGCAATGCGCCCAGCGCCTTCATCCCAAACCCGACGCCACATCCGGCGCGCACCATTTCCCAGCCGACCGTGTGGCTGTCGCAGCGAAAGGCGAACATATCGCGCGAGGCCGGCATGTTGCGCTCCTGCATGCCACGAATGATCTCCTCGTTCCGGTCGTACCCGATGACCGGGTGATCGAAGACGTCCGCGATCGTGCGCGGGCGCCCGGCCTTTCGCAGGTAGCTGCCCGAGGCGAAAAGACCGAGCGGGAAGTCCCCCAGATGCCGGGCAACAAGTTCGAGTTGCTCGGGCCGATACATCCGCACCGCGATATCGGCCTCGCGGAAAAGCAGGTTCTCGCTGCTGTCAGACGGCACGACGTCGATGCGGATTCCGGGATGATCTGCATGAAGCGCGGCAAGGATCGGCGGCAGAATGTAGACCGAAACCGTATCGCTCGCCGTAATCCGTACGGTCCCGGTTGCCTCGGTCTGCTGGCCGGCAGCGGTCAATTCGATCTCGATCATGGCGCGATGCATGTTCCGTGCGGGCTCCAGCAGGGATTGCCCGTTTGCCGTCAATTCCAGCCCTTTGGGTTTTCGATGAAACAGGACCTGGCCCAGCAGGTCCTCCAATTGACGGACCTGGCGGCCCAAGGTGGGCTGGCTCGTCCCCAAAAGGCGCCCGGCCGCCGAGAGCGATCCCTTTTCGGCCACCGCAAGGAAGGCCCGGACAAGCGACCAATCGATATCTGATATGCGACTTACCATTCACGAATGAATAGCGAATGCGCAAATTTTGGCAATTCCTATTCCTGGGTATTTATCTAACCTTGGGTCAATCCAAGCAGCACGAGGTGCGATCTGATGCAGAAGACCGTTCTTGTTCTCGGCGCCACCGGACGGTTCGGGCGTCACGCGGCCGAAGCGTTCTGGAACGCGGGCTGGACCGTGCGGCTGTTTGATCGCGCCCATGACGACCTGATGACGCAGGCGCAGGGCACCGATATCATCGTCGCCGCCTGGAACCCGCCCTATCATCTCTGGGAGCGGGAGCTTCCAAGTCTTCACGCGAGGATTCAGGCCGCCGCCCGTTCCAGCGGGGCTGCCGTGCTTCTTCCCGGGAACGTGTATGTCTACGGGCGCGACACCGCAAAACCATGGTCCGAAACGACGCGTCAGGCGCCTCCTACAGCGCTGGGGCGTATTCGCAAACAGGTCGAGCAAAGCTACCGCGACAGCGGCGTACAGACGATTCTTCTGCGTTCCGGGGATTTCCTCGACATCGAGCGTGACGGCGGATGGCTCGACAAGGTCTTGATGTCACGCACAAGCCGGGGTCAGCTGCTTTATCCGGGTGACTCGGACGCCTTGCACGCATGGGCCTTCCTGCCCGATCTGGCCCGCGCCGCGGAACAACTTGCCCGTCGCAAGACCAGTCTCGGCCAGTTCGAGGAGGTCGTATTCCCCGGCTACGCGATAACCGGCCATCAGTTCGCGCAGCACATATCGCAGGCTCTCCACTACGATATCAAGGTACACCGGATGAGCTGGCTTCCCCTGCGGTTGGCCGCGCCGTTCTGGCCGCTGGCGCGCGGGTTGCTCGAGATGCGATATCTCTGGGACCTGCCGCACAGCCTGCAATCCGAACGCCTCGCCGAACTATGTCCGGACTATCGGGATACACCCTTGGACGAGGCGCTCACCCAGGTCGTCGCGCCTTGGCGCAGAACAGCCCGACCTACACGATGCCGCTCGTGTCACTTCAGCAAGAGATCGACCCAGACAAGTCCGTGACGACTGGCGTCCTCCACGGACCCATTCGTAGCGTCAGTGACGATCCCCGCCTTCAGGACCTCCAGATCCGCCGAAGGCAAAACATAGCTGACCCTCAAAGACCCCGGATCGGGACCTGGCCAGTCCACCGTATCAAGTCGTGGGTCGCCGTCATGTCCGTTGCCCTGCGCCACACCGGCCGGTCGCATCGGCTTGGGGTCGACCATCCGGTCGTCTGCAAGTAACCGCCGGATCGCTGCTTTGCGTCCCGCCCCATCGACCGGGTCGAGATTGGCATCCCCTGCCAGCACGAAGGGCGGCTGGGGTCGGGCACCGAAAGCGCCATCGAGATATTTCAGCCAAAAGACAATTTCGTCATGATTGCGCCGCCCGTTGCGATCTTCCGGCCCGTCGAACACCGGCGGGCTGGCATGAAAGGTCAAGAGACGCAGCGTTTGGTCCTCGATCCGAACCGGCACGACCCAGTGTCCCACGGTCGAGAGGTGCTGAACCTTCTTTACACGATCCGGCAAGAGTGTCGTACCGTCCTCAAGTCGCAAAAGCGCTTCCGGCATGTCGCGCCACAGGATGTCACTGAAGTCGCGCACATCCTCGGCGACGACGGGAAACCGTGACAGAACCGCCATCCCGCCCTGCCCCGCGAATGTTCCGTAACCCTGCGCATCCCTATGCCGGCCCTTTCGTCCATCGCCATCGAGATCCAGTCCGGTCGTCATGCCCGTATTGGGCCGCAGCGCGAAAACATGCGGCAAATCGTGCCCGTGCGCCGAGATCCGCCGCACTAGGGCGCGTGCTGCAATCAGATCGTGGTCGTAGTCGATACCTTGCAACGCGATGACGTCCGGCGTTGCCCGTGCAATCAGCCGGGCCACGCTCTCGACCTGCGGGTCGTCCTCGGACAGGATATCGCGCAACAGCAATCCCGGGCCCTCGCGGGCGAGTTCGGTGTTGAACGTCGCGATACGAACGGTGGTTTCGGCCGCCGCGGGTGAGATCGCCGCAATCAGGGCCAGAAGCCCAGCGCTCAGGCGTTCTGCAACCCTTCCGCCTTTGCATAGACCCGGCGGCGCTTTTCCTCGATCAGCTCGGCCACGCGCATCAATGCGATACCACGCATGAGAATGCTTGCGGGAAGAAGAGCCCATACGGTCATCATCCAGATCAATGTTTGTTCGCTCTGAAACGACACCGGCTCGATCACCAGGGACGCCGCCTTCACGATTGCCGGAATCAAGAATGGCAGCAAAGCTCCTAACACAATGTTAAGACCCGAGTCGCGTCGCAGCCTGTCAACGATGTCGCCGCCGCGCGTCGGATCGAACAAGGGCAGGTTGACCCACACATTGAACGCGCCGTTGCGCATGGGCCATCCAAGAAGCCGCACCAAGATAACGAAGACCAGCACCATGACCAGTGACACGCTATAGGCCACGGCGGCCGCGATCCGCACGGAATTGGCAAGGTCCAGGCTGGCATCCGGCGGCAGCATCAGCACGACCAATCGCACCGGCGAGAACGGGAAATCCATCGCATTGCCGAGGGTCTGCGCGAAGTAGGTGAGGATCAGGGTGATCGGGCTGGGCTCGATCTTGCCGCGCGCGATCAACGAAAGCACCACCACGACAAGCGCCAGTGCGAGGAACTTCAAACGATTGAAGGGTGGAGCGAACCGGAATTCGACAATGCTCGGATAGCGGCCGAAATACTCGATGAAGGTGAGCAACGAGAACAGCAGCGCGATCACCACGACAATCTGTGCGGTGTCCGTCGCGACCGACGGCAGCACAAGCGCCGGTGTTGCCACCAGCAAGGCCACGAGTATTGCACGCGTCAGCGCGCTGATGATCTGCGAAACCACTGCCCGGTTCCCTTACAACTGGCCTGCCACGGTTCGATGCCGCGACATTGTTCCAATTCGGGTCCGTCGATTATGACGGCTTGCCTCATTCTTGCCCAATTTCTGCCTTCTTTCACCATCCGGCTCAAGACACCAGTTCGTTAGACTTAGAATTTTCGGCGATTTGATGGTGAGGGTGGTGCCGGTTTGCATCAATAAGCTGACGGATTTGAGGCGCCGTTGTGTTCACACGCAAGATGTGGGGGGTTCAAGCTAAGCCCCCACAATAATTCATTAATATTAGATGTGCTTTTGATTAACCTCTTAATCTCAAGATTGCACCGGCCGCGCATGGCAGCCGGTACATCGCTTTCCTTGCGGGGTCAAACCCAGGGGCGTTGCGTCGCGGCCTTGGCCTCGAACGCGTCGATCGACGCGGCTTTTTCCATCGTCAGTCCGATATCGTCGAGCCCGTTCAGCAGGCAGTGCTTGCGCCAGGGGTCGACGTCGAAGCCGATTGTGCCGCCATCCGGGCCGGTGATTTCCTGGCGCTCCAGGTCCACGGTTAGCACCGCGTTCGATCCGCGCTCCGCATCGTCCATCAGCTTGTCGACCTCTTCCTGCGGAAGAACGATGGGCAGAATGCCGTTCTTGAAGCAGTTGTTGTAGAAGATGTCGGCGAAGCTGGTGGAGATCACGCAGCGGATGCCGAAATCCAGCAGCGCCCAGGGCGCATGCTCGCGGCTCGACCCGCAGCCGAAATTGTCCCCGGCCACGATGATCTTTGCCTCGCGATAGGCCGGTTGGTTCAGCACGAATTCCGGAATCTCGTTTCCATCGTCGTCGTACCGCATCTCGTCAAACAGGTTCACGCCCAGGCCCGACCGCTTGATCGTCTTCAGAAACTGCTTGGGAATGATCATGTCGGTGTCGATATTGACCAGCGGCATCGGCGCCGCGACGCCGGTCAGTTTCACGAATTTTTCCATCACACGATCTCCCGGATGTCGGTCAGTTTGCCGGTCACCGCCGCCGCCGCGGCCATCGCCGGGCTCATCAGGTGGGTGCGCCCGCCACGGCCTTGCCGGCCCTCGAAATTGCGGTTCGACGTGGCCGCGCACCGTTCACCCGGCTGCAACTGGTCGGGGTTCATCGCCAGGCACATCGAACAGCCTGCAAGCCGCCACTCGAAACCGGCCTCGGTAAAGATCTCGGCCAGCCCTTCTTCCTCGGCCTGGGCGCGCACAAGCCCCGATCCGGGCACGACCATTGCCCGCTTCACCTTGATCTTCTTGCCTTTCAGGATCTCGGCTGCCGCACGCAGATCCTCGATCCGGCCATTGGTGCAGGACCCGATAAAGACCGTGTCGATCTCGATATCCTTCAGCTTTTGACCGGGCGTAAGGCCCATGTATTCCAGCGCACGCCGGGCCGCGTCGGTCTTGCCGCCGGTAAAGCTTTCGGGGGCAGGCACCTCTCCGTCGATCGGCAGCACGTCCTCGGGGCTGGTGCCCCAGGTGACCACCGGCGCGATATCCTCGCCCTTGATCGTGATCACCTTGTCCCAATGCGCATCGTCATCGGAATAGAGCGTCTTCCACCAGTCCATGGCGGCTTCCCACTGTGCGCCCTTCGGCGCATGGGGCCGGCCCTTGATGTACTCGAAGGTCTTTTCATCGGGCGCGATCAGGCCTGCGCGTGCGCCGCCTTCGATCGCCATGTTGCAGACGGTCATCCGCCCTTCCATCGAAAGGTCGCGAATGGCCTCGCCGCAATACTCGATGACATAACCCGTACCGCCCGCGGTGCCGGTGCGGCCAATGACCGACAGGGTGATGTCCTTGGCGGTCACTCCGGGGCGCAGCTTGCCGGTGATCTCGACCTTCATGTTCTTTGACTTGGTCTGGATCAGCGTCTGGGTGGCCAGCACATGCTCCACCTCGGACGTCCCGATGCCGTGGGCCAGCGCACCGAAAGCACCATGTGTGGCCGTATGGCTGTCGCCGCAGACCACGGTCATGCCCGGCAGTGTCCAGCCCTGCTCGGGGCCGACGATGTGGACGATGCCCTGCCGCACGTCGCTGACCGGGTAATAATGGATGCCGAAATCCTTGGCGTTCTTGTCCAACGCGGCCACTTGGGTGCGGCTGTCCTCGGGCATCGCCTCGGGATTCTCGCGCCCCTCGGTGGTCGGCACGTTGTGGTCCGGCACGGCAATGGTCTTGTCCGGCGCGCGCACCTTGCGGTTCGCCATGCGCAGCCCTTCAAAGGCCTGCGGGCTCGTCACCTCGTGCACGAGATGCCGGTCGATATAAAGCAGGCTGGTGCCATCCTCGGCCTCGTGCGCAAGGTGGGCATCCCATATCTTGTCATAGAGTGTCTTGGGGGACATCGGTCCTCTCCCGTCGTGTCAGTGGAAATTCATAACAATTCGTCGAAGGGCACCGCCCTATAGACGCGCCAGAACCGTGCGTGCCGCGCCAAAAAACCGCCAGGGCAGGCGCGCACGATCGTCCATGTCGAAAACCCGTATCATGAGTGTCAGATACAACCCCGCCCCGAGTCTATCAAGAGCACAACGGGCCCGCGGACCGAACCGCTTCTTCCTCTGGCCGTCAATATCCCGGGGGTTCGGTTGAAGCTGCGCTTCAACCCTGGGGGCTGGCCCCCAATTCATCAAACCTGCGCGGCGCAGCCGCACAACCAGATCACGTCTCAGTCCGGCGCCAGCATATAGCCTTCGCCACGCACGGTTTGCAGGTATCGCGGCTGTTTCGGATCGGACTCGATCTTGCGCCGCAGGCGCGTGATCTGGACGTCCACGGCCCGCTCCTGCGCCTGGCCCCTGTCGCGGCCCAGGTCTTCGACCAGCTTGGTGCGGCTCACCGGCTCGCGCAGGTTCTCTGCAAAGATCCGCATCAGCTGGACCTCCGTCGCCGTCAGCCGGATCATGTCCTCGCCGCGCATCAGCTCGGACCGCTCTATGTCGAACCGCACAGGCCCCATGCTCAGAACCTTGGGGGCTGCATGTTCGGGCTCGGCCTCCGGCATCCGGCGCAGGATCGCGTTGATCCGCAGCAGTAGTTCCTTCGGCTCGAAGGGCTTGGGCAGATAGTCGTCCGCACCGGCCTCCAGTCCGGCGATGCGCTCCTCCGTCTCTCCCTTTGCAGTCAGCAGAAGGATCGGCGTGTCGATCGTTTCGCGCAACGATCGCGTCAGGGAAACGCCGTCCTCGCCCGGCATCATCACGTCCATCACGATCAGGTCGAACTCCAGCCCCGACAGCACGCGGCGCGCATGATCCGCATCACGCGCCACGGACACCAGGAACCCGTTTCGCGCAAGAAACTTGCGCAACAGGTCGCGGATGCGCTCGTCGTCATCGACGATCAGAAGGTGCGGCGCCGGATCGTTCATGAGTCAGCCTCCCGGATCGCATGATACTTCCGCCGCATATCCGGGTCCATCATCGCTTCGAGCACCTGCCGGAAACCCGCCACGGCCTCCGGTCCCGCCTTGCGATAGGCCGCCCGCATCCGGGCTCTTTGTGCATCGGACAGCGTCTGTTCCAGTCCGCGCCCCTTGTCCGTCAGCGTCAGATGACGCTCACGCCTGTCCGTCTTGCCCTGCTGGCTTTCGACCAGTCCATCCTCGATCAGTGTACGCAAGACCCGATTCAGAGACTGTTTGGTAACCCCCAGAATACCCAGAAGATTGTTCACCGTCGTGCCGGGACGGCGTGCGATGAAATGAAGCGCGCGGTGATGCGCGCGGCCATACGCCATCGTGGCCAGGATACGGTCGGGATCGGCGGTGAAACCGCGATAGGCAAAGAACATCGCCTCGATGCCCTGTCGCAACTGTTCGTCGGTCAGGAACAACAGATTTTCGCCGCCATGCGCTTCGGCCATCTTCGCCCTCCCGTCACATACGACGCCAAGATAAGTCAGCCTTGTTGACATTCCAAGATCAAACTGGTAGCGAATCGCAGTTTCTGCGCAATTTTATGTCCACTTCGGACGTTTCCAGCGCAATAAATGGAAAGAGGCCAGGCTGAGGAGGCGGAAATGGCAGCGTATGATGATCGCGACGGCAAGATTTGGATGGACGGCAAACTGGTCGAATGGCGGGACGCGAACGTGCATATCCTGACCCACGGCCTGCACTACGCCAGTTCCGTCTTCGAAGGCGAGCGGTGCTACAACGGCAAGATCTTCGAGAGCCGCAAGCACTCGGAACGCCTGCACTATTCCGCCGGCCAGCTTGATTTCGAGATCCCCTACACCGTCGACGAGATCGAGGCTGCCAAGATGGAGGTCCTTCAGGCCAACGGGTTCGACAACGCCTATGTCCGCGCGGTCGCGTGGCGCGGTGCCGGCGAGGACATGGGCGTCGCATCGGCCCGCAACCCCGTGCGCCTGGCCATTGCCGCCTGGGAATGGGGCGCCTATTACGGCGACGCCAAGATGAAGGGCGCCAAGCTCGACATCTCCAAGTGGAAACGTCCCAGCCCCGAAACCATCCCCAGCCATGCCAAGGCCGCCGGTCTTTACATGATCTGCACCCTTTCCAAGCACGCCGCCGAGGCGAAAGGCTGTTCCGACGCGATGATGTTCGACTATCGCGGCTACGTGGCCGAGGCGACCGGCGCCAACATCTTCTTCGTCAAGGACGGCGAGGTGCATACGCCCGACCCCGACTGTTTCCTCAACGGCATCACCCGGCAGACCGTCATCGGCATGTTGAAGGACCGTCAGGTCAAGGTGCACGAACGTCATATCATGCCCGAGGAGCTGGAAGGCTTCGAGCAGTGCTGGCTGACCGGAACCGCCGCCGAGGTGACGCCCGTTGGCCAGATCGGCGACTACAATTTCGAGGTCGGCGCGCTGACCCGCGACATCGCGGAGAGCTACGAGAAACTGGTGCGCGCGTAGGTCTTGGCCTTCGCGTGGCATGACGGCGCGTGAGCGTGCGTACCGCAATCGGGGCCGCTGGCCTGCGGGACGGTGCGACGCTGTCGTTTCACCATCACCTGCGGAACGGCGACGACGTGATGCGCGAGGTCTTGCAGACCTGCACCGAAGAGGGCCTGCGCGACCTACACATCGCGCCATCCTCGCTCTTTCCCTGCCATGCGGCCCTGATCCCGTTCCTTGAAGACGGGATCGTCACGCGGATCACCACGTCCTACATCAACGGGCCCCTCGCCGAGGCGGTGCAGCGCGGTCTTCTGCCTCATCCAGTCCGCCTGCAAACCCATGGTGGCAGAGCCGAGGCCATTGCCTCAGGCCGACTGAAAATCGACACGG
The DNA here is from genome assembly GCF_009363735.1 of Roseovarius sp. THAF8. Lineage (NCBI taxonomy): Bacteria > Pseudomonadati > Pseudomonadota > Alphaproteobacteria > Rhodobacterales > Roseobacteraceae > Roseovarius > Roseovarius sp. THAF8. The sequence continues at coordinate 2,437,434 of NZ_CP045410.1, read as the reverse complement.
CCTTCATCGCCACACCGGCGGTGGATACCGAACGCAACCTCGGCGGCGCTACGGGCCCGAACGCCTGCGGCCCTTTGGGATATGCGATGGTGGATGCCGCCCATGCCCGCTTCGTCACGGCTGTCACCGATCATTACGTCTATGACCTGCCGCGTATCTGCATCCCGGCCGAGCAGGTCGATCTCGTGGTCACCGTGGACAGCATCGGTGACGCGCGACAGGTGGCCTCCGGAACGACCGCCCGTGCGCCGTCTGCCAAGGGTCAGGCCATCGCCGACCTGACCGCCCGCCTCATTGCCTGCAGCGGCCTTCTGCGGGACGGTTTCAGTTTCCAGACCGGGGCCGGCGCGACATCTCTTGCCGTCGCCCGCAGCTTGGCGCCCGTCATGGCCGAACGCGGCGTGGTTGGCGATTTCGCGGCGGGCGGCATCACCGGGCCACTTGTGGAGATGCTGCATTCCGGTCTCTTCCGACACCTGCTCGACGTTCAGGCTTTCGACGGAGCCGCCGTGGCCTCCTATGCCAATGACACCGCGCATCACGCGATGTCCGCGTGGGATTACGCGAGCCCAGCCAACCCCGACAGTGCGGCCTCCCGGCTTGACGTGATGATCCTCGGCGCGGCAGAAGTCGACATGAATTTCAACGTCAACGTCACTTGCGCCAGCGACGGGCGTATCATCGGTGGCTCTGGCGGCCATGCCGACACCGCGGCGGGCGCGAAACTGGCCATCGTGACGACCCCGCTGTGCGCCGGCGGATTTCCCAAGCTGATCGAACGGCTGACCTGTCTCACCACGCCGGGCGACACGGTCGGCGCCGTGGTCACGGAAGAGGGGATCGCCATTTCCTCCGCTGCCCCAGAGCTGGCCCGGGCCGCGAAGAACGCCGGGTTGCCGCTTTCATCGCTCGACGATCTGCGCCGTAAGGCCGAAGCGCAGGCGACGCAACGTGCAACGCCGAGATTCGCTGAACGCGTTATTGCCGAATGCGAAGCGCCAGACGGCACGGTAATCGATCACGTGCGCGCTCTTGTACCTTGAGCAAAAGAAAAGCCGGGCAGGCAGGCCCGGCTTTCCGTAAAGCTATCGTCAGGTTCAGCCCGGACTCAGCCCGCGCAGGCGCTCCGACCGGCGGCGCAACAGCTCTACCGTCGTCAACAACAGGATCGAGATCGTCACGAGAATCGTGGCCGCCGCAAGGATCGTCGGCGAGATCTGCTCGCGCAGGCCTGTGAACATCTGCCACGGCAGGGTCTGTTGCTGCGCCGAACCGACGAACAACACCACCACCACCTCGTCAAACGATGTGATGAAGGCAAAGAGCCCGCCCGAGATCACCCCCGGCAGGATCAGCGGCATCTGAACCCGGAAGAAGGTCGTGACCGGGTTCGCCCCCATGTTGGCCGACGCCCGCGTCAACGAGCGGTCGAAGCCGACCAGCGTGGCCGTCACCGTGATGATCACGAACGGCACGCCCAGCGCCGCGTGTGCCAGGATCACCTTCACATACCCGACAAAAGCCTGGTCCAGCCCCAGGTTCGCTTCCAGCCAGTTGCCCAGAGGTGCATAGAAAAAGAACATCCCGGTGGCCGAAATGATCAACGGAACGATCATCGGCGAGATCAGGATTGCCATGATCGCCTGCCGCCCGGGCACATGGCTTTGCGACAGGCCGATGGCCGCCAGCGTGCCGAGGCTGACCGAGATGAACGTCGCGAAGGGCGCGATGATCAGCGAGTTCTTCAGCGGCGTCATCCACTCGTCGGTGCCCAGGAAGTCGCGGTAGTGCTTCAGCGAATAGCCCTCGGCCTGGAAGTTCAGCATCTCGGGCGTGAAGGTAAAGAAGTTCTCGGCGTTGAAGCTCAGCCACATCACCGGAATGAGCGGAGCGATCAGGAAGAAGAACACGAATCCGCAGATGAAGAGGAACGTGTTGTGCCACAACACCTGGCCCGGCGTGTAATAGATTGGCACGTTCTTGCGGTAATCGCCGGTGTCGAGCCAATACGCGAACCAGCTGAGCACGGCTCCGATGATGACACCGGATATCGCCGCACCCAGACCGCCTGCAAAAAAGCCCGCAATGGCGAAGGCGGCGATGATACCCCACCGGGTCTGCGTGCGCTGGCCCGACATCTGGTGCGCCAGTGCCGCAATGCCGGCGCCGATGACCGCGCCGACAAGTGCGCCAAGCCAGGGCTGGCCATAGACGTTGCCCGCGACAAAGCCGAACATGGCGCCCAGAACCGCCGTCAGCGGCAAGGTGAACCCGGTCAGCGGCGGGCGCGGAATGGTGACTGTGTAGCCATCGTCTTGATCGGTCATGACCTAGCCCCCCAACTTGACGTTATCGATGCCAACGATCCTGTCGTAGCACCAGTAGAGCACCAGAACGACGACCAGCAGGATCGTTCCCAGCGCGGCCGCCAGACCCCAGTTCAGCGAGCTGGAGATATGATAGGCGATCCGGTTCGAGATGAAGACACCGTCGGTGCCGCCCACGATCTCTGGCGTGATGTAGTACCCGATCGACAGGATGAACACGAGGATCGACCCCGCCCCGATACCCGGCACCGATTGCGGAAAATAGACCCGCCGGAAGGCCGTGACGTTCGTCGCGCCCAGCGACTTCGCCGCGCGCAGGTAGGACGGCGGGATCGTCTTCATCACCGAATAGAGCGGCAGGATCATGAACGGCAGCAGGATATGCGTCATGGCGATGATCGTGCCGGTCGCGTTGTTCATCAATATCAATCGGTTCGCGTCATCGACGAAGCCCAGCCACACGAGGATCTCGTTTATCACCCCCTGCTGCTGCAACAGTACCTTCCAGGCCGAAGTCCGCACCAGAAGCGAGGTCCAGAACGGCAGCAGCACGAGGATCATCAGCACGTTCGCCGTGCGCAGCGGCAGGTTGGCCAGGATCCACGCCACCGGATAGCCCAAGAGGATGCAGCTGCCGGTGATGATCAGCGACATGTAGAGCGTGCGCATGAACAGCTTGATGTAGATCTGCTGGTTCGCGGGCCGCGCCTCGACACCGTCAAAGCCCAGCTGGTAATCCGCCGCATTCAGGAAATACCCCGGCGTGTAGGACGCCTTGTAAACGCTCAGCGTTTTCCAGGTGAGCGGGTTGCCCCAACCCTTGTCGATCTCCAGAAACGCGTCCTTGAAATTCGGCTGCGGCTGTTCCGCCAGCATCTCCTGCGCCGCAACAAGCTGCTCTGCTCCGAAGCCGCTGTAGGAGGCCACATCGGCACCGGCCTGCAACTCTTGAATCAGAGCGATCTTGACCGCTTCCCAGGGTTCTTCCTCGGCGACGACATCCTCTTCCGCGATGGCGGTATAGACGGCAAAACTGGCGTATTCATAGGCGGTGCGCGGCAGAAGCGCGGAAATCTCCGCCCCCGGCAGGAAGCCGGTTCCGCCAGAATAGCTGTCGCCTGTCAGGACCTGAAGCCGCTTCCGGGCGTCATCCAGAACGGACTGGTCGCTCTCCTCGGCGTTCTCTCCGCCCCGCATCAGGTCGAACCAGAACGTCTCGTTGTCCCAGGTGTCCTCGGCCAGGTCTTCCAGCGCGTCGATCTGGTCTTCGCCGATCTCGTCAAGGTCGCGTCCGACAGACCGGAACTGCGAGGACAAGCCCGTTAGTTCGTAGTTCAGGCGCGTGCCCAGCTTGGTGTGCTCCTTGGCCTCGGAGGCCAGGAACAGATCGTAGTAAAGCGCCTCGTAGACAGGCTCGTCCGGCAGGTCGCTTGCGGTCGGGTCCCACTCTGCAATCGCGCTGACCGTCTGCGGCAGGGTATCGGGCACGATCGTGTTGTCGACCGACCGCAGCAGCATCGAGACAATGGGAACGATAAAGGTTACGAGGACGAAGATCAGCAGCGGAGCGATCAGCAGCAACGCCCGCATCTTCTGGCGGCGCAAGGTCCGCGAAAGGCTTTTCTTCAGCGGCGTACCGTCGGCAGCCAGAACAGGCCCGCCCTCGTTGCTGTCCGCAATGCGCAGCCCGTCATCGGGCGTGGGCGCCGCCTTGCCGGTCGTGGCGTCAGTCACATCGCTCATAAAGTCCCCGTCGGCAGTTTGTTGTTTTGTTTATTGTCCGTGTGGAAGGGCCGCGGACGGCCCTTCCAGGTATCTCTAAGCGAACCGCTTATTGCGCCAGCCACGCCTGGAATTTGGCGTCGATGTCGTCGCGGTAGTCAGCCCAGAACTCGTAGTTGTAGAGGAACGTGTTCTGCGCGTTCTCCGGGTCGGTCGGCATGTGCGGCGCCATGTCGATGCCCAGTTCCGCGTGCTGACCCACCAGCGGTGCCGAGGAGGCACGGGCCGGACCGTACGAGATGTACTTGGCCTGGTCCGCCAGACGCTGCGTGTCGGTCGCGAACATGATGAAGTCCTTGGCGCGTGCCAGGCGATCTTCGGGCAGGCCCTCGGGGATGATCCAGCCGTCCAGGTCGAACACCTGCGCGTCCCACATCATGCCGATCGGCTGATCCTGCTCTTCGATGGCGGCAAACAGACGACCGTTGTAGGTCGAACCCATGAACACTTCGCCATCGGCCAGAAGCTGCGGCGTGTCGGCACCGGCGGACCACCAGATCACCTCGTCCTTGATGGTTGCCAGCTTGTCCAGCGCCTGTTGCTGACCTTCGGCGGTGGCCAGGACGTCATAGACCTCTTCCTTGGCGACGCCGTCACACAGCAGCGCCCATTCGACGTTGTTGATCGGGCGCTTTTCCAGCGCACGCTTGCCCGGATAGGTTTCCAGGTCGAACACGTCGCAGATGTCGTTGGGCGCTTCCACGCCTTCCGGCACCATGTCGGTGCGATAGCCGAAGGTGGTCGAATAGACGATCTGCGGGATGAAGCAGTCACCCACCAGCAGTTCGCCGAAATCTTCCTCGGCCGAGGTGCCATCGGGCGCGGCGGCCAGGTCTTCCTCGGGGTCGATTTCCATCGCCAGGCCTTCGTCGCACAGGCGCAGCGCGTCAGCGGCCACGACGTCGACGACATCCCAGGTGATGTTGCCGGCCTCGTCCATGGCGCGCAGCTTGGCCACGGCCTCGTTCGAGCTTTCGTCCCAGATCACTTCCAGGCCTTCGTTCATTTCCTTGTACGGCTCGGTGTAGGCGTTCTGCTGGCTCGCCTGATAGGCGCCGCCCCAGGACACGACGGTCATCGAGTCGGCCATTTCCTGTGCCTGAGCCGACGCGGCAGCAACCGTCAGTGCGGTCGTCGCCATAAGTGTTTTCGTCAGTTTCATGTCATACTCCCAAAAGTACTCCCGTTTACCTTTCGGGCCCCATGTCACGGGAACAACATGCGGACCTCGTTCTATCCGGGCCGGCGCAATGGCCCGCCCGAATCCCTAAAAACTCCTAGTTCGCATCCAGTGCGCGGCAATCCTCGGGCAGCCAGCCGATCTCGATTGTTTCACCCGGTGTCAGCCGTGTCTGGTCCGGCGCGTTCCGCGACTTGATCACGAAGTTGTCGTTGCCCGCCACGCTCAGACGGGTGCGGAAGATGTCGCCCATGTAGATGAATTCCAGCACCTCGGCCTTGATCGTGTGGGTGCCTTCCTTGAGACGTTTCTTGTCGAACTCTACACGTTCCGGCCGGATCGAGACGCGGGTACGCTCGCCCACTTCGCTGACGTTGACCGGCTTGCAATCGATGATTCCGCCATCGTCCAGTTGCACCTGCGCGAGACCGCCCTGAATCTGCTTTACGGTGCCCTCCAGCGTGTTGTTCTCGCCGATGAACTGCGCGACAAAGCTGTTTTGCGGGCTCTCGTACAGCTCGTCCGGCGGCGCCAGCTGCTGGATACGGCCATCGTCGAACACCGCGACGCGGTCCGACATGGTCAGCGCCTCCGTCTGGTCGTGCGTCACGTAAACCGTGGTGATGCCCAGATCATGCGCCAGTTTGGTGATCTCGAACTGCATGTGCTCGCGCAACTGCTTGTCGAGGGCACCAAGGGGCTCGTCCATCAGAACCAGCTCCGGCTCGAACACCAGCGCGCGGGCCAGTGCGATCCGCTGTTGCTGACCACCCGAAAGCTGTGCCGGGCGGCGGCCACCAAAGGCACCCATCTGCACCATGTCGAGCGCGCGCTTTACCTTGGCTTCACGATCGGACTTGCCGATCTTGCGAACCTCCAGCGGAAAGCTGAGGTTCTCGGCCACGGTCATGTGCGGGAAAAGGGCGTAGTTCTGGAACACCATGCCGATGCCGCGCTTGTGCGGCGGGATATCGTTGATCGACACCCCGTCGAGCAGGATGCGGCCATGCGTTGCGGTTTCGAATCCCGCCAGCATCATCAGACAGGTGGTCTTGCCGGACCCCGACGGCCCCAGCATCGTCAGGAACTCGCCCTTGGGCATGGAAAGGTTCAGGTCCTTCACGACCAGCGTTTCGCCATCGTAGCTTTTCTGAACACGATCAAATGCGACAAACGCATCGCTCGCTTGCGATTCGGTCAAGAGTGTCTCCCCATATGTTTTTTCGTCGCGGTTGTTCCGCGTTTAGCTGGAAATAAAGCCAGTTTCCGCCGGCGATGCAAGCAAACTCATTGAGTTTTTCCACAGCAGGCATCTCCGAAGGAAAATTAACCAAGGTCGCCGGGATTTAAGTCAGATTTCCTGCCTGATGACGCATCGCTGGCCTGTTGGTCCCCTGTTCACAGTGCTTGCATCGGGCAAGGGCGCCCGCAAGCGGCCATTCCGGGACCCCACCAAGGTTCTGTCTATCAAGTTTTTTTTCGTGCATTCCTGTCGTTCAGCAGGCACCTTCGGGGCATCCCGGCACGTGCTGTCCGGCCCGACCAAGACGAGGAGCGATCAGACCATGAAAGACCTGCCCTTCACCCCCGTAGAGTACGACCGCCGCCTCAAGCGGGCACGGGCCGCGATGGAAGAACGCGGGCTTGATGCGGTCTTTATCACGGACCCGTCCAACCAGAACTGGCTGACCGGCTATGACGGCTGGTCCTTCTACGTGCACCAAGGCGCGATCCTGACGATGGACGGCCCGCCCCTGTGGTGGGGCCGACACATGGACATGCTGGGGGGTCGCAGGACCTGCTGGATGGAGAATGATTTCATCCTCGGATATGGCGACCATTTCGTGCAGTCGACCGAGCGGCACCCGATGCAGGACCTGGCAGAAGTGCTCAAGCGGTACGGGCTGGAGACGGCGACGATCGGGGTGGAGATGGAGAACTACTACTACTCCGCCAAGGCCCATGCCGTGCTTTGCGCCGAGATGCCGAATGCAAAGATCGTCGACGCCACCACGCTGGTGAACTGGCAGCGGATCGTGAAGTCCGAGGAAGAACTGGTGCTGATCCGCAAGGCGGCGCGCATCTCGGAAAAGGTCATGCGCACCGCCATCGACATGGCCGAGCCGGGACTGCGCAAGAACGACCTTGTGGCCAGCATTCTGAAGGCCGGGATCGAGGGCGTGGATGACGACTGGGGCGACTATCCGGCGATCATGCCGCTGACGCCCTCGGGCCTTGACGCCACCGCGGCGCACCTGACCTGGAACGGCAACCCGATGCAGCCGGGCGAGGCGACTTTCTTCGAGCTTTCAGGGTGTTACCGCCGCTATCACGCGCCTCTGTGCCGCACCGTGTTCCTTGGCGGCGAGCCGCCGCAGGACATTCGCGACGCCGAAAAGGCGCAGCTGGAAGGCATCGAGGCGGGGCTGGACGCGGCGCGGCCCGGCAACCGGACCTGCGACATCGCGCAGGCGCTTCTGGACGTGCTGGCCAAGTACGAGATCAAGCGAGAAGGGCGCATGGGCTACCCCGTCGGCGTCAGCTATCCGCCCGACTGGGGCGAGCGGACGGCGTCGATCCGGCTGGAGGACGAGACGGTGCTGGAACCCGGCATGGTGTTCCATTTCATGCCCGCGCTGTGGATGGATACCTGGGGGCTGGAGACGACCGAGACGATCCTGATCAACGAGGATGGCCCGGCGGAATGCCTGTGCAACATGCCCCGGCAGATGTTCGTCAAGGACTGACGCGACTCGGCCGGCGAGAGCCTTGGTTAACGCCGGCGGGGTTATAAAAACCGCGTCGGTATCACGTCGGTATTTGAGTGGTATGCCGTCGGTGGACCGCTTGAGGACCCGATCGTTACCGTGGCGCACGGTGCTGACCTGCGCCACGGCATTTCGGACGGCTCAGCTCGCCGCCTTCATCAGACCTTCATCTTTCAGTTGCTTGTGCGCGAGGTCGAGCGCGATGTTCGCGCGTTCGACCAGGGTGTCGATCTCGGACTTGGAGATGACCAGCGGCGGCGAGATGACCATGCGGTCGCCCACGTGGCGCATGATCAGGCCGTTCGAGAAACAATGCTCGCGGCAGATAAGACCGGCGGTGCCGGCCTCGGCGGCGAACCTGGCGCGGCTGGCCTTGTCGGGGCTGAGCGCGATGGAGCCCATCATGCCGCAGATCGCCGCCTCGCCCACCAGCGGGTGATCGGCCAGGGTTTTCCACTTTTCCTTGAGATAAGGCGCGGTCTCGGACCCGACGCGGGTGACGATGCCTTCCTCGTCGAGGATGCGGAGGTTTTCCAGCGCCACGGCGCAAGTCACCGGATGGCCGGAATAGGTGTAGCCGTGGGCAAACTCGCAGCCGTTCAGCACCTCGGCCACCTCGTCGCTGACCAGCGAGCCCCCGATGGGCGCGTAGCCCGAGCTGACGCCCTTGGCGATGGTCATGACGTCGGGCTTGATGTCGAAGGTTTCCGAGCCGAACCACTTGCCGGTGCGCCCGAAGCCGCAGATCACCTCGTCGGCGATCAGCAGGATGTTGTACTTGCGGCAGATGCGCTGGATTTCCGGCCAGTAGGTTTCGGGCGGAACGATCACGCCACCGGCGCCCTGCACCGGCTCGCCGATGAAGGCGGCGACCTTGTCTTCGCCCAGTTCAAGGATCTTCTGCTCGAGTTGGCGGGCGCGTTCCAGGCCGAATTCGGCTGGATCAGTGTCTTTTCCCTCGCCGTACCAATAGGGCTGGTCGATGTGGTGGATGTCGGGAATCGGCATCCCGCCCTGGGCGTGCATCGCGGACATGCCGCCAAGCGAGGCGCTGCCCATCGAAGAGCCGTGATAGGCGTTCTTGCGGCTGATGATCGCCTTCTTTTCCGGGTGGCCCTTCTGTTCCCAGTAGGTGCGCACGAGGCGGATATTGGTGTCGTTCGCCTCGGACCCCGAGGAGGCGAAGAAGACGTGATTGAGGTCGTGCGGCGTCAGCTGCGCCAGCTTGTCGGCCAACGCGATGGCGGGCACGTGGGTCGTCTGGAAGAACGTGTTGTAATAGGGCAGTTCCTTCATCTGGCGGGCGGCGGCGTCGGCCAGCTCGTCGCGGCCATAGCCGATATTGACGCACCAGAGCCCCGCCATGGCGTCGAGATAATCGTGCCCTTCGCTGTCTGTCAGGGTCACACCCCTGGCGCGGGTGATGACGCGCGCACCCTTCTTGTTGAGCGCGTCACCGTGGGTGAAGGGATGCAGGTGATGCGCGGCATCCAGCGCCTGAAGCTCGGCGGTGGGCATATGATTGGTGATGGCGGTCATGGCGGTACCTTTCGTGATCGGAGGATCGGACGGGGCGGGCCGGTCCGTTTGTGCCAGAATATGATCAAATTATTCAGAGTCAATCGAATCAGGTCGGACGCGCGTTCTGCTCCAGGGAAACGCGGACCTGCTCCATTCCCTGGATCACGTCTTCGCGGATGGCGCGGGCCGCGCCTTCGGCATCGCGGGCGTGCATGGCGTCCAGCATGTCCTTGTGCTTGTCCGGCAGGTTCTGGGTGCCCATCCGCCCGCAGACGACCCGCAGGGAAGGGCCGAACCGCAGCCACAGCCCCTCGGCCAAGTCGGCCAGGATCGGGGCGTCGGCGATGGTGTAGATATGCGCGTGAAAGGCGTAATTCAGCTCCAGATAGGCGCGCAGATCGCCCCCGTCGATGGCGGCGTCCAGATCGCGGTCGAGCGCGGTCAGGTGGTCGAGGTCTTCCAGACCCGCACGCTCGGTCGCCCGTAAAGTAAGGTGCGGATCAAGCCATTGGCGGGCAAGGATAAGCTCGGAAATGTTGTCGGCGGTCAGGGTTGGCACCACCACGCGGCGGTTGCCGCGGAACTCCAGCGCGCCCTCGGCGGTCAGGCGGCGGATCGCCTCGCGCACCGGGGTCATGCCCGCGCCCAGTCGGTCGGTCAGCCCCTGGATGGTGACCGCCTGCCCCGGCGCCAGGTCTCCGAACAGCACCAGCGCGCGCAGCTCGCGATAGATCAACTCGTGCGCCGGAACACGGGCCGCTTCCGCGCTGTCCGTGCCGATTTTCTGGGCGGGTTTGCTCATAGGGTATGCTTTCCGTCGCGGTGATCCTCGCAATCACCTTGCGAGTTTAGCGGCTGCATGAAAGCATTACCATATTGCCATGTCCGGTTTTGTTTGATCAAATCCGGGGCCAAGATGCGACAGGCATCGAACCAAGGGGAGATACCGAATGACACAGAAGTTTCTGACCATGACCGCCGTTCTGGCGCTGGGCGCGACAAGCGCCATGGCGCAGGAAGTGCGCGTCTACAACTGGTCCGACTATATCGACGAGGACCTGCTGGCGAAGTTCGAGGAAGAGACCGGGCTGGAGCTGGTCTATGACGTGTTCGACAGCAACGAGGTGCTGGAGACCAAGATGCTGGCCGGCGGCTCGGGCTATGACGTGGTGGTGCCGTCTGGCACCTTCCTGCAACGCCAGATCGCGGCGGGCGCATTCCAGAAGCTGGACAAGTCGCAGCTGCCGAACCTGGACAACATGTGGGACGTGATCGAAGAGCGGACCGCGAAATACGACCCCGGCAACGAATATGCCATCAACTACATGTGGGGCACCACCGGCATCGGCGTGAACACCGCGAAGGTGGCCGAGGTGCTGGGCGAGGATGCGCCCGTGGACTCGCTGTCGCTGATCTTCGACCCGGCGAACATGGAAAAGCTGCAAAGCTGCGGCGTGCATTTCCTGGACGCGCCGGTCGAGCTGATCCCCGCCGCGCTGCAATATATCGGCGAGGACCCCGACAGCCATGATCCCGACGTGATCGCCAAGACCGAAGAGGTGCTGATGGGCGTGCGGCCCTACGTGCAGAAGTTCCACAGCTCGGAATACATCAACGCGCTGGCCAATGGCGACATCTGCGTGGCCTTCGGCTGGTCGGGTGACATCCTGCAGGCGCGCGACCGTGCCGCGGAGGCCGGCAACGGTGTCGAGATCGCCTATAACGCGCCCAGCGAGGGCGCGCTGATGTGGTTCGACATGATGGCGATCCCGGCCGATGCGCCGAACCCCGAGGGGGCGCACACGTTCCTGAACTTCATCATGGATGCCGAGAACATCGCTGCGGCCTCGAACTATGTCTACTATGCCAACGGCAACAAGGCCTCGCAGGAATTCCTGGTCGAGGACGTGATCGACGATCCGGCGGTCTATCCGAACGAGGAGACGCTCGAGAACCTCTACACCACCACGCCCTATCCGGCGAAGGTGCAGCGGGTCGTGACCCGGATGTGGACCAAGATCAAGTCCGGCACCTGACGCAGGACATGACAGGACCCGCGCGGCGCACCCGCGCGGGTTCATTCCTTCAAGGGGACAGCAATGCCGGAATGCAAGTTCGCGCCGTGGGACGATCCGAATGAAAAACCGCTCATCCAGTTCAGGAATGTGACCAAGCGGTTCGGGACGTTCACCGCCATCGACAACCAGTCGTTCGATATCTACGCAAAGGAGTTCTTTGCGCTGCTGGGCCCGTCGGGCTGTGGCAAGACGACGATGATGCGGATGCTGGCGGGGTTCGAGGCGCCGACCGAGGGCACGATCCTGCTGGGCGGGCGCGATATCGCGCCGATCCCGCCGAACAAGCGCGAGGTGAACATGATGTTCCAGTCCTACGCGCTGTTTCCGCACCTGTCGGTCTGGGAAAACATCGCCTTCGGCCTGAAGCGCGACAAGCTGCCCGCCGACAAGATCGCGGCGCGGGTGGACGAGATGCTGAAGCTGACGCGGCTGGAGCGGTTCGCAAGCCGCAAGCCGCACCAGATTTCCGGCGGCCAGAGACAGCGCGTGGCGCTGGCGCGCAGCCTGGCCAAGGGGCCGAAGCTGCTGCTGCTGGACGAGCCGCTGGGGGCGCTGGATGCCAAGCTGCGGCAGGACACGCAGTTCGAGCTGATGGATATCCAGGAAAAGACCGGCACGACCTTCGTCATCGTCACCCACGACCAGGAAGAGGCGATGACCGTGGCCAGCCGCGTGGCGGTGATGGATGACGGGCGGATCGTGCAGATCGCCACGCCCGACGAGATTTACGAGGCGCCCAACACGGCCTACGTGGCGGATTTCATCGGCGACGTGACGCTGTTTTCCGGCACGGCGATGAACCGCGCGCCCGACGCCGGGCCGGACGCCAGTCCGGTGGCTGCCGAGACGCCGGAGGGCACGGCCGAGGCGGCGCCGCAAGAGGCGGAAACGGCTGAAACAGAGACTGTCGAGACACCCGAGGCGGTTGCCGAAATCGGGGTTCCGGCTGAGCCCAACGCGCCGGTCGCGGACGAGCCCGCGCCGGAACCCGAAAGCGCAAAGCCCGCCAACCCCGCGCCGGAACCTGCGGAGGACAGCGCAAAGCCCGCCACACAGGCGCCGCAGGGACCGCAACCCAACCGGATGGGCCTGTGGCTGCATGACAAAGTCTGGGCCAGGGTGTTCGGCCCGCGCACCGACATCGTGCGGCAATTGCCGCCCCCGAGCCCCGCCGCCGCGACGGTGCCAAAGACAGAGGCAAGGGCGGCGCACCCAGAGACTGTTCCAGCGGAAACCACCGAAATTCCCGACGGTGGCATTACCATCGACTGGGCCGAGGGTCAGCCGCCGCTGATCGCGCTCGACGGGCCGAGGGTGGAGGACGGCCAGCACGTTCAACTGGCCCTGCGCCCCGAGAAGATCGGGATTTCCAAGACCAAACCCGATGCGGTCAACGCGCTGAAAGGCAAGGTGATCGACATCGCCTACCTGGGCAATCTGTCGACCTATCACGTCGAGCTGGAAAACGGCACGATGATCAAGGCGCAGCTGGCCAACACGCGCCGCATCTCGCGGCGCGACATCACCTGGGAAGACGAGGTCTGGGTCAGCTGGACCGGCACGGCGGGCGTGGTGCTGACGTCATGACCCGGCGTCTGATCCTCATTCTCGTGCCCTACCTGTGGCTGCTGGCGCTGTTCCTGGTGCCCTTCGCCATCGTGCTGAAGATCAGCCTGTCGGACATCGAGCTGTCGATCCCGCCCTATACGCCGCAGCTGGACCTTTCCGAAGGGTGGGAGGGGATCAAGGGGTTCTTCGCCGCGCTCGACTTCGAGAATTTCGTGTTCCTGGCCGAGGATGACCTGTACTGGAAATCCTATCTTTCCTCGCTTCAGATCGCCTTTTTCTCGACCCTCCTGACGCTTCTGGTGGGCTATCCCATCGCCTATGCCATGGCGCGCGCGCCGAACCACTGGCGGCCGACGCTGTTGATGCTGGTGATCCTGCCGTTCTGGACCAGCTTCCTGATCCGGGTCTATTCGTGGATGGGGATCCTGTCGACCGAAGGCTACCTGAACCAGCTTCTGCTGGGTCTGGGTCTGATTTCCGAACCGCTGACGATCCTCAATACCAATGTCGCCGTCTATATCGGGATCATCTACACCTACCTGCCTTTCATGATCCTGCCGGTCTATTCGGCGTTGGAGCGGATGGATGACAGCCTGCTGGAAGCGGCCGAGGATCTGGGCTGTTCGCGGCTGACGGCCTTCTGGCTGGTGACGTTTCCGTTGTCGAAGAACGGCATCATCGCGGGCTGTTTCCTGGTGTTCATCCCGGTGGTGGGCGAGTTCGTGATTCCGTCGCTGCTGGGCGGATCGCGGACGCTGATGATCGGCAAGGTGCTGTTCGAGGAGTTCTTCAACAACCGCGACTGGCCGGTGGCGAGCGCGGTGGCGGTGATCCTGCTCTTGATCCTGATCATCCCGATCGTGCTGTTCCAGCGCAATGAGCAGAAACAGCGGGAGGCGGAAGGATGAGCGCGCGCAAAACTCTTCGGAAGAGTTTTGCCAAAAGCTGTGACAGAGCTTTTGGCGAACGGGCACGGAAGGGGGAGCGATGAGGCGGTTAACATGGTTCAACACCACCTCCCTGACGCTGGGCTTCGCGTTCCTGTACCTGCCGATGATCATCCTCGTGATCTACAGCTTCAACGCGTCGAAACTCGTCACCGTCTGGGCCGGGTTCTCGACCCGGTGGTACGGCGAGCTGTTGCGGAACGAAGCGTTTCTCGATGCCGCCTGGGTGACGTTGCAGGTCGCGGTGGTCAGCTCGACCATCGCGACGGTTCTGGGCACGATGGCGGCCTATGTACTGGTGCGCGCGGGGCGGTTCTGGGGACGGACGCTGTTTTCGGGCATGATCTATGCGCCGCTGGTGATGCCCGAGGTGATCACCGGTCTGTCGCTCTTGCTCTTGTTCATCGGAATTGGGCTGGACCGGGGGGTGCTGACGATCATCCTGGCGCACACGACCTTTTCGATGTGCTTCGTGTCGGTCGTGGTGTCCTCGCGGCTGGTCAGCTTCGACAAGTCACTGGAAGAGGCCGCGCTGGACCTGGGCTGTTCCGCGTTCTCGGCGTTTCGGCTGGTGACCCTGCCGATCATCGCGCCGGCGGTGATATCCGGGTGGCTGCTGGCCTTTACCCTGTCGCTGGATGACCTGGTGATCGCCAGCTTCACCGCGGGCCCGTCGGCCACGACCCTGCCGATCAAGATCTGGTCGTCGATCCGGCTGGGGGTCAGCCCCGAGATCAACGCCCTGTCGACGATCCTGATCGCGGTTGTCGCGGTCGGCGTGATTTCCGCCTCGCTGATTTCCAAGCGCCAGTTGCTGCGGCAGGAGGCCGACGAGAAGGCCGCGGTCAGGGCCGAGGCATGACCATGCTCAAGCGGATCTGGGAAGAGGGCGCGTATGGCGCCGCGCCGGTGGCCGATTGCTGGTGGGCGGATACCGTTCCGCCGGGCGACTGGCCCGCGCTGGACGGGGACACCACCACCGATGTCGCCATCATCGGCGCGGGGTTTACCGGGCTGAACGCCGCGCTGGGCCTGGCCGAGGCGGGCGTCGGCGTCACCGTGCTGGAGGCGCAGCACCCGTTCTGGGGCGCGTCGGGGCGCAATGGCGGGTTCTGTTGCCTGGGCGGGGCCAAGGCCAGCCATGCCGAGATAAAGGCGAAGTTCGGCGAGACCGAGGCGCGCGGCTTTGCCCGGGCCGAGATGGCGGCGGTGGATCACGTGGGCGGGTTGATCGAGAGGCTGGGGCTGGACGTGGACCGCCATTCGGAGGGCGAGACGCAGCTGGCCCATCGCCCCAGGGACTTCGAGGCGATGCGGGAGGATGCCGCGGCAACACGGGAGCTATATGGCGTGACGCCCACGCTGACCCCGCGCGAGGAGCTGTCGCAGGCGGGGTTCAGAGGGCCTTTTCACGGCGCCTCCACCATGCCCATCGGATTCGCCCTCAATCCGCGGAAATATGCGCTGGGGCTTTGCAGGGCGGCGGAGGCGGCGGGGGCCGTGGTGCACGGGCAAAGCGCGGTCACGCGGATCGAGAGCCTGGCCGACGGGCGCTATCGGGTGCACACAGGAACAGGCTCTGTTACAGCCGAAAAGTTCATTATCGCGACGAACGGTTACAGTGCGGACAACCTGCCGGACTGGATGGGCGCGCGGTATCTGCCGACGCAATCGAGCGTGATCGTCACCCGCCCGATGACGGGTGACGAGCTGGCCGCGCAAGGCTGGACCAGCAGGCAGATGTGTTACGACACACGCCACTTGCTGCATTATTTCCGGCTGATGCCGGACAACCGGATGCTGATGGGGATGCGCGGCGGGCTGCGCCATTCGCCCGGCACCGAAGCGCAGATTCGGGCGATGATCCGCGCCGATTTCGAAAAGATGTTTCCCGCCTGGGCGCATGTGGAGACACCGCATTACTGGTCGGGGTTCGTCTGCGTGACGCGCGACCTGGTGCCCTATGCCGGGCCGATCCCGGAACTGCCGGGCGGGTTCGCGGCGTTCGGCTATCATGGCAACGGCGTGTCGATGGGCAGCTATGCGGGGCGGCTGTTGGCCGACCTGGTGCGGGGCGAAACGCCCGACATGCCCTACCCGGCGCCACTGAGCCACAAGCCGCGGAAATTCCCGCTGGGGCGATTCCGGCGCATGCTGATGCGACCCGCATACCTGCATTACGCGTGGCTTGACCGCTAGCCCTGGGGCGTCTTCGCCTCCTTGGCGCGGCCGCGCTGCAGGCCAAGCTGACGTTCGCGGACGATGATGATGATACCCGCCAGCACGATCAGCGCGGCCCCGATCAGCATCTGCCCGGTCGGCACCTCGTCGAAGATGACATACCCGATGGCGATGGCGAACAGCATCGAGGCATAGTCGAAGGGCGCGATGACGCTGGCATCGGCAAAGCGGTAGGCGGAGGTCAGGAAGATCTGCGCAAGCCCGCCGATCAGACCGGCGAGAACCAGGTAAACAGTCTCTGTTCCGCCCGGAATCACCCATCCGAAGGGGAGGGTCAGCAGCGACAGCAGCGTCGAGGTCAACGAGAAGTAGAACACGATCGCGCTGGTCTGTTCGGTCTGCACCAGCTTGCGGATGTAGATCTGCGCCAGCGCGGCACAGACCGCGCCCAACAGGACCAGCACCGCGCCCACGGCCTGTGCGGTTTCCACCGTCGGCCCGCCCAGCGTGGTCAGGCGCGGGGCCAGAACCACCAGCACGCCCACGAGGCCCAGCGCCACGGCGCCGAGGCGGAAGATGCCGACCTTTTCGTCCAGGAACATCGCCGCGAAGACCACCACCAGAAGCGGCGCGGCATAGCCCAGCGCCGTGACCTCGGGCAGGGGCAACAGACCCAGGCCGGCGAACATCAGGCCCATGGCCGTGGTGCCCACGAACCCGCGCCAGAAATGGCCCAAGCGGGATTTCACCCGCAGGCCGGTCGACATTTCGCCCCGGATCGCCAGCCAGGCCAGGATCACCGGAATGGCAAAGAACGAGCGGAAGAAAACCGCCTGTCCGGGCGGAACAGTGTCTGCTGCGGCCTTGATCAGGGCCGACATGACGATGAACAGCGTCACCGCGACAAGCTTGAGCAGAATACCCGTGAGAGGTGTCATGGAGCGTCTCCGTCCCCCTGACGTGACGGAAAGCGGCAGCAAAATCAATCGCCGTCAACGCAAGGCCGGTATGACCGAAGTGATCCGGGCTGGGCCGCGGCGCGTACCGCCCTATAGTTACGGAGTATGATCATGCGCTTTCTTCTTGGCTTTCTGGCCACGGTTTTCGCCCTTCCCGCGCTTGCGCTGGACCTGCAATCCACCTTCACCAATATCGACGGCGGCACGCACCGATTGTCGGACTGGCAGGGGCAGCCGGTCCTGGTGGTGAACACCGCGTCGATGTGCGGGTTCACCGGGCAATATTCGGATCTGCAGGCGCTTTACGACACATATCGCGACCGGGGGCTGGTCGTTCTGGCGGTGCCGTCGGACGATTTCAACCAGGAGCTGGCGAGCGAGGAAGAGGTCAAGGATTTCTGCGAAGTGAACTATGACCTGACCCTGCCGATGACCGGCATCACGACCGTGCATGGGCCCGATGCGCACCAGTTCTATCGCTCGGTGGCGCAGGAGGCCGGGTTCACGCCAGCGTGGAACTTCAACAAGATCCTGCTGAGCCCCGAGGGCAAGGTCGTGGGCACCTATGGTTCGCCCGTCAAGCCGATGTCGTCCACCATCACCGGCGAAATCGAGAAGCTGCTGGCCCGGACGGGCGGCTGACGGGGGTGGTCGCGTCGGCTTCCTTGCTGGGGGCGATGCTGTAAAGCTTGCGATAGGCACGCGAGAAATGCGTGGGGCTGGTAAAGCCGCAGAGCACGCTGATATCGGTGATGCTCATCTCGGTCTGGCGCAGCAGGTTTCGAGCCTTTTCCAGCCGGATTTCGAGATAATAGCGGCTGGGCGAGGTGTTCAGAAAGGCCATGAAGAGCCGTTCCAGTTGGCGTACGGAAACGCCAATCAACGCCGCCAGCTCGCTGAGCTTGAGCGGATCCTCGATATTGCCGCGCATGATCTCGATCGCCTGGGTCAGGCGGCGGTTGCCGCGCCCGACGCGGGCGGGCAGGGACAGGCGCTGAGACTGGCTGTGATCGCGGGGGGCGGTATAGACCATCTGCTCGGCCACGTATTCCACCAGTTTCGGCCCGTAATCCTCGCCGATGAGATGCAGCATGAGGTCCATCGACGAGGCCCCGCCGGCGCAGGAGAACACGCGGCCGTCCACTGAATAGATCGTGTCCTGCACGGTGACCTGCGGCAGGGCCTCGGTCAGCGCATCGACATATTCCCAGTGGGTGCTGACCCGGCGCCCCGCGATCAGGCCCGCCAGCGCGAGCGTGTAGGCGCCGCTGGACAGGGAGCCGAAGGTGATGCCCTTGCGCGTCTCGCGCCGCAGCCAGGCCAGCACATCCTTGGTGCTGCCCGCAGAGGCGGCGTGGCCGGCACAGACTACCAGCGTGTCCTCGCGGCGCAACTCTTCCAGCGCGCCGTCCACGGTGATGGTCACGCCGTTCCAGGCCCGGGCCGGCGCGCCATCGGCGCTCAGCAAGCGCCATTCGTAAAACGCGCGGTTGCTGGAATGGCGGTTGGCGAGGCTGAGCGATTCCAGCGCGCAGGTGAAGCCCAGCATCGAAAAGCCCGGGATCAGAAGAAAGACATAGCGTTTCGGAGGCTGGTCGGTGTCGCGCATCAAGAATTCTTTGGCTGTGGGTCACGCAAGGCCCGTGGACGGGACGCGTGGGCGGTACCAATCACCCGGACCGGCCCTGCCTGTCGCGCGGGTTTTCGGCAGAAACAGGTCCGCAGGCGACACGATTTGATCCAATCCGCCACATCCCTGCAACGGGTCGGATCACGCGCGCCGGGCCCTCAAGCCACACCCCAGTCCATCACCACCTTGCCGGAATTGCCCGAGATCATCGCCGCGAAGCCGTCCTCGAAGTCGTCGATGCCGATCCGGTGCGTGATCAGGCCCGAGACGTCCAGCCCCGACTGCACCAGCGCGATCATCTTGTACCATGTCTCGTACATCTCGCGCCCGTAGATGCCCTTGATATGCAGCATCCTGAAAATGACGGTGTTCCAGTCGACCGGAAACTCGGTGGGCGCAATGCCCAGGAGGGCGACCTTGCCGCCGTTGTTCATGCGCGAGATCATCTGCTGCATGGCCGCCGACGCGCCGGACATTTCCAGGCCCACGTCGAAGCCTTCGGTCATCCCGATTTCGTCCATCACGTCTCGCAGCTGTTCGCGGCTTGCGTCGACTACGTGCTGCACCCCCATCTCGCGGGCAAGGTTCAGGCGATACGGGTTGATATCGGTGATCACGGTTTTCCGCGCGCCGACCTTCTGCGCCACGAGCGCGCCCATGATGCCGATGGGGCCGGCGCCGGTGACCAGAACGTCCTCGCCCACAAGATCGAAGGACAGGGCGGTGTGCACGGCGTTGCCGAACGGGTCGAAGATGGCGGCGATCTCGTCCGGGATATCCTTGGGGATGGGCACCACGTTGGATTCGGGGATGCACAGATACTCGGCAAAGCTGCCGGGGCGGTGAACGCCCACCCCCTTGGTGTTGCGGCAGAGATGCCCGCGCCCGGCGCGGCAGTTCCGGCAGGCGCCGCAGACGATATGCCCCTCGCCGCTGACCCGTTGGCCGATCCGGTATTTCATCGCGGCACGGCCCATATCAACGATCTCGCCGACGAATTCATGGCCCACGACCATGGGCACCGGCACGGTCTTGGCGCTGAATTCGTCCCATTTCCAAATATGCACGTCGGTGCCGCAAATGGCGGACTTCTTCACCTTGATCAGCACGTCGCTCGGCCCCGGTTCGGGGACCGGGACGTGTTCCATCCACAGGCCCGGTTCGGGCTTGGCCTTCACGAGGGCTTTCATCTGGTTCTGCATGGTCTAGTCCCACAAATCGGTGCTGAGGTATTTCAGGCCGCTGTCGCACATCACGATAGCGATGGTGCCGCCCTGTTCCAGCCCGCCCAACAGCTGAATCGCGCCGGCAAGGTTGGCGCCGGCGGAATAGCCGGCGAATATGCCTTCGGTGCGGGCCAGCAGGCGGGCGGCCTCGGCGGCGTCGAGGCCGGAAACAGTGACTGTTCCAGCCAGATCGGCGGATTTCAGATGCGTGAGGTCCGGCATGGAATAGCCGCCACCCTGGATCGGATGGCCGGGTTTGTCGGGGGCGATTCCGTAGCAGCGCACGCCATTTGGGCCAAGATAAGCCGCCACCCCGGCCAGCGTGCCACCCGAGCCGATGAAGTCGCAAAACGCGGTGACCGTGCCGCCCGACTGCGCCCAGATCTCGGGGCCGGTGCCCATCTCGTGCGACAGGGGGTTGCCCGCCCGCTCGAACTGGTCGGCGCGGTAGGCGCCCCGCTCTGCGGTGATTTCCTGCGCGGCGGCATCGACCAGAGCGAGATCCGCGCCGGAGACCTCGCCCTTGCGGCTGGCTTGGGCCTGCGGGACGAGGATGACCTCGGCCCCCAAGCTGCGCATCATCCGGGCGCGTTCCTCGGAATTGCCTTCGCTCATCACCGCGACGAACGGATGGCCCAGCACGCCGCAGACGATGGCCAGCCCCGTGCCCATGTTGCCCGAGGTCAATTCCACCACGGTCTGGCCCGGGGCAAGCTCGCCCGTGGCGCGCGCGCCTTCGATGATCGCCCGTGCCGCGCGGTCCTTTTTGGAAAAGCCGGGCATCAGGTAATCGAGCTTGGCGAGGATGCGGCCATCCAAGTGCAATGCGTCTCTGATACGGCTCAATTCGACCATGGGCGTGTCACCCATGGCCTCGATCACAGAGGGCAGCACGGTCACGCGATGACCTCCAGCTCGCGGCCCACCGCCTCGAACGCGTCGATGGCGCGGTCCAGCATGTCACGAGTCAGGGCGGCGCTCATCTGGGTGCGGATGCGGTCCTGTTCGCGCGGTACGACCGGAAAACTGAAGGCGGTGACATAGACGCCGCGGTCATTGAGCCGCTTGGCCATCTCCTGCGCCAGCTTGGGGTCGCGCAACATGACGGGGATAATCGCGTGCTGCCCGGGCAGAAGTTCGAAGCCCAGCTTGCCCATCCGCTCCCGGAAATAGGCGGCGTTGTCCCAAAGCTGGCCGCGCAGATCGTCGCCGCGTGCCTCCAGCAGGTCGAGGACGCGCAGGGAGGCGGCGGCAATGACCGGGGCCAGCGTGTTGGAAAACAGGTAAGGCCGCGAGCGTTGCCGCAGCCAGTCCACCACCGGCGCGCTGGCCGCGGTATAGCCGCCCGAGGCACCGCCCATCGCCTTGCCCAGCGTGCCGGTCAGGATGTCGACACGGCCCATGACGCCGCAATGTTCGTGACTGCCGCGCCCGGTGTCGCCCAGAAACCCGGTGGCGTGGCAATCGTCGACCATGACCATCGCATCGTACCGCTCGGCCAGGTCGCAGATCCGGTCCAGCCTGGCGATATAGCCATCCATGCTGAACACCCCATCGGTGGCGATCAGGCGATGGCGCGCGCCTTCCGCCTCTTTCAGGCAGCGTTCCAGATCCGCCATGTCGCTGTTGGCATAGCGATAGCGCTGCGCCTTGCACAGGCGCACACCGTCGATGATGCTGGCATGGTTCAGGGCGTCGGAGATGATCGCGTCCTCGGGGCCCAGAAGCGTCTCGAACAAACCCGCGTTCGCGTCAAAAGCGGCGGCGTACAGGATGCTGTCCTCGGTCCCCAGGAAGCCAGCGATCCGCGCCTCGAGCGCCTTGTGCTCCTCCTGCGTGCCGCAGATGAAGCGCACGCTGGCCATGCCGAACCCGTAACGGTCGAGCGCGTCATGCGCGGCGGCAATCACCTCCGGATCATCGGCCAAGCCGAGATAGTTGTTGGCACAGAGGTTCACCACCGCGTGCCCGCCTTCCAGCGTCACCTCGCCGGCCTGCATCGAAGTGATGACCCGCTCGGTCTTGTAAAGCCCGTCGTCGCGCAGCCCGTCGAGGCGCCCGGCAATATCCGCGTCAAATTTCTCGGCCGCCCGCATGGTGCGCCCCCCTCGCTTTCACTGTTCTTCACATTCTCAATGTAACAGCCGCCGATCACAAGCGCAGCCGTCAGATGGGTGGCCCGGTCACGAGGCGATGCGGGGCCGCCCGCTGACCTCGACGGTGATGGTGGCTTCGAGGAATACGTCCCGTCCCTCGGCCTGCGCGGTCTTAATGTCGCGGGTAATGTCCGTCTGAAGGTCCTCGGCGCCGGCGGCGAGGGCTGTCTGGCGGGCATCGGATTTCAAGACGTCTTCGAGCCTTTCCATGGCTTTGTCTGACTCAACGAAATCCTCCGGCCCGGTTTCCAGATGCACGCGGAACCGGCCCTCGGCGGGGCTGGTAATGGTGCCTTGCCGCCGGATCGTGACGCGCCCGACCACCGCGCCGATGGCGTTGGCGACCCCGGCATGTTCGGGCAGGATCATGTCGCAGCCCAGGCGAGCGCCCACCGCCGGATAGTAGCTGCTGGCCGAGGCGCCCAGCCCGATCACCGGCACGTTCAGGCCGGTGTCGAGACGCACCAGCCCGCGATGCCGGTCCAGCCCCTTCTGCATCAGGACATGCCGTGCCAGTTGCGCCGGGGGCAGGCCGAAGTCTTCATCGTCCTCGGCAAAAGCAGTCTCTAACAAGGCCAGACTCGTCTGGTCGGTCAACTGATCGACAATCATCTGCGCCATCGCCTGAGGCTCGGGGCACAGACGGTTGCCAGTGCCGGTACGCTTGCGCCCGACCAGTTGCACGGCCTTGCGCGCCGCCTCGGCATCCCAGGCATCGAGCCGCCCCAGAACGTGGCTGGCATCGGATGGTGTCACGCCCGCGACCTGCACGAGGCCCCGTGCCACAAGCCGACGCAGCGCCGCGCTGTCCATCCGGTTGCGCAGCACCGCGCCCAGCGGTTTCACACCCGTGCCGATCCGCTCCAGCAGGGCGGTGTCTTTCGACCCTAGCCCGTCGGCCTCGACCCCCGGCACGAGGCGCACGAAGCGCCCGTCATGTTCGCCCGGCGTGTCGTTGCGCAGCTGGTCGTCCAGCACCGCGTGCAGGGCGGCCGGATCTTCCAGCGCGATCAGGCTGACCGGGATCACCCGTCGCGGGCCGAGCGTGACGCCACCCACCAGCCCTTCGTCGATCACGTGCACCTCGCTGTCGCCGCCAAGGCCGGTGGTGCGCATGGCGACCGCCTCGACCATGGTGCGCCACGGCCCGACCTGCGCGCCCGCCGGGTCGATCATGGGACGACCATCGCGCAGAACGGCGACATCCGTGGTGGTGCCGCCAATGTCGGAGACCAGCGCGTGATCGGCGCCGGTCATCCAACGCGCCCCGACGATGCTGGCCGCCGGACCGCTGAGAATGGTCTCGATGGGGCGTTCCCGCGCCTGCGCGCTGGAGATCAAAGCACCGTCACCGCGCACCACCATCAGCGGAGCGTCGATGCCGAAGCGGGTCAGCGTGCCTTCGGCCTTTTCGATCAGCCGGGCGATCATGCCGACCAGGCGGGCGTTCAAGAGCGCGGTCAGTGCCCGCTTGGGCCCGTTCAGCTTGGCCGACAGGTGATGCGAGCAGCTGACGGGCTTGCCGGTCGCGGCGCGGATCATCTCGGCCACGCGCAGCTCGTGGCTGGGGTTGCGGGTGGCGAACTGGCTGGCGATGGCGAAGGCGGAGGCACCCAAATCAGTCTCTAACCATGCCGAAAGTGCGGTTTCATCCAGCGCCGCCGCCTCGCTGCCCGCATGGTTGTGCCCGCCGCCGAGCACCAGGGCCGGATCCCCGGCCAGCGCCTCTGTCAGGCCGTGCATGTCAAGGTCGCGCTCGCGAAAGCCGATATAGACCAGCCCGACGCGCCCGCCCTGCCCCTCGACCAACGCATTCGTGGCCAGCGTGGTCGACAGCGAGGCAAGCCCGATCTGATTGGGCGTTATGCCGCTTCGGGTCAGCACGGCCTCGATCGCATCGCCGATGCCGATGGACAGGTCCTGCCGCGTGGTCAGGGCCTTGGCGCTGGCGATCACCTCGCGCTCGTCGCGCACCAGGACGGCGTCGGTATAGGTGCCGCCGGTATCCACGCCCAGAAGTATCGCCATGATGGTTCCTTTCGTCCGCGGTTCGGTTACCGCCAAACCGCGGGCTAATCGCGCCCGTTTGCGGCATGATCGAGCCGCTTTACCGCCCATCGCGCCGCATCGGCCACGGTTGCATCGGGATCGTCGCACAAATCCTGCGCCACCGGCGCCAGGTCGGGCCGGCCCGAGTTGCCGATGGCATAGAGCACGTTGCGCACGAAACGGTCGCGCCCGATCCGCTTGATCGGGCTGCCCGAAAACCGCGCCCGGAACCCGGCGTCATCCAGTTTCGCCAACTCTGCCAGCGGCGGGGCAACCAGATCGTCGCGGGCGTGATAGCGCAGCTCCGTCGCCTCGACCGCGAACTTGTTCCACGGGCAGACGGCAAGGCAATCGTCGCAGCCATAGATCCGGTTGCCCATCCTTTCGCGCAACTCTCCGTCCACCGGGCCCTTGTGCTCGATCGTCAGGTAGGAAATGCACCGCCGTGCATCCAGCTGGTAGGGTGCCGGAAACGCATCGGTCGGACAGATATCCAAGCAGGCGCGGCAAGAGCCGCAATGATCCTCTTCGGCAGGATCAGTGTCTATTTCAAGCGTGGTGAAGACCGACCCGATGAAGAACCAGCTGCCCATCTGGCGGCTCACGAGGTTGGTGTGCTTGCCCTGCCACCCGAGGCCCGCCGCCTCGCCCAGGGGTTTTTCCGGGACCGGCGCGGTGTCCACGAAGACCTTCACCTCGCCACCCGCTTCGGCGATCAGCCAGCGCGCCAGGCGCTTCAGCCGCTTTTTCACGATGTCGTGGTAGTCGCGGTTGCGGGCATAGACTGAAACGGTTCCGACCGCAGGGTCCTCCAGGGTTGCCATCGGGTCACCTTCGGGCGTATAGCTTTCGCCCAGCATGATCACCGACCGCGCCTCGGGCCACAGCACATCGGGCGCGCCGCGCCAGTGCGCCCGGTCGGCCAGCCAATCCATCTGTCCGTGATAGCCCTTGTCCAGAAAGGCCGCCAACCGCGCGGGCACTTGCGGCACATCGCCCGGACGGCACACGCGGCACAGGGCGAAGCCTTCGGCCAAGGCCTGCGCCACCAGTCTCTGTTTCAGCCCATCCATGGCTCTTTCTCTGGCCAGAAATATCCTGGGGTGAGGCCGCAGGCCGAGGGGCAAAGCCCCTTAAAAGTCAAGATCGGCATAATGCGCCGGCGGTGGGAAACCCGGCACCTGGTCGGCCAGGATGTTGCGGAAGGCCGGGCGCGACTTGATCTTGGCGTACCAGTCCTTGACCACGTCCGAGCGGTTCCAGTCCACGTCGGAGATATAGTCGAGGCTCGACAGGTGCGCCGCGGCGGCGAAATCGGCCAGGGTCATCACGTCGCCGGCCAGCCAGCGGCGGCGGTCCAGCAGCCACGCCATGTAATCGAGGTGGAACTTGATCGCCTTGGCGCCCGCCTTGACGTTGGTGCTGTCGGGAAAGCCCTTGCCCATCACCTTCTTGTTCACCCGCTCGTAGAGCAGTTTCGACGTCACCTCGTGATGGAACTTGTCGTCGAACCACGCCACCAGCCGGCGCACCTCGTAGCGGCCCTCGTGCGCCTTGGGCATCAGGGCGGGCTCGGGGTGCTTGTCTTCGAGGTACTCGCAGATCGGCGTGCTTTCCGACAGGGTCATGCCGTCCAGCCGCAGCACCGGCACCTTGCCCGCCGGGTTGCGGCGCAGGAAATCGGGGTCGGCTTCCCAGTAGCGTTCCTCCACCAGTTCACATTCGATCCGCTTCTCGGCGAGGCATAGCCGCACCTTGCGGCAGAAGGGCGAGAGTGGAACGTGATAGAGCTTGGCCATTGGGGGTCCGGTCATCTTGCGAAATCAGTCCTTCAATGCCCTGTAAGCGCGTCCATTTCAATCCTCGAAACACGCCGCGCGCCCGTCACGGCGAATCGTGGCCGCCCCGTCCATGATGCCGGCGGCGCGCCGGCGCGTGGCATCGCTGGGCCGGGACGCGGAGCGGTCCTTGGGATTGGGCAGGACGGCGGCCAACCGCGCCGCCTGCACGTCGCTCAGCGCGTCGGGGGCGACGTCGAAATAATGCCGGGCGGCGGCGTCGATGCCGAAGATCCCCTCGTCGAACTCCGCCACGTTCAGGTAGACCTCGATGATCCGCCGCTTGGACCAGAACAGCTCGACCACCGGGGTCAGCCCGGCCTCGAGCGCCTTTCGGGTCCAGCTGCGCCCGTGCCAGAGATAGACGTTCTTGACCACCTGCTGGCTGAGGGTCGACGCGCCGCGCCCGCTGCCGTCTTCCAGCGCGTCGCGGATGGCGTTCATGTCAAAGCCCCAGTGCAGGCAGAAATTGGCGTCCTCTGCCGCCACCAACGCGCGCGCCATCACGGGCGCCACGTCGCCGAGCGGCACCCATCGGTGCCGGATCTCGCCCAGGCGAAAGGCCTCCTGTTTCATGTAGAGCGTATCGGGCGGCGCGAACCAGCGATGCACCAGGACCGTGCCGCAGACGATCACCACCACGATCAGGAACAGGCGCACGACCCAGACCCGCGCCCACAGGACGGGGGCGGCGATCCGGTCCATCACCGAGGGTCTGGATTTTCTGCTGCTCGTTTTCCTGGCCATCGCTGCCCGCAATAGTGCAAACCGGGGTCCGATGGTCAATCGGCACTTTGTTCCGGCGGACCGTATCCGCGCCGGAGGCAAGGCGGACCCGCCCCCGGCCGGATACGATATCAGACCCTATTCCGCCGGAATGGCGCTGTCCTCGATGCCGATCGGATGCTCCAGCTTACCCAGCATTTCCTTCGGGCAGACCTGGACGAACTTGTCCTTTTCGGCGTCCCAGTATTGCAGGATCTCGCGCGCTCTGAGGCTGCCGGTTTCCTCGGCATGGCGTTCGATCAGGTCCTTCAGCTCGGTCAGCCAGTGCAGTTCGGTCACCGGGCAGGTCACCACGGATTCACGGTTGATCAGCTTGTCGGTCGCGCCTTCGGGATCATAGAGGAAGGCCATGCCGCCGGTCATGCCCGCGGCAAAGTTCGCGCCGACCGGCCCGAGGATCGCGGCCATGCCGCCGGTCATGTATTCGCAGCCATTGCTGCCGCAGCCCTCGATCACCACCCTGGCGCCCGAGTTGCGCACGGCAAAGCGTTCACCGGCGCGGCCGGCGGCAAAGAGATAGCCCGCGGTCGCCCCGTAAAGGACGGTGTTGCCGATGATCGTGTTCTCCGCCGCCTCCAGCGGACTGACCATGGGCGGGCGCACCACGATGGTCGCCCCCGACAGACCTTTGCCGACATAGTCGTTGGCATCGCCCGACACCTCGATCTTCAGCCCCGGCGCGGCGAAGGCGCCAAGGCTCTGGCCCGCCGAGCCTGTCAGCTTGACCGTCAGGTGATCGGGTTGCAGCGCGTTGCGCATGCCGAAGTTGCGGACGATATGGCTGCTGACGCGGGTGCCCACGGTGCGGTGCGTGTTCTGCACGGCGTAGTGCAGCTGCATCTTCTCGCCATCGTTTAGGAACCGCGCGGCGTCGCGCACGATCTCGGCGTCCAGCGTATCGGGCACGTCGTTGCGCGGCTTGTTGCGGTCATAGGTGATGTGCTGCGCGCCATCCACGGTGATCAGCATCGGGTTGAGGTCGAGATCGTCCAGATGCGCCGAGCCGCGGCTGACCTGGGTCAGCAGGTCGGCACGGCCGATCACGTCATCGAGGCTGCGCGCACCGATGCTGGCGAGGATCTCGCGCACTTCCTGCGCGTAGAAGGTGATCAGGTTCACCACCTTGTCGGCATTGCCGGTGAACTTTTCGCGCAGCGACTCGTCCTGCGTGCACACGCCCACGGGGCAAGTGTTGGACTGGCACTGACGTACCATGATGCAGCCCATCGCGATCAGGGCGGCGGTGCCGATGCCGTATTCCTCGGCCCCCATCATCGCGGCCATGACGATGTCGCGCCCGGTGCGCAGCCCGCCATCGGTCCGCAGGGTGATGCGGTCGCGCAGGTTGTTCATCGACAGAACCTGGTGCGCCTCGGTCAGGCCCATTTCCCAGGGCAGGCCGGCATACTTGATCGACGTGGCGGGGGACGCACCCGTGCCGCCGTTGTGACCCGAAATCAGGATCACGTCGGCCTTGGCCTTGGCGACACCGGCGGCGATGGTGCCGACGCCCGACTGCGAGACCAGCTTGACGCAGACCTTCACGGTCGGGTTGATCTGCTTGAGGTCATAGATCAGCTGCGCCAGGTCCTCGATCGAATAGATGTCGTGGTGCGGCGGAGGTGAAATAAGCGTCACGCCCTCGGTCGAGTGGCGCAGGCGCGCGATCAGCTTGGTCACCTTCATGCCCGGAAGCTGCCCGCCCTCGCCAGGCTTGGCGCCCTGGGCCACCTTGATTTCAAGCTCTTCGCATTGGTTGAGGTATTCCGCCGTCACACCGAAGCGCCCCGAGGCCACCTGCTTGATCTTGGCGCTGGGATTGTCGCCGTTGGGTTCGGGCACGAAATGCGCAGGATCCTCGCCGCCCTCGCCACTGTCGGAGCGCGCGCCGATGCGGTTCATGGCGACGTTCAGGGTCTTGTGCGCCTCGGGGGAAAGCGCCCCCAGCGACATGCCCGGCGTGACGAAGCGTTTGCGGATCGCGGTGACGCTTTCCACCTCTTCCAGCGGCACGGCCTCGCCCATGGGCTTGATCGCCATGAGGTCGCGCAGGTGGATGGGCGGGTTGGCCTGCATCGCCTGGCTATAGCGTTTCCAAAGCTCGAAGCTGGCCTTGTTGCAGGCCATCTGCATCATGTGCATGGTCTGCGCGCCCCAAGCGTGGGTCTCGCCCGATTTGCGCGACTTGTAGAAACCGCCGATAGGCAGCACGTTCTTGCCGCCGCGGAAGGCGGTGGCGTGGATTTCCTCCAGCTTGGCCTGGATGCCGCTGATGCCGATGCCGGAAATGCGGCTGGTGAGGCCGGGGAAGTACTCGGCGCACATGGCGCGGCTCAGCCCCACCGCCTCGAAATTCAGGCCGCCGCGATAGGACGAGATGACACTGATGCCCATCTTCGACATGATCTTCAGCAGGCCCTGGTCGATGGCGAGGCGATAGCGCGCCACGGCCTCGGTCAGAGAACAATCCAGCAGGCCGCGCTCGATCCGGTCGGCCAGGCTGTCCTCGGCGAGGTAGGCGTTGACCACGGTTGCGCCCGCGCCGATCAGAACGGCAAAGTAATGCGGGTCGATGCATTCCGCCGAACGGACATTCAGGCTGGTAAAGGTGCGCAGGCCCTTGCGCGTCAGGTGACTGTGCACCGCGCTGGTTGCCAGGATCATCGGCATGGCGATGCGCGTCTCGGAAACGCCCTGATCGGTCAGAACGATATGCCCGGCGCCCGAGCGCACGGCATCCTCGGCCTCGGCGCGGATGCGTTCCAGCCCGGCCTTCAGCGCGCCCTTGCCGGATTCGAACGTGCAGTCGATCTCGCACAGGTCGGCGTTCAGGCATTCCAGCATGGCCTGCCACTGCGCGTTGCCAACGAACGGGCTTTCCAGCACCATGATCTCGGTCTGGGCGCTCGACTCGTCCAGCACATTCTTGAGGTTGCCGAACCGCGTCTTCAGGCTCATGACGCGAAATTCGCGCAGGCTGTCGATCGGCGGGTTGGTCACCTGGCTGAAGTTCTGGCGGAAATAGTGACTGAGCGGGCGATATTTCTTGGACAGGACCGCGCTGGGCGTGTCGTCGCCCATGCTGGCCACGACTTCCTTGCCGTCCTCGGCCATGGGGGCGAGGACCTGTTCCAGCTCTTCCACGGAATAGCCCGCGGCGATCTGGCGGCGGCGCAGGTCGGTGCCCGAACATGTGGCCGTCTCGGTCACGCCGGCCAGTTGCTCGTCGAGGTCGGTGATCTTGCCCACCCACTCGTCGAAGGGCAGGGCGCGCGCCAGTTTGTCCTTGATCTCGGTGTCGTGGTAAAGAAGCCCCTTCTGGGTGTCGACGGCCAGCATCTGACCCGGGCCCAGCGCGCCTTTTTCACGCACGGTCGCCTCGTCGATCGGGACCATCCCGGCCTCGGACCCGGCGATCACCAGGCCGTCGCCCGTCACGACATAGCGCATCGGGCGCAACCCGTTCCGGTCGAGCCCGGCACAGACCCAGCGGCCATCGGTCATGGCAAGAGCCGCGGGGCCGTCCCACGGCTCCATCACCGAGTTGCAGTAGGAATACATGTCGCGCCACGCGACGGGCAGCTCCTCGGCCTGCTTCGACCAGCTTTCTGGCACCAGCATGGTCTTGGCCATCGGGGCAGAGCGCCCGGCGCGCACCAGAACCTCGAATACAGAATCTAACGCGGCGGAATCCGACGATCCTTGGGCGATGATCGGCTTGATATCCTCGGCCATGTCGCCAAAGGATTGCGAGGCCATGCGGATCTCGTGGCTTTTCATCCAGTTGGTGTTGCCCTTCAGCGTGTTGATTTCGCCGTTATGGGCCAGCATCCGGAAGGGTTGCGCCAGCCACCATTGCGGGAAGGTATTGGTGGAATAGCGCTGGTGATAGATGGCGAAGTTCGACTTGAAACGCTCGTCCTTGAGATCGGGATAGAACTCCGCGACCTGTTCGGCCAGCATCATGCCCTTGTAGATGATGCTGCGGCAGCTGAGCGACGCGATATAGAGCTGGCCCACGCCCGCCGCGGCGGCGGCTTTCTCGATCCGGCGGCGGATGACGTAAAGCTCGCGCTCGAAATCCTCTTCGTCGATGCCCTTGGCGTTGGAAATCAGGATCTGCTCGATCTCGGGGCGGGTGGCGTTGGCCTTTTCGCCCAGCACGCTGATGTCCACCGGCACGTGGCGCCAGCCATAGATGTAATGGCCCATGCGCAGCACTTCGGTTTCCACGATGGTCCGGCAGGTTTCCTGCGCCCCGAAATCCGTGCGCGGCAGGAACACCTGGCCCACCGCCAGCAACTGGTTCTCGCGCGGCTCGTGGCCGGTGCGCTGCACCTGGTCATAGAAGAACGGCACGGGGATCTGGATATGAATGCCCGCGCCGTCGCCGGTCTTGCCGTCGGCATCGACGGCGCCCCGGTGCCAGATCGCCTTGAGCGCGTCGATCCCGGCCTCGACCACCTTGCGGCTGGCCTTGCCATTGACGGACACCACCAGGCCGACGCCGCAGGAGGAATGCTCTTCCTCTTCGGAATACATGCCGTTCTCGGCCATCCACTTGCGCTTTTGCTCTTCGCGCGAGGCCCAGTTTGCATCGAATTTGGTCATCACAATACCCTTTCAGTGGGTGCGGGCGTGGCCCGGAAAACAGTCTCTAAGCTAGCGAAATACGCTTATTCCGCCGCCACCGCCGTTGCGCCGGCGTCCATTTCTTCAAGGATTGCCGCAGCGGCGTCACGCCCGTCGCGGATCGCCCAGACCACCAGGCTCGCGCCGCGCACGATGTCGCCCACCGCATAGACGCCCGGCAGGGACGTCTTGCCGCTGGTGAACTCGGCGCGGATGGTGCCCCAGCGGGTCACGGTCAGCTCGTCCTGGCCCCACAGCGTCGGCAGCTCCTCGGCCTCGAAGCCCAGCGCCTTGATCACCAGGTCGGCGGGTTCGTCATAATCCGCGCCCTCGATTTCCTCGGGGCTTTGCCGGCCCGTCGCGTCGGGCGAGCCAAGGCGCATCTGCTGCACCTTGACGGAGGTCACCGGGTCGCCGTGGAACGCCTTGGGGGCGGAAAGCCACTCGAATTCCACGCCTTCTTCCTCGGCGTTCATCACTTCGCGTTGCGAGCCCGGCATGTTGGCCCTGTCGCGGCGATAGAGACACTTCACCGACGTGGCGCCTTGGCGGATCGCGGTGCGCACGCAGTCCATCGCGGTGTCGCCGCCGCCGATGACCACCACGCGCTTGCCTTCGGCATTCAGCTCGCCGCTTTCGAACTCGGGCACATCGTCGCCAAAGCTCTTGCGGTTCGACGCGGTCAGGTAGTCGATGGCCCGCACGATGCCGGCGGCACCGGCGCCGGGGCCGGGCAATTCGCGGCTCTTGTAGACACCCGTCGCAATGAGGACGGCGGTGTGTTTCCGGCGAATCTCGTCAAAGGTGATGTCGGTGCCCACGTCACAGTTCAGCACGAACTCGACGCCGCCTTTTTCCAGTTGGTCGTTGCGGCGCATGACCACGTGTTTTTCCAGCTTGAAGCCGGGGATGCCATAGGTCAGCAGCCCGCCGGCGCGGTCGTAGCGGTCATAGACCGTGACCTGCACGCCGGCATTGCGCAGCACATCCGCCGCCGCAAGGCCACCGGGGCCCGCGCCGATGATGCCGACGCTTTCCTCGCGCTCCTGGAGGGGCGCGATGGGTTGCACCCAGCCTTCCTCCCAGGCGGTGTCCGTGATGTATTTCTCGACCGCGCCGATGGTGACGGTGCCGTGGCCCGATTTCTCGATCACGCAATTGCCTTCGCACAGGCGGTCCTGCGGGCAGATGCGGCCACAGATCTCGGGGAAGGTGTTGGTCGCCTGGCTGACCTCGTAGGCCTCCCGGAGCCGCCCCTCGGCGGTCAGGCGCAGCCAGTCGGGGATGTTGTTGTGCAGCGGGCAATGGTTCTGGCAATAGGGCACGCCGCACTGGCTGCACCGGCCGGACTGCTCTTTCGCCTTCTCGTCGGCGTATTCGGCATAGATCTCGTTGAAATCTTCCCGGCGCGCATCAGCGGTACGCTTGGTGGGCATGTCCCGCTCGACGGACACGAATTTCAGCATCGGTGTTTTTGCCACGATTCTCTCCAAAGATCGCCTCGGTCTACATGGTCTAGTGCAAGGTCACGATAAAATAAAGTCAGCACAGTTGACCTATATTCCATTATTTTTATCTGCCGACCCTGCTCGCGTCAAGTTTGATCAAAAACTTAGGTCCGAACCGGACTTAAATGCGCGCTTTCCTCTGATCCACTTTGCAGTATAGCTAAGAAAAAAAGACGAAGCAGAGCAGATGCCGCTTTTCCACCTCATCCTTGTGGCCGTGATTCAGGGGATCACCGAGTTCTTGCCGGTGTCGTCCTCGGGGCACCTCATTCTATTGCCGGGCCTGACCGGACTGGACGACCAGGGACAGGCGATCGACGTGGCGGTGCATGTCGGCACGCTCTTCGCCGTGATCCTGTATTTCTGGTCCGATGTGAAACTGGCGCTGTCGGGCCTGCCCCGCGCCGTCACGGGGCGGATCGACACGGAAGGGTCCAAGCTGGCCTTCCTGCTGATCGTGTCGTCGATCCCCGTGGTGGCCTTTGGCGTGCTCTTGAAAATGACGGGGCTGGACGACGACATGCGGTCGATCGCCGTGATCGGCTGGACGATGCTGGTCTTCGGCATCGTGCTCTACTGGTCCGACCAGGCCGGCGAGGCAACGCGCGAGGCGCGCGACTGGTCGTTGCGCGATGCCATGGTGATGGGCGTCTGGCAGGCCATCGCGCTGATCCCCGGCACGTCGCGATCAGGGATAACGATCACCGGCGCGCGATTCATGGGCTATGGCCGGTCCGACGCGGCGCGACTTTCGATGCTGATGTCGATCCCCGTGATCATTGAAAGCGGCGTGTTCCTGGGGGCAGAGGCGGTCTACACCGCCAATATCGGGCTGATCCGCGACAGCGCCATCGCCGCCGCGTTCGCCTTCGTGTCGGCGCTGCTGGCGCTGACCCTGATGATGCGGCTCCTGCGCAGCGTGTCGTTTACGCCTTACGTGATCTACCGGATCGTCCTTGGCCTCGTGCTGCTGGTCGTGGCCTATTCGTAATCCGGCACCGCGCTATAGCGCTCGGGGATGAACAGCGCATAGGTCAGGAACCCCCAGTAATCGTCCCAGGCGGGATCGGTCACGCTGACCGTGACGGTGGAAAAGTGCCGCTCCGTCACCGTGTTGATCCCGAAGTATAGCGCCGTGCCGCGCCACTTCTCGGCCATCTCGGGCGAGGCGCACCACAGGTGCAACGTGTCGCCCAGCGGCAGATCCAGCGACATGAGCACATGCCCCTTGCGCGCCATGGCTTTCTCGATCGCGCGAACATGGCCGCCGAACCCGTGGCGGAAGGCGCGCCACTGATCCGCCGTCGGCCCGGAGTCAGGGTCTACCTCAC
This sequence comes from Roseovarius sp. THAF8, assembly GCF_009363735.1. Lineage (NCBI taxonomy): Bacteria > Pseudomonadati > Pseudomonadota > Alphaproteobacteria > Rhodobacterales > Roseobacteraceae > Roseovarius > Roseovarius sp. THAF8. The sequence continues at coordinate 2,402,966 of NZ_CP045410.1, read as the reverse complement.
CCGGAAACAGGCGCATCACATCCTTGCGCGGATCGCCCGCGAAATCGGCCAGCCCCTGCTGTTCCAGCACCAGCGGCATCTCGAAGATGTACTTGTCCTCGATTCCAATCAGATGCCCCTGCGCGTCGAGCAGGCTGATGATCCCGCGCAGCGTGCGCTCGGGCGCCGGGGCGTCTTCGAGGCCGTAAAAGCCGATGGTTTCCAGCGTCGTGGGCGGCGTTTCGATCAGCGCGCGGGTGGTGGACATGACCTGCGGGTCATTGCCCGACACGTCCCGCGCAAAGTCGAGGAACAATTGCGCCTGCTGTTCCGGGATCGGTTGCGCCGCGGTGGCAAGCGCGGAGCACACAAGCAGGAGCGCCGCCAATATCGCGCGGCGGATCATCCCTGGCGCAGGTTGCGCGCCGATTCCTTGATGTCCGAATACTGGCCCGATGGACGGAACCGCCACAGGTAATCGGACAGCACCGCCTCCATCGCCGTGGGATGGATACCCAGCGCATCGAGGCCCTTGGCGCCCTCCGACACCACGTTGTCGCGCTTCAGGCTGTCGACCTGGTCGCGCGTGATCTGTGCCGGGATCAGGCCGCCGCTGAGAAATTCCACGCCGTCCATCACGATGCCCATGGGCCGCGCCAGCGCGAAGGGAATGTTCACGATCAGTCGGCGGCGACGGATCACGTCCAGCATCTGCTGCATCAGCTCGCGGAAGGTGTGCACGTCCGGCCCGCCCAGTTCGTAGATGCCAGGCGCGGCGTCGCCCGTCGCGCCCATCACCGCGGCCTCGGCGACATTGTCGACATAGACCGGCTGGAATCTTGTCGCGCCGCCCACCACGGGCAGAACCGGCGAGAATTTGGTCATGCCGGCGAACCGGTTGAAGAAATTGTCCTCGTGCCCGAAGATCACCGACGGTCGCAGGATCACGGCCTCGGGCATGTGCTCCAGCACCGCCTCTTCGCCTTTGGCTTTCGTTTGGGCATAGATGCTGGGCGAGTCAACGTCGGCGCCGATGGCCGAGATCTGGACCATGCGGCCAACGCCCGTCTCCGACGCCATCTTCGCGACGCGGCGCGCGCCCTCCACCTGGATGGCGTCAAAGTTGTTCTTGCCGCGCCGGTCGAACGTGCCGACGCAGTTGATCACCGCGTCCGCGCCGCGCATTACCGAGCGCACGCTGTCATCGTCGCGAAGGTTGCAGGCGACCGGCGCGACCTGTCCCACCACGCCATAGGGCTTGACGAAAATCGCCTCGTGCGGGCGGCGCACCGCGACCCGCACGCGCCAGCCCTTCTGCGCCATCCGCCGTGCGATATACCGCCCGACAAACCCCGATCCGCCGTAAATGGTGACAAGCCTGGACATGGTTGGTGCTCCCGTCTGCGCCTTTGGGTTCCATTCTACTAGACGTGATGGTGGAAATCGACAAGGCGAATTGACCAATCCGAATTATCCGCACGAATCGACGTTGACACGCCCCGGCCAGATGTCTAAATGCGCCTCCACGACACCTGCCCAGGTGGCGGAATTGGTAGACGCGCTAGCTTCAGGTGCTAGTGTCCGTATGGACGTGGAGGTTCGAGTCCTCTCCTGGGCACCATTCGTCAACCCCAACATTCAGGGATGCCTTGTCTCTTAGGGGGTTTTCGACGGCGACACTCCCGAAATCTGAACCGGCAGACGCGAAACCGCGACCCATTTTGCAGGGGCGTGCTATGATACGCGCCGTCCTTCTGTCGGAGTACGTGGCATGAAATGTCGTATCCTTCTGGCCTTCGTGGCTGGTGCCCTGCTGCCGCTTGCGGGGTTCGCCTGTGAACCGCCGGCGATTTTCCACGTCCCTTACGAGCCGCGCCCGGGTACGGCGGCGCCGGACGAGATCGCCCGGTACGTGGCCCGGACCAAACCCGTGATCCGCAACGCGTCGCTGGCGCGCGGGGCGCCGGGCGAGTCGTCGCTCTGCGGGGGAATGGGCTATATCAGTGTCGAACTGGCGCTGCCGCCCGGCGCGCCCTTCACGCTGGGCCAGATCGGGGCGGAGGTGACGCTGGCCGAGGGCCGGTTCCACGATTTCGTGTTTCCGAAAGGGCCGGTCATGCTTGACGACGCGGCCGCCGACACGCTGACCCTTGGCAACGCGTGGTATGACGGACAGCCATCCGAGGAGCAGAGGATCGACGCGGTGTTCAACGCGGTGCTTGTCGCGCCGGACGGCACACGCGGGCCGGCCACGCGGATCGTGGTGAAATCCGTTCCCAATCGGGGCGGGCGGGATCCCGGCCTGTCGCGCTGAGGCGTTGCACGCGAAAACGCCCGCCGAAGGGGGCGGGCGCCTGACACTCTCGGCCGGTCTCAGCCGTAGGCCGATTCCTTGCCGAAATGCTTGGTCAGCATGTAATAGATCACCGCGCGGTACTTGTTGCGCTCGGACTTGCCGTAGGTTTCGATGCACTGGTTGATCGCATCCATCAGTTGCGGCCCGTCGGACAGACCCAGCTTCTTGATCAGGAAATTGTCCTTGATGGTTTCAAGCTCGTGGTCCTGGCCAGCTGCCACGGTCGCGGCGTCGGCGTTGTAAATCGCCGGCCCGCAGCCGATCGTGACCTTGGTCAACAGGTCCATGTCCGGGGTCATCCCGCATTTCGTTTTCAAATCGTCAGCATATCTTGCGATCAATTCGTCACGGCGTCCCATAAAGTCTTCTCCCACCTGTCCCGGCGTCCCACCGGGGTGTGTTTTCAGTTCCGGCGTGAAAGCCACGGGCAGGATAGCCACAGACGGACACCCGACAAAGGGAATTCTCGCCGGCATTCCCCGGAACGGCCCGGCGCGGCACCCGATGCGGACACGCAAAGGGCGCCCTCCGAAGGAGAGCGCCCAGCGCCTGCGTACCGATGCAGGGGTACGATTTACATCGCGGTGTCGAGCGGCACGTCGTCTTCCAGACCTTCCACGCCGGTCTCATCGAACTCGGGCTGTGCCTTCAGTTCTTCCTCGGTCCACGAGCTCAGCATCATGCCTTCGCCTTCGGGGGCCATCGAGAACTCTTCCAGCGGGATGGCGACGGTGTATTCGCCCAGGCCAAGGAAGCCACCGATGCCGATCACGGCAGCAAGGCTTTCACCTTGGCGCACGATGTAGTCGATCTCGCCGACGTCTTCACCGGCTTGGGTGGTCACGTTCTGGCCAAGGATGTCGCCGACCAGCATGCCGCTGAAGCTGCTGTCCATGCCACCTTCGGTGCTGGTGACCGCGTTCCCGTCGCCGGCACCCATCTCGGTGTCGGCTTCGGTGTCGGCCGCCATGTTGTCGGACGACTCGGTTTCAGCATTGGTTTCAGTGTCCGCGGCCATGTTTTCGTCCGACGTCTCGGCATCGGCTTCGGTGTCCGTGGCAACGTCGCTGGCGGTCATGTCGTCAGCGGCTTCGTCGGTCGATTCGGCAACATCATCGGCTGCGTCCTCAGTCGCGTCGGCTGCGCCTTCGGCCATGTCCTCGGCACCTTCGGCCGCGTCTTCTGCCGTGTTTTCAACGGCCTGTGCCGAATCTTCGGCAGCGTCTTCGACAGCTTCGCCCGTATTCTCGGCGCTCTGTTCCAGCTGCTCCGACGTGTCCTGGGTTTCCGCCTCAACCGACTGCTCGGTGGTGAGCGTGCCTTCGGCATCCGTATCGGATTGGGCAATGGCTGCGCCGGTCATCAGGGCAATGGCGGCAACAGAAGTTGTCAGGGTCTTATACATTGGATCTTCCTCCTTTGCGTTATGTCGCCTCAACATCGCCCGGACGAAGATAGTTCCCGCCGGAATCGAAAATGCCGCCCGGCGGGATGCGGGGCGGCATTTTTTTGCCGAGAAAGGCGGGTAGGGCCCTGAATATTCGGGGTTTCCGCGAAACCCCGTCCGTTTTCAGTAGCGGTAATGTTCCGGCTTGTACGGGCCTTCGGGCGAGACGCCGATATAATCGGCTTGCTCTTTCGCCAGCTGGGTCAGCTTCACGCCGATCCGGTCCAGGTGCAGGCGGGCGACCTTTTCATCCAGATGCTTGGGCAGGATGTAGACCTTGTTCTCGTACTCACCGCCGTTCTTCCACAGCTCGATCTGCGCAAGAACCTGGTTGGTAAAGCTGGCGGACATCACGAAGGACGGGTGGCCGGTGGCATTGCCGAGGTTCAGCAGGCGTCCCTCGGACAGCAGGATGATGCGGTTGCCCGAGGGCATCTCGATCATGTCCACCTGTTCCTTGATGTTGGTCCACTTGTGGTTCTTCAGGCTGGCGACCTGGATCTCGTTGTCGAAGTGGCCGATATTGCCGACGATCGCCATGTCCTTCATCTCGCGCATGTGCTCGATGCGGATCACGTCCTTGTTGCCGGTGGTGGTGACGAAGATGTCGGCGGTCTTCACCACATCCTCCAGCGTCGTCACCTGGAAGCCGTCCATCGCGGCCTGAAGCGCGCAAATGGGGTCGACCTCGGTCACGATCACCCGCGCGCCGGCACCTTTCAGCGAGGCGGCCGAGCCTTTGCCCACGTCGCCATAGCCCATGACCACGGCGACCTTGCCGGCCATCATCGTGTCGGTGGCGCGGCGGATGCCATCGACAAGGCTTTCCTTGCAGCCATACTTGTTGTCGAACTTCGACTTGGTGACGCTGTCATTCACGTTGATCGCAGGGAACGGCAGCTGCCCGTCGCGCACCAGTTGATAGAGGCGATTGACCCCGGTGGTGGTTTCCTCGCTGACGCCCTTGATCTGGTCGCGGATCTTGGTGAACCAGCCGGGGGAAGCCTCCATCCGCTTCTTGATCTGCGCCTTGATGACCTCTTCCTCTTCCGAGGTCGGCGTAGGGATGATGTCTTCGCCCGCCTCGGCGCGTGCGCCCAACAGGACATAGAGCGTCGCGTCGCCGCCATCGTCGAGGATCATGTTCGGCCCGTCCTCGAACATGAAGGACTTGTCGAGGTAATCCCAATGCTCTTCCAGCGTCTGGCCCTTGATTGCGAAGACCGGCGTGCCGCCCTCGGCAATCGCTGCCGCGGCGTGGTCCTGCGTGGAAAAGATGTTGCACGACGCCCAGCGCACATCGGCGCCCAGTTCCACCAGCGTCTCGATCAGAACGGCGGTCTGGATCGTCATGTGCAGGCTGCCGACGATGCGCGCGCCCTTCAGCGGTTTGTCTGCCCCGTATTCCTCGCGCAGGGCCATCAGGCCCGGCATCTCGGTTTCGGCGATATCCAGTTCCTTGCGCCCGTAAGCGGCAAGGCTGATATCCTTGACCACGTAGTCTTTTGCCATCTCGACGATCCTTGCATTCCAATGTTGCAAGGCAGATAGCACCCGGCCAAGACATGGGCAATCCACAGTCGCGCGGATCGCGCCCCGGGTTGACGCCAAATTGACGAAAACCCGATCTAGCTTGCCGATCCGAGGACCGGCGCGCCCGGCTCTTTCTGGTGCCAGTCGGTGCCCGATGCCACGATACAGGTCATGCCGTCGGGCATCGTCATCATCACGGTGAACGTTCCGGTGTTCTGCGACGACCATATCTCGACCAGCGCCTGCGAGTCGTCCTCGGTCTGCAGCCCGGCGGCGGTGGGCTGTTCGTCGTAATGTGCGGCAAGCCGCTCTACCACCGTTTCGCGGTCCGCACATTGCGCGGCGATGGCCGGTGCGCCGATGACGATTGCGCCCGATGCTGCCCAGACCGCTGTCAGTTGCCTGATCATCTCAAGCTCCTTTCACAGGTTTATCAAAGGCAGGCCGCAGCAGACCCGGCACGCCTCGTTTTTTTGTCGCGGTCACGTCGATGCGGGGCGGTGCTCGATTGTTATTATTGCCTCAAAAGCCCGGCATCGTTGGCAGCAGTGATGCGATGCGGTCAACGTGCGGCGCAAATGTGGCATTTGTGTGGCAACGGCCCCGCCAGCGAGGCTTTGCAATTCGGCTGGCCCGGGCCTAAACCATGAAAAAACGTCCTTGTAACGGAGTCCGCCGTGCCACCTCCCCGTGCCTGGCAAAAGATGCTGTCCGGTCGCCGGCTCGACCTGCTGGACCCGACGCCCGTCGACATCGAGATCGAGGATATCGCCCACGGCCTTGCCTTCGTGGCGCGCTGGAACGGGCAGACCGACGGCGATTTCGCCTATTCGGTGGCCGAGCATTCCCTGCTCGTGGAGAGGCTCTATTCCCGCCTGATTCCGCGCCCCGAGCCGAAATGGCAGCTGGCCGCGCTCTTGCACGATGCGCCGGAATACGTGATCGGCGACATGATCTCTCCGGTGAAGAACGCGGTCGGCCCGGCCTATGACGAGCTCGACAAGCGGCTGGCGGCAGCGGTGCATCTGCGCTTTGGCCTGCCCGCCGCGATCCCGGCGCCGGTCAAGAAGATGATCAAGAAGGCCGACAAGATCAGCGCCTGGATGGAGGCCACGACCATCGCCGGCTTTTCCGAGGCCGAAGCGACTCGTTTCTTCGGCACGCCCCCGGCAGACATCATCGACGGCCTGCGCATCGTGCTGCGCCCGCCGATGGAGGCCCGCGCCGACTATACCGCCCGCCACGCCGAACTGATGCGCCTGACCGAATGATCCATGTCCGGCAGGCCAATCCGCTCGATGCCCGACAGATGGCCGAGCTGTTGAACGAGATCGTCGCCAAGGGTGGCACCACGGCGCGAACGACGGCCATTATGCCGCAAGAGATGCAGGCCGAAATGCGTCTCTATCCCGGCCAAAACGCGTGGAGTCTGGCCGAGGACGACGCCGCGCTTGTGCTCGGGTTTCAACATATCGGCCCGCATCCCGACCTGCCGCCCGAGGCCGCCGACATCGCCACTTTCGTCCGTCTGGGCCAGACAGGACTTGGCATCGGCTCGAAACTCTTCGAGGCGACCAAGCGGCGCGCCAGGCGCATCGGGTACGCATGGATCAACGCCACGATCCGCGCCGACAACGACAGCGGCCTGACCTATTACCAAAGCAAGGGGTTCGAGGATTACAGGCGTCTGCCCGACACCGTGCTGGCCGACGGCACCACCGTCGACCGCATTTGCAAACGGTACGACTTATCGCGGTGAGCGTTTCGCCAGGATGCGCTGCAAGGTCCGGCGGTGCATATTCAGCCGCCGCGCGGTTTCGCTGACATTGCGGTCGCACAGCTCATAGACCCGCTGGATATGCTCCCACCGCACGCGGTCGGCGCTCATCGGGTTGTCGGGCGGCGGCGGCATCTCGTCGTCCTTGGCCAGCAGCGCGTTGGTGATGTCGGTCGCGTCAGCGGGTTTCGACAGGTAGTCCGTCGCGCCGATCTTCACCGCCGCAACGGCGGTGGCAATCGCGCCATAGCCTGTCAGCACCACAACCCTGCTGTCGGGCCGCTTTTCACGGATCGTCTCCACCACGTCGAGGCCATTGCCGTCCTCCAGCCGCAAATCGCAGACGGCATAGGCCGGCGGCCGCGCCGTGGCGATGGCTTGTCCTGCCGCCACCGAGCCGGCCATTTCCACCTCGAACCCCCGCTTTTCCATCGCCTTTGCAAGGCGCCGCAGAAAGGGTTCGTCGTCATCGACAAGAAGCAACGTCCTGTCGGCTCCGATCTCGGTCTGTCCGGCTGTCATGCAAGTCTCCTCCCGCTCGCGCCTTAAGGTGTAGCGCCACCCCCATGATGCGTCAAACTATCGCAGGGTCAACTGGCATCTAAGTAGCACTGGACACGGTCGGCCATCTGCTCGGCGGTGTCATCCCGCCGGAAAAACTCGACAAAACCGTGCTCGGGCAGGGTGAGATAGGTGAAGGTCGAGTGATCCACGAGGTAATAGTCGGGATCGTCGCTGTCCTGCTTGGCCGAGAAGGCGCGATAGGCGGTGGTCGCCGCCTTCACCTGTTCCTCGCTGCCCGTCAGGCCCAGAAGGTCGGGGTGGAAGGCATCGGTGAACTCGCGCATCACCTCGGCCGTGTCGCGCTCGGGGTCGACGGTGATGAACACCGGCTTCACGTCCTTGCCGCGTTCTTCCAGGATATCGACGGCAGCCACGTTGCGCGCATTGTCGATGGGGCAGACATCGGGGCAGAAGGTATAGCCGAAGTAGATCAGCGACGGCTTGTCGATCACGTCCTCTTCGGTCACCGTCTCGCCGGTTTCGCTGACCAGGGTGAACGGCCCGCCGATGGCACCGGCGCCGCCGGCCACCGCCCCGCCCCGGCATTGCGCGAATTGATCGTCCCCGTTTCCGCCGCGCTGGGTGACGAAATAGGTCACACCCAGCAGCACGATCACGGCCACACCTGCCAGAATTGCGTAAACTCGTGTCATGACGCCTGCCCTCACGCTAGGAATATCCACTTGCCTGTGGCACATCTAAAGTCACCCTTCGCCGAAGGAAAGAGAGACAAGATCACGCATGGCACACACCCACGCGCCGCCACAGGATTTCGGCTCGGGCCGACAGTCGATCCCCCTGCGCACGCTGATCATGCTGCGCTGGTGGGCGGTGACCGGCCAGCTGTCGGCACTTCTGGTGGCGCAATACGTGCTTGGGCTCAGCCTCGCCTTCGGCATGTGCTATTTCTTCGTCGGCCTGTCGATCATCTCGAATGTCACGGCGTATTTCATCTTTCCGGAAAACAAGCGCCTCAGCCAGCGCCAGACGCTGCTGGTTGTCCTGTTCGACATGCTGCAGCTCGGCGTGCTGCTGTACCTGACAGGAGGTCTGAACAACCCGTTCTCGATCCTGATCGTGGGCCCGGTGACGGTGTCGGCCTCGGCGCTGACCGCAGGATCGACGATCTTTCTTGGCGGGATGGCGATCCTGATCACATCGGCGCTGACGCGGTTCTTCATGCCGCTGACCACGCAGACCGGCGAACGGCTGTTCATCCCCGATCTTTTCCTGTTCGGAAACTGGGTCGCGATCCTGATCGCGGTGGTGTTCCTCGGGGTCTATTCCCGCCGGATTGTCTCGGAAATGTACGCCATGTCGGAGGCGTTGCAGGCCACGCAGATGGCGCTGGCCCGCGAACAGAAACTGACGGACCTGGGCGGCGTGGTGGCCGCCGCGGCGCACGAGCTGGGCACGCCCTTGGCGACGATCAAGCTGACCAGCGCGGAACTGGCAGAGGAGCTGGACGACCACCCGGAGCTGCGCGACGATGCCCTGCTGATCCGCGAACAGGCCGACCGCTGCCGCGATATCCTGCGGTCCATGGGGCGCGCGGGCAAGGACGACCTGCACCTGCGCCGCGCGCCCCTCTCGGCCCTGCTCGAAGAAGCCGCCGAGCCGCATCTCAACCGCGGCAAGGACATCCGGTTCGAGATCGTCGCCGACATCGCCCACGAGGGCGCGCAACCCACCGTTCTGCGCCGCCCCGAGGTCATCCACGGCCTGCGCAACCTTATCCAGAACGCGGTCGATTTCAGCCGGAACAGGGTATGGATCGACAGCGAATGGACCGACCGGACCATCACCGTCCGGATCATGGATGACGGGCGCGGCTATCCACAGCACTTCCTGGGCCGGATCGGCGAGCCGTTCATCCGCCGCCGCGCACCGCGTCCCGATCCCCAGCGTCCCGAATACGAAGGCATGGGCCTGGGCCTTTTCATTGCCAAGACCCTGCTGGAACGGTCCGGCGCCGACCTGACCTTTGCCAACGGCAGCGACGACCTGCGCAAGAAGGAAGCATATGCCGAGCGCACCGGCGCGTTCGTCGAGGTCTCCTGGCCGCGAAGCAGCCTTGAAACCGACGACCAGCGCGGGCGGCAATCGCTGGGGGACAACCAGCTGATCCAGGGCTGACATCGCCCCCGTTAACGACCCGTTAACCTTGAAAGGGCAAGCTAGCCGCGTCTTTGGACCAGGACGCCTTGCATGGATGGCTTTTCGCCTCTCTTTCTCGCCGCCACGCTCATGGCCTCGGCCGCCGTTTCGCTGCTCGTGCTGTGGGCGCTTGGCCGATCCTGGTCGTCCTATACCCCCGGTTCGCGAAACACGACATCCGGCTTCGGGCACCGCGCGACCTTCGTGTTCCAGGACGACATCCTCGTCGACCAGGATACCCCGGCCGAAACGATGCCGGGGGTTGCCTCCGGCGACATCGGCACATGGCCCAGCCTGCGCAGTTGGCTGGGCTCCCGGTTCGGGCCGCTGCCCCGATCGCTCGAGGATCTCGACGATGGCGAGTTGCGCGACCTGCCCGCGACCGACGCAGACGACATGGCAACGCTGTCGTTGTCGCGCTTCAACGATGGCGGCCGAGTCCAGGTGACGGATCCGACGCGGGCCGGGCCCCTGGACCGGCACCGCACCCGGCGGCTCAGCGCCACGATCACGCGCTACCAGACGGTGTTCGACAAGGCCCCCTGCGCCGTGCGCATCCTTGATCCCGCCGGCCGGATGCTCTGGCAGAACGCGGTCTTCGCCGGCTACGACCCCGCGCAGGCACAGCATTTGATCGACACGGCAACCGCAAAGGACACGCCCACGCGCCTGCGGATGCCCGGCCCGGCCACGGCCGAAGACAGGGTCTGCGAGGTGGTCCATATCCGCGCCGGCGACGTTCGGGCCGTGTTCGCAACCGACGTCACGCAGGTCGCCAATGCCGAGGCGCTGCGCCGCGAGTTCATCCAGACCCTGACCAAGATCTTCGCCAACCTCACCACCGGGCTTGCGGTGTTCGACCGGCACCGCAACCTGGCGCTGTTCAATCCCGCGCTCCTGGACCTGACCGGACTGCCCGCGCCGATCCTGTCGTCGCAGCCCTCGCTGATCCAGTTCTTCGACAGCCTGCGCGACAACCGCGTTCTGCCGGAACCGAAGAATTACGCCTCCTGGCGCAACCAGATCGAGACCATGATCAGCAGCGCCGCCGGCGGACTCTATCTCGAGGACTGGAACCTGCCGAACGGCATGACCTACCGCGTCACCGGGCGCCCGCACCCGGACGGGGCCATCGCGTTCCTGTTCGAGGATATCACCGACAACGTCTCGCTCGCCCGCCACTTCCGCAGCCAGATTTCCCTGTGCGAGGCCGTCCTCGATGCCAGCGACGAGGCCAAGATCGTCTTCGGGCCGGACAATATCGTGTCATTGTGCAACCGGCCCTGCCGACAGCTGCTGGGCATTGATCCCGATGCCTCCTTCGCCGACATGACCCTGCGCGAGGTGGTGACCGTCTGCCGCGACTCCCTGTCGCGCGACGGGGTCTGGGACCGGGTGGAGCAGGCGGTTCTGAACCGCGCCGCGCTGGAAGAGACGCTGCCGCAACCGGACGACAGCACGCTGATATGCCGGGTCGGCCATCTGCCGGGAAACTCTGCGATCATCACGCTTCTGTCACAGCACGGCACGTCGCGCTCACACGCGAAAGCACAGGCCTGACGCCGCCTTTGTGTTGCAGGTGGCACGCTGCGGTGTAGTGTCGGGCCATGCCCGCGCGAACGCTGCAAATCACCCTGGCCGATCCCGAGGCCACCGCCACGCTCGCCCGACGGGTCGGTGCGGTCTTGCGTGTCGGCGACGTGCTGCTGCTCACCGGGCCGGTCGGGGCCGGAAAGACACATTTTGCGCGCAACCTGATCCAGTCGCTGCTGCCCGCCCCCGAGGATGTTCCCTCGCCCACCTTCACCCTGGTCCAGACCTACGAGACCCCCGGTTTCGATGTCTGGCACACCGATCTCTACCGTCTCACCAACCCCGACGAGGTGATCGAGCTGGGCCTGCTCGAGGCTTTCGAAACCTCGGTGGCGCTGGTGGAATGGCCCGACCGCCTTGGCGATCTGGCCCCGGCCAATGCCCTGTCGCTCACCTTCATGCCGCAGGCCGATCCCGACCGGCGCGTGCTTGACTTCGCATGGTCCGATCCGCGATGGGGTGACAGGGTAGGGGAGCTGTCGAATGACTGATCGCAACGCACAGATCGAAGCCTTTGTCGAAAACGCCGGCTGGGGCGACGCGGTGGTGTCTCACCTTGCCGGGGACGCCTCGAACCGGCGCTACCTGCGCCTGATCCGGCCCTCCAACGCCCAGCGCGCCGTGCTGATGGACGCGCCGCCGGAAAAGGGCGAGGATGTCCACCCGTTCGTGAAAATCGCCACCTATCTGACGTCTGTCGGCCTCAGTGCGCCGCACATCCTTCACCGCGACGACGACGCGGGGTTCCTGCTGCTCGAAGACCTCGGAGATGCGCTGTTCGCCAGCATCGTCCCGCGCAACCCGGACCTCGAGGACAGGCTCTATTCCACCGCAATCGACGTCCTGGTGCATCTTCATGCCCAGCCGGCGCCCGACGGGCTGGCCCCCTATGATCCGGCCACCGCCACCGCGCTTTCGGCGCTGGTGTTCGACTGGTACGTGCCCGGCGCGACGGACACGACCGATAGCACGGAACGGCCCGGGTTCGAGGCCTGTTTGCAGGACCTTCTGGCCGAACATGCCGCCGACTGCGATGTCCTCATCCAGCGCGACTATCACGCGCAGAATCTTCTGTGGCTGCCCGATCGCAAGGGGGTTGCCCGTGTCGGGCTGCTGGATTTCCAGGACGCGATGCTGGGCCACCGGGCCTATGACCTCGTCTCGCTGTTGCAGGACGCCCGCCGGGATGTACCGGCGGACCTCGAAATTCACATGCGAGACCGATACGCCCTCCAGACCGCACAGGATCCGCAGGCCTTCGCCACCGCCTATGCGGCGCTCGGCGCCCAGCGCAACCTGAGGATTCTCGGCGTCTTCGCGCGGCTCTGCATCCGCGACGGCAAGGCGCATTACGTCGACCTGATCCCCCGCGTCTGGGGCCTGCTGCAACGCGATCTCGCGCATCCGGCCCTCGCCCCGCTCAAGGCGCTGCTGGACCGCGCGCTGCCCCCGCCCGACGCCGCCCTCATGGAAAAGCTGAAATCGAAATGCGCGACACCCCAGATGCAGTGATGCTCTTTGCCGCCGGGTTCGGCACGCGGATGGGCCGGTTGACAGCGACCCGGCCCAAGCCGCTGATCGAGGTGGCGGGCAAGCCGCTGATCGACCACGCGCTCGACCTCGTCACGGCGCAGGGGCCACGGCGCGTCGTGGTCAACACGCATTACCTGTCGGCCCAGGTTGCCGCGCACCTGGCCGGGCGCGACATCACGATATCCGAGGAACAGCCCGATATCCTGGAAACCGGCGGCGGCCTGCGCAAGGCCCTGCCGCTCCTGGGTGACGGCCCGGTCTTCACCATGAACACGGATGCCGTCTGGGCCGGCCCCAACCCGCTGGAACAGCTTGCCGCGGCGTGGGATCCCGGCCAGATGGACGCGCTCCTGCTTTGCGTGCCACCGGAAAATGCCATCGGCCATGCCGGCGCGGGCGATTTCGTCATCGGCCCCGATGACCGCGCCGCCCGGGGTGCCGGGGCCATCTATTCCGGCGTTCAGATCCTGAAAACCGACGGGCTTGCCGACATCCCGGATCGCGCCTTTTCGCTCAACATCCTGTGGAACCGCATGCTCGACGAAGGCCGGCTGCACGCCGTGAGCTATGCGGGCCGGTGGTGCGACGTGGGCACGCCCGAGGGGATAGCCCTCGCCGAAGCCATGCTGCGAGGCACCGATGTTTGAGCCGCAGGACACGCCGCGCGTCTTCGGCGTCCCGCTCGGCGCCGATTTTCCCAGGGCGCTGATCGATGGGCTGTGCCATGCCTATGCCGGCCAACCGCCCGAGGCGCTGGCCCGCGTCCATCTCATCGTCAACACCCGCCGCATGGGCCGCCGCATCCGCGCGCTGTTCGACGCGGGGCCGGCGCGCCTGCTGCCCCGGATCAGCCTGGTCACCGATTTCGGCGAAACGCTGGGCCTGGCCCATATCCCCGACCCCATTCCGCCCCTTCGTCGGCGGCTGGAACTGACCAAGGTCGTTGCGGCGCTGCTTGACCAGGAGCCTGATCTTGCGCCCCGCGCCGCGCTTTACGACCTGTCCGACAGCCTGGCCAAGCTGATGAACGAAATGCACGGCGAGGGGGTTACGCCGGACCACATCACGCGCATCGACACCGGCGACCAGTCGGGCCATTGGGAGCGCATCAAGACCTTCCTGGGTATAATCAGTCCCTATTTCGAAACCGACGAAGATGCGCCCGACGTGGAAACGCGCCAAAGGCGGGTGATCGAAACCTATGCCCGGATGTGGCAATCCCGGCCGCCCGACCACCCCATCATCCTTGCCGGTTCGACCGGCTCGCGCGGGGCCACGCGCCTGTTGATGAAGACGGTGGCGACATTGCCGCAGGGCGCGGTGGTCCTGCCCGGCTTCGACGCCGATCAGCCAGAGCACGTCTGGACCCGGTTGCAGGACACACCCGACCGCAGCGAAGACCATCCGCAATACCGCTTTGCCCAGCTTCTGGCGGACCTGGACAGCCCGCCATCCATCATCCGGCACTGGCCGGGGTCAGAGCCTGTCTCGCCCCAACGCAACCGCCTGGTCTCTCTCGCGCTGCGCCCCGCGCCGGTGACGGACGAGTGGCTGTCGCACGGCCCCGCGCTTGCCGCAGACATCGGCCCGGCCACCGACGACATGACCCTGCTGGAGGCGCCCTCGGCTCGGATTGAGGCGCTTTGCATCGCGATGCGCCTGCGCGAGGCGGTCGAAGACGGCCAGACCGCCGCCCTGATCACACCCGACCGGACGCTCACGCGCCGCGTCGCCTCGGCGCTCGATCGCTGGGGCATTACGCCCGACGACAGCGCGGGCATGCCGCTGCACCATTCCGCGCCCGGCCGCTTTCTGCGCCACGTGGCCGAATGCCTAAACGCGCCGCTCGACGCCGCGCAACTGCTGACGCTTCTGAAACATCCGCTGACACACGGCGCGGGACAGCGCGGCCCGCATCTGCGCCTCACGCGAGAGCTGGAGCTTTACCTGCGCCGCAATGGCCCGCCCGTTCCGACCCTGCAAACGCTCGACGCCTGGGCCGACAAGATCGACGACCCCTATCTCGCCACCTGGCTGGCCTGGCTGCGCGCCAACTTCTTCGATAATGCCATGCCCGAAAGCCTCGCCTTGGGGGCGCGTGTCGAGGCGCATATGACCCTCGCCGAGGCCATCTCGCGCGGGCCGGAGCCGGACGCGCCGCTGCGCCTCTGGGACGAGGATGCCGGGCGCGAAGCTTGGAAAAGCGTCTCTGAACTGGCCGAAAACGCCGGGTACGGGCAGGCGATGCGCGCCATCGACTATATCAACCTGTTTCACGCGGTGCTGTCGCGCGGCACCGTGCGGCAGCAGCTGGAAACCGACCCCCGCGTGCTGATCTGGGGCACGCTCGAGGCGCGCGTGCAGGGCGCCGACCTTCTGATCCTCGCCGGGCTGAACGAAGGCACCTGGCCCGAGACGCCGCCGCGCGACCCCTGGCTGAACCGCGCCATGCGGCACGAGGCCGGGCTCCTGCTGCCCGAGCGGCGCATCGGCCTGGCGGCGCATGATTTCCAGCAGGCCGTGACCGCCACAAAGGAGGTGTGGATCACCCGCGCCATCCGGTCCGACGACGCGCAGACGGTGCCCTCGCGTTGGCTCAATCGTCTGACCAACCTTCTGAAGGGCCTGCCGGCCGAAGGTGGCCAGGCCGCGCTGGAGGGCATGAAGACCCGTGGCCTGACCGCCATCGCGCGCGCCGAGGCGTTCGAAGCCGTCGATCCCGCCCCGTCGGCCCCCCGTCCCGCGCCGATCCCGCCGGTCGGGACGCGCCCCAGGGAGCTGTCCGTCACCCGGATCGAAAAGCTGATCCGGGATCCCTACGCGATCTATGCCGAAAAGATCCTGCGCCTGCGCCCGCTCGACCCGCTGATGCGCGCGCCCGATGCCCGCCTGCGCGGCGAGGTTCTGCATGACGTGCTGGAGCATGTCATCAAGGCCACGATGGATGATCCCGAGAGGCTGACACCCGCCTTTTTGACCGATCAAACAGTCTCTGTTCTGGCGGAAACCGTGCCCTGGGGCGAGGCGCGTGCGCTCTGGCTTGCGCGCATGGCCCGCATCGCCGCGTGGTTCGTCGACACCGAGACGCAGCGCCGCACCCTGGCCCGGCCCACCGCGTTCGAGCAACAGGCCTCGGCGCGGCTCGACCCGCTGGATTTCACGCTGACCGCCAAGGCCGACCGGATCGACATGGACGCGGGCGGTCGCCTGCATATCTACGATTACAAGACCGGCGCGCCGCCCTCCGCCAAGTCGCAAAAGGCGTTCGAAAAGCAGCTTCTGCTGGAGGCCGCCCTGGCCGAACGCGCCGGGTTCGGCGAGCTGGCGCCCGGCCCGGTGGAACGCGCCGTATTCATCGGGCTGACCGGCGACCCCAAGGAAGTGCCGGCGCCCCTCGAAGACGCCCCGCCCGATCGGGTCTGGGCGGAGTTGAAGGACCTCATCAGCCGCTACATGGATGCAAACCAGGGCTACCTTTCGCGCCGCGCGATGAAGACACGGGACATGCAGGGCGACTATGACCGGCTTGCCCGCTTCGGCGAGTGGGACATCACCGACACGGCGAACCCCGAAAAGGTGGGCAGATGGTAGACGACGCCACCCAGCGCCAGATCGACGCCGCGCGGCCCGGGCGCTCGACATGGCTGTCGGCCAATGCCGGATCGGGCAAGACCAAGGTGCTGACCGACCGGGTCGCGCGGCTGCTTTTGGCTGGAACAGACCCGCAAAACATCCTGTGCCTGACCTACACCAAGGCCGCCGCATCCGAGATGCAGAACCGCCTGTTCGACCGGCTGGGCGAGTGGGCGATGCTGCCCGACGCCAGGCTGGAAGCGCAGTTGACGGGCCTAGGCATCGACGGCGCGATCACGCCCGAGCGCCTGCGCGAGGCGCGCCGCCTGTTCGCAGTCGCCATCGAGACGCCCGGCGGGCTCAAGATCCAGACCATCCACTCGTTCTGTTCGGCCCTCTTGCGCCGTTTTCCGCTCGAGGCCGGCGTCAGCCCGCAATTTACCGAGATGGAGGACCGCGCCGCCGCCCTGCTGCGGGCCGAGGTGGTCGAGACAATCGCCAACGGGTCCGACGCGCAGCTGCTCTACGATGTGGCCGAACAATATACCGGCGAGGATTTCGAGAGCCTGACCCGGGAAATCGTCGGCAAGCGGGACCTCCTGTCACGGCCTGTCGACGATGCACGGCTTTCCGCCCTGTTCGGGCTGAAACCGGATGACACCGCGCAGACGCTCGTCGCGTCCGTCTTTCCGGGTGGCGAGGCCGACCTGATGGTCACCCTGCTCCCCTTGCTGACCGCGGGCAGCAAGACGGAGGCCACCGCAGCGGTCAAGCTGACCATGGCCGACATCCCGTCGCTCCAGGCGCTGCCGATCCTCGAGGATGTCTTCCTCACCGGCAGCAGTGCAAAATCGCCGTTTTCCGCCAAGATAGGCTCTTTCCCGACCAAGGCCCTGCGCGAAAGCAACCCCGATCTGACAGAGAAACTCAACGCCTTCATGGCCCGCGTCGAGGCGGCGCGCGAGACCCGCCTCGCCCTCGACGCCCGGGCCATGACGCGTGTCCTGCATCGCTTCGCCGCGGTTTTCCTGCCCGCCTATGCCGCCGCCAAGGAAGCGCGCGGGATGCTGGATTTCGACGACCTCATCCTGCGCAGCCGCGACCTGCTGGACGATCCCAAGGTCGCCGACTGGGTGCTGTTCAAGCTCGACGGCGGCATCGACCACATCCTCGTCGACGAGGCGCAGGACACCAGCCCGGTCCAATGGACCCTGATCGAGCGCCTGTCGCAGGAATTCACCAGCGGCAGCGGCGCCCGCGCCGATCGGGAGCGGACGATCTTCGTCGTCGGCGACAAGAAGCAGTCGATCTATTCCTTCCAGGGCGCCGATCCCGAAGGGTTCGACCGCATGAAGGAGGATTTCCGCGCCAAGCTGGACGTCACCGACGCGCCCTTGCAGGACATGGAGATGGAGTTTTCCTTCCGCTCGGCGCAGACCATCCTGTCGCTGGTGGATGAAACCTTTAGCGGGCTGGAGGCCAGCGGCTTTACCCAGCGCGAACCGCACAAGGCGTTCCACGCCGGCATGCCGGGCCGCGTCGATCTGTGGCCGCCGGTCGAAAAGGAAGAGGCCGAAGACCCGCCCGAGTGGTACGACCCCGTCGACATCATGACGCCCGGCGATCCGGCAACGCGCCTGGCCGCGCAGACGGCCCGGAACATAAAGGCGATGCTGGGCACACCCCTGCCGTCGAAGGACGGTACATCGGCGCGCGCGATCACCGAGGGCGACATCCTCATCCTCGTGCAGCGCCGCTCCGACCTCTTTCACGAGATCATCCGCGCCTGCAAATCCCAGGGGCTGAACGTCGCCGGTGCCGACCGCCTGCGCGTCGGCGCGGAACTCGCCGTGCGGGACATCGCCGCCCTCCTGTCCTTCCTCGCCACGCCCGAGGACAGCCTGTCGCTCGCCACCGCCCTGCGGTCGCCGCTTTTCGGCTGGAGCGAGGGGCAGATCTTCGATCTCGCGCATTACCGCCAGCAACGCTATCTCTGGCAGGCGCTGCGCGACCGCGCGGCGGAGTTTCCCGAAACCTTCGCCATTCTCGACGATCTGCGCGACGCCTCCGACTACCTGCGCCCCTATGACATGATCGAGCGTATTCTCACGCGCCACGACGGGCGCGCGCGGCTGCTGGCGCGGCTGGGGTCCGAGGCGGAAGACGGCATCGACGCGCTCTTGTCCCAGGCCATGGCCTACGAGCAGAACGCGGTCGACAGCCTGACGGGCTTTCTGGTCTGGATGGAAACCGACGATTTGGAGATCAAGCGCCAGCTGGACGGCGCGGGCGACCGGATCCGCGTGATGACCGCCCACGCCGCCAAGGGGCTCGAGTCGCCCATCGTCATCCTGCCCGACAGCGCCAAGCGCGACCTGCGGGTCGAGGCCAGGCTGATCGCGGCGGGCGACACCGCTCTGTGGCGGCCCCGCAAGGACGATCTGCCCACGCCACTTCAGCCCCTGGACGCGGCCGAGCGGGACGCGCAATGGGCCGAGCGGGACCGGCTGCTTTACGTCGCCATGACCCGGGCCGAGCAATGGCTGATCGTGTCCGCCGCGGGCGATCTCGATCGCGAAGGTCGCGACTGGTACAGCAAGGTGCGCGGCGGAATGCTGCGGTCGAACGCTGTCGAGCATGTCTTCGACGCGGGGCAGGGGCTGCGCCTGCAAGGCGGAAACTGGGCCGGGCTAGAGCCTGAATCGGCCCAAAAGGCCGAGGCCGAAACCGTCACGCTTCCCACCTTTTTTGCCGACCCCGCCAGGCCCGCGCCGGCCGCGCCCGAAACCCTTGCCCCCTCCACCGACCTTGGCGGCGACAAGGCGCTGCCGGGCGAGGCGGGGCTGGACGAAGACGCCGCCAAGCGCCGCGGCCGCCAGGTGCACCGCCTGCTGGAAGTTCTGCCGCAACTGGCCCCGGACGACTGGGCCGACAGGGCCGCCTCCGTCCTGGCCCACGGTCCCGACGCCGCGCAGGGGCAGGATCTGACCCTCTTGCTGGCCGAGGCCCAAGCCGTCCTGACGCAAGATAACCTGCACATGCTCTTTACCCCCGAGGCACTGGCCGAGGTCCCGGTTTCCGCCCATATCGACGCGCTGGGTGGCCGGCGGATTCACGGCACGATCGACCGCCTGATCGTGACGCCCGAGAAAATCCTTGCCGTCGATTTCAAGACCAACGCCGTCGTCCCCGCCACGCCGGCCGATGTTCCCTCTGGCCTCTTGCGGCAGATGGGCGCCTATGCCCATGCCCTGCAACAGATTTATCCCGACCGCGCCATCGAGACCGCGCTGCTCTGGACCCGCACCGCCACGCTCATGCCCCTGCCACACGATCTTGTGACACAGGCGCTGGCCGACACCCATATAGCTTGACGCTCCCTACGGGTGTTCATAGGTTCTCTGTCGAACCCGAGCTCAAGGAGAGACGCAAGATGGCCACCGTTGCCGTAACCGACGACACGTTCGATAGCGAAGTGAAGAACTCCGACATTCCCGTCGTGGTGGATTTCTGGGCCGAATGGTGCGGCCCCTGCAAGCAGATCGGCCCGGCGCTGGAAGAGCTGTCCTCCGAGATGGATGGCAAGGTCAAGATCGCCAAGGTGAACGTGGACGAGAACCCCAACTCGCCGTCGCAACTGGGCGTGCGCGGTATTCCCGCACTCTTCATCTTCAAGAACGGCGAGGTCGTGTCGACCAAGACCGGCGCCGCGCCCAAGGCCGCGCTGCAAGGCTGGATCGAAGAGTCGATCTGAAGCTAAGCCGAGTAGAATAGCGAAGGGGTCGCCTACTGGGCGGCCCTTTTTCATTTAAGAACCACGCGCGGAACAAAGGCGCGGCGAGCCGCGCCGCCGCGCATCGCCGGGCCGCCCCCCGGCACGGCGATTGGGCAGATCTAGGTGCTTCGCTTGAACTACTCTCGGTTGTGGCAACCATAAAGCTCTTCAGAACAACGGTAGGTTCGCCGCACCGCGGCCCGCCAATGCGCGGCCCCATTTTCCTACCCGGGTTGCCATGCCTCCTCACCCCTTCCATATAGGTCCAAACATTAGAGGAGCCCCGACCATGAGCGATTTCCCCGGCTGGCACGGCACAACCATCATCGGCGTCCGCAAGGGCGGGCAGGTCGTCGTCGCGGGCGACGGGCAGGTCAGCCTTGGCGACACCGTCATCAAGAGCACCGCCCGCAAGGTCCGCCGGATCAGCCCCGGCGGATATGATGTGGTCGCAGGCTTCGCCGGCTCCACCGCCGACGCCTTCACCTTGCTGGAACGGCTGGAGTCCAAGCTGGAAGCGACCCCCGGCCAGCTGCAACGCGCCTCCGTCGAACTCGCCAAGGACTGGCGCACCGACAAATACCTGCAAAAGCTCGAGGCGATGCTGATCGTCACCGACGGCTCGCAGCTTTACGTGATCACCGGCGCGGGCGACGTTCTGGAACCCGAACACGATGTCGCCGCCATCGGCTCGGGCGGGAACTACGCGCTGGCCGCCGCGCGCGGCATGATCGAAAGCGACAGGTCCGCCGAACAGATCGCGCGGGATGCCATGGCCATCGCCTCGGACATCTGCGTCTACACCAACGGCAACCTGACCGTGGAAACCATCAGCGCCTAGCGAGCGCTTGGCCAGCATCGTTCGTCAGTCAGAGCAGGGCGGAATGCGGTCTTTCTTTCGTCCAAACGGTCCATTAGTGCTGGCGCGAAGACGACCAGAGGACTTTCCATGACCCTGACCCAGGACGACCTGCGCGCCGCCACCGCCGCCGGCATCATCGACGAGGCCCAGGCCGCGCGCCTCAGCGCCCTCTCGCACGAACGCGCCGGCCGCATCGCCCGCCGCGCGAACGAGGACGAACCGTTCGAGCTGTTTTCGGGCTTTGCCGAGATTTTCATTTCGCTCGGCCTGATCCTGCTGACCTCGGGCGCCGTGACCTTCGCCTTCGCCGCGGGCGGGGTGGTGTTCGTCATGGCGGCGCTCATGGCCGTCGGCTGGTTCGCGGCGCATTACTTCACGCTGAAACGCCGGATGAGCCTGCCCTCCATCGTGCTGGTCTGCACCTATGCCACCGGCGCGGGCGGGCTGATCGGCTATGTCCTCGACATGATCGGCCTCACCTCCGGCGCGCTCGCGGCCATCCTGCTGGGCCTCGGTGGCATGGCCTCGATCCTGCTGCATTACCGCCATTTCCGCGTGCCCTTCTCGATGCTGCTCGTCGGCCTTTACGGCTTCATGACGATCTACGCGATCACCACCGAAACTAGCCCGGTCGACACGCTGATCACCGGCAGCTTCTGGAGCCTCTTCGACCTCCGCCGGGGCGGCTCACTGGCCATCGGCACGCTGATCTTCGGCATCCTCGCCTTCATCGCCGGCCTCTGGTTCGACATGCAGGACCCGCATCGCATCGGCCGCCGCGCCCGCTCGGCCTTCTGGCTGCACCTGCTGGCCGCGCCCGCGCTGGTGAACACCGTGATGATGACCGTCTACAATTTCGACGGGGCGCTGGGCACGATCCTCACGATCATCGGCTTCCTGCTGGTCACCTGCCTCGCCCTCATCACTGACCGCCGCTCGTTCCTGACCGCCGGCATGGGCTATCTCGCCGCCGTGATCTACTGGCTCTTCAGCATGGATGGCGGCGGCACGCAGCTGCCCCTCCTGATGCTGGTCATCGGCGCCTTCATCACCGGCCTCGGCACCTTCTGGACGCACCTGCGCGTCGCCCTCATGCGCGCCCTGCCCAATTTCCCCGGCAAATCCCGCCTGCCCCCCTATGACGACGTCACCGCAACCTCCGAATAACCGCACCTTGCGTTTCGGCCCCCCATGCTTACGTTTCCCCGTAACGCAATCACAGGACGCCCCATGACCGACCTCACCCCGCGCGAAATCGTCTCGGAACTCGACCGCTACATCATCGGCCAGAAGGACGCCAAGCGCGCCACCGCCGTCGCCCTGCGCAACCGCTGGCGCCGCAAGCAGCTCTCCGACGACCTGCGCGAAGAGGTCTATCCCAAGAACATCCTGATGATCGGCCCCACCGGCGTCGGCAAAACCGAAATCTCCCGCCGCCTGGCAAAACTCGCCCGCGCCCCCTTCATCAAGGTCGAGGCGACCAAGTTCACCGAGGTCGGCTATGTCGGCCGCGATGTCGAACAGATCATCCGCGACCTCGTCGACAGCTCCATCGCCCAGACCCGCGACTTCATGCGCGAAGACGTCAAATCCCGCGCCCACCAACAGGCCGAGGATCGCGTCATCGCCGCCATCGCCGGCGAGGATGCCCGCGAATCCACCCGCGAGATGTTCCGCAAGAAGCTCAAGGATGGCCTGCTCGACGACACCGAGATCGAGCTTGACGTCGCCGACACCTCCAACCCCCTTGGCATGATGGACATCCCCGGCCAGCCCGGCGGCGGCCAGATGGGCATGATGAATCTCGGCGACATCTTCGGCAAGGCCTTCGGCGGCCGCACCACCCGCAAGAAGATGACCGTCCGCGAAAGCTACGACATCCTGATTTCGGAAGAAGCCGACAAGCTGCTGGACGACGAAACCGTCAACCGCACCGCGCTGGAAGCGGTCGAGCAGAACGGCATCGTCTTCCTCGATGAGATCGACAAGGTCTGTGCGAGGCAAGAGGCCCGCGGCGGCGACGTCTCGCGCGAGGGGGTGCAGCGTGACCTCCTGCCCCTGATCGAGGGCACGACCGTCTCGACCAAGCATGGTCCGGTCAAGACCGACCACATCCTCTTCATCGCAAGCGGCGCCTTCCACATCGCCAAGCCGTCCGACCTCTTGCCCGAACTTCAGGGCCGCCTGCCCATCCGGGTCGAACTGCGCGCCCTGACCGAGGAAGATTTCGTGCGCATCCTGACCGAGACGGACAACGCCCTGACCCGCCAGTACTCCGCCCTCATGGGGACCGAGGAGGTCAACGTCGAATTCACCGAGGACGGCATCAAGGCCCTCGCCCGCATCGCGGCGGAGGTCAACCAGACCATCGAGAATATCGGCGCGCGCAGGCTCTATACCGTGATGGAACGCGTGTTCGAGGAACTCAGCTTCACCGCGCCGGACCGCGCCGGCGAGAAGGTGGTCGTGGACGAAGCCTTCGTGGACGCCAACCTGGGCGAGCTGATGAAGTCGACGGATTTGAGCAGGTATGTTTTGTGAGGGATGAACGTGGGTTCGGTTTGTGTTTTCCGCCAACTATTTCTGCAAGCAGGCTGAACGCGTACTAGGCATTAGCATCAATGTGCTGCTGAAGCACATTCTGGCAAGCTGCAATAAATTCTGGCCTACGACTATCGAGATCGGTTTTCATGCCTTTTATTAACAATTCTCTAGTGTCCTTGTCATGAACTAGAAAAATTTTTTCTAATTGGTCAGCGTAACGTTCAATTTCACGATTTCTGCTTTCGATGAGCGGAACTCGGTTTAATTCCAGTTCCAAGACTGTTCGTACACCATCTTCCGTCTTTCCTTTTGCGAAAGCGCCAACAAAAAAAAGATGTTCGTCCGGATCGACGTTGTATGGATCTAAGATATTATCTTTGTTGGACTTTTTTTGATTACAGACTTGGCATGCGAACGTCAAATTTTGCCACTCAAATGTCAGATCTCTATTCAAAGATTTTGGCGTGACATGTTCAATGTCACCGTGCGCGACGTCAGTTACTTTCGCTTCACAGTACGCGCATTTTTCGTTGGTCTCTTGTTTCAACGCCGCCTTTACTTGTGGGTGATTGTATCGCTTGGTCAACCTACGAATTGCGTCTTTATCTTCGCTCTCTACTGCGTCCAGCAGATCGCGAGTCCATGCCTCTTTGTTATTTGTCAAAATTTCTGGTTCAGGAACCTTAGAAAGCTTAATCACTAGCAATTTTCCCCAGTGCTTCGGGAAGAAATTCGGACAAACCCGCGCTTTCAAGTTCAGCCCGAAGTTTATCTATAGCGTCCTTTGAAAGACTTTCTGCATCAAAGTTACTTGCTATTCGAGAAAGCTCGCGTTCGGCCCAAGTTGGAATTGTTACGGATACTCCGAGTACTTCGTCGAGTATCTTATCTGCAGTTTTTGCTTTGCTTACAAAATCGATTTCCTCAGCTGTGACTGCGGTTTCCGAAGATTTGTCTTCGTCAGCTAGCTTTGTGTAACGAAGTGCATAAACTTTGCTCTCTTTAACGGACGTAATCACAAATGGCGAATGGGTTGCGACAATGAACTGAACCTTGGGGAAAGCATTCACTAAATTGCCAAGAAAATCTCGCTGAAGCGAAGGGTGAAGATGGTTTTCAGGCTCATCAATTAGTACAACCGCTTTTTCTCCATGCGCTTTTGTATAAAGAAAAATTTGCCAAGCTGTTTGGATCAGGGACATTAGGCCGCCAGACGCTGAATCTATCGGAAATTCTCCCGTTTTTGAGACCACGACAATTTCCGGGGTCCTTACCTCAAGCGACTGAAAGCCGATTTCAAGTGGTAACAACACTTTGAGCAGTGCTTGGAAGTCGTCAAACAATCCTCGCAATTCTGGAACAGCTTTCATGTGGGGATTATCTGCGCCAAAGGCTGCGAAACCAATCAGCGCCTCTTTTAACGGCGCGATTGGGTTTTGTACAAATTTACCCTCTCTATTATAGCGATCTCCACGTTGGTAGGCGCTTTGTGTAAGATTAAAATATTCGAAAGCGTCTTTGGGTTTGATACCGGAAACTGGCAGTGATTGGACTGCTGAGTATCTCGGAGTTGCCCTGTGTGAAGCAATCTTGAAACCCACCACGACCTGACGGCCCTTTAGCTCCACTTGATACTGTAAGGCGCCGGCTCCGCTTGTGGTCAGTTTAGCAATAGATCCAGAGTCGTATGATACTGCGCCAATCTCATGATCATTAGCACTTGGGTCTGGCTCTTCATCTCTTCTGAAAGGATTAAAGCGCGCGAAAAGAGTTCCGAGCGAGTAGCTAGACTTTCCAGTCTTTTTGTCTTTGACCGGAGTAGCAAGGAATGGTTCCCGGTGCACTGGCTGCATACTAATCTCAAGCAAGGAAAGCAGGGTACTCTTGCCGGAACCATTTGGGCCCGTCAGCACAGTCAGCCTGGGATGCAGGTCCAAGTGAACGTTTTCAAACTGGCGCCACTGATTTACTGAAATTGTCCTGTACTGCACGGCAAACCAATCGACAAAATTTTCTTTGCGAAGCTTTTCCAGCTAACGGTAGAGGCGTTGCGGTATTCAAACAACTTTAATTTGTCCTGACGTTCTGCCAAAGCCAAATTTCAAATCAGTAGATAGTTTTCGCTACACAAAACAACACACGCCGCCCTTCCTCTTAACCCCCTAGCCCAAAAATTCGCACCGTCGGCATACCACCCAAATACCGACGCGATACCGACGTCCTTTTGGGCCGATCCGGAAAATTAACGAATCAAATCGGCACGCCTTTGAATCCGCTTTCCTCCCCCCGGGTTTCGGGCCACGAAGGGGGCCATGCGGCTCCTCGATTTTCTCCGTGACAACCTCCCCTTCCTGTCGGCGGGTATGCTGCTGACCTTCCTAAGTTCTTTTGGACAAACGTTTTTTATCTCGCTCTTCGCCGGGGAGGTTCGGGCCGCGTTCGATCTCAGCCACGGGCAATGGGGCGGGATCTACACGCTCGGCACCACCGCCTCTGCCCTGGTCATGGTCTGGGCCGGCGGCCTCACGGATTTTTTTCGCGTCCGCACCCTCGCCCCTATCATATTGATATTGCTCGCTTTTGCTTGCCTCTCCATGGCCTTCAATCCGGTCTGGTGGGGGTTGATCGCGGTTATTTTTGCCCTGCGCTTCACCGGCCAGGGCATGACCAGCCACCTCGCCGTCGTCGCCATGTCCCGCTGGTTCATCGCCACAAGAGGCAAGGCCCTGTCCATCGCCACCCTCGGCTTCGCCCTGGGCGAGGCCCTGTTACCCCTTGTTTTCGTTGCACTTCTGGCCGTCTACGACTGGCACATGCTCTGGGTCGCCGCCGCCCTCATCGCCCTTGTCGGCGTTCCGATCATCCACCGCCTCCTCCGCCTCGAACGCACCCCCCAATCCCTGGCCGAAACCGACCAGTCCCTGGGCATGGAAAACCGCCACTGGACCCGCAATCAGGCCTTATTTCATTGGCTTTTCTGGTTCATGGTCCCCGCACTTTTGGGCCCCGCAGCCTTCAACACCGCCTTCTTTTTCCACCAGGTCCATTTCGCCGATCTAAAGGGCATACCCCACGTCCAGCTGGTCGCCCTCTACCCGTTCTACACCGCCATCGGCATCGTCTCGATGATCCTCTCCGGCTGGGCGTTGGACCGCTTTGGCACCGCCAGGTTGATCCCGTTCTTCCAGCTTCCCATGGTCGCCGCCTTCGCGATTTTTGCGATATCCGACAATACCTTGAGCCTGCTCGCCGGCCTCTTCTTCCTCGGTCTGACAACGGGCGCCAACACCACCCTCCCCAACGCCTTCTGGGCCGAATTCTACGGCACCGCCCGCCTCGGTTCGATCAAGGCCATGGCCGCCGCCGTCATGGTCTTCGGCTCCGCCATCGGCCCCGGCCTGACCGGCATGGGCATCGATCTGGGGCTGGGATTGGAACGCCAATACCTCATCGTCGCAGGCTATTTCATCTTCACCACCCTGATGATGACCATCGGCATCACACGGGCCAAACCCCTGCTACCGATTGCGGCGTAGATAGACGTAATACGCCCCGCCCCCGCCATGCCGCACATGCGCCTGGGTGATCTGCAACACCAGCCCCGACAACGGCGCCATGCCCAGCCATTGCGGTACCGCGTGGCGCAGCACACCATTTCTGGTGGGTATCGGTCCGCCGGTATCGGTATTCTTGCCCTTGCCGGTGATCACCAGAACAAGTCTTTTTCCCTGCGCCTGCGCCCGGAGAATGAAGCCCGTCAGGGCAGGTTGCGCCCGGGCCAGGGTCATGCCGTGCAGATCGATCCGGGCTTCCGGCTCGACCTTGCCACGTTTGAGCCGCGTGTTCGTGCGCTTGTCCATCTGCAACGGCTGTCGCGCAAGGCGCTCGGGCAGGCCTGGCAAGGTGTCGTGCTTGTGGCCCGAGCGGTTGGCGTTTTGTCCCACCCTGAAATCGGGAAGCGCGGGTTGCGGCGCGTCAGACGGTGGCTTCGACGGCCTATCCAGGAGCCTTGGCCCTTCTTTTCCGGTTTTCGGATCAAGCCGGTCGGTTGTCTTCGCCACCTGCTGCCAAAGCTTCAATTCTTCGGGTGTCACCCGCCTCCGGCTCAAAGGTTCGGCTCCGTCGCGGTGGCGTAGGCGCGCTGTATCGGCAAAAGAACCACCATGCGGCCCGGGTCGCGCAAGCGTCCGGCGATGCGACCGGCGGCGTCTCCGGTGCCGATGAAAATATCCGCCCTTTGCGCCCCCTTGATGGCAGAGCCGGTATCCTGTGCGATCATGAGGCGGCGGATGGGATCTGCGCCCTCTTTCTCTATCCAGACCGGCGCACCGAGAGGAACATAGGCCGGATCGACCGCAATCGTGCGTCCCGCTGTCACCGAGCGGTTCATCGCCCCGAGAGGACCCATGTGAGCGGGAACGGAATCGATCCGGCGAAAGAACACGTAAGACGGGTTGTGCCAGAGCAATTCCTTGCCGGCCACTGGGTTGCGGCGCACCCAGTTCTTGATGACCTGGGCGGACACCTGGTGGGCTTGGTAAATTCCACGGCGAACCAGTTCCGCCCCGACCGAACGGTACTCATGTCCGTTGGCACCGCCGTAGCCAACGCGGATTTTACGCCCGTCCGGCAAGGTCACGCGACCGGAGCCCTGGATCTGGAGAAAGAACTTTTCGACCGGATCGTCGACCCAGACGATTTCCAGCCCGCGCCCCTGCATGGCGACCCCGGCCTCGATCTCCCGGCGTGTCAGCCACGGCAATTCGCCCGCCGCCTCGGGAGGTTTCCGGTAGAGAGGATAACGATAGCGCGCACTGGCCGACAGCGAGCCGCTGAGTTCCGGTTCGAAGTAGCCAGTGAACAGGGCCTTTTTGCCGTCCTCGATCAATACCGGGCGAAAGAACAGTCGAAAAAAATCGGTCGCGTCAGGCTTTTGCTGCGCGAGACCGCAAAGCGCTCGCCAGTCCGGGTCTTCAAGGTCCGGGCAGGTGAGCAGAAATGCCTCGAGCGCCTTGTCGTGGTCGTCCTCGGCCCAACCCCTGAGGTCTTCGAAGTCGAGAACGGTATGTGTCACGTCCTGGGCCGCGACGGTGGTCCCCACCGTCAGGAAAAATGAGAACGCTGCCGCCGCCCGTCCGATCATTCGCCTGTGGCAACAAGCCGCCAGTTCGGGTCGTCGGACCCCATGACACGTTCGAAGGTCCAGCTGTCCTTCTGCTTTTTGGATTTGCCGGGCTCACCCTCGACAATCTCGCCGTTCTGGTCGCGCACGACAGAAACAAGCTCGCCGATGAACCGGACCGTGATCTCGGCAGAATTGGTGGCGTTGTCGAACCTTGCCCCGGTCAGGGTCGTCTCGCGAACGCCGATGAATTCCGCCTCCACGGTCAGGCCTTGCTGGGCGCGCGAGTCCACCACACTCTTGAAGGCTTCGTAAACGTCTTCATCGAGGAAGGGTTTGATTTCCTCCATCTGGCCACGCTCGAACGCCATGAGAATCCATTCATAGGCCTGTTTCGCGCCTTGCAAGAACTCGCCAACCGCAAAGCTGCTGTCTGCGCGCTTCATGTCGGCGAGCGCCTTGGCGCTATCCGAGCCTTCTGCCACATGATCCGTGATGTCGAAATCCGGACCGCCGTCGATCACCTCGAAATCCTGTCGACGAGACGGCGCGGGGGTCGACGGCCGTGGCTGTTGCGACGGCTCGTACCCGTCGCGGGTCCCCAGAACGCTTTTCAGCCGAAGAATAAGGAAGATGGCAATGCCCGCCAGGACAAGCAATTGGAGTAGGGGCGAATTCATTCATACCTCTCAACGTGCCCGGGATGGAAACCTCCCGGTTCGGTTCTTATGTAGGGTGTTGATCCGGGCGAGTCCACCATACCCGCCTTTCAAAGCAAGGAGGATCGTTTTTATGTGGCTGTTTGTAGCCTTTCTCGCCGTGCCACTGATCGAAATCGCGCTGTTCATCCAGGTCGGTGGCCTGATCGGTCTGTGGCCGACCCTGGCGATCGTCATCATAACCGCCGTTCTGGGAACGTGGCTTGTCAGGACCCAAGGCGCGATGGCGTTCGGACAGTTGCGCTCGTCTTTTCAGAAGCTGGACGATCCGACCGAACCCTTGGCGCATGGGGCCATGATCCTGATTGCCGGTGCGCTGCTGCTGACCCCGGGCTTCTTTACCGATGCCGTCGGCTTTTCCCTGCTCGCCCCGCCGATCCGCAAGGCCTTGTTTCAGTTCCTGCGAACGCGGATCAAGGTACAGCGCTTCGAGATGGGCCCGAACGGTCCACATGACATGAGGAACGAGCCGCGACCACGAAACCGCCCCGACGTGATCGAAGGCCAGTACGAGGAGGTCGATCCCCCGAAAAAGCCCAACCATGACGGTTCTGGCTGGACCCGGCATTGATCTGAAGGCATCAAGACAGGGCATTGAGGCGGCATCGGCATCCTGCTAAGCCTTCCAACGAATAATTTATCCGCCAGGAGACAGCAGATGGCCGAACAGGAAAATGGCGCCGCCAAGTCGGACGCTCAAGCAACGCAGGCAGGTCCGAAAATGAACGTTCTGACCCAGTTCATTAGGGACCTGTCATTCGAAAATGTCCTGGCGCAACGCGGCTCTGGCGGCGAGGTCAACCCCGATGTGCAGGTGGCCGTCAATCTGGACGCCAAGAAGAGATCTGCAAATCATAAGTACGAGGTGACGATCAAACTGGTGGTCACGTCCAAGAACAAGGGGACAGAAGACACGCTGTTCCTGATGGAGTTGGAATATGTCGGCGTGTTCCATATCGAGAACGTGCCCGATGACCAGATGCATCCCTTCCTTCTGATCGAATGTCCGCGGATGATCTTCCCCTTCGTGCGCCGGATCGTCAGCGACGTCACGCGCGACGGTGGGTTCCCGCCGCTGAACCTTGAAACCATCGACTTCGTTCAGCTTTACCGCAACGAACTCAGGCGGCGCCAGGCGGCGGCTGCCGAAGAAAAGCCGACGCCTGACGCCTAAAGCGTTTCGTGATAAACCTGAATCACAGCTTACCCGCGAAACGCAGCACAACAGCCAATCGTTGAACGCGTTTCGCCTTTCGCTGATGCCTCAGGTAAAAGGCGAAGCGCTTTAGCTCAGCCTTTTCCAGAGCGCGTCGTCGCCCATGTGTTCCACGAATGCCTGGTGCGCGGCGCGCTCTTCGTCGCTGAGCCTAGGCGCAAGCGGTTTGGTCCGCGGGCCGGGATGCCAATTCGTCTCTTCCGTCTCTTTCGACGTATCGGGCGAGTATGCGCCGGCGAGGGCGAAATCGGGCTGCCGGCCGCCGATCAGTTCCAGATAGACCTCGGCCAGTATCTCGGAGTCCAGAAGCGCGCCGTGCAAGGTTCGTGACGAGTTGTCGATGCCGAACCGACGGCAAAGGGCATCAAGGGACGCGGGCGAGCCCGGAAACTTTCTTCGGGCGATATCAAGCGTATCGACGGCCTGCTCCCACGGGATTCTGGGGATCTTCAGCCAGCCAAGCTCCGCGTTCAGAAATTTCATGTCGAAGGCGGCGTTGTGGATCACCAGCTTCGCATCGCCGATGAAGTCGACAAAACTCTGGGCGATCTTGCTGAAGACTGGCTTGTCACGCAGGAAATCGTCGCCCAGCCCGTGGACCTCGAAGGCTTCCTGCGGCATGGACCGTTCAGGATTGATGTATTCGTGATATGTCCGGCCAGTCGGCATGTGGTTGAACAGCTCGACCGCGCCGATTTCCACAATCCGATCCCCCTGTTCAGGGTCAAAGCCCGTGGTTTCGGTATCGAGTACGATTTCACGCATGGGTCAACCTGGTCCGAATATCTTTCAGAACATCCTGAACCTGGCGGCGCGCATGTTCAAGCGTGTCGGTAGTGATCGTGTAATCTGCCCGCGCGCGTTTATCGGCATCCGGCAGCTGCTTGTTTCGGATTGCATCGAACTGGGCCTCGGTCATGGTCCCGCGGGCCATGACGCGGGCTTTTTGCATCTCGGCAGGCACGCTCACGCAGACGGTTGCATCCATGGATCTGTCCGCGCCGGTTTCGAACAGCAGCGGAATATCCAGAACGGTGATCGCGGCATCCGTGTTTGCGAGAAACGCCGCACGGTCCTGTGCGACCAGCGGGTGGACGATGTCTTCGATTGTCTTCAGGGCGTTCGGGTCCTGGGCGATGATTGCTTTCAATCGCTCGCGTGAGACGGCACCGTCGACGACCGCGGATGAAAAAACCGATGCAATCGGCGCGACCGCATCGCCGTTGGGCGAATACAGGCGATGAACCGCAGCATCGGCATCCCAGAGGGCGCAGCCTTCGTCTGCGAACATACGGGCCGTGGTCGACTTGCCCATCCCGATCGAGCCGGTCAGCCCAAGCTTGAACGTCATCGGAGGGCGGCTGCGCGCGTCGCGCTGTCAACCTCGGGGCGGACACCGAACCAGCGTTCGAAGGCCGGCACCGCCTGGTGCAGTAACATGCCAAGCCCGTCGACAGTCTGGCAGCCCAGTTTTTCCGCTTCGGCCAGCAGCCTGGTCTTGAGCGGGGCGTAGACAAGATCGGTCACCATGGCGCCCTTGTGCAACCCGTCCAGCGGCACGCGCAAGGGCGGTTTGCCGATCATGCCCAGCGACGTGGTGTTCACGACCGTCGCCGCATCTTCCATCATGTTGCCGGCCTGAACCCAGTCGATCACCACGATGCGCTTGCCGAATTCCGTCTTGAGCGCGTCGGCCCGGACCCTTGTACGGTTGGCGATCATGATTTGCGGAACACCGACCTCCAACAAGGCCGAGATCACCGCCCGCGCGGCTCCTCCAGCTCCCAGCAGCGCCGCGGGCCCCGCCTTGGGATCCCAGCCCGGCGCGTTCTGGCGCAGGTTCTGGATGAAACCGACACCGTCGGTGTTGTCGGCATGAATTTTTCCGTCCTTGCGAAAGATCAGCGTGTTCGCCGCCCCGATCAAGGTCGCCCGATCGGTGATGAGGTCCGCAATCTCCAGCACCTTTTCCTTGTGCGGTACCGTGATGTTGACCCCGACAAACCCCATCTTGGGCAAGGTGCGCAGGACGTTTTCAAGATCATCGGTGGAAACGTCGATCGGAATGTAATGACCTGCAATCCCGTGGGTCTTGAGCCAATGCGAATGTATCTGCGGGGATTTCGAATGCGCCACCGGGGAGCCGATCACACCTGCCAGTGGAATCCGGTTTTCAGTCATGTCTCAAGCTCTCCTCGCAGGCTGAGGTACGACAGAAGTTCAAGCAAGGGCAAACCGAGCACGTGAAAGTAGTCTCCGTGAACCTGGCTGAAAAGTCGAACCCCTTCTTCTTCCAGTTTGTATGCACCCACAGAATGCCGGATGCTATCCCAGTTTCTTTCGACATAGCCCTCGAGATAGCTGTCGGACACCTCTCGCATCATCATCCTGACAACACCGACATGACGCCAAACCGGCCGGGAGTCATCGCAGACGACTGACGCGGACAGAAGCTCGTGTCGCTTGCCACGCATTGCGCGAAGCTGTTCCAGCGCTTGCTCGGGGGTGTCGGGTTTGGACAGGATCTGCCGCTCGAAACTCAGGACCTGGTCGCATCCTATGACCAGTGCGTCGGCTTGTTTGGCGCTTTGCTTGGCGGCTTTGAGCTCTGCCAGGGCATCAGCGATATCGCGCGGCGAGGCACCTTCGGCAATCAGGCCGTCGCGCATTGCGGATTCGTCGACACGCGCGGGCACGACATCGAATGAGACGCCCGCATTCTGAAGCAGAGTTTTTCGGATGGCCGATCCGGAGGCCAGAATGATCCTGTGTGGCATGTGGATAACCTGTTGCATATCTCACTGGTTTTTTAAGGACAGAATGGCGAAGTTTCCAACATTAGAGGGACTGAGGGACAAAGTCCGTGTTTTCGTGCGTCTTCAGGGTTTCTTTGCACGTGGGGACAAGGAAAACTTCGACACCGGGAAAACGGCGTTCGGACCCGATACCGGGCCATTTCATCCACGGGGTTTACTGGATCTGGGAACCTGAACTATCTTTTATTTTCAAATACTTGACACACATCAGCACGGTGCGGGCTGATGTATTCAACACATTTATCCACATCCGCAGGCAGTGTGGGGAATTCGGTGGACAGATTCATAATCCCCAGCTTAGACAGACCCCTACAAAATCATCATCCTTTTTCTTTCTATATTTATTATTTAAGGGAGGGGCAGGGAACGCGGGGAAAACATGACCGACCTTCTGGCCTCACTTTATCCCTGGATGAAGTCGCTGCATATCATGGCCGTGATCTCCTGGATGGCCGGCCTGTTCTACCTGCCAAGGCTTTTCGTCTATCACGCAGAGCAATCGACGCCGGGAGACAGCCGCGACGAGGTGTTCCAGACGATGGAGCTCAAGCTGCTGCGGGTGATCATGAACCCGGCGATGATCGTGGCTTGGGGTGCAGGGTTATGCCTGGTCGCCACGCCCGGGATCGTGGACTGGAACGCGATATGGCCTTACCTGAAGCTGGCCGGCATCCTTGCCATGACGTGGTTCCACATGTGGTTGGCGGGTCGCCGCAAGGCCTTTGTGGCTCGCGACAATACTCTGACGGGCCGGCAGTACCGCATGATGAACGAAGTGCCGACGCTGTTGATGGTCGTGATCGTTCTGTCCGTCGTCGTGAAGTTCTGAGATTGACTCGGCGCACGACTGCTCTTAGGTAGCTGTGAACGGTGCCCGTCCGGGCGTGCCGATTTTCATAACAGAATGAAGAAACAGCGCGAGGATCTCGCGCCGATTTCTTAGGGATACTTCCATGTCTGACGAACGCCTCAACCTGTCCGATCTCAAGAAGCAATCCGCCAAGGATCTGCTTTCGATGGCGGAAGAGCTGGAGATTGAAAACGCGTCCACCATGCGCAAGGGGGAGATGATGTTTCAGATCCTCCGCGAGCGGGCGGATGAAGGCTGGACGGTTTACGGCGATGGCACTCTCGAGGTGCTGCAGGACGGGTTCGGGTTTCTTCGGTCCTCCGAGGCAAACTATCTTCCCGGACCGGATGACATCTACGTGTCGCCGGACACGATCAGGAAACATTCGCTGCGCACCGGCGACACGATCGAGGGTGAGATCAAGGCCCCGGAGGAGAATGAGCGGTATTTCGTCCTGACGTCGGTGACGCAGATCAACTTTGCGGATCCCGAGAACGCCAAGCACAAGATCGCCTTCGACAACCTGACGCCGCTCTATCCCGACGAGCGCCTGCAGATGGAGATCGACGATCCCACGATAAAGGACAAATCGGCCCGCGTGATCGACTTGGTGGCGCCCATCGGTAAAGGTCAGCGGTCTCTGATCGTGGCGCCGCCGCGGACGGGTAAGACGGTGATCCTGCAGAACATTGCCTCGAGCATCGAGCGGAACCATCCCGAGTGCTATCTGATCGTCCTGCTGATCGACGAGCGGCCCGAAGAGGTGACCGACATGCAGCGCTCGGTCAAAGGCGAGGTCATCAGCTCGACATTCGATGAGCCCGCCGGCCGGCACGTCGCGGTTGCGGAGATGGTAATCGAAAAGGCAAAGCGCTTGGTCGAGCATAAACGAGATGTTGTTATTTTGCTCGACTCGATAACAAGACTTGGTAGGGCTTATAACACGGTCGTGCCGTCATCGGGCAAAGTCCTGACGGGTGGTGTGGATGCGAACGCCCTGCAACGGCCCAAGCGGTTTTTTGGCGCAGCCCGAAATATCGAAGAAGGTGGATCGCTGACCATCATTTCTACCGCGCTGATCGATACCGGCAGCCGGATGGACGAGGTGATCTTTGAAGAATTCAAAGGCACAGGCAACTCGGAGCTGGTGTTGGATCGCAAGATTGCCGACAAGCGCGTGTTCCCGGCAATCGACATTCTGAAATCGGGCACACGGAAAGAAGACCTGTTGATAGACAAGGTCGATCTGCAGAAGACGTATGTCCTGCGTCGTATCCTGAACCCGATGGGCACCACGGACGCGATCGAATTCCTTCTTGGAAAGCTGAAGCAAACGAAAACGAATTCGGATTTCTTCGATTCCATGAACACCTGATGTGAGCCCGGTCAGAGGACCTATGGACACAATCTTTGCTCTTTCGACCGCGCCAGGCAAAGCTGGCGTCGCGATTATCCGCGTTTCCGGCGCCGGAGCGTTTCAGGCCGTCGGGTCCTTGGTTGACGGTTTGCCTAGGCCGCGGCAGTCAGGCTTGCGGAACTTCAAGGCGCCAGATGGTTCTTTGTTGGACACAGCCCTGGTACTGACCTTCGAGGCCGGCCACAGCTTTACCGGAGAGGCGACGGTTGAAATCCATTGCCACGGATCGCGGGCGGTGGTTTCGGCAATCCTCGATGCGCTGGGCGGTCAAGACGGCTTGCGACCAGCCGAACCAGGCGAGTTCACGCGACGCGCATTGGAGAATGAAACCCTGGACCTCGCACAGGTGGAAGGCCTGGCAGACCTGATCGAAGCGGAAACGGAGGCGCAACGCAGGCAGGCCGTGCGCGTTCTGTCCGGCCAGTTGGGCGCACGGGCGGAAGAGTGGCGTGAAAAATTGATCCGCGCCGCGGCGCTCCTGGAAGCGACAATAGATTTCGCGGACGAAGACGTGCCGGAAGACGTGTCACCGGAAGTGTTGAGCCTGCTTGAGAGCGTGCGCACCGAATTGGACAGAGAGGCCTCTGGCGTCGGAACCGCGGAGCGTATCCGTGAAGGTTTCGAGGTCGCGATTGTCGGCGCACCGAATGTTGGCAAGTCGACTTTGCTGAATGCGCTTGCCGGGCGGGATGCTGCAATCACGTCCGAGGTTGCCGGAACAACACGGGATGTCATCGAGGTGCGGATGGATCTGAACGGTCTGCCTGTAACATTGCTTGATACTGCGGGGTTGCGCGCCACCGAGGACAAGGTTGAATCCATTGGCGTGGACCGGGCCATGAAGCGAGCTGAGACAGCCGACCTTCGGGTTTTCCTCGTGGAGCCGGGCCAGGAGCCTGCAATGGAAGCGGCCGCCGAAGACGTGGTGTTGATCGGAAAGGCTGATCTTCACGGATGCCCTGAGAATTCGATTTCAGGCATCACGGGTCACGGCGTTCCTGCTTTGATCGACAGCGTGTCGAATGTTCTTTCCTCGCGGGCTGCGAACGCGGGCGTCGCGACGCGGATGCGCCACAGGGAAGCCTTTATATCCGGCAGTGAATGCCTCGGCAGAGCGATGGCGCATCTGGGGCTTGGCAACGAACAAACGGACCTGGCCGCGGAAGAGTTGCGGAGTGCTGTGCGTCGTCTTGATTCTCTGGTAGGACGTGTTGATGTCGAAGCCGTTCTTGACGAGATCTTCTTGAGTTTTTGTCTGGGCAAGTAGTGGAGTGTTTCACGTGAAACATTTTGATGTGATTGTCATAGGGGGCGGCCATGCCGGAACCGATGCTGCCCATGCATCTGCTCGCCTTGGCGCAAACACGGCGCTGATTACTTTGAGCCGATCATCGATCGGGGTTATGTCATGCAACCCAGCGATTGGCGGTTTGGGGAAGGGACATCTCGTTCGCGAAATCGACGCGCTGGATGGGGTCATGGGACGTGTCGCGGATAAGGCAGGCATACAGTTTCGCCTTTTGAACCGCCGGAAAGGGCCTGCAGTGCAGGGGCCGCGCACACAGGCGGACCGGAAGATCTATCGCGAAGAGATGCAGGCGGAAGTCGCGTCCCAGCCGAATTTGTCGGTGATCGAGGGTGAGGCGGCCGACTTCATCATGACAGATCAAAAGGTATCCGGGATCGTTCTCGCGGATGGCAGCGAGATTTCTGCGCGGGCTGTTGTTCTTACCACTGGAACGTTTTTGCGGGGTGTGATTCATATCGGGGACGTGTCCAGGCCCGGCGGACGAATGGGCGACAATCCGTCGGTTCGTCTGGCGGAGCGGATAGATACGTTCGGTTTACCCCTCGGGCGCTTGAAGACAGGAACGCCGCCGCGCCTTGATGGAAAGACCATCGACTGGGCAGGGCTGGATATGCAGGCGGCCGACGACCAGCCCGTTCTCTTTTCCTTCATGTCGAAACGTCCCTCCGCGCGGCAAGTGGCCTGCGGAATCACGCATACCAACACCAAAACGCACGAGATCATCCAGAAAAACCTCCATCGTTCTGCGATGTATGGAGGGCATATCGGCGGTGTCGGGCCGCGCTATTGTCCGTCTATCGAGGACAAGATCGTGCGCTTTGCGGACAAGCCGTCTCACCAGATATTTCTGGAACCTGAAAGCCTCTCGGATGACGTGATTTATCCGAACGGAATTTCGACATCTTTGCCCGAAGAGATCCAGGAAGATTACGTTCACTCGATCAAGGGGCTGGAGAATGCGAAGATTCTGCAGCCGGGCTATGCGATCGAGTATGATTTTGTTGATCCAAGAGCGCTGGACGCGACGTTGGCGGTGCGCTCAGTGCCCGGCCTGTTCCTGGCAGGCCAGATAAACGGCACCACCGGATACGAAGAAGCTGCGGCGCAGGGGGTCGTGGCGGGCCTGAACGCAGCGCTTTCTGCTATGGACAGAGATCCAGTCATTTTCAGTCGCGCCGAAAGCTATATCGGTGTGATGATAGACGATCTGGTCACCCGCGGCGTGTCGGAACCGTACAGGATGTTTACCTCGCGGGCGGAGTTCAGGCTTTCCCTGCGCGCGGACAATGCAGACCAGCGCCTGACCCCGATAGGTGTGGAGCTTGGCTCCGTCAGTGCGGGAAGACGGGACGCATTCGAACACAAGATGCAGCGGCTGTCGGATGCCAAAGCGCGGATTTCGGACACCCTTTATACGCCGCGGCAGCTGAACCAGGCCGGGCTCAAGGTCAACGAGGATGGGACCAAGCGCAGTGGGTATACACTGCTGTCCTTTCCCGACGTAAGTTTCGAAGACCTCTTGGCGCTGGATTCGTCCTTGTCGGATATTGATCAGGAAACCAGACGGCAGCTGGAAAGAGATGCGCTGTACGCAAACTATATTGAGCGGCAAAACCGGGACATCGAGGCCATCAAGAAAGATGAAAAGCAGGTTATTCCACCTGATTTCGACTTTGGCTCGATCCAGGGCTTGTCGAATGAGGTGAAGGCCAAGCTGGTATCCGCGAAACCTGCAAACCTTGCGCAGGCGGGCCGTATTGATGGGATGACTCCCGCCGCGCTGACAATCATTCTGGCGCGCTTGCGGCAGATGAAGCGCGAGAAGTCCGCATGAGCTACAATCTCGGCGTCGATGTTTCACGTGAAACATTCAAGCGCCTAGAGAGGTATGCTGACCTCGTCAGAAAATGGAATCCTCGCGTAAACCTGGTCGCGAAGTCGACGCTAGAAGAAATTTGGAGCCGTCACTTCCTTGATTCTGCGCAGCTTTTTCAGTTGGCTCCTGATAATACGAAGACGTGGGCTGATTTCGGCGCTGGCGGCGGATTTCCGGGGCTGGTGATCGCGATTTTGGCCCATGAACTGCGGCCGGATATGTCCGTGATGCTGGCAGAGAGCGACGCTCGAAAATCGGCTTTCCTGCGGAACGTTGTTCGGGAGACCTCCATAAACACCAAGGTCGTGTGCGAGAGGGTGGAGGAAATACCGCCTTTGTGCGCCGATGTTATATCTGCGCGGGCGTTGGCAAACCTGTCGAAGCTCTTTTCCCTGTCTCATGACCATCTTGCGACAAATGGCGTGATGCTTTTCCCGAAGGGAAAAAATTGGCAATCGGAGCTTGTTGAGGCGCAATCGAAGTGGCGTTTCAATCATCAGGTTGTTAAAAGTGTAACGAGCGACCAATCCGTCATTCTGCGCATTTCAGGAGTACGCCGTGCTTGAACTCACGCGCTCTTCAAACCCGAAGATTATTGCGATTGCCAACCAGAAGGGGGGCGTCGGAAAGACGACGACAGCTATCAACCTCGCGGCGGCTTTGGCTGAGGAAAACTTCAAGGTTCTGATCGTTGACCTTGACCCGCAGGGCAACGCCTCAACCGGCTTGGGGATTGAGCCGGATGCGCGCGAGTATACCGCCTACGAGCTTTTGCTCGAGGAAATCGAGCTCTCGCGCGTGATCCAGGAGACACCTCAGCGCAACCTGAGCATCGTCCCCGCAACCGTCGATCTGAGTTCGGCGGACATGGAACTGATCTCAAATGAGAAGCGCAGCTTCCTGTTGCATGACGCGCTGCGCCAGCCCGCCATGGATGAGTTTGGGTTTGATTACATACTGATTGATTGCCCGCCGTCGCTGAACCTTTTGACGGTCAATGCCATGGTCGCGGCACATTCAGTTCTCGTTCCGTTGCAGTCGGAGTTCTTCGCTCTCGAAGGCCTGTCGCAACTCATGCTGACGGTGCGCGAGGTCCGGCAATCCGCCAACAAGGATCTGCGGATCGAAGGTGTCGTGCTGACGATGTACGATGGTCGAAACAACCTGTCCGCCCAGGTCGAACAGGATGCGCGCGAGAATCTCGGGCCGCTGGTGTTCCAGACAAAGATCCCACGGAACGTACGGGTAAGTGAGGCGCCGTCTTACTCTGTTCCCGTCTTGACCTACGACCCTTCGTCGAAAGGTGCCGAGGCCTATCGCGCCTTGGCGCGGGAATTGGTGAATAACAACAAGCGCCAAGCGGCGTAGGGAGGACAGCATGTCAGACAAGAAATCCAAGCGCGGTCTTGGCCGGGGCCTTTCCGCCTTGATGTCCGATGTCGCGGAAGTTCCCGAGACCTCCGAAGGCGCCGTAAAAGCGGCGGACAAGACCGTGCCGATCGAGAGGATAGAACCCAATCCCGATCAGCCTCGCCGCGACTTTGACGAAGACGCGTTGCGTGATCTTGCCGCTTCGATTTCCGAAAAAGGGATCATTCAGCCCCTGATCGTCAGGCCCAGCCCCCGGGCCGAAAACGGGTTCGAGATCGTTGCCGGTGAACGCCGCTGGCGTGCTGCGCAGCTTGCCAAATTGCACCAGGTGCCGGTGATTATCCGGGAATTCGATGACACCGAAGTCCTGGAAGTGGCCATCATCGAAAACGTCCAACGCGCGGACCTGAACCCGGTGGAGGAAGCGGCCGGGTACAGCCAGCTGATGGAGCGATTCGGGCACACGCAGGAAAAGCTTGCGCAAGCCCTGGGGAAAAGCCGAAGCCATATCGCCAACCTTGTCCGTCTTTTGAGTTTGCCCGATGACGTCCAAAGATTGCTGCGCGACGGAAAACTGTCATCGGGTCATGCGCGGGCGCTGATCACTGCCGACAATCCTTCTGAACTGGCGCAGCAGGTGGTGAAAAAAGGGCTTTCGGTGCGCGAGACGGAAAAGCTGGCGAAGAAAGCGCAGCAGAATATCTTCTCTGACGGCTCCGCCCCGAAGAAGAAAAATCCGGTTGAGAAAGACGCCGACACGAAAGCGCTGGAAGGGGACCTGTCCGCGAACCTCGGTATGAAGGTCGCGCTCAACCATCGGCCGGGGCAAGAGAATGGCAGCATGACGATCAGCTATGAAAGCCTGGATCAACTGGACGACCTGTGCCGCAAACTTGCCGGAAACTAGTCGTCAAGCAAATCGGCAATGATATGGTTCAAGATCAACCTGCCCGACGGCGTCGCCGCGATACGGCCGTTTTGATGGGTCAAAAGACCCAGGTCACAGAAGTTCTGGATTTTGGACGCCGGGACCGGAGCGCCAGCGAGCTTCCTGTGGCGTTCAAGATCGACCCCTTCGACAAGGCGTAGACCCATCAGGAAATGCTCTGTTGCCTGATCCTGGGAAGACACTTTATCATTGTTTTTCAATGACTTGTCTATCTCCGAAAGCGTCAGCCACTTTTCGGGATTTGACCAGGCTTCGGTTTCTCTACGCCCGCTTCCGACCGTTATGCGGCCATGTGCGCCGGGACCAATGCCGATGTAATCCCCATATCGCCAGTAGACGAGATTATGTCTGCACTCGGCGCCCGGCGCAGCATGGTTGGACACTTCGTATGCAGAAAGACCCGCTTCGTTGCAAAGCTCCTGGGTCAGTTCGTACATGTCGGCCGCAAGATCCTCGGACGGCAGACCGCGCAATCCGCCACGGGCGCGGCGTTGATGAAAGACGGTACCGGGCTCGATTGTCAGTTGGTAGAGCGAGAGGTGATCG
This sequence comes from Roseovarius sp. THAF8, assembly GCF_009363735.1. Lineage (NCBI taxonomy): Bacteria > Pseudomonadati > Pseudomonadota > Alphaproteobacteria > Rhodobacterales > Roseobacteraceae > Roseovarius > Roseovarius sp. THAF8. The sequence continues at coordinate 2,361,082 of NZ_CP045410.1, read as the reverse complement.
ACAGCCAAATCAAGCGCTTCGGACAGTTCCTCGCGCCAGTTTTCAAGTGTTTGGTTCTGCCGTGCATAGATTAGGTCGTAACTGACGCGATCGAAATACACGCGCGCGATTTCATACGCTTTTCTTGCGTCGCTGACCGTGTGAATCCGTCCGAGTCGTCGCAGGTCTTCGTCCCGCAGGGATTGAACACCAAGAGAAACGCGATTGACGCCAGCCTCTGCAAACCCCGAGAACCGGCCAGCCTCGACCGACCCGGGGTTGGCCTCCAGCGTGACCTCCAGGTCATTCGCGGGTGTCCAGATCTCGTGAACCCGCTGCAGGATCGCCGCGACCACGTCCGGTTTCATAAGGCTGGGCGTACCCCCACCGAAAAAGACCGAGTTCAGCACCCGCCCGGAAAACGTCTCGGCATATCTGTCGAGTTCCCGAAGATACGCCGCAAGCCAGCGGGATTGGTCGATTTCGGACCGAACATGACTGTTGAAGTCGCAATATGGGCACTTGGCTTCGCAAAATGGCCAATGCAGGTAGAGGCCGAACCCCCCGGCTTGCCAATCCTCAGTCAAAGCAGCCCTTCACCAGTTTTCTGAACGCGTCCGCCCTGTGGCTGATCCGGTTCTTGAGATCCGGGTCCATCTCGGCAAAGGTCACGTCATGGCCAGTGGGCTGGAAGATGGGATCGTAGCCGTGACCGTGTTCGCCGCGCATCGGCCAGACGATCTGGCCTTCGACGGTACCGGGGAAGACTTCGTCATGCCTATCCGGCCAGGCCAGCACGAGCGTACAACAGAAACGCGCCGTCCAAGGCGGTGCAGCCTGCTTGGAAATGATCCCGTCATAGGCTTTCTTCATGGCCATTCCAAAATCGCGACCAGTCTCTGTTTCTGCCCAATCTGCGGTGTAGACCCCGGGCGCCCCATCCAGGGCGTCGATTTCAATCCCGCTATCGTCCGAGAGCGCGGGAAGGCCGGTTGCCTGCGCCGCGGCGTGCGCCTTGATGCGAGCGTTGCCGACGAACGTGGTCTCGGTCTCGTCGGGCTCGCCGAGGTTCATCTCGGCGGCCCCAACAACGGACACGTCATAAGGCGCCAGCAGTTTGGAGATTTCTTCAAGCTTTCCGGCGTTGTGCGTGGCCACCAACAAGGTGTCGCTTGACAGTTTACGCACCTGTCGCCGCCTTCTGCGCTTCTACCAGCTCCGCCACGCCTTTCTCAGCCAGGTCCATGAGGCTCGTCATCTGGTCCCGACTGAAAGTCGCGCCTTCCGCGCTCATCTGCACCTCGATCAGGCGACCGGATGCGGTCATGATGAAGTTGCCATCGACGCCTGCATCGCTGTCCTCGGGATAGTCGAGGTCCAGGACAGGTTGACCGGCGTAGATACCGCAGCTGACCGCCGCAACAGGGTCTACCAGAGGGTCGCTGACGATATCGCCGGTCTTGAGCAGCTTGTTCACGGCAAGCCGCAAGGCAACCCATCCGCCGGTGATCGAGGCGCAGCGTGTTCCGCCGTCGGCCTGGATCACATCGCAATCGACGGTGATCTGGCGTTCTCCCAATGCCACGCGGTCAACGCCGGCGCGCAGGCTGCGGCCGATCAGGCGCTGAATCTCGACGGTTCGTCCCCCTTGCTTGCCGGCCGACGCCTCGCGCCGCATCCGGGAGGTGGTCGAGCGGGGCAGCATTCCGTATTCGGCCGTGACCCAGCCCAGGCCCGATCCCTTGATGAAAGGCGGTACGCGATCCTCGATCGTCGCGGTGCACAGGACATGGGTGTCGCCGATACGGATCATGCAGGACCCTTCGGCATGTTTCGTGACCCCGGTCTCGATTGAAACCGCGCGCATTTCACTTAAGTCTCTCCCAGAAGGACGCATGCCAGAACTCCTTGTTTGCATGTCGGGAATACAGGTGACCGAAACCCGATAGCAACCCTGATTGACCTTTTTGCCGGGCCGTTTTTAATGGCACTTCACGAGGCGACAGAAATGCAGATGGAAAACGCGCGAAAGATCCTGGATGAAATGAACGACCGCTCGCGGGAGGTGTTCCGTCGCGTGGTCGAAGGGTATCTTGCAACGGGCGATCCGGTCGGGTCGCGCACCCTGACGCGTGACATGAGCGAAAAGGTATCCGCCGCGACGATCCGCAACGTGATGCAGGACCTGGAGTATCTGGGCCTGCTGGACAGCCCGCACGTCTCGGCCGGGCGTGTCCCGACACAACAGGGCCTGCGCATGTTCGTCGACGGTCTGCTCGAAGTCAGTGACCTGGAGCTGAACGACCGAGAGAAGATTGACGCGACATTGGGCTCGAATTCCGACGATGTCAGCCTCGCGCTCGATCGTATCGGATCGGCCTTGTCCGGCGTGACGCAAGGCGCTTCCCTGGTTCTGGCGCCAAAGCACGAGGCGCCGATCAAGCATATCGAGTTCGTGTCGCTGGGCCATGATCGTGCGCTTGTGGTGATCGTCTTTGGCGATGGGCATGTCGAGAACCGTATCTTTCACCCGCCGCCGGGCCAGACCCCCAGCTCGATGCGCGAGGCCGCCAATTTCTTGAACGCGCTGATCGAAGGCAAGACGCTGTCAGACGTGCAAACCGTGATCGCCAGGGAGATCGAGGCGCGCCGGCAGGAGATCGACGGACTAGCGCATCAACTGGTCGAAAGCGGCCTGGCCGTCTGGGAGGGCGAGGCTGACAGTTACGAGCGGTTGATCGTGCGTGGGCGTGCGAATCTGATCAATTCAGAGGTCGAGCAAGAGGACCTCGACAGGATGAAAACGCTGTTCGATGACCTTGAACGCAAGCGCGACATCGCCGAGTTCCTGGAATTGACCGATCAGGGCGAGGGTGTGCGCATTTTTATCGGCTCGGAAAACAAACTTTTCTCACTTTCGGGTTCCTCTTTGGTGGTCTCTCCATATATGAACGCTGATCGAAAGATCGTGGGCGCGGTCGGTGTGATTGGTCCGACCCGGCTCAACTACGGTCGAATTGTACCAATCGTGGATTACACCGCGCAGCTTGTCGGAAAGCTGATCGCGGACCGGAAATAGAGGAAGAGCATGGCGCAGTCGAAAGAAGACCCGTTTCTTGATGACATAGAGCAAGCGGAAGACGAGGAACACGCCGCGATGGCCGAAGAGGATGCTCCGGAAAGTCTGGAGGATCAGGTCGAAACCCTTCGCGCGGAGCGCGATGCGTTCCAAGACAAGTTCATGCGCGCGCTTGCCGACGCAGAGAACGCCCGAAAGCGCGCCCAGAAGGACCGGACCGAGGCCGAGAATTATGGCGGTTCGAAACTGGCACGCGATATGCTGCCGGTGTTCGACAATTTGAAACGTGCGGTCGAAACCGTGACGGACGAACAGCGCGCGCAATCAGCGGCCCTGATCGAAGGGATCGAACTGACGATGCGCGAACTGGTCAACGTGTTTTCCAAGCACGGAATCCAGGTGATCGACCCGCAGGTGGGGGACAAGTTCGATCCCAAGCAGCACGAAGCGATGTTCGAGGCGCCGGTTCCGGGAACCAAGGCCGGCGAGATCATTCAGGTCTCTGCCCAGGGTTTCATGCTGTATGATCGCATCCTGCGCCCCGCGCAGGTCGGCGTGTCGTCCTTCACCGGGTGATGCGATGTCCGGCAGGACCGATCGTCGATGCCTGCGCATTGGCGACGGTCCTGGCGCAGAAGCATCCCGACGGTATCCGGAAAATCTCGCGACTCGAAGGTGAGTGTCGCCGCAGTCGCGACGGTGGCAGCCGGTCGTCACTCTTCGCGCGCGAGCGCTTTCAGCTCATAGATCAGATTCAGAGCCTCTTTCGGGGTCAGGTCGTCGGGCAGGACCTCTTTCAGCCGCAGCACGGCGGCGGACTCCGCGGCTTTCGGACTCGGCGGCGGGGGAGGGCTCGCGGCGAACAGCGGCAAGTCGTCTATAAAGGCGGCCCGCTTGCCGCCGCCTTCCCGCTCGCCTTTCTCCAGGGCGTCCAGCACGACCCGGGCGCGTTCGACCACGGTGGCGGGCAAGCCGGCCAGTTTTGCCACCTGCACCCCATAGCTGCGATCCGCGGCACCGCGCCGGACCTCGTGCATGAAGATCACGTCGCCCTCGTGTTCCTTGACCGCGACAGTGGCATTGTCCACGCGCTCCAATTTGTCGCTCAGACGCGTCAGTTCATGGTAATGCGTCGCGAACAGGGCGCGGCACCGATTGGTTTCGTGCAGATGTTCCAAGGTGGCCCAAGCGATGCTGAGGCCGTCATAGGTGGCGGTGCCGCGTCCGATCTCGTCAAGGATCACCAGCGCCTTGTCGTCGGCCTGGTTCAGGATGGCGGCGGTTTCCACCATCTCGACCATGAAGGTGGACCGGCCGCGCGCCAGGTCGTCGGAGGCGCCAACTCGGCTGAAAAGCTGGCTGACAAGGCCGATATGCGCACGGGCTGCGGGCACGTAACTCCCCATCTGCGCGAGCACGGCAACAAGCGCGTTCTGGCGCAGGAAGGTCGATTTACCGGCCATGTTCGGCCCGGTCAGAAGCCAGATGTCGCTGGCATCGCCCAAAGCGCAATCGTTCGCGATGAAAGGCGCCCCATCCTGCGTGCGCAACGCGGCCTCGACCACCGGATGACGTCCCGCCTCGATATGCAGCGCTCGGCTGTCGTCGATCTGCGGGCGGCACCAGTTCTCGGCGCGTGCGAGATCCGCCAAAGCGGCGGAGAGGTCGAACTCGGCCAAGGACCGCGCGACCAGCGAAACCTCGGCCGATTTTTCCAGGATTGCCCGTTTCAGGGCGTCATAGAGCCGCTTTTCAATTTCGAGCGCTCGCCCTCCCGCATTGAGGATGCGTGTTTCCATTTCGCTGAGCGGGACGGTGGTAAAACGCACCTGGTTCGCCGTGGTCTGGCGATGCTTGAAGGTTTCATTTAGCGGTTCGGACAGCATCTTGTCGGCGTGGGTCGCCGTCACCTCGACGAAATACCCAAGGACATTGTTGTGCTTGACTTTCAGGCTTTGGATGCCGGTCGCCTGGGCGTATTCCGCCTGCATCCCCGCGATGACGCTGCGCCCTTCGTCACGCAGTTTTCTGGCCTCGTCCAGCTCGGCGTCGTACCCATCGGCGATGAAGCCGCCGTCGCGGGCCAGCAGGGGCGGCTCTGCAATCAGGGCTTCGTCCAGCAGGTCCAACAGTTCATCATGGCCGGTGAGCGCGGCGGACACCTCCTGCAGGGGCTTGGGCAGGTCCTGGCCGTCCAGCATCCGCGCGACCTCGGCGCTTTGCGTGAGGCCGTTGCGAATGGCGGCCAGATCCCGGGGTCCGCCCCGGTCAAGACCAAGACGGGACAGCGCCCGATCCAGGTCGGGAACCTTGCGCAGCACCTCTCGCAGATCTTGTGCAAAGCGGGTGTGCCCGACCATGAAATCCACGCAATCGAGCCGATCCTGAACAACGTGCAGCACCCGGCTCGGGCTGGAGATGCGCCGCTCCAGCAAGCGGCCACCGCCGGCGGTTACCGTCCGGTCGATGCACGCCAGCAGTGAACCGGACCTGCCACCGCTCAAGGACTGTGTCAGTTCCAGGTTGCGCCGTGTGGCCGCGTCGATCTGCATCACCCGCTCTTCGTTCTCGCGCACGGGCTTTTGCAGCAGTGGGAGTTTCCCTTTCTGGGTGATCTCCAGGTACTCGACGATCGCACCCATGGCCGCGACCTCGGCACGATCAAATTGGCCAAAGGCGTCGAGCGTGCTGACATTGAACAGGGCGCAAATCCGTTTTTCGGCACCCGCGCTGTCAAAAGCCGACCGGCCGAGCGGCGTGAGCGAGACGCCGTGCTCGTCGGCGATGTCGCGAATTTCAGCCTCGTGCCCTTCGGCAACGATCAGCTCGCTGGGGGCAAGCCGCGCCAGTTCGGGTGAAAGACGCACCTCGGTCAGTGGCATGACATGGAACGCCCCGGTGGAAATATCCACCCAGGCCAGCGCGGTGGCGTCGCGCACCTTGGCGAAGGCGGTCAGGTAATTGTGGCGCCGTGCCTCGAGCAGGCTTTCCTCGGTCAGGGTGCCGGGGGTGACCAGACGGACGACATCGCGTTTGACGACCGATTTCGAGCCGCGTTTCTTGGCTTCGGCGGGGTCCTCCATCTGTTCGCAGACGGCCACGCGAAACCCCTTGCGGATCAGCGTCAGAAGGTAGCCTTCGGCAGAATGCACGGGCACGCCGCACATCGCGATATCCTCGCCCAGGTGCTTGCCGCGCTTGGTCAGCGCGATATCCAGCGCCTCGGCGGCGGCAACGGCATCGTCGAAGAACAGTTCGTAAAAGTCACCCATACGATAGAACAGCAGCGCATTCTGGTACTGCGCCTTCAGTTCCAGATACTGCGCCATCATCGGTGTCACGGCTGTTGTCGTGGATGCCACCCTGCCCCCCATTGGCTTTGGCGGGCAGCTTACAAATCACCGGCTGGGGGTAAAAGGCAAAACCGCCGGGAATCCTTGAAAACCGGGGCAAAGCGCGGAATGAGTGCTTGGTGAGGGAGGGATGGCATGATCTTCAATCTGGGCTCGATCAACGTCGACTATTTCTACGAAGTTCCGCATCTGCCGCAGCCGGGCGAGACGCTGGCGGCAAAATCCTATGCGACGGGACTGGGGGGAAAGGGCGCGAACATTTCGGTGGCCATCGCCAGGGCCGGAGGACAAGTGCGCCATATCGGAGCTGTCGGGCCCGAGGGGGCCTGGCTAAAAACGCGGCTGGCGGACTACGGGATAGACGTTGCGCACATATCCGAGGTCGACACGGCGACGGGCCATGCCGTGATCAATGTGGACCGCCAGGGAGAGAACGCGATCGTGATCTTCCCCGGCGCGAACCGCAAACAGTCACCCGGGTCAATTGAGGCGGCACTGCAGGATGCGCGCCAAGGTGACATTCTGATGTTTCAGAACGAAACCAACGGCAAGAAATTTGCGGTGGCGCAAGCGCGGGAAAAGGGGCTGCAGGTCGTGTATGTGCCTGCGCCCTACGACGAAATCGCAATGAAGGATGTGCTTTCATACACTCAAATTCTGGTGCTGAATGAAATTGAGTTCAGCCAGATGATGCAGGCCACCGGGCGGGACGTGGCAACGCTTGGGGTTGCAACCATAGTCGTGACGCGCGGGGCCCAAGGGGCGCTGTTGCTGGAGGAAAGCGCCGGTTGGACGGAACGGGCTTTCGCCGCACCCGCAATAGACCCGGTGGATACGACAGGTGCTGGTGATACGTTCGCGGGCTATCTGGCCGCTGGCCTCGATGCCGGGCTGGATGCCGCGGTCGCGGTCCAGCGCGCGGTGTCTGCCTCGGCGTTGCAGGTGACGCGGCGCGGGACCGCGGACGCTATCCCGGACCTGGCGGAGGTTCAGGCCTTTATGCGTCAGGACCCGACGAATGGTGCGTCGTCGCCCCACAGTTGACGGATGCGGGCGTCGCGGCCACACGCCTTGCGATACGCCTTGTAGGCCTTGGCCTGGGTTTTCGGACCGAAGCGGGTGATGATCAGGCGGTCGCCTTTGTAGTAATCCTGGTGATAGTCCTCCGCCTGGTAGAAGTCCGACGCGGGCAGGATCGGCGTCACGATATCCTGCCCAAGAGACGCGGCCGCCTTTGCCTTGGCGGTCTCTGCGGCCTCTTTTTCGGCGTTTCCGTTGACAAAGATCGCGGTGCGGTAACTGTCGCCCCGGTCGCAGAACTGGCCGCCGGCGTCGGTGGGATCGACCGAGCGGAAGAAGAGTGACAAGAGCTCGTCCCTGCTGACCTGCGCGGGATCGTACTCGATCTGTACCGCCTCGTAGTGGCCCGTGCCGCCGCGCACGACCTGTTTGTAGGTCGGGTTTTCCACGGTGCCGCCGGTATAGCCGGAGACGACCTCGCTGACGCCTTCGACGGATTCGAAATCCGCCTCGACGCACCAGAAACAGCCGCCGGCCACCGTGAGCGTTTCGGTTTCGGCGGCCTTGGCGGCGTTGGTCTGGACACCGAAGCCGACGGCGATGGATATGGCGAGCACGGTCGCCTTGATGTTTCGCAGATGGTGCATGGCACAGCCTCCCTTTGGTCAGGGTCAAACTGCCGCGCTTCGGCAGCTGTTCCAACTCACCACGCCGTGAGGTCACGGGCCGGTGATGCGAATTTACCCCTTGGCACCGAAATTGCCTGTTCCTAGCGTGTGCTGAAACAAATCGCGGGGCGGTTTGTAACAAAGCGAAAGGGCGACGGGTATGGCAGAGCATCAGACGACACACCAGGCGGAAGAGGATGCGCGGAACGAGGACATCCTGATCTGGCTGAACGGGCGGATCGTGCCGAAGGCAGAAGCGCTGGTCAGTGTCTATGACAGCGGCTTCATGCTGGGCGACGGGGTGTGGGAAGGTCTTCGGCTGTATGACGGGACGTGGGCCTTTGTCGATGAGCATCTGGATCGGTTGTTCGAGGCGGCGAAGGCGATTGACCTGGATATCGGCCTGTCGCGCGAGGAGGTGTTGCAAGCCATTCTGGACACGCAGAAAGCTAACGACATGACAAGCGATGCCCATGCACGCCTGATGGTGACGCGGGGCGTCAAGACGCGACCGTTCCAGCACCCGAGCCTGTCGCGGCAGAGGCCGACGGTCACGATCATCATGGAGCATTCGCGCCCCAAGATTGCGCGGCCCATACGGCTGGCCACTGTGCCTCATCTCCGGGGCCTGCCGATGACGCAGGACCCGAAGCTGAATTCGCATTCCAAGCTCAACTGCATCCTGGCCTGCATCGCCGCGGAAAAAGCGGGTGCGGACGAAGCCTTGATGCTGGATGTGCATGGGTTCGTGAACACGACTAATGCCTGCAATTTCTTTATCGTTCGTAAAGGGGCCGTTTGGACCTCGACCGGGGACTATTGCATGAACGGGATCACGCGGCAGAAAGTCATCGACCTGTGCCGGGAAAACGGCATTCCGGTTCACGAGCGGAATTATTCTCTGGTGGATACCTATGGCGCGGAGGAGGCGTTTCTGACCGGCACATTCGGCGCGCAGACGCCGGTGAGCGAGATCGACGGGCGGCCCATTGGCGATGGCGAGGCCGGGCCGGTGACGAAGCGGATCCAAGCGCTTTACAAGGACCTGATCGCCAAGGAATGCGCCTGATGCGGATCGCGATGTGGTCGGGGCCGCGCAACCTGTCGACGGCGATGATGTATGCCTTTGCGGCGCGGGGCGATTGCGCCGTGATCGATGAGCCGTTCTATGCCGCCTACCTGACGATGACAGGGCTGGAGCACCCGATGCGGGACGAGATCATTGCCTCGCAACCGTGTGATCCTGCGGATGTGGTCGCCGGGCTGATGGGGCCTATCCCACAGGGAAAGCAGCACTTTTATCACAAGCACATGGCGCAGCACATGATAGACGGCGTGCCGCGCGACTGGATCCGGGACGTGGTGAACGTGTTCCTGATCCGGCATCCGGCGCGGGTGGTGGCGAGTTTTTCCGCCAAGTACGAAAAGCCCACGCTGGACGATATCGGCTTTCGTCAGCAGGCGGAGCTGTTCGACCAGGTCAAGGCGCTGGGTGGCGATCCGGTGGTGATCGACAGCGCCGATATCCGGCGCGATCCCGAGGGGCACTTGCGGGCCTTGTGCGACCGGATCGGGTTGGAATGGACGCCGGACATGCTGCGCTGGCCCAAGGGCGGGCACGCGGATGATGGGGTCTGGGCCAGCCACTGGTACGGGGCTGTGCACGGCTCGACCGGGTTCGCATCGGCCGAGGGAGAGGTGCCGGAACTGACCGGGTGGAAGGCTGATCTGTCCGCCGCCGCGATGCCCTATTACGAGGCGTTGCGCGGGGAAGCGGTTAACGCACCGTATCAGGGTTAACGGGCGAATCAGAGCCTGATTTGGCATGTCGGTATCGCGTCGGTATTTCAGTGGTATCGCGACGGTGCCGATTTTGCAGAACGCCGTGGTGAACGGGCCGAACGCGCGTCGGCCCGTCTGAGTTGCCGCGCCTAGCCTTTCAGGCGCCGATTGCGCGCGGCGAGAAGTTTCAGGCGCAGGGCATTCAACTGAATGAACCCTGCGGCGTCTTTCTGGTCGTAGGCGCCGGCGTCTTCCTCGAAGGTCACGTGGGCCTCGGAATAGAGCGAGTGATCGGACCAGCGACCGACGCAGGTGACCGACCCTTTGTAAAGCTTTAGCCGTACGGTGCCGGTGACGTGTTCCTGGCTTTTGTCGATGGCGGCTTGCAGCATCTCGCGCTCGGGGCTGTACCAGAAGCCGTTGTAGATGAGCTCGGCGTAGCGGGGCATCAGGCTGTCCTTGAGGTGGCCCGCGCCGCTGTCGAGCGTGATCTGCTCTATGCCGCGATGCGCCTCGAGAAGGACCGTGCCGCCGGGGGTCTCGTAGATGCCGCGGGACTTCATGCCGACGAAGCGGTTTTCGACGAAGTCGAGTCGACCGATGCCATGCTTGCCGCCCAGCTCGTTGAGCCTGGTCAGGATCGTGGCGGGGGACATGGCCTCGCCGTTGATCGACACGGCGTCGCCCTTTTCGAACCCGATCTCGACGAGTTCGGGGACGTCGGGCGCATCCTCGGGGTTCGTGGTGCGCTGGTAGACGTAGTCGGGTGCCGGCTCGGCGGGGTCTTCCAGCACCTTGCCCTCGGATGAGGTGTGCAGGAGGTTGGCGTCCACGCTGAACGGCGCCTCGCCGCGCTTGTCCTTGGCAATGGGGATCTGGTTCTTCTCGGCGAATTCGATCAGGCGGGTGCGCGAGGTCAGGTCCCATTCGCGCCAAGGGGCGATGACCTTGATATCGGGGTTGAGCGCGTAGGCGGCCAGTTCGAACCGGACCTGGTCATTGCCCTTGCCGGTGGCGCCGTGGGCGACGGCATCGGCGCCGGTCTCGGCCGCGATCTCGACAAGGCGCTTGGAAATGAGCGGGCGCGCGATGGAGGTGCCGAGCAGGTACTGGCCCTCGTAGAGCGCGTTGGCGCGGAACATCGGGAAGACGAAATCACGGACGAATTCCTCTCGGATATCCTCGATGTAGATATTTGCGGGGTCGATGCCCAGAAGCTCGGCCTTTTTGCGGGCCGGGTCGAGCTCTTCGCCCTGACCGAGATCGGCGGTGAAGGTCACGACCTCGCAGCCGTATTCGGTTTGCAGCCACTTGAGGATGATCGACGTATCGAGGCCGCCGGAATAGGCCAGCACGACTTTCTTGGGCGCGGACATCTTGGTACCCCTTTGCATGATGTTGCAGGGGCGATTACCGGGTTTTCACAGGCGGGGCAAGGCGGCGGAGGCTTGTCACGCGGGCCGCGATGAGCGAAGGACGGGGCATGAGCGATTTCCGAACCAAGGCCCGGGCCGCCGAGGCCGAAATGCGCGCCGTCTTCGAGCCGACGCCGCTGCAGCGCAATGCGCACCTGTCCGACAGGTACGGCGCGGAGGTGTACCTGAAGCGCGAGGATCTGAGCCCGGTGCGAAGTTACAAGCTGCGTGGGGCGTTCAACGCGATGCGCAAGGTGATGGCGGCGGGCGAGGATGCGCCGGTGTTCGTTTGCGCCAGTGCCGGCAACCATGCGCAGGGCGTGGCCTTCATGTGCCGGCATTTCGGGGTGAAGGGCGTGATCTTCATGCCGGTGACGACGCCGCAGCAGAAGATCGGCCAGACGCGCAAGTTTGGCGGCGATGCAGTGACGATCCGCATGGTTGGGGACTATTTCGACGACACGCTGGCCAAGGCGCAAGCCTATTGCGCCGAGGTGGGCGGGCATTTCCTGTCGCCGTTTGACGACGAGGACGTGATCGAGGGGCAGGCGTCGGTCGCGGTGGAAATCGAGGCGCAGTTGGGCGTGGTGCCGGACCGGATCGTGCTGCCGGTGGGCGGCGGGGGCCTGTCGTCGGGCGTGCGCAGTTATTTCGGGCCGGAGGCGAACATGGTGTTCGTGGAGCCGATGGGCGGCGCTTGTCTTGCCGCCGCGTTGCAGGCCGGGGCGCCTGTGCGGCTGAAATCCGTGAACACCTTTGCCGACGGGGCGGCTGTGGCGCAGATCGGGGCGCGGACGTTTGAGCGGTTGCGCGATGTGGATTCCGCAAGCGTTCTGGCCGTGGCCGAGGATCGGGTCTGCACCACGATGCTGGAGATGCTGAACATCGAGGGCATGGTGCTGGAACCGGCAGGTGCGCTGGCGGTGGATGCGCTGAAGGACCTGGATATAAGCCCCGGCGAGAAGATCGTCTGCGTGACCTCGGGCGGGAATTTCGATTTTGAACGCCTGCCGGAAGTGAAGGAGCGCGCGCAGCGGTTCGCGGGGCTGAAGAAATACTTTGTGCTGCGGATGCCGCAGCGGCCCGGGGCGCTGAAGGACTTCCTGACGATTCTGGGGCCGGACGACGATATCGCGCGGTTCGAGTACCTGAAGAAATCGGCGCGCAATTTCGGCTCGGTCCTGATCGGGATCGAGACCAGTGACGCGGCCAATTTCCAGAGGATCGAGGCGGAGATGACCGCGGGCGGGTTCGAGCACCGCGATATCACCAATGACCAGATCCTGGCGGAGTTCCTAATTTGAGGTGAGGCGGGGCAGTTCGCCCAGGAACTCGGTCTTGGACGAGGTGTAGGTCTCGACGATATGGGCGAGGTCGATATCCGTGGCGTCGCCGCGGGCGGCCGTGAGTTCGCCATCCTTGCAGAGCTTGGAAAAGTCATCGAAGCCGAGGTTGAGCGCGCTGCCCTTGAGAAAATGCAGCTTGGCCTCGAGCGTTTCGGGGGCGGGGTTGGCGCGAAGCTCGGCAATCTCCTCCTCGACCTCCTCGAGGAAGATCTCGACCACCTCGTCAAAATCCTCGGGCCCGATTTCGTCGCGCAACTGGGTCACACGGTTCCAATCGATCATGGCAGCCTCCTTTCTGCCGGACGCTAGGGGCACTCGATTAAAGGCCGGTGAAGGGCCGGGGCGAATTAGGCGGCATTTTAGGCTTCACATGGCATTAAGGGGGGCGTGGTTGCATATGGGTCAAAACGCATAGGCAAGACCCGTGTCGGCCCACCCCAGCAAGGCGATAGATCCGCCGCCCGATCAGATGAGCATACGCCGTGTGCTGGTTGTCGATGACAGCCGGTTGCAGCGGCGCATCATCAACGCGGCCCTGTCGCGGCTGGGGCTGGACGTGGTCGAGGCGGGGTCGGGGACCGAGGCGCTGGCGATTTGCGAGGCGGCGCCGCCGGACCTGGTGATCAGCGACTGGATGATGCCGGGGATGAACGGGCTGGAGCTGTGCCGCGCGTTCCGGGCGCTGCCGCGAGAGGATTATGGGTATTTCATCCTCGTCACCTCGAAAAGCGAAAAGGAAGAGGTGGCGCTGGGCCTCGATGCCGGGGCGGACGATTTCCTGACGAAGCCGATCAACCCGGGCGAGCTGCGAGCCCGGATCGCGGCGGGGGACCGGATCGTGCGGATGCAGCGCGAGCTGAGCGAGACAAACCGGCTGGTGCGCGAAACGCTGGCGGAATTGCAGGCGCTTTACGATTCGCTCGACAGTGACCTGATCGAGGCGAAGAAGCTGCAACAGTCCCTGATTTCCGAACGCTACCGCGAGTTTGGCCCGGCGCAGGTGTCGTTGCTGTTGCGCTCTGCGGCGCATGTGGGAGGCGACCTGGTGGGGGTCTTTCCGGTCAGCGAGACGCGGATCGGTCTTTATGCGATAGACGTGTCGGGGCATGGCGTGAGTTCGGCCCTGATGACGGCGCGGCTGGCGGGATACCTGTCGGCCACCACGCCCGAGCAGAACGTGGCGCTGGTGCATGGCCCGGATGGGTTTCTGCCGCGGCCGCCGAACGAGGTGCTGGCGGACCTGAACCAGATGTTTCTGGGTGAAATAGAGACTGAACTTTATTTCACGATGCTCTTGGCCGATGTCGATCTTGCCACCGGGCGCGTGACCATGGCGCAGGCGGGGCACCCGTGCCCGGCCATCCAGCGCGCCGACGGGCGGGTCGAGATAAACGGGCCGGGGGGCCTGCCCGTGGGGCTGATCGACGGCGCGACGTATGACGCTTTCGAGGTGCAGCTGTATCCCGGGGACCGGCTGTTGCTGCATTCGGACGGGGTGGACGAATGCGCGGATCGCGCGGGCAGGCTGCTGGGCGAGGACGGGGTGCGGCGTATCCTGCGCGAGCTGCGCCAGACCGAAGGCATGGCGTTGCTGGAATCGGTGATCTGGAAGCTGGCGGAGTATGCCGGGCGCGACGATTTCGACGACGACGTGTCGGCGGTGCTGCTGGAGTTCAGGCCAGTCGGAAAAGCGCCCTGACGAAGTGCCCGTCGCCGGGATTGCCGACATGGCGCGCGGCGGTTTCGGGATCGGCGAAAAAGGCGGTATGGCCGGGTTCGGACGGTGCCGAGAGGGGCCGCACCGGGCGGGCGTGGTAGATGATGCAGATCTTGTCGGCCCAGAGATCGTATTCCGGCATGTAGACGAAGCGGCGGAACGACCCCAGCCGCCGGGGCGCGGCAATGCGCCAGCCGGTTTCCTCGAACACTTCGCGGTGCAGGGCCTGCAGGGGCGATTCGCCGGGGTCGATGCCGCCGCCGGGCAATTGCATCTCGGGCTTGGGCTCTTCCTGCCAGGTCAGCAGCAGTTTTCCGTTGCGCGGCAGGATGGCGTAGGCGCCGGGGCGCGCGGTGTATCGGATGTCGGGCCTTGGCGGCTTGCCGAAGCGTCGCATGGCGCGGCCCCCCTTGGAGTATGCCTTGTTGCGCATATATAGTCGCGATATGCCAAGAACGGGCGCACAAGAAAACCCCCCAAAGGATACGCGATGACACTCGGCCAGAAGATCGCCTGGGACGATACCGTCCTGCCATTTCAATTGGACCAGTCGGACGTGCGCGGCCGCGTGGTGCGGCTGGACGGTGTGCTGGATGGTGTGCTGAAACAGCATGATTACCCCGCGCCGGTGGAGGCGTTGATCGCCGAGATGGCGTTGATGACGGCGCTGATCGGACAGACGATCAAGCTGCGCTGGAAGCTGTCTTTGCAG
Source organism: Roseovarius sp. THAF8 (assembly GCF_009363735.1). Taxonomy (NCBI): domain Bacteria; kingdom Pseudomonadati; phylum Pseudomonadota; class Alphaproteobacteria; order Rhodobacterales; family Roseobacteraceae; genus Roseovarius; species Roseovarius sp. THAF8. The sequence goes on along the minus strand of NZ_CP045410.1, from coordinate 2,346,011 downwards.
GTGCAGTCACAAGGCCCGGTGCGGATGATCGCGACGGATTACTTCGCCCCGTCCGAGGATGGCGAGCCCGCGAAGATCCGCGCCTATGCCAGTTTCGACCCGGAGCAGATTACCGATGCCACGCCGTTCGAGCAGATCGGCGAAGGGTATTTCGCGGTGATTCTGGACCAGGGCAAGGATACCGCGCCCTACCAGGGAATCACGCCGATTGCGGGCACGCGTCTGAGCGATTGCGCCGAGGCCTATTTCGCGCAGTCCGAGCAATTGCCGACGCGGTTTGCCCTGAGCTATGGCCGTTCGACCGAGGGCGACGGGCGCGAGCACTGGCGCGCGGGCGGCGTGATGATCCAGATGATGCCCAAGGCGTCGCCCTTTGCCAGCGGTGGCGGAAGCGGCGAAGACGGGCTGCTGTCGGCCTCGGATATCCTGGATGAGGATGGCGAGGAAAACTGGAACCGCGTAAACACCCTGCTGGATACGGTCGAGGACCTGGAACTGATCGGGCCGTCGGTGTCGTCGACCGACCTGCTGGTGCGTCTGTTTCACGAAGAAACGCCGCGCGTCTTCGACGTTCAGCCGGTGCGCTTTGGCTGTACCTGTTCCGAGGAGCGGTTGCGCAACAGCCTGTCGATCTATTCGGCCAAGGATATCGGGCACATGACCACCGACGAGGGCACGGTCACCGCCGATTGCCAGTTCTGCGGGGCGCATTACACGCTCGACCCGGCGACGCTGGGTTTCGAGGCCGAGGCGAAGGGCGATGACGAGTGACCTGATTGCGACCCTGCGCGGCGCGTTGCAGGGCGACATGGCGCCGTCGTCGGATTACGATCTGAACCCGGATGTGGTACTGCCGGAGGGGCGCAAGCTGCGGCCCGCCGGGGTGCTGGTGCCGATCGAGGTGACGGAAGCGGGCACCCGGCTGTGGCTGACCAAGCGGTCCTCGGCCTTGCAGCATCATCCGGGGCAGGTGGCGTTTCCCGGTGGCAAGCAGGAGGACGGTGACGCCGATATCGTGGCCGCCGCCCTGCGCGAGGCGCACGAGGAGATCGGGCTGGACCCGGACAAGGTGGAGGTCCTGGGCACGTTGCCGCCGCACGAGACGGTGACGAGTTTCCACGTGACGCCGGTGATCGGGGTGATCTCGACGCCGTTTTCGCCGGTGCCCGAGGCGGGCGAAGTGGAGGAAGTGTTCTCGGTTCCGTTGGAGCACGTGTTGGAGTTGGGCCGGTTCAGGGTCGAATCCCGGCGTTGGCGCGGGACGCGGCGGCATTATTTCACGGTGCCGTATGGCCCCTATTACATCTGGGGCGCGACCGCGCGGATGTTGCGCGCGATGGCCGAGGCTGTACGCTTGGGCGCATGACCCTGACAGGTGACTGGATCGACGCGGGCGAGACGCAGGACGTGTGCCGGATGCTGGAGGCAGCCGGGCATCGCGCCCTGTTGGTCGGCGGCTGCGTGCGAAACGCGCTGATGGGCGTGGCGGTGAACGACATCGACATCAGCACGGACGCGCGGCCAAATGCCGTTGTCGCGCTGGCAGAGGCGGCGGGGATGAAGCCGGTGCCCACGGGCATCGAGCATGGCACGGTGACGGTGGTCTGCCGGGGCGTGCCCTTCGAAGTGACGACCTTTCGCAAGGATGTGGAGACGGACGGGCGGCGCGCCGTGGTCGCCTTTGCCGATGACGTGGAAAGTGACGCGCGGCGGCGGGATTTCACGGTGAACGCGCTCTATGCGACGCGAAAGGGTGAGGTAATCGACCCGCTGGGCGGGTTGCCGGATATCGCGGCGCGGCGCATCCGGTTCATCGACGATGCCGAGACGCGGATACGGGAGGATTACCTGCGCATCCTGCGGTTCTTTCGCTTTCACGTGGCCTATGGGGACCCTGCGGGGGGTCTGGACCCGGACGGGCTGGCGGCCTGCGCGGCGCTGGCGGACGGGATCGACGGGCTGTCGAAAGAGCGGATCGGAGGGGAGATGGTCAAACTGCTGGCGGCGCGCGACCCTGCGCCGTCGGTCGCGGCGATGCGGCAGGCGGGCGTTCTGACGCGTGTCCTGCCTGGATCCGATGACCGGGCCCTGGCGCCGCTGGTCCATCTGGAAGAGATGCACGGGTTTGACCCGGACGCGATGCGGCGGCTGGCGGCGCTGGGTGGGGACAATCCGGCCGACGCGCTGCGCCTGAGCCGGAAGGATGCGCGGCGGCTGGAGGGTCTGCGCAACGAGGCCGCGGGCCCGCAGCCGCCCGAGGCGCTGGGGTATCACTACGGGGCGGAGACGGCGCGGGACATCGTGCTGTTGCGCGCCGCGCTGTTCGAGCTGCCGGTTCCGCGTCACGCCTTTGCCGCCGCAGAGTTGGGGGCGAACGCGGTGTTTCCTATCAACGCGCAGGACCTGATGCCGGCGCTGGAAGGTCCCGCATTGGGCAAGGCCCTGAAAGAACTGGAGGATGCGTGGATCGCGTCGGGGTTTGCGCTCGACCGGCAGGCGCTGCTGAAACTGGCGACATGAAAGGGTCATTTGACTTCGCCGGAATTTGGCGGCATCTTGCCCCCACCACATGGAGGTTGAGACATGCTTATCGGGGACTTCGAACGCTCATAAGCGCCGGATCGCGGAAGTGATCCCGTGCGCGGCGTCGCGCCCCTTTGTCATGTCTATTCCTTCGCGGAGTCCCCTCCATGTTCAAGTTTTTCGAAAACCTCGTTGATCCTTATGTGCCGTATGAGGAGTCGGACACGCCGCCGACGCGGCTGTGGCCGTTCATGCGGCTGTACATGGTGCCGTTTCGCCGGGTGTTCTGGATGGCCGGGATCATGTCGGTCGTGGTGGCGGCCATCGAGATCTGGCTGATCTACTACATGGGGCGGATTGTCGACATCCTGGCGGGCGACCCGATGGAGGTCTGGCGGGATTACGGCACCGAGATCATCGTGGTGGCGGTGTTCATCTTGGCTGTACGTCCCGCAATCCAGGCGTTCGACGTGATGTTGCTGAACAACACGATCCTGCCGAATTTCGGCACGCTGATCCGTTGGCGGGCGCACAAGCACGTGCTGCGCCAATCGGTGGGCTGGTTCGAGAACGACTTTGCCGGACGGATCGCCAACCGGATCATGCAGACCCCGCCGGCGGCGGGCGAGGCGGTCTTCCAGGCATTCGACGCCATCGCGTTTTCCATCGCCTATATCATCGGGGCGGGCATATTGCTGAGCGATTCCGACCCCCGGCTGATGCTGCCGCTGGTGGGCTGGCTGGCGCTCTACGGATTCCTGGTGCACTGGACGGTCAAGCGGGTGCAGCCGGCCTCGAAAGCGGCGTCGGATGCGCGCAGCCTTGTGACGGGGCGCGTGGTGGACGCCTATACCAACATTCATTCGGTGAAGCTGTTCGCGCATAACACGCGCGAGGTGGAATACGCCAAGGAGGCGATCGAACACGCGCGGCAGACCTTCCAGAACGAGATGCGGATCTACACGGTGATGGACGTGGTCCTGACGCTGCTCAATGGCCTCTTGATCGTGGCCGTTGTCGGCTGGGCGTTCTGGCTGTGGATGCAGGGGCAGGCGAGTGTCGGCGTGGTGGCCGCGGCGACGGCGCTGACCTTGCGGCTGAACGCGATGACCGGGTGGATCATGTGGGCGCTGACCTCGTTCTTTCGGCAGCTGGGGGTCGTGGCCGAGGGGATGGAGACGATTGCCCAGCCGATCACCCTTGTGGACGCGAAGGATGCCAAGCCGCTGGACATGCAGGAAGGCCGGATCGAACTGCGGGAGCTTTCGCATCATTTCGGGCGTGACAGCGGCGGTCTGGACCGGATTTCGCTGAATGTCCAACCGGGCGAGAAGATCGGACTTGTGGGCCGGTCGGGGGCCGGAAAATCGACCCTGGTCAAGCTGCTTTTGCGGTTTTACGACGCCGAGAAGGGACAGATACTGATCGACGGTCAGGACATTTCCAAGGTGACCCAGGACAGTCTGCGCGACCGGATCGGGATGGTGCAGCAGGACAGCTCTTTGCTGCACCGCTCGGTGCGGGACAACATCCTTTATGGCAAGCCCGAGGCGAGCGAGGCGCAGATGCTTGAGGCTGCCAAGAAGGCCGAGGCGCATGACTTTATCCTCGATTTGCAGGACCCGCAGGGGCGCACGGGGTATGACGCGCATGTCGGAGAGCGCGGCGTGAAGCTGTCGGGCGGGCAGCGGCAGCGGATCACGCTGGCGCGGGTGATCCTGAAGGACGCGCCGATCCTGCTGTTGGACGAGGCGACCAGTGCGCTGGACAGTGAGGTGGAGGCGGCGATTCAGGAAACGCTCTATGGCATGATGGAAGGCAAGACGGTGATCGCGATTGCCCACCGCCTGTCGACGATTGCGCATATGGACCGCATTGTTGTGCTGGATCAGGGTCGAATCGTCGAGGAAGGCGGCCATGCCGAGTTGTTGGCGCAAGGCGGGCTGTACGCCCGGTTCTGGAGCCGCCAGTCGGGCGGGTTCATCAATGCCGACGAGGACGAGGCGGCGGAGTAGGGCATGTCCGAAGTCATGATCGAGCGGTTGGGGCATCTGGGCGACGGGATTGCCGAGGGACCGGTATATGCGCCCGGCGCGCTGCCCGGCGAGCGGGTGACCGGCACGCTCGAGGGCAACGTTCTGCGGGACGTGAAGATCCTGGAGCCCGCCGCGACACGGGTGAAGGCGCCTTGCCGGCATTACAAATCCTGCGGCGGGTGCCAGTTGCAGCACGCCGATGACGGATTTCTGGCCGACTGGAAGACCGGGATCGTGCGCGAGGCGCTGGCGGCCCAGGGGATCGAGACCGAGATGCGCGAGATCGCCGTATCGCCGGCCAACGCGCGGCGCAGGGCCGGGTTTTCGGCGCGCCGCACCAAGAAAGGCGCGACGGCGGGGTTTCACGCCAAAGGGTCGGACGTGATCGTGGAACTGAGCGAATGCCAGGTGGTGGTGCCGGAACTGCTGGAAGGCGCCCGCGTGGCGCAGGCGCTGGCCCGGATCGGCACCAGCCGGAAAGGCGAATTGAGCGTCGCGGTCGCCTTGTCCGAGGCGGGGCTGGACGTGCGCGTGGAGGGAGGCAAGTCATTGGATGGGCCCCTGCGGATCGCGCTGGCGCAACTGGCCGAGAGCGAAGACCTGGCGCGGCTGACATGGGACGAGGAAACCGTGGTCACGCGGCGACCGCCGATGCAGGATTTCGACGGGATCGCCGTGACCCCGCCGCCGGGGGCGTTCCTGCAGGCAACCAAGGACTCCGAGCGGCTGTTGCAGGATGAGGTTGCGGCGATTTTGGCCGGAACAGAGCCTGTTATCGACCTGTTCGCGGGATGCGGCACCTTTGCTCTGCCGCTGGCGCGCGAGCGGGCGGTGCATGCCGTGGAAGGCAGCGCGGGGATGACGCGGGCGCTGGACGAGGGATGGCGGCACAGCGCGCGGTTGAAGAAAGTGACGGTCGAGGTGCGGGACCTGTTTCGCCAGCCTGTCATGGCCGAGGACCTGAAACGGTTCGGCGGCGCGGTGATCGACCCTCCGCGCGCCGGCGCCGAGGCGCAATGCCGCGAACTGGCCGAAGCTCATGTGCCCGTGATCGCCTACGTGTCCTGCAACCCGGTGACATTCGCGCGCGATGCGAAGATCCTGACCGATGCAGGCTACGTGGTGGAGTGGGTGCGTCCGGTCGACCAGTTTCGCTGGTCGGTGCATGTCGAACTGGTTGCCGCAATCCGCCGCAAAACAGGCTGATTGCACAAAATTGAAATGACGCGGCGGTCCTGACTGTGTAAAATGCGGCCAGAGACAGGCAACAGGTTAATCGAGCAATGAATCGCAGAAATTTCATGCTTCTGTCGGTCGCCAGCGCATTTCTGGCGGCCTGTGGATCGAAGTTCAAATCCTATAACGGGCCGGAAGTGACGCAGGTTCTGATCAGCAAGAGCCGGCGGCGGATGTACCTTTTCCACCACGACAAGGTGCTGAAGGCCTATGACGTGGACCTGGGCTTTACCGCCGCGGGGCACAAGCAGTTCGAGGGCGATGGCAAGACGCCGGAAGGCGATTATTTCATCGACCGGCGCAATCCGAACAGTTCGTTCCACCTGTCGCTGGGGATTTCGTACCCCAACGAGGCGGACCGTGCCTTTGCCAAGGCGCAGGGCAAGAAGCCCGGCGGGGATATCTTTATCCACGGCGAGCCCAATGATCTGGGCTGGATTCGGAAGCGGCGGCTTGGCCGTGACTGGACCGCCGGGTGCATTTCCGTCCGGAACAAGGAAATGGAAAAGATCTATGCGATGGTGCGCAACGGCACCCCGATCCGCATCATGCCGTGATGGGCTGGGCTTACTTGCCCATCACCAGCGTCCACCAGATCTTGCCGTTGCGTTCCTGTTCCCAGGAAAAGCCCATTTGCCGGGCGTCGGGTGCCATGATGACCTGCTTGGTCGACGCCTCGTCCATCCAGGCGGTCAGGGTTTCAAGCTCGGTCTCGTAGGTTTCCGAGATGTTCTCGCCGACCAGGTCGCCGCTGTAGCCGACGCGGCGGACCCGGTCGATCGGCGAGGAGCCGTCGGAGCCGAAATGCCAGGGGCGGTTCTGCACCGACATGTCGCGCGAATGGGTGGCGGCGGCCGCGTTGAGCTGCGCGTTCAGCTGAACGGCCGGGCGCCCGGCGGCCTGGCGCAGGGCATTGACGGCGTCGAGCATCCGGTACTGGATTTCAGCGGTCTGGCCCGGGCGGATGCGGTAGACCTGCTGCAGCGGCTCGCCGTCGGGGCCGACAGTGGATTGCGGCGGCGGCGCGGCACAGGCCGACAAGAGCACAAGTGCGGAAACCAGCAGGCCAAAAATACGCGTCATCAGTCTCTACCACCCAGAAGTTCGTTCGACTCGCCTCTTAGCGCGGCTTGAGTGGTCTTTCAAACCCACAACCACGTCAGGTGCCCGAATGTTGCCGGTTTGATTTGCGACTGAGGCATTCGCGCCATATGCTGCGATCAGTTCCAAAGCAGACAGTTGGAAGACAGACATGTCCCTATATCCCAAAAACACATTCAGCCGGCGCGCTTTCCTGGCCGGCACCGCCGTTTCGCTGGGCGCGCCCGCGCTGGCGCAGACCGGCACCACCGAGATGGAGAGCGCGATTACCCAGACGGTGCGGCGCAACATTTCGAGCTTTCGCGCAGCGGACTGGCGGCCGCATTTCAAGAGCCTGAGGAATGGTGCGATCCTGGTCGATATCTCGTCCCGCGCGCTGCATTTCTGGGACGAGGACGGGCAGACGAAGTTCCTGTTCCCGTCGAGCATCCCGATGTCCGAGGAGCTGACACGGCGGGGTCGGACGCGGGTGGTGCGCAAGGTGGAGGGCCCGGACTGGCGGCCGACGCCGTCGATGCTGAAGCGGAACCCGGACTGGCCGTCCTATGTGCCGCCGGGGCCGGACAATCCGCTGGGCACCCATGCTCTGTACCTGGGCTGGACTTATTACCGGATCCACGGCACGCATGACACGCGCAAGATCGGGCGGCGGTCGTCGAACGGGTGTATCGGGCTTTACAACGAGCATATCGCGAAGCTGTTCGCCCGGGCCAAGGTGGGCACGCAGGTGCTGGTGATCTGAGGCGTTTTGCGCTGGAATAGAGACGAAAAGGGGCAGCGTTTTGGCGCTGCCTTTTCTGTTGTTTGGAGGATCAAGTTGCTTCACGCGGACCCAAGGCCGCAGGCCGCCGCGCGATCGCCAGACCGCCCCCTGCGCCTTCTGACCCTATGTCATCCTCTGGCTTGACCAGAGGATCTCTTGCCCCACGAGATCCCGGATCAAGTCCGGGATGACGTGTGCCATTTGTTCCGACCGCTTCAGTCCAGCCAGCCCTTGAGGTTGTCTTCGATCACCGTGCTCAGCGCCTTGATATGGGCGTCGCTGTCGTTGAGGCAGGGGATATAGAGGAATTCCTCGCCGCCGGCCTCCTCGAAGCTTTCCTTGATCTCTTCGTTGATCTCTTCGAGCGTTTCGATGCAGTCGGCGGAAAAGGCGGGGGCGATGACGGCGATGTTCTTTTTGCCGTCCTCGGCCAGCTTGGCGACATGTTCCACCGTGTAGGGGCGCAGCCATTCCTCGGGGCCGAAGACGGACTGGAAGGTGGTGGTGATTTGGGTGTCGTCCCAGCCCAGACGCTCCCTCAAGAGGCGCGTCGTTTTCTGGCACTGGCAGTGGTACGGGTCGCCCTGTTTCAGGTAGCGTTGCGGCATTCCGTGGTAGGAGACGACGAGGATTTCGGGCTTCTTGTCAGTCTCTGCATAGGCCTTTTCGACCGATTGGGCCAACGCCTCGATATAAAGCGGGTGCTCGAAATAGGGTTCGACCACGCGGGCGATGGGCTGCCAGGTTTCGTCCATCAGGGCGCGGAAGAACTGGTCGTTCGCGGTGGCCGAGGTGGCGCCGGCATAGTGCGGGTAGAGCGGGAAAAAGAGGATCCGGGTGCAGCCAGCCTCGACCAGCTTGCGTACCTTGGATTTGGTCGACGGGTTGCCGTAGCGCATACAGAAATCGACCATGACATTGTCGCCATACCGGGCCTGCAGCGCCTCGGACAGCTTGGTCGTCTGGTCGCGGGTGATGGTCATCAGGGGGCTTTCGCCCTTGTCCTCGTTCCAGATGGATTTGTAGGCCTCGCCGCTGGTGAAGGGGCGTTTCGACAGGATCACCAGTTGCAGAAGAGGCTGCCAAAGCCAGGGCGAATAGTCGATCACGCGGCGGTCCGACAGAAATTCGTTGAGATAACGCCGCATGGACCAGTAGCCGTAATCGTCGGGCGTGCCGAGATTGGCGATGAGAACGCCCGTCTTGGGGTCCGGGATGGCCGGATGGTCGGACGGGGCGTGGACCGGACAGGTCTTGTTCTTGGCGGCGTCAAACATGGGCGGGCGTCTTTTCTTGTCGGATTGGATCACGGACACATAAAGGATTGCGGTCGGTCGTCAATCTTTGAGCTTGGTCTCGGACGTGCCAAGCGCGTCGGCGAGACGTGTTGTCGCGCTTCCGGGGCGGAGGGGCTGGGGTTGGTCTTCGGACGGGGCCCAGCCGGTGAGGGTTATAAGCTCGAAGGTGGCGGGGATGCGGCCGTCGGGGGTGGCGAAGGTTTCGACGTAGAGGTCGGCGGCGCGCAAAAGCACGTCGCGCCGGGTGAATCTGCGGGGCCGGGCGTCGAGCGCATTGGCCTCGCCCATGGCGCGCAGGTCGTGCATCAGGGCGACAAGGTTTTCGTAGCTGGCCTCGAGCGGCAGGGTGTCGGCCACGGGCAGCGCGAAACCGGCGCGTTGCAGGAGCGCGCCGAGGTCGCGGATATCGCCCATGGGCAGGACGCGGGGCGACAGGCCGCCGCGCAGGTCGGATTCGGCCTGGGCGAGAACGGCGCGCAGTTGATGCAGGGTCTGGCCGCCGAAGAAGACGGCGATGAACAGGCCATCGGGGCGCAAGGCGCGGCGGCACTGGATCAGCTGGCCCACCGGATCGTCGGCCCAGTGCAGGGACATGGCGTGCAGGATCAGGTCCCGCGAGTCAGGCTCTAATGCGAGGGTTTCGGCGTCTTCGATGATCTGCGCTTCGGGGAAGGCGGCCGTCCACGGATCGGGGAGGCCAGCGACGATACTCGTCTGCGTAAACGATTTGTTAACGAAACTCAGCCGATCCTTGACCTCGTCGATCGCGGTCTCGTGCAGGAACAGCGCGGGGGCGCGGCTGGCCCGTTGGCGGTGGCGCTGAAGCGCGCGGCGATCGGTGAGGGTTCTGGTCATGGTGGCTAAATAGAGTGGCTTTCGAGGCAATTCAAACGGCGCTTCGCGTGGTCTATCCGCCGCGCTGCACCTTGTGCGGCGGGCTGGTGGAGAGCGAGTTCGGCCTGTGCGGGCCTTGTTGGCGGGATACGCCGGTGTTGGCCGGGCTGGTCTGTGACCTGTGTGGCTGTCCGTTGCCCGGGGAGGAGGCGGGAAGCGACGCGCGCTGTGACGACTGCTTGCGGGTGGCGCGGCCCTGGCAGAAAGGGCGCGCGGCGCTGATCTACAAGGACAACGCGCGCAAGCTGGTGCTGGCCTTGAAACACGGCGACCGGCATGACGTTGTGCCGCTGGCGGCGACGTGGATGAAAGGGGCGGCGGCCCCGCTGCTGGTGCCGGAGTGTCTGTTCGTCCCGGTGCCTTTGCACTGGACGCGGCTGTTGAAACGGCGGTTCAACCAGTCGGCCCTGCTGGCCCAGGCGGTGGCGAAAGAGGTGAATGCGGCGTGGTGCCCCGACGTTCTGGAACGGGTAAGGCGGACGCCGTCGCTGGACGGAATGGGCATGGAGGCGCGGTTCGCAACGCTGGATGCGGCCATAGGCGTGCGTCAGGGGCGGCGCGTGAGGATCGATGGGCGCGTGGTGATACTGGTCGATGACGTGATGACATCGGGCGCGACGCTGGCGGCCTGTGCGGGTGCCTTGCTGGCCGGGGGCGCGGCGGAGGTCAGGACACTGACACTGGCGCGCGTGGTAAAGGATGCTTAGATAAGGTCCAGCCAAGAAAAGGATTGGACCCTGTCATGAGACCCGTCGAAATCTACACCTCGCAGCTTTGCGGATTTTGCCACGCGGCCAAGCGGCTGTTGTCGCAAAAGGGCGTGGAGTACACCGAGATCGACGTGGGGCGGGAGCCCGAGAAGCGGGCCGAGATGACGCAGCGCGCGAATGGCGGGCGGACGGTGCCGCAGATTTTCGTGGGCGACGTGCATGTGGGTGGCTGTGACGAGCTTTACGCGATGGACCGGGCGGGCAAGCTGGATGCGCTGCTGAAGGCATGAAAGCGGCCCTGATCCAGCTGAATTCGTCGGATAACCCGGACGAGAACCTGCCGGTCACGCAAGGTCTGATCGACGAGGCGGCGGCGGGTGGCGCGGGGTTCGTTCTGACGCCCGAAGTGACGAATTGCCTGTCGGCCAGCCGGACGCGGCAGAAGGAAGTGCTGCGCCACCAGGAGGACGATCCGACGCTCGCGGGCCTTCGGGAACAGGCGGAGCGGCTGGGGATCTGGGTGCTGATTGGGTCGATTGCGGTCAAGACGGATGATGCGGACGGTCGTTTTGCCAATCGCTCGTTTCTCATCGACCCCAGGGGCGGGATAGCGGCGTGGTATGACAAGATTCATATGTTCGACGTGAAGGTCTCCGAGACGGAGCAATATAGGGAATCGGCGGGCTATCGCCCCGGCGACCGGGGTGTGACGGCCAAGACGCCGTTTGGCACCGTGGGGATGACGGTTTGCTATGACCTGCGATTTCCCAAGCTGTACCGGCGGTTGGCGCAGGCCGGGGCGGAGATCCTGACGGTGCCGTCGGCCTTTGCCGTGCCCACTGGTGAGGCGCATTGGGAAACGCTGCTGCGGGCGCGGGCGATCGAGACGGGGTGCTATGTGCTGGCCCCGGCACAGACCGGCCAACATTCGGCCACGCGCGGCAAGGAACGCCGCACTTATGGGCATTCGCTGGCCGTGGGGCCGTGGGGTGACGTATTGGCAGATGCCGGAACGGGCCCCGGTGTGGTATTCGTGGACGTGAACCGGGACGAGGTGACCCAGGCACGGGCGCGGATACCGGCGGTAAACAGTGAGGTCGACATCACTTGGTCGTGACAACGGATAACACGCTGCATTCGATTGCCGTTTCGCTGTTCAGCGAGGTTCTAGCGAACGAGCAGCTGATCCGGAGCCGGCTGAGCCGGGTGCTGCCGAAAGGCATGGAGATCTCGCATTTCTCGGTGCTGAATCACCTCGCGCGGGCCAATGGCGAGCGGAGCCCGGCGCAGCTGGCCAAGAGCTTTCACGTGACGCGCGGGGCGATGACCAACACGCTGAGCAAGCTGGAATGGGCGGGATATGTGCATATCCGGCCCGACTGGGACGATGCGCGGCGCAAGATGGTGTCGATCAGCCCCGCCGGAACGCGGGCGCGGGACGCGGCGATTTCCGCGATCATGCCGCTGATCACCGAGGTGGTGAGCGAGTTGGGCGAGGGTAATGTGCGCGCCACCCTGCCCGTGCTGCGCGAGATGCGTGCGAAGCTGTCGGACGAAAACTAGGGTCTATTTCAGGGCTTCACGCTGGTCGTGACGTAGTTCACGGCGAGGTCTCGGTCTGACAGGGACCATGTCCAGCTGATCGGATTGAAGACGAACCCCTTGCGGTCGACCGGGTCGAGGCCGGCGTCGCGCAGAAGGTCGTAAAGCTCTTCTGGGGTGATGAACTTCTTCCAGTCATGGGTGCCCTTGGGCAGCCAGCGCATGATGAATTCCGCGCCGACTATGGCGGCGGCAAAGCTTTTGGCGGTGCGGTTGAGGGTGGAGCAGATATGCAGGCCGCCCGGTTTCAGAAGGCGCTTGCAGGCGGTGAGGTAGGTGGCGGGGTCGGCCACATGCTCGACCACTTCCATGTTCAGGACAACGTCGAACTGCTCGCCTGCTGCGGCGAGATCCTCGGCGGTGGTGTTGCGGTAGTCGATGTCGAGGCCGGATTGCGCGGCGTGGACCTGTGCCACGGGGATGTTGCCGGCCGCCGCGTCGGCGCCGACCACCGTCGCGCCAAGGCGGGCCATCGGTTCGGCCAGCAATCCGCCGCCGCAGCCGATATCCAGCAACCGCAGGCCGGTGAACGGTTTCGCCGTTTTCAGGTCGCGGTCGAATTCCGCCGCGATCTGGGAGGTAATGTAATCAAGGCGACAGGGATTGAGCATGTGAAGCGGCTTGAACTTGCCGTTCGGGTCCCACCATTCGGCGGCCATCGCCTCGAATTTGGCGACTTCATCGGTGTCGATCGTGGTCGAGTTGGGTTGCATTCCGCGTTCCATGTGCTCAATGTCTTGGACGGTCTATATAGGACATTCATGGACAAGTTTTCGAGCCAAAAGAGCGCAGCGCAATTCCTGTATCCGTCGATCGAGCCGTTCGACCGGCGTATGATGGATGTGGGCGACGGACACACGATCTATGTGGAGCAGTCGGGCAATCCCGAGGGCACGCCCGTTGTGGTGCTGCATGGCGGGCCCGGTGGCGGGTGCAGCCCGGCGATGCGGCGCTACTTCGATCCGAACCATTACCGGATCGTCTTGTTCGACCAGCGCGGCTGTGGCCGGTCGAAGCCCCATGCGAGTGTCGAGGACAACACGACCTGGCATCTGGTGGCGGATATCGAACGGATCCGGGATGCGCTGGGCATCGAGAGGTGGATCGTCTTTGGCGGAAGCTGGGGCGCGACGCTGGCGCTGATCTACGGCCAGAGCCATCCGGAGGCGGTGGCGCATCTGGTGTTGCGTGGCGTCTTTACCATGACGCAGCGGGAGCTGGACTGGTTCTATGGCGGCGGCGCGGGGCGGTTCTGGCCCGAGACATGGGCGAAGTTCCGGTCGCTGATCCCCGAGGATGAACAGAGCGACATGATCGGCGCCTATAACAAACGCCTGTTTTCCGGCGACCGGGCCGAGGAGGTGCGGTTCGCCAAGGCGTGGAGCGCGTGGGAGAATGCGCTGGCCACGGTCAATTCCAGCGGCCAGAGCGGTGACAGCCCGGCGGATTATGCCCGTGCTTTCGCACGGCTGGAGAACCATTACTTTCTGCATAACGGGTTCCTGGGTCAGGACGGCTATATCTATGACAACATGGACAAGCTGGCGGATACGCCCGGTGTGATCGTGCAGGGGCGTTACGACATGATCTGCCCGCCCGAGGCGGCGCACCGGCTGGCAGGGCTGTGGCCGAAAGGTGATCTGCGGATCATTCCGGTGGCGGGGCATGCGCTGTCCGAGCCGGGGATCAGCGCCGAGCTGGTGAAGATTATGGACCGGATGGTGGCCGGTCGGTAGCGGGCGGGGTGTCAGAGCGCCGTCATCCTCTGCCTTGACCAGAGGATCCCTGGCCCCGAGAGATCCCCGATCAAGTCGGGGATGACGGGTGTGGGAAAAGCTGACGTCTGCGCAACCTGCTTTCCCCCTTGCAGACTCAGCCTCTGAGTCGTATATCCCCTTTCAACAGCGGCGCGCTGGGGTCCACACCCGGCGCTCCACCGGGAAAGATCGACGGGCCGCGCGCCCGTTTTTTTGTGTTTGAAAGACCCATGAGCAACGACCTGATTGCAAAATCGTCGATGGATCGGCGGATCGCCGAGATCATTACCCCTGTCATTGAGGACATGGGGTTCGAGCTGGTGCGCGTGCGTCTGATGGGCGGCAAGACCGCCACGTTGCAGATCATGGCCGAGCGGCCCGAGGGCGGTATCGAGGTGGATGAATGCGCCGAGATTTCCACCGCCATCAGCGCCGTGCTGGACGTGGAAGACCCGATCGTTGATGAGTACACGCTGGAAGTGTCCAGCCCCGGCATCGACCGGCCGCTGACCCGGTTGAAGGATTTCGACGAGTTCGAGGGCTACGAGGCAAAGCTGGAGACCCACGACCTGATCGACGGGCGCAAGCGGTTCAAGGGCGTTCTGGCCGGGACCGAGGGCGGCGAAGTGCTGATCAATGTCGAGGAAGGCACGATCGGGCTGCATTTCGACTGGCTGGCCGATGCCAAGCTGGTACTGACCGATGAGCTGATCAAGGACATGCTGAAGGCGCGCAAGGAAGCGGGCGTTCTGAACGAAGACAATTTTGACGACATAGAGACTGACTCGTCCGAGGAGACCTGAGACAATGGCTATTACCTCTGCCAACCAGCTTGAGCTTTTGCAGACCGCCGAGGCGGTGGCGCGGGAGAAGATGATCGACCCCGGCCTTGTGATCGAGGCGATGGAAGAGAGCCTCTCGCGCGCGGCCAAGAGCCGGTACGGCGCCGAGATGGACATTCGCGTCAGCATCGACCGCAAGACCGGCAAGGCGACCTTCACCCGCGTGCGCACGGTGGTCGAGGACGAGGAGCTGGAGAACTACCAGGCGGAGTTCACCGTCGAGCAGGCCAAGCAATACCTGGACGATCCAAAGGTCGGTGACACCTTCGTCGAGGAAGTGCCGCCGGTGGACATGGGCCGGATCGCCGCGCAGAGCGCCAAGCAGGTGATCCTGCAGAAGGTGCGCGAGGCCGAGCGCGACCGCCAGTACGAGGAATTCAAGGACCGGGCCGGCACGATCATCAACGGCGTGGTCAAGCGCGAGGAATACGGCAACGTCATCGTCGACGTGGGTGCCGGGGAGGCGATCCTGCGCCGGAACGAGAAGATCGGGCGCGAAAGCTATCGCCCGAACGACCGGATCCGGTGCTACATCAAGGATGTGCGCCGCGAGGCCCGTGGACCGCAGATCTTCTTGAGCCGCACCGCGCCCGAGTTCATGGCGGAGCTGTTCAAGATGGAAGTGCCGGAGATCTATGACGGCATCATCGAGATCAAGGCCGTGGCCCGTGATCCGGGCAGCCGCGCCAAGATCGCGGTCATCTCCTATGACAACTCGATTGACCCGGTGGGCGCCTGTGTGGGTATGCGCGGCAGCCGTGTGCAGGCCGTGGTGAACGAGTTGCAGGGCGAGAAGATCGACATCATCCCGTGGAACGAGGACCAGCCCACCTTCCTGGTGAACGCGCTGCAGCCCGCCGAGGTGAGCAAGGTGGTTCTGGACGAGGAAGCCGAGCGCATCGAGGTGGTCGTGCCCGAGGACCAGCTGAGCCTGGCGATTGGCCGTCGCGGTCAGAACGTGCGGCTGGCGAGCCAGCTGACCAACCTTGATATCGACATCATGACCGAGGCCGAGGACAGCGAGCGCCGTCAGAAGGAATTCGAGGAGCGCACGAAGCTGTTCATGGACACGCTGGACCTGGACGAGTTCTTTGCCCAGCTGCTGGTGTCGGAAGGCTTTACCAACCTCGACGAGGTCGCCTATGTCGAGATCGACGAGCTGCTGGTGATCGACGGCGTGGACGAGGACACCGCCAACGAATTGCAGGCGCGCGCTCGTGACGTTCTGGAAGCACAGGCCAAGGAAGCGCTGGAGAAGGCCCGCGCGCTGGGTGCCGAGGACAGCCTTATTGAATTCGAGGGCCTGACACCCCAGATGGTACAGGCACTGGCCGAGGATGGCGTGAAGACGCTGGAAGACTTCGCCACCTGCGCCGATTGGGAACTGGCGGGCGGCTGGACCACCGTGGACGGCGAGCGCGTCAAGGACGATGGCGTTCTGGAACCTTTCGAAGTGTCGCTGGAAGAGGCGCAGGACCTGGTGATGACAGCACGCGTCATGCTGGGCTGGGTCGATCCGGCGGATCTTGAGCCCGAGGCAGAGGCCGAAGACGGCGAAGAGTCCGAAGGCGACACCGCAGAGGAGGCCGAGGCCTGATGCGTCAGGCCTCGTAGACGTTGATATGGGGCGCGGTGGGCAGCCCAAGGACCGGACGAATGGTCCCGAGCGCAAGTGCATTGCCACGGGGGAGGTGCGCCCGAAGCATGGGTTGATCCGGTTTGCCATAAGTCCCGAGGGGCAGGTTGTGCCGGACATCCTGGAGAAGCTGCCGGGCCGGGGCATCTGGGTGAGTTCGACGCGGCAGGCGCTGGAGACGGCCGTGAAGAAGGGCCTGTTTTCGCGCAGCGCCAAGCAGAGCGTCACGGTGCCCGACGGCCTGGTCGAACAGGTCGAGGCGATGCTTGCGCGGCGGGTCGTGGAACTGCTGAGCCTGGCGCGGAAAGGCGGGCAGGCGGTGGCCGGGTACGAGAAGGTCAAGGACTGGCTGGCCAAGGAAGAGGCCGAGGTCCTGATCCAGGCCAGCGACGGCTCGGCGCGCGGGAAGACGAAACTGAGCACGCCCTATGGCGGCAGCTGGATCGGCTGGATCACCGCCGATGAGCTGGGCCAGGCATTCGGGCGTGAAACAAGCATCCACGCCGCACTCGCGGCTGGCGGTTTGTGCGAACGTGTTGTAGAGGAGGCGGCAAGACTCAAGGGCTTGCGCGTCACGGACGGGGACCGACCCCGCCGGAAAGGAAGTTGAGATAGATGAGCGACAACGACGGAAAGAAAACTCTGGGTGTACGTGGTGGCGGTCCTCGGTCGGGGAACGTGAAGCAGAGCTTCAGCCATGGCCGCACCAAGAACGTCGTGGTGGAAACCAAGCGCAAGCGGATCGTGAAACCGAAACCCGGGGCCGCGGCGCCTGCGCCGGGTGGCGCCAAGCCGGGTGCAGCCGGGGCAGGATCGAAACGCCCGGCGGGGATCTCCGACGAGGAGATGGAACGCCGGATGAGGGCGCTGGCCGCCGCGAAGGAACGCGAGTCGGAGGAAGCTGCGCAGCGTGAGGCTGAAGAGCGTGAGCGCGAGGAAGAGAAGATGCGCCGCCGCGAGGAGGCCGAGGCCAAGGAGCGCGAACAGCGCGAGGCCGAGGAACGCGCCAAGGCGAAGGCCGACGAGGAAGAGCGCAAGAAGCGCGAAGCAGCGGACGCCGCCAAGCAGGCTGCGGCCGCCGCCGCCGCACCGCCGGCCGAAGATCAGCAGACCCGCCCTGCCAAGCAGGCGCCCCGCAGCAAGGCGCCCGAGCGCGACCAGCGTGGCGACGATGGCCGCGGCAAGGGCAAGGGCCGTGGCGACGATGGTGGCCGTCGGGCCGGCAAGCTGACGCTGAACCAGGCGCTGTCGGGTGGCGAAGGCGGCCGGCAGAAATCCATGGCGGCGATGAAGCGCAAGCAGGAGCGTGCGCGGCAAAAGGCCATGGGTGGCGCGCAGGAGCGTGAAAAGGTCGTGCGCGACGTGCAGGTGCCCGAGGCGATCGTGGTCAGCGAGCTGGCCAACCGGATGGCCGAGCGCGTGGGCGACGTGGTCAAGGCGCTGATGAACAACGGCATGATGGTCACGCAGAACCAGTCGATCGACGCCGATACGGCCGAACTGATCGTCGAGGAATTCGGCCATCGTATCGTCCGGGTCAGCGATTCGGATGTTGAGGACGTGATCGATTCGGTTGAGGACAAGGAAGCCGACCTGATGCCGCGTCCACCGGTGATCACCATCATGGGTCACGTGGACCACGGCAAGACGTCGCTGCTGGACGCGATTCGCGACGCCAAGGTGGTGGCCGGCGAAGCCGGGGGCATCACCCAGCATATCGGTGCCTACCAGGTCACGACCGACAGCGGTGCCGTGCTGAGTTTTCTCGATACGCCGGGTCACGCCGCGTTCACCAGTATGCGGGCCCGTGGCGCGCAGGTGACGGATATCGTGGTTTTGGTGGTGGCTGCCGACGATTCGGTGATGCCGCAGACGATCGAGGCGATCAACCACGCCAAGGCCGCCAAGGTGCCGATGATCGTGGCGATCAACAAGTGCGACAAGCCCGAGGCGAACCCCGACAAGGTGCGCACCGAACTGCTGCAGCACGAGGTGATCGTCGAGGCGATGTCGGGCGACGTGCAGGATGTCGAGGTGTCGGCGCAGACGGGTCAGGGCCTGGATGAACTGCTGGAAGCCATCGCGCTGCAATCCGAGATCCTGGAACTGAAGGCAAATCCCAACCGCGCCGCCGAAGGTGCGGTGATCGAGGCGCAGCTGGACGTGGGCCGCGGCCCCGTTGCGACGGTTCTGGTGCAGCGCGGGACGCTGAAACAGGGCGATATCTTTGTCGTGGGTGAGCAGTACGGCAAGGTCCGTGCGCTGATCAACGACCGCGGCGAGCGCGTGAAGGAAGCCGGGCCGTCGGTGCCTGTCGAGGTTCTGGGCCTGAATGGCACGCCAGAGGCGGGCGACGTTCTGAACGTTGTGCAGTCCGAAGGTCAGGCGCGCGAAATCGCCGAGTACCGCGAGAAGGCCGCGAAGGAAAAACGCGCGGCAGCCGGTGCCGGGACCACGCTCGAACAGCTTCTGGCCCAGGCTAAGGAGAACGAGAACGTCAAGGAACTTCCGATCCTGATGAAGGCCGACGTGCAGGGCTCTGCCGAGGCGATCGTTCAGGCGATGGAAAAGATCGGCAACGACGAGGTGCGCGTGCGCGTGCTGCATTCGGGCGTGGGCGCGATCACCGAATCCGATATCGGCCTGGCCGAAGCATCGGGTGCCCCCGTGATCGGGTTCAACGTGCGGGCCAACGCGCCGGCGCGAAATTCAGCGAACCAGAAGGGTGTCGAGATCCGCTATTACAGCGTGATCTATGACCTGGTGGATGACGTGAAGGCGGCCGCGAGCGGTCTGCTGGGTGCCGAGATCCGCGAGAACTTCATCGGCTATGCCGAGATCCGGGAGGTCTTCAAGGTCACCGGCGTCGGCAAGGTTGCGGGCTGTCTGGTGACCGAGGGTGTTGCCCGCCGGTCGGCCGGTGTGCGCCTGCTGCGCGACGACGTGGTGATCCACGAAGGCACGCTGAAGACGCTGAAGCGCTTCAAGGACGAAGTGTCGGAGGTTCAGTCGGGCCAGGAATGCGGCATGGCGTTCGAGAAATACGAGGACATTCGCGAAGGCGACGTCATTGAGATCTTTGAGCGCGAGGAAGTCGAGCGGAACCTCGACTGAGCCGTGTCAGAGACTGTTTTCGGGAAAGGGCGGCCTTATGGGTCGCCCTTTTTCATGTGCTGGACCCAAGTCTTTTCTGAAAAGACTTGGCAAAAGCTTTCTGAAAGCTTTTGCGGCGTTCAGAGCCAGTCGCGGAGGATCGGGATGAGCGGCACGTCCGCGGGGGGCATGGGATAGTCGCGCAGCGCGTTGGGGCGGACCCATTTCAGGGTCTGGTTCTCGCGCGATCGGGGGGTGCCGTCCCACTTGCGGCAGGCAAAGAGCGGCATCAGCAGGTGGAAATCGTCATAGCTGTGACTGGCGAAGGTCAGCGGCGCAAGGCAGCTTTCCCAGGTGTCGATGCCAAGCTCTTCTTCCAACTCGCGGATGAGCGCCACCTCGGGCGTCTCGCCGGCTTCGACCTTGCCGCCGGGAAATTCCCAGAGGCCGGCCATGGACTTGCCCTCGGGGCGTTGCGCCAGAAGGATGCGGCCGTCGACGTCGATCAGGGCGACGGCGGACACGAGAACAGTTTTCATTGTCGCAATCCCGGGCGGAAAACCGGAGGCCACTTCTCCTCTGATCGCTTCGGCTTCATGACCTGTAGTCGGCGTTGATCGAGATGTAGCCGTGGGTCAGGTCGCAGGTCCAGACATGGGCGGTGCCGCCCCCCAGACCGAGATCGACATGGATCGTGATCTCCTGGTTCTTCATGTGGGCGGCGCCGTCTTCCTCGCGATATGTGGGACTGACCCAGCCTTTTTCGGCCACGAGCGTGTCGCCGAACCAGATCGAGAGCGTGTCCCGGTCGGCCGGAGCGCCGGATTTGCCGATGGCCATCACGATACGGCC
This sequence comes from Roseovarius sp. THAF8, assembly GCF_009363735.1. Taxonomy (NCBI): domain Bacteria; kingdom Pseudomonadati; phylum Pseudomonadota; class Alphaproteobacteria; order Rhodobacterales; family Roseobacteraceae; genus Roseovarius; species Roseovarius sp. THAF8. The sequence continues at coordinate 2,325,668 of NZ_CP045410.1, read as the reverse complement.
CCAGTTGGGGTCTTCGCCGGCGATGGCGGTTTTTACCAGCGGCGAGTTGGCGATGGCGAGGCCGTGGGTCTTGGCGTCATTGTCGCTGGACGCGCCGGTGACGGAGATAGTGACGAACTTCGTCGCGCCTTCGCCGTCGCGGACAACCTGGTGCGCGAGGTCGAGCATGACGCCGCGCAACGCTTCCATGAAGCCGACGCTTTGGTCGGTGACGCGCACGCCCGAGGCGCCGGTGGCGGCGACCAGCAGCGTGTCGGACGTGGAGGTGTCGCTGTCGACGGTGATACAGTTGAAGGTCTTTTCGTTCAGGGCGGAGACCATCTGTTGCAGGTGTTCGCGGTCGATGGCGGCATCGGTGAAGATGTAGACGAGCATCGTGGCCATGTCCGGCGCGATCATGCCCGAGCCCTTGGCGATGCCGGCGATGCGCACCTCCTGGCCGTCGATCGTGATCGTGGCGGTGGCGCCCTTGGCAAACGTGTCCGTGGTCATGATCGCGCGGGCGGCATCCTCGATCCCGTCGGGCGACAGCTTTTCCGTGAGTTCGGACAGCTTCGCGGTGATGCGCTCGTGCTTGAGCGGTTCGCCGATGACCCCGGTGGACGCGCTGAAAATACGCGACTCCGGCAGGGATAGGGTCTGTGCGACGGCGTTCGTGACCGCCTTGACCGATGTGACACCGTTGCGCCCGGTAAAGGCGTTTGAATTGCCCGAGTTGACGATGATCGCCGCGCCTTCCGCGGATTGGAACCCGATCTTTTCCTGGCAGTCGAGCACGGCGGCAGAGCGCGTCGCGGACCGGGTGAAGACCCCCGCCAAGACCGAACCGGGCGCGAGCCGGGCCAGCATCACGTCCTTGCGGCCGGCATAGCGCACGCCGGCCTCGACACTGGCGAACTCTACCCCGCCGATTGCGGGAAGCTCTGGAAAGGTGGCAGGCGCCAGTGGCGAAACGGCGAGGGTCTTGGCCATTGTCAGTTCTCCAGGAGGTCGAGATTGGTGATCACGTTCGGGTCGATCCCCTCAAGGTCGACCTGGTCGATCTCGGCGTCGGATTTCAGGCCTTCGATGAAGGATTCGAGCGCGCCTTGCTGAAGCTGCGAGGACAGTTCCTCGCGCACGGTGTCGAGCGCGGGGCGTTCCTTGTTGCGGGTTTCGGTCAGGGTGATCACGTGCCAGCCGAACTGGGTTTCGACAGGGTCCGAGACCTCGCCCGGTTCGAGCGCCGCCACGGCATCGAAGAACGGCGCGACCATGTCGGCGGCACCGAACCAGCCGAGATCGCCGCCGGAGGCGCCCGAGGGACCGATGGATTTCTCGCGGGCGAGCGCGGCGAAATCGGCGTCGCCTTCGAGGGCGGTCGCCAGCTCCTGCGCTTCTTGCTCGGTTTCGACGAGGATGTGCGAGGCGCGATACTCGGTCTCCTGGACATCGGCGGGGTATTGTTCCTCGTAGGCCGCCTGCAGGTCCTCTTCGGACGGGGCCTGTTGCATCACGCCGGCCATGACCTCGCCGGCGATGATGGCGCGCTCTTCGTTCTCGATCGACACGCGGCTGCGCAGCGACGGTTCGCCGTCGAGAGACTGTTTCAGGAGCGTGTGCTGGATCAGCTGGTCGACGATGCCCTGCAACAGCAGGTTGGGCGGAAACTGGTCGTATTGCTGCGGCAAGGTGGCGCGGAGCGCGATGACATGGGCCAGCGTGATCTCGGTGCCGTTGACGGTGGCGACAACCTGCGACGGGTCGGCGGCGGGCGCATCAGTCTCTGTTTCAGCCGTATCCTGCGCCCAGGCGCCCTGCGCCAGCATCGCGGCGGTACAGGTTGCGGCGAGGATCGACTTTATCGGATGTGACATGGAAAACCCTTTGCTTTCTCGCGCCGGAACGCGACGCGTTGTGACGTTGACAGTCCATGAGCGGCCCCTTACATCGCCTTATGATCAAAGGCAGGACCGTCCCCTTGGGCCCGTTCTAGGGCGGTGCGACGGACGGGGCAAGCGATTGCCATTCACGAGATAGCGAAAGACCGGAACGGATAGGATATGCTGGGTATTGGAACGGTTGCCAAGAAGATCTTTGGCACCCCGAACGACCGCAAGGTCAAGACGACCCGCCCGCTGGTGGAGAAGATCAACGCGCTGGAGCCCGAGTACGAGGCCCTCGACGATGCCGGACTGATCGCCAGGACCCAGGATTTCAAGAAACGTATCGCGGAGGGCGAGAGCCTGGATGCGATTCTGCCCGAAGCCTTTGCCAACTGTCGCGAGGCGGCGCGCCGGGCGCTGGGACTGCGGGCCTTCGACGTGCAGCTGATGGGCGGGATCTTTCTGCACCAGGGCAATATCTCGGAGATGAAGACGGGCGAGGGCAAGACGCTCGTGGCGACCTTTCCGGCCTACCTGAACGCGCTGTCCGGCAAGGGCGTGCATATCGTGACGGTCAACGACTACCTCGCCAAGCGGGACGCCGAGTGGATGGGCAACGTGTTTTCCGCGCTGGGGATGACCACGGGCGTGGTCTATCCGCAGCAGCCGGATGAGGAGAAGAAAGGCGCCTATGCTGCCGACATCACCTATGCCACCAACAACGAGCTTGGCTTCGATTACCTGCGCGACAACATGAAATCGAGCCTCGAGGAAATGGCGCAGCGCGGGCATTACTTTGCCATCGTCGATGAGGTGGACAGCATCCTGATCGACGAGGCGCGGACGCCGCTGATCATCTCGGGCCCGGCACAGGACCGCAGCGAGCTTTACGTGACCATCGACGGGCTGATCCCGAGCCTGGAAGAAGATCATTACAAGATCGACGAGAAGACCAAGAACGTCACCTTCACGGACGAAGGCAACGAATATATCGAAGAACTGCTGCACCAGAAGGATCTGCTGGAAGAGGGTCAGTCGCTCTACGATCCCGAGAGCACGACCATCGTGCACCACATGAACCAGGGCCTGCGGGCGCACAAGCTCTTCCTCAAGGACAGAGACTATATCGTCCGCGACAACGAGGTCGTTTTGATCGACGAGTTCACCGGGCGGATGATGGCCGGGCGGCGGTTGTCTGACGGTCTGCACCAGGCGATCGAGGCCAAGGAAGGCTGCGAGATCAAGCCCGAGAACGTGACGCTGGCGCAGGTGACGTTCCAGAACTATTTTCGCCTGTACGACAAGCTGTCGGGCATGACCGGCACGGCGACGACCGAGGCCGAGGAATTCGGGCAGATCTACGGTCTGGGCGTGGTTGAGGTGCCGACGAACAAGCCGATCGCCCGGGTGGACGAGGACGATGCCGTCTACCGGACCGCGCAGGAGAAGTTCGACGCGGTGGTCGACTCGATCAAGAAGGCGCATGAAAAGGGTCAGCCGATCCTTGTCGGCACCACCTCGATCGAGAAATCCGAAATGCTGAGCGAGCTGCTGAAGAAGGCGGGGGTGAAGCACAACGTGCTGAACGCGCGCCAGCACGAGCAGGAGGCGCAGATCGTCGCCGACGCCGGCAAGCTGAACGCCGTGACCATCGCCACCAACATGGCAGGGCGCGGGACCGACATCAAGCTGGGCGGGAACCTCGATTTCAAGATCATGGAGGCGATTGCCGCCGATCCCGACGCCGATCCCGAGGAGCTGCGCAAGCGGCTGGAAGCCGGGCACAAGGATGACGAGCAGGCGGTGATCGACGCCGGTGGCCTGTTCGTTCTGGCCACGGAACGGCACGAAAGCCGCCGGATCGACAACCAGCTACGCGGCCGGTCGGGCCGGCAGGGCGACCCGGGACGGTCGGCGTTCTTCCTGTCGCTGGACGATGACCTGATGCGCATTTTCGGCTCTGAACGGCTGGAAAAGGTGCTGTCGACGCTGGGGATGAAGGAAGGCGAGGCGATCATTCACCCGTGGGTGAACAAGAGCCTGGAACGCGCGCAGGCGAAGGTCGAGGGCCGCAACTTCGACATCCGCAAGCAGCTGCTGAAATTCGACGACGTGATGAACGAGCAGCGGAAGGTGATCTTCCGCCAGCGGCTGGACATCATGGAAGCCACGGACCTGTCGGAGATCATCAAGGACATGCGCGGCGAGGTGATCGACGACCTGATCGATCAGTACATGCCGCCCAAGACCTATGCCGACCAATGGGACACGGAAGGGCTCTATGTCGCCGTGATCGAGCGGCTGAACCTGGATGTGCCGGTGATGGCTTGGGGCGAAGAGGAAGGCGTGGACGACGACGAGATCGCCGACCGCCTGGAAGAGGCCGCCGACAAGATGATGGCCGAGAAGGCAGAGGCGTTCGGGCCCGAGCAGATGCGGATGATCGAGAAGCAGGTGCTGCTTCAGACCATCGACAGCAAATGGCGTGAACACCTTCTGACGCTGGAGCATCTGCGCAGTGTCGTCGGCTTTCGCGGGTATGCGCAGCGCGACCCGCTGAACGAATACAAGAACGAGGCATTCGCGCTGTTCGAGTCGATGCTGAACAGCCTGCGTCAGGACGTGACGCAGCAGTTGGCCCGCATCCGTCCGGTGACGGACGAAGAACAGCAGCAAATGCTGCGCGACCTGCGGGCCAAGCAGGCCGCGATGGCGCCGAAACCGTCCGAGACGGAGGAACGTGAGCCCGGTGCCGAAAGCCTGAAGGATCCCACCGGCGCCGCCTTGCCCGGCTTTGACGAGAACGACCCGACCACATGGGGCAACCCGGGCCGGAACGAGGCGTGCCCCTGCGGTTCGGGCAAGAAGTTCAAGCATTGTCACGGGCGGCTGGGCTGACAAGGGGGCGCCACAACTCGGCCTCAATGACTCCCCTGACGTGCCTTCAAGGGGCCACTTTCGCGCAATAGCGTTCGCTCGACCTATGACAGGTTTGGGAGATCGTTATGATCAAGCTGGGCAATCCGAAGCGTATCGTCATGGCCGGCGTGACTATGGGCTGTGCCCTTGGTATTGGCTACATCATGCAGTCCTCTGCGACCGACCGCACCGTGACGCAGCCACCCGCGCCCCAAGTCGAACCCGAGACCGCCGAGGCGTTCGCGCAGGCCTTCGTCGGCGGCACGCCCGCGCCGTCTGTCCCGGAGTCTGCGGCCCCGGCGCCGGCGGTTTCAGAGCCCGAAGCGGTCCCCGCCCCGGTTGACGACAAGCTGGGAGCCGTTGAAACGGCCGAAACCCAAGCGCCGCCCCTGCCGATGGCCGACCCCGCCGACAAGGCCATTTTCCGGACCGCCGCGATGACGGGCGGGCAGAGCTTTGATGTCGACGGGCTTCAGATCGAGAGAGTGGCGCTGACGTCGGCCGAGCCGGTGCCGCCCGCGGCCGCTCCGCAGCCCAAGGCCTTGCCGGACACGCCGCTGGAACTGGCCGCGCTTCAGGATGCGCCCATTCGCACCTTCCCGAAGGAAGAGACGGCGCCGGCCCTGACCTGCGACGGCGAGATCGAAATGACGGCAAGCCCCGCCGCCGCCGCGATGGTCCAGCTGGATCTGACCGCGCCTTGCGGGGCCAACAAGCAGTTCACCCTGCACCATAACGGCATGATGTTCAGCGCGATCATCGACGATGACGGCGCGTGGTCGATGCAGGTGCCGGCGCTGGCGGAAAACGCGGTGTTCATCGCCGCCTTCGAGAGCGGCGAGGGCGCGGTGGCAACCACGAATGTCGATACGCTGGACCGTTACGACCGCTATGTCGTGCAATGGCAGGGCCGGAGCGGCATGGAGCTTCACGCGATGGAATACGGTGCCGATTATGGCGAGGACGGCCATGTCTGGCGCGATGCGGGGCGCGATGCCACCAGCGCCGAGACCGGCCTGGGCGGGTTCCTGCTGCGACTTGGCGAAGGCGTCATCGAGGAGACGACCCTGATGGCGGAGGTCTACACCTTTCCGACGCGGACTGCGCAGCGTGACGGCGAGGTGCAGGTCAGTCTCGAAGCCGAGATCAACGCGATGAATTGTGGACGCGACGTTGAAGCGCAGGCCCTGATCAAACCGGGCATCGGTGAAATGACGGCGCGGGATCTGACCATGGCCATCCCCGAGTGCGATGCCGTCGGCGACTTTCTGGTGTTGAAAAACCTGTACGAAGACCTGAAGATCGCACGCAACTGACGCTGCGATCCGAGGGCATCCATGAAAATGTACCGTGCGGCGGCCTTCGCCGCACTTTTCCTTTTTGCGGGCGTATTTCCGGCACATGGGCAGGACGTGACGCTGACCTCACGCGATGGCGACGTGGAAATCACCGGCAACCTGCTGGGGTTCGACGGTGAATTCTACCGCGTCGACACGATCTATGGCGAATTGACGGTCGACGGGTCCGGTGTGGATTGCGCCGGGCCGGGATGCCCCAACCTGGAGACCTACGTCGCCGAGATCGTGTTTTCGGGTGCGCCAACGATCGGGCGGCTGCTGATGCCCGCGTTGGTCGAGGCTTTCGCGATCCGTGAGGGCTATGAAATGGAGCGCGAGGTGCTGGAGGACGGCAATCTTCTGCTGGCGATACATGATCCAGGCGAGGATCGCGTGGTCGGGGAATTCGTGTTCCGCCTGACCAATTCCGACGAGGGGTTTGCCGACCTTATCGCGGATGTGGCGGACATCGCCATGTCGATGCGCGAGATCCGTCCCCAGGAAGTGTTCCTGGGCAAGGATGCCGCGCTGGGCGACATGTCGGCGCAGGGGCGCGGCCGGGTGATGGCGCTGGAGGCGCTGGTGCCGGTGGTGGCGCCCTCGAACCCGCTGCGGCAGGTGACCCTGTCGGAGCTGGCACGCGTGCTGTCGGGGCAGGTCGACAACTGGGCCGGGCTGGGGGGGCCGGATGCGCCCATCGCGCTGCATCTCTTCGAAGAGACCAGCGGCCTGGGCCAGGCCACCGAAGACCTTGTGATGCGCCCCGCGGGCGTGGCGTTCGCGGAGGCGATCACGCGGCATCGGGACGGCGCCACGCTGGCCGAGGCCGTGGCCGGGGACCCTTTCGCAATGGGTCTGACGGCGCGGGCCGAGATCGGGGATACGGCGGCGCTTGCGCTTAGCGGCGAGTGCGGATTTGCCCTGAGGGCGACGCGCCGGGCGGTGAAGACCGAGGACTATCCGCTGACCGCGCCGATGTTCCTGTACCTGCCCGCACGGCGTCTGCCGAAGCTGGGGCGTGAGTTCCTGGCCTATCTGAAGGACCCCACGGCACAGCTGGTGATCCGGCGGGCGGGCTTCGTGGACCAGGCGCCCGAGGAGATTGGCATCGAAGAGCAGGGCGACCGCTTTGCCAATGCCATCGCGCAGGCGGGAGAGGAACTGGGGCTGGAGGAGTTGCAACGGATGGTGGCGGCGCTGACGCCGCTGAAACGCCTGACGACGACCTTCCGGTTCGAGGCCGGATCGGCGCGGCTGGACGCGCAGTCGCGGTCGAACGTGGCGCAATTGGCGCGGGCGATGGAGGTCGGCAAGTACGACGCGCGGCGGCTGGTCTTCGTGGGGTTCAGCGACGGCGCCGGCCCGGCCGAGAACAACCGGCGGATTGCCCTGCGCCGCGCCGAAGCCGTGCGCAGTGCCGTGGTCGCGGCGGCGGAGATGGCGAACATGGACCGGATCGGCATGGAGCTGGAAGCCTTTGGCGAGGCGATGCCGATGGCCTGTGACGGGACCGGATGGGGCCGCCAGATCAACCGGCGGGTCGAGGTCTGGGTGCGATAGCGCGCTAGATCAGGCCCTGGGCGCGGAAACTGGTTTCGCAGGATTTGCCGATGATGATGTGATCGTGGAGCGTGATGCCAAGCGCGGTTGCTGCCGCTTCGATCTGTATGGTCATGTCGATATCGGATTGGGACGGCGTGGGATCGCCCGAGGGATGATTGTGCACGAGGATCAGCGCGCTGGCGTTGAGGTGCAGGGCGCGTTTGACCACCTCGCGCGGGTAGACGGGCACGTGATCGACGGTGCCGCGGGCCTGTTCCTCGTCGGCGATGAGCGTGTTGCGCCGATCGAGGTAGAAGACGCGGAACTGTTCGACATCCCGGTGCGCCATGGCGGTGTGGCAATAATCCAGCAGGGCATCCCAGCTGGAGACGATGGGGCGTTGGGCCACGCGCGACCGCGCGAGGCGATGGGCGGCGGCCTCGACGATCTTGAGTTCGCAGATCACGGCCTCGCCCACGCCGGGCACTGCGCAAAGCTGGTCGAAAGGCGCGGAGATGACGGCGTTGAAACTGGCGAACCGGTCCAGCAGGGCATGGGCCAGCGGCTTGACGTCGCGCCGGGGGATGGCACGAAAGAGCACGAGTTCGAGCATCTCGTAATCCGGCAGCGCGGCGGCCCCGCCGGACATGAAACGGTCGCGCAGGCGCTTGCGGTGGTCGCGGATGTAGGAGGGTTGCTTGCCCGGCGCGCTGGCGGCGACGGGAACCTCGTCGCTGTCGAAGAGCGGCAGGGGCAGTTCCTTGAAGGCGCGCGAGTCGGACATGGGCCCGATGGTGGCGCGGGAAGGTTAGTGAATCGTTAATGGCTGAAAGGAGGCCCCGGGTCAGGCCCGGGGCGGGGCTTTGCGTTGCGCGACGTCATCCCGGACTTGATCCGGGATCTCCGAGTTCAAGAGATCCTCGGGTCGAGCCCGAGGATGACGTTGCCCGTGGTAGATCCTCGGGTCGTGCCCGAGGATGACGTTGACTGTGGGAGATCCCGGGTCACGCCCGGGGATGACCTCTGTGCGTCAGCTTTTCATAGAGTCCCAGAAGCCCTTCACCGATTTGAAGAAGCTCTTGGTTTCCGGGTTGTTATCCTCTGACAGCGTGTCGAATTCCTTTAGGATTTCCTTTTGCCGCGAGGTCAGGTTGACCGGCGTTTCAACTGCCAGTTCGATGAACATGTCGCCGTGGCCGCCGCCGCGCAGGGCGGGCATGCCCTTGCCGCGCAGGCGCATCTGGCGGCCCGATTGCGAGCCTTCGGGGATTTTCACGCGGCTGCGGCCGCCGTCGATCGTGGGCACCTCGATATCGCCGCCGAGCGCTGCCTTGGCCACGGACACGGGCACGCGGCAAAAGAGGTTGGTGTCCTCACGCTCGAAGATCTTGTGGGGCGCGACCTCGATGAAGATATACAGATCTCCCGCGGGACCCCCGCGCATGCCGGCCTCGCCTTCACCGGCCAAGCGGATGCGGGTGCCGGTCTCAACGCCGGCGGGGATGTTCACCGACAAAGAGCGGTCCTTCTGGACGCGGCCCTGGCCACCACACACGTTGCACGGATTCTTGATGATCTGGCCCAGGCCCGAGCAGGTGGGGCAGGTGCGTTCGACCGTGAAGAACCCCTGTTGCGCACGGACCTTGCCCATGCCCGAACAGGTCGGACAGGTGGTCGGCTCGGCGCCGCCTTCGGCCCCGGAGCCGTCGCAGGCATCACAGGTCACGGAGGTGGGCACGTTGATGGTTTTCTGCAGGCCGCGATAGGCCTCGTCGAGGTTGACGCGCAGGTTGTAGCGCAGGTCGGCGCCACGCGCGGCGCGTTGACGTCCGCCCGCGCCGCCACGGGCGCCGCCGCCCATGAAATCGCCGAATAGGTCGTCGAACACGTCGGAGAACGCGCTGGCGAAATCGCCCTGGCCGGGACCGGCCCCGCCGAACCCGCCGCCGGGGCGTGCGCCCGCGCCGGTGCCGCCCTCGAAAGCCGCGTGACCGAAGCGGTCATAGGCCGCTTTCTTCTCGGCGTCCTTCAGGATGTCATAGGCCTCGCCCGCTTCCTTGAATTGCTTCTCGGCGTCGGGGTTGTCCTTGTTGCGGTCCGGGTGAAGCTCTTTGGCCTTGGTGCGGTAGGCTTTCTTGATCTCGTCGGCGTTGGCACCTTTCGAGACGCCAAGAACGTCGTAATAATCGCGTTTGGCCATCGGATGTCTCCTTTGCATCGGAGAGCAGGGAGCGCCGGTGCGCCCCCTGCCTGTCCGTTTGACGCTTAAGCGCGTTTATCGTTGTCGAGGTCCTCGAAATCGGCGTCGACGATGTCTTCATCGTCCTTGCCCATTTCATCGGCCGCCGCAGGCTCGTCGTCGCCGTCTTCCTGGCTGGCCTTGTAGATCGCCTCGCCCAGCTTCATGGCGGCCTCGGTCACGTTCTGGATGCCCGCCTTGATCTTGTCGGCGGTGGCATCCTCTTTCTCGAGGTCGTCCTTGAGGGCCGAGATGGCCAGCTCGATGGCTTCGATGGTGGACGGGTCCACCTTGTCCGAATGCTCTTCCATCGACTTCTCGGTCGAGTGGATGAGGCTTTCGGCCTGGTTGCGGGCCTCGACCAGGGCGCGACGCTCCTTGTCGGCGTCGGCGTTTTCCTCGGCGTCCTTGACCATCTTGTCGATGTCTTCCTCGGACAGACCGCCCGACGCCTGGATCGTGATCTTCTGCTCCTTGTTCGTGCCCTTGTCCTTGGCCGACACGGAGACGATGCCGTTGGCGTCGATGTCGAAGGTCACTTCGATCTGGGGCATGCCGCGCGGGGCCGGCGGGATGTCCTCGAGGTTGAACTGACCCAGAAGCTTGTTGTCCGCGGCCATCTCACGCTCGCCCTGGAAGACGCGGATCGTCACGGCCGACTGGTTGTCCTCGGCGGTGGAGAAGATCTGCGACTTGTTTGTCGGGATCGTGGTGTTGCGGTCGATCAGGCGGGTGAAGACACCGCCCAGGGTTTCGATGCCGAGCGAGAGCGGCGTGACGTCCAGAAGGACGACATCCTTGACGTCGCCTTGCAGAACGCCGGCCTGAATGGCGGCGCCCATTGCGACGACCTCGTCGGGGTTCACGCCCTTGTGGGGTTCCTTGCCGAAGAACTTGGTCACTTCCTCGACCACCTTGGGCATGCGGGTCATGCCGCCGACCAGGACGACCTCGTCGATGTCGCTGGCCGAGAGGCCCGCATCCTTGAGCGCGGCCTTGCAGGGCTTGAGCGAGTTTGTGATGAGGTCACCCACCAGGCTTTCCAGCTTGGCGCGGGTCAGCTTCATGACCATGTGCAGCGGCTGGCCATTGGAGCCCATCGAGATGAACGGCTGGTTGATCTCGGTCTGGGACGAGCTGGACAGCTCGATCTTGGCTTTCTCGGCGGCCTCTTTCAGGCGTTGCAGCGCCATCTTGTCCTTGGTCAGGTCGACGCTGTGTTCCTTTTTGAACTCGTCGGCAAGGTAGTTGACGATGCGCATGTCGAAGTCTTCACCGCCGAGGAACGTGTCGCCGTTGGTGGATTTTACCTCGAACAGGCCCTCGTCGATTTCGAGGATGGTCACGTCGAACGTACCGCCGCCAAGGTCGTAGACCGCGATGGTCTGGGTTTCTTCCTTGTCGAGGCCATAGGCCAGCGCGGCCGCGGTCGGCTCGTTGATGATGCGCAGCACTTCGAGACCGGCGATCTTGCCGGCGTCTTTCGTGGCCTGACGCTGGGCGTCGTTGAAATAGGCGGGCACGGTGATGACGGCTTGGGTCACTTCCTCGCCGAGATAGGATTCGGCGGTCTCTTTCATCTTGCCGAGGATGAAGGCCGAGATCTGGCTGGGCGAATACTTGTCGCCCTTGGCGCGCACCCAGGCGTCGCCATTGCCACCGTCGATCACTTCGAACGGCATGTTCTTCTTGTCCTTGGCCAGATCGCTGTCGTCCTCGCGGCGACCGATCAGGCGCTTGACGCCGAAGATGGTGTTTTCGGGGTTGGTGACCGCCTGGCGTTTCGCCGGCTGGCCGACAAGACGCTCTTCGTCGGTGAAGGCGACGATCGAGGGCGTCGTACGGGCGCCTTCGGAGTTTTCGATGACGCGGGCTTGCGAACCATCCATGATGGCGACGCAGCTGTTGGTGGTTCCGAGGTCAATACCAATGACTTTGGACATGTTTTTCGATCCCTTCTCTTCTTAAGGCGATTGAGGGGCGACCGGACCCGTTAAAGGCATCTGGCCACCGTGTGAGTTACAGATCCCGAAAGCGGTCTCTGCGCTTCGGACGGTATATAGGCAGGGGAATATGGCCCTGCAAGCGGTTGAAAAGCGGTGAATCGCAGGATTCGGGTTTTAATTTGGCGGATTCGATGGAATCCGGGGAGACATGACCGACGAGACGCTTCGGATACGCGGGTTTCGCATTTTCAAGGGATATCTTGATACGGCGGAGCAGGCTGCGCTGGTGACGGCGCTGCGCGAGGTGGTGCGCGCGGCGCCGCTGTTTTCGCCGATGACGCCCTATGGCAAGCCGATGCGGGTCAGGATGACGTCGGCGGGGCGCTATGGCTGGGTGTCGGACCGGCGCGGATACCGCTACGAGGAGCGGCACCCCGAGGGCATGGCCTGGCCGCCGATCCCCGAGGAGGTTCTGTCGATCTGGCGGGACGTGGTGAGCGCCGAGAGGATGCCGGATTGCTGCCTGGTGAATTTCTACGATGCCGACGCGCGGATGGGGATGCACCAGGACCGGGACGAGGCCGATTTCGGATGGCCGGTGCTGTCCGTGTCGCTGGGCGACGAGGGGCTGTTCCGCATCGGGAACGCGACGCGGGGCGGCAAGACCGAGTCGCACTGGTTGCAATCGGGGGACGTGGTGGTGATGGGCGGCGACGCGCGGCTGACCTATCACGGGATCGACCGGATCAGGCCGGGCACCTCGATGCTGCTGGAACATCCGGGGCGCATCAACCTGACGTGCCGGGTGGTGGACTGACCACAGCCGCGCCTAGCGCGACAGGTTGCAGCAGCCGGTCAGGTAGGTGACGCCTGATTCCTCGGTCACGAAGAGGTCCACGCTCATGCCATAGTAGCGGTCGGACATGCCGTCGGTGCAGGCATCGCGCTGGAACATGAAGGTGAAGACTTCTTGGGTCTGCGACTGGCCGAATATGGCGTAGCGGTCCGTCCGGTTCTCCGACGTGACCGGATTGAGCGTGGAAACCGAGACCGGGTCTTCGTCCATGCGGTCGAGAGTGGCGCTTGCGGTGCGCGCGACTTCGAGCGACCAGAACGGTTCGGTGCCGGTGCAGACAAGGGGGCGGGGCAGTTCATCGTCGGGCTGACCGGCGCGGCGCGTGAGGAAACGCGCGGCGACCCAGCCCGACTGTTCCTCGACATTGATGCGCGCCCACTCGCGGCTGTCGTCGAAACCCACGACCTCGATGTAGGTGGCGCCGGAGTCTAGCTTGGCGACGATGGAATTGCCGACGCCGGGCGCGGCGCGCACGTTCAGGACGTCGTCAGGCGCCACGCCGGATACGTCGTAGAAGGCGGGCACGGCCTGCGCGTGGGCAAGGCTGGCCCAGAGCGACAGAAGACAGGCTGACAGGACTGCTTTCATCGGCGGGCGTACCAGCTGCTGGAGGCGAACTGACGCGTGTAGAACTCTGCCAGCAGGCCGAGAACAAGCAGGACACAGCCGACGATCAGGGCATACTGGGCGTTGGTGTTGTGCGGGAAATAGTTGGCGAACACGTAACCGCGACACTGGTCGATGGCGTGAAACAGCGGGTTCCAGTCGAACATGGCCAGCATGTAGCCGGGCAGCGTGTTGGCGACGAAAAGCTTGCCCGACGCAATCATGTTGGCGCGGGTGTAGACGACCTGGACCAGGTTCACGGCGGTCGGAAACCAGGGTTTCGCCGCCATGATCAGCAGGCCGACGCCGCAGCCTGTGAACCACGCCAGAAGAAGCATCCCCAGGGCGCCGATCGGATCGTCGATCTCGATCCGCTGAAAGGCGGTGTGATATACGAACAGGATCACCAGGGCGGACAGCACCTGGATGTAAAGGGCACCCAGTGCGGCGGACGTGATGGAGATCACCGTGTTCATCGGCGCGTGCTGCATCATCGGCGACGATGGCCCGGCCGCCCCGGCGACCGCACCAAGCGATTTGATGTGGGTGAGATAAAGGAACACGCCGGACATCATGTAGAGCATGAAATCGCCGCGCAGCTTGGCGCCCCGCAGGCCCAGCACCGTGAACATGAAATAGAAGGCGAGGACGAAGATGATCGCCGTGCTGATATTGACGAACAGCGCCATGAAGGCGTTGCCATGCGTGCTGCGCACATCCCGGACGGTGGTGTGGTAGATCAGCTCGCAGATCGTCACGATGGACGACAGCAGGGATTTCTTGCGCGTGTTCTGAAACATGACCTGTCTGGACCGGCTGCCTTTTGCTGAAATCTCACACGGAATTCTTGCCGTTCCGTTAGTGACGCAGCATAAGGGGCGCGCAACATTCCCGCAACAAACGCCTTTGCGGACTGTGAAAAAGAATTGGAGCAGGGTTTGGATTACGACAAACTTGTCACGGTGATGCGCCGCCTGGCGCTGGAAGCCGGCGATCGGATCATGGAGATCTACGACGCGGACGATTTCGATGTGAAGGTGAAGTCCGACGACAGCCCGGTCACGGCGGCGGACGAGGCGGCGGACAAGATCATCTCGGACGGGCTGCGCGCGGCGTTTCCCGATGTGACGCTGATCACCGAGGAACAGGCCGACACCCACGGGGCGCGGGCCGACACGTTCCTGATCGTCGATCCGCTGGACGGAACGAAGGAATTCATCCACCGCCGCGGCGACTTTACGGTCAACATCGCCTATGTCGAGAACGGCGTGCCCACGCGTGGCGTGGTCTATGCGCCGGCCAAGGGCCGGATGTTCTTTACCCAAGCCGATGGCACGTCGGTCGAGGAAACCGGGCCGTTTGCCCGCCACAGGTCGGGCGCGCTGACCGACATCGGCGTGTCGAACCCCGACAATGATGCGCTGATGGTGGTGGCCAGCAAGTCCCACCGGGATCAGGCCACGGACGATTACATCGGCAAGTATGCGGTGAAGGACATGACAAGCGCCGGGTCCTCGCTGAAATTCTGCCTGGTCGCGACCGGCGAGGCGGATATCTATCCGCGCCTGGGCCGGACGATGGAATGGGACACCGCCGCCGGGCACGCCGTGCTGGCGGGGGCCGGCGGTCGGGTCGTGCGGTACGATGACCAGACGCCGCTGACCTATGGCAAGGAGGACTTCGCCAACCCCTTCTTCATCGGCCACGCGCCCGGCGTCGAGCTGAAGCCCGCCTGATGAGTGTCCTGATTGTCATTCCGGCGCGATACGCCTCGAGCCGTTTTCCGGGCAAGCCGCTTGCGATGCTGCGCGGCGCCGACGGGACCTCGAAAAGCCTGATCGAGCGCAGTTGGCGTGCCGCGCAGAGCGTGGCCGGCGTCGCGCGGGTGGTCGTGGCCACGGATGACGCACGGATCGAGGACGCGGCGCACGCCTTTGGCGCGGAGGTGGTGATGACGTCGCCGGACTGCGCCAACGGAACCGAGCGCTGCGCAGAGGCGCTGCGCAGCGTCGGGGAGGATTACGAGATCGTGGTGAACCTGCAGGGCGATGCGCCGCTGACGCCGCACTGGTTCGTCGAGGATCTTGTCGCCGGGATGCGCAGCGACCCGCAGGCCGACGTGGCCACCCCGGTGCTGCGCTGCGATGGTCGTGCGCTCAACGGGTTTCTGCAGGACCGGGCGAATGGGCGTGTCGGCGGGACGACGGCCGTTTTCAGCCGATCTCGACATGCGCTCTACTTCTCCAAGGAAGTCATTCCCTATACTTCGGAAGTATATGACGACGGGGCAAATACCCCGGTCTTTCACCATGTGGGCGTCTATGCCTACAGACCGGAGGCGTTGTACGCCTACGGCGGCTGGTCGGCAGGTCCGCTGGAACAGCTGGAAGGCCTGGAACAGTTGCGGTTTCTCGAGAACGGGCGCGCTATCCTGTGCGTCGAGGTCGAGGCGCGCGGACGGCAATTCTGGGAACTCAACAACCCGGAAGATATTGAGAGAATAGAAGGCATGATGCGCGAGATGCACATGTCATGAGCAATACGAGATGAAGGCACGAGGTTTCATCGGCCTGCCATATATGACCCGTTGTGTTCCGGTCGGCGGCGTGAGCCAAGTTATCTCGTAATGCAGTGATCGCGGTTAAGGAGCTTCTGATGCGCAAGAAACTGACAAAGGCTATCTTTCCCGTCGCAGGGCTTGGCACGCGCTTTCTGCCGGCGACCAAGTCGGTGCCGAAGGAGATCATGACCCTGGTCGACCGCCCGCTGGTGCAATACGCCATCGACGAGGCGCGCGAGGCGGGGATCAAGGAGTTCATCTTTATCACCTCGCGCGGGAAGGGCGCGCTGGAGGATTACTTCGACAACGCGCCGCAGCTTGAGCAGGAATTGCGCAAGAAGGGCAAGGACGAGCTGCTGGAAATCCTGAAGTCGACCAACATGGACAGCGGCGAGATCGCCTATACGCGCCAGAACAAGGCGCTGGGCCTGGGCCACGCGGTGTGGTGCGCGCGGCGCCTGATCGGCAACGAGCCCTTCGCGGTGATCTTGCCCGACGACGTGATCGCGGCGGAAAAATCGTGCTTGGCGCAGATGGCCGAGGCGTTCAAGGAAACCGATGGCGAGAACAACATGGTGGCCGCCATGGAAGTGCCCCCGGACAAGGCCTCGGCCTATGGTGTGCTGGACGTCAAGGAGGACATGGGCCGGATGGTCTCGACCAAGGGCATGGTCGAAAAGCCTGCCCCGGGCGAGGCGCCGTCGAACCTTGCGGTGATCGGGCGATATATCCTGACGCCGACCGTGCTGCAGAAGCTGAACAAGAAGCAGACCGGCGCGGGCGGAGAAATCCAACTGACCGATGCGATCGACTCGGCCCGGGACGAGGGCGAAGAGGTCTTCGGCTTCCGCTTCGAGGGCGAGCGCTTCGACTGCGGCTCGAAGTCCGGGTTCCTGCAGGCCACGGTGGCCTTCGCGCTGAACCGGCCAGAGTTGCGCGACGACCTGATGAAGTACCTGACGGACGTGGTTCAGCCGGCCAAGGCCGCGCAGTAAGGAAGGAGCCCGTCCCGTGGCCAATATTCTTGTCACCGGAGGGGCCGGGTATATCGGTTCGCACGCCTGCAAGGCGCTGGCGGCCGCCGGGTATACGCCGATAACCTATGACAACCTGAGCACCGGATGGGCCGAGGCGGTCCGGTTCGGCCCGTTCGAGCAGGGGGACCTGCGCGATCGGGCGCGGCTCGATTCCGTGTTCGCGGCCTATCAGCCGACCGCCGTGCTGCATTTCGGCGCGCTGAGCCAGGTGGGCGAGAGCATGCGCGAGCCGGGCCGGTACTGGGACAACAATGTCACGGGGTCGCTGGTGCTGATGGAAGCGGCGGTGGCGGCCGGGTGCCTGAACCTGGTGTTTTCATCGACCTGCGCGACCTATGGCGACCAGGACAACGTGGTGCTGGACGAGTCCAGCCCCCAGGCGCCGATCAACGCCTACGGCGCGTCGAAGCGCGCGATCGAGGACATGCTGCGCGATTTCGAGGCGGCGCACGGGCTGCGGCACGTGATTTTCCGCTATTTCAACGTGGCGGGTGCGGACCCGGAGGCGGAGGTGGGCGAGTTTCACCAGCCGGAGACGCATCTTGTGCCGCTGATCCTGGATGCGGTGGATGGCAAGCGCGATGCGCTGACCATTTTCGGGACGGATTACGACACGCCCGACGGGACCTGCATCCGCGACTACGTGCATGTTTGCGATCTTGTCGATGCGCATGTTCTTGGGCTGAAATGGCTGGAAAACGACAAGCAAAGCCGTGTCTTCAACCTGGGCACCGGCGACGGTTTCTCGGTGCGCGAGGTGATCGACCACGCGCGCAGCATCACCAAAAAGGACGTGCCCGTCGTCGAGGGGCTGCGGCGGCCCGGCGATTGTACCAAGCTGGTGTCGGGGTCCGAACGCGCGGTGTCCGAGCTGGGCTGGACACCGTCAAGGTCGACGCTGGACGAGATGATCCGCGATGCGTGGCGGTGGCATCAAACTGGACATTACGAGAAATAACGCCGACCCTGAGGTCGAAGGAATGGTCAGGCAGGACGGATGAGCGTGCTTTCGGAGGCGTGGCTGGCGTACAAGCTTCGGTGGAAGCGCCGGCGCCTGTTGTTCCGTGCGCTGCGCAAGCGACGCCAGCTGCGTCCGGTGGTGGACCGCACCGACCGGATCGCGCCGGGGGACATCCTGTGCTTTTCGACCGTCCGCAACGAGGCGGTGCGCCTGCCGTTTTTCCTGGCGCATCATCGCGCGCTGGGCGTGCGGCATTTCCTGTTCGTGGACAATGACAGCGACGACGGCACGCGCGACTACCTGCAGGCGCAAGACGACGTTTCCCTTTGGCGGACGAAGGCCAGTTACAAGCTGTCGCGCTTCGGGGTCGACTGGCTGACATGGTTGCAGATGCAGCACGGGCACGGGCACTGGTGCCTGACGCTAGATGCCGACGAGATCCTGATCTATCCGCATCACGAGACCCGCCCCCTGCCCGCGCTGGTCGAACGGCTGGAGCAATCGGGCCGCCGGTCTTTCGGCACGCTGATGCTGGACATGTATCCCAAGGGCCCGCTGGCGGCGCATCCCTACGCGGCGGGCGACGATCCGTTCGAGCGGCTGTGCTGGTTCGATGGCGGCAACTACATGTTCCAGAAGAAACCGGACCTGCACAACCTGTGGATCCAGGGCGGGGTGCGGGCGCGCAGGTTCTTTGCCGAACGGCCAGAGCGGGCGCCGACGATGGGCAAGATGCCCCTGGTGAAGTGGAACCGCCGCTACGCCTATGTCAGCAGCGCGCATTCCCTGTTGCCCCGGCGCCTGAACCGGGTCTACGACGAGCAGGGTGGAGAGCTTCTGTCCGGGATTCTGCTGCACACGAAGTTCCTGAACACGATCGTCGACCGCTCGGCCGAAGAGAAGACGCGGGCCGAGCATTTCGCCAACAGCACGCTTTACGACAGCTATTACGACGCGCTGACCGAAAACCCGGACCTGTGGTGCGAGCAGTCCACGCGGCTGATCGGGTGGCGGCAGCTGGAGGCGATGGGCCTGATGTCGAAAGGTAACTGGATTTGATGAGTTCGGAATTGTTTGCGTTTTGTAAACAGTCGCTTATACCGGAGCGAGGGGAACGGAGCCGGTGTTTTCATCGGTGTACCATTTTGGAAAAGAATGCTTTAACGCAGTCCGGGTATGGTGGCGGCTGGTCTGGCCGGCGGCCAAAGGGATATGAGTAGTGAGTATCTTGCAGTCATACGCGATGCGGCTGCGGCGGAAGCGGCATCGCATCCGTGCGTTTCGCAAGCATTTCTCGCTCAAGCCCGTGGTGGACCGCACGCGCAAGATCCGGCCCGGGGACATCCTGCTGTTCTCGACCATGCGCGACGAGTTCGTGCGCCTTCCCTTCTTTCTGCAATATTACCGCAACCTCGGGGTTTCGCATTTCCTGATCGTCGACAATGACAGCACCGATGGCGGGCGCGAGTTCATGGCCGACCAGGAGGACGTGTCGATCTGGACCACCAAGGCCAGCTACAAGGGCTCGAAGTTCGGGGTCGATTGGCTGAACTGGCTGCAGCGCAAATATGGCCATGGGCACTGGACGCTGGTGGTCGATCCGGACGAGCTGTTCATCTACCCGTTCTGCGACACGCGGCCCATTCGGGCGCTGACCGACTGGCTGGACACCAGCCAGGTCAAATCCTTCGGCGCGATGCTGCTGGACATGTACCCGAAGGGCCGGATCGACTCGGTGTCGTACCTGCCGGGGCAGGACCCGCTGGAAATTGCCGGCTGGTTCGATCCGGGCAACTACGTGATCGAGAAGAACCGCAAATACGGCAACCTGTGGATCCAGGGCGGGCCGCGCAGCCGGGTGTTCTTTGCCGACAGGCCCAAGAAGTCACCGGCGCTGAACAAGACACCGCTGGTGAAGTGGGACAAGCGGTACACCTATATCAGTTCGACGCACACGCTTTTGCCGCGGGGTCTGAACCTGACCTATGACGAGTGGGGCGGAGAGAAGGCCAGTGGCATCCTGCTGCACGCGAAGTTCCTCAACACCTTCACCGCCAAGGCCGAGGAAGAGTTGCAGCGCGGGCAACACTATGCCGGCAGTGTCGAATACAGATCATATGCCGAGAAATTTCAGGACAGTCCCGACCTTTGGTGCAAATGGTCGGAGAAATATATAAACTGGCGACAATTGGAAATTCTTGGGCTGATGTCCAAGGGCAACTGGGCATGAGGATGGGCAGAGGGTGAGCGTCGGCATCATAATGCTGGTCCATACGGCATTCGACCGGGCCGAGCAGGTGGCGCGCCATTGGGCCGCGGCGGGCTGTCCGCTGGTCATTCATGCAGACCGCAACGTGCCCAGCGAGACGTACAGGAATTTCGTCGCGGCGCTGTCCGACCTCGAGCAGGTGAAATTCGCCAGGCGGCATCGGTGCGAGTGGGGCACCTGGGGGCTGGTGGCGGCGACGCAGGCGGCGTCGGAGATCATGCTCAAGAGCTTTCCCGACGTGCGGCATGTTTACCTGGCGTCCGGCTCGTGCCTGCCGCTGCGGCCGGTGCAGGAACTGATCGACTACCTGGAGGATCGGCCGCAGACCGATTTCATCGAAAGCGCCACGACGGCGGATGTGCCCTGGACCATCGGGGGCCTGGATCACGAGCGGTTCACCCTGAGGTTCCCGTTTTCGTGGCGGCGGCACCGCAAGCTGTTCGACGCCTATGTTCGCCTGCAACGTAAGATCGGCTACAAGCGGCGCATTCCCAACGGGATCGTGCCGCATATGGGCAGCCAATGGTGGTGCCTGACGCGCCAGACCCTGTCGGCGATCCTGACGGACCCCGAGCGGGCGACCTATGACAGCTATTTCAAGCGGGTGTGGATCCCGGACGAAAGCTATTTCCAGACGCTTGCAAGGCTCTATTCCAGGCAAATCGAGAGCCGGTCGCTGACCCTGTCGAAGTTCGATTACCAGGGCAAGCCGCACATCTTCTACGACGATCACCTGCAGCTTTTGCGGCGGTCGGACTGTTTCGTGGCGCGCAAGATCTGGCCCTTTGCCAACCGGCTTTACAATGCGTTCCTGACCGATGCGGCGGGCGCGATGAAGCGGACCGAGCCCAACCCCGGCAAGATCGACCGGATCTTTGCCAAGGCGGTGGAACGTCGGACGCGCGGGCGGCCCGGCCTGCTGATGCAGAGCCGGTTTCCGGTGGAGGGGCGCGAGAACGGGCTGACCTGCGCGCAATACTCGGTGTTCGAGGGGTTCAGCGACCTTTTCGAGAATTTCGAGCCCTGGTTGGCCAAGGTCACGGGCACGCGGGTGCACGGGCATCTCTTTGCTCCCGAGCGGGCCGAGTTTTCCGATGGCCAGACGGTGATGAACGGCGCGCTGAGCGACAGTGCGAAGCTGCGCGATTACAATCCGCAGGCGTTCCTGGCGAGCCTGATCTGGAACACGCGTGGCGAGCGGCAGTGTTTCCAGGTCGGTCCGCGCGACCACATCAAGAAGATCGAGTGGCCGCTGGCCAAGGACCAGAACGCGCAGATCTCGGTCATTTCGGGCGCGTGGGCGGTGCCGCTGTTCAAGTCGAACATGAACTTCGCCGACATCCGGCAGGAGGCCGCGCTGCTGCAGCAGATCGAAAGCAAGCACCTGGATGTGCTGCGCTCGCAATGGGGCAAGGCGCGGGTGCGGATCTGGACCATGGCGGAGTTCATCGAGGCGCCGATGGAGCCCTTGCAAACAATCATCGACGAGATCGGAAAGCAAAGCGTGCATGGCCTGGCCGAGGTGCCGAAGATGGCCGACCTGACCGGGTTCGGGCAGTTTTTGCAGAACCTCAAGAACCAGGGGATGCATCCCTACCTGATGGGCGATTTTCCGGTCGAGCACCGCCTGCGCGAGCCGCAGGCTCAACAACGCAAACCCTATCTGGTGCGATAGATGGCAGGTCAATTCGACTATTTCGCGGTGTTTGCCGAGATGCGCACCGGGTCCAACTTTCTCGAGGCGAACCTGAACGCGTTCGAAAGCTTCGAGTGTTTCGGCGAGGCGTTCAACCCGCATTTCATCGGCTATCCCAACCGCGACGAGATCGCCGGCGTGGCGCAGCATACGCGCGATGCCGACCCGATGCAGTTGATCAAGGCGGTGCGGGACGTGCCGGGCAAGATGGGCGGTTTCCGGTACTTTCACGATCATGACCCGCGCATCCTTGACGTGATGCTGGACGATCCGCGCTGCGCCAAGATCATCCTGACGCGCAACCCGCTGGACAGCTATGTCAGCTGGAAGATCGCCCAGGCCACGGGCCAGTGGAAGCTGACCAACGTGAAGCGGCGCAAGGACAGCCAGGTTCGCTTCGACAAGGCCGAGTTCGAGACGCATGTGACCAAGCTGCAGGAATTTCAGGTGTTCCTGCTGAACCGGCTGCAAGCGTCGGGACAGGCAGCGTTCTACATCGCCTACGAGGATCTGCAGAACCTCGACGTTCTGAACGGTCTGGCGAAGTTCCTGGGCTGCGACGAACGGCTGGAGGCGCTGGACGGCTCGTTGAAAAAACAGAATCCCAGCGGACTTGAAGACAAGGTGTCCAACTTCAAGGATATGGAGCAAGCCTTTGCCGGGCTCGATCCGTTCAACCTGACCCGGACGCCCAATTTCGAGCCGCGCCGGGGGCCGGCGGTGCCGGGCTTCGTGACCGGGGCCCATGCGGCGCTGCTGTACATGCCGATCCGGTCGGGACCCGAGGCGGCGGTGTGCGACTGGCTGGCGGGGCTGGATAGCGTGGCGGCGGACGACCTGCCGACCAAGCTGAACCAGAAGGACCTGCGCCAGTGGAAGCGGCGTCATCCGGGGCATCGCGGCTTTACCGTGGTGCGGCATCCCGTGGCGCGGGCCCATGCGGCGTTCTGCGACAAGATCCTGCAAACCGGGCCGGGATGTCTTGCGGACATCCGAAAGACTTTGCGCAATTTCCACAAGCTGCCGCTGCCGGGCAGGATGCCGGACGAGGGCTATGACCGGGAGGCGCACAAGCAGGCCTTTGCGGCGTTCCTGGAGTTTCTGAAAGCGAACCTTGCCGGACAGACGAATATCCGTGTGGACGCGCACTGGGCCACGCAATCGGCGATCATGCAGGGCATGGCGCAGTTCAGCCTGCCGGATCTCGTGCTGCGCGAGGAGGAACTGGCCGAGGCGCTTCCGCGGCTTGCGGCATCGGTGGGCTATGACGCGGCCGCGCGCCCGGCAACATCTGTGCCCGATCAGCCCTTTTCGATCGACGAAATTTACGACGAAGAGATCGAGACGCTGGTCAGTGACATCTACCAGCGCGACTACATGATGTTCGGGTTTCGGGCTTACGCCGCCTGAACCGACTGTGCCTCGGTGATAATCGTGTGCAGCGTCGCGGGATCGTCATTGGCTCGCAGCTTGGCGCAGATCGCCGGATCGCGCAGGGTGCGCGAGACAAGCGCCAGCGCCTTGAGATGTTCCACGCCGGCATCTTCGGGCGCGAACAGGGCAAAGGCCAGATCGACCGGCTGGCGGTCGACCGAGTTGAAGTCAATCGGCGTGTCCAGCAGCACCAGCGCACCCACGACCGAGTCGATGCCCGCCAGACGCGCATGGGGCAAGGCCACGCCATGCCCCACGCCTGTGGGTCCGAGGTTTTCGCGCTCGATCAGGGCGTCCACCACTTTTTGCGGATCGAGGCCGTAGACGGACTCGGCAATGCTGCCAAGCTCGTGCAGAAGGCGCTTTTTGCTGGACACGGAGGAATAGACCCGGACCGCGTCAGGCCGCAAAATCTGAGTGAACTGCATTCAGTTATGCTCCATCGGCGGCCGGTTCCGCCTTGCTAGCTCGATCGTTTACGGGTCGATCCATCCGATATTGCCGTCATCGCGGCGATAAACGACGTTGACCCCATCTTTTCCTTCATTCCGGAACACGAGCACCGGGGCGCCGGCAAGTTCCATCTGCATGACCGCCTCGCCGACCGACAGAGAGGGAATATGATGCTCCATCTCTGCAACGATAACCGGCTGCAGGCTTTCGGGTTCCGATTCTCCCCCATCGGCTTCGGAGGCGAGGATATAGGCGGAAGCCTGAGAAAGTTCAATAGGTTCCGCCCGGTCGCGATGATGGTCCTTCAAACGGCGCTTGTAGCGGCGCAACTGCTTTTCCAGTTTCTCGCTGCAATCGTCGAACGCGGCGTAGATCTCATGCGCGTGGGCCTTGGCCTGGGCGGTCAGCCCGGTGGACAGGTGGACCGTTGCCTCGCAGACGAATTCGCTCGCACTCTTGGAAAAGATCACGTGCGCGTCCGTCGGCCGTTCGGCGTATTTTTCCACAATGGAGTTCAACTCGTTCTCGACATGAGTCTGCAAAGCCTGGCCGACATCGATTTGTTTTCCACTGATTTGATAGCGCATTCAGAACCTCCAACATGCGGACAGAAATGGCCTGTGGCGCGATGAGACGCGCTGATCCAGGTCAAATCCGTGAGGGATGTAATGACGTTTTCTGTGTGCCCGGGCCCGGCCCAAAGGATGGGTCGCACGGCTCGAACAGTGCAAAAACCGAAAGCGTCATACCTCATTTGATCCGCGATATGGGCATCTTGTCAATGGAGATTGCGTGAGGGCCCGGCGCAAGATCGCTCAGGATATACGAAAATTTTCGCCGAGGTAGACGCGGCGGACGTTTTCGTTCGACACGACCTCGGACGGGGTGCCCGACATCAGGACCTTGCCGTCATGCAGGATATAGGCACGGTCCACGATTTCGAGCGTTTCGCGCACGTTGTGGTCGGTGATCAGTACGCCGATGCCGCGCTTCTTGAGGTCGGCGACCAGGTGGCGGATATCGCCGACCGAGATCGGATCGACCCCGGCAAAGGGTTCGTCCAGCAGCAGGTACTTGGGCTGGGCGGCAAGGCAACGGGCAATCTCCACCCGGCGCCGCTCACCGCCCGACAGGGCCAGCGCGGGGGCGCGGCGCAGGTGCTCGATGGAGAATTCCGACAGCAATTCCTCGAGCCGCTCGCGGCGCTTGTGGCGGCTGTCCTTCGAGATGTCGAGGATCGCCATGATGTTGTCCTCGACTGACATGCCGCGAAAGATCGACATTTCCTGCGGCAGGTAGCCGACGCCCAGCTTGGCGCGGCGATACATCGGCAGGTTGGTCACGTCGCGCCCGTCGATCCGCACATGCCCGCCCTCGGGATGGATCAGCCCGGCGATGGCGTAGAAGGTCGTCGTCTTGCCCGACCCGTTCGGGCCGAGAAGCGCCACGACCTCGCCCTGGCGCAGGGAGAGGGTGACATCGCGGATGACGACGCGCTTCTTGTAGCTCTTGCGCAGGTTCTCGACCGACAGGCCGGTGCTTTCGTGGGCGATATGCAACTCGGGCCGGGCCATCACTCGTTCCCGTCCTCGGGTTGCAGGATCGTCTTGACGCGGCCCGTGACACGGGCGGTGCCGGCCCGCGTGTCGACGAACATCTTGTCACCGCTCAGTGCGTTGATACCCTGAACGAGGAGCACGTCGCCCTCCATCTCGATCAGGCCGGTGTCGACGTTGTAATCGGCGCGCGACGCCTCGGCCGCATCCTCGCCGCTGACAAGGGTGACGCCGCCGGTCGCCTGAAGCTCTTCGATGCCGCTTTGATCGCTCTTGTAGACCACCAGAACGCGGGGCGCGGACAGGCGCATCTCGCCCTGTCCGATCAGAACGTTGCCGGTAAAGACCGCGGTGCCGTCCTGCTGGTTCACGTCCAGATTGTCGGCGGTGACCTCGACCGGAAGGCTGCTGTCCTGGGCGGTGTTGCCGAAGGCGACCTGCGCGCCCTGGGCGGCGGCGGCGAGTGGCTGGCACAACAAAATGACTGCAATCAAAATGCGAAACGAATGGGTCACTGATCTGGGTCCTCGGACGGCTGCGGAGTATATACCAGCTTCACCCCTTCGGTGAAAACCAAATGTGCCTCGCCGGTTTCGTCGTCCTCGGACAAGACCATGCGCCCCGCGGTCAGGTCTCCGGCGGGGCCGGTGCCCGACACGGGGCCGGGCGTTTCGGCGTAAAGCACGTCCAGCTTTGCGTTCAGCCGCTCGGTGGTCATCTCGTAGCCGGTGGTCGTGTCGATATGGACGTTGCCCATCAGCGAGGCGTTCAGATCGGATTGGTGCATGTCGCCGCGATCGGACCTGACGGTCACCATGCCGCCGGAAAACAACCGCATCTCGGCGGTGACATCCTCGGCATTGATCAGGCGGGGATCGTCCGTCGCCGGGCGGGCGGTTTCGGCGGTGATCGTCACCTCGTCCCCGCCGCTGGTCACGCCGGCAAAGGCCGCGTTCGTCGCGCCCTGGTCGCGCGCGCGCTGCTCCAGGTCGATATTGGCGATGGGGATGGATTTGGTCGGGTCGATATGGCGCGAAATCAGGAAGATCGTGGACAACAGGCCAAGCGCGGCCAACGGCAGGATGATCTTCATCCAGGCCACCAGGCGCGAGTAGAAGTTGTCGGTCGTTGCCATGGTCAGTGCGCAAAGATATCCGTTTCGGGCCAGCCGGCCAGGTCCAGCCGGGCCCGCGTCGGCAGAAAGTCGAAACAGCTTTGGGCCAGCTCGGTGCGGCCCTCGCGGGCCAGCCTGGCGTCCAGTTCCGAGCGCAGCCGGTGCAGGTAAAGAACGTCAGAGGCGGCATAGTCCAGCTGCGCGTCGCTCAGTTCGGGCGCGCCCCAGTCCGACGATTGCTGTTGCTTGGAAATATCGACGCCCAGCAGTTCCTGAAGCAGGTATTTCAGCCCGTGCCGGTCGGTATAGGTGCGGATCAGCTTGCTGGCGATCTTGGTGCAGTAGACAGGCGCGGCCAGCGCCCCGAAGGCGTTGAACATCGCGGCGATGTCGAAGCGGCCGAAATGGAACAGCTTCAGGACGCCGGGATCGGTCAGCAGACGTTCGAGGTTGGGCGCGCTGGTCTGGCCCTGCATCACCTGAACGATATGCGCGTCGCCGTCGCCGCCCGACAGCTGCACCACGCAGAGCCTGTCTCGATGGGGGTTGAGCCCCATCGTTTCACAGTCGATGGCGACGACGGACCCAAGATCGAGGTCGTCCGGGAGGTCCGATTTGTAGAAGTGATTGGCCATGATCCGCCCGCTTGTTTTCGAACTCATATAGGGCGCTGCCGCGCGATGTGCGCCTGCTTAAGCGAAAAGATGCGGACGCTCAACGAAAAGCAATCGCGTGGCCCGTCTTTGGACCGATCACGACATACGTGGTAGTGTGGTCTTGCACCGTCAAGCCGTGGCGTTGCCCTGGCGTGAGTCACCTGCAGTCCGTTGCCTTTGGTCCGATGTGACAGTCGCCGGAATTACAAGTTTTCGACATGTGTATTTGTAACGATGAACCGGGGCGTTTTCTGCCCGCAATTCATTCAGGCGAGGTTCACGATGAAAGATATCATCACACTGCTGATGGCCCTGACGGCGCCCGAGCCGGACGGGAGGTATTTTGAGACCCTGTTGGCTCGGGGCGAAGGCGCCCCCGTCGAGATCGTGTCTTGTCGCGACCCGATGGCGATGTCGGAAATCGTCGGCGAGACGATCCTTTGCGGAACGGTCACCGTGCCGGAGGATCACGACGCGCCGCAGAACGGGCAAAGTGTCGACCTCGCCTTTGCGATCCTGCGATCCGAGACGACCTATCCGGCCCCGGACCCGCTGGTTTACCTGCATGGCGGGCCGGGGATCGGTAACCTGAACAGCGGTCTGAGCTTCATGGCGGACGCCTTTGCGCCGTTTCGTGCCAATCGCGACGTGATCATCTTCGATCAGCGGGCCGCGGGCATCTCTTCGGGCAGCGTGGTCTGCAACGAGCAGATTGCGCAGAATGTCAGCCAGGTCATGACCGAGGAGACCGGCGCGCTGGAAGCGGACCCGGAGGGAAACCCCGTGGTCAGCCAGTTCCTGAAGGATTGCCTGTCCGAGATCGAAGCGGACGGCACGGATCTTTCGAAATACAACACGCGGCAGAACGCGCTGGACGTGCCGATGATCCTGACCGCGCTGGGCTACGAGGAATGGAACCTTTACGGCATTTCCTACGGTACCAAGCTGACGCTGGAGGTGTTGCGCACTGCGCCCGAGGGTGTCCGGTCAGCCGTGATCGACGGCGTCGCGCCCCCGTGGGTCAGGCTTTATGACACGCTGACCCTGCCTCTGGCGGAATCGATGCAGCGGCTGGTCGAGGATTGCGCCGCGGACACGGCCTGTGACACCGCCTATCCTGATCTGGACGAGGTGCTGCGCGACGTCATCGCGCGGTCGACGGCGGAGGACCTGGTGGTCGACGGCGCGACCATTCCGCCGCAACTGGTGCTCAGCTTCTTTTCGCAGCGCAACGATCGGTTCAACCTCGGCTCGCTCACGCCGTATATCCCCGCGATGGTGTACGAATTGCACCGGGGAGAAGACACGCCGACCATCGAGATGGTCGTGAAGGACTGGAATTTCTCGGTGCCGCAGCCGGATGCGGAGGCGGTTCTTGCGGCACGGCGGGAGGACCTGACCGAGCAGCAGCTGCATCTTCTGCAGATGGCGCTGGGAGATGCCGAGATCATCGAGGATGCCACAGCGGCGCTCGGGATCGCCGTGGCTGACCTGCGCCGTCAGTTGCGCCGTGACCGCGTGCTTGGCCCGATGCCGGGATTGTTCGATGCCGAAATGTCGGCCGCCGTGCCCGACACGATCGTCACCTCGGATGCCGCCCGCGCGACACTGGAAGGATACTCGGCGCTGCAGTTGGGCGAACCCACGCGCGCCAGGTTGTCGGAGTTTGTCGAAACGCATTTCGAGGGGCCACACCTTGCGCGCCTGCTGGCCATCGTGGAGGCGATGACCGACGACGAAGTCGCCGCCGTCTATGCCGACGCTGCGCAATCGGTGCAGTCTCACACGTTGGAGTTTCAGCAGAACTCCATCGACCTGATGCTCTACGCATGCCAGGAGGATGTGCCGTACAACACGATGGAAGGTTACCGGCAGACGGTCGCGGAACAGCCCTATGACGTGACGGCTTTTTTCGATGGCCCGGCCATGGGCGTCTACACGGCTTGCAAGGCGTTCACGCCGGCGCCGCGCGACAATTGGCACGAGGTGGTGGAAAGCGATATTCCCACGGTTTCAATCGGGTCGGGATGGGACACGCAGACTGCTGCGAGCTGGGCAAAGGAGGCCACGCGCGGGCTGAGCAACGCGCAGCACTTCTTCATTGCCGAGGCCGGTCACGGCGCGCTGGCTTATGTCGATTGCGTCGGGGACATGACCGTGGCCTTCGTCAATGAGCCTTCACGCACACTCGACAATTCCTGCGTAGAGGCGACGGCGGTTCCAGCGTTCCATATCGCACCTTGGGTCGACACGGCACAGTAAACCCCGAAGGCGACGAACCCTTGTAGAGAGGACTGAGATGTATCCAGGAAAGTGGTGCCACTGAAGGGCATCGCCTTCATGCTCACGCGTGTCTCTCTGTGACCGCTGGGAGTGCTTACCTCATTGTAATTATGAAATTAAATGCCCGGATAAGTCGTCCTTTGCCTCGGCGTATCCTCTAACCTTGGTGGATATGATTTGCGTGCCAGGGACAGACTTTCATCAACCTTCGTCAAAAATGCGCCAGTTGCAATTGGCCCGTTGTCGTTGCCATAGGCAAACTCGAGTAAACTCGAGAATCCGGTTTCGATAACTGCTTCGCCGCACTGTCCGAAGGTGTAGACGTCAGCCAAGGACCGCCTGCGCAGCACGGTCCTTTCATTCAAGTCGCCACCGCTTAGAATATTGCCAAGGCGTTTATGAACGTGGCGCCGAAGTGTCGAGCCTTGTATCTCGAAACCCTGCTGCTTTGGAAGACGCTGCGATCCGGATTGATCCTCGTCCAAGGATCGCTCATGCCAATTGTCGATCCCATGTCGTGCCGGGCACGGCCGCCAGAAGGCTGCGCGTATAGTCCTCTTTGGGATCGAGAAACACCTCGGCCACCGGCCCGATCTCCACCAGCTTGCCCTTTTGCATCACGGCCACCCGATCGCAAAGTTGAGCCGCCACGCGCATGTCGTGAGTGATGAACATGAGCGAAAGATTCAGTCGGCTTTGCAGGTCCCGCAAAAGGTCCAGCACTTGGGCCTGGATGGATACGTCAAGCGCCGAAACCGCCTCGTCCGCAATGATAAGATCTGGATCCATCGCCAAGGCCCGTGCAATCCCGATGCGCTGTCGCTGTCCGCCGGAAAACTCGTGTGGGAAGCGATCGGCGGCGCCTGCATCCAACTCGACGATTTCCAGCAGTTCACGTGCGCGGGCATGGGCTTTCTCTTTGGACACGCCTTGCACGATGGGGCCTTCGGAGAGCGCATGGAGGATCTTCTTGCGCGGATTAAGTGACGCGTAAGGATCCTGAAAAATCATTTGAACCCGGCAGCGGGCGCGGCGTAGCTCCTGAGCGGTGAGGCTGTTCATGTCTTGGCCGTCAAGGATGACTTCCCCGCTGTCGGACTCCACCAGCCGGACGATTGCACGGCCCACGGTGGACTTGCCCGAGCCGGACTCTCCGACGATCCCCAAGACCTCGCCGCGTGCGATGGTGAAAGAGACATCGTCGATTGCGGTCACGCTGCGGGAGGCTTTGAAAAGCCCGCCCGAGGTGACAAAGGTCTTGCACAGGTTGCGGACCTCTAGCACCGGCTGCGCGCGTACAGGCTCCGGCGTCGGGACGTGATCGGACGGGATCGCCTCTAGCAGGGCCTTGGTATAGGCGTGTTGCGGATTGGCCAGAACCTCGCGCGCCGCGCCTTGCTCGACGATCTCGCCATAGCGCATGACGATCACCCGGTCGGCGATTTCCGCGACCACGCCGAAATCATGGGTGATGAACATCACCGCCATGCCGTGCCGGGACTGGATGGTCTTGATAAGGTCGAGGATCTTGGCCTGCGTGGTGACGTCCAGAGCGGTTGTCGGTTCGTCGGCAATCAGGATCGCCGGATCAAGAGCCAACGCCATGGCGATCATCGCACGTTGCCGTTGCCCACCCGACAACTGGAACGGATAGGCGCGGATGATCTTTTCGGGGTCGGGCAGACCAACCTCGCGGACCAGGTCCAGCGCCTTGGCGCGCCGTTCGGGCGGGCTGTGGCGGTTATGCGCCTCGAAGACCTCGGTGATCTGGTCGCCGATGCGCATCAACGGGTTGAGTGCCGTCATCGGCTCCTGGAAGATCATGCCGATCCGGTCTCCACGGAGTTTGCGCCTTTCGTTGTCCGGTATTGCCAGAAGGTCGCGTCCTGCAAATTCGGCAGAGCCTTGGGCGATCTCAACCTGATCGGGCAGCAGGCCCATGAGTGCGTTGGCGGTCATGGACTTGCCCGACCCGGATTCGCCGACCACACAGAGGATTTCGCTGGACTTCAGGTCGAAGTCCACGTTCTGAACTGCATAGTCCCGGTCCGCGCCGGGCGGCAGGGATATCGCCAGCTCGCGGATCGACAGAACGGTCTCCATCTTAGCGCCCCTTTCTTGCCAGCCGGGGGTTCAGGGCGTCGTTCAAGCCCTCGCCAATGAGGTTCAGGGCCAGAACCGTCAGCAGGATCGCCACGCCCGGAATGAAGCTGAGCCACCACGCGGTGCGGATCACCGTGCGCGCCGCACCGATCATGTAGCCCCAGCTCATGATGTTGGGATCGCCCAGCCCGAGGAAGGACAGCGAGCTTTCCAGCAGGATTGCCGTTGCCACCATTAAGGAGGCCATGACGATGATCGGTGACATCGCGTTGGGCAAGATATGTCCGAAAAGAATACGGGCGTTGGACAGCCCGGCCAGCCGTGCGGCATCGACGAATTCCCGCTTGCGCAGCGACAGTACCTCGGCCCGCACGAGGCGGGCGACGGGCGGCCAGCTGACGATGGCGATGGCCAGCGTTATCGTCGGCAGCGTCGGTTCCAGAATCGCGACGAGAACGATGGCAAGGGCGAAGTTCGGGATGGTCTGGAAAAACTCGGTAAAACGCATGGCGCCGTCATCCACCAGCCCTCCGTAGAAGCCCGCGAATGCCCCGAGCGGCACGCCGATCAACAGCGCCACCAGGGTCGACACCAGCCCCACGATCAGCGACACGCGCGCGCCATGCACCAACCCCGCCGCCACGTCGCGGCCCAACGTATCGGTGCCCAAGGGAAAGCCATCGGTGCTGAACGGTTCGAGGAAGGGGCGCTGCACCATCTTCCACGGGCTTTCTGGGTAAATCAGAGGCGCGAATATGGCCAAAAGAACGACGCAAGTCAGGATCACCGCGCCGATCACCGCGCCCCGGTTGCGGGAGAATCTTTTGAGGAAATCGATCATGGGTGTCTCCTCAAATCCGCGGATCAATCAGCCGATACACAATATCGGTGATGATGTTGAAGGCGATCACCATGGCGGCCGAGACAAGGAACACACCGAGGAGCGTGTTATAGTCACGCGCGGTCAAGCTCTCGAACATAAGGCGACCGATGCCGGGCCATGCGAACACGGTTTCGGTCAGAACGGCACCGCCCACCAGTTGCCCCGCCTGAAGACCGGCCAGTGTGACGACGGGCAAGAGGGCATTGCGCAGTATGTGACGACGCCGGATGGTTCCCTCGCGCAGACCCTTGGCGCGGGCCGTCTTGACGAAATCCATCTGGCTGACTTCGAGAACCGAGGACCGGGTCATCCGCAGGTACACTGCCATGAAGAAAAGCCCAAGCGTCAGCGCCGGCAGGAACAGGTGTTTCAGCCGGTCCAGCACAGCGGTTATGCCGGTGTATTCAGCGCCAACGGTTTCGTATCCGAAGGCCGGGAACCAGCCCAGATGCACCGAGAACAGCACGACGGCCATCAGCGCAACCCAGAAAAGCGGTGTGGCATAAAACAGCAATGCCATGGTGGTGATCGCGGTATCGCTCCATTTGCCCTGCCGTGCGGCGGCGGCAAGGCCGAACACGATCCCCAGAAGCAGGGACATGCCAAAGGCGGTCATCGTCAGTAACAGCGTAGCGGGCAATCGGTCCAGGATCAGGTCCAGCACGGGCATCTGTTGACGATAGGAGTAGCCAAGATCTAGTTGCACGACGCCCGAGACGTAATTCCAGAACTGTACGTAAAGCGGCTGATCCAGCCCGAACTGCTGGCGCAATTGCTGGATGAATTGTTCGTCCGCTGCGCCTGCTTCGCCTGCCATGACCATCGCCGGGTCGCCGGGGGCTGCATGGATCAGGAAGAAATTCAGCACGACGACCAGCAAAAGCGTGATGATGGCTTTGGCGGTACGGCCAAATATGGCGGCGGCAAGGTTCATTGTCTGGGCCTGCTCGGTTCGCGGTGGTCGTCAGGGACCGAATAGAGGCTGGCCCGGGTCATTCCGGGCCAGCTTTGCATCCTCACTTGGATCTATTGCTCGACCCACGCGTCGCGCAGCCCGTCATTCACACCGATGGCGGTGGTCACGAGATCCTTCACGTCGCAGCGATAGATCGTTGGAAACTCGATCTCCAGAAGCCAGGCGACCGGCACGTCGTCGACCAGTTGTTTCTGGACTTGCGTGTAAATCTCCTGACGCTCTTCCGGGGTGGCGGCGATGGCGGCTTCGGCGAACATCTCGTCCACCTCAGGGTTTTCATAACCGGCGACGTTGTTCCACGGGCTGCCCTTGGCGATGTTGGACGAAAGATAGCTGCGTGCGACACCCAAGGCCGGATCACCGTACTGGTAGAGGTAGGTGAAGGCGATATCGAAATCCCACTCGGCCTGTTTCTGGTTCCAGCCGGCGACGTCGGTCGCCACCACTTCGACGTTGACGCCCACTTCTTCGAGGTTCTGCTTCATCGCCTCGGCCCAGCGTTGCCATGTCTCGCCGTAGGGCAAAGGCAGAATGCGCACGGTTTCCCCGTCATAGCCTGCGGCCTCCAGGTGCTCGCGTGCCTTGTCGGGGTTATGATCGTACATGATGGTGTCGTCGGTGTAGAAATTCGTCTTGGACGATACCGGGCTGGTGGCGACCGTGCCGAACCCGTTCCAGATCACATCCTTCACGAACTCGCGGTCCATAGCGTGCATCACAGCTTTGCGGAAATCCTTGTTTGCCGTGGCCCCTTCGCGGGTGTTCATCCACGCCATCGCATGGGGCGCGAAGTACTCCCAACCCTTGCCGGTGGAACAGACACCGTCCATCTCGGTCAGGCGTTTCACGTCCCAGTTCTCGACAGAGCCACCGGGCAGCACGTCGACCTCGCCATTTTCGAACGCCACCGCGCGCGAGGCGGCATCGGGAATGACGCGATAATAGACCTCATCCAGATAGGGCTGTCCCTCCAGATAATAATCCTCGTTCTTCACCAGGTGGATGTAGCTGCCTTTCTCCCACTCATTGAACTTGTACGGGCCGGTGCCGATCGGCGCGTTGTTCGCTTCGTTGTTGGCGAAATCCGTCCCCTCGTAGATATGCTTGGGGATCATCGGCATGGTTCCGGCCTCGAAGACGCCGATGAATGGGCCAAAAGGGTTCTTCAGCTTGAAAACGACGGTGTGATCGTCTGGCGCGGTCACGGATTCAACGTGTTCCAAACTGACCCGAAGTCGCGCATGGGTTTCGCGCAGGAACGTATCGACCGAAAACACCACGTCCTCGGCGGTGAAGGGCTCGCCATCATGCCAGGTGACCCCGTCCTGAAGCGTAAAGGTATAGGTCAGCGCATCGTCTGAAATCTCCCACGACTTGGCCAGCGACGGCATCGGGTTCAGGTCGGTGTCATAGCGCAAAAGGCTTTCGTAAATGTCGCCCGCAACCAGCTGCGTCGGTCCGTTTTGTACGAGACCCAACATCAGGCTGGGCGGTTCGGGTTGCACCACGATGTCAAGCCGGCCGCCGGTGTCCTGTGCCAATATCGGCAGCGCAAGCCCGAGGTACAGAATTGAGGCTGTCAGTGTCTTTTTCATTTAAATCTCCCTGTTGATGTTCGCGATGGTCACTTTTCCGGGATTTCAAAAACCGCCCGGTTGTGCTGATAGCTCGCGAATTTTCCGTTACACGCCGCGTGCCGGTTACCGGTCTCTCGGAGTGTTCGGCGTTTGTGATTGCCTCCGTTGTGTAGGTGTCTGGCATACCCGAGGTTCATAGGCGGGTCGGTCGGGAGTCAAGGCAGTTTGTCAGTTGATGAAAATCTGAATTGCAAAATCAAGGTTTTAGCACAAGCACGAAGCAGCTTCTTTGGCCGTTCTGGCGTGATGCCAACACGGATCAAGACGTTGATGTAGTTCTGAGCTCGATTAGAGGCGGCAGGGTCTATTGGAAAAAGAACGCGCATACGGCAATCCGCGATGAGCGGGGACTTGGTCATATAGGTATTGATTTAAGCGGGCGGTCGAACAGGTCTCCAAATCTACCGTGTGGTTCGATGAGTTGCCAACTTGGTATCAAAAACTGGGTTTAGCCAGTGAAGCATGCTGGCATCACTGAGGTCAGCTTTGAGTATTCTGCCGCGCAGCGGCACCGCTAAAACCAAGGGCGGCTTTGGGCTGTTCGCTGTCTGGATGCCATTGGTCAATTGGAGTGGGAGTTTCTATTGCTTTTCCAGAACCGACTGGTGGCTTCCCCCGGGGAGAGACGGGGGAAGCTTGGCAGGCGAGGCCCGAACTGGCGCGTTCTGCGTCAGATCGGTGCGGTTCGTCAACTGGACTGCAGATAGCCCAAGATGTCCGCGTTGATCGCTTCAGCCATCGTCGCCGCCATGCCATGAGAGGCGCCGTCATAGACCTTGAGCGTCGCGTTCGGCATGATCTCGACCGTCCTTGAGGCAGAGGACTTTATGGTCACGACCTGATCGTCGCTGCCATGCATCACCAGCGTCGGCAGTTGGATCGCCTTGAGGTCCTCGGTAAAGTCGGTTTCCGAGAACGCCTCGATGCAGTCGTAGTGCGCCTTGGCGCTGCCCTGCATCCCCTGCCGCCACCAATTGCGGATAAGGCCTTCGCTGACCTCCGCGTCCGGGCGGTTGAAGCCATAGAACGGGCCCGATGCCACGTCGAGGTAGAATTGCGGCCGGTTCGCCAAAAGCGCCTGGCGGAAGCCGTCGAATACGTCCAGCGGCGTGCCGTCGGGGTTGCTGTCCTTCTTCACCATGACCGGCGGCACGGCACCGATCAGCACCAGCTTCGAGACGCGCCCGGGCTTGGCGCGGGCGGCGTAGTGCACGACCTCGCCACCGCCGGTGGAATGGCCCACATGCACGGCTGCCTTGAGGTCCAGCGCGTCGGCCAGGGCGATGACATCGGAGGCATAGGTGTCCATTTCGTTGCCGGTTTCCGTCTGGTCCGAGCGCCCGTGTCCGCGCCGGTCGAAGGCGATGACGCGAAAGCCCTTGCCGAGGAAATAGAGCATCTGGGCATCCCACTCGTCGGCCGTCAGGGGCCAGCCGTGGTGGAACACGATGGGCTGCGCGTCGCGCGGGCCCCAGTCGCGGTAGAAGATCTGCGTGCCGTCTTCGGCGGAAATGTAGGTCATGGTCTGAGGTCCTTTGATGGAGGGAGATGTTTCGGCCCGCAGGCCGGGAGCGGTCAGCAGCGGTGTGGTCGCTGCAATCAGCAGGCCCGTGCCACCGGCAATCGCGCAGCGGCGGGTGAGCGGGATTGATTCAGGTCCGGACATGGCGTTTTCCCGATATGATCAACTGACACGGGTCGGATTTGGGCAGCTTGCAGGTACGGTTCGCCTGAACGTGACCACCGATGAAACTGTCTACATTGACGATCCAGGAGGCGACGGCGACGGCCGCGACCGAGATGAGGAACAGGATCGCGCTCCAGGAGAGTATAGATTTCACTTTCAGATGGGACATGGTGTGGCTCCATTGCCGGGGTGATTTCCCCAAGTGAGATTTTTGGTTGAGCAGATTGCGGGTTCATGCGGCGAGGCGGGCCCCGCCGCACGCGCTTGATAATTCAGCTTCCGCCAGAGGCGCGGGCGGCCTCATCGATCACGTCGGCGACTTCATCCGGCTTGGTCAGAAAGACGACATGGCTGCCGGGCACGTCGACCGACACGGCGCCAATCCGGTCGGCGGTTTGGCGCAGCAGTTTCGGGTCGATGGCCTTGTCCTCGGTCGCGATTACGGCCCAACTCGGCTTTTCCTTCCAGGCGGCGTGTTTCACCGGCGTTCCGAAGATATCCATGTTGATGGGCACCTGGCTGTCACGGAGGAAAGCCGCGTCCGCATCGGCGGTGTCGCCGGCAAAGCCGGTCTTGAACTCTTCGAGGTTGACGAAGCCGAACCCGTCATCGCCGGTCTCGATGATGAATTCCGGCGGAGCAGGGATGTCAGCGAATTGGTCGCCCGTGGTCTCGCCCACGTCTGGAGCCAGCGCGGAGACGTATACAAGGCCTGCAACCTTGGGGTTGATGCCCGCCTCGGTGATGACCGTTCCGCCGTAGGAATGCCCGACGAGTATCGCCGGACCGTCCTGACGGTGGAGGATGCGGTCGGTGGCGGCCACGTCATCTGCAAGAGAGGTCAGCGGGTTCTGCACGATGCTGACACGGTAGCCGCGCGCGGTGAGGATGTCGTATACGCCGCGCCAGCCCGACCCGTCGGCAAAGGCGCCGTGAACGAGGACGACGGATTTGACCGGCTGTTCGGACGGGATCGTATCTTGCGCGTTTGCGCTGGTCGTGATGGTCGCGGCGGCGGCAGCGGCGGCGACGGCAGTTCTGAGTTTCTTGGACATTTGAATGTTCCTTGGTTGATATTGGCAGAGGTCCATAAAGGCCGTGGGAGGGCGGCTTTCCGGTCTTTTTTACTGGATGGCATCCCTGTCGCAGGCGTCGGCATCGTAGCGTTTTGACGCTGATGGGTGCTTGCAACTTTGGCGTATGGTTTGCTGGATACGCTGCAGCGTGATTGAAGATCGGCGTTTTTTCGGCCAAGGCTTACCCAAGTTTCGAAAGAATATTTCATGTCCGGCTCGTTCGAATCAGCGCCGGTTCGGGTAAGCTTTTGTGCTGTCTGCTCCTTTCGGTCAGTTGATGCGTGACCGTAAATTAAGCTTTTGACGACGTTTTGATAATTGGGATAAAATGAGATGTTGAATTACGGAAATCAGGACAATGAAAAACTACAAGCTGACCGATTTCGATGCCGTTCTCGCGATCAGCCGCAGAGGATCGTTCCGGGCTGCGGCACTCGATATGGGCATGTCGACAAGCGCGCTCAGCAATGCGATTTCCAAGCTGGAAGGACAACTGGGTGTGCGCCTGTTCAATCGCACGACGCGCAGTGTCTCGCTGACCGAGGCAGGGCACAGGTTTGTCGATCAGGTCAGCCCGGCGGTGCGGGATATCCACCAGGCTCTGGACACCGTCCGATCGCAACAGGAAACACCTTCCGGCACCGTGCGTATCAACACCTTCGTCACCGCTGCGCAGGAGATTCTTGAACCACTGATCCTGGAGTTCCTGAAGCGGTTTCCCCAGGTTCAGGTCGATCTCGTGACCGAGGGGAGCCTTGTGGACATCGTGGCGGACGGGTTCGATTTCGGGGTGCGCAGCAAAACCCTCGTTCCGTCGGACATGATCGCGATTCCGCTGGGGCCAGCGCGGCGCCATGCCGTCGTCGCCGCACCGTCCTATTTTGCGAACCGGGATGTCCCGCGCGTTCCGGCCGACCTGAAGGCGCATACCTGTATCCGCGTCCGCCTGCCGAACGGTGCGCTGTATCGCTGGCAGTTCGAAGCCGAGGGCCAGCCGGTGCATGTGGACGTGGACGGGCCATTGACCCTGGATGAGGCCAGCCTGGCGCGCACCGCGGTCCTAGATGGCGTGGGCATCGGCTATTTCATGGAGTCGAACGTGCGTGCGGATATCGCGGCGGGCCGACTGGTGCGGATCCTCGACGATTGGACCCCACCGGTTGCGCCGCTGTGCCTGTATTACCCCAGCCGGCGCAACCCGCCGGCCGCGTTCAAGGTATTCGTCGATCTTGCACGCGAGCTGGCGCGCTCGGCCCGGGCGGTGTGAAGATTGGCCGGGCTATCGCCGGAATGGGGCGATGGCGAAGGCGCGGGCAAGGTGGTCTATGAAGGCGCGAAGCGCCGAGGCCCTTGCGGTGTCGCGTGAGAACACAGCGTAGATCGTGCCCTCGACCGTCGAGATGTCGGGCAAGACCCGCATCAGCTGGCCGCCTGCAATATCCGGCATACAGGCATGTTCAGGCAGCAGGGCGACGCCCAGCCCCCTGATTGCAGCGTGCCGCAGGGTGGCGATGTCGCTCGTGACCAGCCGCGGGGTGACGTCGATGGTATGGGGTTTGCCATCCCGGTCAAAAAGCTCCCATACACGGCTGTCGCCGGGCAGGCACAGGGTCGGGATGGCCTGCAAATCCCGAGGCGTCAGCATATGGCTCGTACCGGCAAGGGACGGCGCGGCAACAAGGATGCCACGCGACACCCCAAGCCGCCGCACGACATGCGAGGCGCCGGCCTCGACCTGTGACCGCGCGCGGATCGTGATATCCACATCGTCCCTGACGAGGTCGAGCGGGCCCGCCATCGCGACCAGTTCGATCCGGACCTTGGGAAAGTCGGTGAGAAATTCGGCGACGACATCATCCAGCAGATCATTCAACAGGCCCGGCGGACACCCGACACGGATGCGGCCCGACGGCCCGTCGCTGTCACTTGCCGCGCGCCGGGCCGCATCGAAGGCGTCAACCATCGTCTTGCCGTGATCCGCCACGATCCGCCCGGTTTCGGTGGGCCGCATGTTGCGCGTCGTCCGCTCGAGCAGGCGGACGCCCAGATCCTGCTCAAGCCGTGCGATCGCCTTGCTGAGCGTGCTTTTGGGCATTCCGAGATCCCGCGCCGCGGCGGCAAACGAGCCTTTGTCGACGACTTTTCTGAAGCGGGCGAGATCATCGAGGCTGGGCGTCTTAGACATGTGATTGTCCATCCGGGCAGACAGTGAAACGAAATCTGACGCCGTAGTGCAGACGGGTGCGCGCACATAGCTTTCCATGCGTCAAACAAAGGAAAGCGACATGACAGATCAAGATCCCATCCGGCTGGCAATCGTCTATTACAGCAGTACCGGCAACACGTTCACGATAGCACAGGAAATCGCCGCCGGCGCCGAAAAGCACGGCGCCGCGGTTAGGATACGGCGGGTGGCGGAACTGGCACCCAATGCGGCAATAGATGCCAACCGGGCATGGCGGAAACACCTTGAGGCAACGCGTGAAGTTCCCGTTGCCACCCACTCGGATCTGGAATGGGCGGAGGGCTTCGTTTTCGGCACGCCGACGCGTTTCGGGCTGCCGGCGGCGCAGTTGAAGCAGTTCCTGGACAGCTGCGGCGGTCTGTGGATGAACGGGAAGCTGACCGACAAGGCCGTGAGTGCCTTCACAGGGGCCGGGAACGTGCATGGTGGGCAGGAATCCACCCTGCTGGCGTTGCACAACGTGTTCTATCACTGGGGCGCGATCATGGTGCCGCCCGGGTATACCGATCCTGCGATTCATGCCGCCGGGGGAAACCCGTACGGCACCAGCTTTACCGACGGGCAAGGCGCGCCGCTTCCCGAGGCGACGTTGCAAGCGGCAAGGCACCAGGGGGCGCGGATGGCCACATGGGCGCACGCGTTGCGACAGGTCAGGGCGGCGTGACGGTGCGCGTGCGATCCGATGGCCGGCGGGTCGCCAGCGGTGCGTGCTACAGGGGCGGGTCATGCCGCCCCTTGACAGCGACCGCAGAGGTCGGGGACGCCGGTTTGAGGTGAATCCGTCAGAATGCCAGAGGCGCGTTGTCCTTGACCTCTTTCAGCACGAAGAAAGTGCGGATCTGGCGAACGCCCGGCAGAGTGATGAGTTTGCGGCCGTGCAACAGGTTGAACCCTTCCATGTCCCGTGTCCTGATCTTCAGCAGATAGTCGAAATCCCCGGCGACGAGGTTGCAGTCGAGGACCTCTTTCATATCTGCGACGGTCTCTTCGAACTCGGAAAAGCTCTCGGGTGTGGACCGGTCCAGCACAACGCCGACCATCACGAGCGTCCCCAGCCCCACGCTGGCCGGCGCGATCTGCGCTCGGACGGATGTGATGTATTTCTGTTCGATCAGACGTTGGGTGCGGCGGTGGCATGTCGCGGCGCTGACGTTCACCAGCCGAGCCAGGTCTGAATTGGCCATCCGGGCATCTTTCTGAAGCGCACGCAGAATGTTTCGATCGATCCGATCGAGGTCCGGGCTGAAAGAATCTTCCGGCATTGTTCGGGTTTCCGCAGGTCTCGGGCGTACTGATGCGCCTTGCTACATCATCTAAGGCACAGTTCCGGATTCGAAGAAAGCGGGTTGTCGGTGCGTGGCCATGTGGCATGGAGAGCAATGTCGGCTGGCGCAGTCCGGACTAAGGCGGTGTCATTGTCCGTTTGAATAGGATGCGCCGGATCATGCGGACCGGGGGATGTCTTGCCCCCGATCCGCGTCGGTTTTGGTTCATGCCCCGGCTGCGAGGGGCTGTTCGGCGCGAGTCAGACCGTGCTGCTGGCGGATCATGTCGGCGGCACGCTCTCCAATCACCACGCAGGGGGCCATCGTGTTGCCGGTGGTGATGCGGGGCATGATCGAGGCATCAGCGATGCGCAGGTTGTCGATGCCGTAGACCTTGAGCTGATGATCGACGACCGACATCTCGTCCCGTCCCATCTTGGCGGTGCAGGACTGGTGCCAATAGGTGACTGCCGATTTGCGGATGAAATCGGCCATCGCCTTTCGATTTCGGCCGCCGGGGGC
The DNA here is from genome assembly GCF_009363735.1 of Roseovarius sp. THAF8. NCBI lineage: Bacteria > Pseudomonadati > Pseudomonadota > Alphaproteobacteria > Rhodobacterales > Roseobacteraceae > Roseovarius > Roseovarius sp. THAF8. The sequence goes on along the minus strand of NZ_CP045410.1, from coordinate 2,283,945 downwards.
GACCTCCTGCCGGACGAGTGGATTAAAGGCCGCGTGGTTGCCGATCTCGCGGCACATCTCGACGGCGGTAAGGGCGGTCTCCAGATCCTCGGGTTCGCTGAGCGCGTTCGGCTCGATCAGGAGCGGATCGTCGGGATTCGGCCCTGACAGCCGCAGGCGGCCCCGGCTTTTCGGCTGGGCCAGGCCCGCGAACATGGTCCAGCCATGGGGCGGCGTGCCGATGCCCGCTTCCTCTGGGGCGGGCACCGGGAATTCGAGCTGGCATTGCAGGATATCGGGCTGTTTGAGGCGCGCAGAGCTTTGCCAATAGAGCGTCGCCTCGCATCCGCCGCCGCCGACACCCTCCGGCTTGTGATAGGCCCAGGTGCAGCCGAAGGCGAGGTGATCCTGGTGATTCTGGCCGACGCCGGGAAGGTCGCGCACGGTCCGGATGCCATGTGCGGCAAGCTCGTGCTGGGGTCCGATACCCGATTGCATCAGGACTTTCGGGGTCTGGATGGCGCCAAGCGACAGAATGGTCTCGCAGCGTGCGCGGAACTGCCGGAGCTTGCCGTCGAGCAGGACTTCGACTCCTATGGCCGACGAGCCATCCAGCAGGACGCGGGAGACGAGGGCGCCGGTCAGAACGGTCAGGTTGGGCTGGTGCATGATGCGGTGGGTGTAGGAGCGGAACACTGACTGGCGCCGGCCGTCGCGGATGCGGAGATCCGCGATAGCGGCCCCGCCGGGGCCTTCCATCATCGCCCCGTTCGGGCTGTCGAAGACCGGGATGCCCATGTGCCCGGCAGCCTCGAGCATCGCGCGGGCGACGGGCTGGGGCGCTGCAGGTTGTTCGACGTGGACAGGGCCGCCCATGCCGCGCCGTTCGGCGTCGGGTGTGCCCTGCCAATCCTCGATGCGGCGGTAATAGCCGAGGATGGACTGGTACCCCCAGGCGGGGTCGCCGGATTCGGCAGCGAAGTGATCCCAGTCTTCCTTGTGGCCACGGGCCCAGACCATGACGTTGATGCTCGATCCACCGCCGAGGCCTTTGCCCATGCTGAGCGGAAGCCTGCGACCGCCGAGGGTCGGGCTGGGTTCGCCGGAGAACCCCCAGTCGCGCTCGCTGCCGAGGTTCAGGGGCCAAAGGGCCGGGTTGGTGACCGTGTCTGCCGTGTCGTCGCCACCGGCCTCGAGCAGTAGAACGCTGACGTCCGGCTGTTCGGCCAGCCGGGCCGCGACGACCGAGCCGCTGGACCCTGCGCCACAGACGATGAAGTCGTATTCGGATCGAAGCGCTTGGCGCAGGGCTTTCTGGTTGTCCAAGACGGCGAGGTCGTGCCGCGTCAGGGTCGGATCGGTGTCCATGCAGGATTCTCCGTGGGATGGCTGTGTTGATGTCGAGAACGGTTTGGTCGAGATGAAGTGGTTGCTGCGGCACACCGCGAACAGACCACCGTTGGTGGTTTCACCGTTCACCGGAATGGACGATGCAACGCCGCAACTTGGCCATGCGGCCCCGCGCCGGGGTTATGGGGTCCGACGCGCAAAGGGGCGGGCGCTCAGACGGTCGGAACGGTTCCGCCATCGATGGTGTACTCGGTGCCCGTTATCGTGGCCGCGCGGTCCGACGCCAAGAAGGCGATCAGGCTGGCGATCTCTTGGGGTTTTGTCGGGCGGCCTATCGGGATACCACCCAAAGACTGCATGATGAGTTGCTTGCCGCCTTCGTAGTCGGTCCCTTGCTCCTCTGCGAGGCGCTGGGCGAGACGCACCGATGCCTCGGTCTCGATCCAGCCGGGAGAGACTCGCAGGACCCGGACGCCTTTCGGAGAGACTTCCTTGGACAGACTCTTGCTGTAGGCCGAAAGAGCGGCTTTGGCTGCGGCATAGGCTGTTGTGGCCTCCGGCAGGGGCAGGACGCGCTGGATCGAGGTGACGTGGATGACGACACCGTGGCCCTGGGCCACCATCTCGGGCACCAGCAACCGGTCGAGCCGGACCGAAGGAAAGAGGTTCAGATCGAGCTCCATTTGCCATTGATCGTCATCGAGTGCCGCGTGGCCGCCGCCCGGCGCGGATGACCCGCCGACCATGTGGACAACGATGTCGATGCCGCCCAGTTCTTCCCGGACCGCATCGGTCACCGCCTTGCAGCCTGCGGGTGTCGTCAGGTCTGCGGCGACGAATACGTCTGCATTTATCCGCTCAGGGCGCGAGCGCGCGGTCGTCAGGACCTTTGCGCCGAGCGTTTGCAGCAGTTCGACAGTCGCGGCTCCGGCACCTTGGGTGCCCCCGGTCACGAGTGCGCGCTTACCAGTCAGGTTGAGAAAATCGGTCATGATCTGAGCTCCGGATTTATTGCTGAATGTTGCTTTCTGGAAAATTTAAGGGACGTCGTGTGTTTAGAAAATATGGATTAAATGGCATGCGTTATCTTGAAATCCGGGATAATGTGCGGGGGAGGTCCGGCAGACTGATTATCCCGAAATCTGGAACTCGGCGTGTTGTTTTATCCCTATTATCGAATTTTCATCCTCACTTAGATTATCTGTTGGCGCGGCGGTCAGAGGGTTGTCGCGCCTTGGACCGCAACAGGAGAATGATGATGAAACTTGAACTACCGGCAGTGATCGCCCAGTACTTCTCGGCCGACAAAAAGGGCAACGCGCAGGCGATAGCGGAATGCTTTACCGATGACGCGATCGTTGTTGATGAAGGCAATACGTACAAGGGTCGGGAGGCGATCCGGCAGTGGATGGCCAACGCCTCAACGCAATACACCTATACCGTGGAACCATTCTCGCTGACCGAGGAGGGCGGTCGCACTATCGTAACCAGCCATCTCGTCGGCAATTTTCCGGGGAGCCCGGTCGATCTGCGGTATCTGTTCCGTCTGGAAGGAAACAAAGTAGCCGAGTTGGAAATTATTCCCTGACGCGACTTGTTGCCCGGAGCGGTACCACCGAACGCCGTGGAATTGGGGGTCGGGTCGTGATGCCTGCACTGGATCGGAGCTGACCGGACCTCGCAAGATATACCATGAAGGACCGCTCTGGGCCGGCCGTGACCGACCGGCCCGTATCGTTCAGATTTCCACTGCCTCCGCAGTTGCGAGAGCATCTTCAAGCTCAACCCCGAGATAGCGGACGGTGCTGTCCATCTTGGTGTGACCGAGCAGGCGCTGCCCGGCACGCAGGGTCCCGGTTTTCTTGTAGATTTGTGCACCCTTGGTCCGGCGCATCGAGTGCGTGCCGTGGGACGTAGCTTCCAATCAAATGGAACTCACCCAGTCCCGCACAAGGCGGGCGTATTGTCGCGTCGATATGTGGAGGCGCTCATGAAACGGCCCCGGCCACAGAAATTCTGAGCCAACCATTAGCGGTTCATCCATCCATCGCGCGAGCGACTTGCGTGTGCCCTCTGTGACCTCGAAACGCACCGACCTCTGCGTCTTGCTTTGGAGGACCAAAGCGCGCTCCTTCACTTGGCCGGAGGCATAGACGTCGGCCACCTTGAGCTTTACCAGATCAAACCCTCGCAGTTTGCTGTCGATGGCGAGGTTGAAGAGAGCCAGGTCCCGATGGCTCTCGGCGATCTCAAGACCAACGCGAATGGCCCAGACGTGCTTGGGCAGCAAGGGTCGCTTCTGGCCGATAACACGGCCTTTGTTCCAGGCGGGTCTGCAGGCTCGAATGGCAGGTAAGTTCGCAATTGTCATGGCGGTTACTCCGGTTTGCCACTCCCTGCCTCAACGCCAACCCGACGTTGGAAATAGAGCATATCACCGAAAGTAGCTCCTGCAGAGAAAGTCTGCAGCGAGCCCATTTTGACTGATGTTGCGTATTGAACCAATGTCCGATTCAGTGCTCCTAAAACGCAATGCTTGGACAATAAATGGTCGAAAAACTATCCGAAGAGGAAACCGCTCTACTTCAGGCCGTTGCGTTCTGGTTGCGTGAAGAAATGCTATCGCACCTTGTTGATATGTCACCCGCGCCTGATCTTTTACACGACTTGGCTCAAAGCAATTACGAGATTAGCTGTAGTGCCTTAGAGAGAGTGGGTCTGCTTGCGTCTGAAGGCCACTATTGGCGAGTATTAGAGCCAAACAACGACCAACCCACCTTGGCTATCTCACACAAGCGTAGCGACCTTGACCACCTTCTTGACGGGCTGGCCTGCCACTCTGATTACGTCAACGATCTGTATCGACACTACGAGGCTGTTGTCCCAACAAAACACTCTTTGAACAGGGTTTGCATTGCCATGGCCGAGTGCGGATACATGGAGACTATATCTAACAAAGCGTTCAAATGGACCGACGATTTTGGTCCTTGGTTGGTGCGTCATGGCGCGTGGGATTTGGGCGAGTTTGAGACAGCACCGCAAGAAGAGGTTGTCAAAGCCTTGGAAGCCATCCCTGACAAGCGGAAAGACTGGTTGTCAGGGTCGTTATGCCGTCACAAACCAGACTTTGTTCGGTGTTTCTTTGCGCAATGGATAAATGGCAAATGGGAAGAGGAAGAATGGCGGTATGCGCCAAGCGATGACTGGGACCTCAATCTCGCAGCTGGGATATACACAAAATTGCACGGCCAATGATTTCAGACACTGGTGCAGTTGCAGCGAATTCACATTTTGTCCCGCTCTGCCGTCATTCGGCGAGTGAAATGCTGCGCTGGGCTTGAATGGCCACTTCGACGGGCCGCACCACAGCATTGGACTGGGTCGACCAGTGTCCGCTCTGGGCCGAGACCGCAGTCAATCTGGCGTTAACGCTAACCCCGTCTAGCAACCCAGTATAGGCACCTAGGGTTGATTGGGGTATGATCCGTTTTGGGTCTTAGTGGATACTATCCAATTCGTGCGCCTTTCAGGACGTGTCTTTTTCCAGCAGAAAAACACCGCGCTCAGCCACATGATACCAATTGAGACGAATTCTCCTCGGCCAGCGCGCTTAACAGGTCGCGCCAGCGAAAATGAAAGAGTGGATATTTAAGGGGATAAAGACAAGCATCCAGCAGAGAAACCGAATTTTTCAGTGGTCTACTGGGCGATTGTGGTGCCGCTGAAGGGACTCGAACCCCCGACCCCATCATTACGAATGACGTGCTCTACCAGCTGAGCTACAGCGGCCCCGTGGGGGGCGGCTATAGCACCACAAATCCCATCCGAAAAGGACTATTTTTCCGTCTCTGCCGGCTTCGGTTCCTCGACGATTTCGGCGTCGTCGATTTCCGCGTCGGTCGTATCATCCTCGTCGATGGTCTCATCGGGCGTGGTGTGATCCTCGACCGAGCCGATGATGAGCGGCAGCATCTCGATGCCCGTGGACGAGGCGACCGAAGATGCCGGCGGCGCGCGCCAGCTGAGCGTGTCGAACGCGTGGCAGTTGCTGCAGGACGGCGCCCATTCGGGGTGGATGTGGTGACAGTTCTCGCACACCCATTGCGGCCCGCGCGGGGCCGACAGCGCCCGTGCCAGCCAGCCTTTGACCACGCTGTCCGACGCGCCTTCGCCACGCTCGATGGCGGCCATGATGGTCAGCGCACGCGCATCGGGATCGACCTCGGCCAGATCCCCCAGCGCACGGCGGGCTGCGGGGAAATCCTCGGCCGCCAGGTGCAGTTCGGCGTCGATCAGGCGGGTTTCGCGGTGATCGGGATGAGTCTTTAGCAGTCTGGCGAACCGCTTGATGCGGGCCTGCGGCGTCTCGTCGGGCTCGATTTCCGCGAAGGCGGCGGCAAGGTCCGGGTGCGGCTGGGCATCCCATGCCTTCTTGATCACGCGGGTGGCGTTGCGCTTGTTGCCCTGCTCCATATAGCCGCGGGCGGTCAGCACGGCGGCCGGTACGAGATCGGGCGAGAGCTTGTTCGCCTGGATCGCCGCCTCGCGCGCCTCGATGCTCTTGCCTTCGTCGAGGATGTCGCGCGCCTCGGAGAGCGCCAGCACCGCGTCGCGGCGGCGATGCACGTCGCGCGGCAGGTTCCCGGATTTCAGCTTGGCACTGAGGGTTTCGCGCGCGCCTTTCCAGTCGCCGGTCTGCGCCTGCAGTTTCAGCAGGGTGTCCTGCACTTCCTCGTGCTTGGGCTTCAGCGTGAAGGCGGTCTTGGCCAGCTTCAGCGCGGTGTCGGTTTCGCCGTCGGCCAGCTTTTGACGCAGGATGCCGCGCACACCCACGAAACGGGTCTTCTCGTTGGTCAGAAGGCGTTTATAGGTCTCCTCGGCCTTGCGGCGGTTGCCGGACATCTCTGCGGCTTGCGCGGTGATCAAGTTGGTCAGCGCGGGCTTGTTGAGATAGCGCTCGGCCTTGCCGGCCTTGGCCATGGCCAGCTCGCCCTCGCCAGAGGCCAGCGCCATCATCCCCTCGGACAGGGCCTGATAGCCTTTCTCCTGCCGATTGCGCTGGAAATAGCGCGACAGCGCGGTGTCGTCCCCGTTGATGAAATGCAGCACAGCGACCAGCAGCGATACGATCTTCAGCAGCAGCCAGACGGCGATGACAAGCAGGGCAAGCGCGATCACGGCCATTAGCGGGGTCAGGTTGAATTCCTGTCCGGCCATGACGATGCGCACGCCGCCGTCGAGTTCGAGCAGGTAGATCGCGCCCCAACTGGCCGCGGCGACGAGGCCGATGAAGAGAACGATCTTGATGACGGACCACAGCATTCTTTGAATTCCCCCCGGCCTTAGTTCAATGTCTCGCTCAGCGACTGGGCCGCGCCCACCGCTTCGAGCCGTTCTGCCGCCCGGCCGGCCCAATCGGACAGCTCGGCGCGGCCTTCTTCGGGCAGCGTCTCGATTTCCGCCAGTGCATCCTGCAGCCGGCCGTCGCGCACGGCGGCCTCGGCCCGGGACAGCACCGCGTCGGGATCGTCCCCTTCGCGGGGTTCCAGCGACCGCACGCCAAGCTGGCTCTTCAGAAAACCCTTGAGTCCGGTGCCTTCGCCGGTGACCTCGCGCGACGCATCCAGCGCGGCCCGGGCGGCGTCGGGAAAGCTTTCCTGCAGGCTGGACAGGGTTGCGACCCCCTCTTCGGCGACGGAGGTCAGGGTACCCGGCACCTCGACATCGGTGTCCTGCAACTCGGCCACCGCGCCGGCAAACCCGGTGCCGTTGTCGAGCGCGGCCTGAACGCGGCTGATCGCGGCGCGTTGCATCGCGGCGACCGCGGCCTCGTCGGCGACGGTTTCGGTCTGCATGGCCTGGGCGATCAAGTCCTCGAGTTCGGCGCGCTGCGCGGCGAATTCCTCGCGCGCGGCATTCAGTTCGTTCTCGTAGGCGGCGATGGTGGCGGCGTCGGCGCTTTCGGAAACCGGGCGCTGCTCGACATCGCCCAGCCGCGCGGCGAGGTCCTCGATCCGTTGTTCTGTCTCTGCCACGCGGTCGGACAATGTTCCGAGCGCTTCGACCTGCGCCTGAAGCGCGCTGTCATCGGTATTGGTGATGCCGCCCACCTTCTCGGTCAGGGCGTCGATCGTGTCGGCCTGCTCCTCGACCCTTTGGTTGAGGGCGCCGACATCCCCGATCAGAACCTCGTCGCGCGGGATGACTTGCTGCGCCACGCCGAAATAGGCGGCGGCAAAGCCGATGGCGCCCGCAACGACGCCGCCCAGGATCATGCTTCCGGCGCCGGCCCCCTTGGCGGGCTGCGGTGCCGTGGCGGGCAGGCTGGTGGCGGGTTCGGTCGCGGTGGGGCTGCTGCCGGACCCTGCCGCGTCCGAGGTCTCGCCGTCGGAAGTCTCGTCAGTGTCAGCGCCCATATTCGTGGCGGTTTCCGACGTCACGTCGTGCGCGGGCGTATCGGTGCCGGATGTCTCGGCGGCAGGCTCTTCGGTGTCGCCGTCGCCCTTGGTCATCGCGTCGTGAGGAGTCGTTTCGGACTGCCCCGATGCAGGTTCTTCGATGCCGGAGTGGCTGCCCGCCGGTTTCGTGTCCGGGGTCGCATCGGTGGTCGCGCCGGACGCCTCGACCGTGTCGTCGCCTGTGGGCGCGACGGTATCGTTGTCGGTGGCTTTAACGGTGTCTTCCGGCTGCGCGGTCTCGTCTTCCTTCGATGCGTCCATGTCGAGCGGTGTCTTTGCCCCGGACGATGGTTTCTTTGCCACGTGAAAACCTCTTTCGAATCTTGCCATTGCAGCCTGCCAGAAAGCTTACTGTGCGGTGCTTCCGCTCTCAAGCCGATTGGCATCAGACCAAAGTTGCGCGACGCAGGACAGCATCGCGGGTCTGTCGGGCCGCGCCGCCACACTGATCCTTGCCGCTCTGTTCCGGGGAAAGATCCCCGCCACGGCCTCGCTGATCGCCGCGACATGCAAGTTAGCGCCTTTCGGCAGCGCATCTAGCAAAAGCTGGGCACTTCGCGGCGAAAAAACCGGCGCGACCACGATACCGTGCCTTTTCATGCGGTCCAGCGCCTTTTTCGAAAGGGCGCAGGGCAGCTGGCGATAGACGATGGCCTCGTGCGTCTCGGTTCCGGCGGAATTCAGGTATTGGGCGAGGTCGAACGCGATGGGGTCTCCACGCAGGTAGAGGCACGGAGTGGCGGCAGAGGCGTTGCGGATATCCTGCGCCAGTTCCTTGCCCGTGCCGGGCCCCACGACCGGATCAAAGCCGTGTTGTGCTGCGACCTTGCCGGTGCCGGTGCCGACGACGTAGCAGGCGAAATCCCGGCACCGGGTGGCCGTGGCAAAGCTTTCGACCGCGTGAGCGGAGGTGAATATGAGCGTCCTGTAGGGTGCGAGGTCGGGCAAGTCCGGGGACATCTCGATCTGCAAAAGCGGCGCAATGCATATGTCCGCGTCCCGGCCCAGCTTATCCTCCAGGTCGGCTGCGAAGGCGTCTGCCGCGTCCCGGGGGCGTGTGATGAGGATCAGGGGCGACATGGACGCTCCGGAGTTGTTTGCGCGCCCTTGCGGTGTTACCTGCCACAAGGGCTTGGCGCAACGGGCGTGAAATGACGGACAACCTGACGATCCTCGGGCTGGAGAGCAGCTGCGACGACACCGCGGCGGCGGTCGTGCGGATGCGCGAGCACGGTGCGGAGATCCTGTCGTCGGTCGTTCTGGGGCAGGACGACCTGCACGGCTCCTTTGGCGGCATCGTCCCGGAAATCGCCGCACGCGCACATGCCGAAAAGCTGGATATCGCGGTCAATGAGGCTCTGAACCACGCTGAAACGTCCTTGGATCGCATTCAGCTCGTGGCCGCGACGGCGGGGCCGGGGCTGATCGGGGGCGTGCTGTCAGGCGTGATGACGGGCAAGGCCATCGCCGCCGCGCGGGGGCTGCCGCTCGTGGGCGTCAACCACCTTGCGGGGCACGCTTTGACGCCAAGGCTGACGGATGGTCTGGCATATCCTTACGTGATGCTGCTCGTTTCGGGTGGTCATTGTCAGTTCCTGCTGGTCGAGGGAAGCGACCGTTTCACGCGGCTGGGCGGCACCATCGACGACGCGCCTGGAGAGGCGTTCGACAAGTCCGCGCGCTTGCTGGGCTTGTCCCAGCCCGGCGGCCCGATGATCGAGCGCGAGGCCCGGGGGGGCGATGCGGAGCGGTTCCGTTTCCCGCGGCCCCTGCTGGACAGGCCAGGCTGCGACATGTCGTTTTCCGGGTTGAAAACCGCGCTGCTGCGCGCCCGGGACGAGGTGATCGCCGAGAAGGGCGGGCTGACACGGCGGGACCGGGCCGATCTTTGCGCCGGGTTCCAGGGTGCGGTCGCAGATGTGCTGCAGGAAAAGACGCGGCGTGCCCTGACCGAGGCCGGCAGAATCCTTTCCGCGCCGCCGGCGCTGGCCGTTGCCGGTGGCGTGGCCGCGAACCAGCTCGTTCGCAGTGGGTTAGAGACTGTTTCAAGCGAATTCGGCGTGGCTTTCGTTGCACCCCCGCTGGCGCTCTGCACGGATAACGCGGCGATGATCGCCTATGCCGGCGGGGAACTCTTCCGCGCGGGGCGGATTGACGACATGACCCTGGCCGCGCGTCCGCGCTGGCCCTTGGACCAACGCAGCCCGTCCCTTCTGGGCGGGGGAAAGAAAGGGGCGAAGGCATGATCGCGGTGATCGGCGCCGGTGCATTCGGAACAGCGCTGGCCGTTTCCCTGGCCCGAAACGGCCCGGTGACCCTGTGGGCGCGCGATGCCGAGCAGGTGCGCGAAATCCACGCGTCGAGGCAGAATGCGCGACGTCTGCCCGGCGTCGACCTGCCGGACAATATCGCGGTTTCAGACGATATAGAGACTATATTGCAGGCCGAAATCGTGCTGCTGTCCGTTCCGGCGCAAAAGCTGAGACGCTTTCTGGAGACTTGCGGCGAAACCCTGGCGGGCAAACACGTGGTCGCCTGTTGCAAGGGGATGGAGCGCGGCACCGGGTTGAGGCCGACGCAGATCGTCGCCGAGCATGTGCCCGACGCCATTCCCGCCACCTTGACCGGCCCGTCCTTTGCCCATGATATCGCCCGCGGCCTGCCGACCGCGCTGACCCTGGCATGCGCAGATGAAAGCGCCGGCGAACGCCTGCAGATGCGACTGACTACGCCGAACATCAGGCTCTATCGCACCACGGATGTCATCGGCGCAGAGCTTGGTGGCGCGCTGAAGAACGTCATCGCCATCGCGTGCGGCGTGGCGATCGGTGCCGGGCTGGGGGAGAGTGCGCGGGCGGCGCTGATGACGCGCGGTTTCGCCGAGCTTGTGAAGGTGGCGGAAAAATATGGCGCAAAGGCCGAGACCCTGGCCGGGCTTTCGGGATTTGGCGATCTGGTGCTGACCTGCACGTCAGAGCAGTCGCGCAATTATCGCTTTGGTCAAAGCATCGGCGCGGGCGATGCGTTTGACAGCGGTGTGACGGTCGAGGGCGCGGCGACGGCCCAGGCGCTGGCGGAGATGGCGCAGGAGACCGGCTTGGACCTGCCGATCACCCGCGTCGTGACCGGGCTGGTCAGTGGTGAATTGAACGTGCGCGACGCGGTCGATATGTTGTTGCAACGTCCATTGAAGGAAGAATGAATGCTGATCGCCCTGATTGCCCGGGACAAGCCCGGCGCCCTGCAAACCCGTCTCGACAACCGTGACAAGCACGTGGCCTATCTGAAGGAAAGCGGCGTCGTCAGCCAGGCCGGCCCGCTCCTGGATGCCGAGGGGGGCATGATCGGGTCGCTGGTGATCCTGGAGGTCGAGGACATGGCCGCCGCCGAGGCATGGGCGGCGAAAGACCCCTACAAGGCGGCCGACCTTTTTCAGAGTGTCGAGCTGATTCCCTGGAACAAGGTGATCTGAGCCATGCGCTATTGGCTGTTCAAATCCGAGCCGTCGACCTGGAGCTGGGACCAGCAGGTGGCCAAGGCCGATGCCGGCGAGGAATGGGACGGCGTGCGCAACTATCAGGCGCGCAATTTCATGCGTGACATGGCCGTGGGTGACCGCGGGTTCTTCTATCACAGTCAAACGGAAAAGGCGGTGGTCGGCACCGTCGAGGTCATCGCCGAAGCGCATCCCGACAGCACGACCGAGGATGACCGCTGGGAGTGCGTGGACATCAAGGCGCTGGAGGCCGCGAAGACGCCGGTCACTCTGGACATGGTCAAGGACGACCCGCGCTTGTCCGACATGGTGTTGGTGCGCAACTCTCGCCTGTCGGTGCAACCCGTGACCGAGGACGAATGGACCATCATTTGCGGGATGGCGGGCCTGACGCCCTAGGATGCAGACCTCTCGCAGGTTCGCATGGAAAAATCGTACGGAGGGTATCGCGCGTATCTGCCGATACCCTCCGTTGCCCCACGTGCTCCCTACGCACCACACGTGTCACTGGAGTTGGTTTCGGCCATACTGGCGCGATCTATCCCTTGATACCATTTCCGCGAGGGAATCTCAAAAGCCAAGTGCAGGGCATTTGCTTCAAATGCTCTGGTCTCCCCGCGGGGATCCGCCGCCGCGTAACGCGGAAAAATTGATCTGTTAACAATCGAGTAAGCTGCTGTCTGCTAACGATTGTTTCGGGTGAGTAAATAGGTGGTGAGATGAGTGCGTCTGGTGACAACGCCGCGCCGGTCATCATCAAACGGAAAAAGGTCACGGGCGGTGACGGGCACCATGGCGGTGCCTGGAAGGTCGCGATAGCATGTTCCTTTACTTGCGGCGCTTTGCGCCGGTCCAATTGCACCGCTGTCACGCGGTTGCCTCGAAAGTCGTTCTGACGTGTGCGATGCATCTGATCGGCATCGCGCCATCCGTTTCCGGACGCAGGCCGAGAAATGCCGTTGAACTGCTAAGAGACCCTTAACACCGGCCGCTCGCTTGATGGGCATTTGAGACAAATGATTGCCTAACGGCTTCGAATCTCACGCCCGCTTCTCCAGTTGGCGGGCGACTCGTGCGTCGATGGTCTTCTTCTGTCCGTCCTCGCCGTAGGTTTCGAGGGTCCGGCGCACCTTTCTCACCGCGGCGAGTCGCGCCGACGCGCGCCGGATGCCTTGCAGCGCGCCGTCAAGCAATGTCTGGTTGCGCGTGAGCTTGTCCTGGATCTCGGACATCGGGGCGGCATGGGACGCATCGAGATCGCTCAGCGCGTCGATCAGGCATTCCTTTTTCCTGATGATGCCCGACATTTCCTGAAGGTTGCCGTCCAGGACGGCTTGGCGCTCGAAATCGAGCAGCCGGTCCAGTTCATCGATCAGGGTTTGGGCGGAAGTCTCACTCACCTTGTCTCTCCATGATTGACCTCAGAAAATGTTCGGACAGACCAATGCCCCCTGCTTGCGCAATCCTGTCGGCAAGGGCCTGCCGGTGGAACGAGGCGAACTGGTCCTCGCCCGCGCCGCCGGAAAACGAACTGGCCTGCTCACCAAGGCCGGCGGCCTTGAGCATCTCCGCGAGGAAAGTCGCCTCGAGCTTCTGGGCGGCCTGCATCGCGGCGGCGTGACGACGCGCGTCCGCCGGTGTCGCAGGCTGCGTTGTTTGTGGGTCGAGTTTCGGCCCGATGGGTAAAAAAACCGTCACCAGATTTCCTCCAATGCAGTGAACTTTCCGCCATTTGACATCAAAGCGGTAAAGAACTGGTAATTCCGATCTGCGAAGTTTTCCGGGCTGAGGAAGAAATCCCGGAGCTATTCGATGTTTCACTTACCGACCGGCGACGCCACGACCGCCCATTCCCGCGCTGGCCCTCCCAGGCAGGGGACCGATCCGGTTCAGGCGGGCAACACGTCCGGAGGGGCCGACCGGCGCAGTTTTGCGACCGTTTTCACGGACATGCGCGCCCGCGATCAGGCGGGTGCGGTAAACGATACCGCAGGGGCCGTCGTGCCTGCGCACCCTGACACGAAAGACGATGCGGCAGCGCAAGATCAAGAAGTGTCGGAAGTGTCGGTTGATGATCCGGCTACTAATCGCGGCAAGGATTCGTCGCTCTTTCCGCCCGCCTTTGCGGAAGCGGCCGGCAGTCGTGACGACCTTCCCGCCGATCTACCTGCGGCGACTGAACAAGGCACGGGGCGCGGCGGACCGCCGAACGAGGATCCGGCCACCTCCGGTCCTCATGCAGGCTTTGCAACAGGTCGTCCCGACACCCCCGTTGCAGAACGCCCAGACGCACAGGCATCCGCAGAAGCCGCGCACCTATCGCGGCAAGACGGGGCCGCATCGTCGCATGCGGCTGGCCCCGACGCGGCTCGCGACCCGGCAACCGTCTTTGGCGGACCGGGCGGACCGGGCGGACCGTGCGGACAAGCGGATCAGGCGGAGGATTCATCCGAGGACGTCGGGCCGGCCCGCATAGTGCCCGGCGCGATTGCGGGTGATCGTCCCGCGTCCTCGAACGCTGAACTGCTTGCAAAGATGCCGTCACCAGCAATGCGGCGACAGGGCGCGGAGCGTGCGGCCTTGGAAATGGGGCAGGCGGCTTCCAGCAGCGTCGACCCTGACATAACCGCGTCCATCGCGAACAATGCCAAGGTGTCCTTGTCGAAGGTGGCAGAGGATGGCCCGGGCGTGCCGTCACTGACACCGGGTGAGCCGCCTCAATCGTCCGTGAACACAGCGGCCTCTCGCGTCGACCCCGCGGATGGCCCGGTCACCGTTGCCCGGGCCGCCGAAGGTGGACCCGCGCCAAACGCGGCCCGTCCGACATTGGACACGCGGGCGGCCAACGCCTCAAATGATGCAGCGCCGCGACTCGCGCGAGCCGGCAGCTTGGACGTCCCTGCCGGCCAAACGCGCCCGAACCCTTCAAATGACACCGAAGCCAGGCCTGCGGCGACGGTGCGCGACACCGGGGGTGAAACCCGCGATGCGGGGTCTGCAAACCGCCCGTATTCACGCGGCGAGCAACCCGCGCCGTTCCATCCGGCCCCTCAGAGTCGGCCGGACCAGGGTCTGACACGGGCCAAGGCGCCAGCGCGCGCCCCGGCGGGAACAATCGATCGCATTGCGCCCGCGGCGATGGTTCGACCCGAACAAGCCTTGGAGAATGTAGCGCGGCCGACGCCAGGAACAGTCGAGCCCGCAGAAAAGCTGGAGCGGGCCCCGTCCGCGCCGTCTCCGTCGGTCGTGGCCGCTCCTGCGGCCCCCGTCGCACCCACCCCCCCGGTTTTTGCAGCTCGCAACCCGGTTCTGCCCGCAGAGGAGCGCGTCGGCGACACGCTGGATGAAACGGGCCGCACCAGCCCAAGCTCCGCCCACACGAGCCAGGTCGAGACCAGCGCGCCCTTGCGCCAAAGCTCCCTTGCGGCGGCGACGCGCGGTCCTGACCTGCCGCGCCACGTGATCGAACAGCTGACCACGGGGTTCCGCGGCGCGGGCGACAAATCCGCCGAGATTCACCTGAATCCGGCCGAACTTGGGCGCGTGCGGATCAGCCTTCAGACCGGCGATGCCGGGGTTCTTGTCAGCGTGATGGCCGACCGCCCCGAAACACTCGACCTCCTGCGCCGGCATGCAGACATGCTTGCGCAGGATTTTCGCGATATCGGCTACGGCGCGGCCCAGTTCTCGTTCGGCCAAAGCGGACATCCGCGCTCCGGTCAGGGCCGTGGGCCCGAGGGCGATGCCATCGGGCCGGTGGACGCGGCGCTGACCGAAGATCAGGCACCGGCCACGCACCCGCAGGTCGGGCACGCATCCATTGCGCTCGATCGCGTCGATATTCGGCTTTGACCCTCTGAAAGGACAAAATGATGGACGTTGCTCCCACCACCTCTGCGACCGGCGCGGCTGCCGCACAGGCGTCGCGCTCCGCTTCGACCGTTCTCAGTTCCGACTTCGAGACCTTCATAAAAATGCTCACCGTCCAGATGGAGAACCAGGACCCGTTGAACCCGATGGAGTCGACCGAGTTCGCGACACAGCTGGCGACATTCTCGGGCGTTGAACAACAGGTCAAGAGCAACGACCTGCTGTCGGCGCTCAGTGCCCAGATGAGCCTCATGGGCGTGTCGCAACTGTCCGGCTGGATCGGCATGGAAGGGCGGGCGGTCGCGCCCGTGGTCTTCGAGGGCGCACCCGTGAGGTTGACGATTGCGGGCGACAGCCTGGCCGACAGGCACGAGCTTGTCGTGCGTGACAGTCTCGGGGCCGAGGTCCAGCGCCTCGCCGTGTCCGGAGACCGAGAGGAAATCGCGTGGCTGGGCACGGACGCTTCGGGCACCGTGCTGGCGCCCGGCACCTATGACGTGACGGTCGAATCTTTCTCGGGTGCCGAGGTCGTCGCGTCGACGCCGGTCGAGGTGCACGGACGAATCATCGAGGCGCGCATCGACGCAGGCCAGACCGTCCTGGTCATGGAAAACGGCCAGGAGGTCGGTGCCGCGTCGCTGCTGGGCCTCCGTCTGCCGCGACCGGATCAATAAATTGGCGTATTGGTCACAGCGCCAAAATAATCCGCGAATTTGCCCGCTGGCGTACAGATAAGGTTTTAATTCCGACCCGGATATGAGATACAGGACGTGAAATGTGGTGCTTCGGCATCGTGCAACCCTATCACTTGGAGACTGTCATGAAGAAACTTTCGACACTCATCGCTGCCTCTGCTGTTGTCGCAGCCTCGGTTGCGCCGGCCGCCGCTCAGGACGCACCCGCAACGAACGATCCGTTCGTGTCGACCCAGGCCCAGCAAGGCTCGCTGCTGTCAATCGGCGGCGTGACCTACGTTGTCGTCGGCGTTGTCGCCGCTGGCCTGATCGTCGCCCTCGCCGACTCGTCGTCCTCCACGACGAGCCTGGTGGCGAACTGATAAAACCGCATTTGCGGTACATTCCGATTTAAAGGCGGGCTTTCGGGCCCGCTTTTCTTTTGCTTTCCCATCTTTCGCTGACCCGGGCAGCACTCCGGCACGGCACTAAAGCGTTTCGCGATAAACCCGGATCACAGCTTACCCGCGAAACCCAGCACAACAGCCAATCGTTGCACGCGCTTCGCCATTCGCCGATGGTTCAGGGAAAAGGCGAAACGCTTTGGATCTCAGCGCAGATGGCTCAAGGTGAAGTATCCCAACCCCTCGCCCAGCCAGGTGCGCGACTTGACGATCCGGCCGTTCTGGCTGACCAGGTAATAGTTGCTGAACGTTCCGTTGTCGGACTTGCAATAGACGTCGACCCGCGTTGCCTGCAGCCGCAGCGCGCCCGCGGCATAGTCCTGACGTGGGCCCGGCGTGAAGGCGCAATAGGCCAGCGTTTCCTCGATCTGGTTTTCGCCGTCCAGATGTCTGAGAATTTGGCTTTCGATCCCGTCCTGCCGGCGCGACAGCATGGTCAGCAGCCCTTTGATACTGGACGACATCAGGTCGGTGCCCAGCCCGCGGGTCGATGTGATGACCCCGCCGCGTGTCGACACGCTGCGGCGTTCGCTGGTGCCCCAGGCGGCCCAGGTGGAATGCGGGCCGTTGGTCTCGATCACGCGCAGCACCGCGACGCTGCCCGTTCCCTCGATCTGCATGAGGGCAAGCGGACCGTCGGTCGATTGCAGGGCGCGGCCTATCTCGCGCTGGACGATGCTATCGTTGACCTTGGGCCTGGCGCCAGGTTGGGCGCGGCGGGAGTCTATCAAGGATTTGCCGACGGACAGGATCGATGATTCCTGGCGCGTGTTGGTGCACGCCGTCAGGCCGAGCACCGCGATCAGACCGGCGGCGAGCAGATGCTTCGATATACGCGTCATCTCCAGTATTTCCCCCAGCTCTTTGCGACTTCGGGGCGATGCGATCCGCGAATGGTCTCGTAAAGCCGCCCGTCCACTTCAAGCCGCTGACCGCCGTCCCGGGTCAGGGGGCGGATGACGCCGCTGGCCTTTTGCTTGGTGGGCTGGCCCAGCAGCCACGAAAGCGGAACGGTAAAGCGGATTCCCTTGTCGAACGACCCTTCGCCGAATTGCGACGACGACACGTCGGTGAACGTGGCAAACGCGCCGATCTTCCAGCCGTTGGCGAACTCGCGGTCGAGGGTGATCGTGCTCCCCCAGTCGCCGGCCAGGTAGCGCCCGGCGTCCAGCTGGCCGTGAAAGCCATTGCCGAAATCGTAATAGGCCGAGACATGGCCATTGAACTCGGGGATCGTGCCGCCCGGCGTGACCCGCGACCGAAGTCCGAACTGCTGATCGAAATCGCGCGGATGGGTGTAGTTCAGCTCCGCCCCGAGCGCCAACCGGCTGTTCACCGGCTTCCACAGAACCTCGCCCGAAACACCGGCATACATGCGCTCCAGATAGCCGGCGGTGACACGGCTGTAGAAATCCGGCGCAAGCCGGCCGTACTTGGCGACTGTCAGGTGCTCCAGGAACGGTTCGTCCGTCTGGTTGTAAAGCGCCGTGTCGGACCGCACCCGCGGCAACTGGGAGTTGTTGGGTTGCGCCGCCTCGTCCAGGTTGCCGACCACCTTTTGACCGACAGACCCCGACAGGACCCACCCGGACCCCAGGTGATACTTGCCCTTCGCCCGCACGCCAAGATCGACGCGCAGCGGATCGTTCGGATCGAACAGAGAGGTTCGAAGATACGGAGCGATTGACCATTCGAAGCGCGGATAGACCTCGGGGAACGGGTCGGGATAGTCGCCGAAGCGCAGCGTATCGCTGAACTGCGCGGCGGCGAGCGCCTCGCGCGCCGGCCTGTGTTCCAGCCGTTCCAGGTCGGTGCGGCTGAAGCTCATCGTGCTGGCCGGGATGCCGTTCTCAATCAGCGTCACATGCAGCATTTCGACAGAAGCCGGCAATTCGCGGCTCATGACGCGCAATGTCCGGCCCAGCGCCTGCGACGTGGCATCGTATTTCTCGTTGCGGATGCGGACATGTGCGCTGCGAGCGTTCAGCGTCACGCCCTCGAGGTCCAGCTCGGATTGCTGAAGGCTGTTCTCCAGCGACGCGGTGATCGCCTTCTCGCGGCCCGGCTGGGTGGTCCAGCCAAGGTCTTCGGCGCTGCGCGGCCCACGGACGGCGACCGGCAGGGGCGCCAGCTCGGTGCCGCCCTTGACCGACGGAGTCTTGGGATTGAGGCTGAAGGTCAGCGCGGCGCCGAACTCTTCGCCATGCAGGGCAAACGCCCGCAAGGCCGTGCCATCGTTGATCTGATAGGACAGCGCAAAGTTCCAGGGGGTCGACCGTTTCAGAACCCCTGCCGCTTGCGCGGTGTCGTAATTGTCCGAGGAATACTCAGCGCTCAGCAACAGTTTGTCCGTCGCCTGATAGCTGACACCGCCGAAGAACGCGTAGTCGCCCTGGAACCAGTCGTCGACGTTGAACTGGCCACCCGTGCCGGCCTGGGCAAAACTGAAGGGTGCCCGCGAGCCTATGCTGCCGTCACTTGCGTAGCTGCCAAGCCGCCCGAACCCGAGGCCGCCGGTCACGCGCAGGCGGTCCCCGATCGACTTGGTGGCGACGACATACTCGCTGGAAAGCAGCCCGGTGCCGACGAAATCTCGCAGGCCGACCGAGACGGCGGGTGTCCAATCCGTCTCGTCGAACACGCGAAACCGCAGGTCGAAGCTGCGGTCGTAATAGGTCGAAAAGGTCGGCGAGATGCCTTCCGTCCCCGCGTAGCGAAAGCTGCCTGTCAGGCGGTCGGTGATCTGAAAGCTCAGGGTCGCGCGGTAAAACCCGTCGAAATACGTGACGTTGGTCGACAATTGCCCGTCCGGCGCGGATTCGGCGGTCGGCATGTCGATCAGGCCGCCGGGCACGCCATAATTGTTGGTCGTCAGCGTTTTCAGGTTGTCGGCCAGCGCGAGGCCGGGGAGGCCAAGCAATCCGAGCGTGATCAGAACGCATGTCGATGTACGGATCACTGCGCGTTTCCTTCCTTTGACGTCCCCTGCAGGATAGCGAGGCAACCTTGATTCCGACACCCTTGGCGGTGGATTGCAACTTGATACACGGGCGGAGTCACATCAAAACCACGTCTCAGAAAAGAGTCGTCGCCAGCAGCGTCGCCATCGTGCCGAACGCGACGCCGAGCCCCAGCCATAGCACGGATTTCCAGCGCAGGCCCTGCCTTGGTTCCGGCGCAGGCCTGGATTGGCGGATCAACGCGCTTTCCACGATCTGCGGCAGGCGCGGGCCATAGCGCGACACGACCATCAGCGTGCGGCGCAAGTCGCGCACGGCGGCGCCGGGTCCGATGTTCTTGCGGATGTAATCCTCGACCACGGGCTTGGCGACCTGCCAGATGTTGGTCTGCGGGTTCAGGCTGCGGGCGACGCCCTCGACCACCACCATCGTGCGTTGCAGCAGGATCAGCTCGGTCCGGGTTTCCATCCCGAATCTCTCTGTCACTTCAAAGAGATAGCTTAGCAGCCCCCCCATCGAGATTTTCGAGGCATCCATGCCGAAGATCGGCTCGCCCACGGCGCGGAGCGCCCGCGCGAATTCATCGACGTCGCGGTCGGCGGGCACGTATCCGGCTTCGAAATGCACTTCGGCGACCCGGCGGTAGTCACGCTTGATGAACCCGTACAGGATCTCGGCATAGACCCTGCGCGTGTACTCGTCGATATGTCCCATGATGCCGAAATCATAGGCGATGATATCTCCGTTCGGCGCGACCTTCAGGTTGCCCTGGTGCATGTCGGCGTGAAAGAACCCGTCGCGCAGCGCATGTTTCAGAAAAAGCTGCAGCACCCGTTCGCCCAGTTCCGCGCGGTCGTGACCGGCGGCATCAATGGCGGCGTTGTCGCCCATCGGCGCGCCGTCGGCCCATTCCATGACCATGACACGCCGCCCCGACATGTCCCAGTTGACCGCCGGCAGGCTGAAACCTTCGTCCTCGGCGGTGTTGGCGGTGAACTCGCTGGCCGAGGCCGCTTCGAGCCGAAGGTCGAGCTCTCCGTTAACCACGCCTTCGAAATGGGCGATCACATCGCGGGGTTTCAGTCGGCGGGCGGACGGGGACAGCACCTCGATCATGCGCGCCGCGAAATAGAACGCGTCGATATCCCTGCGAAAGGCCCGCTCGATCCCCGGGCGCAGCACCTTGACCGCCACGTCCTGGCCGGTATCGCGCAGCCGCGCCTTGTGGACCTGCGCAATCGACGCGGCGGCAATCGGTGCGCTGAACTCGGAGAATATCGCGTCGACAGGTTGCCCCAGCGAACTGGCCACGCTGGCCTTGGCGACGCTGGCGTCGAAGGGCGGCAGCTTGTCCTGCAACACCCGCAGTTCCTGCGCCAGGGCATCGCCGACGATATCGGGCCGGGTCGAAAAGACCTGTCCGAACTTGATATAGGCCGGGCCCAGCGCGGTCAGCGCGCGCAGGGCGGGCGGCATGCTGGTGTCGCCCTTGTAGCCCAGCCATTGAAACGGCCAAGCCAGGAACCGCATGGTCCCGCGCACCAGCGGCGGCGCGTCCATCGCGTCCATGATCAGGCCCATGGCGCCGGTGCGCTCCAGCGTGGCGCCCGTGCGGATCAGGCGCAGGATATTGTGCGGCCCGCGCATGGCTCAGATCTTCCAGCCGGAATGCAGACAGGCGATTCCCATGCTGAGATTGCGGTACTTGGCCTGCTCGAACCCGGCGTCGCGCACCATGCCCAGGAAAGTCTCCTGGTCCGGGAACTTGCGGATCGATTCTACCAGGTACTGATAGCTGTCGCGGTCCCCGGCGATGGCCCGGCCCATCTGCGGGATGATGTTGAAGGAATAAAGGTCATAGACCTTCTGCATCAGGTCATTGGGGATCTGGCTGAATTCCAGCACCATCAGCCGCCCGCCGGGTTTCAGGACGCGAAAGGCCTCGTTCAGGGCCTCCTGCGGGCGAGTGACGTTCCGAATGCCGAAGCTGATCGTGTAGACGTCGAAACTGTTGTCGGCAAAGGGCAGCGCCATCGCGTCGCCCACCACCCAGTCGAGGCTCGCCGCCATCTGCTCCGCCTCGGCCCGCTTGCGCCCCTCGACCAGCATCGGCTCGGTCAGGTCCAGCACCGTGGCATGGCCCGACCCGGCGCGTTTCAGGAAGCGAAAGGCGATGTCGCCGGTGCCGCCCGCCACGTCCAGCAGGCGCTGGCCTGCGCGTGGCGCCAGCCAGTCCATCATCGCATCTTTCCAGAGGCGATGAATGCCAAAGGACATGGCGTCGTTCATCACGTCGTATTTCGACGCGACCGAACCGAACACGCCGCGCACGCGGCCCGCCTTTTCCTCTTCGGGGATGTCCTCGTATCCGAAATGCGTTGTTTTCCCGGTCATTTATCCCCGCGGCCTTGCCGTTTGATCCTCGAGTCCTTCTTATAGGTCGCCGGGGGCGGGTTACAATGCGCCCGTTTGGTCGCAGAGGGGCGGAATGCCGGAATTGCCAGAGGTCGAGACAGTGCGCCGCGGGCTGGAACCCGCGATGACCGGCGCGGTGATCGCCACCGCGCGCGTCAACCGCCCCGATCTGCGCTGGCCTTTCCCGCCGGGCATGGCCGAGCGTCTGGCTGGCCAGCGCGTCCTCGCCCTGCGGCGGCGGTCGAAATACATCCTTGCCGACCTGTCCTCGGGCGAGACGCTGCTGATCCACCTCGGCATGTCCGGCCGCATCCTGATCTCGGGCGATCCCTTGGGGCAGTTCGTGCACGACCATCCCGCGGTGGAAAAGCACGACCACGTGGTGCTCGACATGGCCAACGGTGCCCGCATCACCTTCAACGATCCGCGCCGCTTCGGCGCGATGGACCTGATGGCCACCGACACCGCCGAGGCGCATCCGCTGCTGGCCAAGCTGGGCCCCGAACCCCTGGGCAACCAGTTCGACGAGCCCTACCTGGTCGCCGCGCTGGCGGGAAAGAACACGCCGGTCAAGTCCGCCCTCCTGGATCAGCGAATCGTCGCGGGACTGGGCAATATCTACGTCTGCGAGGCGCTTTTCCGGGCCGGTATCTCGCCCCTGCGCCGCGCCGGTCGCGTCTCGGCCAGCCGGGTCGCGGCGCTGGTGCCGATCATCCGCGCCGTGCTGAACGACGCGATTCTCGCTGGCGGCTCCTCCTTGCGCGACTTCCGCCAAGCCGATGGAGAGCTTGGATATTTTCAGCACAGCTTCGACGTCTACGACCGCGAGAGCGCGCCGTGCCGTCGCGCCGGATGCACCGGAATTGTGCGCCGCGTCGTGCAATCGGGCCGTTCGAGCTTCTATTGTGCGACCTGTCAAAGATAACCTTGATCCGACTGTCTCAAATGGTAATGACTCAGACCTGACAGAAACAAGCGAAAGCAAATTTCATGGCCTATGAGACGATCATCGTCGAAGTAGAAGACCACGTCGCCAAGATTACCCTCAACCGCCCCGATGCCCTCAACGCCCTCAACGACCAGCTGCTGGGCGAGCTTGTCGATGCGTTGCAGGATGCCGAAGGCAACGACAAGGTGCGCTGCATCGTCATCACCGGCTCGGAAAAGGCTTTCGCGGCCGGGGCGGACATCAAGATGATGTCGGAAAAGTCCTTCGTGGACGTCTTCGCAGGCAACCTCTTCGGCCCCGAGGCGGACGCCATCGTGCGCATCCGCAAACCGATCATTGCCGCCGTTTCGGGCTATGCGCTGGGCGGCGGGTGCGAATTGGCCATGATGTGCGACTTCATCATCGCCGCGGACAACGCCAAGTTCGGCCAGCCCGAAATCAACCTCGGCGTCATGGCCGGGATGGGCGGCAGCCAGCGCCTGACGCGGTTCATCGGCAAATCCAAATCCATGGACATGAACCTGACGGGCCGTTTCATGGATGCCGAAGAGGCCGACCGCTCGGGCCTCGTCAGCCGCGTCGTTCCGGCCAAGAAGCTGATGGAGGAAACGATGGCGGCGGCAGGCAAGATCGCCGAGAAATCCATGATCACCGTCATGGCGGTCAAGGAAGCGGTCAACCGCTCCTACGAGGTGCCGCTGGCCGAGGGCCTGCTGTTCGAGCGCCGCGTCTTCCACTCGCTCTTCGCGACCGAGGACCAGAAGGAAGGCATGGCCGCCTTCGCCGAGAAACGCGAAGCCCAGTTCCGCGACAAGTAAGGCGCAGGGGCCTGTAGGCCCCCGCCCGTTTCAGATCACGTAATGTAGCGCATCGAACCGACTGCGCATCTCCTGAGTTCGCGGCGCGACTGCTTGTGGATCGCCGGTGAGGCCGGCGTGGATCAGCTCCGCTAGCGCCGGCGCGTCCTCTGCCGTGACGCCCCAGCGAACCAGCTCGGGCGTTCCGATGCGCAGACCGTTCATGTCGCCCGGTACCTCCGCGATGGGCAGGCCGATTCCGCAGGCCAGGAACCCGGCCTTGCGCAAGGTCTTCGAGGCCGCCTGTCCGCCCCCGAACTGCGCCGCCTCGACGGCGAACTGGTGCGAGGTGGTATATCCCTTGGGCGTCTCGAAGACCGGAATGCCCAGTACCGCCAACGCCTCTGCCAGCGCCTGAGACAGCTCGATCATCGCCTGTGCATAGGCCGTCCCGTGCTCGCGCCAGTCCAGCATCGACACCGCCAGGGCCGCCGACTTGGCGGCATCGAAATTGGCGGTCATGCCCGGAAAGGCGATGGCGTCCAGCCGTTCCGCCATCTCGGGCTCGTTGGTGACGATCACGCCGCCCGCCGGACCGCCGAGGCTCTTGTAGGTGCTCATCGTCATCAGATGCGCGCCTTCCGCCAGGGGGTTCTTCCACGCCCGCCCGGCAATGATCCCGCATTGGTGGGCGGCGTCGAACATGACCTTCGCGCCCACGCTGTCGGCAATGGCGCGCACCTCGGCCACGGGATGCTCGAACAGGTTCAACGAGCCGCCAACGGTGATCAGCTTTGGTTTCTCTTGCCGGGCGATTTCCCGGAGCGCATCCAGGTCAATCGTGTACCCATCCGCGTTGACCGGCGCCGGTACGGTGCGCAGACCGAACAGGCCGGCACATCCATCGGCATGGTGCGTGACATGCCCGCCGATCGTGGCCGGTGGCGCGATGATCGTATCGCCCGGTTTGCAGATCGCCATGAACGCGTAAAGATTCGCCAGCGCCCCGGACGGCACGCGGATCTCGGCGAATTTCGCCTGAAAGACATCGGCGACCAGCTCGGCGGCGATGACCTCTATCTCCTCGATGGCCTCAAGGCCCATTTCGTACTTGTCGCCGGGATAGCCCAGCGATGGCCGCGATCCGATCCCCGAGGACAGCAGTGCTTCGGCGCGCGGATTCATCACGTTCGTGGCCGGGTTCAGGTTGAAACAGTCGCGCTCGTGGATCTTGCGGTTTTCCTCGGCCAGGGCCTCGATCCTTGTGGCAATCGCGGCACTGGTTTCCGAGCCCGTTCGGGTCGCGATGGTCTGAACCAGGGTCTCGCTTCGTGCGGGCACCCAGTTCCGGTGGGCAAGGGTCATCTTGGTTTCTCCGGTTGCGTCGGTCGGATCATGCCGGGCGCGCGAGGCGGGCGAAAGCGGTTTTCATCGATTCCCGCTTTGCTTTCGCGAAGTTTGCCGCTATACGCCTGCGCCATACATGCGCGTGCGGCCCGCTCTGGCCAGAATCATTCCGGCCCATTGGCCTGCCGGAACGGGTTGTCGTCGTGCACACTTGAAACGAAATGACAGACCCGAAAAGGTTCACACCATGGCCAACACTCTTCAATCCAAAAAACGTGCGCGCCAGAACGCGCGCCGTCTCAGCGTCAACAAGGCGCGCCGCTCGCGGATTCGCACATTCCTGCGCAAGGTCGAGGAAGCAATCGCGTCCGGCGACAAGGAAGCTGCACAAAACGCACTGCGTACCGCGCAGCCCGAACTGATGCGCGGCGTTTCCAAGGGAGTGTTTCATAAAAACACCGCTTCGCGGAAAATGTCGCGGCTTGCTTCGCGGATCAAATCGATCGGCTGAGCGACGACACTAAGCTATTGAAGGAAAAGGTGCCGAATCGTCCGGCACCTTTTTTTTATGGTTGAGAACGACTCGGGACCATTGATCTTTTTTCGCGGAAAGCTCGTGTCAAGCGCTAAGAACAGTTGCTGTTGCGCTGACTCAATTGCTAATTTCACCAGGCGATTCACGCTTGGGGGGACAGGAACCCGCACCGGATGACGCGACCGACTGCTCTGGTCGCGCCGGTGCAAACGACAGATGTCGGGGTACCGTATTGTCCAACGCAATTCGCGCGATCTTTGCGGCGGCCGCCCTTGGCTTGTGGGGACGAGTTGGGACACGCCCGTGATTGCGCCCGGACAAATGCCATCAAGGCTTGTCGGCGGCACACCGTGCCGCCGGGCCGGCGATGCTTTGTCTGCTGCCGACCGAACTGCGATCGCAACTATTGAGGGGCGCGCCAGTCGAGGGCGCGTCGAGGCGAAACGAGTTGACCGCGGAACGGGGCAAACATGACGCAAGAACAATGGGGCCAGATCAAACAGGACCTGCTCAAGACGATAGGCAAGAACAACTTCACCAACTGGATCGAGCCGCTGGAACTGACCGCGATCAGCGATGACGTGGTCACCTTCAAGGTTCCCACGACCTTCCAGGGCAACTACGTCTCGCGCAACTTCGGCGAACTGATCCTGTTCAAGGTCAACGGCTTCGCGCCCTCCATCCGCCGCATCGATTTCCAGGTCGCCGCGAACTCGACGCAAAAGCCGGTCGCGACACCGAAAGCCGCGCCCGCGACAGCCGCCGAGCCGGCTCGCACCGCGACCCGCCTGACCGACGACGTCCTGTCTTCCGCCCCGCTGGACGAGCGGTTCACCTTCGACCGTTTCGTTGTCGGCAAGCCCAACGAACTGGCCCATGCCGCCGCCAAGCGCGTCGCCGAAGGCGGGCCCGTCACCTTCAACCCGCTTTTCCTTTACGGCGGCGTGGGGCTGGGCAAGACGCACCTGATGCACGCCATCGCCTGGGAACTGCAATCGTCTCAGCCGGAACTGAACGTCCTGTACCTGTCGGCCGAACAATTCATGTACCGTTTCGTGCAGGCCCTGCGCGACCGCCGCATGATGGACTTCAAGGAGCTTTTCCGCTCGGTCGACGTGCTGATGGTTGATGACGTGCAATTCATCGCCGGCAAGGACAGCACGCAGGAGGAATTCTTTCACACCTTCAACGCGCTGGTGGACCAGAACAAGCAGATCGTCATCTCCGCCGACCGCGCGCCGGGTGAAATCGCCAATCTCGAAGAGCGGATCAAGTCGCGCCTGCAATGCGGCCTCGTCGTCGACCTGCATCCCACCGATTACGAACTGCGGCTCGGGATCCTGCAATCCAAGGCGGACCGCTTCGCCGAGCAGTATCCCAGCCTCGAAATGGCCGAGGGCGTGCTGGAATTCCTGGCGCACCGCATTTCCACGAATGTCCGCGTGCTCGAAGGCGCACTGACCCGGCTTTACGCTTTCGCCTCGCTTGTCGGGCACCAGATCACGATGGAACTGGCGCAGGACTGCCTGGCCGATATCCTGCGCGCGTCCGAACGCAAGGTCTCGATCGAGGAAATCCAGCGCAAGGTGTCGGAGCATTACAATGTCCGTCTCAGCGACATGATCGGACCCAAGCGGGTGCGCACCTTCGCGCGCCCGCGCCAGATCGCGATGTACCTGTGCAAACAGCTGACGTCGCGCTCCCTGCCCGAGATCGGGCGGCGTTTCGGCGGCCGCGATCACACCACGGTCATGCACGGGGTGCGTCGCATCGAGGAGTTGCGGGCGCAGGACAGCGACATCGCCGACAACCTCGAGATTCTGCGCCGCGCGCTTGAGGGTTAAGGGCGCAATAAAAGGCTTGAGCATAAGGCGAAACTTGCTAACGTGCCGGTCCCGGTGCCCGGCAGAGGCACGCACGCAGGGAGCGAGGGCATGAAACTCAGCATCGAACGCGGAACGCTGCTCAAGGCGGTTTCGCAGGCCCAGTCCGTGGTCGAACGGCGCAACACGATTCCGATCCTCGCCAACGTGCTGATCGAGGCCGAGGGCGACGCCGTCCATTTCCGCGCAACCGATCTCGATATCGAGGTGGTCGACAAGGCCCCGGCCCAGGTCGAGCGCGCCGGCGCCACGACCGTCTCTGCCGTGACGCTGCACGAAATCGTGCGCAAGCTGCCCGACGGGGCGCTGGTTACGCTGAGCGACGATGGTGCTTCGGGGCGCCTGACGGTCGAGGCGGGACGCTCGAACTTTTCTCTGGCGACCCTGCCCAAGGAAGATTTCCCGGTCATGGCCTCGTCGGAATATTCCTGCAATTTCTCGGCCAAGGCGCCGGTATTGCGCCGGCTGTTCGACAAGTCGAAATTCGCTATTTCCACCGAAGAGACGCGGTACTACCTCAACGGCGTCTACATGCACGTCTCCGATGGCGAGGGCGGCAAGGTGCTGCGCTGCGTGGCCACCGACGGCCACCGCCTGGCCCGGATCGACGCCGACCTGCCCGAGGGCGCCGGGGACATGCCGGGGGTGATCGTACCGCGCAAGACCGTGGGCGAGCTGCGCAAGCTCTTGGACGATGACGACATGGCCATCGCCGTGTCTGTCAGCGAAACCAAGGTGCGGTTCGCCACGCCCAACATCACCCTGACATCCAAGGTGATCGACGGGACCTTTCCCGATTACACCCGCGTCATCCCGCAGGGCAACACCCGCAAGATGGAGGTCGACGCCAGCGAATTCGCCCAGGCCGTCGACCGTGTGGCCACCGTCAGTTCCGAACGCTCCCGCGCCGTGAAGTTGGCGCTGGACGAGGACCGGCTGATCCTGTCCGTCAACGCCCCCGACAGCGGTGCCGCCGAGGAAGAGCTGGCCGTAGCCTATGGCGACGAACGCCTGGAAATCGGCTTCAACGCCAAATACCTGCTGGAAATCGCCAGCCAGGTCGATCGTGAAAACGCCGTCTTCATGTTCAATTCCTCGGGCGATCCCACGTTGATGCGCGAAGGCAATGACACCTCGGCGGTCTATGTCGTGATGCCGATGCGCGTGTGACGCGGGCCGGAATTTTTCAAAAATTCCGGATCGGAAAATTTGAATTTTCCGTGCCGTTTTCTTTCAAGAAAACGTGGTGCTCTGAATGACCGGATTGTACCTGTCATCGCTCAGCCTGTCGCATTTCCGGTCGCACAAGGGCGTGCGGATCGAGGCGGATGCGCGACCCCTGGCGCTCTACGGGCCGAACGGGGCGGGCAAGACCAACATCCTTGAAGCAGTTTCGCTGTTCTCACCCGGGCGCGGCCTGCGCCGGGCCGCGGCACAGGACATGGCGCGGCGGCCCGACGCGATCGGCTGGAAGCTGACGGGGGTGTTGCGGTCGATGCACCAGGTCCACGAGATCGAGACCTGGTCCGAGGACGGCGGCGCACGGCAGCTCAGGATCGACGGCAAGGCCGCGTCGCAGGTGGCGCTGGCCCGTGTCGCGCGGGTGCTTTGGCTGATCCCGTCCATGGACCGGCTGTGGATCGAGGGGGCGGAGGGGCGCCGGCGTTTTCTCGACCGCATGACGCTCAGCTTCGTGCCCGCCCATGCCGAGGCGACGCTGGCCTATGAAAAGGCCATGCGCGAGCGCAACCGGCTCTTGAAGGACCAAGTGCGCGACGGTCACTGGTACGTCGCGCTGGAGCGGCAGATGGCCGAGGCGGGGACCGCGATACACGCCAACCGCGTCGCGGCGCTGGAACAGCTCGCCGAGGCGCAGGCGCAGGCCGAGACGGCCTTTCCCGTCGCCGAGTTGGAGCTGACCATGACCGAAGGCGAAATGCCCGGCACGGAGTCCGATTTCCGCGATGCCCTGTCCGAAAGCCGCTTTCGCGACATCGCCGCCGGGCGTACGCTCGTGGGCCCGCACCGCGCCGATCTGTACGGCGTATACGCCGCCAAGGGTGTGCCCGCGGCCGAGTGTTCGACCGGCGAACAGAAGGCGCTGCTGGTGTCGCTGATCCTCGCCAACGCGCGCGCGCTGGCGCAGGATTTCGGCGCGCCGCCGATCCTGCTTCTGGACGAGGTCGCCGCGCATCTGGACGCGACGCGGCGTGCGGCGCTCTACGACGAGATCTGCGCCTTGGGTGCCCAGGCCTGGATGACGGGAACGGGGCCGGAGCTGTTCTCGGAATTGGGCGACCGGGCGCAGGTTTTCGAGGTGACCGAAACGGATGCGATCTCGTGCGTTAATCAGCGCTGAAACGGCGAGAATGACACCGACGCGATGCCACTCGGATACCGACGCAATACCGATATTAAGGTACTGATCGTTAACCACAAAATATTGTGTCTATCGCGTGACATTCCCCCCCGGAAATCGTATAAAATACGAAAATGAACGAAGGATAATCTGCATGGCAGAACCCGCCGCGTCCCCCGAAGAGTATGGCGCCGATTCCATCAAGGTTCTCAAAGGGTTAGAAGCTGTTCGCAAGCGCCCTGGCATGTATATCGGCGACACCGATGACGGCTCTGGCCTGCACCACATGGTGTACGAGGTCGTCGATAACGGCATCGACGAGGCCCTGGCCGGCCATGCAGACCATGTAAGTGTCTGTATTCACGAGGACAGTTCCATTTCGGTCAGCGATAATGGTCGCGGTATCCCGGTCGAGATGCACGAGGAAGAGGGCGTGTCCGCCGCCGAGGTGATCATGACCCAACTGCACGCGGGCGGGAAGTTCGACAGCAATTCCTACAAGGTTTCCGGGGGGTTGCACGGTGTCGGCGTGTCGGTGGTCAACGCTCTGTCCGATTGGCTTGAACTGCGCGTCTGGCGCGCGGGCAAGGAACATGTCGCCCGTTTCGAGCGCGGCGAGACCGCCAAGCACCTGGAAGTCGTCGGCGACGCGTCCGGCAAGCGTGGTACCGAAGTTCGGTTTCTGGCATCGCTCGATACGTTCTCCAATCTCGAATACAGCTTTGAAA
This sequence comes from Roseovarius sp. THAF8, assembly GCF_009363735.1. Lineage (NCBI taxonomy): Bacteria > Pseudomonadati > Pseudomonadota > Alphaproteobacteria > Rhodobacterales > Roseobacteraceae > Roseovarius > Roseovarius sp. THAF8. Next base: position 2,253,681 of record NZ_CP045410.1, on the reverse strand, counting down.
CACTGGAGAAACGGCTGCGCGAACTGGCCTTTCTGAATTCCGGCGTGCGCATCATCCTGCGCGACGAACGGCCTGCCGAGCCGCTGGAAACAGAGCTGCACTATGACGGTGGCGTGCAGGAATTCGTGCGCTACCTCGACCGCAGCAAGTCGCCGCTGATGACCGACCCCATCTTCGTGACCGGCGAGCGGGATGACATCGGCGTCGAGGTCGCGATGTGGTGGAACGACAGCTATCACGAGACGGTTCTGCCCTTCACCAACAACATTCCCCAGCGGGACGGCGGCACACACCTTGCCGGCTTCCGCGGGGCGTTGACCCGTGTCTTGCAGAAATATGCCGCCGAAAGCGGTATCGCCAAGAAAGAAAAGATCACCTTCACCGGGGATGACGCCCGTGAAGGGCTGACATGCGTGCTGTCGGTCAAGGTCCCAGATCCGAAGTTCTCCAGCCAGACCAAGGACAAGCTGGTAAGTTCCGAGGTGCGCCCGGCGGTGGAAGGCTTGGTTAACGAAAAGCTGTCGGAATGGTTCGAGGAGAACCCGAACGACGCCAAGATGATCGTCGGCAAGATCATGGAAGCAGCCATGGCCCGCGAGGCGGCGCGCAAGGCGCGCGAGCTGACGCGCCGCAAGACGGCGCTCGACGTGAACTACCTTGCCGGCAAGCTGAAGGATTGTTCCGAGAAGGACCCGTCGAAGACAGAGCTGTTTCTCGTCGAGGGTGACAGCGCCGGTGGCTCGGCGCAAACCGGGCGGGACAGATCCACGCAGGCGGTTCTGCCCCTGCGCGGCAAGATCCTTAACGTCGAGCGGGCCCGCTTCGACAGGATGCTGTCGAGCCAGGAAATCGGGAACCTCGTAATGGCACTGGGCACCGGGATCGGGCGGGACGAGTTCAACATCTCGAAACTGCGCTACCACAAGATTGTCATCATGACGGATGCCGACGTGGACGGGGCGCATATCCGGACGTTGCTGTTGACGTTCTTCTATCGTCAGATGCCCGAACTGATCGAAGGCGGATACCTCTACATCGCGCAGCCGCCGCTGTTCAAGGTTAGCCGGGGCAAGTCAGAAGTGTACCTGAAGGACACGCCGGCACTGGAAGATTACCTGATTGCCCAAGGCACGGATGACGCCGTGCTGCGCCTCGGATCCGGAGAGGACATCACCGGGCAGGACCTTGTTCGGGTTGTCGAGGAAGCGCGGCAGGCAAACCGGATTCTCGATGCGTTTCCAACACATTACCCGCGCCACATTCTGGAACAGGCGGCGATCGCCGAGGCGTTCGAGGCGGGCCGCGCGGATGCGGACATCCAATCGGTTGCCGATGCCGTCGCCGAACGGCTGGACCTTATTGCGCTGGAATACGAGCGGGGCTGGCAGGGGCGGCAGACGCAGGATCACGGCATCCGCCTGGCCCGTGTGCTACGCGGCGTCGAGGAGGTTCGTACGCTGGACGGCCCTATCCTGCGCGGCGGAGAGGCCAAGCGGCTGGGCCAGCTTACCGAGGGTCTGCGCGAGATTTACAACCAGCCTGCGACCCTGCATCGTAAGGAGCGATCCCAAGCCATTTACGGCCCGCTGGACCTGCTGGACGCGATCCTCAAGGAAGGCGAAAAGGGACTGGCCCTGCAGCGCTACAAGGGATTGGGCGAAATGAACCCTGACCAGCTTTGGGAGACCACGCTGGATCCCGAAGCCCGCACGCTCCTGCAGGTCAAGGTGGATGACGTGGCCGAGGCCGACGACCTGTTCACGAAGCTCATGGGAGATGTGGTGGAGCCGCGGCGTGAGTTCATCCAGCAGAACGCGCTGAGCGTGGAAAACCTCGACTTCTGAGAATTTGTAGGTGAGCTCATATTTTTTCGCGGTGCGCACATTTTTTCGTGGCGCGGAAGGTCACGTGTTCTATTTCTTCTTGAAGTATCAGAGGCTTGGGTGATCTTTCCTTTTCGGCAGTTATTTGGGGTAGGACTGCTCTTGGCCGGATCTGATCGGGCGTCTTCCCCCGGCGCGGTGCGCGAAAGCTGAAGACGGCGCAGGGTTGTATCGCCGTGTTCCGTACCGCCGAGAACGAGGTGTTCGCCACGTCCAACACCTGTCCGCACAAGGCGGGGCCCCTGTCAGAGGGGATTGTTCACGGCCAGTCGGTGACTTGCCCGTTGCACAACTGGGTCTTCGATCTTGAGACCGGGAAGGCACAAGGCGAGGACGGAGAGATCGCCACCTATCCGCTGAAGGTCGAGGATGGCCGCGTGTTGATCGACGGCGCAGGCCTGAGCGCGCGGGACGCCGCGTGATTGATGGCGCCGACCAGCCCTGGACCCGGTCCACCTGTCCGTATGGCGGCGTTGGCTGCGGCGTCCTGCTGCGGCGGGACGGCGACGGCGGGCTGGAGGTCAAGGGCGACGACGCGCATTCGGCCAATCTGGGAAGGCTTTGTTCCAAGGGCACGGCTCTGGCCGAGACCGTGGGGCTTGACCATCGTCTGCTGCGCCCCCGTGTGAATGGGCAGGACGCAGGCTGGGACGACGCGCCGGGAGCGGTGGGTGCCCTGCTTATGCTCTTGCGCATGAAAGAGGAGACCGCGGAAGAAATCGCGGGTTTTGCCGAGGCGGCGTCCAGCACGGCGCCTACATCGCCGCCTGCTGATCTCGACTGGCCGAGCTACGCCGCCGGACGGACACGGGGCCAGCCCTGGTTCCTGCTGTCTGCGCGTCTTGTGGCGGATACGGGGCACCGGGTGTTGCTGCATGGCTGGAACGGGCCGGACAGAAAGGTACGTGACGGACTGGCAGAGGCGGGGATCGGTCTCGCGGAGGACCCGGAGGACGCCGCCCGCCTGCTGGACCGTGATCGCATTGCCTATATGCCGCTGAAATCCCTTCATCCCGGCCTGTTTCGTCTTTTGAACTTGCGGGACGTTCTTGGTCTGCGCTCCTGCGTCAATACCGTTTGCCGGATGCTCAATCCCGCCCGCGCCGCGGCCAGTGTTAAAGGCGTTTTTCACCCCTTTTACCGCCAACTTCAGGCGGACGCCGCGATGCATCTCGGCTGGCAGGCATTGAGCATCATCAAGGGGGCCGGTGGAGAATTCGAGAGCAACCCGGCCAAGGACATTACCGCTTTCGGGCTGCGTCAAGGGCGCCCCTGGCAGGAAACGCGGCCTGTGTTGCGCGATGAAACCCGAAAGCTAAATACCGAGGGCGACCTTGCGTTGTCCGATCTCTGGCAGGGCCTCCGCCGCCCGCCTTTTGAGACCGACCTCGTTGTCACCACCACCGCCCTCGCCCTCGATACGCTTGGCCATGCCAATGCGGTGCGGCAGGCAGACTTGCTCTGGCAGAACCGCGCCCGGCGGTGCGCCGCCTGAAAGGAGACCCCGATGAAGGCCTTTCCCATGTTCATACGCACCACAGGCCGCCGGATCGTCGTCGTCGGTGGTGGCGAGCAGGCGGCTCAAAAGGCGCGTCTGATGCTGAAGACCGATGCCAGCCTGGTTCTCGTCGCCGACAGCTTGGAAGATTGCTGCCCAAGGATAGGCCGCGTTTTGCAGGACGCCGCGCGCGGCCTCGGAGCCACAGAGTCACCGACCGAACCAGCTTGCCGAGTGCCGGTTCGCATGCGACACTCGATTTCCGGTAAGTGTTTGGTCCGTCATGGCGGACGTGCCTTCACCGATTAGAGGTAACTTTGGCAACCGTTCGACCTGGGGTGCTCGTGGATCAGGGCATCGATTTCCGCGACCTTTCGATGTTGGACTATTGGGAAATGGATGAGGGCTATCCCAGCTATGTTGTGCGGAAGAGTCTGGGAGCGGTCCCACACGCTGTTCTTTGCGGGCGAAGCGGTCGCCGGCCCCTGCGCCGCCCTGTGCAGCGGCGCATACTATGGCGGGCAGGCCCAGGCCCAGGCCGTCAGCAATGCGCTTGGGTCATGACCTCGCCCTCATGGAGAAATCGGCGTGTCCCGCCGTTGCCGCCAGAGGATCTGGTTTTGAGAACGGCAAGGCTGGAGCTTCGCCCGCTCACGCTGGAGGACGAGGATCTGGCGGTTGCGCTTTTCACCAATCCGGAAGTGGTGAAGTACGTGTGTGACGTCTACAACCCCGATGAGATACGAAACCACCTGCCTGTCGAAGTAAGACGCGCCGCTGGTGGCCGTATAGGGATATGGGCAGCAACCCTCGTGGATACAGGCGTGAAGATCGGAACCGGCGTCTTGCTGCCCCTTCCGATTGAAACCAACGATACCGATTGGTCGCAGATGATCAGCGATCGCTACCCGGACGCCGAAATCGAAGTGGGATACATGCTGTCGCCCGACTTCTTGGGGCAGGGGTTCGCCACCGAGATCTGCACACGTCTTTTGCAATTTGCATCCGAACACACGGCACTGGACGAGATCAAGGCCGTCACCGACCTCGGCAACCTGGCATCGCAGCGGGTTCTTCAGAAATGCGGTCTTTCTGCCGAAGTGCCGCGGCGTGCTTATGCCGAGGATTGTGCCGGCTTCGGCATCACCCGACAGGCATGGGACCCAGGCCACGGTCATTCGGAAACGTGAACTTTCGAGCGAAACGGATCAAGGTCTTTTTGTTGGTGAAGTGGTTTGACGCGAACAATCGATTTGGCTGCGGAACGATGAATGTCTTGCGAAACCCTCAAGGTCTTCGCATGGAAACGAGGAAAGTCATGACAAGCGTTTCGCGATAAGCTGTGATTCAGGTTTTTCGCGAAATGCCTTATGTATCCCGCTACGCCGAAGCTTTTTCAAAATAGACCGCCGCGCTCTGCGCCCGAGGCCGGTGAGAAATCTTCGGAAAGTTTCAAGTGATCAGTCCCGCTGCCTTTCTCGCGATGTCATCGACGTTCTCGCCACCGTTTTGCACGTAGTCGCAGAATTGGCGGCGCATCCTCGGGTCCCAGAAATCCTGCAGGTGGTTCGCGACGCGCTCGGCGTGGTCGTTGCCGGGCTGGGACTTGAAGAACGTGGCGATCTGGTTGGCCATCATGACTAGTTTGTCAGGCGACATCTGGAACCTCGTGGGAAATGCGGTGCGGGTTGGAATAGAGATCGAAACCGCCGCCGCGGGCAAAGGCGGCCAGCGTGATGCCTGCCGTGTCGGCTAGGCGCAGGGCATGGGCCGTGGGGGCGGAGACTGCGATCAGCGTGCCGCAGCCGGCCATGGCGCATTTCTGCACCAGTTCGACCGAAAGGCGGCTGGTCATGACGAAAGCGCCCAAGCCCGGGTCGCGCCCAGCCCGCCAGAGCGCGCCGATCAGCTTGTCGAGCGCGTTGTGGCGGCCCACGTCCTCGCGCGCCAGGACGACGCCCTTGCCCGGCAGGACCAAGCCCGCCGCATGGGTCGCGCGGGTGCGGCGGTGCAGGGGCTGGATATTGAACAGCGCGTCGGCGGCATGGGCGATGTCGTCACGGCTGAAAGTCGGGCCAACCTGCGCCGCGCTTGGTACGTCGCGCACCGCCTGATCCAGCGAGTCAATGCCGCACAGCCCGCAGCCCACCGGCCCGGCCATGAACCGGCGACGCGCCGCCAGCGCCTCGCGCCGGTCGGCGCGCAGCCAGAACCGGGCTTCAATGCCCAGATCGTGTTCCGCGATCTCGAAACCTTCGATCTGCGCGGGGTCGGTCACGATCCCCTCGGTCACGGCAAAGCCATGGGCGAAATCCTCGATATCGCCGGGTGTGGCCATCATCACCGCCTGGGTCGAACCGTCGAAGACCAGCGCCACCGGCAGCTCTTCGGGAAGGGCGCGGCTGACCATGCGCGCGCCCTCTGCCTGAACGGACAGGCCCGAGCGGCTTTGGCTGGGAGAGAAACCCGCCCCCATCATTCCGCCGCCGGAAGGATGCGGCGGGCCTGGGCGGCCTGCGCCGCGTAGTCCTCTTGCCAGTCGGTCGGCCCGTTGGAAGGGCTGACCTGCACCGCCGTCACCTTGAACTCGGGACAGTTCGTGGCCCAGTCCGAGAAATCCGTGGTGATGACATTGGCCTGCGTGTCGGGGTGGTGGAAGGTGGTGTAGACCACGCCGGGGCTGACCCTGTCGGTGATCTTGGCCCGCAGCGCCGTCTCGCCCGAGCGGCTGGCCAGCTTGACCCAGTCGCCTTCGTTCACGCCCCGGTTCTCGGCGTCGTGGGGATGGATTTCCAGCACGTCGGCCTCGTGCCAGATGGTGTTGTCCGTGCGCCGTGTCTGGGCGCCCACGTTGTATTGCGACAGGATGCGCCCGGTGGTCAGCAACAGCGGAAAGCGCGGGCCGGTCTTTTCATCGGTCGCCACGTATTCGGTGATGATGAACTTGCCCTTGCCGCGCATGAAGCTGTCCACGTGCATCAGCGGTGTGCCCTCGGGGTGCTCCTCGTTGCAGGGCCATTGCACGCTGCCCCTGGTTTCCAGCAGGGCATAATCGACCCCGGCGAAAGAGGGCGTGGTGGCCGCGATTTCCTCCATGATGCGGGCGGGATGGGTATAGGCCCATTCCGGACGCCCGGATTTCTTCAGCATCGCGTTGGCCAGCAGTTGCGTCACCTCCCAGTCGGCATAGCCGTTGAGCGGCTTCATCACCTCGCGCACGCGGTTGATGCGGCGCTCGGCATTGGTGAAGGTGCCTTCCTTTTCCAGAAAAGTGGAGCCGGGCAGGAAGACATGCGCGTAGTTGGCTGTCTCGTTCAGGAAGAGGTCATGCACGATGACGCATTCCATAGCCGCTAGGCCCGCCGCGACATGCTTGGTGTCCGGGTCCGATTGCAGGATGTCCTCGCCCTGGCAGTAGAGGCCCTTGAAGGTACCGTCGACCGCGCAGTCCAGCATGTTTGGGATACGCAGGCCCGGCTCGGGGTCGATCTCGGTGCCCCAGAGCGCCTCGAACATCTCGCGCACGTCCGCGTTCTTGACGTGGCGATAGCCCGGCAGTTCATGTGGGAACGAGCCCATGTCGCAAGCGCCCTGCACGTTGTTCTGCCCGCGCAACGGGTTCACGCCCACGCCGGGCCGGCCAAGGTTGCCGGTCAGCATGGCGAGGTTGGCGATGCCCATGACGGTGGTCGAGCCCTGGCTGTGTTCGGTCACGCCGAGGCCGTAATAGATCGAGCCGTTGCCGCCGGTGGCATAGAGATGTGCCGCGGCGCGCAGCTGTGCCGGATCGACGCCGGTCAGCAGCGCGGTCGCCTCGGGGCTGTGGCGCGGGTCCGACACGAAGGCGGCGTATTCCTGGAATTCTTCCCAGTCGCACCGGCTGCGGATGAAGTCCTCGTCCATCAGCCCTTCGGTCACGATCACATGCGCCAGCGCCGTGACCACGGCGACGTTGGTGCCGGGGCGCAGCGGCAGGTGATGCGCGGCCTCGATATGGGCCGACTTCACCAGGTCGATCCGGCGCGGGTCGATCACGATCAGCCTGGCCCCTTGGCGCAGGCGCTTTTTCATGCGGCTGGCAAAGACGGGGTGGCCGTCGGTCGGGTTGGCGCCGATGACGATGATCACGTCGGTGTCTTCGACGCTGTCGAAATCCTGCGTGCCGGCGGAGGTGCCGAAGGTCTGGCCCAGCCCGTAGCCGGTGGGCGAGTGGCAGACGCGGGCGCAGGTATCGGTGTTGTTGTTGCCGAAGACCGAGCGCGCCAGTTTCTGCACCAGGTAGGTTTCCTCGTTGGTGCAGCGGCTGGAGGTGATGACGCCGATGGATTTCTTGCCGTAGGTTTCTTGCAGCGCCAGCATTTTCGACGCGGCAAAGTCCAGCGCCTCATCCCAGCTGACCTCGCGCCAGGGCTCGTTCACCCGGTCGCGGATCATCGGGTTCAGGATGCGGTCGCTGTGATGGGCGTAGCCATAGGCAAAGCGCCCCTTGACGCAGGAATGCCCCCGGTTCGCCTTGCCGTGCTTGTAGGGCACCATGCGGACCAGCTCGTCGCCCTGCATCTCGGCCTTGAAGGAACAGCCGACGCCGCAATAGGCGCAGGTTGTCACGACAGACCGGTCGGGCGTGCCCATCTCGATCACTGATTTTTCCTGCAGCGTCGCGGTGGGGCAGGCCTGCACGCAAGCGCCGCAGCTGACGCAGTCCGACGCGAGGAAATCGTCCTCGGCGGTGCCCGCACTGACGCGCGACTCGAATCCGCGCCCCTCGATCGTCAGGGCAAAGGTGCCCTGCACCTCTTCACAGGCGCGCACACAGCGGTTGCAGACGATGCATTTGCTGGGATCATAGCTGAAATAGGGGTTCGAGGTGTCCGCCGGGATGTACTCGGGATTGCCCTTGTCGCCCTGCGGGGCACGGGCGCGGATGTCGCCCTGCGCCAGCGTGCCGCCCTTGGCGTCGTAATGGTTGCGTCCGGCCTCGTAGCGCTGGTCGCGCAGGCCCACGGCGCCGGCCATGTCCTGCAACTCGCAATCGCCATTGGCCGAGCAGGTCAGGCAATCGAGCGGGTGGTCGGAGATATAAAGCTCCATCACCCCGGTTCGGATCTTGCGCACTTTCTTCGACTGCGTGTGCACGGCCATGCCGGGGGCAACGGGCGTGGTGCAGGACGCGGGCGTGCCGCGCCGGCCTTCGATCTCCACCACGCAAAGGCGGCAGGAGCCGAACGCGTCAAGGCTGTCAGTGGCGCAGAGCTTGGGAACCTGGATGCCCGCCTCGGCCGCCGCGCGCATCACGCTGGTGCCTTCGGGGACGGTCACCTCGAAGCCGTCGATGGTCAGGGTCACGGGTTCGCCCGTCTTGGCGGGGGTGCCCATGTCGCGGTCGTCGGGAATGATCAGGTCTTTCATTCTGCGGCCTCCTTGGCGGTCGAGAATTCGTCGGGGAAGTGGGTCAGCGCGGACATGACAGGATAGGGCGTGAAGCCGCCCAGAGCACAAAGCGACCCGTCGGTCATCGTCTCGCAGAGGTCGGTGAGGATGGTCACGGCGTCGGCATCGCCGCGTGCGATGCGGTCGATGGTTTCCACCCCGCGCACCGCGCCGATCCGGCAGGGGGTGCACTTGCCGCAGCTTTCCACGGCGCAGAACTCCATCGCGAAGCGCGCCATGCCCAGCATATCGGCGGAATCGTCGAACACCACCAGCCCGGCATGGCCAATGAGCCCGCCCTCGGCGCCGAATTCCTCGTATCCCATGGGCGCGTCGAATTTCGAACGTGGCATGTAAGCGCCGAGAGGCCCGCCGACCTGCACCGCCTTGAACGGGCGGCCGGTGGCGGTGCCGCCGGCAAGGTCGTCGATCACCTCGCCCAGCGTCACACCGAACCCGGTCTCGAACAGGCCGCCACGCGCCACGTTGCCCGCGATCTGAAGCGTGATGGTGCCGCGCGACTTGCCGATGCCGAAGCTGGCGTGATGCTCGGCGCCTTTCTCGAAGATCACCGGCACGGTGGCCAGGCTGATGACGTTGTTGACCACCGTCGGGCGTCCCATGAATCCTTCGAGCGCCGGCAGCGGCGGCTTGGCGCGAACAACCCCGCGCTTGCCTTCGAGCGAGTTCAGCAGGGACGTTTCCTCGCCGCAGACATAGGCGCCCGCGCCCTTGCGGATCTCCATGTCAAAGCTGTGCGGCGAGCCGAGGATATTCTCGCCAAGGACGCCCTCGGCGCGGGCGATCTCGACCGCGCGGGTCATCACCGCGATGGCATCGGGGTATTCGGAGCGCAGGTAGACATACCCCTTGGTCGCCCCGACCCCCAGTCCGGCAATGGCCATGCCCTCGATCAGGGTGAAGGGGTCGCCCTCCATGATCATGCGGTCGGCGAAGGTGCCGCTGTCGCCCTCGTCGGCATTGCAGACGATGTACTTCTGCGGCGCGTCCGCGTCGTGCACGGTCTGCCACTTGATCCCCGTCGGGAAGCCAGCGCCGCCACGGCCACGCAGGCCGGAGGTCTTGACCTCGTCCACAATCTGCTGGCCGGTCATCGATAGCGCGCGTTTCAGCCCGGCAAGGCCGCCATGCGCCTCGTAGTCGTCCAGCGATAGCGGGTCGATCACACCGACGCGGGCAAAGGTCAGCCGGGTCTGGCGCTTCATCCATTCGAGGTCGTCCACCGGGCCAAGCGCCTTGGCGCTGCTGCCATCGAAGATGGCTGCCGTGTCGTCCGGCGTTGTGGGTCCGAAACCGTGGCGAACCCCGTCGATCTCGACCTCGACAAGCGGTTCCAGCCAGATCATGCCACGGGTTCCGGTGCGGATGATCTGCGCCTCGGGCGCGGCCTGTTTCAGGGCCGCGACCACCGCGTCAGCGCCAAGCGCCTTGGCGGCACTGTCCATGGGAACATAGATCTTCATGCGCCCGCCTCGGCCAGCAGTGCATCCATGCGATTGCGGTCCACCTTGCCTACACAGCGGTCGTCCAGCATCGCGGCCGGGCCGCAGGCGCACAGGCCAAGGCAATAGACGGGCTCGACCGTGACAGCGCCGTTGATCGTGGTGCCGTGCCAGTCCAGCCCCAGCTTTGCCAGCGTCTCTTCGGCCAGCGCGTTGCCGCCCATCGCCTGGCAGGCCTCGGCGCGGCAGATCTTCAGAACATGCTTGCCGGCAGGGGCCTCGCGAAAATCGTGGTAGAAGCTGATGACACCGTGCAACTCGGCCTTGGTGATGTTGAGCCGATCCGCGATCATCTGCATGGCAGGCTGCGGAATGTGCCCGAAGCTCTCCTGCAACGCGTGCAGTATCGGCAGCAACGGACCTTCCAGATCGGCATTCGCCTCGATAAGCGCGGCGATCTCGTCTTCGGTGGGTGTGGGGGCGGCTGATTGCATGGGCTAACCTCCTGCGTCCAATTGCGCCAAGCAGACAGAAGGTGCGGGCCGACGACAATATCGCAGATCGGTCGACCGATAGAGATAGGCTATCAATCCGCTTTCGACAGCTTCCTCGCGGTCCGCAGAAGGGCATCCAGAACAGGGGTATGGGGCTCTCGGAACGGGGCCACGAGGCCGACCGCGTGAGACGGCTCGCGGCCCGTCAGCGGCACGACGGTCAGCGGCTTTCCGGCCACGAGGAAGCGCGCCAGCTCCTCGGGAAGCACTGTCAGATAGCCGCCGGATTCGACATTCGCCACCAGGACGATCGTCGAGTTCGACTCGATGCAGGTTTCCGGCGAGACGTTGGCCGCAGAGAAATTCCGGTTGATGATGCGGCGGTTCTGCATGTCCGGGGTCAGCAGGCAGAGCTTTTCACCCGACAGTTCCTCCCACGCGACATTATGCCGGTTCACGAATGGGGAATCGTTCGTGCACACAAGCATGTACCGCTCTTCGTACAACGGCTCGGTACTGACCCGCCCCATCGGTTCGTTGTCGAGATAGGAAATGCCCGCATCCGCCTCCAGGTTGTCGAGCATCGACATGATCTCGATCGACGTGCGCGAAAGTATGGTGAAGTGAACCTTCGGATGCCTGGCATTGAAGCGCTGACACAGCCGCGCCGCCACCGTCAGGGCCGTCGGAATGACGGCAATGCGCAACTGCCCCGACAAGCCATCGCGCTTGACCCGCATTTCCTCGCGCAACTGCCGCGTGTCGCCGACGATCTTCTTGGCCCAGTCCAGCGCGGTCTGGCCTTCCGGCGTCAGCCCGCCAAAGCGCGAGCCGCGAAAGATCAGCTGCACGCCAAGCTGGTCTTCCAGCGTCTTGATCCCGTTAGACAGGGTCGGCTGTGTGATGCCCAGGCCGGAGGCCGCGCGACCGAAATGGCCTTCCTTGGCCACGGCGATGAACATTTCCAGCTTGTCAATCATTTGGGTAAAGCCAATCGAAATCGGCCGTCCTGATAGATATCTTGAATGGCCGGTCCTTTTCCGGACGCGGCTGTCTCGAAACCAGGGCCCAACGCTGTGGCGTCGTCATTGCGGGCGGTCCGCTTTTTGGTCCGACAGGTGGGCAAGAACGGCCTTTCGAACCGCCTCGGCAAGCGTGCCGAGGATCAGCCCGATCAGCGGGTTGCCCAGAAGCGTCGCGAGCGCGGTGATCGCGATGCCGGGCCTGCAAGAGGGTCTGGCATCGAACAGCCGGCGATTGGCGGCAAGCTCGACCGCGGCAACCAGCAACAAGGCCCCCAGCGTTGCGGACGGGATCGCCAGCAGTGCCATGTGCCGCAGGTCTTCCGGCAGCAGCGCCACCAGCAGCAGCGCGGCCCCAAGCATCACCGGCGCGCCGCCGCTGCGCGCGCCGAAACGGTGATGCGCCGTGACACCCCCGGCGCCGTGGCACATCGGAAGCGCTCCGAAGGGGGACAAGGCCAGGTTGGCGATACCCGAGGTCAGGCACAGACGCTTCGGCGTCACCCGCGCGGCGCGCGCACCATAGCTGTCATGGGCCACGATCGCGGTCAGGATCACCGCGTTGGTCAGGGTCAGGGCAAGCTGCGGCAGGGCGAGGTCGGTAATGGCGATGCGCATGTCTTCAAGGTTTGGAACCGGCGCCAGCCAGCCCGCAGCCGCAGCGCCAGCCAGATCGGGCAGGGCCTCGTGACCGACGAAGTGGCCCGCCGTCACGCCGAAACCCAGCGTCATCAGGGCCGCGTGTGTCCCCAGCCGCAACGCCGCAGCCGCAATCCCCAGCGACAGCAGCCCGATGAGCGGCTGCCCGGCCATCAGCCCAAGCGATATCCAGGCCAATCCCAGGCCCAGTCCCAACTGAAGCCCGGTCAGCACCGATTGCGGCACCAGGCGCGCGATGCGGTCTATGATGCCCGTTACTCCCAGCAATAGCAGTGCCGAGCCGATCAGCATTCCGCTGAGCGCGATGGAGGCCGGCGAGATCTCGACCATCAGCGCCACGGCGACGATAGCCTTCATCGGCTGGACCGGGACCGGCAGCCGGTAGATCAGGCCGGTCGCGATGTAAAACAGGCCGAAGCCCAGCAGCACCTGTGTCGCCGACAGACCCACGAGGGCAATGGCCCCGATAGTCAGCGGCAGCAGCGTGCCGAGATCCCCCAGGGCCCCGTTCACTTCGCGCAGGTCAAAGCGAAGCCGGTCCGACGCGTGCCGCCTCATCGCAACGGCTCCCGATGCTGAGGGCGTTGCGAAACCTGCGTGGGGTTGCTGAGATCGGACTTGTGCTTCATATCGTCAGCACGAAATTCACGATGACAGGGGATACAAGCCATGAAACTCAGCGCACGCAACAAGCTCGCCGGAACCGTGACCGCCATCGACAAGGGCGCGGTCAACGCGACCGTGCAGATCGACGTTGGCGGCGCCACCATGGTGACAGCGATGATCACCAATGCGTCGGTCGAGGAGTTGGGGCTTGAGGTCGGCAAGACGGCCTACGCAATCGTCAAGGCGTCGGACGTGATCGTCGGGTCCGACTGAGGGTGAAGGGACGGCAGGCAGACCTTTCGGCCTGACCCGGTGGTCTCGACGGTCACGGGGATGCCGTAGACCGTGCTGAGGTTGCGCGCGGTCAGCACATCGCTGGCCGGGCCGTCGGCGATGATCCGGCCCTGGTGCATCAGCAGGACGCAGGCATTGAGCGCAAAGGCCTGGTCGGGGTCATGGGTCGACAGGATGATCCCGCGCCGCTCGGACGACGCGCCCTGCGCCAGCCTGGCGATCCGCGCCAGCACCTGTGCCTGGTTCCCGAAATCGAGGCTTGCGGTGGGCTCGTCCATCACGATAAGCGGCGTGTCCTGCGCCAGCGCCCGCGCGATCAGCACAAGCTGGCGCTGACCGCCGGACAGGCGCGAATAATCGCGGGCGGCAAGGTCGCCGATCCCAAGCTGATCCATGGCCTTTTGTGCCGCATCACGATCCGCCTCGCCCGGTTGGGCAAACGGCCCCAGCCGCGCGGTGCGCCCCATCAGGACCACCTCCAGCGCCTCGAACGGAAATGGCGGGGCATGGGCTTGCGGGACATAGGCGATGCGCCGGGCAATCTCGGCGCGGCGCTGCGCCGAGATCGGCGTGCCGCCTAGGCGGACCTCACCGGCCAGCGGCGGCAGCAGCCCCAGCAAGGTGCGGAAGAGCGTGGTTTTCCCGCACCCGTTGGGGCCAAGCAGGCATAGAATATCTCCGGCCTGAACCGACAGGCGCAGTTCCGCGCCCACCTGCGCGTTTCCGTATCCTATGGCAAGGTCCCGTGCCTCCAGCATCACGACCACCCCCGGCGGCCCCGGGCCAGCAGCCAGACGAAGAAGGGCGCGCCGATCACCGCGGTCAAGATACCCAGCGGCACTTCGGCCTGCGCCATCGTTCGCGCCGCCGTGTCGACGATCAGAAGATAGCCCGCCCCGATCAGCACCGAGGCGGGCAAGAGCCGCCCAAAGCCGGGGCCGACGATCATCCGCGCGATATGCGGAATGACCAGCCCGACCCAGCCCACCACGCCCGCCAGCGCCGTGACGCTCGCGGTGATCAGCGTGGCGGCGGCGATTACCAGGAACCGCGTGCGCCCGGCCTCGACGCCCAGCGCGCGCGCTTCCTCGTCGCCGAGGCTGAGGACGTTGATCCGCCAGCGCAGCAGGGCCAGCGGAACGAGGCCGATCAGCACCATGGGCAGGGCGGGCCCGATATCCTCGGTGGTGATCGCAGCCAGCGAGCCCAGAAGCCAGAAGGTGATCGCCGGCAACTGGTCATAGGGGTCGGCCATGACCTTCAAGAGCGACGTCGCCGCCCCGGCCAGCGCGCCGACCACCACGCCGATCAGCACCAGCGTCAGCGTCCGGTCGGTGTTGCGCACCATCGACGCCACCAGCGTCACGACGCCCACCGCTGCCATGCCACCGACAAAGGCCGACGCCTGGATCGCCGCCACCGGCAGCGACAGGAAAATCCCGGCAACCGCGCCAAGCCCGGCACCGGCGGACACGCCCAGGATATCCGGCGACACCAGCGGGTTGCGGAACAGCGCTTGATAACTGGCCCCCGCTGCCGCCAGCGCCGCCCCCACCAGCAGCGCCGCGCCGACTCGGGGCAGGCGGATGTTCCATACCACGATCTCGGCCTGGCTCTCTCCTTGCCCCAGCAATGCCGCCAGTGTCTGGCCCGGAGACAGGCCATAGGGGCCGATCATGACCGCGCCGAAGGCAAGTACGGCCACGCTCAGGGCAAGGCCGCCGGTCAAGGTCAGGCCGGGCCTTGAGCCTTTCAGTTCGGCGGTCGTCCCTCGGCCCATGCCAGCAGCCTTTCAAGTTCCTCGTCGCTCAGGTCGACATGATAATAGAGTTCGTAGAAGGCGCGGGTCTCTGCGCGCAGATCGCCCTCCCACCGGTCAGGATACAGTAATCCGGCCATCCATCTCAGGCCCATTATCCGGTTGAGCGACGGTGGTCGGTCGATCCAGCCGAAGGGGGCGGTTGGCGACAGGTAGACCCGCCCGTCCTCGACCGCATCGATGCCCTGCCACAGCGGGTCGTCAAAGACCTTGCCGAAGAAATTGGGGTCCCAAGTCACGATGGTGTCCGGGTTGGCCACGATCACCTGTTCCATGGACGCCTGCACCAGACCGCGCGTCGCGCCGCCATCGTCGGCCACGTTGCGCCCGCCCGCGCGCTCGATGATCTCGGAATTGATCGATCCTTTCATCCCCGTCTCCAGCCCTTCGGGACCACGGGCCAGATAGACGCGGGGGCGGTCCTCCTCGGGGACGTCCTCCAGAATGGCGTCGATCTGGGCAAAGGTGGCCTCGACGTCTTCGGCCAACGCCTCACCGCGTTCCGGCACACCCACAGCCTCGCCCAGAAGGCGCAGCGCGGCGGGCGTGTTCTCGAACCGCCCGTCGATCAGGATATACGGGATGCCGGTCTGGTCCTGCACACGGTCCGCAAGGTCGATATAGGTGTCCCTGACCGAACCGAAATCGAGGATCAGATCGGGCTCGATCTGCAGCACGCGCTCCAGGTTCGCCTCGCCGCCGCGCCCGGTCAGGCGGCCGGTTTCGGGCAGGTCGCGATAGGGCGAGGCGATATAGTCGCGTTCCTCGGGACGCAGGGCGCGGGGCCAGCCGGTCATCGCCTCGGGCTTCATGATGTATAGCAGGATGGCGGCCGGTGGCCCGGCGGCAAACACGGTGGTCACGTCGTCTGGAATCTCAACGATCCGCCCGGCGCTGTCGGTGATCGTGCGCGCCTGCACCGGCAGCGCCACCAGCAACAGCAGCAGAAGCAGGTATCTCACGTCACTCTCCTTTCGGCACCGCGGCGGCGTCGAAACCGTACTCCGCCAAGACCGACTGGCCCGCCGGCGACAGGATGTGCAGCGCGAGTTTCGATGCCTCGGGTGGGGCGCCATCAAGCACAATCAGGCCGTAATCGGCCCCCACCGACAACGGGTCGGGGACCTGCACGATTTGCAGGTCCGGCACTTCCTTGCGGGCCAGAACGGCGTTGGTGCAATAGGTCAGGAACAGGTCGGCCTGGTCGCTGTCGAGAACCCAGGCATAGGTGTTGCGCCCCTCGGGCGGCGTGGCGCTGTCGGGCCCGCCGGTCAATTGCAGGGCCTTGGCCCTGAGCGCGTCGGCATGGCCGGACTTGTCGAACAGTTGAAACGCGTAATCGCCGGACGGGTCCGCCTTGGGCGTGGACGTGCCCAGGCGGATGTTTTCGTCGAGCATGACATCGAGCAACGTCTCGGACGTCGCCTCCACCTCGGGTCGTGCCAGACCGCACAGGCGATTGCGGGCAAAGAGCGCGACGGGGCCGCCCTTGCCGGTGCTCTCCAGCGTCCGGGGGTGGCGCATGTTTGCAGAGGCGAAGACATGCGCCGTCTCTCCCGCCTCGATCCGTTCGCGCATCAGGCCGGAGGGACCAAAAGTGGTCGTGACCGGCGTGCCGTAGGTCTCGGCAAAGTCCGCGGCCACGTCGGACAGTGCGGCTTTCAAGCTGCCCGCGGCGTAAAGCGAGAGGTCCTGCGCCTGGGCTTGGTTCATCGTGAGGCCGAGGGCCGCTGCCAGCAGGAATGCGTGTCGCATGGTGAATTTCCCATTGTTCGTCTTCAGGATCGTTCAGGATTTCGGGGGCGCCACGGGGGTAAAGGCGCAGCGGTTAGGCTTGATGTCGATCAGCGGCGTGCCGTCGAGGCAATCCAGGCCACGCACGATCAGCGTGTTTGCTTCGATGCTCAGCAACCGGACAAGCGACGTGCCGATAGGGTTGGGCCGCACCGGCGAGCGCAAGGCGAAGGTTCCGACGGTCGCGCCGTCGCTGCGCGGGCTTTGGCAAACAAGATCGCGGCGGCTGCGGTCCAGCCAGTAAAGCACTTCGATCATTTCGTAGTCTTCCAGCCCTTTCAGGGCAGGACGCCAGACTGGATCCAACTCGATCCGGCACTGCGGCCCGTCGCTTCGGCCCTGTCGCGGACAGTCCTCGCGCCGCAGCCAGGGCGTGTGGATCGTGCCAATAAAGCGCAGCGCCGCGTCGCCGGGAGCGGGCAGGTCCACGATTGTCTCACCGGGGCGAATGTCAGAGCCACTCACGGCGACCTCCGTAAATTTTGCAGTTCCCGGTACGGCGCAGGAAACAAGGCAGCCGTCGTCGGAACGTAGAATTTCTTTTCACGCATTGCCGTACTTGAACTTTATCCGTTGGATCGCATAGTGTGCGAGGGAACGTAAGATTTGCAAGGTGGGAAATTTTGCAGTCTATTGGAGAAGCTTTCGGCCTCGCGCTCGACCTCGTCGCCTCGGGTGATGGGGATCTGATCGAAATCGTTCTGTTGTCTCTGCGCGTAAGCCTGACGGCTACCGTGCTGGCCTGCCTGATCGGCCTGCCGATCGGAGCGCTGGTGGCCACCGGGCGCTTTCCCGGGCGCAACGCCGTCCTGATCGTCATGAACGCGCTGATGGGGCTTCCGCCGGTGGTCGTCGGCCTGCTCGTCTATCTTCACCTCTCACGCTCGGGTCCGCTTGGTTTTCTGGGGCTGCTCTACACGCCCACCGCAATGATCATCGCCCAGACCATCCTAATCGCCCCGATCGTCGCGGCGCTGTCACGACAGGTGCTGGAAGATCTGCACGCCGAGTATGCCGAGCAATTCCGGTCGCTTTGCCTGACCAAGCTTCAGACCGTGCAAGCGCTTTTGTGGGATGCGCGGTATTCGTTGCTGACGGTGGGGCTGGCCGGGTTTGGCCGTGCGGTGGCCGAGGTGGGCGCGGTCATCATCGTCGGTGGCAATATCGACCACCTGACGCGGGTCATGACCACCGCAATCGCGCTGGAGACCTCCAAGGGCGACCTCGCGCTAGCGTTGGCGCTTGGCATCATCCTTTTGATCATTGCCCTGGGCGTCAATGCCGCCGTGCAATCGGTGCGCATGACCGCGGCCCGGCAAGCCTATGTCTGATGCGGCGCTTCCTCTGAGCCGCGAATTGGCCCCGTCCGCGCGGCCTGCCGCGATCCTGCCGCTGGCGGTGCGTAACCTCGGTCTGCGCTTCGGCAAGACGACCGTGCTCGATGGCGTCGGTTTTGATCTCGGGCCCTCCGGCTGCACCATGGTCATGGGCCCCAATGGCGCAGGCAAGAGCCTGCTGCTGAAGCTCTTGCACGGGCTACTTCCCCCGACCTCGGGCAGTATCGACTGGCGCGGGCAGGGGCCGCGGGACGTCACCGCGCGACAGGCGCTGGTTTTTCAGAAACCTGTTCTGCTGCGGCGGTCGGTGGCGGCCAATGTCGATTTCGTCCTGAAGGTCCGTGGCAAGGACCGCGCGCGGGCCGCGGCGCTTCTCGATCACGTCGGGCTGGCCCACAAGGCCCATCAGCCGGCGCGCCTCCTGTCTGGGGGCGAGGCGCAGCGACTGGCGCTGGCCCGCGCGCTGGCGGCGGATCCCGAAGTGCTGTTCCTCGATGAACCCACGGCCAGCCTCGACCCCGCGTCGGTCTTGGCCATTGAAAAGATCGTCCGGGACGCCAGCGCGCGCGGCGTGCGCATCGTCTTTGTGACCCACGACATGGGGCAGGCGCGGCGCATGGCCGACGACATCCTGTTTCTCAGCGGTGGCGGCATCGCAGAACACAGCCGCGCCGCAGACTTCTTTCCCGAACCGCAGAGCAAGGCGGCGCGGGACTACCTGAACGGCGAAATCGTCGTCTGAAAGACTTCACGAAAGGGAGTATCCATCATGCAAATGAAATCATTCGGTGCGGCCGCAGTCGTGCTGGCCCTCACGGGCGGCGCCTGGGCGCAGGATCAGTCGATCATCGTGCAATCCACGACCTCGACGGCAAACTCGGGCCTTTACGACTACTTGCTGCCGATCTTTCAGGACAAGACCGGCATCCAGGTCAACGTCGTGGCCGTCGGTACCGGCCAGGCGATCAAGAACGCCGAGAATTGCGATGGCGACGTGTTGCTGGTGCATGCCAAGCCGTCCGAGGAAAAATTCGTCGAAGCGGGGTTCGGCACCGCGCGCACGGACCTGATGTATAACGACTTCGTCATCGTCGGCCCCGAGGGCGACCCGGCGGGCGTGGGCGGCACGGACGACGTGCAGGGCGCGCTGTCCAAGATCGCCGAGGCGGGTGCGCTTTTCGCCTCGCGCGGGGATGACAGTGGCACCCACAAGAAGGAAATGGCGCTGTGGTCCGACAGCGGCGTCGATCCCACTGCGGCCAGCGGCGACTGGTACCGCGAGACCGGCTCGGGCATGGGCGCCACGCTCAATGCCGGCATCGGCATGGGGGCCTACGTGATGACCGACCGCGCCACCTGGATCAGCTTTGACAACAAGCAGGACTACCAGATCCAGGTCGAGGGTGACGAGGACATGTTCAACCAGTACGGGGTGATTCCGGTCAATCCCGAGAAGTGTCCCAGCGTGAACGTGGACGCCGCGCAGACATTTGCCGACTGGCTGGTCTCGGACGAAGGGCAGGAGGCGATCGCAGCCTACAAAGTGGCCGACCAGCAACTGTTCTTCCCGAACGCATCGGAAAACTGATAGATATGTCGGGGCGGTGGTGCACCCGCCGTCCCAACATCCTTAATCAGGTGCCATGGCCGAACTTGACCTTCCCGATCACGAATACCTGACCGTCAGGGAGCTGGCCGAGCTTCTGCGCCTCAAGGAACGCAAGGTTTATGACCTTGCCGCTTCGGGCGCGGTGCCGTGTTCGCGCGCGACCGGAAAGCTGCTGTTCCCGGCCAACGAAATCCGGACCTGGATCGCTCGGGCACAGTCGGGCGGGGGGGATGGGCAGGGCAAGCTTTCCAAGCCGCGCTCGCCCATCGTGCTTGGCAGTCACGACCCCTTGCTGGACTGGGCGATCCGCCAGTCGCGCTGTGGGCTGGCCACGTTGCATGACGGCTCGAATGACGGGCTTGAACGGTTCACCACCGGCGAGGGCATCGCGGCGGGCCTGCATATCCTCGATGCCACCACCAATCTCTGGAACGTGCCCGCTGTCTCGAAAGCGGCCTCGCGGCAGAATGCGGTTCTTGTGCGGTTCGCGGTGCGGCGGCGTGGACTCGTGGTCCGGCCCGGGGGGCAAGTGCCTGATTCTCTTGGGGATCTTGAGGGGTTTCGGCTTGTTCCGCGGCAGGCGGGATCGGGTACGGATACGCTGTTGCGGCACCTGGCGGAGCGGGAGGGGCTGGACCTGGGCGCGCTGGACCTGGCGGAGGTCGCCAGGACCGAGGACGAGGCCGTGGAGGCGGTCCGGCGCGGGGCGGCGGATACGACCTTTGGGCTGGAAGCGGTTGCGCGGAGTTACGGGCTGGATTTCGTGCCTGTCATCGACGAGGAATTCGCGTTGCTGGTTGACCGAAAGGCGTGGTTTGAGCCGCCTTTCCAGGCGCTTATGACCTTCTGTGGCTCGGATGCCTTCCGGGCGCGGGCGGAGGCCTATGGGGGCTACGATATCGAGGGTTTCGGCGCTGTTCAGTGGAACGCGTAGCGGGCGACGCGCGCCGGAAGGGGCAAATCCAGGATATCCTGAACCACCGGACGGGCGGGTTAACGCCGGCGCGAGGCCCGGAAACGGGGGGTGACACGCGTGCACCCCCCGTGCACCCCCCGTACACCGCCGCGGTGCGGCGGGCGGGCGATGAAAAAGGTGAACGGACCGTGCGGTTCGACCGGAATATTGCGAGGTCATGAACGCCCCGCACGGTCCGGGGCGGGGCGCGTGACGCTTCAGTTCAGTGTGTCGGTCAGGCCTTCGGGCTGGCCGGTGACCACGAATGTCAGCGCCTCGGGGTCGAGCCATTCCCGGGCCACGCGGTTGACGTCTTCGAGCGTGACGGCGTTCACCTTGTCGTTGCGGTTGGCGATGTACTCGGTCCCCAAGCCGTCCATCTGCATTCCGACGGCGATGTTGGCAATCGTGCCGTTGCCGTCGAACCGCAGCGGATAGGCGCCGGTGAGATAGGTCTTGGCGTCGTCCAGTTCCTCCTGGGTCACGCCCTCTTCGCGGATGCGCTGCCACTCGGCCTGGATGACCTCGACCGCCTGGGCCACGCGATCGTTGGCGGACGCGACGCTGCCCATCCAGACCTGCGCGTCGTCACGGTCGGCGAGGTAGGAATAAACCCCATATGTCAGCCCGCGCTTTTCGCGCACCTCGGTCATCAGCCGGCTTTCGAAGCCGCCGCCGCCGAGGATGTGGTTGAGCACGAAGGCCGGAAAGAAATCGGGGTCTTCGCGTTCCAGGCCGGGCTGCGCGAAGATGGCGATGGATTGCGGCGTCGCGTAATCGACGACCTTGATTCCGCCGGGCAGGTTGAGCGTGGCGTCATCGGGCAGGGGCGCGCCGGACTCGGGCAGGTCGCTGAGAAGCGTGTCGAGCAGCGACGCGAGCTCTTCGCTGTCGATGTCGCCCACCGCGCTGACATAGAGACGGTCGCGGGCCAGGGTCGCCCGATGCGCCGCGACGATATCCTCGCGGCTAAGGGCGCCGACGCTGTCGGCGGTGCCGTTTTCGTCGCTGCCATAGGGATGATCCCCGTAGACCAGGCTGTCGAACCGAGCGCGCGCGATCTGTTGCGGGTCCTTCGCGTCGGACTGGATGATTGACAGGATCTGCGCACGAACCCGTTCGATGGCCTCTTCGTCGAAGCGCGGCTCGACAAGGCTGTCCTTCAGAAGCGCCATGGAGTCGTCGCGGTTCTCGGTCAGGAAGCGGGCCGACACCGAAAGCGAATCCGGCCCGGCGTCGTAGGAAAACGACGCGGCAAGGGAGTCCGCCGCGCGCGAAAAGGCACGGGCATCGAGATCGCCGGCGCCTTCCTCGAGAAGGCCGGTCATCAGGTTGACGGCGCCCCGTTTGCCAGGCGCATCGAGAGACGTGCCGCCGCGAAATCGCAACTCCAGCGCGACGAAGGGGATCGAGTGATCCTCGACCAGCCAGGCGTCGATGCCGCCGGGCGTGGTGATTTCCTGGATGTCGACGTCCGCCCGCGCGGGCAGCGCGGTGAACAGCATGAACGCGGCAAGAACCAAGCGGATCATTGAGTCACCTCCTGTGCGGTGATGTATCCCGTGACGGAATTGTTGTCCTGCGCGAAGAGATCGCGTGCGGCGGCCATGACGTCATCGACGGTGACCTGTTCCAGGATGTCGGGCCAGGCCTGGATATCCTCGACCGTCAGCCCCTGGGTCAGGCCGCGGCCATAGCGGTTGGCCAGCGCGCTGACGTCGTCGCGGGCGTAGATTTCCGAGGCGCGCACCTGGGTCTTGATCCGGTCGAGCCGTTCCTGGGAAAACCCGTCTTCGAGGAACCCGGCGATCACGTCGTCCATCGCCTTTTCGGCGTCTTCGAGGGTGACGTCGGGGGCCGGGACCACGGTGAGGTTGAAGGTCGTGTCGTCCAGCGAGAGGCCGCCGTAATAGGCGCCGGAATAGACCGCGACGCGGGAATCGAATTGCAGCTTCTCGTTCAGGATCGAGGTGGTGCCGTCGCCCAGAACCTCGGCCAGGATCGTCAGGGCCGCGGCCTTTTCCTGATCGCCGCTGTCGCGCTCGGGGGCGAGGTAGGAGCGCTGAAGATACGGCTGCGCGACCCGGGCATCCTGGTAGTAGATCCGCCGTTCGGCAAGCTGGCGCGGTTCCTGTGCGCGGGTGCGCTCGGGCAGATCCGGGTTGGCGGGGATCACGCCGTAATATGTTTCGGCAAGATCGCGCACCTGGCCGGGATCGACGTCGCCGGCCACGACGAGGATGGCGTTGTTCGGGGCGTAGTAGGTTTGGTAATAGTCCAGCGCGTCGTCGAGCGAGAGATCGACCATTTCATGCTGCCAGCCGATGATCGGCACGCCGTAGCGGTGATTGAGATACTGGGCCGCGCCCTGCTGTTCGCGGAAAAGCGCGGAGGGGTTGTTCTCGATGCGCTGGTTGCGTTCCTCGATGATGACGTCGCGTTCGGTCAGGATGTCTTCCTCGTCGAGCTGGAGATTGACCATGCGGTCGCTTTCCATCTTCATCATCAGCTCCAGCCGGTCGGCGGCGACACGCTGGAAATAGGCGGTGTAGTCATAGCTGGTGAACGCGTTGTCCGAGCCGCCGTTGCGCGCCACGGTGGCCGAGAACTCGCCCGGCTCCATGGTTTCGGTGCCCTTGAAAAGCAGGTGTTCGAGGAAATGGGCGACGCCCGAGACACCGGGCTTTTCGTCGGCGGAACCGGCGCGGTACCAGACCATCTGGACCACGACCGGGGCGCGGTGATCCTCGATCACCACGACATCCATGCCGTTGTCGAGGCTGAACGTGGTTACCGCGTCGTCGGCGAAGGCCGGAGTCGCGACGAGAAAACAAAAGTATAGGCCGGACAGCCAGTTGCGCATGAAGAACCCCCTGAGGTCAGAAAACGCGTTGATCAGAAGATACGCGGCCCGCGCCGCGTTTCAACGGTGTTGACCTTGTTGTGAGCGGGTCAGCGGCGTCTGTCGCTGGAGTTTGCCGGCGGGTAGGACGGTGTGGGCACGCCCCTGCTGCGCAAACGCGCCGCCTCGGACCGCGCATCCAGCCACTGGCGCTTGTAGGCGAGGTTGTAATCGTCGTTGATACCGATGTTCAGGATGTTGACCCGCCCGCGCTGTCTGCGGACCTCGGCATCCTCGCGCGCGAGGGTCTGGCGAATGCCGGGGGCGCTGCCGAAGCGGTTTGCATAGTTCACGAGGCCGCCGTCGGCGCGGCCGATGCCGGTATCCGCGAGCGCGGCGGGATTGCCGCCGAGGGCCGCCACGCTGTCTCCCCGGGGGGTCGGATCGGTGATGTTGGTGCCGCCCGGAGTGGGCGCCGGCAGGGCGCGGTAGCTGTCGGGCGCTTGCAGCGGCTTGCCGGGGACGATGTTGAACTCCTCGGGACCGTTGCCCGTGTTCTTGATCCGCGACAGCTTGACGTCGCCGTCGCGCGCGCCGCAGGCAGACAGCGCCATCGCAAGGATCATGACCATTATCGCCGGACGTTTCATTTCCCACTCCTGCATCGTTCCGCCAGCCTTATCGTATTCGGACCGGCACGTCACGCCGCCTTTTTACTGTCGCCGCTGAAGACTACCATGCCGAATGCGCCGATGAAAACCGCGATGTCGGCCACGTTGAAAGATGTCGGATTGGTGAAGCCACAGCACGACATGTTCAGGAAATCGGCCACGGCGCCGTAGATCAGCCGGTCGATGACGTTGCCCAGTGCGCCGCCCACCAGAAGGCCCGCCGAGATTTTCTGCCAGCGGCCCTGCGGATCGGTCCGGACCCACCACAGCACCGCGGCCACGATCACCAGGGCGACGGCGATCCAGATCCACTTGCTGGCGCCGGCGAAGGCGCCGAAATTGATGCCGGTGTTCCACGCCATCTCAAGGTTCAGGTAGGGCGGCAGGACCTCGATCGAGCGGACGGTCTTGAGGTCCAGCACCTGCACGACCCAGTATTTGGTGATCTGGTCGAGCACGAATACGAGACCCGCGACCCAAGCAACCGTGCGCATACTGCTCTCCTTCAAGGCCCGCTTGCGTGTGCCGGCCGCTTATTGTTTCGGCTCTTAGTGCCGGAAATGGCGCATGCCGGTCAAGACCATGGCCAGCCCGGCCTCGTCGGCGGCGGCGATCACCTCGTCGTCGCGCATCGAGCCGCCCGGCTGGATCACCGCGGTCGCGCCGGCCTCGGCGGCGGTCAGCAGGCCGTCGGGGAAGGGAAAGAACGCGTCGGAGGCCACGACGCTGCCTTGGGTCAGCGGCGCGGAGAGGCCCAGTTCGGCGGCCATGTCCTGGGACTTGCGGGCGGCGATGCGGCAGCTGTCGACGCGGCTCATCTGGCCGGCGCCGACGCCGACGGTCGCGCCGTCCCTGACATAGACGATGGCGTTGGATTTCACGTGCTTGGCGACTTTCCAGGCGAACAGCATGTCGGCCATTTCCCGGTCCGACGGGGCGCGCTTGGTCACGACCTTGAGGTCGCTTTCCGAGACCTGTCCGCTGTCCTTGTCCTGCACCAGGTAGCCGCCCGAGACCTGCTTGAGCATCAGCGCGGCCTCGGCCGGATCGGCAAGCCCGTCGGTGACCAGAAGGCGGAGGTTCTTTTTCGCGGCAAACACCGCCCTGGCGTCGTCGTCGGCGCCGGGCGCGATCACCACCTCGGTGAAGATGCCGGCGATCTCTGCGGCGGTGGCGCCGTCGAGCGGCTGGTTCAGGGCGATGATGCCGCCGAAGGCCGAGGTGCGGTCGCAGTCGAAGGCGCGCATATACGCCTCTTTCAGCGTCTCGGCGCGGGCCACGCCGCAGGGGTTGGCGTGCTTGATGATGGCGCAGGCCGGACCATCGGAGGGGGCGAATTCGCTGACCAGCTCGAAGGCCGCGTCGGTGTCGTTGATGTTGTTGTAGCTGAGTTCCTTGCCCTGGACCTGCCGCGCGGTGGCCACGCCGGGACGGGCGGAGCCGTCGGTGTAGAACGCCGCACCCTGGTGCGGGTTCTCGCCATAGCGCAGGGTCTGGGCCAGCTGTCCGGCGACCGCGCGGCGGCGCGGGGCGGCCTGATCCAGGGCCCTGGCCATCCAGCCCGAGACGGCGGCATCATAGGCGCCGGTGCGGGCATAGGCGTTGAGCGCCAGTTTCTGGCGGAAGGCATAGGTGGTCTGGCCGTCATGCGCGTCCAGTTCCGACAGGAGCGCCTCGTAATCCTCGACATCCACAACGACGTTGACGAAGGCGTGGTTCTTGGCCGCCGCGCGGATCATCGCGGGGCCGCCGATGTCGATATTCTCGATGCAGGTGTCGTAGTCGGCGCCCTTGGCGGCGGTTTCCTCGAACGGGTAGAGGTTGACGACCAGCAGGTCGATGGGACCGATGCCGTGCTCGTCCATGGACGCCAGATGGTCGTCATTGTCGCGCAGCGCCAGAAGGCCGCCATGCACCATCGGGTGCAGTGTCTTGACGCGCCCGTCCATCATCTCGGGAAAGCCTGTCACCTCGGCCACGTCGCGCACGTCGAGCCCGGCGTCGCGCAGCGCCCTGGCGCTGCCGCCCGTCGACAGCATCTCGACGCCGCGCTGGGCGAGGGCGCGGCCCAGGTCGATCAACCCGGTCTTGTCGGAAACGGAAAGAAGTGCGCGGCGCACGGGGGCGAGATCGGTCATGGGGCAGCTATTCCTTGTGGCAGTCCTGGGTCGTGTTCAGCTGAGGGCCACCGGCGTTCGCCCGTCTTCCGCCAGATCGCGCATCCCGATCGGCGAGTCCTGCGGCTTGGCCAGTGACCACCTCGTGCGGGTCGCATACTCCATCGCGCGCCCGGATAGAACGATTTGTTTGGTCGCACGCGGTTTCAGGCGATTGGTGTCCAGATAGACGCTGGAGTCCACCGACAGGCGGGCGGTGCCATCGGCCCGGAAGATCCAGATCTCGCCGCTCTTGAGCGCCATCGACACCGCCGCGCCGCCCATGTCGATGGACACATCCACGTCCGGGTGCAGGTGAAACCGGATATCGAACGGGATGCCTTGCAGTGTCATCGTGTCGAGCGCCCGGTCGAAGCGTCGCTTGTCGGCGTCGGTCAGCGCCAGCAGCATGTCCTCTCCGGCGATGCCGCGGCCGTCGAAGGTCATTTCCAGCTTGCGCACATGGGTCAGGCCGTAGCCCCTGACATAGCCGTCATGCCCGCCTTCGAAGGTCAGGCCGTCCGGCGCGTGGTTGACCCGGATCGGCACCTCGGTGGGGCCTTCGGTCAGCATGTCCTGCTTGGGCGCGGTCTTGCCCAGGCGGCTGCTGGAATGGCCGTTCAGCACGAGGGTGGAATGCGACGGCGTGGCCCGGCCGGCGCGGCGCCACGCGGTGCCGAAACTGGCGCCCGCGCCGCAATTGACGATCAGCGGACGTCGGCCCGATGTCAGTTCGAACGCCAGCGTCGAGGCATGGGCCCCCGCCGATGCCCGCCCCTCGGGCGGGGGTGCGGCGTCGATGATCAGCGAACAGCGCCCCGCGCTGAGCCGCGCAAAGCCCATCGACAGGCCGTTGGCATGGCGGCCCTTGATCTGGCTGGCGGCAAGCGCCGCGTCGAGCCGCCCGTCGAGCCCGCGCCCGCCGCCATGAAAGCGGGCGAGCCCGCCGTCGGAATGGCGCAGGGTGCGCAGGGTGGGGCTTATGCGCTCGATCGCGGCCCAGTGGGCGGGATGGGGGGTCTGGCCTGCCTGGGTCAGGGTTTCGGCGGCCCATGTGAGCAGGGTGAAGACCTCGAGCAGTTCTTCGGGGTTGCGGGTGGGCAGGCCGCCCTGTTCGTCGATCTGGCGGGCGCATTCGCGGGCCAGCGCGGCAGAGGCGGGCGCGACCCGGGCCGACATGCCCTCGAGCGACAGCCCGGCATAGACAAGGCCGGTCAGCGCCTCGAACCGCGGCAGGCCGGGCGTGGTGGCGCGCCAGCGGCGGGACAGGAACAGGGTTTGCTGCGCCAGCGACCGCAGGAACAGGTCGGATTGCTGTTGCGTGCGGCCCGACAGCAGGAAGATCGCGTGGTTGATCCAGCGGATGATGCGCCGTCCGGTCAGGTCGGGCCTCCAGCCCGGGCCGCGCCCGCGTCCGTAAAGCTCGATCCAGCGCCAGAGCCAGGCCTGCGCGCAGGCCCGCGCCGGGGCGTCGCCCGCGGCGGCCAGGTCGTCGAGCCAGGTGAAGCCGTGCACCTCTCGCGAGAAGGCGAGGTCGGGGGGCGGAATGTCCCACGGGGTCTTGTCGGGGTCGCGGACGAGGTGGCCGGCAAAGAGAAAGTTGCCGGCGCAGAGCTGGCGGCCGCGGGCGAAGCTGCCGATGGTGCGGGGATCGGGTTGCGACACGAAGGCCGCGACACGGCCGCCGAAGGTGGACCGCCGGGCCTCCAGACGGTTCAGGAACCGCGTCACGCGCGGTAGATCGTGATCGGATGTCGACATCGAATCCCAGCCTCGGCACGCTCTTCCTGGCGTTGTCGGGTCAGTATACGCCGCCGCGCGCACCAAGTCACGCAAGGAAGGCGGGGCGCGGGATCAGGCCTTGCGCAGAAGCGCGATGTAAAAGCCGTCCATGCCGCCCAGATCGGGCCAGTGATCGGGGCGCAGGCGCAGGCCGCCTTCCGCGGTGATCCAGGCCGGGTCGATGCCGGGGCGGTCCAGCGCGGCGGTGTCGGTTGCGAGGCCCGGATGGCGGGCCAGCGCCTCTTCGATCTGCACCTCGCCCTCGTCGGGCAGCAGCGAGCAGGTGCAGAACAGGAGCCGCCCGCCGGGTGCGAGCAGGGTCAGGGCGTGGTCGATCATCCGCGCCTGCTGCTCGATCAGCGCGCCGAAGTCGGAGCCGTCCTTGGCGTGGGGCAGGTCGGGGTGCCGCCGGATCGTGCCGGTGGCCGAGCAGGGCGCATCGACGAGGATGGCGTCGAAGGATCCTTCGGTGAAGGCGAAGGCGTCCTGCGTGACGCAGGTGGCGGACAGGCCGGTGCGGTCGAGGTTCTCGGTGACGCGGGCCATGCGCTTTTCCGAGGTGTCGAGGGCGGTGACCTGGGCGCCGGCGGCGGCCAGTTGCAGGGTCTTGCCGCCCGGTGCCGCGCAGAGATCGAGAATGAATTCGCCGGCGCGGGGCGCCAGGATGCGCACGGGCAGGGCGGCGGCGGCATCCTGAACCCACCAGTGGCCGTCCTCGAAACCGGGCAGGGCCGAGACCTGGCCCGCGTCGCCGATCCGGACGGAGCCGGTGGGCAGCGCCGTGCCGCCGAGGCGGTCGGCCCAGGCGGCGGGGTCTTCTCCCGGCTTCAGCGTCAGGTCGAGCGGGGCGCCGGCGAAATGCGCCTTTTCCATCGCCGCGACCGCGCCATTGCCCCAGGCCGACACCAGCGGAGCGCGCAGCCAGTTGGGCAGGCGGGGGATGCGCAGGTCCTTCCACGGCTTGCCGGCGTCACCGGCCATCTGGCGCAGGATCGCGTTGACCAGCCCGCGCAGGCGCTTGTAGCGCGGATGGGTGCCGACAAGCGTCACCAGTTCGTCCACCACGCCATGGGCGTCGCCGCCCATGCACAGCTCGACCGTGCCGAGGCGCAGGATGTTCATGACGTGAAGCTGCGGCGTCTTGCGCAATTGGCGCGCCAGCAGGCGGTCGGCCCGGTCCATGCCGCGCAGCGTGTCGTTGGCCAGCCGCAGCGCCCGGGCGCGGTCGGGCGGCGAGAGGCGCGCAAGCGGCGCGGTGAGTTCGGCCAGAAGGCGGCCGTCGCCGAGCACCTTGTCGAGCAGGGCCACGGCTGTGCTGCGGGGGGTGGGCGCGGGCATCGGTCATCCTTGGCCTTTGAACAGGGCTGGCCTATATCAGTGGCATCAAGAGGAAGGAAGCCCGGCCATGTCGGAAGACCGCAAAGACCTGCCACCCGAAGCCCAGCGCGCCCTGGCCGAAGCCGAGGCGCGGCGCAAGGACGCCGAGGCGCTTGCCCTGCCGAAGGAGCTGGGCGGGCGCAAGGGACCCGAACCCGTGCGCTATGGCGACTGGGAGAAGAAGGGCATCGCGATCGACTTCTGAGCGATGCCATGCACCGTTGGCGCTATTGCAGTTGCAGGTCGGCGTAGTCGCCTGTGCCTTGGTCCGAGATGAAGCGGACGGTGGAGCCCTGAACCCTCACCGCCTGGCAATTGGCGCCAAGGTTGCGCTGACCCCAGTAGAGGTCGCGGCAGAAATAGCCCGATTTCCACTGCCACGCGCCGGTGACGGGTCGACCGAAGGCCCGGCCTTCGATCTGTCCCGACGGCGTGACCGTCAGGGTGATACCCAAGCGGGTGAGATTCTTGTTGGCGACGACCGAAACGAATTCGGACCTGTCGTCGATCTGGTCGAAACTTTCCGCAGCAGCGGGGCCACTCAACAGCGCGGCGATACCCGCAAGAACAGTCAGGCGCATCGTCGGAACTCCCTGTAACAAACAATGTATGTTACGGCGCGCCGGCCGATCTGGATCAGTTTCGGCCCGGTCAGTCCTCTTTCAGGCCAAGCACGTCGAGCATGTCGTATTGCCCCGGCTTGCGCCCCTGGCCCCACAGCGCGGCCTTGAGCGCCCCACGGGCAAAGACCGCCCGGTCAGAGGCGACGTGGCGCAGGATGATCCGTTCGCCCGCCGCGGCGAACATCACGTCGTGTTCGCCGACGATGTCGCCGCCGCGAATGGCGCTGAAGCCTATATTGCCCTTCGTCCGGGCGCCGGTGATGCCGTCGCGCCCGCGGTCGGCGGCCTGATCCAGCGACACGCCGCGCCCGTCCGCCGCTGCCTGCCCCAGCATCAGCGCGGTGCCCGAGGGCGCATCGACCTTCTGGTTGTGATGCGCCTCGATCACCTCGATGTCGTAGTCGTCATCCAGCGCGGCGGCGACCTTCTTGGTCAGTTGCACGAGCAGGTTGACGCCGAGGCTCATGTTCCCGGCGCGTATGATCGTGGCGTGACGGGCGGCCGCGTCCAGCTTGGCCAGGTCCTCGTCGGCAAGCCCGGTGGTGCCGATGACGTGCACGCAGCGGGCCTGTGCCGCCAGCGCGGCAAAGTCCACGGTGGCCGCTGGTGCGGTGAAATCCAGGATTGCATGGGCCCTGGAAATGGTGTCCAGCGGGTCGTCGGAGACGGTGACGCCGTTTGCCGCGCCGCCCATCGCCTCGCCCAGGTCCTGACCGATCCAGGCATGGCCGGGCCGTTCCAGCGCACCGACCAGATTTGCCCGGTCCGAGGCGGTCACGATTTCGGTCAGCATCCGGCCCATGCGCCCCGAAGCGCCTGTCACCACGATCCCCGGCAGGTCGGTCATTTCCATCTCCGTTCTTTGGTGCGCATTGCATAGCGCGGCGATCATCGCTTGGCAAAGACCCATGCAGGGCTTAGATGCAGTTCCATGGCAAAGAACAAGTTTCATGACGGACCCGGACCCTCGCAGCGGCAGTTGCGGGTCGGCGAGTTGATCCGGCGGACGCTGGCGGAGGTGCTGGCGCGCGGAGACATTCACGACCCCGAGCTGAACCGCCTGTCGGTGACCGTCGGCGAAGTGCGGACCTCGCCGGACCTGAAAGTGGCGACAGCCTATGTGCTGCCGCTGGGCGGGCAGGGCCAGGACGATGTGCTGGACCTGCTGGGCCGCAACAAGGGCGAGTTGCGCCGGATCATCGGCAAGAAGGTCGGCCTGAAGTTCGCGCCCGAGCTGCGGTTCCGGCTGGACGAGACGTTCGACCAGCTGGACGAGACGCGGCGGCTTTTTGCGCAGGACGCCGTGCGGCGCGACGTCGAGAACTGAGCCGATGTGGCGGTGGGTCCTTTTGGCTGTGGCGTTGCTGGCGGGCCCGGCCAAGGCCGTGGAATGCCAGCAGATCAGCGTCGAGGGCAGCCGGTATACCGCCTGCAAGGTCGATGCCGGCAGTGAAACGCTGCGCCTGTTCCTGAACGACCCGATGACCGGCGCGCCGCTGGGCAGTTTCAGCAGCGTCGAGCGACAGGTGCGCGGCGAGGGCGGTAAGCTGCTTTTTGCGATGAATGCCGGGATGTATCATCAGGACCGCAGCCCGGTGGGCCATTACGTTGAGGCGGGACGCGAGGCCAAGGGGCTGATCACCCGCGAGGGACCGGGGAATTTCGGCCTGCTGCCCAACGGTGTGTTCTGCATCGGCGAGGGCCGGGCCGACGTGTTCGAGACAAGGCGGTTCGACCGGGAAGGGCCGGTCTGCACCCATGCCACGCAGTCCGGGCCGATGCTGGTGATCGACGGCCAGCTGCATCCGCGTTTTCTGAAGAACAGCGACAGCCTGCATGTGCGCAACGGGGTCGGCACCTCGGCCGACGGGCGCACCGCGTGGTTCCTGATTTCCGAGGACAAGGTGAATTTCCACAGCTTCGCGCGGGTGTTCCGGGATGTGCTGAAGACGCCGCAGGCGCTGTATTTCGACGGGAGCATCTCGCGGCTGTATGCGCCCGCGCTCGACCGGCATGATGGCGGGTTCCCGATGGGGCCGATCGTGGGGGTCGTGGCGCCCTGACCCGGCGCCGATGATTCCGGGCGGCCCGGGGGAGCGGCGGGGCATCGCGCCCGCGCATTGACCCGCGAATTGACAGGTGCCGGGGGCTGCGGTACGCGGCGGCCTTCGGACAGCAAAGAGGCGACGGCATCATGGGGCGCAAGCGCAAGGGACGCGATATTTCGGGGTGGCTTGTCGTGGACAAGCCCGCGGGCATGACCTCGACCGCGGTGGTCAACAAGGTGCGCTGGGCGTTGCAGGCCAGGAAGGCGGGCCATGCCGGGACGCTGGACCCCGAGGCGACGGGCGTTCTGGCAGTGGCGCTGGGCGAGGCCACCAAGACCGTGCCGTTCATCACCGATGCGCTGAAATCCTATCGCTTCCTGGTGCGGCTGGGGCAGGCCACCAATACCGACGATGCCGAGGGCGAGGTCGTGGCCGAAAGCGACGCGCGCCCGAGCGACGCCGAGATCAAGGACGCGCTGAGCGGGTTCTTGGGCGAGATCCAGCAGGTGCCGCCGAAGTTCTCGGCGGTCAAGATCGACGGCGAGCGCGCCTATAAACGCGCCCGCGACGGCGAGGATTTCGAGGTCGAGGCGCGTCCGCTGTGGGTCGAGGAGCTGTTGCTGACGGACCGGCCCGATGCCGACACGGTCGAGCTTGAGATGGTGTGCGGCAAGGGCGGTTACGTGCGGTCGATCGCACGCGACCTGGGCGAGGCGCTGGGCTGTCACGGGCATGTGGCCTCGCTGCGGCGGGTCTGGTCGGGGCCGTTCCGGGCCGAGGACGGCGTGACGCTGGAGCAGGTGAACGCGCTGGCGCAGGACCCGGCGCTGGACGACCACCTGAGGCCGCTGGAAGAGGGCTTGTGCGACCTGCCGATGGTCACCTGCAACGAGATGAGCGCGGCGCGGCTGCGGCACGGCAACCCGGCGCCGGTGATCGGCGGGTCGGTCGAGTATGGCGATGAGTGCTGGGCCGCCCTGAAAGGGCGCGCGGTGGCCGTGGGGCATTTCAAGGGGGGCGAGCTCTACCCCAGCCGGGTGTTCAACCTGGCGCCGGTGGCGCAATGACCCAAGCCGCGCACGACCCGGGCGGCAAGGTCCGGCTGCGCCTGCCCGACGGCGTGCTGGGTGGCGCGCGGTTTTCCGACTGCGGGCGGTATCGCCAGGCGCTGATCCGGGACTGGACGCCGGAGGGGGCCGCGCCCCGCACCGTGCTGTTCATCGGGATGAACCCGTCGGTGGCGGATGCGGCGGCGTCGGACCCGACCTGCCACAGGGAACTGATGTTCGCCCGCGACTGGGAATTCACCCGGTACCTGAAGGGCAACGTGCTGGACTGGCGGGCGACGTCGCCCAGGGATATTCCGCACGATCCGGCGGTGGCGTGCAGTGCCGAGAACGTGCCGGCGCTGGTCGAGATGGCGCAGGAGTCCGAGCTTGTGGTGCTGGCCTATGGCAAGCTGCACCAGCGTTTTGCCGGCGTGGTGCGCGATGCGCTGATGGCGGTCGAAGCGACCGGGCGGCCCCTGAAATGCCTGGGCCTCAACAAGGACGGATCCGCAAAGCACCCCTTGTACCTGCGCAAGGACACGCCGCTGCGGGACTTTCCGATGCCGGCGTAGATGTGAACTCTCAGTAGTTTTTTCATCCGGTTCGGAGTTGGGCTGCAATCGCCAAACTCCAGCCGAGGACCCCGAAGGGTGAACAACCCACATCAAGGTGCACGCCTCACTGTTCATAGTCGAAAGCTTGTCGTCGCCCGCCATGCCGCAGGTCGGCCCGCCCGACAGATCGCCGAGGCGTTCGGCGTGTCGGTGCGCACGATCCACAAATGGCTCCGACGATACCGGGAGGGCGGTCATGGCGCGCTCGGCAATGGCGCAAGCGCGCCCGTTCGGCGCCCAAGGCGTCTCGGTGAGGCCCGGATCGCCCTGATCCTCGATCTGCGCCGCCGCTTCCGCATGACGGCGGCGGTCATCGCCGAGCGCCTCGGTCCGGCCCGCTCGACCGTCGCGCGGTGGCTGGCCCGTCATGGTGTCGGACGACGCGCGGCGCTCGATCCGCCGCCACGCGTCCGGCGCTATCAGCGGGAGAGGCCGGGCGAACTGATCCATATCGACATCAAGAAGCTGGGTCGCTTCGACCGGTCGGGCCATCGCGTCACGGGGTCACGGACGAAGGGATCGAGCCGCGGCGCGGGCTGGGACCTTGTCCATGTCGCCGTCGATGACGCGACCCGGCTGGCCTATGTCGAGGTCCTGCCCGACGCGCGGAAGGAGAGCGCCACCGCCTTTTTGGGCCGCGAGCGGGCCTGGTTCGCCGCGCGCGGCATCAGGGTCGAACGGATGAAGACCGACCTCGGGCCATGCTACCGATCGCGCCTCTTCCGCCAGGTCCTCGACGCACACACCATCCGCCACATCCGGACCCGGCTCTACACGCCCAAAACCAACGGCAAGGCAGAGCGCTTCATCCAGACCCTCATCCGCGACTGGGCCCTTGGGGCGACCTACGCCTCCTCCGCTGCGCGCAACTCTGACCTGCAGCGATGGCTTGACTGGTTCAACCTTCGAAGACCACACTCAGCCCTCAATGGCCAAGCTCCGACAATGGCTCTGAACAACCTCATAAGACGTCACAGCTAGCCAAGCAGAGACGCCAACGTGAAACGGGCGCCCCGAGGGAGCGCCCGTTTTTCTTGTTCGATCACCTGCCGGTGTTACTGCGGGTCTTCCTCTTCCGCGTCCAGCGACAGGGCGACGAAGCGCGGTTCGCCGGCGCGGCGGACGAGCAGCAGGATCGACTTGCGGCCCGCCTCGCGCGCATCCGCGATCCGGTCTTCCAGATCGGAGATGCTGGACAGCTTCTGCTGCCCGGCCTCGGTGATGACGTCACCGGCGCGCATACCCTTTTCGTAGGCTTCCGACAGGTTGTCGATATCCGCCACGACGAGCCCGGAGGCGTTGTCGTCCAGCTCCAGCTGGCTGCGGAGTTCGTCGTCGAGCTGCGACAGGGTGAGGCCGAGGATTTCGACCTCGGACGGTGCCTCGGATTCGCCGGGCTGGGCCGCTGGCACGACGCCTTCGGCTGCTTCGCGGCGGCCAAGCGTCACGCGCAGGGTCTGGGTCTTGCCATCGCGGAAGACCACGACGCGCACGGTCTTGCCGACGGAGGTGTTGCCGACCCGGCGGACGAGGCCGCGGGTGTCTTCGACATCGTAGCCGTCGAACTGCATGATCACGTCGCCCGATTCCATGCCGGCCTCGGCGGCGGGACCTTCGGGGACATCCGTAACCAGGGCGCCGGCCACTTTTTCAAGGCCCATCGCCTCGGCCACGTCATCGGTCACGTCCTGGATGCGCACGCCGAGCCAGCCGCGGCGGGTTTCGCCGAATTCCTGCAACTGATCGACCACGCGGGTGACGACGTTCGAGGCCATCGAGAAGCCGATGCCGATCGAGCCGCCATTGGGCGACAGGATCGCGGTGTTCACGCCGACGACCTGGCCGTCGAGGTTGAAGAGCGGGCCGCCCGAGTTGCCGCGGTTGATGGCGGCGTCGGTCTGGATGTAGTCGTCATAGGTGCCGCTGAGCTCGCGGTTGCGGGCCGAAACGATCCCGGCGGACACCGAGAAGCCCTGGCCGAGCGGGTTGCCCATGGCAATGACCCAGTCGCCCACGCGGGCGGTGTCGCTGTCGGCGAAGCTGACGAACGGCAGCGGCTCGTCCGCGTCGACCTTGAGCAGGGCGATGTCGGTCTTGGGGTCGGTGCCGATCACGTTTGCCGTGAGTTCCTTGCCCGAGAAGAACTCGATGATGATCTCATCGGCGGTTTCGATCACGTGGTTGTTGGTGACTATGTAGCCGTCTTCGGAGATGACGAAGCCCGAGCCAAGCGCGGAGGTGCGACGGGGCCGGTCGCCTTCGCCGTTGTTGTTCCGGTCCTGGAAGTCACGAAAGAAGTCCTCGAACGGCGAGCCTTCGGGGACGATGGGGGACGGCCCCGTGCCCTGGGCCACGACGGTGGACGTCGTGATGTTGACCACGGCCGGGCTGACCTTTTGCGCGAGGTCGGCAAAGCTTTCGGGGCGGGCGCTGGCGCTGATCGCCTGGGCGATGACGAGGGCCATTGCCAGCGCCGTGAGCCAGATCGCGCGGATCGCCGCGGGCGGTGTCATGGGTTGAGAGAGAGTTTGTGCTTTCACGCGAGACCACTCCTTGATCGGTATTTGAAATTCGAAGGGCCTGCCGCAGCCATGCGCGGGCAGACTGTCCTGAAGACTATTTAGGCGCGCTGGGCGAGAACGCAAAATCCACAACACGATGTCACGCCCATGTGAACGTTTTGTTGACGATGACGCAAGCGCCTTGGGTCATGCACCCAGCATTTTGGCGCACCAGATCAGCACGACGCCGAAGGCCAGTGCCAAGAGGCCGACCAGGCGCCGCTGGTCCTGTGGCATCGCGCGCAGGGCGGCCAGCATCTGTTCCACAAGCGAAGGGGCCAGTGCGTACACCAGCCCCTCGACAATCAGCACGAGCCCGAAGGCCAGGAAGATCGTTGCGATCAATTGGTCACGTCCTCGTTGACCGGGTTATCCTGTTCGGCCTCCTCGGCTTCGGTTTCTGCCTCTTCGTCGGCCTCCTCGGCGGCTTGCTCGCTGGCCTCTTCCTCGGCGGCCTCGGCCTCTTGCTGGGCGGCGTCCTCTTCGAGGCGCTGGCGTTCGCTTTCGGGCAGGTCCGGCGAGATTTCCGTCTCGGGCGCCATTTCGCGCAGGCGGTCGATGTCGATCTCCTCGAGCGCGACCTCGCCCAGGCCATCGGCGCGCACGGCGTCGAACATCTGGCCCAGGAATTCGCTGTTCGGCGAGAAGACGAGGGTGGAGTTCTGCTCGTTCATCGAGCGTTCGAGGGCGGCGAGCGAGCGGTAGAAGGCGAAGAACTCGGGATTGTTGCCGAAGGCCTCGGCGTAGATCCGGTTGCGCTCGGCGTCGGCCTCACCGCGGGTGATCTCGGCCTCGCGTTCGGCGTTCGACACGGTTTCCACCACGGTGCGGTCGGCGGCGGCGCGCACCCGTTGGGCGGCCTCGTTACCGCGGGCGATCTCGTCGGCGGCCTCGCGTTCGCGCTCGGCCCGCATCCGGGCGAAGGTGGCGTCGAGGTTCTGCTGCGGCAGGTTGGTCTGCTTCAGCCGGACGTCGACGATTTCGAGCCCCAGGCCGGCCGCGCTGGCGCGGGCCTGTTCGAGGATTCGCACCGCGAGGTCGCGCCGCTGCGGCGACAGGATGGTGTCGGACGTCACCTGGTCGGCACCGAGAACCTCGCGGATCTGGGCGTTGAGGACCGAGGCGAGCCGGTCTTCGGCGACGCGGGTGCCGCCGATGCCGACGGCCTGCCGGAACTGGACCACGTCGGCGATGCGGTAGCGGGTGAAGGCGTCGACCACCAGGCGGCGGTCATCGGAGGGCGTGACCTCGATCGCGTCGGTGTCGAGCGACAGGATCCGGCGGTCATAGCGCACGACCTCCTGGATGATCGGGATCTTCACGCCGAGGCCGGGCTCGTCCACGACCTTCTTGATCTGGCCGAATTGCAGCACGAGCGCCTTTTCGCGTTCGTCCACGATGTAGAGCGAGGACAGGATGCCGATGATGGCAACGGCGAGGACGGGAAGTAGCAGAGCGGATTTACGCATCAGTTCGATCCTCCGTTGCCGGTCTGGTTCGAGCGGCGCAACTGGTCAAGGGGCAGGTAGGGCAGCACGCCCTCGCCCGAGGCCCCGCTGGATTCGTCGAGCAGGATCTTGTCCATCTTGCCCAGCGTGCGTTCCACCGTTTCGAGGTAGAGACGGCGCTGCGTCACCTCGGGGGCTTCGTTGAATTCCTGGGCCACGGCGATGAAGCGGCTGGCCTCACCGATGGCTTCGTTCACCACACGGGCGCGGTAGCCTTCGGCCTGTTCGAGCACCTGCGCGGCCTCGCCGCGGGCCTCGGCCAGAACGCGGTTGGCGTAGGCGTCGGCCTGACGCTGGAGGCGGTCGCGTTCCTGTTCGGCGGCCTGCACCTCGCGGAAGGCGTCGATCACCTCGCGCGGGGGGTCGGCGGTGTCGAGGTTGACCCGGACGATGTTGATGCCGCTGTCGTATTCGTCGAGCGTGGACTGGATGTTTTCCCGCGCGGTGTCGGCGATGATGCCCCGGTCGCGGTTGAGGATCGGCGCGAGGTTCGTCGCCGCGATGATCTCGCGCATGACGGCCTCGGACACGGCCTGCACGGTCAGCTGCGGGTCACGGATGTTGAACAGGAGCTTGGCGGGATCGTTGATGTTCCAGACGACCTGAAAGTCGATGTCGACGATGTTGGCGTCGGTGGTCAGCATCAGGCCGTCGCCGCCCGAAGCGCTGCCGCGCCCGCTGCCGATATTCTCGGTCCGCTCGGAGGTGACGTTGACGACCTCGGCGGTCACGAGGGGCCACGGCGCGAAGTTCAGGCCGGGATCGCCGGTGGAATAGTACTTGCCGAGAAAGAGCTCGACCGATTGTTCCTCGGGCTTGACGGTGTAGAAGCTGGCAGCCCCCCAGAGCGCGACCGCGATCAGGGCGCCGATCACGATGGTGCCGCGCCCGAAGCCGGGGCCGCCGCCGCCATCGCCGCCGCCGACACCGTTGCCGCGGCCCTTGCCGCCGCGCCCGCCCATCAGGACGCGCAGTTGATCCTGTCCACGGCGGACCAGTTCGTCGATTTCCGGAATCTGCGACCCGCCTTCGGGGGGCCGTCGGTTGTCATTGCCGCGGTTGCCGCGATCGTCGTCGTCGCCACCGCCGCGGTTGCCACCGCCGCCGCCGCCCCAGGGGCCGCCAGAATGTCCAGCCATGTAATCTCTTCCCTTCATCCTATCGCGCAGAGCGCCATCCCTGTGTCATAACTGTGCACAACAGTCAAAAATTCAACCTGTCCGCATCGGGTCGCGCATCGTCACGATCTCTTCCGACATGGTCGGGTGCACGGCCACGGTGCGGTCGAAATCCGCCTTGGTCGCGCCCATCTTGATCGCCACGCCGGCCAGCTGGATCATTTCGCCCGCGCCCGGTGCGACGATGTGGCATCCCAGAACCCTGTCCGTATCCCTGGAGACGACCAGCTTCATCAGCACGCGGTAGGGCTGACCGGCGAAGGCGGTGCGCATGGGGCGGAACGAGGTGCAGTAGACATGCACCGGCTCCTGCTCGCGGGCCTCGTCCTCGGTCAGGCCGACCGTGCCGAATTCGGGTTGGGTGAACACCGCCGAGGGGATCAGCTTGTGATCGACCGGCGTCGGGTTGTCCTTGAACACGGTTTCCACGAAAGCCATGCCTTCGCGGATGGCAACGGGCGTCAGGTTGACCCGGTTGGTCACGTCGCCGATGGCATAGACCGAGGGCACGGCGGTCTGGCTGTAGTCGTCGACGACGATCTCGCCGCCGCGCCCGAGTTCGATGCCGATCTCCTCCAGCCCCATGTCCTGAGTGTTGGGCGCGCGGCCGGTGGCGAAGAGAACCTTGTCGAAGACCGCTTCCTTGCCGTTGGTCGCCTTGACCCAGATCGGGCCGTCGTGGCGCTCGGGAATGTCGTGCGATTCGGGCTCGTTCGCGGGGGCACCCATGGAGGCGTCGGACGAGGTGAGCGCGCCGCTGACGCTGTGATCCTCGGAGGCGGGCGCCATGTCGACGATATTGGTGCCGAAATGCAGGTCGATGCCCTTTTCGCTCATGCCTTCGGCGATGATGCCGCGGGCCTCTTCGTCGAAGCCGCGCAGGATCTGGGCGCCGCGGTAGTAGAGCGTGACGTCGACACCCAGACCGGCCATGACGCAGGCGAATTCACAGGCGATATAGCCGCCGCCGACGATCAGCATGGATTTCGGCAGCGCGTCCAGGTGAAACAGGTCGTCGGAGACGATGCCGAGATGCGCGTTCGGGATCTCGGGGCGGACGGGATGGCCGCCGGTGGCGACGAGGATGTGTTTCGCGGTGACCTCTTCGCCGGTGGACAGCGTGACGGTGTTGGCGTCCTTCAGCTGCGCGCGGGCGTCGTACATGGTGACGCCGGAATTGCTGAGCAGGCTGCGATAGACGCCCTCGAGACGGTCCAGTTCGCCGTGCAGGCGGTCGCGGAAGCCGCACCAGTCGAAGTCGCCCAGCGACATGTCCCAGCCATAGGCCCGTGCCTCGTCGGGCAGGTTGGAAAACTCGGAGGCGAAGACCATCAGCTTTTTGGGCACGCAGCCGCGGATGACGCAGGTGCCGCCATAGCGGTCTTCCTCGGCCAGGGCGACCTTGGCCCCGGTGGCGCTGGCAACGCGGGCGGCGCGCACCCCGCCGGAGCCGCCGCCGATCACGAATAGGTCGTAGTCATAGGCCATATGGGCGGGCCTTTCAGTCTTGCAGGTCGGAAAAGAGGTTGTCGGTCTCGACGAAATCGAGCCGGTCCTCGGCGACGGTGCCTTCGTTGATGTCACGCGTTTCGACCCGGCCGTCGCCGTAGCCGAGGATCACCACATCGCAGATGTCGATGAAAAGGCCGTTCTCGACCACGCCGGGCATCTGGTTCAGGACCATGGAAAGCTGGTGGGCGTTGCCGATGCGGCCCAGGTGAAGGTCGAGGATGTAATTGCCCTCGTCGGTGACGAAGGGGCTGTCGCCGTTCATGCGCAGAGTGGCGTCGCGGCCGAGAACGTCCATCGAGATCAGCAGTTCCTCGATCAGCGACTTGGTGGTCTGCCAGCCGAAGGGAATGACCTCTACGGGCAGGGGGAAGGCGCCGAGTTTCTCGACCTCCTTGCCGACATCGGCGATGACGATCATCTGGTCCGAGGCGGTGGCCACGATCTTTTCCTGCAACAGCGCGCCGCCGCCGCCCTTGATGAGGTTGAGATTGCCGTCGAATTCATCGGCGCCGTCGATGGTGACGTCGATCCAGCGGGCCTCGTCGAGGCTGATGACCTCGATGCCGACCTCGCGGGCGAGTTCGGCCGTGCGGGTGGAGGTGGGGATGCCGCGAATCTTGAGGCCGTCTTCGCGCACGAGCTCGCCCAGGCAGCGCACCATCCAGGCGGCGGTGGAGCCGGTGCCGAGGCCCACGCGCATTCCGTCCTCGATATAGTCGACGGACCGCTTTGCGGCCACGAACTTGGCCTTGTCGATCGGTGACAGCTCTCCGGTCATGCGCATCTCTCCACCTGGCGGGTTTCGTCGCCCGGTTTATAGGGAGTTTGCGCGGCAGGGGCGAGGGGTCATTTCACCCCCGCCCGCAAGAGACATTAGTTAGTGCGTCTACTGCGCCCTGATTCCGGCAAGGTCGGGAGATACGACGGAGGGGAGCGTCGTGTCGCTTGTCGTGTTGCCGCCGAAAAAAACGATGACTCCCGCCGCCAGAAGAAGAATGAAACCAGTGGTCTGCATCTGCGTGCTCCTTATCTGAAGATAACTTGCGAACCGGCAATGTGTTCCACCTTGGCGCGAGTCGGTTAAGCTAGTGTGAATCGGAGCCGGGTTTTGGCGTGGACCGTCGCGTCGAAGTCGTTTTTGCACGACGTTTTTGACCCGTGACCGCATAGAGATTACTTGGGCAGCGACGGTGAATGCCGTAGGTAAGGGCGCATGTTTCTTTCAGTCTTCGATATGTTCAAAGTGGGCGTCGGCCCATCCTCCTCTCACACGATGGGGCCGATGGTGGCCGCCGCGCGGTTCCTGGACGCGATGCGCGACTCGCCGTTCGAGTTTCACGGGGTGCGCGGCACCCTGCACGGCTCGCTGGCCTTTACCGGGGTCGGCCATGCGACGGACCGGGCGACGATCCTCGGCCTGGCGGGGTTCCGGCCCGAGGACTATGACGCCGAAAAGGCCGAAGCGGTGCTGGAGCAGATCCGCGACAGCCACACCGTGACGCCGCCGGGCCTGCCGGAGTTGCAGTTCAACCCGAAGGAAGACCTGCAGTTCGATTTCGGGCCCAACCTGCCCGGCCATGCCAACGGGATGATCCTGATGGCCACCGACAAGCAGGGCGACGTGATCCTGCAGGAGACCTATTATTCGGTCGGGGGCGGTTTCGTGCTGACGGCCGACGAGCTGGCGGCGGGCAAGGACACGGACGACGGCGCGCCGGTGCCCTATCCGTTCAAGAGTGCCGCCGAGATGC
Organism: Roseovarius sp. THAF8; assembly: GCF_009363735.1. Lineage (NCBI taxonomy): Bacteria > Pseudomonadati > Pseudomonadota > Alphaproteobacteria > Rhodobacterales > Roseobacteraceae > Roseovarius > Roseovarius sp. THAF8. The sequence continues at coordinate 2,211,145 of NZ_CP045410.1, read as the reverse complement.
TGGAGATGGCCGAGACCAGCGGCAAGACCATCGCGGAGATGAAGAAGGCCAACGAGATTTCGCGCGGCGGGTCCGAGAACCTGCGCAGCGGCGTGGCACGAATCTGGCAGGTCATGAACGATTGCATCGAGCGGGGGCTGGCGAATGACGGCATCCTGCCCGGCGGCTTGCAGGTGCGGCGCCGGTCAAAGGCGATTCACGAGGCGCTGATCGCCGAGCGGGGCACGAACCTGAACGCCCCGCACAAGATAAACGACTGGATCAGCATCTATGCCATGGCCGTCAACGAGGAGAACGCCGCCGGCGGGCAGGTGGTGACCGCGCCCACCAATGGCGCGGCGGGTGTCGTGCCTGCGGTCATCAAGTATTGGCTGGACCACGTGCCGGGCGCCAACGAACGCGATATCGAGACCTTCCTGCTGACCGCGGCGGCCATCGGCGGGCTGGTCAAGTTCAACGCCTCGATCAGCGGCGCCGAGGCGGGATGCCAGGCCGAGGTCGGCAGCGCCTCCGCCATGGGGGCGGCGGGGCTGGCCGCGGTGCTGGGCGGCACGCCGGCGCAGATCGAGAATGCCGCCGAGATCGCGCTGGAGCATCACCTGGGCATGACCTGCGACCCGGTGAAGGGTCTGGTGCAGGTGCCCTGCATCGAGCGCAACGGCCTGGGGGCGATCAAGGCGGTCAGCGCGGCAAGCCTCGCGTTGCGCGGAGACGGCGTCCACCTCGTGCCGCTGGATGCGTGCATCGAGACCATGCGCCAGACGGGCGCGGACATGAGCGAGCGTTACAAGGAAACCTCGCTCGGAGGCCTGGCTGTCAACGTGCCGAACTGCTGACCGGCCATGCAGGAAAACAAGGGCACGATCTCGCTCGGCATTCTGCTGATGGTCGGGTTTTCCCTGATCGCGCCGGCGATGGATGCCTCGGCCAAGCTGATCGGCGACGCGCTGGCCGTGGGACAGATCGTGGCGGCGCGATTCGGCGTGCAGGCGGCGATCCTGCTGCCGCTGGCCCTGCTGCTGGGATGGCTGCACAGGCCGGGTGGGCGCGAGGCGGCGCTGCACCTGGTGCGCGGCGGTCTGATCCTGCTGGCGACGGCCTGTTTCTTTCAGGCATTGCGTTTTATGCCGATTGCGGATGCCATCGCCATCTTCTTCGTGGAGCCGTTCATCCTGACACTTCTGGGCGGTGTCTTCCTGGGCGAACCGATCGGACCGCGGCGTTACGCGGCCTGCGCGGTGGGCTTCGTCGGGGCGCTCTTCGTGATACAGCCCAGTTTCAGCGATGTCGGCTTGGCCGCGCTCTTGCCGCTGGTGACGGCGGTGTGCTTTGCCTTCTACATGATACTGACCCGGCGGATGGCGGCGTCGATGCACCCGATCTCGATGCAAGCCTATACCGGACTGGCCGCGCTGGTCCTGATCCTGCCGCCCCTGTGGGTGTTCGATGGCAGCGGTGTCGCGGCGCTGGATCCGTCCTGGCCGGAACAGCGCGAACTGATGTTGCTGGCGGCGGTCGGGCTGATCGCGACGGCCAGCCATGTCTGCATCAGTTTCGCGCTGAAGCTGGCCCCGGCCTCGGTTCTGGCCCCGGTTCAATACCTCGAGATCGTCGGCGCGACCGTTCTGGGATACGTGATCTTCGGGGACCTGCCCGATGCGCTGACGTTTTTCGGGATCGCGCTGATCGTGTCGGCAGGACTGTACGTGTTCTTCCGGGAGCGGCGGCTGGAACGGCGCCCGATGCCGGCCCCCTGACGCTCAGGCCGTGGCCCACCTGGAGGCGCTGTGCGTGAGCGCCTCGGCGGCGGCCTCGAACGCGGAGGCGGGCAGGATGATCAGCATCTTCGGCGCCGTGACCTGCAGGGAAATCGGCCCGGTGGCCACATTCGACGTGCCGACGCGCCCATCCGGCGTGAAGGTCAGGCCCGCGATCGGCCATTGAAGACCGTCGGAGATGCCCTCGACGACGCCAAGCGGAAAGAGCGAGACCGGCGTGCCGGGATCGAGATCCAGGGCGAAGGAGGGAGGCGCGAGAAACGCGATATCCGCGTCGCCCAGAAGGATGCAGCGCTGGCGGGGATACCTGACGAGGGCGTTGAGGTTGGCCAGGTGATGGTCGATCCGCCGCCCGGTGAAGCCCACGCCCAGGATGAGAGGGGCCTCGATGTTGCGCAGGCATTTTTCGAAATCGGTGCTGTCCTGTTCCGTGATATGGTGCAGTATATCCTCGGGCAGACCGGCGCGGGTTTCCGCGCTGATCGAATCGAAATCCCCGATCACCGCCGCGGGATCGAGGCCCGCCCGGCGCGCCAGGTCGGCACCGCCATCCGCCGCGACGACGCAGTCGCCGATCGCCACGGCGCGCGCGAGGTCGGAATCGGACAGTTTGCTGCCGCCGATGAGAGTAATGGGTTGCGGACGGTGAACAATCACGATGAATTCCCGTTATTAAAGCCTATTTTGGAAACAAGACACATTCTGGCCTCGAAATGATACGGTAAAACTCTAAGAATCGGACCGCTTTCGTCGCGGGCATCATGGTAAAAATTATGATTGCAGGCAAAGTAGGGCGAGCAAAAAGATGGTAAGTACAAGCAAAATTCTGACCGTATCCTACGGCACGTTCTCGTGCACGTTGGAAGGTTTCGATGATTCGTTCGATACCATGAAGGCGATTGCAGAGTATTTCCGCGACCTGGCTGCCGATGATCGGTATTTCGGGGCCGAGCCGCCGACGCCGGATGCCGAGATGCTGGCGCGCATTGCCGAACGCGAGATTTCGCGCCGCGTCGAGGCGCGCGAGGACCAGGGGAAAATCCATCTGCGCGCCGACGAGGGGCGCGGGGCCGCCGAGGCCCTGACCCATGCCGCGCCCGTGGCTGCGCCTGCCGAACCGCACACGCCCGAAGAGCACACGCCCGAAGAGACTGTTGCCGCGGAAGAGCCCGCCGCGCCCGAGGAGGCCGAAGCGCCGACGCAAGGGGCGGAGGCCGAGACGCCGGCGACCGTGGCCGAGGTGGCCGGACCGGCCGCCGGTGCCGGCGACATCGGGACACCGGACCCGGTGATGGAACGTGCTCTGGATGGTGGGGACGCGCCCGAGAGCGTCGGGCAGGACAGTGAATTCGAGCCAGAAAAAGAAGAGGCCGCCGTGATCGGGGCAGAGGCCGGGGGCGATGACCAGGAGTCGCCGGAGGCTTCACGGCGCTCGGACGACGAGACGCCGGACGAAGACACGCCGGACGAAGATGGCGCGGCGACATCCGGCGGCGCTCTCGCCACCGATGCCCATGCCGGGATCGAGATCACCGACCAGGCGATTGCCGGTCTCGCTTCGGACGACCCCGAAGACGCGGTCGAGACCGCCTCTGACATGTCCGAGCCGCAGCCGGACGACGCCGACGAAGCCGAGTCGCCGCAAGATGCCGATATAGAGGCGTTTGTCGCGGACGCGGCGGCGGAGGAGGACGACGCGGTGGCGCAGGAGGCGTCTCAGCCGGCAACGGGCGAGGCGGAGGACGCAACGCTTGTGCCGCAGGCTCTCGGTGCAGATGAAGACGCCGGAACCGCTGTCGACCCGCAGCCGGTTGCGTCCGTGCAAGCGGTATCGGCGGACAGTGTTGCCGAGAAACTGCGCCGGATCCGGTCGGTCGTGTCGCAGAGCGACCTGGACTATGAAGTCTCGGAATACAGCGAAGACGAACATGCAGGCGCGGTGATGAACCGCTCTGCCGACGCGCTGGACGCCCTGTTGAACGAGAGTTTCGAAGACACGGACGACGCGGATATCGCGGCGTTTGCGGCCCCCGTCGCGGAAGACAAGGACGCCGCGTTCGAATCGGATGATGTCGAGGAGAGTGACCTCGACGAGACCGGATCCGATGAGGACACGCTCGGTGCGGTGATGGCCGGTCTCGAGCCTGTGCCGGACGAGACCGATGCGTCGATCCCGGACGCGCCCGTCGGGAAAGCGCCCGTTGTCGCGCAGGAGCGGGCCGATGCGACCGAGGCGGAGGACGACGAGGACGATCTCGGCACCGCCGCTGCGGTTGACGAGGACACGCTGGCCCAGCTTCTTGCGGATGCGATGCCAACGGACGCCGCGCGTTCGGAGGTGCCGGACATTGCGGCGGACCTGGACGGGGATTTTACCGAAGACCTTGAGGACGACGATGCGTCGGACTCTCTCTTCTCGGACCTGGACGGTGCCTTGGATGCCGAGGACGAGATCGACGCGGACCCTGCGGAAACGCCATTCGTGCTGGGCAAGGAGGCCCGCGTGGCGGACACGGACGCGCCCGACGCGGCGCAGCGTCCGATGAATGCACGTGTGCTGAAAATGAAGCGCACGGAGTTCGAGGCGGCGATTGCGCAGGGCGTGATCGAAGAAGAGGACGACCTCGAAGACGAGATGGGCGCGCTTGGGGACGAGGCCGTGCTCAGCCCCGAGGAGGAAGCGGATCTGCAGCGCGAGCTGGCCGAGGTCGAGGCGGAACTGGCGGACCAGGGCACCCGGAAGGCATACGATGAGATTTTGGACGCCGAGGATGCGGCGTTCGAGGCAGAGGATGACGACACGTCCGAAGCGCATGCCGATGATGATGGCGACGTCCAACGCCCGATTGCCGCGGTGGCGCTGGATGACAGTAACGCGCCGGAGGCCGAGGTTCGGCAGGGTGCCGACGCCCTGGACACGGAGGAGATCGGCGAGGACGATCCGTCGCAAACGCAGAGCCGGGGCCTGTCGCGACTGCTTGGAATAGGCAAACGCGCGCCCGAGGATGAAACGCGGCTCTTCAAAGAGACCGACAGCCAGATGGGCGACAAGGATGCCAGCATGCGGCGCACCGCGATCCAGCATCTGCGGGCTGCCGTGGCCGCGACCAAGGCAGAGAAAATCGCCGGCGTGGATGTCGATCAGGGCGTGGACGACGCGCCTTACCGCTCGGACCTGGCCGAAGTCGTGCGCCCGCGCCGGCCGAATGCACCATCGGCCTCTTCCAGGTCAGCACGTCCGAACGAGGAGCGTCCCGCGCCGCTGAAACTTGTTGCCGAGCAGCGCGTCGATACCGAACGGGCGCCGGTGCGGCCGCGGCGCGTGTCCTCGATACACGCAAACGTGTCTTCGTCTGACGACGGCGGTTTTACCGCCTTTGCGGAGGAGATGGGCGCGACCAGACTGTCCGAGCTGCTGGAGGCCGCGGCGGCGTATATGTCCGATGTCGAAGGCCACTCCGAATTCACGCGCCCGATGTTGATGGGCAAACTGAAGGAAGCGAAGAACGGCAATTACAGCCGCGAGGATGGCCTGCGCTCGTTCGGCCAGCTGTTGCGCGAAGGCAAGCTGCGCAAGGTGCAGGGGGGCCGGTTCTCGGCCACCGAAGAGACCGAGTTTCGCGCCCAGGCCCGCAACGTCGGCTGACATGTGGCGGCAGACCTGAAAAGCCCCGGTCGTGTGCCGGGGCTTTTGCCGTTTCAGTGAATTCCGCTGAACGCCTGGCGTCGCACGTCGCAGGGTGCCTGGCCATACTTTCGTTGAAACCAGCGCTTCATCAGCGTGACGTTGGAAAATCCGCAGGCAAGGGCAACCTCGCCCAACGGCAAGGCGGTCTGCATCATCAGGTCGTTGGCCCGGTCAAGCCGCAGGTCACGGTATACCTTCAAGGGCGAACGGCCAAGTTTCTCGGAAAAGCCGCGCTCCAGTTTTCGCGCGGAAATCCCAATTATTTCAGCAATTTGAGCAACGCTCAGCGTATCTTCGATATGGTCTTCCATGATCTGAAGCGCATCCGTTATCACGTCGCAGCCCTGCGCCAGGCGCTGCATCCGCCAGCGCTCGCCAGACCCGGCGGCGGGTTGGGTGCCGGTCTCTTGCAGGCCGAGGTCGCAGGCCAGTGCGACTTCGGTGAACTTGCCCTCGCGGGCGCCGATCAACTCGACCATCATCCGCATGGCGGCGGCAGGCCCCGTGGCACTGCTGAGCGCCTTGTGATGGCAGGTGGTGTCGTCATGCATCTCGACATTGGCGCAGCTTTCCTGAACGCCGGCGCGAAAGGCGGAATGCACCGAAACGCGCTTGGCCCCCAGGACTCCGGCGGCCAGCGGCACGAAGACGGCGCCGCCGACGACGCAGACCCGCGCCGCGTTGCGGATGGCCGCCCGCAGCGGCGACAGGTCGGACTTGGCGGGGCGCCAGGGCTGATCGGTTCCGCCGACCAGGACGAGCACCTGGTGCGGAGAGCAGAGGGTCGTGTCGCGGCAGGCCCGCCGGGTCGCGTCGATCAGTGACCAGCTGTAGATGTCCTGGCCGAGAATCCGGTTGGCGCGTCGCAGGACGTGTATGCAGGTTTCGGCGACGAAGGCGTTGGAGGCCTCCTGAACAACGAAAACGAAGGTGTCCGACAAGCTGCGCTGGTCGCGCAGCGGGCGCGGATCGGGGGTGCCGAGGGGATCGAGGTTTGAAAGGTACATGTCTTGTCTGACTTTCCCTGTTGCGAACGGATCCCTGAATTCCGTGCTTGGTGATCTTGCCTTTAGGTTACGTTGAGGAGCGAGGTCTCTACCGCGTGCAGGAAGGACCCTGCAGAGGAGGATGCGGAGAGGAGGAGATAGGCGTCGGGGCCGGTGCGGAGGATCAGCACGCCCAGGTGCTCCATGACCGTGCGCGCGGCGGCGCCTTCGGCAAAGGCATCGGGGTGCAGATCGATCGGGCAGATGCGTTCCAGCGCGGTGCGGGCCAGCGGGCCGTCGAGCATGAGGCCGGACCAGACATCGGTCTGGTCGGTGGTGTAGGCTGCGCCCTTGAGCAGGCTTTGCACATGCGGTTCGGCATCGGGCGTCGCGCGGGTGAAGATCGCGAAGGCCTGGTCGGGGCCAAGCCGCACCAGGCGGGTGTCGTCCTTGCCCATGACAGAGTGGCCCGGCGCGGGCAGGTCGGTGTCGAAGGCGGATTTGATCGCTTTCAGTGCCGCGTCCTCGGCCCCGAGGGGCAGGGCGATGGACACGATCGCCAGGTCGGCGGGCGCGTGAAGCCGCGTGTCGCCGAAGCCGTGGTCAAAGCCCTTGAGGGGCGGTTCCGAGGTGAGGGTGAAATCAGCCACGCAGACGCTCTCCTTCCGGGTCGACGAAATGGGCCGAAACGATTTCGACCTCCATCTCGGTGCCGTGCACGGGGCTGACCGCGCGGACGATTTCGCCCATGCGCTCGTGCCCGCTCTTGATGAAGCCCAGGCCGATATGGTGGCCGAGGTTGGGCGAATAGGCGACCGAGGTCATCCAGCCCTGGTCGTGCTCCATGTCGGCGGGGGCATGTTTGTTGAGAAAATGCGAGCCGGCGATCAGTTTCCTGTCGCGGTCGACGGGGCGGAAGCCGACCAGCCGCACGGCATCTTCGCGGATCAGTTCGGGGCGTTGCGCCAGGACCTGGCCGATGCATTCCTTCTTCTGGCTGACCATCTTGCCCAGCCCGATATTGTGGGCTGTGGTCTGGCCGTTCAGCTCGTTGCCGGTGCAGTGGCCTTTCTCGATGCGCATGACGCCGAGCGCCTCGGTTCCATACGGTGCCGCATCGAACTCCTTGCCGGCCTCGTTCAGCACCGCCATCATCGAGTTGCCGTATCGGGCGGGCACGGCGATTTCATACGCCATCTCGCCCGAGAACGAGATCCGGAAGAGCCGCGCGGGCGTGCCGCCGCAGACGGTGATCTGACCGCAGGCCATGAAGGGGAACGCCTCGTTCGAGATGTCGTGTTCGGCGTCGATCACCTTGCGCAGAAGGTCGCGGGATTTCGGCCCGGCGACGGCGAACTGCGCCCAGCCGTCGGTGGTGGAGATCAGGTGCACGTCCATGTCGGGCCAGAGGCACTGGCGTGCGAATTCGAGCCGGCGGAAGACCGTGACCGCGTTGGCGGTAGTGGTGGTCATCACGTAGTGGTTTTCGCCCATCCGCGCGGTGGTGCCGTCGTCGTAACAGATGCCGTCCTCGCGCAGCATCAGGCCATAGCGGACCCGGCCGACCTTGAGGGTCGAGAAGGTGTTGGCATAGACCTTGTCGAGGAAGGCGCCGGCATCCTTGCCCTGGATGTCGATCTTGCCCAACGTGGTGACGTCGCAGATGCCGACACTCGTGCGGGCCGTGAGCGCCTCGCGGTCGACGGAATCGCGCCAGCCCTTCTCGCCCGGACGCGTGTACCATTCGGCCCGCAGCCAGTTGCCCACGGTGACGAAGCTGGCGCCGTTCTCCTCGGCCCATTTGTGGCTGGGGGTCAGGCGGTAGGGGCGGAAATCCTTGCCGCGGGCGCGACCGGCAAGTGCGCCGATGGGCACGGGCGTGTAGGGCGGGCGAAAGATGGTGGTGCCCACCTCGGGGATGGTCTTGCCGCGTTCCTCGGCCAGGATCGCGAGGCCGGCAATGTTCGACGTCTTGCCCTGGTCGGTGGCCATGCCCATCGTGGTGTAGCGCTTGAGCAGTTCGACCGAGCGGAAACCCTCGGTATTGGCGAGCTTGATGTCCTTGACGGTGACGTCGTTCTGCAGGTCGACCCAGGCGCGGTGCTTGCTTTGTTTGACGTGCCAAAAGGCGGCGGTCTCGCGCGGCTCATCCTCGGCTTTCGGCAGGTCGGCGGCGGTGGCCTTGATCCCGATCGCGTCGAGCTGTGTGGTCGCCTGAGCCTGTCCTTCAGCCAATGCGGCGGCGAGGGTCATGGACCCGTTCGCGGCCCCGGCAACGACCATTCCGACGGGCAAATCGCCGCCCGGTACAAAGGCGCAGAGGTCGTCGCGCCAGGTCGGGCGGCCGCGCTGGTGGCAAGTGAGGTGCACGTTGGGATTCCAGCCGCCGGACACGGCCAGCGCATCGACGGGAATGACCTTGCCATTGGTCAGGGTGATCGACTTCACGCCTTTGCGCCCGATGGTGTTCATCACCGCCTCGCCCGCGACGTGGCGCACGCCGGGCAGGTCGATGGGGGCGGGCTTGTCACGGCTGTCGACCACGACGGGAACCTCGACGCCCTTGGCGATCAGGTCGGCGGCGGTGCGCCAGCCGTCATCGTTGTTGGTGAAGACGGCGACGTGTTTGCCGGGCGTGGCGGCGTAGCGGTTGGCATAGCTGCGCACGGCGCTCGCCAGCATGATGCCGGGCCGGTCGTTGTTGCCGAAGGCGATGGGACGCTCGGTGGCGCCTGCAGCCAAAACGGCCCGCTTGGAATAGATGCGCCACAGGACCTGCCGGGGCTTGCCGCCGCCATCGGAAAGGTGATCGGTGCAGCGTTCGAGCGCGCCGTAGATGCCGTGATCGTAGGCGCCGTAAACCGTTGTTCGGGGCATGAGGCGGACATTGTCCATCGCGCCCAGTTCAGCTGCGGTTTCTGTCGCCCAGTCGGTGCCGGACATCCCGCCCAGTTCCAGCGTCTCGGAGTTGAGGCGCCCGCCGGCGCGGAAATCCTCGTCGGCGAGGATCACGCGGGCACCGGCGCGCGCGGCGGTCAGCGCCGCCATCAGGCCCGAGGGACCCGCGCCAATGACCAGCAGGTCGCAATGCAGGAAACCCTTGTCGTAGGTGTCGGGGTCGTCCTTCATCGACAGGCGGCCAAGGCCGGCAGCGGAGCGGATGATCGGCTCGTAAAGCTTTTCCCAGAACGCCTTGGGCCACATGAAGGTCTTGTAGTAGAAACCCGCCGACAGGAAAGGCGAGAAGAAGTCGTTGACCGCCAGGAGGTCGTATTCCAGCGAGCCGCGATGGTTCTGCGAGGTGGCGTTGAGGCCATCGAAGAGCTCGACCATCGTGGCGCGTGTGTTCGGCTCCTGGTAGGCGCCGTCGCGCAGGTGGACCAGCGCGTTGGGTTCCTCTGAGCCGTCGGTGAACACGCCGCGCGGGCGGTGATACTTGAACGAGCGGCCCACCAACAGCTGGCCATTGGCGAGAAGCGCTGAGGCGAGTGTGTCGCCCGGGTGCCCGCGGAACCACTTGTCGTTGAAGCGGAACTTGATCTCTTTCGAGCGGTCGATCAGGCCGCCCTTGATACGGTTCTCTCCGGTCATTTGCCGCGCCCCCGTTTGCGTGCCACGTCGCGGGCCAGTTCGACCGCCGTGATCTCGTGGGTCAGGGTGTTGCGTGTGACCACCAGCCAGGAGCGGTCGCCCTGTTCGTGATACCAAAGCTCCTGGTGCTGGCCTGCGGGGTTGTCGCGCAGGTAGCCATAGCTGTGGAATTTCTCCATCGCGTCGTCGGCCTGCCAGTCGGGTCGGTCGATGAGGCAGGCATCGCCGAGATAGACGAATTCGGCGGCGTCGCGCGGGCCCAGAAGGGGATGGTCGATGATCATGTCTTTCTGCCCCTCAGTGCAGGTTGGGCTGGTTGCCCATGCCTTTTTCGTCGATCAGGTTGCCGGTCATGAACCTATCCAGCCGCATCTGCGTGGCGGTGGGGTGCGGTTCGTCCTTGGCCAGCAGGTGGGCATAGCAGAAGCCCGAGGCGGGCGTGGCCTTGAACCCGCCATAGCACCAGCCGCCGTTGAAATAGAGACCGTCGATATGGGTCTTGTCGATGAAGGGCGAGCCATCCATCGACATGTCCATGATGCCGCCCCAAGACCGAAGCAGGCGGGCGCGGCCGATCATCGGCATGATGGCCATGCCGCCTTCGCAGACGTCCTCGACCACCGGCAGGTTGCCGCGCTGCGCGTAGGTGTTGTAGCCGTCGATGTCGCCGCCGAAGACCAGACCGCCCTTGTCGGACTGGCTGACGTAGAAATGGCCGGCGCCGAAGGTGATCACGCCGGGGAGAGTCGGCTTGAGCCCCTCGGACACGAACGCCTGCAACACGTGGCTTTCAATGGGCAGGCGCATACCGGCCATCGCGGCCACACGGCCGGAGGACCCGGCAACGCACATCGCCACTTTCTTGGCACGGATCGGGCCGCGCGAGGTCTCGACCCCGAGGCAGCGGCCATTCTCGATCTGAAAGCCCGTGACCTCGCAGTTCTGGATGATGTCGACGCCGCGGCTGTCGGCGCCGCGGGCATAGCCCCAGGCGACGGCGTCGTGCCGGGCGGTGCCGCCGCGGCGCTGGAACAGGCCCCCCTTGATGGGGAAGCGGGCGTTGTCATAGTCGAGGAACGGCAGTTCCTTCTTCAGCTGCGCGGCATCGACCAGTTCGGCATCGGCGCCGGCAAGGAACATCGCGTTCGCGCGCCGCACGAAGGCATCGCGCTGGCCATCGGTGTGGAGGAGGTTCAGGATCGAACGCTGCGAGACCATCGAGTTGTAGTTCGTGTCCTGTTCGAGGTTTTCCCACAGCTTCATCGAGAACTCGTAGAACGGCTCGTTTCCGGGCAGCAGGTAGTTGGAGCGGATGATCGTGGTGTTGCGCCCGATATTGCCCGACCCCAGCCAGCCCTTTTCAAGGACGGCGACATTGGTCAGGCCGAATTCCTTGGCGAGGTAATAGGCCGTCGAGAGGCCATGCCCGCCGCCGCCGATGATGACGATGTCGTACTCCGCCTTGGGCTCGGGCTCGCGCCAGGCGCGTGTCCAACCCTTGTTGCCGGTCAGGCCTTCCCAGAGGACCTTGAACCCACTGTAGCGCATAAAATGATTCCCACGATTGCTGGCACCCAGTGTGCGGCAATCCAGACGAATGGACTTTTCCAGAACAGACGGATATTTTTCTATTATGGACAATATTGGTTCAAATCCGGCCACCTCGCGGCGCGTCGGGATCTTGCCGATCCCGGGCTTTGCGATGATGTCCTTCGCGGCGCTGACCGAACCGATGCGGGCGGCGAACCTGTTGGCGCGGCGTGAGCTGTACGAGGTCGTGACCGTCGGTTCGGACATGCAGCCGATCCAGAGTTCCGGGGCGGGCATGGTCGCGCCGCTTGTCGAGGTGGGCGAGACGGACGCGTTCGATTACCTGTTCGTCATCGCGGGTGGGGACCCCACGCTTTACGATGATCGCGCTGTCTTGAACTGGCTGGCGCGGCTGGCCCGGGCCGGGGTGCCGCTGGGCGGTGTCTCGGGCGGGCCGATCATCCTGGCGCGGGCAGGGCTGATGAACGGGCGGCGCATGACGGTGCACTGGGAGCATGCCGCGGCGTTGGCGGAAATCTCGCCCAGCCTGGTGCTGGAACGTTCGCTTTACGTGATCGACCGGGACCGGGTGACCTGTGCGGGCGGCACCGCGCCGATGGACCTGATGCACGCGCTGATCACGCAGCACCATGGCGCGCATTTCGCGCGGCTGGTCAGCGACTGGTTCATGCATACCGAGATTCGCCCCTCGGCCGGGCCGCAGCGGTCGGGGTTGGTCGAGCGGGTGGGCACGACGGTGCCGGCGGTGCTGGACGCGGTGGAGGCGATGGAGGCGAACGTGGCCGATCCGCTGGAACTGTCGCGGCTGGCGCAGGTGGCGGGCCTGTCGCCCCGGCAGCTGAACCGGCTGTTCCACGACAAGCTGGGGCGGTCGGTGATGCGGTATTACCGCGAATTGCGACTGGAGAAGGCGCAGAGCCTCTTGCGAAACTCGCCGCTGAGCCTGACCGAGATCGCGCTGGCCACGGGCTTTGCCAGTTCGGCGCATTTTTCGCGCGCCTACAGTGCGCGGTTCGGGCAGCCGCCCTCGGCCTATCGGTAGGTTTGCGTCAGGCGGCGTTCGGTTTGCGCAGTATGGCTTGTCTTGCCCGTGTGCCGCGTTACGGTGCGGGCAAGGCAAAGGTGAGGGTCCCCATGCATATTCTGGTCCTGCAACATGAGCGCGTCGAGCATCCGGCGGTGTTTCGCAAGTTCCTGAAGGAGGACGGGCACAGCTGGGATGCGATCGAACTGGACGAAGGCGAGGCACTGCCCGACAGCATGGACGGCTACGATGCGCTGTGGGTGCTGGGGGGGCCGATGGACACTTGGCAGGAGGACGCGCACCCCTGGCTGAGGGACGAAAAGGCGTTCATCCGCGAGGCGGTCGAGGGGCAGGGTGTGCCGTATCTCGGCCTGTGCCTGGGGCACCAGTTGCTGGCCGATGCGCTTGGCGGTGCGGTGGGGCCGTCGAAGACGCCCGAAATCGGCGTGCTGGACGTGCAGTTGACCGAGGCGGGCGCGAGCGGCGTTCTGTTCGACGGGCTGCCGGAGGTCTTTCAGGCTTTGCAGTGGCATTCGGCCGAGGTGACGGCCTTGCCCGAAGGCGCGCAGGTCCTGGCCACTTCGCCGGCCTGTCCGGTGCAGGCGATGAAATGGGGGACGCGGGCCTATTCGATGCAGTTCCACATCGAGATCGAGCAGGACACGGTCGAGATCTGGGGGGATATCCCGGAATATGCCGATGCGCTGGAAAAGGCGCTGGGCCCCGGATCGCTGCCCGGGTTCCAGGCCGAGTGCGCCAAGCGCATGGACATGTTCAACGACATGGCCGAGCGCATCTATATCAACTGGCTACAGGCGACGGCGCGGACCTAGGACGGCTTGAAGGCGAGCCGCGGGTTCTCCGGCGGAAGCTGGGGATGCCCCGCGATGTAGTCCGCCGCCCGGGCCGCGATCATCTGGGTGGGCGCGTTGAGATTGGCCGATATCACGCGGGGCATGACCGAGGCGTCGACCACGCGCAGGCCCTCGACCCCGTGCACGCGAAAGCGGCTGTCGACCACGGCGTCGGCACCGTGGCCCATCCGGCATGTGCCGCAAGGGTGGAAATCGGTTGTGACATTGGCGCGGATCCAGTCGCGGATCTGTGCATCGGTTTTCACGTCCGGGCCGGGGTCGATCTCGACGTCGCGGAACGGGTCAAAGGCGCTTTGGCCGATCAGGTCGCGGACGCGGTGGATGCCTTCGACGAGCTCGTCGAGATCATGGGGATCGGACAGGTAGTTGAACTGCAGGTTCGGGTGGTCTGACGGGTCGGTCGAGGCGAGGCGCAGCGTTCCCCGGCTGCGCGGGCGCAACTGGTCTACATGGCAGGCGAAGGCCTGCAGCAGGGTGATCTTTGGCCCGTTGTATTCGAATCCGACGGGGCCGAAATGATATTGCAGGTTGGGATAGGAGACGTCGGCGTTGCCCCGGATCAGACCGCCGGCCTCCCATATGTTCGAGGCGGCGACGCCGTTGCGGGCAAAGACCCATTGCGCCCCGGCACGCATCTTGTTCCAGGGCCGGTCGATGCGGTGGATGGGAAAGCTGACGCGGCTTTTGCATTGCACGATGACGCTGGCATGATCCTGCAGGTTGGCCCCCACGCCGGGCAGGTCGTTGGCCACCTCGATGCCCGTCTCCGACAGGTGGGCGGCGGGGCCGATGCCTGACAGCATCAAAACCTGCGGCGAGTTGATGGCGCCGCCCGAGAGGATCACGTCGCGCGCGGCGTGAAAGCTCCGTGCCTGGCCGCGATGGAGGGTGCGCACGCCGGTGGCGCGGTTGCCGCTGAGTTCGATCCGCTGGACCGCCGCGCCGGTCAGCAAGGTGACGTTGCCACGCGCCAAGGCGGGGCGCAGATGGGCCACCGCCGCGCTGCACCGCCGCCCATGGCGCTTGGTGGCATCAAAGCGCGCGACGCCTTCGGGGTTGTGGCCGTTTAGGTCGTCGGATCGGCCTTGGCCCGCCTGCGCGCCGGCCTCGAGGAAGGCATCGAAAAGCGGGTTGTCATAGTCGCCACGGGTGACTCCGAGGGGGCCCGCGTCGCCACGATAGGCATCGCCGCCACGCGAATAGGTTTCCCCGGCCCGGAAATAGGGCAGGCAGTTCTCGTAGCGCCAGTCGGACAGACCGAAATCGTCGGCCCAGCTGTCATAATCCAGCGGATGGCCCCGCATATAGACCATCGAATTGATCGAGGAGGACCCGCCGACGACCTTGCCGCGCGGCATGAATATCTCGCGGTCCTGCGCGGCGGGTTCGGGCGCGGTCTCGTAGTTCCAGTTCAGCTTGGGATCGCACCACGTGCGGTAGACGCCTGCCGGGATGTGGATGAAAAGATCGCGGTCCATCGGTCCGGCCTCAAGGACGAGGATGGACTTGGATCTGTCCTCGCCCAGCTTGCTTGCCAATGTGCATCCGGCCGAACCGGCGCCGACGATGATATAGTCGTACTCGCGCGCCGGTTGGCTCATGCGTCCTTGCCCCAGCCGTCGGACTGCATCTCGCGCAGGCGGCTGGCGGTGCGCTCGAATTCGAAGCTGCCTTCGCCTTCGACATACAGGTATTCCGGCGCGGCGGCGGCAGAGCAGATCAGCTTGACCTTCGCCTCGTAGAGGGCGTCGATCAGGGTGACGAAGCGCTTGGCCTCGTTGAAGTTGGAGCGGCTGAGCTGGGGGATGTTCTCCAGCACCAGCACCCGCGCGGCCTGGGCCAGTGCGAGATAGTCGGCGGGGCCGAGGGGCCGACCGCAAAGGTCATAGAAGGTGGCCCGCGCGACACCGTTGTGAAAGGCCGGGATCTCGACCTCGCGCTTGTTGACCACCAGTGTCAGCGGCTCGCCCTTGCCATCGGTCAGGTCCTTCCAGACCTCGTTGATCTTCGCCCGAGCCTCGGGGTTGACGGGCGTGAAATAGGTCGGGCTGCCCGCCAGCCGACCTTGCCGGTGGTCGGTGGGGCTGACCATCTCGTGGATGACCATCCGCTCTTTCAGAAGTTCGATGAAAGGCAGGAAAAGCTGCCGGTTGAGACCGTCCTTGTACAAGTCGTCAGGCACGCGGTTCGAGGTTGTCACCACGGTGACCCCCGACTCGAAGAGCGACTCGAAGAGGCGACCGACGATCATGGCATCTGTGATGTCGGTGATCTGCATCTCGTCGAAGGCAAGACAGCGGACGGATTCGGCCACCGCCTTGGCGACGGGGGCAAGCGCGTCTTCCTTGCCGGCGGCGCGCGCCTTGTGCATCCCGGCGTGGACCTCTTGCATGAAGGCATGGAAATGCACGCGGCGCTTGGGCACCGACAGGGTTTCCACGAACATGTCCATCAGCATCGACTTGCCGCGCCCGACGCCGCCCCAGATGTAAAGGCCCTTGGGCGCTTCGACCTGCTTGCGGAAAAAGCCCTTCTTCTGGGGTTGTGCCAGATCGGCGCGCAGACGCTCCAGCTCCTCGACCACGGCGACCTGGGCCTCGTCGCGTTTCAGGACGCCCTCGTCGATCAGCCGTTCGTATCTGTCGGGAACCGTTTCCATGCCCTCGTGGATACCGAAGCCGGGGCGGCGTGGAAAGCAGGAAGCAGATCGCGGAACGGAATTGTGTGCATCACAATCGCTGAATTGACGCCCGGCAACGGGCGGGTAATGTCGCCGCATTGCTCGGAGGACCCAATGCAGAAATCCGCGTCGATTTTCACGCCTGTGCTGGTGGCGGGCTGCCTGATAATGCTGGTGTCCTTCTCGATCCGGGCGGCGTTCGGGGTGTTCCAGATCCCGATCGCCGAGGAATTCAACTGGCTGCGGGTGGAGTTCAGCCTTGCCATCGCGGTTCAGAACCTGGCCTGGGGGATCGGCCAGCCGATATTCGGCGCGATTGCCGAAAAGGTGGGCGACCGCAAGGCCATCATCCTCGGTGCGTTGATGTATGCCGCCGGGCTGGTCCTGTCGTCCTTTGCAACGACGCCGCTGGCGCACCAGCTTTACGAGGTGCTGGTGGGCTTCGGTATCGCGGGCACCGGGTTCGGCGTGATCCTGGCCGTGGTGGGCCGCGCGAGCAGCGACGAGAACCGCTCGATGAGCCTTGCCATCGCGACGGCGGCCGGATCGGCGGGGCAGGTGTTCGGCCCGCCGATCGCGGAGTACCTGCTGTCGATGATGGGCTGGCAGTCGGTCTTCCTGATCTTCGCGGCGGCGATCCTGGCGGTGCTGGCCTGCCTGCCGCTGATGCGGGCGCCGGAGCCTGTCAGCACGACGGAGCTGGAAGAGACGATGGGCCAGATCCTGGTCAAGGCGTTCCGGGATCCGAGTTACACGCTGATCTTCCTGGGCTTCTTTTCCTGTGGCTATCAGCTGGGGTTCATCACCGCGCATTTCCCGGCCTTCGTGACGGAGTATTGCGGGCCGATCGCGGCGGGCAGCGTGTTGCACAACATGGGGGTGACCACGACCTCGGCGCTGGGGGCGGTGGCCATCGCGCTGATCGGGCTGGCCAATATCGCGGGGACGCTGACGGCGGGGTGGCTGGGCAAACGCCATTCCAAGAAGCTTTTGCTGGCCGGAATATACACCGGGCGGACGCTCGTCGCGGCAGCTTTCATCATGTTTCCGATCACGCCGACCAGCGTGCTCTTGTTCTCGGCGGCGATGGGGTCGCTCTGGCTGGCCACCGTGCCGCTGACCAGCGGGCTGATCGCGCATATCTACGGGCTGCGCTACATGGGCACGCTTTACGGTATCGTGTTCTTCAGCCACCAGTTGGGCAGTTTCCTGGGTGTCTGGCTGGGAGGGCAGTTGTATGATATCTACGGGAACTACTCGATGGTCTGGTGGATCGGCGTGGGAGTGGGCGCATTTTCGGCAATCGTGCATCTTCCGGTAAAAGAGCGGGTGCTGCCGCGCAGTGCCTTGGCCTGACGCTTGCCGCGGTGCTGGGGCTGACCGCAGGCCCGGCGGCGGCGGATCAGGTGGAGGACTGGATCGCCGGCACGCCCGAACGCTACAGACAAGCGTTGCGCGCGGGGCAGGAGGATCCGACGTTCTCGGCGTTTCGCGAGATGTGTCCGGCGGATGTCTTTCGCGACCTGGGCCGGGAGCCGGGCGGATCGCGGGACTGTACCCAAAGGCCGGGATGGTGCCTGGGCCTGTGCCGGGCGGGGCAGGCGCGGGCCTGTTTCGGGCTGGCGCGGTCGGTTGAAATCGAGCTGGACGTCGAAGGCCAGGCCACGGTGAAATATCCCTTCTTCATGGCCGCCTGCGCGGCGGGAGACGCGAATGCGTGCACGAACGCCGGCGCGACGGCTGCGCGGGGCAGTTGGATCGCCGGATCGCAGCCGGCCGCCGCCGCAGCGCCGGCGTGCCAGGTGCGCACGTATGAGACGGCCTGCACGGCGCGGGCGCCCTGGGGCTGTTACATGCTGGGCGCGGAATGGGCGCAGGCGGGTGACAACGGCAAGGCGCAGGATGCATGGCAGCGCGCCTGCGATGTCGACCCCGATGGCAGTGCCTGCGACGCCGCGCGGGCCCGGTTGGATTAGCGGGCCGTGTCCTGCGCGACCTGAAGCGTGTCCAGGACCCGGGCGACCTTGGTCACATGGGTATAGGCCAGTGTGTGCCCGGCGCCCGGGATGACCACGTTGCGCGCTTCGGGGTTCAGTTCTGTCAGCCGGTCGCGGCCCGCTAGCGGGATCACGTCGTCGGTTTCGCCCCAGATCGCCAGGGTCGGAATGCCGGCGTCGCAGATGGCGCGGTGGGCGGGGGCAAGGTCTTCGTCCATGATGCCCCTGAGCGAGGACAGGATGGCGGGCGCGAACCCGCGTTTGCGGCTTTCGGCCATTTGCAAGTCGACCATGTTCGGAATGGCCGACGGCAGGCCGCGTTCGGACGCCAAGCCACGGCGCAGGCTGCGAGGATAGAACCCCAGCATCATCCACTTGCCGATATTGGGGTGGTTGATGGCCATCCCCGCGACCGGCCCGAGATCATGCCCAAGCCCGGCTGGAGCGATCAGGCAAAGCTGCTGCACCCGTGAGGGATGCGCGGCGGCGAACCCGGTCGCGATGGCCCCGCCCATGGAATAGCCGAGCAGGGTGAAGCCGCCCTCGATGCCCTGGTGATCGAGCAGCGCGGCAAGCTGGGCGTTGAAAAACGTGCTGTCCTGTTCGCCCTTGGGACGGGCCGACAGGCCGCGGCCATAAAGGTCATAGGTCAGGACGCGAAAGCCCATCCCGGCGAGGTGGTCGGCCAGTGGACCCCAGACGAAGCTGGGCGTGGTCAGCCCGTGCACGCAGACGGCCACAGGGCCGTCCTCGGGTCCGCGCCACTGGAACCATGTCGGGCCGTTCGGCAGATCCGCCACCTGCCCCGGGGCCGAGGCCCGCTGTTTGTCCGTCACACGGGGACGGAATGCCTCGGCAATGAAAGGGGCGGCGACAAGGGCCGTCCCGGCGGACAGGACCGCCCAGCCGATCACTTGGCCGCTTTCCAAGCGTCAAGGATGTAACGGCTGGTCATGAGGTCCAGATGTGCGCCGCCGCCGTTCTTGAAAAGGGTGATCTCCTGGTCGCTGCGCCGGGTGAAATTTTCCGGCTCGTAGTAGTCGGCCACAAGGTCATCGCGCGTGATCGTTCCGGCCTCGAGCGGGATCTTGATCTCGCCGATATGGCCGACGGTCGTGTCGTAGCTGTCGACGAAGACGCGGGCGCGTTGCAGGGCGGTGTCATCAGCCTCTCGCATGTCGGGGCGGTAGGCGCCGATGAGGTCGATATGCTGGCCGGGCTGGAACCAGTTGCCTTTCAGCACCGGGTCGGTGGACATGGTGGCCGAGGTCACGATATCGGCGGCACGCACGGCGCCCTCCAAATCATCGGCTACGGTCAGGCCGGGGCAATCCTTGACCATCGCCTCGGCATTGGCGCGGGTGCGGTTCCAGACGGTGAATTGCGCGTCGGGGAAGCCGGCGCTGTAGGCCTGGAAGAGCGACCGGCCCACGGTGCCCGCGCCAACGATCAGAATGTTGCGGCTGTCGGGCCGCGCCAGGCGTCGGGCGGCAAAGAGGCTGTCGCCCGCGGTTTTCCACTTGGTCACGAGGTGGAAGTCGATGACGGCCTCCAGGCTGCCGTTCGCGTCGGAAAAGACGCTGACCGAGCCGTTGATCATCGGGTCGCCCTTGTCGGGGTTGCCGGGGAAGATCGTGGCGGACTTGACCGCCAGCCCCATGCCGTCGATCCAGGCCGACCGGCTGAGCAGCGTGTCGGGATCGCGGTAGAGGAAGGTATCGCCGATCTCGGCCTTGGGGCGTTCATGGCCCGCCTCGAAGGTGTCGCAGAGCGCCAGCCAGTCGAGCAGCGCCTCGCCTTCGTCGAAGGGGATGATGGAAATGCTCATGGGGGCGCTCCTTGCTGTTGGTATCGCAAGGTATGCGTGCTGGCGCGGGGCGCGTCAAACCCTGCAGGGGTCACAGGTGGCTGGGCTCGTCACTCGCGACGATCTGGTCCTTCCGGGATTCGCGCCAGATAAGGTAGAGGCCCGAGCCGAGGATCAAGGCGATGCCGATCCACGCGGTGCGGTCGGGCCATGTGCCGAACACGGTCACGCCCCACATGATGGCCATGGGCATGGCGACATACTCGAACGGTGCGGCGAAGGCGGCCTCGGAAATGCGGTAGGCCTGGCTGATGAAGAACCCGCCCATCACGCCGCTGACGCCCAGCATGATCAGGATCCACCAGTCATGCGTCGCGATCGGCCCCCAGGCGCGGAACAGGAAGGCCAGCGATGCGTGATCCTGCTGGGCGAATTTGCCGTCGCCGATGGAGAGGCCGATGATGCTGCAGGCGATAATGAAGGTGATCTGGATATAGACCGCCATGGTCGCCGCCGATTCCGTGCCGCCGACCTTGCGCGCGACCATGTGTATCACGGCATAGAGCACGGCCGCGGCCATCGGCAGGAGGGCTGCAACCTGAAAGGCCGAGGTGCCTGGTTTGACGATCACCAGGACGCCGACGAAGCCGACGGCGATGGCGGCCCAGCGGCGGGCGCCCACGGTTTCGCGTAGGAAGATCACCGAGAAGACGGTGATGACCAGCGGCGAGATGAAGAACACCGCGACCGCATCGGCGATGGGCATCGCCGCCAGGCCGAGAAACAAACAGGAGTTGGCGCCGACCACGCAGACCCCGCGCAGAAGGTGGGCGCCAGGCCGCCGCGTGCGCAGCACCCGCAGACCGTAGATGGGCAGAAACACGATTGCGAAGGTGAGCAAGGCGATCGCCGACCGGAAGAAGACGATCTGGTGCAGGGCGTAGTCATCCGACAGGAACTTGATGCCCACGTCGTTCAGCGAAAAGCACATGACAGCCAGCAGGGCGCAGCCCGCCCCGGCAAGGTTCGTGCGCGACACGCTCATGTCTGCGCCGCCTTGCGGACCATGCGTTCCAGCGCATCGAGAAAGCGCGAGCGGTCGGCCTTGGTAAACCCCTTGCCGCCACCTTGCCGGAACGGGTCGGCGGCGCGCAGGTCGCTCATCAGGTCGCGGGTTGCGAGTGCGTTGCCGATATTGGCCTGGGTCAGCGCCTCGCCGTTGTGTTTTAGCACCAGCGCGCCGGCTTCGACGCATTTGGCGGCGAGCGGGATGTCGCCGGTGATGACCACGTCGCCCGGCCCGGCACGCTCGGCGATCCACATGTCGGCCACGTCGGGGCCGTCGGGCACGATGACGGTTTCCACCAGCGGATTGCGCGAGGGGCGCAGGCCGCCGTTGGAGACGATGAAGATCTTCTGCTTGTGACGGGTGCCCACCCGCTCGACCTCGTCCTTGACCGGACAGGCATCGGCATCGACGTAGAGGGACATGCAAGCGGGTTCCTTTTTCTGTCCGGCGAGGCCTTGGTAGATCTCGGATCGGAATCTTCCAACAACGCAAACCCACCGCGAACTCTTAAATCCTAGAGCGGGTGTTCAAATGCAAGCAACAGGCGGGAGTGAAGGTGGTCGAATTTCTTTTGTTGGAATTGAGTGCGGTCATGCCGCTCGGTCGTGATGCTCAACCAGTCAATCAGCAGACGCGCCCGCATGCAGAAGTCCAGCACATCCATGTTTATCGGGTGCCGGTAGAGTTTGAAGAACATCGCCTTGTTTTTGGCAATGAGTCCGCTGCGGTCGATTTCGTCCGGGCTGGCCGGCCGGAAGACATCCGTCTTCAAAAAATCCACGATGTCGTAAACGGCCAGTTTGCGCGTCACTTCCGTGAAGTCGAAACCGTAGGTCACGCCCGCACCCAAGATAAGGTTGCGACCATGGAAGTCACCGTGACTGAAGACATGCGTATCTTCCGCGCCTTCAATCCGCCTGACGTCCCGGTGCATCTGGTCGATCATCGGCCCGTATTGCTCGGGCGTCGCATGAGGGCAGTCCCGGCTGCCGGTCAGGGTGGCGAGGGTCTCGAGCATCCAGTCGTACCAGAAGTTCTCTGTGGTGATCGGTTCAAAGCCATGTAGTGCATGCAGCCAGTGACCGGCCTTGCGATAGATTTGGCGCGCGCGATTGTCGGCCTCCTGTTCATAGATTGCCTCTGTCGCCGTCCGGTTGTCGATATAGCCTGTGACGAAGAACTCGCCGGAAGGGGACATGTAGACGGGTGTCACGACATCCAGCTTTTCAAACTTCTCGAAATGGGCATGCAGTTCGCGCAGCGTTTCAAACTCGCGCACCAGCCTTTCGGTCTTCGCGGATTTGGTATCGACCTTCAGCGCATAGCGCCGCTCACCGATTTCGACCACGAAAACCTGACGTTCTTTCGGGTAGTCGGCTGAGCGGTAGATGCAGGCGAAGTTGTAGTCCTGTGCCGGGTGCTGTTGAGCAACGAATTCCTTGACGTAGCCGTTGATGCGTCTGTGGTTGTAGTTCAGCAGATTGGCCATTCAGAACGCCGTGTTCATCGTCGGTCTGGCTGGCATCGACATATGGGCCAAAACGCTATTCCGCCGCCTTGGCGCCGCGGGTGACCTTGTATTCCTCGGGGATGGGCATCCGGTTGAAGGCGTCGAGACCGGCGATCTTGTAGGCCTCGGCCAGCGTGGGATAATTGAACGTGTTCTGCACGAAGTAGTCCACCGTGCCCTTGAGGTTCAGGACCGCCTGCGCAATGTGGATAAGCTCGGTCGCGCCTTCGCCGACGATCTGGACGCCCAGCACACGGCGGGTTTTCAGCGACACGAGCATTTTCAGCATCCCGTGTTCCAGACCCATGATGTTGCCGCGGGATGTCTCGCGGAAGCGGGCGATGCCGACCTCGTACGCGATGCCGCGTTCCTGCATTTCTTCCTCGGACATGCCGCAGGTGGAAATCTCTGGCACGGAGTAGATACCGTAGGGGAACCAGGGGCTTTCGGGCAGGGTGGGCGTGTCGAGCGCATGGCAGGCGGCGATGCGGCCCTGTTGCAGCGAGGTCGAGGCCAGCGAGGGGTGCCCGATCACGTCGCCCGCGGCGTAGATATGCGGCACCTTGGTCTGGTAGGTCTTGCGGTCGACCTCGAGCCGGCCGCGATGGTCGGTCTTCAGCCCGGCCTTGTCGAGGCCCAGGCGGTCGGTGGCGCCCATGCGGCCGGCGGCGAAGAGCAGCATTTCGGACCGGACGTGCCGACCGTTGGCCAGCGTGGTCTCGATATGCTCGCCCGCGTCCTCGATCGTCTCGATGGCCGAACCGAGGCGCAGGTCGACGCCGTTTTCGCGGATCTGGTGGGTGAAGTCGTCGATCAGGGTCTTGTCGATGAAGTCGAGGAAGCTGTCGCGCGGCTCGATCAGGGTGACGCGCACGTCGAGGGCCGAGAACATGGTGGCGTATTCCACGCCGATCACGCCCGCGCCCACCACGACAAGGCTGCGCGGGATCTGGCCCAGTTCGAGAAACTCGTCGCTGTCCACGACCGTCTTGCCGTTGAAGGGCACGTAATCGGGGCGATAGGTCTTGGTCCCGGTCGAGATCAGGAAGCGGTCGGCGGTCAGCGCCACCGTCTCGCCCGCCTCGGTTGCCACATCGATGGCGTTGGGCCCGGTAAAGCTGGCCAACCCGTGGAGGGTATCGACGTGGTTGCGGTTGAACTGGTGCTCCAGCACGTCGACCTCGTAATCGAGGGTCTTGTGCAGGCGCATTTTCAGGTCCTGCGCGCCGATATCCTCTTTCACGCGGTAGGATCGTCCGTAAAAGCTGCGCTCGCGGTAGCCAGAGAGGTTGAGCACGGTTTCCCGCAGGGTCTTGGACGGGATCGTGCCAGTATGCACCGACACGCCGCCCAGTCGCTCCTTGCGGTCCACGACCAGCACCCGGCGTTTCAGCTTGCCGGCCTGGATCGCGGCAGAGCGTCCGGCGGGGCCGGAGCCGATGATGATGAGGTCGTAGTGGCTCATGTCTTACCCTGCGTAGAGCGCTTCGGCGTGGAAGGCGATGTGGTCCTCCATGAAGGAGGAGACGAAGAAGTAGCTATGGTCGTAACCGGGCTGCATCCGCAGGATGGATTGCTGGCGGCGGGTGGCGCAAGCCTTGGCAAAGCTTTCGGGCATCAGCAGGTCCAGAAACTGGTCCGATGTTCCGGTATCGCACAGAATCGGACCATCGAAACCCTTTTCGTTCATCAGCAGCGTGGCGTCATGCTTGGCCCAGAGGCTTTCGTCCGAGCCGAGATAGGCGCCGAACTGCTTGCGGCCCCAGCTGCTTTGGGTGGGGTTCACGATGGGCGAGAAGGCCGAGACCGAGGCGAAGCGGTCGGGGATGTTCATCGCGATGGTGAGCGCGCCATGCCCGCCCATGGAGTGGCCGGTGATGGCCTGGCGCGCGCTGTCGATGGCGAAGTTCGAGGCGATCAGGACCGGCAATTCCTCGGTCACGTAGTCCCACATGCGGAAATGCGGCGCCCAGGGGTCCTGGGTGGCGTTGACGTAGAAGCCCGCGCCCTGCCCGAGGTCGAAGGCGTCGTCATTGGCCACGCCCTCGCCCCGCGGTGAGGTGTCGGGGAACACGAGCGCGATGCCCTGTTCCGCCGCCCATTGCTGTGCGCCGGCCTTGGTCATGGCGTTTTCGTGCGTGCAGGTCAGGCCAGAGAGGTACCACAGCACGGGCACGTTGCCCCATTTCGCCTCTTCCGGCAGGAACAGGCCAAAGGTCATGTCGCAATCGCAGGCTTTGGATTTGTGGGTGTAGACACCTTGCGTGCCGCCGAAGCAGGCGTTTTCCGAAACGGTTTCCATCACGATCTTCCTTCCGTCCTATGAGCGGTGAGACACCGAATGCCGCCATCCGGCGGCGGTCGCGCGGACCGTATCACGCTCAGCCCTGCGGCCAACCGTGAAATTGGTCGGCACAGGCCTAGCGCGCACAGGTTTCAGAATTGCAAAAATCGGCGGGTGGCGCAGCGGTCTATTGATAAAGGCGGCTGACCCAGCCGATGACGACTGACACCGTAATGACCGCGAGGGCCGTCGAGATCAGGATCGAGGCCGAGACCCGTTGGGGTGCGATGCGGTAATGCTCGGCCAGGATATAGACGTTGCCCGCAACGGGCAGGGCAGCGGCGGTGATCATCACGGCGGCGGGGTAGGGATCGACGGGGAAAAGGTAGAGCGCGGAAAAGGCCACGAAGAGCGGGTGCAGGATCAGCTTGTTGAAGCTGAGCCAGCCGGCGACGAAGGGCCGTTCGGCGGACTTGGTGGCCAATGAGGCGCCGATGGCGAAGAGCGCGCCGGGTGTCGCCGCGCCGCCCAGCAGGGACAGGAAATCGTTCATGACCGGGTGAATGGGGAGGTCGAAGGCGGACCAGGCAAGCCCGAGCGTGATCGAGACGATCATCGGGTTCTTCACGAGGCCGATGCCCACGGTGCGAAAGACGCCGAGGCTCATGCGCCCGTCGCGTGTGCCGGTGACGATGATCACGATCAGCGAGCCGAAGACGATGAGGTCGACCGCGAGTACCAGCATCACGGGGCCGATCGCATCCTCCCCCAGCAGCAGCGTCAGCATCGGCACGCCCAGGAAACCCACGTTGCCGATCACGCCGCATTGTGCCTCGAACGCGGCTTCCTCGGCCTTGAGGCGGCGGAAGAAGGCGACCAGCGTGACCAGCCCGTAAACGAAGGCCGTGCCCCAGAGATAGGCCATGACGAACCGCCAGTCGAAGATCTCGCTCATCGTCAGGTTCGCGGAGAACCGGAACAGCATGGCCGACAGGGCGAAATAGAACACGAACTTGGTGAGGTAGGCGGTGGCCTCTTCGCTGAAGAACCCGGTGCGTCCTGCCCAGTAGCCAAGCCCGATCAGCAGGAAGAAGGGCAGGGTTTGCAAGAAGATGTCCAGCATGAAGCGGTCGTAGCATGCTGGCGGGGGGCGTCAATCGCGATGACGTCAGCCGCTGCCGATCAGCACCCCGGCGGCGAACACCAGCGCCCCACCCAGCACCACCTGGAAGGCGGCGCGAAAGAACGGGGTTTCCATGTAGCGGTTCTGGATCCAGGCGATGGCCCAAAGCTCGACGAAGACGACGATGACGGCGATGATCGTCGCGGTCCAGAAATCGGGGATGAGATACGGCAGGGCGTGACCCAGCCCGCCCACGGTGGTCATGATGCCTGAGGCGAAACCGCGCTTGACGGGACTGCCGCGACCGGAGAGTTCGCCGTCGTCGCTGGCGGCCTCGGTAAAGCCCATGGAGATGCCGGCGCCGACTGAGGCGGCGAGGCCGACGAGGAAGGTCGTCCAAGTGTCCTGCGTGGCGAAGGCGGTGGCGAAGATCGGGGCGAGGGTCGAGACCGATCCGTCCATGAGCCCGGCCAAGCCCGGTTGCACCCAGGTCAGAAGGAACTGGCGCTTGGCGGTGCGCTCTTCGGCGTCGCGGGCGTCGGCGTCGAGGTGTTGCTCTTCGAGCGCGCCGGCGCGGTCCTGGTGCCCGGCCTCGGCGGCGGCCAGATCGCCCAGAAGCGCGCGGGTCGTGGCGTCTTGCGTGCTTTGCGCCGCCTTGAGATAGAAGCGCTCTGCGTCGCGTTCCATCGCCTCGGCCTCGGCGCGGATACGCTCGATGCCGAGGTTCTCGATCAGCCAGACCGGGCGGCGGGTGTAGTAGCCGGCCACATGCTCGCGCCGGATGAGCGGTATAACGTCGCCGAAACGGTCCCGGTGCAGGGCGATCAGGCGGCGGCGGTGCTCGTCCTCCTCGGTGGCCATCCCGTCGAAGATCCTTGCGGTATCGGGATAGTCCGCGCGCAGCATCTCGGCATAGCTGCGGTAGATGCGGGCGTCATCCTCCTCCGAGGAGATGGCGAGCGCGAGCACTTCCTGTTCGGAAAGGTCCGAGAAACGGCGGCGGGACGAGACACCGGGGATCATCGGGTGGCCTCCAGTAGTTTAGAATGGTTCTAATCTACTACGCCGGCGGATCAGGTCAAGTGCGGGGCTGTCCAGTCATCAGCAAATAGCAGGTATGCAAAAAACTAAACCAAGCAGTTCATTTTTGCCATTGCAAAATGAACCGGTCTGTTTAGATTGGCTGATATGAACTGAATGGTTCAGATAAAGGAACGCGAAATGAAACATCTTCTTCTGACAGTGACGATTGCCGCCTCGGCCTTCGCCGCGCCCGCCATGGCGTTCAGTGTCGACATGTCGAGCCTGACGCCGGTTCTGACCTTCCCTGCACCCGCGCCCGAACCTGTCACGCAAGGGGCCGGTGGCGTTGACGCGCAATAGACGTGCGCGCCAGGTCTGCGGGCGGGTGTTCCTTCCTCCCCTTCCCCGAAACGGCCCGTCCGCAGACATGCTTGCAGTTCGCCACCCGCGACCTGTAAGCTGACAGGAACAGGCAGGAGGAGACGCATGACGGCCATGGACGCCGAAATCAAGAAGGGTCGCAAGTTCGACCAGGTGCTTGAGGGCGCACGGCAGATTTTCATGCGGGACGGGTTCGAAGGGGCCAGCGTTGACGACATCGCCAAGGCGGCGAGCGTGTCGAAGGCCACCCTTTACAGCTATTTTCCCGACAAACGCCTGCTGTTTTCCGAGGTTGCGCGCGTGGAGTGCAACCGTCAGGCCGAAAGCGCGCTGGAGCAGATCGACACCGAGGCCCCGGCGCATGAAGTTCTGCACGAGGCGGCGAGCCGCGCCGTACGGTTTTTCCTGTCGGATTTCGGACAGCAGATGTTCCGGATCTGCGTCGCCGAGTCCTATCGGTTTCCCGAGTTGGGCCAGAGGTTCTATGCGTCCGGGCCGGGCTTGTTCAGCGAACGCATGGGACGGCTGCTGACACCTTACGTGGAGCGCGGCGAGCTGAAGATCGACGACATGGACCTGGCCACCAAGCAATTCGGCGAATTGTGCAAGTGCGATCTGTTCGTGCGGTGCCTGTGCGGGGTGGAGTGCGACACGTCCGAGAGCGCGATCGAACGCATCGCCAGCGGCGCGGTCGAGACCTTCATGGCGCGGTACGGCGCCTGAGGTCGGTGCACGGGATCGGGCGGCGGCTCTTGGCATCACCGCCCGAAGATCACACCCGCGACTTCATCAAAGGTTAACGGCGCGTTCAGGCGCCCACGTCGATGATCGCCTGCGCCAGCAGCGGGACCGTCCTGGCATTCAGGCCCGCGATATTGATGCGGCTGTCGCCCACCATGTAGATCGCGTGATCCTTGCGCAGCGCCTCGACCTTGTCGGCGTCCAGCCCGAGGCGCGAGAACATGCCGCGATGCTGGGCGATGAAGCCGAAACGGTCCGAGCCCGAAAGCTTGCGCAGTTCCTGGGCGAGTTGCTCGCGCAGGCCAAGCATGCCGCGGCGCACTTCCTCCAGTTCGGCCTGCCAGTCGGCGCGCAGGGCGTCGTCGTTCAGCACCAGCGAGACCAGCCGCGCGCCGTGGTCGGGCGGGAAGGAATAGTTCTGGCGGTTGAGATAGGCGAGGTTCGCCTGGGTCGTGGGGCGGCGGGCGCTGTCCTGGCAGACGGCCATCAGCAGGCCGGTACGTTCGCGGTAGATGCCGAAATTCTTGGAGCAACTCGCGGCGATCAGGACCTCGGGGCAGGAGGCCACGACGTGGCGGGTGCCGGCCGCGTCGGCATCCAGGCCGTCGCCGAAGCCCTGGTAGGCGATGTCGATCATCGGGATGGCGCCCTTGGCGTTGGCCAGGTCCGTGACGTCGCCCCATTGCTGCATCGTCAGGTTGGCGCCGGTCGGGTTGTGGCAGCAGCCGTGCAGCAGGATCACGTCGCCCGCTTTCACGCCGTCCAGATCCCGCATCATGCCGTCGAAATCGACGCCGCCGGTCTCGTTGTCGAAATAGCGGTAGGGGACGTGTTCGATCCCCATGTGCTTGAGAATGCTGAGGTGGTTGGGCCAGGTCGGGTCGGACACGAAGACGCGCGCGCCGGGGTTGGCCATCTTCACCAGGTCGAAGGCCTGCCGCACCGCGCCGGTGCCGCCGGGTGTCGCCACCGCCGCCACCGCATCGCGGGGCGCGGCATCGTCCAGGATCAGCCTGATCATCGCGTCGGAAAAGGCCGGGTCGCCGGCAAGGCCGACATAGGCCTTGGTCTCTTCCTCGTTCCACCATTCCTTCTCGGCGGCCTTGATGGCGCGCATGATCGGCGTGCGGCCTTCTGCATCCTTGTAGACGCCGACGCCGAGGTCGATCTTGGTGTCGCGCGGATCGTCCTTGTAGGCCTGCATCAGCGCGAGGATCTTGTCGGCGGGTTGTTCCTTGAGGTGTTCGAACATCAGGCTTCTCCGGTTGCGACGGAGACGGTGGGGAAGGCGCCCCATTCGGTCCATGATCCGTCATAAAGCGCGTGGTCGGTCTTGCCGATCCGTTCCAGCGCAAGGTTGATCACCGCGGCGGTCACGCCAGAGCCGCAGCTTGTGATGACGGGTTTCGACAAGTCCGCACCGGCCGCGTCGAAGATCGCGCGCAGTTCGTCGGGGGATTTCATCGTGGCGTCATCGTTGAGCAGGGAGCTGTAGGGGACGTTGCGGGAATTGGGGATGTGCCCGGCCCGCAGGCCCTGGCGCGGTTCGGGCTCGTCGCCGCGAAACCGTCCGGGCGCACGGGCGTCGAGGATAGTGTAGTCGCCCAGCTTGGAGGCGGCGGCGACCTGCGTGACGTCCTTGACCCGGTGCGCCTCGCGCCGGACGGTCATGTGCCGGTCGCGGATCATCGGCGGCAGGTCCTCGGTCGGGCGGCCCTCGGCCAGCCACTTGGGCAGGCCGCCGTCCAGGACGGCGACTTCGGTCTGGCCCATCAGGCGGAAGAGCCACCAGACGCGGGCCGCCGAAAAGAGACCGTGGGTGTCGTAGACCACCACCTGGTGCCCGTCACCCACGCCCATCTGGCGCATGCGGGACATGAACTTTTCCACCGGGGGGGCCATGTGCGGCAGGTCCGAACGGTGGTCCGAGATATCGTCGATATCGAAGAAGCGTGCGCCGGGGATGTGGGCCTGCTCGTATTCCGCCTTGGCATCGCGGTCGACGCCGGGCAGGAAATAGGTGGCATCGAGGATCCGCAGGTCCGGGTCGCCCAGATGCGCCGCCAGCCAATCGGTGGATACCAATGTTTTCGGATCGTCGTTTGCCATGACAGCCCCCTGAAACGTTGACAGTGACGTAGCGCGGGACGCCGGACAGTGCAAGCGGGGGGCAGGCGCTGCGGCGGGTCAGCGGGTCAGAAGATTGCGCAGAAGACCCACGGCCAGCAGGCACGCGCCGCCGCCCAGACCGCCCGCGGCCAGTTGGGTGGTCAGGGCCGTGGGGTCGAGGGACACGCTATCGGGCGCTGTCTGCGCAAGCCCGCCAAAGCCCAGCAAAGCAAGGGCATGGCCCCCCATAAGACCACCCAGACTGCCGGCAAGGGAATTGATCAGGAGTCCGAGGTTGAGGCGGGGCACAAGGCCGCCGGCGATGTTGCCGCCGATGGCGCCGGCAATGAGGCTGATCAGTAAGTCCATGCTTCCCGGTCCCCCGTGCAGTCCCGCGCGTCGCGCCGGGAACTAAGGGAGGATAGCAAAACGGGCGGCACCCGCAGAGGGTGGAATCCGAAGCGTTTACATACCGTGGCGCAAAAGCCGCTGCTTCTGGCGGTTCCAGTCGCGCTTGGCCTCGGTCTGGCGCTTGTCGGTGTTCTTCTTGCCCTTGGCGATGCCGATCTTGATCTTGGCGATGCCACGGTCGTTGAAATACATCACCAGCGGCACAAGGGTCATGCCCTTGCGCTGCGTCTCGTTCCACAGGCGCGCCATTTCCTTGCGCGAAACCAAGAGCTTGCGGCGTCGCCGGTCCTCATGCCCGAAAGGCACGGCCTGTTCGTAGGGGGCGATGTAGCTGTTGACCAGCCACAGTTCGCCATCCTCGACCGCGGCATAGCTTTCGGCGATGTTGGAGGTCTTCTGGCGCAGGGATTTGACCTCGGACCCGGCGAGCACCATGCCGCATTCGAGGTCGTCCTCGATGGCATAGTCGTGCCGCGCCTTGCGGTTCTCGGCGACGACCTTGTAGTTCGGATTTATCTTGGGCTTGACCATGTCGAGTTCTGCCTTCCGGGCGGTGCAAGAGAGCAAGATAGCCCCTGCGGCGAAGGCTTCCAACCCCCTGAAGCGAATCGAGAGGTTAACGGGCCCCGGGAGGGCAGATCCGGACGTCGGTATCGCGTCGGTATCCGGGTGGTATCGCGACGGTGCGGTTTCCTGCAGGGGGCCGGATGAACGGAGCGGGCGTTGCGCGGGTGCGGTTGCGGTTGACAGGCGGGCCAGCTCGCCTATCGTCCGGCACGAGCCAGGGGCGCCTTCGGGCTGAGATGCACCCTTTGAACCTGACCCAGATCATGCTGGCGGAGGAAGGCGGGACCGGACCCGGTCGGACCCCTGCCTTTCGCGCGCCGCGAAAGGAGCCGGATGATTCCCAGGACATTTCACGCGGACAGCGGCGGGATCGCCAACATCCTGTCGATCGCAGGGTCGGACCCGTCGGGCGGGGCCGGGGTGCAGGCGGACCTGAAGGCGATTTCGGCGAACGGCGCCTACGGGATGGCGGCGCTGACCGCGCTGACGGTGCAGAACACGCGGGGTGTGCAGGGGGTGCACCTGGTGCCGCCGGAGTTCGTGGCCGACCAGGTCCGGGCCGTCGCCGAGGATGTGCGGATCGATGCGGTGAAGATTGGGATGATCGCCACGGCAGAGATCGCCCGCGCGGTGGCGGACGCCTTGCCGGACGTGCCGGTGGTGATCGATCCGGTGATGGTGGCCAAGGGCGGCGCATCGCTGTTGGCCGAGGACGCGGTGGCGGCGTTGGGCGAGGCGCTGGTGCCGAAGGCGCGCGTCATCACGCCGAACCTGCCGGAGGCGGCGGTGCTGCTGGGCTGCGACGAGGCGGTGACGCGGGACGCGATGGCGGAGCAGGCCCAGGCGCTGCGGGCGCTGGGCTGCGGTGCGGTGCTGCTGAAGGGCGGGCACCTGGAGGGCGAGGACAGCCCCGACGTGCTGGCCGATGCGGACGGCGTGCATTGGTTCGAGGGCGCGCGGATGGCGACGCGGAACACCCACGGGACGGGATGCACCCTGTCGGCGGCGCTGGCGGCGCGGATCGGGCGGGGCGTGGCCCTGCCCGAGGCGGTGCGGGCGGCGAAGGCCTATGTCGCGCGGGCGATTGCCGGGGCCGGGGCGCTGGAGGTGGGGTCGGGGCACGGGCCGACGCATCATTTCGCGGGGCTTTGGCCGGATTGGTGAAGGTGGGGGTCGGTGAAGGTGGGGTGGAACCCCACCCTACGCCTTGGGTGACCGGCCCTGTTTCACCAGCGGTGGGGAAGTGTCGCTGTGGTCGAGGTTCTTGCACTGGCTGCGCAGGACCTTTGTTACGGTGAAGAGCCGTTCGTAGGAGCTGAGGAGGGTACGGATCGCTTCGATCAGAGCGGTCAGTGTCGCGGGGTCGCGAGGCTTGAAGGCGCGCGTCTTGTCGACGCCGGGGCCGGGGCGCTGGAGGTGGGGTCGGGGCACGGGCCGACGTAACAGTTCGCGGATTTGTGGCGTGGGAAGGTGGGGTGGAACCCCACCCTACGTGGGCGATGTTTTCCAGTCGCCGTCCCTGTTCCACCAGCGGTGGGGATTGTCGCTGTCGTCGAGGCCCTTGCACTGGCTGCGCAGCACATCCGTCACGGTGATGACCGGTTCGTAGTAGCTGTGGACCGCGTAGATCGCCTCGATCACCGCGGTCAACATGGCGGGGTCGCGGGGCAGGAAGAAGCGCATCTCGTCGACGCCGGGGCGGTGGCGCGTGTCGTCCTCGGCGCCTGTCGGGGTGCCTTCCCGGGGGCGGTAATATTCCAGCCCGCCGGGGGCGCGATAGCCGTTGCGGTCGGTCTTGCCCTGGGTCAGGGGCGCGACCTGTGTCACGGCGTCGAATATGCGGTCGACGTCTTCAGAGGGCGCCTGGAACATGAGGGCCCACATGGGTTGCATCTCGATGGGCCTTGTGTCGAAGCCGGTCCGGAGGATCGAGGGGTCAGTCATAGCGCACCCCCGTCTCGAGCAGTTCGAAGCCGGTGATCTCGAATTCGTACAGCTCGGAATTGTCGGGACGCAGGGTGCGTGCGATCAGCTTTCCGTTCGCGTCCGTATAGACGGCGTGGGTGGTGTGCAGCGCGCGGAAGCAGTGGCTGCCGTCGGGGTAATAGTACATGATCATGTCAGATCTCCGTAAATGGGGCGAGGTGGGATTCCAGGTCCGCGAAGCCGATGCCCTGCGCGGTCTTGTCGAAACGGCCGGTGTCGCGGATGTCGCGCGCGGCCCCGATGAGGGCGCCGTAGGCGACGCGGAAGAAGGCCGAACCGACGCTGATGCGGGCCACGCCGGCCTCTGTCAGCTGATCCAGCGTGAAGGTGCGGCCGGGCAGGCCCATGACTACGTTGACCGGCCGGGTCACGGCCGCGCAGACCGTGCGGATGGCGTCGAGGTCGGGCAGGCCGGGGGCGTAGAGGACGTCGGCCCCCGCCGCCTCGAACGCCTGCAGGCGGGCGATGACCGGGTCGAGGCGCGTTTCGCCCCAGAGCAGGCTTTCGCAGCGGGCGGTGAGGACGAAATCCTGCGAAAGGGTCCGGGCGGCCTCGACCCCGGCGATCATCCGTTCGACGGCCAGGGTGTGGTCGTAGATGGGCGCGTTCCGGTCGCCGGTGTGGTCCTCGATCGAGGCGCCGGCAAGGCCGGTGGCGGCGGCGGCGCGGATGGTTTCGGTTACGCTCTCGGGGCTTTCGCCGAAGCCGCGTTCGAGGTCGGCACTGACCGGCAGGGGAGTGGCGCCGACGATCGTGCGGCAATGGTCCAGGACATCCGCGGATGGCACGGTGCCTTCGAGGCGGCCCATGGAAAAGGCCATGCCGGCGCTGGTTGTCGCGAGCGCCGGAAAGCCAATGGACGCGAGGATGCGGGCGGAGCCGGCATCCCACGGGTTGGGGATGACGAAGGGCTTGTCGCCGTGGTGCAGGGCGCGGAAGTCTTGGGCCGTCATCGGGAAAACGCCACCATGTCCGGCAGGCCGCGGCCATCGTTCCACCAGCGGTTCGGGTTGGTCCGGTTCGGGTCGTAACTGGCGCGGCTGGCCCAGTCCTCGCGCACGAAGATCACGGGTTCTTCGTAGTGGTGGGCGTCCATGATCGCGTCCATGACCCGTTGCAGGGCGGGAAGGTCGCGTTCGATGGAGATTTTCAGCTCGACCATTGGGTAGGTCTCGGCGCTGCCGGGCATATATGTGCTCTTGTGCGTGGTGGTGGTGGAGTTGGGCTGCGGTGTCGTGGTCTCGGCGCCGGTGGCCGACACGGACGCGGTGCGATGATAGCGGCCATAGCCCAGGGGATGCACCTGCATCACGGCATCCAGTATCCGGTCGGTGTCTTGCGGCAGGGTCTGGATTTCCAGCGTCCAGATGGGACTGAGCGTGCCGGTCCTGGCGGTGTAGTCTTGCAGCATGGCGAGGGTCCTTGTTGATCCGGGATCAGCCTACTGCAACGCTGCTGACACCATACTGTCAGCAATCATGCTAGGGTGTCCGCATGACCCGATCGACCCGCCTGTTCGACATCATCCAGATCCTGCGCAGCGCCGATGCGCCGGTGACCGCCGCGATGCTGGCCGAGGAGCTGGAGGTCACCAAGCGGACGATCTATCGCGACGTGGTGGCGTTGCAGGCGTTGCGCGTGCCGGTCGAGGGCGCGGCGGGCGTGGGGTACATGATGCGGGCGGGATATGACCTGCCGCCGCTGATGTTTTCCGCCGAGGAGCTGGAGGCGCTTTACGTGGGCATGGCGCTGTTGCATCGCACCGGGGATCCGGGGCTGGAGCGGGCGGCGCGGCGGGCGGGCGAGAAGATCGCCACCGCGTTGCCGGGCGGCGCGCCGCATGTGCCGTTGCGGGTGTCGGGCTGGAACCGCATCCCGCGCGACGGGGTGGATGCCGAAGCGTTGCGGGCGCAGATCCGCGATGCGGTGGAATTGCGGATCGTTTACGTTGACCTGCAGGAGGCGCGGACGGAGCGGGTGATCCGGCCCGTGGCGCTGACCTATCACATCGACGCGGTCGTGCTGGCGGCGTGGTGCGCGCTGCGGCAGGGGTTTCGCAGTTTCCGCATCGACCGGATCGTGGAGAGCGTGCCGACGGGGGAGGGCTTTGCCGGAGAGGCGGCGGCGCTGCGGGCGGCATGGGAGGCGACGCTGGAGGGGGAGGACTGGGTCCTCTACACCGCGTCGAGGCGCGCGTGAGGCGCGTGGGTCTTCACCCACCCTACGAGGTCAGACGAGGCCGCGCTGTCTGAGGTCTTTCAGGATTTCTTCGGTATGTTGCCCGCGCTGCGGCGTCGGGTTCGGTGCCTGCGCCTGTCCGTCGAAGCGGGGCGCGGGGGCCGGTTGCAGGGTGCCCCCGGCCTCGTGCCAGATGGAGCGGGCGGCGATGTGGGGGTCCCTGGCTGCTTCCCACGGGGTGAGGACCGGGGCGACGCAGGCGTCGGAATTGTCGAAGAGCGTGGCCCAATGGGTGACCGGTTCTGCGGCGAAGAGTGCGGTCAGGCGGGCGGTCTGGTCGGGCCAGCGGGCGCGGTCGTACTGGTCGGCGAACAGGGGGTCGTCCGAGAGGCCGAGCGTGTCGAGGAAGAGCGCGTAGAACTGCGGTTCGAGGCATTGGACCGAGAGGTGGCGCGCGTCGGCGCAGGCATAGGTGCGGCCCCAGGGGGGCGCGTCGAGCAGACTTTGACCGCGCGTTTCCGACAGGTTGCCGCCGCCCGCCATGGCCATGAACAGCGCCATCATGTGGGCCGAGCCGTCGGTGATGGCGGCGTCGACCACGGTGCCTTTTCCGGTGCGCTGGGCATTGAGGATGCCCGATAGGATGCCCGCCACGAGATAGAGCGCGCCGCCGCCGATATCGCCGACGATGGTGGGCGGTGTGAGGGGCGCGTCGCCGGGGTTGGAGGCATAGTAAAGCGCCCCGGCGGTGGCGATGTAGTTATAGTCATGCCCCGCGAGATGGGCGCGCGGGCCGGTTTGGCCCCAGCCGGTCATGCGGCCGTAGACGAGTTTTGGATTGGACTGCGTGAAGGTGTCGGGGCCGAGACCGAGCCGTTCCATGACACCGGGGCGCAGACCCTCGATCAGGGCGTCGGCGTCGGCCACCAGCGCGCGGGCCACGGCGAGGTCGCCGGGGTCCTTGAGGTCGAGCGTGATGGTGCGCTTGCCCCGGTCGAGCATGTTGTGTTCGCCCATGGTGGGGTTGGCGGGGCCGGGGCGCTGGACGACCGTGACACTCGCGCCGAGATCCGCCAGCATCATGGCGGCGAAGGGGGCGGGGCCGAGGCCCTCGAACTCGACTACCTTGATGCCGGCGAGCATGGGGGCGCCTCCTGATCGGTCCGGGCGGGGCGGGTCACCAGCAAACAGGGCGCGGTGGCGGCGCGGGTTTGCCGGGTGGAGCCATGGAATGGTCTGGCATGGCGGGTGGCCGGCAAGCCGGGCGCGCGGTGTTCGGAGACGCCACGGGCGATCCCGTTCTCCGGCCAGAGGTCGAGCCCGTACCGGCGCAGGTCGGGTTGCCGAGTCTCGTGGGTGTGGTCGTGACAGGCGATTTCACGGCCGTCCTCCTGCAAGCGGTGCAGGCCGTCGATCTGCGCGGGCGTGGCGGTGTGCATCCAACAGAGGCATAAGGTGACGCGGGCGTCATGCGCCTGACAGACTGGACGGGCTGCGCGCCGGGTCTCGACATGGACGTCGTCGAAGGTGAGGCAGACGCCGGGGGTGGTCAAACCACAACCTCCATCTCCCTCTGCTCTCCCACGCCGAACACGCGCTTGTAGCGGTCGATCTCGGTCTCGGGGCCCATTGCCTTGCGGGGGTTGTCCGAGAGCTTGACGGTGGGGCGGCCATCGGCGGCGATGGCCTTGCAGACGAGGGAGAAGGGGGCGAGCGAGTCGTCGGGCATGAGGCCGCGGAAGTCGTTGGTCAGCAGGGTGCCCCAGCCGAACGACACCCGGACGCGGCCGGCGAATTGCTTATGCAGGGCGAGGATCTTTTCCTCGTCGAGGCCGTCGGAGAAGATGATGAGTTTCCGCGTGGGATCCTCGCCGCGCTTTTTCCACCAGTCGATGGCGATCTCGGCGCCGGTCGCGGGGTCGCCGCTGTCGATGCGGATGCCGGTCCAGCCCGCGAGCCAGTCGGGGGCCTTGTCCAGAAACCCTTCGGTGCCGTATGTGTCGGGCAGGATGATGCGCAGGTTGCCCTCGTGCTCGTCGTGCCAGTCGGACAGCACGTCATAGGGCGCGCGGGCCAGCGTGGCGTCGTCCTCGGCCAGCGCGGCATAGACCATGGGCAGTTCGTGGGCGTTGGTGCCGATCGCCTCTAGGTCGCGGTTCTTGGCGATGAGGCAGTTGGAGGTGCCGACGAAATTCTCGCCCAGCCGTTCGGTCATCGCCTGCACGCACCAGTCCTGCCACAGGAAGGAATGCCGCCGCCGGGTGCCGAAATCGGCGATGCGCAGCCCGTCGACGCCGCGCAGGCGCTCGACCTTTTCCCACAGCTTGGTCATGGCGCGGGCGTAGAGCACCTGCAGCTCGAACCTTGCCATGTCGTGCAGCACGGCGCGCGAGCGCAGTTCCATCAGCACCGCGAGCGCGGGGATTTCCCACAGCATGACCTCGGGCCACTTGCCCTCGAAGGTCAGTTCGTACTGGCCGTCGCGCTTTTCCAGGTGGTAGGGCGGCAGGCGCAGTTTCTCGAACCAGTCCATGAATTCGGGCGTGAACATCTGGCGCTTGCCGTAGAAGGTGTTGCCGCGCATCCACGTGCTCTCGCCGCGCGACAGCGACAGCGAGCGGATATGGTCGAGCTGTTCGCGCAACTCGCCCTCGTCCACCAGGTCGGCCAGGCGCACGTCCTTGGTGCGGTTGATGAGCGAGAAGGTGACGGTGGTGTCGGGCCGGTTGCGGAAAACCGACTGGCACATCAGCAGCTTGTAGAAATCGGTGTCGATCAGGGACCGGACGATCGGGTCGATCTTCCACTTGTGGTTCCAGACACGGGTTGCGATGTCGACCATGGGCGGCCTCCGAGGGTGGTTGCGCCGCCCGTTAGAGCAAAAGGGTCAGGTCTCCGCAAGCGCGGCGCGGGTCGCTTCGGCCAGCCTTTCGATTCCCAGGGCCAGCTTGTCCTCGGTATTGTAGGTGAAGTTGATGCGGATCGACGTGTGGTCGCTGCCTTCGGGATCGAAGACGGACGAGGGCGAAATGCAGACGCCGTGGTCGAGCCCGACCTGCATCAGGTGGTTGGTGTCGAGGCTGGGGTCCTTTGCCGTGGCCCAGACGAACATGCCACCCGAGGGATGTTCCCACGTGAAGAGGTCGGTGAGGTGGGTGTCCATCGCGGTGCAGAGCGCATCGCGGCGGGCGCGGTAGAGCGACAGGATGCCGGGCAGCATGTCGTCGGCGAGGCCGGTGGCGAAGGCGTCGTGGGTGATCTGCTGGCAGAGGCCGGAGCTGCACATGTCGGCGCTTTGCTTGGCGGCTTTAAGCACCTCGATCAGTTCCGGGGCGGCGATGATCCAGCCGATGCGCAGGCCCGGCGCCAGTTCCTTGGACACGGTGCCGAGATAGATGACGGGGCCGTCATAGGGCGTGCCGGCGCGGTCGGCCGAGAGGGTGAGCATCCGGGGCAGGGGCGCGTCGTCGTAGTAGAGCGTGCCGTAGGGGTCATCCTCGATCAGCCAG
The DNA here is from genome assembly GCF_009363735.1 of Roseovarius sp. THAF8. Lineage (NCBI taxonomy): Bacteria > Pseudomonadati > Pseudomonadota > Alphaproteobacteria > Rhodobacterales > Roseobacteraceae > Roseovarius > Roseovarius sp. THAF8. The sequence goes on along the minus strand of NZ_CP045410.1, from coordinate 2,172,277 downwards.
GTGCCGGTCTGGTGCGCGGCATCGACGAGGCGGCGGCGGGTGGCGGTGTCGACCAGCTTGCCCGTGGGGTTCGAGAAATTCGGGACGGTATAGGCGAATTGCGCGCCGGTCATCGCGGCGACCGGATCGAGATCGTTGGCGTCGAGCCGCATCGGGCGATAGGTCGGCTGGCGCGGGCGCCAGTTGTCGAGCGCGCCGAGATAGGCCGGGGTCTGCGACGCGATGGGGCTGCCCTGTTCCAGCAGCACGGTGCCGATGAGGTTGAGCGCCTGGGCGCCGCCGGAGGTGATCAGGACGTTGTCGCGGGTGAGGGTGAGGTCGCCCTCGGAATAGCGGCTGGCGATGAGGTCGCGCAGCTTGGGCAGGCCGGCAACGGGGGCGTAGGCCAGCGTTTCGTCCGCATGGTCGGTGACGGCGGAGGTGGCGAGCCGGGCCATTTCGGGGATCGGCCAGATCTCGGTGCCCGGCAGGCCGCCGCCCAGGTTCACCAGGCCGGGGATGCGCCCGGCGGCGAGGAAGGTGGCGGTGACGTCGTTGGTGTCGTCGAGCCACTTGGCGAAAGCGGGGCGCTGGGGCATATGAAACCTCCCGGGTTCGGTGTCGGCGTGACGCGGTCATAGAACAAACTGAACGAACGTTCAATTATTGTCTTCCGGGCGTCAGCCCGCGCGGTCCAGTGTTTCGACCGAGAGGATGGTGGGAAGGTGGCGGGCGATCTCGTGCCAGGTGTCGCCTTCGTCGAGGCTGGCGAAGACCGAGCCGGAATTGGTGCCGAAGTAAAGGCCGGGCGCGTCTTGCGCGTCACCGGCCATGGCCTGGCGCAGGACGGTGAAATAGCAGTTCTTCTGCGGCAGGCCCTCGCGCAGCGCCTGCCACGTCTCGCCGCCGTCACGAGAGCGCCAGACGGCGCAGGCCGCATCGGGCGGGAAGCGGCCCGCCATGTCGCCATTGAGCGGTAGGGTCCAGATGGTGCGCGGATCGTGCGGGTGGACGCGGATCGGAAAGCCGAAGGTGGAAGGCAGGCCGGGGGTGATATCGTCCCAACTGCGCCCGCCATCAGGGGAGCGCCAGACACCGTGATGGTTCTGCTGGTAGAGCAGGTCGGTGTCGCCGTTGGCCCGGACGATATTGTGAACGCAATGGCCGGTTTCGCCGTCGCGCGGCGCGGCGGGGTGGTCATGGTGCCCGCAGGCCTCGGCATTCGACAGGCGGTTGCGGCGCTGCCATGACCGGCCGCCATCCTCGGTGGCGAAGACACCGGCGGCGGAAATGCCGACCCATTGCTTTTCAGCCGAGTCCGGGTCGAAAACGATGCTGTGCAGCACGAGGCCCGCGGCGCCCGGGTTCCAGTCCTTGGCGGAGTCGTGATCGGTGAGGGCATCGACGCGCGCCCATGTGATGCCGCGATCCGTGCTCTTGAGCAGGTTGGCGGGCTTGGTGCCGGCATAGAGCGTGTCATGCGCGAAGCCGAGCGACCAGACCTGCTGGAACTCGGTGGCGAAGGGCAGGGGGGTGTCGGTCCAGCCGACCATGGCGGCGAAATCGGGGTCCTGCGCGGCCCAGTCATCCATCTGGCCCTTGCTGAGGCGCGTCAGGTCCCAGTTCTGCCCCTGATCGTCGGAGCGCCAGACGCCCGCGCCGAAAAAGTCGCCGCCGCCTCCGGCCCAGATGGTGCCGGTTCTGGGGTCGCCGGCCATGTGGTTGATGCACCAGCCGCCGCAATGGGGGCCGGAGATGTCCCATGTCTGCCGGTCGGCGTCGGCGGCGACGAGGAAGGCGCGCTTGGTGGTGCCGACGAGAAGGGTGAGCGGGATGGCGGGCATGAGGGTGGCTCCGGCTGGTTTGCCGGATCCTAGCACGCCGTCGGTCGATTCCCGAGAGCGGAGAGTGGCCGACGCGCGCGGGGGCCGGATGGCCCGGATGCCTCTTACTGGCGCTCGCTGCGGACGCGGCCTAGGATCGCGCCATGATTTCGCATGTTCATCTTGGCACGGCGGACCTCGACCGCGCGGTGCGGTTCTACGGCGCCGTGCTGGAGCCGCTGGGGATCGTGCAGACATTCATCGACGCGGATCGCGGCTGGGCCGGGTGGAAACCTGCCGATGCGGACCGCCCGCTGTTCGTGGTCGGACGGCCGCTGGATGGGGCTGCGCCGGGCGCGGGGAACGGGCAGATGGTCGCCTTTCAGGCGGCGGAGCGCCGGATCGTCGACCAGTGCCACCGCCGGGCCCTGGCGGCCGGGGCGACGGAAGAGGGCGCGCCGGGGCTGCGGCCCGAGTACCATGCGGAGTTCTACGGTGCCTATTTCCGCGACCCGGACGGGAACAAGGTGTGCGTGTGCTGCCATGCCCCGGAGTGATGCGGGGGCCTAGCCGCCGTGGACCTGTTTGCTGTCGGCGGGGGCCTCGTCCCGTTCGAACATGCCGTAGTCGCGGATCACCGACACGACGCGCAGGCGGTAGTCGTCGAACATGATCTCGCGGCCCGCGCGCTGGGCGCCGCGATGCGCCTCGAGCCGGCGCCATGCGTCCAGGGCGGCCTCGTCCCGCCAGAAGCTGAGCGAGAGGAGTTTCTCGGGGTTGGTCAGGCTCTGGAAGCGCTCGACCGAGATGAAGCCGTCGATGCCCTCGGCGAGCGGTCTCATCTTGGCGGCCATGTCGAGATAGGCGTCTTTCTGGTCGGGGTGCGGCATGACCTCGAAGATGACGGCGATCATTTGGGGGCTCCTTCCTGCGGTGTGGAGACACATTTCAGGAAGGTGCGGTCCTCGCGCAAGAGGAAGTTTTCCGCCTGGGCGAAGGCGTAGTTCTTGCGCCCCAGCGGATCGGCGGCGAGGCGGTCGCGGTAGGCTTCGTATTCAGCCAGGCTGGGGATGTTGTAGATGCCATAAGCCAGCGTCGAGGAGCCTTCGTGCGGTGCGAAATAGCCGATCAGGTCGGCACCGCAGCGCGGGATGGCGGTGCCCCAGTTGCGGGCATATTGCGCGAACTGGTCGTGTTTTGTGGGGTCGATGTGGTAGCGGATGATGCAGGTGAGCATGGTGGGTCTCCTTGGATGGTTCCGGACATTTTCTAGCCGATGGACAGGTCATGATGGTTCGGCTAACATCGAACTATGAAAGACGGCCCTGACATATCCCGCGTGGCCGCGCTGATCGGGGATCCGGCGCGGGCGAATATCCTGACCGCGCTGATGAGCGGGAAGGCGTTGACCGCCAGCGAGCTGGCGGGCGAGGCGGGGGTGACGCTGCAAACCGCCTCGGCGCATCTGTCCAAGCTGGAAGGGGGCGGTCTGATCGCGCTGCGGCGCGAGGGGCGGCACAAGTATTTCCGGCTGGCGGGCGACGAGGTGGCGGAGGTGCTGGAGGCCTTGATGGGGCTGGCGGCCGGGACCGGCGCATCGCGGACGAGGCCGGGGCCGCGCGACCCGGAGATGCGGCGGGCGCGGGTCTGTTACAACCACCTGGCGGGCGACATGGGCACGCAGATGTATGACGCGTTATTGGCGCAGGGCGTGTTGCGGCGGAGCGGTCAGGCGCTGGAGCTGACGGAGGCCGGGCGGGAGTTCGTGGCCGGGTTCGGGATCGACCTGGACGGTTTGCCGAGATCGCGGGCGCCGCTGTGCCGCGACTGCCTGGACTGGTCCGAGCGACGCTCGCACCTGGCGGGGCAACTGGGGCGGGCGATGTTGAGCCGGATGGAGGAGATGGGCTGGGCGGCGCGGGTTACGGGCACGCGGGTGGTGCGGTTTTCGCGCGACGGAGAGGCGGCGTTCGCGGAGATGTTCGGCGGGGGTGCGTGACGGGGGACGCGTGGGTTGTCACCCACCCTACGCGGTTGGGACGGTTGCGCGCAGACGCGGGCGATGTCGTGTCGGTCGGGTCTTCGGGCGCCTTCGGCAGGAAGATCTGGCGAAGGGTGAGAGCTGCGGGCATCGGTCCAGATTGCGGGGGCGATGAGGCCAGTGTAGAGTTCAGCTTATGGCCATATCGGTGGAAAGCTTTTTCCTGTCGCCCGAGGCGGAAGGGACGTTGCAGGCGCAGATCCAGCAGATGATCGCGCAGGGCATCCTGTCGGGGCGATTCCGCAAGGGCGAGAAGTTGCCCTCTTCGCGCAGGATGGCCGAGCACCTGGGGGTGAGCCGGATCACGGTGACGCTGGCCTATACCGAGTTGCAGGCCAACGACTATCTTGAGAGCCGGGACCGGTCGGGGTATTTCGTGTCGCAGAACGCGCCGGAGCCGCCGGCCTTCACGCCCAGTGCGGCGAAGGGGGACCTGATCGACTGGGGCCGGGCGATCGGGCGGCGGTACACGGGCGGGGCGACGCCGGAGAAGCCGCGCGACTGGTCGAGCTATCCCTATCCGTTCATTTTCGGGCAGACCGATCCGAGCCTGTTCGATCATGCAAGCTGGCGGCATTGCGCGCTCAGGGCGCTGGGGCAGAAGGAGTTCCAGGCGCTGGCGGCGGATGCCTATGACCAGGACGATCCCAAGCTGATCGAGTTCATCGCGCGGCACACCCTGCCGCGCCGGGGGATCCTGGCGGAGCCGGGGGAGATACTGCTGACGATGGGGGCGCAGAACGCGCTGTGGCTGACCGCGCAGGTGTTGCTGACGCAGCGGCGGACGGCGGCGGTGGAGGAGCCGTGTTACCACGCGCTGCGCGATATCCTGACGCAATCGCGCTGTCACATGGCGCCGGTGCCGGTGGATCGTGACGGGTTGCGACCCGACGCCCTGCCCGAGCGGGCGGAGGTGATTTTCACAACGCCGAGCCACCAGGCGCCGACCAATGCGACCATGCCGCTGGACCGGCGGCAGGACCTGCTGGCCCGGGCGCGGGAGATGGAGGCGCTGATCGTCGAGGATGATTACGAGTTCGAGATCAGCTTTCTGCGCGCGCCGCTGCCGTCGCTGAAATCGCTCGATACCGATGGGCGGGTGATCTACGTGGGAAGTTTCTCCAAGTCGATCTTTCCGGGGCTGCGGCTGGGCTACCTGGTGGGGCCGCAGGCGTTCATCCGCGAGGCGCGGGCGCTGCGCGCGAGCGTGCTGCGGCATCCGCCGGGGCATGTGCAGCGCACCACGGCCTATTTTCTGAGCCTGGGGCATTACGACAGCCTGATCCGGCGGATCGGCAAGGCCTATGCCCGGCGGCGGCAGGTGATGGAGGCGGCGTTGGAAGATCACGGGCTTGGCGTTGAGGGGCGCGGGGTGTTCGGCGGAAGCTCGATCTGGATGCGGGCGCCGGAGGGGGTGGATACCGAGAACCTGGCCGAGCGACTGCGCGCGCGTGGCGTGCTGATCGAGCCGGGGCGGCCGTTTTTCGAGGCCGCGCGGGCGCCGCGGAATTTCTACCGGCTGGCCTATTCCTCGATTCCCTCGGAGCGGATCGCGGACGGGATCGGGATACTGGCGGATGAGCTGGGGCCGTAAGGCCAGTTGGCGACATGGTACGAAATCGCTCGAACGCCTTGTTCAGGAGGCGGAAACGGACACTGGCCGGACGCGCGGCATGTCGAAATTGCATATTTTTGAGACCAATAGTCTCAATAAAAATACTCTCTGGCTATAGTATGCAACGGAAACTGGCCCTAGAATGGGGGTGACTGCAAGGGTAGCTTCCCCTCAAACCGCGCCGGGGGAGGACCGGCCCTTTTCCAATGTTCAGGAGCACTGTCATGAAGATGACCACCGAAGAAGCCTTTGTCAAAACGCTGCAACGCCACGGGATCCAGCACGCGTTCGGGATCATCGGGTCGGCGATGATGCCGATCTCGGACCTGTTCCCGAAGGCCGGGATCACGTTTTGGGACTGCGCGCACGAAGGCAGCGCGGGGATGATGGCCGATGGCTATACCCGCGCGACCGGCAAGATGAGCATGATGATCGCGCAGAACGGGCCGGGCATCACCAATTTCGTGACCGCCGTGAAGACCGCCTATTGGAACCACACGCCGCTGCTGCTGGTAACGCCGCAGGCGGCGAACAAGACAATTGGCCAGGGGGGCTTCCAGGAAGTCGAGCAGATGAAGCTGTTCGAGGACATGGTGGCCTACCAGGAAGAGGTGCGCGACCCGACGCGCGTGGCCGAGGTGCTGGCACGGGTGATAAGCCAGGCCAAGCGCCTGTGCGGGCCGGCGCAGATCAACATCCCGCGCGATTTCTGGACGCAGGTGGTGGATATCGAGATTCCGCACGCGATCGAGTTCGAGGTGAGCCCCGGTGGCACCAAGTCTGTGGCCGAGGCGGCTGCGCTGTTGAGCGAGGCCAAGAACCCGGTGATTTTGAACGGCGCGGGTGTCGTCCTGTCGAAAGGCGGGATCGAGGCGTCGATGGAGCTGGCCGAGCGGCTGACCGCGCCGGTCTGCGTGGGCTATCAGCACAACGATGCTTTCCCCGGCTCGCATCCGCTTTTTGCCGGGCCGCTGGGCTATAACGGCAGCAAGGCGGGGATGGAGCTGATCAAGGACGCGGATGTGGTGCTGTGCCTTGGCACGCGGTTGAATCCGTTTTCGACCCTGCCGGGGTACGGGATGGAATACTGGCCCACGAATGCCAAGATCATCCAGGTGGATATCAACCCCAACCGGATCGGCCTGACCAAGAAGGTGACCGTGGGGATCGTGGGCGATGCGGCCAAGGTGGCGCAGGGCATCCTGAAGAACCTGGGCGAGACGGCGGGGGATCACGAGCGCGAGGCGCGCAAGGCGAAGATCGCCGAGACCAAGAGCAAATGGGCGCAGCAACTGGCCAGCATGGACCACGAGGATGACGACCCAGGCACCACCTGGAACGAGCGGGCGCGCAAGGACAAGCCGGACTGGATGAGCCCCCGCATGGCGTGGCGGGCAATTCAGGGTGCGCTGCCGCGCAACGCGATCATCTCTTCGGATATCGGCAACAACTGTGCCATCGGCAACGCCTACCCGGATTTCGACGAGGGGCGGAAATACCTGGCGCCGGGGCTGTTCGGACCCTGTGGGTACGGCCTGCCGGCCATCGTGGGCGCCAAGATCGGCTGCCCGGATGTGCCCGTGGTCGGCTTTGCCGGGGACGGCGCGTTCGGCATCGCGGTCAACGAGCTGACGGCCATTGGCCGGAGCGAGTGGCCAGGGATCACGCAGATCGTGTTCCGCAACTACCAGTGGGGCGCGGAAAAGCGGAACTCGACGCTTTGGTTCGACGACAATTTCGTGGGCACCGAACTGGATGACGATGTCAGCTATGCCGGAATCGCCAATGCCTGCGGGCTGAAAGGTGTCGTGGCGCGGACGATGGACGAGCTGACCGATGCGCTGAACACCGCGATCAAGGAGCAGATGGAGAACGGGACGACCACGCTGATCGAGGCGATGATCAACCAGGAGTTGGGTGAGCCGTTCCGCCGGGATGCCATGAAGAAGCCGGTGGAAGTGGCTGGGATCAGCGCCGACGACATGGTCGAGCAACGGGTCTGAGACGTCGCAAACCTGTCGCCCCGCGGGCATACTGTGCCACGCGGGGCCGATAAGGGCCCTGGATAGAGTGACAGGACAAGACATGACAGACCGATATCCCTTTCTCGCCGCGAGTGAACCGAAGTGCCCGCCTTCGTTGTTGAAGCGGGCGCAAGGCCTGCCACGGCCACGTGTGGCGCTGGTGAATGCCGGGGCGCCGAACCCGTTGCAGGGGATCCGCGAGGCGGCAGAGGCCGGGCTGGCCGATCCGGTGCTGATCGGGGACAGCGACAAGATCAAGGCGACGGCGAAAGAGATCGGGTGGGATATCGCGGGGCTGCCGCTGATACACGCGCCGAAGGAAAGCGCCGCGCCGGTGGCGGCCGAGATGGCGCGCGGCGGTGAGGTGGGGGCGATCATGAAAGGGCAGATCCATACGTCGACCTTTCTGAAGGGCCTGCTGCCGTCGGCGGCGGGGCTGCGCGAGAGGGGGACGCGCTGCGGACACGTGTTTCACATCACGATGCCGGGGTCGGAGCGGCCACTCTTGCTGACCGACGCGGCGCTGAACGTGGACCCTGACGTGGAGACGCGGCAGGCGTGCCTGAGCCATGCGGTGATGTTGGCCTACAAGCTGGGGATCGAGCGGCCCAAGGCGGGGATTTTGGCCCCGACCGAAGACCCGATCCCGACGGTGCCCAACACGATGGAGGCAGTCGAGATCGCGGAGTGGGCGCAGGGCGCGCTGCCCGGTGCCGTGGTGCAGGGGCCGATGGCGATGGACCTGATCCTGTCGAAGGCGGCGGCAGAGGCGAAGAACTACGAGTCGGAAGTGTCGGGCGATGCCGACATCATGCTGACGCCGAACATCACCACGGGCAACGCGCTGTTCAAGCTGATGTCGTTCGGCATGGGGTGCTGTTGTGCAGGGGTTGTGCTGGGGGCGAAGGTGCCGATATTGCTGACCAGCCGGGCGCAGGGCGCGGAAGAGCGCATCGCTTCGGCGGCGCTGGGCGTGATCGGGGGCGCGGCATGATCCTGGTCGTCAATGCCGGGTCGTCCTCGGTCAAGGTGGAGCTGTTCACGCCCGGGCTGGAGTCGGTTCTGTCGGGGTCGGTGACCGAGATCGGCGGGCCGGGGCGGCTGAGCCTTGGGGGTGAGAAGCAGAACGTTTCGGTTGCCGACCATACGGCTGCGTTGGGTATGGTTCTGGAGAAGCTGGAGGCGGCGGGGCATCCGGTGTCGTCGCTGATTGCGGCAGGGCATCGCGTGGTGCATGGCGGGGCGCATCTGACGGCGCCGGAGCGGCTGACCGATGACGTGATTGCCAGGATCGAGGCGGTGGTGCCGCTGGCGCCGCTGCACAATCCGCACAACCTGTCGGGGGTGCGGGCGCTGGCCGGGCTGGCCCCGGACCTGCCGCAGTTCGCTAGTTTCGACACGGCGTTTCACGCGACCAACCCGGAGATCGCCGTGACCTATGCCCTGCCGCAGGCGGAGCGGGACAAGGCGATAAGGCGGTACGGGTTTCATGGCCTCTCCTATGCCGGGATGGTGGCGCAGTTCGGCGATGACCTGCCGCGGCGGTTGCTGGGGCTGCACCTTGGGAATGGGGCCAGCCTGTGCGCGATGGTCGAGGGCAAGTCGGTGGCGAACTCGATGGGGTATTCGCCGCTGGACGGCCTTGTGATGGGCACGCGGACGGGGTGTATCGATGGAATGGCGGTGCTGCGGCTGGCCGAGGATCATGGGGTCGAGGGCGCGGGCGCGATCCTGAACAAGGAAAGCGGGCTGAAGGGGCTGGCCGGGACGAATGACATGGCCACGCTTTTGAGCCGCGACGACGAGGACGCGCGGTTTGCGGTCGAGCACTTCTGCTACTGGGCGGCGCGGCAGGCCGGGTCGGCGATTGCCGCGATGCGCGGCGTGGACGCGGTGGCGTTTACCGGCGGGATCGGCGAGAACGCCGAAACCATACGGGACCGTATCATGGCACATCTGAAGTGGCTGGGAGATATCCCGGTGCATGTGGTGCCTGCTGATGAGGAACGGCAGATTGCGCGCGATGTTGTCGGGCTGCTGCCCGGCTGAGCGCAAGAGATTTTCGGCTTTCCCGGCAGAGCGCTTCGGGAAAGCGAACGAAGCGAGAGAAGCGGTCGCGGGGCGGTGCGAACTGGCCTAGCGTGACCCGAACCGAGAAAGGGAGGCGACGACATGCTGGATCAGCCCAAACTGGACACCTCGCCCAAGGTATCCGACGAGGTGCGCAAGACGACCTGCTACATGTGCGCCTGCCGCTGCGGGATCAACGTGCATATGAAGGAGGGCAAGGTTGCCTATATCGAGGGCAACCGCGACCACCCGGTGAACAAGGGTGTTCTTTGCGCCAAGGGCAGTGCGGGGATCATGCAGCACAACGCGCCGGCGCGTCTGCGCGCGCCGTTGAAGCGGGTCGGGCCGAGGGGGTCGGGCGAGTTCGAGGAGATCAGCTGGGACGAGGCGCTGGAGATCGCCACCGGATGGCTGGAGCCGCTGCGGCAGAAGGCGCCGGAGAAGCTGGCGTTCTTCACCGGGCGCGACCAGAGCCAGAGCTTTACCAGCTTCTGGGCGCAGAATTTCGGGACGCCGAACTATGCGGCGCATGGCGGGTTCTGTTCCGTAAACATGGCGGCGGCGGGCATCTACACGATGGGCGGCGCGTTCTGGGAGTTCGGGCAGCCGGACTGGGAGAACACCAAGCTGTTCATGATTTTCGGCGTGGCCGAGGACCATGACAGCAACCCGATCAAGATGGGAATAGGTCGGGTGAAGGATCGCGGCGCCAAGGTGATCGGGGTGAACCCGATCCGGTCGGGATATAACGCGGTGGCCGATGAATGGGTCGGGATCACGCCGGGGACGGATGGTCTGTTCATACTGGCGCTGGTGCATGAACTGCTGCGCGCGGGGAAGATCGACCTGCGGTACCTAGCGGAGTATACCAACGCGCCGGTGCTGGTGAATTGCGATGAGAGTTCGCCCGAACATGGGCTGCTGATGCGCGATGAGAACGGCAAGCTGCTGGTGATCGACCGGGCGACAGGGCACCCTGCGCCGTTCGACAAGAAAGGCGTGAAGCCGGACTTGTCGGCCAGTTATGAGAAGGATGGCGTGACGCACCGGCCGGTGATGCACCTGCTGGCCGAACGCTATATGGGCAAGGAATACGCGCCCGAGGCCGTGGCGGAACGCTGTGGCGTCAGCGCGCGGCGCATCCGGGCGATTGCCGCGGAACTGGCGCGCGTGGCCTTCGAGGAAGAGATTGTTCTGGACCGGGAGTGGACGGATTTCCGGGGCCAGACGCACAAGACGATGGTGGGCCGCCCGGTGAGCTTTCACGCGATGCGCGGGATCTCGGCGCATTCCAACGGATTCCAGACCTGCCGGAGCCTGCACCTGTTGCAGATCCTGCTGGGCTCGGTCGAGGTGCCGGGGGGCTTCCGGTTCAAGCCGCCGTATCCCAAGCCCGTGAGCATCCACCCGACGCCGCATTGCAAGGTGACGCCGGGCAAGCCGCTGGATGGCCCGCACCTGGGCTTCGTGCGCGGGCCGGAAGACCTGGCGCTGAAGGATGACGGGACACCTGCGCGGATCGACAAGGCGTTCACCTGGGAAAACCCGATGAGCGCGCATGGCATGATGCACATGGTGATCAGCAATGCCCATGCGGGGGACCCCTACAAGATCGACACGCTGTTCATGTACATGGCGAACATGGCGTGGAATTCTTCGATGAACACGCGTGGCGTGATCGACATGCTGACGGACACCGACGAGAACGGCGAGTATGTCATCCCGCGTATCATCTATTCGGATGCGTATAGTTCCGAGATGGTTGCCTATTCCGACCTGATCCTGCCCGACACGACGTACCTGGAGCGGCACGATTGCATCAGCCTGCTGGACCGCCCGATCTGCGAGGCGGATGCCGCAGCCGACGCGATCCGCTGGCCGGTGGTGGAGCCGGACCGGGACGTGAAGGGATTTCAGACGGCGCTGGTGCTGCTGGCGAACAAGATGGGCCTGCCGGGGTTCACCAACGAGGATGGCAGCGCCAAGTGGGCCGATTATGCCGATTACATCGTCAACCACGAGCGCAAGCCGGGGATCGGCCCGCTGGCCGGGTGGCGCAAGGGCGAGGACGGGCTGACCCACGGGCGCGGGGCGCCTAATGAGGCGCAGCTTGAGAAATACATCGAGAATGGCGGGTTCTTCGTGAACCATATCGCCGAAGAGCACGCCTATATGAAGCCGTGGAACATGGGGTACCAGGAGTGGGCGGTGGGCATGGGCCTGTATGACAGTCCACAGCCCTATCTCTTTGACCTTTATGCCGAGACGATGCGCAAGTTCCAGCTGGCCGCCGAGGGCCATGGCGAGCGGCAGCCGCCGGACCATCTGCGCGAGCGGATCAAGGTGACGCTGGACCCGTTGCCGGTGTGGTATCCGCCCTTCGAGGACGGGCATGTGGACCCGGTGGAATATCCCGTTCACGCGCTGACGCAGCGGCCGATGGCGATGTACCATTCCTGGGGGAGCCAGAACGCGTGGCTGCGGCAGATCCACGGGCGCAATCCCTTGTACCTGCCGACCAAGATCTGGGAGGCGAACGGGTTTGCCGAGGGGGATTGGGCGCGTGTGACCTCGGCCCATGGCGAGATCACGGTGCCGGTGGCGCATATGGCGGCGCTGAACGAGAACACGGTCTGGACGTGGAACGCGATCGGCAAGCGCAAGGGCGCTTGGGCGCTGGAAAAGGACGCGCCGGAGGCCACGAAGGGGTTCTTGCTGAATCACCTTATCCACGAATTGTTGCCGCCCAAGGGCGACGGGTTGCGCTGGGCAAACAGTGATCCGGTGACGGGGCAGGCGGCATGGTTCGACCTGCGGGTGAAGATCGAGAAATCGGGTGCGCCGGAAGAATCGCAGCCGAGTTTCGCGCCGATCCGGTCGCCGGTGGGGACCGGGCCGGACGAGTTGCGCTGGAAGGTGGGCAAATGATTGCGGGAATTTTCTTGAAAGAAAATTGCCAAGACTTTTCGAAAAGTCTTTGGCGGAAAATGCGTATTTTCCGGCCCATTTTCTGCGCAGAAAATGGGTGCGCGGAGATGAGATCGTGAGCGGCAAGACTCTGACGTTAATCGCCATACTGGCGTTCGTGATCTTCGTGGTCGGGACCTTCGTGTGGTTCATCGGCAAATGGAATGCGAGCGAGGACGAGGCCCTGACCGGCGCCGTCCCAGCCAAGACAGAGGAGCGGCAGGCATGACGACGCTTCCCGAGACAACACGGCGCAAGATGGGGCTAGTGATCGACCTGGACACGTGCGTCGGCTGTCACGCCTGTGTGGTAAGCTGCAAGGGGTGGAACACCGAGAATTACGGCGCGCCGCTGAGCGATCAGGACCCTTATGGCGATGACCCGCGCGGCACGTTCCTGAACCGGGTGCATTCCTACGAGGTGCAGCCCCTGGCCGAGAGCGGGATGCCGCATCCGGCGGCGCAGCTCATTCACTTCCCCAAGTCCTGCCTGCATTGCGAGGACGCACCATGCGTGACCGTATGTCCGACCGGCGCAAGCTATAAGCGGGTCGAGGACGGGATCGTGTTGGTGAACGAGAGCGATTGCATCGGCTGCGGGCTGTGTGCCTGGGCCTGTCCCTATGGCGCGCGCGAGATGGACGCGGCGGAGGGCGTGATGAAGAAATGCACGCTGTGTGTCGACCGGATCTACAACGACAATCTGCCCGAGGAGGACCGGGTGCCGGCCTGCGTGCGCACCTGCCCGGCGGGGGCGCGGCATTTCGGGGATCTGGGCGATCCGGAGAGCGACGTGTCGAAACTGGTCGAGGAGCGCGGCGGAATGGACCTGATGCCCGAGCAGGGCACGAAGCCCGTGAACCAGTACCTGCCGCCGCGGCCCAAGGACCAGGTGATGGCGGCCCCCGACGCGCAGATCGACGTTCTGGCGCCGCTGCTGGCCCCGGTGGCCGAGGAGCCGAAAGGGTTCATTGGCTGGCTCGACAAGGCTCTGGAGAAGATCTGATGCATCCTGCACCTTCCGTTATCGTATTCACCACGCTGTCGGGCCTTGGGTTCGGCTTGCTCTTTTGGCTGGGGCTGGGGGTCATCGTGCCCACCGGATGGGTCGCGTTCACGTTCTTCGTGATCGCCTACCTTCTGGCGGTGGGCGGGCTGATGGCGTCGACCTTTCACCTGGGGCACCCGGAGCGGGCGCTGAAGGCGTTCACGCAATGGCGGTCGTCATGGCTGAGCCGGGAGGGCGTGTCCTCGGTCGCGGCGCTGGTCGTGATGGCGATCTATGGCGCGGGGCTGGTATTTTTCGACACGGCCTGGATGCTGGTGGGGATGATCGGGGCGGCGCTGTCGGCGGTGACGGTGTTCACCACCTCGATGATCTACACGCAGATGAAGACCGTGCCGCGCTGGAACACGACGCTGACGCCGCTTTTGTTCATGGCGATTGCGCTGGCCGGCGGGGCGTTGCTTGCGGGGCAAGTTGAGATTGCGCTAATCCTGATGCCCGTCGCGGCCGCCGTACAGGTCATCTGGTGGCTGCGCGGCGACAAGGCGTTGGCACAGAGCGGCACGGATATGGCCACGGCGACGGGGCTGGGCAATATCGGCACTGTGCGGGCGTTCGAGCCGCCGCATACGGGCAACAACTACCTCTTAAGGGAATTCGTTTACGTGGTGGGGCGCAAACACGCGCAGAAGCTGCGGATGATTGCGCTGCTCTTCGGGTACACGGTGCCTTTCGTGCTGCTGCTGGTGCCGTTTTCGCACATCGCGGCGCTGGTGGCCGTGCTGGCGCATCTGGTCGGGATCGCGGCGTCGCGCTGGTTGTTCTTTGCAGAGGCCGAGCACGTGGTGGGCCTGTATTACGGGAAGCGCTAGGCGCCTTGCCCGCCTTTACAGGCGGTCTTGGCCCGGTTGTGGGTCGGTCAGGCCCCACTCGTCCGTGACAGGATCGATCCGGCGTTCGCGGAAGCGGATCCAGCGGACGCGGATGGCCCAGACGAGGGCGGCCAGCAGCGTCAGGAAGATGATGTTGAACCACGGGATGATGGTGACGTTGGGGCCTTCGACGGGTTCGATCGAGATGGCGTTGGGGAAGATCGAGAAGAACTCGTTGCGCCAGCCGTAATGGGTGATCGACACCCATTTGGGGGTCTCGGAGGTGGAGCGCAGGTCGGCGGCTTCGGCCTGAAGGTTCGAGGTGTCGAACTTGAAATAGGGCGGCCAGCCCCAGCCGGTATCCTCGTTGCGGTAGACCATGACGCCGCCATCTGCGAGGCGGGTCTGGATGAAGAAGATGTCGCGGTTGACCGTGCCTTCGGCGTCGCCGCTGCCGACGTTCGACCAGAAGATCGAGTTTTCGCCGAAGTCGATGCGCTTCTCATAGGTGTCGGTGATGCGCGCGATGTCGTGCTGCGGAAGGGTGTAGTGCAGAAAGCCCGCGACCAGCAGCCAGAAGGCGGCGACGAAAATCCATTTGATGTAGTACATGGGCGGCCCTCTTTGGCGTGTTGCCCTTGTATCTAGTGTCGCAGGAGCGATGGCAACAGGGAGCGGACCGGGAGGCCCCGGCTCGGGGGCCGGGGCAATCAGGTATCTGGCCTGCGGCGTTTCTTCGGACTTGGTTTTTGCGTCAGGATGTATACTCCTGAACATGGTTCAAGTTCGGAGGCCGTATGGCGGGTAAAGTTGAGACGCGGCGGGAGGCGCTGCGAAAGACGTTGATCGACCTGGCGGAGGCGAAGGTGACGCAAGGCGGTCTGGCCGCGGTCAAGGCGCGGGAGCTGGCGCGAGAGGCGGGGTGCGCATTGGGCGCGATTTACAACGTTTTCGGCGACTTGCACGACATTGTCATCGCGGTAAACGGGCGGACCTTCGGGCGGCTTGGGCAGGCCGTCGAGACCAGCCTGAAAGATTGTGCGCATGACAGCCCGACCGCGCGGATGATCGCGATGTCAGAGGCCTATCTTGATTTTGCGGAGGGCAATCGCAACGCCTGGCGCGCGCTTTTCGAGGTGCAGACGGTGCCGAGTGTCGAGGCGCCGGCCTGGTATCACGATCAGATGAAACGGCTGTTCGGCCTGATCGAGACCCCGGTGCGGGACTGCTTTCCGGATATGCCGGAGGACGACGTGGTGCTGATGGCGCGGGCGCTGTTTTCGTCGGTGCACGGGATCATCGCGCTGGGACTGGATAACCAGGTGTCGGAGGTGTCGCGCGCCGACATGACCCGGATGATCGCGCTGGTTATCGGGAATGTCACCGGAAACAGACAATTCATGAACGCTGTTCAAAATATTTCTTGAACATTGTTCAGTGCTCTGTATATTTCCTTTCATGAACATTGTTCACGAAAGGGATTGGAATATGTTCACGACACTGAAGACATTGATCGCCGGGGCGAATGCGCGGGCGGAGGAGCAGGTCAAAGACGCCTTCGCGATAGAATTGATCGATCAGAAGATCCGCGACTCGGATGCGCAACTGAGGGCGGCGAAAGCGACCCTGGCCTCGCTTATTCAGCGGCAGAGGTCGGAAAAGCGGATCCTGGACGCGCTGCAGGGGCGGATCGATACCATGATGCGGCGGGCGGAAGATGCCCTCGCCTCGGAGCGCGAAGACCTTGCGCGGCAGGCGGCGGATGCCGTCGCGACGATGGAAAACGAGGGGCAGCTTCGGCAGGGCACGGTCGACCGGCTGGAGGCCAAGGTGATCCGGCTGCGCGGGAGCGTGGAAGTGGCGCATCGGCGGCTGATCGACCTCAAGCAAGGCGCGGTGACGGCCCGGGCCATCCGGCGCGAGCAGCAGGTGCAGGGCTCGCTGCGGACCACGATCGGAAACACGTCGGCGGCGGACGAGGCCGAAGAGCTGATCGCGCGGGTCGTGGGACGGGATGACCCGTTCGAGCAATCGCAGATCCTGCAGGGGATCGAGGCGGATCTGAACCACGAAAGCCTGGATGCCCGCATGGAGGCGCAGGGTTTCGGCCCGGTGACGAAAGTGACGGCGGACCAGGTGCTGGACCGGCTGAAGCGCAAGTAACCGAGCTTTTATTTTCTACTGAACGAGGAGACGACCAATGCAATTCAATGACAAACCCGACAATACCGTGATCATGGCGTTCAACGCGATTGGCGTGGCGGCGGCTTATGTGCTGCTGGGCATTTCGCTGTGGCTTTCGACCGAGGTGCCGCTGTCGACCAAGGGGTTCTGGGGGATCGCGGTGCTGTTGCTGACGCTGAGCCTGGTGAATTTCGTGAAATACCGGTTCGAGAACCAGGCGCGGATCGACCGGATCAACCGGATCGAGGAAGCCAGGAACGAAAAGCTGTTGGAGGATTACGTGGGCGAGAGCTATGGGCCCGAGCGCAAGGATGCGGCCTAGGTTCGCGCAATAGGTCAGGGCTGAGGCGCCCCCCGGCAAGGTTTCCGGGGGGCGTTTTCCGTGTCAGCCGACCACGTTGAAGTCCGGCCCGTAGGGATAGCCGGTGATGTTCTCGTGCCCGTCCTCGGTGATCACGAGGACATCGTGTTCGCGGTAGCCGCCGGCGCCGGGCTGGCCCTCGGGGATGGTCAGCATCGGCTCCATCGAGATGACCATGCCGGGTTTCAGCACGGTGTCGATATCCTCGCGCAGTTCGAGACCCGCTTCGCGACCGTAGTAATGCGACAGGATGCCGAAGCTGTGGCCATAGCCGAAGGTGCGGTATTGCAGCAGGTCCCGCTCGGCCAGGAAGGCGTTGATCCTGTGGGTGACCTCGGCGCAGGAGATGCCGGGCTTCAGCAGGGACATGCCGTATTCGTGGGCGGCGATGTTGGCCTGCCAGATGGCGAGCGAGGCGGCGTCGACCTCGGCCGCGAACATGGTGCGTTCGAGGGCAACGTAATAGGCCGAGACCATCGGGAAGGTGTTGAGCGACAGGATATCGCCGCGCTGGAGTTGCCGGGACGTGACGGGGTTGTGGGCGCCGTCGGTGTTGAGGCCGGACTGGAACCAGACCCAGCTGTCGCGGTATTCGGCGTCCGGGAAGCGGCGGGCGATTTCCATCTCCATCGCGTCGCGTCCGGCCATGGCCACGTCGATCTCGCGGGTGCCGATCCGCACCGCGTCGCGGATGGCATGGCCGCCCACGTCGGCGATGGCGGTGCATTGGCGGATGAGGGCGATTTCGGCGGGGGATTTGGCCATGCGCTGGGTCATGGTGTGAGGTGACAGGTCGACCGTGTTCCTTGGCGAAAGAAAGTGATCCAGCTTGCCACGTTGCTGCACCGTGAGGTGGTCGGATTCGTAGCCGATCACGCCGCCGGTGCCGGTGACGGAACTGATTGCGCGCCAGTAGTTGTCCCGCTGCCAGTCGGTATAGGTGATGTTGTCGCCATGGCTGCGGCGCCAGGGCTGTCCTGCGTCGATGCCTGCGGAAATGGTGACGCTGTCGGTTGCCGTCACGACAAGGCCGTAGGGCCGCCCGAAGGCGCAGTAGAGGAAGCCCGAGTAGTAGGCGATGTTGTGCATCGACGTGAAGGCGGCGGCGGTGACGCCGGTCTCTGCCATGATGCGGCGCAGGCCGGCGAGGCGCTGCTCGTATTCGGACGGGGCGAAGGGCAACGGGGCCTTTTCGCCGTTGTGGAAGCGGTAGAATTCGGGGCGCGCGCCCGTGTCATCGGTGTGGATTTGGGGTGCAGTCATAGTGTGACCCTCCTTGCAAAAAGAAAGGTCCCGGCGTTCAGGACTGTTGGGGTAGGAACCCGTGGTTGGGGCGACGCCATCGCCCGCGGGTCTGACGCTGTTCTTGCAGAGCGGGGCTGGTCTGGCAAGATGGATTGCGACATTGCGAGGACGGGAACGGAACATGACGGCAAGACCGGGCAAGCGGAACCTGATCACGGATGTGCCGGGGATACTGGTGGGGCAGGCCGAAGATGCGGCGGTGAAGACCGGGGTGAGCGTGGTGGTGGGCGATACGCCTTTCACGGCGGGCGTGCATGTGATGGGCGGGGCGCCGGGGACGCGGGAGACGGACCTTCTGGCGCCGGACAAGGTTGTCGAGGAGGTCGATGCGTTGGTGCTGTCGGGCGGGTCGGCCTTTGGCCTGGATGCGGCGTCGGGCGTGGCGGACGCGCTGCGCGCCGAGGGGCGCGGGTTCGTCGTGGGCGACCAGCGCGTGCCGATTGTGCCGGGGGCGATCCTGTTCGACCTGCTGAACGGCGGGGAGAAGGACTGGGGGGAGAACCCGTACAAGCGGCTGGGGCGCGCGGCGCTGGCGGCGCGGGGAGAGGTGTTCGAACTGGGGTCGTTTGGCGCCGGCGCGGGAGCGGTGACGGCGGATTTCAAGGGTGGAATTGGCTCGGCCTCGGTCGTGCTGGCGTCGGGCGTGACGGTGGGGGCGTTGGTGGCGGTCAACGCGCTGGGGTCCGCCGTGGCGGGCGAGCGCGGAGAGTTTTGGGCGGCGCCGTTCGAGATGGAGGGCGAATTTGGCGGATTGGGCGTGGCGCGGAGTTTCGGCGACGTTCAGGAGCCGCGCACAAAGCTGGGACAACACGCGGCGACGACGATCGGTGTGGTTGCGACGGATGCAAGTCTGACGCAGGCGCAGTGCACGCGGATGGCGGTGGCGGCGCATGACGGCTATGCCCGGGCGCTGGTGCCGTCGCACACGCCGATGGACGGGGATCTGATCTTTGCTGCAGCCACGGGGCGCGGGGAGGCACCGGACGTGGCGGGGCAGTTGGCGCTGGGCCATGCGGCGGCGAGTTGCGTGGCGCGGGCGATTGCGCGGGCGGTTTTTGCGGCACGACCGGCGGAGAGGGACGGGGTGCCGTGTTGGGTGGAGCGGTTCGGTCAGGGATGAGGCGGGGGGACGCGTGGGTTTTCACCCACCCTACGCAGGGCCATCGCGTCGGGCGCGTGGCGCGCGGCGGGATTTGAGTATTTTCGGCAAGAAAAAGCCGGGGTGGGTCAGCCGAGGATATCGCGCATCAGGGGGCTTTCGGGGTCCTTGAGGGCGTCGATGATGTCGAAGTGGTGACGGCCCTTGTCGATGCGCAGGGGGCAGGACCAGGCGTCGGCTTGCCAGCGGGCCTGGTCGAGGAAGACGGGGCGTTCCTCGGCACCGACCCAGATGCGGGTGGGGATGGCGAGGCGGTCGGTCATGAGGGCCGGGCTTTCGGCGGCGGCGCTGGCTTCGGTAAGCTGGAACTGGTCGTTCATCGACGTCTGCAGCAGCGGGCGCAGGTCGGAGACCGGGGAGATCGGGGTGATCGTGGTGATGCGTTTGGCGAGGTCCGGCGGCAGGAGGCCGGGCTGGGTCATGCGCGAGACGAGGTGACCACCGGCGGAGTGACCGGCAAGGGCGAGGGGGCCATCGGTCGTGCCCGCGATGGTCTGGATGGCGCGGGCGATCTGGTGGGTGATGTCGGCGATGCGGACATCGGGGCAAAGGTCGTAGGAGGGCATGGCGACGGACCAGCCACGGGCCAGCGCGCCGGTGGCGAAGTGGGACCAGTAGCTGCGGTCGAAGCGGAGCCAGTAGCCGCCATGCACGAAGATGAGCGTGCCTTCGGGCGCGGCTTCGGGGCGGAAGATATCGTAGGCTTGGCGCGGTGTGTCGCCGTAGGGCAAGCCAAGATCGTCACGCTCGCGCGGGCGCGCTTCGCGGAAAGCGGCGGCTTCGGTGGCCCAGCGGGGCGGGTAACCCTCGCCGCCGGGGATGTAGGGGACGTTGGCATAGGCGTCGTCCAGTTTCATGATTTTCTCCTTCGGTCTGGCCCTAGACATTCCGTGCCCCAGATGCTTTGCCATGAGCAACAGTTTTTGCCGGAGGATGCGCCATGCTCGATACTGCCACCAACCTGAAATCGCTTTTGAAGGATCCCGATCTGCTGGCCGAGAAGGCCTATGCCGGGGGCAAGTGGGTCGACGGCACGGATGGCGCCACGTTCGAGGTGGTGAACCCGGCGCGGGGCGACGTGATCGCCAATGTGGCGGACCTTGACCGCAAACAGGTGGCCGACGTGATCGCGGGCGCCGCCAAGGCGCAGAAGGAGTGGGCCAAGTGGACCGGCAAGGAGCGCGCCGCCGTGCTGCGCAAGTGGTTCGACCTGATGATGGAGCACCAGGACGACCTGGGCACGATCCTGACCGCCGAGCAGGGCAAGCCGCTGGCCGAGGCGAAGGGCGAGATCGCCTATGGCGCGTCGTTCATCGAGTTCTTCGGCGAGGAGGCCAAGCGGGTTTACGGAGAGATGATCCCCGGCCACCAGCGCGACAAGCGGATCATGGTGCTGAAGCAGCCGATCGGGGTGGCCGCATCCATTACGCCCTGGAACTTCCCGAACGCGATGATCACGCGCAAGGCGGCCCCCGCGCTGGCGGCGGGCTGTGCGTTCGTTGGCCGTCCGGCGGCGGAGACGCCCCTGTCGGCCACGGCGATGGGCGTGCTGGCCGAGCGGGCGGGCATTCCGGCGGGGGTGTTCAACATCGTGACCTCGTCGCGGTCCTCGGACATCGGCAAGGAGTTCTGCGAGAACCCGAACGTGCGCAAGCTGACCTTTACCGGGTCCACCAAGGTGGGGCGCATCCTGCTGCGGCAGGCCGCCGACCAGGTGATGAAATGCTCGATGGAACTGGGCGGGAACGCGCCCTTCATCGTGTTCGACGACGCCGACGTGGATGCCGCCGTGGAAGGTGCCATCATGTGCAAGTTCCGCAACAACGGGCAGACCTGTGTCTGTGCCAACCGGATCTATGTGCAGGCCGGGGTCTATGACGCTTTCGCCGAAAAGCTGAAGGACCGGGTCAGCAAGATGAAGGTGGGCGACGGGCTGGAAGAGGGTGTCGAACTCGGCCCGCTGATCAACCCGGAAGCGTCGGAGAAGGTCGTGGAGCATATCGAGGATGCGAAATCGAAAGGCGGCACGGTGATCTTGGGCGGCGCGGATGGCGAGATGGACGGCAATTTCTTCAAGCCGACGATCCTGACGGGTGTGACCCAGGACATGAAGGTGAGCCAGGAAGAGACGTTCGGGCCGCTGGCGCCCTTGTTCAAGTTCGAGAACGAGGATGACGTGATCGCCATGGCGAACGACACGATCTTTGGCCTTGCCAGCTATTTCTATGCAAAGGATCTGAGCCGCGTCTACAAGGTGGCCGAGGCGCTGGAATACGGCATTGTCGGCGTGAACACCGGGATCATCTCGACCGAGGTGGCGCCGTTCGGCGGGGTCAAGCAGTCGGGGCTGGGCCGGGAAGGCAGCCACCACGGGATCGAGGATTTTCTGGAGCTGAAATACGTCTGCATGAGCGTGTGAGGCACGGCATGGACGGCGGGTTTCACGGGGTCTTTCCCTATCTCGTCTCGCCGCTGGATGGCGAGGGCCGCGTCAAACGCGAGGTTCTGACGCGGCTCTGCGACGACCTGATCGACGCTGGCGTGCATGGGCTGACGCCATTGGGCTCGACGGGGGAGTTCGCCTATCTCAGCTGGGCGCAGAAGCGCGATATCGTCGAGACGGTCGTTGCCGCCGCCAAGGGCCGTGTGCCGGTGGTGGCGGGCGTGGCGGCGACGACCACGTCCGAGGCCGTGCGGCAAGCGCGGGAGTTCGCGGCGATGGGATGTGACGGCATCCTTGCGGTGCTGGAAGCGTATTTCCCGGTAAGCGATGCGGGCATCAAGGACTATTTCACCGCCGTAGCGGCGGCGGTTGAGTTGCCCATTGTCATTTACACCAACCCGAATTTCCAGCGCAGTGACCTGAGCGTGGCCTTGATTGCGGAACTGGCGGAGGTGGAGAACATCCGCTGTCTGAAGGACGCGTCGAGCAACACCGGGCGGCTGTTGTCGATCATGGACCGGGTGGGCGACAAGCTGGATATCTTTGCCGCGTCGGCGCATATCCCGGCCTGCGTGATGCTGATCGGCGGCAAGGGCTGGATGGCCGGGCCCGCGTGTATCGTGCCGAAGCAGAGCGTGAAGCTTTATGAGCTGTGCAAGGTCGGGCAGTACCAGGCGGCGATGGAGTTGCAGCGCGAGCTGTGGGCGCTGAATCAGGCGTTTGCCAAGTACAACCTTGCGGCCTGCGTGAAGGGCGGGCTGGAATTACAGGGCTACGACGTGGGCGCGCCGCTGCCGCCGCAGGACGGGCTGAGCGATGCGGGCCGGGCCGATCTGAAGGCCGTGCTGGAGCGGGTCGGGGCTCTTTAAGGGGCACGACAGGTGGGATGAAATCCCGTCAAGGTGGGATGAAATCCCACCCTACGCGGAGCTTCGGGCTTGACCCGAGGATTTCTGTGGCAAAGAGATCCCCGATCAAGTCGGGGATGACGGTGTGAAGAAAGTTCCACGGATCGCCAAGGATTGACGCTCGGGCGGCGTCCTACAATCGTGATGCGCATGACAGTCAGTGACGAAACCCTGGCCCAGGCGGCCGCAGATGGTGACGCGGCGGCGTTCTCGGCCCTGGTCGAGCGGCATTACGATGGCGTGTTCCGTCTGGCCTTTCGGCTGACCGGGTCACGGGCCGAGGCGGAGGACCTGACGCAGGATGTGTGTGCGGCGCTGCCGGGGAAGCTGGGCGGGTTTCGCGGGGCGTCGAAGTTTACCACGTGGCTGTGGCGGATGGTGGTGAATGCCGCCCATGACCGGCGGCGCAGGGCGGCGACACGGGCGAAGTATTCCGAAGGCTGGGGCGACTGGGAAGTGGACCGGCGGGCGGCGGACGCGGAGGTGGCGGAGGCCGTCGACTGGCTGACGCAAGCGATGCGCGCCCTGCCGGAGGAGTTGCGGGACACGCTGGCCCTGGTGCTCGATGACATGAGCCATGCCGAGGCGGGCGAGGTGCTGGGCATCTCGGGCGGCACGGTGGGGTGGCGCGTGTCGGAGGCCAAGAAACATCTGCGCGCGATGCGCGCGCGAGAGGAGGACGCATGAGCGACGACCTCGACGATCTGAAGGCCATGATGCGGGCCGCGACGCCGAAGCCGGATGCCGACAGGAAAGCGGCGGATCTGGCGTTGGCGCGGAAAAACTTTGCCGATCTCCAAGACGCGCGGGACGGCGCGCGTCAAACCTCTGATCGCCCGGGAAAGGGGCTCATCAGAGGAGTGACGGATATGTTGATGCGGATGAATACGCGCGGGGCGCTGACGGCGACGACGGCGCTGGTGGCGCTGGGAATGGTCGTGGTCGTGCCGGATTGGCAGGATGCGCCGGCGCTGCGCGGGGCGCAGCCGGTGGTGACGGAAGCCGATGGCGACATGGCCGATGCAGTTCGGCGGGAAGCGCCTGCGCCGGAAGCGGCGGAGGAGATGGTGCTGGACGTCGCCCCGGCCGAGCCGGCACCGGAGGCCGAGGCGCCCCGGCCCGTGCCGATGCCGTCGCCGCAGGTGGCGCGGCCGGAGTCAGGCGTTGCAAAGCAGAGGCAGATGGCCCCGCAGGCGATGCAGTCGCAAGCTTTGTCCGATGCGGAGGGATATGCCGGGAGCGCGGCGAACACGACGCCGGTCGGGCGCATCGCGCAGCCCAACGCGGATGACGGGGTGGTCCTGCCCGAAAGCGATACCGAGGCGTTTCCCGAGGCCGCGCCGAACGCGCTGAAGATCACCGGCGAAGAGCCGGTGTCGACGTTTTCCATCGACGTGGATACGGCGTCGTATGGTGTTGTGCGGTCATCGCTGCGGGCGGGATACCTGCCGCCGCGGGAGGCGGTGCGGGTCGAGGAGATGGTGAACTATTTCCCCTATGACTATGCCGCGCCCGAGGGTGACGCGCCGTTCGAGCCGACGGTGAGTGTGACGGACACGCCGTGGAACCCGGACACGAAGCTGGTGCATATCGCGATCCAGGGCGAGGTCCCCCCCGTGGCGGACCGCCCGCCGCTGAACCTTGTCTTCCTGATCGACACGAGCGGGTCGATGCAGGCGGCGAACAAGCTGCCGTTGTTGAAGCAGTCCTTGGCGCTGATGCTGCCGCAGCTGACCGAGCGGGACAGCGTGGCGATCGTGACCTACGCGGGCAGCGCGGGGAAGGCGCTGGCGCCGACACCGGCGACCGAGCGCGAGACGATCCTGGGCGCGCTGGACAGGCTGGAGGCCGGAGGCTCGACCGCCGGGCAGGCGGGATTGCAGCAGGCTTATGCGCTGGCCGGGGAGATGCGTGGCGAAGGTGACGTGTCGCGGGTGATCCTGGCGACGGACGGGGATTTCAATGTCGGGATCAGCGACCCGGAGGCGTTGAAAGACTATATCGCGCAAGAGCGCGAGCGCGGCACCTACCTGTCGGTGATGGGGTTCGGGCGCGGCAACCTGGACGATGCGACGATGCAGGCGCTGGCGCAGAACGGGAACGGGCAGGCGGCCTATATCGACACGCTGTCCGAGGCGCAGAAGGTGATGGTCGACCAGGTGAGCGGCGCGCTGTACCCGATTGCCGACGACGTAAAGATCCAGGTGGAGTTCAACCCGGCGGCGGTCGTGGAATACCGGCTGATCGGGTACGAAACCCGCGCGCTGCGGCGCGAGGATTTCAACAACGACCGGGTGGATGCGGGTGATATCGGGGCCGGGCACCAGGTGACGGCGCTTTACGAGATCACGCCGGTGGGCTCGCCCGCGCAGATGAGTGACGCGCTGCGCTATGGCGAGGCGGAGGCGGTTAGCGGAGAGGCCGATGAGCTTGGGTATTTCAAGCTGCGGTACAAGGCGCCCGGAGAGGATGAGAGCCGGCTGATCGAGCAGGCCATCGTCGAGGGTAGCGGGGCTGGTTCTGAGGCGCGGTTTGCGGCGGCGATTGCCGGGTTCGGGCAGTTGCTGCGCGGGGAGACGTATCTTGGTGATTGGGGTTATGCGGATGCGATTGCGCTGGCCAATGGGGCGAAGGGCGAGGACCCGTTCGGCTATCGGGCCGAGGCGGTGCAGCTGATGCGGCTGGCGGAAAGCCTGTCGCGGTGAGAGGCGTCGCGCGGAATCAAGGCCGAAGGCCGCCGCGCTATCGCCAGACCGCCCGGACGGGCTGGCGATTGGGTGACGTTGGTGCTTTGATCGGAGGTCTTGCGGAGGTGGCGAGGATAAAGTGAGCTGAACAAATGTTGGTCGCCATCCCGCGGTCTGGCAATCGCGCGGTTTGGAAACGAAAAACGCCCCGTGGCAGCCACGGGGCGTTTCGCATGTAATGAAGTGTCAATTAGTTGACAGTTTCGGCGTCTACGACGTCTTTCTGCATGGACGTGCCGCTGGCGATCTCGATGCGGCGGGGTTTCAGCCGCTCGGGCACTTCGCGCACCAGGTCGATATGCAGCATCCCGTCGGTATGGGTCGCGCCGGTCACCTTGACGTGGTCGGCCAGCTGGAACTTGCGCTCGAAGGCGCGTGTGGCGATGCCACGGTGCAGGTAGGTGCGGTCGCCGTCCTCTTCGGCCTTGCGGGCCGAGACGATCAGCGCGCCTTCGCGCAGTTCGACCGACAGTTCGTCATCGCTGAAACCGGCGACGGCGATGGAGATGCGGTAGGCATCGTCGGCCGTTTTCTCGATGTTGTAAGGTGGGTAGGTGGGGTGATTGACGTCACCGGCAAGGACGCGGTCCATCATGTCGGCAATCTGGTCAAACCCGATGGATGCCCGGTAGAGCGGGGCAAGATCAAAGTTACGCATTGGAATCCTCCGTTGAGCGATACCTATGTGGAT
The DNA here is from genome assembly GCF_009363735.1 of Roseovarius sp. THAF8. Lineage (NCBI taxonomy): Bacteria > Pseudomonadati > Pseudomonadota > Alphaproteobacteria > Rhodobacterales > Roseobacteraceae > Roseovarius > Roseovarius sp. THAF8. The sequence goes on along the minus strand of NZ_CP045410.1, from coordinate 2,146,083 downwards.
GCCTTCCCAAACGGGACAGGCGGTCATGTCCGACCCGCGACGCGGCGTCGGACGACCGTTATTTGGGGAGCGAAAAACCCGGTTTCAAGACCTCCGTGCGGCTTTGAAACGCGGTGCAACATCCAATCGTCGCGCGCGTCGCCTGGCCGATGCCTCGGGTCACAGGCGAAACGCTTCAGGGTTTTGCGAATTTCGGACCGGGATGCGTGCCCGCGGTGGCTTGGCCGTTCGATCCGGTGGGGGGAAAGTGCGCGGTCTTGGCGCTGTTGCGGCGTATGCCTGTGCTGGTCGGAAACGTGCTGGGCATCGCGCGCAGCTTGCGTTTCAGGGAGTCGACCGTGCCGGGCAGTTCCATGCCGTAGGCGATGGTGGTTCCGTGTTCGGTCTTGCGGCCGCCGACCACGAGGCTGACGATCCGCGCGCGATACCCGCCATCCGAGAACACCGGCGCGCCGGACGAGCCGAAGGTCACGTTGCAGTCGAAGGAAATCAGGCCCTGGCCCCGGCGCAGGACATCGCATTCCCGCTCCCATGACAAGGCGTCGTCGCGGTGCCGGCCATAGGACACCACGCTGACGTCATCGCCACGGGTGGGGTTCATGTGCAGCGCGAAGGGGCTGGCGGTGGCGGTGGGGATGGCGATGCTGAGTTCCAGCAGGGCGACGTCGCGGCGGATATTGTCCGCCGACATCCCGTCTGAGGGCGCATAGCCGTCGGCCACCACGTAGCGGCGAATGTTGCGCGCGGCGATGGCGGCCCCGTCGCGCAGCCCGGCGCGGAAGACGATCCGCTCGGGCAGTAGCGGTGCGCCGTGCTTGTCGAAGACGCAATGGGCCGCCGTCAGCACGAGGTTGTCCGCGATAAGCGTGCCGGTGCAATAGCTGTCCTGCCCGAGGTCGACTCGGCCCACGGCCTCCCACCCCAGCAGGTCGTCGCGGTTGGTCAGCCGGATCAGCTCGCTGGGCGTGGCCAGGGTCGGCAGGGCGACGCTCGCGACAAGGGCAGACAGAGACAGCAGGCGGCGGATCATGTCAGTCCAGGTCCGGAGAGGCGAATTTTGCCCCGGTGTCGCGGTTCTGTCCGGTCGAGAACATCTCGGACCGGGCCTGGTTTTCCAGGCGGGCGCCACTGTCGAGCGCATCGCGCATCATGGCGAGGGGGCGGTCGAGCGAGGCCCCCAGCGCGACCTTCTTGCCGTGGATCTCGGCCATGGCGGAGACCACAGAGACGATCCGCGGATCGCCCTTGTCATCGAAGGAAAAGACCGGCGAGCCGGACGCGCCGTAGTCGACGTCGCAGGACATCACCAGCACGCCGCTGCGCTTTTCCAGGACCTGGCACATATCCTGCAGCGACGGCGCCTCGGAGCGTTCGCGGGCATAGCTGACCAAGCCGATGCGTTCATGCTTGCGCGGCTGGGTGTCGGTCAGGAACGGGGCGACGCCGGACTTGGCGATGGGATGATGCAGTTCCAGAAGCGCGATATCGTTGCGCACGCGGGCGGCGTCGATCCGGTTGGAGTAATCGTATTCGGGATGCACCACGGCGCGGCGGACCCAGCGATAGGCGGTGGCGCGGCCATTGCGCCAGCCGGCGAGGAACTCGATCTGCTGGGTGTCGACGGGCTTGCCCGTCGTGGCATCGAACAGGCAGTGCGCCGCCGTCAGCACGAGGTCCGGCGCAATCAGGGCGCCGGTGCAAAAGCCGCTGCCGCCGATGTCGATACGCCCCACGGCCTGCCACTGGCGGCCGTCATCGGTGGTGTCCAGCCGCTGGAGCATGGCATCCTGCGCGGTCGCAGGCGACATGGACCAGAGCAGGACGACGACCAGCCCTGTGAAACGCATTCTGTCGAACAAACCGGGTGCCTCGCTTGATTTGAAAGCGTGCTACCGGCGCAATATGTCGAAAATAGGGCTGGCCCGGGGTTATTGCCGCAGCGCGGGCGGTTTCGGCCCGCCGGCGGCCCAGTCGAGCAGTTCGACGGTGTGCACGACGGGCACGCCGGTGCCCGAGCCAATCTGCATCATGCAGCCGATATTGCCGGTGGCGATGATGTCGGGTGACTTGGCCTCGAGCGTCTGAACCTTGCGTGTTTTCAACTGCTTGGAGATGGCGGGCTGCATCAGGTTGTAGGTGCCCGCCGAGCCGCAGCAAAGATGCGCGTCGGCCGGTTCGACCACCTCGAAACCCGCCTTCTTCAGCAGGGTCTTGGGGTGGGTCTTGATCTGCTGACCATGCTGGAGCGAGCAGGCGGCGTGGTAGGCGACGCGGGTGCCCTTGGGCGTGCCCTCGGGCAGGTCGAGCTGCATCAGCAATTCTGAGACGTCCATGGCAATATCCGAGACGCGGGCAGCGTCGTCGGCCAGCGGCTCGGTGCGGAACATGTGGCCGTAATCCTTGACGGTGGTGCCGCAGCCGGAGGTGTTGATGACGATGGCATCGAGGCGACCCTCGTCCATCTCGGCGGTCCAGGCGCGGATATTGTGGGCCGCCGTGGCGTGGCTCTCGGACGTTTTGCCCATGTGGTGCGTCAGCGCCCCGCAGCAGCCGGCACCCTTGGCCACGACGACCTCGCAGCCCAGCCGGGTGAGCAGGCGGATGGTGGCGTCGTTGATGTCGGTGTTCAGCGCCTTTTGCGCGCAACCGGTCATCAGGGCGACGCGTTTCACGGGCTTGCCCTTGGCTGGGAAGGTTTGTGGATCGTCATTGCGGCTGACGGGCGGGACATTCTTGGGGGCCATGTCGACCATCGCGCGCAGGCGGGCGTCGGGCAGGGCCCATTTGAACGGTTTGGCGATCTTGGCGCCGAGCATGGCGATGCGGAAACGGTTCGGATAGGGCAGGATGCGCGCCAGCGTCCAGCGCAGGACACGTTCGAACATCGGGCGCTGGTAGCGGTCCTCGATATATTCGCGGGCGTGGTCGACGAGGTGCATGTAATGCACGCCCGAGGGACAGGTCGTCATGCAGGCGAGGCAGGACAGGCAGCGGTCGATATGCTTGACGGTCTCACGATCCGGGTCGCGGTCGTTTTCCAGCATGTCCTTGATGAGGTAGATGCGGCCGCGGGGGCTGTCGAGCTCGTCGCCGAGCACCTGGTAGGTGGGACAGGTGGCGGTGCAGAAGCCGCAATGCACACAGGAGCGCAGGATCTCGTTCGAGCGCTGGATGGCGGGGGACTTGAGCTGTTCGGCGGTGAATTCTGTTTTCATTCAGTCGGCAATCATCTGTGCGGTGTAGAGCCCGAACCAGGGCAGGGTGGTGGCGGCGGCGGTCACGCCATAGGCGATGCGGCGGGGACGCTGTGGCAGTGTGCTGGTGCGTATGGCCAGCATCACCAGCGACAGGACGGTGATCCAGGCCAGCCACGCCAGCAGCACGACGGCAAGCGCGCCGTAAGCGCCGTGCGCGCCGCCCCATTGGCGCAGGACGAAGGCGCCTGCAATCAGGGCGACGGAGACGGCCCAGAGCGCGGTGACATAGCGCCGCGTGGGCATCTGCCTGGCCAGCACCCAGAAGATGACCGGCCCGGCGAGAAAGCCGAGGGCAAAGAGCAGGACGTCGATCATGCGGCGCGGCCCATAAGGCCGGGATTGAGGATGCCGCGCGGGTCGAAGCGCGCGCGCAGCCCGTCCTGAAGCGCGGCGATGGGGGGAGAGAGCGGCTGGAACACGCCGCCGGCCCGGTTGCCGCGGAGGAGCGTTGCATGGCCGCCCGCCGCGTTCACGGCGGCGCGGATGGTGTCGGCTTGGGTGTCCTGCGGGACGCGGAGCCAGACCAGACCGCCGCCCCAGTCGTAAAGTGCCTCGGCCCCGTCGATCTGCGCCTTGATCCCGGGGGCGTCGGAAGGCTTGACCGAGAGGCGCCAGATATCGCCCGGACCGTCGTGGAAACAGGCGACGTCGCGGATGTCCTGCCACAGGGTGGCGTTGGCGTCGGGGTCGGTCTCGATTTCGGCGGTGCCGAGGTCGGCCAGAAGGGTCCGGAGTTGACCTGCGCGATAGGCCACGGATTTCTCGAAGCCCTCGATCCGCAGGCAGGTCTGGGGACCGTCCCCGGTCTGGCGGTGGGCGGCGCCGGTGATCTCGAACGGCGAGCCGAGCGCGCGGGAGAGAGCGGTGACGGCGGTGCTGTCGTCGAGACCCGAGAGCGTGATCGTGGCGGTGTGGTGCGACGCGGGCAAGACCTTGAGCGCCAGTTCGGTGAGCACCCCAAGGGTGCCGTAGCTACCCGCCATCAGCTTGACGAGGTCGTAGCCGGTGACGTTCTTCATCACGCGCCCGCCGTTGCGGGTGACCTGTCCCTGCCCGTCGACGAAGCGCACGCCCAGCAGGAAGTCGCGCGCGGCCCCGGCCTGGATACGGCGGGGACCCGAGACGTTGGCCGCGAAGACGCCGCCGATGGTGGGCTCGCCGGTCGTGCCCAGGAGGCCGCGATGGTCCATCGGTTCGAAGGCGAGGCGCTGGCCCTCCTTGGCGAGGGTCTTGCGGACCTCCTCGACCGGGGTGCCGGCCTGGACCACCAGCGTCAGCGCGCCGGGTTCATAAAGGTTTATGCCCGAGAGGCCCGAGGTTGTCAGCGGCTGTCCGTTGACCGGCACGCCGATGGGGCGTGTGCCGCCGCCCTGAATACGCAGCGGCTCGGAGGCGGAGGCGACCATCTCGGCCAGTTCGGCCTCGGAGGTGGGGGCAAGGGCTTTCATCGTTGCAAGATACTCCGGGGTCCGGGGCGGCGCCCCGGAAGGTCATTCAGCCGCGATGCGGCGGGTGTCGGAGGACGCCAGCGGAAAGACCTTGGCGGGGTTCAGCAGCCACTTGGGGTCGAACACGTCCTTGACGGCCATCTGGATTTCGAGATCGGGCGGGTCGTATTGGTGCACCATCAGGTCGCGCTTCTCGATGCCCACGCCGTGTTCGCCGGTGAGGCAGCCGCCGACCTCGACGCAGAGTTTCAGGATCTCGGCGCCCAGCTCCTCGCAGAGTTCAAGGTCGCCTTCCTTGTTGGCGTCGAACAGGATCAGCGGGTGCATGTTGCCGTCGCCCGCGTGAAAGACATTGGCGACGTCGAGGCCGTACTCCTTGGACATCTCGCCGATGCGTTTCAGAACGTAGGGCAGTTCGTTGACCGGGATGGTGCCGTCGAGGCACATGTAGTCGTTGATCTTGCCCATCGCGCCGAAGGCAGATTTGCGGCCGAGCCAGATGCGCTTGCTTTCGTCCTCGGACGAGGACTGGCGCAGCTCGACGGGGTCGTGCTTGCGGGCGATATCCATGATGGTTTCAAGCTGTTCGTCGATCTCGGCGTCGGAACCTTCGACCTCGACGATCAGGAGCGCCTCGCAATCGGGGTAGCCGGCGCCGGCGAAAGCCTCGGTCGCGCGGATGCAGGGGCGGTCCATGAATTCGATCGCCACGGGCAGGACGCCGGCCTTGATGATGTCCGACACGCATTGGCCCGCGACCTCGGAGGAATCGTAGCCGATCAGGACGGGGCGGGCGCCCTCGGGCTTGTGCAGGATGCGCAGGGTCGCCTCGGTGACGATGCCAAGCTGGCCTTCGGAACCGCAGATGAGGCCCAGAAGGTCGAGCCCCTCGGCATCGAGATGGGCGCCGCCGATTTCGGTCACGGTGCCGTCCATCAGCACCATGGTCACGCCCATCAGGTTGTTGGTGGTGACGCCGTATTTCAGGCAATGCGCGCCACCGGAATTCATGGCGATGTTGCCCGAGATGGCGCAGGCCAGCTGGCTGGAGGGGTCGGGGGCGTAGAAAAAGCCGTCTTCCTCGACCGCGCCGGTGACGGAGAGGTTGGTGCGCCCGGTCTGCACGCGGATGAAGCGGTTGTCGTAGTCGGTTTCCAGCACTTCGGACATGCGGGCGACGCCGATGATGACGCTGTCCTCGGTCGGGAGCGCGCCGCCGGCGAGCGAGGTGCCCGCACCGCGCGGCACGACGGGCACGCCCATGTCGTTGCAGATCTTGAGAGTCTCGGACACCTCTGCGGTCGAGGCGGGCAGGACCACGGCCAGCGGCGGGCACTTGTAGGCTGTCAGCCCGTCGCATTCATAGGCGCGGGTCTCGGCGGGGTCGTGGATGAGCGCCTCGGGCGGGAGGAAAGACGCCAGCCGGTCGAGCAGTTGCGACTTGCGGGCAAGGATGGTCGGATTGGGCTTTGGCATGTCCATGGCAGTCCTCCCGGTGGATTGGTAAGATAATATAACCAATTTGCGCCAGTCGCAAGTGCGGCATCCGTGACGCGGTCGCAAGAAGAATGCGGCCTGCACGCGGTTGTGAGTGCATGTGCCGCAGCGCTCGCCTATATTAACAGACATGAAGAGACTCGCCGCATTTTTCCTGGCCATTCTGTTGGCCGCGCCGGCATTTGCCGACGAACCGGAAGTACTGGACGTGACCGTCGAAAAGGCGGGCATGGTCTGGAATATCCACGTGACGATTCGCCATCCGGACACCGGGTGGGACCATTATGCCGACGGCTGGGAAGTGCTGGATGCGGCAGGCAACCGGCTGGGCTATCGTGAGCTGATGCATCCGCACGTGAACGAGCAGCCGTTCACCCGGTCGTTGAGCGGCGTGGTGATACCGGACGGGACGCGCGAGATTTTCGTGCGGGCGCGCTGTTCGGTCGATGGCTGGTCGGGCTCGCAAAAGCGCGTGGCGCTGCAACCCTGACAGAATGAACGCGCCCAAGGGGCGCGTGCCGGTTTGTCTCGGCGGCGGACCTGGGGTCCGACACCTCGGTGGCCCGTGGCGGCGTGACGTTTTTTTTTGAGCGCGGGGCGGGGGGGCCGGCGTGGGAGCCTCCGGCGGGGATATTTTGGGCCAGAGGAAGCGGGGCGCGATTACTGGCGGCCCTCGCGGAGCCAGCCGCCGACGATGAGGGATGCCGCGAGCAGAAGGACCAGCCAGGCGGGCAGGAGCGGCGTCTGGGTGACCGAGCGGGTCTGGTAGGCGTCGCGGTCCAGGAGGCCGATCCAGCCGCGGCCTGACATGGCGCGGCCTTCGCGCACGGTGCGCACGCGCGGCGCGCCCTCGGCCAGCGGGTGGATGCCGCCGCCGGTCTCGGTGATGTAAGGTTCGAGCGTTTCGGTGTCGGCGATGGTGTTCTCGAATTCCACCGGGGAGGCGGGGCCGAGGCCGATGACCGCACTGTGCTCGCCGTTTTCCAGCCGGTAGAGGCCGATGGCGGGGCCGTCGAAGAGGGCTTCGAACCGGCCGGGCGAGACCTCTTCCAGCTCCATCTCGATCTGTTCGTCCTCTGGGGTGGTGATGGTGACCGGGCCGACGCTGTCTTCGAGCGAGCGGCGGACGATGCGCATCTGCTGGCCGGTGGCCTCGGCCCAGAGGGCTTCTTCCTCGAGTTCGGGTTCCTTCATCATCCAATGGGCGAGGCGGCGCAGGAGTTCGAGTTGCGGGCCGCCGCCCTCGAACCCGCGGTTCCAGAGCCAGGCATGATCGGAGGCCAGAAGCGCGACGCGGCCTTCGCCGACGCGGTCGAGGGTCAGGAGGGGACGGTCGCCGACGCCGGTCATGACGGTGTCGCCGGAGGTTTCCTCGACCTCGATCTGGCGCATCCAGCGGCCCCATTCGCCGCCGAATTCCTGTTCAAGACCTGCCGTGACCGGGTGCCTTTGGCCCAGCTCCGTGATGGAGGGGCTGTAGCGTTCCTCGAGCACGCGGGCGGTGGGGCGGCCGGGCAGGATCGCCTCGAGCGGGGTGCGGTAGAGGCTGTCGGCGGCGGCGTAATCGGGGCCGGCGGCGATGAGGACCGCGCCGCCGCCTTCGACGTAGTTGCGCACGTTGTCGAGATAGAGCGAGGGCAGGATGCCGCGGCGCTTGTAGCGGTCGAAAATGATGAGGTCGAAATCGTCGATCTTTTCGAGGAAGAGCTCGCGGGTGGGGAAGGCGATGAGGGAGAGCTCGCGCACCGGGACGCCGTCCTGTTTCTCGGGCGGGCGCAGGATGGTGAAGTGGACGAGGTCGACCGAGCTGTCGGATTTCAGCAGGTTGCGCCAGGTGCGCCCCCCGGCGTGGGGTTCGCCTGAGACAAGGAGTACGCTGAGCCGGTCGCGGACGCCGTTGATCTGGACGAGCGCGGTGTTGTTGCGGTCGGTGAGTTCGCCATCGATGGCGGGGGTGGAGAATTGCAGCACATTGCGGCCACCATGGGGCAGGCGCAGGGGCAGGTCGATATCCTCACCCAGGGGGACGTTGAACCGCTGCGGGTCCTCGCCGTCGACCGAGACGTCGACGGGCACGGTGCTGGTGCCTTCGGGGGCGGCGCCGTCGTCGGTGATGCGCAGGGTCATCTGGATTTCCTCGCCCAGGATGGCGAAGGCGGGGGCGTTCTCGACCACCAGCTTGCGGTCCCAGTCGTCCTCGCGGCCGGTGTGCAGCAGGTGGATGGGCGCGGGCATGTCGGGGGCGCGGTCGAGGTCGTGCAGGCGGCCATCGGACATGAGGATCGCGCCGGCGATGCGGGCGCGGGGTTCTTCGGCCAGCGTCTCGGACAGGGCGGTCATGAGCTGGGTGCCGGAGTTGTCGGCGCCGTCGGGGACGGTGATGCGGCGCAGCTCGGTGTTGTCGCGCGCGGCGATGCGGGCGGCGAGATCGTCGGCGGTGGAAGACGTGAGGGCGGCGCGGTCGCCAAGGGCCTGGCTGGCGCTTTCATCCTCGATCATCAGGACGATGTCGGTGAGCGGCTCGCGGTCCTCGGCCTGGTAGACAGGACCGAGGAGCGCGGCCAAGACGACCAGCCCGGCGAGCGCGCGGAAGGGCCAGCCGGAGAGGCCGCGCCAGATGGCGAGCGCCGTGCCGGTCATCATCATGCCGGCGAGCGCCGCGATCAGCCACGGGTTCAGAAGCGGCTCGAAAACGATGCTGCCGGTCATTGGCCAAGCCTGTCGAGAAGGGCGGGCACGTGCACTTGGTCGGATTTGTAGTTGCCGGTCAGCACGTGCATCACGAGGTTGACGCCAAAGCGGTACGCGAGTTCGCGCTGGCGTTCGCCGGCAAAGCCGCGGCCCACGGGGAAGAGCGGGTTGCCGCGGTCGTCCATGGCCCAGGCCGACGCCCAGTCATTGCCGCCGATGACCACGGGCGTGACGTTGTCGTTGAGGTTGCGGAAGGGCATCCCCTCGACCTGTTCGGCGTCGGCGGGTGCGGATTCGACCCAGACGGAGCGGCCGGTGTGGCGGCCGGGAAAATCCTGGAGCAGGTAGAAGGTGCGGGTGAGCACGTGGTCCTCGGGGATGGGCTCCAGCGGGGGGATGTCGAGCGGGCGGGCGAGGCGTTGCAGCTTGCGGCCCGCCGGAGACGAGGCGCCGAAGCCCGCGACATTGGCGTCGCGCGTGTCGAAGAGGATCATGCCGCCGGTGCGCAGGTAGTCGTTGAGCTTGACGTAGGCTTCCTCGGACGGGATCGGCTGATCGGGGGAGATCGGCCAGTAGAGGAACGGATAGACCGAAAGCTCGTCGGTTTCGAGGTTCACGCCGACCGGGTCTGCCGGTTCCACGGAGGTGCGGAAGAAGAGGGTTTCGCCCAGGCCGCGCAAGCCGGCCTGGGCCGCGTTGTCGAGGCTGCTGTCGCCGGTGAGGACGTGGCCCAGAACGACCTCGGACGCGGCCATGAGGGCCTTTTCGTCGGCCTCGGTCATGGTGTCGTCCTGGGCGTCGGCCATCTGCGGGCTGAGCAGGAGCGCTAGAAGGAGGGCGGACATCGTTGCGCGGGTGGGCATCAGGCGGCCCGAGAGCCCCAGCGACGCTAGGATGTCGGCCATCAGTATCAGGAGCGCCCCGGCGAGGAACCAGCCGCCGAGCGCGGCCTCGGGCGGGCGGTCGAGGCCCAGGACGGGCAGGTTCGCGGGCCAGCTGACCGGGGTGAGCGTGGTGCCGGAGGGCAGCACGTTGAGCGCGAGGCGCCGGTCGGGGCCGTCGTACAGACCCGGGCGGAAATCGGGGCCAGGGACATCCTCGACGAAGCGGGTGCCGTCGACGCCGGGCAGGGTGCTGGCATCTTCCAAAATGCCAGACCCCGAGAGGACCTGCACGGGCTGCCAGGTGGTGCCTTCCAGCTCGGCCAGGTCGGGTAGGGCAAGGCTGGATGAAATGGCGAGGCGTTCGAGCATCTGCACGAAAAGGCCCGAGAGCGGCAGGGTGGACCATTCGGCGTTGGCGGTGACATGGAAGAGGACGACCTGGCCCTGACCGATACGTTTGCGGGTCACCAGCGGCGTGCCGTCGCTGAGCTGCGCGATGACGCGGTCGGCGAGCGTGGGGTCGGGCTGGGCCATGACCTGGGCGGTGACGGTGACGTCGTCCGGCATGTCGAGGCCGAAAAACGGGCTGGATTCGGGGAAAGATGCCAGTTGCTTGGGTTCGCCCCAGCTCATGGCGCCGCCGATGGAACGGCCTCCGGCGCGCAGGCGGACGGGCATCAGCGGGTCTTCGTCGCTGCGCGACACGTCCGAGGCGGCGAGGCGCGGGCCGGCGAAGCGCAGGAGCATGCCGCCACGGTCGGTCCAGTCGAGCAGGTCGGCCTGTTCCGCGCCCGAGAGCGTGGCGACATCGGCCAGCACGACCACATCGGGGTTGGCGGGCAGGATATCCGAAAGGCCGCCGTCGAGCAGGTCGGCGGTGGGTTCGAGCGCCTGTTCGAGGTAGTGGAGCGGTGAGAGGAGTTCGAGGCCTTCGCGGTCTTCGCGGCCCGCGATGAGCGCGACCTCGCGGCGCTTGAGGCTGTCATCGGTCAGGGTGACGGCGCCGGCATGGGACTGGCCTGCGATTTCGAACCGGGTGAGACGGGCGCGGAGTTCGGCGGGCAGGGACAGAAGCGTCGTCGCCTCTTTCGCGCCGGCGTCGAACGTCATGTCTTGTGTGGCAAGAAGACGCTGGGCGCCGGAGGGGTCGCGGCCGTGCGCCTCGACCGTGATGTCGCGGGCGGGGCCGGGATTGGCGCGTTTGGCGGTGAGGCGCAGGGCGTCGTCCTCGACCACAGCCGGGGTCAGCGCGTAGATTGGCACGGCGCTTTCGTGGATGGTGACGCGGCCCCGATCCTGAAGGGCGTCGAGCAGGGTTTGCCGGCCGTCGCGGGCAAGGCCGTCGGAGAACCAGCGGGTTTCGAAATTTTCTTCACCGAGCAGGGTGGCGGCTTCTTCATAGTCGGGGGGCTGCGGCGACCACGCGGCGGGGGCGAGGCCGGTGAGGCGGGTGCGCCACGTCTCGGCGGACTGGAAGACCGGGGTTTCTGGGTCGGAGAGTTGCATGATGCCGACGGGGCGGGCGTTGCGCCCGGCCTCGGCCAGCAGGGAATCCAGCAGATCTTCCTGCGCGGGCCAGTCGCGGGCGCTGGCCCAGCTGGAATCGAGCACGATCAGCATGGGGCCGGTGCGGTTGGCCTGGGCCTGGTCCTGCGGGTTGAGGATGGGGCCGGCGAGGCCGATGATGACCGCGGCGACGGCCAGCATCCGCAGGAGCAGCAGCCACCAGGGTGTGCGGTCTGACACGCTGTCGTCGTCGCGCAGCCCCAGGAGAAGCGCCACGCCCGGGAAGCGGCGACGGATGGGGGCGGGCGGCACGGCGCGCAGGATCAGCCACAGGATGGGGAGTGCTGCCAGCGCCACCAGAAGCCAGGGCGCGGCAAAGCCGATGGGGCCGATGGTCATCGTCCGTGCCCCCCGTCGAATGCGTTATAGAGCCACAGGAGCGCGGATTGCGCGGAGTCCGACGTGTGGTGCGTGCCGTAGAACCAGCCGGTGGTGGCGCAGAGGTGCCGCAGGGCGTCCTTGCGGGCGGCGAGGCGTTCCAGGTAGCGGTCGCGCAGCTCGGACGCCTTGAGCGTTTCGTGCACCATGGTGCCGCCCACCGATTCAAAGATGGTGCGGCCACGGTAGGGAAAGCTTTCCTCGGCCGGGTCGAGGATCTGGTAGAGCACGCCGCGCACGCCGCGGTCGGCGGCGGCGGTCAGCGCGTTGCGCACCGGGTCGAGATCGCCAAGGAAGTCCGACAGGAAGAGCGCGCGTCCATGCGACAGCATTCCGGTGGCCTGGGGCGCGCCGTAATCGTCGGGACCGTCCTGGCCAAGGGCCATGGCGAGTCGCTCGATCTGGGCGTCTCCGCGGCGGGGCGGCAGGTCGGCACCCGAGAGGCCGATGCGCTCGCCCGCGCGATTGAGAAGGATGGCGATGGCCAGCGACAAGAGGCGGGCGCGATCGGCCTTTTGCGGCAGGGCGTCGTCGGAGGCGAAGCGCATGGAGGCGGCGCCGTCGACCCAGAGCGTGACGCTTTGGGCGATCTGCCATTCGCGTTGGCGCAGGAATTGCGTGTCCGAGCGGGCGGAGCGGCGCCAGTCGATATGGCGCAGTTCATCCCCGGCCTGCACTGGGCGGTATTGCCAGAAATCGTCGCCCATGCCCGCGCGGCGGCGGCCGTGTTCGCCCAGAAGGACAGTCCCCGCCAGATGCTCTGCCCGCGCGAGAAGCGCGGGAAAGCGGGAGGCCTCGGCCTCGGACCGGGCGCGGAGAGGGGCGATCTGGGTCAAGCGGCGGCCTCGGTCATCGTCACTTGGGCGACGGTGGCGGCGATGAGGTCGTCGAGGTTTTCACCCCGGGCACGCGCGGCAAAGTTGAGCGCCATGCGGTGCGTCAGGACGGGCTGGGCCATGGCGGCGATATCGTCGGCATCGGGGGCAAGGCGGCCCTGGATCATGGCGCGGGCGCGGACGGTCAGCATCAGCGCCTGCGCGGCACGGGGGCCGGGACCCCAGGCGACGTTTTCGCGCACCGTCTCGGACGAGGTGGCGTCGTCGGGACGGAAGGCGCGGACAAGGTCGATTATCTGTTCCATCACCGCCTCGCCCACGGGCATCCGGCGCAGGAGGGTCTGCGCGGCGATGAGGTCCTCGGCGGTGAAGACCTGGTGAGCCACATCCTCGGTCGCGCCGGTGGTTGCGAGCAGAATCGCGCGTTCGGTGTCCCGGTCGGGATGCGGCACGTCGATCTGCACGAGGAAGCGGTCAAGCTGGGCCTCGGGCAGGGGATAGGTGCCTTCCTGCTCGATGGGGTTCTGCGTCGCCAGCACGTGGAAGGGCGGGGTCAGCGGGCGGTCTTCGCCCGCGACGGAAACCTGCCGTTCCTGCATGGCTTGCAGGAGTGCGGACTGGGTGCGGGGGCTGGCGCGGTTGATCTCGTCGGCCATCAGAAGCTGGCAGAAGATCGGACCGGGAATGAACTTGAACGCGCGGGTGCCGTCGGCGCCGGTTTCAAGCACCTCGGAGCCCAGGATGTCGGCGGGCATCAGGTCGGGCGTGAACTGCACCCGGTTCGAATCGAGGCCCATGACGACGCTGAGGGTTTCGACCAGCCGGGTCTTGCCGAGGCCGGGAAGGCCCACCAGCAGGCCGTGCCCGCCGCAAAGCAGCGCCGAGAGCGACAGGTCGACGACCCGTTCCTGCCCGATGAAGCGGCGGGTGATCGAGGCGCGGGCCTGGGCCAGCTTGTCCTCAAGGGCTTCGATCCCGGCCAGCAGGTCGGCGTCGTCGGTCATGGCAAAACTCCGGTATGGGCTATATCGCTTGGGTAGAGTGTATCGCGCACAAGCAAAATGGCAAAAGCAATGAGCAATAAATCGGTCACAACCCCGTCAGCGGAAAGCCTTGCCGAAACGGCGCGCCGGGAAGGCGGCAAAGGCCTGCCGCCCGTGCACCTTTGGACGCCCGAGTTTACCGGCGAGATCGACATGCGGATCGCGCGGGACGGGACATGGTATCACGAAGGCACGGTCATCGAGCGCCAGGGCCTGGTGCGGCTGTTCTCTACGATCCTGAAGAAGGAAGGCGACCGCTACTACCTTGTCACGCCGGTGGAAAAGGTCGGGATCGTCGTGGACGACGCGCCTTTCGTGGCGGTGGATTTCGAGGTGGAAGGCGAGGGCGCGGCGCAGATGCTGGTCTTCGTGACCAACGTGGGCGACCACGTGCTGGCGGGGCCGGACAACGCGATCCGGGTGGAGCGCGACCCCGAGACGGGCGAGCCGTCGCCCTACCTGCATGTGCGGGCCGGGCTTGAGGCGCTGATCGACCGCAAGTCGTTTTACCGGCTGGTGGATCTGGGCGCGCACGAGGACGGCTGGTTCGGTGTGCGGTCGGACGGGGCGTTCTTTCCGATGATCCCCTCCGACGAGCTGCCGACCTCGTAAATCTCGGGCAGCCTCAGCGGCGGAACGGTGTCGGACGCCGGTTCGAAGCGGCGCTGTCGACCACATCCTCGATGCGTTTATTGCGGGTTCGCGTGGTCCTGGCCGTCTTGATCCATTCGAGCGTGCCGCGCCGGACGCTGCGCGGCCAGTGATCCCAGACAGACACCAGATCGCCCAGCGCACGGGTCAGGTCGTCGGGGCGTTCGAGACGTTCGACATCGTCGAGGAACGTCCACATGCCGGATTCTTGGGCGGCGGTTACGAGGGCCTCGCCGGCAGGTTGAAGCCGTCCTGCGGCGCGCAGGTCGTCGATTCTGGCCTTGTTTGCCGCGGACCAGGCGGACCGCGGATTGCGCGGGGCGATCAGGAGGCCGGTGCGATCGTCATCCACCTTGCGCGGCTGGCTGTCGATCCAGCCCCAGCAGAGCAGTTCCGAGACGATGTCATCGTAGGGCAGGTGGAATGCGGTATGCTTGCGGAAGGTGACGAGCCAGACCGATGGCGACGAGGCGTGATTGGCGGCAAGCCACGCGTGCAGTTCGTCAAGAGATTTGACCTCAATGCTTTCTGCGGTGTCTGCGGCGCGTTTGACCATGATGTAATGGATACGCGGGATCGTTGAAGGCGGATCTTGCAGACACAAAAAAACCCGATGCGGAGGGCATCAGGCGGATTGGCCTTTGAAGGCTCAGGAAGGATAACCCGGGTCGGAACGGGCACCCGAAGGTGCTATGCCCCGACCCGGGAAAACGTCGAAGATTAGTACTTCGTCGTTACGGGCTCAGGCTCAACCGGAACCACGACTTCTTCTTGTTGTTGCTGTGCACAGGCGGCCAGGCCGACGGTTGCGATGAGAGCAGCAATCATTGCGATCTTGTTTTTCATGTGAACAAATTCCTTCCATGTCACGCGCCCGATACTGTGTTTGAACGCGATTTGTTGTCAACACAAGAGCTTGCGTAAAAACGCGAATCTCCGGCTGCTATGGCTTCTAGGACAGCATTTTTGTCACGTAAATGCCTTTTTGAGCGGGATTCCGCGATTTTCAGTGGGTTTGACACTGTTGCAACTGTGCTACTTTTGCACTTCGCCTTGGAAAAGTCACTTTCCCGGACCGCGAAACGACCTACTGCGCGGGCGCTTGATTCCGGCAACTCGTGCTTGGTTCCAAGGCTTTATGCGGAGTTCAGTGCGCTTCGGCCCAGTTGCTTCCCCGGCCTGCGTCGACCACCAGCGGCACGTCCAGATGCAGGGCCGGGCGGGCGGCCTCTTCCATCACCTTGCGGGCGGTGTCGATGACCTTGTCCTCGGCGCCATCGGAGACCTCGAACAGCAGTTCGTCGTGGACCTGGAGCAGCATGCGGCAAGGCAGGTCGGCGATGGCGTCGGGCATGCGAATCATGGCGCGGCGGATGATATCGGCGGCGGTGCCCTGGATCGGCGCGTTGATTGCGGCGCGGCGGGCGAAGCCGGCGCGCGGCCCCTTGGCGCCGATCTCGGGCGTGTGGATCTTGCGGCCGAAGAGGGTCTGGACGAACCCGTGTTCCTTGGCAAAGGCGACGGTGTCGTCCATGTAGGTGCGGATGCCCGGGAAGCGTTCGAAATAGCGGTCGATGAAGGCCTGCGCGTCGGCGCGGGGAATGCGCAGGTTCCGCGCGAGGCCAAAGCCCGAGATGCCGTAGATCACGCCGAAATTGATCGCCTTGGCGCGGCGGCGGATCTCGGGCGTCATGTCGTCCATCGAAACATCGAACATCTCTGACGCCGTCATGGCGTGAATGTCCTGACCGTCGCGGAACGCCTCCTTGAGCGCCGGGATATCGGCGATATGGGCAAGGATGCGCAGTTCGATCTGGCTGTAGTCCAGCGCGACGAGGGTGTTGCCCTTTTCGGCCACGAAGGCCTCGCGGATGCGGCGGCCTTCCTCGGTGCGGATGGGGATGTTCTGCAGGTTGGGATCGGTCGAGGCGAGGCGGCCCGTGCTGGCCCCGGTCTGCACGTAGGAGGTGTGGACGCGGCCCGTGTCGGGGTCGATGTGGTCCTGCAGGGCGTCGGTATAGGTGGACTTGAGCTTGGAGACCTGGCGCCAGTCCATCACCCGGGCGGGCAGGTCGTGTTCGGTGGCGAGGTCCTCGAGCACGTCGGCGGGGGTGGAATACTTGCCGTTCTTGCCGCGCTTGCCGCCCGGCAGGCTCATCTTGTCGAAGAGGATATCGCCAAGCTGCGCCGGGGAGCCGACGTTGAACTTCTCGCCGGCCAGTTCGTGAATCTCGGCCTCGAGCCCGGCCATCTTCTGGGCGAAGGCGGCGGACATGCGGGAAAGCGTGTCCTTGTCGACCTTGATGCCGTTACGCTCCATCTGCGCCAGCACGGGCACCAGCGGGCGTTCGAGGGTCTCGTAGACGGTGGTGACTTTCGCGCGGTGCAGCTGCGGCTTGAACGTGTGCCAGAGGCGCAGGGTGATGTCGGCATCTTCGGCGGCGTATTTCACCGCCTCGTCGATGGGCACGCGGTCGAAGGTGATGGCGGATTTGCCGGTGCCCAGAAGCTCCTTGATGGGGATCGGCGTGTGCGACAGGTAGCGTTCGGCGAGCGTGTCCATGCCGTGGCCATGCATCCCGGAATAAAGCGCGTAGGACATCAGCATCGTGTCGTCGATGGGCGCCATGGCGATGTCGTAGTTGGCCATGATCTTGGTGTCGTATTTCATGTTCTGCCCGATCTTGAGGATCGAGGGATCCTCGAGCACGGGTCTGAGCGCGTCGAGCGCGTCCTGCATCGGGATCTGGCCGTCGAGCAGGGCGTCGGAGCCGAAGAGATCATCCGCATTGCCGTCCTTGTGGCCGAGCGGGATATAGCACGCCTCGCCCGGGTCGATGGAAAGGCAGATGCCCACCAGATCGGCCTGCATTTCGTTAAGCGAGGTGGTTTCGGTATCCACGGCGACGTAGCCGCGGGCGATGATGCGGTCGATCCAGCCTTGCAGCGCATCCATGTCCGAGACACGTTCGTATTTCGCGGGGTCGATGGCGGGCCAGTCGGGGGCGCTGTCTTCGCCCGACTCCGGCGCGGTGGGCTCGGGGATGGCGGGCGCCTCGACATCCAGCGCGTCGGCGATGCGCTTGGTCAGGGTGCGGAACTCCATCTCTGTGAGGAAAGCCAGCAGGGTCTCGGGATCGGGCTCACGGACCTCGAGGTCGTCGAGGGTGAAATCGAGCGGGGTTTCGCAGTCGAGCTGGACGAGTTTCTTCGACAGTTCGATCTGTTCGCGCTTTTCGATCAGGGTCTCGCGGCGCTTGGGTTGCTTGATTTCCCCGGCGCGGTCGAGAAGTTCCTCGAGGCTGCCGAATTCGTTGATCAGGAGCGCGGCGGTCTTGATGCCGATCCCGGGCGCGCCGGGGACGTTGTCGACGCTGTCGCCGGCCAGGGCCTGCACGTCCACGACGCGTTCGGGGCCGACGCCGAATTTTTCCTCGACCCCTTCGCGATCGATGCGGCGGTTCTTCATCGCGTCGAGCATTTCCACGCCGCCGCCCACAAGCTGCATCAGGTCTTTGTCGGAGCTGATGATGGTCACGCGCCCGCCGGCGTCACGGGCCTGGACGGCGAGGGTGGCGATCATGTCGTCGGCCTCGTAGCCTTCCATTTCCTTGCAGGCGATGTTGAACGCCTCGGTCGCGCGGCGGGTGAGGGGTATCTGCGGGCGCAGGTCCTCTGGCATCTCGTCGCGGTTGGCCTTGTACTCGGGGTACATGTCGTTGCGGAAGGTGTGGCTGCCCTTGTCGAAGATCACGGCGACATGGGTGGGCGCATCGGCGCCGGTGCTGTCTTCGACATATTTCTGCAGCATGTTGCAGAAGCCCGAGACCGCGCCGATGGGCAACCCGTCGGATTTGCGGGTGAGCGGGGGCAGCGCGTGGTAGGCGCGGAAGATGAAGGCCGACCCGTCGATCAGGTGCAGGTGATGTCCCTTGCCGAATGCCATGTGCCGCGCCTTTCCTTGCTGTCGGGTTACATATCTCACGCCCGCCATGGCAGTTCCAGCCTGAGTTTTTGCCGGGGATCAGCCGGGGTGGAACCAGCGGTGCGAGAGGGTCACGGCATGGGGCGTTGGCGTTCATACGACGAAGGCGATGGACGTGGCAGTGCGTGCATATCCGTTGGTGGGGCGAGGAGAAACTGTTGCCTAACAGGTGGTTGTCTGATTTTGCCGGATTTGGAGACACTGATTTTCTGCCGTGACGCTGGACCGAAGATCCTGCATCGGGCACACTGTCAGGTGTAGAAAGGCTGATTTTTTAAAGAGATTTGAAGATGTGACCGCTGTATTACGGTCGGCCTTTCTGCACGAAACTTGAAACCTGTGGCGCCGGTCGAGCGCGCCTTGGCCCGGACGCCGCCTCAAGCGGAGAAGGAAAATGGCCAAGACAGATCCCAAACCCCCTGATGCGACACGGCCCAAGCCCGGTGAGCCGGTCAAGACCAGCGATACCGAGAAGCCAATCGTCATTTCGAGACGGGTGTTCAGCGATTTCGCGATGATTTGAGGCGCGGAACCGTCGAAAAAGCAATTTCAGGATCGGCCAGGTCGTGACCGCGCGATATGCGAGGGATGACATTTCAAGGGCCATAGGTCAGCCGCCTGCTTACATTTCCTAGGCTGGCTGGCGATGTTCAGAAATCATCCCCCAATGCGTCTTGCACCGGCGCGGCGATGGAAGGGTAAGATTGCGTGCAGTCAGCCGGGATGGAAGCGGCGGTGCGAGAGCGTCACGGCGTAGGGTGTCGGGGTCCACGCGCCGAAGCGGATGCCCGCGCGACGCAGGGTGCGCGAGACCCAGGTGTTGCAGGTGCGGAAGATGTGAAAGCGGCCCGTCGCCTCGAAGAACATGTCCGTGTCGGTAAAGCCGGGGGCGGTGAGCGCGATGGCCGCGAAGTCGGCGTCCGGTTTCAGCTGTTGCAGGATTGCCGTCAGAAGCGCGGCGTACTCTGCTTGTGTCACCTTCAGGACCGGGCTTTCATACCCTTGGGGAAGCGGCCCGATCACGTCGGCGCGCAGGACGGCATCGTCGCCGGTGACGGCGCGCCAGAGCGTGGCGGCGGGGACATCGCGGTAGGGGCCTTCGTGGGTGTAGAACGCGCGGCTGCCCCAGCCGATCACCAGCCACTCGGCCTGTGGGTCCGCGAGCGGAAGGCCCGCCTGTTCGAGGTGGAAGAAGCGCGCCCGTGTGCGGGGTGTCAGTGGCAGGAGAAGGTCATAGTGGATGGGGCCCGCGACCAGCCGGATCTCGACCGGAGGGCCGTCTTCGGCTGACGGGTTGGGAGAGAGCGGGCCGGGTATGAGGGCGCCTGCAATAGAGGCGAACAGATAGAGGCCGACCAGTGCGACAAGGCCGAGCGCGATGCGGAAGACGGCTTTGCCGATCGTCCGGACTGCGTGGCTCAGACCTTTCCCTCGAAATCGCGGTGCACCAGCTTGGCGTCGCAATAGGGGCATTCGACGAAGCCGATGTCCTGCGGGATGGTCAGCCACACGCGCGGATGGCCCAATGCGCCTTCGCCGCCATCGCAGGCCACGCGGTAGCTGTCGACGATGCGGGTCTCGGGGGCTTGGGTCACCATTGACGGCGTTCCTTTTGGCTGCAAGTAGGTCCGGGCAGACTATATCCGACAGACACCCGGGGACAAGAGCCGCCATGCCGACAAATGCAATCGAAGTGAGAGGCCTGGAGAAGGTCTATGGCGGCGGCAAGCATGGCATGTCCAAGCCGGCGCTGACGGGCGTGGACCTGGATGTGCCAAAGGGATCGGTCTTCGGCCTTTTGGGGCCCAATGGCGCGGGCAAGTCGACGCTGATCAACATCCTGGCCGGGCTGGTGACCAAGACCAAGGGGCAGGTGAAGATCTGGGGCTTCGACCAGGACGTGAACCCGCGGCAAAGCCGGGCGTCGATCGGCGTGATGCCGCAGGAGTTGAACCTGGATCCGTTCTTTGCGCCGCGCGCGGCGCTGGAGGTGCAGGCGGGGCTGTACGGTGTGCCCAGGAAGGACCGGCGCAGCGACGAGATACTGGAACTGGTGGGGCTGAGCGACAAGGCCGAGGCCTATGCGCGGACGCTGTCGGGCGGGATGCGGCGGCGGCTGTTGCTGGCCAAGGCGCTGGTGCATCACCCGCATATCCTGGTACTGGACGAGCCGACGGCGGGCGTGGATATCGAGCTGCGCCAGATGCTGTGGCAGAACGTGCGCAAGCTGAACCAGCAAGGGATGACGATCATCCTGACGACGCATTACCTGGAGGAAGCCGAGGAGATGTGCGACGAGATCGCCATCATCAACGAAGGCTCGGTCGTGGCGCGGGACAGCACGGCGCATCTGCTGGGCCAGATGGACCGGCGCACGATGGTGATCGAGCCCGAGGAAGAGCCCGGCAAGCTGCCCGAGGGCGAAGGCCTGACCGTCGAGACGCGCCCCGGGGGGCAGGTGGCGATCAGCTATCGCGCGACCAGGATGTCGGCCGAGGCGGTGCTGGAGGCGGTGCGGGCCTCGGGGATGCGCATCCGGGACGTGCGGACCGAGCAGGCGGACCTGGAAGAGGTGTTCCTGGAGCTGACGCGCTCGCGCTGAGGGCGCCTACTTGTCCTGCAGCTTGTCCTCGATGGATTTCAGGCGTTGCAGCACCTCGTCACGGTAGGTGTCGGTGCGTTCCTCGGCTTCGAGGTTGTGGGCGTCCTGCATCGAGTTCACGATCAGGCCGACGACGAGGTTCACCACGGCGAAGGTGGTCACCAGGATGAACGGCACGAAGAAGGCCCAGGCGTAGGGGTAAACCTCCATCACCGGGCGGACGATGCCCATGGACCACGATTCCAGCGTCATGATCTGGAAGAGCGAATAGCCCGAGCGGCCGATGGTGCCGAACCATTGGTCGAACAGAACGGCCTGTTCGGGGGTGCATGCGGGGCATCCGCCGCCGAACAGCTTTGTCGCCATGACCGAGCCGATGTAGAAGATGATCCCCATCAGCAGGAAGACCGAGCCCATGCCGGGCAGGGCGTTCATCAAACCCTCGACGACGCGGCGCAGGGACGGGGTGACCGACAGCACCCGCAACAGGCGCAAGATGCGCAGGGCGCGGAGCACCGAGAGACCTTGAGCCGAAGGAATGAGCGAGATGCCGACGATCACGAAGTCGAAGACGTTCCAGCCGTTGCGGAAGAACCCCGTGCCGCGGGCGAAGAGTTTCAGCCCGATTTCGACCACGAAGATCGCGAGACAGATCGTGTCCAGCATGACGATCAGCGGACCGGCGGCCGTCATCGCGGTCTGCGACGTCTCCAGCCCCAGCACCACGGCGTTGAAGAGGATCACCGCGAGGATGAAATTCTGAAAGCTCGTGCGGCTGACGAGGGTTTCGACGCGGGCGCGCAGGCCCTGGGGACTGGACTGGATTGACTGGCTCATGGCGCTGGATATGGGGCAGGCTGCGCAGGGGCGCAAGGTAGGGGTTCGATCAGCTGTCGGCCTTGGCCAGCATCCGCCCGAGGCCGCGCCCGCCAAGGATGTGCATGTGGTAATGCGGCACTTCCTGGACCCCGGCCTCGCCCGCGTTCGAGATGGTGCGATATCCCGGTTTGCCGTCGCCCGGCGACACGCCGGTCATGGCGCAGACCTGCGCGGTGACCCGCATGAAGTCGACCAGTTCCGCCTCGGACGCCTCGGCGGCGAAATGGTCGTGGCAGACATACGGTCCCTTGGGGATGACCAGCACATGCACCGGCGCCTGCGGTTCGATGTCATTGAAGGCGAGCGTGTGCTCGGTTTCCAGCACGGTGTCGTTGGGGATATCGCCGCGCAGGATCTTGGCGAAGATATTCTGGTCGTCATAGGCAAAGGACATGATGTGCGGCCTCAGTCGGCATAAAGATGGTCGGTTCGGGCGATCTCTAGCGCCTTGTCGGGCGCGATATCAAGGAAACGGGCGATCAGCCCGGCGTTTTCCTCGGGGTCGTTGGATTGTTTCATGATGCCGTGGTTCTCGAACTCGGCATCGCGGATCCGGTCGGATTCGAAGTTGATGTCGCCGCGGATGGTGGGCAGCAGGCGTTCCAGCGTTTCCTTGGGCGTCTGCTCGCCGGCAAGGCCGACGCGGCGGGCATGGCCGACGAGGTAGTGGTCGGTGAACTCGCACTGGATTTCCAGCAGCTTGGTGGTGGACCGGTCGTTGCAGAAATCCTCGAGCAGGTCGAGATTGCCGGGATCCATGCAGACGATCAGGCGGTCGGTCTCGAAATAGTCGAACAGCATCCGCATGAGCGCCCGGCGATGGCGCGTGCGCTTGCCCAGCGTGGCCTGGATGCCGCCCAGGTCGGGCAGGTGGGTGTTTTCCTCGTTGAAGAGGTATTCGATGGCAGGCACGTTGGTGATTTGCCGGATCTTGTCGATCATGCGCTTGGCGACGTGCCATTTCTTGCAGACGATGATCATCAGCTCGCGCTCACGGCCCAGCGTGCTTTCGGTTTCCCAGAAGCGCAGGGCGAAGCGGCGGCCGATGCGCCCGCGCCCGGTGAGAAACTTGAACAGGCTGCGCCCTTCGTCCGAGATGTTGAACCGCGCGGTCTCGTCAGCATAGAGCGCGCCCAGGCGCGTCTTCAGTTCGGTCGCCTCGGCGCTGATCTTGCGGGCAAAGAGGGCGTCCTGGCTGAGCAGCAGGTCGTAATGGTCGTTGTAGAACGTGACCGGCATCCCGTAATCGGTGAACATCAGGAAGGTCAGCGTTCGCGTCCGGATCTCGTCTTCCGGCACGAGGTGCCGCACGAGGGTCTGAAAGAAGGTCTCGTCCGGAATCCAGGTGGTGCGGAAAAAGCGCATCACGTCGCGCCGCTTGCGGGTGAACTCGAGGATCCATTCGATCGTGCGCCGGCGCAGGCACCACCACTGGCTGCCGATCTGGATCTGCAGGTCGGCGGGGATCTCGCGGGTCAGGCGCAGCTTCTTCTGGATGTTGTACGAGGTGTAGAACAGCCACTTGCGGTTCCGCTCGTTGAAGAAATGGCGGTAGATCAGCCGCTCTTCCTTCATGCCGGTCTTGATCCAGTCGGATGCGAAATAGTCGAAGCTTTCGATGTAATCGACATCGTTGGCATCGAGAAAATCATGGGTGTAGCGGGCCGACTTGATGGCCGCGCAATCGCCCGAGAGCATGTAGAAATGGGTCGCGCGGGGGAAGGCGTCGACCGCCGCCTCGATCGCGTGCAGCGTGGCCTGGACGAGCGACCATTCGCCCCAGCCGCACTTGATCCGCTTGCTGGCGAAGGTGACGTTGGGATTGTCGGCCAGCGCCGCGCGTATCTTCCTGTAATGATCGGGATTTGCGCGGGCGTCGAAGTGGATCGACATGTAGTCGCCCGCCGCGGTCAGCATGTTGGCCTGTCCGATGATCGCATCGGGGTCCTTGTGGCACAGCAGAATGAAGGCGATCCTGGCCATGGGCGAAACGATTGACCTGCTCTTTCGTCGATTGATTATAGTGATAGAGGTGAACGTCCGTTGAATAAACAGGCTTTCTTTGGTTTTTTTAACGGGTTAAACACGACTTGACCCGAGAAAACCAAAGCAGCGGGGTTGGAGGCAGGCGAATGGGCTTTCCCGGTACCTGGATGACGGAAAGCGAGAGCATGGTCTATCGCGTGGTGCCGAAATGCGCCTGCTCGACAATCGGGCAGATCATGTATTTCTCGGACCATGGCGAGTTTTTCGATGGCGACATCCACGACGCCACGGATGGCCTGCACAAATGGGCCCGCGACGAAAGCCAGCCGCTGATCAAGGCGAACGTGCGCACGCACACGTCTTATGCGTTCACCTGCGTGCGCAACCCCTATACCCGCATCCTGTCGTCGTTCTTCGACAAGATCTGCGGCATCCAGCGCAACGGCAAGCGGTACCGCGGCAAGCTGGTGCCCCTGTTGATCCAGAAATACGGCATCGAGGTGGGCGGTGAGGACGGCAAGCAGGAGTTCGACCAGATCAAGAGCTTCCGGCGGTTCCTGCTGTTCACCCGTGATACCATCCGGTGGAAACGCCCGATGGAACCGGACATTCACTGGTCGTCGATGTCGGGGCACGTGTCGACCTTCATCGTGAACGGCGGCACCTATGACAGGATTTTCTGGACGGAGCAGTTCAACGACGGGATGGCGGATGTCCTGAAGGCGACGCGGACGCCGAAGAAGGTGGACCTGAAGACGATCCCGCGTTTCAACGAGAGCGAAGGGCACGGGCCGAAACGGGCGCACCCGGTCGAGGACTATTTCGACGACCTGTCGATGCACCTGGTGAAGGAAATCTATCACCGCGATTTCGAACTGTTCAAATACGATTTCGACGATCCGTCGAACAAGATGCCCATCGGCGAGATCGACCTGGACGAGGTCCACGCCAAGCTGGGCGCGTAGGCGGGGCGCGCGTGCCGCGCGCGCAGGTCTGTCTCGTCGTCGTGCCTCCTCCTCGGGCATATGGCGGCGTGACGCTTTCGCCCGGCCCTCGACGAGATGGCGAGCGCGGTGATCTGAGTATTTGCGGCAAGAAAAAACCGGGAACGATATTTTAACGAAGCCGCGGCACGATCGGACTGCGGTACAGGCTGGAGAGCCGATGACCGTGCAAGGAAAAGTCGCATCCGGGTATCGGGTCTGCATCGGCGCCGTGCCGAACGACGCCCGGCCCGGAAGCGCATCCATGGCTTTTTCTTGCTGAAAATACTCGACTGACCTGACGCCGGCCTTTCGGACGGCCGCGTGTTGAACGCGCGGCCCGTCGGAACCGGCGCGGAAAATCCAGGATTTTCCGGCCCATTTTCTTTCTTCAAGAAAATGGCCTCTCTCAGACCAGCCCTTCGGCCCTGAACATCGCCTTCACGTCCGCCTCTGGCCGGGCGCCGTAGTGGCTGATCACCTCCGCGCCCGCAATGCAGCCCATGCGCCCGGCCACCTCCAGCGACGTGCCGGTGGCCAGGCCATAGAGAAAGCCCGCGGCAAACTGGTCGCCCGCGCCGGTCGTGTCGACCGGGGTGATTTCATCGACGGGGACGGTCACGGTGTCTTCGCCGCGCGCGATCACCACGTCCCGGCCCGAGCGGGTGCAGACGATCAGGCCGCTTTCGGATGCCGCCTGTTCCAGTGCGGTGCCAAGGTCGTCGGTCTTGTAGAGCGCGCACCATTCGTGTTCGTTGCCGATCACGTAGTCCAGTTCGGTCACCAGCTTGCGGAAGTCGGCACGGTGGCGGTCGACGCAGAACGGGTCCGACAGGGTGATGCCGGCCATGCCGCCGCCGTCGCGGCAGGCGCGCGCGGCGGCGAGGAAGGCCGCTTTGCCCTTGTCCTTGTCGAAGAGGTAACCTTCGAGAAAGAGCAGGCCCGCATTGCCCGCGACCGCGTCGTCGACGTCATCGGGGCCAAGTTCGGTCGAGATGCCGAGATAGGTGTTCATCGACCGCTCGCCGTCCGGCGAGACGAAGATCATCGAGCGGGAGGTCGGCAGTTCGCCTTCGCTGGCCGGCGCGTTCACGAAGTCGGTTCCGACATCCGACATTTCCCGGGCATAGTCGCGCCCCAGGGCGTCGTCGGCCACGCGTCCGATAAAGGCGGTGGAGAGGCTCAGGGCCCCCAGCCCGGCGATGGTGTTCGCCACCGAGCCGCCCGCCATCTGGGTGCGGTTCTGCATGTTGTCGTAAAGGTGTTCGGCCCGATCCTGCTCAATCAGCTGCATGATGCCCTTTTCGATGCCCATGCGGGACAGAAACCCGTCATCGGCCTGCGAGAACACGTCGACGACGGCGTTGCCGATACCCACGGCCTGGTACTTGCTCATATGGTCTTTTCCTCGAACTGGCAGAGGTCGCGGATGATGCAGGACCGGCACATCGGGGCGCGCGCCTTGCAGTGGTAGCGGCCGTGCAGGATCAGCCAGTGGTGGGCGTGCTGCTGGAAATCCACCGGCACGTGGTCCTCGATGGCGCGTTCGACCGCGTCCACATCCTTGCCCGGGGCGATGCCCGTGCGGTTGCCGACCCGGAAGATATGCGTGTCGACCGCCTGTGCGGGATAGCTCCACCACATGTTCAGCACGACGTTGGCCGTCTTGCGCCCGACGCCGGGCAGCGATTGCAGCGCGGCGCGGGAATTGGGCACCTCGCCGTCGAACTTGTCGATCAGGATGCGCGACAGCTTCATCACGTTTTTGGCCTTGTTGCGGTAAAGGCCGATGGTCTTGATATGCTCGATCAGCTCTTCCTCGCCCAGGTCCAGCATCTTCTGCGGGGTGTCGGCGATCTTGAACAGCTCGCGCGTGGCGCGGTTGACCCCCGCATCGGTCGCCTGCGCCGAGAGCGCCACGGCCACGAGAAGCGTGTAGGCGTTCACGTGGTCGAGCTCGCCCTTGGGTTCGGGAGACGACTCCTGGAACCGGGTGAAGATCTCGCGGATCGTGTGGTAGTCGAGTTGCTTGGCCATGGTTTACCTTGTGCCCGCTTTGGTCGGGATGCGCAACATTCGGGTCGCGGCGATGCGGGTGCGCGACTACATTCCGTATATCGAATGGAGAGCCGTCATGAGCGCCGAAATCAACACCGAAATCCGCGACGGGTATCATTTCAATGTCATGCGCCGGGCGATCGACCTGATCGACGCGGGCGGGCCGGGTGTGCGCCTGGCGGACCTTGCCCGCGACATGAACATGAGCCCCGCGCATTTCCAGCGGCTGTTCACGCAATGGGTGGGCGTGAGCCCCAAACGGTACCAGCAATACCTGGCGCTGGGCCAGGCCAAGGATCTGCTAGCCGGGCGGTTCACGACGCTGGACACCGCGCATGAGCTGGGTCTGTCGGGCACCGGGCGGCTGCATGACCTTTTCCTGCGGTGGGAGGCGATGAGCCCCGGCGAGTTCGCGCGGCGGGGCAAGGGGCTGAAGATCACGTGGGGGTGGTTCGACAGCCCCTTCGGACTGGCGCTGGTGATGGGCACCGAGAAGGGCATCTGCGGCATCGGGTTTGCCAGCGAAACGGGCGAGGAGGCGGCGATGGGGGACATGATTTCGCGCTGGCCGAACGCGGAATTCGTGGAGGACCCGATGATGCTGCGCCCGTGGGTGTTGCAGGCCTTCGGCGCGGGTGACCAGACGGCTGAAAAAGTGCCGCTCTACATGATCGGGGCGCCGTTCCAGATCAAGGTATGGGAGGCGTTAATGCAGATCCCGTCGGGCCACGTGACGACCTATTCCGAGATCGCGCAGGCCATCGGAAACCCGAGGGCCGTGCGCGCCGTGGGCACCGCTGTGGGGCGCAATCCGGTGAGTTTCCTGATCCCGTGCCACAGGGCGCTGCGCAAGTCGGGCGGGCTTGGCGGGTATCACTGGGGTCTGCCTGTCAAACGCGCGATCCTGGCATGGGAAAGTGCGCGGGCCGAGGCCGGGTGAGCCCATTTTCTGCGCAGAAAATGGGGCAGGAAATGCGCATTTTCTGCCGCCGCCGGGCGGCGGGCACGGCGGTTCTGCGCGGATCGCCGCCGGTTTCCCCGTAAAAAACGCTTGGGCCTTGGTCGTAAATTGCTTAGAATCGATGTCAGACCCGGCAAACGGGCGCTTGGAACATGAGGCATCAGGATGAGCATTTCACAAAAAACAGTCACCCTTATTGCGGGTTTGTCGATGTTGGGGGCCACGGCCTGCACCAGCCCGGCCTACCTTGACGACACCGCTGTCGACCGCAACCAGAAGGCCAAGCAGGGTGCGCTGCTGGGCGGGCTGCTGGGCGCGGGCGCGGGCGCGCTGGTGGCCGACAAGAAGGTCAAGGGCGCGCTGATCGGCGGCGCGGTCGGCGCGGCGGGCGGCGCCGTGGCCGGCACCATGCTGGACCGGCAGGAAGCCGAGCTGCGCAACAATATCGGCAACGACAATGTCGATATCCAGAACACCGGCGACCGTCTGATCGTGACGCTGCCGCAGGATATTCTGTTCGACGTGGACAGCGCAGCGGTGCGTCCGGGCCTGCGCAGCGACCTGTCTGCGGTGGCGCAGAACTTGCAGTCCTACCCCGACAGCCGCGTGCAGATCGTCGGTCACACGGACAATTCCGGTGGGGCCGAGCACAACCAGGCCCTGTCCGAGCGGCGGGCCAACGCGGTGGCGGACGTTCTGAT
This sequence comes from Roseovarius sp. THAF8, assembly GCF_009363735.1. NCBI lineage: Bacteria > Pseudomonadati > Pseudomonadota > Alphaproteobacteria > Rhodobacterales > Roseobacteraceae > Roseovarius > Roseovarius sp. THAF8. The sequence continues at coordinate 2,117,677 of NZ_CP045410.1, read as the reverse complement.
GAACGGTGGCGTGGCCTTCAGCCGGATCGACGCGTTCGGCCGGGGCGAGGACGCGCCGGTGGCGTCGAACCTGACCGAGGACGGCAAGGCGCAGAACCGCCGGGTGGAAATCGTGATCCTGCCCAACGCGGCGTGACGCCAGCGAAGATTATTCTGCGAATAATCTGGCCCTGAAACAAAACGCCCCGCCGGAAGACCCGGCGGGGCGTTTGCGTTGCACGCGTTGCGCTCAGCCGAAAACGCGGCCCAGCGCCTCGTCCACCGAGGCGACGATCTGGTCGATGTCGTCCTTGGTCGAAATGAGCGCCGGTGAGAAGCACAGCGTGTTGTTGAAGCCCGGGATCGAGCGGTTGGTCACGCCGATGATCGTGCCCTGCGCCATGCAGTCGGCGACCACGGCCTGCGCCTGTTTCTCGGGCACCGGCTCCTTGCTGGTGCGGTCCGACACAAGCTCGGCCCCGAGGAAGAGGCCCTTGCCACGCACCTGGCCGATGACAGCGTGTTTGTCGGCCAGCGCGTTCAGCTGGTCCATCATGTAGTCGCCCATCTTCGTGGTGTTTTCCAGCAGGCCTTCTTCTTCGATGATGGCGACGTTTTCCAGCGCCGCGGCGGGACCGGCGGTGCAGCCGCCGAAGGTTGAGATGTCGCGGAAGTAGTTCAGCGGATCCTCGATATCGTCCTTGAACATGTCAAAGACCTTTTCGTTGGTCACGCAGCAGGCGATGGCGGCATAGCCCGAGGCGACGCCCTTGGCCATGGTCACGAAATCGGGTTCGACCCCGTAATGCTGGTAGCCGAACCAGTGGGTGCCGGTGCGGCCCACTCCACAGACGACTTCGTCGATATGCAGCAGGATGTCGTACTTGCGGCAGATCTCCTGCACGCGGGGCCAGTAGCCTTCGGGCGGGGTGATGACGCCGCCGCCGGCGGTCACGGGTTCAAGGCAAAGCGCGCCAACGGTGTCCGGGCCTTCGGCCAGGATGACCTCTTCGATCGCGTTGGCCGCGGCGATGCCGTAGTCCTCGCCCGTCAGGTCCCATTGGGCGCGATATTCAAGGCAGTGCGGCACGCGGACGAAACCTGGGGCGAAGGGGCCGTATTGCGCGTTGCGCTCGTCCTGGCCGCCCGCCGACATAGTGCCGATGGTGGAGCCGTGGTAGTCGCGCTCGCGGTAGAGGATCTTGTATTTCTTGCCGCCGTAACGCTTGTGCGCGATCTGGCGGACCATCTTGAAGGCTTTCTCGTTCGCCTCGGACCCGGAGTTGGTGAAATAGACCCGGCTCATGCCCGGCATTTTGGAAATCAGCTTTTCCGAGAAGAGCGCGCCGGGGATCGAGCCCGCCGAGCCCGCGAAATAGGGCAGCTTGATCAACTGGTCCCGGATGGCGTTGGCGATGCGCTCGCGGCCATAGCCGACGTTCACCGTCCAGACCCCGCCCGAGACGGCGTCGATATGTTCCTTACCGTGCTGGTCCCAGACGCGCATCCCCTTGCCCTCGACGATGATCTTGGGGGCGCCGGTCTGGAACGGCTGGTGTTGAACAAGGTGGTGCCAGACATGAGCGCGGTCGGCGTCCACGACTTTGTCGATATCATTCAGCAGGTTGCCATCCATCTCAAACTCCATCAGGTCAGGCCCGGCGCGGCGGCCGGGGGCGCGTAGGTGCACGTGCGTGCGATTGCCGTATAATCAGCCTTGAAACCGCGACTGTCGATAGGGCCAGGCGGGGTCATTGTTTAAGTCCAGGAAATTGTGCATTGCCTGCAGAGTGATGGCGAATTCGTGCTATTCTGCTGATTTCTGAGACAGTTTTCCCGAAACTTCGGTTCGGAAAGGTGGAAGAAGTGCCTCCAGCCAGACAAAATCATTGATCGGAATCGTAAATTCGGCTCGGATGAGGCCGCATCTGCCATCGGGGGCAGCGTGGCGATATGGTTTCTGCCGTGCGGCTCACGACGCCCCCGCAAGGATGGCGCAACGAAAAAGAAACGACACTCCAGGGAGATAAGGAAAAATGACACTCAAGTCGAAATTCATGGCCGCCACCACCGGCGCGGCGCTTCTGGCCGGGGCATCCGCTTCGGCGCAGGAAATCACGGTCGGCTATTTCCTCGAATGGCCGATGCCGTTCCAGTACGCCAAGGCCGAAGGCATGTATGACGAGGCGATGGGCATGACCGTAAACTGGGTCAGCTTCGACACCGGCACGGCGATGAGCGCCGCGATGGCCTCGGGCGACGTGCAGCTGAGCGTGAGTCAGGGCGTGCCGCCCTTCGTGGTGGCCACCAGCGCCGGCCAGGACCTTCAGATCGTCGACGTGGCGGTGTCCTATTCGGACAACGACAACTGCGTCGTGTCGGCGGCGCTGGAAATCGACAAGGACAGCGCGGGCGAACTGGCCGGTAAGAAGGTCGCCGTGCCCCTGGGCACCGCGGCGCATTACGGGTTCCTGAAGCAGATGGACCATTTCGGCGTGTCGCTGGACAGCCTGACGGTGGTCGACATGGCCCCCGCCGAAGGGCAGGCCGCGCTGGCGCAGGGTGCCGTCGACATGGCGTGTGGCTGGGGCGGTGCGCTGCGCCGCATGAAGGAAAGCGGCAACGTCCTGCTGACCGGCGCCGAGAAGGAAGAGCTGGGCATCCTGGTGTTCGACGTGACCTCTGGCCCGGCCTCGTTCATCGCCGAGAATCCGGACGTGGTGTCGAGCTTCCTCAAGGTGACGGCCGAGGCTAACGCCATGTGGGCGGACGAGGCCAACCACGAGAAGATGCTACCGGTGATCGCCGAAGATGCGGGCATGTCCGAAGAAGACACGATGGCCACCATCGAAACCTTCGTCTTTCCGCCGGTCGACGAGCAACTGACCGAGAAGTGGCTGGGCGGCGGCGCGCAGGAATTCATGCTGGGTGTCGCGAACGTCTTTGTGGAATCTGGTTCGATCGACGCGGCCAAGGCCTCTTACGAGACGAACGTGAACACCGGCCCGCTGGAAGCGGTGCAATAAGGCGGTTCGCAAAGGACAGACCGCGGGCCGCACAGTTGGCCCGCGGCTCCCGATACCACCACAAAATCTCGAAACGAAGGGGGCAGGCATGTCGACATTGAAGATCGACAATATTTCCATGCGCTTCGATCTGCCGAATGGCGGCCATGTGCAGGCGCTCAAGGACGTCTCGCTGGAGTTGCAGAGCGGCGAGTTGATGAGCGTGCTGGGGCCGTCAGGCTGTGGCAAGACCACGCTTTTGAACATCGTGGCGGGGTTTCTGGCGCCGACCGAGGGCAAGATCACGCTGAACGATCACAAGGTGACCGGCCCCGATGCGGAACGCGGCATGGTGTTTCAGCAAGGCGCGCTGTTCGAATGGATGAGCGTGCGCGACAACGTGAGCTTCGGCCCCCGGATGGAAGGCGAGAGCAAGTCCAAGTACATGCCGACGGTCAACCACCTGCTGGATGTGGTCGGCCTGAAGGATTTCAAGGAAAAGGCGATTTACGAGCTGTCGGGCGGGATGCAGCAGCGCGTGGCGCTGGCGCGGTGCCTGGCCAACGACCCCGACGTGATCCTGATGGACGAGCCGCTGGGCGCACTGGATGCGCTGACGCGCGAAAAGATGCAGGGGCTTGTGCTGAAGCTGTGGAAGGAAACCGGCAAGACGATCATCCTGATCACCCACTCGGTGGAAGAGGCGCTGCTGTTGGGCGAGCGGCTCTTGGTGATGGCGCCGCGGCCGGGGCGCATCCACAAGGAATACCGCCTGCCCTTTGCCGACCTGGGCGTGGGCAAGGACCTGCGCGAGGTGAAGAAACATCCCGAGTTTTCTGAACGTCGCGAAGAGATTCTAGAGATGATCTGGAACATGGAAGAAGAGATCATGGGCCGCTTGGAGGAAAGCGCATGACGGGGTTCATCGTTCTCGCGCTCTACGTGGGCGCGTTTTTCATTGCCTATCTCGCGGTTTCTGCGCTCTATCGAGCATTCTTTGCACGGATCGACTATACCGCGCTGAAGACCGTGACCTTCGGGGACGAAAGCGCCGTGCGCCCCAATCGGGCGGCCAGCGTGCTGTCGGTGATCACGATCTTCCTGCTGTGGGTGGCCTTTACAAATTCGACCCTGCCATTGCCGCAGGCGTCCTCGCCGTATCTGGGCGAGGTGACGTTCACCTATACTTCGACACTGCCCGACGGGCGGGCGGACGATGCGGAGGTGACGGCGATCGTCTATCGCGAGGATATCAGTCAGACCGTTGACGCAGATGGCAATCCGGGCCGCATCCCGGCGGCGCCCGAGGTGGAGCCGGGCGAGGGGTTTGCCAAGAACGACAGTTTTGTGGTGCCGCGATACGGCTACAAGGTGATCAACGTGTTCGGCAATGATGAGCAAGGCCGCAGCGAGGACGCCGTCATCACCGCGCTCAACGGGACCGAGGTGCAGCCGGGCGAGACACTCAAGCTGCCGGAAGGTGAGCTTGGGTTGACCGACAAGGGCACGCCGACCTTCTCGCCCTCGACCGGCAACCGCATGCAGCGGCTTTACCTGCCCGCGCCCGAGGTCACGGTGGACAGGTTCTTTGAGCTGAACGAGGAAGGATATCGCAACTACACGCTTTGGCAGCATACGTGGATCTCGCTGCAGCGGGTTCTGCTGGGCTTTTTCTTCGGCGCGCTGGTGGGGATACCCCTGGGCTATGCGATGGGGCTGACCAACTGGGCCCGTGGCTGGTTCGACCCGATCGTGGAGTTCATGCGGCCGGTGCCGCCGCTTGCGCTGATCCCGCTGATGATCATCTGGTTCGGCATCGGCGAGCAGTCCAAGGTGATCCTGCTGTTCCTGGCGGCGCTCTGGATCATGGCGATTGCGGCGCGGGCCGGCGTGTCGGGCGTGGCGATTTCCAAGGTCCACGCGGCCTATTCGCTGGGCGCGAGCAAGTTGCAAGTGCTGACCAAGGTGATCATTCCCAACAGCCTGCCGGAGATTTTCACCGGTGCGCGGGTGGCCATGGGGGTCTGCTGGGGCACGGTGGTGGCCGCCGAACTGGTGGCCGCCGAGCGGGGCCTTGGCATGATGATCATGGTCGCGTCGAAGTTCCAGCTGACCGATATCGTGATCGTCGGGATCATACTGATCGGGATCATCGGCTTCCTGATCGACGTGGGCATCCGGATGCTGGAGAAATGGTTGGTGCCTTGGAAGGGGCGCGTCTGACGGCCAGGAATACCGCGAAACGCCCGGCTACCCGTGCCGGGCGTTTTTCGTGGTGGTGAGTTGATGCCGATCAAGGAAACCTGCGCTTGCAACCGGGCAGGGTGAGGCCATGGAAATCGCGGAACTTCTGATGGCGTTGGGTGTGCTGTTCCTGGCCGGGCTGGCGGCGGACCAGGCGGGCCGGTTCACGCGCCTGCCTCGGGTGACGATGCTGTTGCTTCTGGGGCTTGTTGCCGGACAGGCCGGGCTGGACCTGATCCCGGGCGACCTGATCGCATGGTTCGAGATCCTGTCGATCGTGGCGTTGACGATGGTCGCCTTCTTGCTGGGAGGGACGCTGACACGCGAGACGCTGGCGCGGCACGGGCGGGCGATCCTGATGCTGTCGGTGGCCATCGCGGGCGGGACCGCGCTGGTGGTGGCGGGCGGTCTGACGGCAATCGGAGTGGACTGGCGCCTGGCGCTGGTGCTGGGGGCGATTGCCACGGCGACCGACCCTGCGGCGATGACCGACGTGATCCGGCAGGCGGGAGTGAAGATCGGGTTCACCGAGACGTTGAAGGGGATCGTCGCCATAGACGATGTCTGGGGCCTGATCCTGTTCAGCCTGGTCCTGTCGCTGGTGTCGCAATCCAGCGGCCTGGGCGAGATGCTGGCGGGCGCGGCGCATGACATCCTGGGCGGCGTCGCGCTGGGCGTGGCGCTGGGCGTGCCGGCGGCGCTGTTGACCGGACGGCTGACGCCGGGAGAGCCGCAGCAGGCCGAGGCGATCGGGATCGTGTTCCTGACCGCGGGGCTGGCCCTGTGGCTGGAGGTGTCGTTCCTGATCGCGGGGATGACGGCCGGGGCCGTGGTGGTGAACTTTGCGCAGCACCACGAACGGGCCTTCCACGAGATCGAACACGTGCAGTGGCCGTTCATGATCCTGTTCTTCCTGTTGGCGGGGGCGACGCTGGAGGTGGAGGCCCTGAAGGCGCTGGGCTGGGCCGGGTTGCTTTACCTTGGCCTGCGAATGCTGGCCCGTGTCCTGGGCAGTTTTTCCGGCGGCTGGCTGGCCGGGGCCAGCGCGGCGGAGCGGCGGTGGTACGGCCCTGCGCTGTTGCCGCAGGCGGGTGTCGCGGTGGGCATCGCGCTGGTCGCGGGCGAGGCGCTGCCCGACTGGTCGGGCACGATCATGGCGCTGACCATCGCCAGCACGGTGGTGTTCGAGATCGTGGGCCCGCCGCTGACCCTGCTGGCGATCCGGCGGGTGGCCCGGCAGGACGGTTAAAGCGTTTCGCGATAAAACTGATGTGCAGCTTACCCGCGAGACGCAGGTGAAAAGCTTCAGGCGCGCATGTCCTTGGGTGAGCCCATCACCACGAAAGAGGTGATCGCGTTGACCTGCGGCAGGGTGCCGATGACATCGGTGTGGAACGCCTTGTAGGCGGGCAGATCGGCGACCTCGATACGCAGAAGGTATTCGACCGAGCCGGTGATGTTGTGGCACTCCACCACCTCGGGTGCCGCGGCCATGGCGCGTTCGAAGGCGACCTGGCTGTCCTTTGTGTGGGAGTTCAGGCCGACCGTGGCATAGGCGATGAAGCCGACGCCCAGCTTGGAGCGGTCGAGCACGGCGCGGAAGCCGGTGATGATGCCGCGGCGTTCGAGATCCTGCACCCGCCGCAGGCAGGCGGAGGGGGACAGGCCGACTCGTTCGGCGAGATCGAGGTTGCTGATCCGGCCGTCCCGCTGGAGTGCGTGCAATATTTTGTCGTTTATATGATCCATGGGTGCGATTAATTGCACAAAAGAGATTTTTGCGCAAAGGAACGCAATTTCACTGCGCTACTTACGCCATATGTTGCGTTCATGACGTTTCAGCTACTTATCCTTCTTGCCGGCTTTGCTTTCACAACGGTGATTACGCCGGGGCCTAACAACCTGATGCTGATGGCTTCGGGCGCGAATTTCGGCTTTCGGCGGACCGTGCCGCACATGCTGGGCATCACGTTGGGATTTCCCTGCATGATCGTACTGGTGGGGCTGGGAGTTATGCAGCTGTTCGACCTGTGGCCGCCGGCCTATACGATCTTAATGGTGCTGAGCGTTGCGTATCTGCTGTACCTGGCGTGGAAGATCGCCAATGCCGCCCCGCCGAGGGAGGCCGAGACGGAAGGCAAGCCGCTGACCTTTCTGCAATCGGCCGCTTTCCAGTGGGTCAACCCGAAGGCGTGGAGCATGGCGCTTTCGGCGATCACGCTTTACGCAACGAGCCGGGACCTTGGCGCGGTCTTGTGGGTGGCCGGGGTCTATGTGGTCGTGTCGGTCGTCAGCACCACAAGCTGGACGGTTCTGGGCCAGCAGATGCGCCGCTTTCTGAACAGCCCGAAACGGTTGCGGGTATTCAACCGGGTGATGGCGGCCTTTCTGGTTCTGACGCTGGTCTTGGTGTTGGCACAGCAGGGCGCGGGATAGTCCGGACTTGCGCCGTGCCGGGTATGCTGCGATGACGGCGGGCATGACGGTTACCTTGCTTCATACGGCCGAAGTGCACCGGTCGCGGTTCGATGATTTGCGTGACCAGATTTCACCGGACGCGGAGTTACGCCACGTGGTGCGACCGCGTTGGTTGCAGCGGGCGCAGGACGGCAGCGCAGCGGCGCTGGAGGAAGAGATCGCAGGCGTCGTTGCGCGGGCGCAGGGGCCGGTGCTGTGTACTTGCACGACGCTGGGGCCGGTGGCCGAGAGCGCAGGAGCGATGCGCGTGGACTGGCCGATGATGCGGGCGGCGGCAGGGGCGCAGGGGCCGGTGCTGATGGCTTTCTGTCTGGAGAGTACCTACGTGCCGAGCCTCGCCCTGCTGGAACGGGCGCTGGCCGAGGGCGGCACGCCGCAGAAGGTTTATCCCCTGCCGATGCCGCAATACTGGCCGCTGTTCGAGGCGGGCGAGACGGACGCCTTTGACGCCGTGATCGCCGGCGAGGTGCGGCAGGCCGTGGCCGCGCAGGGCGACGTGGCGGCGGTGGTGCTGGCGCAAGCCTCGATGGCGGGGGCGGCGGCGCGGCTGGAGGATCTGAGTGTCCCCGTCCTGAGCTCGCCGGAGTTGGCGCTGCGGGCTGTGCTGGACGTGGCGGGCGGCTAAAGCCGTTTGAACATGTAGGTCGTGGAATGCAGCGTGCGCCCGTCGGGATCGAGGGCGAAGTCGGGGATGATGCCCGCCACCTCGAAACCCACGGACGCGTAAAGCGATTGCGAGACGTCGCCGCTGCGGGTGTCGAGGGTGACGTTGGTCTTGCCCAGAGTGCGAGCGTGGTCCAGCGCGGCGGAAAGCAGCATACGCCCCAGACCGCGGCGGCGGGCGGTCGGATGCACCATCATCTTGGCGATCTCGGCCCGGTGCGGCTGGTTTTGGGGCATGGCGGTGATCAGCTGGACCGTTCCGGCAAGCGTGTCGCCAAGGTGGGCGGCGAACAGGCTGCGGGCGTTGGCCGTCACATGCGGAAAGACATTGTCGCGCCAGAAGGCGCTGGCCGTCTCGGGGGCGAGCGGGTGCAGAAAGCTGACGGCGGCGCCATCGGCCACTGTGTCGATCAGCAGGCGGGCGAGGTCATCGAGGTTTCGCTGTAGCGCGGGGCCAGTCAGCGCGGTAATCCGGGGCGCGGTCATGCGAGCGCCAGAAGGTAGCGGGCGCCGTCCGCCCCGGCGCGAAATTCCGACACGCCGTGCAGGCGGTAGCGCAGGCAGTCGCCGGGCCCGAGGCTGTGGGTCCCGCCGTCGACGGTGATGTGCAACGCCCCTTCCAGCAGCACGAAATGATGTTCGTGGCCCGGCACACTGGGGTGGTCGTAGGAAATGTGCGCGTCGGGTTCCAGCGTGGCCTCGACCAGTTCGATTTGCAGATCGGCGCTGGGAGGTGAGACGTTGCGGCGGTGAAAGCCGTGGCTGGCATCGTGGTAGACCGGCTGGGCATCGCGAGGCACCAGCGCGTGAAAGCGGCTTTCCAGCGGCGAGATCAGATGCGAGATCGGCAGGCGCAGGGCGGTCGAGAGCTTGGCGAGCGTGTCGGCCGTGGGGCTGACCTCGCCATTTTCGATCCGCGAGAGGCTGGCGCGGCTGATGGTGCTGGCGGCGGCCAGATCCGCGAGCGTGAGGTTGCGCGACTGGCGCAGATCGCGGATGTGTCTGGCCAGCGGGGGCGGTGTGGCGAGCGATGATTCCATAAATGGGAATAAATTCCACTTTCGGGATTCGCGCAAGCCGGAACTTGCGAAGTCTGTTGAACCCTCCGGCCATTTCCATATATCCCGTTGGCCAAACAGGAGCATGGGCATGACCAATTACCTCGACTTTGAGAAGTCCCTCGCGGAAATCGAAGGCAAGGCCGAAGAGCTGCGGGCGATGGCGCGGACGACCGAGGGCATGGATGTCGAGGACGAGGCCGGGGCGCTGGACCGCAAGGCGGCCACCATGCTGACCGACCTTTACAAGGACCTGACGCCGTGGCGGAAATGCCAGGTGGCGCGGCATCCGAACCGGCCCCATTGCAAGGATTACATCGAAGCCCTGTTCGAGGAATACACGCCGCTGGCCGGTGACCGGAATTTCGCCGACGACCAAGCGGTGATGGGCGGTCTGGCCCGGTTCCGCGACACCCCGGTGGTGGTGATCGGCCACGAGAAAGGCAACGACACCAAGTCCCGGATCGAGCGGAATTTCGGCATGGCGCGGCCCGAGGGCTATCGCAAGGCGATACGGCTGATGGACATGGCGGACCGTTTCGATCTGCCGGTCATCACGCTGGTCGACACGCCCGGCGCCTATCCCGGCAAGGGGGCAGAGGAGCGCGGGCAGAGCGAGGCGATTGCGCGCGCGACCGAGATGTGCCTGAAGGCCGGTGTGCCGCTGGTCAGCGTGATCATCGGCGAAGGCGGATCGGGGGGGGCGGTCGCCTTTGCCTCGGCCAACCGGGTGGCGATGCTGGAGCATTCCGTCTACTCGGTCATCAGCCCCGAGGGCTGCGCCAGCATCCTGTGGAAGGATTCCGAGAAGATGCGCGAGGCGGCCGAAGCGCTGCGCCTGACCGCGCAGGACCTGATCAAGCTGGGTGTGATCGACCGCGTGATTGACGAGCCCAAGGGCGGGGCGCATCGCGATCCGACGGGGGCGATGGCCTCGGTCGGGGATGCGATCGGGTCTATGCTCGGCGGGCTGAAGGACCTGTCGCGCGAAGAACTGGTCCGCGACCGGCGCGAGAAGTTCCTGAAGATGGGGGCGAAGGGGCTGGCCGCCTAAAGGGTGACGCCCAGCCGTATGAGAGCCCAGGCCGCGCCCGCGATATGGGCCAGCGTGATCATCACCGACGCAAGGTGCAGCAACTTGAACCGCTTTGAGTGCCCGGCATCGGTCGCGGCGTTGATCCGCGGCATCAAGGACTGGCGCGCATAGAGCGTGGTGAGCGCTATGACCACGAGAATTGCCATGGACAGCAGGTCGGCGAAGGCCGCGCAGAGGGCGGCAAGGCCGGACGTGCCCAGCACGAACAGGTAGAAATGCGGAAAGGCGCGGCGGATCAGCGGGCGCGCCGTTTCTTCCGGCAGGACGCGCAGGATGAAGGCGGCAAAGCCGAACGAATAGAGCGTCATGCCGCCGAACAGCAGGGCGGTCAGAAGCAGGGCGAGGATCGTCATGTGACCTTCTCCGGTTTTCGTGCGGTGCCGATATAGATCACCTGTCTGAACGGCAGCACGCCGAAAGTGAAGTCCAGCTTTCGGTTCAGGCCGGTGGGGCCGAGACCGGCCATCTTGCCGGGGGTCAGCCCGGCCTGTCGCAGCCCGTCCTCCAGCTCGCCGGGCTTGATGAACATCGCGGGATCGTGGGTGCCCTTGGGCAAGAGGCCAAGCAGGTCCTCGGCCACGGTGATGGTGGCCAGCCGGGCGACGACATTGCGGTTGATCGTGTCGTAGAGGAACAGGCCGCCGGGTTTCAGGACGCGGGCGACCCCTTGCAGAACCTGCTCCAGGTCCGAAACATGCTCCAGCACGTCGACGCAGACGACGGCATCGAAGGCCTCATCGTCATAGGGCAGCGCCTCGCCCATGCCGGTGTCGTAGCGGATGTCGAGGCCCGATTGCGCGGCATGGGACCGGGCCGCGGCGATGGCCTCTTTCGCGGGGTCGATGCCGGTGACCTGCGCGCCGCGCTGCGCCATTGCCTCGGCCATGAAACCGCCCGCGCAACCAAGGTCGAGCACGCGTTTACCCGCCCAGTCGAAATGCCGGTCAAAGAATTTCAGGCGGGCGGGCACGAGGTTCTTGAGCGTGCGCACCCAGCGCAACTCGTCCGACCACCACGCTGTGGCGGCGGCGTCGTAAATCTCTTGCTTGTTGCGGGTGTTCGCAGTCATGGGCCGGAGATAGGCCGGCGGGCGCGGGCATCCAGAGGCGTCGTCAGGCCAGCAGCATCTTCAGCCCTTGGGTCACGTCCGAGCGCACGGCAAGGCGCAGGCCCGGCTCGTCCCCGGCCTTGAGCGCCGAGATGATGAGGCGGTGATAGCGCGGCGGCTCTTTTTGCTGCAGCTTGCCGTACAGCGCGCGCATGGTGGGGCCCAGTTGCAGCCAGACGGTCTCGGCCATGGCCAGCATCGCGGGGGCCTGGGCGCGCAGGTAGAGCGTGCGGTGGAATTCGAGGTTCGAGCGGATGTAGCCGACCGCGTCCTGGTGGGCGATGTGATCGGTGATCCGAGCGTTGATGGATTGCAGTCGGTCGATCAGGGCCATGTGTGCGCGGGGCAGGGCGCGGCTGGCCAGTTCGACCTCGATCAGGGCGCGCAGGGCGGCCAACTCCTCGATCCGTTCATTGCCAAGCTCGGGCGCGGCAAGGCGGCCCGAGCTGCTGACCGTCAGGGCGCCCTCGGCGGAGAGACGGCGCACGGCCTCGCGGGCGGGGGTCATCGAAACGTTGTACTCGGCACCGACGCCGCGCAGGGTCAGGGCCTGTCCGGGGCGCAGCTCGCCATGCATGATGCGGCTGCGAAGACCGCGATAAACGCGATCATGGGCCGACCCGGTCGGGGCGGTGCCGGGGGCCGGGACAAGCCCGGCTTCGGAACGCGGCGGAAAGTTCATGGCGCATTTGTGATCACGGATTGGTCCGCGGTCAATCCCGTCGCATCACTCGAAGCGGTAGCGATGCAGTTCCGCGCCGTTTTCCCGCAGCCAGCGGCGGGGGGCCTCATAGCCGGGGCAAAGCCGTGCGACGATCTCCCAGAAGGCGCGCGAATGGTTCATCTCGACAAGATGCGCGACCTCGTGGGCGGCGACGTAATCGAGCACCTCGCGCGGGGCGAGGATCAGTCGCCAGGAATACATGAGCCCGGCATCATGGGTGCAGGACCCCCAGCGCGAACGGGTGTCGCGCAGGGTGAGGCGGGCGTATGAGCGGCCGATCGCCCTTGCGTGATGATCCGAAGCGGCGGCAAGCTGGTCGCGGGCGCGGGCTTTGAGCCAGGCCTGGATGCGGCGTGGCGCGGTCTCGGGCGGGGCGGGCACCATCAGCGTGTCGTCGCTCAGTTGGATGCGGCGGCCCGAGCCGGGGGTGATATGGCGCAGGCGGCCCTCTACGGGCAGGCCCGAGCCGATTCGCACCTCGGTCATGTCCGGCTGGCGCGAGAGTTGCGCGCGCAGCCACGCGGCCTTTTCGTTGGCGAAGTCCAACGCGGTGCGCTCGGCCACGCCGGGGGGCATGGTCAGCGTCACGCGCCCGTCAACGCCCGACACCCTAAGCGAAATCCGCCGCGCCCGCGCCGAGCGGCGCAGGGTCACATCGACCGGGGGGTTGCCGGGCAGAACATAATGCCCCATATGCCGCTCACCTCTTGCAGCGCCGCGCCGCACTTTATGCCTTTGACACCTGATACGTCTTATGGCAGGGGACGTCGAATGCCTGCAAGTCCACAGACACCGAAGGGGATAAGGATGCCCAAGGAAGAATGGGGTGTGAAGCGCGTATGCCCGACGACGGGCAAACGGTTTTACGACCTGAACAAAGATCCGATCGTCAGCCCGTACACGGGCGAGGTCGTCGAGATGCATTCCGGCAAGAGCCGGTCGATCACCGCGGATGCGGAAGACGCCGAGACCAAGAAGATGAAGGGTAACGAGGTCGACGACGAGGTCATCGAGGATGATGACGACGATGTCGATGTCGACCTGGGCGATGATGTTCTGGAAGACGACGACGATGACGACAACGTCTCGCTGGACGAGATCGCGGACGTTGCTTCGGACGACGACGAAAGCTGAACCAAGTTGCGAGAGGGCGGGATTTTCCACTTGATCCCGCCTGCCGCTTTACCTAGAAGGCGGCAAATGACGGTCCGGCGACGGACCATCGGTTCGGGGCCTTAGCTCAGCTGGGAGAGCGCCTGCATGGCATGCAGGAGGTCAGCGGTTCGATCCCGCTAGGCTCCACCAAAATCCTTCTGAACAGCACCAAATAGGTCGCCCTGTCAGAAGCGTTGCCTCTGACAGGGCGACCTACGCCGAAGCGGTCATTCCCTGCGATGGTCGTGAGCGTCGGCAGTGCGGACCTTTCCGCAGTTCACAACGGAGGCGAGCGTCAGCCCCTGGGGTGGCGATCCGACGGCAATTCTGAAGCACTTTATGCCTGCCAAATACATCCTCGGAAGGGTCGTTGCGCCCGGCCTCAGACAAATCGCCAGCCCGAGGGAGGGGCTGACGATGGCCGGGCCGCTTCGCGGCTGTCAACCGGCCGGGAGCTCGATACCAGTGTCTAGCAACGGACTCGGACCGGACATATAAGACGTTTGATCTACAGCCCCGGCGCGGAAACGGGCCGCAGGCCCCGCGCCATCGCCGGGCCGCCCCCACGGCCCGGCGATTGGGTGAAGCTTGGTGCATCACTCGATCCTGTTTCGGATTTGTCCTGGATAAAGTGCTGCCGAACCACCGTCGGATCACCGCGCCGCGGCCCGTCGATGGCGCTCGGAGATATAGATCATACGTGTCCGCAAAGGACTTATTCTGTTGAAACACTCTCGCTTGATCGGTGGGCATCACGCTGATTCAATCCCGCCAATGGGTGGGAGGAACGGCGCTGATGGGACCGAGGCAGGAGGCGCAGCCGGCACTGTTCCACGATTTCTCCTTGGAGGATCACGTCCTGGTTGACCGCAAGATCGCCCCGCACATTCCGGTCTTCGACAAGTCCGGGCGCAACGAGGGAACATGGACCCGCGCCGACTTCGAGTGGGATGCCGAGAACAATCAATACATCTGCCCGGAAGGCCATGAACTGAAGCAGTTCCGCCGAAACTATTCCGACCCGAGCCGGAGGCCGACAGGCAAGGGCATCGCCAAATACCGTGGCCTGAAGCTCACCTGCCAGGCTTGCCCCTCGAAGCCTCGCTGCTGCCCTAACATGGACTTCCGATCCATCACCCGTGAGGAACACGAAGACGCCCGCCAAGTCGCCCGGGATATCGCGAAGACCAAGCAATATGAGATCTCGATGAAGCTGAGGAAGAAGGTCGAGATGCTCTTCGCGCACCTGAAGCGCATCCTCGGACCGGGACGGCTCCGATTACGCGGCCCATGTGGCGCAAACGACGAATTCCTCCTCGCCGCCACCGCCCAGAACCTCAGGAAACTGGCCAACGTCCTTCCCGCACCGCAGCAAACGCGAAAAGCCTGATCAGAAAGGCACTCGCGCGCTCTTCAGGGCGTGACTTTCTGCGCAAGAAACACGCTGTTTTTCCACAGAATCGGCGGAGAGCCGACAGTCGCTGCACGATGTCTGAACGGCAGCTTCAAGCGCTGAGGAATGCCACGTGGCCCGTGAGAGGCATACCTTTCTAACGAGAGAGGCAACTTCGGCGCGGAGCCGACCTTCCGCATTCCTGTTTTCGAACGATACTGCCCCGCCCGAGAGGCAGGACCTCGTGACCCGGCCACCTTCCTGAAACGTACTGTCTGGAGTATCGCCCGTAAGCGCTGGAACAACTGCGGTCTTCCGCAAGTTGATCGGGTGATAGTGCCGCGCCGCGACGAGTGTGGCGACGAAAGGAATGGTGCGATGCCTCAAGGGTCCGAGCCGGATGGTGACAGGGTAGCGGCAACGTCGCCTGCGCAATCGCGTCACACGCCCGGCGAGATGCATGCGGATCGTGAGCGACGCCTCGCCAGGCTGGAGCGGATGGCGAACCTGCTGGACACGAAATTCCGGCTGCCGCTCGTCGGTATCCCGCTGGGGTGGGATTCGATCCTGGGGCTTGTGCCCGGCATCGGTGATCTGGTGACTGTCGGGCCGGGGGCCTGGACGATCATCGAAGGTCATCGTCTTGGTGCTCGCAAGCGCGCTCTGGCTCGGATGACGCTCAATACCGGCATTGACGCCGTACTGGGCGGCATTCCCCTGATTGGCGACGCATTCGACGTTTTCTTCAAATCTCACCGCCGGAACGTCGCCTTGTTGCGGCGCGACCTGGCCGAGCGCGATCTGGTTCATCACGGCGAATCGAAGAACGCAGTCCACGCTTGACGGCATTTTGACCGGGTGGGGGCGACGGCTCTGCGGGTTCGGGCTGTTCGCCTGGATGCGCGGACTGGAGAGAACGATGCGGGGGTGACTCGAGCGCCATCCGGCTGCATAAATTGGGACGGGTGCAAGATTACGGCAAAGGTGCGGTGCTGCGGTCAGGAGAACGGATGCCAGCCAAGAAGGATTTTCCAATCGTGGGCATCGGCGCGTCTGCCGGCGGGCTGGAGGCGTACAAGAACCTGCTGCGCTCCATGCCGGACGATACCGGCGCGGCCTTTATCCTGATCCAGCATCTCGATCCCAATCATCCCAGTATGATGGCAGACCTGCTGGCACGGCAGACAAAAATGACAGTCGTGCAGGCCGAGAACGAGATGCACCTGGCGCCGAACACCGTCTACGTGATTCCGCCCGGCAAATTCATCCGGCTTCTGGATCAAGGTCTGATCCTCGACGAACCGGTCGAAAAGCGCGGCATGCGGATGGCGATCGACTATTTCTTTCGGTCGCTCGCCGAGGGACGTGGCGAAAAGTCGATCGGTATCGTTCTTTCGGGCACCGGCAGCGACGGCACGCTGGGCCTGCGCGAGATCAAGGCCGCGGGCGGCATGGTGATGGTGCAGGACCCCGAAGAAGCCGAGCACGACGGCATGCCGCGCAGCGCAGCCAATACCGGGCTGGTCGATTTCCTTCTTCCGGTCGCGGAAATGCCCGACCGGCTGGCGCAGTTCATCAAGCATCCCTATCTGCGCGAACCGCAGGAAGAGGAGGCGGGGCTGGCCAAGGCCGCGCCGGATGGATTCAACGAGGTGCTGCACCTCTTGCGCACGCAGACCGATTTCGATTTTCGGTGCTACAAGAAAGGCACGGTCGAACGGCGTATCCAGCGCCGCATGGGGTTGGGGCAGTTCGAAACGCTGTCAGGTTACGTTGCCCACATGCGCGACAACAGCGAAGAGGTGCATCACCTGTTCCGTGATCTGCTGATCGGCGTGACCCGCTTTTTCCGGGAGCCTGAAACCTGGGACGCGTTGGCCGACCGGGTGATCGAACCGATGCTGGACCGCAAGAAAAAGGATGACGTGATCCGCGCCTGGGTGCCGGGCTGCGCCAGCGGGGAAGAAGCCTATACGTTGGCGGCGACCCTGTTTGCCCGCATGGACCGCCGGCGGGCGGCGCATCCGGTACAGATCTTTGCAACCGACCTGAACGCGCGGGCCATCGAAGTTGCCCGCGCCGGGCGCTACCCGCTGGCGGCGCTGCCGGATATCCCGGAACGGATACGGCAGAGCTTTGTCGTCGAGGAAGACGAGTGGTTCATGGTCAACAAGCGCCTGCGCGAAACTGTCGTTTTCGCCACGCAGAACGTGATCTCCGACCCGCCGTTCTCGCGGCTGGACATCATCACGTGCCGCAACCTGATGATCTATCTGGAATCGGATGTGCAACAGCGGATGATCGAGATGTTTCATTTCGCACTCGGCGACGAGGGGCACCTGCTGCTTGGCAATTCGGAGAATGCCGAACGTCCCGGCCGCCTGTTCGTGCCGGTAGACAAGGCCAACCGGATTTACCGCAAAACGGTCAGCGCGCGCGTGCGGCCCGGAAAATTCGCCATTGCGGCGGGCGGCAAGCGCCAGCAATCGAGGCCCGCGGCAAAGGAAAACTCCTATGCGACGGTTTCGGACCTTGCGCGGCGCAGGTTGATGGACCGTTTCGTGCCGGCGTCCGTCGTGGTCAACATGCGGCTCGAGGTGCTGTATTTCCATGGGCCGGTGCGGGAATACCTGGATTTTCCGGCCGGCGAGCCGACCAGCATCCTGACGGAAATGATCCTGCCGGAAATGCGCAGCAAGCTGCGCTTCGTGATACACGCGCTGCAGTCGGGCCAGGCCGACGCAGAGGCCGAGGCGCTCAGGGTGCCGCGTGGCGATCGAGAGCTGGACGTACGGATCAACGGGGAACGGGTCGACGCGCTGGACCGGGATCCGGCCTACCTGATCCATTTCCACGACGCGTCGGAACCGCGCGATGCGACCGCGGGCCAGGCTGCGCGCGAGAAGGCGCGCGAAGAGGCCGATCCCGAAGAACGCGATGCGGTGGCGGCGCTGGAATACGAATTGCAATCGACCCGCGAGGATCTGCAATCGACCATCGAGGAGATGGAAACCTCGAACGAAGAGGTCATGAGCATGAACGAGGAGCTTCAGTCCACCAACGAGGAACTGGAGACGTCCCGGGAGGAATTGCAGTCGCTGAACGAGGAGTTGTCGACGGTCAACAGTCAACTCGAAGACAAGATCGAGGAACTCGAGCAGACCAACAACGACCTGAACAACCTGCTGACCTCGATCGATATCGGGGTGATCTTCCTGGATACCAATCTGCTGATCCGCCGGTTCACCCCGGCGATGAAGGACGTGATGCGCATCATCGACGGTGATATCGGGCGTCCGGCGGAAGATATCGCGATGCGGGTGCATGACAGCAAGCTGATCGAAGACGCGCAAACCTGCCTGGAGAAGCTGACCGAGATAGAGGCGGAGATCAGCACGGACGACGGGCACCACAGGATCCGCCGCATGCGCCCCTACCGCACCTCGGAGAACCAGATACAGGGCGTCGTGATCACCTATACGGATGTCACAAACTTGCAGAATGCGCGCGCGGCCGCACGCCGGCGCGAGGCCCAGCAGCAGGCCGTGGCCGAGCTGGGCCGTGCGGCGCTGGCAGGGGGGGAGCTTCAGGCCATCTTCGACATGGCGGTGCGCGATTTGTCGGAACACATGGGCGTAAGGTTCACGAAGGTGCTGGAGCTTGACCCGGACGGTCTGAACCTGACCCTGCGCTCTGGCGTCGGCTGGACCCATGCGACCATCGGGTCATCCAAGGTGGGGTCGGGGATCGAAAGCCAGGCGGGGTATACGCTGCAACAGCGCGGCCCGGTCGTGGTCAACGATTTCCGCGAGGAACGGCGGTTTTCTGCGCCACGCCTGCTGAAGGACCATCACATCCTGTGCGGCGTCAGCGTGATCATCGGCCCCACGGATGCCCCCTGGGGCGTTCTGGGGGTGCACGAGGACAATCCGTCCCGCAGCCGTTTCGACACGGATGACATCAATTACCTGCAGGCCACGGCCAACGTGTTGTGGCTCGTGATCTCGCGCGGGCGTGCGTTGAAGCGCATCGATGAAGAACGATGGCAGCTGCGCAACATGGCTGACAGCCTGCCGATCCTGTTTGCCGTGATTAACGCCGACCAGCGGTACGAGTTCGTCAACAGCGGTTACGCATTCTGGGGGGCCTCACCGGACGAGATCGAGGGACAACGCGTTTCCGACCTGGTAAATCCCGAGGCTTACGAGGCGGTCGCCCCGCATATCGCCGCAGCGTTGCAAGGCCAGGACCAGACGTTCGAGGTCAGGATCGGCCCCGGAGCCGACGCGGAAAAACGCGATGTCCTGGTCAGTTACGCGCCCCGCCGCGATACCGACGGCAACGTGACAGGGTTCTATTCCGCCGCGCTGGACGTTTCTGAGCGCAAGCAGCTGGAGCGCGATCTTGCGGAGCGGTTCGATCAATACCGCACGCTTGGCGAGTCCATCCCCTTTGGGGTCTGGATCAACGATCCCGATGGCCAGCTGACCTATGTCAGTCCGGCCTTTCTGAAGCTTGTCGGGAAAACGATGGAACAAGCGCGGTCGGACGGGCTGATCGACTGCATCGATCCCGCGATGCGCGAAGAGATCGAAGAGTTGTGGCGCAAGACCCTGGCAAGCGGCGAGCCGTGGGAGCGGGAAATTCGTATCATCGGGGCGGATGGCAAGCTGTATCACACCTTGGCACTGGGCCGGCCGATCTGCGATCCCGATGGCCGGATCACCTCTTGGGTCGGTTTGAACCTGGACATCACCGAGCGCAAGGCCGAGGCGGATCGGCTGCGGGTCATCTCGGCGGAACTGGACCATCGGGTGAAGAACATCCTTGCGACGGTTTCGACGATTACGCGCATGACCGGGCGGTCCTCGAACACGCTGGAGGACTATCGCGATGCGCTTCAGGCACGGATCCGGGCGATGGCCGCGGCGCACAGGCAACTGGCCGATGCCAACTGGCAGGGGATGCCGCTGGAACAACTGATCGAGACGGAGATCGACCCGTATCGCGCCAACCGCAACGACTCGATCGTCATGCACGGCCCCTATGTGCAATTGCCGCCCCGCCTGGTGCAGACGCTGGCGCTGGCATTTCACGAGTTGACCACGAATTCGAGCAAGTACGGCGCCCTGTCGCAGGACGAGGGCCAGCTTGATATCAACTGGAAAACCGATGACGGTCTGGAAATAGAATGGATCGAAACAGGCCTGTCCGGCGTTACACCACCGTCCTCATCGGGTTTCGGCACCACGTTGTTGACCCGAATTCTTGCAGCCCAGGGAGCTGACGTAACAATGGACTATCCCGATACCGGCATTCGTGTCAGGATATCGCTAGCCAATTTGGCGTGAGATCGCGTCAGGAGGGACCGCGATGAAGGTTCTCGTACTTGAAGACGATCCCCTTTTGCAGATTGATCTCGCAGAGGTCCTGGAAATCATGGGGCACGAGGTGGTCGGCCCCTTCAGCGAGGAAGACCCGGCCATGCGGTCGTGCGATGCGTCCCTGCCGGATGCAGCGTTCGTCGACTACAACCTTGGCAAGGACCGCAACAGTTCCGACTTTGCGCGGCGGCTGTTTCGGGACGGTGTAAATTTCGCGTTCCTGACGGCCCATGGACGCCAGCATCTGCCATCCGACCTGCACGAGGTTCTGGTGATCGAGAAGCCTTACACCGAAGCGGATCTGGAGAAGTTCCTGGGCGCCGTGCGGAATTGAGGCGGGTCAGGCGAGAGCGCTGTTCGAGCGTTTGAAACGACCAAGCGCCTCGATCACCGTCTGTGCAGGCTCGGTCTTGTCGATCGTGATCACCGATGGATCCAGATCCCGGATACGCCGCTGCTCATCCAGGATGCCGCTGTACACGACGGTGGAAACGCCGCGTGACTGCAGTATCGCAAGCAGGCGCCTGCCTTCCGGCTCGTTGGGAAACGGACCTTTGAAGGAATTGCCGAGATCCAGGTCGAGAATGCAGTAATCGAAGGACCGCGCGTTGATGGCGGCAAGCGCGTCTTCGTAGCTGCACGCGCTTTTCAGTGACTGGCAGCCGGCATCGCTCAGAGCGACCTCCAGCCCGACACAGATCACCGGGTCGTCCTCGACGACAAGGACCGAAGACAGTGCCATCACATTCCTCAATTTTTTCTGCGCGCGCAGTGTAACATATCAGTAGAAGGGCCTGGAAACAACGTGCAATGCACGTCGTGCGCGGAGCATCGCCGTAGCCATACGCGTTCTGCGGCGAGAGGGGGCATGGGACGGGCCCTACAGAAACTGCTGCAACAGAATTTGAGTCGCGCGGTCGGGAGGCAGAAACTGGGTGTGGGTTGGTGCGCCACCGGGCTGGTCACGGGTCCTTTGGACGTGGGCCGGTCTGAAGCTGTCGCATGTCCGGGTGTGCATGGCCTGATCCTTTCGCAATCATGCCCATGGGTCGCGGAGAGGTTTGTTTCGGTTCAATCACGGTCCCGCGTCCGGGGCTTGCAAAGCGGGCGACACAGGCCATTTTTCTTAAGGACGCAAAAACGGGGGTATCCATGACCTACCAGAAAACAGAAGACGCCGTGGCGCGGCTGACGCCGGAGCAGTACCGCGTGACGCAGGAGAACGGCACCGAGCGGCCCTTCACCGGCGAATACAACGACAACAAGGCGGCGGGCATCTACGTCGACATCGTCTCTGGCGAGCCGCTGTTCG
Organism: Roseovarius sp. THAF8; assembly: GCF_009363735.1. NCBI lineage: Bacteria > Pseudomonadati > Pseudomonadota > Alphaproteobacteria > Rhodobacterales > Roseobacteraceae > Roseovarius > Roseovarius sp. THAF8. The sequence continues at coordinate 2,096,078 of NZ_CP045410.1, read as the reverse complement.
CCTCGTCCGACAAGTTCGAGAGCGGCTGCGGCTGGCCCAGTTTCACCAAGCCGATCGAACCCGCCCACGTGACCGAGCTGCAAGACGCCTCGCTTGGCATGGTCCGCACCGAGGTGCGCAGCGCCCATGGCGACAGCCATCTCGGCCACGTCTTTCCCGACGGGCCGCAGGACCGCGGCGGCCTGCGATACTGCATCAACTCGGCCTCGCTGCGGTTCATACCGCGTGACGAGATGGAGGCCGAAGGCTATGGTGACTACCTGGATCAAGTGGAGGACGTGTAATGGCTGAGGAACGCGCAGTGCTGGCCGGCGGATGCTTCTGGGGCATGCAGGAGCTGATCCGCAAGATGCCCGGCGTGGGCAAGACCCGCGTGGGATACACCGGGGGCGATGTGCCCAACGCCACCTACCGCAACCACGGCACCCATGCCGAGGGCATCGAGATCTGGTTCGACCCTGACAAGATCAGCTATCGGCAGATCCTGGAGTTCTTCTTCCAGATCCACGACCCGACCACGCTGAACCGGCAGGGCAACGACATGGGCATGAGCTATCGTTCGGCGATCTACTATGTGAACGACGCGCAAAAGGCCGTGGCCGAGGACACGATTGCCGACGTGAACGCCTCGGGCCTGTGGCCCGGCAAGGTCGTGACCGAGGTCGAGCCCGTGGGCGATTTCTGGGAGGCCGAGGCCGAACACCAGGATTACCTTGTGCGGTTTCCGGCCGGATACACCTGCCATTTCCCGCGCCCCGACTGGGTGCTGCCGCGGCGCGACGCGGCGGAATAGGGCGGCGCCGACACTCTGACGAACTGCCATTCAGGGCCGTCCCATGCGGGGCGGCTCTTTTGATTTGCTACAAATCTACCCAAAAATACCCTGTTGCGTCGTGGGTCGAGACACTTAGTATTCTTGCCACAAACAGGGAGAGATAACCAATGAACAAGATGATCGGAGCCGGCGTCACCGCCGCGCTGTCCTTTGCGTTTGCCGGAGAAGCCTTGGCCGTCGAATGGAACGTGTCCGTGTGGGGCAAGCGCCGTGCCTTCACCGAGCATGTCGAGAAGCTGGCCGAGCTGGTCGCAGAAAAGACCGACGGCGAGTTTACCATGAATGTCAGCTATGGCGGGCTGTCGAAGAACAAGGAGAATCTTGACGGGATTTCCATCGGTGCCTTCGAGATGGCCCAGTTCTGTGCCGGCTATCACCCCGACAAGAACCGCGTGATCACCGTGCTGGAGCTGCCGTTCCTGGGTGTCACCAACCTCGATGAAGAGGTCGCCGTGTCCACTGCCGTGTACAACCACCCGGCCGCCGCCGAGGAGATGGCGCAGTGGAATGCCAAGCTGCTGATGACCTCGCCGATGCCGCAATACAACCTTGTCGGCACGGGCGAGCCGCGTGACGAACTGGCCGATTTCGAAGGGATGCGGGTGCGCGCCACCGGCGGCCTTGGCGAGGCGTTCAAGGCGGTGGGGGCGGTGCCCACCTCGGTGACCGCGACCGAAGCCTACCAGGCGATGGAATCGGGCGTCGTCGACACGGTGTCGTTCGCGCAGCACGCGCATCTGAGCTTTGGCACGATCAACCAGGCGGACTGGTGGACGGCCAACCTGAACCCCGGCACGGTGAATTGCCCGGTGGTGGTGAACATCGACGCCTATGAAGGGCTGAGCGACGAACACCGCGAGGCGCTGGACAGCTCGGTGCCCGAGGCGCTGGACCACTACCTGGCCAATTATGCCGAGCTTCTGAAGCGCTGGGACAGCGTTCTGGAGGAAAAGGGCGTCGAGAAAGTGATGATCGACGACAGCGTGAAGGAAGAGTTCAAGGCGCAGGCCGCGGACCCCGCGCGCGAAGCCTGGATCGAGGAAATGGAAGCGCAGGGCCTGCCGGGCCAGGAGCTGTATGACCTCGTGCAGAGCACGCTGGAAGAGCAACGCGCGTCGAACTGAGCGCGGCTGGCCGTCCGGGGGCCGACCCCGGACGGCTTGTCTATAAAGGGTGCCGAGCATGGTCGTAGAAGTGAATCAACAGCCGCTGATCATTCTTCTGAAGGTCACTGACCCGGACGGTCAGAAGATCCATTCCGAGGAATATCGCATCCCGGCCACCGCCTATGCGCCGCCGATCCCGGATGTGGGGCAGTCGTGGAACCTGTGGGTCGAAGGCAAGAACTGGCCTTGCATCGTGCTGAAGAAGACGGTGACCACCAGCTTCGGCGGCAAGGGGCTGGGCACCACCCTGAGCATCGCCGTGGAACGGACAGAGTAGCGCATGGCGGGGGCTTCGACCGTCCTGAGCGACAGCAGCCTGCTGAGCCGACTGGACCGCGCGCTGCTGCCGGTGGAGCGGTTCATGGCGTTGTTGAGCGGGATTGCTGCATTTTCCCTCATGTTTCTGGCAGCTTACTCTGTAGGTGGGCGCAAGTTCTTCGACGCGCCGCTGGCGGGATACGTGGATTACATCGAGGTGTTGATGCCGCTGATCGCAATCATGGGCATCTCATACGTGCAGCGCGAGGGCGGGCATATTCGCATGGATATCCTGATCGGGAACCTGCACGGTCGCCTGCTTTGGCTGCTGGAGTTCATCACGGTTCTGCTGGTGCTGGTTCTGATGATCGCGCTGGTCTGGGGGGCCTGGGCGCATTTCGACAGGTCCTTCGATTGTGCAAGGCCCTTGTGTTCGCGCGACAGCACGATCGATATCGGCCTGCCGGTATGGCCTGCGAAACTGGTCGTCCCGGTCGCGTTCGGCGTGCTGGTGCTGCGCCTGATCCTGCAGGCGGTGGGATATGCGCGTGCCTTTGCGCTTGGCCTCGAGCGGCCCGTGGCGGTGCCGCTGACGCTGTCGGTGGCCGAGCAGGCCGCGCTTGAAGCCGAACAACTGGAAGGGCGCGACTGATGGATCCGATCACCATCGGGCTGTGGACCACCGGATTCATGCTGGTGATGGTGGTCATCGGGATGCGCGTGGCCTTTGCGGCGGGGCTTGCGGGCTTTGTCGGGCTGATCGTCATCTTCTGGTCCAAGAAGGATTTCGGCGGCGAGGATTTCTGGTGGGCGTTGACGGTGGCGGTCAAGACCGCGGGGCAGGTGCCGCATTCCAAGGTGTCGGCGAACGCACTTTCCCTGATCCCGACCTTCATCCTGATCGGGTACCTGGCCTATTACGCGGGCCTGACACGCGCCCTGTTCGAGGCCGCCAAGCGGTGGATCGCCTGGGTGCCCGGGGGCCTGGCCGTGTCGACGGTTTTCGCCACTGCCGGTTTTGCGGCGGTGTCGGGGGCGTCGGTGGCCACGGCGGCGGTGTTTGCCCGTATAGCTATCCCCGAAATGCTTAAGATTGGGTATAACAAACAGTTCGCTGCTGGCGTGGTGGCCGCCGGGGGCACGCTGGCGAGCCTGATTCCACCCTCGGCCATCCTGGTGATCTATGCGATCATCGTGGAGCAGGACGTGGGCAAACTGCTGCTTGCGGGGTTCATCCCCGGCGCCTTCTCGGCGCTGGTCTATGCGGCGTTGATCATCGGGATCGCGCTGATCTTCAAGTCCGTGGGGCCGCCGGTGGGCGGGTTCACCTGGCGCGAGAAATTCGCCTCCTTGCCCTCTGCGCTGCCGATCGTGGCGGTGGTCGTGATCATCATCTTCTTCGTCTACAACCCCTTTGGCGATGCCTGGGGCACGCCCACCGAAGGCGGCGCGGTGGGGGCGTTCATCGTGTTCCTGATGGCGCTGTGGCGCGGCATGCGGCTGCGCGAGTTGAAATCGGCGCTGATCGAGACCGCGAAGCTGACGGTGATGATCTTCACCATCATCTGGGGCGTGCTGATTTACGTGCGATTCCTGGGGTTTGCGGACCTGCCGGGGGCGTTTGCCGACTGGATCACGTCGCTGACCGTGTCGCCGATGCTGATCCTGATCTGCATCCTGCTGGCCTATGCCGTGCTGGGCATGTTCATGGACGCGATCGGGATGCTGCTCTTGACGCTGCCGGTGGTCTATCCGGCGGTCATGGCGCTGAACGGGGGCGAGTTCGTCAGCGTCGAGGACAGCGCCTTCGGCATGTCGGGCGAGATGTGCGCGATCTGGTTCGGGATCCTGGTGGTGAAGATGGCGGAGTTCTGTCTGATCACGCCGCCCATCGGCCTGAACTGTTTCGTGGTGGCGGGCGTGCGGCCGGACCTGAGTGTGCAGGACGTGTTCAAGGGGGTGATGCCGTTCTTCATCGCCGATGCGGTGACGATCGGGCTGCTGGTGGCGTTTCCGATCATCGTGCTGTGGCTGCCGGGGTTGGCGTAGCCCTGCGAATCACTTGGTTAATCAGGGGTTTGGCCGGAAAATCCCGTGTCGGTATCGCGTCGGTATCCGAGTGGTATTCCGACGGTGCGATGTCTTCCGGCCTCCGGTGTTAACGGATCGGGCGTTGCGCACCGCGGCTCGCGTGGCGGATTTGAGTATTTTTTGCAAGAAAAAGCCGGGGCGGTCTAGCCGCGGCAGAGGCTGCGCGCGGTGGAGAGGATCGTGTCGGCGCTTGGCATCGTGGCGGCGTAGGCCGGGCCGGTGGCGATGAAGCTGTCGGTGGCGGTGAGGCGGCTGTGGGGGATGTCCGTGTGCTCGGTGAAGAGCGCCATCAGCGCCTCGGCCACGCCGCCGGAGTGGCGGGTCTCGTCCACGATCAGGATGCGCTTGCAGCCCGCCACAGCGTCCAGCAGGGCCGGGCCGGGAAGCGGCGAGAGCCAGCGCAGGTCGATGACGCGGGTGCCGAGGCCGTCGGTGTCGAGCTGGGCCTGCGCCTGGCGCGAGAGGTGGTGGCCGTTGCCGAAGGTGACGATGGCGAGATCGGTGCCGTCGCCATGCTGGCCGACCTGGCCGAGGGAAATGGTCTCGGACGGGTCGGGATAGGTGGTGAGCCAGGCGTTGTCGCCGGGTTCCGCGAGGTCGCGCATGGGGTAGAGGGCGATGGGTTCGAGGAAGACGACGAGGCGCTGTTCCTCGCGCGCGAGACGGACGCATTCGCGGAGCATACGGGCGGCGTCGGCGCCGGTGGAGGGGCAGGCGAGGATAAGGCCGGGGATGTCGCGCAGGACGGCGATGGAATTGTCGTTGTGGAAGTGCCCGCCGAAGCCTTTCTGGTACCCCAGCCCCGCGATGCGGAGGACCATGGGGTTGGTGTATTGGCCGTTGGAGAAGAAGGGCAGGGTCGCGGCCTCGCCGCGCAACTGGTCCTCGGCGTTGTGGAGATAGGCGAGGAACTGGATTTCGGGGATCGGCAGGAAGCCATTATGGGCCATGCCGATGCCGAGGCCTAGAATGGAGGTCTCGTCCAGCAGGCTGTCGATGACGCGGGCGGGGCCGAAGCGGTTTTGCAGCTTTTGCGTGACGCCGTAGACGCCGCCCTTGCGGCCCACATCCTCGCCCATGCATATGATTTCGGGGTGGGTGAGCATGAGGTCGGTGAGCGCCCAGTTGATGTGGCGCGACAGGATCTGCGGCTCGTCCATCGCCTTGAGGTCGGGGCCGAAGGCTGCCGCGCGGGCCTCGGGCGTGGGGCCGTTGGTGGGGGCGCATGTGCGCTTGGGCGGGATGAGGGAGGCCATGACGTCCCGCGCGGTTTGCAGGCGGGGCCGGGTGGCGGCCTGGTTGCAGGTCTTTTCGACCTCGGCGCAGGTGTCGGTATAGAGCGTGCAAGCGTCCTGCGGGGTCAGGATGTCGGACTTGTCCAGCAGGCGGACGGAATGGAGAAGGGGGTCGTTGGCCTCGTCGGCCTCGACCTCGGATTTGGGCAGGTAGGTGGTGGGCACATCGGCACCGGCATGGCCGTAGAGGCGCACGGTGCGGATGTGCAGGAAGACGGGCTGCCGATGCGTGCGGGCGTGGTGGGCGGCGCGTTGGGCCGTGGCGTAGGTGTCGAAGATGTCTACGCCGTCGCAGGCCATATAGGTCAGGCCCGGGCGGTGGGCGAAATTGGCGGCGATCCAGCCCTTGGGGGTTTTCACGGATATGCCGATGCCGTTGTCCTCGCACACGAAAAGCATCGGAAGGGGCACGTTCTGATAGGCGGTCCAGGCGGCGGTGTTGAAGGCGGCCTGGGCGCTGGCGTGGTTGGCCGAGGCGTCGCCGAAGCTGGCCATGACGATGCTATCACGGGGCAGCTGTTCATGCTCGGGCGCGTGGCGGCGGGCGAGGCCGAGGGAATAGGCGGTGCCGACCGCCTTGGGCAGGTGGCTGGCGATGGTGGAGGTCTGGGGCGGGACGTTGAGCGCCTTGGAGCCAAGCACCTTGTGGCGGCCGCCGGAGATGGGATCCTCGGAGGAGCAGGCGAAGGATAGGGCCATGTCCGTGGCGATGTCCTCGTGCCCGGTCTGCAGGGCGCGGGCGATCTGGAAGGCGGCGTCGCGGTAGTGCAGGAAGGCCATGTCAGTGGGGCGCAGGGCAACGGAGACGGCGGCCATGCCTTCGTGCCCCGAGGAGCCGATGGTGTAGTAGCCTTGGCCGGCTTTCTGCATGACGCGGGCTTGCTGGTCCAAGGCGCGGGAGAGGCATTGGGCGCGGAAGATCAGGCGGGCTGTCTCGGCGTCGAGCGGGCCGGAGGGGTCGCGGCCCGGGGGCAGGTCGCCCGCGGCGGTGCGGGACAGAAAGTTTTCGTGCACGATCTGGGCGCGGTCCATGGGCAATCTCCTTCTTGGTCGAAGGGGTAGAGAAGCCGCGCGGGAAAGGGAAGGGTCAGGTGCCGGGATCGTGGCGGGTGATGCCGCCGATGGCGGTGGTGAGGTCGGTCGCGGCCTGCATCACGGCGGCGCTGAGCCGGTCGATATCGCCGGTGCCGACGCGGCTGGTGGGGCCGGAGACGGAGATGCCGGCGACAGGCTCGTTGTTGAAGTCGAAGACCGGGGCGGCGATGCAGCGCATTCCGATGTTCTTTTCCTCGCCGTCGATGGCATAGCCGCGTGACCGGGTGAGGGCGAGTTCGGTGCGCAGGGCGTCCGCGTCGGTGATGGAATGTTCGGTGAAGGCGGTGAGGGGCTGGTTGCTTAGCAGGCGGGTCAGGCGGGCGTCGTCCATTTCCGCCAGCAGCGCCTTGCCGATGCCCGAGGCGTGCATCTGCGAGAGCGTGCCGGGTGGGAAGAAGGCGCGGATGCTGGCATGGGTTTCGACCTGGCTGACGAAAAGGACCTGGCCGGATGTCTCGATACCGAGGTTGGCGGTTTCGCCGGTCACTTCCATCAGGCGGCGCAGCACGGGGCGGGCGCGTTCGACCAGCGTGGTGCGGCGCAGGAAGCGGGCACCGATGATGAAGGCCTGCGGGCCGATATGCCAGGCCTGTTCCTCGGGGTCGAATTCCACGAGGCCGCGCGTTTCCAGCGTGACGAGCACGCGGTAGAGCGTGGCGGGGGACTGATCCATCTCGGTGGCGAGTTCCGAGAGCGCCTTGCCCTGGTGTTGGCTGACGTAATCGAGCACCTCCATCGCGCGGTCGAGGGATTTGATGGTGTTCTGATCGGTCTTGTCGTCCCAGCCGCGGGGGCGGCCGCGGGCGCGTCTTGGGGAGGGATTCGGGGTGGCCATGGCGTGCCTCAAACATTTTTGAAATATTACTTCACGTTATGAAAAATATAAGAGACTGACAAGTCTATATAAAATCAACCTGCAGAAAAATGAAAAATGATTTCAAAAAAATTTTCAAGCGGGCACGAGGCCTGTACACAGGAGGTGAGTTTTGGAGGAGAGATCCATGAGTTTTCAAAATCCGGTGTTCATTCCCGGCCCGACCAACATTCCCGAAAGCCTGCGCAAGGCGTGCGACATGCCGACGATCGACCACCGCTCGGCGCTGTTCGGGGACATCCTGCATCCCGCGCGGGCGGGCGTTCAAAAGGTCCTGAAGTCGAAGAATGCGGAAGTGTTCATCTTTCCGTCGACCGGCACGGGCGGCTGGGAAACGGCGTTGACCAACACGCTGTCGCCGGGCGACAAGGTTCTGGTGGCGCGCAACGGCATGTTCAGCCATCGCTGGATCGACATGTGCGAGCGGCACGGGCTTGATCTGGTGATTGATGAAACCCCTTGGGGCGAAGGCATTTCCGCCGCGCGCTATGGCGAGATCCTGGAGGCCGACAAGGGCCGCGAGATCAAGGCGGTGCTGGCCACGCATAACGAGACGGCGACCGGCGTGAAGTCGGACATCGAGGCGATCCGCACCGCGATGGACGCCGCCGGGCACCCCGCGATGCTGTTCGTCGACGGCGTCAGCTCGATCGGGTCGATGGATTTCCGCATGGACGAGTGGGGCGTGGACGTGGCCGTGACCGGCTCGCAGAAAGGGTTCATGCTGCCCGTGGGGCTGGCCATCGTGGGGTTCAGCGAAAAGGCGATGGAGGCGACGAAGAGCGCCGGACTGCACCGTACGTTCTTTGACGTGCACGACATGCTGAAGGGCTATGCCAACAGCGCCTATCCCTACACGCCCGCCGCCGGGCTGATGAATGGGTTGAAAGTGTCCTGCGACATGCTGCTGGACGAGGGGCTGGAGGCGGTCTTTGCCCGTCATACCCGGATCGCCGACGGTGTCAGGGCGGCGGCGCAGGCGTGGGGATTGCCGCTGTGTGCCAAGACGCCCGAGGTTTACTCGGATACGGTAAGTGCTATCTGTACGCCCGATGGGTTCAACGCGACCGACATCGTGACTCATGCCGCCGATGCCTATGGCATGGCGTTCGGCGTGGGGCTGGGCGAGGTTGCCGGCAAGGTGTTCCGGATCGGCCACCTTGGCAGCCTGACCGACGCGATGATGATCTCGGGCCTTGGCGTGGCCGAGATGTGCATGGTCGACCTGGGCCTCGACCTAGAACTGGGTTCGGGTGTGGCGGCGGCACAGGACGTGTGGCGCAAGCGCCCGGCCTTGGCAAAGAAGGATGCCGCGTGATGAAAGACGGAGCGGAGATGTATATCCCCACATACCAGGACATGCTGGACGCGCACGAGCGGATCAAGCCGCATATCAACCGGACGCCGGTGTTGCAGTCGGCCTATCTGAACGAGCTGACCGGGGCGGAGCTGTTCTTCAAGTGCGAGAACTTCCAGGAGCCGGGGGCGTTCAAGGTCCGTGGCGGATCAAACGCCGTGTTCGGCCTGAGCGACAAACAGGCGGAAAAGGGCGTGGCGACGCATTCGTCCGGCAACCACGCGCTGTGCCTGAGCTATGCCGCGGGCCGGCGGGGCATACCGTGCAACGTGGTGATGCCGCGCACCGCGCCGCAAGCCAAGAAGGACGCCGTGCGGCGCTATGGCGGGACGATCACGGAATGCGAGCCGTCCACGTCGAGCCGCGAGGCGGTGTTCGCCGAGGTGCAGGAAAAGACCGGCGGCGAGTTCGTGCATCCCTATAACGACCCGCGCGTGATCGCCGGGCAAGGGACGTGTTCGAAAGAGTTCATGGAGCAGGTCGATGGCCTCGAGATGATGGTCGCGCCCATCGGGGGCGGCGGCATGGTTTCGGGCACCTGCCTGACACTGTCGACCCTGGCGCCCGAGGTTAAGATCATCGCGGCCGAGCCGGAGCAGGCGGACGACGCCTATCGCAGCTTCAAGGCGGGGCATATCATCGCCGACGACGCGCCGGATACCATCGCGGACGGGCTGAAAGTGCCGCTGAAGGACCTGACTTGGCATTTCGTGTCGAACCACGTGAGCGAGATGTATACCGCGAGCGAGGAAGAGATCGTCGACGCGATGAAGATCACCTGGAAATACCTGCGGATCGTGATGGAGCCCAGCTGTGCCGTGCCGCTGGCGGTGATCCTGAAGAACAAGGACGCCTTCAAGGGCAAGCGCGTGGGTGTGATCGTGACCGGCGGGAACGTGGACCTCGACAAGCTGCCGTGGATGACTGCGTGATCCCTTTGCACCCGGTTGCGGTTTCCGATAGGAAACTTACGTAGACGATATGAGCCGGCAGGGCGGCGTGGCCCTGCGTGACAAAGACATTCATGGATAGGGAGAGATCCGATGAAAGACATGAGCAATCTCGACGATTTCGAAGTGGGCTTCGACATTCCGGCCAAGCCGGGCATGTCCGAGGCCGAGATCCAGACGCCCTGCCTTGTGCTGGACCTCGACGCGCTGGAGCGCAACATCAAGAAGATGGGCGATTATGCCAAGGAACATGGGATGCGCCACCGCACCCACGGCAAGATGCACAAGTCCGTGGACGTGCAGAAGCTGCAGGAGCAACTGGGCGGCGCGTGTGGCGTCTGCTGCCAGAAGGTATCCGAGGCCGAGGTGTTCGCCCGTGGCGGGATCAAGGACATTCTGGTGTCGAACCAGGTGCGTGACCCGGCCAAGATCGAACGGCTGGCCAAGCTGCCCAAGCTGGGCGCGCGGACGATCTGCTGCGTCGATGATTTGGCCAATGTGGCCGACCTGTCGGCGGCGGCACAGAAGCACGGCACCGAGATCGAGTGCCTTGTCGAGATCGACTGCGGCGCGGGCCGCTGCGGTGTGACGACGACGCCGGAAGTGGTGGAAATCGCCAAGGCGATCGACGCGGCAAACGGGCTGAAGTTCTCGGGCATCCAGGCCTACCAGGGCGCGATGCAGCACATGGACGATTACAACGACCGCAAGGAAAAGATCGACATCGCCGTGGCGATGGTGAAGGACGCGGTCGACACGCTGAAGGCCGAAGGGCTGGAGTGTGACATCGTCGGCGGTGGCGGCACGGGTTCGTATTACTTCGAGTCCAACTCGGGCGTGTACAATGAGCTGCAATGCGGGTCCTATGCCTTCATGGACGCCGATTATGGCCGCATCCTGGACAAGGACGGCAAGCGGATCGACCAGGGCGAGTGGGAGAACGCGTTCTTCATCCTGACCTCGGTCATGTCCCACGCCAAGGCGGACAAGGCGATCGTCGACGCGGGCCTGAAGGCGCAGTCGGTCGACAGTGGCCTGCCGGTGGTGTTTGGCCGGGACGACGTGGAATACATCAAGTGCTCGGACGAGCATGGCGTGGTGAAGGACCCCGGCGGCGCGCTGAAGGTCAACGACAAGCTGAAGCTGGTGCCGGGCCACTGCGACCCCACCGCCAACGTGCATGACTGGTATGTCGGCGTGCGCGGCGGCAAGGTGGAGACCGTCTGGCCGGTGTCGGCCCGCGGCCACGCATACTGAACCCAATTCTTCCTGTGGACTGTCGGGGTTGGCATTTCGCTGACCCCGCTTTTTTGAAAGGCCCCCAAACATGATCATTGTTCCCGAGCGCGAGATTGCAGACCTGATGACGCGGGAGGCGGCGTTCGAGGCCGTCGAGAAGGTGTTCGCCGCGATGGCGGCGGGTGACGCGTATAACTTCCCTGTTGTCCGCGAGGCGATCGGGCACGAGGATGCGCTTTATGGCTTCAAGGGCGGGTTCGACAAGGCGGGCCTGACGCTGGGGCTGAAGGCCGGGGGCTACTGGCCCAACAACCTGGAGAAGCGGGACATCATCAACCACCAGTCGACGGTGTTCCTGTTCGATCCCGATACCGGCAAGGCGAAGGCGATGGTAGGGGGCAACCTGTTGACCGCGCTGCGCACCGCCGCGGCCTCTTCGGTGTCGATCAAGCACCTGGCGCGCAAGGATGCCAAGGTGATCGGCATGGTCGGTGCGGGGCACCAGGCGACGTTCCAGCTGCGTGCGGCCTTGGAGCAGCGGGAGTTCGAGAAGGTGATCGGCTGGAACTATCACCCCGAGATGCTGCCCAATATCGAGAAGGTCGCGAAAGAGGCCGGCGTGGCCTTCGAGGCGGTCGAGTTGGAGGGCATGACGGAGGCGGACGTGATCATCTCGATCACCTCGTCCTTTGACGCGACGCTGATGGCCGATCATGTGGGCGCGGGCTGTCACGTGGCCTGCATGGGCACCGACACCAAGGGCAAGCAGGAGGTCGAGGCGGCGCTGTTGCAGAAGGCGACGGTGTTCACCGACGAGGTGGCGCAGTCGATCAGCATCGGCGAGGCGCAGCACGCGGTGGGCGAAGGCCTGATTACAGAGGGCGACGTGCACCAGATTGGTGCTGTGATCAACGGCACCCATCCGGGGCGGACGAGCGATGACGAGATCACGCTGTTCGACGGCACCGGCGTGGGCTTGCAGGACCTGGCCGTGGCGGCGAGTGTCGTGGACCTGGCGGTGGAGCAGGGCCGCGCCATCGAAGTGGATTTCTGAGGCACACGTTCCGACAGATGAGCCTGAAGGGAGGCGCGGAGGTTGCTCCGCGCCTTTTCTTATTGGGGGGCGTCCCTTGCGGTCCCTTGGCCGAACGAGGTCACCCGGCTACCTTGGGGGACGCCGAGCCCATGCCCCGGACGACCGCGCTTGAGTGTGCCGAAAGGGATTGGACTAGGCGACTTCGGAGACGTTGCCGGAGATCCCGTCGGTGTCGTCCGCGTCTTCAAGCCGGTCGAAGTCCACGTAAAACGTCGATCCGACGCCAAGGGCGCTGACATATCCGATGCGCGCGTCGTGGTGTTCGACGATCTGCTTGGTGATGTTGAGGCCGAGGCCGGTGCCGCCGACCTTGCGCACGTCGGAGGAGTCGATCTGGCTGAACTTGCCGAATACGCGCTCCTCGGCGTTTTCGGGGATGCCGGTGCCCTTGTCCTCGACCGAGATGCGGACGCGGCTTGCGACGTTTTCGACACGCACCTTTACGGCGCCATTCTCCTTGGAGAACTTCAGGGCATTGGACAGAAGATTGTTCATCACCTGGATCAGCCGTTTCTGGTCGCCCATGATGTAGCATTCGCCCTTGCAGCTTTGCATCTCGAGGCTGATCCCGAGCATGCTGGCATAGCCCGAGATGGAGTCGACGGCCTCGCGGGCGAGGTCGTTCGCGCAGATCGGCTGCAGGTTGAAGCGGATTTCGCCGGCTTCGATCTTTTGCAGGTCGAGCAGATCGTCGATCAGGTTGGCCAGCCGGCGGCTGTTCTTGGTGGCTATCTCGATGACGGGTTTGAAGTTCTGGGGAATGTCTCCCAGAACGCCGTTGTTCACCAGTTCGAGCGAGCCGATGATCGAGGTAAGCGGTGTGCGCAATTCGTGGCTGACCGTGGAGAGGAACTGGGATTTCACCTCCAGCGCCGCCTTGGTGCGGTCGTGCTCTTCCTCCATCAGTTTCATCTGTTTCAGGCGTTCCTGGTAGCCGCGATAGAATTTCGCGGAGATGTCGGCGATGAAAAACAGCACGAACATGATCGTGAAGAACTGGAGCCAGATCGGGGATGTGATCGGCGGCGCGTACCGCACGACGTCCAGGAACGCGATGAAGAGAAACGTGATGCCATAGATCGACAGGCGCAGGATCAGGATGCCGAACATCTGGCTGTTGTGCATGGCCGCGAAGAGTGACGCCGAGAACAGGAAGAACAGCGAGGTGAACTGGCCCCCCGTGGTTTGCTGGACGGCGATGTTGGCGATGAAGACGCTGATCGCCAGGGCGCTGACGGTGGTGTTGATGGCGATGGCTGTCAGGAGTTTCCGACCGAGAACCGGGTCCTTGCCATCCCAGGTCTTGGCACGTGCGCCGAGGATCTGGTCGAGGATCTCGGTCAGGACGACGATGCCGTAGCACGCGAAGATCGAGACCGGATCGAAATAGAACGCGGCCAGGAAGGCCGCCGTGAAGAAGCTGGTCTGCCTTTGCCAGATCAGCTCGTTGGCCAGGGTCAAATAGTCCTTCATCCGCTGTTCGCGGCCTTGCGAGGAGAACCAGTCTGTCGGTGAGGACCAAGTCCTTAGTAGCGTTCTCATGATTGCCTCTGTCGCAACACGGATTGTTTCGACCTACAGGCCCTATTTGTTTAAATTCTGCCCTTAATCGGGCAGAAAGCGGTATTTCGTCGAACAATCCAAGGCAGACCGGATCGGACGCGTTTTCTTTTAATGCAGTTCACACGTTAAAAAGAACGCGGGCCAGGCCCCGGGGCCTGCGCAGCCTGCGGTTCGCCCGGGCGGCGAAAAGTCAGGTCATGCTGCCTCGGAGCTGCCCGATTTGGACGCCGCGTAGACGCCGGAGAGCGACGGGAACTGGATGTTCGCGTGCGGAATATCCTCGATCGGGCCGAAGACCGGCGTGCGGGCCAGGACCTTTTCCCGCTGCTCTTTGAAATTGGCCGTCAGGAGCTGTATCGGCTTGGCCAGGCCGGGATAGCTGCGCGGCTCGAGCGCGGGTTCGTAGCCCAGGTAGCGACGGTAGAACGCCGTGTGTTCGGCGCGCACCGGGGCCAGGGCCAGGTCGACATCGTAGAAAATCGACGCGAGAAACGGAATCCGCAACGTCAGGAAGTTCAGCGGGATGCGTTGCCGGCGTGCGGATGACGAGATCACGAAGCGGGTCGGGTCGAGGATGGTTCTTTCCTGCTTGAGCTCGTCCAGAAGTTCCGGAAAGACCTCGAGGGTCGGTGATTTCCAGCACAGTTTCGACAGCAGGTGAAGCCGGACCGCCGCCAGCATCGTGCCGTCGATCCTGACCGCGACATGCACGCAGTTCTCGGTTTCGTCGAACGGGTCCGACATCCTCTTGTCCGCCCTTGCGGACACGGTGTTTTCGGCGCGGTAACACGTGTATCTCAGGCGATAGAGCTCTTCGAGATCGTCGTCGTCCGTGAGAACGGAGTAACGCGCCGGCTTGAGCGCCTCGATGACTTGCTCGTACATGGGCTTTCCTTAAATGCTGCGGTTTTCAGGGCGCGGCGCGGCACACCAGAAGGTCGCTGTAGTCGCGATAGACGGATCGTTGGTCGAGGATCTCGAAGCCTGCGGCCGTGACGGCCGAGGCAATCTCTGCCGGGGTGTGGGTCCAGTAGGTGCCGTTCATCTGGGCCTTGAAGATCGCCTGGTTCTGCTTGGCAATCTGCCGGGCCTGCCAGAAAATTTCCAGCGTCCGGATGAGCCCGTGTTCCTTCTTGAGCGTAGTGAACAGGTACCGGCGCCAGTCCTGCACATCCATCGGACGGCCGAGATCGACGAGAAAGAGCAACCCGCCCGGACGCAGCATCCGGCGGATGTCTACCAGCCGTTGCCGCGGGTCGGGCATGGCATAGAGCGAATGCACGCTGATGACGAGGTCGGCCTTTTCCGGCGCCTCGGCGCTTTCCAGGCCGACATTCTGGTAGGTGACGTTCTTGCGGGCGGCAAGTTTCGCCCGGGCGGCCTGCATCATGCCGGGATCGGGTTCCACCAGGCAGATGCGGCTGCCGGGGCAGAGGCGCGCCGCAATATCGGTATAGTTTCCGGTTCCTCCCCCCACGTCGTAGATGATCCCCGGCGTCTCGATTCCGGACAGGAAGTCCTCGAAATCCCGCATCAGGGCCTTATACTCTGGGTTGTGCTTTGACAGCAGGTCGTAGGCCGCTGCGTAAGCGCTCCAGTCGGCATTCGATCCAGGGTCGGGACGCTTGACTTCACCATAGTTCACAACTGACCTGTCCTTCCGAATATGCTTGAGAGGGTGAGCGCACGGCCTCCAAGCTTTTTGCGGAAACAATCGCAAACCAATAATTACATTAGTAAATTGTTAATATGTCAGCGCGATATTGCAACCCATAAGCGCAACAGCGGGTTGAATTAGTCCATATTGTTTCCATTTCAGGTTAATCCTGAGGCAGATCAGCCACATCAGCCGGTCGCTGTTGGCGGACATGCTCAACGCGCCTGGCACTGCCGGTCGCTGCTTTCCGACGATCATCATCCTATAGGTGTATTTAATGGCCGCTTGGGCATCGCCCCGGCGCGGTCCTTCGCGCCCGTGGCGTCACGCTGGCGCGACGGCGGCCGGCGTTCTCGCGCTTGTCCGATGCGCCATCGACCGAGTGTGGCAGGTATATGGCGGAGACGTCGGACTTGCAGGAGAAAAGTCCCGGTTCTGACAAAAAACAACCCGATTCGTCGGCGAAACCCCCTGCCATGACGCGCTGAGGTGCGAGAATCGTGGAGATGTCATGCTGGTTTCGCTAAATTTTGATGGTTCAGTCGATCTGGACCTGGTTGCGCATTTCCTTGGCATTGCCACGCATGACAACATCAATGCTGCCCCTTCACGGCCTGCAACCGCCCGCACGGCGTCGTACAGCCCGCTGGATATCGCGCCCCGGCCAGCCGCGGCGGTCCTGGGGGAGCAAAAACACCTTAAAGTTGTCTTAATTTAGCCGATTTTCAACCGCTTACTGACTGTCAAGTGGTAATACGCGCAACCGAAAGCAACAGGACCCGAAACCGCTTGGCCTGTTGGGAGCGATGAAAATGCATCTACTTGCTGTAGACGACGAACCGACAATCCTGGAGCTGCTTCAGCTGATCATCCAGACGCTAGGGGATCACACCGTGATCACCGCGACCTCTGCCGCAGAGGCGCTGGAGCTTTTGGACAATCCGGAGACCCCGGCGATAGATTGTTTCCTGGTCGACATCCAGATGCCGGACACCGACGGGGTGGCGCTGTGCCAGACCCTGCGGTCGAAGCCCGAGTATCAGCTGACGCCGATCCTGATGCTGACCGCGATGACCGACAAGTCGTATATCGACCGGGCCTTCGCGGCAGGCGCCAGCGACTATATCACCAAGCCGTTCGATATCGACAACCTGCGCGGCCGCATCCAGCTGATCGGCGACATGTCCAAGACCAGCCGGCAGGCCGTCATCAGCGCCAAGCCCAGGAACGAGGCTATCCCGGAGGAGTCGACCACGCTGGCCCTGCACGAACCGATTTTCGTCCAGGACGTGGACGGGTGCATCACGTATCTCGCGATGGAGAACTACGTGTCGCTGATGTCGAGGAAAAAGCTGTTCGGCTCCTCCATCATCGGGTTCACCATCCGCAACATCGAAGAACTGCACCGGACATCCACGCGGTACGAATACGAGTGCATCGTGACCGATGTGGCCGAGGCGATCTCGATCGCGCTGGAAGAGTTCGGGGCGCTGATATCCTATGCCGGGAACGGCACGTACCTGTGCGTTCTGGAGTGCGGATCGCAACTGAAGCCGGATACGCTGGCGGATCAGGTGAACCTGATCATGCGCAGCATGGACCTGTATTCCAACGACGGGTCGCCGATCAACGCGTTCGTGTCGGCCGGGGAGCAGGTCCGCCTGGTGTGGAAGTCCGGCCAGAGCGCGGTGGATGCCCTGGCGCAGGCGCATGAAAGCGCGGAGCGCGCAAGCGGTCGCCATGCGCGCAACCTCGAAGACTTCTGGTACGACAAGCACAGCATGAACATCTAACGCGCGTCGGCCGGCACCGGCGGAGGCCGGAACCGGCAACGGGCAATGCTTCGGGATGCGGCAGGGCGATGAAGGTCATCGCCCTGACCGTTTGTCAGTCGCCTTCGGCCACGCCCTTGGCGCGGGCCGCCGCGCGTCGCGCGCGGTAGCTGGGCAGGATCACCAGGAGCGCGGCGAGTACCAGGAGCGCCAGCGTCATCGGGCGTTCGATGATGAAGCCCATGCCGTCGTAGAGCTGCATCGAGCGGGCGAAGTTGTCCTCCATCATCCGGCCGAGGATGAACCCGATCAGCAACGGCGCCAGCGGATAGTCGGCGAATTTCAGCGCCGTGGCGCAGATGCCGAAACCGACGAGGATCAGCAGCTCGGTCGCGTTGTTCTGGCCGATATAGGCCCCCATCAGGGTGAAGAACAAGATGAACGGGATCAGGTAGTTGCGCGGAATGCTCAGCACCTTGGCGATGTAGGGGATCAGCGGCAGGTTCAGAACCAGCAGCACCAGGTTGCCGATGAACATCGACATGATCACCGCCCAGAACACCTGTGGCTCGTCCACCATCAGGCGCGGGCCGGGGGTGACGTTGAGCGCGATCAGCGCGCCCAGCAGGATCGCCGTGGTGCCGGACCCCGGAATGCCCAGCGTCAGCAGCGGCACGAAAGACCCGGTGCAGGCCGCGTTGTTGGCCGTTTCCGGTGCGGCGAGGCCTTTGACCGATCCCCTGCCGAACTCGTACTGTTCCTCCTTGGTGGCGAGGTTGCGCTCGACCGCGTAGCCCAGGAAGCTGGCGATGGTGGCGCCGGCACCGGGAAGCACGCCGATGAAGAAGCCCTGCAGCGACTGGCGCCCGATGACGGGCGCGATGGCGCGCCCTTCCGTGCGGGAGATGCGCAGGTTTTCGATCTTGCCGCCGCCGTCGCCGCCCATGTCCTTTTTCTTGAGCACGAGAAACAGCGCCTCGGGCAGGGCGAACATGGCCATGGCCAGCGTAATGAAGCCGAAGCCCGACTGCAGGTCCATCAGCCCCATGGTGAAGCGCGGCATGTTGAAGAGCGCCCCTTCGCCCACCGTTGCCATGATCAGGCCGACCAGGGTCATCAATACCGCCTTGGCCACCTGGCCCGTGCCGGCAAAGGCGGCGATGGCCGACAGGCCCACGACCATCAGCGCGAAATACTCTGCCGAGTGGAACAGCAGAGCCACGGACGACAGCGCGGGGGCGAAGATCATCAGCAGGATCGCCCCGATCGTGCCGCCGGCAAAGCTGGAGATCGCGGCGATGGTCAGCGCCTTGCCCGCCTTGCCCTGGCGCGCCATCGGATAGCCGTCGAAACTGCTGGCCACGGTGCCTGCGACCCCCGGCGCGTTGAGCAGGATCGACGAGGTCGAGCCGCCGAAGATCGCGCCGTAATAGACGCCGGCCAGCAGGATGAGCGCGGCCGAGGGGTCGCCCATGGAAATGGCGACCGGGATCATGATGGCGATGATCGACATCGGGCCCAGGCCGGGCAACATGCCGATGAAGGTGCCGATCAGGCAGCCTGCGATGACCATCAGCAGGTTCTGGATCGAAAGGGCCGTTTGCAGGCCGATAAGAAGTCCTTCGAGCATCGGTCAGCCTCCTTACATGAAATAGGGCAGCGGGCTGAGGAATATCCCCAGAACCCGGTCGACGAGGTACCAGACGATGCCGGTGGCAAAGACCGCGACGGGGATCAGGATGTGGAGCTTGCGTTCGCCCAGCACGATGCCGCCAATCGACAGGAAGCCGACCGTCGACAGCAGGAACCCGGCGGGCCGCAGGAAGACCGCGTAGGCCACCATCAGGCCCAGCAATGTCAGTGCCTGGAAGATGTGGTAATCGCCGAGGCGCCGGTAATCGATCTCGGGCTTGGCGGACCTTTCGGGCGGCGCTTCGAACCCCAGCACGATCATCAGTGAGGTCAAGATTGCCAGGACCGAGAGGACCTTGGGAAAGGTCGACGGCCAGATGGGATTGCGCTGCATGAAGGGCGGCAGGAGGTCGTCCATGGTGAAAAACGCGGCATAGGCATAGACCGATGCTACGCACAGGATGACGAAGGCGATCCAGCGATCGAGGGCCATGTCATGTCTCCTTGGGTTGGTTGGTGTTGCTGCCGGAAGGCCCGGATCCGGGACCGCCGTCATGGGCGGTTGCCTGGGACACGTCCGGCACTGCGAAAGACGGGGGTGTCGAGGGTCGAGGTGTCGCGGGCGGCGCAGGTCGGCTCCGAGCGGACGGGGGACCTGCGGTTTTCCCGCGTTCCGGGCGCCATGGGCCCGGAGACGCGCGAGGGGATGGTCCCCTCGCGCAGACCCGTCGAGATCAGAGGAAGCCCAGCTTCTTCATCAGGTCACCGATCTGCTTTTCCTGGTTTTCCAGGAAGGTCTGGAAGTCGTCACCCAAGTTGTGGATGTTGACCCAGCCGTTGCGCGCGCGCACGGTTTCCCATTCCTCGGTGTCGTACATCCTGGAAAGGGCTTCCTGGTATTGCGCCAGCTTTTCCTCGGGCAGGCCCGGGGCGCCGAAGAAACCGCGCCAGTTGACGAAGGTGGTGTCGATGCCCTGTTCCTTCATCGTGGGCGCGCTGTCATACGCCGGCACGCGTTCGTCGGACGTCACGCCGATGATCTTGACCTCGCCGGCCTCTGCCAGCGCCACGGCTTCGGAAAAGCCAGTCGACAGCGCCGCGATTTCGCCCGAGAGCAGCGCGGCCATGGCCTTGCCGCCCGCGTCGTAGGGAATGTACTTCATCTGAAGCGGGTCCTGGCCGGCCGCTTCCATCGTCATCGCGGCCACGAGGTGGTCCATGCTGCCCGGCACGGACCCGCCGCCGATGGCGGTGGCGTTGGGGTCGTCCGCGAACCTGGTGACCAGGTCTTCCATGGTGTCGATGTCGCTGTCGGCGTGGACCACGAGGGCCGCGTAGTCGCCAATGGTGCCCGCGACCAGCGTCAGGTCACGGAAGCTTTGCGGGAAGACGCCGGTGAGCGACCGGATGATGATCGGGGTCGAGTTGACCATCAGCGTGTCGTGGTTGCTCTCGGCATTCTCGATCAGGTAGTTGAGCGCCTTGCCGCCGCCGCCGCCTGACAGGTTTTCGTAGGACGCGGTGCCGACCAGGCCGGACTTCGTCAGGGCCTCGCCCGTGCCGCGCGCGGTGCTGTCCCATCCGCCACCGGCGCCGCCGGGGATCAGGAAGTGGACGCTGTCAAGCACCTGGGTGTCGTCGGCGAGGGTCGGTCCTGTGAGTGCAAAGGCGGCCGCCGCCGCCAGCGCCATGCGCCGGGTCATATTTAGTGTCAGCATTATCTCCTCCATTCATGCTGTTATTTTCTCGATGCCCTCCTTGCTACCGTCTCAACCTGTCGTGAAGCTGTCATGCCGGACCCATGGGCGCGGGGGGCGTCAGACGACTGGAATTTCTTTCAGAATTGGCGGATGCTGGGGCAGGGAGGTACAATAGCGGATATGCGTCTGCTACTGGTGGAAGATACCGCTGACGTGGCGGATGCCATTGTCGCGAGCTTTGCGAATCGCGGCGATGCGGTCGATCACGCAGGGTCGGTCGAAGAGGCCGCGGACGTATTGGCGGTGCAGGATTACGACGTCATCATCCTTGATATCGGTCTGCCCGACGGGTTGGGCACGGACATTCTTGCAAGCCTTCGGGATCGGGGCAAACCGACGCCGGTGCTGATGCTGACCGCGCGCTCGGACATCGAGGACCGGGTCGCCGCGCTCGACAAGGGGGCGGATGATTACCTGATAAAGCCCTTCGACCTGCGCGAGTTGCACGCCCGCGTCCGGTCGATGTTCCGACGGCAGGACATGGACCGCTCGGGGCGGATCGAGTTCGGGGATATCACCTTCGATCCGGCGGGCCTGACCGTGGAGGTCAAGGGCAGCCCGGTTTCGCTGGCCCGGCGCGAGTTCAACGTGCTGGAGATCCTGCTGGCGAACCGCGAGCGCGTGGTGACGAAGGATACGCTGCTGGAACGTCTTTATTCCTTCAACAGCGAAGAGGTCAGCCCGAACGCCGTCGAACTTTACGTCGGGCGGTTGCGCAAGAAGCTGTGCGACAGCCGGATCACGATCAAGACGCTGCGGGGGCTTGGCTACCAGATGGTCGATGGAGAGTAGGGCGCGGAGCGGCACGCGGCTGACCGGGTCCCTGAGCTTTCGGCTCGGTGTGGCGCTGGCGGTGGTGCTGGCCATCGGCGGCGTGGCGGTGTCGCTGGCGGCCTATGCCTATGGCCGAAGCGCGGCGCAGAATTCGTATGACAGGCTGCTGGTCGGGGCGGCCAACCAGATTGCCGGGTCGCTGAGGCTGCGTGGCGGCGAGATCATGGTCGATATCCCGGTCTCGGCCTTCGACCTGCTGTCGCTGGCGCCGAGGGACCGCGTGGTCTATGCCGTGTTCGATGACCGGGGGCAGCTGATCACGGGGTATGACGCCGTGGACCCTCCGGACGGGGACGACGAGTTTTTCGGCGGCAGCTTTGCCGGCGAGCCGGTGCGGTACGCGCATGTCAGGCGGCTGATCTCGGAGCGGTCGTTCCTGGGTGCGGTCGACGTCGTGGTCGGACAGACCATCGAGGCGCGCCGGGACCTGGCGCAGCAGGTCACGCGAAACGCGCTGGTGGTTGTGGCGGCGGTCGGCCTGGTGATCTCGGGGCTTGCCTTCCTGGCGGTGAACTCTGCCCTGCGCCCGCTGCGCCGGCTGGAGCGTGATGTCGCGGCACGTTCCAGTCGCGACCTGACGCCGGTGGATGTCGAGGTGCCGCAGGAGATTGCCAGCCTGGTGGCGGCCCTGAACCGCTTTATCGGGCGGATCGACCGTCAGTTGCGGATCATGCGCACGTTGATTGCCGACGCCTCGCACCAGTTGCGGACCCCGATCGCGGCGCTTCGGGCGCAGGCCGAGCTTGCGCGAGAGGCGCCGGATGCCGAAGAAATGAGGCGTATCGTCGAGAGGATCCATGATCGGTCGCGCAACCTGAGCCAGTTGACCGACCAGCTTTTGAACCACGCGATGATCATTCACCGTGCGGACAGTGTCGAACTGACGTCGGTGGATCTGCGGGTGGTGGCCAGCGAGGCCGTCGCGCAGTTCGATCAGACGCTGACAGGCGCCGAACTCGAAGTGCGGATGGACCTGCCCGAGGAGCCGATGATCTGCGACGGCGACGCCTTGTCGTTGGTGGAGGCCTGCAAGAACCTGATCAACAATGCCGTCGCCTATGGCAAGCCGCCGATCACCGTCTTCGTGCAAGATCCCGGCGCGACGTTCCGTCTTGGGGTGCGCGATAGGGGCGACGGGATGGCCGAGGAAATGTGGGCGGATGCGGGCTCGCGCTTTGCGAAACGGTCCGGCGTGTCCTCGACCAGTGCGGGGCTGGGGCTGTCGATCGTCAGTGCCGTGGCGCAGGCGCATCGCGGCCGGATGAAGATCCGACGCCCCGCCGACGACCGTTTCGAGGTTTTCGTGGAGCTTCCGAAAGTCAGCGAGGTGGAGGCATGAAGGCGATCGGCCTGATGTTCGCGATGATGCTGGCCGGTGCGGCGGTGGCCCAGCCGGCGCCTGAAGCCGTGAAATCCTATGGCCCGGACGATGCCGGGCGACGATTGTTGGTGCGCGGCACAACCGACATCGCCCGGTTCGAGACGGTGATGGATCTTTTCGCGTCCCGCCGCGGCGATACGCGTATCGATTACGAGCAATGGGGGTCGAACGACCTGTTTCAGGTGACCGTGGCGGATTGCCGGCAGGGCGTCGAGGCCGCCGACATGGTGATCAGTTCGGCGGTCGACCTTCAGTTCAAGCTGGCCAATGACGGATGCGCCAGGGCGCATCGGTCGGCCGCGACGGCGCGTCTGCCGCAGGTTGCCAACTGGCGTGACGAGGTGTTCGGCATCACCCGCGAACTTGCGGTGATCGTCTATAACAGGCGCCTGATCGACGATGCCGAGGTGCCGCGGTCCCGGTTCGACCTGATCGACCTTTTGCGGCCCGATGACAGCCGGTTTCGCGGGCGGGTCGCCACCTACGATATCGAAGCCTCGGGGCTGGGGTATCTTTTCGCCTTTGCGGATGCGCAACAGGCCACGACGTTCGGCAGCCTGATCGAAGCCTTCGGGCGCAGCGGGGCGGTGGCCACCTGCTGTTCGGACGAGATCATCGACGGGGTGGCCGACGGCACCTACCTGATCGCCTATAACGTCCTTGGCTCCTATGCCCTGGCGCGGGCCGAGCGGAACCCGGACATCGTCGCCGTGGCACCGGACGATTACACGTTGGTACTGGCCCGCGCCGCGTTGATCCCCCGCCTGGCCGCCGAGCCGGACCTGGCGGGCGCGTTCCTGGATTTCCTGCTGTCCGAGGCCGGGCGGTCGGCGCTGAGATCGGCGCAGCTGATCGTGAGTACCGAGGAGGGAGGACCCGAGTACCTGCGCCTGCCGGACACCGCGGAAACGAGTTTCCGGCCCATTGCATTGACGCCGTCCCTGCTGGTCGGGCTCGACCGGCACAAGCGGCGGGATTTCATCGCTCTCTGGCGGTCGACCTTTCCCAATGGAGGGGGCGCCGCCGGGGTGACGCCGGAATGACCGCGACCGCCGCGGCGAAGATCGCCCCGGTCGTCCGCTGGCGCGGCGCGTGATTCCCGCGGCCAGGCTTTGTGGCAGGGGCGGCTGAGGGCCGGGACGGTCATGATCACGAGGGGGGCGGCGCGGGAGGATGGCGGTCGTGGCTGGAGTACTCAAACCTTTGGGCCATCCTGCGATGCGGTGCGGTCGCGTGACAGGCATTTGCGGTTTGCTATGGATAAACTGAACGGAAGGGTTTACGAAGCGGGCCTAGTTAAGACATCGCGGCAAACATCCGCAATCGGGGGTCGAAACGCATGATGAACCGCTCCATCCTAGCCATCGCAACCGTCGTTCTGGGCCTGACCGTGTCAAGCCTGTTCGCCGGACGCGCCCTATCGCAGCAGGCACAGGACCCGGTGCCGGTCGTGGTTGTCACCTTGCAGGCGAAGACGGTGACGCTGACCTCGACGCTTCCGGGGCGGGTGGCCGCGTCGGCGGAGGCGGAGGTGCGTCCGCAGGTCAACGGGATCATCACGGAACGGCTGTTCCGGGAAGGCGCATTTGTCGAGGCCGGCGACGCGCTTTATCGCATCGATTCCGCTACCTATTCCGCCGCCGTTGAACAGGCGCAGGCGGCGGTGACGCAAGCGCGGGTGCAGCTGGACGCGGCGGAGGTCGAGGCCGAACGGCTCGTGGAGCTGCGCGAGCGCAACGTGACGAGCGAACGGGCCTTCGACGAGGCAAAGGCGGTGCGGGACACCGCCGCGGCAGCGGTGGAGGTGGCCGAGGCGCAATTGCGGTCGGCGGAGATCGAGCTGGAACGCACCACGATCAAGGCCCGCCTTTCGGGCGAGATCGGCCTGGCGCGGACCAGCCCCGGCGCGCTGGTGACGGCCAGCCAGGCCGAGCCGCTTGCCGTGATCCGGGAGATCGACCCGGTCTACGTGGACGTGACCCAATCGGCTGCCGACCTGCTGCGGTGGACGCGCGGACAGACCGAGGACCAGTTGACCAACGCCGATACGACGGTGCGGCTGACGCTGGCGGACGGGTCGGAATATGACGAGACCGGCACGATCACCGCCGCGGAGCCGAACGTGGATCCGCAGACCGGCGTGGTGGTGCTGCGCCTGCAGTTCGACAACCCCGACCGGCTGCTCTTGCCGGGGATGTACGTTCAGGTCGAGATGCCTGTCGGTACCGCCGAGGACGTGCTGCTGGTGCCGCAGGAAGCTGTTCAGCGCGACCGGCGCGGGCGCCCGTTTACATGGGTTGTGACGGCCGAGAATGTGGTCGAGGAGCGCCAGGTGAGCATCCTTCAGGACCGCGGTGCCGACTGGGTGGTCAACGGCGGCCTGCAGGACGGCGACCGCGTGGTCGTTGCCGGGTTCCAGAAGACCGGCGTCGGTGCCACCGTGGCCCCCGAGGAACGCCCGGCCCCCGAGGCCGAGGCGACCGGCGACGCAACCGGCGACGCAACCGAAGAGCCTGCCGAGGCGGGCGAGAAGACATCCCCATAAGGATCATATCCCATGGCGCGCTTTTTCATTGATCGCCCGGTTTTTGCCTGGGTCATCGCGATCCTGATCATGGGGGTCGGGGTTCTGGCGATCCGCATCCTGCCGATCGCGCAGTACCCGGAAATCGCGCCGCCTTCGGTCTCGATCAACGCGACCTATCCCGGCGCCTCTGCCGAGACGGTGGCCAACACGGTGACGCAGGTCATCGAACAACAGATGACCGGGCTGGACGGGTTGCGTTATTTCTCGTCCAACTCGACATCGGCGGGGCAGTCGAGCATCACGCTGACCTTCGAGACCGGCACGGATGCCGATATCGCGCAGGTGCAGGTGCAGAACAAGCTGTCTCGCGCCACGCCGCTGTTGCCGGAAACGGTTCAGCGGCAGGGCGTGACGGTGGAGAAATCCTCGGCCGGCTTCCTGATGGTGATCGGGATGATCTCGCGCGGGGACGGGTTCGACCAGGTGGACCTGTCGGATTACATGGTCACCAACCTTGTCGACGAGCTGAGCCGGGTCGAGGGGGTCGGATCGGTCCAGGTGTTCGGCGCGCAATACGCGATGCGGATCTGGCTGGATCCGTCCAAGCTGGCCGCTTTTGAGCTAACGCCTGCCGACGTGGTAAACGCCGTGTCGGCGCAGAACGCCCAGATTTCGGCGGGGGCGTTCGGCACCCGGCCCACGGTCGAGGGCCAGCAGCTGAATGCCACGATCACCGCGCAGTCGCTGCTGACCTCGCCCGAGGATTTCCGGCAGATCGTCCTGCGGGCCGAGACCGATGGCGGGCTGGTGCTGCTGGACGATGTGGCGCGTGTCGAGATCGGTGCCGAGAATTATGCCACCATCGCGCGCTTCAACCAGGACCCGGCGGCGGGCCTTGCCGTCAGCCTGGCCCCGGGGGCCAACGCGCTGGATACCGCCGAGGCGGTGAAGGCGCGGATGGCCGAATTCGCGGAGTTCTTTCCCGAAGGCGTGGAATACGTCATTCCCTATGACACCACGCCCTTCGTGCTGATCTCGATCGAGGAGGTCATCAAGACGCTGTTCGAGGCGATCATCCTGGTCTTCCTGGTGATGTTCCTGTTCATGCAGAACCTGCGCGCGACGCTTATTCCGACGCTGGCGGTGCCGGTGGTCCTGCTGGGAACCTTCGGCGTTCTGGCGGCGGCCGGGTTTACCATCAACACGCTGACGATGCTGGCCATGGTGCTGGCGATCGGCCTCTTGGTCGACGACGCCATCGTGGTGGTCGAGAACGTCGAGCGGATCATGGAGGAAGAGGGTCTGCCGCCCCGCGAGGCGACCTACAAGTCGATGGGGCAGATCACCGGCGCGCTGATCGGGATCGCGCTGGTGCTGTCGGCGGTGTTCGTGCCGATGGCGTTCTTTCCCGGCTCGACCGGGGTGATCTACAAGCAGTTCGCGATCACCATCGTGTCGGCGATGGCGCTGTCGGTGGTGGTGGCGCTGACCCTGACGCCCGCGCTGTGCGCGACGATCCTGAAGCACAAGGACCGCGACAAGACCAAGGGCGCGTTCGGCTGGTTCAACCGCGGGTTCGACGCGCTGCTGAAGCGTTATGGCGGCACCGTCGCCTGGAGCGTCAAGCGGCCCTTCCGGGTGGGGCTGGTCTATCTGGCGCTGGCGGTCGCGATGGCCTTCCTGTTCACGCGCACGCCGACCGGGTTCCTGCCGGAAGAGGACCAGGGCATCCTCTTCACCCTGATCCAGACACCGACCGGCGCCACCGCGGAGCGGACGCTGGATGTGCTGGAGCAGGTTGAGGAGTATTACCTGACCCAGGAGACGGAGACGGTGAATTCGATGTTCGGCGTCGTCGGGTTCAGCTTTGCCGGCAGCGGCCAGAACATGGGTATCGCCTTTGTGCAGCTGAAGGACTGGGAGGAGCGCAAGTCGCCCGATCAGAGCGTGCAGGCCCTGGCGGGACGGGCCTATGGCGCGCTCAGCGGGATCAGGGACGCGATGGTGTTCCCGATCGTGCCGCCCTCGGTGATCGAGCTTGGAAACGTGTCGGGGTTTGACGTGTACCTGCAGGCGCGCGGGGGACAGAGCCACGAGGAATTGCTGCAGGCCCGCAACCAGCTTCTGGGGATGGCCGCGCAGAGCGAGTTGATCGCGTCGGCCCGGCCCAACGGGCTGGAGGACGCGTCGCAGTTCAACCTGGATATCGACTGGCGCAAGGCGGGCGCGATGGGCGTGACGGCCAGCGACGTCGGTCAGCTGCTGACGGTGGCCTGGGCCGGGTCCTACGTGAACGACTTCATAGACCAGGGCCGGATCAAGCGCGTCTACGTGCAGGGCGACGCGCCGGATCGCGCGATTCCGTCCGACATCGACAAGTGGCGGGTGCGCAATGCCAGCGGCGGCCTGGTGCCGTTCTCTAATTTCGCGAAGGGCTCGTGGAACTACGGACCGCAGGGCCTCTACCGCTTCAACGGCATCCCGTCGATGCAGCTGCAGGGCGCGCCGGCCCCCGGCGTGTCGACCGGCGCGGCGATGGCCGAGATGGAGCGCCTGGCCGCGGAGCTGCCGCCGGGTTTCGCGCTGTCCTGGACCGGCCTGTCGCTGGAGGAACGGCAATCGGGCAACCAGGCGCCGCTGCTTTATGCGCTATCGCTCGCGGCGGTGTTCCTGTCGCTTGCGGCCCTCTATGAAAGCTGGTCGATCCCGTTCGCGGTCATGCTGGCCATGCCGATCGGCGTCGTGGGCGCGTTGTCGGCGGCCTTCTTTGGCGGATTCGACAATGGCGTCTTCTTTCAGGTCGGGCTGCTGACCGTGATCGGCCTGACCGGCAAGAACGCGATCCTGATCGTGGAGTTCGCGCGCGACAGGCACGTGGCGGGGGAGCGTGTCATCGACGCTGTGGTGGAGGCGGCAAGGCAACGCTTTCGTCCGATCATCATGACCTCGATGGCGTTCTCGCTTGGGGTTCTGCCGCTTGTGCTGAGTTCCGGCGCGGGGTCCGGCGGGCGCAACGCGATCGGGTCGGGTGTTCTTGGCGGCACGATTTCCGGCACGGTGCTGGGCGTCATTTTCGTGCCGCTGTTCTTCGTGATCGTGACCAGGTTGTTCAGGTTCGGACGCGGTTCCGCCAAAGACACCGACGCGGGATAGGGACGGGCCGGGGTTCGCTCGTGGTTGCCCTGCTCTGAACGGGCAGGCGGCCGCTGTGCCGCGACGCTCCCGTTCCGCGATGTTGTCACGTTCCGGAGGTCCTGCCCGCTGTTGCGCTTGTTCGACAGTGCCCGTCTTCGGTGGCCCATGACGGCGGGCCGCGCGCGGCCGGCGAGGGCCGGAGACGCCGAGACTCATCCTGGGTATCTGATTTCAGTGGTGAGCCGTGCAGGATTCGAACCTGCGACCCACTGATTAAAAGTCAGTTGCTCTACCAACTGAGCTAACGGCCCACTAGGCGGCCTATCTAGAAAGAGGGGAGAGGGGGGTCAAGCCCCAATTGCACGGAATTTTCCGCTGTGGCTGGATTCGTCTGCGCGGGCGCTTTATATGCGCGGCCATGAGCGTTGCGCAGGATACCGGATTGCCCTTCATGAAGATGCACGGGCTGGGAAACGACTTTGTCGTCCTGGACGGGCGTGCGCGTGACGTGGAGGTGACGCCGGGGCTGGCGCGGGCCATCGGCGACCGGCATCGCGGGATCGGATTCGACCAGCTGGCGGTGATCCGCGAGGGTGCGGGCGATGCGCATCTGGAGTTCTGGAACAGCGATGGCACGACGGCCGCCGCCTGCGGGAACGCGACGCGGTGCATTGCCCGGTATCTGCTGGACGAGAAGGGCAAGGAAAGCCTGCACCTGACCACGGCGCGGGGGGATCTTCATGCCGTCGATGCGGGGGATGGGATGACCTCTGTCAACATGGGGGCGCCGTTCCTGGACTGGCAGGACGTGCCGCTGGCCGAGGAGATGGACACGCTGGAACTGCCCATCGAGGGCGGGCCGGTGGCCACGGGCATGGGCAATCCGCATTGCACGTTCTTCGTCGAGGATGCCGAGGCGATCCCGTTGGAGACTTTCGGTCCGCGGTACGAGCATCACCCGCTGTTTCCCGAGCGGACCAACGTTCAGGTGGCCAGTGTCATCGGCCCCGATCACATTCGGATGCGGGTGTGGGAGCGGGGCGTGGGATTGACGCTGGCCTCGGGGTCTTCGTCTTGCGCGGTCGCCGTGGCGGCGGCGCGGCGGGGGCTGACGGGGCGGGATGTGCGGATCGACCTGGATGGCGGCACGCTGCGGGTGGAGTGGCGCGAGGATGGCGTCTGGATGACCGGACCGACGATGCATGTCTGTGATGGGGTGCTGACGGCGGACTTCCTGAGGGCGGCGTCATGAGTGCGCCGGTCTTCACCACGCTCGGCTGTCGGCTGAACGCCTATGAAACGGAAGCCATGAAGGAGCTTGCCGGCGCGGTGGGGCTGGAGAACGCCGTTGTGGTGAACACTTGCGCCGTGACCGCCGAGGCGGTGCGCAAGGCGCGGCAGGAGATCCGCAAGCTGCGGCGCGAGAACCCCGAGGCGCGGCTGATCGTGACGGGCTGCGCGGCGCAGACGGAGCCCGAGACGTTTTCCGCGATGGCCGAGGTGGATGCCGTGATCGGCAACACCGAGAAGATGGTGCGCGATACCTGGGCCGGGCTGGCGGCGGACTTTATCGGCGAGACCGAGGCGGTGCAGGTGGACGACATCATGAGCGTCACCGAGACGGCGGGGCACCTGATCGACGGGTTCGGCACGCGGAGCCGGGCCTATGTGCAGGTGCAGAACGGGTGTGACCATCGTTGCACCTTCTGCATCATCCCTTACGGCCGGGGCAATTCGCGCAGCGTGCCGGCGGGCGTGGTGGTGGACCAGATCAAGCGGCTGGTGGATCGCGGATACAACGAGGTGGTGCTGACCGGTGTGGACCTGACAAGCTGGGGCGCGGACCTGCCGGCGGAACCCAAATTGGGCGATCTGGTGATGCGTATCCTGAAGCTGGTGCCGGACCTGCCGCGGTTGCGGATTTCGTCGATCGACTCGATCGAGGTGGACGAGAACCTGATGCAGGCCATCGCCACCGAAAGCCGCTTGATGCCGCATCTGCATCTGAGCTTGCAGCATGGCGACGACCTGATCCTGAAGCGCATGAAGCGGCGGCATTTGCGCGACGACGCGATCCGGTTTTCCGAGGAGGCGCGCAAGTTGCGCCCCGACATGACGTTTGGCGCGGACATCATCGCAGGCTTTCCGACCGAGACAGAGGCGGCGTTCGAGAACTCGCTGCGGCTGGTCGAGGAGTGCGGGCTGACCTGGCTGCATGTCTTCCCCTACAGCCCGCGCCCGGGCACGCCGGCGGCGCGGATGCCGCAGGTGGACGGGCGGGCGATCAAGGACCGGGCGGCACGGCTGCGGGCGGCGGGCGAAGCGCGCGTGGCGCGGCATCTGGATGAACAGCAGGGGCGGGTGCACCGGGTTCTGCTCGAGAATGCCCGGATGGGACGGACCGAGCAGTTCACGGAAGTGGCCTTTGGCACGGATCAGCCCGAGGGGCAGATCGTTACCGCGAAGGTGACCGGGCACGACGCGGCGCGGCTGACGGCGGACCCTGCTTTGTGCTAGTCTGAGGGCGGTCGGCCCTCGGGAGGCGCACATGCGGACGCAGGATGTTATCGAAAAGGCTGTTGAGGCCTATGCCGGTGGGGATAGCGCCACGCTGGATGCGTTGTTGGCCGAGGATTTGCGGTATCGGATCAACGGCCAGCCGGATTGCGGGAAATTCACCTGTGACGTGTCGGGCAAGGCGGCGTTCTATGACGCCGTGGGCGCGATCCTGGCGCGGTGGGAGATCACCGGCTACCGGATCGTGGACCTGATCGTGAGCGGCGAGCGGGCGGCGGCGCAGGTCGCGCATCATGCCACGCACAAGGGGACGGGGCGGCAGTTCGACACGCGTCTGGCGCTGTTCTTTGCCGTGAAGGACGAGCAGATCACCGAGATCGTGGAGTATCACGATACCGCCGCGCTGGCGCGGGAGCCGTGACGCGCCGCGATTGTGACGGGGACAATTCTTTGCTGGCCTTGAGCGGCGCCACCGCGACATGGTGAGCGTGAAGGAGACCCGCCATGCATCCCAACCCGATCTTTCGCCAGACGCCCGAGGCGCGGAACATCGCATTCGCGCGGGCGCAGGCGTTCGGGATGCTGGCGGTTGGCACCGAGGACGCTCCGCTGGTGAGCCACATCCCGTTCCTGTTGTCGGAGGATGGCGCGGTCGCGGAGTTTCATCTTGTGCGGTCGAACCCCATTGCGCGGGCGCTCTCCGCGCCTTTGCATGCGCGGCTGGCTGTGGTGGGGCCGTATTCTTATGTCTCGCCGGACTGGTACGGGGCCGAGGACCAGGTGCCGACGTGGAATTACGTTGCAGTGCACCTGGTGGGGGAGGTGGAATTGCGGCCAGAGGCCGAGCTGCGGGACCTTCTGGATCGGCAATCGGCGCATTTCGAGGATCAGTTGTTGCCGAAGCTCCCCTGGACATCCGACAAGATGACGCCGGACGTCATGGCGCGGATGATGCGGCAGATCGTGCCCTGCCGGATGCGGGTGGACGAGATCCACGGCACCTGGAAGCTGAACCAGAACAAGGCGGAGGAAGTGCGTCTGCGGGCCGCCGAGGCGGTGGAGGCGTCGGGCATGGGTGTTGACACCGGGGCGCTGGCGGCGCTGATGCGGGATGCAAACGGTTAGACCGCTGGACCGGGCGCTATCAAGGGCGTAGCGTCCGTAAAGACCGGAAGGATAGGAACGATGCAACTGATCTCTGCCAAACCGTCGCCCTATGTGCGCAAGGTGAAGGTGACCCTGATCGAGACCGGGCTGATCGACGAGATAGAGATGGTCGAGGTGTCGACCACGCCGGTGGCGACCGATCCGGCGGTGGCGGCGGCCAACCCGGTTGGCAAGATCCCGGCGCTGATCCGGGACGAGGGGCCGACGCTCTATGACAGCCGGGTGATCTGCCGCTACCTCGATGCGCGGGCGGGGACGAAGCTGTACCCGCAAGGGCGGATCTGGGAGACGCTGACGCTGGAGGCGACGGCGGACGGGATTTTGGATGCGGCGCTGGCGATGGTCTACGAGCGGCGGGTGCGGCCGGAGGACATGGTGTATGAGCCGTGGATCGAGGCGCAATGGGAGAAGGTCGCGCGCAGCGTGGCGGCGATCAACGCGCGGTGGATGAGCCATCTGCGCGGCCCGCTTGATGCCGGGCAGATCGCGGTGGGCTGTGCGCTGGGCTATCTGGATTTCCGGCTGGGTGACCGGGGGTGGCGCAAGGGGAATGACGCGCTGGACGACTGGTTCGCGGCGTTTTCCGAGCGCGACAGCATGAAATCCAGCGCGCCGGAGTGAGTCAGAAGATGAAATCGTCGGCGGCAAGCGGCGCTTCGAGGCCGGTGAAGATGATCGTGTCGCCATTGCCGAAGTCGATCAGCGCCTGATCGCCGGAATAGGTGATAAGCCCTTCGATGTCGGCGAAGGACGTGAAGCCGAAGCCGCCGATGCCGACCTGGTCGATGCCGGTCTCGAAATTGTCGATCACGTCGTTGCCGTTGCCCTGGATGAAATAGACGCTGTCCACGTCGCCGTCGTCGGTCAGGAAGATGAAATCGTCCCCTGTGCCGCCAAAGACGATATCGGCGCCTTCGCCGGTGTGGATGCTGTCGTTGCCGGCCTCGCCGTAGAGGTTGTCGTCGCCCTCGCCGCCAACGATCACGTCGTTGCCGCCATTGGCGATGATCACGTCGTTGCCCAGCCCGCCGAAGACGCTGTCATTTCCCGCGCCGGTTTCGATCGTGTCGTCGCCGGCGAAGCCGTAGTATCGCGAGCCATCGGCGGTATTGGTGTCGAAGATATGGTCGTCGCCTTTCGTTCCGTGCACCTCGCCGGGCAGGACGCGGCCTCCGGGTGCGCCATCGTGGCTGTCTTCGCCATCGGTGAAGTCGCCGGGCAGGTCGGGACGGCCGCCCAAGCTGAAAATGCCGTCATTGGGGGACTTCGTGCCGGTGAGGTCGTCGCTGGCACTGCCGAAGAACTGGAAGCTGTCGCGTTTCATAATGTGGTCCTCTGCGTTGAACATGATCCTGTGTCGGGTCGCAGAGCGGAAGCGTTCAAAGAAAGCGGCCCGGGGTGGAGAATCCCCGGGCCATTCCATGTGGTTCAGCTTAGCAGGCGTCGCAGCGGCGGGATGCGGGAAATGACCAATACATCGAGTGCGATCACCGCGATCAGGGTCAGGCCCGCCAGCGGGAAGGCCAGGGACACCAAAAGACCCACCAGCACGGCGCCGGACCAGAGCGGCATGTTGGACGGCATCGGCGGCGGGGCGAGGCGGGCGCTGCCGGATGGGCGGCGTTTCCACCACATCACCACCGCCGTGACGCAGAGCATCAGCACGGTCAGGCAGAAGGCGGTGTTGGCCAGAACGCTCCACAGGCCCAGCGTGCCCATGTGCAACGCGATGCTCACGGCCATGGCCTTGCCCGCGAGCGCGTAATCCTCGTAGCGGATATCGGCGAGGATCCTGCCGGTGTAGCGGTCCACATGCGTCGTGCGGTCGGTGGTGGGGTTCACGTCGTCGGTGTTCATCGAATCCCGCCCGAAGGTGTAGACGCCGGTTTCGCCTGCGGGCAGGTTCATCTGGTAGCGCCCGTCAAAGCCGATCCGGCGGGCGAGCGCATCCATGCTGTCGATATTGACCGGGGTGCCGGGGGCGAGGCCGTCGGTGCCGGCTTGGCTGCCCGAGGCCGGCAGGGGCGTCTGTTCCAGCACCCAGGGCACATCGGCGCGGCCGGCATTGAGGCTGGCATGGGTGGCGTCGGAAAGGGGGACGTTGTCCCATTTCTCGGCGGGGAACTGGCTCCAGGCCTGGACCATTTTCGCGCCCCATACACCCGTCCAAGAGAGGCCCGAAAGCAGGAAGAAGATCAGGATGATCGAGATCCAGAAGCCGGCTGCGCCGTGCAGGGAGCGCCAGCCGGCGCGACCTTTGCCAAGCCGGGGCAACAGAGCCTCGCGCCAGGTGCTGCCGCCGCGGGGCCACCACATGTATAGGCCGGTGGCGATCAGGACCATGCCGATGGAGGCGGCGATTTCCAGCATCCGGTCGCCGGTGACGCCCAGCATCAGGTCGCTGTGCAGGTTGTCGGCAAAGTCGTACCAGCCGCTGCGGCGCGGCCAGCTTTGGATGACCTGAGCCGTGTAGGGATCGACGGCGACCATTTGCGGGCCGGTGGTATCGTCGACGCGGAAGACGGCGGCGACATCGCCGGTGCGGGGCGCGATATATGCGCGCAACTCGCCGTCCGGGATGGCGGCGAGGGCGGCCTTGGCCTGATCCGAGACGGCGGTGGGGGCCTCCAGCGCGGTGACGGGGATACGCTCGCCGTCGCGGCCGTCAAGATGCGCGATCCAGAGCATCATCATGCCGGTGATGGCCAGAAGGGCGAAGAAGGGGATGACGTAGAGCCCGGCGTAGAAGTGCCAGCGCCATGCGGCACGGTAGAGTTTTTGCGGGTCATGCGCAGCCGTTGGGGCCGCGCCCATGGGGGTGGGATCGGAAACCATGAGGTTCTCCTTTGATATGAAGCAGTTGGGAAAGTGCAGTCAGATCAAAGGTATGCGGGAGGTGCGCGGGGGTGCGCCGGGGGGAAGCCGAGGCTCGGATGCGGCGCTGCCGTGTGATAGACGACGGCGTTGCGGTGGGTGGCGCGGATCGTATGTGCCGCGACGATCGGGGCGACGGCCGGATCGGCGGCCTTGGCATGGGTGACCCAGGGGCAAGGCACGTCCTGCGCCTCGACCGGGGTGCCGTTTTCATCGACGGTGATGCTGCGCTGGGCGTCGCCGGTACACAGAACGACGGTGATGCCGCCGGGCTGGAACTGGGGCATGGTGCCCGGCGCGAAGGACGAAAAGGCGGTGAAGACGGAAACGAACGCCCAGAGCAGCATCAGGCCGATGCTGCGTGTCGCGCCGGAGCGGGGAGGGCGTTTCGGTTTCATGTGGGGTCAATCGCGCGCCCCGGCGGGGGCGCGCCAGATCTTAGAAGCTGTAGCTGATGCCGACATTGACCGCGTGGGTCAGCAGGTCGGTGCTGAGTTTGCCGTCGGGCTGGCCGGGATCGCCGTCGATGGTGATGTCGTTCTCGGAATAGGTCATCTGATATTCGCCGAAGAGCGCCCAGCGGTCGGTGAAATTGTACTTGATGCCGGCGATGCCGCGCACCGCGACGCCGGTGTTTTCGTAGTCGTAGGTGCGGTTGGTGGCGCCCACAGCCAATGCGTCGACATGTGGGATGGCAACGCCGAGACCACCGCCGACATAGGGCGTGAAGCGGCCCTGGTTGAAGGCGCCGGGCCAGCGTTTCATGACGTTGGCGGTAAAGATGTTGTGGCCGTCCGACAGCTCGAACCGGGTGAGGCCGACGGCAGCGGCGTCGCCGGCGGGCATGTAGGCCTTGGTGTGCGTGCCCTCGAGCCCGAAGCCCCAGTTGGTGTCGGTCCAGTACATGGCGCGGCCGCCGTAATAGATGGGCGCGTCGAAAGGCTTGCCTTCCCAGCCGATGTTGCGGTTGAACGCGGCGCCACCGTTGGGCAGGACGCCACTGGCGGAGCTTTCGCTCGCGCCTTGCGCGCCAAGATAGAAGCTGAGCTCGATCTCGGCGGCGGCAGGGCAGGCCATGGCGAAGAGGGCAAACAGGGAAACTCGGACGGAATTCAGCATGATACGGGCCTTTTCAGCGACAGGTCGGGTCGCGCCGTGCTTACACCCGCTGTTCAGACGCCACAAGCGCGACACATGAGCGCCCTGGTCAAATGATTGGCATTGTGCACTGGACGCCTCAGTCATCGTTGGATAATAACCCGATTGACCGCGGCACGGGGAGTCGTCCGTTCGCCGCTTGCGGGAGTTTGCCGAGAAGGCTCAGACAGATTGGAGATTGGCTCGTGTCCCACGCAGAAGATCACGAAGGCACACGCAGAGATTTCATCTACTACGCGACCGGCGGCGCCGGCGCCGTGGCGGTCGGGGCAGCCGTTTGGCCGCTGATCGACCAGATGAACCCCTCTGCCGACGTTCAGGCGCTCAGCTCGATCCGGGTGGATGTCTCGGGCGTCGACCAGGGCTCGCAGCTGACGGTGAAATGGCTGGGCAAGCCGGTTTTCATCCGCCGCCGCACCGAGGCCGAGATCGAGGCCGCGCGTGACGTGGATGTCTCGAGCCTGCCGGACCCGATTGCCCGGAACGAGAACCTGCAGGGCGAGGCCGATGCCACCGACCAGAACCGCGCGCTGGACGAGACCGGCGAGTGGCTGGTGCAGATCGGCGTTTGCACGCACCTGGGCTGCGTGCCGCTGAGCAATGCCGGCGATTACGTGCTGGACAGCGGCGTGGGCGGTTGGTTCTGCCCCTGCCACGGGTCGCACTACGACACGGCGGGACGCATCCGCAAGGGACCCGCGCCGGAGAACCTGCCGGTGCCGGTGGCCGAATTCGTCGATGAAACGACCGTTAAGCTGGGATAAGGAATAACAACGATGGCTGGAATTCCTCACGACCATTACGAACCGAAAACCGGCGGTGAAAAGTGGCTGAACCGCCGCCTTCCCATTGTCGGTCTTCTGTACGACACGATCATGATCCCCACGCCCAAGAACCTGAACTGGATGTGGATCTGGGGCATCGTTCTGACCTTCTGCCTGGCGTTGCAGATCATCACCGGGATCGTGCTGGTGATGCACTATACGCCGCATGTGGATTACGCGTTCTCGTCGATCGAGCACATCATGCGCAACGTCAATGGCGGGCACATGATCCGGTACCTGCACATGAACGGCGCATCGCTGTTCTTCTTCGCGGTCTACCTGCACATCTTCCGCGGTCTCTATTACGGTTCCTACAAGGCCCCGCGCGAGATCACGTGGATCGTGGGGATGCTGATCTACTTGATGATGATGGGCACGGCCTTCATGGGCTACGTGCTGCCCTGGGGGCAGATGTCGTTCTGGGGTGCCACGGTGATTACCGGCCTCTTCGGGGCGATCCCGCTGATCGGTGAGCCGATCCAGACCTGGCTGCTGGGTGGTCCGGCGGTGGACAACGCCACGCTGAACCGCTTTTTCAGCCTGCATTACCTGCTGCCCTTCGTGATTGCCGCGCTGGTCGCGGTGCATATCTGGGCGTTCCACACCACGGGCAACAACAACCCCACGGGTGTCGAAGTGCGCCGCACCTCAAAGGCCGAGGCCGAGAAGGACACCGTTCCGTTCTGGCCCTACTTCGTGATCAAGGACCTGTTTGCGCTGGCCGTGATCCTGGCGGTGTTCTTTGCCATCGTCGGCTTCATGCCGAACTATCTGGGCCACCCCGACAACTATATCGAGGCCAACGCCCTGGCGACGCCGGCGCATATCGTGCCCGAATGGTATTTCCTGCCGTTCTACGCGATCCTGCGGGCGTTCACGTCGGAAGTGTGGGTGGTGCAGTTCGCATCGTTCATCACCGGCGGCATCATCGACGCCAAGTTCTTTGGCGTGCTGGCGATGTTCGGCGCGATTGCCGTGATGGCGCTGGCGCCCTGGCTGGACACCTCGATGGTGCGGTCGGGCCGGTATCGCCCGATGTTCAAGTGGTGGTTCTGGCTCTTGGCGGTCGACTTCGTCGTGCTGATGTGGCTGGGCGCGCGTCCGGCGGAAGAGCCCTACGCGACCTACTCGCTGATCGCGTCGGCCTACTGGTTCGCCTACTTCCTGATCATCCTGCCCCTGCTGGGCGTGATCGAGAAACCGTTGCCGCAGCCCGAGACCATCGAGGCGGATTTCGAGGCGCACAAGGCGGCAAGCGGCGGCACGGCCACCGTTGCCAGCCCGGCCGAGTAAGAGAAAGGACGAGGCAAATGTTCAAGACAGTCGCGATCAGCGCAGTTACCGCCCTGGCCCTTTCGACCGGCGGCGTGATGGCCGCGGGCGGCGAGGGCCACGTAAAGGACGTGGACTTCTCGTTCGAGGGGCCGTTCGGCAGCTTCGACCAGTTCCAGCTTCAGCGTGGCCTGCAGGTCTATACCGAGATCTGTTCGGCGTGCCACGGCCTGCAATACGTGCCGCTGCGCACGCTGGGCGATGAAGGCGGACCGCATTTCTCGGAGGCCGAGGTGCGCGCCTATGCCGAGAATTACGAGGTTTTCGACGAGGAACTGGATGATTTCCGCGCGGCACGCCCGGTCGACCATTTCCCTGGTTCGAACATGGAGAACGCGCCGGACCTGAGCCTGATGGCCAAAGCCCGCGCCGGGTTCCACGGGCCGGAAGGCACCGGGATCAACCAGCTTGTGAAAGGTATGGGCGGCCCGGAATACATCTATTCGCTGCTGACCAGCTATACCGGCGAGACCAAGGAAGAAGCCGGCACCACGTTCTATGAGAACGAGGCGTTCCCCGGCGGCTGGATCGCCATGGCGCCGCCGCTTTACGGTGAGGACGTGGAGTATGCCGACGGTCACGAGAACGACCTGAGCGCGATCTCCAAGGACGTCGCGGCCTTCCTGATGTGGACGGCGGAACCCAAGATGATGGACCGCAAGCAGGCGGGCCTGACCGGGGTGATCTTCCTGACGCTGCTGTCGGTGCTGCTGTACCTGACGAACAAGCGGATCTGGAAGCCGATCAAGAAGAAATACGAAAGCTGAACGACCGGCCTTCGCTGAGATATGGAAGCCCCCGTTGCGATGCAGCGGGGGTTTTTGCTTTGGGAGTGGGGATTGGCGATGCGCGCTTGCTGCGCCTCGATCCCGTGTAGGGTCGACGACTAACGCGGGAGCGGGTTCAGCGCCTTGTTGTAGGGCTTCCAGTCGGTGATCTCGGGGTAGTATTTCTCGCGCCAGCGGCGGACGCGGGGGTTCATCACCCGGCGCCAGAGCGGCGGGATCATCGCGGCCACTGTCATCACCGGGTAGCCATAGGGCAGTTGCGGCGCCTCGTCCTCGGAGTAGTTCTGCAGGAGCGGGAAGCGGCGGTTGGGCTTGTAGTGGTGGTCGGAATGGCGTTGCAGGTTGATCAGCAGCCAGTTCGACGCCTTCTGCGCGGCGTTCCAGCTGTGCTGGGGTTTGACGTGCTCGTACTTGCCGTCGCCCAGGTGTTTTCGGGTGAGGCCGTAATGTTCGACGTAGTTGACCAGCTCCAGCTGCCAGATGGCGATGAACGCCTGCCAGACAAAGAGCGCGAGGCCGATCCAGCCGCCGATGAGCGCGGCGAGGAGCAGCATGAAGGCCTGCAAGCCCCAGTATTTCCAGAACGGGTTCTTGAGGTCCCACCACGGCTTGCCCTTGCGGGCCAGCAGGGCCTTTTCGGCCTGCCACGACGACATCAGGCTTTCGCGCAGGACGCGGGGAAAGAAACGGTGGAAGCCCTCGTTGTAGCGCGCCGTCACCGGGTCGCGCGGGGTGCCGACATGGCGGTGGTGGACCTGCAGGTGTTCGGACCGGAAATGCGAGTAGAGCACCATCGACAGGAGCGCGTCGCCCAGGAAACGCTCGCCCTTGCCTTTCTGGTGCATGAGTTCGTGCGAGAAGTTGATGCCGACCGTGCCGGAAATCACGCCCATGCCGAAGAACAGAAGGATGGTTTCCAAAGCGTTCAGATGCGCGTCGCCGGGGCCGGTGGCGTACCAGATCATCCAGAAAAGCAGGCAGAACTGCACCGGCGGCCAGAGCACGGTGACGGCGGTGTACATGCGGATGTGCTGCTGGCGCGTTTCGGGGTCGAGATTTTCGAGCTCCAGCCCTAGCACGGCGTCGAGCGCGGCGAAGAAATACCAGGTGAAGAGCGGCAGCAGGAAGACCGTCCAGCCGCCCTGGGTGGCGCTGATGACGGCCAGCGGGACAAGTGAGAAGGCGGCCCAGAAGGGCAGCGCGCGCCGGAGGGTTCCGACCTTGTCGGCGGGAAGGTATTTGGGCGTGGTGGTCTGCATGGCCTTCACCTTTTTGCCCGCGATTGTAGCGTGATGCGCGGGTGCGGGACGATTGCGCAAATCGCCTCAGGACGTGTTCGCGGCGCAGTCTTGCAAGGGTTCGCGGGCCAAGTCAAAAACCTTGCGCATGACGGTGGGCAAGTCGGTCGGTTTGAAGGCGTGGGCGGGGACGAAGCGGGTGGTGTTGGAGGGACTGTCCGCGTCCGGGCCAAGGCAGGCAAGGGCGATTTTCAGGCGCAGGTGGAAATGGGTGAAGGTGTGGCGCGCCTCGGCGTCGAGCATCTGCCAGTCGGCATCCAGCGGCGGGGCGGGGGTGGGCGCGTCGGACCAGTCGCTGCCGGGCCAGCCGAGCATCCCGCCCAGAAGGCCGCTGTCGGGGCGGCGTTCCAGCAGCCAGGCGCCATCGGCGCGGCGTGCGACATAGGCGATGCCGAGCCGCGTGGGCTTGGCCTTTTTCGGGGTCTTTTTGGGCAGATCGACCTGCGTGCCATTCATGCGCGCGGCGCAGGGGGTGCGCCAGGGGCAGATGCCGCAGGCGGGACTGCGGGGCGTGCAGATGGTGGCGCCGAGGTCCATCACCGCCTGGGCATAGTCGCCGGGGCGGTCCCGGGGCGTGAGGGTTGCCGCGGCCTCGGTCAGTTCGGGCTTGGCGGCGGGCAGAGGGGTGTGGATGTCGTGGAGGCGGGCCATGACCCGCTCGACATTGCCGTCGACCACCACCGAAGGCTGATCGAAGGCGATGGCCGAGATGGCGGCGGCGGTATAGGGGCCGATGCCGGGGAGTTTTTGCAACTCGGCGGCGGTGCCGGGGAACCAGCCGCCATGGTCGGACGCCACGACGCGGGCGCATTTCAACAGGTTGCGGGCGCGGGCATAATATCCCAGGCCCGCCCATTCTCCCATCACCTGCGCATCCTCGGCGGCGGCGAGGCCGGTGACGGTGGGCCAGAGCGCGGTGAAGCGTTCGAAATAGCTTTTGACCGCGGCGACGGTGGTTTGTTGCAGCATGACCTCGGAGAGCCAGACGGCGTAAGGGTCCGGGCGCACCCCGGCCTTTTTCGCATCCGGGGGCACGCGCCACGGCATCTGGCGTGCGTGGCGGTCGTACCAGTCCAGCAAGGCCGTGCTCATCTCGGTGTCACGCATCTGTTATCCCGCCTTTGCCAGCTTTGCGTTTGTCGTTCATCCTCATACCCTCTACATTAGGGCGAGGAAACGGGAGGT
Organism: Roseovarius sp. THAF8; assembly: GCF_009363735.1. Lineage (NCBI taxonomy): Bacteria > Pseudomonadati > Pseudomonadota > Alphaproteobacteria > Rhodobacterales > Roseobacteraceae > Roseovarius > Roseovarius sp. THAF8. The sequence continues at coordinate 2,054,418 of NZ_CP045410.1, read as the reverse complement.
CAGCCATGCCCGCGTATCGGGGCACGACGAAAGGCTTCAAGCGCAGCGGTGCCCTGTTGGGGGCGCGGATCCGGAAAGCCTCGGAAAGCCGGGGCTTTGCGGTGTCGCGCGTGGTGACGCACTGGCCCGAGATCGCGGGGGAAGAGATCGCCGCGATATGCCGGCCCGTCAAGGTGACCTATCCCCGTCATGGCCTGGGCGCGACGCTGGTCGTGCTGACCACGGGCGCACAGGCGCCGATGCTGGAAATGCAGAAGGAAACGCTCCGCGAGCGGGTGAACACCGCCTATGGCTATAACGCCATCGCGCGCGTTCAGATCACCCAGACGGCGCCCACCGGGTTTGCCGAAGGGCAGGCCAGTTTCGAGCATCGGCCGAAGGCGGCCGAGAAACCCGCCCCGAGCGAGATGACCGTGGCTGCGGCCGCCAGGCTGGCGCAGCCCGTGGGCGATGCGGGATTGCGCGATGCGCTGGAAAAGCTGGGCCGGAACGTATTAACGAAAAGCAACACGCAGAAATCGTAAGGTGATGAGATGAAAAACGTGCTTCTTTCCGGGGCCGCGGCCCTTGTCCTGGCGGCCGGCGGCGGCTGGTGGCTGAGCGGGCAGACCGGAAAACCCACCGAAAGCAGCGGTGTGATCGACCTGCCGGGCGCCGCCAATGCGCAGGAGGGGTCGGACGCGTCGGCGGAAGAGATCGACACGTCCTCGATCGTGGAAATGACCCTGGGCGAGGAAAGCGCGCCGGTGAAGATCGTCGAATACGCGTCCTTCACCTGTCCGCATTGCGCGAATTTCCACGAGAACCAGTTCAAGCAGCTGAAATCCGAGTATATCGACGCAGGGAAGGTGCATTTCACCTATCGCGACGTCTATTTCGACCGTTATGGCCTTTGGGCGTCGATGGTGGCGCGCTGCGGCGGCGAAGAGCGGTTCTTTGGCATCACCGAGATGATCTATGACCAGCAGAAGGACTGGATCGGCGACGGGCAGGACCCGGTGGCCATCTCGGAGCGGTTGCGCAAGATCGGCAAGGTCGCGGGGCTGGACGACGACCAGCTGGATGCCTGCCTGAACGATGCCGACAAGGCCAAGACGTTGGTGGCCTGGTTCCAGGAGAATGCCGAGGCCGACGACGTGAATTCGACGCCGACGCTGGTGATCAACGGCGAGACGCATTCCAACATGTCCTATGACGAGTTGAAGGCGATGATCGACGACCAACTGGCGGAATGAAGCCCGCGCCGCTGGTCGGCCTGAAGGTCGTCGAGCTGGCGCGGATCCTGGCCGGCCCCTGGGCCGGGCAGGTGCTGGCCGATCTGGGGGCCGAGGTGATCAAGGTGGAAAGCCCCGCGGGCGACGATACGCGCCAGTGGGGGCCTCCGTTCATCGAGCGTGACGGCGACCGCTCGGCCGCCTATTTCCATTCGTGCAACCGTGGCAAGCAGAGCGTCACGGTGGATTTCCGCACCGGGGCGGGACAGGCCCGTGTCCGTGAGCTGGTGGCGGAGGCCGACATCCTGATCGAGAATTTCAAGGTCGGCGGTCTGGCGAAATACGGGTTGGATTACCCGAGCCTTGCGACAGTGAACCCGGGGTTGATCTATTGCTCGATCACCGGGTTCGGGCAGGACGGGCCCTATGCGGGCAAGGCCGGGTATGACTATATCATCCAGGGCATGTCGGGGCTGATGAGCATGACCGGCGATCCCGAAGGCCAGCCGGTGAAGGTGGGCGTGGCGGTGACGGATATCTTCACCGGCGTCTATGCCAGCACCGCGATCCTGGCCGCATTGCACCAGCGGCAGGCGACGGGCAAGGGCCAGCATATCGACATGGCGCTTCTGGATACGGCGGTGGCGGTGACCGCGAACCAGGCGATGAATTATCTGGCCACGGGCACGCCGCCGCAAAGGCTGGGTAACCAGCATCCGAACCTGTCACCGTACCAGGTGTTCGAGTGTTCGGACGGCTTTTTGATCGTGGCTGTGGGCAATGACGCGCAGTTCGGGCGGTTCTGCGACGTGCTGGGCGCGACGGACGTCAAGGCGGCGCCGGACTATGCCACCAATGCCGACCGGGTGGCGCATCGCGATGCGCTGACAGAGGCGCTGACCGGGTACACCAAGGGGCTGAGCAAGGCCGCGTTGCAAGCCGGGTGCGAGGCGCAGGGCGTGCCGGTGGGGCCGATCAACGACATGGCCGAGGTCTTTGCCGATCCGCAGGTCGTGGCGCGGGGCCTTAAGGTGGAGGTGGACGGCGTGCCGGGCGTGCGCAGCCCGATGCGGTTTTCCGATGCGGATCTGTCGTTAGGACGCGCCTCGCCGAAGCTGGGCGAGGACGACCCGGCGTGATCAAATTGTGTGGCTTCGCCACGCTCTATTTTTTGATTTGAGTATTTAGGGCAAGAAAAAGCCGGATCAGAGGCCGAGGTTTTCCAGCTTGGCATCCAGCGGCGCCCAGTCGGACAGCGTCAGCCGGACCGGCAAGGTCAGGACCTTGCGGCGGAAGGCCGGGGGCAGGCGGACCGCGTCCTTTTCTGTGGTGACGAGCTGGGCTTGAATGAGCGCGGCCTCGTTTTCCAGCCGGGTCATCAGCGCCTCGGTGAGGGGCTGGTGATCGTCCAGCGCCTCGGCCCGCGAAAGGTCGGCGCCGAGGCCGCGCAGGGTGGCGAAGAATTTCTCCGGGTGGCCGATGCCCGCGAAGGCGAGAAAGCGCGTGCCGGTCCAGTCCATGCCGGTCTGCAACGGGTCCAGCCTGCCGTTCACGTGGGGGATCAGGATGACGTGGCCCCAGGTCTTGCGAAACGCGATCTGCGCGGCGTCGGGGCCGATCGACAGCAGAAGATCGGCGCGGTCGAGGCCGGTTTCCACGGGCTCGCGCAGGGGGCCGGCCGGCAGGCAACGGCCATTGCCGAAGCCCTTGACCGCATCGACCACGACAAGCGACAGGTCGCGCGCCACGGACGGGTTCTGGTGACCGTCATCCATGATGATCACATCCGGGTTCGAGGCCGCTGCCGCCCTTGCTGCGGCGGCCCTGTCGCGGGCGATCCAGGTGCGGGTGAAGGCGGCGACCAGCAGGGGTTCGTCGCCGACATCCCGGGCAGTGTGAGTGCGCTCGTTCACCTCGACGGGGCCGTCGAGCGCGCCGCCGTGGCCGCGGGAAATGACGGCAACGGTCCTGCCGCGCGATTGCAAGTGCTGGACGAGCGCGATCACCGTCGGCGTCTTGCCGGTGCCGCCGGCATTGAGGTTGCCGACGCAGATCACCGGAACCTCTGCGCGGAACTCCGGCGCCCTGGCCACGCGGCGGGCGGTGGCGCGGGCATAGGCGCGGCCCAGGGGCGACAGAAGCCGTGCCCGTAGTCCGGGCCGGTCGGGGGTGCTGTCCCAGAAGCCGGGTGCGCGCATCAATGTTCCTCCAGCCGGTCGAGCCGGTCGTTCAGCAGGTCGGCGATACGGTCGGTCAGCCCGGCGCTGCGCGAGGCGACCTCCCAGGCCGCATGGGCCATGCCGGCGGACTGATCGGGGGGGATCAGGCGTTTGACCGCGGCGGCCAGGGTTTCGGCATCGCGAACGATGCGGGCCGCGCCGGCCTCGGCAAAGCGGGAATAGCTGTTGAGATACCGGCGGATATTGGGGCCGTAAAGGATGGCCGAGCCGTGCGCCGCGGGTTCGTTCGGGTCGTATCCATGCGCGCCGGAGACCAGCGAACTGCCGAGAAAGGTGGTCGGCGCAAGGCGGTACCAAAGCCCCATTTCGCCGCGTGTGTCGGCCAGGATCACCTGGGTGGTCTCGTCCGGCAGCGCGCCTTCGGACCAGGTGATATGCCGCATTCCGGCGTCGCCCAGCGCGGCGCGGAAAGGCGCCGTCTCCTCCGGGGTTTCGGGCGCCATGACCAGCAGGGTCCGGTGCGAGAAACGGCTGATCTCACGATGGGCGTCAAGCACGGTCTCGATCTCTTCGGGGCGGATCATCGCGGCCAGCCAGATCGGACGGCCCAGCAAGGTGGCGGCGAGGTCGGCGCGGTCGGACTCGTTGTAGGGCAGGGACACGGTGCCTTCGAGCAGCGGGCCGGTGACCGATACCACGCGTTCGGGCACGCCCATGCGGCGCAGAAAGCGGGCCGAGGCCTCGTCTCGGGCCATGACGAACTCGAACTGGCGCAACAGGGCGCGGGGCAGGTCGGGAAACCAGCGCCAGGCGGGACGCGCCAGCGCGGATTCGGTGGCATCGACGAGCGCGATGGGAATGTGCATCTCCGCGGTGCGATCCAGCAGGGCGGGCTGAAGGCCGCCACCTGTCCAGAGGGCGATGTCGGGACGCCAGCAGCCAAGAAACGCCTCGGCGGTGGCGACGCTGTCTTCGGGCAGTTGTTCGAAGATGACTTCGGTCCGGTCCCGATAGGGCGTGGCCGGGGGCGTGTCCGTCGAGGTCAGCAGAAGCGAGAGTTTCGGACGGTAGAGGCGCAGGCGGTCGAAGAGCTGCAGCAAGGCGCCGGCGTGGCCGCTGTCGGCGGCATGAGCCCAGAACAACGGGCCGGAGGGGCGCTCCCGGCTGGGGGTGTAGGGCCGGGCCGGTCCGCGACGGGCATAGGCGAGATACGCCGCGAGGCTGAGGGAGCGGCTCATGCCGGACCCCTTGCGATGCGTAATAACGCCGTGAAATCATGTCTGTAGCAGAATGGCACCGTTGCATTCCTCGCGGCGGCCGGTCGTGGCGCAGGGTATTCTATTGCCAAGCGGGGTCAAGGGATGCGGACGGGTTGACCTGCGCGCCGGAATGAGGCCAATGGACAGGACCCCTTGCCGGAGCCATGGACCATGACCAAGCCTTTCCTGATCCTGCAACTGCGCCCGGAAACCGAGGCGTCGGACGACGAGTTCGCGGCGATCCTGCGCAAGGGCGGATTGGAGGCCGGCGCCGCGCGGCGGATCCGGATGGACCGGGAGAGGTTGCCGGAAGACATTGATCTGGATACTTTTTCGGGTGTGATCGTCGGGGGCGGTCCGGGCTGTGTGAGCGATGCGCCGGAGCAAAAATCCGAGATCGAGGCGCGGATCGAGGCGGATGTTCTGGGGCTGATGCCCAAGGTGACGGAGCGGGATTTTCCTTTCCTGGGTTGCTGTTACGGGATCGGAATCCTTGGGGCGCACCTGCAGGGCGATGTCAGCAAGCGGGCCTTTGGCGAGGCGGTGGGCACATCGGCCTGCGAAGTCACGCCGGAGGGCAAGGACGATGCGCTGCTGGCGGGCGTTCCGACGGCGTTCGACGCGTTCGTGGGGCACAAGGAGGCCTTGCAGGACCTGCCGGAAGAATGCGTGCATCTTGTGAGATCCGAGGCGTGTCCATACCAGATGTTGCGGTACAAAGAGAATGTCTATGCCACGCAGTTCCACCCCGAGGCGGATGCGGACGGGTTCGAGACGCGGATCAGGATCTACCGCGATCGGGGCTATTTCCCGCCCGAGGATGCGGAGGATCTGATCGCCATGTGCCGGGCGGCGGACGTGTTCGCGCCCGAGATGATCCTGCGGAATTTCGTACAGAGGTACGGCAAGGGTTAAGCCCGCCGGGGCGTCCGAAACCGCGTCGGTATCGCGTCGGTATCCGGGTGGTATCGCGGCGGTGCAACTGTCAGGCGCCGGTTGGTTAACGGAAGTGCGGAGGGTCGGCGCATGTCCGGGAGGTCCCGGGTCAAGCCCGGGAGGGGGGTGATGATAGCGGCCCGGTCGGCCAGGTGGACTGCCGGCTTCGAGCGCTCTTTGACGAGTGCTGTACTTTGAACGAATGGCGGCTCATTAAGCAACAGGCGTTACGCCACGCGAGAGACCGGCACGGCCGTAGATCGCCAAACTCAACGTGACCATTGCCAAACTTGCGGCGACGACAAACGTCAGGGAAAAGGCATGTGCCACATCCCTCGCCGATGCTTCCGCGACATTGCCTGTGCCAAGGAATCCGACAAACAAGGCGGGGATAGCGGAGGCACCCGTCATCAGCCCCAGGTTTCGCGACAAGCCAAGCAAACCCGAGAGACGGCCACGTTGCTTTTTGTCGGACCCCACCATCACGAGTGTGTTGTTGGCGGCTAGAAACAGCTGAAAGGCCGGGGTCAGCACGACAAGCGCCACGACATACCCGCCAACCCCAAAAAATAGGGGTAGAAAAGCAAGACACAGCAATCCGAAGACAGCCTGCAGGAGGCCGATCAGGATCACGCGGGATGCGCCCACCCGATCCGTCAATCGGCCCGCTGGAACGCCGGAAAGCGCGGATACGGCTGGACCGACCGCCAGAACCAACCCGACCAGCGCAACGTTCAATCCAAGAGAAAATGCCAGGAAAAATGGCCCGACGACGAGGGTGGACATCATGACGGTGCCAACCGTCATGTTCATGACGAAGCCAATACAGGTTGTGCGGTCGCGAAGCAGTCTCAGCGGAACGAGCGGTGAAGACACCCTAGTTTCGACAATCACAAACAAGGCGACCCCGATCAGGGCAACTGCGAACAGCATCATGGGCTGAATCAGGATGCCGGCCGCGTCACCGCTTGTCGCAAGCGCATAGGCAGACAGAGCAATAGCCAGTACAAATGTTCCCGGCAGATCCAGTTCCTTGATGGATGCGACCCGCGTTGCGGGATTTCGGGGCAACGCGGTGACGGCAAGAATGAGTGTGGCAGTTCCAAGCGCTGCAAGGAGCCAGAAGGCCATCCGCCAATCGCTCCAAGAGAGCAGCCCACCGCCAAGCGAGGGACCAAGTGCGGTGCCTGCGGCGGAGGTCATACCCAGTAACCCCATTGCCGTGCCAAGCCGCTCGGTCGGAACAAGATCGCGCGCCATCGACATCGGAAGCGCGATCAGAACAGCGCCGCCTAGCCCTTGCAATGCACGTCCGGCGATCAACACGCCAAGGTCTGGCGCGGTGGCGCAGAGAACCGATGCGACGATGAAGATCAAGAGACCGCAGGTGAACACGCGGCGATGACCGTACAGGTCGCCCAACCGTCCGGCCGGGACGATGGCGATGGTTATGGACATGAGGTAGATCAGCACAATCCATTGGACGCCCGAGACCGTCGCCGAAAAGACCTGTGTCAGTTTCGGGAGCAAGACCGACGCGATGCTAATGCCCAGAGATGCGGTCAGCGTGGCGGCGGCAAGAGTGATCAACGTGGCAATGGGCAATCGGGTCTGTTCGGTTCTGGTCATAGGGGGCGCTCTTGTTCTTGATGCGGTCGGTTGCTACATTGCCACTTCAAGTCAACTTGAGGTCAACCATGAAACTGCTTGATATCGGTGTGCTGTCGGAAAAGAGCGGCCTGCCTCCCTCGACGTTGCGATATTACGAGGAAATCGGACTGATCCGGTCGGTCGGAAGGCACGGCCTGCGACGACAGTTCGACGCGCCGGTCGTTACCCAGATTGCGTTGATTTCACTTGGCAAAATGGCTGGGTTCTCGCTTGAGGACATCAAAGCGATGTTCGCCCGGGATGGATCACCGCAGTTGCCTCGCGCGGAGTTGCATCTTCGTGCAGACGCGCTTGATGACCAGATACGTGGCCTCACCAGACTGCGCGATGCGCTGCGGCATGTGGCGGATTGCCCGGAGGAGAACCATATGGATTGTCCGAAATTCAAACGCCTCATGCAGTTTGCAGCGCGCTCTATGAGCGCCGGGAAGCGATGAGTTCGCCGCCGGTCTGAAAGCAGACGTCGCCAGGTCGGAACGCATTGGAAACTTCGACTGGATGGTGGACCGGCACGCGGTATAGCTGCCCCCGCTGAAACGTCAGATCCGCAGGAAGGGCTGCGCGATGCGGGGCAGGAAGCCGCGGAAGCGCAGGGGGGCGTCGGTGACGGCGAGGCAGATGCAGTCGGCGCCCACCTCGGCCACGGGCGTGTGGTCGAGCTCTTCGCCCGCGATCTCGATATCGCCGGGGCCGAAGCGGTCGACCTCGTCGGCGAAGGCGCCTTGCAGCACCAGCGTCAGTTCGGTGCCGCGGTGGCCGTGGTCGGGCACGGCGGCGCCGGCGGGAATGTAGAGCAGGCGGGCCGTGGCCTCGCGCGAGGTGGGCAGGATGGCCTGTTTCACGCCCATGCCGACGGATTTCCATTTCACCGCGTCGAGGTCGCCGCCGATATAGTCCTGCAGCGGGCGCGGCAGAGTGCCGGTGACCGTCTGGGTCGGCTCGGGCGCGGAGAGGTCGGCCGCGTCGATCAGGGCCAGCGTGTCCTCGAAGGCGGTGTCGGACAGGTCGGCATCGCCGCAGTCTTCCATCAGCGCGCCGCCGACCGCGTCGAAGGACGCGAGCCGGGCGCGGCATTCGTCGCACATGGAGATGTGTGCCGCCACCGCGAGGCTGAACGCCTCGGGCAGGGTGCCCGCGGAATAGCCCATGAGCAACTTGTCACTCAGGTGGTGTTTGATCGTGTCTGTCATCGTCGTCATCACTTCATCTGGTGGCGCAGGCGGTCCAGCGCCAGTCTGATCCTCGATTTGATGGTCCCGAGCGGGAGGCCGGTTTCCTCGGCGATCTCGGAATGGGTGAGATCGCCGAAATAGGCCTTTTCGATCAGGTCCTTCTGTTTTTCGGGCAGCTGCGCGATGGCGGCGCCCAGTTTTTCGCTCTCCTGTTGCAGGGCCAGGGCATCGGCCTGGTCCGGTTCCTGCTCCGGGCCCCAGGGCAATTCCTCGGGCTCGGGTCGTCTTTGCTTGCGGATCGCGTCAATCCTGCGGTTCCGCGCGATGGTGAAGATCCAGGTCGCCGCGCTGGCGCGGGACGGATCGAACATGTGGGCCTTTTGCCAGAGGGTCGCCATGACCTCCTGCGCGCATTCCTCGGCCAGTGATGCATCCGTCCCGGATTTCATCAGGAAGGCTTTGACCCGTGGGGCGAAATGCGAGAACAGCCGCTGAAAGGCGGCGCGGTCGCGCTGGTCGCGTATCCGGGCGATGATTTGCGCCCAGTCCTGGGTATGCTCTTCCGTCTTCTCGATCACCGGTTCAATACTCTTGCCTTTGCCACGGATCGAAAGGAGCACGCCCGCCTGAGGCGGGGTGTCGGCACGGAGGCCGGTGATCTCGATGGCGTCAGCGTCACTGAACATGTCCTTGCTACGCGACCGTTGCCGGATCGGATCAAAAAATTCAGTCGGTTTCTTTGCATCCGATTTCGACGCATGGTCGTACCTTAAGCAGGGACAATTAAAGGTACTACACGGAATGCCAGTTACGAAAGTTGCGCCGTTGCGCAAGAAAGTCGCAGTTATCGGCGCGGGGATCAGTGGATTGGGGGCTGCGTGGCGGCTGGCCGGCGCGTGCGATGTGACGCTTTTCGAGGCCGAGCCGCGGCTGGGCGGACATGCGCGGACCAGGATGGCGGGCAAGGACGGGACGCAGCCGGTGGATACCGGGTTCATCGTGTTCAACTATGCCAATTATCCGCATCTGGCAGAGCTGTTCGCGGCGCTGGACGTGCCGGTGGTGGAAAGCAAGATGAGCTTTGGCGCGTCGTTCCGGGACACGCGGTTCGAGTACGGGCTGGACGGGGCGCAGGCGTTCTTTGCCCAGACGCGCAACGTGCTGGACCCGCGCATGTGGATGATGCTGCGCGATATCTTTCGGTTCAACGCGCGGGCGGTGCGCACGGCGGAGGCGCATCCCGAGGCCAGCATCGGGGAGCTGTTGCGCAAGATGGGGATGGGGAAGTGGTTTCGCGAGCGGTACCTGAGCCCGTTCACCGGTGCGATCTGGTCGACGCCCACCGAGAAGGTGATGGATTTCCCGGCGCACGCGCTGATCCGGTTCATGGAGAACCACGCGCTGCTGGGCTACGAGGGGCAGCACCAGTGGTACACGGTTCAAGGCGGGTCGATCGAGTATGTGACGCGGCTGGAAGCGGCGTTGCGCAAGTTTGGCGTGCGCATCCGGACGGGTGCGCCGATTGCCGGGGTCAGGCGGACGCATGGCGGTGTGGAGGTGCGGGCGCATGGTGCCGAGTGGGACAGCTTTGACGAAGTGATCTTTGCCACCCATGGCGACGACAGCCTGAAGATGCTGGAAGACCCGACGCCCGAGGAACGTGCCGCGTTGGGCCGCGTGAAATACCAGCCCAACGACGTGGTGCTGCATTGCGATACATCCGTCATGCCGAAGCGGCGCGCGGTGTGGTCGTCGTGGAACTACATGGAAGGGCCGGCCAAGCGGGACGGGCAGATCGACCTGACCTACTGGATGAACAGCCTGCAGCCGATTCCGATGGACGATCCGCATTTCGTGACGCTGAACAGTACGCGGCCGATCCGCGAGGATTTGATCTATGACCAGACGGTGCTGCGGCACCCGGTCTATGACATGGACATGCTGCGGGCGCAGGCCGAGGTGGCGCGGATCAATGGCGACACCGCCACGTGGTTCTGCGGGGCCTGGATGAAGAACGGGTTTCACGAGGACGGTTTGTCGAGCGCCTATGACGTGGCCGATGCGATCCTGGCGCGGGACAGCGCGGCGGCGGCGGCGTGAATGGACCCGATCATATCGCGGGCCACACGTGGCATGGCCGCAAGGGCGCGGTCCGCAACGCGTTCCGGTACGGCATCGACTACGTGATGGTGGATGCGGAAGCCGCGCTGCCGAAGAGCCGGGTGTTCGGGCGCAACCACGCGGGACTTTTCAGCTTGCGGGACCGGGATCATGGCGGCCCGCCGGGGCAGGGGCGTGGCGCGGCCTGGGTGCGCGAGGTGCTGGAGGCGCACCAGTTCGCGGCGCCCGTGCGGATCGAGCTTTTGGCCCAACCGCGGGTGCTGGGGCATATCTTCAACCCGGTGTCGTTCTGGCTGTGCTACAACGCGGCGGATGACCTGATGGTGGTGATCGCGGAAGTGACCAACACCTATGGCGACAGGCATTCGTACCTGTGTCACCACGATGATCGCAGCCCCATAGGCCCCGAGGACCGGTTGCGGGCGAAGAAGGTGTTTCATGTCTCGCCGTTTCAGACGATTGAGGGCGACTACACGTTCCGGTTCGATATCCGGCCCGACCGGATCGGGATCTGGATCGACCTGAGCCGGGGCAAGGACGGGGTGATCGCGACGCTGGTGGGGGACCGCAGGCCCTTGACCACGGCGGGTGTTCTGAAGGCGCTGGCGCGGCGGCCGCTGGGGTCGCGCCGGGTGCTGGCGCTGATCCACTGGCAGGCGCTGAAGCTGTGGTGGAAGGGCGCGAAATTCCAGAACCGGCCCGAGCCGCCGACACGGGAAGTGAGCCGATGAGCGGGGCCGGCAAATCGCCGCGCCTGCCGGCCTTTGCGCTGTTCGCGGCGATGCTGTCGGCGGCGGGGCTGCCGCTGTACATGCACGCGCCGAAGTTTTTCGTCGACGAGTACGGCGTGTCGCTGGCGGCGCTGGGGACGGTGCTGGGGGTGCTGCGCTTGCTGGATTTTGTGCAGGACCCGCTGCTGGGGCGGGTGTCGGCGATGACGGCAGGCTATCGCGGGCTGACCGTGGTGATCGCCGGGGTGGCGATGATCGCGGGGATGCTGGGCCTCTTTGCGGTGGAGCCGATGCTGCCACCCCTGTGGTGGTTCGCGGTGATGCTGACGCTGGTGTTTTCGGCGTTCAGCTACCTGACGATCTGTTTCTATGCCCAAGGCGTGTCGGTGGCAGGCCGTATGGGCACGGGCGGGCACCTGCGGGTGGCGCGGTGGCGCGAGACCGGGGCGCTGTTGGGGATCTGTGCCGCCGCCGTGGCGCCCGTGGCGCTGGGCGGGTACGCGGCGTTTGCCGTGGCGTTTGCCGGGCTGGGGCTGGTGGCGCTGTGGGCGATGGGCACCGAGTGGCGCGGGCAGCCGCCCGAGGAGGGCGTGACCTCGCAACTGGGGACGGTGCTGCGCGATGCGAAGGCGCGGCGTCTTTTGCTGGTGGCCTTGGCCAACTCGGCGCCGGTTGCGGTGAGTTCGACGCTGTTTTTGTTCTATGTGGAGGACCGGCTGGCGGCACCGGGCTGGGAAGGGCCGCTGCTGCTGGTGTTCTTCCTGAGCGCGGCGGCGGCGGCGCCGGTGTGGGGCAAGCTGGCCGAGAGTTATGGCGCGCGGCGGGTGCTGATCTGGGCGATGGTGCTGGCCATCGCGGCCTTTGGCTTTGCTGTGATGCTGGGCGCGGGTGATGTCTGGGCCTTTGCGGTCATCTGCGTGCTGACCGGCGTGGCGCTGGGGGCGGACATGACGCTGTTGCCGGCGCTTTTTGCCGACCGGATGGCGGAGGTGTCGCCGGGGGCGGCCGAGGGCTTCAGCCTGTGGTCCTTCGTGTCGAAGATCACGCTGGCGATTGCGGCGGTGGGCCTGCTGCCGCTGCTGGAGTCGGTCGGCTATGCCTCGGGGCAGGAGAATTCGGAAGACGCGTTATGGGCGCTGGGCCTGCTGTACGGGGCGGTGCCGTGCGTTCTGAAACTGGCGGCGATCGCGCTGCTGGCAACGGTGCCCGGGGGCGGGGACGCGCCCCAGGGGGCCATGGTTGAAGCGGGGAGACGGAGATGATGTTCGAAGGATTTCTGATCATGTGCGGGGCGGCGCTGGCGACCGGGGTTGCCATGCTGCGCAATCGGTTCGTCGGGTTCCGGGCGCAAAGCGTGGAGGATTACGCCGACACGCTGCCGCGGTTCGACCTGCGCCAGCATCTGAACGGGCCGATGCGCTGCGAGGGGGTGATTTACGGGCCATTGGGGCGGGTGGCGTCGCGGTTTTCGGCCCGGTTCGATGCGCGCTGGGACGGCAACAAGGGGGTGATGGCCGAGCGTTTCACCTATGACAGCGGCACGGTGCAGGAGCGCGAGTGGCGGCTGGAGCTGGGCAATGACGGGCGCATCCGGGCCGAGGCCGATGACGTGGTCGGCACCGGGCAAGGCCGGCACGCTGGGGCGGCGGTGCAATTGTGCTATGATATTCGCCTGCCCGCCGAGGCGGGTGGTCATGTTCTGAGCGTCGAGGACTGGATGTACCTGACGCCGGGTGGAACCATTGTGAACCGCAGCCAGTTCCGCAAGTATGGGATCAAGGTCGCCGAGCTTGTGGCGACCCTGCAAAAGTTGGACGATACGGATATTCAGAAAGCGGCATAATGGACTGGACTGGAAAACGCTATTGGCTGGTGGGTGCCAGCGAAGGCCTTGGCGCGGCATTGGCACGGAAACTGAGCGCGGTGGGGGCGGAGGTGATCCTGTCGGCGCGTAGCGAGGACCGGCTGAAGGAGGTGGCGGAGATGCTGCCGGGGCGATCCAGTATCGTGACCGTTGATGTAACCGACGAGGAAAGCGTAAAGGCGGCCGCCGAAGAGGTGGGCGAGATCGACGGGGTGGTGACGCTCGCCGGGGTCTACTGGCCGATGAAGGCGACGGAGTGGGAGCCCGAGCAGGTGACCGCGATGGCGGACGTGAATTTCACCGGCACGGTGCGGGTGCTGAACCACGTGGTGCCCAAGATGGTTACGCGGGACCACGGACACATCGTTGTGACTGGCTCGCTGGTGGGCTTTCGCGGGCTGCCGGGGGCCATTGGATATGGCGCGTCGAAGGCCGGGATCATGTCGCTGGCGCAGAGTATGCGGGCGGATTTGTGGCGCACGGGCGTGCTGGTGCAATGCGCCAACCCGGGTTTCATCCGCACGCGGCTGACCGATAAGAACGATTTCAAGATGCCGGGGCTGATGGAGCCCGAAGAGGCCGCTCAGATCATGTTCGAGCTGATGAACGACGAGAACGCGTTCGACCGGAACTTTCCCAGCTGGTTCAGCCTTGTTTTCCGCGGTGCGCGGTTTTTGCCCAACTGGCTCTATTTCCGCCTGTTTGCGTGAGATCAAGGTCGGCGTCTGTCTTTGAGGCCATCTTTCCGGTAGACTGAGAGCCGGAAAAGGAGGTCGGGACATGCTGGATATCAGCACGTACAAAGTCGCCCAGGTGATCCTCATGTCGCGCGAACTGGACCGCGCGGAAGGAGAGCTGAGGGCGTTCATCGAGCGGCTGGCCGAGGACGAACAGGCCAGCCTGGTGGCGTTGATGTGGATCGGGCGCGGCAGCTTCGGGGCCGACGAGATCGAAGAGGCCAAGGCGACCGCGCGGGAGGAGGCCACGACGCCGACGGCGGATTACCTTCTGGGCACGCCGCATTTGTCGGATCATCTGGAAAACGGGTTGGACGAGCTGGGCCTGTCGGCGCAGGACGACGAGGACGACCTGGTGCGCGGCGGGTGATTTTCGCGGCGTGGTGGGTTTTCGTCCACCACAGGTGGGTTCTCACCCACCCTACGCAGTGTTGCGCCTTTGCCCGCGGGGGCGGGAAAATGCAGCCGGCCGCGCGGCGAGCGCCAGAATTGGCGCGGAATGTGGTATGCTCCGGCTCAAAGGCGTTTTCAGGAGGATGAAATGAAAACATCTGTCGTCGTCGCAGCCATCGTTTCAATCACGGCCGCCCCCGCACTGGCAGGCAACCTAACGCCGCCGGCGGATCCCTACGTGCCGCCGCCGCCCGTGCCGGTTTCGGACTGGGCCGGGCCGTATGTCGGTGTGCAGCTGGGTTTCGGCGATTTCGATCTTGACGCAACCTTGCCTCCGCCTGCCGGGGCGAACATTCCGCAGGTCATCAATCTTGACGACGATGGCTTTCTGGGCGGTGTTCACGCCGGATACAACTGGGATCGCGGCACGCTGGTCTACGGCGTCGAGGGCGATATCGACTTTACCGATATCTCGTTCAACACCGTGGACGTGGACTCGATTTCCCGCCTGCGCCTGCGCGTCGGCCTCGATACCGGCAGCGCGTTCGTCTACGGGACCGGCGGCGCGGCCTACATGAGCGGTGGCGGCGGTGCGATCAGCATCGACAGCTGGGGCTGGGTGGCCGGTGCCGGGGTCGATTTCAAGCTGAGCGAGAAATGGGTCGCGGGCGCCGATGCGCTGTACCACGAGTTCGACGACGTGTCCCCGTCGGGCAGCGTCGACGGCATGACCTATCGTCTGCGGATGTCCTATCGGTTCTAGGACCGGGGCCACAGTGGCGAGGGTGGCGCGTGGGCTTTCGCCCACCCTACGCCTTTTGCAAGGCCCTCAGCCGAGGTGATCCACGACCTGAAGGTGCTGCGCCAGCCGGTCGACCTCTGACAGCAGGCGTTCCACCAGCCTGGGGTCGTTGGGCGCGGGGCTGACGCCGGCGGGGATTTGGCCTTGCGCCACAGCCTCGACCGCGAGGGACACCGGGACCGACACCAGCCGGGACATCGCCGTGCCGCGCGCGTCGCCCCAGGCATCCATGACAAAGGTCTTGTGCCAGACGGCGTCGCCGCCGCGTTCGGCCTTGAGGTCGACACAGAGCACGACGCGGTCGGGGTCATCCTCGCCATAGGCGTTGTCGCGCCAGAACTGGTCGGACATTTCCTTGAGCCTTGTCTCGCCTTCGGGGCCTTCGAGCGTTTCGATTTCGGCGAAGACATCGGCCCAGGCGTCGGACCAGCCGTTGAGGCGCAGTGTGCCGCGGACGAATTCCTTGACCCGCCACGCGGGCTCGAAGCCGTAATCGTCGAGGAAGGGCAGGCTGTCGCGGTTGGGGTAGACCTCGAACGTTTCGGGCGTGGGCAGGGGCGCGGTGTAGGTGCCGAGCGCGTCCCAGGGGCGCTGGACGTTCAACTCCGAGTAGTTGCGGATCGAGCGGGAGGGCGAGCGCAGGGCCTTGAGCACGCCGAGCGGCGACCAGCTGAATTTGTAGCGGAAGGGGTTGGGGTTTTTGGGGATGCCGCCGCAATAGCTGAGAAAGCTGAGGTCGTTTTCGGGGTTGAAGGCCGCCGAGGCGCGGTAGTCGGCCATCAGGTGGTGGGCCATCAGGTGGTCGATGCCGGGATCGAGGCCGATTTCGTTGACCACGGAAACGCCGCGCAGGAGCGCCTTGGCGTGGAGTTCGCGCATCTCGGGGGCGATGTAGGAGCTTGAGACGAAGTGTGCGCCCTTGTTGATGCACATCTCGGCGATGGGCACGTGCCAGTCGCCGGGGAGCATGGACACCACGATGTCGCCCTCCTGAACCTCGGACGAGAGCATGTCGAAATCGAAGGCGCGGATGCGGTTCGTGAGGTCGCCCACGGCGGCCTCGGCCTTGTCCAGAGAGCGGTTCCAGACGGTGACGGAATGGCCCGTCTCGATCAGCCTGCGCAGGCCGGGCACCGCCGAAAGGCCGGTGCCACACCAGTGGATTGTCATGTTGGTGTCCCCTTCAAACGTGCTCGCGGAAGGTCCGTTCCGCGCGCGCCCATACTCCGGCGTCCAGTTTGTCCAGTGTTTTCAGGGATGGCAAGAGTTGGCTGGCATAGTCCTGCGAGGATTCCAGCGGCAGGAGCGACGGCAGGTTGTCGATCGCCATGACGTCGAGCGGGGGCGCGTCGTGCACGCGGGTCACCGGCGCGTCCCAGGTGGTGGCCTGGGAGTAGACCGGCACGGGGTTGTAATCGCTGTCGGGGTCGCAGGCGACGTCGCCGATGACGGTCAGGCGGCGGGGGGCGGTCAGGGCCTCTGCCGGCACGAAGACGGGCGTGCCGGGGCGGGCGAAGATGCAGTTGAGAAAAAGATCGTGGTCCAGGATCTCGGGGAAGGGGCCGCCATGGGCGGTTTCGTCCATGTCCCACCGGGTGGGGGTGACGTCCATCGCGGTGCAGAGGTCGGCGGCGCCGGTGCCGACGCGGCCGAGCGCGCCGATGACGATGGCGGAAGGACGGTCGTGGCCGGTGGTGTCGAGCGCCTGCGCCAGGTCGGTCAGCAGCGCGTCCTTGTCCGGGTAGGCTGAGACGGGCGGACAGGTCCGGCCCTGTTGCTGGGCGGCCAAGGCGAAGAGGCTGACGGCGGCACCGGCATAGCCCGCCCAGTAGCCGAAGGCGGCGACGCGGCGGCCCTGTTCATCCACCAGGTATTCCAGGTCGTAGAGCGTGCCGCCCCCGGCCTTGAAACGGTCCAGCAGGCGGCGGCCGGAATGCTGGCCCTTGAAGGCGTGGCCGAACATGATGTGGCGGTGCGGCAGGGGCGTGCCGTCGTCGGGCAGCTCTTTGAGCCCGAAGATGATGGCGTCGCGGGGCGCGTCGGGCCATGCGTTCTGCGGCACGATGGTGGCGCCCGCGTCGGCATAGCGGTCGGTGGGGATGATGCGGTCGGGGCTGTCCTCGACGCTGATATCCATGCCCTGTGCGATGAGGGCGGCGGCGCCGTCGGGGGTGAGGCCGGTGCGGTCTTCGTTGTCGCGCTGTTCGGCGCGGAGCCAGAGGTGGGTCATGCGAAGTCTTTCGTCAGCAGGCCGTAGGCGCGGATGGCTGCGGCCGAGGGGCGGGCGGACATCATGGTGCGGTGGGCCTTGATCTTGGGAAAACGGTCTACGTCGACATTGTCAGTCTCGAGCCAGCAGCAGATGGCGAAGAGCCAAGGATCGGCGATGGTCATTTCTTCGCCCATGACGAAGGGGGCGAAGGTGCAGTTTTCCTCGATGAAGGTGCAGCTGTCGGTCATGGTTTGGGGCATCTTTGCCTTCATGTCCGCTAGCGCCGCGTCGCTGTCGGCCCAGCGGATGCCCCGGGGGCCGTGGGCGTGGTTCACGTGCATGGTCGATGCAAGGTAGTAGCAGATGCTGCGCATCTGGCCGGCCTGCCACGGGTCGGCAGGGACGAGGCCTTTGTCGGGCACCTGGGCGGCGATGAATTCGGCGATGGCGCCGGTTTCCGTCAGAACGCCATGATCCGTCACGAGCGCGGGGACGCGGCCCTTGGGATTGAGCGCGAGGTAGTCGGGCTTGGTCTGGTCGCCGTCGGCGAAGCTGAGCGCGACGGGGGTATGGTCCAGCCCGGCCTCTTGCAGCAGGAGGCCGGTGGCGACCGAAATGGTGCCGGGGGCGTAGTAGAATTTCATGCGCGTGGGTCCTTCAGACATAGGTGCGGGCATGGGCCCGGTCGGGACGGTCGAGATGTGGAATGGCGTTGAAGCCCGCCACCATGAGCGTGTCGTGCACGTAGCTGAGGCGGTGCATGGAGGCATTGTTGATTTGCAGCATGACGCGGGCCATGGCGGTGTTGTCGAGGTCGAGCACATGGCGCAGGGCCATGCCGATGACGCCGCCGGAGGTGACCAGCAGGGTGCGGCCCGCGTCGGCGCATTGCTCGGTCAGGACCTCGACGATGCGGGCGGCGAAGGCGTCGAAGCTTTCGGGGACGCCGGGCAGGTCGCCGGTGGTCCATAGGGTGATGACACGGGGCAGATGCGTGGCGAATTGCGAGGGGTCGGTGGGCACCGGGATGGCATGGGCGTCGAAGGCGGCCTGGGCGAGGGCGAAATAGCTGAGCTCGTTCAGGCGCGGATCCCGGGTGGTGACGGTGACGCCCATGTGGTGGGCGGTGTCGACCTGGCGTTGCAGCGTGCCGGTGAGGACGCGGTCGAAATGCGGGTTGGTGGCGGCCAGATGCTCGCCCAGCCAGCGGGCCTGGTCGGCGCCGAGGTCGGAGAGTTGGTCGTAGCCCGCTTCGTCGGTGGCGTGGCTGTTGGCCTGCCCGTGCCGCACAAGGATGAGTTCCGCCAAGGTGGATGCCTTCGTTGTCTCAGATGCGGGCAACCTAGCGCCGGGGCGCGGGAGGGTGAAGGCGGTTGCGCGGAATATTTCGGGGACGGGGCGCGTGGGTTTTCACCCTCCCTACGTGGTGGTTGTGACGGGTCTGGAATGAGTCGCGGCAGGATGGACCGGAGGGCGTTGGTGGCGGGTGAGGGGTGTTTCGGGGAGGGGGCGCGTGGGTTGTCACCCACCCTACGCGGTTGCGCGTGCGTTATGCAGGGCCCCAGCTGACATCGCCGAGGAAGATATAGCCCGCGCCGTAGATCGTCTTGATCAGGCGGGGGTTCTTGGGGTCTTCGCGCAGCTTGGTGCGCAGGCGCGAGATGCGGACGTCCATGGCGCGGTCGAAGCTTTCGCCGGCGGCGCCGCCCAGGGCCTCTTGCATGGCCTGGCGCGAGATCAGGCGCTTGGGGCGGTCGAGAAAGAGGCGCAGCACCTCGCCCTCGGCATGGGAAAAGGGGGTTTCCTGCCCGGTTTCGTCTTCCAGCACGTAGCGGTCGAAATGCGCGGTCCAGGGACCGAAGCGGGCGGTGTTGCCGGTCTGCGAGGTGGGCGCGTCGCGGCGCAGGCGGGCGCGGATGCGGGCCACGACCTCGGCCGGATCGAAGGGTTTGATGATGTAGTCGTCGGCGCCAAGCTCCAGCCCGGTGACGCGGTCCTGTACCTCGGCGCGGCCGGAGATGATGATGACGCGCGCGCCCTGTTCCAGTGCGAGGCGGTGCACCAGGGTCAGCCCGTCACGGTCGGGCAGCGAGAGGTCGACCAGGCAGATATCGGGAGAGGTGGAGCGCAGCGCGGCCTCGAATTCGGTCGCGCGCGCGAAGGTGAGGGTGCGAAAGCCGGCCTCTTCCAGCGCCTGCGCCAGCATGGTGCGAATGGCCGGTTCATCGTCGAGGATGGTGACGAGGGGGGTGGTGGCGGTCATCGCGGCGCTCCGCCAGACAGGGCGGCGCGCAGGGCGCCGGGGTGGAACGGTTTGCGCAGCACCGGGGCGCGGGCGAGGGCGGCGGCGTGCAGCGGATCGGAGGGCGGCAGCGAGGTCATGAGCACCGCGGGCGGGTGCCGCGCCGGCAGGGCGTCGATGAGGTCGAGGCCGGTGGCCTCGCCTTCGAGGGTGATGTCGCTGAGGATGGCGGTGATCTCGGGCAGGCCGTGCAGCAGCGCCTGCGCCTCGGTCGCGCTGGTGGCCTCGATCACCTGGTGGCCATCGGCACGGAGCATGGCGCGGATGCTTTCGCGCAGGTCGGCGCTGTCCTCGACCAGGAGGACGAAGCCGGGAGTGTCGTCGGCGCTGGCCTCGCGCAGGGGCAGGCGCAGGGTGACCTGACCGCCCGCGTCGGTGTTGTCGATCATGACGCGGCCGCCGGCGAGCTTGGTCATGTTGTAGACCATGGTGAGGCCCAGCCCCGAGCCTTCGCCGCCCTTGGTGGTGAAGAACGGATCGAAAGCGTGGCTGCGGACGTGATCGGAAAAGCCGGGGCCGGTGTCGGACACGGCGACGTCGAGCCAGGTGTCCTGGACGGTGGTGACCTTGAGCGAGATGCGGCCCGGGCCCGCGATGGCGTCGCGGGCGTTGAGCAAGAGGTTGATGAGCGAATCCTGCAACATGCCGGGATCGAGCAGGCAGGTGCGGGGTGCGTCGGCTGGGCGGATATCGAGGGTGATCGTGTCGGGCAGGACCGAGCGGGCCAGCGGTTCCAGGTCGTTGAGGAAGGCGGGCAGGTCGGTGGGCACGGGCATGTGTTCGCGCGGGCCGGTCATGTCGGCGATGCGGTCGAGCAGGGTGCCGCCGCGCCGCGCCGCGCCCAAGGTGGCGGCGATGAGGTCGGCGGCCTCCTCGGGCAGGGACATGGATTGCAGGCGGGACTGCATCCCGAGGATGATGGTCAGCAGGTTCGAGAAATCATGCGCGAGGCCGGAGGTCAGCTGGGCGGCCATTTCGCGGCGGCGGTGCTGGCCCAGGGCGGCGCGGGTCTGGGCCTCTTCGGTGATGTCCATCGACAGGATATAGACCCCGCCGGTGGCCGGATCGGGGGTGAGCGCCACGCGGATGCGACGGGAGCTGGCGGCGTGGGTGAACTCGAACACCGACGGCTCGCCGGCATAGGCGCGGTCGAGATGGGGGGCGATGTTGGCGAAGGTCTCGTCCCCCAGCGCGTCGGCGGGGGCGAGGCCGACCGGATCGGCGGTGCTGCCCGGCATGACCAGCGACAGGCGGCGGTTGGAATAGGTGTAGCGCCGGTCGGGGCCGACATGGGCGATATGGGCGGGCACCATCTCGGTCGTCAGGCGCATTCGGGCCTCGGCCTCGGACGCCTGGCGCTTGGCCTCTTCCAGCGCGATGATGGTGGATTCCAGTTGCCGGTTGGCCGCCGCGAGGTCGTCGGAATAGGTGACCAGCCGGTCCGACAGTTCCTCGGACCGGGCGGCGAGCAGCGCCTCCTGCTGCTTGGCGCGGGAGATGTCGGTGTAGACGGTGACCCAGCCGCCCTGGGGCAGGGGCGAGCCTTCGACGCTGATGGTGCGGCCGTTGGCGCGGGTGCGTTCCATGTAATGCGGCTCGAACGCGCGGGCGGTCTCGACCCGGTCGGCGACGAAACGGTCGAGGTCGGTCACCTCGCCATAGTCGCCGCGCTCGGCCAGAAAGCGGATGGTGTCCTCGAAATGCGCGCCGGGGGTGACCAGCCGGTCGGGCAGGTCGAACATCTCCTGGAAGCGGCGGTTGCAGACGGCGAGATCGAGATCGGCGTCGTAGATGGTGAGGGCCTGCTGGATGAGGTTGAGGCCCGCCGTGGTCATGCGGGTGGTGTCGCGCTGGGTCATGCGGCGTGCCTCTGGGCCCAGTCGAGGGCGGTATCGAGCTGGTCGTCACCCCAGAAGAGCTCTTCGCCCACGGTGAAGCTGGGCGCGCCGAAGATGCCGCGGCGCATGGCCTCTTCGGTGGTGTCTCGCAGGCGGTGCTTGTTGGGGTCGGCCTGGGCCTTGTCGATCAGGTCGGCTGGGAGGTTGGCCGCCGAAAGGCAGGCGGCGATGACGTCCGCATCGGCGATGTTCAGGCCTTCGGCGAACTGCATGAGATAGAGGTTCTGGCAAAAGGCGATGCCCTGGGGGTGTTCGAGCGCCAGCTGCGCGGTGCGGGCGGCCAGCACGCTGTGCTGGGGCATGGTGTCGGAGCGTTTGAACGTGAGGCCGCGCGCGGCGCAGCGGCGTTCCATGTCGCGCCACATGTAATTGCCCTTGGCGGCGTAGATCTTGAACGGCGAGGTGTCCCAGCCCTGCGCGGCGAAGATCGGGCCGAGCAGGAAGGGGCGCCAGCGGACGGCCACACCGGCCTGCGTCGCGCGGGCGGGCAGGCGCATGACGCTGAGATAGGAATAGGTCGAGGCGAATTCGAACCAGAAATCCATCCGTGGTTTCGTCATGGTGGCGATCCTCTTGCGAGAGGGGCAATCGACGGGGAAATGGCGGGCATGTCAAGGGTGGGGCTGCGTCGGGGCAGGAGATCCCGGATCAAGTCCGGGATGACGGTTGGTAATGGCCTGCGCGGAATCGAGGCCGCAGGCCGCCGCGCGATCGTCCGCTGACCGAAAGGCAATTGCCTGCAATCGCCGAAAGGGGGCCGCCCGGACGGGCTGGCGATTGGGGGACGTGGGCGCGTCGAATGCAGGTTTTGCGGATTTGGCGTGGATAAAGCGCGCTGATGGAAGGTCGCTCGCCAGCCCGCGGTCTGGCAATCGCACGGCTTACGTGGCGCCTGTTACAATTCGTAAGGATTGGGAAAAGATCAGGAAAAAGTTGACGCTCAGCGTCGGCTGCGCACTCTATGGTGGATCAAGAATCGTCCCCAGGGGGAGCGGTCTGTTCGCGGGAGAGAGCGGACAAAGGGAGGACACAATTTGGCACAGTCGTCGAGAGGCGCGGATGGGCTTGGGTCCATTCCGGCGCTTTTGCAGCGCAACGCCGCCCAGTTCGGCAACCGCCCCGCCTATCGGGAGAAGGAATACGGGATCTGGCAAAGCTGGACCTGGGCCGAGGCGGAGCAGGAGATCGAGGCGCTGGCGCTGGGGCTGTTGAAGCTTGGCGTCGATAAAGGCGACTTCATTGCCATTATCGGGCGCAACCGGCCCTATTTCTACTGGTCGATGGTCGCCGCGCAGTCGGTGGGCGCGATCCCGGTGCCGGTCTATCAGGACAGCGCCAGCGACGAGATGGCCTATGTGCTGGACCATTGCGGCGCGCGGTTCGCCATTGTCGAGGACCAGGAGCAGGTCGACAAGATCATCGACATTCAGGACCAGCTGCATCAGTTCGAGCACATGATCTATGTCGATCCGAGGGGTTTGCGGAAGTACGATCATGGCAAGCTGCATCCCTTTACGGAGGTTCAGGAACAGGGGCGTGCGGCGAAAGACACGTTGATGTCTGAGCTGAAGGCGCGGCGCGAGGCCCTGGATTACGACAGCACTTGCGTGATGCTGTATACCTCGGGGACCACGGGCAAGCCGAAGGGCGTGGTGCTGTCGAACCGCAACATCATCGAGGCGTCCAAATCCTCGTCGGAGTTCGATCACCTGACGCGGAACGAGGAAGTGCTGGCCTACCTGCCGATGGCCTGGGTGGGGGATTTCATCTTTTCCATCGGGCAGGCCTATTGGTGCGGGTTCTGCGTGAACTGCCCCGAGAGCCCGGACACGATGCAGGTAAACCTGCGCGAGATCGGGCCGACTTATTATTTCGCTCCGCCGCGGGTGTTCGAGGGGCAGCTGACCAACGTGATGATCCGGATGGAGGATGCCAGCCGGATGAAGCAATGGCTGTTCCATACCTTCATGGAACATGCGCGGAAGGTGGGGCCGGCGATATTGGACGGAAAGAGTGTCAGCGGCTGGGACCGGCTGAAATACCGCCTTGGCGGGTTGCTGGTGTACGGCCCGTTGAAGGACACTCTGGGGTTCGGGCGCGTGCGCGTGGGCTATACCGCTGGCGAGGCGATCGGGCCGGAGATTTTCGATTTCTACCGTAGCCTCGGCATCAACCTGAAGCAGCTTTACGGGCAGACCGAGGCGTCGGTGTTCATCACTCTGCAGCCCGATGGCGAGGTTTACAGCGACACGGTGGGCGTGGCAGCACCGGGCGTGGAGTTGCGTATCGCCGAGAGCGGCGAGGTGTTCTATCGCGGCGATGGCGTGTTCGAGGAATACTACAAGAACGCCGAGAGCACGGCGAGCACCAAGGATGCCGAGGGCTGGGTCGCGACGGGCGATGCCGGGTTCATCGACGAGGCGACCGGGCATCTGAAGATCATCGACCGCGCCAAGGATGTGGGCAAGATGGCCGATGGCAGCCTGTTCGCGCCCAAATACGTGGAAAACAAGCTGAAATTCTATCCCAATATTCTGGAAGCCGTGGTGTTCGGCAACCAGAGGGAACAGTGCACGGCGTTTATCAATATTGACCTGAATGCCGTGGGCAACTGGGCCGAGCGGAACAATATCGGTTATGCCTCCTACCAGGAACTGGCGGGGCATCCGCGTGTGCTGGAGACGGTGAAGGAACATGTGGAAGAGGTGAACCGGAGCCTCGCCGAGGACCCGATGCTGGCGCATTGCCAGGTGCACCGTTTTCTGGTGCTGCACAAGGAGCTGGATGCGGATGACGGCGAGATGACCCGGACTCGGAAGGTGCGTCGGGGCGTGATCTCGGAGAAATTCGAGGAGTTGCTGGGCGCGCTCTATGACGGCTCGGAGGAGAAGTTCACCACCACGGAAGTCACCTATGAGGACGGGCGCAAGGGCAGCATCTCGGCCACGCTGAAGATCGTGGAGGCGCAGGTGGTGCCGGTGGCGCAGGAGAAGGTGGCGGCGGAATGACGGGACGACGCTCAGCTGCGCTATCGCCCCGCCCGCCATCCCGTGGCGTTTTGGGAGAGTTTTGATGCTTGATCAGACCGAAGGTTACACCACCGAGGATGGTCGCAAGATTGGCGGCGTGGTGATGGAGATGAAGAACATCACGCTGCGTTTCGGCGGTGTGGTTGCGATCCAGGACATCAGCTTTGACGTGCGCGAGGGCGAGATCCGGGCGATCATCGGGCCCAATGGTGCGGGCAAGTCCTCGATGCTGAATGTCATCAGTGGCTTCTACAATCCGCAGGAGGGCGAGGTCTGGTACAAGGGCGAGAAGCGCCCGCAGATGAAGCCCTATCAGGTGGCGCAGCAGGGGATTGCGCGGACGTTCCAGAACATCGCGCTCTTCGAGGGGATGAGCGTGCTGGACAACGTGATGACAGGGCGCATCCGGCAGATGAAATCGGGGCTGTTTTCGCAATCGCTGTGGAAAGGCAAGGCCGAGCGCGAGGAGGTCGAGAACCGGGCTTTCGTGGAGCGGATCATCGACTTTCTGGAAATCCAGCATATTCGCAAGACGCCGGTTGGGCGGCTTCCCTACGGCCTTAAGAAGCGCGTGGAGTTGGCCCGGGCGCTGGCCGCCGAGCCGTCGATCCTGCTGCTGGACGAGCCGATGGCGGGGATGAACGTGGAGGAGAAGGAGGACATGAGCCGCTTTGTCCTCGACGTGAATGACGAGTTCGGGACCACGATTGTTCTTATCGAGCATGACATGGGAGTTGTGATGGACCTTTCCGACCGTGTCGTGGTGATGGATTACGGCAAGAAGATCGGGGATGGCACGCCCGACGAGGTGCGCAGCAACCAGGCGGTGATCGACGCCTATCTGGGGGTGGCGCATGATTGATGCGGGACGGTCTGCGTGGGTTTTCACCCACCAAAGATGGGTTTCCACCCATCAAAGATGGGTTTCCACCCATCCTACGGGGCGCATGGTCGATGTCCGGCGGTCCGCCGTCCCGGCCTTGAGCCGGGACCTCGGTGGCCGGGAGGCCCCGGATCAGGTCCGGGGCGGGAATGCGAAGGAGGTTCGTGATGCCTGATCAACTGATATTCGGCATGGAAGTGTTCCTGAACGGTCTGATGGCCGGGGTGCTCTATGCGCTGGTCGCGCTGGGCTTCGTGCTGATCTACAAGGCCAGCGGCATCTTCAATTATGCGCAAGGGGTCATGGCGCTGTTCGCGGCGCTGACGCTGGTGGGGATCATGGAAGGGCAGGTGCCATTCAGCCACCTGATCAACGCGATCTTCGGCACGGAAATCCACCATTTCGGCTGGCACGTGCCGGCGCTGGCCGCGATCCTGCTGACGATGGTGGTGATGGTCGCGCTGGCCTGGGCGGTGAATACGCTGATCTTCAAGCACCTGGTGAACCAGGAGCCGATCATCCTGTTCATGGCCACCATCGGGCTTGCCTATTTCCTCGAAGGGTTTGGGGACATGATGTGGGGGTCGGACATCAAGACGATGGATGTCGGCCTGCCGCAGGGGATCAACGAGGTGATCGACGAGACCACGGCGGGGTGGTTCGGTTACGGCTTTTTCATCGACAACCTGGACATCGTGGCGACGGTGATCGCGGCCGCGCTGGTCTTCACGCTGATCGTCTTCGCGCAATACACCAAACAGGGGCGCGCGATGCGGGCCGTGGCGGACGATCACCAGGCGGCGCTGTCGGTGGGCATTTCGCTGAACTTCATCTGGGTGATGGTGTGGTCGCTGGCCGGGTTCGTGGCGCTGGTCGCGGGGATCATGTGGGGCACCAAGTCGGGCGTGCAGTTCTCGCTGTCGCTGATCGCGCTGAAAGCGCTGCCCGTGCTGATGCTGGGCGGCTTCACCTCGATCCCCGGGGCCATCGTGGGCGGCTTGCTGATCGGGGTGGGCGAGAAGCTTTTCGAGTTCGCCATCGGCGCGCCCTACCTCGGCGGGGCGACCGAGATCTGGTTTGCCTATGTGCTGGCGCTGATCTTCCTGGTGTTCCGACCGCAGGGCCTGTTCGGCGAGAAGATCATCGAGAGGGTATGAGCGGTGCGCCTTGAGCAGAGCATAGACTGCCCGGATTGCGGCACGCCCATCGCGATAGAGACGCGGGCGCTGATGGACGGGGCATCTTTTGCCTGCGGCACTTGCGGCGCGGAGATTTCCATGGCGGGGCGCGCCGAGGAAAGCTGGGGCGCGGCGCAGGCGAAGTTCGCGGCGCTGAAAGCGGATATGCTGAAGGACGGGGAGAGCGGGGCATGACCCACAAGGCGCGCATCAGCGTGGTCTGCATCGACTGCCAGACCGACGACCTGTCGGAGGCGACGGCGTTCTGGTCGGCGGCACTGGGCAAGGACGCAAAGATGGACGAACGCGGGAAATACACCGAGTTCGACGGGCATCGCGGGCACCCGAAGGTGTTGCTGCAGGCGGTGGATCACGCGCCGCGGGTGCATCTGGATATCGAGACCGACGACCAGGAGGCGGAGTGCGCGCGGCTGACGGCGCTGGGCGCGCGCGAGGTCGACCGGCTGCGCGGCTGGATCGTGATGGAGGCGCCGACCGGGCACAGGTTCTGCCTGGTGGGGCCGCAGGGCGACGACTGGCCCGGCGACGCGGCGACGTTCGAGGAAGAGGCCGGGGCATGAGACAGCTGATCGCGATTTTGAACGTGGTCGCGTGGTCCGGGTTCTGGGCCTTCGGGTACCTTGCGCTGACGTCTGGCGTGGAGTCGGCTGGTCAGATGGTGGTGGCTGCGGTCCTGGCGGCGCTGGGCGGCGGCGCGGGGATGCTGGCCTGGCTCTGGCTGGTGCGGCACGCGGAGGAGACGGGCTATGCCCGGCCCGCGAACCGGGTGATGACGCGGGAGGATGACGATGCGGAACCTGTTTGAGCGGCCCCGTGCGGGCGACCGCGTGTCCCTGCGGGCCACGGCACCCGCCCGCCCGGGACCTTCGTCCGGCGCATGTGACTTTGGTGGAGGAGAGATCTGATGTTTTATCGTGAGGCGGGCGACTTCAAGACGTCCTACGTGGCGGACAGCCAGACCTTTCCGATCAAGTTCGACAGGTTTCGCTACTACGCGGTGTTGCTGGTGGCGTTCGCCATCGTGCCCTTCGTGATCAACGACTACTGGGTGAACGCGGTTTTCCTGCCGTTCCTGATATATTCGATCGCGGCGATCGGGCTGAATATCCTGGTGGGTTATTGCGGGCAGGTGAGCCTGGGCACCGGGGGGTTCATGGCCGTGGGGGCCTATGCCTGTTACAAGCTGATGACCGGATTCCCGGAGGTGAGTATCTTTTTCCACGTGATCATCTCGGGCGGGATCACGGCGGGGGTTTGTGTGCTGTTCGGCCTGCCCAGCTTGCGCATCAAGGGGTTCTACCTGGCGGTGGCGACGCTGGCGGCGCAGTTCTTTCTTGTCTGGCTCTTCAACCGGGTGGGGTGGTTCTACAACTACTCGGCCTCGGGCCAGATCAACGCGCCGGAACGGACGGTGCTGGGCGTGCCCATCACGGGCGCCGAGACCGCGCCCTGGGCTGCGTATCTTTTCTGTCTGGTGTTCACCGTAGTCTGCGCGCTGGTCGCGCGGAACCTGACGCGGGGGATGCAGGGGCGGCAGTGGATGGCCATCCGGGACATGGACATCGCGGCCGAGATCATCGGGGTGAACCCGCTGAAGGCCAAGCTGAGCGCCTTTGCCGTGTCGGGCTTTTTCGTGGGCATTGCCGGCGCGCTGTTCTTTGCCGTCTACCTGGGCGCCGTGGAAGTGGGCGAGGTCTTTGGCATCAACAAGTCGTTCCTGGTGCTGTTCATGGTGATCATCGGGGGGCTTGGGTCGATCTTCGGGTCCTTCGCCGGGGCGGCGTTCCTGGTGCTGTTGCCGGTGTTGTTGAAAAACGTGCTGGTGGGGGGGCTGGGCTGGCCCACGGACCTGGCGGCGCATTTCGAGTTCATCATCGTGGGCGGGCTGATCGTGATATTCCTGGTTGCCGAGCCGCACGGGCTGGCGCAGCTGTGGCGGGTGGCCAAGGAGAAGCTGAGACTATGGCCGTTTCCGCATTAGGGGGCGGCGTGGCGGGATGAAATCCCGCCCTACGGGTTGGGCGCTCGCGCCCATGACAAGACATCGGACATACCAAGGGAGGAACAAACCGATGAAACAGAGACTGCTGACAGCGATTGCGGCTGTGGCGATGGTGGCGAGCCCCGCGCTTGCGGAGCTGACCATCGTCGATACCAGCTATCGCACCGGGCCTTATGCGGCGAACGGCATTCCGTTCTCGGATGGCTACCAGGACTATTTCACCCTGCTGAACGAGCGTGACGGCGGTATCGGGGGCGAGAAGATCAACCTTGTCGAATGCGAGACCGGGTACAACACCGAGAAGGGCGTGGAGTGCTACGAGGCCACCAAAGGCGAAGGTGCGCTGGTGTATCAGCCGCTGTCCACGGGCATCACCTATCAGCTGATCCCGAAGGCGACGGCCGATGGCATCCCGCTTCACACGATGGGTTATGGCCGCACCAGCGCCAAGGCCGGCGAGGTGTTCAAGTGGGTGTTCAACTATCCCGCCAACTACTGGGACGGCGCAAGCCTCGCGATCACGCACCTGGCGGAGCAGAACGAGGGCGACCTGAGCGGCAAGAAGGTGGCGCTGGTCTATCACAACTCGGCCTATGGCAAGGAGCCGATCCGCACGCTGGAGAAGCTGGCCGAGAAGCATGGCTACGAGCTGATGCTGCTGCCGGTGGATCACCCGGGCCAGGAGCAGAAATCTCAGTGGTTGCAGGTGCGCCAGCAGCGCCCGGATTACGTGATCATGTGGGGCTGGGGCGTGATGAACCAGGTCGCGATCCAGGAAGCCGTGAACATCCGGTTCCCGATGGAGAACTTCATCGGCATCTGGTGGTCCGGCTCGGAGAACGACGTGAAATCCGCGGGCGCCGGCGCCGATGGGTACAAGGCGCTGACCTTCCACAACCTGGGGTCCGATTACCCGGTCTATGACGATATCCAGCAATATGTCGTGGATACCGGCAATGCCGCGGGTGCGGGCGATCAGATCGGCTCGGTTCTCTATAACCGGGGGATGTATGCCGCGATGCTGGCCGCCGAGGCGATCAAGACCGCGCAGGAGATGCATGGTACCGCCGCGATCAACGCGGCGCAGATGCGCGACGGCATGGAGAACCTGGAAATGACCGAGGAGAAGATGGCCGCGCTTGGCCTTCCGAATTTCGGCCCCGAGTTCAAGGTGTCGTGCGAGAACCATGGCGGCAACGGCTTTGGCGCCGTGTCGCAGTGGAACGCGGAGGCCGGCGCGTTCGACCTGATCACCGAATACTACCAGTCGGACCAGGAGGTCATCCAGCCGCTGGTGGAAGAGGATTCGGCGGCGTTCGCGGAAGAGAACGGCATCGAGCCGGGCTGCTGATCTGACCTTTCTCCGGCCGCCGCACGCGGTGGCGGCCGGGGGATTTCGAGTATTTTTGGCAAGAAAAAGCGCGGGTCGCATGCGGGACCCGGCGCGATGGAGACCGAAGCATGGCCGAGGCTGCTGTCCAGACCGAAGAGAACCTGCTTGAGGTGAACAATATCGAGGTGATCTACAACCACGTGATCCTCGTGCTGAAGGGCGTGAGCCTGAGCGTGCCCAAGGGCGGTATCACCGCGCTTTTGGGCGGCAACGGGGCGGGCAAGACCACCACGCTGAAGGCGGTTTCCAACCTGCTGAAATCCGAGCGGGGCGAGGTGACCAAGGGTAATATCCGGTACCGCGGGGAGCGGGTGCAGGACCTTGTGCCGTCGGAGCTGGTGAAGAAGGGCGTCATCCAGGTGATGGAGGGGCGCCATTGTTTCGAGCACCTGACGGTGGAGGAGAACCTGTTGACGGGGGCCTATACGCGCGGGTCGAGCAAGGGGGAGATCGAGAAGGATCTGGACCTTGTGTACGAATATTTTCCACGCCTGAAGGAGCGGCGGCGGAGCCAGGCGGGATACACGTCGGGTGGCGAACAGCAGATGTGTGCCATCGGGCGCGCGCTGATGTCGCGGCCCGAGACGATCCTGCTGGATGAGCCCAGCATGGGGTTGGCGCCGCAGCTGGTGGAGCAGATTTTCGGGATCGTGAAATCGCTGAACGAGGAGGAGGGCTATACCTTTCTGCTGGCGGAGCAGAACACGAACGTGGCGCTGCGGTTCGCGCAGTATGGGTATATTCTGGAGTCGGGGCGCGTGGTGATGGACGGACCCGCCAAGGAATTGCGCGAGAACCCGGATGTGAAGGAATTCTACCTGGGCATGTCGGACGAGGGTCGCAAATCGTTCCGCGACGTGCGCAGCTATCGCCGGCGGAAGCGGTGGCTTTCATGAGCGACCATGTCTGGTTCTTTGCCTATCCGGAACCGACGCCGCCGAACGCCCGAGCCTTGCTGAGCGGCACGATTGCCGATCTGGTTGGGCAGGGGATCATTCGGCGGGACCGGGACCCGGAGTCCATTCTGGGTGAGCCCAGGGGGCCTGTGCATCGTCCGGCAGACGGGGCTATCGCGCTTGCCCGACCTTACGACTCCTTTGCGGAACTGCTGACCAACGGTGCGGAGTTTTGCGGGTCGCTGATCTTCAACCACGGTCCGTTGAATACCGAGACGCTGGAATGTCCCCGGTGCGGGATGACGGTTTCGGCCGGGGAGGTGGAGGCGTTCAATGACCAGCTCGAGCAGATCGGAGAGGCGGTGGCCGATGCCGATTTCTCCGACACGGCTGTCACGTGCATCGCCTGCGGGGCCGAGACATCGGTGAATGAATGGGCGTCCGAGGGCGGCTTTATCATCGCGGGGTTCGGCGTGGGGTTGTGGAACTGGCCTTATGGCACGCCCTTGATGGATGCGGTCAGGGACAGCCTGGAGCGGAATGTGGGGCGACCGGGGCTCGCATCGGACGGGTACCGGATATGAAAGCGGTTGGACGCAGAGACCTTGGCCAGCGGAGGGCCGACAGATGAGCCAGTATTTCGACGATCTTGAAACACGGGACCCCGGGGACCGGGCATCGGTGCTGGCGCGTGCCTTGGGCGCGCAGATCGAACGGGCGCAAGGCTTGCCAGGTTACGGTGACACGCTGGCGGGGGTCGCTCCGGGGGATATCAAGAGCGTGGCCGACCTGGCCGGGTTGCCAGTGCTGCGCAAGGCGGATCTGGGCGCGGCGCAGAAGGCCGCGCCGCCTTTTGGCGGGTTGACGGCGGGGCCGGTCTCGGGCTTTGCGCATGTGTTCCAGAGCCCCGGGCCGATCTACGAGCCGGGCGGGGCCGGGGCTGACTGGTGGCGGATGGGCCGGTTCCTGCACGCCTGCGGGATCGGTGCGGGGGATATCGTGCAGAACTGTTTCGGCTATCACCTGACGCCGGCGGGCATGATGTTCGAGAACGGGGCGCGGGCCGTGGGGGCCACGGTGTTGCCCGCCGGGACGGGGCAGACCGAGCTGCAGGTGCAGGCGGCGCATGACATCGGGACCACGGCTTATGCCGGGACGCCGGATTACCTGAAGGTGATCCTGGACAAGGCGGACGAGATGGGGCTGGCTTTGAGGATAACCAAGGCCGCCGTGGGGGGCGGGGCGCTGTTTCCGTCGCTGCGGCAGGAGTACGCGGACCTGGGCATTCAGTGTCTGCAATGCTATGCCACCGCCGATCTGGGCAACATCGCCTATGAAAGCGCGGCGCAGGAGGGGATGATCGTCGACGAGGGCGTGATCGTGGAGATAGTGACGCCCGGCACCGGCGATCCGGTGACACCCGGCGCGGTGGGCGAGGTGGTGGTGACCACGCTGAACCCGGATTATCCGCTGATCCGCTTTGCCACCGGAGACCTGAGCGCGGTGATGGAAGGGGAAAGCCCCTGCGGGCGGACCAACATGCGGATCAAGGGCTGGATGGGGCGCGCCGACCAGACCACCAAGATAAAGGGCATGTTCGTGCGGCCCGAACAGGTGGCCGCGCTGGTGGCCAAGCATTCCGAGATCGCGCGCGCCCGGGTGGTGGCCAGCCGCGAGGGCGAGATGGACGTGATGACCGTGCAGATCGAGGCCGAGGGCGGCGCGCCCGAGGCCTATGCGGCCACGGTGAGCGACGTGCTGAAGCTGAAAGGCAAGATCGAGGTGGTGGCCAAGGGTAGCCTGCCCAACGATGGCAAGGTGATCGAGGATTTGCGCAGTTACGAGTGAGGGTGTGGGCCGCTGGGCGTTTCCGGGGCGCGCGCATTCAACGCCGGGGCGGAGCCCAAGGCGACCACGCCCCAGGAGCCGCGCGGGCCAGACGCTTTTGCACGTGTCCGGTATCGACCGGGACAGGCCTGCTTGGAAGGTTGATCCGCGACCCCGTGCCGTGCCGGCCCTTCAGGCGACCTGTTCCGAGTGCTACGCCTATGCGGCGATTCGCGCTTCCAGATCGAGCCGCATGGTGGCCATGCCGTGGCGACGCGACAGTTCTTCGTAACCGGCCGAGAGATAGGCGTTGAAGGCTGGCGCGTTATCGGTCTCTACCTTCAGGGTCAGGACCAGCGCACCGAGATCCTCTGCCGCCCGCTCGACGATCTTGGCCAATTCGGCGCCCGCGCCGCCGCGCATCTCTTCGCGGAGGTAGACGTAGGTCAGGTGCCGCACTTCCGGGCCGATACCTTCGCGCAGGGCGAAAAAACCAACGTCGTGCCCTTCCGCGTCAAGAAGGTAGAAGGAGACATCCGAAGACTCGCCGAGCCAGTTGCGATGCCATTCCATCTCGTCGAAGGGCACCTTTGCACTGGGGTTGAGCAAGGGAATTTCCGTGTCCGGCAGCATTTTTGCCAACGGGGCCAGATCGCGGTCGTGGTTGCGGCGCAGGGTGAGTGTCATTGGTCCTTCCTTCGGCTGGTCGCGGCGCCAACGCGCCGGAGAGTGTCATTGAAACCGTGCGCCTGACATGGAAGGCCCGCTCGCGTCAACCATAGTCGCAAAGCCCGGCACCTGGATGCGCGTCGGGCGCTCCAAGGTGCAAGCCGGCTCTGCCCGGTCGTGCTGAAAGGCCGGTCCAGTGTCGAGGCCGGGGCTTGCGACGGTCTGGAAAGGTCCGCGCGCCGGGCCTTCCGAGCCGCCTGTTCCCATGCCCTCCATCGTTGCGAAATCCGAGCCGCCGGTCTTTACATTCTGATCAAATTCCGGGCAGTTATTCCTTATGAATGCGCATCTCAAAGGGCTGCTGCTGACCACGCTGGGCGTGTTGTTCGTGGTGCCCGATTCCCTGTTCGTGCGGCTGATCGAGGCGGAGCCGCTGGTCGTGGCCTTCTGGCGCGGGATCACCGCCGGGGTGTTCATCCTGGTGGGCGTGCTGGCCTTCATGCCGCGCGGGTCGATCCGGGCGTCGCTGAGCACGGGCTGGCCGGGTGTCATCTACATCGTGCTGATGGGCTCGACCGCGCCGGGATTCGTGCTGGCGGTGACGCAGACCAGCGTGGCGAACGTGGTGTTCATCTTTGCCTCGATGCCGGTGTTCGCCGCCCTTTTCGGCAAGGTATTCCTGGGCGAGGGGATCAGCAAGCGCATGGTGCTGACCATGCTGGGGGTGTTCGCCGGGCTGGCGATCATCGCCTATGGCTCGGGCGAGAACGAGATCGCCAGCTGGAAGGGCGACGTCTGGGCGGTGATCGTCTGCGCCTCTTACGCCGGTGCGCTGACGGCGGTGCGGCAGTTGAAGGATGTCTCGATGATCCCGGCCATCCCGGTGGCCTATATCGGCGCGGGGCTGGTGGTGCTGCCCTTCGTGTCGCCATGGGTGCCGGTGGCGGCGCAATGGCATCTGTTTGCGCTGCACGGGGCGTTCATCGCGGTCGCCACGTGCTTTCTGACGTTGGGCCCGCGCTATATCAGCTCGGCG
This sequence comes from Roseovarius sp. THAF8, assembly GCF_009363735.1. Lineage (NCBI taxonomy): Bacteria > Pseudomonadati > Pseudomonadota > Alphaproteobacteria > Rhodobacterales > Roseobacteraceae > Roseovarius > Roseovarius sp. THAF8. The sequence continues at coordinate 2,019,992 of NZ_CP045410.1, read as the reverse complement.
GAGGTGTCTTTGCTGATCTTGCTGGAATCGGTGCTGGCGCCGCTGCTGGTCTGGGCCGTGGTGGGCGAGGACCCGGGGCGCTGGGCCATCGTCGGCGGCGCGGTGGTGATCGGGGCGCTCGTGGTGTCGAACATGGTGGCGCTCAGGCGGCGGCGATGAGCGGCGCGGAGGATGACCCGGGTGGTGAGCCGCCGTGTTTCGCGCAGAACCTGGTGGGCGGCCATATCGTGGATGCGCAGACATGGGCCGACGTGGCGCAGTTTCGCAAGAGTGACCGCGCACGGCTTTACGCCCTGCGAAAGGAGCTGTCGCAGGACGAGCTGGCCGGACAGGCGGCGGTGGCGATGGCCACGCTGACCCGTGTTCTGGGGGATGTCGCTGGCCAGACCGTGGCCGGGTATTGGCCGATCCGGGGCGAACTGGACCTGCAGCCCTGGCTGCGCCGGGCGATTGCGGCGGGGGCGCAGGTGGCGCTGCCCGTGGTGGTGGAAAAGGGCCGGGCGGTGGCGTTTCACCTGTGGCACCCCGGCGCGAAAATGACGCGTGGCATCTGGAATATTCCGGTTCCCGCCGAGGCGCGCGCCGTCACGCCCGATATCGTCATCGCGCCGCTTCTGGGGGTCGATGACGGCTGCTACAGGCTGGGCAACGGGGGTGGCTATTACGACATGACGCTGGCCGGGCTGGCGCCGCGGCCAAGGGTGATCGGGGTGGGGCATGATTTCTGCCCAGTGCAGACGATCTTTCCGCAGCCCTGGGACGTGCCGATGGATGAGGTGATCCTGGGCGACGGGTCGCATGTGCGCCGCGCGGCGTGACAGCTTTACGCGCCGCCCTGCTGCTTTTTCTTGCCGAAAATACTCAAAATCTGCCGCGTGCGGCCCCTGCCGTCAGAATTCCACCGTCACGCCGGGCAGGTTCAGGGCCTTGACGAGGTCGCGCAGTTCCTGGCGCGCGGCAACGTTGGAGATGTTGAGGCCCTTGACGCCGATATCCTTGAGGTCCAGCAGGGTGAGGCCGCGCGGAAACAGCTCTCGGAAGATGACCCGTTCGTTGAAGCCCGGCGCGGTGCGGAAGCCGATGCGCTTGGCGAGGTTTTCCAGCGCCGCGCCCATCTTTTCCTTGTTCACCATCTGCTGAGCGCCGAGGCGGTTGCGCACCACGATCCAGTCGATCGGTTTCAGCCCGGCCTGCGCGCGCAGCTGCCGCGCGTTCCAGACCATTTCGGAATAGACGGACGGCCCCAGGATCTTGAGCCCGTCGGTGTCGACATGCGCCAGGAGGTCGAAATCGACGAAGCTGTCGTTGAGGGGCGTGACCAATGTATCGGCCAGCGAATGGGCCACCTGGCTGAGCCGCGTGTGCGAGCCGGGGCAGTCGATCACGATGAAGTCGCTGTCGGGTTCCAGCTCGGCCACCGCCGCAGACAGACGGCGGTCATAGACGTTCTCGCCGGGCTTCAGCTTGTCGGGGTCGACCTCGGGCAGGTCGTGGTAGTGCGGGCCGGGCAGGTCGAGCCCTTCCTTGGCCAGGTAGGCCGTCCGGTTGTGGGCGTAGCGGCCGAATGTCTTTTGCCGCAGGTCGAGGTCGAGCGCGCTGACATTGTGGCCCATCCGGGCGAGCGCGGTCGCGACATGCATCGAGACGGTGGATTTTCCCGCCCCGCCCTTTTCGTTTCCGACGACGATGATATGTGCCATGCCCCTTGCCCTTTTGCCCCGCTTTTGACCCGGCGAATTGCCTTGCAGGTTTGGACGCCACTTTATGGTGTATGACGGCCCGGTTGAAGCCGGTTCGACACGATCTCGTGGAAATATTGCATTTGCGCCATGCCGGGGGTGCAAACGAAAAACGCCGCCCCGGGCGGAGCGGCGTTTCGATGGTGCTGGCGCGGCTGGCTTTAGAAGCCGAGGCCTGCGTACTTGTTCTTGAACTTCGACACGCGGCCGCCGGAATCCATCAGGCGGGTGCCGCCGCCGGTCCAGGCGGGGTGCACGGAGGGGTCGACGTCGAGCGACAGGGTGTCGCCTTCGCTGCCCCAGGTCGAGCGCATCTGGACGATGGTGCCGTCGGTCATCTTCACGTCGATGAAGTGGTAATCGGGGTGCAGATCTTTTTTCATGCTATCCGCTCCTTACGCGTTTGCGCCCGACTTGGGCTTGTAGTTGGAAACCTCTGCGATCCGGGCCGACTTGCCGCGGCGCTGGCGCAGGTAATACAGCTTGGCGCGGCGGACGCGGCCACGGCGCACGACTTCGATGCTGTCGATGTTGGTCGAGTAGAGCGGGAACACCCGTTCCACGCCTTCACCGAAGGAAATCTTGCGTACGGTGAACGAGCCGGCGATGCCTTCGCCGTTCTTGCGGCTGATGCAGACGCCTTCGAACATCTGCACACGGCTGCGGGTGCCCTCGGTCACCTTGAAGCCGACGCGCACGGTGTCGCCGGCCTTGAAATCGGGGATGGTTTTCCCCAGTTCGGCGATTTGTTCCGCCTCGATTTCAGCGATCAGGTCCATCTGATCCACTCCTATGTTGCTTGCGGTTGTCCCGCAAAGGTGATGCGCGGCCTAGAGAGCTCCTGGTCTTCTATCGGGTCCACTGGGAAGTGCCCGCCGGAGGTCAGGTCGTCATGTCTTTTTCTCTGCGCTGCGTGCCGGGCGGGACGGGTGCCGAAGAAAGCAGGCCCTTCGTGCCAAACAAACAGGTCCGGACGACTCGGTCGAGCCCCGGACGGGCGGTGTATAGGGGGAAACGGTGTGTCGATCAAGAGCAGTGTTGAGCGCGGGGCGGAACCGTTTTCTGCGCAGAAAACGGGATAGAAAATACGTATTTTCTATCGCGGAATTTGCGCAAATTCCGCTGGCGCGGGGGTCAGTCGTCGCGCTTTGAAAGTGCGCTCCACAGATCCGGCCGGCGCTGTTTTGTCAATTCCTCGGACTTGGCCTTGCGCCACTTGGCGATCTCGCCGTGGTGGCCGGACATCAGCACGTCGGGGATCTTGCGCCCCTGCCATTCGGCGGGGCGGGTGTACTGGGGATGTTCGAGCAGGCCGTCGGAGAAGCTTTCCTCCTCGGTGGAGGCCTCGTTGCCCAGGACACCGGGCAGAAGGCGCACGGTCGCGTCGATCATGGCCTGCGCGGCGAGGTCGCCGCCGGTGAGGACGAAATCGCCCAGCGAGACCTCCTGAATGTCGTAATGCTCGATGACGCGCTGGTCGAGGCCTTCGAAACGGCCGCAGATCATCGTCACGCCGGGGCGGGTGGCCCAGTGGCGGGCCATGCCTTGGGTGAAGGGCGTGCCGCGCGGGCTGAGGTAGACCAGCGGCGCGCCTTTGGGCGCACGCGGCAGGGCGTGGTCGAGGGCGCGGCCCATCACGTCTGCCCGCAGGACCATCCCCGCGCCGCCACCGGCGGGGGTGTCGTCGACATTGCGGTGCTTGCCCTCGCCGAAACCACGCAGGTCGATCGTGTCGAGTTGCCAAAGATCGTCCTTCAGCGCCTTGCCGGTCAGGCTGTGACCCAGGATGCCGGGAAACGCGTCGGGCAAGAGGGTGATGACCTGTGCCGACCACGCGCGGGCGAGGCGTTCGGGGCCGTCCATCAGGCTGCGCGGTTTCAGCGATGCGGTGATCGACTTGCGACCGTGGGATTTCGAGGCTTTGTCGGACATGGGGCTATGTGCGGTGCAAATCCGGGCCGCGTCAAGCGGGCGTGGCGCGGGTCTGGCGCGTGGCGCCGGCGGCGCGGTAGCGTTTGAGCACGGCGCGCTTGGCCTCGGCCAGGTCCGTGTCGGACAGGGCGGATCGGTTGAGCGCCAAGAGCTCCTCGGCGGCGCCATCGGGCTGCACGTTGTGTGCGGGCAGGGGCGGAAGCCCGTCGCGGGGCACCTCGAGATGATCGAGGGCAAGGCCCAGGGGCCCGAGAGGGTCGGCGCCGGTTTCTTCGATGCGGGCGTCGAGAACGGTGGCGCGGTGGCGGATGCGCGCCTCGACACTGTCGACGATCGTGGCGAGGTCGGCGGCACCGGAGAGGTGGGCGCGGTAGGTCTCGAAATCCTCGGTCAGGCGCAGGGCGCGCAAGTTCTGCCACCAGACGCTGCGCTGCCAGTCGCGGGGCGCGCGGGTGGTGAAGAGCACACCGAGCGGGGCGTCGGGGCCGAAATGGGCCGCCAGAACGGCGGTGGCGACGTTCATCAGCGGGGCCGCGGCGGCGTAGGTCGTGACGCCGTGGTTGCCGGGGATATAGCCGCAAAGATCCTCGGAGGTGATCATCAGGGCGCGCGGGTCGCTCGCGTCGACGCGCCGGATGGCGGCGGTGAACGTGTCGGCAAAACGGTTCAGGTCGGCATGGTCGCCATAGGCCGAAAAGCGTTTGGCCATGCGGGTGGCGTCGATGAGGTCCTGGGTGAAGATCAGCCGCAGATGCGGGCGCAGGGCGTGCTGCAGGTCCGCCGCGCCGCGTTGCAGGGAGGAGGTGCCGGTCTTGTGAAACCCCGGATGCAGCAGGAGGCGCGGCATGGTCAGAACAGGCCCTCGGGCGGGTCGGCGACGATGCGGCCCGAGGCGAGGTCGACGGTGGGTACGGCCTCGAGCGTGAAGGGCAGCAGGACGGTGGCCTTCAGCCCCGGCCCGTGGATTTCGAGGATGTCCGACGCGCCGTGGTTCTGGACCGACTTGACGTGGCCCAGGAGGGTGCCGCCGGTGTCGTATACGTCCAGCCCGATGAGGTCGGCGTGGTAATATTCATCGTCCGGCAGCGCGGGCAGGCGGTCACGCTCGACGAAGAGACGCAGGCCGCGCAGGGCGTCGGCCTGTTCCTTGGTGGCGACACCGGACAGCCGCGCGATGAGCGCGCCCTTGGTGGACTGGCCGGTGAGGGTGATGGTGTAGCTTTGTGTGCCGTCCTCGGAGGTGACAGGTCCGTAGGTGGCGATATCCTCGGGCGTGGCGGTGAAGGATTTCAGCCGCAGCTCGCCCCGGACGCCGAACGCGCCGGCGACGGCGCCTATGCAGATAAGGTCGGTCATCTAGATATGGTCTTGTTTCGGGGCTGCCGTGTCATGGCGGGTGATGTACCGCAATCACAGCGGGGTGCCTACGGGAAATCCGCTCCTTTTTCACGGTTAACGATCTGTTAACGGAGAACGCGCAGTTTGGCGCATAGCGGTGAGGGAGGTCATATGCGGGTCTTGTTGCTGGTTCTGGTCTTGTCGGGGATTATGCCAGGGGTTGCCCCGGCGCAGGAGGACGCGTTGAGCCGCGAGATCGCGGCGATCGATGCGCAGGTCGCCGAAGTGGATGCAACGATTGCGCGCTACGACGGCGGGTTGGTGCGTGACCTTGCCGTTGCGCGCCGCGAAGCGCTGTTGCTGGCGCGGCAGATGGTGGAGAACCGCGCGCAGGCCGACAGAGGCGATGCGACGGTGAACGTCGTCGTGGCGGCGGTGACCCCCGACCCCGCCAAGGCGGACAGATTGCTTGGGGAAATGGCCGCGGCCCAAGAGCGGATCGCCGAGGCGGAAGCGGAGGCAAAGCGCTCTGGCGGGCTGATCCAGGCCGTGGCGTTGAGCCGGGCCGAGACCGAGAAACTGACACTGGCGCAATTGCAGATGGCCTATTTGCAGGCAAAATACGGGATTGCCTTTCCGGCCCCGGCCCCTGTCACCACCACAGACCCCGGCACGACAGCCGCTTTGTCCGAGACCGAGTCGCAAGACGGCGCGGCCAACGACGGGGCCGCATCGGCGCCCGACTGGGCCGATCCGCGCTATCCAAAGGTGGATTATACGCTGAGGCCCTTCGAGCAGGCCAGCGATGACGGTGACCAGATTTCCGGCTGGTGGACAATCGAACGAGAGCGCGCGGCGATTGACGACAGTCCGATGGTGACGGCGATCAATTACTCGGAGTATGACCCGCAGGCCTTTGCCGGGGTGACGGCGCTGCTGGCGCGGTGCAGCGAGGGACAGACGGCCTTTATCTTCATCCAGGATGATTTCCTGATCGGCGACTACCGGCGTCAGGCGTTCGACATGACGATCCGGATCGACGAACAGGAGGCCCGGACCGAAAGCTGGAGTTCCTTGACCAACAACAAGGGCGCGGGCCTGTTCGGCGCGCGGGCCGAGCGGCTGATGCGGGAGATTTACGAGGCGGAGACACTGTTCCTGCGTCTGGTGGAAAAGAACGGTGAGCGGCACGACGCATCCTTCGACCTGGCCGGGCACCGTGATGCGATCGAGGCCGTGGCCGGGGCGTGCGGCTGGTCGACGCTGGAGTTGAGCAAGGCGGATTACAAGGCGATCCAGACCCTGCTGAATGCGGGCGGATTCGATGCCGGTGTCGCGGATGGACAGTGGGGGCCGGGATCGCGCGCGGCGATGAAACGTTTTCAGTCCGCGAAGGGTCTGCCGGAAACCGGCGCGCCGGACCGCAAGACGCTGTCGACGCTGGGTCTCGCGGAATAGCGGCGGTTCGCCGTTAACCTGAGGTATCAGCGAAGGGCGAAAAGCTGGCAGCGATTGATTCTTGCGCGACGTTTCTCGATACGCGGCGGTTCAGTTCGCCCCGGTGTTTTGCACCACGCACAGCCCGTCGGTTGCGAGGCCACCCTGCGCCGTGCAGGCCTCGGAGACGTTGTGACGTTCGAAGAAGACGCCCGCGACGAAGGTCAGAGAACTGAGAACGACAAGGCGTATGAGGCCGAACATTTGGGATGTCCCGAAAGCGAAAGCGGTGCGTGCCGCCCCGGCTGAACGCAAGGGCGGCACGGAGATCAGAGCGCTGAAAGCGGCAGGTGCGGATCAGCTTTCGCTGGTTTCTTCCGCGGCGGCCTCTTCGGCCGGGGCTTCCTCGGCGGGGGCGTTGGCGGCTTCGGCCGCTTCGGCGGCCTTGGCGGCTTTTTCCTCGGCGCGGTCCTTGGCTTTCTGGCCCGGCTCGGCCTTCTTCATGTTGGCGCGCTCTTTCTTTTCCAGAACGCCCGCGGCCTCAAGAAAGCGCGAGATGCGGTCGGAGGGCTGGGCGCCCTGGTCCAGCCAGTGCTGCACGCGTTCCATGTTCATCTTGACGCGGTCTTCGCTGTCCTTGGGCAGAAGCGGGTTGTAGGTGCCCAGCTTTTCGATGAAGCGGCCGTCGCGCGGCATGCGGCTGTCGGCGGCGACGATCGAGTAGTGTGGGCGTTTCTTGCTGCCACCACGGGCAAGGCGGATTTTCATGGCCATTGGTGTTCTCCTTTTGAATGGCGTTGGGATGGCGGGGTGAACCCCGCCCTACGGGTTGGTTTGGCGGATGCTTCCCGCCGGGGTTGGTCTGGCGGGGGGATCCCGCGTCAGGTCTGGTGTTGCTTATGGTGCTGAATCACTTCAGCGATGATGAAGTTGAGGAATTTCTTGGCGAATTCCGGGTCGAGGTCGGCGCGGTGCGCCAGGTCTTCGAGCCGTGCGATCTGTTGCGCCTCGCGGGCGGGATCGGACGGGGGAAGGTCGTGTTCGGCCTTGAGCGCACCCACGGCCTGGGTGTGCTTGAACCGCTCGCCCAGGGTATAGACGAGGATGGCATCGAGCCGGTCGATGCTTTCGCGGTGCCCCTTCAGAAGGGCCGCGGCGCGGGAGGTGTCGGCGTCAGTCAATGGGCATCCCCTTCGGTTTGAAGAGCGGGTCGCGGTAGTGGCCGATTTCCAGCTCGATCCCGTCGCGGATCTGGCCGGATTTCAGGGTGGCGGGCGACGGGTGGCGATAGACCGCGTCGGAGCCGTCGATGCTGGGCGCCTCGTGGTCCTTGGTGCAGCCGAGGCGCTCGGCGAGGCGGATGGAATCGAGGTTCTTGGGGTCGATATAGCTGACCGCGCTGTCCCAGCCGGCGGTGGAAAAGAGGTGGTCGCGGACCTTGTGCGTGGCTTCGAGTGCGAAGCCCTTGCCGGCCTTGTCGGGCCAGATGATCCAGGCGATTTCGCGTTCCGGCCACTTGGCGGGGAACCAGCCGCCGGCCATGCCGACGGTCTCGTCCGTGTCGCGCAGGTGGATCATCCACATGCCGTAGCCGCGGATTTCCCAATGGCCGATCTCGGCGGCGTAGAGCATCCACGCCTCGTAAGGGTTGAGCGGGCCGCCCATGAAGCGGGACCGGTAGGAGGCGAAGGTCGCCTTGAAGTCGGGGTAATCCTGCGCCTCGGGGCCGCGCAGGACGAGGCGCCCGGTTTCCAGCACGGGGATGTCGCGGTGTCCCATGTCAGGCCTCCGCCGGCTGTGCGGTAGGCTGGGCCACGCGGGGGTGGCGCCAGACTTGGCAGGGGGTGCCGACCACGGTGCCGTCGCGCTCGTGCTTGGCGCCGAGGCGGTCTGCGAGACGAAGCGAGCGGGTGTTGGTGGCGTCGATATAGGAGATGACGGCGTCGAGGCCAAAATGGCGTGCAGCGTGGTCGCGGGCGGCGAGGGCGGCCTGGTAGGCGTATCCCTTGCCTTCGAACCCGTCGTAGATGTGCCAGCCGAGTTCCGGCTCGTCCCAGCCATCGTTCAGGATCATGCCGACGCGGCCCGCGACACTGCCCGTGGCGCGATGTTCGATCATCCACATGCCGTAGCCGCGCAGGGCCCAGTGGCCGATACCGGCCATGAAGGCGCGCCAGCTGTCCCAGCGGGTGTGCGGACCGCCGACATAGGACGCGCGATCGGATGTGCCGAAGGCGGCGAAGGCCTCGAAATCGGCCTCGTCATAGCCGCGCAGGATCAGGTCCTCGGTTTCGAGCACGGGGATGTCGACGGTGGTTTTCATGCGTAGGCCTCGGGGGAGCCATCGGCGTCGCAGTCGAGACCCAGTTCGGACGGGCCGGGGTGCCGGTAGAGGTAATCTTCGCCCATCTCGACATTCTGGTAGGTCCGCTCGTAGTACGCGCCGAGGCGTTCGGCCAGCGCGATGGAGCGCGTGTTGCCGGGCACGATGTTCGACGTCAGCGTCGTCAGGCCCAGGTCCTGGTAGGCCCAGCGGCGGGCGCGTTCGGCGCCCTCATAGGCGATGCCGCGGCCCTCGAACCCGTCATAGACGACCCAGCCGAGTTCCGGCTCGGGCCAGCCTTCGGGCGCCCAGATGCCGGTGATGCCGCAGGGCTGGCCGGTTTCCTTCCATTCCATGGTGAAATAGCCGAAGCCGTGCAGCGCCCAGTGGCCGATGGACATGGCGAACCAGCGCCAGGCGCGGGACATGTTCTTTTCCGTGCCGAAGCCCCAAGAGCGCTCGCGGTCCAGCAGGAAGCCGGCCAGCGGTTCGAAATCGCTGGCTTCCGGCCCGCGCAGGACGAGGCGGTCGGTCTCGATCCGGGGGATGTCGAGGCGCAGGGTCATGCGGCACCTTCCGATGAAGCGCACGACCGCGCGCCGCTGCCGCGCGCCAAGGCGGACAGAGGACGGATTGCGTATGTGAGCCGAGCGAAGGACATGGCGTTATTTCTTTTTCCCAAAGCCGGAAAGACCGGGGGGCAGTCCGCCACCGCCGCCCATGCCGGGAAAGCCGCCGCCGGGCATCCCCTTGCCCATCTGCTTGGCGGCTTTTTCGAGCGCCTTGGGGTCCATGCCCTGGGCCATCTCCTCGGGCGAGGGCTGGCCCTTGCCGAACATGCCTTTCATGGCCTGTTTCAGCATCCCGCCCTTGCCCATCTTCTTCATCATGTCGCCCATTTGGCGCTGCATCTTCAGAAGCTTGTTGAGCTCGGAGACTTCCAGCCCCGCGCCTTGCGCGATGCGTTTCTTGCGGCTGGCCTGGAGGAGCTTGGGATTGGCGCGTTCCTTCTTGGTCATGGAATTGACCAGCGCGATCTGGTGGGCGATGACCTTGTCGTCGATGCCCGCGCCTTCCATCTGCTTGGCCATCTTGCCCATGCCGGGCATCATGCCCATCACGCCTTCCATGCCGCCCATCTTCTGCATCTGTTCCAGCTGCATCTTGAGGTCGTTCATGTTGAACTGACCCTTCTGGAAGCGGCGCATCATCTTTTCGGCCTGTTCGGCCTCGATGGTCTGTTGCGCCTTTTCCACGAGGCTGACGATGTCACCCATGCCCAAGATTCGGCCCGCGATGCGCTCGGGCTCGAAGGTCTCGATGGCGTCCATCTTTTCGCCCAGGCCGACGAAGCGGATGGGCTTGCCGGTGACGGCGCGCATGGAAAGGGCGGCACCGCCGCGACCGTCGCCGTCCATCCGCGTGAGGACGACGCCGGAGACGCCGATCTTGTCGTCGAACTCGGTGGCGACGTTGACGGCGTCCTGACCCGTCAGGCCGTCGACCACCAGCAGGGTTTCGCGCGGGTTGGCGACGTCGCGGACGGCTGCCGCCTGGGCGATCAGTTCCTGGTCGATATGCAGGCGGCCGGCGGTGTCGAGCATGTAGACGTCGTAGCCGCCCAGACCCGCCTGCGTCTTGGCGCGCTTGGCGATGGTGACGGGGTCTTCGCCCTTGACGATGGGGAGCGTGTCGACGCCGATCTGGCGGCCGAGGATTTCGAGCTGTTCCATCGCCGCGGGGCGGTTGACGTCGAGCGAGGCCATCAGCACTCGCTTGCCCTCGCGGTCCTTGAGGCGCTTGGCGAGCTTGGCGGTGGTGGTGGTCTTGCCCGAGCCTTGCAGGCCGACCATGAGGATTGGTGCGGGCGGGTTGTCGATTTTAAGCGCGCCGGGGTCTTCGGACCCGGTGAGCGTGTCGACGAGCGCGTCGTGGACGATCTTGACGACCTGCTGGCCGGGGGTGACCGAGCGGGTGACGGCCTGGCCGGTGGCCTGATCCTGCACGCGTTTGACGAAATCGCGGGCGACAGGCAGGGAAACGTCGGCCTCGAGCAGGGCGACGCGGACCTCGCGCAGGGCGGTCTTGACGTCTTCTTCGCTCAGCGCGCCCTGTTTCGTCAGCCGGTCGAAGACGCCGGAGAGACGTTCGGAAAGATTTTCAAACATGCCTCGGCCTCCTTCGCCGGTTTCTGTCATGCCGTCCCAACATAGGGATGACGGTTCAAACGATAAACGCCCCCACGGCATTCAAACGAGAAGCGCCCCCACGGGCGACACTCGCTGGTGGGGGGCGATCCCGGGCTGCGCCCAAGGGACCGGAAGCGCGCTGACTTCCGTGATGTTGCGCGGCTGATAGGCCTTTGCGGGGGCCGAGTCAATATGGTGGTGTGTTTCCATGAGGATGCTGGCGCTGATGCAGGAACGCCACCGCAAGCGCCAAGGCCACGGCACCGGGACCTAAGGCGTTGGCAGCGTGTGACGGGCACGGCTAGAGTGCGCGCATTGCTTAAGGGGATTTCGCGATGGAAGCGCTGGTTCTTGTCTTTGCGGAAATCATCCTGGCGTGCATGGCGCCGGTGATCGCCATTCTGGGCGCCATCGTGGGGGCGGTGATCGAGGGTCTTTTCCTGCTGTTCGGCGGGGTGTTCGCGGAATGGGTCCAGGCCCGGCGGGCGCGGCGTGCCTCGGCCAGGGGCAAATCCTCGCCGCCGCGCAAGCCGCTGATCCCGCGCAAGATGGTGCATTGGGTGGCCGGCGGCAGCGCGGTGCTGGGCGTGCTGGGGGTCGTGGCGACCTACGTGTTTTTCCAGCCGATCCTGCGAACGGTGATCGAGACCGCGAGCGAGAAGGCGGGGATGAGCGTGAGCTATGCCGAAGCCAGTGGCTCGCTTCTGGGCGGGCACGTGGTGCTGGAGGGGCTGGAAATGACGCGGGCGCATGAGACCGGGCTGGCCTTTGATCTGGCTGTGGCGCGGGCGGAGGCGGATGTGGACCTGTGGAGCCTGCTGGGTGATACGCCGCGTCTGGAGCTGGGGCAGGTCGAGGGGGTGGAAGGATATGTCATTCCGCCGCTTCCCAGGGAGGAGACGGCGGGCGAGGCGCGTGGTTTGCCCAAGCCGCGCCGGGCGTTCAAGGCTGATCGGCTGGCGGTCGAGGGTGTCGACGTGGAGATCCGGCCGCGTGGGACCGAGCCCTACACGCTGGCGATCAAGACCGGGGAGATGGCGCCGTTTCGCAGCGGGCTGGCGCTCTTTGATCTGCTGTTTCGGTCGAACCTGAAGGCCGAGGTGGCGGGCCGGCCGCTGTTGGTGGAGACGCGCGAGATCACCGAGCAGGGGCGCGAGACGCGCTGGGCCTTCGAGGACGTGGATGCGGCGCAGCTGAAGCGGCTGGTGCCGCGCGCGCCGCTGACATGGATCGAGACGGGCCGGGCGACGGTCATGGTCGAGGACCGCTGGAGCCTGTCGGAGGACTTCGTCGACATGGATTGGCGGCTGGCGGCGCGGGACATGAGTGTGAGCGTGCCGGAGGGGGCCGCGCGCACCGAGCGGATGCTGGCCGGGGGCCTGGGCAAGCTGGTGGCGGCGCAGGGTGGCAACGCGGAGTTTCGCTATCAGTTGCAGCTGGATGCGGAGGAGATGGCGCGGCTGCGCGAGGGGGATATCGACCTCTTTTGGGACACGGTGCTGGCAGGGGTGATGAAAGGCGGGATCGTGCGCGAGGACGAGACGGCAGAAGAGGAGGGCGACACGACCGAGAACGACAAGCCGGGGGCCATTGACAGGCTGAAGTCGTTCTTCGAGAAGGACGACCCGGCGGACTAGCCGTCCGTGTCTGTTCAAGGAGCCTTTGAATATGGTCGATGCCACGTCCGCCTTTCAGGACAGTTTGCCGGTGAGTTCCGATGATCTGCTGGCGCAGATGCGCGCGGCAGGTGTGGAGTTCGAGCTTTACGAGCATATCCCGCTGCGCACGGTCGAGGACGCCAAGACGGTGCAGGGCGGGGCCGTGCCGGGCGGACCGGGGCGGATCGACATCAAGAATTTCTACCTGCGCGACCGCAAGAAGCGGAACCACTTGGTGGTGCTGGAACAGGACCGGGAGGTGGACCTGAAGGCGCTGGGCGCGCAGATGGGGGTGGCCGGACTGTCCTTTGGCTCGGCGGATCGGTTGATGGAGTTCTTGGGCGTGCGGCCCGGCGCGGTGAGCCCTTTGTCGATGGTCAACGGCGCAGGGACCGGCGTGCAGCTGTGGATGGACGCGGCGGTGAAGGCCGCGGATTTCGTCCATGCGCATCCGCTGGTCAATGACCGGACGGTGGCGATCCGGCCCGGGGACCTCGAGTCGCTTCTGGCGGGGTGGGGCGCGGATATCTCGTGGCTTGAACCCTGAGGCTGGCGTCGGGAGTCGAGTATTCTTGGCAAGAAAAAGCCGGGGGCAGGAACACCGCCGGACCCGTGCTGCGCGCGGCGCTGCGGGGATGGCGCGTGTTTGCGGAACCATGAAACGGCGCGCGCGGGCAATCTCAACCGCCTGGTTGAATATGCGGAATCCGGTTTGCGGGGCCCGAGAGGCGCTGCGGCGGAGCGGCGCATCTTGGTAAATCGTAGACTTATCAATGGGTTGACGGGGGCGCCCGCGCGCTTGACTCAGGCGCGGGTGCGGCATAGCAACAGCGCAACGGTTCCGGAGGGGCAAACGTGAACGATCCTGACCGACACGAGCGGCTTAAGCGGCTTGAAGACAGGATCAACGCGCTGAAGGGCGTGGATGCGCCGAAGCCCCACATGGAGAACCACTATTCCCAGGCGCAGCTGGCCTGGCGGATGGTGATCGAGCTAGTGGCCGGTCTGGGGATCGGCTTTGGCATGGGGTACGGGTTGGATTACCTGTTCGGGACGATCCCGATCTTCCTCGTGCTGTTTACATTGCTGGGCCTTGCGGCGGGCATCAAGACGATGATGCGCAGCGCCAACGAGATCCAGTTGAAGAACGCGGCGGAAACGCTGGACGCAGAGCGAGCCCGCGAGGGTGACGACAAGAGGATGACAGATGGCCACTGAAGCGCATGGCGAAAGCGAAGGGCTGGTTTTCCACCCGATGGATCAGTTCATCATCAAGCCGCTGGCGGGAGACGGTCCGGTGGGCCTGTTCACGATCACCAACGTGACGCTGTGGATGGCGCTGACATGCCTGGCGGTGTTCGCGCTGATGGTGCTGGGCACGTCCGCGCGGTCGGTCATTCCGGGCCGCCTGCAGTCGGTGGCCGAACTGGCCTACGGCTTCATCCGCAAGATGGTCGAGGACGTGGCGGGCAAGGACGCGCTGCCGTATTTCCCCTATATCATGACGCTGTTCATGTTCATCGTTTTCGCCAACTTCCTCGGGCTGATCCCGGGATCGTTCACATCGACCAGCCATATCGGCGTGACCGCCGTGATGGCGATGATGGTGTTCATCGGCGTGACCGTGCTGGGCTTCGTCAAGAACGGCGCGAGCTTTCTGAGCCTGTTCTGGATCAGCTCGGCGCCGCTGGTGCTGCGGCCGATCCTGGCGCTGATCGAGGTGATTTCGTACTTCGTGCGCCCGGTCAGCCACTCGATCCGTCTTGCCGGCAACATGATGGCGGGCCACGCCGTGATGAAGGTGTTCGCCGCCTTTGCGCCGCTGGTGCTGATCTCGACCGGGGTGGGCCTTGTGGTCACGCCGCTGTCGATCCTGGCGATCACCGCGGTCTACGGGCTGGAGGTGCTGGTGTCGTTCATCCAGGCCTACGTGTTCACCATCCTGACCTGCGTGTACCTCAAGGACGCGCTGCACCCGCATCATTAGGAGATAGCGTGGGTTGTCACCCACGCTACGGCGGCGGTTTCCGGCGCCAGCAACGAACAACAGATCACTGAATTCCATCGTAAGGAGAAAAGACATGGAAGGCGATATCGCACAAATGGGTCAATTCATCGGCGCGGGCCTGGCGTCTGTCGGCATGGGCGGCGCGGCCGTCGGTGTGGGCAACGTGGTCGGCAACTACCTGGCCGGTGCCCTGCGCAACCCCTCGGCTGCCGGTGGCCAGACCGCGACCATGTTCATCGGTATCGCGTTCGCGGAAGCACTGGGGATCTTCTCGTTCCTCGTCGCGCTTCTGCTGATGTTCGCCGTCTAAGCCAGACGGGTTTCATCCTTACGGGCCGGGGCGAGGGGCGTGATGCCCGTCCCCCGGCGTCCCGTGAGGAAGATCCGGATGGCGCCGCGCCCGGCCCGAAGCCGGGGCATGGCGATACGACACGAACATTGAGCCTTGCGCGGCCCCGGTGACCGGACATGATCCGGAAAACCTGATACAACATGGGCAGGCGCAACAAGGAGAACGCAGATGGCGACCGATACCCTAGGAGAAGGTGCTGCCAGCGCTTGCGTCGACGCAGGCGGTGGGGCAATTGGCCTTCCCCAGCTTTGCCCGGACTGGATGGGCAACCAGATCTTCTGGCTGGTCATCGCGCTGATCGTGATCTTTTTCATCCTGTCGCGGATCGCGCTGCCGCGCATCGCGGCGGTGCTGGCCGAGCGCCAGGGCACGATCACCAACGATCTGGCCGCGGCGGAAGACCTGAAAGAGAAAGCCTCGGACGCCGAGGACGCCTATAACAAGGCCCTCGCCGATGCCCGTGCGCAAGCGCAGGAGATCATTGCCGAGGCCAAGGCGGAGATCAACGCCGAGCTGGAAGAGGCCACGCAGAAGGCCGATGCCGAGATCGCGGCCAAGACCGCCGAAGGCGAAAAGGCCATCGCGGACATCCGGGCGAATGCCATGGAAAGCGTGAAAGAGGTGGCCAAGGACACCGCCAAGGAACTGGTCGCGGCGATGGGCTTCAAGGCCGATGCGCGGACCGTCACGAGCGCCGTCAATTCGCGGCTGAAAGGGTGAGCGCCATGAAACAGTTGATCGCAACCCTGACCGCCATGGTCGTCGCCAGCCCCGCGCTGGCCGCCACCGGGCCGTTCTTCTCGCTGGGCAACACCAATTTCGTGGTGATGCTGGCCTTCATCCTGTTCATCGCGCTGCTGGTTTATCTGAAGGTGCCCGGCAAGATCGGCGAGATGCTGGACAAGCGGGCCGACGGCATCAAGTCGGAGCTGGACGAGGCGCGCGCACTGCGCGAGGAAGCACAGACCCTGCTGGCCAGCTATGAACGCAAGCAGAAGGAAGTGCAGGACCAGGCCGACCGGATCGTGGCCCATGCCAAGACCGAAGCTGCCGAAGCCGCCGAGCAGGCCAAGAAGGACCTGGAAGTGTCCATCAAGCGCCGGATCAAGGCGGCCGAGGAACAGATCGCCTCGGCTGAGGCCAATGCAGTGAAGGACGTGCGCGACCAAGCCATCGCGGTGGCCGTGGCCGCCGCCAAGGACGTGGTCGCCAAGGCGATGACCGAGGATGACAACAGCAAGCTGATCGACGAGTCGATCGCACAGGTCGACGCCAAGCTGCACTGACCTGCGGACCAGGATGTAGTGAGATTGGCCCGGGCTCGGAAACGACCCGGGCCTTTTTCTTTTGGTGCCCGGCGATGGTTGCAAAAGAAAATGCCCGCTCGGTGGAGCGGGCATTCTTGTCAAACTCTGGTGATCGGTGCGATCAGCGGCGGATGCCGAGACGCTTGATCAGGTCCTGGTACCGGCCTTCATCCTTGCCCTTGAGGTAGTCCAGCAGCTTGCGGCGCTGGGCGACCATTTTCAGAAGGCCACGGCGACCGTGGTTGTCCTTCTTGTGGGTCTTGAAATGCTCGGTCAGGGTGGAAATGCGCGAGGTGAGGATTGCGACCTGAACTTCGGGCGAGCCGGTGTCGCCCTCTTTGGTTGCGAATTCTTTCAGCACCTTGGCTTTTTCTTCGACAGTGATCGACATCGGGGTCTCCTTTGGTTGAAGGGTGAAGGGCACGAGCCGGGATGTCGTCCAGCAAGGTCCTGTGGAGATACCTGCCGATTTCAGCGGCAGATGCGGGCGTATAGGAGATTCCCGGACGTTTGGAAAGGGGGTATCGCCCGGTATGGACGCGAGGGCGGGATCAGCCCGTGGTTTGCGGGATCAGCGTGATATGCGCGAGCGTCAGGGCAGCGTCGCTGGTGACGTTGGCAATGACCTCGCCCCCCAGCAGCACGCGGTGCAGGTTCTGCGCGTCGGGGTCTTCTTCGATGGTCACGTCGGGAACGGTGCCGTCATAGTCGTAGAGTAGGACGAGATTGTCCTCGGCGGTGTTGAAATCGACGATCTGGCCCTGGTGATCGGCGTCCAGCCAATCGCGGAGAATGAAGCTGTCGGCGCCGGTGCCGCCGGTGGCGATATCGCCGGCGCCCAGCGTGATCTCGTCGTCGCCGGAACCGCCGTTGAGATAGTCCTGATCCTGCTCGGGCGCCGTGGCATCGGGCGCGACCCCGGTCAGCACGTCGTTACCGTCGCCGCCGAAGAGCGTGTCGGCCCCGGCGCCGCCATCGAGGGAATCGTTGCCGAGATAGCCGTGCAGCGCGTCATCGCCCGTGTCGCCCATGAGCGTGTCGGCGCCTTCGCCGCCGACAAGGCTGTCGTCGCCGGCGCCGCCCGAGAGATGATCGTCGCCATCGTGGCCCATGACACTGTCCGATCCTGCGCCGCCTGCCAGGGTGTCGTTCCCGGCCTCGCCATGAAGGGTGTCGTCGCCGGCCTCGCCGTTAATCGTGTCGTCACCGTCGCCGCCGCGCGCGACATCGTCGCCGTCCCCCGACGCGATCAGGTCGTCGCCATCGAGACCTTCGAGAAACTCACTGGCCTCGCCGCCGGACAGCGTGTCGGCATCGGCCGTGCCGCGGGCAATGCCGTAATCGTCGCCTTCGGGGTCGTCGTCGGTGGCGATATCGAGCAGCGAGTCTTGTGCACCGGAGTAGGCCGCGGCGCCGTTGTCATAGTCGGAGGCTTCATCGGACGGGTCGCCAGGCGTACCGATATCGTCACGGGCGTTGCTGGTGCCGAGGTCCTCGAAGCCCCACATCGCGGCGGTGCCAACGGCCACCATACCGATCAGACCTGCAAGAAACAGCATCGCGAATAATCCACCAGAAAACCCCTTATGACAAAGCCAGATTCGAGGGCGGCTTTCAATTCAATCCGCCGGGCATGGTTAACGGCCTTGCGGGACAAGGCGGAGAATTGATGGATATTGGTTACGTTTCCATTAATTTCGACGCCGGGTCGGCATTGCTCAGGTCGCATGGCCGCGCGGGCGCACCCCGAATGCCGGTTCTTCGGGGTCGTCGTCGACCATTTCGGCGGGAAAGCCCGGCGGGGTGATGTCGAGGCCCGTGGCCTCTTCCAGGCGACGGAACATGTCGTCGGACTGCGCCCGCAGGATGGTGCGGTGTGAATGAGGTGGTGTCTGCTCTGTCCGCGACAGGCGAGAGGCGTGGAGCGCCCTAAAGGCGGCGCAGGGTGTCGCCGTAGGTGAGCGTGGGCTCCAGGACGATGCGCGACGGCGCGCCCTGGCCGTCGACGCTGGCGGCGCGGGTCACGATCAGGTCCGCGGCGCGGCGGCCGATTTCCTGGCGGCAGGAATCCATGGTGGCCAGTTCGCGCGGCAGGCCCTTGATCAGGTCGACACCGTTGAAGCCCGCAAGACCCACCTCGCCGGGAATGTCGACGCCCTGCTCGGTGAGGTAGAGCAGGCCGCCCGCGCCGATCAGGTCGTTGGAATAGTATATGAAGTCGAGGTCGGGGCTGCGGGCCAGCACGTCGCGGGTCATCTCGCGTCCCTTCTTCAGCGCCGAACCGCCGGAGTAGAACTCGCGGTCCTCGATCTCGATCCCGGCCTTGGCGAGGGTTTCGGTGAACCCTTCGAAGCGTTTGCGGGCGCGGTGGTCGAGCGGCATCTTGGTGCCCAGGAAGGCGATGCGCCGGTATCCGGCCTTGATGATCGCCTTGGCCATCTGCGAGCCGGCGCGGCGGTGCGAGATGCCGACCACCGAGTCGATCGCGGTGCCGTCCACATCCATGATCTCGACCACCGGGATGCCGGAGGCACGCAGCATGGCGCGCGCCGCGTCGGAATGGTCCATGCCGGCGATGATCACGCCCGAGGGGCGCCAGGACAGCATTTCGTAGAGGACCTTTTCCTCTTTCTCAGGGCGGTAGCCGGTGACGCCGACCACGGGCTGCAGATCGGTCTCGTCGAGGGCCTCGGAGATCCCGGTCATGACCTCGGGGAAGACCATGTTGGACATCGAGGGAATGATGACCGCGACAAGGTTCACCCGCTGGCTGGCCAGCGCGCCGGCGATCTTGTTCGGCACGTAGCCCAGCGTCTTGGCGGCGGCGAGGACGCGGCTGCGGGTGGCATCGGACACGTCGCCGCGATTGCGCAAGACGCGGCTGACGGTCATTTCGGACACGCCCGAAGCCTCGGATACGTCGCGAAGCGTGAGCGGTCGGTTATCCTGTGACGTCATGGCGCGGGGCGTTCCTGTCAGGGGGTGCGCCGATTCTAGCCGAACCGGCGTCACCGCTGCAAGCAGGGCTTACTCCGCCTCGGTTTCCGGGTCGGGGTCGGTCTGCGCCTCTGCGGAGGGGTCCGGGGCCGGAACCGATATGGGATCGAAAGCGCCCACCGAGATATCCAGCAGAACCCACCGCCGGCCTTCGTTCACCAGCACCATGTCAAAGCTGAAATGCTGTGGCCGGGTCGGAAAGTACCCTGTGAGCCGCATCTGCTGACCCCCGGCGGCAATCTTGGCCTGGAGGATTTCAGGCTCGGTCACAAGGACCGGCAGCATGTCGAGACCGGCCTCGCGCACCGGCGTGAAGAGCCCCGCAAGCCGGGTCGGATCGTTCGCGGCAGAAAACTCGGGCGCGGCATAATCCCGCAGCACGGTATAGTTGCCCGTCCAGTTGCCGTGATTCACGGCCGTCATGATGTCGCGGATCAGCGCGACGGCGAAGCTGCGCTCGACCTGCTCTTGTGCGGCCGCAGGTCCGGTCATGAGCACTACGGCGAAAAGCGCCGCAACGATCCGTTGCGACGCTCCCTTCATGGCGAGATGTGTTGCCGTTACCAGGCCCATGTCACCCCGACACGGCCACCGGTCTGGTTATTGTCAAAACCGTGGGCGAGACCGGCGTCGAACTGCACGGAATCGCTCGCGCGGAAGCCCATGTTGAGCGCGAAGGCGGTCTTGCCCTCGAAGGCGCCGATCCCGGTGGACAAGGCGAAGGTCCGGTCGCTGGGCACGTAGGGCGCATCGAGGGCCATCGCCATCGCGATGCCTTCCTTGTTGTTCTCGATGCCACGCGCGTTCGACGCAATCCCACGGGAGTTGGCCGCAATCGATCCTGTGTTGGCCTGGACCGCGCTGGTCAGCGCCGCCGTCGGCAGCGCGGAATTGTCGACCGCGAGATTGCCCGACGCGTCCGTCGTCAGGTAGCCGACGACGGCGCCCTGTGCCGCGGTGCTTTCTGCGGAGTTGATTCCGGGCGTGGTATAGGTGTTCTGCGCGTTGCCGAGGACGAACTGGTTGGCGTTGGTGGCTTGGGCCCCGTCACCGATTGCGACCGAGTTGGTGGCCGTGGCCGTTGCCAGGTTGCCGAAGGACAGCGACCGCTCGCCGGACGCGACGGCCCCTTCGCCGACCGCCGTGGACCGCACACCGCTTGCACGGGCAAGGTGGCCGAACGCTTGTGCACGCTCTGCCGTTGCCATGGCTTGCCAGCCCATCGCCGTGGCGCCGGGGCCGGTTGCGACGGTTTCGCCGCCGACTGCCGTGGTCGAGGGGCCGGTGGCCTGCGAGGTGTCACCGAAGGCAATCGAGTCGATGCCGTTCGCGATGGCCTCGTTGCCGATGGCGGTGGCGTTGTCGGTCTGCGCGTCGGCGTTTTCACCGACCGCGAGGCTGCGGACGCCTTGTGCCGTCGCAAGGTGCCCGAAGGCTTGCGCGCGTTCGGCTGTTGCCTGGCTTTGCCAGCCGATGGCGGTGGTGCCGGGGCCGGTCGCGACGGTTTCGCCGCCGACTGCGGTGGTGGAGGGGCCGGTGGCCTGCGAGGTGTCACCGAAGGCAATCGAATCGACGCCGTTCGCGATGGCCTCGTTGCCGATGGCGGTGGCGTTGTCGGTTTGCGCGTCGGCGTTCTCGCCAACGGCGAGGCTGCGGACGCCCTGTGCGGTCGCGAGATGCCCGAAGGCCTGTGCGCGTTCCGCCGTCGCCTGGCTCTGCCAGCCGATGGCGGTGGTGCCGGGGCCGGTCGCGACGGTTTCGCCGCCGACTGCGGTGGTGGAGGGGCCGGTGGCCTGCGAGGTGTCACCGAAGGCAATCGAATCGACGCCGTTCGCGATGGCCTCGTTGCCGATGGCGGTGGCGTTGTCGGTCTGCGCGTCGGCGTTTTCACCGACCGCGAGGCTGCGGACGCCCTGTGCGGTTGCCAGATGCCCGAAGGCCTGTGCACGTTCGGCTGTTGCCTGGCTTTGCCAGCCGATGGCGGTGGTGCCGGGGCCGGTCGCGACGGTTTCGCCGCCGACTGCGGTGGTGGAGGGGCCGGTGGCCTGCGAGGTGTCACCGAAGGCAATCGAATCGACGCCGTTCGCGATGGCCTCGTTGCCGATGGCGGTGGCGTTGTCGGTTTGCGCGTCGGCGTTCTCGCCAACCGCGAGGCTGCGGACGCCCTGCGCGGTTGCGAGGTGCCCGAAGGCCTGTGCGCGTTCGGCTGTTGCCTGGCTTTGCCAGCCGATGGCGGTGGTGCCGGGGCCGGTTGCGACGGTCTCGCCGCCGACTGCGGTGGTGGAGGGGCCGGTGGCTGCGGCTTCGGACCCGATGGCGATGCCGTCGGTCGACGTTGCATCGGTCACCGACTGATCCCCGATGGCGACCGAGAAGTCACCGTTCGAGGTGCTGTTTTCGCCGCATTCGACGCTATTGGTGCCAGCGCCCGTGTTGCAGGGTGCGGTTGTGTCCGCCATCGCCGCGTGGCTGCCGGCGAGGACAAAGACGATGGCCGTGCCGCTGCGCAGCAGCGCACGGCGTGGGGATTGTGTGATGGAGAACATGTAAACCCTAACCTTGGTTGAACTGATACCTAGACCGAAACAATCTCGGCTATTCCACGATATGCGCCAAACAGGCGTGGAGCAAAGCTATTCTTGCGTTTTTCTTGATGTCATCGCGCGCAGGCGCACTCAGAGAGACGTTTCATCCTCTTCGTGACACGCGCGGGCGACTGGATTATGAACGCGGCAGCGGCCCCGTGGCTCAACTGGATAGAGCAGCCCCCTCCTAAGGGGCAGGTTGCAGGTTCGAATCCTGCCGGGGTCACCACTTTTCATAATTATATCAGTAGCTTATGCACCTTGGGTGCGCGCATCCTGCAGGTTCTTGCAGGATTTTCCGGCGGTTTTCGGCCCTAGATCGGGAGCATCCCGTACAAAACCCGTACAATCGGACCGGGCTGGCTCTGATTCAGCTGGGAGATGGGCAAAGAAAAACCTCGGTCCGGCGGCAACCGAAACCGAGGCAAATTCAAAAGCAGGCACGAAATTCTGCTTCCCCGAGTATAGCGCATCGAGCCGCCCTGTCACAACGAAAATCCTTTGGTGCGAACTCCCCGATGGGAGGGTCGCATGACGCATGTGTTGACGCACCGCGGTCTGCCGGAAGGGATGACCCGATGGGATCTCTACGGCCTCCTGGTGAAGGCGGCGAAGCACTTCGGCCTGACCGATACTATGCTCAAGTACCTGCGCTTCGCGATCTCCCGGACTCAGGATCAGGATTATGCCGCAGGCAGGATCTGCGCACTGTGGCCCTCGGTCTCGGAAACGGCGTCGCAGCTGGAGGCGGACCCGCGCCAGATTGCCCGGGCCGAGGCGCGCTTGGCGGAGCTGGGCTTCATCGTGAAATCCAGCGCAGCGCGGTGTCGGCGCTACGGCGTCAGGTCGGAAAACGTCATCCGCTACGCTTTCGGCATCAACCTCGCTCCGCTCGTGGATCGGGCCCGCGAGATCGAGGCCGCCGCGCGGAAGACTTGCTTCGAGAAGGAAGAGGCCAAGCGTCTGCGCCTTCATATCCCCAAGCTGTTGGAGCGGGTCCGAACCTCCGGGGACGCTTCCGCCGAAGAGGCCGCGGAAGTGATCCTGCCATCTCGGCGCCCCTCCCGCATCTGGCGCTATGCGCGGCTGAAGGAGATCGCCGACGCGCTGGAGGCGTTGATCGAGACGTTCGCCGACGCGTCTGTGGCAGTGGAAATGTCCGACCGGTGCGACGTGGATGTCGCACCCAGGGAAGGTAGAAAAACAAACTCAAAAAGAAGTAGCAGCGGGCAGCTCGAACCCCGACTGTCCCCGGCACAGTTCTGCATCCTCGCCAGCCCGGGCTTCGAAGATGCGGTTCGGCAGTACGCGCCCCCAGGTGCGCCCCCCGATTGGCGCACGATCCCCGCCGCGGCGAAGGATTGGGTGCAGGTGCGGGGCATCCCGGCTGGTCTCTGGCAGCGGCAGGTCGACTGCCTCGGTCCGGAGAAGGCGGCCATCTGTCTTCTCGTCGCAGATCGAAATGCAGAGCGGGTCGGCAGTGTGCATCAGGTCGATGACCTTCGCCGCGCGTTCCTGGGCTTGGCGCGCAACACCGCTGCGCGTGGTTCCGCACTTCGCGGTTTGATCGGAGAGCTTCAAGGCTTGCGGCGTCAATTGCACGACCGCGCCACCATGCCCGACGCTTCAGGTCATGCGCCGCGGAGTGGTGGTGAGATCGCCTCCCACACGGCAGGCGAGCCACCGCTTCGCAGCCGCCAGCGGCGGCTCCCAGAGGCAACGTGGCAGGTCTTCCGCGAAATGTCAGAGGGGGCCGAGTGATGGTCACGGGACGGAAATCAAGTTCACCCACGTCTTGCGACGCGGGAACAGGCGAGGGCGCTGCGCCCCCTTCGAACACCCCGGCAGTTTCAGGAGCCAAGTATGCCGAGCAGTTGTCCCGATCAATTACCTTCCGGGTGTCCCAGTTTGAGAAGGACGCATTGGATGACATCGCACGTCAGGCCCGCCGCCCGCTGGCGGAGTTGCTGAGAGAGGCCCTGGGGATGGTGACGTCTGGCCACCGCACCAACGTCCCCATGGCGCCGCCGGAGCTGATGCGGGCCGTCGCTCGCCTCGAGGCCGACATGGACGAGGTCACGCGCGTTCTGCGGGCGGCCGAGGCAGATGGCAGCTATCTGGACCGCCTGGCGATCCTGAGCCTGCTGGTCGCCATCGATCGGAAGCTGGGCAAGCTGGCGCACCGGCA
Source organism: Roseovarius sp. THAF8 (assembly GCF_009363735.1). Classification (NCBI taxonomy): domain Bacteria; kingdom Pseudomonadati; phylum Pseudomonadota; class Alphaproteobacteria; order Rhodobacterales; family Roseobacteraceae; genus Roseovarius; species Roseovarius sp. THAF8. Next base: position 1,995,939 of record NZ_CP045410.1, on the reverse strand, counting down.
TTGGAGCTGGCGATGATGGTCAAGTTCTTCGACCATGGTCAGGGCGAGGCCGCTCCTGCGGTGAAGTACCTTATCGAGGAGGTGGTGGTAGACTACGACCAGTACCGCCAGCCCAAGCGCGACGCGGTTGGCAGAATCAAGCGTGTGCGCCGCTCGACCGCTCCCGAGGTTCTGAAGGGGCACCCGGAGCGGATGATTGACCTCGTGGACGCGGTGCCGCATCGCTGGCGGTACAAGTCCGGGGTGTTGAGCTTTGCCGCCGAGGATGCCCCGACAGAAGCGCAGCAGCGCCAGATGATAGAGGCGTTCGAGGCCTTCGCTTGCCCAGGCCTGACCCATGACCGCTACCGGATGTTGTGGGTGCGCCACCTGCATGCGGGTCGCGTGGAGCTGCACTTTCTCATGCCGCGGATGGAGCTGCGGACGGGAAAGTCCCTCAACATCGCGCCGCCAGGTCACGAGCAGTCGTTCCTGGCTTTCATGGATCTGCACAACCGCCGGCATGGCTGGGCCGATCCCATGGACCCGGCACGGGCACGCGACGTGAAGACCATCACCGAAGCGCCAGAACGGGCGCAGACACGAGAAGCGGTCCACGAGTGGGTGAAGGAGCAGGTCGGTCTGGGGGTGATCCTTGACCGCGACACGCTGCTCGAAGCGCTAAAGAGCGTCGGCTTCGCCAACCCGAGAGCGGGGGGCGATTACGTGACCGTCGCCGACCCTGACCAGCCAAAGAACAAGTGGCGTTTGAGAGGAAAGTACTTCCATGACGATTGGACCGCAGAAACAGCTCAGCCCCCGCATTCGACAGAACATGGAGCAGATGCTGGAGGCTCAGCTCGACTCGCTGCAATCCCAATTGAAGAGCTCGAACGACGTGTTGCGGAAGACTGCGCAAAGAGCCGCGCGTACAATCTCGGACGATTTGGAGAGCCTTCGCGACCTGTCCCGCAAGAGCACGCAGGACCTGAAGGACGAGGTGGCGTACCGAAGGGTCGAAATCGAGAGCCTGATGAGGGAGCTGGAGCAGCATCGCCTGAGGCACGGCCAGATCGTGACGCGGCGTGCGGTGGCCCTGATCCTGTCGGGGATCGCCCTCGCCGGGTTGATGGCGGCCTTCAGCGCGTTCCTGGGCGCGAAAGTGGCAACGCTGCCGCCGCCCGAGCCACCGATCCAGCGGATCCCGGAGCAATTGACGGGCAGCCGGACTATCCGTGGCGTCGGCGGCCTGGGACAGGTGATCGTCTTGCCGCCGGGACTGTCGCCCGCAAGCTGCCCGATCGGCGCAGGAACGAACCGCACCTGTCTGACGATGGAGTGATTCCAGATGACCCTGACACCGCTCGAGAAAGAGTTGCTCGCCTGCGTCAAAGAATTGGAGAAGAGCGTCTCCGCGTGCATGCAGCGGCAACTCGAGCAAGAGAAGGCGCTCGCCGAATTGCGGAGCGAATTGAACGCCTCGTTGTCGACCTTGCACGGCGCCTTGGAGGCCGGGCGCCGACCGCCGGAACGCACCGAGCCAGAGGAGCGAAAGCGGACCGGGTTCATTCGCAGACGTACCTGACAGCAGGCACCGAGCCAGAGCAGTGAAGGTGGAAAAAGGAATGACAACGAAACCTGTGCGGGGGAGAGCGGCAAGACCTTCATACCCGGCCGAGAAAAGGGCAAGCGCGGTCCAGGAGGTCCTGGATATTCAGGATGATCACCCCTCCCTCTGGGCTGCCGTCTCCGAGGTGGCGCCACGCATCGGATGCGCGCCGAAGACCTTGCTCGAGTGGGTTCAGGACAGTGGTCTGTTAGAGACCGTTGATCCCGTGCTTCTATCCAACCGGAAGCGTCTCGCTGCGATTTCGAAGGCCGAGCTTGAGCTGGAGAACCAGCGGCTGCGCGCCGAGAACGACGTGTTGCGACAGGCCTGCCTGATCTTCGCCCGCGGCCCGGCGGGGGGAGGCTTCTGATGGCGCATTGGTACACGGCGGACCTGCATTTCGGGCATGAGGCGATCATCAGATTCTGCAAACGTCCGTTCCGCAGCGCCAGCCATATGGACGGCGCGCTGCTGGAGAACCTTTGGTCCAAGGTCGGCCCAGAGGACGATCTATGGATCGTTGGTGATTTTGCCTGGGGAAAGCGATCTGACGATGAGGCCTGGCTACACGGCATCTTTCAGCAGCTACCAGGTGCGCGGCGTCATCTGGTCATCGGCAACCATGATGGCGCTGCGACACGTGCGTTGCCCTGGGACAGTATTGGCCATCTCGCGCAAGTGGAGGATGCGCCAAAGGAACCGCCTCTGACCCTCTGCCATTACCCCATGATCACCTGGGAGCACGCCCGGCGCGGCGCGCTGCAGCTCTTCGGTCACGTTCATGGGAATTGGGCAGGGACGCGAAACGCGGTGAACGTTGGGGTAGATGTCTGGGACTATTGTCCGGTGCAATTCGAGACGATCAGCCGTCGTGCGCGCAGTCTTCCAGTGAACTCACACTGGAAAGACGCCGAGCCGAGGTCTGCCGGCGCCTAGAAGCCTCAGGTTGGGCCAGGCACACCGAGCTCTGGCTGCAGCGCCATCGGCACTGGCTCGGTAAGTTGCCAGGTCACGGCAATCGGCTTCTCGCCCTCCCAGGACAGGAAACGGGGTTTCCCGCAGTAGATGAAGGGGTTCACCTTGCCGTTCACCTTGTTGCCACGGCGCACGAAGAGGTGGACTTCCTCATCTTCCTTGCCTGAGATGATCCGGCCATGGCGACCGTCCTGCGTCGTCCGGTTCTGGCTGAACCAACGCAGGCGATCCGGCGCCAGGAACCCATTCTCGTAGACCAGATCCTGGGTCGAGACGTTGGCAAGCAAGATCAGAGCGTTCTTTTCCCGGATCGGTAGGATGCCGGTGCGCCAGACGTTTTGCTTGTACTCGACACCAAAGGCTTCGGCGATTTCAGGGGCAAGATATCTCTGCCAAAGCTGCAGGCCCTTTGATCGATGAACGAACGGCGATTCGGGTTCCGCAACCTCGGTGCCAGGGGTTTCAGCCTTTCGCCAGTCCATCAGTTCTTGGGCGAGTTCGCGCAGAGCCGCTCCGCGACTTGGGCGTGTAAGCTGCCAGCCGTTGCGGCCATCGCTAAAATGCGGATCGAACGCCAGGGCTTCGGTGCCGTTCCGAGGTTGCTGCCCTACAAGTATTGCCTCGATGGCTGCGAGTGCTTCAGCCGTGTAGCGCTTCGGTCGCTCAATATCCGCCAGCAATCGCGCATGGCTTGCGAAGACTTCTTCGGGCAGCGGGTCACCCATGTCGCGTACGAAGCTGAACCAGCTGCCGTGCCCAGTCGCCCTCGGGTCAAAGCCGTTGCGGAAGACCTCGATCGCCGTTGGTCGTACGCCCTGCCTGTCGCGGAAGTCCAGGTAGAAGGCTTCAAGCTCAGCTGCACCTTCCTTGGGTTTCAGGAGCGTGCGCAGGATGTCGATGGTCTCAAGTTCGTAGGTTACCTCACAGCCGGGCGGCATGGTCAGCTCTCCGCGCTCCCATTTGTCCAGCTTGCGGGTGATCGACCGATCGCCGGCACCGGCGCCGGTCAGGGTCGCCACCTTGGTCAGGAAGGATCTGTGGTTCCCGATGTAGTCGATGACCTGAAGCACTTTGCCCTCGACCTTGCGCAACCCGCGACCCAGCTGCTGAAGCCAGATGATCGCGCTTTCGGTCGGGCGCAGCATCAGCACGGTGCCGATCTCGGGCACGTCGACGCCTTCGTTGAACATGTCGACCGCAAAGAGGATATCCAGCTCTCCTGCGCCCAGCTGGGTCAGCGAAGAGGCACGCGGCGCCGAGTCCTCGCCTGAGTGGACGGCGACGGCCCGCAGCCCCGCGTCGCGGAAGAACTGGGCCATGTAGTCAGCATGCCGCTTCGAGCAGCAAAAACCGATCGCAGGGCCCTTTGCCCGTTTACGGAACTGTTCCAGCGCGTTTTCGGCGCGGGCGGTGGTCGCCAGTTGTGCCTCAAGCTCGGTCGGGTCGAACTGGCCGGACCGCCAAGGGATCTGCGCATAGTCGATGTCGTCCGGCACGCCGAAATAGTGGAAGGGAGACAGCCGGCCAGCCTCGATGCCGCGGAAGAGGTCGCATTGATACACCAAGTTTTCACCGCAGAGCCCTAGCAGGTCGCCACCGTCTGTCCTGTCGGGGGTGGCGGTCAGCCCAAGCAGGAAGCGGGGTGTGAAATGGTCGATCAGGTTCTGATAGGTCCGCGCTGCGGCATGGTGGAATTCGTCGACGACAATGTAGTCGAAGTGATCCGGCGCAAAACGCCTCAGGTGCTGGGCCCGGCCAAGGGTCTGGATCGAAGCAAAGAGAATATCGACGTCGGCCTCTTTCTCCGTCCCGCTGTAGCGGCCCATGCGGGCCTCGGGACGCACCTTCCGGAAAGCAGACATGGCCTGTGTCAGGATCTCGTCGCGATGCGCGACGAACAAGACACGGCCGGCATTGGCCCGCTGGGTATCAAAGGCCGCCAGCCAGGTCTTCCCGAGCCCGGTTGCAAGAACGACGAGCCCGGCCCGAAGCCCTGTCTGACGCGTGGCCTGCAAAGCCTCCAGAGCTTCGACTTGGATCGGGTGCGGCTCAGGAGGCGGGCCCTCATTTTCGACCATTTTGCGGGAGAACTCGGGCAGCGGTTGCGCGCGACGGCGTCGGGCATAGCTCTCGACCCATTCTTCGGTGAGCGGCGCAACCTGTGGCCTGCGCAGTAGGTCCTCGAAGGCATCGGCAACCTGATCCGTCGCGGCTTCGGAATGGAGGTTCCACTCCACGCCCTCCTCCAGCGCGGACTTTGACAAGTTTGAGCTGCCCACGACTGCCATGCCCGAGGCATCCGCCGCACGGAAAAGCCAAGCCTTGGGGTGGAAGCTCAGACCTCGCGTCTCGAACACAAAGAGCTCGGCGCCATCCAGATCCAGCAGCCGGCGTAGGGCGGCGGGATCGGTCGTGTCGAGATAGTCGCCCACGATGATGCGCAGGCGCCCTTTGCGGGCCAGAAGCTCCCTCAACCAAGGCTCGAGCAGTGCGACGCCGCTGTCCATGGCGAAGGCCACGGCCAAGTCGACCGAAGTGGCCCTGTCGATGTGTTCACCAAGAAGCGGCAGGAGTGGGTCGGCGCCACCCGTCGTCAGCCGGCCCCTGTCATCCAGCACGAAATGGAAATGACCGAAGGCGGTAGACGTACGAAGCCGTGACACGCCGCTCGACAAGGCGCCAGCAAGAGCGCCAAGCATTTGCATCTGTTCCGCCGAGCTCAGGTTGCCCCATTCCAGGACGTGTCGCGGCGCTGGAATGATACCAGCGACGTTCTGGGTGCAGATGGGGCAAAGAGTGTAAGTGGAGGGCAATCAGGGACCGGAACATAAGACGTTCCGGTAGCTTGGCCGAAGTGCTCGTCGCTGTCCAGGACGGGAAAAACTGCGTGCAAATTGCACTTTTCCGCATCAGACGTTTACTTGCTGCGGAGTGAGCAACCGGAAGAAGTAAAAAGCTGAAAAGGTCTCCGTTGAATAGCCCCCTGTATCGTGGAGTCACGATCACTCCGTCCGTCAAATGCCCTTGCCTCTGCGGTCGAACAAGAAGTGCTACAAATGTGCTCTCACTAAAGTCATCACCGGCCGACCTCGACGACATGAAACCGTCGCTACAGTAATCCAGATTGTTTCACTTCGGACAAGATCAGGTTGGCGACCTCGTCGGCCGCACGGGCTGCATCGATGACGCGGCACCGGTCTGGGTTCCGCTTCGCCACTGTAAGTAAGCCTTCCCGAATCCGGACAAAGTCCCGGGTGGCTTCTGAGGGGTCCCGACCTGCGGCGTCGTCGCGTGCCGAGCGTCTCTCTAGCGCTTGCGCGGGGTCTAGGTCCAGAATGAAGGTCAGATCGGGCATTGTGTCGCCAACAACCGCCGAGGCGATTTCCGAATAGAGCTGTTCTGGCAAGCCCGTGTCGTGAACCTGAAACGCGTAGGTCGAATCGAGGAAGCGGTCGCTGACGACCCACTCGCGAGCGTCCAGAGCTGGGCGGATTACGCTCTCGACATGGCTTACCCTGGCCGCCGAAATCAGCAGCATTTCTTCAAGGGGCGACAGCTTCGCGGCACGCTCCGCCACCAAGATAGAACGGACACCGGCACCGATCAGCCCCCCGTCCGGCTCCTTCGTCTTGAGTACCTGCTCGCCCATCTTGCGAAGCGCGGCGGTTAGAAGGTTGCTCTGTGTGGATTTTCCGCTGCCGTCGATGCCCTCGATACTTATAAATGGCACGATATTCCCCTATGTATTGCTGCCAAGGCACGATTGGTGGAAAGAATGTATAGATCAAACATCGTCAATTTCGTTTCCGCCGGCATGCTCTCACCTAAAAAACGCGACCATGCACTGGCGCGACGACAGCTATACCTCAATTACGGCGCGCTGTCCTTAGCCACCAAACTCGAGCTCGCGGGCTATAATGTAACCCTGCTCCATGGAGAGCATCGCCTTCCCAAAGATGTGTTGGAGCAGTTAGAGGAAACCGGGCGATTTCCGTCGATCTACCCGCTGATGGTTTCAGTTCCGAGTTTTTACGCTCTCCCCTGGGCTCAGGCGTTTTGCAAGCTCGCGAAGGCTTCCGACCCTCACTGCCGGATCGTGGTCGGAGGCCGTTGGGTCGTCGGCCCCGACACGGATTGGCTGAGTTGCCTGTTACCGGAAGCCGATGTGCTCGCCCCAGGTCTCAGCGAGAGCGTCATTGAACAGCTTCTGACGGAAAGCCCCGAGCTCACTCGCATTGCGGAGCCAACGCCAGGCTTCACGCTTAACCATCGTTTGGTGGACGACTTTCGCAAGTATCAACCTAGCATCGAGGCCTCGCGCGGCTGTGGAATGGGCTGCGCGTTCTGTGAAGAGCGTGACATCAAGGTTGAAAAACTCGGGAACGGCGTCGCGTTGGCGGAAACGATGGCTCTTGTGCGCGAGCAATACGACGGCGAGGAAATCCACCCTTACCTCCAGTCTTCGATGTTCCTGCCGAACGCCCGCTGGGCGGCGGGTTTCGCAGAAGAGGTGCACCGCCAGGGCCTTGATATCTCATGGCGTACCGAAACTCGGGTCGACGTGATGACGCCCCAAACCCTTGAGCACCTTGCTCGGGCGGGGCTGCGGGTCATCGATCTCGGGCTGGAGACCGCCTCTCCGCGCCAAATCCTGGCGATGAAGAAGGCCGGTGACCCCGATCGCTACCTCTCCGCAGCCTCTGATCTCTTGGCGGCTTGCCGTGACAACGGTGTGAAGGCCAAGGTTAACGTGCTGCTCTATGCCGGTGAGTCTCGTCAGACCCTTGGCGAGACGACCGCATGGCTCGACGACCGACGAGATGCGGTCGCCGGCGTTTCGGTCGGCCCGGTGCTCGCTTATGGACCGCCGAGAACGGCGGGCGGTCTGATCGAGGAGTGGCGCGGGCTTGGGGCGCGGCCGATCGATGAACGCGCCGCCGCTGCTTCCGGCATCACCGCGATGCACCTTAGTCCGGACTTTCCCGCGGAAGTAGCCGAGGCAGAAAGCCTCACCCTTTCCCGTCGCTTCATGGACCAAGACTCTTACTTCGCCCTGAAGAGCTTCTCTTATTATCCGCGCGATTTCGGTCGCGAAGACTTCGACCGTGACGTTGCGGCTTCCGATCCAGCCTTGCTGCCTTTTGCTGTCAAAGGCGCGGCGATGTCCGAGTTCACGGTTACACCGGGTTTCAACGGCACACCTGCAGACTGAGGAGAGCCAATGTCGACCAAGATGATCAAGGACCCGATCCACGGTTCGATCGAGTTCGAAGGACAGGCCGAACTCGAACTTAAGACCATGCTGTCTGATCCGTATTTTCAGCGGCTGCGGCGCGTAAAGCAGCTAGGCTTTTCTGACTTTGTATTTCCGTCCGCCACCCATTCTCGGTTTGCTCATTCCTTGGGCGTATACGCAGTGGCCAAGCGCTTACTGTCAGTCGTAGAGCCTGACGTCAAAAAGGGCGATTGGTCGGGTCAAGGTCACGCGTGCTTGGCCGCGGCACTTCTGCACGATATCGGCCACGGAATGTTCAGCCACGCGTTTGAGAACGCGATGAAACTATACGTGGCGCGCAATCCGCAGCCGAAAGACAGCCCGCTCACGTCCGCGGTCGACCACGAGAAGATTAGTCCCCGGATCATCAAGAATTCGTCCATCAGTCGCGCACTCGAGAAGATGGGTGGCGCCGGGTTCCCAGAGATGGTGGCGAACATGATCGCTAAGAAGGATGAGCAGTGCATATATACATCACTGGTGTCGAGCCAACTCGATGCCGACCGCCTGGACTACGCAAAGCGCGACCCTTACTTCGCGGGCGTCTCCTCGGGCGGCATCGACCTCGACTGGCTCATGCGGAATTTTCAGGTCGGGAACGGCACTAAAGGGCGCTTTCTCTACGTGAACAGCAAGGCTTACATCTCGCTTGAACAGTTCACCGTCACGCTGTTCCAACTGTATCCGACCCTGTATCTGCACAAGCGGACCCGCGGGATTGAGTACATGTTCTCGCTTTTGATGAGCCGAGTCTTCGAGCACATCTCCGCCGGAAACGAAGCGCAGGCCGGACTGGCGCACAACCATGCGTTGGTTCGTTTTTTTCGGGATCCGGCTAACCTCGAAAATGCGCTCTTGCTCGACGATAGCTTGTTCTGGGGGGCTCTGCATCTCTTCCAGGAAGCTAGCGACCCCGAGATTCAGACGGTTGCCAATCGTATCGCTTCTCGGCACTCCTACCCCATGCATGACATCTGGAAGCACGCGGAAGACGTCGCTGCCGGCAATCCGGCGATGAAGGCGCTCGATGCCGGCCGGCGGGTGGAAGTGCTCAATAACGTCTGCATGCAGGTTGCAAAAGATCTGCAGGAACGGCAGGAAATTTGGTCGGAGGCTTGCTACTACGACAACTATCCCCGGAAGCTCTATAGTCCGGGGAATGTCGAAGGCGGCCACCCTCAGCAAATCAACGTCGAGTTCGGAAACAAAATCGTGGATATTGCCTCAATCTCACCGATTGTTGCCAGCGCAGCGCGCTTCAGCATCCACCGCATCTACTACGATGACGCCAAGGGTGGACTTGGCGCTCGATTGGAGGCGGCAATTCGGGACGGAGTGACGGCGAGGCTGAACGAGCAACTGAAGGATAACGTTCAGGGCGACCCCCACAAACCTTAGAGGCCGCGTAGAAACTCGCGGGGTTTAGATCCACGCTCCGAAGAGCACGCGCGAGTTCAAGTGCAGCATGACCATCGTCCGGTTGGTGATCAACGCAGCTAACCAACGGGATTTCATAAGGTTCTCCGATATCACGATGCGGAGCCGCAGTTGCTGCGCCGAGCATGAATGTCCGCTTCATTCATCTTACTCCGTGGCCCATTCTGCGCAGCGTCAGGCCGCTTTCCGCTCGTTGCGATCAAGACAGATACAGGCCCAAACCGGAAACTCATTGAGCTTGCGGCGAAGGTCTGGAGATGACGCAATACGGACTTTCCAGCGCGCAATCTTGAATTAGTAGGGCTCACCCCAGTCAGGATCGATGTGACAGCCTTTGCCGCAATCTGCCTCGATCATGATGCCGTTGTGGCCTCCCCCGGCTACCAACACGGCGTCAAAGATTGCCCCGCGGAGGTCGGGCACATAGAGGCTGGGGCGCACGGTGACCGTGTAGCAGGCCCCGGCGTTTGAATCACACCAGATGGTTTCGAGGCGGCGCGCCATCAGCTCTGGCATCGCGTCGATGACCCGGCGCATCGTGTCCAGCTCAGCCATTACAGCCCAGCGGCTCTCAATCTGGACGCCCCGATAGCGGAAGCTCGAGACCGGGGCCTTGGGTCCGGCGTCGGCACGGTCAACTTCATACTGACGCTGGATCAGCTCAGCCGCCTCGGGCGGGAGATCGGTGTATTTTACCACGTTGCACTCCTGTGAAATGTCGTGCCCCGCGAGCTTTGCCGCAGGGCACGACGATGACCGTCACTTCTTCTTGATGGTCTCCACCACATGGGTGGATTTGCGTTGCGTGGCCTTCTTGACCGTAGTGAAGCGGCCCGTCTTGGCGCTGCGGCCGACTTTGAACGTCTTGGATTTCATGTTTTGAACTTTCACTATTGCATTGAGGATGGGAGGCACGCTCACCGTGCCTCCCCTTCATTTGGGTGGGGTGGCTTTTGCTGCGCTGACATGCCCGAGCGAATCACCAAATTGTCCTGGTCCGGGTCGGGCTTGAACTGGAATGGCATTGAACGTTCCTTCATCAGATCGAAAACCTGCCAGATCTTGCCGCTTTTTGGTCTCCTGAGAAAACATAATGATTTCATTTGCTTGACCCATTTTCGCGGGCCATGATCTTAGCGTAAAAGCGGTTTGGAGGCGCAGATGAACGATACATTTGAGAACGCAGTCACGCCAGAGATTTGGTGCGAGCGGCTGCGCTCACAGGGGGCAGAGGTCTCAGCGCGCGTTTTGCGGGCGAAGGCTCGTTCCTGCGGCCACTACTACGCCCTCGGCCGGGTCATGCTGCTGTCAGCGGAGCATGTCGAGGCGATCCTATCCGTCGAAGGAGCCCAGGTTCGGAGAGGCGGGCAAGCTATCGGGACTTGGTCCCGTGGGAAGTGATTTCGATCGAGAGAACGATGCGGCCATTCGCCCGGAGGAGGCCCGATGTGGTTCGGCCATTCTGGACGCAGGCAAGTCGCCTGCAGACTGGGTTTCCTGGTTGCAGGAGTACCGCCAGATCAACATCGCGGAGCGGACGTTGCGGGAGAAGGCGAACCGCTTGGGGGCGTGCTTTCGGATCGGCAATGCCATGATCATCACTCCCGACCAGATCGATGAAATTCTGACGGAGGACTGGAAGTGCCGCTCGAACCGTACCTCAGAGGCAAGGTCTATTGGGTCAAAGGCTGGATCGAATACAACAGCCGCCCGATCGCCGGTCCATATCGACAAAGCACGAGATCGACTTCGGAAGCTGGCGCGCGGGACTGGATAAGCGAAGAGACCGAGATGCAGATCCGCAAGCACATCGTCGGCGAGGAGCGGGCGCTTCGCTTCGCAGATGCAACCGAACTCTACCAGCCTGACAGCAGGAGTGCGCGCCAACTACTACCGATCCTCGATGAGATCGGCAGTTTGCCCCTCGCGGCCATTACCGGGCGTCTGCTGAAGAATCTCGGTCCGAAGTTACGCCCAAACGCGTCCACGGATACTTGGTGGCGGGAAATTGTGACTCCAGCGCGGGCGGTCATCAATAATGCGCACGAGCTGAAGGGGACGCCACTGCTGCGCGTTCGTCGCTACGACCAGTTCGAGCGCAACGCCCAAGACAAGCGCCGCGGCAAGGCCAGTCGTGTTGAGCGGGTTCCTGCAACACGGGCCTGGATCGACGCCTTCTGTGCGGAAGCCGATCCGTACAATGCTGCCATGGCGCGCTTCATGTTCGAAACGGCCGCCAGGATCGATCAGGCTGTTTCTCTGACCCCGGACGACCTGCGCTCGGAGAAATGCCAGGTACGGGTCAAAGCTCAGAAGGGACATCCGGAAAGCTGGATAGCCGTCTCGCCGGAAATGATGGCGGAGTTGCAGGAGTTGCGTCCCAAGCGCCCCCGCAACCGCAGAACTGGAGCGATCTTGCCGCCGCGAGTCTTCGGGTACGCGAGCTCGACAGGCTACAACAACCGCTGGAAGACGATCTGCCGCCGCGCTGGCATTCCGTACCTCTCGGCTCATGCCGCAGGACGGCACGGATTCTTCACCGAGCTGGTCATACGTCAGGGCGTGGACCCTGTTACTGCCGCGCGGGCGGGCCGGTGGTCCGATGCCAATCTGCCGATGAGCATCTACGCCCATCCGGAGAGCGACGAGGCCGACATTCGGGCGCGTTTTCGTACACGGTCCGTACAGACGGACTCGTCGAATAATGATAACCTACAGAAAGAAAATGGAGAAATGGGCAATGGATAGCACCCTCCTAAGGGGCAGGTTGCAGGTTCGAATCCTGCCGGGGTCGCCAATCTTCCGCGTGCAACGGCCAATGCACCGTAAGCTTGCACGTTTAGGCGGTTTTCCTGCCCACTGCCTGTCAAGGGGGCATTCTAAGTCCGACACAATCGGCCCAACTTCGAGGTATCCTGGCTGTTCATGCTAAGAGCTTGCTTAGCAGTCGTTCGTGTCCCGGCTGGCGAATGGCCGCATCGAGCCCTTTGCGGACAAGTGTGATCTATTTCCCCGAGCGCCATCGACGGGCCGCGGCGCGGCGATCCGACGGTAGTTCGGCAGCACTTTATCGAGGCCAAATCCGAAACAGTATGGAGCGATTCACCGTACTTCACCCAATCGCCGGGCCGTGGGGGCGGCCCGTCGATGGCGCGGGGCCTGCGGCCTGTTTCCGCGCCGGGGCTGTAGATCAAACGTCTTTTATGTCCGCTGAGCCGCCATTCTCGAGTGCCATAAGCAATATCCTCGCACATCCGATCTGTACATGCTTATGGTGCGTTGGCACGTGCAACGTCAGAACTTCGTCAGACCGGGACGCTTGCCGATGGTGATGTGATCGATCTCCTCGTTGCGCAGGCCGAGGATCAGGGCGGGTATCATCAGGAACACCAGGCAGAAGATCGGCAGGCCGACAACGGTGATGACCTGTTGCAGGGCGGTGAGGCCGGCGTCGCCGGCGAGGACGATCAGCATCGTGGCCACCAGCCCTTCGGAGACGCCCCAGAACACGCGCTGGCGGGTCGGGCCGGGATCGGGGGAGCCGGTGCAGAGCATGTCGACCACCAGCGAGGCGGAGTCCGAAGAGGTTGCGAAGAAAATCGCGACCACGAGCACGGCGATACCCTGTACGAGGTCGGCGAAGGGGAAGTTTTCGAAGAAGGCGAACATGGCGAGCGGCACCGACTCGGCCACCGCATCGCTGAGCGCGCCGGCCTGGTCGCCCAGCGCCTCGCGCGCGGCGGCGCCGATGCCGTCGATTTCCATCGCCTGCCAGCCGAAGATCGAGAACCAGATCAGGGTGAAGAGCGAGGGCGCCAGAAGGACCCCGAAGACGAATTCGCGGATCGTGCGCCCGCGCGAGATCCGGGCCACGAAGAGGCCGATGAAAGGGGACCACGTCACGGTCCAGGCCCAGTAGAAGACGGTCCAGCCGCCCTGCCAGCCCCAGCCGTCGGAATCGGGGCCAATATCGGCCAGCATGTCGTTCCAGAACGCGAGGCGCGGAAGGTTGCCGAGGTAAAGCCCGACGGTTTCAACCATGCCGCGCAGCAAAAAGAGCGTCGAGCCGCAGATCAGCACGAAGATCATCAGGCCCACGGCCATGCCGATATTGATGTTCGACAGCAGCTTCACGCCCTTGTCGAGGCCCGCGACGATGGAGACCACGGCCACCGCTGTCAGCACCGTGAGGATCGCGACCTTGAGCATGACGCCGCTTTCCCAGCCGAACAGGGCCTCGAGCCCGGCGGCGATCTGGGACGAGCCGAGGCCGAGCGAGACCGCGACGCCGAAGAGCGTGCCGAGAACCGCGGCGATGTCGATGGCTTTGCCCCACGGGCCGTAGATCCGATCCTTGAGAAGGGGGTAGAAGACCGAACTGACCCGCACGGGCAGGTCGTAGCGATTGATGAAATAGGCAAAGGCCAGCCCCGGCAGGGCGAAGATCGTCCAGGTGTGCAGGGCGAGGTGGTAGGTGGCGATGGAGATCGCGTCTTGCGCGGCCTCCTGGGAGAAGGGCTCGACCCCGGGCAGGGGCGGGGTGGCGAAATGGCTCATGGGTTCGGCCACGCCCCAGAACATCAGCACCGTGCCGATGCCGCCGGCGAAGAGCATCGTGAACCAAGACAGGTTGGTGTAATCGGGGCGCGAATCGCGCGGGCCGAGACGGATATGTCCGTGGCGGCTCATGGCCGTCCAGACGAGGAAGCCGAGCCAGAGATTGACGCCGAGGATGAAGAACCACCCCAGGTGAGAAACGATCCAAGCGCGCCCGGCAGCGAAGGCGTCGCCGATGGGTTCGGGGGCAATGACCAGTGCGAGGACGAAAACGAGGGTGAAGATTGCGGATACGGAAAAAATCACCGGATCGGTTTTCAGGCCCATCCGTTCAACCCACGTAGTCATATGACTGTCCCCCTCTGGACGTTTTTCGTTCTTGAACGTTAAGGTCTTGAACGCAGTGGGGGTGCGGTGAGTTCCACAACTTTTGGTAGCGCGCCAAGCGAAACACGCGTCCTAGGGCGCGGGCGGCGTCAGATCACCCGGATGACTTTCTTGTCGATGGCCAGCATGTAGCCGCGCCGCGCGATGTTCTTGACCAGCAGTTCCGACACCATCTGGTTGCCCAGCGTGTCGCGCAGGCGCTTGATCCGGGTCGCGCCCGCGGCTTCCTCGCAGTCGTCGGCGGCGCGGCCCGAGATCACCGCCTCGATCTCGGCGCCCGAGAGCACGTCATCGTCCATCCGCGCCTCGGCCAGCACGGCGAGCGTTTCCATCGCCGCATCGGTCAGCTTGAACCCCATGTTGTTAAGGTAGACGGCGTTTTCCTCGCGGCTGATGAGCAGCGAACTGACCTGGATGCCGGAATGTTCGATCTGCGCGAGGCGGCGATTCATGCCGGCGAGCATCACCAGGAAGACCAGCGCGGCCACGAGGAGGGCCGTGGCGAAGATCAGCAGCACGAGGATGAGCATCCGGTAGCTGCCCAGGGTTTCGGAAAAGGCGGTGCCCGAGAGGGCGAGGATTTCCAGGAGCTTGATCTCGGCGTCCGAGGTGAGCGCGTCGTTCTCGGCGAAAATCTGCGCCACCTTGTCGTTGAAGGCGTTGGCGTCGGGCAACGTGAGCACCAGGAGGATGGCGGCACCGACGAGAATGGTGACGATGGCCGCGACGCCAAAGAGCACGATCCGGTTGCCGGAGCGGCGGGTGTCGGTGATGGAAGTGTCGAGATCCTGCACGTGCCCCTGGCCCCCTGCGCTAGCCTTCGCGGACCGACAGGACCTTGAGCAAGGTCAGGCCCTGTCCGGCAAGGCGGGCGCCAAGCTGGGCGGTGGCGTTGGCGACGGTACAGGGCCCGCTGACCTGCGCAACCTCGTAGATGAGCTCGAACGGGGTGTCGCGCTTGGCCTTGTACTCGGCATAGCAGGCGGCCTGTGCGGCGCCGGTCGTGGCGGTGGCAAGGCCGAGCGTCACGACGAGGGGAAGGGTTTTGCGTTTCATGGCGCCAAGATGCGCGTATCCCTGCCGCTATTCAATATCGGGTTGGCGGGAAACGGCCTTTTGCGCCGTGTTATCGGATAGCAGGTGGCCGTTATTGCCTGTCTCGGCGGGCTGGACCCATCCTTGATGCATCGCCTGACCCGGGCCGACACGGTGACGTCATGACCGGGGTGGGGACCGATCAAGGCTCAAGCAGAGAAAGGACCTGACATGACACATCGGACATTCATATCGCTGATCCTGGCGGCGGCGCTCGCCGTGACGGGGATGACAGCCGCGCCGGCGCAGGCCGGTGACAAGGACGTGGCCAAATGGGTGGCGGGGGCGGTCGCCCTGGGGCTGATCGGCGCGGCCATCGCCGACCAGCGCCGCGACGACCGCGCGGTGACGCGCCTTCAGGGCGGCCACGGGCCACGGTTCAACAACGGGCATCGCCGCGGGTACGACCGGTACGACAATCGCGGGCATCGGCGCGGGCATGACGGCTATGGTCATCGTGGGCGTCATGGCGATCGGTTTGCATTGCCGCAGCAGTGCCGCCGCGACGTGCGGGTCCGGGGCGGCGTGCTGCGCGGGTATGGGCGGCATTGCCTGCTGAAAAATTATCCGCGGTTCAATGCGCTGCCGCATCGCTGCGCTGTGGAGACACGCGGGCACGGCCGGCGCGGCGTCATCTATGGCAGCCAGTGCCTGGAGCGGTACGGGTTCAACGATCGCAGAAGCGACAAGTACCGCAAATAAGAGCGCGGATACCGGTCGAGCAGTGAGGGGAGGCGCGCGGCTCGAAGCATCCTTCGTGCGCCTCCCTTCTTTTCCTTCCATGAAAACGCGACTACTGAAGGGCCCATGAGCATAACCGTGCATGGGCCCCATTTTCAGTTCGAGACCGAGGCGCTGGCCGCTGGCGCGTTGCAAGTGGCCGGGGTGGACGAGGTCGGGCGCGGCCCTCTGGCCGGGCCGGTGACGGCGGCGGCGGTGATCCTGGCGCCCGGGCGCATACCCGAGGGGCTGAACGACTCCAAGATGCTGACGGCGAAGCGACGCGCGGCTCTGCACGACGCGATCCTGGAGGTGGCCGAGGTTTCGGTGGCCCATGCCAGTGTCGAGGAGATCGACGAGATCAACATCCTGCGGGCATCGCATCTGGCAATGACGCGGGCGCTGGCGGGGCTGTCGCGCCCGCCCTGCCTGGCGCTGGTCGATGGCAACCTTCTGCCCCGCGACATGCCCTGCGAGGGGCGCGCGATCATCAGGGGCGACGCGGTTTGCCTGTCGATTTCGGCGGCCTCGATTATGGCAAAAGTGAGGCGCGACCGCATCATGTGGGATTTGGCGCAACAGTATCCGGGCTATGGTTGGGAGACCAACGCAGGGTATGGCTCGAAAAGCCACATGGCCGCTTTGCAAAATCTCGGGCCGACCCCACACCATAGACGTTCGTTCAAGCCGGTCCACAATATCTTGTATCAAGAAAAAAACCTAACCGACTGATTCAA
This sequence comes from Roseovarius sp. THAF8, assembly GCF_009363735.1. Lineage (NCBI taxonomy): Bacteria > Pseudomonadati > Pseudomonadota > Alphaproteobacteria > Rhodobacterales > Roseobacteraceae > Roseovarius > Roseovarius sp. THAF8. The sequence goes on along the minus strand of NZ_CP045410.1, from coordinate 1,979,168 downwards.
AAAGAAATTGACCGCGAATCCGCTTTGACTCATCCTTGGCGTCAACGACCAGAGCGCACAACAAGGCGCCGGGACAGAGGCAGAAAAGATGACGACAAAGACCAAGAAGGGCGTGGAAACGCTCCCGTTGAATACTGTCCTTGGTGGAGATTGTATCGAGGTCATGAACGGCCTGCCGGAAGGCAGCGTCGACCTGATATTCGCCGACCCTCCTTACAACCTGCAATTGCGTGGCGACCTGCACCGGCCGGACAACAGCCAGGTGGACGCGGTCGATGACGCGTGGGATCAGTTCGCCAGTTTCGAGGTCTATGACCGCTTCACTCGCGACTGGCTGAAGGCCGCGCGGCGTCTGTTGAAGCCCAATGGCGCGATCTGGGTGATCGGGTCCTATCACAACATCTTCCGCGTCGGCGCGGCGTTGCAGGACGCGGGTTTCTGGATCCTGAACGACGTGGTGTGGCGCAAGTCCAACCCGATGCCGAATTTCCGGGGAAAGCGGCTGACCAACGCGCATGAGACGCTGATCTGGGCGAGCCGGGACGAGGCGGCGAAATACACGTTCAACTACGAGGCGCTGAAATCGCTGAACGAAGGCATCCAGATGCGCAGCGACTGGGTGCTGCCGATCTGTACCGGGCACGAGCGGCTGAAGGACGAGCAAGGCGACAAGGCGCATCCGACGCAGAAGCCCGAGAGCCTGCTGCACCGGGTCCTTCTGGGCACGACCAACCCCGGCGATGTGGTGCTGGACCCGTTTTTCGGCACCGGCACAACGGGCGCGGTCGCCAAGATGCTGGGGCGCGAGTTCATCGGGATCGAGCGCGAGGCGGCCTATCGCAAAGTGGCCGAGAAACGGCTGTCTTCGGTGCGCAAATACGACCGCGAGGCGTTGCAGGTCAGCACCAGCAAGCGCGCCGAGCCGCGGGTGCCGTTTGGCCAGCTGATCGAGCGGGGCATGTTGCGGCCGGGCGAGGAACTCTTGAGCATGAACGGACGTCATAAGGCCAAGCTGCGCGCCGATGGCACGCTGGTGGGCGATGACGTCAAAGGCTCGATTCACCAGGTCGGCGCGGCGCTGGAAGGCGCGCCCAGCTGCAACGGCTGGACCTACTGGTGCATCAAGCGTGACGGCAAGCCGGTGTCCATCGACGTGTTCCGGCAGCAGATCCGGGCCGAGATGGCCGACCGCGCCAACTAGCCAGTCCCAGGACATTCAAGAACACCGCCGGTGCCTGTGGCCTGACACATGGCACTCACCTTGCCCCCGCCCCTGTTGGCGGGGGCTTTTTCATGGCGGTTACACCAGGCGCGTGAGGCGGGTTCTGTGGCGGGGGGTCACTACACTTGGAGATGGCAGTTCATGGGTCGTTGCGAGACCCTGGTATCGAGCGCCATTGGCGGGCCGCGGCGCGGCGATCCGACGGGGGGTCGGCAGCGCTTTATCCAAGCCAAATCCAAAACATGATTGAGCGATGCACCGAACGTCACCCAATCGCCGGGCCGTGGGGGCGGCACGGCGATGGCGCGTGGCCTGCGGCCTGACTCCGCGCTGGGGCTGACGCTCGCCTCCGTCGTGAACGGCGGCTTCGTCCCGCAAAGGAGACCTTGAAAACCAGGTGCCCGCGACACGCCAACCTCCGGAATGGTCATTGTTCCGAGGCTCAGAGAAGCCCCTTCAGATAGGCCCCGTAATTGGTCTTCTCGAACAGCCGCGCGCGCCGGGCCAGGTCCTCGGCGTTGATCCAACCCTGCTCATATGCGATCTCCTCGGGGCAGCCGACCTGCTGGCCCTGGCGTTCCGACAGCGTACGCACGAAGTTGCCCGCATCGAGAAGCGAGCCGTGGGTTCCGGTATCGAGCCAGGCATAGCCGCGGCCCATTTGCTGGACGGTCAGTTGCCCGTCGGCGAGGTACATGTCCAGAAGCGACGTGATCTCGAGCTCGCCACGCTCGGACGGCTGCACCCTGGCGGCCCGTTCGGGGGCGGTGCCGTCGAGGAAGTAAAGTCCGGTGACCGCGTAGTTCGAGGGCGGTCTGGCGGGCTTTTCGATGATCGTCTTCACCGTGCCGTCGGGGGCAAAATCGACCACGCCATACCGCTCGGGGTCTGCGACGCGGTAGCCGAACACGGTGCCGCCGGTTTCGATCGCGCTGGCCTCGGCCAGTTGTTGCGGCAGGCCGTGGCCGAAGAAGATGTTGTCGCCCAACACCATCGCAGACGGGGCGCCGGCGAGGAAATCCCTGGCCAGGATATAGGCCTGGGCCAGCCCGTCGGGCGAGGGTTGCTCGATATAGGTCAGGCTGAGGCCCCACTGGGCGCCATCCCCCAGCGTGCGGATGAACTGGGCCTGATCCTGGGGCGTGGTAATGATGGCAATCTCGCGGATACCGGCCAGCATGAGCACCGAGAGCGGGTAATAGATCATCGGCTTGTCATAGATCGGCAGAAGCTGTTTCGAGACGCCCATCGTGATCGGGTAGAGCCGCGTGCCGGAGCCGCCGGCGAGGATGATGCCCTTGCGTGTCATGCGCATCCCTCCGGGCGCGGGCCGGTCCCGCGGTCACGCAGGTGCGTCGTCAGATCAAGCATCTTGCGCCTCCTTCAGGGCCTTCAGAATGTCGTCGAGGCCGTCGCGCCAGTCGGGGCGGGACAGGCCGAATACGCTTTCGGTTCTGGTGCAATCCAGCCGCGAGTTCAATGGCCGGGCCGCCGGGGTCGGATAGTCCGCGGTGGGGATGTCCGTGACCGCGCAGTTCAGCCCGGCCTTGTCGAAGATCGCGCGGGCGAAATCGGCCCAGCTGACATCGGGCGCACCCGAGAAGTGGAAGGAGCCCGACAGCGCAGGATCGTGGCGCAGCGCGTCGCCGATACGCAGGCAGGCCGTCGCGATGTCGCGCGCGGGCGTCGGCCCGCCCACCTGATCGGCGACGATGGTCAGCGCGTCCCGCTCGGCCCCGAGGCGCAGCATGGTCTTGACGAAATTCGCCCCGTGCGCCGACACCACCCAGGAGGTGCGCAGGATGGCGTGGACGCCGCCGGCGGCCCGCACCGCCTCTTCGCCCGCCAGCTTGGTGCGGCCATAGGCGTTTTGCGGCGCGGTCGCGTCGGAGGGTGCCCAGGGGCGGGTGCCGGTGCCGGTGCCGGCAAAGACGTAATCGGTGGAAATATGAACGAAGGGCACGCCCAGCTCCGCCGCCGCGCGCGCCATCGCGCCGGGGGCGTCGGCGTTGATGACGTGGGCCAGCGCCTCTTCCTCCTCGGCGCGGTCGACGGCGGTGTAGGCAGCGGCGTTGATCACAAGGTCGGGACGGTGCGCGGCGATCGCGGCAGCGCAGGCGGCGGGGTCGGCCAGGTCTGCGCTGTCGCGTCCCAGAAACCTGGCGTCGGGTGCCGAGAGACGCAGTTCGGTTGCCACCTGGCCCGAGCTGCCGAAAACAAGTGTGCTCATCCGTCGTGCTCCAATTGCGTTGACCCGGCTGACGGGCCCCCGCGTCGATAGTCCCTGACGCGCGGTTCTGCCAAACGGTTTGTCCCGGGGCCTATCGCACGCCCCCTGCGCCAAGACGTTGCCCGACGCCGTCGCGGGTCTGCAATGCGCGCCACCACGCCTCGTTGTCCAGATACCACTGCACGGTCCGCTCCAGCCCTTCTTCGACGGTGACGGACGGGCGCCAGCCCAGTTCCTGCCGGATGCGCGTGGGGTCGATGGCATAGCGGGCGTCGTGGCCGGGGCGGTCGGTGACGAAGGTGATCTGATCCGCGTAGGAGCCGCTGGCCTTCGGGCGCTTGTCGTCGAGGATCGCGCAGAGAGACTGGACCAGTTCGAGATTCGTGCGCTCGTTCTCGCCACCGATGTTGTAGCTTTCGCCAACGACGCCTTTCGCCAGCACGGTCAGCAGGGCGTCGGCGTGATCCTCGACATAAAGCCAGTCGCGCACGTTTGATCCGTCGCCGTAGATCGGCAGCGGCTTGCCGGCCAGCGCGTTGAGGATGATCACCGGGATCAGCTTTTCCGGGAAGTGGTAGGGGCCGTAATTGTTGGAACAGTTGGTGAGCACCACCGGCAAGCTGTAGGTTTCGTGCCAGGCGCGCACCAGGTGGTCCGAGGCCGCCTTGGAGGCCGAGTAGGGCGAGCGCGGATCGTAGGGCGTGGTCTCGGTGAACATGCCGGTCGGACCGAGCGAGCCAAAGACCTCGTCGGTCGAGATGTGATGGAACCGGAAGGTCTCGGGGCGGCCCCGGACCTCCCAATAGTCGCGAGACGCTTCGAGCAGGGTGTAGGTGCCCATGACATTGGTGTCGATGAACGCACCCGGTCCGTCGATCGAGCGGTCGACATGGGATTCCGCGGCCAGGTGCATGATCGCGTCGGGCTGGTGTTCGGCCAGGGCGGCATCGAGCGCGGGCCGGTCGCGGATGTCGGCCTTGACGAAACTGTATCCGGGATCGGAGGCCACGGGGGCCACGTTGTCCAGGCAGGCGGCATAGGTCAGGGCATCGAGGTTCACCACCGCGTGGCCGCGCGCGATGGCCAGGCGCACCACGGCCGATCCTATGAATCCGGCGCCGCCGGTCACGAGCAGCTTCATGGCGCACCCGTCCAGACGAAGGGGCTGTCGAACTCGGCCAGGCGCGGCGCGGCCGCGTCCTTTTCCGACAGAACCGCGTCGCCGGAAAGGTTCCAGTCGATGCCGATATCGGGATCATCGAAGAACACCGCGCCATCGCATTCGGGCGCATAGTAATCGCCGCATTTGTAGACGATTTCGGTGGCGGGTTCGCGCGTGGCGAACCCGTGCAGGAAGCCTTCGGGGATCAGAAGCTGCAGGCCGTTCTCGAAGCTGAGGTCGTAGCCCAGCCATTGCCCGTAGGTGGGGCTGCCCTTGCGGATGTCGACGACCACATCGAACAGCCGCCCGCGCCCGCAGCGCACCAGTTTGGCTTGGGCGTGGGGGGGTGACTGAAAATGCAGACCGCGCACCGTGTCGGCCTGCTCTGACAGCGAATGGTTGTCCTGAACGAAGTCGATTTCGATTCCATGGGCCGCCAGCGTCTTGCGACTCCAGCTTTCACTGAAGAAGCCGCGCGAGTCGCCGAAGCGGGCCGGCTCGAGCAGCAATACGCCCGGCAAGGCAGTTTCGGTGATGTTCACAGGCGCGCCTCCGCTTGAAATCGTTCCGGTAGTATCAGCCGATCGGGACGATGTCACGACGCGACGATGGCACCTTTGCAGCGGTAAAGACGGCCGCTACGGGCCTATGACCGCGCATATACGTCCTCGTAGCGGATGATGTCATCTTCGCCCAGGTAGCTGCCGGTTTGAACCTCGATCAGGACCATTGGCACCTTGCCGGGGTTTTCCATCCGGTGGACCGCGCCAAGCGGGATGTAGACCGACTGGTTTTCCGTGATCAGCTCTTCCTTGCCGTCGATCGTCACCTTGGCGGTGCCCTGGACCACGATCCAGTGTTCGGAGCGGTGGTTGTGGCTTTGCAGGCTGAGCGCGGCGCCGGGATGCACGTGGATGCGCTTGACCTGGAATCGCTTGCCACGCGCGAGGCTTTCGAACCAGCCCCAAGGGCGGTGGTCCTTGGGAAACTGCGTTGCTTGCGCGGCGGACTTTTTCTTCAGCGCGTCGACGGCTTTCTTCACACTTTGAGCCTGCGAGGCGTGTGCCACCAGGACGGCATCGGGCATGGCGACGGCCACGATATCCTTGAGACCGATGCCGACCAGTTCGAGCCTGTCGGATTCAGAACGCAGAAGCGTGTTTTCGCACTCCAATGCCGTGGCGGGGCCACTGGTGGCGACACCTTTTTCATCCTGTGGGCTTTCGCGCCATATCGCGTCCCAGCCGCCAAGGTCCGACCAGCCGTGCGACAGCGGAACCACCGACAGGTTCTTCGAGCGTTCCATGACAGCGAAGTCGATCGAGATGTCCTCGGCGCGCGCCCAGGGCTCGGGCGCGAGGCGAAGGAAGCCAAGGTCGGGCTGTGCGCCCTCCAGTGCCGCGCGAACGGGTTCCACGAGAGTCGGCGCACTGGCGTCGAAGGCTGTCAGGATATCGCTGGCGCGGAACAGGAAGATCCCGCCGTTCCACAGGTGACGTCCATCGGCCACCATCTCGGCTGCCCGCGCGGCATCAGGTTTTTCGACGAACCGCGAAAGGGCCACGGGGGTGGTGCCGTCCGGCTCTGCGGCAAGCTGGAGATAGCCGTAGCCGGTTTCGGCATAGCTGGGGGTGATGCCGAACGTGACCAGATCGCCCTTGAGCGCGGCAGGCACGCCGGCTTGCACGGTGGCGCGAAAGGCCTCCGCGTCGTTGAACGCGTGATCGCACGGCGCGACGAGCATCAGGGCGTCCGGGTCCTGTTTCGACAGGTAAAGCGCGGCGGCAAGGATGGCCGGAACGGTGTTGCGCCCATCGGGTTCCAGCATGATCGTGCCGGGATCTATGCCGACCTCCTGCAACTGCTCCGCGACAATGAAGCGAAAATCGGATGCGGTGATCACCAGGGGCGCGGTGTAATCCCGGCCCGACAGACGCTGCGCTGTCCGCTGGAAAAGCGTGCCCTGATCCCAGACCGGCGCAAATTGTTTCGGGTAGGATTTCCGGCTGAGCGGCCAAAGCCGTGTCCCGGACCCGCCGCACAAAAGCACTGGTGTGATCATGTCGCCTTACCTTATTTTCACCATTAAGGATCGTTCAGTCGAAACCGAAATCTTGCCGATCCGCTATTACAGCGCAAGACGTGACACTTACAGTCCGCGTTTTCGCTATTTTCCGTTCCCGTCGCGGCGGATTGGGGCACCGCACCGGGTTGACTTTTTGAGAATGACTTGCATAATCATTTTAAGCGCCTCAAAGAGAGTCCTGAAATCATGCAATTGTCTCGCCGAAATCTGTTGATCACCTCGCTGTCTGCCGCTGCTCTGGCCGGGACGCCGCTGCGGGCGCAAGGCGCGGCTCTGTCAGTGGTTGCCACAACCGGGATGATCGCCGACGCCGCGCGGCGTGTCGGAGGCGACCTCGTGGAGGTCACGGCGCTGATGGGTCCGGGTATCGATCCGCATTCCTATCGCCAGACCCGAACCGACATCCAGGCCGCCCTGCGCGCCGACGTGGTTCTTTGGCACGGGTTGTACCTCGAGGCGCAAATGGAGGAGTTCCTGCTGAAGCTGGACGAACGCGGGACCGCGGTGCCGGTGGGCGAAAGCGTGCCGCGGGACCGGCGGATCGCGCATGAGGATTACGCCGACAAGTTCGACCCGCATGTCTGGATGGTGCCCGAACTTTGGGCTTACGTGGTGAATGGCGTCCGTGACGCGTTGAGCGATGTGGCGCCGGATCACGCCGATCAATTCGCGGCGAACGCAGCCGCCTACCTGAAGGAACTGGACGCCCTGGCGTCCTATGCGCACCGCGTGCTGGAGACGGTGCCGTCTTCTGCTCGCGTCCTGTTGAGCGCGCATGACGCCTTTGGCTATTTCGGCGAGGCCTATGATTTCGAAGTCGTCGGGATTCAGGGCATCTCCACGGAGTCGGAGGCCGGGCTGAACCGGATCAGGACATTGGCCGATATGCTGGTGGAACGCGGCATCGGGGCGGTGTTTGTCGAAACCTCCGTCAGCGACCGCAACGTGCGCGCCCTGATCGAAGGGGCGGCGGCGCAGGGCCACGAGGTGAAGATCGGGGGTGAACTCTATTCCGACGCGATGGGTGCGCCGGGCACGTATACCGGCACCTATATCGGGATGATCGACCACAATGTCACGACCATTGCCCAGGCGCTGGGCGGCGAGGTGCCAGACCGCGGCATGCAGGGCAAGCTGGCGGAAGGGAGCTGAGGCGGTGACCGTGAAGGTGGTAACGACCGAGGCCGAGCGCGAGGATCGCGATGCGCTGGCGGCGAGCCCGCTCGCGGTGCGTGGCCTGACCGTGTCCTACGGGGAAAAGCCTGCCGTGTTTTCCCTGGATGCGACGTTTCAGCAAGGCGCGATGACGGCCATCATCGGGCCGAACGGCGCGGGCAAGTCGACGATGCTGAAGGCCGCGCTGGGGATCGTCAAGCCAGTCTCCGGGCGGGTCACGGCGTGGGGCGAGGCGCTCGAAAAGATGCGGGCCCGGATCGCCTATGTGCCGCAACGGGCCAGCGTGGACTGGGATTTCCCCGCGCGGGTTCTGGACGTGGTGTTGATGGGCCAATACCGGGACCTCGGCCTGCTGGGGCGGATAAGAACCAAGCACATGCAAGCCGCGCTGCACTGTCTCGAGCGCGTGGGTATGGACGGCTTTGCGGACAGGCAGATCGGGCAATTGTCCGGCGGTCAGCAACAGCGGGTGTTCCTGGCGCGAGCCCTGGCGCAGGATGCGGACCTCTATCTTCTGGACGAGCCTTTCGCGGGGGTCGATGCCGCGACCGAGACGGCGATAATCTCCGTGCTGAAGGACCTGCGCGGACTGGGCAAGACGGTGGTCGCGGTGCATCACGACCTGTCGACGGTCACCGAGTATTTCGACCGCGTCTTCGTCATCAGCACCAGCAAGATTGCCGAAGGGTCGGTGGCCGATGCCTTTACCCGCGCCAACCTTCAGGAGGCGTATGGCGGACGGTTGGCCACGGCCCAGATGGGCGCCTTGGGATAATTCGCGATGGTTTGGGACGCACTGACGCTGCAACTTGGATACAACGCCACGCTCGTGACGCTTGGCGCCGCCTTGCTTGGCATGGCCGCCGGCGCCACGGGCACGTTCCTGTTTCTGGGCAAAAGGGCGCTGGTCAGTGACGCGATCAGCCATGCGACCCTTCCAGGCGTCGCGCTTGCCTTCGTCGCGATGGTGGCACTGGGCGGAGACGGCAGGGCGCTGCCGGGCCTTCTGGCGGGATCGGCCCTTTCGGCGGCGGTCGGCCTCTTGTGCGTCAGCGCCCTGACCAACAGGACGCGGCTGTCGGAGGATGCGGCGATCGGCGCCGTCCTGTCGGTGTTCTTCGGGTTCGGTATCGTTCTTCTGACGGTGATCCAGTCGATGAGTTCCGGGCGGCAGGCGGGGTTGGAGAGCTTTCTGCTGGGGTCGACGGCAGGAATGTTGCGGCAGGACGCGGTGGTGATCGCGTCCGGCGGCGCAATCGTGCTGCTGCTGGTTGCCGCGCTCCGGCGGCCCATGACGATGGTTGCGTTCGACCGCGTGTTCGCGGCGAGCCTGGGGGTCAATGTTCCGCGGGTCGAGCTGGCGATGATGGGCCTGGCGCTGGCGATCACCGTCGTGGGCCTGAAGGTCGTGGGATTGATCCTGATTGTCGCGCTGCTGATCATTCCGGCGGTCGCGGCACGGTTCTGGACCGACCGGGTCGGACGGGTCGTGATCCTGGCCGGCGTGATCGGCGGGCTGTCCGGTTACGCGGGCGCGGCATTCTCGGCCACGGCGCCGGCACTGCCCACGGGACCGATCATCGTCCTGGTGTCCTTCGCCCTGTTCACCCTGTCCCTGTTCGCGGCGCCCAATCGCGGCGTTCTTGCCGCGGTTCTGAAACATCAGCGGTTCCGGGTGCGGGTCCATGAGCGGCAGGGCTTGCTGGCCCTCGCCCAGGGGCAACTGATCTACGAGGGCCTGACGCTGCGCCTGATGCAGCGCCGGGGGCTGATCCGGGCGGATGGCGTGGCGACCGAGCTGGGACAGGCGCAAGCGGCACAGGCCCTGCGCGACGAGCGGCGCTGGCAGGTGTTGCGCTCGAACCCGGCCTATGAGGAAGCGGCGGCAAGCTATGACGGGCTGACACCGCTGGACGATGTCCTGACGCCGGATCAGCTGGGTGCGCTGGACCGCGAGTTGCGGCCGAAGGGAGTGTCGTGATGGGCGAGGAATTCGTTGTTCTGTCCCTGGCGCCGATGCTGATCGGCATCTTTGCCGCCGTGGCCTGCGCGATACCCGGCAATTTCCTGTTGCTGCGGCGACAGGCGCTGATCGGCGATGCAATCAGTCACGTGGTTCTGCCGGGGATCGTGGTGGCCTTCCTGGTGACCGGCGTGGTCTCGGCCTGGCCCATGATGCTGGGCGCGGGCGGCGCATCGCTTGTGGCGGTCGGCCTGATCGAGGCGATCAGGCGGCTGGGCGGGATCGAGCCGGGCGCGGCGATGGGCGTGGTGTTTACAGCGATGTTCGCAGGCGGTGTCCTGTTGCTGGAACAGTCGGACACCTCTTCGGTCCATCTTGATGTCGAACACGCGCTTTATGGCAATCTTGAAAGCCTGATCTGGCTGGATGCGCAGGGTTGGGCGTCGCTTTGGGACATCGGCGCGTTGCGGGGCCTTCCGCCCGAGTTGTCCCGGATGGCCCTGACCCTGGTGCTGGTGATCGCGCTGACATGGGTTTTCTGGCGACCGCTGAAACTGTCGACCTTCGACGAAGGGTTTGCCCGCACGATGGGCCTGCCCGTCAGCCTGATCGGGTTGGGACTGGTCGTGGTAGCAGCCATCGCGGCGGTCGCGGCGTTCGACGCGGTCGGCTCGATCATCGTGATCGCCATGTTCATCTGCCCGCCCGCGGCCGCACGGATGGTCACCAACGGCCTTGAGGCGCAGGTGGCATGGTCGGTCGGTTTCGCCGTGGTCTCGGCGGTGTTGGGCTACGTGCTGGCAGGCTACGGCCCGCTCTGGTTGGGATTTGACGATGCGGTCAGCGCGGCAGGCATGATCGCGACAGTTTCGGGGGCCATCCTGGGGCTGGCCGCCGCGTTCGGCCCCTGCCGCCACCGGAGCGGCGCCAGCGCGTCGGCATCTTAGCCGTCTGTCAGCCCCAGCGCGCGGCTCAACGCCGCAAGCCCGGATGCGACGAGATCGCCGGGCGCCAGCGCTGTGGCAGGCACCCCTTGTGCGGCAAGGGCGGTCATGTGTGGCGCAGGTTTGGCAGAGATCACCAACACTTCCTGTCCCAGCCAATAGGGTCGGGTGGCGGCCAGTTCAGCGCCCAGAAGATGACCTGTCAGCGCCGCGCGGTCGCCCGAGATTTCCGCCTGACGCAGATGCGCGGCAAGGCGCTCTGGCCGGCTCAGCGTGTCTGCAAGTGCATCGGGATCGGCTGATGCGGTACCGCCGAGCGCGGTCACGAGGCGTGGGGTGAGAACCGTCTGGACGCTGACCGCTTCGCCGGCGCTGATGTGGATCCAGTGCGTCACGTCGGATTGCGTGGCGCATATCACGCCGTCCCAATGCACGCGGCTTGCCAGCGCACCGGCGATCCACAGACGCACGCTGGCGCTGATGATGTCGGGCGGGGTGGCCTGTTCGAGCGCGCTCAGGGTATCGCCGGTCTTCGGCAGGATGCCGGTGGGCAACCGATCGGGAGGTCCGTCCCCCAGCCGTACCATGCGCGGTGCGTCGCCAAGCTCTGCCAGCACCGCCTCCTCGGAGGATCCGGTGGCATGTCTCAGGACGCGGTCGCCCTCGACAAGGTATCCGCACTGGCCGGCGTTATCGGGAACGAGCGCGATCCAGCGGGTCATCGCGCCTGCATCTGGCGCACCAGCGGGGCCACGTCGTATCCCGCCTTGGCGGCGCGGTCGATGATCTCGCTGTCGTCGCGACGACCGTGTTCGACCGCGGCCCAAAGCATGGTGCAGCGCGTCCCGCTTCGGCAATAGGCCAGGATGGGCTTGGGCAGGTCCTTGAGCGCCGCGTCGAATTCGGCCAGCGCTTCGGGGGTGATCATGCCTGAGATGATCGGAATGCTGCGGATTTCCAGGCCCTCGGCCTTCGCCGCCTGCTCGATTGCCTCGAATTCGGGCTGGCCGAATTCTTCGCCATCGGGGCGGTTGCACAGGATGGATTGGAACCCCGCGCCGGCGATCTCCTTGATGTGGGCCGCATCGATCTGTGGCGAGACCGCGAATTCCTTGGTCAGGGGGCGAATGTCCATGGCTTGGCTCCTGTTCCGATGGGCCCATATGGGCGCAAACGGGGGCGGATTTCAATGCTGGCCTTGGATGTTTGCGGCCTGTCGGCACGCACGCCCGATCCGTGCTATAGTCCGAGTCTCACGGTCATTGACCGCACTGAATGGGAGGATCGACCAACATGACGGACAAGGACGCCTACACCAAGAAGCTAGAGGCCCAGATGAAGGAATGGCAGGCCAATATCGACAAGCTGCGGGCGCAGGCCGAGAAGGCGCAGGCCGATTCCCAGATCGAGTACGAGCGACAACTCAAGGATCTGCGCAGCCGCCGCGATGAACTTCAGGAAAAGTTGAGCGAGTTGCAGAAGAACCAGTCGGCGGCCTGGAATGACATCAAGGCTGGGGCGGACAAGGCGTGGGACGACATGTCCAAGGCGATGCAGGATGCGTGGAAGCGGTTCGGCTGACCTGTCGCGGCACGCTTTGCAGCTCGGCGCCGACGGTTCCGGACCGTCGGCATGTCCGGGTCAGTCGTAGCGCAGATCGGTCGCCTTGCCGCGAAAAACCACGTAGGACAGAACAGTGTATCCGATGATCATCGGCAGCACGAGCAGGGTGCCGACCAGGATGATCATCAGGCTTTCCGGTGCGCTGGCCGACTCGTAGAGGGTCAGCCGCTCGGGCACGACGTAGGGATAGAACGAATACGCCATGCCGACGAAGCCGAGCGTGAAGAGCGCAATCGTGAGGCTGAATGGCAGGAACGAAAGCGCGTCGTTTTCCCTGGGAAGCGTTCTGAGGACCCACCACAGCGCCAGGAGCAGTCCCGCGGAAACAAGTGGCAACGGCGCAAGCAGGTAAAGCTCGGGGAAAGAGAACCATTTTTCGAAGATGCGGGCGCTGACATAGGGCGAGCCCAGCGACACCGCCCCGAGCCCGAGCACGACACCCCAGATCCCGCGTCGGGCCCAGTGGATTGCCTTGACCTGAAGGTCGCCTTCGGCCTTGAGGATCATCCACGTGGCCCCGATGAAGGAATAGGCCACCGTCAGAAAAACCGCGGTCGTCGCGGCGAAGATCAGGGTAAACGGGCTGATCACAAGGCCCATGACGTAAAGACCCAGCATGAAGCCCTGCGACAGCGAGGCCATGAGGCTGCCCCAGAAGAACGACAGGTCCCAGAGCCGCTTGCGCCGCGCCGGCGCCTTGGCGCGAAACTCGAACGCCACGCCGCGCAGGATGAGCCCCACCAGCATCACCGCGACCGGCAGGTAGAGTGCCGTCAGCATGACCCCGTGGGCGGCGGGGAACGCGACCAGCAGGATCCCGATGGCCAGCACCAGCCAGGTTTCATTGGCGTCCCAGAACGGCCCGATCGAGGCCACCATCCTGTCCTTCTCGGTGTCCGTGGCAAAGGGGAACAACACGCCGAGGCCCAGGTCGAAGCCATCCAGGCAGACATATACCAGGATAGAAAGCCCCATCAGGCCTGCGAAGGTGAAGGGCAGCCAGGTTGCCGGGTCTCCGAAAGCGTCCATGGGGGCTACTCCGCCGGGGTCGGGTTCATGCCGGGCACGTCGGGCCGGCCGCGTTTCTTCGCATATTGGCCGTTCCGGGCGAGGTAGAACAGCACGCCGATATAGGCGACCAGAAGCGCGACATAGACCGTCAGGTAGACTGCCAGCGTCGTGGCGACCATCGGGCTGGGGACATCCGCCACTGCCTGCTCGGTCGTCATGACGCCCGTCACTAGCCAGGGCTGCCGGCCGATCTCGGTCGTGTACCAGCCGGCGAGGGTTGCAATCCAGCCGGAGAAGGTCATCGGGACCAGCGCCCAGAGGAGCGGTTTCGGCAGTCCCTCGGGACCGCGACGCCGATAGATCATGAAGGCGGCCGCGGACCAGCTGAGCACCAGCATCGTGAGGCCGGTGCCGACCATGACGCGGAAGGCATAGAAGACGGGCGCGACAGGCGGGTGGGTTTTCCCGCCGTCGTCGGTGACGAAGTCGTCGAGACCGGGAACGACGCCATCCGCGTGATGCGTCAGGATAAGAGAGGCAAGGTTCGGGATGGCGATCTCGTAGTGGTTCTCGCGCGCCGTCTCGTCGGGGATGGCGAACAGCACGAGAGGGACGTTCGGCCCGGTCTCCCAGTTGGCCTCCATCGCGGCGACTTTCGCGGGCTGGTGTTCAAGCGTGTTGAGGCCGTGAAAGTCGCCGGCAAGGATCTGCAAGGGGATCAGCAGGGCACCCAGCCCGATCCCCGTGACCACGGCGGTACGCACGTCCCCGGCCCGGTCCCCGCGCAACCAGCGATAGGCGGAGATACCGGCCAGCAGAAAGGCGACCGTCAATCCCGAGGCAAGAAGCATGTGCACGACGCGATAGGGCATCGACGGGTTGAAGATGATTGCCCACCAGTCGGTTGCATGGGCCACGCCTTCGCGAAGCTCGAACCCGGCGGGGGTATGCATCCAGCTTGACAGAACCAGGATCCAGAAGGCCGACATCGTGGTGCCGAAGGCCACCAGGAACGTGGCCAGCGTGTGCAACCATCCGGGCACGCGCGACATGCCGAACAGCATGATGCCCAGGAACACCGCCTCGAGGAAGAAGGCGGTCATCACTTCGTAGGCCAGCAGAGGTCCGGCGATGTTGCCCACGGTTTCCATGAAGCCGGGCCAGTTGGTGCCGAACTGGAAGGACATCGTGATACCGGACACGACGCCCAGACCGAAGCTGAGGGCGAAGACCTTGACCCAGAAGCGATAGGCGTCCATCCAGCGGTCTTCCCCGCTGCGCGTATATCTGAGCTTGAAGTACAGCAGCACCCATCCCAAGGCGATCGTGATCGTGGGGAACAGGATGTGGAAGGAAATGTTTGCGCCGAACTGGATGCGCGAAAGTATGAGTGTGTCCATTGTCCTCGCGATGCCTACATGCTTGCAGGCCGCCCTGGCTGTGTTGTCACAGACCTAGGGCAAAAACCGCGGATTTCCGCTGGTTGCGACCAGAGGGCGCAGCAGGCGACGGAACCTGTGCGAATGGCGCCGGCAAGGCGGCAGGTGCAGCTTACGGCAGGCGCTGGCCTGCACGCTTGGGTCAGGCTGCCGCAAAGCCCGTGTCCAGCGCGGAAAGAACCTGGTCGATTTCGGCTTCCGTGATGATCAGGGGCGGTGACATCAGAAGGTTGTTGCCGCCGATCCTCACCATCGCGCCGGCCTCGTACGTGGCCTGGTGGACCTTCTTGACGGTCGCCGCGTCCATCGGCGTTTTCGCGGACCTGTCGCTGACCAGTTCGATCCCGGTCATCAGGCCGTGGCCGCCGCGGACATCGCCGATGATGTCGTATTTCTCCATCAGGCGCTGCACGCCCTCGAACAGCTGTGTCCCGCGCTCTGCGGCGTTCGTCTTGGTGTCCAGCCGCGTCGTCTCGGACAGGCAGGCCACAACGGCGGCGGCGCCCACGGGATGTGCAGAATAGGTATAGCCGGTCCAGATCGCGCCACTGGCGTCGGCGGTCTCGAACACGTCCGCGACCTTGTCGCTCAGCAACACGCCGCCCACGGGGAAATAGGCGCTGGTGATGCCCTTGGCGACGGTCATCATGTCGGGCTTCACGCCCCAGTGGCGGGCCCCCGACCAGTCGCCGGTGCGTCCGAAGCCGCAGATCACCTCGTCCGAGATCATGAGGATGCCATAGCGGTCGCAGATATCTCGCATGTGCTTCATGAAGCTGGCGTCTGGCACGATGACGCCGCCGGCGCCCTGGATCGGCTCCATGATGAAGGCGGCGATGGTGCTGGGGTCCTGAAACTCGATCTCGTCCACCATGGCGGCGGCGATTTTCTCGGCGAGCTTGGCCGGGTCGGTCTCATGGTAGGGGTTGCGATAGGTGTAGGGGCTGGGCAGGTGGAAACAGCCGGGCAAAAGCGGCTCGTAGGTGATGCGGAAGCGGTTGTTGCCGTTCACCGACGCGCCGCCCCAGTGGGTTCCGTGATAGCCCTTTTTCAGCGACAGGAACTTGGTGCGCGTAGGCTCGCCCCGCAGGCGGTGGTACTGACGGGCCATGCGCAGGGCCGTGTCGACCGCGTCGGACCCGCCGGAGGTAAAAAAGACGCGGGCCATGCCGTCCTCGGCGAAGAATTCCTGCACGGCATAGGAGGCCTCGATCGCGGGCGGGTTCGAGGTGCCGGCGAAGGCCGAGTAATAGGGCAATTGCCACAGCTGATCGGAAATGGCCTGCTTGATGGCGTCGTTGGAATAGCCAAGGTTCGTACACCACAGCCCGCCCACGGCATCCACCACGCGGTGCCCGTCGATATCGGTGATCTCGACACCCTCGGCGCTCTTGATGATGGTGGGCGCGTTCTGTTGCTGCTCGCCGGGATGGCCCATGGGATGCCACAGGTGGCGTGCGTTCATCTCGCGCAGGAAATTGTCGTCTTTCATGGGAGCCCCCGTCACTGAGTCGCGGATTTGATCAAACGTGGCACCACGGCGGGGTTCTGTCCAGTGACCCCAAAGGGTGAGGGGCGCAAAAGAAAGGGGGCCGTTGGTTCGGCCCCTCATTCCCTCCTGCCGCGTTGTAGGATCACCGCGCCGGGTGTGTTTCTTCCCGTCCGGTCGTGGTGTGCCGCGATATGTGGATCGCGGCGAATTCGCATGGTGGTTGGATGTTGCCGCGGCGCGTGACCAAGGCGGTATCGCCTGACCACATGGTCGCGGGCCGGATCATGCCGCTTCCGCCGCGTGGGTGCGCGGTGCCGTTATGAAAATGTGCCTCAGTGCCGTCCGCAACACGGCGTCCCCCGATGCCGGCACGGGTCAAGTCCCTGTCCCCGTGCGTTGGAATGCAGTTTTACAAGGTATAGGCGAAGCGATTCGTTTCGGTCAATCGTCGGCGATTCGTTTTTCCCGCGGTTTCGGCTAAGCGGTGGGCGCGACTCGAAAAAAAGTTTCGAGCTTCGGAACGTCGCCGAGGCGCGCGCGACGCTCAAGGAGCGCTCAGGTGTCGAGCCAGACGGTCTCGAACTGCATTTCACGCGCCTGGTGCACATGGTCGTTCTTCACATGCTTTGCGAAATGCTTGGTCTGATTGCGCCAGAACGGCTGGACGATCACGCCGCTGTCGCGCAGGCGGGTCTGCAGAATGGCGGAGTACTCGCGCCGTTTCCGCGCGTCGAAGACCCCGAGCGCCTGGTCGAGGATGGCGTCGAAGTCCGGGTCGGAATGCGCGGTCTCGTTCCACGCCGCGCCCGATCTGTACGCGAGCGCCAGAACCTGCACGCCCAGCGGGCGGGGGGCCCAGTTGGTGGTCGAGAACGGGTATCGCGTCCAGTCGTTCCAGAAGGACGACAAGGGGACCACCCTGCGTTTGATGTTGAAGCTCGCCTCGGACAGCATCGCGCCGATGGCGTCGGCGGTCGCGGTGCGCCAGTCGCCGTCGACCGAGATGAGCTCCAGTTCGGTGTCGCCGTGCCCGGCGGCGCGGGCCATCTCGATGGCCGCGGCGGGATCGGTCGCCTTCGCGGGGATCGCGGCATACTCGGGATGAAATGGCGCCACGTGATGGTTCTGGGCGACGAGACCATCGCCGTCGATGCCCAGTTGCAGGACAAGGTCGTTGTCCACTGCCAGCTGGACCGCGTTGCGCAACTCCTTCGAGGTGTAGGGCGCGGTGTCCATGCGCATCCGGGCCACGATGGTGGCGGCCGTGGGCATACTGCTTCTGACGAGGTCGAGATCGTCCAGCGCAGTGGCGATATCCTCGGTGGTCTCGTCGTTGACGTCGATCCGGCCCGCGTCGAAGGCCGTGACCATGGCCGCGCTGTCGGTGCCGAGGTCGATGAACCGGATACCGTCGAGATAGGCCTCGCCGCCCCACCACGCACCGTTTTCGCGGCGCTTCACCTCGGCCCCCGCGCCGGCATCGAGCGAGACCAGTTCGAACGGGCCCGTGCCGATGGGGCTTTGCGCCAGGTCGCTGTCGTCACCCTGGCTGCGGTGCACGATCAGGGCGGGATAGTCCGCCATGCCGGCAATCAGCGAGATGTCGGGGCGGGGCAGGGTCAACCTTATGGTGTGGTCATCGAGCTGCGCCATCACGCCATCGGCCAGCCGGCCCGTGTCGCTGTCGATCAGCGCGGCCATGGGGGCCGCCATCGCGTTGCCTTCGACCGAGGTGTCGCACCACCGGATGATGTTGTGAACGACGTCCTCGGCGGTGAAATCGTCGCCGTTGTTCCAGGTCACGTCCCGGCGCAGGTGGAGCGTGTAGGTGCGCGCGTCGTCGGACACGTCCCAGCTCTTCAGCAGGAGGCCGGAGAAACTGTAGTCGGCATTCCAGCGCACCAGCGGCTCGCAGAACTGGCGGGCGAGATTGCCTTTCTCGGTCCAGTCGAACTTGCGCGGGTCGGTGATGTCGAGCACGCGCATCGCCACGCGCAGAACGCCGCCTTTGCGCCCCTCCCCCTGCTGTGCCAGGGCGGGGCGCGATGCACCCAGCAGGCCATGGGCGGTGGCGGCACTGGCCCCCAGGGTCGAGGCAAGCGCGATGAATTCGCGGCGGTCCATCAGGCCGGCGCGGGTGTCGCGGGCCAACTGGCGCAGGCGGCACTTTCGGGTCTTGCCCGTCATGGGGGCGTTCCTTGGTCTGCTGGGCGGACGGCTTCAATG
This sequence comes from Roseovarius sp. THAF8, assembly GCF_009363735.1. Taxonomy (NCBI): domain Bacteria; kingdom Pseudomonadati; phylum Pseudomonadota; class Alphaproteobacteria; order Rhodobacterales; family Roseobacteraceae; genus Roseovarius; species Roseovarius sp. THAF8. The sequence continues at coordinate 1,960,594 of NZ_CP045410.1, read as the reverse complement.
GCCTGCCCTACTATGAGGCGCCATGGCGGATTGTAAATCGGCGACGCGCCCCGGGGGCGCTGTGCCATGCGCCGCGAATTCGCTTGAGACGGCAGGGGCGCACGGGTAGATCAGGCGCCAAAGGAGGAGCCGCATGAGCCTCAATACGTTCGGACATCTGTTTCGCGTCACCACCTGGGGCGAAAGTCACGGGCCCGCCCTTGGCGCGACCGTGGATGGTTGCCCGCCGGGCATCGCCGTGGACGAGGCGTTTTTGCAGCAGTTCCTCGACAAGCGCCGCCCGGGGCAGAGCAAGCACACCACGCAGCGCAAGGAACCCGATGCGGTGAAGATCCTGTCGGGGGTGTTCGAAGGGCAGACCACGGGAACGCCGGTGCAGCTGATGATCGAGAATACCGATCAGCGGTCCAAGGACTACGGCGAGATCGCCCAGACCTTCCGGCCCGGCCATGCCGACATCACCTATCACCAGAAATACGGGATCCGCGACTATCGCGGAGGCGGGCGCAGTTCTGCGCGCGAGACGGCCGCGCGGGTGGCTGCAGGCGGGCTGGCGCGGGCCGCGCTGGCAAGCCTTGCGCCGGGGCTTCAGGTGAAGGGTTACATGACGCGGATGGGCGAGGTCACGATCGACCCCGACCAGATCGACTGGGACCAGATCGACCGCAACGATTTCTTCCTGCCGGACGCCGGGGCGGTGCCGGTGTGGGAAGATTACCTGCAAGGGATCCGCAAGGCGCAGAACTCGGTCGGCGCCGAGATCGAGGTGGTGTGCCGCGGGGCGCCCGCCGGGCTTGGGGCGCCGGTCTATGGCAAGCTGGATACGGATCTGGCCGCCGCGATGATGAGCATCAATGCCGTCAAGGGCGTGGAGATCGGCGAAGGCATGGCGGCGGCGCGGCTGACCGGCGTCGACAATGCCGACGAGATTTTCATGGGCGAGAATGGCCCGGAATACGGCAGCAACCATGCGGGTGGCATCCTGGGCGGGATCTCTACCGGGCAGGACATCGTGGTGCGCTTTGCCGTCAAGCCCACCAGCTCGATCCTGACGCCGCGCTGGTCGATCCGGATGGATGGCAGCGCGACCGAAGTGGTCACCAAGGGGCGGCACGACCCCTGCGTCGGCATCCGCGCGGTGCCGGTGGCCGAGGCGATGATGGCCTGTGTCGTGCTCGATCACCTGCTGTTGCATCGCGGGCAGGTCGGCGACGGGCCGCGCGGTGTGATCGGATAGCTCAATTGTGCGGCTGCGCCGCGCAGGTTTGATTGGGTGAGGGGCTTCGCCCCTCGCGCCGAAACGGGGTTTCGACGCTCACCCCAGGATATTTCCGGCCAGAGGAAGAGACGGGCCGGTGCTCAGGTATCTTGCTGGCGCGACAGTTGCACGGCGAGAATGCCTGCGGTGACCACCAGCACGCCGATTATATCCCAGAACCCTAATGCTTCGTTAAGCACGAGGGCGGCGATGGTGACGCCGAAGAACGGGGTAAGGAAGTGGAAGGTGGCGGCCTTGACCGCGCCGATGCGGTTGACCAGCGCGAACCAGACCAGCGTGGCGGCCAGGCCCGGGATCAGCGTGGTGTAGACGAAGGCGGCGATGAAGGGCCAGGACCAGGCGATTTCGAGCGTTTCGGTCGACAGCCCGACAATGCCCAGTGCAACGCTGCCGACCAGCATTTGCAGGCCGACGATCATCAGGAAGTTGCCGCCCGAGGTGGCGCCGCGCACCATCAGGGTGGCGAAGGTGAGGGCCACGACGCCACCGATGCAGAGCATGACGCCGTAGAGGTCGGCGCCGCCCTGAAGCCGTGTGCCCATGATCAGCGCGACGCCGGCCATGCCCGCGGCGAGGCCGGCAAAGCCAAGCGCGCTGACGCGCTGGCCGAGGATCAGCCAGCTGGCGAGGCCGACGAGCAGCGGCATGGAGGAGGCGATGATGGCGGCAAGCGAGGCCTCGACCGTCTGCATGGCGACGAAGTTGAGGCCGAGATAGAGCGCGTTCTGGCACAGGCCGAAGACGATCGTGGCGCGCCATTGCGCGGGCGTCAGGCGCCAGGACTGACCCAGGGCGCGGGCGATCAGGACGCCCAGGAGGCCGGAGATCAGGAAGCGCAGGGCGAGCGCCGTCACGGGGGGCGCGGCGGCGACGATGATGCGCGCGGAGGTGAAGGCGCTGGACCACATCACGGCAAAGGCCAGTCCCATGAAAAGCGCGCGAAAATCCATGATTTACTCGTCCTCGAACTGAAAAGGGCCGCCGGTGAGGCGACCCTTTCCGAAACCTGGCAGGATTACAAGGTCAGCCGTTGACGCTGTCCTTGAGGGCCTTGGCGATCGTCATCTTGACGACCTTGTCGGCATCCTTGTGGATCTGCTCGCCGGTGGCGGGGTTGCGCACCATGCGGGCCGGGCGCTCGCGGCAGTAGATCTTGCCGACGCCGGGAAGGGTGACGGCGCCGCCGTTGGACACTTCCTTGGTGATGATCTCGATCATGGAGTCGAGGGCGCTGGTCGCGGTTTTCTTGTCGCTGCCCATTTCTTCGGCGAGGGCCGCAACGAGCTGGGTTTTGGTCATCGGTTTTGCCATTTTCTGGTCTCCTTCAACTGCCCGTTTCTTGGGCCTCCTGCGCGGGATTTAACTGTATCTTGTAGGCAAACACAACAAATAGTGTAGCAAAACAAGGCCGATTTCGGCTGTTTGGGCCTGTTTTTTTGGTGTCCGGACCGTTTTACACAAGATTCAGGGACCTTCAACGCGCAAACGGCGATGCCGGATGCCGGGCGGGGAATCGCCAATGAAACATGGTTAAAGGGGCCGGGAGGGCCGAAAACCCATGTCGGTATCGCGTCGGTATCCGGGTGGTATCGCGACGGTGCGCCTGACTTGATCTGCCGGGGTTAACGGGCCGGACGCGGTTGACGGGAGGCTGAGGCTAGGTGGCGGGGCGTTCCTGGCCCAGGCCCGGATCGAGGCGACCGGAGGCCAGCGCGGCGCCCGCGACCATGGCGGTCGCGGTGCCGAGCATCAGGGGCAGGCCACCCGTCTGGTAGGTGAGGCCCGAGAGCACGGTGCCGGCAAGGCGACCGCCGGCGTTGGCCATGTAGTAGAAGCCCACGTCCATCGTCACCCGCTCGGCCCGGGTGAAGGCGAGGATGAGGTAGGAGTGCAGCGAGGAATTGACCGCGAAGACGCCGCCGAAGACCAGCAGGCCGGCGACGAGGGTGACGGTGAGCCAGGGCTGCGGGCCGGAGGACGCGAGCGCGGCGACGGTCAGGATGGCGGGGACGGCGGCCAGCGCCCAGGCCCAGGAGCGGGCGGCGGAGACCAGATCGGCCTCGGGGCGCGAGGCGGCGCGCAGGAGGCGGGGGGCGGCGGCCTGGACCGCGCCGTAGAGGATGACCCAGACGGCCATGAACGTCCCGATGAGGAAGAAGGCGGCGCGGTTGCCCTCCTCGGTGCCGTCCGACAGCACGGCGTAGAAGTAGATCGGGATGCCGACGACGAACCAGACGTCGCGGGCGCCGAAGAGGAAGACGCGGGCCGCCGACAGCCAGTTGACGTTGGGGGACTTGGAAAACACCTCGGTGAACTTGGCGCCCTTGCGGCCCCTGGGCAGGCCCGGGGGCATGGCGAGAAGGACCGCCACGAGGATGAGGGCAAGGATCGCGGCCATGCCGAGCACCGCGCCGGTGAAGCCGATGAGAGCCAGGAGGGCCGCGCCCAGCAGGAAGCCCAGCCCTTTCACGGCATTCTTGGAGCCGGTGAGCACGGCAACCCAGCGGAAGAGGCCGCCGCCTGTCGTGGGGGCGAGGAGTTTGACGGCGGATTTGGAGGACATCTTGGCGAGGTCCTTGGCCACGCCGCTGGCGCCTTGCACGACCATGACGAAGGCGACCGAAAGGCCGATGGCCCAGTCGGGATCGAGCTGGGTGAGGGCCAGGAGGGCCAGCACCTGTATCCCCAGACCGGCATAAAGCGTGGAGGTCAGGCCGAAGCGGGCGGCGATCCAGCCGGCGGCGAGGTTGGTGACCATACCGGCGATCTCGTAGAGGACGAAGAGATAGGCCAGTTGGACAGGGGAAAAACCAAGCGTGTGGAAATGCAGAAGCACCAGCATCCGCAACGCTCCGTCGGTCAGCATGAAGGCCCAGTAGGCCGCGGTGACGGCGATATAGGCCGAGAGGCCCTCGGGGCGGGCGGAGGCCTGTGTCACAGCGAGGCGCCGACCATCAGGGCCACGTCGACGAGGCGGTAGGCATAGCCCATCTCGTTGTCATACCAGGCGTAGATCTTCACATGGGTGCCGTTGACCACCATGGTCGAGGGCGCGTCGACGATGCCCGAGCGGGTGTCGTTGGTGTAGTCGGCGGAGACGAGCGGGCGTTCCTCGTAGCCGAGGATGTTTTTCAGCGAGCCTTCGGACGCGGCCTTGAAGAGGCTGTTGACCTCTTCGGCGGTGGTCTCGCGCTCGACCTCGAAGACGCAGTCGGTGATCGAGGCGTTGAGGAGCGGCACGCGGACGGCGTGGCCGTTCAGGCGGCCCTTGAGTTCGGGGTAGATCAGCGTGATGGCGGTGGCGCTGCCGGTGGTCGTTGGGATCATCGAGTTCAGCGCCGACCGGGCGCGGCGCAGGTCCTTGGCGGGACGGTCGACAATGGTCTGCGTGTTGGTGACGTCGTGGATCGTGGTCATGGAGCCGTGTTTGATCCGCAGGTTCTCGTGGATGACCTTGACCACAGGGGCGAGGCAATTGGTGGTGCAGCTGGCGGCGGTGACGATGCGGTGGCGGGCGGCGTCGTAGATGTCGTGGTTGACGCCCATGACGATGTTGGCCGCGTCGCCGTCCTTGACCGGGGCGGAGACGACGACCTTTTTCACGCCCGCCTCGAAATAGGGGGCGAGCTTGGCCTCGGTCTTGTAGACGCCGGTGCAGTCGATGACCACGTCGACGCCATCAAGAGGCAGCGCCGACAGGTCCTTGGTGCCGATGAAAGACAGGCGGGTGCCGTCGATGGTGACGCTGTCGGAATCATGGGCAAATTCGGCGTCCCAGCGGCCGTGCACGGTGTCGAATTCCAGAAGGTGCGCGTGCATCTCTGCATCGCCCACGGCGTCGTTGATCCATGCGATTTTCGCACCGCGTTCCAGCAGAGGTTTCAGGATCAGCTTGCCGATGCGGCCCAGCCCGTTGACGGCGTAGGTGGTCATGCGGAGGCCCCGCTGTTGATGTTGGCGATGTCGTCCACGGCCTTTTGTAGGGAAATCCGGTCGAGACTGTCGAGTGACAAGCTTGTAAACGCCTTGATGCGGTTCTGAAGCGCGCCGTAGGCCTGTTGGAAGGCGAGCGCTTTTTGCGCGTCGGTCCCTTCGGCTTTCACCGGGTCGGGCATCCCCCAGTGGGCGCTGACGGGCTGGCCGGTCCAGGCCGGGCACTCCTCGTTCGCGGCCTGGTTGCAGACGGTGAAGACGAAGTCGAATTGCGGGGCGTCGGGCCCCTGGAAGACCGAGACGTTCTTGGCCTCGAGCACCGAGGTGTCGTGGCCTTTCTGTTCCAGCACATCGAGGGCGAAGGGGTTTAGTTCGGACCGGGGTTTGGTGCCCGCCGAATAGGCGTTGAAGCGGTCGCCCGCCTCGGCGCGCAGGAGGCTTTCGGCAAAGATCGAGCGGGCGGAATTGCCGGTGCAGATGAAGAGCACGTTGTATTTGCGGTCGGTCATTTGGGGAACTCCGAGAAGGGTGTGGAGGGAGGTGGTGGAACAGGCATCGGGGCGGCCGCGGCAGCAATCGCCGATGAGATAGTCTAGGGTCTGTCGTATCGCTGTCATGTCGACGCTGTAGCGCAGGGAGGTGCCCTGCCGCGTGCGCGTTATCAGCCCGGCCTGCGCCAGTGCGTTCACGTAGGTGGAAAGCGTGTTGGGCTTGAGGTCGAGCGCATGGGCCAGTTCGGTCGCCGGGACGGCATCGGGGTAGCGCCGCATCAGAAGACGGAAGACCGCCATGCGCTGGGGATGGCCGAGGGTGGCGAGCCGGTGGGGAATCAATATTTCCATACTTCATGAAGTATTGAAATAATGAGCGGGATGCAAGGCGTGTCTTGCGGCCCGCGACCCGATCCCGGCCTGGCGGTGAACCATGGAGCTATGCCGTGCGTTGGCCCGACATGTCGTTTGCAACGAACAACAGGGTCTTGCGCTCTTTGAGCGCGTCGACGCGGGAGGCGGTGGGCGCGCGGTGCGAACCTGTGGCGCTAAAGGCCGGCGATGTCCTGCACCGGATGGGCGATACGACCTCGGCCGTCTATTTTCCCGAGACCGCGGTGATTTCCACGCTGGCGTCCTACAGCGACGGGAGCGGGGTCGAGATGGCGAATGTGGGACGCGAGGCGTGCAGCGCGCTGAACCTGATCCTGCGACATCCAAGGCAACTGGCCGCGGACGAGGTGCAGATCGCGGGCCGGGCGCTGCGCTTGCCGGCAGAGCGGTTCCGGGAGCTGAAATCCGAGTATCGGGATTTCGAGAACGCCCTCTTTTCGGTCGTGCAGTCGGTTCTGTACCAGGCGATGGTCTCGGGCGCGTGCAACGCGGCGCATGAGGCCAAGCCGCGGCTGGCGCGGTGGCTGCTGACGATGGGGGACCGGACCGACGGCAACGAGATGCGGCTGACCCACGACTTTCTGGCGCAAATGCTGGGCGTGCGGCGGGCGACGGTGACCAACGCCGCGCTGGACCTGCAGTCGCAGGGGCTGATCAAGTATGCGCGCGGGCGTCTTGAGATCACCGATATCAAGGGGCTGCGCGGGGCAAGCTGCGAGTGTTACGACCTGGTGCGTTCGGCCAATGCGGAGCTGCTTCCCGATAAGAGGAGCGGTGATTGACCTGTGGATTTGAGGTGCGGTAGCGTACAGAAAGCGAGCGATCCATCCTGTAAGCTTGAAGGAGCTTTTCCTGCTGCTTCAGGATGAAGCGGTTTGGGGAGAAGCGACAGGATGAAGCCGGAAGACATGGAAATGGGCGAAAACGAGGTCGAGCAGGCGATACGGCTTTCGCCGTTGTCCATGGTGCTGACCGATCCGAGGCTGGACGACAATCCGATCACCTATGTCAATTCCGCCTTCGAGTCCCTGACGCTTTACAGCCGACGGTACGCGATCGGGCGGAACTGCCGTTTCCTGCAGGGTGAAGAGACCGATGCGGCGGATGTCCAGAAGCTTCGGTCGGGGCTGGATTCGGCAGAGGAATTCGAGGTCGTGATCACCAACCACCGGGCCGATGGCACGGCGTTTCGCAACCAGTTGCTGGTGGCGCCGATCCACGGCAGCGACGGTGCGCTGACCGGGTTTTTCGGCCTGCAGCGCGAAATCCCGCAGACCGTGACGATGCCGGAGCAGGATGACGCGACGCTGGGGCTGCTGCGCGAGTTGCAGCACAGGGTGAAAAACCATCTGGCGATGATCGTCAGCATGATCCGCATCCAGGCCCGCCAGGACGTCACCGAGGAGTCGCTGAAGGCGATCGGCCGCCGGATCGAGGCGCTGTCGGTTCTGTATGACGAGCTGCTGAGCGGCGGAAACAGCGAAAAGATAGAGACCGGCGCCTATCTGAGCCGGATCGCCTCGGTGGTGTCCAGCCTGGAGCCGCGCGGGGCGATACGGGTGAACGTGGAATGCGACGAGGTGTCGTTGCCGGTCGACCAGGCGGCGCGGCTGGGGCTGCTGCTGTCGGAGTTCCTGACCAATGCGTTCGAGCACGCCTTCGCGGGCCGGTCGACCGGCACGGTCGAGGTGCGGTTCCAGCGGACCGGCGCGCAGGGCTTGCGCCTGTCGGTCGAGGATGACGGGATCGGGTTGCCGGAAGACAGCAACTGGCCGTTCGGCGCGGCGAGCATCGAGACGCAGCGTGAGCGGGCGGAGGATCACGACGGGGCGCTGGATACGACCGGGGACAGCGGCAAGCCCGGCGTGGGCGGCAGCATCGTCGTGGCGCTGACGCAATCGCTGGAGGCGGACCTGTCGGTCGAGACGCTGGAGCAGGGCACGCGGGTGACGGTCGAGGTGTGACCGGGTAAGGCGGCGGCCCGGGGCTTGGGCCGGACGGGGATGTCGAGATGGTGCCGGATGCAAGGGCGTCTGCATCGACATCGGTGCACTGGGTCTGCCCACGCGGCACGTCCGTTTTGCGGGTGCGGAGTCAACGGAGCGCCGCGACGGTTTGGGCGACCGTCTCTGCCACGTTCTGTCGCCGGATATCATGGCAATGAGCCGGGTCAGCGTGCGCCGTTTTCTTTGCGGGTCGCCGCTTTGTCGGACCGGGGCCCGGACTGCGTGCGGCCCTGTCCGGCCGCACGCATTGACCCGTATTCAGTGGGCCATCATTTCTTCAGCCACGTCCTCGCCGCTGAGTTCGGCGGGGTAGTAGGTTGGCCAATTGGTGACTTCCTCGAGCAACTTCGCCCGGTCGTCGCCCCAGTAGAGGTGGAAGTGCCCGGCATCCTGCGGCGCGATGGCATGGTCGCTGAACTGGATGAACGCGGGCGCCCCGGCATCGCCACCGCTCTTTTCGAAGATGTAGCGGACACCGCGGTTGCCGGCCTTGTAGGTCAGCACTTCGTAGCCGTCGTTGGCATAGCGGCCCTGCAGCGGGGTGCCGTCCTCGAAGAAGGTCACGCTGTCACCTTCGATGAGGATACGGTCAACATCGGTCGCATAGCCGGTTTCGTAGTAGTCGGTGTATTCGGCCGCTGTCTTGTCGCCATGCTCGGCCTTGTGCGCCATGACGGGGTCGAGCGTTCCGTCCTGCAGCAGCGGGTAGACCGATTGCCAGTCTCCTTCCCAGTCCGAGAGGGTGCGGTCCTCGATCTGGTCATCCTCGAAGTAACCGTTGTAGACCTTGTCGTCACCGTGATCGTGCTTTTCGGAGTGATCGTGTTCTTCGGAGTGATCGTGATCGTGGTCATGTGTGCTGTCGCTTTGGGCGAACGCCGGCGCGGAAAGCACGAGCAATGCGCCGGTGGCGACGGCGGCAACGCACCTGGCGAATGTCTGTTGCATGAGAGGCTCCTGTGTTGACGGGATCTGCGACCCCATGAATATTGATGTTATTACATAACGGTTTGTCTCTAACTGACGGATTTTGCTTTGACAACCGGGTCACGCAGTTGAAGTCCTGTTCGGACGCGAAAGACTGCCGAACGGCACGTGCTGCCGCGCGCCGGTCCGTTGCATGTGCAAGCCCGGTACAGCGAACCGCGATGGAACCGCACGTTGCGCGTGGGTCGCTCGCAACGTCTGTTGGCTTGGCGTGAAGGCAAGTCCGCGCCTTCTGGCACTGGCAGGCAGCCAATGCAAAACCGCCCCCGCAGAGTCTGCGAGGGCGGTGTCGTTGGTGGGACGGTCCCCGGTCAGGGGACCTCGCGCTTACTTGTACTTCTTGATCTCGCCCGAGCGCAGGCGCGCGGCGTAGCTGTGCAGCTCTCGCTTGACGATCGGCATCAGGAAGTAGAGGCCCAGCACGTTGACCACCGCCATGGCGAAGATCGCGGCGTCGGAGAAGTCGATCACCGGGCCGAGGCTGGAGGCCGCGCCGATCACCACGAAGAGGCAGAAGATCAGCTTGAAGATCAGCTCTTTTGTCTGGCCCTCGCCGAAGAGGAAGGTCCAGGCCTTGAGGCCGTAATAGGACCAGCTGAGCATCGTGGAGAAGGCGAAGAGGATCACCGCCAGCGCCAGGACGTACTTGAACCCGTCGATCGAGGACGAGAACGCCGCCGACGTGAGCGCGACGCCGGTGTTGCCGTCGACCGTCTGGACCGCGTTGCCTGCCTCGTTCAGCACGAAGAGGCCGGTTTCGGGATCGGTGATCAGCTGGTCGGTGATGATGATCACCAGCGCGGTCATGGTGCAGACCACCACCGTGTCGATGAACGGCTCGAGCAGCGAGACGAAGCCTTCGGTGATCGGCTCCTTGGTGCGCACCGCCGAGTGGGCGATGGCGGCAGAGCCGACGCCCGCCTCGTTCGAGAAGGCGGCGCGGCGGAAGCCCTGGATCAGCGCGCCGACCATGCCGCCGGCGACGCCGAGGCCGGTGAAGGCGCCCTCGAAGATGCGCCCGAAGGCGGTGCCGATCTGGTCATAGTTCATCGCGATGATGATGAGCGCGGTGCCGACATAGAGGATGCCCATGAAGGGCACGACCTTTTCGGTGACCTTGGCGATGGATTTCAGGCCGCCCACGATGACGGCGAAGACGACCGCGGCCATCACGAGGCCGGTGATCCAGCCGGGGTAGTCGCCCAGCACGTTGGAGAGCTGCGCGTGGGCCTGGTTGGCCTGGAACATGTTGCCGCCGCCCAATGCGCCGAGGATACAGAAGATCGAGAAGAGCACGGCCAGGATGCCGCCGCCGAAGATGCCGCGTTCCTTGAAGCCCTTGGACAGGTAGTACATCGGGCCGCCCGAGACCTTGCCGTCGGGATATTCATTTCGGTATTTCACGCCGAGCGTGCATTCGGTGAACTTGGACGCCATGCCCAGAAGGCCCGCGAGGATCATCCAGAACGTCGCCCCCGGACCGCCGATGCCGACGGCCACCGCGACGCCCGCGATGTTGCCCAGGCCCACCGTGCCCGACAACGCCGTGGCGAGCGCCTGGAAGTGGCTGACCTCGCCGGCGTCGTTGGGATCGGAATAGTCGCCCTTCACGAGCGCGATGGAGTGGCCGACCCAGCGCAGCTGCACCACGCCGAAATAGACGGTGAAGACGGTGGCGGCGATGACCAGCCAGCCGACGATCCAGGGGAAGCTGGTGCCGGGGAAGTCGGAGAAGATCAGGCTGACGAACCAGCCGGTGGAATTGGCGAAGATCTCGTTGACGGTTTCGTCGATGGATTGCGCCAGGGCCGGGGCGCTGAGCGCCAGCAGGGCGAAGAGCGCCGCCAGGGGCGTCTTGAATGCATGTTTCATCTGTGTCCCTCGATTATTGTCGTTGAATGCGTGGCGCATGATCACGGTACGATGGTGACCGGCACGGGGGCGGCCTGTGCCAGGCTGCCCGCGACCGAGCCGAAGAGGCGCGACGACAGCGCCGAGTGGCCGGTGCGGCCGATGACGATCATCTCGGCGTTGTTTTCCTTGATGATGTCGACCAGCGTGTCGGCGATATGGCCGTAGCGCAGGACCGTCGTCGCGGTGATGCCGGCGTCGGACAGTCTTTTCAGGACAGGCTTGAGCAGCGCGTCCTCGGCGCGGGCCAGTTCCTCCTTGCGGCGCATGTGCCGTTCCTCGAGTTCTTCCTTGGTGAGAAAGGAATAGGGGGACCATTCCAGCACATGGGCGACGATGACTTCCGCACCTTGTGCCTTTGCCAGGGTGGTTGCGAAGTCGAGAGCCGCCTTGGCGCTTTCACTGTCGTCAAATCCCAGGACCAGTTTTTTTGACATTGTTCTCTCCTGTCGTGTCATTCCGGATCGGAATTCGACAAGCGTAGACGCAAAAGGCGAGTCGGCGCGAGTTTTTTCAATTTATGTTGGCAGAACGGTGCCGTAGGGGGTTTGCGGCTCTCCGCCCCGTGTTCACCGGATGCGCAAACGGCAGAGAGGTCCCGGATCGGGTCCGGGACGGGTGTTTTTCGTTGTCTGGGGGAGCCTAGAGGAACGCGGTCTCGTCGAAGCTGCGCAGCTTGCGGCTGTGGATGCGTTCCAGCGGCATGTCGCGGATATGCTCCATCGCGTGGATGCCGATCATGAGGTGGCGCGAGACCTGGGTCTTGTAGAAATCGCTGGCCATGCCGGGCAGTTTCAGTTCGCCGTGGAGCGGCTTGTCCGAGACGCACAGAAGCGTGCCGTAGGGCACGCGGAAGCGGAAGCCGTTGGCGGCGATGGTGGCGCTTTCCATGTCGAGCGCGATGGCGCGGGATTGCGACAGGCGCTGGACCGGGCCGGACTGGTCGCGCAGTTCCCAGTTGCGGTTGTCGAAGCTGGCGACGGTGCCGGTGCGCATGACACTCTTGAGCGCGTAGCCTTCCAGTTCGGTTTCGGCGGCGACGGCCTTTTCCAGCGCGATCTGCACCTCGGCCAGCGCCGGGATGGGCACCCAGGCGGGCAGGTCGGCATCGAGCACCGCGTCCTCGCGCAAATACGCATGGGCGAGAACGAAATCGCCCAGCGACTGCGAGTTGCGCAAGCCCGCGCAATGGCCGACCATGATCCAGGCATGGGGGCGCAGGACGGCGATGTGGTCGGTCGCGGTCTTGGCGTTGGAGGGGCCGACGCCGATATTGACCAGGGTGATGCCGCTGCTGCCCTTGCGCTTGAGGTGGTAGGTGGGCATCTGCGGCAGCTTGGTGGTGGGGCGCAGCACGTCGTCGGGGCCGGTGATGGTCGCGTCGCCGGGGCCGACGAAGCTGTCGTAGCCGCTGTCGGGATTGGCGAGGACCTTGCGGGCATAGGCCTCGAACTCGGCCACGTAGAATTGGTAGTTGGTAAAGAGGACGTGGTTCTGGAAATGCTCGGGCGCGGTGGCGGTGTAATGGGCGAGCCGCGCGAGCGAATAGTCCACGCGCTGCGCCGTGAAGGGGGCAAGCGGCGCGGGGCTTTGCTGCATGACGGTATAGGTGCCGTTGACGATGTCGTCATTGGTGGTCGACAGGTCCGGCACGTCGAAATAGTCGCGCAGGGTAAAGTCGGCGGCGCCCTGTTGCGGGACGGTGATCGAGGCATCGTTGGCGACGGCGAAATGCACCGGCATCGGGGTGTCGGACACGCCGATCGTCACCGGCACATCGTGGTTGTGGAGCAGAAGGCCGATCTGCTGTTCGAGGTAGTTCCGGAACATGCGCGGCCGGGTGACCGTGGTGGCGTAGGTGCCCGGTTCGGCCAGGTGGCCGAAGCTGAGGCGGCTGTCGATCTTGGCATAGCTGGAGGTGCTGATGCGGATCTCGGGGTAGAAGGCGCGCACGGGGCGCGACGGCTGACCGTTCAGCATCGCGGCCTGGAACGCCTCGCACAGGAAGCTTACCGCGTCGTCGTAGAGCGCCACCAGGTGATCCACGGCCGCCGCGGCCTCGGTGAAGTTCTGCGGCGCCGGGGCCTCTGGACTGTGGTAGCGGCCGTCATCGGCGGTCTGAGCCATGGTGTACCCGATACATTCAACTTTTGCGGGGCACGTTGACAGAGCGGGGGGCGGTTCGCAAGCTGGCGCGGATTTCGGTGCGAGGGAGGGAGCGATGGATTTCGAGACGGTCAAGCCGGAGGTGTTCGGCGCGTCGCTGCGGGGGATGGGCCTGAACCTGCTGGTGCGGGACGTGGCGCGCGAGGTGGCGTTCCTGGAGGCGGTGTTCGGGATGCGAGGCCACCGGGTGAGCGGGGATTTCGCGATCATGGTCTATGGCGATCAGCTGATGCAGCTGCATGTCGATGCCACCTATGGCAGCCATCCCGCGCTGGGGCTGTTGCCCGAAAGCGGCCCGCGCGGGGCGGGGGCGCAGATCCACCTGTTCGACAGTGATCCGGACGAGGCCGCCAACAAGGCCGAGGCGGCGGGCGGGCACGTGTTGCAGCCGCCGACGGACAAGCCGCACGGCCTGCGCGAGACCACCATCCTGTGCGAGAACGGCTATGCCTGGGTGGCGTCGCGGCCGCTGCAGGATATATCTGGCGGAGAGCCATAGGAGAAACGCATGGGCAAGGTATTGCTGTCCTTCGGGCACGGGTTTTCGGCGCGGGCGCTGGCGCGGCGGCTGGTGCCGCAGGGCTGGCGGGTGATCGGCACGACCCGAAGCGCGGAGAAGGCCGAGGCGCTGCGGGACGAGGGCGTGGAGGGCGTGGTCTGGCCCGGAAGCGACCTGTCGGAGGTGCTGGGGGCGGCGACGCATCTGCTGACATCCGTCAGCCCGGGGGAGGATGGCGACCCGGTGCTGAACGCGCTGGGCGACGATATCGCGGCCATCGCGGGTCGGCTGGAATGGGCCGGGTACCTGTCGACCACGGGGGTCTACGGCGATCACGAGGGCGACTGGGTGGACGAGGACAGCCCGCTGGAGCCGTCGACCGAGCGGGGGCAGAAGCGCGTCGTCGCCGAGGCCGCGTGGGCGGCGATACCGGGCCTGCCGCTGCATATCTTCCGGTTGGCGGGGATTTACGGCCCCGGGCGCGGGCCGTTCGAGAAGGTGCGCCGCGGCACGGCGCGGCGGATCATCAAGCAAGGCCAGGTGTTCAGCCGCACCCATGTGGAGGATATCGCGCAGGTGCTGGAGGCGTCGATAAACCGGCCCAATCCGGGTGCGGCCTATAACGTCTGCGACGACGATCCGGCGCCGCCGCAGGACGTGATCGGCTATGCGGCGGAACTCTTGGGCCTGCCGTTGCCGCCGGCGGTGGATTTCGAGGAGGCGGAGATGAGCCCCATGGCGCGGTCGTTCTATGCGGAATCGAAGCGCGTGGAGAACAGCCGGATCAAGGACGAGTTGGGGGTCCAGTTGATTTATCCGGATTACAAGGCGGGGTTGGAGGCGTTGTTGGCCGAGGAGAATGCGCGCGAGGGGTGAGGCGTGGTGCGTGGGTTTTCACCCACCCTACGCGATGTTGCGCGAGGGGTGAGGGGCGTGGTGGGTTTTCACCCACCCTACGAGGCCCCGGATCAGGTCCGGCGCGGGGGCAGAGATCAGCCGTTTTCGCGCAGGATGGCGCCGGCGAGGTAGAGCGAGCCGCAAATGAGGATGCGGGCGGTGGGGTCTTTCGCGGCGATATCCTCGATGGCGGCGCGGGCGCTGGCGGCGGTGCCTGAGGGCAGGCCGGCGTTGGCGGCGGCGGTGGCGGTGGCGTCGGCGGGCAGGGTGTTGGCCTCGCCGGGAATCGAGATGGCGGTGAGGCTTTGGGCGACGCCGGCGAGCGGCGAGAGGTAGCCCGAGATATCCTTGGTGTTGAGCATGCCGCAGACCAGATGCGTGGGGCGAGGCGGCAGCGAGGCCAGGTGCGCGGCCAGGGCGCGGCCCGCGGCGGGGTTGTGGCCGCCGTCGAGCCAGAGTTCGGCTTGCGGGGCTGCCTCGGCCAGCGGGCCGGTGGAGAGGCGCTGCATCCGGGCGGGCCAGTGGGCGTGCGTGACCGCCGCCTCGAGCGCGGTATCGCCAAGGTGCAGATGGCGCAGTGCGGCGAGGGCGGCGCCTGCGTTCTCGTACTGGTGCGCGCCGGGCAGGTTGGGCAGGGGCAGATCGCGCAGGCCGGTTTCATCCTGGTAGATGAGACGGCCACGTTCGGTGGTGACGTGCCAGTGCTGGCCGTGGGCCCGAAGGGGGCTGTGCGTGCGCTGGGCGGCGGCCTCGATGGCGTCCATGCCTTCCTCGTCCTGCGGGCCGACAACGCAGGTGACGCCGCGTTTCAGGATGCCGGCCTTTTCAGTCGCGATCTTTGCCAGCGTGTCGCCGAGATATTGCTCGTGGTCCATCGAGACCGGGGTGATGATGGTGAGCGCGGGGGTGGCGACGACATTGGTGGCGTCAAGCCGTCCGCCCAGGCCGACCTCCAGCAGGGTGTAGTCTGCGGGGGTGCGGGACATGGCGAGGATCGCAGCGCAGGTGGTGATCTCGAAATAGGTGATCGGCTCGCCACCGTTGGCGGCGTAGCATTCATCGAGCACTTCGGTCAGGTGCGGCTCGGTGATCAGCTCGCCCGCGAGCCGGATGCGTTCGTGGAAGCGGGCGAGGTGGGGCGAGGTGTAGGCGTGGGCGGTTTTGCCGGCGCCCTCGATCCCGGCGCGGATCATGGCCAGTGTCGAGCCCTTGCCGTTGGTGCCGGCGATGTGGATTACCGGGGGCAGATCGTTCTGCGGGTTGCCGAGCGCCTCTAGCAGGCGCCAGACGCGGTCGAGCGTGAGGTCGATGATCTTGGGGTGCAGGGCCATCATCCGGTCGAGGATGACGTCCGATGTGGGGGCGGTCATTTGTCGGTGTCGTCCGCGCTCTGTTCCTCGGCCGTGTCGGGCTGTGCCGCGTGCTGAGACTCTTCCTCGGCTGGGAGTTCGGGGGCGGGGAGGTCGGCGGTGACGGCGGGCGGCAGGTTCAGGAGCATCCGCAGGATGGTGATGAGTTCGGTGCGCATCTCGCCGCGCGGGGTGACGCGGTCGAGCATACCGTGGTCGAGCAGGTACTCGGCGCGCTGGAAGCCCTCGGGCAGTTTCTCGCGGATGGTCTGTTCGATGACGCGGGGGCCGGCAAAGCAGATGAGCGCGCCCGGCTCGGCGATATGCACGTCGCCCAGCATTGCATAGGAGGCCGTGACGCCGCCCGTGGTGGGGTGGGTCAGCACGACGATATAGGGCAGGCCGGCCTCTTTCAGCATCTGCACGGCGACGGTGGTGCGGGGCATCTGCATCAGCGACAGGATGCCTTCCTGCATCCGGGCGCCGCCGGCGGCGGAGAAGAGCACGAGGGGACGCTTGAGCTTCACCGCTTCTTCGGCGGCGGCGATGATGGCGTTGCCGACATACATGCCCATGGAGCCTGCCATGAACGAGAAATCCTGCGCCGCCGCGACGATGGGGGTGCGGCCGATCTCGCCCGAGGCCACCAGCATCGCCTCGGTCTCGCCGGTCGCCTTTTGCGCGGCGCGCAGGCGGTCGGGGTATTTCTTTTGATCGCGGAATTGCAATGGGTCGGCGGTGGGCTGGGGCACGGAAACCTGCGCGAAGGTGCCGCCGTCGAAAAGCGCGGTGAAGCGGTCGCGCGGGGTGATCGCCATGTGGTGGCCGCAGGAGGTGCAGACGTTGAGGTTTTCGCGCAGCTCGCGGTGGAACAGCATGGTTCCGCACTCGTCGCACTTGGTCCAGAGGTTCTCGGGGATCTCGCGGCGCGAGAAGATCGAGTTGATGCGCGGACGCACGTAATTGGTGATCCAGTTCATCGGTGGCCCAGTTCCCGTTGCAAATCGCCCTTGAGATAAGCCGTGCGCGGGGGAAATGCAATCAGACGCGCAGGGCGAGCCGCGCGGTGAGCCAGCTGACCAGCAAGAGCATCAGGTCGAGCGGGGCCCAGACCCAGAGCGCATCGGTGTCTCCCACGGCGAAGGGGTAGGTGTAGAGCGCCAGGCCGTCGAAATTGCCCGCGGGGGCGGCGACGAGGATGGCGAAGAAATTGTTGACGAAATGCAGGCCGAGAGCGGCGCCGATGGTGCCGGTGCGGGCCGTGAGGTCGGCCGCGGCGATGCCGAAGAGCGTGGCCCAGCCGACGATGAGCCAGGTGGCGTCGCCGTTGATCGCGGGATCGTAGTGCAGCAGGCCGAAGAGGACCGCGGGGACGATGATCCAGATGCGGGGATTGGCGAAGCGGGCGGCGAGCTGGCTTTGCAGGTAGCCGCGAAACACCAGTTCCTCGGCCCCGGTCTGAACCAGGATGGCGGGCAGGGCGAGGGGCAGGAAGGCAAGCCAGCTGGACGGGGCGAGGTTGGCCTCGGGCGTCAGATCGGGCGTGGCGGGCAGCAGGATGGAAAGCGCGAGGTGCAGGCCCACCATGTAGAGGCAGACGCGGCCGAAATGCTGGCGCGCGCGACGCCAGTCGCCGACGAAGCTGGGCAGGGATCGGTCGTGCACGGCGCGCCCGGTGATGGCCAGCGCGAGGATGATGAAGCCGAAGATATAAAGGTTGGCCAGGACGCCGTAAGGGGTGCCGCCGTTGGCCAGCGCGGCGGCGGTTTCGTCGAGCGGTGCGCCGGGCAGGACCAGGTTGAGCAGCGTCGAGGCCGCGAAGATCGTCGACAGGAACAGCACCGCCAGCATCACGCCGCCCAGCACGAGACGCACGAGAGACGCCGTGCGGCGGGCCGGGGCGACCAGGGCTTCAAACGGGCGGTAGGCGTCGGACATGGGCAAGAGCTAGGGCGCGGGGAGGGGGACCGCAATGGCGAAGGGTCCCTGCGCCGAAAGAAAAAACCCGGGCGCGAACGCCCGGGTCAGGGTCAAGGGTCGGGAGGACCCATTCCGATTTGGTCTCAGCCTTTCGAGAACTCGGGGTAGGCTTCCATCCCCAGTTCCGACATGTCGAGGCCTGCGATCTCTTCCTCTTCGCCGACGCGGATGCCCATGACGGCCTTGAGGATGAACCAGATGATCAGGCTGGCCACGAAGGTGAACACACCGTAGGCCACGATGCCGGTCAGCTGCGTCATCAGGTTGGCGTCGCCGTTGTAGAAGATCACGGCGATGGTGCCCCAGATACCGGCGAAGAGGTGCACCGGAACGGCGCCGACCACATCGTCGATTTTCAGCTTGTCGAGCATCGGGATCGTCAGGACCACGATCACGCCACCGACAGCACCGATCCAGAGCGCGCCGAAGAGCGTGGGCGCCAGCGGTTCGGCGGTGATCGAGACGAGACCCGCAAGAGCGCCGTTGAGCACCATGGTAAGGTCAGGCTTCTTGTACATCACCTGGCTGAGGATCAGCGCGGTCACGGCACCCGAAGCGGCGGCCATGTTGGTGTTGGCGAAGATGCGGCTCACGTCGGAGACGTCACCGACGGTGCCCATGGCAAGCTGCGAGCCGCCGTTGAAGCCGAACCAGCCCAGCCACAGGATGAACGTACCCAGGGTGGCGAGCGCCAGGTTAGAGCCGGGCATCGGGTGCACCTTGCCGTCCTTGCCGTACTTGCCCAGGCGCGGACCCAGCACGATGGCACCGGCCAGAGCGGCCCAGCCACCCACGGAGTGCACGACGGTGGAGCCGGCGAAGTCCTGGAAGCCCATGGCGTCGAGCCAGCCTGCGCCCCATTTCCACGAGCCCGAGATCGGGTACATGAAGCCGGTCAGGATGACGACGAAGATCAGGAACGGCCACAGCTTGATCCGTTCGGCCAGCGCGCCCGACACGATCGAGGCGGTGGCGGCGACGAACACGAGCTGGAAGAAGAAGTCCGAGCCGATCGACGCGTAGTCAAGCGCCGCATCGGCCGCGGCGACGCCGACCGGATCGAGCACGGTCTGCCCGCCGATGGCGAAGTAGCCGTTGAAGTCGCCCGGGTACATCGTGTTGAAGCCGACGAGCCAGTACATGATCGCGGCAATCGAGAAGAGCGCGATGTTCTTGGTCATCTGCATGGTCACGTTTTTCGAGCGCACCAGCCCGCCTTCGAGCATGGCAAAGCCCGCGGCCATGAAGAACACCAGAAAGCCTGCCATGCAGAACAGCAGGGTCGTCATGATGTAGGGGCCGATCTCGTCAAAGCCGGGTGCGGCGGCCTCGGCTTCGGCGGCTTCGGCCGCTTCCTGAGCAAAGCCGAATTGGGGCAGGACCGCGATTGCGGTTGCGGCGAGCCCCAGATGAATAATGCGTTTCATAGTGATGTTATCCCTTCTATCGCGCGTCTTAAAGCGCGTCATCGTTGGTTTCGCCGGTGCGCACGCGCATGGCCTGTCCGATATCGAGCACGAAGATCTTGCCGTCGCCGATCTTGCCGGTGCGCGCGGTCGTCGCGATGGTCTCGACCACCTGGTCGACCATGCCGGCGGTGACGGCGATCTCGAGCTTGATCTTGGGTACGAAATTCACGGCGTATTCCGCGCCGCGGTAGATCTCGGTGTGACCCGATTGAGAGCCGAAGCCCTTGATCTCGGTCACCATCATGCCGCGCACGCCGATCCCCGTCAGCGCTTCGCGCACATCTTCAAGCTTGAACGGCTTGATGGTTGCAATGATGAGTTTCACAGATGTCCCTTTCGGTTGCTTGGGCGAGGTTGATTTCGCTGATGCAGAAAGTGACGGAGATGCGGCGGGCGGGAAGAGTGAGCGCCGGGGAAACGGGCGGAAATCGTCGGATTATGCACAAATTATGCGCAATTCATCATTAATGACTAATAAATAGGCAAATAAGAATCGTATCTGGGCAGGCTGCGCTTCGGCGCCATGCCGCCGGGCGCGGCTGCCGGCGGCGGGGCGGAGGGCGGGCCGGAGTGACGCGACGCAGGAGGCCCGGAGATGCATTTCGGGGGTCTACTTTCGGTGACAGGACCTGTAAACTGCAACAAAAGAGGTCCGAGCAGGTAGGGCATGGGAAACCAGGGGCGAAAAGCGCCGCGACTCGTTGCAGACAGGCGATACGGCAAGACAACCAAGACACCGGCAAAGAGCCGGGCCAAGACGGCTGCCCGCAAGCCGGCGAAACCGGCGCGCACGCGGCGGAAGAGCGGTGGCGGTTCGGGCGGCGGGCGCGGCCCCGTGGCGTGGATCAAGCGCCTGTTCCGCTGGATTCTGCGGCTGTTCTGGGTCGTGACATGGCGCGTGACCGCGGTGGCGCTGCTGGTGACGGCCCTGGCGGTGGCCTATGTCTATGCGGGGTTGCCGGATGTGCGCGCGCTGCTGGACGGGCGGGCGCGCGGGTCGGTCACGATGCTGGACCGGGAGGGCGACGTCTTTGCCTGGCGGGGCGACCAGTTCGGCGGCGTGGTGACCGCCGATACCGTCAGCCCGGATCTGCGCAACGCGGTGCTGGCCACCGAGGACAAGCGGTTCTACCGGCATTTCGGCCTGAGCCCGCGCGGCATTGCCAGCGCCATCCGCATCAACCTGAGCGAGGGGCGCGGGCCTTTGTCGGGCCATGGCGGGTCGACCATCACGCAGCAGACCGCGAAACTGTTGTGCCTGGGCGTGGAATACGACGAATCCGAGTGGGAGAGCGAGGCGGAGTACGTCCGGGACTGCCGCCGCGGATCGCTGGGCCGCAAGGCCAAGGAAGCGGTCTATGCCATGGCGATGGAGGCCAAGTATTCCAAGAACGAGATCCTGTCGATCTACCTCAACCGGGCCTATTTCGGCGGCGGCGCCTTTGGCGTGGAGGCCGCGGCGCAACGCTATTTCGGGGTGAGCGCGCGCGAGGTGAACGCGGCGCAGTCGGCGATGCTGGCCGGCCTGCTGACCGCGCCGACGCGGCTCGCGCCGACGACCAACCTGGAGCGGTCGCAGAACCGCGCGGCGACGGTGCTGCGGCTGATGAACGAGCAGGGCTACCTGACCGACGCCGAGGCGCAGGCGGCCCAGGACAATCCCGCCACCCTGTCGGAGGCCGCCGCGGCGCAGGCGGGGGGGTATTTCGCGGACTGGGTGATGGACAGCGGGCCGGAACTGTTCACCCGCGACACCACCGAGGACGTGATCATCCAGACGACGCTGGACCAGCGGATGCAGCGCGCCGCCGAGGAGGCGTTGACCCATGTGTTCGAGAACAAGGTCAGCGACGGGTCCGAGGCGCAGGCGGCGATCGTGGTGATGAGCGCCGACGGCGCGGTGCGGGCCATGGTGGGCGGGCGCAAGTCGCGCGTCACCGGCGCCTTCAACCGGGCGACGATGGCCAAGCGGCAGACCGGCTCCGCGTTCAAGCCCTTTGTCTATGCCACGGCGCTGGAACTGGGCTATGAGCCCACGTCGATGGTGGTGGACGAGCCCTATTGCCGCAACATTGCCGGGTCGGGCCAATGGTGCCCGGAGAACTATGACAAGAAATTCCACGGCCGCGTGCCTCTGATCCGGGCGCTGGCGCAGTCCTACAACATCCCGGCGGTGAAGGTGGCCGAGAGCGTGGGGCTGGACCTGGTGCGCCGGGTCGCCAGCGATTTCGGCATCGACAACGACCTGGCCGAGGGGCCTGCGCTGGCGCTGGGCACGTCGGAAAGCACGCTTCTGGAAATGACCGGGGCTTATGCGGGCATCCTGAACGGCGGATCGTCGGTGACGCCCTACGGGCTGGTCGAGCTGAAGCTGCTGGGCGACGACGACCCGCTGATGCGCAAGAGCGGCGGCATCGGCGAGCGCGTGATCCAGCAGGAGGCGGCGCAGAAGCTGACGGGCATGATGTACGAGGTCGTGCAATCCGGCACCGGCGCGCGCGCCAAGCTGCCCGACCGTCAGGCCGCCGGCAAGACCGGCACGACGCAGGCGGCGCGGGATGCGTGGTTCCTGGGGTTCACGGCGGATTACGTCACCGGCGTCTGGATGGGCTACGACGACAACACCCCGCTGAAAGGCGTGACCGGCGGCGGCCTGCCCGCGGATATCTGGCGCGAGACGATGGTGCGGGTGAACGAGGGCGTGCCGGTCAGCGACCTGCCGATGATCTTCGTGCAGCCCGAGCCGGAGCCGCAGGTTCAGCAGCAGTGGCCGCAACAGCAACAGCCGCAGGGTGACCGGGACAACACGATCAACCGGATGCTGGAAGAGCTGTTGGAGGGGACAGGCAACCGAAGGTGAGGCGAGGTTGAGGCGCTCTGCCGATCCGGCAGGTCGATTCAGTCCTTGCCGGGCGCCGCGTGGGAGGTCGCTTGGGTGCCGGTATCGGGAAAAGTGTCGGACTTGACCGCGCCGCGCTCGCCTTCGGGGCGTTCGGGGCCGGTGGTGGTATCCCGGCGGGTCTGGTGTTCCAGCTCGGCATTGAGCTTGGCCCCGGCCAGCACGATAAAGGACGACAGCCACAGCCATGTCAGCAGGATGATCGCGCCTCCGAGCGTGCCGTAGGTTTCATTGTAGCTGGCGAAATTCTGGGTGTAGACCGAAAAGGCGACGGTGCCTGCCAGCCAGAGGATCATGGCGACCACCGCGCCCGGGGTGATCCAGCGCCACCTTGCGTTGCGGCGCGAGGGACCGAACCGGTAGAGCACGCCGAGACCGAGGACGGCGAGACAGCCCAGGACGGGCCATTGCAGCCAGAGAATCGTGGTCTCGAGGGTCTCGGACAGACCCAGATAGCCGATCACGGCGGGCAGCACGATCATCAGGCCCAGCGCCGACAGCACCCCGACGATAATGAAGAGCGTCAGGGCAAGGCCGGTAGCGTGGAGTCTGACGAAGCCGCGCTTTTCCTTTTCGCCATAGGCGATGTTCATGCCTTCCATCAGGGTCATCATGCCCTTGGTCGCGCCGTAAAGCGCGAGAAGAAGACCCAGGAGTGCGGCAAGGCCGGTCGCCGCCTCGTCGCCGCCGGTGACTTTCATGATCTGGTCCTGGATGATTGCCGCCGCGTTCTCGGGCAGGATGGCGATGATCTGTTCCAGGTTGTTCGCCACGTCCTGCGGGTTCAGCAGGAAACCCGCGATGGAGATCAGGGCGACCACGGCCGGGAAGATCGCCAAGAGGCCGAAAAAGGCGACACCGGCCGAAACGACCGACATGTGGTCGGACGCGATGCCGTCCTTGAGCCGCAGGACCACGTCCCACCAGCCATGTCGCGATATGTGGTGCGGATGGTCCGCCGTGTGCCCCCGGCCTTTGTCCGGCATGTCAGTCTCCCGTTTGTCTTGTCCTGTTCGGGAAACGCGCGGAGCGGCGGAAAAGATCGTTTTTCCGCCGTTTTTTCCGGGAGGGCCGTGTTCGGGCCAGGACCGGGGAAGGCCCGGGCCGGGGCACGGGATCAGCCCGCGCGTTGCACGTCGGCGATCAGCGCGTCGATATTGCCGCCGTTGCGATCCAGCATGGCGCCGATCTCGGTGCGTTCGGTGAGGCGCAGGCTGACGCCCTCGATCACCATGTCGAAGAAGAGATCGCGGCCGGAGCGGTCGGAAACGAGAAAGAGCACGGTGAAGGGCGACTTGCCGCGCAGTTTCACGTTGGCGCGGACCTCGTGCCAGGACTTGACCTGGCGCACCCCGGTCACGCTGACCTGACCGCCGACGAATTCGCGGAACCGCTTGCCGTACTTGCGGGCGATATAGCCCTGGAAGGCGGCGGTGAAGGCGCGCATCTGGCCTGAGGAGGCGCGGCGCGAATCGGCGCCCAGGGTCGAGCGGGCGATGATGTTGACGTCGGCGTAGCGCGCGAAGATGCGTTCGAAGTCGCGGATCATGGCGCTCGTGGATTTGCCCGAGCCGATGACCCGGTTGATGTCGGCCACGACCTGGTCGATCAGCGCGCGGGCACGGCCCTCTGTCAGGGCGAGGGCGGGGGTTGCGGCGGCGGGCAGCAGCGTGAAGGCCGCGCCCGCACCGATCAGGAAACGTCTGGACATGTCATTCATCGTATGGGTCCTCCGGCAGCGCGCCGAGTTGCGCGTCATATGGATCTTCCAGCGCTCCGCCCGATCCACCGCCGAGCTTGAAACGCCTGTTCTGACTATAGAGCGAACGCGCCTGGGCGTAACTGTCGGCGCTTTCGTAAAGGATGGAATCGATCGTGTCCGCGTACCGGCCCCGGTCGGACAGGCCCGAGGCGGCCGATGCGGCCGGGATGGCGTAGTTCGCGGGCTCGTCCAGCACGTAGCTGAGCGGGTTGGTGAAGAGATCCACCACCTTGCCCGCGGCGGCGCGTTCGGTCGAGGGGCCGAGCAGCGGCAGTTCGAGATAGGCGCCCTCGCGGACACCCCAGACATGGAGTGTCTGGCCGAAATCGGCATCGGTGGCCTGGGGCATGTTCAGTTCGGTCGCGGTGTCGAAGAGGCCGCCCAGGCCAATCGTGGTGTTCACGACAAAGCGATACGTGTCCTCGGTCGCGCCTTTCATGTTGCCTTGCAGGATGTTGTTCACCACCGCGCCCGGGATCGACAGGTGAAAGGCGAAGCGGCCGATCATGTTTTCGACATCGTCGGGGATGAAGCCGGACGCGCCCTTGCCGGCGGGCCGGAGCAGCTTGCGGTCGAGCGCCCGGTTGAAGGTGTGTGTCCGGCGGTTCTCGCCCTCGTAAGGATCGAAAACCTCGCCGGGCGGGTGGCCGGCGGGCGTTGGCGTGCAGCCCGAAACAGCAAGGCCGACCGCGAGGAGGAGGCCGGCCACGAGGCGCTTGGGGCGACGGGAAGAAGAGAAATTCGGCAACGGTCAGACTTTGGTTAAACTATGCGGGTATACCTAAAGCATCGGTTCGAGATGCCCAGACACCGCGAATTGTCGGCGTAACCCTGTGGCAGATCAGTGACAACGCATGTAAGGCGGATTCGGGGAGTCGTTCAAGCGATGATGCGGCGGCGGGCGGGAAAGACGGGATGCAACTGAGCAAGGCGAGACTGGACGCGGGGCGCGAGGAACTGCGCGCCGCCCGTCGCGAAAGCCGCGCGCTTTACTGGTTCGTCGGCGTGCTCAGCTTTTTCGTCAACCTGCTGATGCTGACGGGTCCGCTGTACATGCTGCAGGTCTATGACCGGGTGCTGGGCAGCCGGTCGGTCGAGACGCTGATCGCGCTGAGCGTTCTGGTGGTGTTCCTCTACGGCATGATGGGCCTATTGGACTACGCGCGGGGCCGGATCATGGGCCGGGTCGCGGCGCGGTTCCAGGCGCGGCTGGACCGGCGCGTGTTCGACGCGGTGATCCGCAAGGCGGCGCTGGCCCCGGACGAACATACGCAGACCGGCCTGCGCGACCTGGAAGCGGTGCAGCGGCTTATGGCCTCGCCGGTGCTGATGGCGATATTCGACATGCCGTGGACGCCGGTCTTCCTGGCCGGGATCTGGCTGTTCCACCCCTGGCTGGGGGCGCTGGCGCTGATCGGCGGGGGGATCATCATCCTGGTCACCTTGGTCAACCAGATGGTCACCCGCCAGCCAGCGATGAAATCGGCGCGCGCCACCGGCGCGGCGGAGGCGTTGTCCAGCCAGATCCGCAACGAGTCGGAAATGGTGCAGGCGATGGGGATGCGCGACCAGGCGTTCTCGCGCTGGCAAAAGGCCCGCGACGAGTCGCTGAAATCGCAGATCGCGTCGTCGGACCTGGTGGGCACGTTCACCACGACGACGCGGACCTTCCGGCTGTTCCTGCAGTCGGCGATGCTGGGCCTGGGGGCCTACCTGGTGTTGCAGAACGCGCTGACGCCCGGTGCGATGATCGCGGGATCGATCCTGATGGGCCGGGCGCTGGCGCCGATCGAGCTGGCCGTCGGACAGTGGGCCCTGGTGCAGCGGGCGATGCAGGGCTGGGACTCGCTGGCCCGGTTGCTGGCGCTGGTGCCGCCCGAACAGCCGCGCACGCCGCTGCCCAAGCCCAAGGCCCTGCTGGAGGTCCGGCAGGTGACGGTGGTGCCGCCGGGCGACCAGCAGGCGGCGCTGAAGACCATCGGTTTCACCGTCGAGCCGGGGCAGGCGGTGGGCGTGATCGGCCCGTCGGGCGCGGGCAAGTCGACGCTGGCGCGGGCGCTGACCGGGGTCTGGCGGCCCGCGGGCGGCAAGATCCGGCTGGACGGCGCGTCGCTGGACCAGTTCGAGCCGCGGGTGCTGGGCGAGCATATCGGATACCTGCCGCAGCGCGTGCAGCTGTTCGAAGGCACCATCGCCGAGAACATATCGCGCCTTGCCGAAGAGCCCGACCCCGCGAAGATCGTCGCGGCGGCGCGGAAGGCGGACGCGCATGACATGATCCTGAAGCTGCCCGACGGGTATGACACCCGGATCAACGCCGGCGGCGGGCGGCTGTCGGGCGGGCAGATGCAGCGGATCGGGCTGGCGCGGGCGATGTATGGCGACCCGGTCCTGGTGGTGCTGGACGAACCCAACTCGAATCTCGACAACGAGGGCAGCGAGGCGGTGAACCACGCGATCCGGCAGTTCAAGGCCGAGGGCAAATCGGTGCTGATCATGGCGCATCGCCCGGCGGCGATCCGCGAGTGCGACCTGCTGCTGATGCTGGACGGTGGCGTCGTGCGGTCCTTCGGGCCCAAGGACGAGGTGTTGAAGGACGTGGTGAAGAACGCCGAGGAGATTGGCCACGCCCGGATCGGAGGCGTGCAATGAGCGAGCAGACGCGGGACGGCTGGTCGGTGCGCGTGCCGATGATCCTGGGGCTGACCGGGCTGATCCTGCTGCTGGGCGGGTTCGGAAGCTGGGCCGCGGTGACGCAGATCTCGGGCGCCGTGATCGCCAGCGGGCAGATCGTGGTCGACCAGAACCGGCAGGTGGTGCAGCATCCCGATGGCGGTGTCGTGGCTGCTATCGAGGTCGACGAGGGCGACACGGTGGAGACCGGGCAGGTGCTGCTGCGGCTGGATGCCACCGCCTTGCGCTCGCAACTGGCGATCACCGAGAACCAGCTGTTCGAATTGCAGGCGCGGCGCGGCCGGCTGGAAGCGGAGCGGGACGAACGGGAGGAGATCGAGTTTCCCGACCTCGTGCGCGAAATGGCGGCCCGGAGCGCCGAGGTGGCCGGGCTGCTGGACGGTCAGCGGCGGCTGCTGAGCGCGCGCAACGAAACCGTGGCCAGCGAGATTTCGCAGTTGGAAAAGCGCCGCGGGCAGATCGCCGACCAGATTGGCGGGATCGAGGCGCAGCAGAAGGCCATGAACGAACAGCTGGCGTTGATCGAGAGGGAACTGGCCGACCAGCAATCGCTTCTGGACCGGGGCCTGGCGCAGGCGTCGCGCGTGCTGGCGCTGAAGCGGGAGAAATCGCGGCTGCTGGGCCAGCTGGGCGAACTGGTGGCGCAGGCGGCGCAATCCGAAGGCCGGATCACGGAGATCGACATCGAAGTGCTGAAGCTGGGCACGCGGCGCCGCGAGGAGGCGATCACGACCCTGCGCGACCTGCAGTTCCGCGAGCTGGAGCTGCTGGAGGAGCGCCGTGCGCTGATCGAGCAGATGAGCCGGCTGGACGTCACCGCGCCGGTGGGCGGGGTGGTGTACGGCTTGCAAGTGTTTGCGCTGCGGTCGGTCATCCGGCCGGCCGATCCGATCCTCTACGTGGTGCCGCAGGACCGGCCGCTGATCATCGACGCACGGGTCCCGCCCACGGATATCGACAAGATATATGTCGGCCAGGAGGTGACGCTGCGATTCTCGGCGCTGGACCAGCGCACGACGCCGGAACTGGTGGGACAGGTGATGCAGATTTCGGCCGATGCGTTCCGGGACGACGCCACGCAGCAGAGCTATTACCGGGCCGAGATCGCGCTGAGCGAAGGCCAGCGGGAGCGCTTGCCGGAGGACGTGACGCTGATCCCCGGCATGCCGGTCGAGACCTTCATCCGCACTGCCGACCGCACGCCGCTGGCGTATCTGACGAAACCGCTGACGGATTACTTCGCCAAGGCGTTTCGCGAGTAAGCGGAGCGCCTGCGGCGCGCAGGCTTGTCTCGGCGTCCCTGCGGGACGTCTCGGGGCGCGTGGCGGGCGTGATGCGCGGGGGCGAGGGACGGGGCGCGTGGCCGGCGACGGCATGGTGAGTATTTATCGCAAGAAAAAGCACGGGCCTGTTTTTGCGGTTGCATCGGTGCCCGGAGCGTCTAGCGTGCGCGGCAACGCAACCGAGGAGGTCGGGACCATGGGAAAATTCGAGGACAAGCTGGCCGAGATGGGCGTGACCCTGCCAGAAGCGGCGGCGCCGGCGGCGAATTACGTGCCGTATGTGCTGGTGGGCGACATGCTGTACGTTTCGGGCCAGTTGCCGAAGCTGGGCGACGAGATGATGATCGGCAAGCTGGGCGACGACATGGACGTGGCCGCGGGCGCCGAGGCGGCGAAGGCCTGCGCGATCAACCTGCTGGCGCAGGTCAAGGCAGCCTGCGGTGGTGACCTCGATCGGCTGAAGCGGGTGGTGAAGCTGGGCGGGTTCGTGAACTCGACGCCGGATTTCACCCAGCAGCCGCAGGTGATCAACGGTGCGTCGGATTTCATCGGCGAGGCGCTGGGCGAGGCGGGCAAGCACGCCCGCGCCGCGGTGTCGTCGCCGGCGCTGCCCTTTGGCGTGGCGGTCGAGATCGAAGGCGTGTTCCAGATCGGATGACGCGGCTCGACCCGGAGTTTCTGCGTGCGCCGCTGGCGCACCGGGCGCTGCATGACGTGGCGGATGGCCGGCCGGAGAATTCGCGGGCGGCGATCTCGGCGGCCATGGCCCATGGCTATGGCATCGAGATCGACCTGCAGCTGAGCCGGGACGGTGCCGCGATGGTGTTCCACGACTATGACCTGAAGCGCCTGACCGGGCAGTCCGGGCCGGTGCAGCAGCGGGAGGCGGCGGAGCTGTGTGGCGTTGCGCTGCTAGGCGGCGGCGAGGGCATTCCGACGCTGCCGGAGGTGCTGGAACTGGTCGGGGGCCGGGTGCCGCTTCTGATCGAGCTGAAGGACCAGCAGGGGCAGATGGGCCAGACCGACGGGCGGCTGGAGGCGGCGACGGCGGTGGCGCTGAAGGGCTATTCCGGGCCGGTGGCGGTGATGTCGTTCAACCCCGAGATGATGGTGGCGATGCGCGACCTTGCGCCGGACGTGGCGCGCGGGATCGTGACATGCGATTACGACCCCGGGGACTGGACACTGCTGCGGGCCGAGGTGCGCGCGCGGTTGCGGGACATCCCGGATTACGACCGCGCCGGCGCGGCGTTCCTCAGCCACCAGGCGCAGGACCTGGGCCGCGCGCGGGTGGCCGCGTTGCAGGGCGCGGGGGCGGACGTACTGTGCTGGACGATCCGGTCGCCGCAGGAAGAGGCAAAGGCTCGGCGCGTGGCGCAGAACATCACCTTCGAGGGGTACCTGCCCGCGATTCCCGCTTGAACCGCGGCGGGCAGGCCACAGATTGAAGGGTATGATTTCCCGAACCAATGAGCGGCCCTGATGGATGGCGGATCTGTCCTTGTGAGCGTCTATGAAAGCCTGGGCGACGTGGCGCAGGCCGACTGGGACGCCTGCGCCTGTCCCGAGGCCGAAGACGGCGGCCGGGCGGAAGACCCGTTCACCACATATCGTTTCCTGAGGGCGCTGGAGGACAGCGGGTCGGTCGGCGCCGGCACCGGCTGGCAGCCGCATTATCTGGTGGCGGAGATGGACGGCCAGGTGATCGCCTGCGCGCCGCTTTACGTGAAGGGGCACAGCCAGGGCGAGTATATCTTCGACCACAACTGGGGTCATGCCTTTGAACGCGCGGGCGGGCGGTATTATCCCAAGTTGCAGATGGCGGTGCCGTTCACGCCCGTCACCGGACGGCGGCTGCTGACCCGGCCGGGCTACGGGCAGCCGGGGCGCGATGCGCTGATGCAGGCCGCCGTCAGCATCGGGGACCGGAATGCGCTGTCGTCGCTGCACGTGACCTTTTGCACGCGGTTCGAGCGGGAGGTGGGCACCGAGATGGGCCTGTTGCCGCGGATCACGCAGCAATATCACTGGCTGAACCGGGGATACGAGAGCTTCGACGATTTCCTTGGCAGCCTGAGTTCGCGCAAGCGCAAGAACATCCGCAAGGAGCGGGCGCAGGCGCAGGGCTTTGGCGGCGAGATCGTGCAACTGACCGGCGACGCGATCCGGCCCGAGCACTGGGCGGCGTTCTGGGAATTCTACCAGGACACCGGGGCGCGGAAATGGGGGATGCCGTACCTGACGCGGAAATTCTTCGACATCGCGCAGGAGCGGCTGCGCGACGATATCCTGCTGGTGTTGGCGCTGGAAGACGGCGAACCGATGGCGGGGGCGCTGAACATGGTCGGGCGGGACGCGCTTTATGGCCGGTATTGGGGCTGCACGGCGCATCATCCTGTGATGCATTTCGAGTTGTGTTACTATCAGGCCATCGACTACGCCATCGCGCACGGTCTGGGCCGCGTCGAGGCGGGCGCGCAGGGCGAGCACAAGCTGGCCCGCGGATATCTGCCGGTCGAGACCCACTCGCTGCACTGGTTTCGCGACCCGCCTTTTTCCGATGCGGTGGCGCATTACCTTGAGGCGGAACGCGAAGCCGTGGCGGAGGATATCGAGATCCTGACGAGCTTCGGCCCGTTCAGAAGAGCAAATGTGGAGGAGCAGGAATGAGTGAGAAACTGAGTGACACGGCGCGGAAGACGACGCTGGAGCCGCTGTTCGAGAGCGGCTGGGCGATGGTCGACGGGCGCGATGCGATCCACAAGACCTACGAGTTCGAGAATTTCGTCGAGGCGTTCGGGTTCATGACCCGCTGCGCGATCTGGGCGGAGAAGTGGGACCACCACCCGGAATGGTCGAACGTCTACAAGACGGTCGAGGTGACGCTGACCAGCCATGACGTGGAAGGTCTTAGTTCGCGCGACACCAAGTTGGCGCGGAAAATGGACAAGCTGGCCGAAGACTGAGCGCCGGGGCGCGTGAATTGGAGGCCGGGACGCGTCTGTGCCCCGGCCCCCTAGCGTTTGTCAATTGTTGGACGTCAGATGAAATTGACCTTTGCGTCATAAACTGACCCAAGCACTACAAACCGGAAGAGTTTGAAGCCCTACGTTAGCGAGAGCTGTCATTCGAACCGGGTGCAGCGACTGTCGGCTTTGAGCCCATAGCGTCGGATGCTGCGGCAACGTCCGACGTCCGCTCATTGCCGCAGCCGCCCATCAAATGCGCGGTTTCGGGGACGGCTCCCGATCAGAATCGCCAGAGTTCGGTTCTCCTTTGGGTTCGATAAGAAGAACCTTCACCTCTTTATCGGCCCGCGGCCGATGCACCACCCCCTTAGGGACGACAAATAGCTCGCCGGCTCTGACGGTGCGCGCTGTCTCGCCCTCGATGTCCATCTTCAGTTCACCTTCCAGCACATAGAAAAAGTCGTCCGTCGTATCGTGCTTGTGGAATGGGTATTCGCCCACGAACTTGACAACCATGATCTCGTTATTGTTGTACTCTGCGACCACATGAGGGTCCCAGTGGCTGGTGAACTGACCGAATTTTTCGTCGAGGTTTACCGATTTCATTTTGCGATGGCCTGCTGTGTATGGAAGCCAGCCGAGTGACTGGTTCGCGTTTCAATTCGGGCGCGAGCGAGCTGAAAGGAGATGTCCGTGTCAGCTAAACCCGGAGCCTCAGGTGACAGAGCACGAAACCTGACGCCCGGTCTTGAACGTTCGTGCGCGTCCGACTGGGTGCGGACTGCCCCGTGGCAGACGGGCATCCAACGCATCGAAGCCTTCTTTTCCGGCAAAGCATATGCGCCACATCGGCATGACACCTACTCGATAGGCTATACGATCCAAGGGGTTCAGAGCTTCGATTATCGCGGTGTTCGATCGGACAGCGTGTCGGGGCAAATCATTGTCTTGCATCCTGACGAGGTTCATGACGGAGAAGCTGGTACAAGCGAGGGCTTTCACTACCAGATGCTCTATATCGAGCCGTCTCTACTGCGAGAGGCCCTCGATCCGGCAGTAAGAGCGCTGCCTTTCGTAAAGGACGCTGTGCTCGGCGACCCGAACCTGCTGCACGCCATCCACACTGCATTTTCAGTTATGGATTCAGTGCTGGAGCCGGTTGCCCTCGCCGAAATCGTGACGCTTTTGGCAGATGGCCTGACGTCCAATGACGCCTCAATTAGCCGGCCTGTGAAATTCTTGCCCGACCTTCCGGCTGTTCGCTCAGCGCGCGAATATCTCGATGCGAATTTCGCTCTTACGGTGGGATCGGATGAACTGGAAGTCGTGACCGACCTGGACCGATACACGCTTACTCGCCAGTTTCGCAAAGCCTATGGAACGAGTCCGTATCGCTATCTGACAATGCGCCCCCTTGATCGTGTTCGCGCAGAAATCTCGGCTGGCTCGGGCTTGGCCGAAGCAGCACTCAATGCCGGTTTCAGTGATCAAGCCCATATGACACGTCGCTTCAAGGCAGCTTTTGGCATCGCGCCCGGGCGCTGGCGACGTATGCTGGAAAGCGCCTAAAGCTGACCTCGGCTTGTTTGCTTCCAGCGTCTGCTTCGTCCCGCCTGCCGGACCTTGACCTATACCGCGCTCAAGGTCCGGTTTGGGTCAGAAGTGCTTGACGATTGGGCCAATATTGCGTGACGCGGCGCCCTAGAAAGTTTCAGAAAACCAGCTCCATTGAGTCAAAGATTCTCGACGTTTCACATCAATCAGATCGCGTCGAGCAGCGACTCGCCGGCGGAGGTCTCGCAGGTGCCGGGATTGTCCTCGACATGCAGGACCTTGACGGTGCCGTCCTCGACCAGCATGGCATAGCGCTTGGAGCGGGCGATGAGGCCGACAGGCGGCGCGGTGAAATCCATGCCGACGGCCTTGGTGAACTCCGATTGCGGGTCGCCCAGCATGGTGATGCCGGCGTCGCTGGCGCCGGTGTCCTTGCCCCAGGCGTCCATTACGAAAGCGTCGTTGACCGAGATGCAGATGATCTCGTCCACACCCTTGGCGTCGAAATCGGCCTTGGTGCGGATGAAGCTGGGCACGTGGGCGGAGTGACAGGTGGGAGTGAAGGCGCCGGGGACGGCGAAGATCGCCACCTTGCGGCCTTTGGTCTTGTCGGACAGCGCGACCTCTTCGGGGCCGTCCGCACCCATCTTGAGCAGCGTCGCATCGGGGAGTTTGTCGCCGGTGGTGATCGTCATTGTCGCATCCTGTCTTTCGTTTGCGTTTGGAATGCCTGTAAGTATAGGCCCTGACGGCCCGAGGGCCATGTGGAATTTGCAGGAGGGGACATGGCAGGAGTTGTTGTCGTGGGCGCGGGTCAGGCGGGCAGTTCGCTGGTGGCGAAGCTGCGGGCGCTTGGCTATGACGGCAAGGTGACGCTGATCGGGGAAGAGCACGCGCCGCCTTATCAGCGGCCGCCCTTGTCGAAGAAATACCTCTTGGGCGAGATGGATCTGGAGCGGCTCTACCTGCGGCCGGAAAGCTTTTATTCGGAGAACATGATCGACCTGCGGCTGGATGCGGCGGTGTCGGCGATTGATCCCGCTGACAAGGTGGTTGTCGCGGGCGGGCAGGCGGTGCCTTACGAGCATCTTGTGCTGACCACGGGGTCGGTGCCGCGGCGGTTGCCGCCGGCGATCGGTGGTGCGCTGGACGGCGTTTACGTGGTGCGCGACCTGCGCGACGTGGACAGGATGGCGCCGGAGTTTCGCGATGGCGCGAAGGTTCTGATCGTGGGGGGCGGATATATCGGGCTGGAAGCCGCCGCCGTGGCTGCCTCGAAGGGTTTGCAGGTGACGCTGGTCGAGATGGCGGACCGGATCCTGCAGCGCGTGGCGGCGCAGGAGACGTCGGATTACTTCCGGGCGTTGCATCGCTCGCACGGTGTGGACATCCGCGAGGGTGTCGGGCTGGAGCGGCTGACCGGCGAGGGCCGGGTCAGTGGGGCGCTCTTGAGTGACGGCAGCGAGCTGGAGGCGGATTTTGTCATCGTGGGCGTCGGGATCACGCCGGCCACGGCGCTGGCCGAGGCCGCGGGCGTCGAGGTCGAGAACGGGATCAAGGTGGACGCGCAGGGACGTACCAGCGACCCGTCGATCTGGGCCGCCGGGGATTGCGCGAGCTTTCCGTTCCGAGGTGAGCGGCTGCGGCTGGAGAGCGTGCCGAATGCCATCGACATGGCGGAATGCGTGGCCGAGAACATCATGGGCGCGGAGAAGACCTATGTGCCGCAGCCGTGGTTCTGGTCGGATCAGTACGATGTGAAGCTGCAGATTGCCGGGCTGAACGTGGGGTATGATCGGGTGGTGACGCGCGACAGCGAGGGCGGCATTTCTTTCTGGTATTTTGCGGGCGACACGCTGTTGGCGGTGGACGCGGCCAATGATGCGCGGGCCTATATGGTGGGTAAGCGGCTGATCGACAGTGGGAAAACCGCTGATCCGGCGGTGGTGTCGGACCCCGGCGCGGACCTCAAGGCGCTGTTGAAGGCGTGAGGATCATCGGCGGCGAGTTTCGCGGGCGGCGGCTGGCGTCGGTCGGCAAGGGCGACGAGGGGGCGCGGCTGCGGCCCACCTCGGACCGGGTGCGGGAGAGCCTGTTCAACGTGTTGATGGCGCGGTTCGGGGACCGGGTGGCGGGGGCCGTGGTGCTGGACCTTTTTGCCGGGACCGGCGCGCTGGGGCTGGAGGCGTTGTCGCGTGGGGCGGCAAGCGCGACGTTCGTGGAGAACGGGCGCGTGGGGCAAAGGCTGGTCCGGGAGAATATCGGGATTTGCGGGGTCGGGGACCGCGTGCAGGTCGTGGGCCGGGATGCGCGCAAGCTGGGTGCGGCGACGGAGGCCTGCGGGCTTGTGTTTCTCGATCCGCCCTATGGCAAGGGGCTGGGTGAGGCGGCTTTGGGCGCGGCAATGGCCGGGGGGTGGATTGCGGCCGGGGCGTTGGTGGTTTGGGAGGACGGCGGCGCGGTGGCGGTGCCGGAAGGGTGGAGCCTGCTCGATGAGCGGGGGTATGGGGATACGGTGATCCGGGTGTTCGAGGCGGGGTAGGTGGCGCGTGGGTTTTCACCCACCCTACGCGTTGCGCGGCCGTCATCCTCGGACTTGATCTGAGGATATCTTTGGCCGGGAGGTCCCGGATCAAGTCCGGGACAGGCAGGTCTGCCGCTCGCACGGCTTCACCCCTTCATCAACTCCGGCAGGTCGCCGGTCAGGCCTGCCGCCTCTCGGATGAATGTGCGCCGCAGCGTCGGTATGGCCGAAAGCGCGCCCATGCCGAGGTCGCGCGCGGCGCGCAGGAGGGGGTTGTCGTTGGAAAAGAGCCGATTGGTGAGGTCGGTTGTCACCGCCAGCGTCGCGGTGTCGAAGCGGCGCCATTGCTGGTAGCGGGCGAGCACGTCGGAGGCGGCGAAATCCTCGCCCCGGCGGGTGGCGTCGGTCAGGACCTGTGCCAGGGCGCCCACGTCGCGCAGGCCGGCGTTGAGGCCCTGGCCTGCGATGGGGTGCATCCCGTGGGCCGCGTCGCCGATCAGGGCCAGGCGGTCGGCGACGAAGGCGTTGGCGAGCGTGAGGTTCAGCGGGTAGGTGAAGCGCTTGCCGCGCAGGGTGATGTCGCCCAGGAAATCGCCGAAGCGGGGGCGGAGGACCTCCATGAAGTCGGCATCGTCCAGGGCGGCGAAGCGGGCCGCCGTGGCCTCGGTCTCGGACCAGACGATGGAGCTGACATTGCCGGGCAGGGGCAGGATGGCGAGCGGGCCGGGGGGCATGAAGAACTGGTGCGCGATGCCGTTATGGGGCTGTTCGTGTTCGATGGCGGCCACCAGCGCGGTCTGGCCGTAACTCCAGCCGGTGCGGGCGATGCCGGCGCGTTGCGCGGTGCCCGAGGCGCGCCCATCGGAGCCCACGACGATGCGGCCCGCGAGGGTCTTGCCGGAGGCGAGGGTGAGGGTGACGCCGGTTTGCGTGACCTCTTGCGCGGTGACGGTGTCGGTCACCTGCGCGATCTTGTCCTCGCCTTGCATCGCCTCGAGAAAGGCGCGGCGAAGAAAGCGGTCTTCGAGCATGTGGCCCATCGGGCCTTCCTCGATCTCGGCATGATCGAAATGCAGGAAGAAGGGTGCGGCGCCTTCGCCCGCGCGGCCGTCGGAGACCTTGATTTCCAGCATTGCTTGCGCGTTGTCGGCCACACTGGACCAGATGCCGATATTGCCCAGCAAACGCACCGAGGCCAGCGCAAGGGCATAGGCGCGTCCGTCAAAGGCGGCGTCCTCGCGCACGGTCTGGGTCAGGCTGTCGATCACGGTGACGGTCAGGCCCGCCTGCGCCGCGGCGAGGGCAAGCGCGGGGCCGGTGAGGCCGCCGCCGACGATCAGGATATCGCTGTCATGGTCCATGCGGATCAATATGTCGGCGCGGGCCGGATTGTCCATGCGCCGGATTGTCATTGGGTGGGCTTGCCTTGCGCCGGGGCATCTGCATTCATGCAAGCGATTTTGCATGGGCGCGGAGGATCCGGAATGAACGAGTGGCTGACGATGAGCGCGGCGGAGCTGGGGCGCAGGATCGAAGCGGGCGAAATCGGGCCGGTGGCGCTGACCGAGGCGTACCTGGCGGCCATCGACGCGCATCCGGCGCGGGACGAGATCTATTCGGTGGTCACCCATGACCGCGCCGGGGCCGAGGCGCAGGCGGCAGAGGCACGGGCGCAGGCCGGGCGGCGGCTGGGGCCCCTGGATGGCGTGCCGGTCAGCTGGAAGGACCTGTTCGACAGTGCCGGTACGGCGACCGAGGCGGGCACGCGGCTGCTGAAGGGCCGGGTGCCGGAGCGAGACGCGGACGTGCTGCGCAACGCGACGGCTGCGGGGCTGGTGTGCCTGGGCAAGACGCATATGAGCGAGTTGGCGTTTTCGGGGCTGGGGCTGAACCCGATGACGGCGACGCCGCCGAATGTGAACGATCCGAAGCTGGTGCCGGGGGGATCCTCCTCGGGGGCGGCGGCGAGCGTGGCGCATGGGCTGGCGGCCTGCGGCATCGGGTCGGACACGGGCGGATCGGTCCGTATCCCGTCGGCGTGGAACGATCTGGTGGGCCTGAAGACCACGTCGGGGCGCGTGTCGCTGGGCGGGGTCGTGCCGCTTTGCGCGAAGTTCGACACGGTGGGGCCGCTGGGACGCAGCGTGGAGGATTGCGCGCTGGTGCTGGCCGCATTGGAAGGCGGACGGGCGGCGGACTTGGAGGGCGTGTCGCTGGAGGGGATGCGCTTTGCCGCGTTGCAGTCGGTGGTGTTCGACGACATCCGCGACGCGCCGCGCGACGCCTATTTCAGCGCGTTGGAGCGGCTGAAGGCGGCGGGGGCGCGGATCGAGGAGGTGGAGTCGCCCGAGGCTGAACAGGCGATGCCGTTGTCGGCGATCCTGTTCACGTCCGAGGCGTATGGTATCTGGGGCGACGTGATTTCGGCCAACCCGGACAAGATGTTCAAGCCGATCCGTGAGCGGTTCGAATCCGGCAAGGAATTCCGGGCTTGTGACTACGTCGCGGGCTGGAACCTGCTGGCGGCGCTGCGAATCCAGTGGGCCGAACGGATGAAACCCTATGACGCGGTGCTGATGCCGACGGCGCCGAACCTGCCGCCCGAGGTGGATCGGCTGATGACCGACGACGACTATTACGTGACCGAGAACCTGCTGGCGCTGCGCAACACGCGGGTGGGCAACCTGATGGGTCTGGCGGCCGTCAACCTGCCCACCGGGACGCCCGGTTGTGGGCTGATGATGTGCGGTGAAGCCTTCGGCGAGGAACGGATTCTGCGGGTCGCAAAGGCCGCCGAGGCGGCGCTGGCCTGACGGGCAAAATCGTTACTGGACGCAAAATGTTGCCCGGCTGATGCAAGCCGGCCACAATACTTGGCCTACTTTAGAGGTATCCGCTAACCTCTTGCCAAAAATGCCACAATCCCCGCACCCCCGGTTGGTTTTGCTGGACGCAACGCGGGGGCTTTTGTAGATTTGATCCAAACGGGGCGACAACGATCCCGTAACCTAGAGGCAGTGTTGATGTTTCCCGAGCGGTTTTCGAACCTTCCGGAATATGCGTTTCCGCGTTTGCGGACCCTGTTGGACGTGCACGATCCCGGCGGTGATGTGATTCACATGACCATCGGCGAGCCGCAGCACGATTTTCCGGGCTGGATCATGGATGTGATCGAGAGACATGCGGAGGAGTTTCGCAAGTACCCGGTGAACGAGGGCATTCCGGCGCTGAACACGGCGTTCTGCGACTGGGTTTCGCGGCGCTATGGCGTGGAGTTGAGCCCGGACCGGCATGTGATGGCGCTGAATGGCACGCGCGAGGGGCTGTACAACGCGATGATGACGCTGTCGCCCGAAACCAAGAACGGCAAGCAGCCGATCGTGTTGCTGCCGAACCCGTTCTACCAGGTTTACATGGTGGCCGCGCTGAGCGTGGGGGCCGCGCCGATGTTCCTGCCGGCGACGCGCGAGACCGGGTTCCTGCCGGATTTCGCCAGCTTGGACGCCGAGGTGCTGGACCGGGTGACGGTGGCCTATCTGTGCTCGCCGTCCAACCCGCAGGGCGCGGTGGCGGATGCGGAGTACTGGAAGACGCTGATCGGGCTGGCGGAAAAGCATGATTTCAAGGTTTTCGCCGACGAGTGCTATTCGGAGATCTACCGCGATGCGCCGCCTGTGGGCGCGCTGGAAGTCGCGAAGGAGATGGGGGCCGAGCCCGAGCGGGTGGTGGCGTTTCACAGCCTGTCGAAACGGTCGAACCTGGCCGGGTTGCGCTCGGGGTTCGTGGCGTCGGGGCCGCAGAGCATGAAGCGGATCCGGCAGTTGAGGTCCTATGCGGGCACGCCGCTGCCGCTGCCGTTGCAGCATGCGGCGGCCAAGGTCTGGGCGGACGAAAAGCATGTCGAGGTGAACCGCGGGCTTTACCGGGAAAAATACATGCTGGCCGACGAGATCCTTGACGGCGTGCCGGGATACCAGAGCCCCGAGGCGGGGTTTTTCCTGTGGCTGCCGGTCGAGGATGGCGAGGCGGCGGCGTTGAAACTGTGGAAAGAGACAGGCGTGCGGGTGCTGCCCGGCGCGTACCTGGCGCAGGAGGCCGGGGGCCTGAACCCCGGCCACGCATACATAAGGGTCGCGATGGTGGCCCCAAAGAAAGAGGTGGCACGCGGCCTGACGCAGCTGCGTGACTGTCTTTATAATTAACGAGGAAGAGGCAACATGGCATATCAGACGCGCGGACGTGACCCGCTTTTGGACAGCTCGATGGCGGAGGCGATCGAGAAGCGAGGCAAGGAACTTCTGGGACTTGCGCTGCTGGCGCTGGGTCTGGCCGCCGCGATGATGATCGCATCCTACAATCCCGACGATCCCAGCTGGATGGCCGCGACGGACGCGCCGGTGCAGAACCTGCTTGGCCGGATGGGGGCGTCGATTGCGGCGCCGCTGTTCATGATCGTGGGCTGGGGCGCGTGGGGCCTTGCCATTGTCCTGGGGGCGTGGGGTGTGCGTTTCGCCCTGCACCGGGGCCAGGACCGGGCGATTGGCCGGTTGATCTACGCGCCGATCTGGATCGCGCTTCTGGCGATGTATGCCTCGTCGCTGGAACCGAGCGCGGAGTGGTCGGCGTCGCACAGTTTCGATTATGGCGGGCTGTTCGGGGAAATGGCGCTGGGCACGGTGCTGGGTTTCCTGCCGATCAGTGCGACCTTCGGGCTGAAGCTGTTGTCGCTGCTTCTGGCGGTGGGGATGGTGGCGCTGGGCGCGTTCATCCTGGGGTTCAGCCGGCTTGAGCTGTCGCAGATCACCCGCTTCCTGGTGGTTGGCACGATCATGACCTATGCCACGTTGCGCGCCGTGCTGGCCCGCAGCGGCGGGGTGGCGGCAGGGGCCGCGAAGACCGCGCAGGCCAAGGCTGCAGATCGTTGGGACCGCCGGATGCAGGAACGCGCCGAGGCCCATGAACTGGCCCTGGCCGAGGCCGCCGTGCCCGAGCCGCGGGTGCGCCGTGCGGAGCCCGCCCTGGCCGGAGCCGTCCGGCACCAGGGCCATGCCGCGCCGGTCGAAACCGCCGTGCCCGGTTACGAGGTGAGCCAGGCGCCGGAACGGACCGGCGGGCTGTTGTCGCGGATGCCGTCGCTGATGCGGCGGCCCGAGCGCACGCCGGAGCCGGAACTGATCGAGGCGTCCGAGATGCCCGACATGCCCGCACCGAGCGGCGACCGGGTGAGCGCCAAGATTGCCGATGTCATCAAGAGCCGGGTGCGCAAGAACCCCGCCGTGCAGGTCGAGACGGTCGCGCCGCTGACCCGTGGCCGGGGCCGGGGGCCGGACCCGCTGATCCTGAACACCGCGCCGCGCAGCGCGGTGCGGGCCGAGCCGCCGCTGACCGCCGAGCACGCCGTGCCGGATGCCGCCCAAACGCCGGTGCACGCACCGATGCAGGAGATGGTCGAGGCGACGCCGGAGGACGAGGTGATCGACGACGGCTACGGCGCATATGACAGCTACGGGGCGGAGCCGGAGGTGCCGGTCTATACCCGCGCCGCGACGCCCCAGGAGGTGCCTGTCGCCGAGCCGAAGAAGGTCGTGCAGCATCCGCCGCGCCGCGCGCCGCAGCCGTCCGCACGGGCGCAGGCCGAGGCGCAGCCCAAGCTGCAATTCGAGGAAAAGCCGCAGATCGAGTACGAGCTGCCGCCGCTGAACCTGCTGACCAACCCGGTCAATATCCAGCGCCATCACCTGAGCGACGAGTCGCTCGAGGAGAATGCCCGGATGCTGGAAACCGTGCTGGACGACTATGGCGTGAAGGGCGAGATCGTCAGCGTGCGCCCCGGTCCGGTGGTGACGATGTACGAGCTGGAACCGGCGCCGGGCCTGAAGGCGAGCCGGGTGATCGGCCTCGCGGACGATATCGCGCGGTCGATGTCGGCCCTGTCGGCGCGGGTCAGCACCGTGCCGGGGCGGTCGGTGATCGGCATCGAACTGCCCAACGACAACCGCGAGATGGTCAGCTTCCGCGAGATCCTGTCGAGCCGCGACTATGGCGACGGCAACCAGAAGCTGCCGCTGGCGCTGGGCAAGGATATCGGCGGTGACCCGATGGTGGCGAACCTGGCCAAGATGCCTCACCTGCTGATCGCGGGGACGACGGGCTCGGGTAAATCGGTGGCGATCAACACGATGATCCTGAGCCTGCTCTACAAGCTGACGCCCGAGGAGCTGCGGTTGGTCATGATCGACCCCAAGATGCTGGAACTGAGCGTTTATGACGGCATTCCGCACCTGCTGAGCCCGGTGGTGACCGACCCGAAGAAGGCCGTGGTGGCGCTGAAATGGGTCGTCGCGGAGATGGAAGACCGCTATCGCAAGATGTCGAAGATGGGCGTGCGCAACATCGACGGGTACAATAGCCGCGTGGCCGATGCGCTGGCCAAGGGCGAGATGTTCAGCCGGACGGTGCAGACGGGGTTCGACGACGAAACCGGCGAGCCGGTGTTCGAGACCGAGGAGTTCGCGCCCGAGAAGATGCCGTTCATCGTGGTCATCGTCGACGAGATGGCGGACCTGATGATGGTCGCCGGCAAGGAGATCGAGGCCTGTATCCAGCGGCTGGCGCAGATGGCGCGGGCGTCGGGCATCCACCTGATCATGGCCACGCAGCGCCCGTCGGTGGACGTCATCACGGGTACGATCAAGGCAAACTTCCCGACGCGGATTTCCTTCCAGGTGACCAGCAAGATCGACAGCCGCACGATCCTGGGCGAGATGGGCGCGGAGCAGCTGCTTGGCATGGGCGACATGCTGTACATGGCCGGCGGCGGCAAGATCACCCGCTGTCACGGGCCGTTCGTCAGCGACGAGGAAGTCGAGGAGGTGGTGAATCACCTGAAAGCCTTCGGCCCGCCGGTTTACGTGGGCGGCGTGCAGGACGGCCCCGAGGACGAGAAGGCCGACAAGATCGACGCGGTCCTGGGCCTGTCGACGGGCGGCAACACCGATGGCGAGGACGCGCTGTACGATCAGGCCGTGCAGATCGCCATCACCGACCGGAAATGCAGCACCTCCTATATCCAGCGCAAGCTGGCCATCGGTTATAACAAGGCGGCACGCCTCGTCGAGCAGATGGAGGATGAGGGTGTCGTGAGTGCCGCGAACCACGTGGGCAAGCGCGAAATCCTGGTGCCCGAGCAATAACGCCTCCGAAAAGGGCCGAGGGGAAACGTTTGCCGGTCTGTTGCGTTGGCGTGCAAGGAAACGCCAACGCGAAGAAGGACGGGTGAATGGCCGGAGATGCCGGGACGCTGCTGAACGAGATCGATGACCTGGCCGACGGCGGGGACACCGTCTCGGTCAAGGACGTGGTCGATGCGATTGGCGGGCGCGGTTTTGGGCCGATCATCTTCGTGACGGCGCTGTTGGGCGCGTCGCCCCTGGGCGGCATACCGGGCGTGCCGACGCTGTTTGCGATCATACTGATCCTCATCGCGGTGCAGATCCTCTTCGGGCGGCGCAGTTTCTGGATGCCGGACCGGATCGGCAACAGGGCGGTGACCGATGACAGGGTCGCGCGCTCGGTCGACAAGGCGCGCCCCGCCGCAGAGTGGATGGACCGGCATTTCGGTCACAGGCTCGAGGCGTTGACCGGGCGTCCGGCGCAGCTTGCGGCGGCGCTTGTCGTGGTGGGTCTGTGCGCGATGATCCCGCCGCTGGAGGTGGTGCCCTTTGCGGCGCTCATTCCGTTCGCGGCCATAGCGCTTCTGGGCTTGGCGATCACGGTGCGGGACGGGGTGCTGATGGTGGTGGCGTTCGCGGCCAGCGCCGGGGCGCTTTTTGCGGCGATCCGATTTCTGCCGTTCTGATGCATTGGACCGGAAAAAAGGGCGTTCACACGCATTTGCACCGATTGCTATCGCATAACGCCGTGTGTGCGCCTATCTTTTGGCGAGAATGAAAAAGGAGAGGTTTCCCCTCATGCGTATGGTTGCTTTGGCCCTGACTTTCCTGATGGCCACGCCCGCGATGGCCGAAAAGCTGTCGTTGAACGAGATTTCGCAATACCTGAACAGCTTCAGTTCGGCGACCGGCGAATTTACCCAGATCAACGATGACGGCACGATCAGCACGGGGCAAATCTATATCAAGCGGCCAGGGCGGGTTCGGTTCGAGTACAACCCGCCGGAACAGACGCTGGTGGTGGCCGATGGCGATACGGTGGGTATCATCGACCCCAAGTCCAATACCGGGGGCGAGGCCTATCCGCTGGACCGCACGCCGCTGAAGATCATCCTGCAACGCAACGTGGATTTCGGCCGTGCGCGGATGGTGACGGGTCACAGCAGCGACGGCAAGACCACCACGGTGCGCGCGCAGGACCCGGCGCATCCCGAATACGGCAATATCGAGCTGGTCTTCACCGGCAGCCCGGTGGAGTTGCGTCAGTGGGTGATCAACGACAGCGGTGGCAGCAAGACCACCGTGGTGCTGGGCGATCTGACCACGGGCACGCAGCTGGGCAATGACAGGTTCGTCATCCCGGGCAAGGACAAGTTCAAGCGGATCGACAGGTAGGCCGGGCGAAGCGGGGCGGCTTAGCGCCGCCCACAGGCGCGCAACTGCTGATCGTAGACGACGGCGCGCTGGCCGACCTCTCCCGAAACGCGCAAGAGCCATGGCTTGGCGTTATAGCTGCCCCGGCTGTAGCCCGTGCGCCCCTCGTGATAGGCGAGGTAGTGGTTGCGGGCGTCGTGCATCGGGATGCCCAGACGCTGGTTCGACTGCGCCATGTACCAGCCCATGAAGTCGGTCGCGTCGCGGATGTCGTTGCGCCGCGCGGCCCGGTTGCCGTCCTTCACGTACTCGTCCCACGTGCCGTCCAGTGCCTGGCTGTAGCCGTAGGCGGAGCTTTGGCGGCCCATGGGAATCACGCCGAGGGTCCAGCGGAAGGGCGTGCGCGCCTCGCCGTCGAACTTGCTTTCCTGGTAGATCGTGGCCATCTGCACCGGCACCGGCACGCCCCAGCGACGCTCGGTCGCGCGGAAGGCCCGCAGGTAATGCGGTTTCTGCGCCACGATGGCGCAGGCATTGTCCAGATTGTCGGGCGGCGGGCCGCTGGGACCACCACCACAGGCGTTCAGGGTGGCCAGGGCCACCATTGATAGAATCGTGCGAAGACGTCTGCTCATCTGCCTCTCGCTATGTTTGTTTTTCTTTTCAGTTTAACCAAAATTTCGGCGCTTGGAAATGCCGGATTTGGGCCTTCGAGCCGGGGCGGAGGAGGGGCACTGTCTGACGGCGGTTCACAGACTGTTTCCCGAGAAATTGCGTTCAGCGATTGGACAAAACTCGGTTGAACGCAGTACAGTGTGTCGTTAGGGGCTATCAGAATGTTGAAGACACGCGCGAAATATCACCTGGGACAGGTCGTGAAACACCGCAAACATCCGTTTCGCGGCGTGATTTTCGATGTGGATCCCGAGTTTGCGAACACCGAGGAATGGTACGACTCGATTCCCGAGGACAGCCGCCCGGTGAAAGACCAGCCGTTCTATCACCTGCTGGCCGAGAACGATCAGACTTATTACGTGGCCTATGTCAGCGAACAGAACCTGATCGCCGACTATTCGGGCGAGCCGGTGGGGCATCCTGACATTCCCGACCTTTTCGGCCCGTTCGAGGACGGGCAGTACCCGCTGCATTTCCAACTGAACTGAGGCCGGGGCGCGCTGCCGCGCCCCATGCCGGTTTTTTGGCGCCGGTTCATGGCGCAGGTCTGCGGGGTCAGTAGCCCAGGGCGCAGCCGTCCTTGCGCGGGTCGGAGCCGCCTTCGAGGACCCCGTTCTCCTTGATCTCGATTGCCTGGGCGCCGCCGATCGCCTCGTCGGCC
This sequence comes from Roseovarius sp. THAF8, assembly GCF_009363735.1. Lineage (NCBI taxonomy): Bacteria > Pseudomonadati > Pseudomonadota > Alphaproteobacteria > Rhodobacterales > Roseobacteraceae > Roseovarius > Roseovarius sp. THAF8. The sequence continues at coordinate 1,915,667 of NZ_CP045410.1, read as the reverse complement.
TCGACCACGTTGTGGCCCAGATCTGCCAGTTCGCGGTGCACGTCCGGCGCGTAGCCGGTTTCGACCCGAAGCTCGCCCGCGTCGGGGAAACAGCGCGGCGCGTCGATGGCCTCCTGCGGGGACAGGCCGAAATCGCGCAGGTTCGAGACAAAGCGGGCGTGGCCGTTTGCCTGGTACGCGCCGCCCATCACGCCGAAGGGCATGGTGACACGGCCCCCCTCGCGCAGCATGCCAGGAATGATCGTGTGCATCGGGCGTTTGCCGCCGTTCATCTCGTTCGCGTGGCCCTCTTCGAGCGTGAAGCCCGCGCCGCGGTTTTGCAGCAGGATGCCGAATTTTTCCGACGCGATACCCGAGCCGAACCCGTGGAAGATGGAATAGATCAGCGACACCGCCATGCGGTCGCGGTCGACCACGGTGATGTAGATCGTGTCGCGGTGCACGGCCTCGCTGAGCGAGGTGGCGGACGGCATCGCCTTTTTCGGGTCGATCAGGGCGGCGAGCGCGCGGGCGGTGTCCATCGACAGCATGTGATCCAGCCGCGCGGTGCGGTCGGTATCGGCCATGAAGCGGTTGCGGGCGTCGTAGGCCAGCTTGGTCGCCTCGGCCTCGGTATGGGCGCGCGTTGTGCCGAACGGGTCCATCGACGCGATGTCGAACTGGGCCAGGATGTTGAGCAGCAGGATCGCCGTGGCGCCCTGGCCGTTGGGCGGATGCTCGACCAGGTCGATGCCGGCGTAGCTGCCGCTGATGGGGTCGGTGGGCGTCGCGGCGGTGGCGGCGAAATCGTCGCCGGTGTGCACGCCGCCCTGGGCGTTGAGCGCGGCGACCATGTCGTCGGCCACCTCGCCCTTGTAGAAGGCGTCACGCCCGTCGCGGGCGATTCGGCGCAGCACCTCGGCCTGTCCGGGGGCGCGGAACATCTCGCCCTGCTTCAGCGGTTGGCCGCCGTTGGTGTAATGGGTCAGGCCGTGGCCCTGCAGGCATTCGGCGGCCCGGGGCCAGTCATTGGCGACGCGGGGGGCCACCGGCACACCCTCTTCGGCGTAGTGGATTGCGGGTTGCAGAAGGGCGTCGAGACCCAGTTTGCCATGTGCGTCCGACAAGTGGCAGAAGGCGTCGACCGCGCCGGGGATGGTGACCGCTTCGGGCCCGTGCAACGGGACGGTGTCGAGGCCACGGGCGCGCAGGTCGGCGGCGCTGGCGGCGGCCGGGGCGCGGCCGGAGCCGTTCAGCGCATGGATGTCGTCGCTGCCGGGCCGGGTGAACAGCGCGAAGCAGTCGCCGCCGATGCCGGTCATCTGCGGCTCGCAGATGCCCAGCAGAACGGCGCCGGCAATGGCGGCGTCCATGGCGTTGCCGCCGCGTTTCAGAATGTCGATGGCGGCCTGGGCGGCCAAGGGGTGCGACGTGGCGCACATGCCGTTCGTGGCGAGGACGGCCGAGCGGCCGGGACGTTGGAAGTCGCGCATGGTTTTCCCGTTGATTGCAATGCTGTGCGGCACCTTAGGGGGCGCGCTCGGGAATGCCAATGTGATGGGAAGAAGAAGTACCTCGACGCCGCGCACTGGGTGGGGGCTGTTAAACGCGGCGCCGAGGGAAGCCATATGCAGCTACAGGTTGGTATATGCGGGGGCTTTGGGGCGGCGTTGCGATGGGAATTGGGCGATTTGGTGGCGTGGTTTGCCGCGCCGCGTGTTTCAGCGCGGAAACCGCAGGCTGAGTGTGTTTTGTCCTGACGTTCGGGTGTAGCTCAGGTCGCGGCACAGGCTGTGAATGAGGAACCAGCCGAATCCCCCTTCGGGCAGAGTCGACCGGGGGCCGGCGCTGTCCGGCAGGTGGGCCGGAGGCAGATCCTGGCCGGGGATGGCGCGGCCGCTGTCGATCAGGGTCACGTCCACGCGGTCGGGCAGCAGGTCGACCGTCATGGTGACCGGACCAGGCGCGCGGTCGGCATAGGCATGTTCGGTGATGTTGTTGAGCGCTTCGCTGACCGCGAGCGCGATGGAGCCGCGCAAATCCCTGTCGATCCCGGCCTCGTCCAGGTTGCTGGCCAGGCTTTCGACCATGTCGCGCACGTGCAGGTTCGTCGCTGTCGTGCACCACGAGATCAGCGGATCGGGCAGGGAGGGGGCGGTGGTGGCCACGGCCCCGGATCAGCCCGCCGCGCGTTGCAGCGCCGCGGCCATGTCGGGGTGGATGACGAAGATCGAATCCATGCGCGTCAGGCGAAAGACCTTGGCCACGTCCGGTGTCAGACCGGCCAGGTCCAGCCGCCGGCCGTCGCCCATCTGCTTCATCGAGGCGACGATGGCGCCGAGGCCGCTGGAATCGACGAACGCCACGCCGGAGAGGTCGAGCACCACATGGGCGGGGCCATCTTCGGTGAGGCGGCGCATCTCGTCCTTGAACCGGATGGCGGAGGCGGCGTCGATCCGGTTGTCTTCGACGGTGATAACGTTGATGTTGTTGTGAGTGGCGCAGGTGAGTTGCATGATGCCTCCGGACACATGGATGTTGCGCGCAGCCTAGGCGCAATTCCTTACCAAACCGTGTGGCCCCGTGAGCTTTCCCGGCGTGGCACCCAAGGACGAAAGGACAATCAGCATGAAAGACGTTGTGATCGCAGGCGCGGCGCGCACGCCGATGGGCGGCTTCCAGGGGGATTTCGATGGCGTCGAGGCCAGCGTCCTGGGCGGCGCAGCGATTGCCGCGGCGCTGAAGGATGCGGGCGCCGCGACCGTGAGCGAGTTGTTGATGGGCTGCGTGCTGCCGGCGGGCCAGGGGCAGGCTCCGGCGCGCCAGGCGGGGTTCAAGGCGGGGCTGGGCGAAGAGGTGCCGGCGACCACGCTGAACAAGATGTGCGGCTCGGGCATGAAGGCGGCGATGATCGGGTTCGACCAGATCGCGCTGGGCCACACCGACACGATGGTGACGGGCGGCATGGAGAGCATGTCGAACGCGCCGTACCTCTTGCCCAAGATGCGCGGCGGGGCGCGGATCGGGCATGGGCAGGTGATCGACCACATGTTCCTTGACGGGCTCGAAGACGCCTATGACAAGGGGCGGCTGATGGGCACCTTCGCCGAGGATTGCGCCGAGAAATATCAATTCACCCGCGAGGCGCAAGATGCCTATGCCATCGGGTCTCTGGAAGGGGCGCTGGAGGCGCAGAAATCGGGTGCGTTCGCGGGCGAGATCGCGCCGGTGACGCTGGAGACGCGCAAGGGCACGGTCGTGGTCGAGACCGACGAGCAGCCCGGCAAGGCGCGGCCCGAGAAGATCCCGCAGTTGAAGCCTGCTTTCCGCGAGGGCGGGACGGTGACGGCGGCCAATTCAAGCTCGATCAGCGACGGGGCGGCGGCCCTGGTGCTGGCCTCGCGCGAGGCCGCAGAGGCGCAGGGGCTGAAGATCCGCGCGCGGATCCTGGGCCATGCAAGCCACGCGCAGGCGCCGGGATGGTTCACCACGGCGCCGGTGCCCGCGGCGCAGAAGCTGCTGGAACGGATCGGCTGGACGAAGGACGACGTGGACCTGTGGGAGGTGAACGAGGCCTTTGCCGTGGTCCCCATGGCCTTCATGCACGAGATGGGCCTGCCGCGCGAGAAGGTGAACGTGCATGGCGGGGCCTGTGCGCTGGGCCATCCCATCGGGGCCAGCGGCGCGCGGATCATGGTGACGCTGCTGAACGCGCTGGAGAAACGCGACCTCAAGCGTGGTGTCGCGGCGATCTGCATCGGCGGGGGCGAAGGTACGGCCATCGCGATCGAGCGGGTCTGAGGCCGCAAATCTTTTTGGAAAAGATTTGCCAAGAGTTTTCATGAAAACTCTTGGCGGGGGAGGTGCGCGATGCGTGCGGATTATGAAGACCTGGCGAAAACCATCGGGGCGCTGACCGAGGGCGAGACCGATGAGGTGGCGCTGATGGCCACGTTGGTGTGCGAGTTGCACCACGCGGACGCGCGCTTCGACTGGACCGGGTTCTACCGGGTGACCGGGCCGGAGCTGTTGAAGATCGGCCCGTACCAGGGCGGGCATGGCTGTTTGCAGATCCCGTTTTCGCGCGGCGTCTGCGGGGCGGCGGCTCGGACGGGCGAGGTGCAGCTGGTGGACGATGTCGACAGTTTCGACGGGCATATCGCCTGTGCCAGTTCGACCCGGTCGGAGATCGTGCTGCCGGTATGGGACGGGCAGGAGCGGTTGCTGGGCGTGCTCGATATCGACAGCGACCGGCCGGCCGCGTTCGACGCGGCGGATGCCGACGGGTTGGGCGCGATTCTGAAGATGGTTTTCGGGCGGTTGTAGAGATTTACCGACGCGCGGTGCGGGTGTTGAGGCCTCCGGCGGGAGTATTTCCGGAACAGTGAAATTTTGATTGATTTTTTCACGCAACTCGCGCAGCGTGAAAATTGATCGAAGAATTTCACGGGAAGAGTGCCCTTTGGAACAGAGCCAGATCTCCGCCATGCGCAGCCTCGGGGCCGATCTGCGGGCCTTGCGCAAGGCGCGGGGGTTGACTTTGAGCGATATGGCGCAGGCGTTGGGCCGGTCGGTGGGCTGGCTGAGCCAGGTGGAGCGGGACCTGTCCGAACCGTCGATTTCCGACCTGCGGGCGATTGCGGGCGCGTTCGACGTGCCGATGTCGTTTCTGTTCGCCCATGCCAGCGCCCCTGCGGAAGAGCAGGGCATAATCGTGCGCGAGGGGTCGCGGCGGCGGATGGGGTCGAGCGAGGAAGGGCTGATCGAGGAGCTGTTGTCGCCGGACCTGAGCGACGATTTCGAGGTGATCCACTCGACGTTCCGACCCGGATCGAAAATGCAGCGCCCTGCCACGCGACCGACGCAGGAGGTGGGGTACGTGGTGTCAGGCCGGCTGGACCTGAGCATCGGCGGGCGCGATTTTACCGTGGGGCCGGGGGACAGTTTTCGCATCCGGCATGAGAGCTATGCATGGGCCAACCCTTATGACGCGCCGTGCGTTGCGATCTGGGTGATCGCGCCTCCGGTCTATTGAGGTGGGTGGCATGAGCCTGGAGGGTTGGACCGTTTTCGCGCTCTTCTGGGTGGTATTCGTGACCACGCCGGGGCCGAATGCGGTCAATTGCATCACCAACGGCATGACGATCGGGTTTCGCCGCAGCCTGTGGGGGGTGGCGGCGATCCTGACGCAGGCGGCGCTGTTCCTGACCTTGTCGGCGGCGGGGGTGACCGCGCTGATCGCGGCCTCGCCCGAAGCGTTTCAGGTGGCGAAATTCATCGGCGCGGGATTTCTGATCTACCTCGGTGTGCGCGGCTGGATCATGGCGCGGCGACAGGTTGTCGTGGCCGCGCCCGATGGGCGAAGCATCTACTGGCGGGCCTTTGCCATCGCGACGATCAACCCCAAGAGCGTGGCGGGATACCTGGCCGCTTTCAGCCAGTTCGTGCAACCGGGCGTGCCGATCTGGAGCCAGATGTGGGTGATCGTTCCCACCGCGCTGAGCCTGACGGCGTTGAGCTACATAGGCTACACCGCGCTGGGCGCGGGGCTGGGCCGGGCGGCGCTGGGGGCGGTGTTCAACGTTTGGTTGCGGCGGGGGCTGGCGGCGTGTTTCGTGATCTATGGCGTGCTCTTGGGCGCGGCTTCGACGCCGGGGAGGGCGTGAGATGATCAAGGGCGCGTGCCTGTGCGGGGCGGTGGCGTTCCGGCTGGAGGGCAAGGCCAGGGACATCCTGGGATGCCATTGCGGGCAGTGCCGCAAGCAGTCGGGGTTTTACTGGGCGGCGACCTCGGTGGCGGACGAAGGGCTGGTGATGGAGCGCGACGATGGGCTGGCCTGGTTCCAGTCCAGCGAGACGGCGCGGCGGGGATTCTGCAAGATTTGCGGGTCGGGCCTGTTCTGGAAGCCGGAGGATGCGCCGCGCACGGTGATTGCCGCGGCATCGTTGGAGCCGGGGCATGGGCTGAAGATGACCGCCCATGTCTTTCTTGAGGACAAGGGCGATTATTACGACATCGGCGACGGGCTGCCGCAGTTCGCGCGGTTCAGTGGAGGTGAGAATGCTTGAGGGAAGTTGTTTGTGCGGGAGCATCCGGTTCACGGTGACGGGCGCGCCGCAGGGCGTGTCGGCCTGTCATTGCGGGCAGTGCCGAAAACAGTCCGGGCATGTGTGGTCCTCGGCCTATGCGCCGGAGACGGACCTGGAGATCACCGGCGCGGTGACCTGGTACGAGGCGACGCCGCAGGCCAAACGGGGCTTCTGCGCGACCTGCGGGGCGTTTCTGTTCTGGAAGGCGCATGACGAGGACACGATGAGCTTTGCCCTGGGGGCGCTCGACGGGCCGACGGGGCTGCGGCTGGAGAAGCATATCTTCACCGCGGACAAGGGGGATTACTACGAGATCGCGGACGGGGTTCCGCAGAAATGATCACCGGGTCCTGTCTGTGTGGCGCGAACGCCTTCGAGCTTGACCGCGTGGCCGGGCCGGTGACGGCGTGCCACTGCGGGCAGTGCCGGAAGTATTCCGGTTTTCACGCCGCCAGCGTGGACGTGGACGATGTGCCGCTGCACTGGGTTCGGCAGGGGTACGTGACGCGGTTCGTCCACGAGAGCGGCGCGGTGCGCGCCTTTTGCGGACGCTGCGGCACGAAGCTGTGGTTCGAGGATCCCGAGGACTGGACGAGCTTGGAAGCCGGGTTGATCGACGCGCCCTCGGGCGGGGCGATGGCGGGGCATATCTTTGTTGCGGACAAGGGCGACTATTACGACATCGCGGACGGGTTGCCGCAAGCGAGGCAGGCGTGAGCCGGGACGTGCCCTGGTGCGCCGTTGGCCGGGCTGCCGGCGCGGTCACTGCGGACGGGAATGATGGAAAACGGGCGGCGCGTTGGTGGGCGTCGAGCATGGGAGACTGGAACAATGGCTGATCTGCCGACAAAGGCGAAAGTGGTCATCATCGGCGGGGGCGTCGTGGGGTGCTCGGTGCTGTATCACCTTGCCAAGAAAGGGTGGAGCGACTGCGTTCTGCTGGAGAAGAACGAGCTGACCGCCGGCAGCACCTGGCACGCGGCGGGGAACGTGCCCACGTTCTCGACCAGCTGGGGCATCATGAACATGCAGCGGTATTCCACCGAGCTTTATGCCCGGCTGGGGGACGAGGTGGACTATCCGATGAACTATCACCAGACCGGGTCGATCCGGCTGGCGCATTCCAAGGAGCGGATGCAGGAGTTCGAGCGCGCCCGCGGCATGGGCAGGCATCAGGGGATGGAGCTGGAAATCCTAACCCCCGACGAGATCAAGGCGCGGTATCCGTTCATCGAGACGCATGACATCGTGGGCGCGCTCTATGACCCGAACGACGGCGATATCGACCCCGCGCAGGTGACGCAGGCGCTGGCCAAGGGCGCGCGGGACATGGGGGCGACGATCGCGCGGTTCTGTCCGGCGACGGGCGTGACGCAGGATGGCGACGGCTGGATCGTGCATACGGACAAGGGCGATATCGCTTGTGATTTCGTGGTGAACGCGGCCGGGTATTATGCTCAGACGGTGGGCGAGTGGTTCAAGCCCTATGGCGGGCGGACCGTGCCGATGATGGTGATGAGCCATCAATACGTGCTGACCGACGAGATCCCCGAGGTCGAGGCCTACAGCAAGGACACGGGCCGCAAGCTGCCGCTGCTGCGCGACGTGGACGTGTCCTATTACTTCCGGCAGGAGAAGCACGGGTTCAATATCGGCCCCTACGAGCCCAATTGCCGCGCGCATTGGGTAGAGCCCTCGGACCCGATGCCCGAGGATTTCAGCTTTCAACTGTGGTCGGACGATCTTGAGCGAATCGAGGATATCGTGGCGGATTCGATGGAGCGGGTGCCGGTGGCGGGTACGGCGGGGATCAGCCGGATCATCAACGGGCCCATCCCCTATGCGCCCGACGGCCTGCCCCTGCTGGGGCCGATGCCGGGGGTTCGAGGCGCCTTCGAGGCCTGTGTCTTTACCTTCGGGATCGCGCAGGGGGGCGGGGCTGGCAAGGTGCTGGCCGAGTGGATCGTGGACGGCGCGCCCGAGTGGGACATGTGGGCGGTCGATCCGAGGCGGTACACCGACTACGCCGATCACGATTACTGCGTGGCCAAGGGGATGGAGGTCTATGGCAACGAATATGCCATGCATTTCCCGTGGCACGAATGGCCGGCGGGGCGTGACAAGAAGCTGTCGCCGAACCATGGACGCGTTTTGGAACTGGGCGGCGTGATGGGGGCCTATAACGGCTGGGAGCGGGCCAACTGGTTCGCGCAGCCGGACGACGACACGTCGGAGGAAAGCACGCATACGTGGAACCGCAAGGGCCCGTGGGAGCAGCGCATCCGCGAAGAATGCGAGGCGGTGCGCGATGCCTGTGGCGTGCTGGACCTGCCGGGCTTTTCGCGGTTCAGGGTGCAGGGCGCGGGGGCCGATGAGTGGCTGCGCGGCTTCGTGACCGGCGGGCTGCCCAAGGTGGGGCGGATGAACCTGGTTTACGTCGCCAATACCCAAGGGCGGATCGTGACGGAGTTTTCCTGTATCCGTCTGGCGGAGAACGATTTCGTTCTGATCACCGCGGCCACGGCGCAGTGGCATGACGGCGAGCTCATTCGGAACAGCGTGCCGGAAGGTGTGACCTTGACGGAGACGACGACCGAACGATCGGCACTGCTGGTGGCGGGGCCGAAGAGCCGCGAGGTGCTGGCGGGGATCAGCGATGCGGATCTGGAGGCAGGATGGCTGAGTCATCAGCATTGCACCGTGGCGGGGCGGCCTGCCTTCCTGATCCGGGTGAGTTTCACCGGCGAGCTGGGCTGGGAGGTTCATGCCGAGAACGCCGAGATGCCGGCGATTTACGAGGCCATTCTGGGCGCGGGGGCGAAGCCCTTCGGGATGTATGCGCTGAACAGCTTGCGGATCGAGAAAGGGTATCGGGCGTGGAAGGGCGACCTGAGCACCGATTACTCGATGCTGGAGGCCGGGCTTGAGCGGTTTGTTAAGTTCGACAAGGACCAGGATTTCACCGGGAAGGCGGCGCTGCTGGCGGAGAAACAGCAGGGCCGGAAGAAGGCCTTTGCCCCGCTGATCATCGACGCGGGAGAAGCGGATGCGCCCTATATGTCGACGATCTGGAGCGGCGACGAGATCGTGGGCGAGACGACGAGTGGCGCGTGGGGGTACCGCGTGAATGCGAGCGTGGCGCTGGCGATGTTGCGGACGGACGTGGCGGCGGCGGGCACGGAACTGGAAGTGGAGATCTATGGCGAGCGGCGCCGCGCGGTCGTGCAGCCGGATCAGCCGCTTTGGGACCCCGAGAACGCGCGGCTGCGGGCCTGAGCCGATGACGTTTCAAGTGACATTCAAGGACAAGCCGCCCATCGCGATGGAGGTGCACAGGGCGGAATTGCGGCTTGCCTTGAAGCGGCAGAAAGGTCTTTTGCTGGATGTGCACCTTCTTGGCACGCGGCCGGGCATGACGACCGATGACCGGGGCGCGCCGGGATGGGACGCGCCGGTTGGGCTGAGCCTTGTGGTGAACGACCACGTCGTGCCGGACGACCGCACGGGGTTGCGCGGGCGTGCCGTTGTCTATGACGGCGTGCCTGAGTTTGATCAGGGGTTCTTCTATTATTGGGATCACGAGAGCCTTGTTCGTCTGGGCTTCGTTCTGCGATGTGATGCGACGGGCGATTATTCGGTCGAGGCCGAAGGTCAGAGTGAGAGCGGGCACGTGTTTCGCGTGGACTTGCCCCTGCACCTGCTGTCGGTGACAGCGGAGGCCGGGATGGAGCCGGGCGCGGATTTGGCACGCGCGTTGTTCCCGGATGGCGTGAAGGTGAGCGTGGCAGAGATGCGGGCGGGTGGCGTGATCGCGCAACTGGAAGGGACGGATTCATGAGCATCGAGACCTACCTGATCTATCTTGGCGTGCTGGCGGCGTTCTTCCTGACGCCGCCGGATACAAGCCAGTTGCTGATCATTTCCAACAGCCTGCGGCACGGGTTGCGGCGGTCGCTGGCGACGGTGGCGGGCGACCTGAGCGCTAACGCGGTGCAGATGACGCTGGCGGCGTTCGGCCTGACGGCGGTGATCGCGGCCAATGCCGATGCGCTGTGGGCCGTGAAATGGGCGGGGGTTGCGTACCTGGTCTGGATCGGGTTGCGATTGATGCTGGCGCGGGGCGGGACCGAGAAACCGGGGGCTGCGGCCAAGGGGCGACTGTTCCGGCAGGGGTTCGTGACCTCGTCGGCCAATCCCTATGCGGTGGTGTTCTTCGGGGCGCTGTTTCCGCAGTTCATCGACGCGGGCGCGCCGATCCTGCCGCAATTGCTGGTGCTGGGCGTGACCTACCTGGTGGTGGACGGTCTGGTGCTTCTGTTGTGGGGCTGGGCCGCGACGCGGACCCTGGGGCGTGTGAAATCGCTGACGGGGCTGTGGATCAACCGGGTCAGCGGGGCGCTGATGGTGGGTGCGGCGGCGCTCTTGGGGCTGAAGGACCTGGACAAGGGGGCGGTGCGATGAGCCTGCCGCAGACCATGTCGGGCGTGTACCTGACCGGCCATGGCGGGCCGGACAAGCTGGAATGGCGCGAGGATATTCCCGTGCCGCGCCCCGGGCCGGGCGAGGTGCTGGTGCGGGTACTGGCGGCCGGGGTGAACAACACCGACATCAACACGCGCGAGGGCTGGTATTCTGCCGACGTGAAGGGCGCGACGGGCGAGTTGCAGGACGGGGTCGAGGATGGCGGCTGGTCCGGGGCGCTGAACTTTCCGCTGATCCAAGGCGGGGACTTGTGCGGTGAAGTCGTGGCGCTGGGCGAAGGCGTGAGCGCGGTAGCGATGGGGATGCGGGTGATCTGCCCGATCAACCAGCCGCGTCCGACCGACGACAACCCGGTGGGGTTCGAGGCGCTGGGGTCGGAATATGACGGCGCCTTCGCGCAGTATTGCGTGGTGCCGCAGGAGGATCTGTTCGACGTGAGCGACGCGCCGTTGAGCGACGTGGAGCTGGCGGCGATTCCCTGTGCCTTCGGGACGGCCGCGGGGCTGCTGGACCGGGCCGGGGTTGCGGCTGGGCAGAAGGCGCTGATCACCGGGGCATCCGGTGGCGTAGGGTTGGCGGCTGTGCAACTGGCCACGGCGCTTGGGGCGAGGGTGACCGGCGTGTCCTCGGCACCCAAGGCCGATTGCGTGCGCGATGCGGGGGCGGTGGCGGTGATCGGGCGGGACGATGTGCCGCCCGCCGATACGTTTCACGCGGTGATTGACCTCGTGGCGGGGCCGGGCTGGGGCGCGCTGATCGACGCGCTGCGGCCTGGCGGGCATTACGCGGTGGCGGGGGCCATTGCCGGGCCGGTGGTGGAGGCGGATCTGCGGCGCATCTACCTGCGGGACATCACGATCCACGGCTGCACCTTCCAGTCGCGCGCGGTTTTTGCCCGGCTGGTCGAGATGGTGCGGCAGGGCGCGGTGAAGCCGCTGATCGCGAAGACATTTCCCATGCGGGAGATTGACAGGGCGCAGGAAGAGTTCATGTCGAAGCGACATGCCGGGAAGCTGGTGCTGATCCCGGATGGCATCGACATCTGAACAAGGGCGCGGGAGGAAAGACTTGGCACAGGTTACGCTGTTGGACGGCTCGATCGGGCAGGAGCTGGTGAAACGGTCGGGCGACCGGGCGACGCCGCTGTGGTCGACGCAGGTGATGATCGACCATCCCAAGCTGGTGAGCGAGGTGCATCTGGATTACTTCAACGTCGGCGCGACGGTGGCCACGACGAATACCTACGCGGTGCTGCGCGACCGGCTGGTGCGGATCGGGTTGGAGGACAAGGTCGGGCAATTGACCGATACGGCGGTGCGCGCCGCGCGCCGGGCCCGGGCAGCAAGTGGCGGCAAGGGCCGGGTGGCCGGCGCGATCGGCCCTTTGGTGCAGTCCTACAAGCCCGAGACCTGCCCGCCCGCCGCCGAGGCCGCGAAGATATATGCCGAGCCGGTGGCCTTGATGAAGGATCACGTAGACTTGTTCCTGCTGGAGACGATGTCGTCGGTGGACCAGGCCGAGGGCGCGTTGCGGGCGGCGTCGGGGCAGGGCCTGCCGGTGTGGCTGGCGGTGAGCGTGGATGACCGGGACGGCACGCGACTGCGCTCGGGCGAGCCGGTGGCGGAGCTGGCCGAGACGGTAGCAAGGCACGCGCCGGCCGCAGTGCTGGTGAACTGTTCGCGTCCCGAGGCGACGGGCGCCGCGCTGGACGTCATCAAGGATTTCGGCCTGCCTTTTGGCGGCTATGCCAACGGGTTTACGGAGATCAGCGACGGGTTCCTGGGCGATGCGCCGACGGTGGATGCGCTGGAGCAACGCAAGGACCTTGGCCCGCTGGAATACGCGGAATACGTCATGGGCTGGGTCGCGCAGGGGGCCACCATTGTCGGCGGCTGTTGCGAGATCGGGCCGGCGCATATCGCCGAGATTGCCCGCTGCCTTCAGGCGGCGGGACACGAGATCGTATGAAGGAGGTGACGAGATGAGTGATGGCACGCTTCCCCCCGGCATGGTCCCGGCAAGCGGGCGCTTCCGCTTTGAAAGCAAGGAATTCGGGCGGCTGGATTTCGAGGTGAGCCACGCGAAGTTCGTCCTGTGGAAGAGTTTCGAGAACGGTCAGGAAACCGAGGGCGTGCAACTGGATATCATGATCGCCGCGCAGAGCCGGGAGATCCCAGATGAGAGCGGTGACGCGGACATGGCGTATTTGCTGGCGCCGGCACTGACCACCGAATGGCTGCAGATCGATGAACGACAGTTCGCCAGCCGGGACCGAGCGGCGCTGGACGGTGTTACGGTCGATTTCGACTCTGACAGGTCGCCCGATGTGCTGGAGGCGCCGGCGGCGATCCAGGAGGGGTCTTATGGCTCGACCGACGTGCTGAAGCTGGCGCTGAACCATGTGCCGCCGGATCGCTACAGGCTTCAGGTGCAGGCGACGGACGAGTTCGGGCGCTCCTGCGAGATCGATGCGGACCTGCCGCTGTTCGAGATCGGCGCGAGCAATTTCTCGATGTCGCGACCGCAGGCCGTCGAGGATTGGGTCGAGCGGCATTTCGAGCGTGATGGCTTGCACGTCGAATGGCGCACGGTGGGGCCGATGACCAACCAGTGGCAGAACCTTTATGCCGCGTTCAAGGAGACTGGCGATGAGTGACCTTCCGAAGCACGCCCGCGTGGTGATTGTCGGCGGCGGTGTGGTGGGCTGTTCGGTGGCGTACCACCTGGCCAAGCTGGGCTGGCAGGATGTGGTGCTGCTGGAGCGCAAGCAGCTGACCAGCGGGACGACGTGGCACGCAGCAGGGCTGATCGGGCAGTTGCGGGCCAGTGCCAACATGACGAAGCTGGCACGCTATTCGGCGGAGCTGTATCGCGGGTTGGAGGACGAGACGGGCGTGGCCACGGGCCTGCGGCAGGGCGGGTCGATTTCGGTCGCGCTGACGCCCGAGCGGCGCGAGGAGCTGAACCGGCAGGCGGCCATGGCGCGGGCCTTTGGCGTGCCGGTCGAGGAATTGTCGCCGGACGAGATCAAGCAGAGATACGAGCATATCAACCTTGATGGCGTGACTGGGGGTGTCTGGCTGCCCACGGATGGTCAGGCCGACCCGGCCAATATCGCGCTGGCGCTGGCCAAGGGGGCGCGGCAGAACGGGGCGCTGGTGAAGGAGCGGGTGAAGGTCACCGGCATCGCGCGTGAGGGACGCCGGGTGACGGGCGTGGACTGGGCCGCTGACAATGGCGGCGAGACCGGCCATATCGCCTGCGACACGATCGTGAACTGCGCGGGCATGTGGGGCCACGCCGTGGGGCGCATGGCGGGCGTGAACGTGCCGCTGCATGCGTGCGAGCATTTCTATATCGTCACCGAGGGCATCGACGGGCTGGGGCAATTGCCGGTCCTGCGGGTGCCGGACGAGTGCGCCTATTACAAGGAAGACGCGGGCAAGATCCTGCTGGGCGCGTTCGAGCCCTCCGCGAAGCCGTGGGGGATGAACGGCATTCCCGAGAGCTTCGAGTTCGACCAGTTGCCCGAGGATTTCGACCATTTCGAACCCGTCCTCGAAGCGGCGGTCAACCGGATGCCTATGCTGGCCGATGCCGGGATTCACACGTTTTTCAACGGGCCGGAGAGTTTCACGCCGGATGACGCCTATCACCTCGGGCTTTGCCCCGAGATGGACAATGTGTGGGTGGCGGCAGGTTTCAACTCGATCGGGATCCAGAGCGCCGGGGGCGCGGGGCACGCGCTGAGCCAGTGGATGGACAGCGGCGAGAAGCCGTTCGACCTGGGCGACGTGGACATTGCCCGGATGCAGCCGTTCCAGGGGAACCGGCATTACCTTTACGAGCGGTCGAAGGAAACGCTGGGGCTGCTTTACGCCGATCACTTCCCCTATTTGCAAAAGCGCACGGCGCGGGGCGTGCGGCGCTCGCCCTTCCATCATCACCTGCTGGAGCACGGTGCGGTGTTGGGCGAGATCGCCGGGTGGGAGCGGGCGAACTGGTTCGCCAAGGACGGCCAGGAGCGGGAGTATCGCTATGGCTGGGGGCGGCAGAACTGGTTCGAGAATGCGGCCGCCGAGCACAACGCGATCCGCACGGGTGTGGGCATGTACGACATGTCGAGTTTCGGCAGGATCCGGGTCGAGGGGCCGGATGCGGAAGCGTTTCTGAACCATGTGGGTGGCGGCGACTATTCGGTGCCGAATGGAAAGATCGTCTACACCCAGTTCCTGAACGACCGGGGCGGGATCGAGGCGGACGTGACGGTGACGCGGCTGAGCGAGACAGCGTATCTGGTGGTGACGCCCGCCGCGACGCGGCTGGCGGACCAGACCTGGATGGCGCGGCACCGGGGTGATCTCAACGTCGTGATCACCGATGTGACGGCAGGCGAAGGCGTGCTGGCGGTGATGGGGCCGGATGCCCGCAAATTGATGCAGGCAGTCAGCCCGAATGATTTCTCCAACGCGGCCAACCCGTTCGGCACGGCGCAGGAGATCGAGCTGGGCATGGGGCTCGCCCGGGTTCACCGGGTCAGCTACGTCGGAGAGTTGGGCTGGGAGATTTACATCGGTGCCGACATGGCGGGGCATGCGTTCGAGACGCTATACGACGCGGGGCAAGCGCATGGGCTGAAGCTTTGCGGGATGCACATGATGGATTCGTGCCGGATCGAGAAAGGGTTCCGGCATTTCGGGCATGACATCACCTGCGAGGATCACGTGCTGGAGGCGGGGCTGGGCTTTGCGGTGAAGACCTCGAAACCGGATTTCATCGGGCGCGACGCGGTGCTGCGCAAGAAGGAGGCGGGGCTGACCAAGCGGCTGCTGCAGTTCCGGCTGACCGATCCCGAGCCGATGGTCTATCATAACGAGCCGGTGCTGCGGGACGGGGAGATCTTGGGCTACCTCAGTTCGGGGGCGTATGGTCATCACCTGGGTGGGGCGATCGGCATGGGATATGTGCCGTGCAAGGGCGAGAGCGCCGAACAGGTGCTGGCCTCGAGCTACGAGGTCGACGTGGCGGGCACGCGGGTGAAGGCGGAGGCGTCTTTGCGTCCGATGTACGACCCGAAATCGGAGCGCGTGAAGGCTTGATGCCTGCGGCGAGGGTATTCCAGAACAGATCAGAGGCGGGCGGCGTTCACTGTTGGGGAAATACTCCGGGGGTTTGGGGGCGGGCCCCCAATTAAACCTGAGTTCGGGGGCTGGCCCCCAATCCAACCTGCGTTTGAGGGTTGAGCCCCGATCAACTAAGACAGCGTGAGCCGCCAGTCTGCCTAGATTTTCTGGTCGTACTCGCCGACCGACGGTTCGGTGCGGATGACGGTGTCGATCTCGGCGAAGATGGCGCGCATTTCGTCGTCCGACGTGGCGCTTTCACAGACCACGACGAGGTTGGGGGTGTTGGACGATGCGCGCACCAGGCCCCAGCTGCCGTTTTCGAGAATGACCCGCGCGCCGTTGACGGTGACGACCTCCTTGATCGGCTGGCCGGCGAAGGTGTCGCCCGCCTCATGCTTGGCGACGAGTTTCTGCACCAGCCGGTCGAGCACCTGATATTTCTCGGTGTCGGGGCAATGGGGCGACATGGTGGGGGTCGACCATGTGGTGGGCAGGGCGCGGCGCAGGTCGGACATGGACATGTCGGGGTTGCGGTCCATCAGCTTGCAGATTTCCACGGCCACGCGCATTCCGCAGTCGTAGCCGCGGCCCACGGGTTCGGCCAGGAAGTAGTGACCGGATTTTTCGAACCCGGCGAGTGCGCCCAGTTCCTTGACCCGCCGTTTCATGTGGCTGTGGCCGGTTTTCCAGTAGTCGGCTTTCACGCCGTTCTTCTGCAACTCGGGGTCGGCGGCGAAAAGCCCGGTGGATTTGACGTCGGCCACGAAGGTGGCATTGGGGTGCAGCTTGCTGAGGTCGCGGGCCATGATGACGCCCATCTTGTCGGCGAAGATCTCTTCGCCCTCGTCGTCGACCACGCCGCAGCGGTCGCCGTCGCCGTCGAAGCCGAGGGCGAAGTCGGCGCCGCTCTCCTTTACCGAGGCGGCCATGTCGTGCAGCATTTCCATGGCTTCGGGGTTGGGGTTGTAGTTGGGGAAGGTATAGTCGAGCGTGTTGTGCGAGGGGATGACCTCGACGCCGAGGCGCTCGAAGAGCTCGGGCGCGAAGGCGGAGGCGGTGCCGTTGCCGGTGGCGCAGACGACGCGCAGCTTGCGGGACATTTTGAAGTCGCCGACGAGGTCGTCGAGATAGGCCTCGCGCACGCCATTGACGAATTCGTAGCCGCCGCCGGAATGAGGCTCGCCTTCGCCATTCAGGACGATGTCGCGCAGCTCGCCCATCTCGTCGGGGCCGTGGGTGAGGGGGCGGTCGAAGCCCATCTTGACCCCGGTCCAGCCGTTGGGATTGTGCGAAGCGGTGACCATGGCCACGGCGGGCACGTCGAGGTGGAACTGAGAGAAATAGGCCATGGGCGAGAGCGCCGGGCCGATATCCTTGACGTGGATACCGGCCTGCATCAGGCCGACGATGAGCGCGTTCTTGATCGAGAGCGAATAGTCGCGGTAGTCGTTGCCGACCGCGATCACCGGATCGATGCCGCGGCGGCGCATCTGGGTGCCGAGGCCGAGGCCGAGGGCGGTGACGCCGGGCAGGTTGATCTCGTCGGGGTATTTCCAGCGGGCGTCGTATTCGCGGAACCCCGTGGGCGTGATCATCGGGTCGCGGAGGAATTCCCAGGTGTTCTGGGTCACAGTGGCGGCAGGCTTGGTCACGGAAATACCTTTAGTTTGGATCAATGCGGCAGGGGTGTTCCTTGGCGAGCTTGTCGAATTGCATGAGGCTCTGCAAGAGGGCGGGCATCTGGTCCAGCGGGATCATGTTTGGGCCATCGGAGGGTGCGGTGTCGGGCGCCTCGTGGGTCTCGATGAAGACGGCGGCGATGCCCAAGCTGACGGCAGCGCGGGCCATGGCGGGGGCGAACTCGCGCTGGCCGCCGGAACTGCCGCCCTTGCCGCCGGGCTGTTGCACGGAATGGGTGGCGTCCATCACCACCGGGTAGCCGGTGGCGGCCATCTGGGGCAGGGCGCGCATGTCGGCCACAAGCGTATTGTAGCCGAAAGAGGTGCCGCGTTCGGTCAGCAGGATGCGGGTGTTGCCGGTGCTTTCGACCTTGGAGATGACGTTGGGCATGTCCCAGGGGGCGAGGAACTGACCCTTCTTGACGTTGATCGCGGCGCCGGTCGCGCCGGCGGCGAGCAGAAGATCGGTCTGGCGGCAGAGGAAGGCGGGGATTTGCAGGATATCGACCACATCGGCCGCGGGCGCGCATTGGTCGGGCAGGTGAACATCCGTCAGGACCGGCACGCCGAGCGCGTCCTTGACCGACTGGAGCGCCTTCAGCCCGTCGTCGATGCCGAGGCCGCGCTTACCTGACAGGGACGTGCGGTTGGCCTTGTCGAAGGACGCCTTGAAGACGTATTGGGCGCCTGCGGCGGCGCAGGCCTCTTTCATCTGGCCCGCGATCATCTGGGCGTGATCGGCACTTTCCAACTGGCAGGGGCCGGCGATTACGGTGAGCGGCGCGTCGTTCCCGACGCGCAGGTCTGCGATTTCAACTGTTTTCATGTCTTACGACGAAACCTGTTCCTTGAGGACCGACGCGGTGAGCGACAAGAGCAGGTAGATACCGCCGAAGATCAGGAAGGCAAGCAAAGTGTTCTCGAACTTGCGCGGATAGGAGGGATCCTGCGACGCGACGGGTTTCACCGCGACCGTGAGGTAGCGCACCTGCTTGTTCGCCTCGATCTCGGACTGGCGCTTGGTTTCCAGCGCGGATTGCAGCACGAGGTCGGAGGTGGCGAGGTCGGCCTGCGCCATCTGGATCTCGGCGGCCTGGCTGGCGAGCGAGGTGCGTTCCTCGGTCGCCTCGGTCAGGCGGGCGTTTTGCTTGGCGAGTTCGCGCGACAGGACCTGCACCTCGGAGCGCAGCGCCTCGACCCGGGCGGTGTTGGGCCGGGCGTTGGCAAGCTGGGTGTTGAGCGCCAGCTGCTTTTCCTGGAGCTGCAATTCCACATTGCCGATCAGCTGACGGATATTGGCGATTTCGCCCTCGGGGTCGAGGATCGAGCCTTCCTGCAACTCGACGAGCCGGCGCTGGGCCGCGCGGCGTTCTTCCTTGGCCTCTTCAAGAGCGGCCTCGGCGGTTTTCACGGCGTCGAAACGTTTTTCCTGGCTGAGCGAGTCGACATTTTCCTCGGCATATTCGATCAGCTTTTCAGAGAACTCGCGGCTGGTTTCAGGGTCGGCGGTGGCGACCTCCAGCCGGATCACGCCCTCCGTCGGGTCATAGCCCAGCTTTACGTATTTCTGATAGACCTTGTAGGCCTCTTCGTTGGTGGCGTCGGGATCGAGCCGCTGGATCGGGTCGATCTCGTCGCTGCTGAACATGGCCTTGAAGCCGACATCCTCGTTCAGGCGCAGCATGGCATCCTTGGATTCAAGGTAGGACTGGACCGCGATGGAATCCTGCCCGGTGGCGAATTGCGAGGGCAGAAGGCCGCCGAGGCCCCCCTTGCCACCGCCCGAGCCGTCGGCGGTGATGATCAGGAATTCCGACTTGGTCGAGTACATCGGCGTGGCGATGTTGTAGAAATAATACCCCGCGATCAGCGTGGGCAGCATGACGAAGGCCGCTAGCCGCGAGATGAGCAGCAGCATCTTCTTGCGGCGGCGCGAGGCGATGTCGCGCTGGATCTTCTGGATTTCCTGGGCGCGCCGGTCGGCCGGACTGAGCTCGGTCGAGGGCAGGGCCACCTGCCCTACCGGCACGGTCTGGGGCAGTTGGATGCGCTCGTCGCCGGTCTGGGCCGGCTGGGTGTTTTCCCCCGCCGACACAAGCTGGACGATATTGGAGCCCTGGAACGGGTCGATGCCACGGGCCCGCAGCAGGCGGACCGCGTCGAAGTCGGATGTCGGCGCGAGGCCGTGTTTCTGGGCCATGCGCCGCGCCATGCGCAGTTGCCGCCCGGTCAGGCCCTCCTTGCGGATGTCATCGATGTTCTGAGACACCGAAACCTCTCGGGCGGATGTCACCTCGCCCTCGTGCAGGCGGGGCGCGTCGGCGCGGTCTGCGGGGGGCTGCTGCGGCGTGGTGTCCGGCGTCTGCGGGACCTCCTCGGCGGGGGTCTCCGGGCCGGGGGCGGCGGCATGGGCGCTGCCGCCGGACGTGCGGCGGATGCGGAACTTTCTAGCCTTGGGTTTCGTAGTCATAGAGCTGTTTTGCCTCTTCCAAGGTGTCGAACATATGCAGTTTGCCGTCCATCAGGACGGCGGCCTCCTGCGCGAATTTCTCGAGCGTGGCGGGCTGGTGCGATACGATCACCACTGTGGTCGTGCGCAGTCGTTCCCGAAGGATGTCGCCCGCGCGCCGGTTGAATTCGACGTCGGTGGAACTGGGCATGCCCTCGTCGATGAGGTACATGTCGAAATCCAGCGCGAGCATCAACGAAAAGGTGAAGCGCGATCTCATGCCCGTCGAGTAGGTGCCGAGCGGCTGGTCGAAATATTCGCCCAGATTGCAGACATAGCGGCAATACGCCTCGACGTAGTCGGGATCGAGCCCGTAGAGCGTGGCGATGTAGCGCGCGTTTTCGCGGGCCGAAACGCGGCTGATGACACCGCCCATGAAACCCAGCGGAAACGAAATGCGGCAACCGCGGCGGATCTCGCCCTCGTCGGGTTTTTCCAGGCCCGCCATCATCTTGATCAGCGTGGTCTTGCCCGTGCCGTTGGGCGCGAGGATGCCGAGCGAACGGCCAAGCTCCACCCGGAACGAGACGCGGTCAAGGATCACCTTGCGCTGCGTGCCCGTCCAGAAGGACTTGCTGACATTGTCGAACTCGAGCATCAGGGGCTCCGTCGCTGCTCTTGCCCTCGTTTAGCGAGGTTTTCTTAAGACCGTGTTGGTCTTGATCCCGCACATTATGTCGGAATTGTCCACGATGTGACAACAAATCGGGGCAATTTTGTGCTCGAGATGAGAAAAAACGAGGAAGCGGCGCGAAGGCCGTCCGGTACGTCGCGCCGCATTGTTGATCCGGGTGTGCTTTTGCGACCTCAGGCCACAGCCTGCCACGCAATGCCGGCGAGCACGGCGCCGGTGATGCCGAAGCCGAAATAGGCGAAGAAGATACGTGGCTTGACCAGCGCCCACACCGCGATGGCGGCGGGAATGCAACTGACGCCGCCGGCGATGACGAAGCTCATGGCGGCGCCCTGGCTCATGCCCTGGGCCAGCAGCGCGTCGACCAGCGGCACGGCGGCATAGCCGTTGAGGTAGGCCGGCGCGCCGACGAGGGCGCCGAGGAGGATCGTACCGATGCCGTCGCCGCCCAGGACCGCGGCGATGGTTTCGGCCGGGATGTATTCCAGCATCACCGCCTCGATCACGTAGGCCAGCGTCAGCCATTTCAGCAGGAAGATCCCGTTGTCGATGACGTTCTCGCGGAAGGTGGCGGTGCGGTCGGCGTCGCACCAGAAGCGCCAGACAGGCTTGCCCTCGAACGGTTTCTTGGCGCCGCAGCAGCCGCCGGTTTGGCGGTTTTCGCGCAGGGGATCGGCGAAGAGGGGCGAGCGGGCCAGCGCCATGGTGGCGAAACCGCCCATGAGGCCGAGGCCCACCGCCGCGGCGGCCTTGGCCATGGCGAAATCCCAGCCGATGGTGCCGGAGGTAATGAGGAACATCGCCGGGTCCATCAGCGGCGAGGCCAGCCAGAAGGCCATGACCGCACCGAGAGGCGCGCCGAGCGCCAGCATGGCGGCGATGAAGGGAATGACCTCGCACGAGCAGAAGGGCGAGAGACCGCCCAGCACAGCGGCGAGGAAGATCATGCGGACCTGCCGGCCCTCGAACGCCTTGGCCAGAAGGGTCTCCGCTCCGGTGGCCTTCATGTAGGCCACGGCGAGGACGGCGAAAACGATGAAGGGGGCGGTGTGCAGGAGCGCGCCGGCGGTGAAGGTGACGGTGGGCCAGGCCTGCGGCGGGTCGAGCACGGCGACGGCGGCGAGGATCAGCGCGACTGCCAGCCAGGCCTTGTCGAGGCTGGCCCATCTGCGGCGCAGGGTGGGGGCGGTGATGTCAGCCATGATCGTGGTCCTTGGTGTCCTCGTGGGCGCAGTGGTCCCTGTCGGCGCAGCATTCGCGCAAAAGGAAATCGGCCAGCGCGTGCAGTTCGTCATAGGCGACGGCGGCGCAGATGATGCTGCGGCCCTGTTTCTCCTGCCGGACCAGACCGGCCTGTGACAGGATTTTCATGTGATGGGTCAGAGTGGATCCGGTGACACCCGCACGCTCGCCCAACTCGCCGATTCGCAAGCCCTCGGGGCCGGCGCGCACGAGGGTGCGCAGCACGGCGAGGCGCTGTTCGGAGCCAAGTGCCGCAAAGGTGGAGGCCGCGAGGGCAAGGTCGAGGTCGGGAATCGGCTTCTGTTTCATATTTCTAGGATTATAGAAATGAAGGTCTGTTGCAAGCCAAATTTCTAGAAATATCGAAATGACAGACTGTGCGCCCCATGTGCAGCCCCTTTAACATCGTGCTGCACTGCGGTATGAGCGGCGCAAAGAGACCCGAACCGAAGAGGATTTCCCAAGATGGGTTACAAGATCGTCGTCGCGGGCGCCACGGGCAACGTGGGCCGCGAAATGCTGAACATCCTGGCCGAGCGCCAGTTCCCTGTCGACGAGATCGCGGTGCTTGCCAGCCGCCGGTCCATCGGCACAGAGGTCAGCTTTGGCGACAAGACCTTGAAGACCAAGGACATCGAGGGGTTCGATTTCACCGGCTGGGACATGGCGCTCTTTGCCATCGGCTCGGAAGCGACGAAGAAATACGCGCCGATCGCCGCCAAGGCGGGTTGCGTGGTGATTGATAACTCGTCGCTCTATCGCTATGACGCGGATGTGCCGCTGATCGTGCCGGAAGTGAACCCGGAGGCGATCACGGGCTATTCCAAGAAGAACATCATCGCCAACCCGAACTGTTCGACCGCGCAGATGGTCGTGGCGCTGAAGCCGCTGCATGACCGCGCCAGGATCAAGCGGGTGGTGGTCAGCACCTACCAGGCGACGTCGGGTGCCGGCAAGGAAGGCGTGGACGAGCTGTGGGATCAGACCAAGGCGATCTACAACCCCACGGACGAAGTGCCGCCGAAGAAGTTCCAGAAGCAGATCGCGTTCAATGTCATTCCCCATATCGACGTCTTCATGGAGGATGGTTCCACCAAGGAAGAGTGGAAGATGGTGGTCGAGACGAAGAAGATCGTCGATCCGTCGATCAAGGTCACGGCGACCTGCGTGCGGGTGCCGGTGTTCGTCGGGCACGCGGAGTCGGTGAATATCGAGTTCGAGGAGTTTCTGGACGAGGACGAGGCACGCGACATCCTGCGCGAGGCGCCGGGGATCATGGTCGTCGACAAGCGCGAGGACGGTGGATACGTGACGCCGGTGGAATGCGTGGGCGATTTTGCCACCTTCATCAGCCGGATCCGGCAGGACAGCACGATCGAGAACGGCATCAACCTGTGGTGCGTCAGCGACAACCTGCGCAAAGGTGCCGCGTTGAACGCGGTGCAGATCGCCGAGACGCTGGGCAACCGCGTGTTGCAAAAGGGCTAAGCCCTTACCATTGCATCGAAATTTTTGCCGCGCCGTCCTCTGCCAAGGGCGGCGCGGTTTCTTTTTGCGAAAAAATTTGTTGGTGCCGCCAAGAACGGCGCCCTTGCACGCGTCCCATCAGAGACCGATCATCCGGCCAACTACCCTGGAGTAAACATCATGCGTTCGCTTTCCCTTATCATCCTTGCCGCCCTGCCGTTTCCCGCACTTGCCGAAGATTTCGCGCTGTCGAGTGACGTGGATGCGGTCACGCTCTATCCCCAAGGCGCCACGATCACGCGGCAGGTGCCGTACAGCATCCCGGCGGGGCAGCATCAGCTGATCCTGACGGATCTGCCCCGCTCGACGCCGCTGGCCTCGGTCCGGGTGGCGGTCGAGGGCGCGGCGATGGGCAGCGTCACGGCGCGGCGCGATTTCGTGCCGCCGCGCACCGAGGAAGAGACCGCCGCGTTGCAGGCCGCCCGCGCCGAGGTCGAGCGGCTGGAGGACGAATTGCGCAACGCGCGCGCCGCGGTCGAGACGATCCGGCTGGAGGCGGAGGCCGCCCGGGCGCGGGTGGCGTTCCTGCAGAAGCTGGGCGAAGGCGAGGGCGTGACCGCTCTGGACATCGCCGCCCTGCGCGACCTGTCGTCGATGATCGGGGAAGAGACCCTGGCGGCGCTGCGCGCGGCCCAGGATGCCGAGCGTCGGGCCGAAGCCATGGCGCGCTCGCTGGAGGACCTGGAAGAAGAGCTTGAGCGGGCGAAACAGGCCGAGGCCGCGCTGGTGCCCGAGGACGAGGACCGCGCGATGCTGGCCGTGGCCGTCAGCGCCGAGGCCGCAACCGAGGGCGTGCTGACCGTGACCTACAACACCGATGCCGCCGGGTGGGAGCCGGTCTATGACCTGCGGCTGGACCGGAGCAGCGGTGCGCTGACGCTGGAGCGCGGCGCGTACGTGACGCAGTCGACGGGCGAGAACTGGCAGGCGGCGGAGCTGACCCTGTCGACCGTGCGCCCCAGCGAGCAGACCGCGCCCAGTGAGGTCTGGCCGTGGCTGCGCCGGATCTACGAGGAGCAGCCGATGCAGCCCGTGCCGCTCGCGCGCAGCGTTGCGGAGTCCGACATGGCCGCAGGCGCCGCGAAGGAAGAAGCCCTGGCCGTGTCGCCTGAGGCGATCGTCGCTGCGGCGGATTTCGACGGGCTGTCGGTGACCTACAGCTATCCCGGCACGGTCGACGTCGCCACGGGGGCGGACCGGGTGCGCCTGGCGCTGGGCACGCTGGAAACGCAGGCCGAGACCGTCGCCAAGGCGGTGCCGCTGAACGATCCCAGCGCGTTTCTGGTGGCGGAGTTCACCAATGACACGGGCGAACTGATCCTGCCCACTGCCGAGGCGAGTTTTTATCTCGACGGGCGCTTCGTGGGGCAGCGTTACCTTGAAATGATCCCGGCGGGCGAGGCGGCGGAGCTGTCCTTTGGTCCCATCGACGGGCTGCGCCTGACGCGGACGGTAGAGGAGCGGGCTGAGGGCGACCGCGGCGTGATCTCGAAATCCAACCGGATCGAGGAAACGGTGCGCATCGAGGTCGAGAACCTGACCGGAGAGAGCTGGCCGTTGCGGGTGCTGGACCGGGTACCGGTGTCCGAGCAGGAGGATCTGAAGATCAGCTGGGAGGCGACGCCGACCCCGGCCGAGGAGACGGTCGACGACAAGCGCGGCGTGCTGGCGTGGGAGTTCGAGTTGGGCGCAGGCGAACGCCGGGAGATCCGCCTGAGCCACACGATCAAGTGGCCGGACGGGATGGTGCTGCGCTGAGGTGCTTTCGTGGTCCGGGACGGAACGTGTGCACTGGCCCTGCCGGGCCGGTGCACAGGGCGTCTGCCGGGGCGAGGCCTAGAATCGCTCGGCGCGCAGAACTTGACAGTCGGTGACGCAGACCACGCCGATGTGACGCTCGACCACGGAAAAGGCGGCCTCCAGCAGGCTGTCCAGCCGGTCCGGGCGGATGATGCAGACGACCTGCACCATGCCTTCGGCGCGGCCGACCTGGCCCGCACGGTCCCATTCGCCGGACCGGCCCGACCCGCCGGAGACGGGCAGGACGGTGTAGCCGGTCAAGTCGGCGGCCTGAAGCGCCTTGGTCAGGCGGCTTTTCATGACCTTCTCGATGGTGATCTCGACGCGTTTCGCATCATGTGTCTGCATGTCAGCCTCCTGTCGCGGCGCGGGCGATGGCCACGTAAAGCGGGATGCCCAGCACAAGGTTGAAGGGGAAGGTCACGCCAAGCGACAGCGTGAGGTAGATCGAGGGATTCGCCTCGGGCAGAGCGACGCGCATGGCCGCCGGCACGGCGATGTAGCTGGCCGAAGCGGCCAGCACCATCAGCAGGACCACGCCGCCGGTCGACAGGCCCAGAAGCAGGGCGGCGCCGAGGCCGAAGAGGCTGCCGACCACGGGCATGACGAGGCCGAAGACCAGACCGCCAAGGCCGATGTCATGGCGGCCCTTGGCCATGCCGCGCCCGGCGACGAGGCCCATGTCCAGAAGAAAGAGGCAGAGCACGCCCTTGAAGGGCGCGACGATGAAGCTGCTGATTTCCTCAAGACCCTCGGGGCCGGTGACCCAGCCGATGAGAAAGCTGCCGACCAGCAGGACGATGGAGCCATTCAGAAGGATTTCGCGCCAGAGGCCGGCATCCATTCGCCCCGATTTCTCGCCTCGCGACACCAGCCAGAGGGCCGACAGGATGGCCGGCGCCTCCATTGCGGCGGCGACGGCCACCATGTAGCCCTCGGACCCGATGCCGCGGCTTTCCAGTACGGAGGTGGCGGCGACGAAGGTGACGATGGAGATCGAGCCGTAATGCCCCGCGACGGCGGCGGCGTTCAGGCGGTCCATCCGAGTGACGATGCACAGCAGAAGGTAGGCCACGAAGGGCAGAAGGCCCGACAGCACCACGCCCGCTAGCAGGGTGAACCCGAGCGTGGCGTCGATGCCGTGATCGGCCACGCTGACCCCGCCTTTGAACCCGATGGCGAACAGCAGGTAGATCGACAGGGCCTTCGCCGCGGCCTCGGGCACCGAGAGGTCCGAGCGCGCAAGCGCGGCGGCGAGGCCGAGCGCGAAGGACAACACGATCGGCGAGATCAGGTTGTCGCCGGCCAGGGCGAGTATCTCCGTCATCCAGCATCCCCTCCGAATGAAATCCGGGGTGATTTATGGCACTGGCGGAGAAAGGCAACAGGAATAACGCGCGGAGGGCCCGGCGCGATGTCAGACCGTGACGAACCCGCCCTCTTCGGGCAAGTAATGTTCGATCTCGCCCTCGCCGATGTCGTGCCAGAGGCCGTGCAGGGTAAGGTGGCCGCTCTCGATGGCCGCGGCGACGAAAGGGAAGGTGACGAGGTTTTCCAGGCTGACCAGAACGGCCTGCTTTTCCAGGGCGGCGACACGCTCGTCGGTGTCCTTGATCTTTTTCACCCGTTCGTAGCCGGGGCGCAGGATGTCCATCCAGCGGCCCACGAAGCTGGTCTTGTCGTTTAGCTCCGGCGCCTCGCCCGAGCACATCGCGTCGCAGCCGCGCACGCCGCCGCAGTTGGAATGACCGAGCACGATCACATGCGCGACCTTCAGCGCGGTAACCGCGTATTCCACCGCCGCCGAGGTGCCGTGCTGCTGACCGTCGGGGGTGAAGGGCGGCACGAGGTTGGCGATGTTGCGGTGCAGGAAGAACTCGCCCTGGTCGGCGCCGAAGATCGCGGTGACATGCACGCGGCTGTCGCAGCAGCAGATGATCATCGCGCGGGGGTGCTGCCCCTCTTGCGCCAGGTGGCGGTACCAGGCCTGGTTGTCCTGGTATTTCGTGGCCTTCCAGCCCTTGTAGCGTTGCACGAGGTAGCTGGGGAGCGGGCGGACTCTTTTCATGATGGCGCCTTTGGGTCTGTCACTGGTCCGGAGGGTGATAATCGGGATTCTAGAAGAATTCGAGATAGAAATTGGTGGATGGCAAACCAATTCAAAAGGCTTTGCAGGCATGGTCGGCCCCGCCGAGGGGGCATGGAAATGTGGGAAAGACCGTGGAAAGAATTACCCTTTTGAACCAGACCGAGGTCGCGCAGCTGGACCAGGGGCGGCTGGAACAGCTTTACCTTCAACTGGGCGAGGCCGGGGCTGAAGATGTCGTGTGCCGCGCACTGGAAGAACTGGCGGTGCGCCTGTCGCATACCGAGAGGTGTTATCGCAGCGACCGGGTGCAGGACATGCGCAAGAGCGCCCGCAGCCTGATCGCCATTGCCGAGCAGGTCGGGATGAGCAAGCTAGCGCGGGTGGCGCGGGACGTCACGCAAAGCATCGACCTGCATGACAGGGTGGCGATCGCGGCCACGCTGTCGCGGCTTCTGAGGATCGGCGAGACGTCGCTGCACGAAATCTGGGACGTGCAGGATTATTCCGTCTGAGGTCTTGCAGGTGCTGCGGGTCAGGCTAGGCTGCGGATGAACGAAACCATCCCGGGACATGCGCCATGCCGCTTGAGTTTGCACCGGAAGGGGCCGATGCCCTTCCGCTTCACGTGATCGAACAGGACGCGCTGGAGGGCTGGTTGGCAGATCAGTCGGCCACCGTCTCGACCTGGGTGCAGGCGGCGGGGTTCACCGGCGGGTTGGACCAGTCGCTGCTGGTGCCCGACGGCAATGGCGCGCCGGTAATGGCGCTGGCGGGCTATGGCACGCAAGATGCGCGCAAACGCGGGCGATTCCACCTTGCGGCGCAGGCCGCGAACCTGCCGGAGGGCGTCTATCGCCTGGAAGGGCTGGCGCAGGAACGGGCCGCCGAGGAGGCGCTGGGCTGGCTGTTCGCGGGCTATGCCTTTGACCGCTACAAGGATCAGAAACCCGCCAAGGCGACGCTGGTGGCCCCGGAAGGCGTCGACGCGGCCCGGCAGCAGGCGATTGCGGCCGGAGAGGCACTGACGCGCGACCTGATCAATACGCCGGCCTCGGACATGGGGCCGGTAGAGCTGGAAGCGGCCTGTGCCGACCTGGCCAAGGCGCAGGGCGCCGAGATCGAGGTCATCCGCGGCGAGGCGCTGCTGGACGAGAATTTCCCGATGATCCACACGGTGGGCCGCGCCGCCGACCAGGCGCCGCGCCTGATCGACATGCGCTGGGGCGACACCGGGCCGAACCTGACGCTGGTCGGCAAGGGCGTGTGCTTCGACACCGGGGGGCTGAACCTGAAACCCGGGGCGAGCATGGGCCTGATGAAGAAGGACATGGGCGGCGCGGCCACGGTGCTGGGGCTGGCTCGGATGATCATGGCGTTGAAGCTGCCGGTGCGGTTGCGGGTGCTGATCCCGGCGGTGGAGAACTCGGTCAGCGGCAATGCGTTCCGGCCCGGCGACATCCTGACCGCCCGGAACGGCAAGACGGTGGAGATCAACAACACCGATGCCGAGGGGCGGCTGGTGCTGGCCGACGCGCTGAGCTTTGGTGCCGAGGCGGAGCCGGACCTGATGATCTCGATGGCGACCCTGACGGGTGCGGCGCGAGTGGCGGTGGGGGCGGATATCGCGCCCTATTTCACCGATGACGGCGTTCTGTCGGGCGCGCTGGACGCGGCGGCGCAGGCGGTGGCGGATCCGGTGTGGCGGCTGCCCTTTCACGAGCCCTACGAGGCGATGATTGAGCCGGGAAATGCCGATCTCGACAACGCGCCGAGCGGCGGGTTTGCCGGGGCGATCACGGCTGCGCTGTTCCTGCGGCGCTTCGCGGGGGGCACGCGCTACGCGCATTTCGACATCTACGGCTGGAACCAGAGCGCCGCGCCGGGCCGTCCCAAGGGCGGGGTCGGCATGGGCGCGCGGGCGCTCTTGCAGGCGCTGCCCGAGGTGCTGGCGCTGTGACCGACCGGCGGCGGCTGCATTCCAACGGGCGCGTGGCCGATGCGGGGCTGCTGGGGCAGGTCGAGGCGGAGCTGTTCGTGGAGGGCGACGACCGGCAGGTGATCGTGCCGGTCACGCCGATCCTGTCAGAGCCGGACGGCAGGCGCGAGCGCGAACTGGTTTTCGGCGAGGGCGTGCGCCTGTTGGAAGAGCGGGGCGGCTGGGTGTTCGGCTATGCGCTGCGCGATGGATATGCCGGATATTTCGCCGCGGGGGATCTTGCTGTGCCGAAGGGACCACCGAACCACGTGGTGCAGGCACGGATGACCCATGCTCTGGGGGAACCGGATTTCAAGGCGCAGACCGAGCATCTGATACTGAGCCTGGGGGCCTGGGTGAGCGTGACCGGCACCGAGGGGCGCTGGGCCGAGATTTTTGCACCGGAGGGCCGGATGTACGTGCCGGCAACGCATTTGCGCGTGGCCAGTGCGGTCGAGCCCGATCCGGTGCGCGTGGCGGAGCGGCTGATCGGAACGCCCTATGTCTGGGGCGGGAACTCGGCGCTGGGGATCGACTGTTCGGGGCTGGTACAGGCGGGGTGCCTGGCCTGCGGCGTGGCCTGCCCCGGCGACAGCGACTTGCAGGCGGCGGAGCTTGGTGAGGCGCTGCCCGAAGACGCGCTATTGCGGCGTGGCGACCTGCTGTTCTGGAAGGGGCATGTGGCGTGGGTGGTTGACCCCGAGACGCTGTTACATGCCAATGCGCATCACATGGCCGTGGCCTATGAACCGATGGCCGAGGCCATCGCGCGGATCGAGGCGCATGGGGATGGGCCGGTGACGGCCCGCAAGAGACTGGAGACCAAAGCATGAGTGACCCGTTTTTCCAGCCCGTTTCGGGCTTTGAGCTGCCGCGTTTCGCGGGGGTGCCGACCTTCATGCGGCTGCCCTATGTGCTGCCGGATCATGCGCGGTACGCGGATGTGGATGTGGGCGTGATCGGCGTGCCCTGGGACAGCGGGACGACCAACCGGCCCGGGCCTCGGCATGGGCCACGGCAGTTGCGCGATGCGTCCACCATGATCCGGGCGCAGCACGCGGTCAGTGGCGTGCGGCCGTTTGAGGCTCTGAATTGTGCCGACCTGGGGGATGTGGGGCCGAACCCGGCCGATATCGCCGACAGCATGGCGCGGATCACGGCATTCTACGAGGGCGTGGTGGGCGCGGGGATCGCGCCGCTGACGGCGGGGGGCGATCACCTGACCAGCCTGCCGGTGCTGCGCGCGGTGGCCAAGGACGGGCCGCTGGGCATGGTGCATTTCGACAGCCATACGGACCTTTTTCACAGCTATTTCAACGGGCAGATGTATACCCACGGCACGCCCTTCCGCCGCGCGGTTGAGGAAGGCTTGCTGGACCCCAAGCGCGTGGTGCAGATCGGGCTGCGTGGCAGCATGTACGATTCCGAGGACCGGGATTTCGCCCGCGCCGAAGGCATCCGCCTGATCCTGATCGAGGAGTTCTTCGAGCGTGGCGTGGCCGACGTGATGGCCGAGGCGCGCGAGATCGTGGGCGATAAACCGACCTACGTGTCCTATGACATCGATTTCGTCGATCCGACCTTCGCGCCCGGCACCGGGACGCCCGAGGTGGGCGGGCCGAATTCGTATCAGGCGTTGCAGGTGTGCCGGGAGCTTGAGGGCGTCAATATCGTGGGCGCGGACATGGTCGAGGTGTCACCACCGTTCGACGCCAGCGGCAACACCGCGTTCCTGGGTGTATCGATCATGTTCGAGATCCTGTGCGTGATGGCCGCGGGCCGGGCGGCATGAGCGGGATCGTCAACACCGAGCAGGCGGATCACTGGTCCGGCAAGGCGGGCGAAGTCTGGGTGCGGGAACAGGCGATGTTCGACGGTCTGATGGCGCCGGTTCTGGACCTGCTGCTGGACCGCGCCGGGTTGCGGGCGGGCGACAAGGTCGTCGATATCGGCTGCGGCACCGGGGCAGGCCTGATCGCCGAAGCGAAGATCGTGGGCGAGGCTGGCCATGTGACCGGGCTGGACGTGTCGGGGCCGATGCTGGACCTGGCCCGTGAGCGGCTGGATGCGGAGGGCGTCGCAAATGCCACCTGTGTTCTGGCGGATGCGCAGGTGCATCCGTTCGGGGACGTGGCGGCGGATCACCTTGTGTCACGTTTCGGCGTGATGTTCTTTGACGACCCGAGGGCGGCCTTCGCCAACATGCGGGGTGCTTTGAAAGCGGGTGGGCGCATGACCTTCGTGTGCTGGGCCGGGATGGACGGCAACCCGTGGTTCCGTGTCCCCGCCGAGGCGGCGAAATCCGTGGTCGGCGCGCCGCCGCCGCAGGACCCGCGCGCGCCGGGGCCGATGGCGTTTTCAGAGGCGGACTATGTGCGGGAGATTCTTGATTCCGCCGGGTTCGACGGCATCGGCCTGACCACCGAGGAGATCACTTTGACGCCCATCGGCGACCTGGAGCAGAACGCCACCTTCGCCTCTCGCGAGGGGCCGGCGGGGCGGATCGTCAAGGATATGGGCGGCGGCCGCGGGGACTATGCCGCCGTGGCGGAGAAGCTGCGCGACGCCTTGAAAGAGTTCGAGGCCCCGGACGGCGCGCTGCGCGTTCCGGGGCGGGTGCACGTGGTCAGCGCGAGCGCAGGCGTTTGAGCACCTCGCGCGAGGCGAAGCCGTCGGTCTTCATACCGGCGCTTTGCTGGAAGTTCATAATAGACTTGGCGGTGTTAGGTCCGATGATGCCGTCGATCTTTTCCAGCGGATAGCCCATCTGCTTCAGCCGGCGCTGGATTTCCTTGCGCTCCTCGAAGCTGACGGGGGTATAGCCGCGCGGCCAGCTGGCCTGGATCCCGGGGCCGCCCTTTATGCGGTCCGACAGGTGCCCGACGCCAATGGCGTAGGCGTCGGCGTTGTTGTAGCGCTTGATCACGTCGAAATTGGCGAAGACCATGAAGGACGCGCCGGCAGGTCCGGCGGGCTGGATGATCCGGGCCGAGCCGTAGTCGCGCACCGCGCGGCCATCGACGCCGACGACGCCCTGGGCGGCCCATTGCGAGGGCATCCGGCTGGTGTTGCCGAAGCGGGCGCCGTTGGGCACACGTACCTCGACGCCCCAGGGCATGCCCTTGCGCCAGCCGAAGCGTTTCAGGTAGGCGGCGGTGGAGGCGAGCGCGTCGGAGGGGTCGTTCGACCAGATGTCGCGGCGGCCATCGCCGGTGAAATCCACGGCATAGGCCTCGTAAGAGGTGGGGATGAATTGCGTGTGACCCATTGCCCCGGCCCAGGAGCCGAGGAAATTGCGCGGCGTGGTGTCGCCGTTCTGGAGGATCTTCAGCGCGGCGATCAGTTGCTTTTCGAAAAAGGCGCCGCGGCGACCGTCGAAAGACAGCGTGGACAGGGCCTCGATCACCGGGATGTCGCCCATGCGGGTGCCGTACTTGCTTTCCAGGCCCCAGACGGCGGTGACGACCTCGGCCTCGACCCCGTAGGCCTGTTCGATCCGGCTTAGCGCGCTGCGGTGGCGGCTGAGGGCCTGTTGGCCCATGTCGACGCGTTCGGGCGAGGCGGCGCTGTCGAGGTAATCCCAGATCTGGCGTTTGAACTCGGCCTGGTTGCGGTCTTTCGAGACCACGTCGGCGTTGTAGTTGATGTTCTGGAAGGCGGCGTCGAAGACCCGCGCGCTGACCCCGCGCGACAGGGCACGGCCACGGAAGGAGCGAACCCAGTTGTCGAAGGCGGGGTTGGAGACGCGGGTGAGTTGCGCCTCGCCGGAGTTGTCGCTCAGCGCCTCGGGGCGCAGCTTGGGACGTAGCGATCTGGTGGATACGGAAACGCGGGTGACCTGCGGGGTTGGCGTGGCG
This sequence comes from Roseovarius sp. THAF8, assembly GCF_009363735.1. Classification (NCBI taxonomy): domain Bacteria; kingdom Pseudomonadati; phylum Pseudomonadota; class Alphaproteobacteria; order Rhodobacterales; family Roseobacteraceae; genus Roseovarius; species Roseovarius sp. THAF8. The sequence goes on along the minus strand of NZ_CP045410.1, from coordinate 1,882,678 downwards.
GCGGCGGGTCGCGCGACGGGCCGGATCGACGATTCGAGGGCCGTGGCCGCCGCGCCGCCGGACAATAGCGCCGCGCCCAGAACTGGAAAGAGATACCTGACAAACATTGCTCGCCCCTTTTTGCTGGGTTTGATCGGAGCATAGCCTGAAACAGTTTGTTTCAAAAGCATTCAATCATGTGGCCGGGCGAAGTGTCGCCTGTGATCAGGCCGTTTCCTGGCCCGTGTCGCAGGTCATGGCGGCAAGGCATTCGCGCAACAGGATCGCGCGGCGGGGCCGGAAGGACGCGCCGGTGAGGTCCAGCCCGCGCATCCGGTCGAGGCGGAAGGCACGGAAATCGCCGCGCAGGTGGCAGAAGGCCAGAAGACAGAGCGAGGATTGCATGAGGACGACCGACAGGGGGTCGACCTCGCGGGTGGTTTCGCGGCCCTCGGCGTCGGAATAATCGAAACGGATGGTCTTTTCCTCCCACGTGGCGCGGCGCAGGCGGGCGGTGTCAACGCCCGATTGCGGCAGGGGGGTGAAGCGGCGGGCCGAGAGGACGGCGTGATCCAGCCGGTGCGCCTGCGTCTGCGGCAGGCGGGCGCGCAGCTTGGCAAGCGCCGATTGCGCGGCGTCGGCCAGGGTGCTGTCGCCCACCTCGCCCACCTCGCGCAGGCCCAGCACCAGCGCCTCCAGCTCGTCCTCGTCGAAGTTGAGCGGGGGCAGGGCGGCATCCTCTATCAGGCGATAGCCGAAGCCCGCCGCACCGTCGATCACCGCGCCAAGCCCGCGCAGGGCGTCGATATCGCGATAGATGGTGCGGGCGGTCACGTCGAGCCGGTCCGCCAGCGCCTGCGCCGTGGCGGGGGCCGGGACGATGCGCAGGGCCTGCATCAGTTTGAAAAGGCGTTCGGTCCGGGTCATGGCGCGGAGTATGATGCCACATGGTGACGGTTTTTGTCAGCAGGGTTTGCGGGCATGAGGCGCGATGAACCTGTCACGGCAGCGGATTCTTTCCGGCGCTATCTTGAAGTGGGACGGAGCCTGCTCAAATTCCCAGCAACGCGCCTTTTGCGCGGGATTGGAGTTATCCGAATTGGATATCGTGTTCGTGATCGCCGGGCTGGCGGGGCTGCTCCTTGGTGGCGAGTTGCTGGTGCGCAACGCGGTGCAGCTGGCCCGAGGCCTGGGCGTGTCGCCGCTGGTGATCGGGCTGACCATTGTGGGCTTCGGCACGTCCGCGCCGGAACTGGTGACCAGCTTGCAGGCGGCCTGGGTCGGGTCGCCGGGGATTGCCCTGGGCAACGTGGTGGGCAGCAATATCGGGAACACGTTGCTGATCGTGGGGATCGCGGCGCTGATCTCGCCCATTCTGGTGGCGCGGCGGGCACTGGCGCGGGATGGGACCGTGATGCTGGGCGCGACGTTGGCCTGCGCGGCGCTGGTGCTGAGCGGCGAGATGGGGCGCGTGGCCGGGCTGGGCCTGATGCTGGCGCTGGCGGGCTACCTGGCGTTTACGTTTATGGCTGAGCGCAAGGGGCCGACGGCGGCGGGCGAGGTTTATGTCGCGGAAGGCGATTTGTTGCCCGAAGCGCCGGTGCGCGTGGGCCGTGCGGCGTTGGGGCTGTTGCTCGGGCTGGTGGTGATCCTGGCTGGGGCGCGGTTTCTGGTGTCGGGGGCCGTGGGGCTGGCGCAGATGCTGGGGATGAGCGACTCGGTGATCGGGCTGACGGTCGTGGCGATCGGCACGTCGATGCCGGAGCTGGTGACCTCGGTGCTGGCCGCGCGCAAGGGGCAGGGTGACGTCGCCTTTGGCAACATCATCGGCAGCAATATCTTCAATATTCTGGGGATACTGGGAGCGACGGTGCTGGTGGTGCCAATGGCCGCGCCTCTGCCGATCGCGGGGCTGGACCTCGCCGTGCTGCTGGGCTCGGCGGTGGTGTTCGTGGCGTTTGCCTTCACCGGGGCGCGGATCGACCGGCGCGAGGGCGCGATGCTGCTGGCGGCCTACGGTGCTTACATGATCTGGCTGATGGCAACTTACGGTGGTTACATGGTCTGGTTGCCGGCGGGCGTTTAGCGACGCTTGCGCGAGACCTTGCGCTTGGTCTTGTCGGCCTTGTGCTTTTCGCGCGCCAGTTTGCGCTTGGGTCCGCCGCGCCCGCCTTTGGGCTTGCCGCGTCCCCGCCCGGTGCGGGGCGTGTCCGGGCCTGCGGGCGTGATCGCCTTGCCGTCGAGGCGTATCAGTTCGAGCCCGAGGCCGCCGGTGACAGGTGCAGCTTCGCTGAGGCGGACGACAACGCGCTGGCCCAAGCCGATGACCATGCCGGTATCGGATCCCATCAGCGTGCCGCGGTCACGGTCGAGGTGGAAGTACTCGTTACCAAGCGCGCGCATCGGGATGAGGCCGTCCGCACCCGTCTCATCGAGCCGCACGAAGGCGCCGAACTTGGCGATGCCGCTGATCCGCCCGGTGAATTCCTCGCCGATGCGTTCCGACAGGAAGGCCGCGAGATAGCGGTCATTGGTGTCCCGCTCGGCCATCATCGAGCGGCGCTCGGTTTCCGAGATGTGCTCGCCGGTGCTTTGCAGGCGTTCCTCGTCGGCCTTTGAAAGCCCGTCCTCGCCCCAGCCATGCGCCGAGATCAGTGCCCGGTGCACGATCAGGTCGGCATAGCGGCGGATGGGCGACGTGAAATGGGCGTAGGATTGCAGCGCGAGGCCGAAATGCCCGAAATTGGACGGTGCATAATAGGCCTGCGTCATCGAGCGCAGGGTGGCGAGGTTGATGACTTCGACATGGTCGGTGCCCGCCGCGCCGTGCAGGAGTTGGTTGAGGTGGGCTGTCTTCAGCACCTGGCCCTTGGCCAGCGTCAGGCCCGCGGCCTCGGCCACCTCGCGCAGGGTGTCGAGCTTCTCTGGCGGCGGCTCTTCGTGGACGCGGAAGAGGAGGGGGGATTTCTTTGCGATCAGCGTCTCGGCGGCGGCCACGTTGGCCAGCACCATCATGTCCTCGATCAGCTTGTGGGCATCGAGGCGGTCGGCAAAGTTGACGGAGGTGACCTTGCCTTCGTCGCTGAGCACGACCTTGCGTTCGGGAAGGTCCAGATCGAGCGGCTGGCGGGTGTTGCGCGCTTCTTGCAGGGCGGCGAAGGCCTCGTAGAGTGGGTCTATGACCTCGTCCATGAGGGGTCCGCATTTGTCGTCCTGGGAGCCGTCGCGCGCGGCCTGTACCTGCTGGTAGGTGAGCGAGGCGGCGGAGCGCATCAGGCCGCGCACGAAGCGGTGGCCGATTTTCTCGCCATGGGCGTCGATCTGCATCCGTACGGCGATGCAGGCGCGCGGCACGCCTTCGTGCAGGGAACAGAGATCGCCCGACAGCCGGTCGGGCAGCATCGGCACGACCCGGTCGGGGAAATAGCTGGAGTTGCCGCGCTTGCGGGCCTCGGCATCGAGGGCAGAGCCGGGGGTGACGTAGCAGGCGACATCGGCGATGGCGACCCAGATGACATGCCCGCCCTCGTTCTTGGGGTCATCGTCGGGATGGGCCCAGACGGCATCGTCGTGGTCGCGGGCGTCCGCCGGGTCGATGGTGACGAGCGGCAGGTCGCGCAGATCCTCTCGGCCTTTGAGGCCCTGAGGTTTCTGCGCGTCGGCCTCGGCGATGACATCATCCGGGAAATCATCGGGGATGCCGTGCTGGTGGATGGCAATGAGGGACACGGCCTTGGGCGCGGTCGGGTCGCCCAGACGGTCGAGGATGCGGGCCTGCGGCAGGCCCATGCGGCCCTTGGGCCCGGCCTGTTCGGCCTCGACCAGCTCGCCGTCCCTGGCGCCGCCGGTGGCGGAGGGCGCGACCAGCCATTCCTTGCCGTCGCCCTTGTCGATCGGCAGGATGCGCCCACCCTCGGCGGTTTTCTTGAAGACGCCCAGCACCTTGCGCGGGTTGGTCCCGATCCGGCGGATGAGCCGCGCCTCGTAGTGATGTGCCTCGCCCTTGACCTCCTGCAACCGGCCCAGGATGCGGTCGCCGGGGCCGAGCGCGGGATCGCTGGCGCGGGGGATCAGCAGGACGACCGGCTCGACGCCCTCGCCATGCCATTCCAGGGGACGTGCCAGAAGCTCGCCGTCGGGCGTCTGGTCACTGACCTGCAGCACGCTCACGGGCGGCAGCTTGTCGGGGTCGCGATAGGTCTTCTTGCGCTTTTCCAGGTGCCCTTCGGCCTCCAGCTCCTTCAGGATGCGCTTGAGGTCGATCCGCGCCGCGCCCTTGATGCCGAACGCCTTGGCGATGTCCCGCTTGGAGGTCAGGGTCGGATTGTCCGAGATCCATTGCAGGACCTGTGATTTGGAAGGCAACTCGCTCATGCCTCGGGACGTAGCACGAAGGTGGGGGGCGTGCCATGCGAAGATTGCCGGCACGTGCCGGAGCGCCTGCTTTTTCTTGCCGAAAATACTCTCGGGGGTCTGGGGGTGAAACCCCCAGCCGGTCGACGCGGGCTTGGCCCGCGGCGAAACGGGTTACGGCGCGCGAAGATCGTCCGCCGTGTCCACATCCCGCAACGTGTCGACCAGACCGATCCGCGAGTCCGGTAGTGTTGCGCGGCTATCTGCCAGCGCGTGCTCGGTGGACCAGCGGACGTCTTGCAGGAAGGTCGCGGGCACCGCGCGGGTGCGTTTCATCCCGATCAGCCAGTAGCCGCCGTCGGGGGCCGGGCCGAAGACCGCGTCGTTCCGGCCAAGACTGGCAAAGGCCCGGGCGATATGGGCGGGAGTGATGCCGGGAATGTCGCCGCCGATGATGCAGACCGGACCGGGCGGGCGCGTGCGCATCACCCGCGCCATGCGGTCGCCGAGGTTGCCGGGGCCCTGAGGCATGCGTTCAAGGTCATCCGGCCAGGCGCGGCTGGACAGGCCGGCGACGTCCGGGGCGACGGCCAGCACGAGGTCCCAGCGAGGGTCGCGCAGGCGGCGCAGGAGACGGGCGGTCTGGTGTCGGACCCACCAGGTGGCGGCGGGAGGACCGATGTCGCGGGCCAGGCGGGTCTTCACCCTGCCCGGCCGGGGCTCTTTCAGCATCACCACCAGCTGGCGGCGGATCACGCGAAATAGTCTTTCAGCACGCGGGCATAGATCGCCTTGAGCTGTTCGATATGGGCGATGTCCACCCGCTCGTCGACCTGGTGCATGGTCTGCCCCACCAGGCCGAATTCCACCACCGGGCAGTGATCCTTGACGAAGCGCGCGTCGGATGTGCCGCCGCTGGTCGACAGGACCGGCGTCTGGCCTGTCTCGGCCTGAACCGCGCTCGACACGAGGTCCGAAAGCGGCCCCGGCGGCGTGAGGAAGCTTTCGCCGGAATTCTTCACCGTCATCTCGCCGGTGACGCCGAAGCTGTCGCAGACCGAATCCAGCTCGGATTGCAGCCACCTGGTCAGGCTGTCGCCGCTATGGGCATCGTTGTAACGGATGTTGACCGTCATGCGCGTGCTTTCGGGGATCACGTTGGTCGCCGGGTTGCCGGTGTCGATGGTCACCACGGCGAGCGTTGACGGGTCGAAATGATCGGTGCCGTCGTCCAGCACGTGGCTGGACAGGCGGTCGGCCAGCCGTGCCATCGCCGGAAGCGGGTTCAGCGCCCGGTGCAGGTAGGCGGAATGCCCCTGCACCCCGGTCAGCGTGATCCACGCCGACATCGAGCCGCGGCGGCCGATCTTCATCATGTCGCCCATGGTTTCGGGGCAGGTGGGCTCGCCCACGAGGCAGGCGCTCATCGCTTCGCCCTCGGTTGCCATCCAGTCAAGCAGGGCCACGGTGCCATCCTGCGCATCGCCCTCCTCGTCGCCGGTTATGGCGAGCAGGATCGCGCCCTCGGGCGGCGTGGTGCGCACAAAGTCGATTGCCGCGGCGGCGAAAGCGGCGACGCCGGATTTCATGTCGGTGGCGCCGCGGCCCCAAAGCTGGCCGTCGCGAATTTCCGCGCCGAAGGGATCGGCGGTCCAGGCTGCGGCATCGCCCACCGGCACCACGTCGGTATGCCCGTTGAAGCCAAAGCTGCGGGCCGCGCCCTTTTCGCCCCAGCGCGCGAAGAGATTGGCGATGCCGCCCCGGTCCACGCGGGTGCAGGTGAAGCCCGCCTCGGACAGAAGGTTTTCCAGCAACACGAGCGCGCCGCCTTCCTCGGGGGTGACCGAGGCGCAGCGCACCAGTTGTGCGGTCAGGTCGACCGGGTCGATGGGGGCGGAGTCTTGTGGCATGGAGGTCTATCCTGTGAACTTTCGACAGACCTAGCCTGCACGGTCTGTAACCGCAAACCCGCGCCGGGAAAAAACTTTGCCTCCGGATCGGGATCGGTGACGGAATTCCTTAACAAAGCGAAAAAAACGTGGTAACCGATCCTTAATAAATGACCCGAGGCAGGGCAAAAGAGCAGCTGGGCAAATCGCCCGACACGCAAGCAGGCACATAAAAACAAGCCGCGACGTGTCAGACCGGACCACCGGAAAAGCCGATTCTTGGCGTGCGCTGACCTTGGACGTACATGAGGTGGGCAGTATGGTCAGGGGCGTTGAAATCCCTATAGACGATCGTGCGTCGGCAAGAGAAATGGCCGAGACGATCTTTGGTGACGGTGTTCAGGTGATCAGCGCCTCTTACACCGGCGACAACGATTCTTCGGGGATATACACGCAAGGCAACTCGGTCTCGCCGGGTGTGATGCCGTCGGATACCGGGGTCATGTTTTCGACCGGGGACCTGAACGGATTCACCAATTCGACCTGGTGGTGGTCGAACGATTCCAACCAGTCCAGTCAGACCACGACCAGTTCCAGCGGTCCCAACAACGACCCGATGTTCAACGCGGCGGCCGGAGCCAATACCTACGACGCCTCTTACCTCGACGTCGATTTCATTCCGACGGGCGACGTGATGACGATGCAATTCGTCTTCGCCTCGGAAGAATTCCCCGAATACGCGGTGGGTTCCTTTCAGGACTTCGTCGGAGTCTGGATCAACGGCACGCAGGTCCCGCTGAGCGTAGGGGACGGGGATATCGACCCCAACAACCTGAATGCCGGGTCTAACGCGAACCTGTACGTCGACAATACCTCGGACCAGTACAACACCGAGATGGACGGTTTCACCGTTACGATGACGCTGACGATTCCGGTCAATTCGGACGATGTGAACTCGATCCGGATCGGTATCGCGGATGTTACGGACGCCAATTACGACTCGACGCTGATCATCGCGGGCAACAGCGTGCAGACGACGCTGGTGGCGCTGGACGATGTGTCCAAGCTGTATCCGACAGGGTCGAAGACGCTGGATGTTCTGGACAACGACGTGAACAACACCTCCGGTGCGCTGACGATCACGCAGATCAACGGGCAGAACGTCGTTGCGGGCAGCACGGTCACGCTGGCCACCGGACAGACGGTGCAGTTGAACGCGGACGGCACCCTTACGGTCGTGGGGGATGGCGACGTCGAGGAAGTCAACTTTACCTACACGGTCGAAAGCGCGAACGGGCAGAGCGATACCGGCTTTGTCACGCTGAATTCGATCCCGTGTTTCGTGCGCGGGTCGCGCATTCGGTGCGAGCGCGGCGAGGTCGCGGTCGAGGACCTGTGCGTGGGCGATCTTGTCATGACGCGCGACGAAGGGTTGCAGCCGGTGCGCTGGATCGGCCACCGAGAGGTTGCCGGAACGGGGCAGTACGCCCCGATCCGCATTCAGGCGGGCACGTTCGGCGCGCATGGTGAACTGTGGCTTTCGCCGCTGCACCGGATCCTGATCCGCGACAGCCTGGCCGAGCTGCTGTTCGGTGAGCGCGAGGTGCTGGTGGCGGCCAAGGACCTGGTCAACGACCGCAGCGTGCGACGCGTCGAGGTCGACACCGTGGATTACTTTCACCTGCTGTTCGACCGGCATCAGGTCATCGTCTCGGAAGGGTTGCCGACCGAAAGCTTTCTGCCCGGGCCGCAGATCAAGGACAGTTTCGAGGCCGAGGTGCTGCAAGAGATCTGCACCCTGTTCCCCGAAATCGACCCCGAAACCGCCGAAGGCTACAGCCCCGCGGCAAGACGGATGCTGCGCGGCTTCGAGGCGCAGATCCTTTCAAAGAAATGGGTGGCGTGACAATGGGATGGATCGGACTGCGTGATCGCGACGATGGCTGGTTCAAGCCGGACCCGCGACTGACGGAAACCGGGGCGGACCGGGTGCTGCACCGTGGCAGCCTGGTGGTCGAGAGCCGCATCTCGGCTGATATACGGCCGCAGACCATGCTGGCGTTCCGCCGGACATGGCCGATGCCGGGCCTGTTTTCGATCCAGGCGTTGCCGCAGGGCGGTATCGTCCTGGTGGACGCGCAGGGCGACGACATCTGTCACGCAACCCTGCCGGTGGATGGCGACGGGCGGCTGGATATCCTGCGCCTGACCTATTCCTGGGACAGCACCGAAGGGTGGGCCCGGCTGACGCTGGAGCGGCCCGAATCCGACCAGGTGCACACCGTGGCGATGACTGCCACGCTGCCCCTGCCGATCGACGACCTGAACGCGGTTTTCGCCCATGGATGCAATTTCGAGGTGGACGAGGAGGTGATGTTCCTGGCCCTGTCCGACCGGATCGAGCCGGTGGGACCGCTGCCAGCACTGACTGCGCAGGTGCCGATCATGACAGACCGGGGCGAGCGTCCGGCAGGCGAGATCCGCCGTGGCGACGTTGTGCTGACGGATGACGGCCAGCGCGTGCCGGTGTTGCAGGTGGTCAAGCGGACCGTTCCCGCGCGGGGCAGTTTCCGGCCCATCCGCCTGCGGGCGCCCTATTTCAAGCTGACGCAGGACATCGTGGTCTCGCCGCAGCAGCGGCTGGTGATGCACGGCAGCGAGGTCGAATACATGTTCGGCCGCGAGGCGGTTCTTGTGCCGGCGCGGCACCTTGTGAACGACCGCTCCGCCTTTCACGCCAAGGGGCCGGACCTTGTGACCTATCACCATCTGCTGTTGCCGGGGCACGAGGCCGTCCTGGCGGCGGGATGCGCGCTGGAAAGCCTTTATATCGGGCGGCTGCGGCGCAAGCCCGCGGCCATTGCCGCAAGCGTGCTGGCGTCGTTCGACCGCAACCGTCTGCCGGAACATGCCAAGCCGGTCTGGCCGGTGCTGAAACCCTTCGAGGCGGTGACGCTGGCCACCAGCCGCGCGGCCTGAGCCGCGCGGCAGTCTAGTCGTAGAAGGGCGTCATCTGGGCGACGATAACGGCGTTCTCATCGAGCGCGCGCTGCATGAGGTCGCGCTCGTCCTCGCCGATCTCGTGGCCTTCGGCGAGGCGTTCGTCGAGTGTGCCGTAGCCCGAGACATCCAGGGGCGCGGTGTCGGCCTGTTTCAGGATCGCCACGGTTTCGCGCACCGCCTCGGCCTCGTCCACGCCAGAGGCATAGACGACCAGCGCGGCCCCGGTGGCCTTGTCCGGCAGGCCGTCGCCGGACTTGCGTCCGATCTCGACCAGCAGGGTGAAGACCTGCTGAGGCTTTTTCTTGTCAGGATCTTTGGCCATGAGGGACCTCGTGCCGGGCCTGCCGCGCAGGGATCAGTCGCGCAGCAGTTCGTTGATGGCGGTCTTGGAGCGGGTCTTTTCGTCCACGCGCTTTACGATCACGGCGCAATAGAGGTTGAGGTTGTTCTTGGTGGGCATCGAGCCCGACACGACGACCGAGTAGGGCGGCACTTCGCCCATGAAGACCTCGCCGGTTTCGCGGTCGACGATCTTGGTGGATTTGCCGATATAGACGCCCATGCCCAGAACCGAGCCTTCGCGCACGATGCAGCCCTCGACGACCTCGGAGCGGGCGCCGATAAAGCAGTTGTCCTCGATGATCGTGGGGCCGGCCTGCATCGGTTCCAGCACGCCGCCGATGCCGACGCCGCCCGACAGGTGCACGCCCTTGCCGATCTGCGCGCAGGAGCCGACTGTGGCCCAGGTGTCGACCATCGTGCCTTCGTCCACATAGGCGCCGAGGTTCACGAAAGAGGGCATCAGCACCACGCCGGGGGCGATATAGGCCGATTTGCGCACGATGCAGTTCGGCACGGCGCGAAAGCCGCCCTCTTTCCATTCGGTGTCGCCCCAGCCCTTGAACTTGCTGTCGACCTTGTCCCACCAGGTGCTGCCTTGCGGGCCGCCCGCCTGTGGTTCCATGTCCTTGAGGCGAAAGCCCAGCAGCACGGCCTTCTTGGCCCATTGGTTGACGAGCCAGTCGCCGTTGTCCTGCCGTTCGGCCACGCGCAGTTTGCCGCTGTCGAGAGCGTCAAGCGTCGCCTCGATGGCTTCGCGCGTCTCGCCGCCTGTCGAGGGTGTGATCTGGTCGCGGGTTTCCCATGCGGACTCGATTGCGGTTTCAAGCTGTGCGTTGGACATCTGTTGCGTGCTCCCCTTGGCAGGTCGTGTTGTGCTGAAATGCCCTATACGGGCGGACGGGGGGGATCGCAATGCGACGCGACGCCGGTCATTCGCGGCAGGTTCCGCCCTGCGCGCATGAAAAAGGCGGGCGTCCGAGGACGCCCGCCGAGGGACAAGGGGTCGGGATACGGCCTTACCGTACCACGTAGACCACGCGGCGCTCTGCCGGTTCCACCAGCACCGGCACGCCGTTCACATAGGCGTAACGATACTCGGTATCGGGGACGGGTTGCAGCGTCACGGCCGCGGGCAGCTGGGCGCCGGTCACGACTTCGCCGTCGAGATAGATCGGCTCCACCGGGTTGTCGCGCACGTAGACAACCGTGTTGTCGGGCGGCGTGATCGGGGTGACGTAGGTGTCTTCGACCACCGTGCCGATGGCACCGCCAGCCGCGACGGTGTCGGCTTCGCTGTAGTCATAGGTCACGGTCGGAAGCTGCATCGTGCTGCGGTTCTCGATGACGCGGACCGAACCGGCATCGGTGGACGCGGCAAGATAGTCGCCATAGGCCCATCCCTGGGTGCCATTGTAACTGACCTCGCACCAGGAGCTGGCCTCGATGCAGCCCTGGATGCTGACGGCGCTGGCATTGGGGATCACGGCGATCACGGGTTGCGCCGGGCTGGGGCCCGCGCGCAGGTTCAGGTCGGTCACGGCGGTTGCGTCGACATCCGCCATGGCGGCGCCAGCGCCGAGGGTGCCGGCAAGGGTCAGGCTCAGAAGTCGGGTCTTCATTTGGAAATCCTCCTCACTCACATGGGCGTGCCATGCAGACGGAATGTCCGTTGGCAATCTGACGCCTCAACGCGGCGATTTCCAAGAGCGTTCCCGGTCGTTTCGGCAAAGCGTGAAAACGGGCGTCAATCCGCCGATAAGGGGTCTGGCGTGAGATTGCCGCCGCAGACCAAGACCGCGACGCGCTCATCTTTTTCAGGCCTGTAGGCGCCGCTGCTCAACGCGGCGAGGGCGGTGGCACCGGCGGGTTCGACAAGCTGGCGGGCGTCTTTCCAGAGCGCATGCTGAGCGACGGTGATGGCGTCGTCGCTGACGGTGACGGAGGTCACGTCGTGCGCTTGCGCGAGGTCGAGGCAGATCGACCCGATGCGCCGCGCGCCAAGCGCGTTGGCCGCGACGCCCGAGACCTCGACATCGACGGCCTTGCCGGCTTCAAGTCCGGCACTCAGCGCGGCGCAGGTCTCAGGCTCAACCGCCACGACCTTGCGTCGCCCGTCGAGCCAAGCCAGCGCGCCGGCGATCAAGCCGCCGCCGCCGACGGCGATCAGGATCGTGTCGGCCTCCAGTCCCTGGTCCTCCCACTCGGCCATGCAGGTGCCCTGGCCCACCACGGTGGCGGGCGCGTCGTATGCGTGGATCTGCATCGCGCCGGTTTCGGCCTCGTATTCGCGGGCGGCATCGAGCGCATTGGAATAGGCGCCTTCGACCACGTGCAAATCGGCGCCCTGGTCGCGGATCAGGGCGATCTTGGCGGGGCCGGCCATTTCGGGCACGTAGATGCGGGCACGGTGGCCAAGTTTTGCGGCGGCATAGGCCACGGCGGCACCGTGGTTGCCGCCCGAGGCTGCGACCAGCCCGGCCTTGGGGACGTCCTGCGACAGAAGGGTGTTGAAGGCGCCGCGCGGCTTGAAGCTGCCGGTGTGCTGGGTGTGCTCCAGCTTGAGCTCGATGGGGCGGTCGAGGCCGAAGCCCGACACCTGCGCCACCGGGGTACGGCGCAGGTACGGAGCGATGCGGAATTTCGCGGCGGCGATCTCGGTTTTCCAGTCCATTTCAAAGCCTTTCCTGTATGCCCCGTATCTAGGCAAATCGCGTGGAACCCTATACGGGTGGAAAAACGAACCCAACAGGGAAGTTCAGGATGAAAGACGACCGCAATAGCCAGTTTCGGGACGCGCATTCCGACCGCAACACCGCCGAGCAGGTGCCCGACACGCCGCAGACCCGTGCGCCGGCCTATCGCCTGGCCTTTGCCGACGACGATTTTTTGTGCCGCGACGAGCTGCGGCCCGTGCGGTTGCAGCTGGAGCTGCTGAAGCCCGAGATGATCCTGAACGAGCGCGGGATCGAGAGCACGGTGGTGCTGTTCGGCGGCGCGCGGATTCCCGAACCTGCGGTCAAGGATACCGCGCGGACCGAGACGTTGGCGGAACTATCGCGGTTTTATGACGAGGCGCGCAGCTTTGCGAAGATGCTGACCGAGAAGTCGATGCAGAGCTACGGGCGCGAGTTCGTCGTGGCGACGGGCGGCGGGCCCGGCGTGATGGAGGCGGGCAACCGCGGGGCGGCCGATGCGGGCGGTACGTCGATCGGGCTGAACATCGTGCTGCCGCACGAGCAGGCGCCGAACGAATACGTGACGCCGGGGCTGTGCTTCAACTTCCATTACTTCGCCATCCGCAAGATGCATTTCCTGATGCGCGCGAAGGCGATCTGCTGTTTCCCCGGCGGGTTCGGGACGCTGGACGAGATGTTCGAGGCGCTGACGCTGATCCAGACGGACCGGATGAAACGTGTGCCATTCCTGCTGTTCGGCGAGGAATTCTGGCGAAAGATCATCAACTGGGAGGCGCTGTCGGAGGCCGGAACGATCAGCGCCGAGGACCTCGACCTCTTTCAATTCGTGGAGTCCGCCGAGGAGGCGGTGAAGATCATCGACGACTGGTACGAGGAGCTTTAGGCCCCGTCGAATTCGCAGAGGGTGTGGACGTCCATGCCGAGCGCCTCGATCCGTTTGCGCCCGCCCAGTTCGGGCAGGTCGATGACGAAGGCGCAGCCGACGATCTCGCCGCCCAGCCGTTCGATCAGCTTGATACCCGCCTCGGCGGTGCCGCCGGTGGCCAGAAGGTCATCGACCAGCAGGACCTTTTCGCCGGGGGTGATGGCGTCGTCGTGGATCTCGACGATGGCCTCGCCGTATTCCAGCAGGTACTCCTCGGAAATCACCTTGCCGGGCAGCTTGCCCTTCTTGCGGATCGGCACGAATCCCTTGCCCAGCTGGTGCGCCACGGCGCCACCGAGGATGAAGCCGCGCGCCTCGAGCCCCGCGACCTTGTCGATTGCCATACCGGCATAGGGATGCAGCAACTGATCCACCGCAAGGCGCAGTCCGCGCGGGTCGGCAAAGAGCGTGGTGACATCGCGGAACATGATGCCTTCATGCGGGAAGTCGACGATTGTGCGGATGTAATCCTTGACCGTTTTCGCGTTGGGCATGGCGGTGTCTCCGGTTGGGCCTGTCCGCCCTTGCGTTTGGCGCAACTGGCGCAAAATCGCAAGGTTTGGCTGGGATCGGCACGGTTTCGGAGGTCAGGGAAATGATATGCAAGAGCGTTTGCCAAGACTGCATATGCTTTGTATATACCTTGGCAAGCCGGTGACGGAAAACGCAAATCAGGAGCTCTCGTGGCCAAGAGTGACGACAAGAAAGCCGGAAAGAAGGACAGCCAGCTGATCCTGCGGCTGAACAAGGATGACCGCGACACGTTCATCGAGCTGTGCAAGGAGATGGACACCAGCGCGGCGCGGGAAATCCGCGGGTTCATCCGGAAATTCATCAAGAAGAACAGCTGACGCGCCTACCACAGCGCGGGTTTCGTGACCATCAGCCAGAAGACGCATGTCAGCGCCGCGAAGGCGGGCCAGCCGAGGGCGAACCAGAGGCGGTAGGCGCGGTGCGCGGCCTGCGGCAGGGGGGCGTCGGTGCGCAGGGCCTCGGCGGCAAGGTCGCGGATGCGGATTTGCAGGCGCACGACGGGCGCCCAGCAGAGGAAGGCCAGCACGTACAGAGCGTAGGTCGCCAGGAGCCACGGTGCGAAGGGCTCGAAGCCTGCCATGTGGATGAGCGCAAGGCCGGTGAGCGGCTGCACGATCCCGGCGGGGGTGGTGAAGAGCCAGTCGGCCACCACCACGCCAGAGGCGACGGAATGGATTGTCTGCACGCGGCCCGTGCGCATCGCCCAGACCATCTGGAACGCGGTGCCGATGCCGGTACCGAAGAGGACGGTTGAGCTGAGGATATGGAGCCATTTGGTGATCAGGTAGGGGTCCATCGTCAGCGCTCGTCTTCGAGGATGGCGTGGACCGCGATGAGGGCGAGGATGGGCAGGTTCTTGAGCAGTCCGCCCAGGGGCAGCAGCCACAGGCCCGGGGCAAGGATCGTGAAGGCGAGGGTGTAGGAGAGGACCAGCGCCGCCTGAAGCCCGGCGACCAATCGGGGGCGCCAGCCGCGGAAAAGGGCAGCGGCGAGGGCAAGGTCCAGGAGGCCGCCCAGACGGGCCATCGCGACGAGGGCTGCGTCCGGGAGGGTCGTGTCCGGGATCAGGGGCAGGAAATCGGCGCGTGGCAGGAAGAGGCCCAAGAGGCCGGAGGCCAGCCACAGAAGGGCCAGCACGATGCGCAGGGCCGGGCGGGCGAGGTAGAGCCTTGCGTGCCAGAGGTCCTGCGTGCCGGCCGGGCGGCTGTCGAGGAAGTTCGAGAGGCCGCGGGGTTTGTCCGGCAGGGTCTCGGTCAGCCTGGCATGGTCGGCCAGGACGCCGTTCTGGAGTTGCGCGACCGAAGTGGCGGAGATCGGGCCGAGGCGCATGGCGTCGCCAATCCGGCCCATGGCTTTGGCAAGCCCGACAGGCAGGCGTAGCAGGCGGGTGGGGGACAGGCCGAACCAGGCGCGGAGGGAGTGCAGCATCCCGGCCTGGGTCACGGTTTCCGGTCCGCCGATGTCATGCGGGCCGGGGCCGGGGGGATGGCGCAGCAGGTGATCGACGGCGCGGGCCAGATCAGCGGCGTGGATCGGGTTGAACGTCTGTTGCCCGTCGCCGACGACCGGGGTGAAGACCGGCAGGGCGGCCAGAGCGCGGGCGAGCGACGAGCCGCCATAGGAGGTTTCGCCCAGCACCAGCCCGACGCGGAGGATGGTAACATCATGATCCGACGCGATTTTCTCGCCCGCGTGACGGTACCGGGCAAAGTCGGTGGCGGCGCCGTCGATGCCGACGGCGGAAATGAGCAAGCCCTGCGCGTCGGGCAGCGCAGCGTAAAGCGCCTCCGGGGCGCTGACGTGGACGGCGGTGTAGGTGGGCTCGGGCGCGTCGAGGACGCCGGCGCTGTTGACGAAGTGGGTGACGCCGCAGAGATGGCTTCGCCAGAAGGCGGGGTCGTGGGCCTGGGGGGCGGTGAGGTCGACCTTCAGTGTCTCGAACCCCATGTGTTCTAGGCGTGCGGTGCGGCGGGCGCAGGCGCGCACGTTCCAGCCCGCGTCGCGGAGACCGTAGGCGAGGTGGCGGCCGATAAATCCATCGGCCCCGAGGACGAGGACGGTGCCGGGCGCGGCGCTCACGCGGTGCGGCGCAGGGCGGCTGTCATCACGCCCATGCCCACGAGCGCCGCGCCGCCGCCGCGGGTGAGCCACGTGATGACCGAAGGCCGCCCGATGGTCTGGCGCAGGCGATCGGCCAGGAGCGCGTAGGCCAGCGCGTTGAGCCAGGCGAGGCCGACGAAAGTGGCGATGAGGATAACGAATTGCGGGGCCAGGGCCCTGTCGACGCTGACGAATTGCGGCACGAAGGCGATGAAGAAGGCGATGGATTTGGGGTTCAGCGCGGTGACGGCGGCGGCGTGCCAGAAGACTCCGTTGGCGGGTTTGGGGCCGGTGGCGACCTGGCCCGGCCCGGCGGTGGGGGCGCTGCGCAGGAGCTTGATGCCGAGATACACCAGATACGCCGCGCCGATCCATTTCAGCACGGTAAAGAGCGTGGCCGAGGCCAGCACCAATGCGCCGAGCCCCAGAAGGGACGCGGTCATGGCCACAAGATCGCCAAGGGCCACACCGGTGGCGGAGGCGACGGCGATTCGCTTGCCCTGGCTAAGGGCGTAGGACAGGACCAGCAGCACGGTCGGGCCGGGGATGAACAAAAGCGCGAGGGTCGCCGCCACGAATGTCAGCCAGAGATCTAGGGGCATCGGGTTAAGCCTTTCTAAAGGACGCGGCCCGCGACGGCGTCGAGACGCGCCACCAGGGCCGGGTCGCGGGCCTCGGGGGCGGTGAGGATGGCGTGTTCCAGCGCGCGGTCGCAGCCATGGGGACAGGGCTCGCGGTCCTCGGACCCCAGCAGCGCGGGCAGGCGGGCGACCATGTCGCGGGCCTTGTCGGCGTTGCCGAGAAGGGTGGCGATGATCTGTGTGACGTCGACCTCTCCGTGGTCGGGGTGCCAGCTGTCATAGTCGGTGATCATGGCGACGGAGGCGTAGCAAAGCTCGGCCTCGCGGGCGAGCTTGGCCTCGGGCATGTTGGTCATGCCGATCACGTCGGCGCCCCAGCTTTCGCGGTACATTTTCGATTCCGCCAGCGTGCTGAATTGCGGGCCTTCCATGGCGAGGTAGGTCCCGATGTCATGGACCGTCACGCCGGCGGCGCGGGCGGCCGCGGCGCAGGCCGACCCGAGGCGCGGACAGGTGGGGTGGGCCACGCTGACATGGGCCACGCAGCCCTGGCCGAAGAAGGATTTCTCGCGGGCGACGGTGCGGTCAATGAATTGATCCACAATGACAAAATCGCCGGGCGCCATGTCTTCGCGGAACGAGCCGCAGGCGGAGACGCTGACGATGTCGGTCGCGCCGATGCGTTTCAGCGCGTCGATATTGGCGCGGTAGGGCACCGTCGAGGGCGAATGCACGTGGCCGCGCCCGTGACGGGGCAGGAAGGCCATGTAGGTGTCGCCCAGCATCCCGGTCAGGACCTCGTCGGAGGGTGCGCCCCAGGGGGTGTCCACCGTGACCCATTCGGGGTGTTGCAGGCCCTCTATTTCATAGAGGCCCGAGCCCCCGATCACGCCGAGATACGATGTCATGGATGTCCTTTCCGCTTTGCCACAGCGAATACCGTGCGGCGCGGAAATTCAACCCTGAACGGGATCTATCAGGCGCCGGCGCCCAGCGTGCAGAGATCGCCGCGGCCGGTCAGCGAGGTGACCATGCGGCCCTCGTCGGTGTCGCGGATGGCAAAGCCGTAACCGCGCAGCCGGAACTTCCATTCCCGGTCGGAGACGCAGCGTTGGCGTTCGCGCATGACGAAATTGCGGATGTCGTTTTTGGTTTCGAGTCCCATCGTTTCCTACCCTTCCACAAATAGGTTGATGAAACAGCGATATTCACGGCGCGTGGCAACAATCGTGCCGAAATGTGGCGCGGAGAAGATTTCTGCAAATTGCTGACAGAATGGTTAACGGCGGGTCAGGGCGCCGAAACGGGACGTCGGTATCGCGTCGGTATCCGGGTGGTATGACGACGGTGCGATTTTCGCACGTTTGGCGGCTTGACGAACCGCACGGGGCAGTGCGGAAATTTCAAAATTTCCGCGCCCGGAAAATGCGCATTCTCCGGGGCATTCTCCGCGTGGAGAATGCGTCCGACCGTGTTGTGCGGGCTGCCCCCGTCAGACGTCTGCGTCGTCTTCCATGTCGAGATGGGGATCCTGGGTTTTCTTGGTGTCCTGCGCCGGAGCCTGTCTGGACCCTTCGATTGTTCTGGCGTCGTCCGCGGCGCGGTCGAGGCGCAGGTGGGTGGCGGCGCCGTTCTTGTCCTCGCCAAAATAGATGGTCTGGTGCGGGAAGGGGATTTCGATGCCGCGCTCGTCCATGATCCGCTTGCAGATCTCGTTATAGGCGCGGCCGGTGCCCCATTGCGTGCCCGGAACGGTCTTGATCCGGGCGCGCAGGACCACGGCGCTATCGCCCAGGGACTGGACGCCGAACCATTCCAGGTCGCCGGTGATGTTCTCGCCGGCTTCGCTGGCGCGCAGTTCCTCGAAGGCGTCGACCATGGCGTCCTTGCCGTCGTTGACGTTCTCTCGGTAGGCGATGCCCACATCCGCGACGAAGTAGGAATAATCGCGCACGTAGTTCGACACCATGTCCACGGAGGAGAACGGGATCAGGTGAACGACGGCGTGCACGTCGCGCAGGGTGACCGAGCGGATGGTCAGTTTCTCGACCGTGCCGGTGGTGCCGCCAAGCGTCACCACGTCGCCCACGTTGATGGCGTTCTCGAACTGGATGAAGATGCCGGTGATGATGTCCTGCACCATTTTCTGCGCGCCGAAACCGATCGCCAGTCCGAGCACACCGGCGGAGGCGATGAGCGGGGCGATGTCGACCCCAAGCTCGGCCAGCACGAACATCACGATGATGACCATGAGCGCGATGGTGGCGGCGTTGCGCAGAAGCGTCAGCAGCGTGATCTCGCGCGAGGTTGGGGCAGAGCCGAACTCGGGGTTCAGGCGGTAGTCGACCCATGACACCAGCGCCAGCCACAGGATCGCGCCGGCCAGCAGGATGAAGGCGATGCTGATGATGGCGCCGGCGGCCCAGACGCCGAACTCGCTGCGCATCAGGCCGGAGATGTCCCACAGGCCGATGGCGTCGAGCGCGAAGGCCAGGACGCCGATCACGATGAAGACGCGCACGACCTGAATCACGCGGCCCAGAAGGGAGTTGATCCGCGGCTCGAGCGTGGGCATGCGGCTGCTGACGTTCATCGGCATGTGCATGCCGCGCACCGCGAAGCGCGAGAGCCCGCCCGAGATCAGCACGCCGAGGATGATGATGCCGACCACCTGCGCCGAGCTGATCAGCAGCGGCAGGATCAGCCCGTCGGGACGTGCGGCCACGATGACGGCGAGGCCCGCCAGGTAGAGCAGCACCGGGATGTACCAGTTGCGTCCGATGAAGCGCAGGGCGCTGGGCCGCTCTTCGGGGGCGGGGCCGAGGATCCAGCCCGCCACGTCCTTGCGCGAGCGCACCACCAGGATGGCGGCCATGGCGATGGCGATGAAGGCCAGCAGGGTCGAGATGCCCCGCCCGGCGGCATAGGAGGCCTGCCGGTTGACGATGGGGACGATAAGAAGCTGGCCATAGCCGATCACCGAGGCGATGGCGCCGAACCACGAGGACATGCGCCGGGCGGCGACGTCGGAGATGGCGACGAAGCGCAGTTCGTGCGTCGAGGGTGCGAGAACCGCGCGGATGGCCACCTTGGCCAGTCCGACGAGCAGGAAGGCGTTGAGATAGAGCGTCTGGCGCACGCCGATGACGCCGGTTTCGCCGTACAGATAAAGCGCGACGAGATAGCCGAGGCCCCAGGCCGCGAGGACCACCAAGATGTCGATGAGGCAGGTGGCGGCGACCACCGCGAGGGTGCGCACGAAGCCCCAGTCATGGGCCTTGTCGCCCATGCGGCGATAGATCAGCCGCGCCCCGGCCCGCAGCACGAGGTAGGCGACGACGGTGACGACTATGACCACGGCCAGCGCCTGAAGCGCCTCCCACAACACGTCGAGCTGCCCGCCATCAAGCGCCAAGAGCGTGGTGGGCAGGGCGATGACCGCACCCAGGGCGGAGCCGACGGACGTGGCGGCGGTCTCGAAGAAGGACTTGGTGAAATCGGCCAGCTGACGCCCGATCGAGGTGTCTTCCTCGGGATCGACGACCTCGGTGGTGGTGGTTTCGGCCGCGCCGCGCAACGACTGGATCAGCGCGTCGCGGGCCTCGGGATTTTCGAGCAGATCAATGAGTTGCTGTGCCTCGGCAGAGGGCACGTTGGCCTCTTGCGCGCTGGCGGGGGTGAGGAAAAACAGGCCGAGCGCGGCCACAAGCAGAATACGGGTCAAAAGGTACATGGGTCGTCCAGTGCTGGTCTTCGATTTGCCGGAGACTTAGCACTGTGAGCCGTGACAGCAACCTTGGCCTTGCGCGCACGGCCTCGCCGGTGCCGGGGGAGACCGCGGCACCAGGGCCGGTCCGATCAGGATCGAACACCCGGTGTGGGGGGGCCAGCGGGCCCGTTGCCGTGCCGGTCCCGGTGCGTGCGTCAGCCGCGGACCACGTAGACCGAGCACTTGGCGTGGGTGACGACGTGGCTGGCGGTGGTGCCGAGCAGGTAGTCCTGCACCTTGGGGTTGGCCGAGTTCATCACGATGACGTCGACCTTGCGCTCGTCCGCGAGCTTGACGATCTGGCGGTGGATCGCGCCCTTGCGCACGACGGTTTCCACCTGGACGCCATCGGGCGGGTTGTCGCTGAGGAACTTCGCCAGCTGCTGGGACCAGTAGGCCTCGGAGTCGCGGATGTTGAGGTTGCGTTCCATTTCCGGGGCGACGGTGGCCACGATGAGCTTGGCGCGACGGCGTTTGGCCATCGAGACGGCCTCGTCATAGGCGCGGGTGTTGGTTTCGAGGTGACGCAGGTTCACGGGGCAGAGGAGCAGTTCGACGTCTTTGGCCATCGGGTATTCCAGTTTATGCGTGGTGGATCGAAAGCGGGCGGGATGGCGGGTGGCAGGGAGGTCGGCTCAATGATCCCCCGGGGCTTGGTCCGGGGGTTTAAGAGAGGCGGCGATCCCGGGTCAAGCCCGGGATGCGATGAAATTCAAAGGCCGGCCTCGGCCTCGATCTCGCGCCGGGACTTGCGCTGGCGTTCGGTGGCGGACTTGAGCTGGCCGCAGGCGGCCATGATGTCCTCGCCCCGCGGGGTGCGGATGGGCGAGGCGTAGCCGGCCTTGTAGATGATATCGGCGAATTTCTCGATCCGGTCCCAGTCGGAGCGCTGGTGCGGAGCGCCGGGCCATTCGTTGAACGGAATGAGGTTGATCTTGGCCGGGATGCCCTTGATCAGCTGCACCAGGCGGCGGGCGTCCTCGTCGCTGTCGTTGACGTCCTTGAGCATGACGTATTCGAACGTGATCCGCTCGGAATTGGACGCCTTGGGATAGGCACGGAGCGCATCCAGGAGGGCGGCGATGTTCCATTTGCGGTTGATCGGCACCAGCTTGTCGCGCACCTCGTCGGTGGTGGCGTGGAAGCTGACGGCGAGCATACAGCCGATTTCCTGCGCGGTCTTGTGAATCTCCGGGACGATGCCGGAGGTCGAGAGCGTGATGCGGCGGCGCGAGAGCGCGATGCCTTCGCCGTCCATCGCGATTTTCATGGCGTCGCGGACGTTTTCGAAATTGTAGAGCGGCTCGCCCATGCCCATCAGCACGATGTTCGACAGCAGGCGGGGGCCGTCGGTGCCCATGCCGACGCCGGGTTTGGGCCATTCATCCAGATCGTCGCGCGCCAGCATGACCTGGCCGATGATTTCACCGGCGGTCAGATTGCGCACCAGTTTCTGGGTGCCGGTGTGGCAGAAGGAGCAGGTGAGGGTGCAGCCGACTTGGCTGGAGATGCAGAGCGTGCCGCGGTCTTCCTCGGGGATGTAGACGGTTTCGACCTCGTGGCCGCCTGCGATTCGCACCAGGTACTTGCGGGTGCCGTCGGCGCTGACCTGTCGGTCGACGATCTCGGGCAGGTCGATGACGAATTTCTCGGCCAGCTCGGCGCGGTAGGCCTTGGAGAGATTGGTCATGGCGGCGAAATCGCGCACGCCCCATTGGTAGATCCATTGCCAGATCTGGTTCACGCGCATCTTGGCCTGCTTTTCAGGGGTGCCGTGGGCGATCAGGGTGTCGTGCAGGGCGTCGCGGGTGAGGCCGACAAGGTTGATCGGCCCCTCGGGCAGCTTGCGGGGGATGGTCAGGACATCCTGGGTGATGGGCGCAGAATCGGTCATCGGATATGTCTCAACGGGTTCGGGTTGCGCCATCATATAGGCGCGGGCGGCTGATTCCAAAACGGGGGAGTGCCCCCTGAAATAAAGACAAACCCCCGAAGCGGGTGCCCGGGGGTCGTCATGACAATGCGTGTGGCCCTGGCGGCGGGTCTTAAAGGAGACCTTCGCGCTGGGCCTTCTTGCGTGCGAGCTTGCGGGCGCGGCGGATAGCCTCGGCCTTTTCGCGCGCTTTTTTCTCGGACGGTTTCTCGAAATGTTGCCGAAGCTTCATCTCGCGAAAAACGCCCTCACGCTGCAGTTTCTTTTTCAGGGCACGAAGCGCCTGATCGACATTGTTGTCGCGAACACTGACCTGCATGTGGTTGTCACCACCTTTCTAGGTTAAAGTTGCATAATTTGCAGGAAGTGGCCGTATAGCAAAGCCGTTCTAGTTTGTCTAGGCGCAGACGCGCGACACGGACGCAGCACGAAAAGGAGCCCCGGAATGAGTGATCCCGACGTGAAAACGCAGCTTTTGGAGGCGGCGAAACCGCATGTGGCTTTTGACGGGTGGAGCGAGGCCACGTTCCGCGCCGCGGCGGAGGATGCGGGGCTTTCCATGGGCGTGGCCAAGGCCGCGTGTCCGCGCGGGGCGGTGGACCTGGCGCTGGCCTTTCACGAGGAAGGCGACGCGACGATGCTGGCGCGGATGGAGCAGGAGGACTTGAGCCGGATGAGGTATAGCGCGCGGGTGGCGGCCGCCGTGCGCTTTCGGCTGGAGGCGGTCGAGGACAAGGAACTGGTGCGCCGGGGGGTGACGCTGTTTGCGCTGCCTCATCACGCGGTGGACGGGGCCAGGGCGATCTGGGGCACCTGCGACAGGATCTGGGAGGCGCTGGGCGATACCTCGGACGACGTGAACTGGTACACCAAGCGCGCGACCCTGTCGGGGGTTTATTCGTCCACGGTGCTTTATTGGCTGGGCGACGAGAGCGAGGGCCACGCCCGGACCTGGGATTTCCTGGACCGGCGGATCGAGGACGTGATGCAGATCGAGAAGGTCAAGGCGAAGGCGCGGGAGAACCGGGTCGTGAGCGGGTTGATGGCGGGGCCGCTGGCGGTATTGTCGAAGATCCGCAAGCCCGCGCCGGGGCGGACCGGCGGATTGCCGGGGCGCTGGACGCGGTAGCGGGTTTTTCCCTTGTGGGAGCGGTGGGTTGTCACCCACCGGGGCTGTGGGTTGTCACCCACCCTACGTACAGGCGGGCGGTGTGCCCGGTGGCATCCGCGGGAGCCTCCGGCGGGGATATTTATGGCCAGAGGAAGAGGTGGGGCTTTGGAGGCCTTCGGAGCGGTGCCGATTGGTGCCGTTTGTTGCTTTTTCCGGGGGGGCTGGTACGACGGGGCGACGGGGGAAAGATGATGCCGGACAGGATGAAGGTTGTCGAGATCACCGCGCCGGGCGGGCCGGAGGTGCTGGCGCTGGCCGAGCGGGACTGGCCGGAGCCCGGGCATGGCGAGGTGGTGATTCGGGTGGCCTATGCCGGGGTGAACCGGCCCGATGCGTTGCAGCGGGCGGGGTTGTATGATCCGCCGCCGGGGGCGAGCAAGTTGCCGGGGCTGGAAGTGTCGGGCGAGATCGCGGCGCTTGGGCCGGGCGTGACCGGATGGCAGGCGGGCGACCGGGTTTGTGCGCTGGTGCCGGGAGGCGGGTATGCCGAAGCCGTGGTGACGGAGGCCGCGCATTGTCTGCCGGTGCCCGGGGGCATGGCGATGGACCGGGCGGCGTGCCTGCCGGAGACGTTCTTTACCGTGTGGACCAACGTGTTCGGCCGGGGGCGGCTGACGGCTGGTGAGCGGTTCCTGGTGCATGGCGGATCGAGCGGGATCGGGACGGTGGCGATCCAGCTGGCCGTGGCGCGGGGCGCGCGGGCGTTCGCCACGGCGGGCTCGGAGGAAAAGTGCCGGGTGTGCGAGGCGCTGGGCGCGGAGGCGGCGTTCAACTATCGCGAGGTGGATTTCGTGGAGGAGATGCGCGCGCGCGGGGGCGCGCACCTGATTCTGGACATGGTGGGGGGCGCGTACCTGCCGCGGAACATCGCCGCGCTGGCGGATGAGGGGCGGCTGGTGCAGATCGCCTTTTTGCAGGGGCCGAAGGTGGAGATGGACTTTACCCAAGTGATGACGCGGCGGCTGATGATCACGGGGTCCACTCTGCGGCCCCAGAGCGGGCTGGCCAAGGCGCGGATCGCGGAAGAGTTGCGGCGCGAGGTCTGGCCTTTGCTGGACGCGGGGCGCGTGGCCCCGGTGATGGATTCGGAGTTTCCGCTGGCGGAGGCCGCGGCGGCGCATGCGCGGATGGAGACGAGCGATCACATCGGCAAGATCGTGTTGAAGGTGGGCTGAGGCGATGGGCGTGGCGCAGTTGGCGATCCTTTGCCTGATGGCGCTGAGCCTGGGCCTGAGCGCCTGGGCGGTGGCGCGGGACGTGCCGCCGGTCTGGCGGTTCGCGGTGCCGGAGGCGGTGCCGGAGACGGGGGCGCCGCGCTTCGAGACGGTGTTTCAGTACGATGTCGCCGCGGGACAGGCGCATTCGGCGTCGGTGGTGGTGACCGACGGCGGCTTTGACGTGCTGTGGTTCGAAGGCTCGGCGGAGGCGCAGGCGGATGTGGATATTCACGGGGTTTCACTTCGGCGCGGGCCGGAGGGATGGGCCGGGACGGGCCGGGATGTGCGGATCACGCGGGGGGCGCTGGGCCGTGCGATGGACCCGGCGCAGCTGGTGGTGACGCTGGGCAATACGGTGGAGAACGAGGCCGCGCCGGGGCATGTCTTTGCGACGGTGGTGTCGGTGGGCGGCTGGGCCATGGCCTCGGTCGCCGATGTGGAGATGGGGGCGGGCGGGCCCGTGGCCGCGCGGAAGCTGACCCTGTCGCCATTCCTGAACCGTTCGCACCTGGTGAAGTCGCCGATGGTGGAATTTGCCGGCGGGAGCATGGGGTTGCCGGCCTATTTCGAGATGGGCGCGGCGCATGGGGTGCTGGTGCGGTTCGGGCGTGACGGCCGGGTGCGCGACACGGCGCGGATGGCGGGGGCGGGTCAGCCGATCCAGCCGATGGTGGTGCCCTTGGGCGAGACCCGGGCGGTGGCGTGGCTGCGGGATTTCGCGCCGTCGGGGCGGCTGTTGGCGAGCTACTCGGAGGATGGCGGCAGAACGTGGTCGGAGGTGGTGCCCTCGGATATGCCGAACCGGAGCGCGCCGGTGGCGGCGCTGGGCCTGGGCGGGGGCCGCATCCTGATGGCGGCGAATGACGATCCCGAGGGGGGAGACCGATTGCGGCTGCTCTTGTCGGACGATGAAGGAGACAGCTGGCGCGTCCTGCGGGAGCTTGAGCCGAACGGGGCCGGGGCACGGTACCCGATGTTGCGGCGGTTGGACGGGGGAGAGATCGCGCTGGTCTATTCGGTGGGGAACAAGACGGGGCTTCGGGCGCATGTGCTGAACGGTGCCTGGGTGGCGGCGCAATGAGCGCCGTCGGGGCGACTTTGGGCGTGGCGGTGGTGCTGGGCTGGGTGGTGTTCGCGCTGAGCGGGCTGGTGCTGTCGTCCTCGCTGGCCGCCGGGCTGGCGCTGGTGGCCGCGGTTCTGGTCGGCGTGTTGTGGCGCGATACCGTGGCGGTGAGTGGCGCGGTGGCGGTGCTGGCGCCGTTCGGGGTGATGCTGCCGGCGCTGGCGCTGCGGCATGTGGCGGTGTCGGTTGGCGTCGAGGTGCCGGGATTCTCTGGCGTGGAGATCGCGGTGTTCCTGTGTGCCTACGTGGCGTTCCTGGCTTGCGCGTTCGGGGTGATTCCGGTGGATGTGTACCGTTTGGGCTATGCCCCATGGCCGGTGGCGGGGATGGTGCTGGCGGTGTGTGTCTATGCGCTGGTGACGGGGAACTGGTTTCTGGCGGGGGTGGCGGTGCTGGGGCAGCTGGCCTGGGTGATGGGATGGGGCAGCAGCAACTGGTTCGACATGGTGCTGCATGTGCTGCTGGTGCCGGTGGCGGTTATGGTGCTGGTGATGCGGGTGTTTTGAGGGGGAGCGGGCGTGTTCTTTGCGGGTGGGGTTTGAACACCGAAGGCAACGGCGGTTTCGAGCCCTTGTGAGGCATTGGGTTTGAGCCTCCAGCCGGTTAACAGCCGCGCAGCGGCCCGGCCATCGTCAGCCCCTCCCTCGGGCTGGCGATTTGGCTGAGGCTGGGCACGACGATCCTTCCGAGGATGTAATTGGCAGACATAAAGTGCTGCAGAATTGCCGTCGGATCGCCACCCCAGGGGCTGACGCTCGCCTCCGTCGTGAATGGCAGCAAGGTCGGCAATTCGGCCTTTTGCGAGGTTTCAAAAGTCGAGGCGCAGATGCGCGTGGCAGGGGCCTAGCGAATCGGATCAAAGAGCGCATCGTCCAGCGTGCAGTCGCGGATCACGTCGCGGCCGCAGGGGACCGGGGCGAGGTCTCGGGAGAGGCAAATGCGGGCCTCCTGGATGCGGCCCGCGCGGCAGGTGATGGTGATGCCGTCGGGGTCGAGCGTGGGGTTGGCCTTGAGGAAGGCCTCTTCGACCACGGAGGCGGGGAGTTTGACGGGGTCTTTCAGTTTGCGGAAGACCTCGGGCCTCGTGATGCGGCCGTAGGCCTCGCGGGCAAGGGCGTAGTAGGCGGGAGCCGAAAGGCCCGAGCAGGTGCCGTGTTTCTTCCACTGGTACCACGCCAGCCCGGAGGTGCCCATGATATCGGCCATGTCGTTGGTCATGGCGCGGGTGGGCGGGCGTTCGGGTGATTGGCAATGGTCCGGCCAGCCGCGGTGGTATTGCGGCCAGAGCCCGTGCAGCACCCAGCCCAGGTCGCGCGACGCGTCGCATTGGGGTGAGTTGCGGTTGTCGCCCTCGAGGGCGCACCAGGTGGGCGACCAACTGAGGCTGAGGACGTAATAGTCGAATTCACCGGGCCGGTCGCCCTCGGCCAGGGCCGCGGTGGCGGAGAAAAGCAGGGCGAGAAACGCGCGCATGTTCGCTCTTTCTTTTTGCGTCGGAGGCTACTATATAGCCGCCAAGTTCCCCGACAACGAGAACCCGTCCCGGCCCCCGGGACCGCCGTTTCAGGCGAGGGGAAAGATATGCGTGAAGGAGTCTTTGAAGGATGTCGAAACCGTTGATGGCCAAGGCCACCGCCGTCTGGCTGGTGGACAACACCACGATCAGTTTCAAGCAGATCGCCGATTTCGTCGGGATGCACGAGCTGGAGATCCAGGGGATCGCCGATGGCGACGTGGCCGCCGGCGTGAAGGGGTTCGACCCGATCGCCAACAACCAGCTGACGCAGGACGATATCGACAAGGCCGAGAAGGACCCGCTGCATAAGCTGAAGCTGAAGTTCAACGCCGCCGCCGTGGGCGAGGAAAAGCGGCGCGGGCCGCGTTACACCCCGCTCAGCAAGCGGCAGGACCGGCCGAACGCGATCCTGTGGCTGGTGAAGTTCCACCCCGAGCTGGCCGATGCGCAGATCGCCAAGCTGGTGGGTACGACCAAGCCGACGATCCAGACGATCCGCGAGCGGACCCACTGGAATATCGCCAACATGCAGCCGATCGACCCTGTCGCTCTGGGCCTGTGCAAGCAGACCGAGCTGGATGCCGCCGTGCAGAAGGCCGCGGCGAAGAAGGCCAAGGAAGGCCAGCCGATGGACGATGACGAGCGTCGCAAGCTGTTGTCGACCGAGCAGAGCCTGGAGTCGGATGCCGAGCCGCGGATGCCCACGGCCATCGAGGGGCTGGAGACGTTCAGCCTGGGCGGGGACGATACCGCCGGCGAGGAAGAGAAGGAAAAGGAATACGACGCCGAGACCTTCTTCAACCTGCCCGACGATGACGGTGACGACGACGAGGATGACGACAAGGCGTAAGACCTTGGCCGAGGGGTCGCCTGAAGAGACGATGATCATGGAACGCCTGACGGAGAAGATCCGGCAGGCGTTTTTTCGTGGCAGAGTCCGCTGCGCTGTCAGATCTTCATGCCGCCGGAAACCTCGATCTGCTGCGCGGTGATCCAGTGCGTCTCGCCCGCCAGCAGGGCGGCGACGGCGCCGCCGATATCGTCGGGCAGGCCGGCGCGGCCCAGGGCGGTGTTGTCCGCGATCATCCGGTTGACCTCGGGGTTGTCGCGCACGGCGCCGCCGCCGAAATCGGTCTCGACCGCGCCGGGGGCGATGGTGTTGACCGAAATGCGCCGCTCGCCGAGTTCCTGCGCAAGATAGCGGGTCATGACCTCGACCGCGCCTTTCATCGCGGCGTAGGCCGAGTAACCGGGCAAGGCGAAGCGGGCGAGGCCCGAGGAGATCATGACGATCTTGCCGCCATCCTTTATCATCGGCAGCAGGGCTTGCGTCAGCAGGAAGGGGCCCTTGACGTGCATGGCGAACAGCGCGTCGAGTTGCTGGGGCGTGGTGTCGGCAAAGAGCGCCCAGACGCCGGTGCCGGCATTGTTGACCACGTGGTCGATGGTGTCGCGGTTGAAGGTTTCCCGCAGCGTGGTGCGCAGGCGGTCGGGCAGGGCCGCCACCTGGGCTGTGTCGGCGACGTCGAGTTGCAGGGAGGCGGCGGTGCCGCCTGCCGCCTCGATCTCGGCCAGGGTGGCGTCGGCGGCGGATTTGTTGCCCAGGTAGGTGAAGACCACGCCGACGCCGGCCTTGGCCAGTTTCAGCGCCATGCTGCGCCCGAGGCCGCGGCTGCCGCCGGTGATGAATGCGATTCTGTCGGTTATTGTGACACTCCTTGTCCGGGTTGGTTTGGATGGAAGGGATATGCACCGGGCTTCGCATCCGTGCCTGCCGGATTGTCCGGAAGACTTGCCTGATCCTCCGGAAGCGATGGGTGGGGCGGTGGCCCGGGGCGCGAAACATGCCATAAAACGACGGATCGGAGTGCGGAGGCGCAGATGACGATGGACAGGATGATCGCCGCGGCGGAGCGGGTTTGCGCGGCGGCGGGCGTGGCCGATGGCACGGTCGATACCGGGGTGACGGGGCTGGCGGTCGCGCGGCGTCCGGTGCTGACCGCGATGGAGGCGATGATCTACGAGCCGCTGGTGTGTTTCATCCTTCAGGGCGCCAAGGAGGTCGGAACGCAAGGAGGAAGGGTGCGCGCCTCTGCCGGGCGGATGCTGGTGGTGAGCCACGACGTGCCCATCGTGTCGCGGATCGTGGAGGCGACGCCGCACCGGCCCTATATCGCACTGATCCTGCCGCTGGACCTGTCGATCCTGCGGGAATTGCTGTCGGAGGTGGACGAGGACCAGGCCGGTGGCACGGGACGTGCGATGACGCTGCACGAGGCGGATGACCCGCTATGCGATGCGTTCGCGCGTTTGCTGGACCTGGTCGAGCGGCCAGGCGAGGCCGGTGTGCTGGGGCCGCTGGTGCAGCGGGAAATCCACTACCGGCTGCTGGTGTCGCCGCAGGGGGCGACGTTGCGGGCGCTGCTGGCGGACGGGCCTGCGGGGCGGATCTCGGATGTGATTGCACATCTGCGGGCGCATGTGGCCGAGCCGGTGCGGACCGAGGCGCTGGCGCGTCTGGCGGGGATGAGCCGGTCGACTTTTCACGCACGGTTCAAGGCGGTGACGGCGACGACGCCGCTGCAATTCCAAAAGGAGATGCGGCTGTTGCAGGCGCGTGAGCACTTGCGGCTGGGCGGGCAGAGCGTGTCATCGGTGGCGTTCGCCGTGGGCTACGAGAGCCCGACGCAGTTCAGCCGGGAATACACTCGCAAGTTCGGCGCGCCGCCGCGCGAAGACATGCGGGCGTGAGGCCCCGGATCAGGTCCGGGGCGGGGCGGGGCCGGCACGGGACGCGTGATGGCCAGCAGGCCCGCACCGAGGATCAGGGCAATGCCGAGCGACGAGAGCGCGTCGGGACGCTCGGTGAAGTAGAGCCAGCCCCAGAGCGCCGAGAACCCGACATAGGTGAAGTCGAACGTGCCGATCACGGCGGGCGGGCCATTCTGGTAGGCATAGGCGGCGCCGATGCTTCCGATCAGGATGGCGGTGGCGAGGACCGCGATGGTGCGCCAGTCGGCGGAGTCGAGCGCTGTCCAGGCAGCGGTGAAGGGCGCGGGCGTGCCCGTCGCGGCCGGCGGGAGGGCGAAGGCGAGACCGCCCGCCAGGATGAAGGCGACGTTCAGCACGGCCGAGAGCATCAGCGGGTGCTCGCCCCGGCAGCGCGTTCCGGTCATCAGCATGGCGACGGCATAGAGCATGGCCGCCATCAGGGGCAGGAGCGCGTAGGCCGAAAGGCCCGAGGCGGTGGGCTTGATGATCAGGAGCACGCCGGCAAAGCCGATCGCGACGGCGAGCCAGTGACGCGGGGTGATGGGGCTGCGGGTGGCCAGGGCGCCGAAGAGCGTGATGAAGAGCGGCGAGGTGTAATAGCCCGCCGCCGCGACCCACAGGGGCACATGCGGCAGGGCGGCAGGGCTGCATAATAGGCGACCCACATGGCGACAAGGACCAAGCTGCGCAGGCCGGTCCAGCCGGGGTGGCGCAGGGCGAACGCCGACCGCGCAAAGAGCGCCATGAGGGCCAGCAATACGGGCAGTACGAGGGCCGAGCGCAGGAGGAACATCTGCCAGAGCGAGATCGCGCCCGACGAGAGCTTGATGAGCGCGTCGCCGAGCGCGAGGGCCGCCACCGCGAGGGTGATGACGAGAATGGCGCGGGCGGTGTTGTTCAGGGATGTCATGGTGTGGGGGGCGTGGGTTGTCACCCATCGGAGTGGTGGGTTGTCACCCACCAAAGTGGTGGGTTCTCACCCACCCTACGGGATGTTGCGGCCAGGTCGCGTCAGAGCGCCTTGCGGGCGTTGAGGGCGGCGGTGATGGTGCCGTCGTCGAGATAATCGAGCTCGCCGCCGATGGGGACGCCTTGCGCCAGCGAGGTGAGGGTGACGCGGTCCTCGAGCTGGTCGGCGATGTAATGCGCGGTGGTCTGGCCGTCGACGGTGGCGGCCAGCGCCAGAATGACCTCGGTGATGTTCTCCGTTTCGATGCGGTCCACGAGCCGGGGGATGCGGAGCTGTTCGGGGCCGATCTGGTCGAGCGCCGAGAGCGTGCCGCCGAGCACGTGGTAGCGGCCCTTGAAGACGCCCGCGCGTTCCATCGCCCAGAGGTCGGCCACATCCTCGACCACGCAGATCATGCCGTTGGCGCGTTTTTCAGACAGGCAGATATCGCAGGTCTCGGTGGTGCCGACATTGCCGCAGACGATGCATTCGCGGGCCGTGAGGGCGACCTGGCCCATGAGGTCCGCAAGCGGCGAGAGCAGAAGCTCGCGCTTGCGGATCATGTGCAGGACCGCCCGGCGGGCCGAGCGCGGGCCGAGGCCCGGCAGCTTGGCCATCATCTCGATCAGGGCGTCGATGTCGCGGGTGGAGTTCATGAGCGCGGGGGGCGCCTCAGAACGGCAGCTTCATGCCTTCGGGCAGGCCCATGCCCTCGGTCAGCTTGCCCATCTCTTCCTGCGCCTTGTCGCTGGCCTTGGCTTGCGCGTCCTTGATGGCGGCGAGGATCAGGTCCTCGACCACTTCCTTGTCGTCGGAGTTGAAGATCGAGGGGTCGATGTCGAGGCTTTTGAGTTCGCCCTTGGCGGAGCAGACGGCCTTTACCAGGCCCGCGCCGGATTCGCCGGTGACGGTGATGTTGTGCATCTCTTCCTGAAGCTCGGCCATCTTGGTCTGCATTTCCTGCGCGGCCTTCATCATTTTGCTCATGTCGCCGAGCTGGCCTAGTCCTTTGAACATCTGTCTCTCCCGGGGTTTGAGGGGTGTTGAGTCATAGATACGGGCCGTGGGGGGTGTCGGCAAGGGGAGGGTGGGAAAGGCGTGGGGTTTTAGCCGCCTTAAGACGTTGCGGGTCCTGGCTGGACGTACTCGATGTCGATCCGCCGACCGAAGCGCTGCATGCTCGAATTCTACTGCCAAGGGGCTAGGCCGGTTTTCGTACCGGCTTTAGCTGAGAAGATGCTAGTTTTCGCGACGCAGCAGATTTTTGAGAAGTTCTTGACTACTAGCTTCAAAGTCAGCAACGGGCGGCAGGGATCTTTCGGCGCGCAACTCGTTCAGCGCCGCCAATGACTTTTGGCCCCAGATTCCGTCGATGGGTCCGGGATCGTAGCCCTGATCGGTCAGAATTCGCTGCACTTGCGTGGCGTTCAGCGGCAAGTTCATGTGTTTGTGCAGGAACTCCAGCGTCGTTTTCTGTACGCTTTTGAATTCAAGTAACTCATGGCGCGTGGCGAGCGGCCCCGTGTCATACACGATGGAGATGCTGCCATTTTCCTTGTTCATCGCTTCCCAGCAATCGCCCTCGTTCCATTCGTTTTGGTACCAGGGGTCTTTGCTGCCGACCAACGACAACACCGGTTCGTCCTTCGGGGCGTCTAGACCGATGTATTCATACCATCCTGCGTTGCAGGTCCAGCCTTCGATCACGCGGGCGGTCACGCTTCGACGCTCGTTGAAGACGGTGTGCTTTGCGGTTGTAACGCCGCCTTGGCTGAGCCCGATCAGGAGTACGTTTTCGGGATCGACATACGGCAGGGACTTGGCCAGTTCGATGGCATGGCCGGCGTCCATCTTGCGCATCTTAATAACATCGCGGAACATGCTACCCTCATGGCGCGAGGGATCGCAGGACTGTGCATAAACGGTGCGTGCGAAACTTGCCGGTGCGATGACCAGAAAGCCGTTATCGGCCAGGAACTTCACGCGTAAATGCGTGCCGCGCCAGATGCCGGAGCAGCCGTGCATATAGATGGCCACCGGGAACTTTCGCGACCCGTCGCCGTATTGGGCGGCGAGGTCTTCGAACGTGGTACGTTGGGAGCGACCCAGCCCGGTTGGCACCCTGACGAGGGCGGCCTGCCAGGTGCGTTCGACCTCTTGGGGGTCGACGATATCGGCTTGGGTGATGGCGTCGGGGTCGGTGAATGTCTTGCTGCTGTTATGCAAGCCGGGAGCCTGCTGTGCATTTGCCAAGTGTGTTGCCAGACACACAACCACTGCAGAAGCGACAATAATCGAACGCCGGTGCATGTCGTGTTCAATCAGTTGTTGAAATCGCGCAGAGTATAGCGCGTTTAACGTTCGGCGTCACTAAATTGAAAGGGCGGGGAAAATCCCCGCCCTTTGTTCGTGGTGTCCGGCGTTGCTTACTCGGCGGCCATCGGCTCCTGCGCGAGGTTGCGCAGGACGTAGTGCAGCACGCCGCCGTGTTCGACGTATTCGATCTCGATCGCCGTATCGATGCGGCACTTGAGGGTGATCTCTTTCGTCGTGCCGTCGGCGTATTTGATCGTGCAGGGCACTTCGGCCTGGGGCTTGATGTCGTCCAGACCGCGGATCGAGACCTCTTCGTCGCCGGTCAGCTCCAGCGTCTTGCGGGTGTCGCCGCCGGTGAACTCGAACGGGATGACGCCCATGCCGACGAGGTTCGAGCGGTGGATACGCTCGAAGTTCTCGGCGATGACGGCCTTGACGCCCAGAAGCGCGGTGCCCTTGGCGGCCCAGTCACGGCTGGAGCCTGCGCCGTATTGCTCGCCGCCAAAGATCACGAGCGGCGTGCCTTGCTCCTGGTAGGCCATGGCGGCGTCGTAGATCGAGGTCTGTTCGCCATCGGGGCCCTTGGTGTAGCCGCCTTCGACGCCGTCCAGCATCTCGTTCTTGATGCGGATGTTGGCGAAGGTGCCGCGCATCATGACCTCGTGGTTGCCGCGGCGCGAGCCGTAGGAGTTGAACTCGCGCACCGGCACCTGGCGTTCGCGCAGGTACTCACCGGCGGGGGTGGTTTCCTTGAACGAGCCCGCGGGCGAGATGTGGTCGGTGGTGACCATGTCGCCCAGAAGGGCCAGGACGCGGGCGCCCTCGATGTTCGAGATCGTGCCAGGGTCCTTGCTCATGCCCTGGAAGTAGGGCGGGTTCTGGACGTAGGTCGATTGCGGCGGCCAGTCATAGGTTTCGGCGTCGGAGGTCTCGACCTCCTGCCATTTCTCGTCGCCCTTGAAGACGTCGGCGTATTTCGACTGGAACGCCTCGCGGGTGACGGTCTGTTCGACCAGCTCGGCGATTTCGCTTTGCGACGGCCAGATGTCCTTGAGGTAGACGTCGTTGCCGTCCTTGTCCTGACCCAGCGGGTCGTTGGCGATGTCGACATTCATGTCGCCCACCAGCGCGTAGGCCACCACGAGTGGCGGCGAGGCGAGGTAGTTGGCGCGGACGTCGGGCGAGATGCGGCCCTCGAAGTTGCGGTTGCCCGAGAGCACCGAGACGCCGATGAGGTCGCAGTCGTTGATCGCCTTGGAGATCGGTTCGTCCAGCGGGCCGGAGTTGCCGATGCAGGTGGTGCAGCCATAGCCCACGAGGTTGAAGCCGATGGCGTCGAGATCGTCCTGAAGGCCGGCGGCCTCCAAATAGTGCGACACCACCTGGCTGCCGGGCGCGAGCGAGGTCTTGACCCAGGGCTTGCGGTTGAGGCCCAGTTCGTGCGCCTTGCGCGCGACGAGGCCCGCGCCGATCATCACGTAGGGGTTGGAGGTGTTGGTGCAGGACGTGATCGAGGCGATCACCACCGAGCCGTCATGCAGCTGGTGCTTGTGGCCGTCTTCGTCGGTGTACCAGCCTTTCTTGTGGTGGCCTTCGTTGCCGGGAATGTCGCGCGGCTCGGGCGCGCCGCCCTCGGCTTCCCAGCGGGCCTCGGTGTCGGGGCCGGCATCCTTGCCTTCGCGGATGCCGCGGACGTAGTCGTGGAAGGCCGTCGCGGCCTTGTCGAGCGCGATATAATCCTGCGGGCGTTTCGGGCCAGAGATGGCCGGAACGATGGTGCCCATGTCGAGATGCAGCGTGTCGGTGTAGACCGGGTTGTAATCCGACCCGCGCCAGAAGCCGTTCTCCTTGGCGTAGGTTTCCACCAGCGCGATGCGGTCCTCGTCGCGGCCCGTCTGGCGCAGGTAGCGCAGGGTTTCGTCGTCGATCGGGAAGAATCCGCAGGTGGCGCCGTATTCGGGGGCCATGTTGGCGATGGTGGCGCGGTCGGCCAGCGGCAGGGTGTCGAGCCCGTCGCCGTAGAATTCGACGAACTTGCCGACGACGCCTTTCTCGCGCAGCATTTCAACGACCTTGAGAACGAGGTCGGTTCCGGTGGTGCCTTCGACCATCTTGCCGGAAAGTTCAAAGCCGACGACCTCGGGGATGAGCATCGAGATGGGCTGGCCCAGCATGGCGGCCTCGGCCTCGATCCCGCCGACGCCCCAGCCCAGGACGGCCGCGCCGTTGACCATGGTGGTGTGGCTGTCGGTGCCCACCAGCGTGTCGGGATAGGCGACGGTCTCGCCGTTCTGATCCTTGTCCGTCCAGACGGTCTGGGCCAGGTATTCCAGGTTCACCTGGTGGCAGATGCCGGTGCCCGGCGGGACCACGCGGAAGTTGTTGAACGCGCCCTGTCCCCATTTCAGAAACTGGTAGCGTTCCATGTTGCGTTCGTATTCACGGTCGACGTTCATCTGGAAGGCGCGGGGGTTGCCGAATTCGTCGATCATGACCGAGTGGTCGATCACCAGGTCCACGGGGTTGAGCGGGTTGATCTTTTGCGCGTCGCCGCCCAGTTCCTTGATCCCGTCGCGCATCGCGGCGAGGTCCACCACGGCGGGAACGCCGGTGAAATCCTGCATCAGCACGCGGGCGGGGCGGTAGGCCAGTTCCTTGGTGCCCTTGCCGCCATCCTTGGCCCAGTCGGAGAACGCCTTGATGTCGTCGGTGGTGACGGTCTTGCCGTCTTCGAAGCGCAGCATGTTTTCCAGCACCACCTTGAGCGCGGCGGGCAGTTTGGAGAAATCGCCCAGGCCCGCTTCTTCGGCGGCGGCGATGGAATAGTAGGCGACGGAGGTGTCGCCGACCTTCAGCGTCTTGCGAGTGTTGGACGAGTCGTGACCGACTGTAATGGGCATTTCTGGATATCCTTTCACGTAGGAAGGCAGGATTGTCTGGCTTGCTTCTGACCCAATCCGGAGAGTCGTTCAAGAGGGGTACAGCATTTATTGTATACTATTGCACACAATTGATGAATGTTACAGTTTTCACGCGACTCTCTCGAAACCTTGATTGGCAGTTTCATGCCGGGATGAATACTCAGAAGCGGTGTCACGAACAATGAAGTAGAGCGCCAGACATGAATTTCAGCAGAGTGTTCACGGGGGTCGCGGCCCTTGTGCTGTTTTTCGCGGCACCGCCGATGGCGCAGGAAACGGGTCGCCCGGTGGTGGTGGAACTGTTCACCAGCCAGGGCTGTTCGTCCTGTCCCGAGGCGGACAGGTTCTTTCACAAGGTGGCGGGCCACGAGGGCGTGATCGCGCTGTCGATGCACGTGGATTACTGGGATTACATCGGCTGGAAGGACAGCTTTGCCAGCCCGGCGAACACCAAGCGGCAGAGGGCCTATGCCAAGTTGGCGGAGCGCAACGTGATCTACACGCCGCAGATGGTGATCAACGGGGCCGACGACGTGGTGGGCAACCGGCCCATGGACGTGGTGGACGTGATCGACCGGCACCGGCGCCTGCCGAAGACGGTTGCGCTGGACCTCACGCGGAAAGGCGACAGCGTGCTGGTTGAGGCGGAAAGCCTGAAGGGGCTGGACGGGCCGCTGACGGTACAGCTGGTGCGGTTCCGGCCCGAGAGCACGGTGCATATCAAGCGCGGCGAGAACGCGGGCCGGACGATCAGCTATGCCAACGTGGTGACCGAGATGCGGGTGCTGGGCGTATGGGACGGGGCCGCCCCGTTGCGCGTGACGGGCCAAGCCGGGGGCGACGCGCCGGTGGCGGTGTTGTTGCAGAACAAGGGCGGCGCGGGGATGATCGAGGCGGCGGCGGTCCTGGAGTAGGGGTGCGCGTCGGTGTTTGGTGGGTTGGAAACCCACCCTACGGGGGTGGCGCGTGGGTTTTCACCCACCCTACGTTTTGACCGAGCAGGGCAGAGGCACGGGACGAGATTCGAGACGCCTGCCGAATGGGGGCGCGCGATTGCCAGCCCGGGGGCGGCGGTTCTGGAGTAGGGGTGCGCGTTCGGGCTTGGTGGGTTGGAAACCCACCCTACGGGAGTGGCGCGTGGGTTTCACCTACCCTACGCATTCGGCTTGGCCGCGCTTTCGCACGGCGTCATCCGATCGCGTCGACCAGCGCGGGCAATTCGCCCAGATCCTTCACCTTTCGAAATCGCGTGGCGTCCTTGGGGGCGTCGTCCACCTCGTAGCCCCAGGTGAGGTCGTGGGGGACGTGCACGCCCCAGCCGCCGGCGGCGATCACCGGGTTCACGTCCGAGCGCAGGGAATTTCCCGCCATCAGCGCATGGGCCGCGCCGGTGCCGTGGCGGTCGAAGATGCGGGTGTAGATTTCGGGCGTCTTGTCCGACACGATCTCGACCGCGTCGAAGAGATCGCCCAGCCCGGACTGGGCCAGCTTGCGCTCCTGGTCGAGAAGGTCGCCCTTGGTCACCAGAAGCACGCGGTGGGTGTCGGCCACGGCCTCGACCGCCTCCCGCGCATGCGGCAGAAGCTCTATGGGATGTTCCAGCATCTCGCGGCCCGCGGCGATCAGTTCGGAGATGACGCACGCCGGCACGCGGCCGTCGGTGACGTCGATGGCGGTTTCGATCATCGACAGGGTGAAGCCCTTGATGCCGAAGCCATAGTGCCCGAGATTGCGTTTCTCGGCGGCGAGAAGATGCTCGGCCAGGTGGTGCCCTTCGACGTAAGCGCGCAGGAGATCGGCGAATCTGTCCTCGGTCAGCTTGAAGAACCGTTCGTTGTGCCAGAGCGTGTCGTCGGCATCGAAGGCGATTGTCGTGAGATTTTGCGTCATTGCGGCCCTTGCCCCCGACGCGCCCCCTTTTCAGACGCTTCAGGGAAGTTATATAAACCGCTCACGAAACGCCATACGCAGCACGGGGATTGATGCAGCACCAGGTGATCATGTCGGGCAAGGACGATGACGGCGACGGCGATGCCGCCGTGGTCGTCGATACCAAGCCCAAGACGAAGCGGCCGCCGCTTTACAAGGTGTTGCTGCTGAATGACGACTACACCCCGATGGAATTCGTCGTCGCGGTGCTGGAGCGGTTCTTCGGCATGAATCACGCGCAGGCGTTCGAGATCATGCTGACCGTGCACAAGAAGGGCGTCGCGGTCGTGGGCGTGTTCAGCCACGAGATTGCGGAGACCAAGGTGGGGCAGGTGATGGATTTCGCCCGGCGTCACCAGCATCCGCTGCAATGCACCATGGAAAAGGAATAGGGTGAGCACGGCATCCCGCCTGTCGCTGGCCGTGGAGGATGGCACGATCGCGTGGCCCGAGGGCGCGCGGGTGGCCGTGTTCGCGCCGCGCACGGGGGCGGACCTGTCGGCGCTGCCGAAGGACCGCACGCAGATCATCACCCGGTTCCGGCCCGACTGGGAGGCGTTCCAGGCCGCCGGATGGGACTGTGTGCTGGCGCCCGAGGGGCGCTACGGCGCGGCGCTGGTCTTTGCCACGCGGGCCAAGGCGCAGTGCCAGGGGCTGATCGCCGAGGCCGCGGGCGTCAGCGACGGGATCGTCGTGGTGGACGGCACCAAGACGGACGGGATCGAATCGATCCTGAAAGCCTGCCGCAAGAGGTCCGATGTGTCCGCGCCGCTGTCGAAGGCGCATGGCAAGCTTTTCAGCATCGGCGCGGGCGCTGATTTCCCGGACTGGGCGCTGGCGGACAGCACGACGGTGGAGGATGACGGAAAGACGTTCGTCACAGCGCCGGGTGTTTTCTCGGCCGACGGTGTGGACCCGGCCTCGCGCCTGCTGGCCGAGGCACTGCCCGAGAAGCTGGGCGCGCAGGTGGTCGACCTGGGCGCGGGCTGGGGGTACCTGGCGCATCACGTGCTGAGGCGCGACGCCGTGCAGGCGCTGCACCTTGTGGAGGCCGATCGCGTCGCGCTGGACTGCGCGCGCGAGAACGTGAGCGACGCGCGGGCCGAATTTCACTGGGCCGACGCGCGGGGCTGGACCGCGCCGGGGCCGGTGGATGCGGTGGTGATGAACCCGCCCTTTCATATCGGGCGGGCCAGTGACCCGGAGCTGGGACGCGCCTTCATCCGGGCGGCGGCCCGCATGCTGAGCCCGCGCGGGCAGCTTTACATGGTGGCCAACCGACACCTGCCTTACGAGGGCGATCTTGCGGCGGCCTACGGCGAGGTGCGCGAGATCGGCGGCGACAACCGCTTCAAGATCGTGCAGGCGGCACGACCGTCTCGCACCCGGGGCTGAGTTGCGCTAGAACGGTCCGGGCGGGCCATCAGGGAGAGATCGAGCCATGTCCTTTTCGATACAGGGAAAGACGGTCATCGTGACCGGCGCGGCCAGTGGCGTGGGCCTCGCCATCGGGCGGCATTTCGTCGACAAGGGGGCGAACGTGATGTTCGCGGACCTCAACGAAAAGCAACTCAAGCACGAGCTGGGCGAGAACGAGGATGGCGCCAGCAAGCGATGGTTCGCGGGCGACCTGCGGGAAAAGCTGACCTTGGCGAATCTCCTGTCGGCGACGATCGACGCCTACGAGGATGTGGATGTCCTGGTCAACGCGTGGCGGCAATTGCTGCCGTCGGATCCGCTGAACCCCGACGACGACGCGGTGGAGCAGCTTCTGAACCAGAACCTGATGACGGCGCTGCGGCTGAGCCAGCTTGTGGCCAAGCGGATGATCAAGCAGGCGGAAGGGCGGGACGAGGGGCCGGTGGGCTCGATCGTGAACCTGTCGTCGATCGCCGGGCGGCGGACGCATCCCGACCTTTTGGGCTATTCCATCGCCTCGGCGGCGGTGGATCAGATGACCCGCAGCCTGGCCGTGGCGCTGGCGCCGCACCGGATCCGGGTGAACGCGGTGGCGTTCGGCTCGGTCATGAGCGCGTCGCTGCAGGACACGCTGCGCGACAACAAGACCTACCGCGAGGATATCGAGGCGCATACGCCCCTGGGCCGGATCGCGGCGCCGAACGAGATGGCCGAGGCCGTGCAGTACCTGGCCTGCGACGGGTCGAGCTTCATGACCGGGCAGATCATGACGGTGGATGGCGGCCGGTCGCTGCTTGACCCGGTCTCGGCGCCCGCGCACTAATGAGGCCCGCTCGTCCGCCTTTGCGGGCGGCCCGGCCGAAGGAAGTACCATGACGGACATGACAGAACAGAAATCCCGCGCGGCGACGTGGTTTCACCAGTTGCGCGACGAGATCGTCGCGGCCTTCGAGGCGCTGGAGGACAGCCACGAGAGCGGTCCGATGTCGGACGCGGCGCCGGGGCGGTTCGAGGTGAAGCCGACCAGGCGCACCAGCGAGGACGGATCGGACGCGGGCGGCGGACTGATGAGCGTGATGCGCGGGGGGCGCGTGTTCGAGAAGGTGGGCGTGAACGTGTCGGAAGTCTTCGGCCAGCTGGGAGAGCAGGCGCAGAAGGCGATGGCCGCGCGGGGCGTGCCGGGAATGGCGGACGATCCCAGCTTCTGGGCCAGCGGGATCAGCCTTGTGGCGCATATGCAGAACCCGCACGTGCCGGCGGTGCACATGAACACGCGGATGTTCTGGACGCCGCACGCCTGGTGGTTCGGCGGCGGGTCGGACCTGAATCCCTGCATAGAGTATGACGAGGACACCGCGCATTTCCATGACCAGCAGAAGGCGCACCTGGATCCGCACGGGCCCGAAATCTATCCGGCGCTAAAGGCCTGGGCGGACGAGTATTTCTATATCCCTCACCGCCACCGGGCGCGGGGCGTGGGCGGCATTTTCATGGATGACCGGAATACCGGCGACTGGGAGGCGGATTTCGCCCTCGCGCAGGATATCGGGCGGGCCTTTCTGAAGGCCTATCTGCCGCTGGTCGAGAAACGCCGGGCGCAGGCATGGAGCGAGGCCGACAAGGAGGCGCAGCTGGTTCATCGCGGGCTTTATGCGGAATACAACCTTGTCTACGACCGGGGCACCAAGTTCGGCCTGGCCACGGGGCATGATGCGGATGCGGTGCTGATGAGCCTGCCGCCGGTGGCGAAATGGACGTGAGACGATAAGAGTTTCAGGCCTCCGGCGGGGATATTTATGGCCAGAGGAAGAGCTGGAGTGGTCCGGGCTTTTCCTGCTGGAAATACTCCGGGGAGTTTGAGGGGGGAGTTTGAGGGGCAGCGCCCCTCATTAAACGAATAGAGCGCGGCACAGCCGCACCTTCGGATCAGGCTTTTTCTTCCAGTTCGCGCAGGTAGTCGGCGCCGCGGTCGGCCAGCGGGCCGGTGCCGTCTTTCCAGCGGCGGTGAATCCAGAACCATTGTTCCATGTTGTCGCGCACGGCCGCTTCCAGCCGGGCGTTGAATTCGCGGGTCATGGTGACCGGGTCGGAATGGGCGATGGGCGTCTCGGTTTGGATGGTGAAGTGCAGTCCGTCGGGGTCGCGCAGGCCCCAGACCGGGACGAGAAGAGCGTCGAATTTCAGTGCCATCTCGGCGGTGGCGAGCGATGTCAGCGCGGGCTTGCCGAAGAAATCGAGCGGCACGCCGTCATGGGCGTTGAGATCGTTGAGAATCGCCAGCACGCCGCCCGAGCGCAGGTGCTTGACCATCTGCATCATCCCCTTGCGGCCCTGTTCGAACATCGGCTCGGAGAGGTCGGCCATCGCCTGGACATAATGCGAATTGAACGGGCGGTTGGCCATGGGGCGATAGAACACGCCCATGTTGAAGCCCTGTTCCATCATCGCCATGCGCGCGGCGTTGAAGCTGCCGAAATGGCCGGTCACGAAGATGACCGGGCGGCCGGCGTCGCGGGCGGCGCGCACATCC
The DNA here is from genome assembly GCF_009363735.1 of Roseovarius sp. THAF8. Lineage (NCBI taxonomy): Bacteria > Pseudomonadati > Pseudomonadota > Alphaproteobacteria > Rhodobacterales > Roseobacteraceae > Roseovarius > Roseovarius sp. THAF8. The sequence continues at coordinate 1,840,711 of NZ_CP045410.1, read as the reverse complement.
GGCAGGCCGGGGCCGACGACCGGCGACTTGCGGGCGTTGTCGGGGAACTCGGGCGAGTAGAGCTCCATCATGTTGCGGCCGGCATTGTCGGGGACGCGGCGGGCGAGGCTCTCGACTTCTGCGCGCGACAGGTCCGGGCGGACGAGGGCGAGGTTTTCGCGGACGCGTTTGCGGTAGCCCGCAAGCGGCGCCAGCACGCGCGTCGTCAGCCAGGCGGCAAAGGGGATACGCCAGCGATAGGGCAACAGGCGGGCCAGGCGGATGGGCGCGACGAGGGCCGCGCCGGTCAGGCGTTCGCCGAGGGGAATTTTTTCGGTCTCGCGGCTCATGGACAGGGGATACGCCGGGGGCGGGGCTGCCTCAAGTGTTTTCAGGCGCGAGGGGCAGGCCGGTGCCGATCATCGAGTCGCGGGTGACCAGCTTGGCCAGCCCGGCCTCGTCCATGCCCTCGGTGCCCGGGAGCCGGGCGGGCAGGACGATGTAGCGCATGTCGGCGGTGCTGTCGTGGACGCGGATGCGCGTGGTCTCGGGCAGCTCCACGCCGAATTCGCGCAGGACCGCGCGGGGTTCGCGCACCGCGCGGGAGCGGTAGGCGCGGGTCTTGTACCAGTCGGGCGGCAGGCCCAAGAGGTTGCGCGGGTAGCACGAGCAGAGCGTGCAGACGATCATGTTGTGGGTGTCGGCGGTGTTCTCGACCGCCACCAGGTGCAGGGGGCCGATGTCGAAGCCCATCTCGCGGGTGGCGTCGCCGGCGTTGTCCATCAACCGCGCCTTGAAGTCCGGGTCGGTCCAGGCACGGGCGACCACGGCGGCGCCGTTGGCCGGCGACCGGGCATCCATCGCGTCGATCTGGGTGGCGATCTCGGCCGCGGTGAGGTGGCCCTTTTCGATCAGAAGCTCGCGCACGGCGATTTCCATGCGCTGGAAATAGGTCAGGGGCGCGTCGTTGTCCTGTCGGTAGGGGTGGCCCGACGGCGAGAGGTGATCGTGGTGGTCGTGGGGCATGTCCGTCAGGCCTCTTCCAGCCAGTGGTCGTAGATCTCGGCGTCGACGGTGTCGGCGGGGTTTTCCGCCGCGTCACCCCAGAGTTCCGCCATGGTGAAGCGGACGCGGTAGAGGGTCTTTTCCGGGGCGGGCAGGCCGTAGGCGAGTTGCTCGGGGTTCCTGAAGCTGCCGAGGACGCGCTCGACCTTGCCGGTCTTTCCGCGCAGGTAGGACGGCGCGCGGACATGGCCCGGCGGGGTCATCGTCTTCACGCGGACCTTCGTGCCGGCGGGCGTCATTCCTGCGCCTCGCCATAGGTGGCGCCGCGGCGGGCGACTTCTTCCATGCGTTGGCCCAGTTCCTCGAGCGTGTAGACGCCCGCCCCGATGAGGTTCTGGTTGGTGGCGGCGATCCAGCGGTCGTAATAGGAGTATTTCTCGAACGCGTCTTCGCCCATGTCCTCGAGCGCGCGCCTGAGACCATCGACGGTGAAGAGGCCCTTGGCGCCGCAGAGGACCATGAGCGCGTCGACGCGTTTTTCCCACAGCGCGAAATCGTGGCCTTCCATCGGGATGGGGCCGGCGGGCTGGCCGCCCATGTCATGCCAGCGGTGTTCGGGTGTGTCTGTCATGCGTCGAAGGGTAGGACGGCGGGGTGGGGTGTGTCCATGGGGATTGAGTGTGCGCGTGGGTTTTCACCCACCCTACGCAGGCGGTGGTCAGGAGATGAAGCCGTCGCCGTTGCACAGGCCGCAGCGGGTTGTCTTGCGTCCGAAGCAGCCGTCGCAGCGGTCGTGGACGGGTTTGCCGAAGCGGTCCGTCCGCCGGTGCGTGGTGCCCTGGCCGAAGCAGACCTGGCAGGGTGCCTGGCCCGAGCCGGCGCAGCGGTGGCACCGGCGCAACTGCGCGTAGTCGCGAGAGGGTCTGTTGAATCCGACTGACATTTCATCACCTTTGCCCCGGCGCTGGAAGATAGCAGCGGTTTTGGGCGATAATGAGGCGCTGCGTGCGTCAGGAGCGGGGCGTGTCGTCTTTCGGTTTGCCGGTATAGAGCAGCAGGCCCACGCCGATGGCCATGACGATCGAGATGAAGAGCACTGGCGAGCCGATGCATCCCTCGGCAGCGGCGGCGATGCGTTGGCCGCCGGTGGGGTCGAAGAGAGTGAAGGCCGAGACCAGCAGGCTCCACCCGACGAAGACGGCGAGCGCGCCCCAGGCGCTGCGGAAGCGCAGGACGAGGGCGGAGGCGAGGAGCAGCACCAGGGAGGCGGGCGTGCCGAAGAGCAGGATCGCTTCCTCCCACGCGGGCACGGGCGCGCCGTCCCAGTCGGGGCGGACGCGCGCGCAGACCTCCTGCGCGCGGGCGGGCACGGGCAGGGCGGCCAGCAGCACGGCGCAGATCGACAGGCAGGTGTAGCGGCGCATCGGGCAAGACTTTCCTTGAGCGGGTCCGAGTTGAGCGTATTACCGGGGACGGTCAATTGGAAGGACGAGGCATGGTGCGACACCTTATGTGTGCCGGCGTGTTGGCGGCGCCGTGGCCCGCAGCGGCGGCGGTGACAGAATGCAGCCTGGCGCCGGGGGGCGGCACCAGCCTGGTTTCGAGTGTCCTGCGCATGTACGCCCATGACGGTGCGGTCCATTCCGCCTTTCTTGAGACACGGACGGGGTACGGGGACGATCTGCCGTACGTGTTCATCTGCGACGGTGCGTGCCGGATGGACATGGCCGGGGACGATTACGTCTACGCGCTGGAGGTCGCGCCGGGCCTGCCAGAACCCGAGCGCGTGTCGCTGGTCACACACGGGCGCGGGCCGACGATTTTACCGCCCTGGATCGGTTCGCGGTCAGGGCGTGCGTCCGACGGCCCTGAGCGGCGGGGGCGACAGGGGTCAGTCCTCTTCGAAGGGGTCCCATTCCTCGTCCACCTCGGGCAGCGCGTCGGCCTGGGCCTCTGCGGCGATGTCCTCGGGCGTGCGGATGTCGTCGATGCGGGCCTCGGGGAAGGCGGCGAAGACGGCTTGCACCAGCGGGTGTTCGCGGGCCTCGGCCTCGAGCGCGTTGCGGGCGGCGTCCCGGACCTCGGCGATGGTTTTGGCGCCGCCATCGTTGACCACGGTGACGCCCCAGCGGTTGCCGGTCCAGGTTTGCAGGCGGGTGCCGAGGCGCTGGGCCAGGTCGGTGGGGGCGGCATCCGTGGGGACGAACTCGATGCGGCCCGGCTGGTAGGCCGCGAGGCGCACGCAGGTCTCGACCTCGACCAGCAGTTTCACGTCGCGGTGGGCGCGGATGAGTTCGACCACGTGGTCGAAGGTGGGGTAATGCGCCAGGGCGGCCTCGGCCTGGGTGGCGAGCGCGGTGACGCCGCCGCCATGGCCGCCGCCGGACGTTTGCGTCGGGGCATATCCGCCGGACTGGCCGGACTGGCCGGACTGGGGCGCGGGCGCGCCGTGGGATGCGCCGTTGCCGCCGGAGGGCGGCGTGGGCGCGGGGCCGGAGGGAGGCCCGGATGGAGGGTTGTCGCGCAGGCGGCGCACGAGATCCTCGGGCGTGGGGAGGTCGGCCACGTGGGTGAGACGGATGATCGCCATCTCGGCGGCCATCATGGAATTGGGCGCGGCGGCCACCTCTTCCAGCGCCTTCAGCAGCATCTGCCACATGCGGGTGAGCACGCGCATCGGCAGGGCCTCGGCCATCTGGCCGCCGCGGGTGCGTTCGTCGGGGCCGATGGTGGGGTCCTCGGCGGCCTCGGGCGTGATCTTGACCACGCTGACCCAGTGGGTGACCTCGGCCAGGTCGCGCAGGACCGCCATGGGGTCGGCGCCTTCGGCGTATTGCGAGGAGAGCTCGGTCAGGGCGCCCGCTGCGTCGCCTTTCATCACGAGGTCGAAGAGATCCATGACACGGCCGCGGTCGGCGAGACCCAGCATGGCGCGGACCTGTTCGGCGGTGGTCTCTCCGGCGCCGTGGGAGATGGCCTGGTCGAGCAGGGAGGTCGCGTCGCGTGCCGAGCCTTCGGCGGCGCGGGTGATGAGGGCGAGCGCATCCTCGGCGATCTGGGCGTTTTCGGCGGTGGCGATGCGGCGCAGGAGGTCGAGCATCACCTCGGGTTCGATCCGGCGCAGGTCGAAGCGCTGGCAGCGCGAGAGGACCGTCACCGGGACCTTGCGGATCTCGGTGGTGGCGAAGATGAACTTGACGTGCGCGGGGGGTTCCTCGAGCGTCTTCAGAAGCGCGTTGAACGCGCCCGTGGACAGCATGTGAACCTCGTCGATGATGTAGACCTTGTAGCGGGCCGAGGCGGCGCGGTAGTGCACGCTTTCGATGATTTCGCGGATGTTGCCGACGCCGGTATTCGACGCCGCGTCCATTTCCAGCACGTCCACGTGCCGGCCTTCCATGATGGCCTTGCAATGTTCGCACTGGCCGCACGGGTCTGTGGTGGGGCCGCCGTTGCCGTCGGGGCCGATGCAGTTCATGCCCTTGGCGATAATCCGGGCGGTAGTGGTTTTTCCGGTGCCGCGGATGCCGGTCATGATGAAGGCCTGCGCGATGCGGTCGGCCTCGAACGCGTTCTTGAGCGTGCGCACCATGGCGTCCTGTCCGACGAGATCGGCAAAGGTCTCGGGGCGGTATTTCCGGGCCAGAACCTGGTAGCCGCTGTCTTGGGTCTCGCTCATGCCACGCCTTTTGGGATTCGGATTTGCGAGCAGAGTAGAGGCGGCACGCGCCGGGGTCCAGCAGGGGGTGCGGGGATCATAGGCTCCAGAGGATGGCGCCGACGGCGAGAGTGGCCAGCGTCATCAGGCTTGCCAGCAGGGTGAAGTTTCGGGTGGGCATTGGAGCGGCATCGTGGGTTTCCATGCTGCTGATGGTCTTGCGGGCCTGGTGGCGGGCGGCCCAGAAGACGACTATGGCGATGCCGAGGAAGACCGAGGCGACGGCCTTGGCGGCCCATGTGGGTTCGAAATCGCCGAAGACGGCCTTGAGGCCGATGGCGACGCCGACCGCGCCCAGACCGGTGCCCATCCAGCTGTTGAAGGTGCGCTCGTTGGCCAGGATCGTGCGGTCCGAGGCCCAGTCGGTGCGGTTCTCGGCCCACCTGGTTTTCTTGTCCTGCTCGCCGTGGTCGGCATCGTCCTGGGGCATGTGCGGCTCCGTCGGGATTTTCCGTTTGAAATTCAGTATATCCGAATGAACGAAAACCGGGCTATGTTGGTTGCGGTATATCGTCCTTGGGGGGACATCATGCGGTTGAAAGGGTTTCGGCGCAGCCGGAATATCGAGGATCGGCGTGGCATGGGCGGCGGCGGGCTGCGCCTTGGTGGTGTCGGGCTGCTGATCGTGCTGGCGATCGGGTATTTCACAGGGATCGACATTACGCCGCTTCTGGAGGGGGCGGGCGGCCAGCAGACGGCACCGCGCGAGATCAGCGCCGAGGACGAGGCGGCGGCGGAATTCACGTCGCGCGTGCTGGCCACCACCGAGGAAGTATGGACAGGTGTGTTCGAGGCGCAGCTGGGCGAGACCTACGTGCCGCCGGTGCTGGTGCTGTATTCGGGCGTGACCCAAAGCCCCTGTGGCGGCGCGTCGGGGGCGACGGGGCCGTTCTACTGCCCGGCGGACCGCAAGGCGTACCTGGATACCGAGTTCTTCGGCACGCTGTCGCGGGAGCTGGGGGCCAGGGGAGATTTCGCCGCCGCCTATGTCATTGCCCACGAGGTGGCGCATCACGTCCAGAACGAGCTGGGAATCCTGCCGCAGGTCAACCGCGCGCGGCAGCAGGCGAGCCAGGTCGAGGCCAACCGGCTGACCGTGCGGCTGGAATTGCAGGCCGATTGCCTGTCGGGGGTCTGGGCGCGGTCGGTCGAAGGGCTGCTAGAGCCCGGCGACATCGAGGAGGCGCTGAACGCGGCGCGGCGGATCGGCGACGACCACCTGCAGAAACGCGCGGGGCGGGTTCCGCAGCCGCATACCTTTACCCACGGCACGTCGGAGCAGCGGTCGCGCTGGTTCGCGACCGGCTATGAGAGCGGTGCCGTGCGGTCCTGTGACACTTTCGCGGCGGATCGCCTCTGAGGGGCGCGGGCGTATGTCGGATTTCGTCATCTACGCGTTGCCGGTGGCCGAGGGGATCCTCGGCATCGCGCCGATGCCGGGACGGGGCGGCCACTGGCAGGACGATCTGCAGCACCTCGCGGACTGGAAGCCGGCGCTGGTCGTGTCGATGACGACGGTGTCCGAGCAGGTCACGCACGGGCTTGCCGACATGGGCGCCGAGATCCAGGACAAGGGCACGCGGTGGATCCACCTGCCGGTGGAGGATATGGGCGTGCCGGCACAGGAGCGGATCGAGGAATGGCATACGGCCAGCAAGACCGCGCTGGCGGCGCTGCAAGGCGGCGGGCGCGTGCTGATCCACTGTTTTGGCGGGTGCGGGCGGTCGGGCATGGCGGCCCTGCGCCTGATGGTCGAGGCGGGCGAGGAGGCCGAGGCCGCGTTGGCCCGGCTGCGCTCGGTGCGGCCCTGCGCGGTGGAGACCGACGAGCAGCTGCAATGGGCGCGCGCGGGCTGAGACGCGGGCAAATTTTTCGTGGAAAAATTTGGGGCGGAAAATTTCGAATTTTCCGGGTCAGAATTTTCGAAAATTCTGGTGGCGGCGCACGGTTGGGGCGCGGGCTGGTCTGTGCGGGCCTTGCGGGGAGGCGGTGCATCGCCGTGTGTCCTAAAACAATAGGTCAGATGCAGACTTGTGACCGTGGATCAAGAAAGACGCGTGCTCGTTTCCCCGAGCAAATGATGGAGAATGTCGTTTCAGTTTTCGTATTCGACCCCGGAAAACACCTCCTGAAAAGAAATTCTTGACAGAACCGCCAACTTACAAACAGTCTGGTCGGTATGTCGAATCTCTTGAAACAGACTCGTAGAACCCAGACCGAACGCAGCGATCGAACGCGCAGGCGCCTGCACGAGGCGACCGTGGATCTGTTGATGGAGGTTGGTTACTCCAACACGACCTCACTTGGTATCGCCAAACGTGCCGGCGTATCACGCGGTGCTCAGACGCATCACTATCCTGAAAAGATCGACTTGATCGTCGCCGCGACCGAGGACATGTTCGACGGCTTCGCGGAAGGCCTGGCGAAACTGGCCGCTGAATTGCGCTCTGGTAAGGTCAGCCTCGACGAGTTCCTGAGCCTTGTCTGGAAACGTATGCTCGAGGGCGACTGGTTTTACGCTTCTCTCGAGATAATCGTGGCGGCGCGTGGCGACGAAGAACTGCAAAGGCGCCTGCAGCCTGCAATATTCTCGCTTCACAATCGGTTCGAATCCATTTGGCGGAGCACATTTGCTCCGGCGACCGGATCGAATTCGGACCCTGTGGTCATCATGAACATCGTCATGAACATGTGCCGCGGCATGGCGGTTCAGGCGGTTCTGCGTCCCGACAGAGAGTTCCTGAACGACATGCTGAAAGAAATGGCCGATCTTCTTCAAGAAAAGGTCGCGCCGATCGTAAAGTAACGGTTTCAAAATAAAAAAACAGACTGGTTTGTTTGTAGCCAGCATCCTCGAAATCCAACAGACTGGAGAATACGAAATGAAAAACAGCCTGAAATTGATTGCCGCCCTCGTCATGGCCGGCCTGCCTGCCACGGCGCAGGATGTGCCCGGTGTCACCGACGACAGCATCTCCATCGGCGTCATGGGGCCATTTTCCGGCAACGCGTCTTCCTACAGCAAGGCGCTGGTCGGGATGATGGCCTACTACGACAAGGTCAACGCGGAAGGTGGCGTGCACGGTCGCAAGCTGGTCGCGATACCCGAGGATACCGCGTGCGACCCCAGCAAGGGGCTCGCCGCGGCCAAGAAGCTCATTCACCAGGACGAGGTCTTCATGCTGCACGGCAATTCCTGCTCCGGCGTGGCAGTTGCAATCCGTCCGGTGGTCGAAGAGGCGGGGCTGCCCTGGTTGGTGGCCCATGCCGTGAGCGACTCCATCTCGGAGCCCCTGGCAAGGAATATCTTTCACGGCGTGCCGACCGGCTCCGCGAACGGACGCGCCATGGCGCAATTCGTGCTGTCCAAGCCCGACACGGAACGCGTCGCGATCATCGAGCACTCGAACGACTGGGCGCACAGCTATTCCAACCCGGCCAGGGAGTATCTCTCCGAGAATGGTATCGAGCCGGTCGCCGAGCTTACGATGGAGCGCGGACAAACGGATGCGACCGCGCAAATCCTCAAGCTGCGCGAAGCGGAGCCGGACTTCATCATCGCCGCGATCTACGAAGCCGAAACGGCGATTTTCCTGCGCGATCTAAAGAAATACGGGCTGGGCGATATCCCCGTCATGGGCACGGCCGGCACCGACCTCGAGAACACGCTGAAGCGCGTGGGCGACTTCGAGACGGTCAAGAACTACTTCGTGATCCATTCCTATGTCGACAACCTCGACGGGCCGAAGCTTCAGCCGGTGCGTGACATCCTGGCCGAATACGCCCCGGATGAAGAGCTTTCGACCTTCAGCTTCGTCTCGATCGGCTCGGCCAAGGCGCTCGTCGCCGCACTCGAGGCCGCGGGGCCCGATCTCACGCGCGAGAAACTGATCGACGCAATGGAAGGCATCGAGAGCTTTGAGACGGGTGTGCTGTCCGCGCCGATCACATGGAGCGAGACGGACCATCAGGGCGTGAAGGGGTCGGCCGTTGCCGGGTTCGTGGATGGCGAGCCCACCGTGTTGAGCGCCTGGAACACGCCCTATTGATCCATCCAAGCAAAGGCTGAGGGTCACTGACCCTCAGCGTCTCTTCAGGGAGTTTTGGAAATGCTGATGCAACTCACGATCAGTGGGATCTCTCAGGGTGCGATCTATGCATTGATCGCCCTGTCCCTCACGATCGTTTACCGTTCGACCACGATCGTCAACTTCGGTCACGGCGATTTCGTGATGGCGGGTGCCTTTATCAGCTACGTGCTGGTGGTCCTGCTTGGCGTCGCCTTCGTGCCCGCGGCCATGCTGGCGGTCGTCGCGATGTTCCTTCTGGGGCTGGCGTTCAGCCGGGGGCTCATCCGGCCCATCCGGGGCGGCCCGCATATCGGTTTCGCGCTGATGTGCATCTCGGCGGGCTACGTATTTCGGGGGATTGCCCGCATCGTCTGGGGCCGGGAGGTCCTGCCGATGCCGCGCGTCTTCGACATCGACCCGATCTTTCTGGGCGACCTGATCATCACGGGCGACGCGATATTCATCCTGTCGACCACGGCGATCATGCTGGTGGTGTTCTTCAGTGTTCTTGCACTTACGGATATCGGCAAGATGGTTCAGGCGGTCTATCAGTCCGCACGCGGCGCGCAGCTGATCGGCATCAATGTCGACCGTTTCAACGACTTCACCTGGGGCATAGGCGCAGCGCTTGGCGCAATCGGCGGTATCCTGATCGCGCCGATCTCGCTCCTGCATCCCGACCTGGGCGCCAGTTTCCTGATCAAGGGCTTCGCGGCGATGACCCTGGGCGGCTTCGGCTCGCTCTACGGGGCGGTCCTGGGCGCCCTGCTTCTGGGCCTGAGCGAGCAATATGCCGGGGCCTATATCGACTCCGCCCTGATCGATATCACCGCCTACCTCGTGATCGTGATCGTTCTCTTTGTCCGGCCGCAGGGTCTCTTCGGGCGCAAAGCCGTAGTGAAGGTGTGATGCCATGATGCCGACAGCTTCCCAACTTCGTTTTCGCACCGTCCTGTTCTGGGCGTTTCCGCTGCTGCTTTTGCTGTTGCCGCTGGTCGCGAACGCCTACGTGCAGTTCATCGCCAACAGCATCGTCATCTTCGCACTCGTCGCGCTGGGCTTCAATTTCGTGATCGGCAATCTCGGCCAGCTGGCCTTTGCCAACACCGCGCTTTTCGGCCTGGGCGCCTATGGCTCCGCCATCCTCGTCAACGCCTTCGGCCTGCCATGGATATTGACCATCCCGCTCGCCGGCGTGGCGGGCGCGGCGGGGGGCTTTCTCGCCTCGGCGGCGGCATTGCGCGGTATTCGCCTCTACTACCTGGCGATCATCACGCTGGCCTTCGGAGAACTGATGCGCTGGCTCTATGTCCACGGCAAATCGGTCACCGGCGGGACGGATGGCATGGGCCTCCCGGCGCAGTCGATCTTCGGGATATCGCTGACCGGGGATCACGCCAAGTTCTACATCTTCCTGGCTGTCGCGGTTCTGCTGTTCAAGGCGACGCTGAATTTGCTGCGATCCCGCATCGGGCGCTCGGTCATGGCCGTCCGGGAAAACGAGGTCGCCACCGCGTCGCTGGGCATTCCGACCGCGAAGATCATCGTCTTCGCCTTCATCTGGTCGGGCTTCGTCGCGGGCTGCGCCGGGGCGCTCTTTGCACTGCACACAAGCTACGTCTTCCCCGAGAGCTTCGGGATGCTTCACCTGATCGTAAGCTTCGCGATGGTCCTGGTGGGGGGGCTCGGCTCTGTGATCGGCGCGGTGCTGGGTGCGGCCACGCTGACCATCCTGCCCGAATACCTGCGCAGTTTTCCCGGCATGGAAGAGCTGTTCTTCGGCCTGATCGTGATCGGTGTGCTTCTGGCGCTACCCGAGGGGCTGGCAAGCCTCCTGCGCAAGCTGTCGCCGATATTTGTCGAACGCTACTACAGGGAATGAACCGATGACGCAGCTTCTCGAAGTCGAGTCTCTCGATGTCCAGTTCGCCGGCCTGCACGCCTTGCGCGATGTATCGCTCGGCCTCGAGGCGGGACAGATCACGGCCGTGATCGGCCCGAACGGCGCCGGCAAGACGACGCTCTTCAATGCCATTTCCGGCTATGTCCGGCCCAGCGGCGGAAGCGTGCGCCTCAGGGGGCACGACGTTGCCCGGCTCTCGCCGCACAGCATCGCCGAACACGGGATCCGGCGGACCTTTCAGAACGGCGGGCTCTTTCCCGCACTGACGGTTCTCGAGAACGTGTTGACGGGTCTGCACGCCCAGACCCACGGCTCTTTCCTGGACGTGATCTTGGGGCGCAGACGTGCCCTGGCGTCGGAACGCGAGATGATCGCCAAGTCGCGCGAGCTTTTGTCGCTCATGCAGATGGATCATATGGCAGACACAAGGGCTGCGGATCTCTCCGGCGGGCAGCAACGTATCGTCGAGATCGTCCGCACCGTAGCCTCCGAGCCGCCGGTTCTTTTGCTCGACGAACCAGCGGTCGGCCTGTCCCCGTTGGCGCGGGACCAGATGATGGACATCATCAATCGTATGGCCGGCGAAAAGGGTGTTGGCATCCTATTGATCGAGCACGCGGTCGAACTGGTGATGGCCGGGGCCGACCGGATCATGGTGATGGCGGCAGGCCAGCGCATCGCCGAAGGAACCCCCGCAGAAATCCGCGAAGACCGCGCCGTGCTGGAGGCTTATCTTGGACATGCCTGAGACATTGATGAAAATACGCGACCTTCACGTCGCATACGGCAAGAAACCGATCCTGCGTGGCGCCAGCTACGACATCCTCAAAGGCGAATGCCTGACGCTTCTGGGCGCAAACGGATCGGGCAAATCCACATCCCTGAACGCGATCTGTGGCTTTGTGCGCCCCGGTTCGGGATCCGTGATGCTTGGCGACACCGAGCTTGCCCAGCTTGCGCCGCACCAGGTTTTTGCCCACGGCGTGGCACAGGTCAGCCAGGCGCGCGATCTGTTTCCGGACCTGTCGGTTGAGGACAATCTGCGTCTGGGCGCCATGCGCCGGGGCGGCAAGGAGTCCGCGGCGACCCTCGACAGCGTCTACAGCCGCTTCCCGCGCTTGGCCGAACGCCGCAAGCAGGCCACGCGGACATTGTCGGGCGGGGAACAGCAGATGGTCGCCATTGGCCGGGCGCTCATGTCGCGACCGCGTCTGCTGCTGCTTGATGAACCCTCCGGGGGGTTGTCACCCGAGTTCTGCGAAGAGATCGCTGTCCTGATGGACGGGCTGAAGGCCGAGGGCGTCACCCTGCTGATGGTGGAACAGAACCTCAAGCTCGCCTTCCGCGCGGCGGACCGCTTCATCGTCCTGCGCGACGGGGTCGTGGTGGACGGTGGCGACGTCAAGGCGATGGAGCACGACCACGACGCGATCATCAAGAACATCTACCTCTGAGAATGGAAAGAACATGACCAAGAACAACCTCCACGAAGATCTCATCGTCTTTGACGGGCTGATAATTTCGAATTGGGGCAGCGAAGTCTTCGGGCAGATGCGCAAGGGTGGTCTTACAGCCGCCAACTGCACCTGTTCGGTGTGGGAGAATTTCCGCGACACCATGCTCAATATCGGCGCGTGGAACCGAATGCTTTCCGAGCATGAGGACCAGATCACGAAGGCCACTTCCGTAGAGGATATTCGCCGCGCCAAGAAAGACGGGAAGACGGCAATCGTCCTGGGGTTTCAGAATACGACCGCGTTCGAAGACCGGGTGGAGTTCGTCGAGCTGTTCAAGCAGCAGGGCGTGGGCATCGTTCAGATGACCTATAACACGCAGAATCTGGTCGGTAGCGGCTGTTATGAAAGCACCGATAGCGGTCTTTCGGATTTCGGTCACGACATCGTCGCCGAAATGAACCGGGTGGGCATGCTGTGCGACCTTTCCCATGTCGGCCCGAAAACGTCCGAAGACGTGATCCGCGCCTCTCGACGTCCCGTCGCCTACAGCCATTGTCTGCCGCATGGTCTGAAGGCGCACCCTCGCAACAAGACCGATGAGCAGCTTCGCCTTATCGCGGATCATGACGGGTTCGTCGGCGTCACCATGTTTCCGCCTTTCCTGCCGCGCGGAAACGACTCGACCGTAGACGACTATGTCAGCGCGATCGACTACGTCGTGAACCTGGTTGGCGAGGACCGGGTCGGCTTCGGCACAGATTTTACCGTGGGATACGGCAAGCCTTTTTTCGAGTATCTCAATCGTGACAAGGGCACGGGACGGCAACTGACCGAGATCTGGGATGTCGAATTTCCCGATGGGCTCGAAAGCATCGCTGATTTCCCAAACCTGACCGCCGCAATGGAGCGGGCTAAATGGTCCGAGTCCAAGATACGCAAGGTCATGGGCGAGAACTGGCTTTCGGTGCTCGACCGGGTCTGGTGATATCGGTTCCCCTCGGGGCAGCCAAACCTGTGGCTGCCCTTTATTGTTTCGCGGTCATCGACAAGGCAGGTTGCGAAAACAATTGGGCTTTCATGCCTGCGAAAGCGGAATTCGGCGCTGCAATCGTTATGTGATGCACATTAACATTCTGCGAGATGTCGACGCTTGGAGCGATCATCAGTACGATTTTGGGTAATAGACAGTGCTCTTTGGTTCGATGCACCTGCCGAACCCGAATTGCTTGTGTGCTTAAATGCGATTGTCCGGGCGCCACATCCCTTGCATTTTTCCGCAAAGGCTTGAAAAAGTCATAGCGTGGCCAGCGGTATTTTTGACCCACTCCACCGGGGTTGAAGCAAAAGGTCACCATGACGCCGTATTCTAAGCAAATTCGAGTGTCTTTTTAACTCGGTATTTTGCAATTGGGGTTTCCATGACCTGCTTTGAAAGAGCATTCTCCAGCCCGGTCTTCCTGGTGGCCGTGGCGGTGATCGCACTTGCTGCCTTCACCATGATCTGGACCCTGAAATCGCAGGATTTCAACGGAAAGCGCTTCTATGCGCTCACCTTCATCGGTGTCATGTGGGCGCTCCTCTGCGTTGGTCTCGAGGCGGCGTCAGCGACGTATGCCTGCAATATGCAATGGGCGACGCTCGCGTGGCTGGGGCACGGATTGGTGACGACCTCGTGGTGCTACTTTGTCTTCAATTACGTCGGAGGCGCCGATTGGGTCCGCACGCGTCGCGCAACCGCGCTTCTGCTTGGCGTTACGCTGGGAATATTTGCCGTGGTCGCCACAAATCCTTGGCACCAGCTCGTCTATACCGGGGACACGATGCTTCCGGTCGGCAGCGAGCAGATCGAATACGTTCACGGGCCGGGCTTTTTCACGATCATCGCCTTGCTCTACACCTTCGTCATGGCCACCTTCGTTTGCCTGATAAGGGGGTTTGTCCGGGCCAAGCGGAGCGCCTGGCCCCTGCTGAGCATGCTGACCGCCATCACCTTGTCGCCGCTGGTGGTGAACGCCGCCTATATCGGCCTGGACTTCACCTTCTTCGGTCTCGATCCCACCGCCTTCATGTTCACGCTGGGCGTTCTGGCGTTCTCCTGGATGCTGGTGGTGAGCAAAACTATGGACATGGCCGCGGTCGGCAAGTCGGTCCTCTTCGACACGAGCAGCGAACCAGTCGTCCTGATCGACCGGAAGCGAAACATCGTGTTGACGAATGCCGCGGCCCGCAAGCGCGGGCTGGGCAATGGCAACACCCAAATGCTGCGCGACCTTTTCGCGGGGCATGATGACCTGGCCACGGCCGCCGATGGCTCGCACCTGCAGATTGGCCGCCGCGCTTACGAACCCCGGATACAGAAGGTCCGTAACCCCCTGAACCCATCCGCCGAAATCCTGGGATGGAGCGTGACCCTTGTCGACGTCACCGACCGCATGGCGATAAATACCTCGTTGCAGGAGGCCCTGAGGGCCGCCGACGCCGCCAATCGCGCCAAGGACGAGTTCGTCTCTGTGGTCAGCCACGAGATGCGCACGCCGCTGACGTCTCTGAAAGGCGGCCTTGCGCTCGCCCTTAGCGGACATATCGGCGAGATGAGCGACCAGATGCGCGCGCTGCTGGAAATTTCCCACCGCAACGGTATTCGCCTTTCGCGCCTGATCGACCAGATTCTCCTGGCGCAGAAGATGGACATCGGAGCGCTTCAGCTTGACGAAGACGCTGTCGATCTCGACAGGCTGCTCGCGGACAGCATCGAGGAAAACCGCATCTTCGCCACGGAGCGCAAGATAACGCTCGTGAAGAAGTCCACCGTTTCGCACGCGTTGGTCCAGGGCGATGCCTTCGCCATTCGCCAGATCATCGACAACCTTCTGTCCAACGCCATCAAGTTCTCGCCCGAGAACGGCACCGTGGAAGGCGCGGTGCACATGACCAATGGCAAGCTGCGCCTGTCGATCAAGGATACCGGCCACGGCATCCCCGAGGGGATGGAAGACCGCGTTTTCGGGCGCTTCGGACAGGTCGCCAACCAGAGCCAGCATTCGACGCAAGGCTCGGGCCTGGGCTTGCACATTTCCAAACGGCTGGCCTGTCAGATGCACGGCGACCTGACCTATGACAGCACCCTGGGCGTCGGCACGAATTTTCATCTG
Source organism: Roseovarius sp. THAF8 (assembly GCF_009363735.1). NCBI lineage: Bacteria > Pseudomonadati > Pseudomonadota > Alphaproteobacteria > Rhodobacterales > Roseobacteraceae > Roseovarius > Roseovarius sp. THAF8. Next base: position 1,825,427 of record NZ_CP045410.1, on the reverse strand, counting down.
GAGTTTGCCGCGATGGCACAGAATGAAGACCGATTGGCCGGCTAAAGTGTTTCGCGATAAACCTGAAGGACAGCTTATCGCGAAATGCAGCACATCGGGCAATCGTTGCACGCGTTTCGCCTTTCGCCGATGGCTCAGGTAAAAGGCGAAACACTTTAAGCCAATGAACGGACGGCTGTTTCTCAAGCGAAAAATGCCGGAGGCGGCGGACGGTTGGGGCACAGGGCTGGTCTGGGCGGGCCTTTCGGGGATGCGGTGCATCCCCTGTCGGCCGTCGTAAACCGGACTGCGTCCGGTTTACTTGGGTGAGAGGCTGGACAACGACATGTGATTATTAAAATCAATAAGTTAGATGTAGTTTTGTAACCGTGTAACCGCATCTGAAATGGGCAAATGACGTAGCGTCAATATGACTGCACCTGCCGTCAGAACACGTCAGCTCCAATCATCCCAGTGCTAATTTTAGAACCACTAGATACCCGTCACGGTAGGCAGTTGTCGGGATCATCGAGACGGCCCAGCCCTTCGATGCATGAGAGGACGTCGGAAAGCACATCTTCCGATCGCCGCAGATCACGTCTAGTTTCCTCCAAATTTTCCAAGGCGGTCTGGAATTCTGTGCGCATATCATGAGCTTCTTCCAGAAGCTCGTTGTAGTCGTCGACCAGTGTATTGAACCGGATCAGCAGGCCATCGTATTCCGCGCCGCACTCTGTCAGGTTCGATTTGCATGTGAACCCTTCGTAGTTGCACTGATAGCTTTCAAAGCACGCCGCGTCCTGGCTGACGCATTTGCCGCGGCTGGAACACACCGTGTCGCCATATCCTAGGCAGGCGGGACGGTCGCCCATGCTGCAAGAGAAGCTCTGAGCCACCGACATCGACGGCATCATAAAAATCGCAAAAAAAGAGCCGCATCCACCTCATGCTGGCAGATCCAGCTTCGGCAGAGCACGGACGATTTTCATCGTTTCGAGGCTCACGGTGATCACGCGGCGGAACAGGTCCAGCGGATAGGCCGGGTCACCCATGGTTTCGTTGGCGTAGTCGTTGGCGTCGTTGACAATGCCGCTGGCCTTGTCGGTCTTGACCACCTGGCGCTCCATCACCCATTCCAGTGCAGGCTTGCCGTTGACGACGTAGTCGTAGGCCTCAAGGGGCACGTCGGTCATGGTGATTTTCGAATTGTAGATCACCGTGGTCTTGTCTTTGTCGCGGGCCTTGCCGCCGAACTTCATCTTAGTGACGCGGTAAAAGGCCCTGGGGTCGTCGATCTTCCAGAGCGCTGGGGTGCCCTGCTTGTAGGTAACGGGGTATGGCTCCACCGTTTCGTAGTTCACATGCAGGTCGCCAAGGCGCCGTCCGGCGTCGGAGAAGGCGCGGAAGTCGGCGTAGGTCTTCACCGCCGGAATGCGGGGGAGTTCCTTGGTCAGGTTGTCGGCGTAGCGGTCGCGGTAGTCGGGCGAATGCAGCAGGCCGTAGACGTAGTAGAAGAGATCCTCCTTGGTGATCTCCTCGCCCGGATAGGCCGCCTGGAAATGCGCCAAACCGGCATCTGTGATCGCGTCCCGGCGCTGGAGGCCGGAGGATTGACCTTCGAAGAGGCCGCCCGGTTCTTCGTTCTGTTTATCGTATACGTAGAGGGGGAAGCACTGAGGCTTTTCTGGGCCTTGAGAATTGGGAACGATATCGCTCATCGTGCAAGAAAACGGTGTCGGCACGCTCATACCGCAAATCCAGATTGCGGGGTTCCGCAATGATCCATCAGGATAAAAGTCATTCATCCTGTAAACCATTTCGTTGAGTCTGCGACTGTAATAGAACCAATTCCGAGTAAATGGACGATACTGACCTAAGACAACTTGGCCATCGTCTTTGCTCAAGTGCTTTCGCTTGTTTGCATCGGAGTAAAGCGCTCGGGTCCAACTAATTTTCTTGGGGTCAGCAGCTACTTCTTGATCTATATCGCCAGATGCGGATGCGTGTTTCTGGACCTCGTGATTGTAATATCCGATTAGGGTCGAGATATTTCTTTCCAGAGATGCCTTTGAAGAGTTGTATACCCAACTGTCTCGCCCTGTTGCTACACCTCGGGAATAAGATGCAAAGAGAACCGGCTCAGATTTGTCTTTCTTGTCTCCGATCTTCATGAAAGCGTCGAAGCTGGCATCGCGCTGGTTCAACCAGTCGTTCTGGTCGTCCGGCGTGATCCGTTCCCAGCCCGTGCCATTGCTGATCCCCTTCACCGCGCCGAAGTCGCGGATGATTGCCAGCTTCTGTTTTTGGTCGAGATAGTCGCCGATGTCGTGGAAGAAGATGCGGCCATGGTCTGCCGCGTCCGGGTTCTTGACGAAAACGCTGATGGCGATCGGCGCGCGACTGCCTGAGCCAAAGATCTTACCGCCCTCCTTGCGCGACCTCTCCCCGCTGGTGCGCTGGTTGCCGCGAAGGTGGAAGATGTAGAGGTCCGTGAACTCCTCTGCCAGACACGCGCGCATCCCGTCTGCTGCGTTGCCATCAACCCAACCGGCATTCGTCACAAATGCCACGATGCCGGCATCCCCAATCCGGTCAGAAGCCCAGCGGATCGCCCGGATGTAGCTGTCATAAAGCGCGTTCTTGTTGGTCGCAGTGGAGCGCGCTGCGTATGTATCGCGCAAGCGCCCATCCAAGCCCGGGTAGCCCACGTTGGCGTTGTTGTCGTTGGCGCTGTTCTGTCCCGAGGAATACGGCGGATTGCCCACGATCACCCGGATATCCAGCTCCTTCTGCCGGGTCCGGCGTTCGGAGTTGTCGGGCATGTAAAGCGCCAGCTCGTCGTCGCCCTCATACATCTGGAAGGTGTCCGTGAGGCAGATCCCCTCGAAGGGCATATACTCGTTCTTCTTGGCCTCGCCCTGGTAGACTGCCTCGATGTTGATCGCGGCGATATAGTAGGCCAGCAGGACGATCTCGTTGGCGTGGATCTCGTGGCGATACTTGTGCTCCAGTTCCTCCGGGGCGATCAGGCCGGATTGCAGCAGCCGCGTGATGAAGGTGCCCGTGCCGGTGAAGGGGTCCATGATGTGGACGCCGCGCGACCCGAGGGTCTGGCCGAAGTGCTCCTGCAACATCTCGTTGACCGAGTGCAGGATGAAATCGACGATCTCGACCGGGGTATAGACGATGCCGAGCTTCTCGGTCGTGCGGGGGAAGGCGTTGCGGAAGAACTTGTCGTAGAGCTCGACGATCAGGCGCTGCTTGGCCTGGGGATCGGTGATGCCGTGGGCGCGGTTGCGCACGCTGTCGTAGAACTTCTCGAGGTCCTTGGTTTCCTTGTCGATGCGGTTTTCGTCCAGCACGTCCAGCACCTGCTGCATGGCGCGGGAGACGGGGTTCTGGTCGGTGAACTGGTGCCCGGCAAAGAGCGCCTTGAAGACAGGGCGCGTGATGAGGTGCTGGGCCAGCATCTCGATCGCGTCCTGCTCGGTAATGCTGTCGTTCAGGTCGTCGCGGAGTTCGGCGAGGAAGTCGTCGAAGGCATTGCGGGCGTTGGTGCCGCGTTCGGCAAGGATGCCTGTGATGCGCGAGATGTGGCGCTGCGCGATCTCGGCGATGTTGGTGGCCCAGTCTTCCCAGTAGTCGCGGGTGCCGCATTTCTTGACGATCTTGGCCATGATGGCCTTGGAGAATTCGTCGATGAAGAGTTCGTATTGCTCGGCGCTCGGGCCCTCGATGACGATGTCGCCGGTGTCGCCTCCTTTGCCCAGCCCGGCCTGCGGTTGCGCCTTGCGGGTTGGCAACTCTGTCACCTCGTGGGTGATGGACTTGAGCTCTTCGGATTCCTTGGTGACGCCGACGATCTCGATGCGATCCGAGACATCCTGGCCAAGCGATGCCTGGTTGATGGTGCCGTCGAAGCGTTCGTCATGGGCGCGGAGCGCGTTCAGGATCTGCCAGACGACGCGGTAGCGCTCGTTGTCCTTCAGAGCGACCTCGGGCTCCACGCCGGCCGGCACGCCGACGGGCAGGATGACGTAGCCCATCTTCTTGCCCTCGGCGCGCCGCATGACGCGGCCGACGGACTGCACCACGTCGATTAGCGACTTGCGCGGGTGCAGGAACATGATCGCGTCGAGTGAGGGCACGTCGACCCCTTCGGAAAGGCAGCGGGCGTTGGTCAGAATACGGGCGGTGTTGCCATCGGCGTCGGCCTTTAGCCAGTCAAGCAGCTGGTTGCGGGACTTGGCATTGAAGGTGCCGTCGACATGCTCGATCTCTATGTCCAGGCGGTCCGGCGACGAGGACGCGTCGTCTTCGATCAGCGCGTCATCCCCGGTGTATTCGGCAACGACATTGGCGAACTCGTCCCGGATCAGCTTGGAGGCGGCTATACTCTTGCAGAACGCCAGGCCGCGCTTCATGGGCTGCGGGTCGAATGAGATGTCCTGTTTCAGGTCCTGCTTGGTTAGCGCCTTGTAGCAACCGATGATCTTGGTGGCGTCGTCGAGGTCGAGCTCCGAATTCTGGTCCGCCAGGCGCTTCTGGACGCTGGCGCTGACCAGCCCCTCGTCCATGGCCAGCACGATGACCTTGTAGTCGGTCAGCAGGCCCTTCTGGACGGCCCAGCCGAAGCCTTTGTGGAGCAATGTCTTGCCGTAGAGGGTCTCGTCATCCATCGAGGCCAGGATGGCGGCTTCTTCATCGGCCCTCGTCTTCACCGCATCGCCGAAGATCCGTGGTGTGGCGGTCATGTAGAGGCGCTTGTGCCCCTTGACGCAGGCATCGTCGTGGATGCGGACGAAGTTCGACTCTTCCTCGCCGGCCAGCGTTGCGCCGGTCGTGCGGTGCGCCTCGTCGCACACGATCAGGTCGAAGGCGGGGAGGCCCGCCTTCTGCGCGGCATCAAGGACCCCGATGGACTGGTAGGTCGAGAACACGACCGTCATCCGCTCCGGATCATCCTGCCCGGCCTTCTCGACGAGGCGTTCGGGGTTCGTCGTGGCCGGGAAGGCGAGATCATGTGCCTCGATCTCTGCTGCGTCGTCGTTCGAGACACGGCGCTTGCCGACCTGCGCATCAGAACACACGGCAAAGGACCGAAGAGGCGTCTCCGTGTCGCTCGTCCATTCCCGGACCGTTTGGGACATCAAGGCAAGGGACGGAACCATGAACAGCACGCGACCGCCCTTGCCAACGAGATCCTCAGCGATCTTGAGGGAGGTGAACGTCTTGCCAGTGCCACACGCCATGATGAGCTTGCCCCGATCGGCCTTGGCCAAGCCGGTGCGCACGGCTTCCAGCGCTTCGATCTGGTGAGGCCTGAGGGATTTCTTCGCCGAGAGGACCGCTTCGCCCCGGATGCCGAAAATCGTCCAATCGATCGGACTCTCGCGCAGATGCGTGAGCGACAGGCGAACCACCGGGATGCTCTGACCTGCGATCATCTCCTCGGCGTTGGGGCCCCAAGGAACTTCCGTGGTGTCGATGACGACGCGTCGAACGAAGGGATTCTTGCCGGACGCCGAGATGAAGCTGTCGATGTCTGCCTTCTGGATACGGTGCCGTGCCCCGTAGAATTTGCACTGGACAGCAGCATAGCCCTCTTCGTTCCGGAGCTTCGCGACGAGATCGATGCCAACGTCCTTGCCGTTCCAGCCGTGCTGGGCGGCCCAATCCGACCATGACCAGACGTCTGCGTATTCCTCTGCCTGAACCGGGTCGGCTGTAAGGTATGCACAAGCAAGACGTTCCAGGTAGGTGCCCTTCTCACGCTCGGTGACAGCAGCGATGCGATAGGACTGCAGTAGATCGTCAAGTGGACTCATGTGTATGATATCATGTTATTTATTTACTCTCACTGCCTCGAGATGACCCCACCTGCAAAGGTCAGACTACATATCGAACTCTTGGACTGGTAGGGGATCTCGATTACAATTGGTTAGAGCTGCTCCAGACTTGCAAATTTCAGCTCTTCGCAATTCATCACGCCAGCTGTGGCTCAGTTAAGGCGAGCAACCGCTGGCGGATTAAACGCTCCCGCCCGCGCACGAAATCGGGTAACATGGCAGCGGTCCAGAGATCCGGACTGTGCTCGATCAGGTGTCGGTCGCGGTAGACATCACTTCGGCTCGTGATCCAAGACTCGAAGGGCAAATCTCCCTTCTCGATATTCTCTTGCGCGCTCAAAAGTTGGAGGTTGCCGAGCAAATCAACAGAGGTTGTTATTTCCTGGACGCGATTTTCCGGCAGGTTCATTCCCATCAGAACGCGACGCGCTGCTCTAGCCCTGGGGATGATATGATCGACATGATAATTGGTGCCACCCCAATCGAGATCGTCGTAGAGCAATGATAGTGCGAGAAAAGTCTTGGCTTTGCCGTATTTCAGATCCAATAGATCTTCGACACCGCGTTCGTCTAATCTCGTCATGCGTCCTCCGATCGCAAGCGAATGATAAAGTTGTTCTTCCGGAAAGTTGCGACTGACTTGGCTTACCTCTTTTAATGTGGTGCGAGCGACGGCGATAGTCCGGTCCGACGCGCCTGCAAATACGCCCATGAGAAGACTATTGATGAGCCAGCGTTGAACGGCCCGTGCATTCTGTCTCTCGAATTCCGACGATCCTCGAAGTGTCATCCCAGGAGTTTGGAATAGATACCAGGCGATTGGCAGCACAGCATTTAATGACGTCAGGTTTTGTGACGAGATGCCCAATCCTTTGAGGAAGCGAAAAGTGCGCTCGATCGCATCTTTGATGGTCGGCCACTTCTGTTCAATCTCAGTGATCGACTGCGTGTTGAAGTTGCTCGCATTGTATTTCACGTCGAAATCACACAAAACGAGACATGCTTTCAAAACAAAGTCTTTAGTGATCTTGTTTTCCGCTCCGAGGCCATTGTTTATGTGGTCGACAAATTCAAACACCATGTCCCTGGCCGAGCCGTCCTGCCATTTTGACGTGATCATCGACATCATCAAATCAGACTTTGATAGTTTCGTGCCGCCATCGTTAGCGCGCACAAATATGTCTAGGACGCGATCAACTGAGTGACTGGTTTCGGTGTAGTAATTGATCACTTCGTCGGTCCAGATGACCCTATGAAGACGACCCAGCGTGGTAGAAATTAGCTCTCGCTCATACGCCGTTACCCCATGATGCAACTTCGCGACAGTTTCCTCGATCAAGTTCTCTAACTGTTCTTCCGATGGGTAGTTCAACATGTCCCCCAACCGGAACCAATGGCGACGGTAGTCGTTTCGGGGGGCTACCGCATGGAAACGCAAGCCGTAGCTGACGCCGAGGTCCATTCCTTCCTCATCGTAGTCTCCAGAAGGGTCTTGGAGCAGGTCCAGGTAAAGGGTCTTTTCCGTCCATGCATCGGCACTGGAACGCCGCTTGTATTTTGCCTTCTCGGAGAAGGTGCCGCGCAAGGCTATAAGTAGCGACGTGATGCGTTGTTGACCATCCAGAACCAGAGTCACGTCTCGACCGTCGGAAGACGCCGCTGGATTTTGTTTCTCCGGCTTCCAATTCTCGATGAAGTTGTAGATTTTCAATTCTCGCTTCAAGTCATCATCGACAGCCCAGAACATGAAGGAACTGATCGGGTAACCCTTCATCAGCGAGTCGATCAAGGTGACGACCTGATCTGAGCTCCAGACGTATGGCCGCTGGATAGCCGGCAAAAAGTAGCGGGTGTTCACTTCCGTAAGAAGACTTCCGATAGTCACAGTCGCATAAGTCATTTGTGTCTCAACGCATTTCTATTCAATCAAATCACACTCGACTTTTTTAGCCTCGCAACTCAACTTAAACGCGGATCACAAGTCGAGACAACAAGCTACCGTGGGATTTGGAAGAATTGCTTCGGCTACGCGAGATGTGTGTCTGCAGGGAAGGGCTCCCCCTGTGCGCGATAATTGCCGTGATTAAGCGTTTGGCCGGGAGAAAAGCCTCCTCGTGGCCGATGGCGTGCCAATCGATATTGGCGCGCAAACCGAGCCTGTCCTGGTGGATCAGGTCTCGCTTTGAGATCGCAGTATCGAGATCATCGGCTAGAGTGGTCGCCTCGTGTGGATCGAGTTGATCCATTAGAGCTGGTTTCCAGGCACTCTTGTGGATGAAGAACTGTCAGTGCACCCCAGTGGAGGCGCCCGAGGCGTTTCGCTTGGCACCATGCGCACGTCCGGTCAACGCGCTTTTTCGTGAACTCGGAGCCAGAATTCGACTCGAGGCGTTGCGACCAGAAGCGCATGGATTCTTGGCTCACAACGCTGCCTCTTTCGTAGAGTAGATCCGCTAAGTTCCGCAGCGAGAGCGGAAACCGGTTTAACAGCATCGTCGCCAGCCGAATGATTTCTAAACTGGCTCTGGAACAATCAGATAGGCTGCGATTGTGGCGACAAGCTACGGCAGAACCTAAAACCTCTCAACCCGGTTCACTTGAGATGCTCCATCACTGAGCTGAAGATGCGAATTCTGACCGCAAATGATCTTTTTACTCACTTCCGGTAATCCCACGGCATCTGAAACCTGCCGCCCCAGATCCCTACCCGACCTTTGCGTGCATCGTCCTCGAGCGCGGCATAGTCCATCGAGTATTTCCGGTAAGCAACCGCAAGTCCCTGCTCGACCATCCACGCGTTGATGTCGATGTTTCCGAGCTCGCAGACTGAGACGAGGCGCCGGTAGCGATCGACGTCCTGAGTCCAGCATTTCACAGAGCTTCCGCCGATCAGGGTGTCGAGCTGGTTGGCGGCAAGCTGCCCACAGCGATACCCATTACCTTCGGCGTTTCGGCAGGGCTGACTGGATTCCGGTGCATCAATGCCGTGAAGCCGGATACGCTGTCCATGGATCTCGATCGTGTCTCCATCGACCACGGATGCAATGCCGATGACATCCGCCTGCCCGCGGGTTCGGTCGTCAAAATTGTTCTTTTGGAGCGCCTCCTGGGCGATGGCATCGAGGGGATTCGTGGCGCTGGTTTCAATTGATGCAGTCTCTTGGCCTGTGTCGGTGACATCTGGAGACGCGTTGGTTCCGGCGTCAGCGCCGTTCGGCGATAGTGCCGTCTCCTTTTCGATCTCCTCGAGGACCTTCTCCCGGTCGAGAGCAGCCGAGAAGACCACGCGGCGTGAACGCGCAGCATCTTCAAGTCCGTCCTCTGTGAGCACGGGCTTGCCGGAGGAATAGCCGATGGCAACCAGATGCGCCTGTGCCCAACGTTGGGTGTCTTCGCTGTCTACGAAATCGAGGCAGGCATTGAGCACGTTCTGCGAGCGGCGCTGCGAGAGATCGAGATTGTTGCGGTAAGCCTCGTCAGTAGTGCTGGTGCGGCTCCATTCGCTCGAGGCATGGCCTTCGATCTGGACGGAGGCAATATTGAGACCGGAACTCTTCAGGACTTCGAGCCACGGTGCGCAGGCTGCCGAAAGGAAGGTTCTGAGCCTTGGCGTGATCTGATCCTCGCCGCGCTCGAAGACAACGCCCTCAGGGAGCACAATCGAGCCATCGGGCTCGATATGGCCGCCGATCTCGCTGACGAGATCTCCCAACTCATCCCTGATCGCTCCTGTCAGCGCCCGCTGCTCCTGCTCTGCCCGAACCAGAACCTCGGAGATGTCCGCAAGACGCTGATCAGCGCCGTCTTCCTCCTTGGAGGCGGCCACTAGGGCTCGGGTCAACATCTTCTCGTCCATTTCGACGACTTTGCTAAGTGTCTCGAGCATTCGCGGTTCAAGTTCCGCAGCCTCCTCCATGAGAGCGGCAAGCTTGGGATTGGTTCGCAGCGCTTCTATGTTCTCGAGATATTCGCTCTCGGCAGCAGCCAATGCGCGCATGATCATGTCGTTTTTGCCAATCTCGACAAGCTCCGACAGGTCGACCAGTGTTTCCTCGTCGAGCTTGGCAGCGCCGGCGAGAATACGTTGGAGCTGCTCCTCTTGAATGAAACGGGTGAATTCCTCTGGCTCGATGGCCTTCACGGCCTCACGAATGTCGACCCCGGCCTTCTCGATCGTGATCAGTGCTTCCATGCGCCCATCCTCGAAGGCGGCCATTAGTTCAGCCTGCTGATCGCGCGTCAGATTGCCGTAAGAAGCGATGATTTCCTCTTTTTCCTGACGCAGGATCTCCTTTTCTTCATCTGCCTTGGCCTGCCAATAAGTGAAGAGCAGCAGGAGACAGAAGGCGAGCAGAATAAATGCTTCCGCGACGGTGAGGCCCATGATGGCTCCACGGCGATAATTGCGATCTGCGGCTGCCACGCTTGCCTGGTCGGAGATAGCCATGTGGACGCCTACTCGTCAATTTTCAATGTCGGTGTCATCCGTCGCCCCGTGTGCGACGGCCGAAGAATGACCGCTGGGGTGGTGAGCTTTCGGTCCGGGGAGCGGGGTTTGAAGAACTTTCGCCAGGATCAGCTGTCCCCGAGGGATTCACGCTCAGGATTGGCCGGCGCCCGGGCGTTGCTTCGCGGCTTACATTCGGATCAGCTGCGACGGCGTTGGATGCCAATTGATCGGACTGGGTCTCGGTCCGAGTGGCCGTCTCAGGCGCGCTGGCGTTCCCATCGAGCGAGGCGGCATCCTGACGATTGCGTTTGGCAGCTTTCCGAAGATCGGCCTCCACGCTTTCGGATACCTCACTGATGCGTTCGGTCAAGCGTGCGAGATCATTTGTGCTTCGTGTGAGCTTCCCCTTGAAGGTTGCCATGCTTTTAGTGATCGGCACGTCCCTCAGATCGTCATCAAGCGTGCGGAGGCTACTGGAAAGTGAGGACATGCTGTCCTCAATCGACGCAAGGTCCTCTTGGATCTTAACAGCGTTGCCGCGTTGCGCTTCGAGAGCTCCGACATGCGCTTCGCGCAGCGTCTTTGCGCTCTCGCCGATCTTGGTGAGGCCGACCTGCATTTCCTCGATGGCCGCCTTCGAGCTGTCTCCGACGGCTTTCGAAATATCTTCGAAGATCGTCCGTGCCTGGCGCTCGACGGTTTGCTTGAGCGTGTCAGTGATGATGCCGCTGCTATCGGCAAGCCGCTCTTCGGCGCGTTTTACTGCGACATCAATGCTTTCAGCAATCTTGGCCTCCCGCTCGACGGCCATCTGGATAGATTCCGTCGAGAATGTGCGGATGTCTTGCACGCTTTCCGAAAGCGCCACGCGGAAGTCGCGCACCTGGTCCTGTAGTTCCCGCCGGGTCTCGCGATCGCGCACCATGATATCGGGTCTGATTTGCATCAGGAGCACACGCAGAAAAACACCGACGATTGTTGACGAGAGTGCGACGCCGAAGCCGGAGATCACTTCCGGTAGAAGGTCGGTCTGCGCTGTTGCCTGTCCCGGCGTTGCAACTTGGTAAAGAGTGTATCCAAGCGAGGTGAGCGTAAAAAGAAAACCCAGATAGTAGCAATTGTCGCCCAGAACCTCGGGCTCCAGCATCAATTTGCCGGAGAACCAAGAGAGGAGCGCGTAGCCACATAGGATTGCGGCGGCAAAGCCAGCCACCCAAAAAGGGTGGAATCCCATAATTTTAAGGACGATCGAGCCCACTGTGCCGGCAATAAAGGCAAGGATAAAGGCCAATCGATCGAGACTGTCACGCGGGCTCACGCCATGCATGCGTGTTCTACGGGGCAAAGCCATCAGAGGTCCCCCAGATTATGGATATCGAACGGTGCCGACGTTCCTTGACTGTCGAAATAACGGGCCCAGAATGTGTCGACCTCCCGGGGGTCACCAATATTGGCGGACGTGCGCGGGATACGCAGAAGCGTCACCTCGACATCGGTGAGGTTGCCGGCAAGGCGCTCGTGGGCCCGGGTTTCGGTGAAATACTCCCACCCTTCCGCGCGATAAAAGGAGAGCACGTCGCTGTTTTGAAGCATGTCAGAGACGATAACGAGGCGCCTTGGGCGCGTGGCTGTGAAGTTCGGGGTTTCGGAGACGAGCGCCTGCAGGCTTTCCATGATCGGAGAGGTGTCCTGGGTTTCGCTTTGCATCATCTTTTTGAGCGTTTCGTGAAGAGGCACCAAGAATTCGTCATTGTAGGTCTCGCCCACGATCGATGGATTCTGAATGAGGGGGTTTGCGTCCTCTGCCGTCTGAGGCTTGCATTTGGCAAAACGCGCTCCCCAATCGGAAGAATCTTCGGAGACAACCCCTACGGAAAGCATCACTCCTCGAGGTGAAGACGCGATTTCGTCACCAAGCCAGGTTTGAAGCTGTTTGGCTTGAGAGCGTGTCAGCGGGTCGGTCAGGTCGAGAAGTGCTACCATCGCACCATTGGGCCCTTCTACGGGGCAGAGTGTCACCGCATCGGTTGCATTCGCCTTCTTTTGGCGGTCAGCTAGCCAGAAGCCCCCGATAACTAGTGCTACGACCAGAACGATGATAACTCCCCAGCCAATCGTGCTCAAGGCGCTGGCGGACGAGCTCCGGCGTCGCGATGACGATCGGCGGGCAGGGCGGCGTTTCCGTGGCCTTGCCATCACTCGCCTCCCTCGCGCAGGTCGACAACGTCCCCGTCAACTGCCTGAGCCTCGGAAGTCATTTTTTCTCCGGTGTTCTTCGCAGGCTGAACTCGGCGGGGCCGAGGTTCGTAATTGCCTTGGATGTCCTCGATGGAACGGTATTCTTCAATGGAGTGATCGACCTCATCGAAGATCTTCTTGATCGTCTCTTCGACAGACTTGGTGATGGCTTCACGTTCTTTTTCCGCATCCTCGCGGCGTGGTCCTTCCGCATCGTTTTTCTGGAAAGGCTCGAAGCGGAATTCCTCCCTGAAAGTTTTGGGCGCAGGTTCGGTGCGGGCCGCAAGATTGGCGTCATGGTAAATCGCAAGCAATGTCTGGGCCTTCACATCGCATTGCTCGAGGAAAGCATTCAGATGCGAACCCAGCGTGCTCTGGCCAAAAAGCGCGTCGACGCTCTCATTTATCCCGCGGCGAACCAACGTGTCGGCCTCACGCAATTCATCAATAGCATCGTCACGCTTCTGCGTTAGGTCCGCGATCGCCTCGTCGAGTTCTTCCGCATACTCGTCGCGGGCCTGAATAACGTTCTGCTCGACGGCCCCGTAACCCGGATAGGCGTCGAGTGTGGTCAGACCTTTCAAGAAGGCGAAGAGAGAGATCAGGCAGCCCACCACGATCAGAAGCCAGCTTTCGGCGCTCTCGATCCCAAGCGGATTGGAGGTCAGGTTCTCGAGACCTGCCCTGGTCGCCTCCCTCCAATCGCCGATAATCTCAACGGCGTCACGAAAATGTGCAACGCCAAGATTGAAGCCAAGCGCGTAGGCGAGCCAGAAAAGAGAAACTGCAAGTCCGAAGACCTTGGCGGGAAAGTTGCGGTGGATGACCCATCGGCTTCCGAGGCCGGAAACAAAGGATACACCCACATTGGCAATCGAAACGAGTGTCGCGGCCATGATGCCACCCAACATGCCGAGCTCGTTTCGCTGTGCGAACAGGTATCCATTGAGGATGACCTCGATCACGAGCAGAAGCATCAGGATAGCAATAGTTTTCGTCCAGCCGGCGAAATGCTTAGCCTCACGATCAGGAATACCATGGATCTCGCGGAAGGTGTCTCGGTATTTATGGGCCCTGCTAACTCTCTCCTTGGGCGTCGTCAGGCGCGAGGTCCAATTTCGGACCTCTGCCCGGAAATCTGAAGTTGCCTTGCCGGCAGCGATCTCGACTTCCTTGCGGGCCTCGGATGCCCGGTTGAGGCGTTCTCGATAGACGCGCAGATGCTCTTCGAAATTCTGCAGCCCCTTGCGGCGCAGTTCCTCGACTCGCTCGATGATCTTCATCTCGACATTGTCGCGGGTCAGTGTGTCTGCCGGCGGTTGGTTCTTCTCGCCACGCTTGCGCCCCACTTCTTCCAGCCGCAGCGAGTTCGCGATGGTATTGGAATCGATCGTGGGAAAAACAGACGAACCGGGCGCGAAGGCATCGGTGGCGAAAACGTTTTTCAATTTCTCAAGCAAAAAACAGACCTTTCAAAACACGAAGCACAGTTTTTTTGACTGGTCGCACCGATAGATTGTCGACGGTCAGCGCCTCGGAATTCTTGGTAAAGAAGTCGCCAAAATCAAGAGACTGACCCCGGCCGCGACGATTGAATTCCCAGTATACGTTAGTATCACCGAAAGCGTTCATCGTGGCGTTGCACGCGTCGCGATTAGCCTATCTGTGGCTGACAGGCAACATCGAACGGACGGGTCTCGGCAGGCCACGCATTCTTCAGAACCGCCAGAGACGTCAGACAACGGCAACTAGGTCCTGCTCTCAAAGCCGCGCTGGCGAGATCGGCACCGGCATCCTCATCTATGGGAGGATAGGACTCGGAACGGTTCTGACGCCAGAATGCATCCCCATCACGTTTAGCATAAACCCCTAGGACTTCGCTCATTGGTTAGGCCGCCGACGGGTCCCTATCTGTATCCAGAGCCATTCCTTACCTTCGCTCAGAAGATCCCGAATTTTGGGTTGGCTGCCATCTTTGCCTTTTCTTCCTCCTCGAGGATCGCACGCGCACGCTTCAAAGGCTCTGTGACCCGGGACTTGGTCCACTCTTTGTTTTGCAGTGTCCGGAGACCATGCTGATTGAAAATCTCGGCAGCCTGAGCCCGCGTTATTCCCATTGGGTTGGGGAGCCTCCGCAGCACGTCCGCCATCTTTATCTCGAGTTCCTGTCGCATGTTTGAATACGCAGCAGTGCCCATCGGCTGAACTTTGGTTTGGATGTCAGGATTTCCGAAAGTCACGCCCTGCGCACTCATTCTTGCCATTCCTCGCTTCGTATTGTTGGAGATAATCTCCCTGGCTTTCGCGCTGTGAAGAAATTGCGCCTTGCGCGAGGCTTCCTGCATATCCATTCCATGCCTGGCGCAAACGATCCGGCTCAGATCCGAAAAAACTTTCCGGACCTGCTTGTCGAAACCGGCGTGTCGCGACAGCCGATCCCAGTCCCAAACGATAAGCACGCAGTCATTGCGAACAGCACTGTCCAGAGCGTTTTGAAGTTCCGGACGGTTGTAAAAACTTTTGGCGTGAGCTCCAGACGCGACATCGTCGAAGGTCTCGATCACCTTATAGCCAGCGACACGCGCGAATTCTTCAATTGCGTCACGCTGGTTCTGGGAGCTAGTGCCTTTGCTGCCCTGACCGGCTGTTGAAACCCTAGTGTAAGCAACCGCCAAACCTCGAGGAATGGCGTTGCCGTTCTTCGGTGCGTCCCACCTGTTCGTTGTGCGCGACATGTTAAAGGTCTCCTTCTTAGCTACATGCCTTTATGGCTATGTGCTTGTTGGTGTTGTTTGCTTGATTGATTGAGGGTGCGAGATCCTATCCGACCCCCTTTACGATTTCGGATGCGCCGATAGAGCTACGGTTTCCAAAGTCGGACTTCCGCATGGCTCAAATCATTTTGCTAGTTCCGACGTCGGACGGTCGGACAGTCGGGCAGCACTTCCAAGATGTCCGACTGTCCGACCAGCCCTACGAGATATTTGTCGCAACCGACGCATCGGCCCCAGCATTCAAGATTTCAGCACGAACCTTGTAAGCACGTGGACGCCCCGGCACCCATCCAGGTGTCTTGCTCATGAGGTTCTTGCCGTCTCCGCGAACCATCCACCTGCCAGAGATCAGATGCTTGGCCTGATCTCTCGGCAAATGACCTGCATGGATCTCATTCCAGGCATCGCTGAGAATGAAGAACCATTTTTCATCGCGATAGCCAGCACGACCCACCACAGGCGCGCTACAGGCTTTCTCGAACCGAGATTTTCCGTGCGCACGCAAAAATGCGCTTGTCCGATCGACTGCCTGCTTGATCTGCCAGTGCTCGGACCGATCCTGCGCCTCGATCCACTCCCGGGAAAGCTCGATCAATGCTTGCGGCGCATCTCCTGGTTTCCATCCAGTAATTCCGGCCTTTGTGGCTAGTGCTCCAGCAGCCGCGATCAAAGCAAAATGGCCCAATACGCGCTCTACTGCGCCATTGGCGCCGCTTTTATCTCCGTTTCCAAGCACAGCTTTAATCTTCGAAATCATGCCGGGCAAAATTTGAACAAGCTTTGGGTTCGCGATCAGGAACTTTGCGAACGTAGGCCCCGCCATTCCGTATGATGATGCCGTGGCCTGCTTGAGCTGATTGGCGAATGCCGCACTGTCCAGGGCACCGTGCAAAGCATCGAAGACTCCGTGGCGCCGAGTGTCCGCCGCTATGTCGATGAACCGCACCTCTTGCCCAGTCATTGGCGAACGGCCCGCCTCACCCATCTTATCGGCGAGCGAGATCTCTCCGGTGGAGAGCATCGTCAGGCGCCACTTTTTTGTGGCTTGCGAACGACCCGTGGAAGACGACCTCGCCTTTCCCTCCCCGTTCGCCAGCGTGTAGATTGCGTCTCCAACCTCGCGTCCCGAGACAAGCCCCAGTTCGTCCAGAGCAAGGAGAGAGCCATTGCAGGTAGCAGCGATACCCTCCAGGGCGTTGGCAGTCGCGCGCCAGCTATGCATCAGCTTGGGACTGCCCCATACGGAAACAGCTGCACCCATGGCGGTCGTCTTGCCGCTCGACGAGCCGCCCCTGAGATGCATGCCGATGGAGTCCTTCCCCAGAAGCTCAAGGAGTGGGCCTGCAAACGCGAGCGAGACCGAAGCGATCAGGACCGGGTTTCCCACGCAGCGTTCACCCACCTCAGAGCGCCATTGATCCAATTTTCCCTTACGTGTCATGGATGGCGCACCGTCAGGAGCGACCGGGTTCAGAAATACCGTGTTGGCCTTGCCAACGACACGCTTATCACCCAGCACGAATGCCTTGCAGGTCGCGTCAGCCCATCCGAGCCGATCAGTTGTCTGGTAGGATCCGACCGGCTTCCAACCAGCGATCAGATCGTTCAGGTGTCTGCGTGCGGACGATCCCCGAGCAATTTTCAGGCCTTGATCACAAAGGTCCGCAAGCACCTTGTTGAAGCCAACCGCGAGCTCCTTTTCCAGGACGTAGCGGCGTTGCACCACGCCTTCGGGATCAACGAACTCGAGGCACCGGCTCCAACCCGCTTGCTGGACGTTTCTGCCGCTGGCCACCACGGCAAGGGGCGAGCACAGCCATTCCAAATCAATCTCACCATCCTTGCCTGTGGTTTCCACATAGATTCCGTCATGAGCTGCAGAGAAGCCTGCCGGTGGCGCATGTGAGATGAGTGGGTGTTGGCCGAGAGAATTGGCTGAGAAGTTACCGTCCATTTGCGTTCCTTTCGCGTATGATGATCCGGTCCGCGCAAAACCGAGGCGAACTGGCATGAGGTATCCGTATCGGGCGGCTGCTATCGGCCTACCGAGTTCGCTGACGAGGCAGCTTGGGTAATGTGTGGTTAGGTCTGTCGTTGATGGCGGGATCCGGACCCGTTCTGAGCCTCAGGAGGCCGTCACCAACGCGCTTGGAGAATTACATGAGCTTCACCCGCCAGACCGGGAAAGTGCGGCGCACGTTCTTCTGCAACTCGTCCTGCAGCTTCGCGATCTCCGCGGCAGTCTCAAGCGCTTTGCTGCGGCTATTCGGTTCCGAAAGGTCAGCTTTCTCGAGCGCATCGCGTTGCTTGAGGAGTTCATCTTGCTTGTAGCGGTTGATGATGTGCGACAACTCCATCGCGGCATCAAGCAACATATCCACCATGACCTCTGCGCGTCCGATGGATTTCTCCGAGCTTTGGAATGCCTCCAAACGATCCTCGTCGTTCGAGAAGCAGGTGTCGCTGGCGTATGCCTCTGGGCCAAGATCATCGTCGAAAACCGGCGGGTCGATACCGAGCAAATCGAAACACATCTCGACCGAACTCCAGTTGCCATCGTTCTCCAAGCACTTGAAGAAGGGTGTCTTCAGATAGGCATACGTCGCGTCTTTCTTGCGCACGAGCGCCTGCTTCTCCCGTGCGAGCTGCGCCTGTTTTCTTTCCTTGGCTGAAAGTGCCATTGCTGATCTCCTTTGCGTGATAGTGAAAGCTATATTCACAATCACAACGCACGTCAATCAGTTTCGACAGGCGTAGGAAGATTTCCGGAGAATCCAAAGGCTCGTGATGCACACATCACTTCTGAACACGCATAGGGCTACCTGCATGCCTGGGAGACCGGATCAGAGACGAAAGGGCCTAGGGTCAGGACCCATTGATTTCCTTGGGATGGCGTGATTCACGGTCCAAAAAACGAGCGGTGAACATGTCTGATCTGTTTTGGGTGACCGACGCCCAGATGGCGCGTCTTGAGCGCTTCTTTGCCAAGTCACACGGCAAGCCACGCGTCGATGATCGACGTGTGCTGAGTGGGATTATCTTCATCAATCGCAATGGCTTGCGGTGGCGGGATGCCCCCACCGCCTACGGTCCGCACAAGACGCTCTACAGGCATCATTGAAACAGAAGAGACTTAATAGCGGGAGAGCCGGAAGGGCTCTCGTGAATGGGTTCGTTACCAGCGCGACACATCTCAACCGAAGACAACACCCAAGCCGCCCCGAAAACGCTGGTATGAGTATCCGAAGCGGCGGCCACCGAAGGCGATCGCTCGCGCGTAGTCCGAGCCGATCCTCGGCGTCGTGGATCGCACTGGGCGGGCCACCTTCCAGCACATGACGGACACCTTGCAGCCGACGATCGAGACGACGCTCGTGCCGCAGGTGGCGTCCGATTCAATGGTGCTTTTTGATGGTGCGCCCCAATATGAGGCGATCGCCAGAGCGTGAGGGATCTCCTACAAGGTCCTCGTAGCCGGCCGCCGGACCAAATGGATGCCGAAAGCCTATCACCTCAACAGCGTCAACGCACTGTATTCCGAGCTGAAGCGGGATTTCCGCGGGCGATGGCGGGGGCCGGCGACGAAATATCTCGATGGCTACACGCGCTGGATGGTGGCGCGTCGTGATAGCGATCCCCTTGCGATCTTCCGGTCAATAATCGCATGAGCTATGCCGATCCAGAGCATCGCGCTGCCATTCGAAGCAGCGGCTTTTCCCGGCTCAGCTGGGATACTCCAGAATATCGTCTCGTGAGTTCCTTGAACTCGCGCTGAACCCCCAATATTGGGGTGCAAGTCATCCCCAGCACGATTGCGGGATTGCAAAGCTTATTTTGCAAGCAGCTGTCGATCTCCGCTATCTTGAACAAGATCGGAAATCCGGAGGTCAATATCACGTCTTCGGTTGCTTTCTTGATCGCCGCATCCGCGTTTTTGTAGAGTCGCTCTTCGCTGGGGTCGTTGTAGCGGGTGGCAACCTCGACAAACGGCATCATCGCCCCGCCATCAAAGAGCCCAGACGCGACCTCGAAAGATCGTCGGTCAAATTCTGTCATGGCCTGACGTTGGGCGAAGCGGTCGCCGAAGTAGAATTCATAGAACGCAGCCCCGACGCCAAGTATTACGGCAAGAGCTTCCGCTACTTTCAGATAGTCAAATAGCCTCATGGCTGACCTTTATGCCATTTTGCAGAATAGTATCTCGAAGAGGTGCTGGCACCAAATCGTTTCGGACAGTGCGTCGGCTGGGCGAGCATACCAGAAGACTATGTCCTTGGCATAAACCCTGGGGGGATCATTGTGTGACTATCCGTTCACCAACACGATTTGCTGACATTCCCCAATGGAGTATTTCCGGTAAGCAACCGCAAGTCCCTGCTCGACCATCCATGCGTTGATGTCGATGTTTCCGAGCTCGCAGACTGAGACGAGGCGCCGGTAGCGATCGACGTCCTGAGTCCAGGATTTCACAGAGCTTCCGCCGATCAGGGTGTCGAGCTGGTTGGCGGCAAGCTGCCCACAGCGATACCCATCCCTATCAGGATACGGAGCCATTCTTAACCAGCGTTCAGAAGATCCCGAAATTTGGATTGGCTGCCATCTTTGACGCTTCTCTAAAATCGCGGAAACCGCACTTGCCTAGGCGCACAGTTGTTCGCAATTAATTTTGAGTTTTCCATGGAGTTGTTTATGATGATTGGCGCGGACAAGTCCGGTCGGGCCAAATCCTCGCTGTGGACCCTGCTTTGAAGATAGAAACGGGGTGAGGGGCTGCTAATGCCGCCCCAAGTCTACTCCGATAAGATTGCCCGGTTGGTCAAGACCTCGCGAGTGCGCCGCAAGCTTTTTTCGTGGAGAAATGGTAACTCGCCAATAAACCCACCTTATCCGGAAAGCTGATTAGCGAAGTAGAGTATGCGGAGCAAAGCCAGGCTCCCAACGGCATCAGGGACAGGCGGAAAGTTTTTGGGACCGGGGAGCTAGTCTCTGTATTGGCGCAATTTGAAAAGGGAGGTTGTGCGATGGCCCGCCGTGGACTTGACCCGGACCTCATGTCATGGGCGATGAAGATTGCGTGGTTTCTCGGGACGTATTTCATCATGCAGCCACTCTTCTGGGCGAGCATCACGCTCTGGGTTGCGTGGAAGATACAAAAGCGGCGGTGAGGCAAGCAAGTTCAGGCGGACTTGGGGGTGAAAGAAGGCTATTCATTACCGAAGTTGGATTTGCACTACGAGCTCTAGAACGCCAGAAGCCGCAGTCCGTAGCAATTCGTCACCACCGGCTTGCTGCTCAGCTTGTCCGCTATCGTGTCCTTCTTCATACATGGACATTGAAATAGCTGCATGAGGGGATAGCTACAGTGGCGTGTGTGATCCTATCCGATCCCCCATTGAATTTCGTAGGTGCGCGAATGCCGTGCGATTTCCTAGCGCCGCAGCCTGAGACAATGAGAACCTTGGGAGTTTACCGCCAAAGAGGACAAACAGGATGCTACGATCTCCGCGCATCAAAAGCCTCCTCCGGACGATCTCATACTCCTCCCCACACTCACTTGTGTCGATCGCGGCTTGGCTGTCGTCTTTGGACCGCCGGTGTTCTTGGAGAGTGTCGCTTGATCTGAGTGCTTTGATAACTTCGGTTACAATGAGCTTTTTGGCGCGCTGTGCGCGTCGCTGAGCATTGTCCGTAGCTCTTGATGCTCTCTGGCCTCTACACTTTACATTTTTCCGCCTGTGAGCAATTCCCCGGTTCCGTGCAAACATCTAGAGTTCCAAACTAACTGTTTACTTGGAGTTCTAGAAGCCGGACGTTTACATTTTCTTCCAGAAAAAATGTTTTTCGGGGTTAATCTGTCAACTTAGCGTAAACTTAGCGTAAACCTTTGTGCATGAAACGTTGATCATTTCGGCCAATTTTGAGCCTCAAAGGTTTCCGACTGTTTTTCTCATGTAAACCTATGTCAACCTTAGGTAAACGTCCCGACAGGGTCTGGCGAGGCGCGGCGATACAGCCATTCCTCAACCTCAGCCTTAACGGCACCCGTATCAGGTTCTCCGAGGCGCGCAGAGGCGCCTCAGAAATTGCAAGCGGCGAAGAGTAGGCTTTGGGTCACTTTCATCGCTCACATCACGGAGGAAGCGCAGCCAAGCGCGCTCGTTGGGTGTCAGTTCGTCCGTTTGGTTGCGCATAATGCCTAACTCCGGAAGATCGCGTTGACCGACACCTTCGACCGGCTGGTGAGTCGTGGGTCGCTGTTGTCGGAGGCCTCCCGGATCGCCTCGATCCAGCCACGCTCGTTGGCGGTGATCGGTGCGCCGAAGATCTCAATCACGGCCGCAGCCGCCGCCCGGCCGATCGACTGCTCCAAGGCGAGCCGCATTACAAAAGCGGGATCTGCTTCCAGTGCGAGTGCCAGGGCCGGAACACGGTCCAGAGCTACCTTGGAGCTTCCCTGCTTGATCATCGTGATCATGTTGGGGCTAGTGTATCCTGCCTGGGCGGCAATCTCGGCTTGGCTCTTGGTCGGCTTCAGTTCGAGCACCCGACGTTCAACGTAGTTCGCCATCCGGGTGTCTTCATGCGGTTTCCTTATCATTCTCGCTCTCTCTAAGATGTGACGCAGCACACGCTGCTTGTCTTTGATATAGCGACGGCATTTATGGGGATGTGTGGCGGGATAAATATTGATTCTGCCAGATTTCATCCGCGATCTAGATCGCAGATAGCAAGAAGACCGCGTTGTGCGAT
Organism: Roseovarius sp. THAF8; assembly: GCF_009363735.1. Taxonomy (NCBI): domain Bacteria; kingdom Pseudomonadati; phylum Pseudomonadota; class Alphaproteobacteria; order Rhodobacterales; family Roseobacteraceae; genus Roseovarius; species Roseovarius sp. THAF8. The sequence continues at coordinate 1,803,387 of NZ_CP045410.1, read as the reverse complement.
CCGACGATCCGCATGCACCACACCAGTCTGAGCCATCGCCCTTGCGTGGATCTCCCCGACCGCGAATATTGGGCAAATGGAATTCTAGGAGCTCGGCAGTGGTAGAAGACCTTGCGAAAATGGAGCGACCTTCCAGCGTCACAGCTGCCGGTGTTGCCGGCGGGTTTGAGATTTTTCGCGCCATCCTGGAGGCCTACGGCGGAGCCGCTGGCGGCTTTACCGATTTCCACTCCGGGGTGATCGACCGTGAGGAAGGTTACAAGGCCCGCAACCACGAGGTCGCTCGCGAACGGCTTGCGCTTGCAGATTGGGATGATCTCTCGCCCGGGTCCGGGAAAATCGTTGCAAGGCTCGTCGATGCTATCGAGATCCGAGAAGACAAAGCCAAGGGGATCATCCAGAACAACGTGCTCACATGGTGGCCGCCCAATCTCGCTCATCGCCGTGTCCTCGACATTCGCGACGAAGGCGGTGCTCGGCTCGCTGAGCTTGAGCGAGAGCTTCGCGACCTCTATCTAGATCGCCGCCCGGAGGCGGAGATCTTCGGAGATCTCTCGCAGAAGGAAATGCTTGGGCGAAATTACCCTCTTCTAGGCTACATTTTTTTTCTCAAAGATATTGATCGCTTCGTGCCGGTAACCCCAAACGGGCTCCAGAGGGGGCTTGTCGAGATCGGCGCCGAGCTTTCCCTGATCGGGAGGGCTTCTTGGGATAACTACAGCGCCTTCTTACTGCGGCTCAGTGAAATCGCCGAGGAGCTGGCGAGACAGACGGGACTCGAGGTTCGCCTGATCGACGCGCATAGTTTCGTTTGGGTCATCGGTTCTTGGGAGCGCCCGGACGCGGCGGGGCGCATACTCCACCGTGGGGGCGCGATTCTCACCGCTTCCCGTGTGAAGGCGCATCGCCGGATGGTCATTACCATCCAGAATACGGTGAAGAACGCCAGCGGCCAACAAGAGCTACGGCGCATCAAGAACAAAATAACCGACATGACGGACGCAGAACTTGAAGCCCATATCGACGAGCTGATGGTTGAGGGGCGCATTTGCAAACTCACAGGCTGCGAGATGTTCTACGACGGAGAACCCAGAAGCGCCTTCGAGAAGCACTTCCTAGTGTCGGCCGACCGGATCGATTCAGACATCGGTTACGTCCGCGGCAACATACAACTGGTGTGCCAGTTCGCGAACTTCTTCAAAGGACATCGCTATTCCGACGCAGTCTTCAAGGAACTCCTTGAAAGTGTTCGGTCGGTCTCCCGAGAGGCTACGGACGACGAGTCATAGCGCACTGCGCGCCGCATACTCAGCTCCCGTTGGTCCGTTGGAACCATGTGTCTATGCTCATCTGTCGCGGCCACGGTGGCTCATGGGCGCGAAGAACTGGGCATAATCATCAAGAAGTTCGACTATGCTAAGATAGACCTTGGCCGAGTTCGGGTTTTCGCAGTCGAAACACCAACTCATAAGATCTCATATTCAGGCAGCCGGTTGATTGCATTGATCTTTGTTGACAGCGTCACGTCGCCATAATCGTCACCAGCCGTTCTGGCGGCGTGGCCTTGGATTGCATCAAGGACTCGATCTTGGATTCCGATCTCGCGCCCCACGGTCTTGAATCTGTGCCGCCAGCCATGCGAGGGCTGGACACCTTCCGGCACAAGATTTTGCTCTCTGAGCCAATCGCCGATGCGATTGGCCGTTTTCTTCGCGGAAGTCTGATATTTCTTCTGCTCTTTGGCGTTGTGAAAGACTGGCCCACTCTTGATCGTGTGCAGATAGTCGAGAAAGCCTAGCTTGATAATCTGAGGGTGCACTGGAACGTCGCGCCATTGTCCTGTTTTTGTGCCCCCGGCTTCTGGCGTTATCCTGATCGTCACGTTGCCGCCAGCTTCACGGAAATCTTCACGTCGTAGTTGGGTAATCTCGGCAACGCGCGCACCTGTGAATGCGCAAAGCCAAGGCACCCACCTTTTGGCGGCAGTGACCTTTTCTCCTTCCATAGCCTTTCCATTTTGTGAGGTCTTAGGCTGATAGTTAAAGACTGCGGTGAGCAGCTCCATTGCTTCCTCGGTCGTGAAACCGCGCTCTCTATTGTGGATGGGTTTCCGTGCAGCCAACCGGACACCGACAGCGGGATTGTCCTTTATCCTATCTTGTTCGGTGGCCCATCTGAACAAGCTGCGTATCGTCGGCAGATAGACTTTGCTGACTGTCGATGGTTGTTTCTCCTGCAAAGTGTTTTCCAGCCAATCCAACATGTTTTTCTTTTTAATCTTGGTCGCATCGTCGTGGCGTAGGAACTTGATCAGACTTTTTATTGCCAGTTCCTGTCTGCGCCCCCCGTCCTTCATATATCCCAGTCTCTGGCGAACCTGCACGTAGTCTGTCCACAGGTCCGTGATGCTCACCGGCGCAGTGGCGCTCTGCGGAGGCTGTGCGTTCTTGATGATCGGCGCGGTAGGGGTGCCAGTGAAATCTCCCTCGTCACGCTCAGCTACGCGCTCCAGTGCCTCTAACTCGGCGCTGCAAAGGGCACGTGCGATTACGCGCCACTCATCGCTCCCCGGCGTTGCATCGAGATTGCCAGAGGCGCGGAAACGCTCAATCTGCGGCCCTACGAGATCCGCCAGCTCGGCGTCATCTGCGAGACCAGCTATCGCCGCGCGCAGTCTTTGCACTAGAAGGTCGTCAATGCCGACAGATGGCCAGCGCGGATCATTGCGTAGCTCATCGTCGAAAGCCAATCGTTGCATGTAATGGCTCATGGCGATCTGGTCAGGAGCGAGTGGATAGCGCGCTGGGCCGGTCCGCAATGTTCCTGCGCTGATTTTCCTCTCAGCGAGGGCGATTTGATGTTGAAGCTGGGCGACAGCACCTGGAAGTAACTTGATTGCTTGTCGGTAGTCACCGCCGAGCGGGGTGCGCAATTCTGTCTTGCCGATGATCCCACGCAGATCTTTGGGCACGACCAGTCGAGCGTGATAGCGTCCGTTGCGATCCACTAAGTTCCTAGGTCTTCCCGCCATCATGATCAGCCTTTGTAACCAAATCTGTAACCTTGAAACGGCCAATGCCCCCTATTTGCAAGGGCTTTGTTTGATTTCAACGGACTAGTGGATGAAAGGGTGAGAGGCTGGACAACGACCCAAGCGGGGCTCGTTACGGCTGCTTCCTTCCGGACCTGACCGGGTTGGCGAGGCGCCTGCCCGCGCCAACCTCTCGAGGGGTATCTAGGACGTCGCGGCGGGATTCGCAAGGTGTGCAAGGGCAGTCATCGGTAAAGCGAGCTGCACGAAGCCCTTTTCGCAGAGCCCGAGATCCCGCGCCGACAGTGCCGCGATCTCTTCGGGGTGGGCCCGGATGCCCGGCCCGGTCGCGAGGAGCACGGTCGCATCGCGGGGACCGTCGAGCCACCAGCCATAGGCCGGTGCCGCGGGGTACCGCACGCCGGTGTCACGCAAGCGGTCGACAAGGTAGTCCCGCACCTTGCGCCGGGTCTCGTGGATGATGCGATCCGTGCCGGCCTTGGGGAAGGGGCCGCCGCCGAAGGCCCGGAAATTGTTCGTGGCCATGGCGAAGACGGCGTCGGCGGCGACGGGGGTGCCGTGGTGGCGCAGGTCGCGAATGCGCGTGGCCTCGGGGTTCAGCAGCCGGCCCATCGGGTCGTAGCGCGGCGGCTGCGACAGGTCTATGCGGTAGGTCAGTTCCGACACCGTGTCCAGGCTGTGGCCGGCAAAGGCGGGGTTCCAGAGCGGTTGCGGCCTGTCGCCAAGCCCGGGGTGAACCTGCTGGAAACAGGACGCGGCGCGTTCGAGCCAGTCCGCGACCTCGGCCCCGGTCAGCCGCAGTCCGACCAGCGTGTTGGGAAACGGATAGAGCTCCGCCGCGTGGCCCAGTGTCAGCGGCCCGGGCGGAATGTCGATGAAATGGTCGGGGCCGCCATGCCCGCCGGTCTTGAAGCAGGCCGAGGTTGCCAGCACCGGCAGATGCGCGTGGGGCGTGTCCGCCAGGGCGGCCCGAAGCGCCGCGGCCTTGGCATCGAGCACTGGTCGGAGCGTGTCACCGGGACGCAGAATCGACAGATAGCTGCGCAGCGGCCGGGTCGTGTGCCCGATCGGGCGGGCCGCGTGGGTCAGCGCGGCCCGGTGGGCGGCGCGCAGACGATCCACGAGCCCAGTCTCTGGGGGCACGGGCGCGGCGTGAAAACCGGGCCGGACGGGGCGCGCGCGGCTGTGTGCCGCGCCGACATGCCAGCGGCCGCCGTCTCGCGCCACGAGGCAGAGGTCGATCACGCCCAGATGCGAGCCGCGAAAGCCCGCCATCACCGCGGGCACGCCGGCAAAGGTGCCCGCGCGATGATCGACGCCGGGCGTCGCCGTCCCGGCGGACGGGTCGGGGAAGACCTGATGGCTGTGCCCGCACAGAAGCGCGTCGATGCCGGGCACGGTGGCAAGCGCGAGGGCGGCGTGTTCCTGGTCGGCCTGCGCCTCTTCGGGGCGGCGCACGGCGGGGCCGATGCCGGAATGCACCAGCGCCACCACGATGTCGGCCCCCGCCGCGCGCAGTCGGGGCACTTCGGACATCGCCGTCTCGACGATGCCGCGGGTGACGAGCCGGCCCTGCAGGTGGACGTGGTCCCAGGTGGTGACCTGGGGCGGCAGAAGGCCCAGAACCCCGAGCCGCAGCTGGTGCGTCCGACCGGCGGAGTCGCGGATCTTGCGCCGCAGCAGCACCGAGGGCGGACGCAGCGGCGCCGCGTCCGGGTCCGAAAGCCGGGCATTGGCGCACAGCACCGGAAAGCGCGCGTCCTTCAGCGTGCGCATCAGCCAGTCGAGTCCGAAATTGAACTCGTGATTGCCAAGCGCGGCGGCGTCGTAGCCCATGTGGTTCATCGCGTCGATGACCGGGTGCGGGCCGGTCCACCCGCTGTCCGGGGCGGCCACGATATCGCTGAGCACCGAGCCTTGCAGGAAGTCGCCATTGTCGAACAGCAGGGAGTTGTGCGCCTCGGTCCGGGCGCGGGCGACCAGCGTCGCGGTGCGGGCGAGGCCATAGCCGGGCGTGTCGGTGTCGCGGGTGTAGTCGTAGGGCATGAGATGGCCATGCACATCGGTCGTTTCGAGCAGGCGGAGCCAGACATGCGGGTGGTTGGGGTCCCCTGCCGACGCTGAGGTCTCGTGCGGCCAGATCAGGTCGGAGGGCATTGCGAAACCTATCTCTTAATACTTGGCAAAACCTTCAAAGCACCAGATTGGCACATTGAGGTGGCGTCGGGCAATCGCCTTTTGGTTGATGTCACTTATTTAGGATCGCCTTCAGATTGGGCTCGCCCGAGTGCCAGGCAAGATCGTCGCGCCCTGTGAACGGCGTCGCTTGCCGTTCGCGGGGGGCTGTGGCAGGTCTGCAGCCGAAGGAGACAGGGATGCGCCATGCTGAAACAGTGACCTTCGGCGGGTCGGCTCTGGACCGGGCCGCCGAGCTGCGGGACAAGCCCGACGAGATTGCCGCGGCCGCGCGCGACGTGGTGCTGCTGTGGCGCGGCAAGCCGCTGGTCGAGGGGCCGGGGCTGGACCGGCTGGTTAGGCTGCCGGTGGATCACCCGGTGCTGTCGCTGGCCGACCCCGAGGCCGTGTTGCTGGGACGGCAGGAAGACGGGCGGCTGATCGAGGCGCGGGAACTGGTCGACTGGGAGCCCGAGGACGTGGACCCCGACCAGATGAACAGCTTCGTGGATGTGAGCGAGCAGCGCCATCCGCTGATGCGCGAGACGGAGGTCTTTGCCGAACTGCGGCGGGTGATGACCCGGCTGAGTCCGCGCGACGCGGAACTGGCGGCCACGGCCAAGGGTGTGCTGCACTGGCATGTCAGTCACCGTTTCTGTGCCCGGTGCGGCGCGCAGAGCGCACCGGCGCAGGCTGGGTGGCAGCGGGTGTGCGCCTCTTGCGGCGCGCATCATTTTCCACGCACCGATCCGGTGGTGATCATGCTGATCACCCATGGCAACAGCGTGCTGATGGGGCGATCGCCGCACTGGCCGGCGGGCATGTATTCCCTGCTGGCGGGATTCGTGGAGCCGGGGGAGACCATCGAGGCCGCCGTGAGACGCGAAGTCCGGGAAGAGGCCGGCGTGCGCGTGGGCGCGGTCGAGTACCTGGCGAGCCAGCCCTGGGCCTTTCCGGCGTCGCTGATGTTCGGGTGCCGGGGCGTGGCGCTGAGCCGCGAGATCACCATCGACCCGGTCGAGATCGAGGACGCGATGTGGATCAGCCGGGAAGAGATGATGCAGGCCTTCGCCGGATCGCATACTGTGCTCAGCCCGGCGCGAAAAGGAGCGATTGCTCAATTTTTGCTGCGCAACTGGCTGGCGGATACGCTATAGTCCGGACGAGCCGGAACACCGAAGTTACCCAGCCGGGCGAGAAAGACCCGGATGCAGAAGACGAAAAGAGGCGCAGAGATGAAATTCGTGGCCCACGAGGATGTAGAAGCCCCGATCGAGTTCGTGTTCGATCAGGTCAGTGATTTTGCCGCGATCGAGCGATCGGTCCTGCGGCGCGGTGCCGAGGTGCAGCGGGTCGACGACCTGGAGGAGACGCGGCCCGGCATGAAATGGGATGCGGCCTTCGACCTGCGCGGAAAACGGCGCGAGATGCAGCTGGAGCTGACCGAGCTGGACCGGCCCAACGGCATCGTCATTGCGTCGCGCTCGCCCAACATGGGCGGGCAGATGGTGCTGGACCTGGTTGCGCTGTCGCGCTCGCGCACGCGGATCAATGTCAAGATCGACATGACCCCCAGGACGCTGGCGGCCAAGCTGCTGGTCCAGTCGATGAAGCTGGCGAAGGGCAACCTGACGAAGCGGTTCCGCCAGCGTGTCGCGGGCTATGCCAAGGACCTTGAAGACCGATACAAGGACGTGGCCTGAGGGCGGTGGCGGGCCGAGCGCAAAACGGGGCGCCGAGGTTGGCGACCCGTTTTCCCGTTTCAGGCAGGGCCGATATCAGCCCAGCTGATTATCTTTCTCCTGATCGAAGTAAGGTGCGCCATAGCCGTAGGCCAGGCCCAACTGGTTGTCCTTCTCTTCATCGAAGTAGGGAGCGCCGAAGCCGAAGCCGAGCTGGTTGTCCTTTTCTTCGTTGACGAAGGGCGCGCCGTAGTTGGAGGCAACCTCGAAGGTCGAGGCGTCGGCCCCATAGCCGCGCTGGTCATCCTGCTCCTGGTTGACGAAAGGGGCGCCGAAGTTTGCGGCGAGGCCCAGCTGGTTGTCTTTCTCTTCGTCCTGGAAGGGAGCGCCGAAGCCGAAGCCCAGCTGGTTATCCTTGTCTTCGTTCACGAAGGGAGCGCCATACTTGCTGTCGGCAACGAACTGCACGTCCGATGCCGCGTCGGCGCCATAGCCGCGCTGGTCATCCTGCTCCTGGTTGACGAAAGGGGCGCCGAAGTTTGCGGCGAGGCCCAGCTGGTTGTCTTTCTCTTCGTCCTGGAAGGGAGCGCCGAAGCCGAAGCCCAGCTGATTGTCCTTGTCTTCATCGAAATACGGAGCGCCGTTGGTCAGGACGCTGCTGTTGAGCGGCGTGCTGTGCTGGCCCAGGACGTTGACGACCTGAAGGGCGGCGGCGGGGGTGGCGAGAGCGGCGATGACCGCGACTGTACTGATGATACGCATGATGTGTTCCTTTCATTGTTTGTGTCTGGGCGGCGCGGTCTGTCCGCGTCGTCTGAAAGCAAGATGGACACAAGCAGGGCACCAGCACAGGGGGCCTCCGCTTCTCGTTACTGGCGCTTCACGTGAATGCACAGAAGTGTGAGGAAAACTGTCGTGATGCTCTCGGCCCGCGTGTTCTGCGCGGGAAAATCTTCATAAAATAACTGTAAAAAAGCGAAATTTACTGTAACATCCGAACTGTGCACAAATGCACGAAATTGGTGCGATTTTGGATGTGACGGTACGTTCGTAACATTTCAGGTGCCGACGCGCGGTGCGGCCGGTCGTTCCCGCTCAGTGGCGGCGCGGGTCGGCGGGATAAACGCCCAGAAGCGTGACGTCCGAGGTGAAGTAATCCAGCTCTTCCAGCGCCAGCTTGACGCCGGGATCGTCGGGGTGGCCCTCGATATCGGCATAGAACTGGGTTGCGGTGAAGGAGCCGCCGACCATGTAGCTTTCCAGCTTGGTCATGTTGATACCGTTCGTGGCGAAACCGCCCATCGCCTTGTAAAGCGCCGCGGGGATGTTGCGGACCTGGAACACGAAGGTGGTCATCATGCCGTCGTCGCCGCGATAGGAGTGGTCGGGCTCGCGCGACATGACGAGGAAGCGGGTGGAATTGTTGCTCTCGTCCTCGATCTCGCGGGCGAGGATGTCGAGGCCGTAGATCTCTCCGGCCAGTTCGGAGGCGAGCGCGGCCATATCGGGCTCGCCGGCTTGGGCGACCTCGCGCGCAGAGCCGGCGGTGTCGGCGCCGGTGACGCGCTGGATGTCGTGCTGTGCCAGGAACTGGCGGCACTGGCCCAAGAGCATCGTGTGGCTTTTGGCGCGCTTGATCTGTTCCAGCGGCACGCCGGGCAGCGCCAGAAGGTTGATGTGCACGCGCACGAAGGCCTCGGCGATGATGTGCAGGCCGGATGCCGGCAGAAGGTGGTGAATGTCGGCGACCCGCCCGAAAGTCGAGTTTTCGACGGGCAGCATGGCCAGGTCCGCCTCGCCCGAGCGGACGGCCTCGATCGCGTCCTCGAAGGTGCGGCAGGGCAGGGTATCCATGTCGGGATAGGTGTCGCGGCAGGCCTGGTGGGAGTAGGCGCCGGGCTCTCCCTGAAAGGCGATGCGTTTGGTCATCTGCTTGGTTCTTCGCCTGTTTTTTACTGTTTCCCGCTTTATTCGACGAAAGGCGGGCGTTTGGTCGCGGAAACTACACCTTGCACCGCCCGAGGGGAAGCGGATAGATACCGCGCGAGAGATTCAGATGGAAGCGGGCTATGTTTGACACAATGACCTTCACAAAGATCATGGGCGGCCTTTGCGGCACGTTCCTGGTCTTTCTTCTTGGCAAGTGGGCTGCGGAAGAGATCTATCACGTTGGCGGCGGCGGTCACGGCGAGGAGCACCAAGCGGCCTACGTCATCGAGGTGGACGAAGGCGAAGGCGGCGGCGGAGAAGAAGAGGAAGCAGTGACGCTGGCCTCGCTTTACTCCGAAGCGGACGTGGGCGCGGGTGAGCGCGTGTTCGGCAAATGCAAGGCCTGCCACCAGGCGGAGGACGGTGCCAACGGCGTCGGTCCGCATCTTTACGGTGTGGTCGGACGTGACGTCGATGCGGTCGACGGCTTCAGCTATTCCGGCGCGCTGGAAGAGGCGGCGGACGTCTGGACGCCCGAGAACCTGTTCGCGTTCCTGGAGGACCCGAAAGGCTATGCGCCGGGCACGACGATGGGTTTCAACGGTCTGCCCAAGCCGGAAGACCGCGCCAACGTCATCGCCTTTCTTGACCAGACGGATGGCGACATGACCGAGGTTGCGGCCGAGGAAGGCGCGTCGGAAGAGAGCGCGTCGTCCGAGGAGGGCACCGAGGAAGAGGCCACCGAGGAGGCGTCTGCCGAAGAGGGTTCGGAAGAGCAAGCCACCGAAGAGGCCTCTGCCGAGGAAGGCTCTGAAGAAGAGGCGACCGAAGAGGCGTCGGCCGAGGAAGGCTCTGAAGAGCAGGCGACCGAGGAAGCATCTGCTGAGGAAGGCTCCGAAGAGCAAGCGACCGAGGAAGCGTCGGCCGAAGAAGGTTCGGAAGAAGAAGCCACCGAGCAAGCCGCAGCCGAAGAAGGCTCTGACGAGGGCGGCTCGGAAGAGCAGGCCGCCGAGGAAAGCTCGGGCGGCGACGGTGGCGGCTCGGAGTTCGAGCAACTCGTCGCGGCGGCGGACGCGGCCGATGGCGAGAAGGCGTTCCGCAAGTGCGCCGCCTGCCACAAGGCCGAGGAAGAAGCCAACGGCGTCGGTCCGCACCTTGTGGGTGTGGTGGGCCGCGATATCGGCTCGGTCGACGGCTTCAACTATTCCGACGCGCTGGCCGGCCTGGACGGACAGTGGACGGCGGACGAACTGAACGCGTGGCTGGAAGACCCCAAAGGCTATGCGCCGGGCAACAAGATGGCCTATCGCGGCGTGCGCAAGGAAGAAGAGCGCGCGGCGCTGGTCAAGTACCTGGAGAGCACCGCCAACTGAGCCGGTCGGACGTGGATTGCGAAGGCCGCCGTTCCTGCCCGGAGCGGCGGCCTTTTTGTTTGGCGGTCTCCGGCGTCGCGTCGGCAAGCCGTCGCCCTGTCGGAAGTTTGATCGGGAATCCCGCTTTCGGCGCTTGAAACCCGTTTCAAACCTCCTTTAGCTTGCCTTGCAATGAGACTGACCCCAAATGAGGCAGGTCAAGAGGAGAGACACATGACCCGACGCCAGAGCCGGGCCACGCCCCGGGCCATCGCCGTTTCCCGCACACGTTTCCTGACCGCCGCGCTGACCGGGCTGTGCATCGCGGCGCTGGCCGCGACCACCGCGCTGGCGCAGGACGAGGCCGCGGACGAGACCATCATCAAGAGCCATGGTTATTCGTATTTCGGAGAGCTGAAATACCCCGAGGATTACGAGCATTTCAGCTATGTGAACCCGGATGCGCCCAAGGGCGGCGAGATTTCCATCGCGCTGGCGGGCAGTTTCGACTCGATGAACCCCTATACGCGGAATGGCCGCGCCTCGGCCCTGTCGACGATCGGGTACGAAAGCCTGCTGGGCCAGGTTCTGGCCGGGTCGGGCAGCCTGCCGGGCGACGACATGAACGGGCTCTATGGTCTGGTGGCGCACACGGTCGAATACCCCGAGGACAAGTCTTGGGTGATCTTCCACATGCGGCCCGAGGCCGAATTTTCGAACGGCACGCCGGTCACCGCCGAGGACGTGGCGTTTTCGCACAACCTGCTGCTGGACCAGGGGCTGAAGAGCTATGCCGAGGCCGTGCGCAAGCGCATTCCGAAGGTCGAGGTGCTGGACGAGCATACGGTGAAGTTCTATTTCGCCGACGGCATTTCGCGCCGCAGCCTGATCGACCAGGTGGGCACGGTGCCGATCTGGTCCAAGGCGTGGTACGAGGAAACCGGCGCGCGGCTGGACGAGCCGCGGCTGGACATTTCGCCGGGGTCGGGCCCGTATGTGATCGACGAGGTGGTGCCGAACCGCCGCGTGGTGATAAAGCGCAACCCCGATTACTGGGGATGGGACCTTCCGATCAACAAGGGCCGGCACAATTTCGATACGATCCGGCTGGAGTATTTCGCGGATTCCACCGCTGCCTTCGAGGCGTTCAAGGCGGGCGAGGTGACCTATCGCACCGAGGCCGACCCCAAGCAGTGGGCCAGCGCCTATGACTTTCCCGCCGCCAACAAGGGCTGGGTGAAGCTGGAGGCGATCCCGGATGGCTCGCCGCCGCAGATGACGGGCATCGTGTTCAACACCCGCCGCGATGTGCTGAAGGACAAGCGCGTGCGGCAGGCGGTGGCGCTGATGTTCAACTTCGAGTGGACAAACGAGTCGCTGTTTGCCGGGTTCTACGAGCAGCAGCGATCCTTTTCCACGGGCACCCCGCTGGAAGCTACGGGCTTGCCCGAGGGCGACGAGCTGGAATTCCTGAATTCGCTGGGCGACGCGGTGCCCGAGGAGGTCAAGACGACCGAGCCGTGGGTGCCGCATACGAGCGATCCGTCGCGGCTGACGTCGCGCAAGAACAAGCGGCAGGCGCTGCGTCTGATGCAGGAAGCCGGGTACACGGTGGGCGACGACGGCAAGATGCGCGGCGAGGACGGCAAGGTGCTGCGGCTGGATTTCCTGCTGAACGCGTCGGGGCAGCCCACGGAAAAGGCCGTGGCCGAGAATTTCATCTCGAACCTTCAGGACCTGGGCCTCGATGCGCGGCTGGAGGCCGTGGACAGCGCGCAGTTCACCAAGCGTGAGCGCGATCACGACTATGACCTGGTTTTCGATGGCTATCCGGCCTTGATGGGCACGGGCACGGGCCTGGCGCAGCGGTTCGGGAGCGAGGCGGCCGATGACCTTTTCAACCCTGCCGGGCTGCGCAGCGAGATGGTGGACCGGATCATCGAGGAATCGCTGATGACCGAAAGCCAGGAGGAAGAGGACATGACGATCCGCGCGCTGGACCGGGCGTTGCGGCACGAATTCGTCCTGATCCCCGATGGCTATGCCCCCGATCACTGGGTCGCTTATTGGGACCAGTACGCGCGTCCCGAGGAAATTCCGCCCTACCTGCTGGGAACGCTGGACTTCTGGTGGTACGACGCCGAGAAGGCCGAAAAGCTGAGAGAGGCGGGGGCGCTTTGACGATCTGGCAGGTTCTGGAAGACGGGGCGCTGACGCGCGCCGCGCGGGCATAGGGGGCCACGGGTGGGCGCCTATATCGTAAGACGGCTGTTGCTGATCATCCCGACGCTGATCGGGATCATGATCATCAACTTCGCGCTGGTGCAGTTCCTGCCCGGCGGCCCGGTGGAGCAGGCGATTGCCGACATCCAGGGCCAGGGCGACGTGTTCGGCGGCTTTGCGGGCGGCGAGCAGGACGGGGCGGTGACCGGCAACGAGGGCGACAGCGGATACATCGGCTCGCAAGGGTTGCCGCCGGAGTTCATCGCCGAGCTGGAAGCGCAGTTCGGGCTGGACAAGCCGCCGCTGGAGCGGTTCCTGACCATGCTGGGGAACTATGCGACTTTCGATTTCGGAGAGAGCTATTTCCGCAAGATCGACGTGATGGACCTGGTGCTGGAAAAGATGCCGGTAAGCATCACGCTGGGGATTTGGACGATGCTGCTGTCCTATCTGGTGTCGATCCCGCTGGGTATTCGCAAGGCGGTGAAGGACGGCAGCAGTTTTGACACATGGACGAGCGGGATCATCATCGCGGCCTATGCGATCCCGGCGTTCCTCTTCGGGATCATGCTGCTGGTGCTGTTCGCGGGGGGCAGTTACTGGCAGATCTTCCCGCTGCGGGGCCTGACCTCGGACGGGTGGGAGGACATGACCGTGATCGGCAAGGTGCTGGATTACTTGTGGCACATCGTGCTGCCGGTCACCGCGCTCAGCATCGGCGGGTTTGCCACGCTGACGATCCTGACCAAGAATTCGTTTCTGGATGAGATCAAGAAGCAATACGTGATGACCGCGCGGGCCAAGGGCCTGACCGAGCGGCGGGTGCTTTACGGGCATGTCTTCCGCAACGGGATGCTGATCGTGATCGCGGGCTTTCCGGGCGTTTTCGTCAGCGTCTTTTTCACCGGCAGCCTGCTGATCGAGACGATCTTTTCGCTGGACGGGCTGGGGCGGCTGTTCTTCGAGGCCGCCATCGGGCGCGATTACCCGGTGATGTTCGCCACGCTTTACCTCACCACGCTGATCGGGCTGGTCGTGGCGCTGATCGGGGACCTGACCTATGTGCTGATCGACCCGCGCATCGACTTCGAGAAGAGGTCGGGCTGAGATGATCAAGCTCAACCCCCTGAACCAGCGGCGCTGGCGCAATTTCAAGCGCAACAAGCGGGCCTTCTGGTCGCTGATCATCTTTACCTTGCTGTGCGTGATCACCCTGCCGGCGGAGTTCGTGGCCAACGACAAGCCTTTGTTGGTCAAATACCGCGACGCCTATTACATGCCGATCCTGAAGTTCTATCCCGAGACCGAGTTCGGCGGGGATTTCCGGACCGAGGCGGTCTATGCCGACCCCGAGGTCGAGTGCCTGATCGTGTCGGGCGGGCTGGAGGAGTGTTTCGACGATCCCGAGGGGATCATCGAGGACGCCCAGGACGGCGAAGTGAACGGCGAGACGATCGAGAAAGGCTGGACGATCTGGCCGATCATTCCCTACAGCCACGACACGCCGGTGGACCGCCCGGGGGCCGCGCCGCTGCCGCCGAACGATCAGAATATCCTGGGCACGGACGGGACCAAGCGGGACGTGCTGGCGATCGTCATCTACGGCTTCCGGCTGGCGGTGATGTTCACGCTGGTGGTGACGTTCTTTTCGTCGGTGATCGGGGTCGTGGCGGGGGCCGTGCAGGGGTATTTCGGCGGGCGGATCGACCTGTTCTTTCAGAGGTTCATCGAGATCTGGGCGTCGACGCCGCAGCTATACGTGATCATCATCCTGTTTTCGATCTTGCCGAGGGGGTTCTGGCTGCTGGTCGGGATCATGGTGGCGTTCGGTTGGATGGCGCTGGTGGGCGTGGTGCGCGCGGAATTCCTGCGGGCGCGCAACTTCGAGTACGTGCGCGCGGCCAAGGCGCTGGGCGTGGGGAACATGAAGATCATGTTCCGCCACATGCTGCCCAACGCGATGGTGGCGACGCTGACCTTCCTGCCGTTCATCATCACCGGCACGATTAGCCTGCTGGCGACGCTGGATTTCCTGGGCTACGGTCTGCCGTCGGGGGCGCCGTCGCTGGGCGAGCTAACATTGCAGGCCAAGCAGAACCTGCAGGCGCCGTGGCTGGCCTTTACCGCGTTCTTCACCTTCGCGATCATGCTGTCGCTGCTGGTCTTCATCTTTGAAGGCGTGCGCGACGCGTTCGACCCGAGAAAGACGTTTCAATGAGCCTGCTGGAAGTCAAAGACCTGAAGGTGGGCTTCCGCCAGGACGGGGCGGTGACGCAGGCCGTGCATGGCGTGTCGTTCAGCGTGGACCGGGGCGAGACCGTGGCGCTGGTGGGCGAAAGCGGGTCGGGCAAGTCGGTGACGGCTCTGAGCACCGTGTCGCTGTTGGGGGACAGCGCGATTGTCGAGGGCAGCGTCACCTATGACGGACAGCAGATGATCGGCGCGAATGACAAGCTGCTGCGCAAGGTGCGGGGCAACGACATCAGTTTCATCTTTCAGGAGCCGATGACCAGCCTGAACCCGCTGCACACGCTGGAAAAGCAGCTGACCGAGTCGATCGAGCTGCACCAGGGGTTGCGCGGTGCGGCGGTGCGGGAGCGTATCCTGGAGTTGCTCAATCGAGTCGGTATCCGCGACCCCGAGAGCCGGCTGGGTGCCTATCCGCACCAGCTGTCGGGCGGGCAGAGGCAGCGGGTGATGATCGCCATGGCGCTGTCGAACAAGCCAGATGTGCTGATCGCGGACGAGCCGACGACGGCGCTGGACGTGACGATCCAGGCGCAGATTCTGGAGCTGCTGGCGGAACTGAAGCGCGAGGAGGATATGGGGCTCTTGTTCATCACCCATGACCTTGGCGTGGTGGAGCGCATTGCCGACCGGGTGTGCGTGATGAAGGATGGCGAGATCGTTGAGAGCGGCCCGACTGAAGAGATTTTCGGTAATCCGCAGCATGACTACACGAAAAAGCTGCTGGGGGCTGCGCCCTCGGGCGTGCCCGAGCCGGTGCCGGAAGGGGCCGAGACGCTGGTCGAGACGCATGGGCTGCGCATCTGGTTTCCGATCCAGAAGGGGCTGCTCAAGCGCACGGTAGGCCATGTGAAGGCGGTGAACGAAGCCGATATCGAGGTGCGCCGGGGCGAGACGCTGGGCATCGTGGGCGAAAGCGGGTCTGGCAAGACCACGCTGGCGCTGGCGCTGATGCGTCTGATCGAATCCGAGGGCGGGATGCGGTTCGAGGGCGAGGACATGCGCGCGTGGTCCACGCGGCAGCTGCGGCGCAAACGCTCGGACATCCAGATCGTGTTCCAGGACCCGGTGGGCAGCCTGAGCCCGCGGATGACCTGCGAGCAGATCATCGCCGAGGGCCTGGGCGTGCATGGCAACCCGGATGGACGGCCGGTGCGCGAACTGGTGGCCGAGGTGATGCGGGAAGTCGAGCTGAACCCCGAGACGATGGACCGCTATCCGCACGAGTTTTCCGGCGGGCAGCGGCAGCGGATCGCCATCGCGCGGGCGATGATCCTGCGGCCCAAGCTGGTGGTGCTGGACGAGCCGACGAGTGCTTTGGACATGACGGTGCAGGTGCAGATCGTTGACCTGCTGCGCCGGTTGCAGGTGAAGTACGGGCTGACCTATCTCTTCATCAGCCATGACCTCGCCGTGGTGCGGGCGATGAGCCACAAGGTGGTGGTGATGAAACAGGGCGATATCGTGGAATACGGGGCGTCCGAGGACATCTTCAACAATCCCCAGACCGAGTATGCCAAGACGTTGTTGCAGGCGGCGCTTGATTTGAAGGTCTAGGAGGCGCGTGGGTTTTCACCCACCCTGCGCGGGCCGGCAAGCGCGCGATTGCGTCGGGAGGTCCCTGATCAGGTCTGGAACGGCGTTTGCGGATGGACCCGCGTGGCGCGCACCGGGGCGGGACAGGCAGGCTTACCTTGCGGCAAGCCGCCGAGCACCTTGACCCATGGGGCCAGTTGCGGCCTACTTGCCGAAATCAAAAAGGGGGCGGGCGTGATTCAACCCTTCCGGTCAGCCATGTACCGCCGCCGAACCTCAGGGAGACATGCATGACATTGATGAAAAGCCTCATGGGCGCCGCCGCAACGCTGGCTTTGAGCGCGGCGGGCGCATTGGCCGATCCGGCGCTGATCTACGATCTTGGCGGCAAGTTCGACAAGTCGTTCAACGAAAGCGCCCATAACGGTGCCTCGCGCTGGGCGGAGGAAACCGGCGGCAGCTACAACGAGGTCGAACTGCAATCCGAGGCGCAGCGCGAGCAGGCCCTGCGCCGCTTTGCCGAGAACGGCAACAACCCGATCGTGATGGTGGGCTTCGCGTTCGGCGATATCCTGGGCGAGGTGGCGCCGGACTATCCCGACACCAAGTTCGTGATCATCGACATGGTGGTCGAAGAGCCGAACGTGCGCTCGGTCGTGTTCAACGAGCACGAGGGCAGCTACCTTGTGGGGATGATGGCGGCGATGGCCAGCGAGTCCGGCACAGTCGGGTTCATCGGCGGCATGGACATTCCGCTGATCCGCAAGTTCGCCTGCGGCTACGTGCAGGGCGTGAAGGCGGCCAACCCGGACGCCACGGTGATCCAGAACATGACCGGCACGACCCCGGCGGCGTGGAACGACCCGGTCAAGGGGTCGGAGCTGACCAAAGCGCAGATCAGCCAGGGCGCGGACGTCATCTATCACGCGGCGGGCGGCACCGGGACGGGCGTGTTGCAGACCGCCGCCGACGAGGACGTGCTGGGCATCGGCGTGGACAGTAACCAGAACTACCTGCATCCGGGCAGCGTTCTGACCTCGATGGTCAAGCGCGTGGACAACGCTGTCTATGACGCGATGTCGGCGGGCGCGGACGTCGAGACCGGCGTGAACGTGATGGGCCTCCAGAATGACGGGGTGGCCTATGCGCTGGACGAGCATAACGAAGACCTTGTGACGGCCGAGATGAAAGAGGCCGTGGACGCCGCCGCCGAAGAGATCGCGAATGGCGGGCTGGAGGTGCATGACTACATGTCCGACAACAGCTGTCCGGCGTCCTGATCACACCGGGCCGGGCCGCGAGGGTGGCTCGGCCCCTGCCGGAGGCCGCCATGAGTGACAGCGTCAGACGGTTTTTCAACGCATGGGGCGACGGCGACGCGGAGGCGCGGATGGCCGTACTGAACGACGTGCTGGCGGACGGTGTGCGCTATGCCGACCCGCGGCTGGAGGAGCCGCTGGTCGGGACGGCGGCGGTGATCGGCTATGTGGGACAGTTCTCGCAGATGGCGCCGGGGGCGATTGCGCAGATCGCGGGTCTGGAGACCCGCGACGGCATCACGCGCGCGACGGTGGAGTTCATCATGGCGGACGGGCAGATGCAGCTTGGACAGTACATGATCGAGGCCGACGGGGCGGGGCAATTGACCCGGCTGGTGGGGTTCAAGGGCACCGGCGCATGAGCGTGGCGCCGGCCATCGAGTTGCAGGGGATATCCAAGGCCTTCGGCCCGGTGCAGGCGAACAAGGATATCTCGATCCGGGTGGCGCCCGGCACGATCCACGGGATCATCGGCGAGAATGGGGCCGGGAAATCGACACTGATGTCGATCCTTTACGGGTTCTACAAGGCCGATAGTGGCCGAATTTTCATAAAAGGGCGGGAAACCCGCATTCCCGACAGCCAGGCGGCGATTGCGGCGGGGATCGGCATGGTGTTCCAGCATTTCAAGCTGGTGGAGAACTTCACCGTCCTGGAGAACGTGATCCTTGGGGCCGAGGACGGGGCGCTGTTGCGCCCGAGCCTGGCCAAGGCGCGGCGGGAACTGGCGGCGCTGGCCCGTGAATACGAGCTGAACGTGACGCCGGATGCGCTGATCGAAGATATCGGCGTGGGGATGCAGCAGCGGGTGGAGATCCTGAAGGCGCTTTATCGTCAGGCAGATATCCTGATCCTGGACGAACCCACGGGCGTGCTGACCCCCGCCGAGGCGGATCAGCTGTTTCGTATCCTCGCCCGGCTCAGGGACGAGGGGAAGACGATCATCCTGATCACCCACAAGCTGCGCGAGATCATGGAGATTACCGACGATGTCAGCGTGATGCGGCGCGGCGAGATGGTGGCAACGGTCAAGACCGCCGAGACCGGGCCGGAGGAACTGGCCGAGCTGATGGTGGGGCGCAAGGTGCTGTTGCGTGTCGAGAAGGAGGCGGCTCGGCCCGGCGACGTGGTGCTGGAGGTCAAGAACCTGCACGTGGTCGACGGGCAGGGGGTGGAGCGGCTGCGCGGCATCGACCTGCAGGTGCGCCGCGGCGAGATCGTGGGGCTGGCTGGGGTGGCTGGGAACGGGCAGTCGGAACTGCTGGAGGTGCTGGGCGGAATGCGACCCGCGACGGGGCGCGTGGCGGTGAACGGTGTGGATCTGCCCTTGTCCGGGAGTGGCGCGGATGGCAAGGCGCGGCGCGAGGCCGGGGTAGGCCACGTGCCCGAGGACCGACAGCGCGAAGGGCTGATCATGGCGTTTTCCGCTTGGGAAAACAGTGTGTTCGGGTATCATCGGGATCCGGCCTCTGGGGGCGGCCTGTTGATGGACAACGCTGGCATCCTGACCGAGGCGGCGGCCAAGATGGAGCGGTTCGACGTGCGGCCCCGAGATGCGAAACTGTCGGCCAGGCATTTCAGCGGCGGCAACCAGCAGAAGATCGTTCTGGCGCGGGAGATCGAGCGGAACCCGGACCTGCTGTTGGTGGGGCAGCCCACGCGGGGCGTGGATATCGGGGCGATCGAGTTCATCCACGCCCAGATCATCGCGCTGCGCGATTCGGGCAAGGCCATATTGCTGGTCAGCGTGGAGTTGGACGAGGTGATGGCGCTGAGCGACCGGATCGCGGTGATGTTCGACGGGCGGATCATGGGCGAACGCCTGCCGGCTGAGACCGACGAGACCGAGCTGGGCCTGTTGATGGCCGGGATCGAGGGTAGGCCCGAGGATGCCGCCGCCGCGGTTCAGGAGGCACAGGCCGTTCAGGCGCAGGAACACGCCGAGGAACACGGCACGGCGCATGGGCCCGGGCAGGGAGGCAGGCATGGATAGGCTACCGGGCTGGGCCGATGCGGTGCTGGTGCCGCTGGTGTCGCTGTTGCTGGCGGCACTGCTGTCGGCGCTGGTGATCCTTGGCATCGGGGAAAGCCCGGTCGAAGCGCTGCGGATCATGATCACCGGCGCGTTCGGGTCGACCTATGGCTGGGGCTATACGCTCTATTACGCGACGACTTTCATGTTCACCGGGCTGGCCTTTGCCGTCGCCAGCCACGCGGGGATGTTCAATATCGGGGCCGAGGGGCAGGCGATGCTGGGTGGGCTTGGCGTGGCGCTGGTGTGCCTGGCACTGCCCTGGCCGCATTGGGCGCTGGCCTTGCCCGCCGCGATGGCGGGGGGCGCGGTGTTCGGCGCGCTTTGGGCGCTGGTCCCGGCGTGGTTGCAGGCGACGCGGGGCAGTCACATCGTGATCACGACGATCATGTTCAACCTGATTGCGGCGGCCTTGCTGAACTATCTTCTGGGCGGGGTGCTGCGGCCGGCGGGTTCGGTGGATTCGGCCACGGCGCGGTTCCCGGAAGGGGCAACCTTGCCGACGCTGCACGACATGCTGGCGCCGCTGGGGATTTCGTTTTCCAAGGCCGCGCCGGTGAATATCAGCCTGTTCGTGGCGGTGCTGGCCTGCCTCATCGTCTGGCTGCTGATCTGGCGGACGCGGCTGGGATACGAGATCAGGGCGCTGGGGTATTCGCAGACGGCCTCGCGTTATGCCGGGATCGGGCCGGTGAAGATCGTCGTGGTGGCGATGCTGATCTCGGGCGGCCTCGCGGGGTTGATGGCCGTGAACGTGGTGATGGGCGAGGCCGAGCGGCTGCTCTTGAACCCCACCGAGGGCGCGGGGTTCATCGGGATCGCGGTGGCGCTGATGGGGCGGAACCATCCGTTGGGCGTGTTCCTGGCGGCGATCCTGTTCGGGTTTCTGTACCAGGGCGGCGGAGAGCTAGGCCTCTGGACGTCGATCCCGCGCGAGTTGATCGTGGTCATACAGGCGCTGGTGATCCTGTTCACCGGGGCGCTGGACAACATGGTGCGGATGCCGATGGAACGGGCCTATGGCGCGCTGCGGCGGAGGCGGAAGGCATGAGCGTGCATGGTTCGGCCTGGAGCGAAGTGTTGAGGCTGGGGATGGGTGTTGATGTGTGGCATTGTGCGAGAGACACACATTTTCGGAGCCGCGTACCATGACTGATTTCGCACCTTATCTTCCGGGCTTTATCGCCGCCTATGCCATCCTGCTGGTGGGCGCGTCCTCGCCCGGGCCGGCAGTGGCGATGCTGCTGGGTATCTCGACCAACCAGGGGCGGGGGCCGGCATTGGTGACCTGCGCGGGCATCGCCACCGGCAGCATGACGATCAACATCCTGACCATGCTGGGCGTAGGGCTGATCCTGTCGCAGGCGGCGTGGGCGATGAGCCTTTTGAAGCTGATCGGTGCGGCCTACCTGGTGTGGCTGGCCTATGGCGCATTCAAAAAGGCGCTGAACCCGCCGAAGCTGTCGGTGATGAAGACGCCGAAACAGGCGAAGGCGAAGCTGTTTGCGCAAGGTTACGCGTTGCAGGTGACGAACCCCAAGGCGATTGTCTTCTGGCTAGCCATCGCGGCGGTGGGCGCGGTCGAAGGGGCGCCGGGGACCGTGATTGCCGCCTTCGTCGCCGGGGCCTTTGCGATCAGTTTCACGATGCACGCGGCCTGGGCGCTGTTCCTGTCCTCGGGGCCAATCCGCGCGGCCTATGCCGGCGGGCGGCGGTGGATCGAGGCGGGGCTGGGCAGCTTTTTCACCTTTGCCGCGTACAAAATGGCCACGTCGGAAAGTTGACCGCATGGAGTTTCTGACCCTTCTGCAAGTTCTCGACAGCACGGTGCGGCTGGCCATACCGCTGTTGCTGGCGTGTCTTGCGGGGCTGTTCAGCGAGCGGGCGGGGATTTTCGACATCGGGCTGGAAGGCAAGATGCTGATGGCGGCGTTCTTTTCGGCTGCCGTCGCTTATGTGTCGGGGTCGGCCTGGGTGGGGCTGCTGGCGGGAATCGGGTCGTCGATGCTGCTGTCGGGTCTGCACGGGCTGGCCAGCATCACGTTCCGGGGCAATCAGTTGATCTCGGGCGTGGCGATCAATTTCCTGGCGGCGGGGCTGACGGTGCTGATCGCGGCGGATTGGTTCGAGGAGGCGGGGCGGACGCCCTCGCTGGGCACGGGGGCGCGGTTCGAGCCGATCGACCTGCCATTCGCGGGCAGCTTGGGGCCGGTCTATGGCGAGCTCGTGTCCGGGCATACGATACTGGTCTACCTTGCTTTTCTGTGCGTGCCGGCCAGCTGGTGGGTGCTGTACCGCACGCGGTTCGGGCTGCGGCTGCGGGCGGTGGGCGAAAACCCGGAAGCGGTGGACACGGCGGGCATCAGCGTGCCGGGGATGCGGTTCGCGGCGCTGGCGATCTGCGGCGTGCTGTGCGGGGTGGCGGGGGCGTACCTGTCTACCGCGTTGCAGGCCGGGTTCGTCAAGGACATGACGGCGGGGCGCGGATACATCGCGCTGGCAGCGCTGATCTTTGCCAAGTGGCGACCGTGGTACGCGCTGTGGGCGACGCTCTTGTTCGGGTTGTTGCAGGCGGTGGCGCTGCGGTACCAGACGCTCGAGCTGGGCGGGATCGCGGTTCCGACGCAGCTGATGGATGCGGCGCCGTATATCCTGACGGTCGTGATCCTGGCCGGGTTCGTCGGCAAGGCGATTCCGCCGAAATCGGGCGGCATGCCTTACGTCAAAGAGCGCTAACTGCCCCGAGTGTCTCAAAAGTTTTGGAAACGGAAGCGCATGGACCGATGCGTTCACACTTCGTAAGGCCAGTTCACATAAATTGATCAGACCTGAGACGGCAAAGCCCATGCCGCGCTTGCAAAAAGCCCTGAGCCGGGGCTAACACGGGTTATGCAGATCTACCTTCCCATCGCCGAGGTTTCGGTCAACGCGTTCCTGCTTTTGGGGCTGGGTGGATTGGTGGGCGTGCTGTCGGGGATGTTCGGTGTGGGCGGCGGGTTCCTGATGACGCCGCTGCTGTTCTTCATCGGCATCCCGCCGGCGGTGGCCGTGGCGACCGAGGCGAACCAGATCGTCGCGTCGTCCTTTTCGGGCGTGCTGGCGCATCTGAGGCGCAAGACCGTGGACCTCCGAATGGGCACGGTGCTGCTGATCGGCGGCCTCATAGGGGCCGCGCTGGGCGTCGTGGTCTTCAACTACCTGCGGTCGCTGGGGCAGGTCGATCTGCTGGTGCGGCTGTGCTACGTGGTGTTCCTGGGCATCATCGGCGGGATGATGTTCTTTGAAAGCCTGCGGGCGATCCGGCGCAGCAAGTCGGGCAAGCCCGCGGCGCGCAAGAAACATACCTGGATCCAGAAGCTGCCGTTCAAGATGAGGTTCCGCACGAGCGGGCTGTATATCAGCGTCATTCCCCCGGTGATCGTGGGGGTTTGCGTGGGCATCCTGGCGGCGATCATGGGTGTGGGCGGCGGGTTCATCATGGTGCCGGCGATGATCTACCTGCTGGGGATGCCCACCAAGGTGGTCGTGGGCACGTCGCTGTTCCAGATCATTTTCGTGACGGCCTTTACCACGCTTCTGCACGCCACGACGAACTTTACCGTGGACGTGGCGCTGGCGGTGCTGCTGTTGATCGGGGGCGTGATCGGGGCGCAGGTCGGGACCACGATCGGCACGCGGATGAAGGCCGAGCAACTGCGGATCCTGCTGGCGCTGATGGTGCTGGCGGTGTGCTTCAAGCTGGCGCTGGACCTGCTGCTTGTCCCCTCCGAGCTTTATTCCATTGGCGCGGCGGAGGGGCATTGATGCGTTGGCTGATCGCCTTTCTGTTCATGGCTGGGCCGGTGATGGCGGAGGAGGTCGTGCTGGGCCTGAGCCGCGACAAGGTGGCGATCACCGCCACCTTCGATGGTTCGGAAATACTGGTGTTCGGTGCGGTCAAGCGGGAAGAGAAGATCCCCGAGGAACCGCTGGACGTGATCGTGGCCATCGCGGGTCCGAGCAAGCCGGTGGTGGTGCGCCGCAAGGAACGGCGGTTCGGTATCTGGGTGAATACGGACGCGGTCGAGGTGGACCGGGCGCCGTCGTTTTATGCCATCGCCACGACCGGGCCGCTGGACCGGGTGCTGTCGAATGTCGAGGACCTGCGGCACAGCATTTCGATCCCGCGGGCGATTCGGGCGGTGGGCACGGCGAGCGACACGGTCGATCCGCAGGCCTTTACCGAGGCGATCATCCGCATCCGCAAGGCCAACGGGGCCTACTCTTTGCAGGAAGGGGCGGTGTCGCTGGACGAGCAGACGCTGTTCCGTACCTCCATTGCCATGCCTGCGAACCTGACGGAAGGGGCCTATACGACGCGCATCTTCCTGACCCGGGGCGGCGAGGTCGTGTCGACCTACGAGACGGCCATCGGCGTGCAGAAGGTCGGGCTGGAGCGGTGGATCTTCAACCTGTCGCGGGAACAGCCGCTGATCTACGGGTTGATGTCGCTGGCCATCGCCATCGCGGCGGGCTGGGGGGCGTCGGCGGCGTTCCGGGCGATACGGGATCGCTGAGCCGGATCCAGGGTTAACGTTCCTGATTCACCATGTTTCGCATGTCGGTACCCGCGTCGGTATCCGGGCGGTATCGCGACGGTGCCAATTCTGTCGCACGGCAGGTTAACGGACCGCGCGGATTTCGCGGCCGCAGCATCAAAGCTGAAGAAGGCGTAAAATCCATAGGTCCAGTTCTTGCGAATTCACCGGGCGAGAACGACGTCCCCGCGGATGTCCAGACCCTCCTCGATCGCGTCGATCAGGTAGCAGGCGGTGTCGGCGCGCGAGATCAGGCCGTTGCGCCACGCCTTGGGGTCGCGCAGCACCTGGTAGCTGCCGGTGCGCGTGCCGTTTGTCAGGATCACGGGGCGCGCGATGGTCCAGTCGAGCGGGCTGTCCATGATCAACGCCTCCTGCCGGTCCTTGTCGGCATAGGGCCTGCCCAGGATCGCCTTGTGCCCGAGGCTTTCAAGCGAACTCATGGCCGACCGGCTGCGGCCCGCGCCGAAGCCGGTGACGGCGACGAGGCGGGAGACGTCCGCCGTCTGCATGGCGTCCAGAAGGATGCGGGTGGTTTCCGAGAAGAGCGTGACCTCTTTCCAGAGCATCGAGACGCTTTCCTTGATCCCCAGCGCATAGATCACCGCGTCGGTGCCTTTGAGCGCGCCTGCGACGGTGACGGGGTCCAGCGCGTCACCGGGAAACGGCTCCAGCCCCGGAGCGGGGGGCATGTCGCCGGCGGAGCGGGCGAAGGCGCGGACTGTGTGATCGCGGCGCAGCGCCTCTTCTACGGCGCATTGGCCGATGCCGGAGGTGGCGCCGAAGATGGTCATGTGGGTGCTCATGCGGGTCCCTTGCGTGGCGTTCGTGTCAGGACCTAGCGGCGGCGGGGGCGAGGTAAAGTGCCTTGGGTCAACCGGAGAAGATCAGACCCCAGGCGGCGGCGATCCAGTCCGTGCGAAAGCTGTGGCCGCCGGGATGCAGGCATTTGAGCAGCCGGGTGTTGTTGGGGGCGGTCCAGGCTTCGCAGGTCAGGCCGTCATGCAACGTGGGGGCCTTGGAGGGTTCGTGCCCGGCGAGCTTACGGTACATCGAGAGGACGGTTTCGACATCGCCCTGGCGCGCCTCGCCGATGGCGCGGCCCGCAAGTGGAACGATCTGGTCGGACGTGCCGTGGACATGGATGATGTCGGCGGGAGGCATCGCGCAGCTGTCGGGCGTGGGCGCCCAGAAGGTGCCGGCGACGGGAATGAAGCCGGCATAGTCGGCGGGCCGGTGACAGGTCAGGGTCCAGGTCATCATGCCGCCGGCGGAAAAGCCGGCCATGACGATGCGGTCGGGGTCGATCGGGTTCCTGTCCAGAATGTCGGCGCGCAGGGCGTCGAAATAGGCCAGTTCCGTGTCGGGCGAGGTGACGCCGCCGGAGGGCGTGCCGGGCAGGCGCCAGTCGTCGCCCTCGGCGTTGGCCGCGACCAGCGCGATGCCAAGCCGGTCGGCCATGGCGCGCAGCGAACCGTTGCGCATCGTGCCCGCCGCCGAGCCCTTGTAGCCGTGGGCGAAGATCAGCGCGCCCATGGGCATGGAGCCGTCCTGCCCCTGTGGCAGGTAGATGCGGTAGCTGCGGTCACCGATCCGGCAGTCGGTGTCGAGGCCGCAGGCGACGGCCGGAAGACCGGGCAGCGTCAGGGCGAGCGTGAGGGCGAGGAGGGCAGCCAAGTGTTTCATGCCGCAAGGATTAGCACCGCCGGCGCCCGGTGACAGGGCCAATGGGGGACTTCACGGTCATTTGACCCTGCCCGAATGCAAAACGCCCCGCAGGCAACCCGCGGGGCGTTTCGGCCAAGCAGGCCGAGGTTTACTTGTGCTTCTTGTACTTGGTCGACTCGATGCCGTTGCCAAAGAACAGGGCGGCGACGCAGATGCCGATGGCGATCAGGCTGTAGACCAGCGTGTGGCCACCCGCGCCGCCAACGAAGATCACGCCGCTGACACCGTCCCAGGATGCGTTCTCAAAGGGAAATCCCATGGTTCTTTCCTTTCGTTACTGCGACGCCGGGGGCGACGCCATGATGCCTTCGGGATAGGCCTGTGCCGGTACCTTGACCGTGTCCAGACCCGCGATTTCGGCCGCCTCGGGCACGCGCAGCATTCCCACCATTTTCAGGATGAGGGAACTGACGTAGCCGGTGCTGAAACCGATCGCGACGAAGACGACGATGCCGACAAGCTGGCCGATGAAGCTGACCGTCGGGGCGCCTTCGCCGGTGAGGGCGGGGTAGCCCGACGCGAAGATGCCCAACATCAGCATCCCGAAGATGCCCATCGTGCCGTGCACGGTGACGGCACCCACCGCGTCGTCGATCCCCATGTTTTCGAGGATCGTGGCGGCAGGTTTCAGCATGATGCCCGCGACGATGGCGATGATGAAGGTCAGCGACGGGAAGTAGATGTCGAGACCCGAGGCCACCGAGATGAGACCCGCCAGCGCGCCGGACATCATCCAGAACGGATCGCGCGTGAAGAGCCATGCGCCGATGATGCCGCCGGACACACCCATCAGGATGTTGAAGGTCAGTGCGCCAAGGTTGGTGGGCGTGCCGTAGATCGTGGTGAAGTTTGCACCCCAGGACCACGCCTCGCCGCCGACGACCAGACAGGCCATCAGGAAGCCCCAGAAGCCCACGACGATGAGCATGAGGCCCGTTGCCGTGAAGGGCATGTTGTGGCCGGCAAGGTTGTTGGCGGTGCCGTCGGGATTGAACTTGCCAATGCGCGGGCCGAGGTTGATCAGCACGCCGAGCGCGAAGAAGGCCGCGACAGCGTGGACAAGCCCGGCGGCGCCGAAGTCATGTACACCCCAGTTTTGCACAAGCCAGCCATCCGCGTGCCAGCCCCAGGCGGCGGCCAGCGTCCAGCTGAACCCGCCGAGGATGATGGCGAGGATGACGAAGCCCACGGTCTGGATGCGCTCGATGACGGCACCCGACATGATCGAGGCGGTGGTGGCGGCAAAGAGCGTGAACGCGCCCCAGAAGACGCCGTCGATCTGGTCTTCGGTATTGGGGCCCATGTAGGCCGCCGATTCCCCCCAAGGGAAAGCGATGGAGTTGGCATAGGCTGCGCCGGAGATGCCGTTCGGCCCCTCGGACAGCGAGAAGCCCGTGGGGAAGCCCCAGTAGACCCACCAGCCGAAGAAGTAGAAGGCCGGAATGACGAACGCGAAGGCAAGGATGTTCTTGACGCCCGACGAGAGCGCGTTCTTGGCGCGCGAGGCGCCCATTTCATAGGCCAGGAAGCCTGCGTGGATGATGATCATGAGGGGGATGGAGAGGTAGTAATACGTCTCCGCGAACATGGTGTTGGTCATGTTCCCCTTCGCCTCCATCGCGGCCACCTGGGCCGCAAGTTCCGCGAGTTGTTCTTCCATTTTTCTTTTTAACCTCCGTGTTGGCCGGAGCGCGCAGTCCCGTACGCTTCGATTCCGGCGACGCCTTTACTGAAACGGGTCCAAGGCATTCCGCCAAACGTTTTTTTCGGGCCGCGCGCGGCGGGGAAAGCGCCGTTTTCGCGGGTACAGGACGGAGGGGGGAAAGGTGGGCAGGAGGCGCGGATTTGGCGTGGCTTGCCGTAAGATTATGAAACTTTTAAGTAATCATGCGGGGCATGGGGGTGTGAGCGCACTCGGTATAGGAAAGCGGGTGCATTCTTATCGCCGCAGGGTTGTGCGGGAAAAATTTGGCATCGCGGTTTCGTGTGGTCCAAATGTGAACCAAAGTTTGCACAGTAAATAGGCAGCCGGCGCTAAAGATGCGGGCAACCAGACCGGAGTTGTACCGGATCAGGTTACCCGCAGGACAGGCTCAGCCGGGCGGACCGGGCAGGACCTTGCCGGGGTTGAGGATGTTCTGCGGGTCAAGCGCGGCCTTGATGCTGCGCATCACGTCCAGGGCCACGGCATCCTTGTGCAGGGCCATCGCGGGACGTTTCGACAGGCCGACGCCGTGTTCCGCGGAAAAGGAGCCGCCGAGGGATATCGCCACGTTTTCGACTGCGCGATTGACGGCGGCGTGCACCTCCGGATCGTCGGTGGTGGGCCAGCCGGAGAAGTGCAGGTTGCCGTCGCCCAGATGCGCCACGTGCAGGAAGCGGATGCCCGGGTCGATGGCCCGGGTTTCGGTTTCGATCCCGGCGATCAGGTCGGCCATGCGGTCGAGCGGGACGGCGATGTCGTTGTCCACCACGGGAGAATGAAGGCGTGTGAGTTCGGCGGCGGCCTCGCGCCTTGCCCACATCTCGGACCGCTGCGCGGCGTTCTGGGCGACGGTGGCGTCGAGGATATCGCCGGCCTCGAGCATGTCGGAGAGGACGGTTTCCAGATGGCTGGCCATGGGCACGGCGCCGGTGGCGTCGGGCGTGGCGTCACGGGCCGACAGGGCGCCGAGTTCAAGGAAGATGTTGACGTCGTGACGCTGCTCGAACGGGGCGCGGGCGTCGGGATAGCGGGTGAGATGCGCGTCGATGTAGTTGCCGGGCATCAGCTCGAACGCCTCGACCGAGTTCGCGGTCTCGGCCTGAAGCCGGTGCAGGAGCGTGAGGGCCGCGGCGATTGAGGGGCAGGCGGCCATGGCGCTGACATAGGCGCGGGGCCTGGGGGCGAGTTTCAGGACGGCGGCCGTGATGATGCCCAGCGTGCCTTCGGCGCCGATCAGAAGGTCGCGCAGGTCATAGCCGGAATTGTCCTTGTGTACCGCGCTCATCAGGTCGAGCACGCGACCGTCGGCCAGGACCGCCTCGATGCCGAGGCAGAGGCCGCGGGTTGAGCCGTAGCGCACCACGTTCGAGCCGCCCGCATTGGTGGACAGCGCCCCGCCGATCATCGCCGAGCCGCGGGCGCCGAAGGTGAGCGGGAAAATCAGGTCGTGGGCGTCGGCCGCCTCGTGCAGGTTGGCGAGGATCACGCCGGCCTCGACCACGGCGACGCGCGCGTCGGGCCGGATCTCGCGGATGGTGTTCAGGCGGTCGAGCGACAAGAGCAGCGCACCGCCGGCATCGGTGCCGTGCGTCAGCCCGGTATTGCCGGAGATCGGCACGACGGGGGTGCCGTGGCGCAAGGCGCATTGCAGCGCCTTCGAGACCTCGCCCGTGTCCGCGGGGCGCAGCACGGCGAGCGGTTCCGGGCGCGTGTCGCCCATCCAGTCGATGCGGTAGGGTGCCGCGGCCTCGCCGGTGAGCACGCAGGCGTCGCCGAGCGCCGCGCGCAGATCGGAAAGCAGGAGAGTGGTATCTGTCGTCATGATGTGCAAACTGCGCCCGGTGCCGGGCGGCTGCAAGGTGAAATGCGTTGGATTTCCGGCTTGACGCAGTGATGTGCCTGTCTTAACTAGCGCCACGGTTTGGCGGAGTAGCTCAGGTGGTTAGAGCAGCGGAATCATAATCCGCGTGTCGGGGGTTCAAGTCCCTCCTCCGCTACCAACACCCCACAACGAAAAATACCTTTTAAAACAAAGACTTTATGTGCGCTTTGGGTCGCCTAGTGTGCTTGTTGTTTAGGGTATCATGCCACCCCAAACACGCTCGATTTCTGGGTTTTCATACATGTAGGAGTGGAAAATGAGTGGAAAAAGCGGTTTGCGACACCGTGAGGGGAATCGCGACGGGTGGCGCTGCCTAGAAGCCTAGGGCGGCTCCGATGCCCGGACCACAGGAAAGCAGAAAGCCTTGGAGACAGTTGCCAAGTTCGTCGTGGACTGACAGCATCGAACACATGACCGGACAGAGACGAAACATGCGTGAACGGGTTGGGACGTGGTGGAACGGAAGGTTCATTCCCGCTGAAAACGACCCCGGCGATTCATTGATCGTGTTCGGTGGCATTACTCATCGGCACTGGACCTCACGCGCTGCACGCGCCGTGGTCGGTTTTGTTGCTCGTGAATGGAAATGGGTCATCGGGACTACGTTGGCAGTCATCGGCCTGACTATGACGTACGTGCGATTGTTCTAGTTTCAGCGTAGTGGAGTGAGGTCCCAAAAGACTAGCCTTTTTCCTCCAACAATGGGTCCATGTGATCGGACAGCATTTTGGAAAGCACACAGTCAACGGCTAGAATGAGTCCATCGGCATTTGTGATATCTTTGAGAAGATCAGGCGTGAGGTGCGGCGAATTCTTGGGATTGTGAACTAATTCGTGCCGTAGCTCAAAAATCCGCTTCAACCCCTCGAGGTACTCAGCCTCAAAGCTAACTGCGGTCTCAGGTCTGTTTGGAATTCGAACCTGAATGTTAATTGCTGCATTCCAGAGGCTTCCGCCGAGAAACCTCGAAAAGACTTTCTCAATCTTGTCGGTGTTTTGGAATGACATGTCGCTGGAGACTAGCTCAAGCGGGTGTATCTGTTTCTGATATATGTGAATCAGTTCCTCGATACTGTACTTGCTTTGGTGGATATGTTTGAGGTGCGGCAAGAAGTAGTCTGGTTTGCAAACACGGAAAACTGCATCGAGCATGTCGCGGAAATAGACTTCGATGTGTGTAACAAAAGTTATAACTACTGACCTCTCAAGCAGCCTCTGGTGGCTGGAAGGCTGTTCATTCCGGACAATGTCTCTTCCCGCTGCAATGCATTGGTCCACTCCTTCTCTGTAGTTCACATATGGTCGAGCGTTTCGCGCCTCTCTAATTTCCCGATTTGCAAGAACTTTATCAAAATCCAAGGTTTAGCCTCCAAAACTGCTTCGACTGCATCGTGTCATCTGTTTTTCTTACTGGCAAATGAACATACGCCTACTGTCTCACACCTTGATCAGGCCCGAAGTCAGACTCTTACATCTAGCTTCTATGTGAAGACTTAGAGATCGCCTTCCGGGTTTACGCTGGTCCTCTCGTTCGCGGGCGCAAGTGCTGATGCGATGCTGCTTACCTTGTGGTTCGCGCGGTCGTACACGGCTCGCTCCATCTCCTTCTTGTCGTTTTCTGCGGGGTCGGTCCCGTCTTCCCCGAAGCCGCTGGGCGTCAGCCCGCGCTGTTCGCGGATTGCGTTAATCTTGTCTGTGTAAATGCCAAGTCTGCTCATTCTATTGTCCGTTCGTTTTGCTTGCGGGGTCAGCCGTTCTTCCTGAGGGCGCGCTGTGCTACTGACAAGCCGTCTGCCGCCGTTTGAGCCTGCGACCTGCGGAAGCTGTCTGCGTCCGGCGTCTGGATGTTGTAGGTTGGCGCGTAGTTCAGCATCTGGCCTGCTGCGCCGCTCTTGTCTCCACTCAGTTCCACAGGGACCTTCCGGCCCTTGGACAACGGAATCACCGCCTCGTTGGGGTGCAAAATCGAGGGGATGCCGGACGTGTTCGCCGTGCCCTCGCTGAAGTGAGGGGCATTCTTGAACGCCGCCGCCGGGACGGCGCTATGCGCGACAGCCTGTGTCGAGTATCCGCCTTCGCTAAACAGACCGGCAAGAAATCCGCCGCCGTCACCGCCGCTGAAGAGGCCCGACAGAAGGCCACCGCTACCGCCAGAACCGCCGCCACCCAGAAGTCCGCCGAACAACTCCTTCACCGCCAGCTTGGCGGCGAGGTCTGCCATGGTGGCAAGGATCGAATCTGCGAGACGCTCGAAGTCGAACTTGCCCGTCTGTGCGAATGAACTGATCTCATTCGAGAGCGAGTCGAGTACTTCCACTTCGATCTGATCGGCGGCTTCCTGATAGGACGGCACCGCATTCAACCAACCCTGTGCCCCGGCGTTTGCCGCCTTGCGCATTTCGTTTGCGCTCTTCTGTGCAGCGTCGATCTGGCGGATAAGTGCTTCCGTAGTGGCGTCTACTGCGCCGCCCATGGTGGTCTGCGCTTCTGCCATGGCGCGGGCACCTTCCCGCGTCTCAAACTGGCCTGAGGCCACCAGTTCAAGCGCCAACTTTTCTTCGGTGAGACTCGTGAGCCGGTCCTGAAG
The DNA here is from genome assembly GCF_009363735.1 of Roseovarius sp. THAF8. Lineage (NCBI taxonomy): Bacteria > Pseudomonadati > Pseudomonadota > Alphaproteobacteria > Rhodobacterales > Roseobacteraceae > Roseovarius > Roseovarius sp. THAF8. Next base: position 1,771,361 of record NZ_CP045410.1, on the reverse strand, counting down.
AGACTCAGTGAGGTCGGTCACGGCCTTCTGTTCTTCCGTCAGCGCGGCGGTACGGCTTGAAGAGCCACCACCGCCACCACCGCCACCACCGCCCGAACTGGTCGCGGCCTTGCGGACGGCTGCACGCTTGGCGTCAAGCTCAGCATCAAGACGAAGGCTTTCCTCGAACTGGTATCGTTCCATTTCGAGCAACTGCCCCTGCGCCCAGCCTGCGATGCCGCCAGCCGAGTTCGCGGCCATTTCCTTGGCGGCAAATTCCTGTTCCTTTTCGAAACGGACGCGGGCAACGGCGGCGGCCCTGACGCTATTCCCCGCGTTCAAGGCCGTCAGTTCTGCGGACTTCGCGGCATTGGAGATGACGCCGCCGCCGATGGACGCCAGAGAAGACAGGATAGCGTTAATTTCGGCCCGGACCCCGCTCATTGCCCCCGCCCACGCATTTGTCTGTCCCGTGGCACCTGCGATAGCATCGGAGGCGCGGTGCAGAAGCTGCTGAAGGGCGTCGGATTCATTGCTGAGGTCAATCATATGGATAGCGGCCTGCCGAAGTTCGGGCGGGAACTGCGACAACTCGATTCCAGCTTCTTCGGCGTGCTTCACGATTGCCTGAAGCGCGGCCCGCTGTTCGTCAAAGGTCTTCGCGCGACCCAGACGGAGAAGAACACCTTCGAAGTCGGCGGCGGCGGCGCGGCTGATCTTGAAATCGGTCGCGATATTCTTGATGCCGCTGCTGTACAACGCCGCCGCGCCCTGCGCCTGCTTGTAGCGCGTTTCGATGAAGCCAAGTTCCGCAACCTGAGCCTTCAACGCGTCGATGATCTCGCCCCGGCGCAGTTCGGCCTGCGCGACAGCAAGTTCACGGGCGCGAATGGCAGCGGTGCCGTACTTTTCGGCAAGCTGTACGGCGTCCATTTCCAGCACGTCGAGAGTGGCGGAAAGATCGGTGGAAAGGGTGCTGAGCGTATCGAGCTGACGCTTCAGGGACTCGGTGGCGTCTTCGGCTCCCCCGGCGGACATGACCCACTGAGTAAGTGCGGCGGCACCGCCTACGACGGCCAAAGTGGCAAGGGTCGTCGGGTTTACAAGCGAAAGCATGGCACCGCTGAGTGACTTCAGAATGGCGGTTCTACCGCCCATCTGATTGAGCATCGCTGAGAACTGGAAACCCTGCTGCATCATCGTCGTCATGATCGGCTGGCCCATCTGGGCCGACACAAAAACGTCCTGCATCTGCGCGGCAAAATAGGCCGACTCGTATCCGCCTGAACGGGCCGTGGCGGCATACCGGGTGTTTGCTGCTGACGCGGCCCCCAACTGTGCCGCCGCGCGTTCCCTTGCAGCGCTTGCCATATTGGCGCTGATCACGCCTGCCTGTTCGGCCTGTGCAACTTCCTCAATCGACCTCTCATAGGCCTTGGAGGCGGCATACAACGGATTGTACTTCTCGCGAAGTCGATCCATTTCGCTTGCCTGCTGGCGAGCGGCGCGCGCGGCCTCTTCGGTCTGACGGGCAAGCTGCACCTGTTCGCCGCGAAGGTGTTCTGCGGCGACGGTGTTCTGCAGCAAGCTGCTGCGGAGGTCGTCGAACTGGGACTTGGCAGACCTGACGTCCAAGGTACTACCCGCGTTCGTCAAATTCGACCGCAAGCGAGACAATGCGCCTTCAAGTTCGGCGAGACCGGACGTATTGCCCAAGTCGCCCATACGAAGAGCGAGGCGCTGCGCGGCCTGTTCGGAAGAACGCATCGCGGAGGCGGAGGCGAGTGCGGTTCGCTTGATCTGGGCCGCGGCCTTGTCGGATGCAGTGCCAGTGCCCTGCATGCTCTTAGAGGCGTTCTGCGCCTCGCGAGTAACTTCGCGGAGACCGGAAGTGTCCACCTTGCGGAGCTTCGTGAACGCGCCTGCGCTGTCCCGCTCCAAGTCGCGTACGGCCTGCTTCACCGCGTTCACGGCTCCTACAAATTCGCGACTGCCCCGCTTGGCGGCAGAGGCGTCTACCTTCAGACGCAATTCGTGTGTTTCTGACATTCGCTCGATAGTCCTGACTGCTAGGAAGAGGTGGCGAGGTCGCGTGCGGTACCCGGTGGCAGTCAAAGTCCGCCGCAACCTCGCCGAGTGCATGGTTGCAGCGAAGAGGAGCCGCAGACCTACTGCTAGAGATGGGCAAACTATACCACATCGCCGCCCCGGCACCTAGGAAACGGGAATTTCGGGTCACACTTTTAAGTTGAGTGTGTCGGGGTCAGGACTGCAACTCTATCCCGCCCATTTTTTAAATTTTCGGACGCGGGATTCTGATCTGGGAAGGCCGGGGGTCGTTTTGGGGATGGGTCCCCTGTCGGGCAAAAATTGCAGGGCAACAGAACAAAAGAAGCAAACACGACATAGAAAAATCGCAGTGCACTTTTCGGCGAGTTTGCGCCACCTATGCGGACAGCATCTACGCCCGATTTTGACCCCCACCCATAGCACCGCCTCGGGTCCCATACACTAAATATAGGTCCGAAGGGACTGAATGGTGTTAAGTCTGCTAACGCAGACAACATCTAGTTCGCCCGCTCACGCGGGGGCGCTGCCCTGTCCTTCGCTTGTTTTGTCAGCGGTTTTCAGGCCGGATTCAGCCTGTTTAGGGCGTTCTTCACAGTCTGTGGATACCAGACCTTCTTGCCTCTTGGCGTCTCGACACCTGCCTTTGTGAGGGCGTCTGCAATGGCTTGATATGATGACTTAGCAGCACGCATCGGCAGGGCGATCTGGGCGATATTCTGGGCATGGTTATCGGCGATACGGCGATTGGCAATGGCCGCGTGAGCGGCACCGCCACGGTCCCCGCCCAAGGCCTTCCCCTTGGCTTTCACAGAGGCCAATCCCGCCTTGGTTCTGAGGCTGATAAATCGGCGCTCTTGTTCGGCCAAACTCGCGTATAGCTGCAACTGAAATTCATCCGCGTGAGGCATGCTAACTACCTTAAATTTAACGGTTTTGTCGTCCATCAACTGGGCGATATGCAGGACTTTGCGGCTCAAGCGGTCCAGCTTGGACACCAGCAAAACCGCCCCGGTTCTACGGCAGTGCGCAAGGGCGTCAGAGAGGCCCGGACGGCGTCTAGGATCGTCATGCTTGCCACTGGCCACGTCCGTATATTCCGCGACCACTGAGGCCCCCTGACAGGCGTATGCGGACAGAAAAAGGTCAATGTCCCGGCGCTGCGCTTCAAGACCGTTCCCGCTTTTCCCTTGGGCCTTCGTGGACACCCTATAATAGGCGATAAACGGGCCTTCGATGCAGTCATTTTCAGCCATGTACAACCCTCTCTATAACCATCCATTGTTCGTTGAGATTCTTTAAGGGTTTTATACGTCGGCAAGGCATGATTCTCTAGCAAAATCAACGCCTTGAATCCGAAACGATCTGTTTCCGTATGCCTTAGGACGATTTGCAAAACGTATATCATATGTATATACATTTGCGGTGTTTACATGTCGGCGTTCGACGGCGTCTGAAAGGGCTATTTAGCGTCGGAGGCGGCTTTGGGCAGTTCTTTAAGTGACGTGATCAAAACCTCTTCGGTAGGTTCAACTGTGCCATTCAATGTGTGTGTCCGAGCCTGCTTGTCTGCGACTACCGCAATCCGGGCCAGCCAAACTGAAGCCAGAGAGTCCTCCGAATTCTGCAGTCTTTCGACAATTCTTGAGCTTGCAAATATTGTGGTGGTTTGCCTGCGGGTCCGGGACCGGGACTTCGCCATTTTCCTTTTAAGGACACGCTCGCCGTTCTGGGCGAGTTTTCTCATATGCGTTATGCTCATCTGCGCGGGGAGGAAATCGAGGAAATCTAAGAATGTCTCTAGGTCATCCGTTTCGGCTGCGGCGTTCACCACAAACTGTATCACGTGGCTTGATTTGCCAAACCTCGTTTCGATTTCGGCTAATAGCGACCTACGTGCCGGGGTACTGGACGCCGATGCAACGCTCATCATGAGCTGTACAATCGGAATATCTTCTTTTTCTGTCCAGCGAACACTCGAATCCGTCAGTATGGTAGTATCGTCAATCTTCGTATTACCATCTATCGCGGTATCGCGGAGGTCACTGCCGGTAAAGTCAAAGCCTCGGAGGTCGGCACCGCAGAAATTCAGTGCCCGAAGATCAGAATGCGTAAAGTCATTCGAAGGGTCTAGCCCAGCGAGCGCGACCAACTTGTCGAAGCGCATCTCTACGCTCGCCAAGATGCGCTCAATAGCTGAGCGCTCTTCATCGGTGACAAGGTCTTCTAGTAGGCGACTCATTGTTCTTCGAAATCGACCTTGGACGCCACAACGACAGCGTCAAGAGAACGTGCTGTCGCTCCTTCGGCTTCCCGCTTTATCGCCTTCTCAAGCACCTTGGCGATTATGGCATCCTTGTTCCGGGAAAGGCTAAACATCTTGCCCCACTTGTTACCCTTTGAAGGCCGAACCGTAATCTGACTTCGCCTAACCTGTAGTTCAGCAGTTACGTGGGATTGGTTGCTGCCTTGCGTTCTTGAGAGGATGCACAGCCGCTCGCCGGACAGAGCGGTTCCCTCCAGTGGGGTATCGGGTGATCCATCATGCATTACTTTGATTTGCCATGCATTGTTGGGCAGTGAAGTAATCGGAGGAATTTCTTGATTGTACTCGCTTTCGAGCGCTTCCTTCCAACTCTTCTTGACGTTCCCGGTAACCCCAACTTGGCCGCTGCCCGTGGGCATGCCGTCTCCTGCTATCGAAGCAGCACCGCCCCCGCCAATCTCTCCACTCGTACAGGTCTCCTGTACCGACTTGGAAGACCGTTCAACGGTGGGGATTTTCAAGTCACCATAGTCTGCGCCAATCTTTTTATCCCAACCTTCAAGATAGAGCTGTAGGCGAGCTTGCCGTATACCAACGACATAGGCACGACTGCTGAACTCAATCTCATCGGTCGCAAAGCGCAACTGACAGTGTACGTCGAGTTCTTCCCCATTCGGTCGAAGTTCCATGCTGAGGCCAGAAAGGTCAGTCAGGGGATTTGTCTCCCTCTTTTTGAAATTTTCGGTCAACGTAATAGCCTCTCCCATCTCTGCGGACCTAGGATGCACGCGTTCCGTGCATCGGTCCAGCCCGACCCCCGGATTCCGGCGAGGATTCGAACGTTACTTGCGGAGGTGCCGGAGGTGCGGCTTTTGCACCTCCGCAAATTTGAGCCCTTATTTATAGGGGTTTGCGGAGGTCCCGGAGGTCCCGGAGGTAAATCTTAAGGAATAGAGAGAGAAAATATTATTTCTTTCAACAGGCAGGCCGTTCGGGGGCGTTAATTACAAGAAAAATATTTCTACGGGCGGGGAGCGCCGGAAATACCTCCGGCACCTCCGCGACCTCCGCAAACGAAGCGTAAGTCACTGTTATCATTGGTATAAATACTGCGGAGGTCTGAAAACGTACCTCCGGCACCTCCGCAAAAGCAGAAAGGCCAGCGTTAGCTGGCCCCCTACAACTCATCAAGTCATTCTCGGTCCGGAGCGGGAACCTTCGTCATCCTGTACACCGCGCCCTTGTTCTTGGAGTCGTAAAGTTCTTCGAAGTGCAGGATGTATTCATACCCATCACCAGAGTGACCCCGGTGCGGCTTGCGTGCCAGCTTCCCGAACCCGGTCTTGATACGCCCTGAGGTGTTGTAGCAGCCGTCATAGGGGCTGTACCCCCAGCTATTGATCTGGATAGGGTCCGGCTTGTCGTCGCCGGGTTCGACCTCCGCACGCTCCGCGCCGTTCAGAATCTCCATAATGCTCACAGTGGCATCTCCGCCGAACTTGGCCGTACCGCCGGGACGGAAAAGCGTGCCGTCCACGTAGTCTGACAGAACGTCCATGAGATGCGTGACATTGTTCTGTGCGGCGTCAGCCGCCAGAGCCTTGGCGTCTTCCTGACCTTCGAGGAAACCGGCGAAACCGGCGGCTTCGAGCACGCCACCGGTAACCGCCGCCCAGTCCTCGAAAGAGGCCAAGAAATGCCCACTCCGCTTCATACCGTTTGCGACCCAGTTCTGGATCAAGGTCAGGCAGGCGTGCACCAATTCCGCCCGGTTCTGATCCACCCACTTGAATACATCGGCGTGCAAAAACCCGGTCCGCTTTTCGGGTGCTTCAACCTTGGCGTCCAGCGGGATGAAGATCGAGCGGCGCAGCAGTTCATTGGACAAAGTGACGTTGTTCGCGGTGAAAATCATGATCGACCGTACGTCTACTTCAATGGTCTGCGTCTTCCCGAGAACGCGGGCCTGATAGGTCCGGGCAGTCTGCGCCGACGCTAAATCTCCGGAATCCACCGAATGGTTGATGTTGTCGAACACGATGTGGGTCGGAGCGTTCATCAAAAGCGCGGCAAGCGTCTTCGGCATCTCTTCCTTGTTCGACGGCAGAGTTGACTCCGGCGCGGACACACCGCTTGCGATGGTGGTCAGAAGCTTCACCAAGAGCGAGGCACCCGTGCCCGGTGCAGGCTTGGACAGAATCCAACCCGGCGTCGGACCGTCAATCATTTCCCGCATGAAGGGCAAGAGGGTCAGGCCTACCGCATGGGTCACGGCAGGGGCCTTCCCGCCGTCCAGTGCCTCCTTGATCTCAGGACGCGACAACCCGCCCAGCGGGAAATCGGCGAGCACGTTATCGACAATAAGCGACTTTGCCGCGTTTACCTCTTCGGCGGTCGGGCGCGGGCTAACGCGGTCCAGCACCAATTCACTGTCCAGATACATCTGCGACCCGGCGTGATACCCGTTCGCCGTCACAAGCGTCCCGTCCGCCGCGAAAAACGGCGTGTCCACGACACCGCGAAGAGGCAAGGCGAATTCCGAGAGGTCCGACGAAAACAGGTCATCTACCACATCATAGGGCGGATAAACGTGCTGCGGATCATCACCACGCACTGCGATAAAGCGCGTGACCTTGCCCAGTTCATGCCGCCGTCCGGCACGGTCCAGCGTCTTCAACCGCCCGCGCCGAACGATTGCCGGGGCTTCCATGTACTCGAACAGGAAGGGGGAGTTTTCATTCGCGGCCCTGGCGGCGTCAGCCGCATAGCGCGTCTGATCCGGGGCAGGTTCAGTGATGTACATGCCGCCTGAGAATTCCTGATCCTTTTCCCGCTTGCTCAGCTTGTCTTCCAGTTCCTTCCAGAACTTCTTCACCTCACGCCTTCCGAGGTTGGTGTTCTTCGCGATGACCGCGGTGACGTTGGCCTGAACCGTGAGGTCAACACCTTCGCGGAACAGTCTCTTGATGAACTTGCGAATGTCTTCTTCGGTGCTGTCCGTATTGAAGGCTTCTGCACGTTCCTCCGGCGTCTTGTCGGTGTCGCCCGGTTCAGCAGGGAGAGGCGCAAGCGGATCGTCTTCGCCGTCCGCCACTTCCAACAGGAAGCCGGAGTCCTTGTCGTACAAGGCGTCTTCCTCGAACCACCCCTGCCGAAGCGCCTCTTCGAGGAACTGCAGCTTGTGCCGCCCCTGACAGGCGTCGTGGTGGCAGAACCACGTCCAGTATTCGTTCTGACTGTCGATGCTGTTGATCACCATCGTGGCGGTGCCACCTTCGGAGGTGTGCTCGTGCTCGAACGGGCATTCGCAGTGGACGTGTCCGTTGGCTTCACCCCCGGCGACACGCACCTTGTCAGAGCACAGCGTCTCCATCAGGTCCGCAATCAGGAAGCGGTCCTTACCGCCGTCGCTGTGCCACTCGTTCAGAGAAGCGCCTGACGGCGCTACGCACCTAGGCGGGCGGTTATCATCACCACCGGCCCGCGAGAACGCGTTGTCGTTACCACCGACATACGCGGACTTCTTCATGGGCTTGATATCCTCGAACGCCAGCGGGTCACCCTGCACAATCGCGCAATACCAGTCTTCCGCTGCCTTGGGGTGACGCGCGGTGTAGAACAGCCGCGACGGGTCCGTACAGGACGTGTCGAAGTGAACGCCGAGGACGTTGCGGGCCAGCCCCGTGATCTTGTCTTCCCACAGGTCGAGAGCGGCCTGCTGGGTGTCTGCAAGATCGATCAGCTTGACCGGTTCTGCCAACGGGAAGATCAAGCGAAACTTGTCCAAGGGCGGCGTGTGGAGGACGATCTTAACGCCTTCGGTGGTCTGGTACTTCTGCTTCTCGATGGTGCACCCGGCGACGAATGACTCTTCATACCGGTGCTTATCGTGGTCCTTCAGGAAGCTCCTGACTTCTTCGTCGGTCGGGTCGCGTGCGATTTCAAGCTTGCGCAGGACCTCGTCCCGCTTCAGCTCGATCCCGCGCTTGCCGTGGTTGAACGAGCTATAGACGAAGCAGAGAAGGCCAAGCTCTTCGACCTTATCCAGCGTATCGTCCAGCGATGCACCGGAGTCGACGTCAAGGCCCATGGCATACATCGTGTCCATGGCCTTCGCCTTGCGCGCGCCGCCGACACTGGACCCCAGCACGATTGCCGCGCCTTCCTTCTGCTTGCCCACGGGGTGGCGCGAAAAGCCCCATGCGGGTTCAACCTTTGAACCAGCCTGCCCGCCAACCCACGCAGCCCAAGTCAGGGTCAGGGACTGCCAGTTACCGTCCTGCGTGTTACGCCGGTCGCGCTGGCCCCACAGTTCGCCCGTGAGGAAAGTTGCTTCCCGATTAAGGAAGTCTTCGAGACCTTCAGGTTCCTTTCCATGAAAGTATGCGTGGTTCAGGTCCGGGCCGTCTTCACTCTGACCTGCGGTGTTATCTTCTGCCATTATTGTATCTCTCTCAGTTGCAGTTATTGCATGTCTCACCTCCTTTCTGGTCCTGTTTACCCTGCCGATTACCTTCAGCGACGGACGGCAGTGAAACGGGACAAAGCTGCAATCCCTTCTATGGGTCGGCTCGCCCGCTTACGCGGGCGCATCCCTTTCACCTCAGCGGCACAACGTCCCCGCCGCGGTCACCTCGCCGCTGATCCACGAGCAAAGCAAGTTCCGTCAGCAACGGCCCCGCTCCTTCGAGCGCCGCACCTTCGTCTCGCTGCTCCACCACCTCGATAAGGCGGTGCGCCCCCAAAATGATCTCTTCCATTCTGCATCCCGTCCCTACTAAATGTTGATTCTCTGTTTCGGTGGCAGGTACTACCTAGACCGCTGACAAAGCATCCGTCAATCACGAATTGAAAATCATACATGCCCATATAAATATGGTGAAATGCACTTTTTGGCCTCAAGCTGAAAACCCAAATCAAGACTGAGCTTGAAGCTTAAATCCGCAATGCAGGAAATCAACATGTTGTGTCTTGCGCAGGCGCGGCGCACAAGCTTGTTGCGAAAACGGAAACCGATTGTTTCGCTAGCTCGTGTGGTCGTCGAGGATGTCGGTCAACCGGTCTTCAAGAAGGCCGGGATACCCCCGGTCGGAAAGCTGGTCGCGGCCCTTGCCCCGCCGCCACTCGACCTCCGTAGGCGGCGAGAAGCCCGCCGCGGTCAAGACGCGACGCGTCAGGATTTCGTCCCCATCCAGTACGTCCTCCAACCATTCGAAGGAGATGCGCATGCCACCGGGTCCAGATCGGTCCGCGATGCGCTGGATTTCGCGGGCCATGCTCGTGATCATGGCGGGGTCGTATTCGTTGTGTTCGCGGGGCAGCGCCCCAATTTGGTGGCGGGTCATTTCTTCTCCTAGTTCTAATTGGTTTCAGGCAGGGGGCGCTGCTAAGGCGTCCCGAATTCTCTTTCCATCTGCGCTGCAATGGCTCTTTCGATGATGTGAAGATTCGCCTTCCATTCGTCAAAGGATGAACACGCCAACCAAGCCGCATGCCACAGGGCGCGGCGGCGGGCGGGTCTCTCCATCACCTTCCGAAAAGGCAGTGGCTTACGCGGCGCGGCGCTCTGCGAGCATGGCCTGCTTCTGTCGCTCAAGTTCTTCATTTTCAGCCTCGATCATTTCAGGGGTCCAATGCGACCGCGCCTCTTTCCAGCGCCGGAGCACTTCGGCTCGCTTCTTCGCACGCGCTTTGGCCTTGCGGCGTTCAGCGGGCGACAGGTGAAGGAAGTCGCCGGATGAGGCGTGGTTCAACGGACTATCCATTTCGCTCAGCCGCCGCTCGCGCCCGCGCCTTTGCCTTGTCCACTCCGGTAGGAAGGGGGGTGAACCTACGCGAAAGGGCGGCGTACTGTTCTTCAGAAAGGCGTTCCGCAGGCAACAGGATGCACTGCCATTCCCCACCCTCGCGGCGGAAATACTGTGACCAGACGCCGCCAGCCGACCGCACGGCGGACTCGATCTTCGTCAACACCATCACGTGAGGCCGTGCTTGCGAGCGTAGTTGATACGCTGCTGGGGGCTGAGACTGGCAAGAACGGCGTCATGTTCATTTCGGGTCATACTGTTGGTGGTGTCGGTCCGAGGCCGATCAAGGCCGTTCGCCCGTGCGTAATTCATCTTCTGCTGAGGACTGAGGCTCGCGATATCGTCGGTGATCTTCGATACCTCTGCCTGTTCAATTTCCGCAGCGATAAGTGCGTTCGAGACGTCCGTGTCCTGCTTCAGGGCCTCGATAGATTCTGCCAAATCAAGAGGGTATTCACCGCCGGTCAGGACGTGGTCACGGATCGTGGCCAGCCCCGCAATTGTCTTGGGGTCCACCTCAATACCGGTCTTCATCTGGAAGGCCTTGCCGACCTGTCCGATTGCGTCGGTGAAACGCTGGCGGTCTTCTTCGCCCAGATGGGCAAGTGTATCTTCAATATTGGCCATCACGCGGCCTCCTTTTCTTCGATAGCGACGTTCACGACGTCGATTGCCTTGATCCACGATGACCAACCGGCGTCACCCACGGGCAATTCCTCGCCTTCGCTGGTCAAGATGAAGCGGATGCAGCCGGGATGGATGAGGACGATATTGGACAGACGCGAGATGCGGGGCAAACCAGCGGCGATTGCGGCGCTGGTAGCGGTCTTCTGTACCAACCGCGCCCGTTCGACTTCCTCGCCGGTCAGCGCCTTCAGGAAGGCCTCAGCGCGGGCTTCAGGGACGTCGCCCAACCAAAGGTCGTTTACGCCGTCACGGGCGCGTTCAGCGCGTACGTGAGCATCGAATTCAACGACGCGGCTCAGGTCGTCTCCATATAGTGCACGCTTCCGGCGTTCGCGAAACCAAACCACAATATCGGGCAGCGCAAACATCTTGCCGCGCGGCTTGCAGCGAAAGTCATGAAAGGGCGGATACGGCTTCGCGGTCCACCGATAAATGGACTGGTCAGACACGCTCAGCAACGCGCACAGGTCTGCTGACCGCAGAGTCGCGGTGATAGGGTTCATAGTCACTCCTTACCCGCGCTTGCGGGCACATTCGTGTCAGGGAATTTTCGTGACCCAACCGATCAAATTCGCTGGGTCTGAGGGTCTATCCCTCTAATTGTGATGTCTATCACTTTTTACTTGACATGTCAATATTGACCACGGTCACGGTGATTCGGCGCTCGCTTAGTTTGCTTGCGTGATAATCATGTCGCCCATCCCATCAGCGGGATGCTCGCCGCCGTGCCGCGTTTTGGCTAAATTCTTCTTGGTGTCGCTTCTGAAGGTCGCGCAGTTGAGATTTCGACGCATAGTGCGCCCGACCATATCCGTCTACGATGCCGACACGTGCAAATTGCTCCTCTCCCAAAAAGCATTCGCTGTTGTATGGGAAGGCGTAGGTGATGGCATCGCCTACTTCGGTCTGGGCCTCTCTACTGTGTGGGGGAGAGGTTGCCGGGTGCGAGTAATCAGGCGTAATCATTGCTTGAGTCCATTCATCTCGCAGAATTCTGCGTCTCCACCACGACTTCTCAGCCCACGGAAGGCCGACGCGGTTCGGTTGTGGGCCTAGATTTAAGGCTTCAATTGTAATGAATGGATCACTTGGTTCTTCATCCTGCTGAAAGATTCTTTTGATGCTCACGGAAACGCGAAAGCGTGGTTTTCGAACGTCTCTATATACGGTCCACCCCAAGCTAAACGCAGAAATCGCAAGAGCCAGCACCGACACCGCGATAGGTACAAGGTCAATAAGTTCCATTTCGTCCATGTGTGTCGCATCCATTGATGTCCAGTCTCTAGCCCATCCTCGTGAGATCACGGTAGTTGTCAAAGGGCGTCAGAAGGACTATCACTGTCCGATATGCGGAATCAGGAGTGGAAAATGGCTCACATAACTAAGAAAATGGTGAAGTCGAAAGGGGGGTCGAAACGCAAGGTGTTTGCGGCGCGTTGGAAGGGTGCGGACGGACGAAAACACGAAAAGATTTTCGACCGCAAGAAGGATGCAGATGCCCACCTTGAATCAGTCAAGCCCGTTCCTGCTGCATTCGAGCGCACATTCTTTGGAGGTGATAAGCTTTATCCAGAAGTCGCGCTAGAATATCTGGACGCGCTTCGAGGACCAGAAGACGGTTCCGATCCAATCGGTGACCAAACCTATCGGACGTACTTAAACTATCTCAGGTATTCGGCGCGTGCTCTGAAGAGCTTTCCGCTCGCGGATATTGACGAAGAGACAATGCAACACGTCAGAGCCTTCTGCGTCCGCAATACGAAATCAACGCGGGCTGCGAGTGAGGCATTCCGGCTCTGTAAGGCGGTAATGGGGTTTGCCGAAGAGGAGCGCTACATCGGCCACGCGCCGGGGCAGAAATTGAAGATCAGGCAAAGTCGATCCGACAGGATGCAGGGCCGCATCCGTCGCGCTGACCACGTCTACACACCAGAAGAGGTTCGAGCGCTTTTGGTCGCGGCGGACGCGCTGTCAGAAGACCCTCAACCACAGCGGCGACAAGCTTGGGTTGCATATCGCGCGCTGGCCTACTTCCTCGCGTATACAGGTGCGCGGATTTCAGAGGCGCGGGGGTTTCCCCGGTCGGACTTTATTCAAAGTCAACAGATCGTCCGGATACGGCAGAAGGCTACGGAAGGAGGGGCGATTGAGCATCCGAAGAGCGCTGACGGCATCCGTGACATACCTCTGCACCCTAACCTAGTAGAGCCAATGCAAGCCGCCATGCGTGCCCACAAGCGCGACATTGTATTTTCGACGCGCGATGGGAAGCCGCTCGAACTTAGGAACCTCTACAATCGTATGTGGAAGCCGCTTCTGGCCAAGGCGAACGAACTGGCGTCGGATGAAAGCAATGGTCTGCCCAATGTCCGCGAAGGGGGTTTTCACGCCCTGCGCCACGCCTACGCGTCGCGTCTGATTGCAGCCAATGTGGACCTGAAAAGGCTTCAGGTGTGGATGGGTCACCATGACCCTGCGTACACCGTGAAGCAGTACGGTCACCTATTCGAAGACAAGGCGGCTGACGCCGCGTTGATGGAAAAAATAGCTATATAAGAGTGGAAAATGGGGTGGAAAAATAAAATCATACATGTATTAAGTAATTGATTAAAATATCTAATATTCAACTCAGACATGCGTCATCATAATCCGCGTGTCGGGGGTTCAAGTCCCTCCTCCGCTACCAAATTCTCCATGCACGTATCAGAAAGCTGATGATAAGCCGGTATGGTCGTTCCGTCCGGCCTGTGGCCGTCGGCTTTCGACGCTTTCAGACGGAGCGATGTTTCAGCAATCGGCGTGGGGTATCGCCCATTATATGGCGCGAATTGCAGCGACCGCCAAGTATCTGCGGTCGCCGCCTTTATCCTGAAATGCTTGCCGTAAGAACTCGCTACACATGTCAGGCGCCGCGATTCTCTGCTGGGCAAAAAGAGACACGAGAACGTCGGAATTGCGCCTCTGCCACAATCCGCCCACAAGGCGCTTCCGACATGGAAGCCGTCTCGCCCGCGGCCCTGACCGTTTCATTCCGACCATTGGTTTTCGCCCTGTCCACGAATGCTTGTGCAGTTCGTCAGATATGTGAAAAATCCGGCATGCCGAATGAACTTCCACCCCATACCAGGGATCTTGCGAAAGGTCTGCCGAGCGAGGCCCTGACCCGGCTGTTCGGCGAGTTGGCCGCGCTGGATGCCCAGGTTGGCGAGCGGACGTTTTCCGAGACCGTCGTGACCTGGGTGCGACGCTGGATTCCGAAGGTCGGTTTCACTGTTTGAATTCGAAGCCGGGATGCAGCCACGGACGCTTTTCAGCCATGCTCCCGGCCATGATCCGAACATGGTTGAATACACCAACGGGATATACGTGCTCGACCCGATGTACAGCCTGTTCGCGGAAGATCGGTTCTTCGGTACGGTGCTGCTGGACCTTGCGGGCAGCAAGGACCGCGAGATGCCGGAGACCTTTGCGCGCTACTGGATCAAGGTGTCGGCCGACCACGAAATCGGCACGCTGATGGAGATCGGCCCCGACCGCTGTGCGCATCTGTCGATCTACGTATCGCTGGGGGACAAGGTCCAGGATGCGTGCGGGCCACACGGGCAAGGTGCTGACCGCGATCCAGTGCAACGAGACCCGGGCGCAGTCGCTTGGCTACGACACGTCGGCGGAACTGCTGAAGGCGCTGATGCTGTCGGCGGGCATTGCCGGGCTTGCCGGTGCGCTTTACGCCGCCACATCCGGCATCGTGGTTCCCGACCTGGTAGGGCTGCTGCTTTCGACCGAGGTGATCATGTGGGTCGTCGTCGGCGGGCGCGGCACGCTGGTGGGGCCGGTGGTCGGCACCTTCCTGGTGATGCGGTTTCAGCAGGAGGTTTCGTCGGTCAGCGCCGCCTTGTGGCCGCTGGTCGTGGGTGTCGGCTTCGTCATCCTGGTCTTTACCGCGCCGAACGGGCTGTTGCCCTGGCTGGGCCGGATGGGGTGCAGGCTGACGGGGGGGCGCACGTCATGACCGAAGCCGCCCTCGAAACCCGTCATCTGGCGGTGAGCTTTGGTGGGGTGCGCGCCACGCGCGATGTCTCGTTCTCGGTCGCGCCGAAGGAGCTGGTCGCGATCATCGGGCCGAACGGCGCAGGAAAGTCGACGTTGCTGAACCTTATCACCGGCGTCCTCGAGCCCGACAGTGGGCAGGTCCTGACCGCCGGAAAGGACATCACGGGCTGGAAGCCGCATCACATCGTGCGCGCGGGGATCGGGCGCAAGTTCCAGGTGCCCAGTACCTTCGACGATCTGAGCGTGCGCGAGAACATCGAAGTCTCGGTGAACGGTCCCGGTGCCGCGCGGGGCGGCGGCATGAATGTCGACACCGTTCTGGAGCGTGTCGGCATGACGGGCAAGGCCGACACGTTGGCCTGCAACCTGTCGCACGGGCACCGCCAGTGGCTGGAGATCGGCATGGTGCTGGCGCTTCGCCCTCGAGTGCTGCTGCTGGATGAGCCGACGGCCGGCATGACCCCGGAGGAGACCGCCCGGACGGCCGAGATCGCGCGCGACGTCGCGCAGGTCTGCAGCGTCGTGGCGATCGAGCACGACATGAGTTTCGTGCGCGCGCTGAATTGCCGGACCGTCGTGCTGCACCAGGGCGCGCTGCTGCGGGATTCCGATTTCCAGACCATCTCGGAGGATGAGGAGGTGCGCGACATCTACCTGGGGAGGCACACATGATCCTGTCGGCACGGGACCTGACCGGCGGGTACGGCCTTTGCGCGCGAAGGAAATCGGTGGGTCCGATGTCTTATCTGGCGGAGTGCGCCGAACTGCGCGGCACGGGGTGACGCAGACGTGTGAAAACGAAAGAACGCCTGTCAGCCGGGCGAGAACTTCAACAGCACCAGAGCGCCCGACTTGCTGCCTGCGGTGTGCATGGTGCCCGGTGCGCGGATGATGAGGTCGCCCGGCACATAGCTGTTCTCGTCATCGTAGAAAGACCCTTCCAGCACGTAGATTTCCTCGACCGTTTCATGTGCGTGCGCTTCGGAAAACGCGCCCGGGGCAATTTTCATCAGCATTGTCATATCGCCCGACGAGGATTCGTAGAGGGGTTTCGTTTCGAATCCCTGGGTGCCGGTTTCCTGCCAATCCAGGGCGGACTGGTTCAGATAGGCCGTGCCGGAAGCAGGGCGGTCCAGAGTTGCGGCGGTCCCTGTCGGCTGGAATTGGTCTGCCATGCGTGTATCCCGTTTGCTGTGGTTCGAAGAACGCTACTGAAGGGCGGGTGAAACATCAAATGTTGCGGCAGATTTTCCGCCCGCATCGAAGAGCTGCACCAGGCCGGTGCGCGCCGGCGCATCTCAGTGTTTCACTTCTGCCAGCCAGTTCACGAACAGGTCCCGGGGTTGATGGTTCGGTTCATCCTTGGGCCAGACGAAATAGTAGGTGCCGATGCTGGTTTTGCTTTCCGACCAAAGCGCCACCAGTTTGCCATCCTGCAATTCGTTTTCGACCAGGTAGGTCGGCAACAGTGCCGCGCCCATGTCGTGAATCGCGGCCTGGATCATCGAAGCGAACTGATCGAAGAGCATTCCGGCAGGGCATTTGAGGTCTTCTCCGAGCGCCCTGGCCCAGTTTTCCCACGCGTCCGGGCGTGTGTCGAGGTGGAGAAGCGGTAACGAGAACACGTCGCTCACCGTGGTGCCGCGAAGTGTTCCGGCCACTTTCGGCGATGCCACGGGGACGACATATTCGCGCATGAGTTCGTGGTAGGCCACGTCGGACCAGTCCTTCTGGCCGAAATGGATGGCGCCGTGAAAGGGTTCGGCGGCGAAATCGAAAGGTCTCAGCCTGGTGCTGAGGTTCACGGTGACCTCGGGGTGACGCGCCACGAAATCGGGGAGTTTCGGGGCCAGCCAGCGGACGCCGAAGGCCGGGAGCATCGCGATGTTGAGCTGCCCCCCTGCGGGATTTGCCTTGAGGCGCAGGCTTGCCGTTCCGATCTGGTCCAGCGCGGCCCTGACCTGGGTGCAATAGGTCCGCGCGGCCGGCAGGAACTTGATGCTTTTCTTGTCGCGCATGAAGAGCGGGGTTTCGAGGTACTCCTCGAGAAGTTTAAGCTGGCGGCTGACGGCGCTTTGGGTCACGCCCAGTTCAAGGCCGGTCTGCGTGACATTTCCCGTCCGCTCGAAGGACTCCAGAGCGCGCAGCGCGGACATCGGGGGCAGGAAACGCTTTGGGTTGGGCATGGGTATGAGGCTTTCGCATGACTTATACGATAATTTCGTTTCACATACCGGCTCGCTCCATGTCAAACACCGCCTTGAATCAGGAGCGGTTTATGCTGAAAAAAGCTGAGAGAATCGATGGAATGGCGCTTTCGGAGATTGTTGCGATCTCCGAGGAGGCCGCGCGTCTGCGTGCCCAAGGGCATGACGTTTTGGCATTAAGTACGGGGGAACCCGACTTTCCGACGCCGCCCCACATTTGCGACGCGGCTTACAGGGCGATGCAGGAGGGCCAGACGCGTTACCCGCCCACCGCCGGCACCGCAGCGCTGCGCGCCGCCATTGCCGAGAAGGCAGGGGCCGAGCCGGGCAATGTCATTGTCGCCACCGGCGCGAAACAGGTGCTGGCCGACATGTTCCTGGCCACGCTAAACGTCGGGGATGAGGTCATCGTGCCGGCGCCGTACTGGACGAGCTATTCCGACATCGTCGCCTTGTCGGGCGGTGAAACGGTCCTTGT
Source organism: Roseovarius sp. THAF8 (assembly GCF_009363735.1). NCBI lineage: Bacteria > Pseudomonadati > Pseudomonadota > Alphaproteobacteria > Rhodobacterales > Roseobacteraceae > Roseovarius > Roseovarius sp. THAF8. The sequence continues at coordinate 1,753,817 of NZ_CP045410.1, read as the reverse complement.
GCGATGCGGGGCCGAGGCGGGGTTCAAGATGACGCCGGCGCAGCTCGAGGCCGCGATCACGCCGCGCACGCGCTGGGTGCTGCTCAATTCGCCGTCGAACCCCTCGGGCGCTGTCTATACCGCCGCCGAACTGGCCGCCCTCGGAAAAGTCCTGGCGCGGCATCCCCATGTCTGGATTGCCTCCGACGAGATTTACGACCTGATCTGCTATGTGCCCTTTACCTCGTTCCGCGAGGCCTGCCCCGATCTGGCAGGGCGCACCATCGTGATCAACGGCGTGTCGAAAGCCCATGCCATGACAGGCTGGCGGATCGGCTGGGGCATTGCGCCGGCGGATCTGGTCAAGGCCATGCTGACCGTGCAGGGGCAGATAACATCGGGCGCCTGTTCGATCGCGCAGGCCGCCGCATTGGAAGCGGTCACGGGGAAGCAGAGTCATATCCAGGAGCGCCGGGACGCGTTCCGCGACCGCCGCGATTTCGTGGTGGCCGCGCTTGATGCCATTCCCGGGATTTCCTGCCCGATGCCAGACGGGGCCTTCTACGTTTTCCCGTCCTGCGAGGCGGTGCTTGGGCAAGTCAAACCGGACGGAAAGCTGCTGGAGACGGATGCGGACTTCTGCGCCTACGTTCTGGCTGCCACGGGGCTTGCCATCGTGCCCGGCCGGGCCTTCGGGTTGCCCGGGCATTTCCGTCTTTCCTACGCCTACGCGCGCGCCGATCTCGAGGATGGTTGCGCACGTCTGAACCGGGCCGTCGCCGGCCTGATCCCGAACCAAAGGACAGCTTCATGAAATATCAAGACATTCTCGACGCCTGCGGCCTGACGGCCGCGCAAACCACCGGCGGTACGCTTTCGGTCACCACGCCTGTGGATGGCAGCGAAATCGCCCGGGTTCCGATGCACACGGTGGCCGACGCGGACGCCGCCATCGCCAAGGGCGTCGAGGCGTTCAACGCGTGGCGCAAGGTGCCGGCGCCGCGGCGCGGGGAACTGGTGCGTCTTCTGGGCGAAGAGCTGCGCCGCGAAAAGGAGAACCTTGGCCGCCTCGTGTCGCTGGAATGCGGCAAGATCTACCAGGAGGGACTGGGCGAGGTTCAGGAGATGATCGACATCTGTGACTTCGCGGTCGGCCTGTCGCGGCAGCTTTACGGTCTGACCATCGCGTCGGAGCGTCCGGGCCACTCCATGCGCGAAACCTGGCATCCGCTGGGGGTTTGCGGGGTCATCACCGCGTTCAACTTCCCGGCCGCGCCTTGGTGCTGGAATGCCGCGCTCGCACTGGTGTGCGGCGATCCCGTTCTTGCCAAGCCGTCGGAAAAGACGCCGCTGACCCAGCTTGCAATCCAGGAAATCTGCGACCGGGCCATGAAGGCATTCGGCGACGATGCGCCCGACGGCCTGATCCAGAGCCTGATCGGCGAGCGTGACCTGGGCGAGGTTCTGACTGCGTCCAGCGATGTTGCGATCATCTCGGCCACGGGGTCCGTGCCCATGGGCAAGGCGGTCGCGGCGGATATGTCCAAGCGTCTGGGCAAGACGATCCTCGAACTGGGCGGAAACAACGCGATGATCGTGGCCCCGTCTGCGGATCTGGAAATGGCCGTGCGGGCGATTGTCTTTTCGGCCGTCGGCACCGCGGGTCAACGCTGCACGTCGCTGCGCCGGCTGATCGTTCACGAAGACATCTACGACGAGCTGATCCCGCGTCTGACCAAGGTCTATGAAGGGCTTTCCATCGGCAGCCCGCTGGACCAGGGCACTCTTGTCGGTCCTCTTATCGACGCAGTCGCGATGACGGCGATGGAAAAGGCGCTGGAACAGGCCAAGGCGGAAGGCGGCACCGTGCATGGCGGTGGTCGGGCGCTGACGGACCAGTACCCCGATGCGGCCTATGCGGCGCCAGCCATCGTCGAGATGCCGGAGCAGAGCGGGATCGTGCACACGGAAACCTTTGCGCCCATCCTTTACGTGGTGAAGTACAAGGACCTCGATGAGGCCATCGGGATGCAGAATGCCGTGCCGCAGGGGCTGTCCTCGTGCATCTTTTCGACCGATGTGCGCGAGACCGAGCATTTCCTGTCGGCCCAGGGGTCTGACTGTGGCATCGCCAACGTCAATATCGGCCCGTCCGGTGCGGAAATCGGCGGGGCGTTCGGCGGTGAAAAGGAAACCGGGGGCGGTCGCGAAAGCGGATCGGACGCGTGGCGCGCCTACATGCGCCGTCAGACCAGCACGGTGAACTACTCGCGCGAACTTCCCCTGGCGCAGGGCATTTCGTTCGAGATATGACACACGCCCCGCGCCTGGACAGCCTGTGGTCCGAAACGGCCCCCGAACGGACCCGCTACGCGCCTTTGAGCGAGTCGATCACCGTCGATGTCGTGGTGATCGGCGGCGGGTTCACCGGGGTGTCGGCGGCCTATCACCTGGCCGCCGGGGGCGCTTCGGTGGCGCTCCTGGAGGCGCGGACGATCGGGTTCGGCGGGTCGGGGCGCAATGTGGGGCTTGTCAACGCCGGGCTCTGGACGCCGCCCGATGAGGTGGAAGGGAAGATCGGAAAGACCACCGGCAGGCAGCTGAACGAATTGCTGGCTGGTGGGCCTTCGACCGTGTTCGACCTGATCGAAAAGCACCAGATCCGGTGTGAGGCGACGCGGCGGGGCACGCTGCACTGTGCCCACTCGCAGGCCGGTCTGCGCGACCTGGAAAACCGCTTTGCCCAGCAGGAGGCACGGGGCGCGCCGGTCAAGCTGCTCGATGCCGCCGAAACCGCGCGGCGCATTGGCAGCGCGGCTTACTGCGGCGCGCTCTGGGATGGACGGGCCGGTACCATCCAGCCCCTGGCCTATGTTCAGGGACTGGCCAGCGCGGCAGAGGGGCAGGGGGCGCGGATATTCGAGGACACAAGCGCCCTGAGCATGACGGAGACCGGCGAGGGCTGGACCGTCCGAACGGCAGAAGGCGAGGTTCGTGCGGTCCGGCTTATCCAGGCGACCAATGCTTATGGCGCGGGCGCGGCGGACGATAACGCGATCATCCCTGCGCATTTCTTCCAGTTGGCCACGGCGCCCCTGCCGGACGACCTGCGGCACAGCATCCTGGCTGGCGGCGAAGGGTGTTGGGACACGGCGTTGGTCATGTCGGCCTTCCGCCTTGACCAGGCGGGGCGGATGATCTTTGGCGCGCTCGGCAATCTGGAGGGGTTCGGTGGGGCATTTCACCGCGGATGGGCGCACCGCAAGCTGTCCAGGCTGTTCCCCCAGTTGAAGGATATTCCGTTCGAACAGGAATGGACCGGCCGCATCGCGATGACCGGAACCCACCTGCCGCGCATCGAACGCCGTGGAAAGACCGGCATCTCCATCTTCGGCTACAGCGGGCGGGGCATCTGCCCCGGGACGCTGTTTGGCAGGGCCGCTGCGGACTGGGCGCTTGGCACTGGTGACCTGCCGTTGCCGATCTGCGATCCGCAATCCGAAAGCTACGCCGCCGTCAAGGGTCTCTACTTCGAGACAGGCGCGACTCTTACCCATTTTACCAACGGGCGCTTCTAGGCGCAGAAGGACGAAAAGATGACCGTATCCCCAAACCAGATCCGTGCCGATTTTTCCGCGGCGATGTCGGAAATGTACCGCAAGGAGGTGCCCGCCTACGGCACGCTTGTCGAGATCGTGGAGACCGTGAACGCGGATGTGCTGGATCGCGACGACAACGCGCTGGCGCTGACCCCGGGCGAAGACACGAACCGGATCAGCGCGGAGCGCCATGGTGCGATCCGGCTGGGCACCGCGGAAGAGCTTGCCATGATGGGACGCGTCTTTGCCGTCATGGGGATGGAGCCGGTCGGATACTACGATCTTTCGGTCGCGTCGGTGCCGGTTCACTCCACGGCATTCCGTCCGATTGGCCGTGATGCCCTTGCCGAGAACCCGTTTCGCGTTTTCACCTCTCTTCTGCGGCTGGAGTTGATCGAGGATGACACTTTGCGCGACAAGGCCGCCGCCACGCTGGCGCGTCGGCAAATCTTCACGGACGGCGCTGTCGCCCTGACCGAGAAGGCCGGAGCCGAAGGGGGGCTGGATAGCGCGGATGCCGCACGTTTCGTGGCCGAGGTGCTGGAGACGTTCCGCTGGCACCCGGAGGCCTGTGTCGACGATGCCACCTTTGCAGAGTTGATCGGCGCCCATCGCCTGATCGCCGACGTGGTCTCGTTCAAGGGGCCGCACATCAACCACCTGACGCCCCGGACGCTGGACATCGACGCGGCCCAGGCCCAGATGGTGGCCAAGGGCCTGCCGGCCAAGGCCATCGTGGAAGGCCCGCCGCGGCGCGACTGCCCGATCCTGCTCAGGCAGACGGCGTTCAAGGCGCTGAATGAAGCGATCCGCTTTCCCGTGGACGGCGGGTGGGAAGAGGGGCAGCACACCGCCCGGTTCGGCGAGATCGAACAGCGTGGCGTGGCGCTGACACCGAAGGGGCGCGCGCTCTATGACAGCTTGCTGGCGGAGGTGCGTGCGGACATCCTGCCCGCCGCCGACGGGTCGAATGCGGAGGACTACGTGGCCAGGCTTGCAGAGGGTTTTGCGGCCTTCCCCGACACCTGGCGCGAATTGCACGATCGTGACCTTGCCTATTTCAAGTACGGCATTGGGCAAGGCGCCGCGACGGGCGAGGATCTTGACGCGCTGCTGGACGCGGGTGCGCTGACGATCAGCCCGATAATCTATGAAGATTTCCTGCCGGTCAGCGCGGCGGGGATCTTCCAGTCGAACCTTGGCGACGAGGCCCGCAGTGGTAACCAGACCGCGTCGAGCCGCGAGGCGTTCGAAGCGGCCCTCGGCAAGCGCGTCACCGATGAATTCGAGCTTTACGAGGCGATGCGGGCGGCCTCCTATACTGCGGCGCTGGAACAGTTGAACACGAGCGCGGCATGATGCTGCCCGACGGCATCAGGGCAATCACCGCGCCAGCGGAGATGGCCGCGTACCTGCGAGGCGTCCGCGGGGAGATCGGGACCAGCCCCGTGGTCCTGCTGCCGGAAAGGACGGAGGAGGTGGCGCAGTGCATGCGCCATCTTAAGGCGACCGACACGCCTTTTGTCGCGCAGTCGGGCAACACTGGCCTGGTCGGTGCGTCGGTCCCCGATGAAACCGGCACCCAGGCTGTTCTCAGCCTGTCGCGCCTGCGCGAGACCTTCGATCTGGACGTTGCCAACCGCTCGCTTCGGGTCAGCGCCGGCTTTCGACTGTCGGAGGTCAATGACCGCCTGGCGGAGCATGGGCTGTTCTTTCCCATCGACCTCGGCTCGGACCCCATGATCGGGGGCATGGTGGCGACCAACACCGGCGGCGGGCGTTTCCTGCGCTACGGGGATGTGCGTCGCAATACGCTTGGGCTTACGGTGGTGTCGCAGGGCGAGGTGCTGCGGCTTGGCAGCCCTGTGCGCAAGGACAACACCGGCCCGGACTGGAAGCAGATGCACATCGGAAGCTGCGGCTGGTTCGGCATCATTACCGAGGCGATCCTGAACGTCGAGCCTGTCGTTGCCGAACAGGCCACCGCTCTTGTCGTGCCGTCCTGCGATGCTGCGATGCTGACCTTGCTGCGCCATCTGGAACTGCGCGTCGGGCCTTTGTTGTCCGCATTCGAATTCATGTCGCGTGCCGCAATGGTGCATAGCTTCGACCATGCGCCATCCGTGAAGAACCCGTTCGCCAGAGGCGAGATCCCGGAAACCGCCCTGCTGATCGAGCTTTCCCGCCCCACCAAGGCCCCCTGGGACACGCCGTTGGACGAGGTTCTAGAAGCCGTGCTGTCCGAAGCGTGGGACCTGCCCGAGGCGCCGTTGGAGGACGCACTGTTCGGCCGGCCCGAGGAAATCTGGGCGCTGCGCCATGCGCTGTCGGAAGGGGTGAAAGCGGCAGGGCCGCTGATCGCCTTTGACCTTGGGTTCACTCGGGACAAGGTGATCGCTTTCCGAACCGAGATGACCCGCAAACTGGCCGAGGACTTTGCGATGATGGAGGTTTGCGATTTCGGCCACCTGGGCGACGGCGGTCTTCATTTCAACCTGGTGAAAACCGATGGTGCGGTGGACGGGGCCTTCGAACAAGAGCTGCGGGATTATGTTGTGGACCATGCCGTGACTGCGTTCGGCGGATCATTTAGCGCGGAGCATGGGATCGGCCCGAAGAACATCAGGTACCTGGAAAGAGAAAGGCGTATCAGCGGGCTTGCGGAAGCGGATTTGGCATGTGGGGGATGGTCTGCACTACGGACTGACGGCTTGCAAGCTTAAGTCCCATAGGCGCTGACGTCAGACACGCGATGACGCAGATCGGACTCGATCCGACGGACCCGTTCCCGGACGGCTTCACCCTATCCGATACCTGGGGCGGATGACATGGCGGCGGAGCTGAAAGCACGTGACGGACAGTGGGCAGCCATGGCCACTGTCGTGTCGCGGCGCTGTTGAGAGGCGTTGTTTGCGGCATAGACTTACGGTCTGCAGGGCACAGGCAGCACGGCCTAAGTGATTTCCTAAACGTCCAAGACGGTAACGTTTTTGTCGTCTTTTCTGAAAAGAGCGTGGGAGCTTGGCTCGACAATCAGGCGGGACGGATCTCCGAGTAACCTGGCGTATTTCCCAAAGGCTCCTTGCGAGCTGACAAATGACTGGCAGCGGGACATGAGATACAAGTCCACGAAGCCCCGGTCTGAACCGTTGTTGTCAACAACGACGTAAGAGGTTTCAGGTCCCAGGCTTCTGCCGATATTCTGTTTCACCCAGTTCGGCTCGTCCGAGAAGAAATAGTACGTCGTATCTTCATGTCTGGCGTCAACTTCAGCGAGGGCTCTTTTGAAGTAATCCGGACCCAAGGCCTTGCCGTAGTGCTGATGATCATTCGAAAGATCCCCTCGACGAACATGGACACCGCACGTGTTGGGCTCTCGCTTGATCTGCTCCAGCAGTTCCAGGTCTTCATTCGAGAAGTAGGAAGCGTCGGGTGCAAAGCTTTCGGACAGAAGTTTCTGGTGTTTGACGACCAGCTTCCAGCGGTCATAGAAACCGCCGAGATACGCGGGTGCCATGACTGTCGTTGGGTCCCCCGCCGTAAAGTTGTTCAATTTTTTCAGAATAGTTCTTTCGAACTTCGAAGCCTCAACAAGGTTCAGGGAGGGAAAAGCCTTTGGGAAATCGAGATTTCTCGGGAACCGGCCATTCAGGTCCATGCCGTTGGATCTGAACCATGAGTTGTCGAATTTAACGTCGTACCCTGAGCCAGCTAACTCGTGACCAAGCGCCCAAAAACCGATCTGGCTGGCCAGCCCGCCTTCATTGCGAATGACGACGAGGTTGTCTTCGGCAAATAACTTGCCTAGCGCGTTGAGCATGTGTCGGCGGATGGTTGTCATGGAACTCTTGTTAACCCTCAGGTCCTGTAGTTTGAAGGGTTGTCCGGATATCCAGGACCTGGAAAGCGGACTGGTCAAATGGACGTCATGCACATCTCCAGTCAAGAGGTGGACCCGCGCCTTTCGCGATTGCATCGGCGCACCCCGGAATTCCCTGCGAGCAAACGTGGAGGCTCCCCCTTCGGTTAAAGGAACAGATGCCGCCCTTCCGCAGTTGGGTCTGGTGACGCCCCGGGCAGGAGGCCCGGGAAGACCGAAGACCCCAACACGCTTGAAAGCCCATATGTCTCACATCGTGATCCTGAACACCGACTCTGGAAAGGGCGACGCCAATCCGGATGCCGATACGATCGAGGAATTGTTCAAGGCGCGAGGGACGCCCGTCAAGATCGTGCCTGTGTCCAGCGGAGATGACCTTTCGGCGAAGGTGGCGCAGGTCATCGAAGAGTCCGGCGTCGAGTGCGTTGTGGCCGCGGGCGGCGACGGGACCATCTGTGCCGTGGCTGGCGCGCTCGCCGACAGCGGCATCGATCTTGGCGTGCTTCCGTTCGGAACGTTCAACTATTTCGCACGGCGGTTCGGCATTCCCGAGGACGCGGAAGACGCCGTGGACGCGATTTGCCGTGGACGGGGGGAGAAGATAGATCTGGGCTGCGTCAACGGACGTGTCTTCATAAACAATGCGAGCATCGGCCTGTACCCGACGATCCTGAAGGAGCGAGAGAGCGTCTATCAGCGTTGGGGACGTTCGAGGCTGGCCGCGTACTGGTCGGTCCTTGTTGCGATGGTCACCGTTTACCGGCCCCTGACGATGCGCATCGAGGTCGACGGAGAGTTGCAAAGCGCGAAGGCTCCGACGTTGTTCGTTGCGATGAGTGCGTATCAGCTGGATGAATTCGAAATCGAGGGCGCGGACGCGGTCCGGGCCGGTAAGTTCGCGATTTTGCTGGCACCGGATGTCGGACGGTTCATGCTCGTCTGGAAAGCCCTGCTTGTTGCGTTGCGCGATGTGCGCAAAGGCCGGGATTTCACTTTGCTCACGGGCGAGCACGCAACGGTCGAGATCAGGCGGTCGGCGCGGGATGTCGCTCTGGACGGAGAAAGACACCGTATGAAGGCGCCGTTCAAGTTCAGCATTCTGAAGGACGCCATCACCGTCCGGGTCCCCGAGACCGCGAGCAAGCCGGATGCGGCTGAATGACACGACTCGTTCAGATCAGTGACCTGCATTTCGGTCGGGAGGATCCCGACCTGCTGGAGCCGCTTCGGACGGCGATAGGAGCAGCGGCCCCGGATCTGGTGGTCATGGCGGGCGATTTCGTCCAGCGCGCCCGGGCCTCGCAGTTCCGGCCGGCGGCTGACTTCATGAACTCGCTCGGCCGACCATGGCTGGGTGTGCCGGGCAACCACGACATCCCGCTGTATAATCTGCTATTGAGGGCCTGGGACCCCTTTCGACGGTACAGGCGCTGGATTTGCCAAGAGCTTGCCCCCACGGTCGATCTTGGCGAAGTCAGGGTGGTGGGTCTGAACACGACGGACCCATGGGCGCATCAGCGGGGGCGTGTCGCGCGGGCCGATGTGGACAGAATTGGCGAGGCCATCTCCGCGCCTCGGGCCGGCCTGACCGTGATCGCGGCACACCATCCGTTTCACCATACCGAAGATATCGAGAAAGATCTGATGGTCGGCGCCTCGGACGCGCTGGAACACTGGGCGCGATGCGGGCCTCATATCATCATGTCGGGCCACCTGCACCAGTGGCTCGTGGAACCGTTCGTGCGCCGAAAGGGCGCGGACATGACCCTGCAATTGCACTGCGGTACCGGCCTGTCGACACGTCGGCGGGGCCATCCGAACGATTTCGCGGTGCTGGACTGCAATGCCGAAGATGTCACCATCACGAGAATGGTCGCCGAGGGCGGCGAGTTTCAACAGTCTGCCCGCACGCGGTACGTGGTCGGGGACCATGGCTGGCAACGAGAGGGCGCGCAAATCGAGCGGTGATTGCCGGACGTATGACTTCGGTTGGCATGCCGACGTGAAGGAGGATGGCACCGGCGCACATGACGAAGGCGCGCCTTTGGTTCGTTGGCGCGGCGGTACGGTTACTTTTGAAGATATGGAGAGGCAGGGTGGGTTTTCACCCACCCTACGAGTGGAGGCGCTTGCCTGAATTCGCGTTCCCTGACGGTCAGGCGGCCTGCCTTTTCCGATCCAGCGCGTCGAGCACCATCTGTGCGACCTTCTCGGCGGATTGCGGGTTCTGCCCGGTGATAAGGTTGCCGTCTCGGACGGCGAAAGGCTGGAAATCCGGAGCGCTGTGATGGTCGGCACCGAGAGCCTTGAGCCGCGACGCCAGAAGGAACGGCACGGCCTTGTCGAGACCCACGGCGCGTTCCTCGCTGTCGGTGAATGCGGCCACCTTGCGACCGGCGACAAACGGCGCGCCGTCGGGTCGCGTCGGTCCGGCGAGAGCGCCGGGACCGTGGCAGACAGCGGCGATGAGCTTGCCGTCGCGGTCGAACGTTTCGATCAGGCGGGCAAGGTCAGGGTTGTCGGGAAAGTCGAACATCGTTCCGTGCCCGCCGGGCAGGAAGACAGCGTCGAAATCTGACGGATCGAGGGAATCGAAGCGCGGTGTCCCGGCCACGGCAGACCGGGCTGCAGTGTCGTCCATGTAGCGCTGCACCGATGCTTCGCGGTCGTCTTCTTCGGCAAGGCTTCGGGCATCCACGGGAATTTCCCCGCCCGAAATGGACGCGAGCGTGACGTTCGCGCCCGCGTCGCGGAACGCGTAGTAGGGCGTTGTCAGCTCTTCCAGCCAGAGGCCGGTGGGCTCGCCATCACTCATGCGCCTGGCAGAGGTGGCGATGATGAGGATATTGGAGTGCGTCATGATCGTCTCCTTTTCAGAATCAGCTGGTGACGCACCCGATTGCGTCGGGGCGCCTTCAGTGCGTTCATGTTTCTGCAGTTTGAACGCGCGAACGAGGGGGAGATTTCCATCGGAGCACGAATTCTTGAAGGACCGGGAGAAACGGGTCCCGACATCCGTGGAAACGGGTTTGAAAATTCTGCTTCGTTGGCGCAGTCTGCAGCCCAGCCCCGGACAAGGAGATGTGCCATGCTGCAGACTGGACACCACGATACAGTGGCGAACATCGCCCATTGGAAAGAGCGGGTGGAACTGGCGGCGGCGTTTCGCTGGACCGCGCGACTGAACATGCACGAGGCCGTGGCGAACCATTTCAGCCTGTCGGTGAATGCGGACGGCACGCAGTTCCTGATGAATCCCAACCAGGTGCATTTCAGCCGGGTCAAGGCATCGGACCTGCTGTTGATCGACGCCAACGACCCAGAGACGCTGGAGCGCCCCGGTGCGCCGGACCCGACCGCATGGGGCCTGCATGGCGGGGTGCATCGGGCGTGCCCGCATCACCGTTGCCTGATGCATGTGCATTCGATCCACGCCACGGTGCTGGCCAGCCTGGCCGACAGCCGCCTTCCACCGATCGACCAGAACTGCGCCACGTTCTTCAACCGCTACGTCATCGACAACGGCTATGGAGGGCTTGCCTTCGAGGACGAGGGCGCACGCTGCGCGGCGATGCTGGGGGACCCGGCCAAGAAAGTGATGATCATGGGCAATCACGGCATCCTGGTAATGGGCGATACCGTCGCCGATTGCTTCAACCGCATGTACTACTTCGAGCGGGCCGCCGAGACCTATATCCGCGCGTTGCAGACGGGACAGCCGTTGCGGGTGCTGCCGGACGAGGTAGCCGAGAAGACCGCGCGCGAAATTGAAGCCTATCCGGAGCAGGGCGACCGGCACCTGGCGGAACTGATGCAAATCCTCGACGCGGAAGGATCGGATTACGCCGCGTGAAGCGGGGTGGGCCAAATCTTTTACGGAAAAGATTTGGCAAAAGCTTTGATAAAGCTTTTGCCGTCAGGCGCGGCCGGCTTCGGACGAGAGCGTAACGGAACTGACGCCCAATTTTTGCAGGGCGGATTCCCACTTGCTGCCGTCGGCGTGGGAGAAGACGATTTCCTTGTCGGCCTCGACCGTAAGCCAGGCGTTCTGGGACAATTCGCTTTCCAGCTGGCCGGGGCCCCAGCCGGCATAGCCCAAGGCCACGATGTTGCGTAGCGGGCCGCGGCCGAGCGCCAAGTCCTCCAATATGTCCATCGTCGCGGTCATGGCGAATTCGTCATTCACGTCGAGTGTGGAGATGGCCGAATGGTAGCCGTAATCATGCAGCACGAAACCCCGGCCGTGTTCAACCGGGCCTCCGAAATGCACGGGCAGGTTGGTCATGTCGCGCCCCTGCGCGATGTCGAGTTGGTCCAGAAGGTCGCTGAGGCGCAGATCATCGGCGCGCTTGTTGACGATGAGGCCCATGGCGCCCTCGGGCGAATGGGCGCAGATGAAGACCACCGACTGTGCGAAGCGGTCGTCGCCCATGGCGGGCATGGCGATCAGCAGTTTTCCGGTCAGGTCAATATCGCTCAAGGCGGTCCCCGGTGGTTGGTTGCAGAACCCATGATGGGGGTGTGGGGCGCTCTGTGCAACCATCCCACCTTGAGAGTGGCGGGATTTCTCGCTTCAATGTGAATTGGCAAAGCCGGTGAAACCCGCCATGAGAGGCGTCATGCGAAAGATCATGACCCTATTGAAAGCTGCTCTTCTGGCCATGTGCGCCGGATCCGTTTCGGCCCAGGATACCGCGGACATGGTGCGGGTCGAGGTGCTGCCGGGATGGCGGGCGGCGGATGGCAGCCACTACGCGGGCCTGCGGCTGGACCTTGCGCCGGGATGGAAAACCTATTGGCGCAGTCCGGGCGAGGCCGGGGTACCGCCGCTTTTCAACTGGCAGGGGTCGCGCAACCTGTCAGGCGTCGACGTGATCTGGCCCGCGCCCAAGCCGGTGCCGCAATTCGGGTTCATGACGATCGGCTATGACCATGACGTGGTGGTGCCGCTGCGCATTCGCCCCAAGGCGGGCGGGCGCGATGTGCGGCTGGAAGGCCAGCTGGAGATCGGGGTGTGCAAGGATATCTGCGTGCCGGTCAGCGTGAACGTGGCGCAGGTCTTGCCCCATGCCGCGAAAAAGCCGGACCCGGCCATCGTGGCGGCGCTGACCGAGCGGCCCTATGGCGCCGACGAGGCCGGCGTTCGAAGCGTGGCCTGCCGGCTGTCGCCCGTCGAGGAGGGCGTCGAGTTGATCGCGAGGATCCGGATGCCGAAACTGGGCGTGTCGGAATACGCGGTGGTCGAGGCGGGTGATCCGAGGCTTTGGGTCTCTGCGTCCGAAACGACCCGCCAGGGGGAAACATTGGTAACGCGTGCAGTTCTGAGCCATGTCGACGGGCGGTCGTTTGCAGTCGACCGCCGGAGCCTGCGGTTTACGGTGCTGAGCCGGGGCAGCGCGGTGGATATTCAGGGCTGCTCGGCGGGCTGACGGCGCAGGGCGTGGCGGATCGCGACCACCGCATAGAGCAGCAGAACGATCAACAGGCTTCCAACGGCGAAGAGCAGCAGCGCCGTAGGCATCGGCGCGGCGAGGGCCAGTCCGGAGAGCGGCCCTGGCAGGCTGCCGGTGACCGCCGCTGCGCCTAGCGTGCCGGCGAAGAGTGCCGCGATGGCCAGTCCGCCCGCCAGCATGACACCGCGTAATTCCCCGGGTTTGGAGCGCAGGGCGCGGCGCAGGGAGGCGGTGTGGCGCGCGACATCGGACTGGATGGCGATGATCGCGGGCACCAGGAGCAGGACGAGGACCATGCCGAAGGCGAGGCCGTAGACCAGCGTGATGACCGTGGGCTTGATGAACTGCGCTTGGGTCGATTGCTCGAAGAGAAGCGGGGCGAGGCCCAACACCGTGGTGAGCGTGGTCAGCATGACGGGGCGCAGGCGGTCGACGGCGCCTTCGATGATCGCGGGCACGATGCCGCGCTCCTTGGCGTAGTCGTCGATGGTGGTCACCAGCACGATCGAGTCGTTGATGATGATGCCGGTCATGCCCAGAAGCCCCACCACGGTGAACATCGACAGGGGCACCTCCCAGAAGGCATGACCGTAGATCGTGCCGACAAGGCCGAAGGGGATGATCGACATCACAACGATGGGCCGGGTCCAGCTGGCGAAGACCCAGGCGAGGACGAGGTAGATGCCGGTCAGCGTCAGGATCAGGCCAAGGCGGGCGTCGTTCAGAAATTCGTTTTCCTGTTCGGCGAGGCCGCCCAGTTGCCACTCGACCTGGTGAACGCTGGCGATGCGGGGGAGGATCTCGGTTTCCAGCGCGGTGCTGATTTCGGCGGCGCGGGGGGGGTCGTCCTCGGAGATATCGCCGGTGACGTTGATGTGACGGATGCCGTTTTCGCGCCGGATGGTGGAGAAGCCCACGCGCTCGGTCACGCTGACGATATCGGCCAGCGGCAGGTAGGCGCCGGTGGGCGCGCGGACCTGCATCCGTTCGAGGAAATCAGCGGTCAGTTCGGATTCGGGCACCTCGACGCGGATCTCGGCGCTGCGGGCGCTGTCGGGATAGGTCGCGGCCTCGATCCCGTTCAGGCGATGGCGCAGGACCGTGCCCAGGTCGTCGATAGTAAAGCCGAGCGCCTGGCCCTGTGGCGTAAGTTCGAGGATCAGCTCCTGCTTGTCATAGGCCAGGTTGTCCTCGACCGCCGATACCTCGGGGTAGTCGAGCAGCGCGGATTTGAGCGCCTCGGAGGCGTCTTTGAGTGTCTCGGCGCTGGCGCCGTAGAATTCCACATCGAGCGCGTCGCCGCCGGGGCCTGAGCGCCAGCCGCGAAAGCTGAGCTCTTCGGTCAGGGGGTGACGGGGGACGGCATCCTGCAGCTCGGCCACGAAGGCGAAGGAGGAATAGGGGCGCAGGTCGGGGTCGATGAGTTCGATGGAGATGCCGCCCAGTTGGTCGGGTTCCTTGGTGTCGGCCCCGGCGAGGCCGCCGCCGGAATTGCCGCCGATCTGGGCGATGGCGAACTTGATGGGGTTGGCGCCGTAGCGTTCTTCGTAATCGGCGCCGAGGTCTTCGACAGCGGTCTGGATCTGGTGCATCATTGCAATCGTGTCGTCGCGCGTGGCGCCGGGGGCCATGGAGAAGTTGCCGGTCACGCTGCCGCGCTCGGGGGCGTTGAAAAAGCGCCATTGCACGTCGCCCCTGATGAAGAGCGCGGCCTGCGCGGCCAGGAGCACGACAATGCCGGCAAGCACGGGGTAACGGGCGCGGATGACCAGCGCCATGAAGGGCCGGAAGGCGCGTTCGCGCAGCCAGACGAAGCCACGGTTCACGGTCCGGGAGGGCCAGTCGTACCAGCGTTCCTTGCCCGCATGGGTCAGCGCATGGGACATGTGGTGTGGTAAAATCAGAAAGCATTCCACCAGCGAGGCCGTCAGCACGACAATCACGGTGAAGGGGATGTCGATGATGAGGTCCCCGAAGCGCCCGCCGATGGCCACCAGCCCGAAGAAGGCAATGAGCGTGGTGAGGGTGGCGGAGAAAACGGGCAGCGCCATGCGCTGGGCGGCGCGTTCGGCGGCTTGAACGGGGTTTTCGCGATATTTGCGCACACGGGCGTCGGCATGTTCGCCCACCACGATGGCGTCATCCACCACGATGCCGAGCGTGATGATAAGCGCAAAGAGCGAGATCATGTTGATGGTCAACCCCGCCGCGTACATCAGCGCGATGGCCGCCAGCATGGCCACGGGAATGCCTGCCGCCACCCAGAAGGCGGTGCGAGCGTTGAGGAACAGGAACAGCAGCGAGACCACCAGTGCCAGCCCGGTCAGCCCGTTGTCCATGAGCATGTCGAGGCGGCCCGAGATGGCGTCGGAGCGGGTATTGATGAGCGTGAGTTCCGTGCCTTCGGGCAAGGTCGCTTCCATTTGGGCGGCGATTTCCTCGACCTGAGCCTGGATGGCGAGGGCGTCGCCGTTGGCGGAGCGGTCGACCCGGATCTGAAGGGCTGGGTTGTCGCCGACGAAGTACTGGCGTTCGCGGTCGATGCCTTCGACGCGCACGTCGGCCACGTCGCCGATGGTAAGCTTGGAGCCGTCGGGATTGGAACGCAGGATCAGCGCCTCGATTTGGTCGGTGGCGCGTTTCTCGGTGCCGATGCGGACGCGGGTGGCGCCGCCGGTGACGTCGCCCGCCGGGTCGGTGTCGGCCTCGGCGGCGATCACGGCGGCGATCTCGGCCATGGTGATGTCGTAGGCGATGAGGTTGGTGGTAGGCACCTCGACGATAGTGTGCGGGGCGGCGACCCCCTGTAGCGTGGTACGGGTGACGCCGGCATCGTAAAGGCGCGTGACCAACTCGTCTGCGAACTGGCCAAGCTGGGGCGTGGCGACGGGGCCGGTGAGGACGATATCGGTGACGCGGTCGCGCCATGCGCCTCGGGTGACGCGGGGTTCCTCGGCCTCTTCGGGCAGGTCGGTGATGCTGTCGACGGCGGCCGAGACATCGTCCGCGGCACGGCCCATGTCCCAGCCCGGCTCGAATTCGAGCTGGATGCTGGCGGTGTTCTCGCGCGAGGTGGCTTGCGAGGTTTCCACGCCCTCGACGGCCAGCAGCGCGGGTTCCAGCACCTGCACGATGCCGGCGTCGATATCCTCGGCGCTGGCGCCGTCCCAGAGGACCGAAACGCTGACCTCGTCGATAATGACGTCCGGGAAGAATTGGGCCTGCATCCGGGGGGCGGCAGCAAGGCCAAGGACCACGAGCACCACGAGCAGCAGGTTCGCCGCCGTGGGGTGGCGAGTGAAATAGGACAGGATGCCGCCGGCGCGGTCTGGCAGGTCACGGACCATGGGTTAACTGCCCATGCGGCGTTCGAGCCGTTCGACAGTCTGCGCCGGAACCTGTGGTTGCTCCAGCTGGCCCAAGAGCCGGGTCTTCATGGCGGCGGGAATGTCGGGGCTGTCCTCGACGAAGCGGCGCAGGCGGGCGCGGCGGTCTTCGGAAAGTTCGAGCATCTGGGCAGTGTCGTCGGCCTGGGGCGCGTTGCCCAGGGGGCGGACCTTGAGGCCGGGGCCGAGAAGCGGGCTGCGCTCGGTCACGATTTCAAGCCCGTCGAGGCCGTCGCCGGAGACGAGGATGTCGTTGCCCTGGCGGCGGACCAGCGTGACGGGGACGGCGCGCAAGCGGTCCTCGGCCGTCAGCGCCAGCACGGTGCCGTCCGAGCCAAGCGCCGTGGCGGGCAGGCGGACGAGGTTGTCGAGCGGTGGTTCCTCGATCAGGACCGTGACGAAGTCGCGGGGTTTGAGACCCTGGGGGTCGTCGATGCGGGCATAGACGAGACGCCCGGTCTGGCCTTCCTCGACGCCGGCGCTGTCGCGGGTGATTCGACCGGTAGTTTCCATTTCCAAACCGAATACATCGAGACGGATGCGCACGGGGGCAAGGATCAACTCGCCGTTTTCATCCAGCAGGCGGCGGTGCTGGGCGGTGGAGACGCGGAAAGCCACATCAAGCGCGGTGGTGTCGATGAGATCGGCCAGTTTTTCGTTGGCGGAGACCAGGCGCCCTTCGACCACGCTGACGCCTTGCAGCGTGCCGGTGAAGGGGGCGGTGATCGTGGTCTCGTCTAGGGCCTTTTGCGCCTCGGCCAGCGCGATGCGGCTGCGCGAGAGGCGGGTCTGGGCCTGGTCGACGCGGGCCTCGGCGGTGGCTTCGGCCTGGCGGCGGGTCAGAACGGCCTGTTCTGCGCTGGCGGCGTCGAGTTCTGCGAGTTCGACGGCGGCGGCGGTGCCGACGCCGCGTTCCTCGAGGTCAAGCTGGCGGTCGAGGGCGCGCTTGCGCAGCTCGGCCTGCGATTGCGCCGCGGCAAGCTCGTCACGGGCGAGGTTAAGGCCCCGCTCGGCCTCGCGCACCTCGGCCTCGGCATCCGTCAGGTCGGCGCGGGCCAGATCTAGGGCGAATTGCGCGTCCGACGGGTCGATCCGGGCCAGCACCTGACCGTCGCGGACGCGGCCGCCATCCTCGAAAAGCGCGGTCAGTTCAGTGACGCGCCCGGGGGTGTCGGAGCGGATTTCCAACGTGCGGCGGCTTTCGACCTCGCCATAGGCGGTCAGGACGGGTGTTTGCGTACCCGGCGCTGCGGTGACCATGTTGACGGCGAAGACGCGCTCGCGCCGCTCGGGCGCTTCGGTTTCGGCGTTCATGCGTTCCTGCACGGCGGAGAACACGATCTGACCGGCATAGGCGAACAGGCCCACTGTCAGGGACAGCAGGAACAGTCCGGTCAGGCTGTGGCGCAGGAACCGCATTCAGATCAACCTTTTAAGCCACTTGGCGCGGAGTAGTCATACCATATAGATAGACGCTCGCGGCAAGGTTTCATGGGGCTGATACGCGGCCAAAGATCACTTCCGTCGCAAATGTTCGTCCAGGCGCGGCATTATTTCGACAAAATTGCAGGGGCTGTGGCGGTAGTCGAATTGGTAGGACAGGATTTCGTCCCATGCGTCCTTGCAGGCACCGGGGCTGCCGGGCAGGGCGAAAAGGTAGGTGCCGTTCGCCACGCCCCCCGTGGCGCGGGACTGCACGGCGGAGGTGCCGATCTTTTTCATCGACACGATGGTGAAGACCGTGCCGAACGCGTCGATTTCCTTTTCATAGACGTCCCTGTGCGCCTCGACCGTGACGTCGCGGCCCGTCAGGCCGGTGCCGCCGGTGGAGAGGACCACGTCGATCTCGGGGTTGGCGATCCATTCGCGCAGCTGCTCGGTGATCTGGTCGCGCTCGTCGCGCACGACCATGCGGTCAGCAAGGATGTGGCCAGCGGCCTCGATCCGTTCGACCAGCACGGCGCCGGAGCGATCCTGGCTGAGGTCGCGGCTGTCGGAGACGGTCAGGACGGCGATGCGGACCGGGATGAACTCCCTGGTGTCGTCGATGCGGCTCATGGTCGGGTCAGCTCCTTTCGATCAGGGCAAGGCGCAGGGCGAGGCCGGCGAAGATGGTGGCGCAGACATAGCCGATGCCTCGGGCAAAGCCAGGCGAGCGGGCCATGCGGCGGCCAAGGCCGCCGGCGAAGATGCCGACGGCGGCGTTAACGATGAAGCCGCCCGCCGCGATGACCGCGCCGAGGAGCAGGAACTGGGCCAGCACGCTGCCGCGGGCGGGGTCGATGAATTGCGGCAGGAAGGCGAGCACGAAAAAGATCACCTTGGGGTTCGTCAGGTTCACGACCATCCCGTCGCGAAAGGCGCGGGCAGGTTTGACGGGCGGCGTGTCGCCGGCTTGGGGCGGGTGGCGCAGGGCCTGCCACGCCAGCCAGAGCAGGTAGGCGATGCCGGCCCAGCGGATCACGTCGAAGAGCCAGGGCAGGGTGGCGACGGCGGCCCCGAGGCCAAGGCCCGCAAGGGTGACGTGCACCAGGCCGCCCAGCACTATCCCTGCACTTGCGGCGACGGCGGGGCGCGGGCCGCCGCGCAGGCCCTGGCCGAGGCAGAACATCATGTCCGCGCCGGGTGTGAGGTTCAGCGCCACGGCGGCGGGAACGAAGGCCAGCAGGGTGAGCGTGTCGATCATCAGAGATCGAACCAGTTGGGCCGGGGGCCGAGATTGACCACCTGCGTGGCGCCGATGCGCCCGGTCACGCCCCAGCTGTCGTGGATATGGCCGCAGAGGGCCAGTTTGGGCTGAATGCGCTCGATCGCGTCGCGGATGGCGGTGGAGCCCACGGACATGTCGAGCGAGGTGAGGTCGGCCACGCCCTTGGGCGGGGAATGCAGGACGAGGATATCGGCGGTCTTGCATGGCGCGAGCAGCGCCGCGGCTTCTTCGTTGGACAGATCGCAGGACCAGTCGCCGAAGGGCGTGACGGGCACGCCGTAGCCGAGGCCGAAGAGGGAAAGGCCGCCCTGGGTGGTTCCGGTGCCGTGCAGCACGGTCATGTTGGGCAGGGCCGCCGAGGTCAGTTCGTCGAAGCGTTCGGCATTGCCGGGTACCGCGACGATGGGAGCGACAATGCCGGACAGCATCTCCATCGCCTCGTCGAGCCCGGCGCGGTGGTTGCAAAAGTCGCCCGCGCCGATCACCAGGTCGGCCTCGGCGCTGGCGGCCACGATTTCGGTGGCGCGGGCGCGTGCGAGGTGCAGATCGGAAAAGGCGAGGATCTTCATGTCTGTCCTTCGAGGCGGGCCTGAAGGTCGAGCAGGTCGGCCCAGGCGGCGCGTTTCTCATGGGGTTTGCGCAAGAGGTAGGCGGGATGAAACATCGGCAGGGCTGGCTTGCCGAAGGCTTGGGTCCACTGGCCGCGCAGACGGGTGATGCCGCGTTTGCCAAGTGCCGCCTGGCAGCTGATATTGCCCATGAGCACGATCACTTCGGGGTCGACCAGTTGCACGTGGCGTTCGACGAAAGGCAGCATCATCGCGATTTCCTGCGGGTTGGGATCGCGGTTCTGCGGCGGGCGCCAGGGCAGAATGTTGGTGATGTAGGCCCCGGTGGCGGCATCGTCGTTCTGTCGCGACAGGCCGATGGCGGCCAGCATCTTGTCCAGGAGTTGCCCGGCCCGGCCGACGAAGGGTTTGCCCTGCTGGTCCTCGTCGCGGCCCGGGGCCTCGCCGATGATCATCAGGCGGGCGGAAGGGTGGCCGTCTGAGAAGACGAGGTTGCGCGCGCCGCGCTTCAGATCGCAATGCTCGAACGCGGCGAGGGCGGATTTTAGCGCATCGAGAGAGCCTGCCTCGGCCGCGGCGAACCCGGCCTCGGCGGCGGTGTCGAGCTCGGGTGCCTTGGCGGGAATATGGGCCGCCGTGTCGGGATGATTGATCGGTGTCATCCGCTCGGGCGCCTCGTAGCGGTTTACGGGCGCGTCGCCGATCGCCTCGGTCGCGCCGAGGTCGATCTGCCAGTCGAGCAGGGCAAGGGCGGTGTGCGAATCCAAGGGGGCGGTCATGGGGCGAAAGATAGCGGCTGTGGCGGGAAGGGGGAAGGTGGGTTGCTTGTCGGGCCGGATGGCCTGCCTCGCGGCGGGGGTGCGGCGAAAGGCAGGTGGGGTGGAACCCCACCCTACGCTTGCCCCACGCGCCGGGCTTTCCTATAAGCGCGCAGGTATTGGCGACGGAGCGGTGGCATGGCTTTTCAACACGCGCATCTTCTGGGGATCGAACCCCTGGCGCCGTCGGATATCTCTTCCCTGCTTGACTTGTCGGACCAGTACGTGGACCTCAATCGCCGCGACCAGAAGCATGCCGATGCGCTGGCGGGTCTGACGCAGATCAACATGTTCTTTGAAAACTCGACCCGGACGCAGGCCAGTTTCGAGCTGGCGGGCAAGCGGCTGGGGGCGGATGTGATGAACATGGCGATGCAGGCGTCCTCGATCAAGAAGGGCGAGACGCTGATCGATACGGCGATGACGCTGAACGCGATGCATCCCGATCTGCTGGTGGTGCGGCATCCGCAATCGGGGGCGGTGGACCTGTTGGCGCAGAAAGTGAATTGCGCCGTTCTGAATGCGGGTGACGGGCGGCACGAGCACCCCACCCAGGCGCTCTTGGATGCGCTGACAATCCGGCGGGCGAAAGGCCGGCTGCATCGGTTGAGCATCGCTATCTGCGGGGATATCGCGCACAGCCGTGTGGCGCGGTCGAATATCATCCTTCTGGGCAAGATGGAGAACCGAGTGCGGCTGGTGGGGCCGCCCACGCTGATGCCGGCGGGGATTGCCGATTTCGGCGTCGAGGTGTTCGAGGACATGCGCGAAGGGCTGAAGGATGTGGACGTGGTGATGATGCTGCGCCTGCAACGGGAGCGGATGGATGGCGGCTTCATCCCCAGCGAGCGGGAGTATTACCATCGCTACGGTTTGGATGCCGAGAAGCTGGGCCATGCCAAGGGCGATGCAATCGTGATGCATCCCGGCCCGATGAACCGTGGCGTGGAGATCGACGGCGAGATCGCCGATGATATCAATCGGAGCGTGATCCAGGAACAGGTCGAGATGGGCGTGGCCGTGCGGATGGCCGCGATGGACCTGCTGGCGCGAAACCTGCGGGCAAGGCCCAAGGAGGTGATGGCATGAGCGACCGGATCGAAATACGCGAAAGCGAGAGCGGCGTGGTGCGCGTTTTCGACGTGGACCTGACTCGCGCGGAGGCCGAAGCGTTCAACCGGCGCAATGGCAGCTGGCCCCTGAAGGACGCGCTGGGAGCAGAGAGCCTGGATCCGCATTACGTCGACATGATGCAAATCGAGGATCTGGAAGGGTATGGCCTGAGCCAGTACCTGGAACAGGGGATGGGCGTGTCCTCGCACGATCTGGAAGATGCGCATGTGCTGATGGACGGCCTGAAAGGCACGGTGCTGGTCATCGGGTCGGGGGCGTTCGACGGTCGGGCGCAGATCCTGACCCCGCGCGCGCCGCTGCGGCTGGTGGCGACGTTCAACGAGGAAAAGGCGCCCGTTCAGTTCGACCCGCTTCCGAGCGCGGGCGCGCAGGTGGCGCCCGCGACGGAGGAGCCTGACGCGCCGGAGCCGAAGAAGAAGTCGGACGCAGCCATGTCGGGCCGGGTGGCGATGATCGCGCTGATGGTCCTGTTCGTGCTGACGGCCGTCGTGGTGTGGGTAGCCTCTTGAGCGACGCCGTGTCCGTCATGGTGCCGCAGGCGGAACTGGAGCCCGGAGAGCGGGTTGTCGATAGCTTTCACGCCGCCCGAACAACCTATTGGCGCGATCATGCATGGATGGCAGCGGGCGCCATGGCACTGGGCATGGTGGTTCTGTGGGCCATCGGCAACCCGCATGTCTGGACAGGTGCCGTGGGCGGGTTGGCCGCGATTGCGGTGCGGGCCGGATACCTGGCCTCGGACGAGGTGAAAGCCCGCTGGGACTTGACCGACCGGCGTTTGCTGGGGCCGCTCGGAAAGCAGGCCTGGCTGCGGGAGATCGCGCAGCTTCGCGTTCTCGGATCGGCGGTGCAGATCGTGACGACCGAGGGCGACAAGCACCTGATCAAGTACCTGGCGGACCGGGACGCCGTGAAAACCCGGATCGATGCGGCGGTTGCGGGAGCAATGGCATGACGGCGGACGTCGATGAATGGGACGGTATTCTGAACCCCGGTGAGAAGGTCCTGTGGCAGGGGCGGCCCGATCCGGGTGTCACCATCGCACCGGCCAGTATTGTCACGTTGATTTTCGGTCTGTTCTTCGCGGGGTTCGCGCTGTTGTGGATGATCCTTGCCGCGACTGCCGGCGGGGCGTTCTGGATGTTCGGGCTGATCCATTTCTCGGTCGGCCTGGGCATTGCGTTCGGCGGTATCTTCTGGGAGCCGTGGAAGCGGCGACATACCTGGTACACGCTGACCGATAGCAGGGCCTTCATCGCGCGGGACCTGCCGTTTCTGGGTCGGAGCTTGAAGAGCTATCCGATCACGGGCCAGACCCGGCTGGAACTGCGGGATGGCACACCGGGATCGGTCATGTTCGATCACGAGATGCGCCGTCACAAGAATGGTCACTACCGCGTCGATATCGGCTTCGAGCGGATCGCGGAGGCCGGGGAGGTGATGCGACTGATGCGACAGGTGCAGGAAAGGGAGAGTGCATGACGACGGTGGTGTTCGAGAACGCCCGGCTGGTCGACCCGGAGGCGGGAGAGGTCACCGAAGGCTGGCTGCTTGTCGACAAGGGCCGGGTCGAGGCTCGCGGCAGCGGTGACGCGCCCGCAGCCGGCCAAAGAGTGGACTGCAGGGCCAAGTACCTGGCGCCGGGCATAGTGGACCTGGGCGTCAAGGTGTGCGAGCCCGGCGAACGCCACAAGGAAAGCTATCGCAGCGCCGGGGCCGCCGCAGCGGCGGGGGGCGTGACGACGATGATCACCCGGCCCGACACGGCTCCTGCGATCGACAGCCCCGAGACGCTGGAATTCGTCGCTCGTCGCGCCAACGAGGCGGCGCCCGTGAACGTGTTGCCGATGGCGGCTCTGACCAAGGGTCGCGAAGGACGCGAGATGACCGAGATCGGGTTCCTGATGGATGCCGGGGCCGTGGCCTTTACCGATTGCGATCACGTGGTGGCCGACAACAAGGTGCTTAGCCGGGCGCTGACCTATGCCAGCAGCCTGGGGGCGCTGGTCGTGGGGCATGTGCAGGATCCGGTGCTGAGCGCGGGCGCGGCGGCGACATCCGGCAAGTTCGCGTCGTTGCGCGGTCTGCCGGGCGTGGGCACGATGGCCGAACGCATGGGGTTGGAGCGGGACATGGCGCTGGTCGAGGCGACGGGCGCGCGGTATCACATCGACCAGGTGACCAGCGCCGTAAGCCTGCCGGTGCTGGAGCGGGCCCGTGCGGCGGGGCTGGACGTGACGGCAGGGACGTCGATCCACCACCTGACGCTGAATGAACTGGACGTCGCCGACTATCGCACCTTCTTCAAGGTCAAGCCGCCGCTGCGGTCCGAGGACGACCGCCGTGCGATGGTCGAGGCGGTCCGCGACGGCACCGTCGACATCATCAGTTCCATGCACACCCCGCAGGACGAGGAATCCAAGCGCCTGCCCTTCGAGGAAGCCGCCAGCGGAGCCGTGGCTCTGGAAACCCTGCTGACGGCGGCGCTGAGGCTTTACCATGCTGGAGACCTGGACCTGCCGACACTGTTCCGGGCGCTGGCGCTGAATCCTGCGAAGCGCCTGGGTCTCGACGCCGGGCGGCTGGCCGAGGGGGCGCCCGCCGACCTCGTTCTCTTCGATCCGGACCTGCCCTATGTGCTGGACCGCTGGACGCTGCGATCGAAATCGAAAAATACGCCGTTTGACGGGCAGCGCTTGCAAGGTAAGGTTCTTGCAACCTATGTTGCCGGACACGCGGTTTTCGAGAACGTAAATGCCTGATATCCAATCCAGTCTAGCGGTTCTCGCCCTGTGGGCGGCGGTGGGCTACCTGCTGGGGTCCATCCCGTTTGGAATGATCGTGGCCCGTGTCTTGGGGCTTGGCAATCTGCGCAACATCGGCTCGGGCAATATCGGCGCCACGAATGTCTTGCGTACGGGGAACAAGCTGGGCGCGTTGATCACCTTGTTGCTGGACGGGGGCAAGGGGGCCGCGGCTGTCCTGCTGGCGAGGGCCCTGGCGGGCGAAGACGCGGCGCAACTGGCCGGGCTGGCGGCGTTCACCGGGCATTGTTATCCGATCTGGCTGTCGTTCCGGGGCGGCAAGGGGGTGGCGACGTTCCTTGGCATCTTCCTGGGGCTGGCCTGGCCCGTGGGGATCGCATGTTGCTTGACCTGGCTGGTCGCGGCAGTGGGGATGCGCATTTCGAGCATGGCCGCGATCTACATGGCGGCGTTGTCGACGGTCTGGATGGTTTTCCTGGGATACCGCGATTTGTTCGTGCTTGGAATTGTATTGACCCTTTTCATCTTTTTGCGCCACGCGGCGAACATTCGCCGCCTGCGAGACGGCACGGAGCCGAAGATCGGCCAGAAGTGACGCCAGGGGCACCCGCAGGCTTGTCACGAGATCTCGTACCTCAGGACATGTGCCGCGAGAAAGGATTTGACTTTGCATTCACTTCTGTTATTTCTGTCATTACAGAAATGACAGGATTCATAAGATGCAGCTTTCGCCCGCCACACAGAACTTCATTCTGCATTGGGGTGAAATGGGCGCCAAGTGGGGCGTCAATCGCTCGGTCGCGCAGATTCATGCGTTGCTGCACGTGATGCCGGACCCGATGACCGCCGAAGACATCAGCGAAACATTGAACCTTGCACGGTCGAACGTTTCGAACGGGCTGAAAGAGTTGCAGGCCTGGAAACTGGTAAAGGTCAGCCGCAAGCTGGGGGATCGGCGCGACCATTTTACATCCGTGCGTGACATGTTCGACTTGGTGAACGTGGTGATCGAGGGGCGGCGGGAGCGTGAGTACGCGCCGACGCTTGCCGCTTTGAAGGCGGTGGCGGAGGAGGCCGAAACCGACGGCACGCCCAAGAAAGTGCGCGGACGCATCCGCGAGACGCTGGAGACTATGCAGCTGTTCGACGACTGGTACCGAGACGTGGCGCGCCTGCCGCGGGCCGTGCAGCTGAGCGCGGTGAAACTGGGGGCGCGGGTTGCGAAGTTCCTGCCGAAAGGCAAATCCGGGTAAAAAATTTGAGAGGAGATTTCACTTATGACAGAAATAACTGCAAATACAAAAATATGTGAAACCTACGTGATCGATCCGGTGGCGTTCTTTTTCGCGCTGTTGGCCGCACCGCTGGCCGTCGCCGCCGGAGGTTTCTGGGCCTTGGGCATCCCGATCTTCGCGGTTGTGTTCGGCGGGCCCATTTACCTGGCGATCGGGGTGCCGGTGCTGCTGTGGTATCTCGGGCACAGGCCGCCCGAACCGTGGCGCATCGCCGGGCTGGCCCTTGCCAGCTACGGCGTGCCGGCGGCTGCCTTCATGCTGTACCAATTGGTGACCGCCGGCGAGCGCGCGGTTCAGGGGTTCTCTCTTTTCGTTGGATTCGGCCTGATCTTTGCCCCGCTCTGGGGCGGCGTGTTCGGCATGTTCTACCGCAATTTTCGGCGCGATATCTATGCACGCCCCATCTGAAGGAGACGAGACAATGTTGACTTACTTGCTGAGCTTTATCGGACTGTCGCTGTTGGCGTTGGTCGCCCTGACACGGATGATCGTGCTGATCGGTTCGATGCAGCGGGAGTGCCCCGAGACCGGGCCAGCGGCGCGCTTGGTCGCCGTGACCGTGGCGACGGGATTTTGCGCCATCGGCGCGGGGGGCGTGTTTCTCATCGCGGCGGCATTCCCGCTGCTGGCGCAGGCCCCGATGATGGCGTTCTTCGTCGGATTGGGGCTGGCGGTGCTGTGCCTGGGCTTGGGGTTCTCGCACGCGGTAAATACGCTGCGGCTGATGCTTTACAGGTCGAACGTGCTTGCCGATAGCTGAGACCGGAGTTGAAAAAGCAAAAGGCCGCCCCGGTCCGGGCGGCCTTTTCTGTTTGTGCGGGAGCCCCCGGGTCCAGCCCGGGGCAGGCTCCCGGGTCAAGCCCGGGGCGGGTCCGCCCATCAGTAGCTGAATTCTTCGTAGATCCGGGTGAGGTCGCCGTTCCAGGCGCCGTGATAGCGGTCGAGCAATTCGTCGGCGGGCACGCGGCCGGACTCGACGCTTTCCTGAAGTGCGTTGAGGAAGTGGGTCTCGTCCGGGACCATGCCGCCGGCGCCGGGGCGGGCGCGGGCCTTTAGGCCGGCTTCGGCGATCGACAGAACCTCGCGCGCGAGGTCGTGCATCGAGATATTGCCGACCTTGGCATCGAGGGCCTGTTCGCTGGCCGCCACGCGCAGCGCGTCGCGCGTCTCGGCGTCCCAGCCCTTGGCCACGTCCCATGCCGCGTCGAGCGCGGACTGGTCATACATTAGCCCCACCCAGAAGGCGGGCAGGGCGCAGAGCCGCCGCCACGGCCCGCCATCGGCGCCGCGCATTTCCATGAATTTCTTGATCCGCGCCTCGGGGAAGATCGTGGTCAGGTGATCGGCCCAGTCCGAAAGCGTCGGCGTTTCGCCCGGCAGGGCGGGCAGTTCACCCTTGAGGAAGTCACGGAAGGACTGGCCCAGAGCGTCGATATATTGCCCGTCGCGATAGACGAAATACATCGGCACATCGAGCGCGTACTGGGCATAGCGCTCGAAGCCGAAGCCGTCCTCGAACACGAAGGGCAGCATGCCGGTGCGGTCGGCGTCGAGGTCGCGCCAGACGCGGGCGCGCCAGGACTTGTGACCGTTGGGCTGCCCGTCGAGGAAGGGCGAGTTGGCAAACAGCGCGGTGGCGACGGGTTGCAGCGCCAGGGCCACGCGCAGTTTCTGCACCATGTCGGCCTCGGATGCGAAATCGAGGTTGACCTGCACGGTGCAGGTCCGGCGCATCATGGTCTGGCCCATGGTGCCGACCTTCTGCATGTAGGCATCCATGAGCTTGTAGCGGCCCTTGGGCATCATCGGCATGTCTTCGTGCCGCCAGATCGGCGCGGCGCCAAGCCCGATGAAGCCGACGCCGACCTTGTCTGCGACATCCTTGACCTCGGCCAGGTGCACGTTCACCTCGTCGCAGGTGTGGTGGATGGTCTCGACCGGCGCGCCGGAGAGTTCGAGCTGTCCACCGGGTTCAAGCGACACGTTAGCGCCGTCTTTTTCCAGGCCGATCAGGTTGTCGCCTTCCATGACAGGGGACCAGCCATGCTTGTCGCGCAGGCCTTCGAGCACGGCACGCACGCTTCGGTCGCCCTCATAGGGAATGGGTTTGAGCGTGTCCTTGCAGTAGCCGAACTTCTCGTGCTCGGTGCCGATGCGCCAGGTGTCGCGCGGTTTGCAGCCGCTTTCGAGATAGCCTGCCAGTTGGGCCTCGGACTCGATCGGGCCGCCGCCTGATTGGGGGATGGACATAGAGAATTTTCCTGCATTGCGCGCGAACTTGGGGGAGAGGCTTGGCCCGAATGGGCAGGGGTGTCAATGCAGCCGATTGGTGTATGTGGACCAGACGGTGACGGTTTCGCGATCTTGTGACGAGAGTGCTGCGAGCATTTTTTGCACGCGCAGGCCGGGCAGGGTGGTGAAGGCGTCGAAGAGCGTGTCGGCGCCCTGGGCGGTCGTCGGGATCATCAGGGCGGGCTGGCCAGGCTGGTGCAGGCCCCAGTGGGCAGGCTTGGCGGCATGTTCGAGCGTGAGGCGGGACATCTCGGCCAGGTCGACGGTGCCGCCCGTGAGCGGGCCGAAATAGGTGACGCGGCCCTCATCCACCTGGACGATGCCGGGCCCGCCAGTGGCGCGGCGGAAGCGGGCGCGTTGCAGGCCGATGAACGTGAGTGCGGCCCCGACCGGCAACAGGATGTAGCCGACCCACGAGAGGATGCCGATGAAGCCGACCGACCACCATGCGCCGAGGGCGACGACGCCCGCGCCGATCAGCACCTCGCGCCAGCGGCTGAGACTTGCGGCGGCGTCGGGGCGGATGAAGCTCATGCCCAGTCTCCGAAGCGCTGTTGCCATACGGTCATGGCGGCCACGGCGGCGGTGTCGGCGCGCAGGATGCGGGGGCCGAGGGACGCGGCATGAGTGAAAGGCAGATCGTGGAGGCGCGCGCGCTCGGCGTTTGAAAAGCCGCCCTCCGGGCCGATCAGGATGGCCCAGGGGCCTGCATGACCGTCTTGTCGAACGGCCTCGTTTGCGCCGGCCAGTGCCTCGTCGCAAAACATCAGTTGGCGGCCCTCGGGCCAGTCGGCAAGCAGGCGGTCGAGCTTTTGCAGGTCCGTCACTTCGGGGACATATGTGCCGCCGCATTGCTCGGCGGCCTCGACGGCGTGGGCTTGCAGGCGGTCCTGCCGGATGCGTTCGGAATTGGTGAAATCGGTCTGAACGGGCAAGATGCGGGCGGCGCCCATCTCGGCGGCTTTCTCGACGATGAAGTCGGTGCGGGCCTTCTTGATGGGGGCGAAAAGCAGCCAGAGGTCGGGCGGGTCTTGCTGAGGGCGGGTCTGGCGCTCGACGTTCAGCAGGCCGCCTCGCTTGGACGCCTCGGCCACGGTGGCATGCCATTCGCCATCATGGCCGTTGAAGAGCAGGACGGCATCGCCCGTGCCCTGCCGCATGACCCCGAAGAGATAATGCGCCTGGTCGCGGTCCAGAGGAACCGTTTGCCCTTCCCCGAGAGGGTGCTCTACATAAAGCCTGATCTTTGCAGTCGACATGGGGCCAACATATGACCGGACCGAACCAGACGCCAGATGCGACCGGCGAGGTGGCCGATGCCGTCAAGGGCAACTGGGTGGATCGCTCGGCCCCGGCCTGGAGCCGACCCTATCTGCGGTTGAGCCGAGCCGACCGGCCGATCGGGACGTGGCTGCTCTTGCTGCCGTGCTGGTGGGGGCTGCTGTTGTCGATGCTGCATGACGGACGGGCCACATGGCACGACCTGTGGATATTCGCGGGCTGCGGGATCGGGGCGTTTTTGATGCGCGGTGCGGGCTGCACGTGGAACGACATCACCGACCGGCATATCGACGGGTCCGTGTCGCGCACCGCGTCGCGGCCCATACCCTCGGGGCAGGTCAGCGTGACGCAGGCGTTGGCCTGGCTGGTGGCGCAGGCTCTCGTGTCGTTCTGCATCCTGCTGACTTTCAACATGGCTGCGATCATCCTCGGGATCATCTCACTGGCGCCGGTGTGCATCTATCCCTTTGCCAAGCGGTTCACGTGGTGGCCGCAGATCTTCCTTGGTCTTGCGTTCAACTGGGGCGCGTTGCTGGCGTGGACGGCGCATAGCGGGCGGCTGGAATGGCCGGCGGTGGTGCTGTACGTGGCCGGGATTGCATGGACGCTGTTCTATGACACGGTCTATGCGCAGCAGGACGCGGAAGACGATGCGCTGATCGGGGTGAAATCCACCGCCAGGCTCTTTGCCGACCGCACGCCGGTCTGGTTGCAGCGGTTCCTGATCGGCGCGGTCAGCCTGATGGCCATCGCGGTGATCGGCGCGGCGGTGGGCGGCTCGGCGCTCGCGGTGCTGGTGGCGTTGATCGGCCCCTGGGCGTTCGGATGGCACCTGTTCTGGCAGCTCCGGCAATTCGACATGCAGGACGATCCGACGCTGTTGCGGCTGTTTCGGTCGAACCGCGATGCGGGCCTGCTGCCCCTGCCGTTTTTCGCCGCAGCCCTGTTCGTCTGATTGCACTCGGGGCCGGTGGCGCATAAATAGGCCGGGTGGTAAACAACGGCGAGCCTTGGGTTCATGCGCCTTTCCTCCATCTTCGCCATTCTTGGTACCTTCTTTCTGGCCTTCGTCCTGTGCCTTTTCGCGGCGCGATTCTCGGTGCAAGTGATCGAGGAAGGCTCGCGCAACGCGGTGCGCGACACGCTGGACGAGCGCGGGATGACATGGACGGAAGTAGATGCCGACGGGTTGCAGGTATTCCTGGCCGGTACGGCACCGTCCGAGGCCACGCGCTTTCGCGCACTGTCGATCGCGGGAAGCGTAGTGGAATCGGCCCGGATCATCGACCAGATGCTGGTGGCCGACAGTGCAGATATCGCGCCGCCGCGATTCTCGGTCGAGATCCTGAGTAATGACAGCGGGCTGTCATTGATCGGTCTGATCCCGGCCGAGACCGACCGCGAGCAGCTGATCGAGGACGTGGCCAAGAATGCGCCCGGCAAGGAGGTGACCGACCTTTTGGAGATGGCCGATTATCCGCATCCCGAGACGTGGGATGACGCGATCGGATACGCGGTCGACATCCTCAAGCAGATGCCGCGCACCAAGATCTCGGTCGAGGCCCGCAGAGTGAGCGTGGTGACCATGGCTGACAGTCACGAGGACAAGCGCAACCTGGAAACGCAGCTGGCCCGGCGAGTGCCTGAAGGTGTGCGCCTGTCTCTGGACATCTCGGCGCCGCGGCCGGTAATCACGCCTTTCACGCTGCGCTATCTGCTGGAGGATGGCGAGGGCAGCTTTGACGCCTGCGCCGCCGATACCGAAGCCGCAAAGGACCGTATCCTTGCCGCCGCAGGACAGGCCGGCTTGCAGCAGAAGGCGCAGTGCCCCCTTGCGCTGGGCGTCCCGTCGCCACAATGGGGCCGCGCGGCGGAACTGGCGATTGGGGCGCTGGGCGAGTTGGGTGGCGGCAGCGTGACCTTCTCGGACGCCGATATCGCGCTGGTGGCCGCCGAAGGCACGGATGAAAAGCTGTATGACACGGTGATCGGACGGCTGGAGACCAGCCTGCCGGACGTCTTTGCATTGAAGGCGGTGCTGCCAAAGCCCAAGGATGCCGCCGAGGAAGCGCCGCCGGAGTTCGTCGCCACGCTGTCGCCTGAAGGGCTGGTTCAGATCCGTGGCCGGGTCGAAAGCGCGCAGGCGCGGGAAATGGTCGACAGCTTTGCCAAGGCAAAGTTCAGCTCTGACGTGGTCAGCACAACCGCGCGGGTTGCTGAAAACCTGCCGACGGACTGGACGGTGCGCGTGCTGACCGGACTGGAAGCGTTGGCGTATCTGTCGAACGGGGCCGTGACCGTGGGGCCGGAAAGCATCGCGGTAACGGGATTGACCGGGCAGCAAGACGCCAGCGCGGAGATTTCGGCGATGTTCGCCGCCAAGCTGGGAGAAGCCGCGGATTTCGACATAGACGTGAATTACCGCGAGGAACTGGACCCGGTGGCGAGCAAACCCACCCCGGAGGAGTGCGAAGCGCAGATCGCCGAGGTGCAGGCCGATAGCAAGATCACCTTCGAGCCGGGTGAGACGGATGTGGATTCCAACGGTGCGCAGATCATGGACCGGATCGCCGATATCCTGAAGGCCTGTGGTGAAATCCGCATGGAGATCCAGGGCCACACCGACAGCCAGGGACGCGAGGTGATGAACCAGCAACTGAGCCAGGCGCGGGCACAGTCGGTTCTCAACGAGTTGCGGTCGCGCCGTGTACTGACATCGGCCATACGGGCCAAGGGATACGGCGAAAGTGATCCGATCGCCAGCAACGACAGCGAAGAGGGCCGCGAGGCCAATCGCCGGATCGAATTCCGGGTCATCCGGCCGGAACCGATCAAAGAACAGCAAACAACGCTTGAAGCGCTGGAAGAAGAAGCGCTAAACGAGACCGATGCGGCGGGGGGCGACGCCGAGCAGGAAACCGGGACGGATGAACAGAACTGAATTTATCATAGCCACGGCGATCGTTTTGTTCGTGGCGTTCTGCATGGGATGGTTCGCCAATTGGTTGGTGCATCGGTTCATTCGGGTGTCAGGGTCCGACGTTGGCGAGTTGGAGCGCATGGCGCAGGAATTGCACGAAGCCGAGGAAACCCGCGACCAGGCGATCACCTACCTTCAGCAGCGCGAGGCGGAACTGACCAACCAGCTGAGCCAGACCGAGGCGGAACTGTCGGCCACGATGGACGGGCTGCGCGAGGCACGGCACGAGGCCGAGGAACTGCGCAACGAACTGGAAAAGAGCCGCGCCTGACCACGTGGTGCCCCGGGCCGGCGGTCGATCACGATAGCGTAGGCCGTGGTTTCGTGTCGGAGCGGCTTGGCGTAATCTGCCGGCGCAGTGGGGCATGGCCCCGTCTCCGAGGATCGGTGAGCCGTGTTCATGCCTGATAAACGCCTTGCTTTCAAAACGTGCCTGAATGGCCAGGCCGACGGTCAAATCGGCCTGTGCCATGCGCGGGGCCCGGCTCGATAGTGGCATGATCAAACGATCCATCCCCGTGGCCGTGGTGGCCATCCTCGTATCGCTGTTCCTGCATGCCGTCGGCGTTGGTTGGCAGGACATTGTGGACGATACCGAAGACACGACATCTGCACCGCAGGAGCAACCGGTGCCAGACACGGGACGCGCCTTCGAGGACCTCGCCGAACCGTTGCCGGAGCCACCAGAGCCGGAGCCGACCGAAGCGGTCGAGCCGCCCGATGTGACCGAGCCGGACACGATGCAGACATCCAATGCGATGGTGGCCTCCGACAACCCCGAGGAGGTGACGGCCCCGGACGGCCCCGAGGGCGAAACCGGAAGCCCGGACGAAGGCGCCGGAGAGGAGTCCGAGGACGTTGCCGAGAACAGCGGCGAGGATCAGAGCACATCCGACATCGCGATGATTGCGCCCGATGCGCCGGACGCCGAGCCGCAAGCGCCCGAGGGCGTCGAGCAGGGCGCGCCCGAACCTGCCGAGGACGCTGCCGAAGCCGAGGAGACGCCGCGACCCGAGGAGGTCACACCGGAGACCGACGAGGCGGCGCTTGCTCCGACGCCGGAGGCACCTGAGAACGTGATCGCGGCGGAGGAGCCGAACCTGGAAGCCTCGGCGGTCACCAGGTCTCTGCGGCCGCCCAGCACCCGGCCCACCGCCGAGCAACTGGGTGTGCCTGAACAGCGCCAGGCACAGGCGCGGCGAACTCCGACCTACGAGTCGCCTCTGACCGCGTACAAGCGAGATGGTACAGACCTGACGGCGCTTGGCCGCGTCGGCAGCGCTTCGCCGGGCGATTTCGGCGGATCGGGCGGACAGGGCAACGCCGGTACGACCAATTACGCCGGGCGTGTCCTGATGCAACTCAATCGCAGGCCGCGGATAGACAATCAGGCGACAGGCTCCGCGCGTGTATATTTTCAGATCAATCCGAACGGGTCGCTGGCCTGGGTGCGCATTCTCAACAGTTCCGGATCGGCGGGCATAGACAGCGCAGCAGAAGCCCAGGTACGCAGTGCGGCTCCCTTTCCTCCGCCACCGAGCGGGCAGCCGGAGAAGCTGGTATTCTTCTATCGCAATCGGTAGCGGGCGTGATTTGTCGCAGGAAAAGGGAACGATCTGAATAGCGGCCGAGATATTTCGAACTGGCCACTTGCAACGGTGCTTGGCAGTCAATCAGCCAAATCGTATATCCGGCGGTCCGTTCGCGCCATCCCAGGCCGCATCGGTCAACCAGCCTTTGAGCAGTGTGTTTCGTTCGCGCCGCAAGATCAGGCCTTGGATTTGGTGGCCCTTTTCTTGATCTTCTTGGCTTTCCTGTCTGCCTTGGCCTTGATCTCCTTAGCTTGAAGCTTCAGCTTCTTGGCTGCCTTCTTTGCCTTTGATTTGGCTTTCCCGGATTTCTTCTCGGCTTTGTCGGCCGCCTTCCTTGCCGCTTTTTCGGTTTCGTCGGCCTTCTTTTCCGCCTTGGCTTTTATCTTTTTCGCGGCTTTCTTGGCCTTCTTTTCCGCCTTCGAAGGAGAGTCTTTTTTCGCGTCGTCCTTCCCCTTGCTTTCCGCGGACCTGGTGCGCTTCTTCTTGCCGGGATTGGTCTTGGCCGCAGGGCGTGCCACCGCAGCGTCGCGATCGGTTTGCGACGCGGGGTCGGGTGTGGGTGCCGTGATCTGTTTTGCACGTGCGATCAGAACCGGGGCCGTGGCGGCGCCGACGCCGCGCACGATCACGATGTCCGAGGGGTGAGCTTTCGCCAGGGCTTCGGCATCCGGTATCCCGGCGGCGATCATTTGTGAAGCAAGGCCAGGGCCAATGCCCGTTATGCGCGTGAGGTCTGTCATTCTGGATAGTTCCGTGAGTGGTTTGTTGTGCGAAACGATTGTTCGATTTGGGATACAATGTATATACAAGTAGAGATTGTCAACAGACCAATTTCTGAGTTCTGGAGCGCCGTGGTGGCGGCGACTCACTTTGTCGAGAAATCGACGACCGCCTTCACCAGGCAGTCCAGGCTGTCGGTATAAGGGATGGCGTCCGGGAGGCTCTCGCTCATCAGGGAAAGTTCGGTGCAGGCGATGAGCAGGTGATCGGCGCCTTTGTCCGCCATGCCTGCCGCGATGCGTCCCATGTGGGGCGCGAGCGTGGTCAGATCGCTCCCGGCTTTGACCGCGCGAATGATGTCGAGAAGGTCGTCTTCGTCATCGGCCCAGAGCGGCTTCAGGTCATGCGCGTCGAATTTCGTGTCGAATACGCCCACCTTGCGCGTCGCGGGGGAGGCTAACATGCCAACGGTTCCCGCGCCGGTTTCGCCAAGATGCCGAGCCGTCAGCTCTATCATGTCCAGGAACGGCAGGCTGGTGGCATTCGCAACGGCCACCGCGTAGTGGTGAGCGGTATTGCATGGCATGGCCAGCGCCTGGGCGCCGGCGCGTTCTAGATCCTGCGCCATGGACATCAGAACTGGCATCGGGTCCTGCCCGTCGCCGTCGATCAGCGCCTTGATCCGGGACGGCACCTGCGGGTTCTGATGTACGATCAGGGGAACATGGTCGGCGTCGTCCTGCGCGGGGATTGCGGAAAGGACCTTTTGCATGAGCAGGATGGTGGCCTCCGGCCCCATCCCGCCCAGGATTCCGACCGGCTTCATCAGGCGCCTATTTCGGCACGTCGAAGCAATGGCTGTAGCCTG
Organism: Roseovarius sp. THAF8; assembly: GCF_009363735.1. Lineage (NCBI taxonomy): Bacteria > Pseudomonadati > Pseudomonadota > Alphaproteobacteria > Rhodobacterales > Roseobacteraceae > Roseovarius > Roseovarius sp. THAF8. The sequence goes on along the minus strand of NZ_CP045410.1, from coordinate 1,718,496 downwards.
TCAGGCCGATCGCTCCGCCGGTGTGAAGGAAGACGATGCGCTCGCCTTTCTTGAAGTGCCCCTTGCGGCAGAGGTTGATGAGACCTGCTGCGCCCTTGGCCGAATAGACCGGGTCAAGCAGGATCGCCTCGGTCCGGGCGAAAAGGTCGATGGCTTCCAGCGTGTCTTCGGCGGGGATGCCATAGCCGGGACCGACGTAATCGGTGTTTGCGACCACGTCCTCGCGCGCGACGACACCGGGACAGCCCAGCTTCTCGGCCGTCTTGACGGCGAGGTTGTAGACGTTTTCCTCCTGCTTGGGTTTCGGTGCACGGACGCCAATACCCAAAAGCGGGATTTGCGCGTTCATCGCCTTGAGACCCGTGATCAGCCCCGCCTGCGTGCCTGCCGATCCTGTTGCGTGAACGATGTGGTCGACGTTCAGGCCCATCGTGACGAACTGGTGCAGCATCTCGAAGGCGCAGTTGACGTATCCAAGTGCGCCGGTGGCGTTGGAGCCGCCTCCGGGAATGGTGTAGACCTTTTTGCCCTCTTCGCGGTACTTGTCGGCCACCGCTTCCATTTCGGCGTTCATGTCGAGATCGGGGCCGCGATGTTCCATCGTCGCGCCGTGCAGGTGATCCAGGAGAACGTTGCCGTTATACTTGTAGTTGTCGTAATTGTAGCCGGTCCGGTCCTCGAGAAGGATGTGGCAGGCGAGCCCCAGCTTGGCCGCTGCGGCCGCGGTCTGGCGGGCGTGGTTCGACTGGGTCGCGCCCTGCGTCATCACCATTTCAGCGCCCTGTTCCTGTGCTTCGGCCATCAGGAATTCCAGCTTGCGGGTCTTGTTTCCGCCGGTGGACAGCCCCGTGCAATCGTCCCGCTTGATCCAGATCTCGGGGCCGCCCAGAGCCTCGCTGAGACGCGGCATGTGTTCAAGCGGCGTGGCAAGGTGGGCGAGGCGTACGCGGGGAAACTTTGCAAGGTTCATCTGGGTCTTATCCTTTGGTATTCGCTGTGAGTTTGGCAGGTCCGGTGCATTTGTCCAGCCGGATATCGGCGGCCAGGGCGTGGCCCTCCATGCGTTCGGCGCGACTGATGGCGGCGGTGGCGCGCGCGAGGTCGGCAATAGCGTCGTCCGAGACGGTCTGCCAGGTCACGGTCTTGAGAAACTTGTGCACCGAAAGGCCGCCAGTGTAGCGGGCGGCTCCAGACGTCGGCAGCACGTGGTTGGGTCCCGACGCCTTGTCGCCAAAGCTGACGGTGGTGTTCTCGCCAAGGAAAAGCGAACCGTAGGCCGTGAGGCGGGAGCGCCACCAGTCGAGGTGTTCGGCCATGACCTGCAGGTGCTCGGGCGCCTTGGCGTCGGCATATTGCGCCATGTCTTCCGGCGTGTCGCACAGCACGACTTCGGCCAGATCGGCCCAGGCCTGTGTCGCGGCGCGGCGGTTGGGCTCCGGCAGTTCAGCGATCAGGTCGGGCACGCGGGCAACCACGGTGTCGGCAAGCGCGCGGTCCGTGGTGGCCAGCCAGACGGGACTGTTATGGCCGTGCTCGGCCTGGCTGACGAGGTCGCCGGCAACGACCTCCGGATCGGCGGTGTGATCGGCCAGCACGAGGCTGTCGGTGGGGCCCGCGAACATGTCGATGCCGATGGGGCCGAACAGCTGCCGCTTGGCCTCGGCGACGAAGGCATTTCCGGGACCCACAAGAATATCTGCCGCCGGTGCGCCGAACATGCCGAAGGCCATCGCGGCGACGCCCTGCACCCCGCCGATGCACAGGATGCGCGTCGCACCCGCGAGATGCATCGCGAAAAGCATGGCGTCGGGAATGCCCGCTGCGCCGTTCGGCGGAGAGCAGGCAGTGATGTCGGGTACGCCGGCCTCGCGCGCCGTGGCGATGGACATGAGCGCAGAGGCGATATGCGTGTAGCGCCCGCCCGGCACATAGCAGCCGGCCGCCTGCACCGGGATCTGGCGCTGGCCCGCGATCAGGCCGGGGCGCAGCTCGATCTCCATGTCCTGGGCTGTGGCGCGTTGGGCCGCGGCAAAACGAGAGATGTTTTCGTGCGCCCAGCGAATATGCTCCTTCAAATCCTGCGGAACGCGGGCAATCGCGGCTTCGATGCTGTCCGAGGACACCGCGATATCGCCGGTCCAGCCATCCAGTTGCCGCGTGTATTCCAGCGCGGTTTGCGCGCCGCCGGCCTTGAGACGGGCCAGCATCATTTGAACGGTATCGGTGACGTCGGCCATCGTCTGGGGCGGTTGGCCGGGGGCGGTCTTGAGGTAGGTAAGCGGCATGGCAAATCTCCTGTCCGTTTCGGATTGCGCCCTCTGGCCGTGTCAGACAAGGGACATGATCGGAAACCGCCGCTGTTTTTCCAGCTGCCAAAGGGCGTTTTCAGGAAATACGAAACTTCCAGCCGTCACGATTTGAACGCATTGAGCAGTGCTCAGCGCAGAAAATTCGTACGAATTCTCTCGGAGGGCCGAAGCCGCGCGGCCACGCAATACTGGTCGCTGGATTTCAAGAATCGGAGGGTTTCAAAGCTATCGCTAGCAGGTAAATTGAGCCAAGAATGAGTTTACCCGGAGGCAACGCCCTGATGTCCAAAATCGTGATCCTGACGGGCGCGGGCATTTCGGCCGAAAGCGGGCTTGGCACGTTTCGCGATCAGGACGGGCTGTGGGCGCAGCACCGGATAGAGGATGTGGCGACGCCGGAGGGGTTTGCGCGCAATCCGGGCCTGGTGCAGGAATTCTACAACGCCCGGCGTGCGCAGGCCGCTGCCGCGCGTCCCAACGCGGCGCATGAGGCGCTGGCGCGGCTCGAGTCGGAAAATGCGGGCGAGGTATTGATCATAACGCAGAACGTGGATGGCCTGCACGAGGCCGCGGGCAGCCGCAACGTGGTGCACATGCATGGGCAACTCGACCGCGCCCTGTGCCATGCCTGCGGCCACCGCTGGCCGGCGCCGAAGGTCATGCAGCCCGAAGATACCTGCCCCGAATGCGGGCAAAGGGCGACCCGACCGGACGTGGTGTGGTTCGGTGAGATACCCTACGGGATGGAGCGGATCGACCCTGCGCTGGCCGATGCCGATATCTTTGCGGCAGTCGGGACATCGGGCAATGTGTATCCGGCGGCGGCCTTTGGCCAACATGCGCGCCGGATGGGTGCGCATACGGTGGAACTGAACCTCGAGGTATCCACTGCATCGCGCGATTTCGCGGAGCATCGTCGGGGCCCGGCAAGCGAGGTCGTGCCGCTTTGGGTCGAGGAGATGCGGAGGGCGTGAGTGGTTCCCCCCCGGCACGTGGTTTTCTACGCGATACCACAGGCCGATTTGGCTGTTCTGACTCAACCGAAGGGGATCGCGGGTGAGTTGGGGCTACAACACCGAGATGAAGTTCGGCCAAGGGCCGCATTCCGGATCACCCCGGTGCCGCGGATGATTGAACAACTCCCTTGGTAAACGAGTGTTGGATGTTCGGTTGCAGACGACGAGCCCGCAACGCTTTCCTTTCCGGTTCGCGCCCGGCAGAGTGACGGCACGAGAGGGAGCCGGATGTCGCACTACATTGATCCGACGAAAGAAAGCTTTGCCGCGTTTCGGGCCATGGCTCGCGAAGGCCCGGTCCAAATGCTCAACCTGATCCGTCTGCGTGAAGAGGCGGATTATAGCGACGGTACCATCGCGACCGGGGCGAAGGCTTATGCCGCCTACGGACGGGAAAGTGCGCCGGTTTTCCGCGATCTGGGCGGCCGGATCGTATGGGCAGGACAGCCCGAGATGATGCTGATCGGACCACAGGACGAAGGCTGGGACGTCGCGTTCATCGCGGAGTATCCAAGTGTCGATGCTTTCGTCGGTATGCTGCGCGATCCGGTCTATCGCCGTGCGGTGCGGCACCGGCAGGCCGCGGTGGCGGATTCTCGTCTTGTTCGAATGCGGCCCGGCACGCCCGGAGGCGCGTTTGGTGAGTTCGTTCTGAATGATGCCTGAGGCGGGATCGACATCCGGACGCCGGTCGCGTGCTGTTATCTTCGATCTGGACGGTACCTTGATCGACAGCGCGCCGGATATTCACGCCGCCGCCAACCGGGTGCTGGCGGGTCACGGCATTGCACCTTTCACCCTGGCCGAGGCACGGGGGTTTGTCGGCCACGGCGCGGCAGCATTCGTCAGGCGATGCCTTGCCGCACGGGGCCTGGACGACGATAGCGCGTTGCAGGCGCAGGTCCTCCAGCAGTTTCTTGACGTCTACGAAGGTGCGGTCCACCTGACGCAGCCGTATCCCGGCGTGACCGCGTGCCTCGACGCCCTGGATGGTGCCGGTGTCGCGCTTGGCATTTGCACCAACAAGCCCGAGGGGCCGACGGCTTCGGTGCTGGCGCATCTGGACCTGGCGCGGTATTTCAGCGTGATCGTCGGCGGTGATACCTTGTCGGTGCGCAAGCCCGATCCGGCACCCTTGCTGCGGGCCATCAGTCAAACCGGCTCAGAGGAGGTCATCTTCGTCGGGGACAGCGAAGTGGATGCGGAAACGTCCCGGACGGCCGGCGTGCCTTTCGCGCTTTTCACCGAGGGGTATCGCAAGACCCCGGTTGACGACCTGCCCCAGGCAGGCCGGTTCAGCCAGTTCGCTTCATTGCCCGCGCTGGTCGACAGGGTTCTGGGCGACCGCGATGCGCCGCCTGTTGTCAGGTCCGGGGCGGATTGCTAGGCTTTCGAGATGCAGATGTTGCTTGGCCGTTCGACCAGATGCCTCAGATCAGTGTGACGCTCGCCGATGCCGGCGATCAGCCGGATATAGCCGAGATGTACCGGGTGGTACCGTGTCGGGGTGAGCCCGAGCTTTCGGATTTTCACGTCTGTCCGACCAGGATCAAGGTCCTCCCGACCTTGTTAAAGTGGTTTCACGTCGGCGAGTGCCGGTTCGGCAGGATCGTGCAGCAGTCGTGCCGGGTCATCGCTTGCCGCCTGACACAGGCCGGCATTTTGCCGGGCAATCCAGGAGGTTACGCCCTCGGACATGACGTCAGCAGGGCGTGGGCGTGACCGAGGGTGTGACGGCAAAGCTCCTGGCCGAAGTGGCCGCGCGGCGCGATGACCTGATCGGCCTGACGCAAGACCTGATCCGCATTCCCACGCTTAATCCGCCGGGCGCGAACTACCGCGAAATCTGCGACCTTCTGGACCGACGGCTTCTGAAGGCCGGGTTTCAGACCGAACTGGTACGGGCCGAGGGCGCGGTTGGCGACAGCGATCGGTATCCGCGCTGGAACCTCGTGGCGCGACGCGACGGCAGGGCGCCAGGCCAGTGCGTGCATTTCAACAGCCATATCGATGTGGTCGAGGTGGGCCATGGCTGGACGACGGACCCGTTCGGTGGCGAGGTGAAGGAGGGGCGCGTTTACGGGCGCGGGGCCTGCGACATGAAAGGCGGGCTCGCGGCCAGCATCGTTGCGGCGGAAGCATTCATCGCTGTCTGTCCCGACTACGCGGGCGCGATCGAGATAAGTGGCACCGCGGACGAGGAGTCGGGCGGCTTCGGCGGCGTCGCATACCTCGCGGAGCGGGGCTATTTCAGCCCCTCCCGGGTTCAGCATGTCATCATTCCCGAGCCGTTGAACAAGGACCGGATCTGTCTTGGCCACCGGGGCGTCTGGTGGGCCGAGATCGAGACGATGGGCGAAATCGCGCATGGCTCGATGCCGTTTCTGGGCGATTGTGCTGTCCGACACATGGGCGCCGTGCTGGCGGAGATGGAAGCGAGCCTGTTCCCGGCGCTGGCGGAGAAACGCACGGACATGCCTGTTGTGCCCGAAGGTGCCAAGCAGTCGACGCTCAACATAAACTCCATCCACGGCGGCGAACGAGAGCAGGAGGCCGACTATACCGGGTTGCCGTCGCCCTGCGTGCCCGATCGCTGCCGCATGGTGATCGACCGGCGCTTCCTGATCGAGGAGGATATCGGCGAAGTCGAACGGGAAGTACGCGACGTGCTGGAGCGCGTGCGCGCGGGACGGGCCGGCTTCGATTACTCGATCAAGGGCATCCACAGTGTCGAGCCCACGATGACCGCGCGCGATGCGCCGGTGGTGGGGGCCGTCGCACAGGCGGTGCAGACGGTATTCCGGCGCGAGGCCGAATATGTGGTCAGCCCCGGCACCTACGACCAGAAGCATATCGACCGGATCGGGCGGCTGAGCAATTGCATCGCCTATGGGCCCGGTATACTCGACCTCGCGCACAAGCCGGACGAATACGTCGATATCGAGGATATGGTGCAAAGCGCGCAAGTTATGGCATTGGCATTGCACAGCCTGCTGTCTGGCGACGGCACATGATCCCCGCGCCGACCTGGGGCGCGTGACCTGGGCCAAGATGGCCTGCACGTGTCGGCTTGAACTGGCCGGGCATCGCCGCATCTTGATCGGATATCGAAATCAGGAGGACGATTGTGAGACATTTCTTATGTGCCGCCGTAGCGGCGTTCGCGGCGACGCCGCTTTGGGCGGGTGAACTCGCGTCTGGCGACGAGATCACGTCAACGATTTCAGGCAACACCGTGCAGGGCAGCATGGCAGACGGCTCTGCCTATACAGAGTTCTACGACACGGACGGCACGATCAAGGGTGCCGATTACACCGGCGCGTGGCGCGTTGAGGACGATCAGATGTGCTTTGACTACGGCGAAGAAGAAAACTGCTGGGGCGTCGCGATCGATGGAGAGTCCGTCACCTGGATGAACGGTGACACCGCCGACGGAACGGGCACCGTCGTGTCGGGCAACCCGAACGAATTCTGACGCCACTATCAGCTTCAGACGGCGATATTGTCGATCAGCCGAACCCCCGCGAGATAGGCGGCGGCGAACAAGCGAGCAGGCTGCGCGGTGTCGGTGACACTGCGCAGATCGCTTTGGGACCGCAGGTCAAGGTAATCGACCTTGGTGAAACCCGCCGTGAGCAGGCGGTCTACGGCACGTTCCCGTAGGGGGGCGAGAGCTTCGCCATGGGCGAGGCCTTTGGCGATCTCCTCCATTTCCTCGTGCAGTCGCGGCGCGATCGTGCGCGCGCGATCGGACAAAAGCAGGTTCCTTGAACTGAGCGCCAACCCGTCAATGTCGCGGATCGTGGGGCACCCGTGCACGGTGACGCCGAGATCCAGATCGGCGGCAAGTCGGCGCACGACGAGTAACTGCTGAAAATCCTTTTCACCGAAATAGGCATCGGTCGCCCGTGTCTGCGTGAAGAGTTTCGTCACCACCGTGGCCACACCGTCGAAATGGCCGGGCCTGTGTGCCCCGTCCATCACATCGGTCAGGTCGGACACCGACACGTTCGTGGCGAAACCGCCGGGATACATCTGGTCGCAATCCGGCACCCACAATGCGTCGACCTCGAAACGCGCGAGCTTTCGCGCATCGTCATCCTCAGTTCGGGGGTAGTTGGCCAGGTCTTCGGGGTTGTTGAACTGCTTTGGGTTGACGAAAATCGTCACGATCACATGGTCGCAGTCGCGCTTTGCGGCCGCCACAAGCGACAGGTGACCGTCGTGAAGCGCGCCCATGGTCGGCACGACGCCGATGCGCGCGCCGGCCCGCAGCCAGGGGGCGGTCATCGTCCGCAGGTCAGGCAGGCTTCGCAGGATAGGCGCAGTCACGTGTTCGGTGCCTTGTTTGAATAAACGTGCTCCTCGGCCGGAAAGGCGCGGGCGCGGACCTCTTCTGCGTAGGTGGCGATGGCCCGTTCCGCCTCTTCGCCCAGATGCGCGTAGCGCTTGACGAATTTGGGCTTGAACGCGGTGAAGAGCCCCAGCATGTCGTAATGCACGAGGATTTGCCCGTCGCACCCGGCCGAGGCACCGATCCCGATCGTGGGTATGCGTATCTCGCGGGTGATTTCGTCCGAAAGTGGGGCGGGCAGTTTCTCGAGAACGACCGAAAATGCGCCCGCCTCGGCGATCGCACGCGCGTCTCTCAGAACCTTTCCGGCGCCTTCGTCGCGGCCTTGCACCCGATAGCCGCCCAGCGTGTTGATGGATTGCGGCGTAAGGCCGATATGCGCCATGACCGGCACGCCACGCGCCACCAGAAAGGCGATGGTGTCGGCGATATGAGCACCGCCTTCGAGCTTGACCGCCGCACAGCCGGTCTCGGCCATGAGGCGCGATGCGTTTCGGAAGGCCTGAGCAGGGCTTTCCTCGTACGACCCGAATGGCATGTCGACGACCAGCATGGCGGTCTTGAGACCCCGTGCCACGGCCTGACCATGCAGGATCATCATCTCCATCGTGACGCCCAGCGTGTTGGGCAGGCCATGCAGCACCATGCCTACGCTGTCGCCGACCAGCACGAAATCGCAATGTGGATCCATCAGTTCCGCCATGGGCGTGGTATAGGCGGTCAGCGACACGATCGGCGTGGCACCTTTCATAGCGCGGATGTCGTCGGGAAGTGGCGCTGATTTACGGCTTGTGGCGCTCATGGGACGCTCCGGAAATGTGCTCGGTGCGAAAGTGCCTAGCAGGTATGTGAAGTTGAATCCAGCGCGTAAGGTCCGAAGGAAACACGCTGAATTCCCGGCGATTCTCGTTGCGAGAAACAGGTGCCGCAAGGCATTTCGGAGCGGGCCCGTCGGGAAGGGGCTTTCAAACCGTTCGAGAATCCTTAGGTTGGCCTTGCGCAGATGCGGAGCGCGCCCCGCGTTTGCTCTGCCGCCACGGATAGGAGACGTCTCTTGCGTTTTGTTGCAGTTCTCGCCTGGCTGATCCTGGCAGGCACCGGGGTTGCCCTTGCCCAGGACCGCGACACCCGGGCGGAACGTCAGGAGGTCATCCGACTGTTGGGTCAATTGCCCGACATCGCGCCCATCCGCGAGGACCTTCGCCTGTTAGGATTTCGCGGCGACAACCTGGATCTGGCAGTGGCGCAGGCCGAATTGCTGTATCGCGACCCGGTCATCGCCGGATACGTCGCCGATCAGGTCATTGCCGCGTTCGAGGATCCGACAGCCGTGCGCGTTTCGGACGGCCTGATGTGGCCTCTGATCGAACGCGGGCTCGGCCATCTGCCGACCCGGGACCTGAAGTTCTATTATACCGTCGAACGCAAGATCATGGAGACACTTACAATCCGGCAGTGCGGTATGGCGGTAAGCAACCGCATGCGCCCGGCGCGGTTTGCCGAACTGACGTCGCGCGTGGCCGCCCGTCTGAATACGGACGCGTTGGAAAAATACTATCGCATCCAGGCACAGGCGGCCCGCATTGGTGCGCGGCGCCAGCCGGTGCGCTTGAGCGAGGTTGCAGCACGTCGGGTCGAAGAGCGACTTCAGGCCAGCATGACGCGCAGCATCATGGCGACCGACCGCGCCGGTGATCTGATGCAGGCGATGATCAACCTCGAACAGGCCAGCACGACCGAGGCCTGCGCCATCGGACGGCTTTTCATGAACACGGTCCTGCAGCTGGAGGGCCGCGCCCTCAGCGATACGCTGGTCTACATGAGCCGCCCTTGAGCGCGCCGCTGCGCATCGGGAATCGGGCCGCACGCCGGCTTTGGCTTCACGCCAACGGGCTGGCCCACAATCCCTCCGGCGCCGTCGATGTGATGAAGACGATCCGGCAGTTGGGATTCGTGCAACTCGACACGATCCGGAATGTCACACGGGCGCATCATCACATCTTGTGGAGCCGGAACCGGAACTACCGCGAGCGCAGCTTGTGGCCGCTTCTGAGGGGGCGGCAGCTTTTCGAGCATTTCACGCACGATGCCTCGTTGATCCCGATGGACGTGCTTCCCTACTGGCAGCGGCAGTTCCGGCGCTTGGGGGCGAAGGTGTCGCGCGCGGACTGGTATCGCTCCGGGTTGGCCCAAGAGGATATCCGGCGCATCCGCGAGCGCATCGCCCGGGAAGGAGCGCTTTCGACCCATGCGTTCGACACAAAGGCGGAAAGCCGCGAGATGTGGGCGCGACCGCCTCATAAAAAGGCGCTCGACCAGATGTGGTACGCGGGAGAGCTGGCAACCAGTCACCGTGAGAACTTCGTGAAATTCTACGATCTTGGCGAGCGCGTGTTCCCCGCAGCCCTGCGCCAGTGCCCCGGCGAGGAGAAGGCCGCCGACTGGCTGTGCGATGCCGCGCTGGATCGGCTGGGGATGGCCACTGTGGGTGAGGTGCAGCGGTTCTGGGACGCGATGGATGCGCGCGAGGCGAAGGCATGGTCGGAGCGTCGCGACCTCGTACCGCTGGAGGTCGAAGGCGCGGACGGAACCTGGCGGGCGGCCTGGGGTGTGGCGGATATCGAGACGCGTCTGGCAGCGGCGGAGGGGCTGTCGTCGCACCTACGGCTGCTCAACCCGTTCGACCCGGCGATCCGCGACCGGGTGCGGCTGGAGCGTTTGTTCGGCTTTGCCTATCGCAACGAGATGTTCGTGCCCAAGGATCAGCGCATCTGGGGCTACTACGTCTATCCCCTGCTGGAAGGGGACCGCTTTGTCGGACGGCTGGAGCTGAAGGCCGACCGCGCTGCGGGCTGGATCCAGGTAACCGGGTTCTGGCCGGAGCCGGGAGTGAAATGGACCGCGCAACGAGTGGCGAAACTGGACCGCGAGCTGACCCGCTTCGGCCGCCTTGCCGGGATCGCGGATATAGGCTGGAGCGTGCCCCGTCCGGCGTGATCCGCCAGGCAGGGTTGAACCAAGAGCCAAGGCAAGCTGCCATTTGAAGACAGGCGGCAAGGGAGGACCGAGATGCGATTGCAAGGAAAGACGGCGGTGGTGACCGGCGGGGCCAGCGGATTTGGCGCGGGGATCGTGCGCAAATTCGTGGCCGAAGGGGCCCGGGTGATGATCGCCGACCTCAACGGTCCCGGCGCCATGGCGTTGGCCGAGGAACTGGGCGCGGCGGCCTGCCCGGTGGACGTGTCGGACGCGGCCAGCATGAAGGCGCTGACGCTGGCCACCGAGATGACGTACGGCCTCCCGGATATCGTTGTGAACAATGCCGGAATCACACACCTGCCGCAGCCCGCCGAGGAGGTTCCCGAAGACGAATTCGACCGGGTCTTCGCGGTCAACTGCAAGTCGGTCTACCTTGCTGCGCAAGCTTTCGTGCCGGGGATGAAGGCACGCGGCTCGGGCGTATTTCTGAACGTCGCCTCGACGGCCGGCGTCAGCCCGCGGCCGAAACTGAACTGGTACAATGCCTCGAAGGGATGGATGATCACGGCGACGAAGGCGCTGGCGGTGGAACTGGCACCCGAAGGAATTCGGGTGAACGCGCTGAACCCGGTGGCCGGGGAGACGCCGCTCCTGAAGTCCTTCATGGGCGAGGACACGCCCGAGATGCGGGAAAGGTTCCTGAGCACGATTCCGCTGGGCCGATTTTCGACACCCGAGGACATGGGCAACGCCGCGGCCTTTCTTTGCAGCGACGAGGCGAGCATGATCACTGGCGTCTGCATGGAGGTCGATGGCGGGCGCTGCATCTGAGCGGGGCATTTTCCGCGCGGAAGATGGGATAGAAAATGCGCATTTTCTATCCCGGAACTTGCGCAAATTCCGGGCCCCGCCGGTGGCGTAGGGCCTGTTCATTTGCCGCATGAGGCTTTATCGGATGACGACGGACGAGACCGCGAGGACGAGACGCATGAAGAAAGCACTGGTTACCGGCGTGACAGGGCAGGACGGTGCCTATCTTTCGGAGCATCTTCTGGCAGAAGGCTACGAGGTGCATGGCATCAAGCGACGCACGTCGCTGTTCAACACCGACCGGATCGACCATCTGTTCGAAGGCGAGCCTGGCCGAAAGGAACAGTTCCAGCTGCATCACGGCGACATGACCGACAGTTCCTCGCTCACGCGCATTCTTCAGGCTGTGCGTCCCGACGAGGTATATAACCTCGCGGCGCAAAGCCACGTCGGGGTCAGCTTTGAAGAACCGGAATATACCGCCAATTCCGATGCCATGGGCGCGTTGCGACTGTTGGAGGCGATCCGGTTCCTGGGACTGGGCGACAAGACGCGATTCTATCAGGCGTCGACATCCGAACTCTACGGGCTGGTGCAGGAAACGCCGCAGCGCGAGACGACGCCTTTCCATCCGCGCAGCCCCTATGCCGTGGCCAAGCTATACGCCTACTGGATTACGGTGAACTACCGCGAGGCCTATGAAATCTATGCCTGTAACGGCATCCTCTTCAACCACGAGAGTCCTATTCGCGGAGAGACTTTCGTAACCCGCAAGATCACGCGGGCGCTGGCGCGGATCAAGCTGGGTACGCAAGAGGAGCTGCGCCTCGGGAACATGGACGCACTGCGCGACTGGGGCCATGCGCGCGACTACGTCAAGATGATGCACCTGATGTTGCAGCAGGACAAACCCGAGGATTACGTCATCGCCACGGGCCAGCAATACTCGGTGCGCGAATTCATCAAGTGCGCGGCCAACGTGCTGGGTATGAGCGTGACCTTCGAGGGCGAGGGTGTCGACGAGGTGGGCCGCGACGAGAGCGGCCGCGTGATCGTGCGGGTCGATCCGGCCTATTTCCGCCCCGCCGAGGTGGAGACCTTGCTGGGAGACGCCAGTAAGGCACGGCAACAGCTTGGCTGGACCCCGGAGACGCCGTTCGAGACACTGGTGGAGGAAATGGCGCTGTCGGATTTCGAGGAAGCGGCGGCGCAGAAGCGGGCGCAGGAGCAGGGATGAGGGTATTGCTGACCGGCGGGCGCGGCATGGTTGGTCGCGCCATCCAGGATCATCCGGGCGCGGCGGCGCACCGGATTGTCGCGCCGACCAGTACCGAACTGGACCTGACGGATCGCACTGCCGTGATGGAATTCGTGGCCGAAACCGCGCCTGACATCGTCATCCACGCGGCGGGCCGTGTCGGCGGGATCCAGGCCAACATGGCCAACCCGGCGGCATTTCTGACCGAGAACATGGACATGGGATTCAATATCGTCATGGCCGCGCGCGACGCCGGCGTGCCGCTCCTGCTGAACCTCGGCTCGAGCTGCATGTATCCGCATGATGCGCTGAACCCTCTGCACGAGGACAGCCTGGGAAAGGGCGAGCTGGAGCCGACCAACGAAGGCTATGGGCTGGCCAAGGTGGCGGTGGCGCGGCTATGTGCTTTTGTCAGCCGGGAACGCGAGGACCTGGCTTACAAGACCTTGATCCCGTGCAACTTGTACGGGCTGCATGACAAGTTCGACCCTAAGGTGTCCCACCTGGTGCCGGCGATCATCCGCAAGGTGCACGAGGCGAAGGAAAACGACGCCGAGACGGTGGAGATCTGGGGCGACGGGACCGCGCGACGCGAGTTCATGTTCTCCGGCGATCTGGCGGATGGCGTCTGGGCGGCGGCGGAACGGTTTGACGCGCTGCCGGCGCGGATGAACATCGGGTTGGGCTATGACTACTCGATCAACGAGTATTACGCCGAGGCCGCCCGCGTGATCGGCTGGGAGGGTGAATTCGTGCATGACCTGTCGCGCCCCACCGGCATGAAGCAAAAGCTCCTGGACGTAAGCGCGCAAAAGAATTTTGGCTGGGAGGCACGAACCTCGCTGGCCGAAGGGATCGCGCAGACCTACGCGCATTTCCAGGACCTGTTGGAACGGGGGGCAGCATGAGCGAGGCAAAGGGGTTCCCGTTGGCGACGACCAGCTGGGACGAGAAAGAACACGCGGCCATCGACCGGGTGGTGAAGTCCGGCATGTTTTCGATGGGGCCGGAGGTGAAGGCCTTCGAGGAGCAGTTCGCGGCGGCGATGGGATCGGCCCATGCCGTGATGGTGAATTCGGGCTCTTCGGCGAACCTGCTGATGGTGGCGGCGCTGAGGTACCATTCGAAGATCGACCTTCCTGCCGGGGCGGAGGTGATCGTGCCCGCGGTCAGTTGGTCGACGACGTTTTATCCGCTGCACCAGTACGGTCTGCGGCTCAAGTTCGTGGATATCGACGCGGATACGCTCAACTACGATCTTGAGGCGCTGGAGGCGGCTATCGGGCCGGAGACGAAGGCGGTCATGGTGGTGAACCTGCTAGGCAACCCCAACGATTTCACCCGGATCGAGGCCCTTGTCGCCGGGCGCGACATCGTGATCATGGAGGACAATTGCGAAAGCCTCGGTGCCACGTTCCAAGGGCGGCAGGCGGGCACATTCGGAATCGCGGGCAGCTATTCGTCGTTCTTTTCGCACCACATCGCCACAATGGAAGGCGGGTTGGTGGTGACCGATGACGAGGAACTCTATCACATCATGCTGTCGGTCCGAAGCCACGGCTGGACTCGGCATTTGCCGAAATTCAACCATGTGACCGGCAAGAAGAGCGACGATCCGTTCGAGGAAAGTTTCAAGTTCGTGCTGCCGGGTTACAACCTGCGCCCGTTGGAGATGAGCGGGGCGATCGGGCAGGAACAGATCGCGAAGCTGCCGATGATTGTGGAAGAACGGCGCAAGAATGCCGAGGCTTTCCGTGGCCTGATGCAAGGCTATCCGCAGATCCGTACCCAGCAGGAAATCGGCCAATCGAGCTGGTTCGGCTTTTCGATGGTCGTGCAGCCCGATGCCGGGTTCTCACGCGCCGAGCTGATTGCGTCTCTGGTGCGGCAAGGTGTGGAATGTCGGCCCGTCGTGGCGGGGAATTTCGCCAAGAACGAGGTTGTCACGAAGCATATGGATCACGTGATACATGGCTCGTTGAAAAACGCGGACGACATCGATGCCAACGGGCTGTTCATCGGCAACCATCATTATCCTCTGAGCGATCAATGGGATCTTCTGCGCGCGGCGCTTGACGCCGTGGCACGCTCCTGAGGGATCGTCCCAGACTATTCTGCGAATAATCCCGCCTGAGAAAATTCGTACGAATTTTCTCAGGCGACGCCGGCGCGCAGGGCGTCGTGAATGTGGACGAGGCCGACAAGGCGATTATTGGAATCGGTCACGAGCAGCACGGTGCGCTTGTTGGAGTTCATCACCCCGAGCGCCTCGACCAGGAGCGTATCCGGCGCGGTGACAAGAGGCGATTTCGTGGCGACTTCGCCTGCTGTGTGTGTCATCAGCCCGTCCATGTTGCGGCGCAGGTCCCCATCGGTAACGATGCCGACAAGCTGATCCCCCGAGACGACGGCGGCGACGCCAAAGCTCTTGCGGGTCATTTCCACCAGAGTTTCGCCCATGGGAGTGTCTTCGGTCACCAGGGGCAGTTCGTCGCCCGTGTGCATCACTGCCGAGACCTTCAATAGCTGTGCACCCAATGTGCCGCCGGGATGGAAGGCGAGGAAGTTCTCACGCTCGAAGCCACGCAGTTTCATCATCGCGACAGCCAGCGCGTCGCCCATCGCCATGGTGCAGGTGGTCGAGGTGGTGGGCGCCATGCCGATGCCGCAGGCCTCTGGCGCGTCGGGCAGTGTCAGGACGTGGTCGGCCTGTCGCGCCAAGGCGCTGCCGGGTTTCTTGGTGATTGCCACGAGCGGAATCGAGTAGCGTGCGCAATGGGCGGTGATATCGGCCAGTTCGCGGGTCTCGCCGGAGTTCGAGATCAGGATCACGGCGTCCTGCCCGGTGACCATTCCGAGGTCGCCGTGGCTGGCCTCGCCTGGGTGGACATATTGCGCCGGCGTGCCGGTGGAGGCGAAGGTCGCTGCGATCTTCGCCGCGACGTGGCCGGACTTGCCCATGCCAGAGACGATGACCCGGCCCGGCACCTTTAGCAGGCGGTCGACCACGGTGTCGAATGTCTCGGGCAGGGTGTCGCGCATCAGGTCGAGCGCATCGCGTTCAATCGTCAGCACGTCACGCGCAATGTCGGTAGGGGTCGAAGTGTCCGTCATGGAGGTCGCTCTTCTATGCTGCGCCGAGCCTGTCCGAGCGGGCAGGGCCGGTCAAATCTCGTCCTCGTGGACGATCTTGATGTGGGTGGTGCCGCGGGCTTCGGCCAGAGCCATCTGTTTCTGGCGTTCGCGAAAGCGGTTCTTGTCGGCCTCGGTGGTTTCATGCGTGCAGAGGTGGCAGGCGACACCTTGTTCGTATTCGGCGCGCTGCGTGTCTTCGGGCAGGATCGGCCGGCGGCAGGCATGGCAGAGCAAATGCGGGCCTTCCTCGAGGCCATGACCCACCGACACGCGGCCGTCGAAGACAAAACACTCGCCGTTCCAGGTG
Organism: Roseovarius sp. THAF8; assembly: GCF_009363735.1. NCBI lineage: Bacteria > Pseudomonadati > Pseudomonadota > Alphaproteobacteria > Rhodobacterales > Roseobacteraceae > Roseovarius > Roseovarius sp. THAF8. The sequence continues at coordinate 1,702,328 of NZ_CP045410.1, read as the reverse complement.
CTGTCTTCAGGGGGAACCTCTTCAAGGTATTTCAGAATGCCGCCCTTGAGGTGATAGACATCATCGACCCCCTGGCCCAACAGGTAGTTGGTGGACTTCTCGCAGCGGATGCCTCCGGTGCAGAACATCGCGATGCGCTTGTTGTGAAAACGGTGCTTGTTTTTCTCCCACCATGCGGGGAAGTCGCGGAAGCTGTCGGTCTTGGGGTCGATGGCGCCTTGGAACGTGCCGATGGCCACCTCGTAATCGTTTCGAGTGTCGATGACGGCGACGTCGGGCGACTGGATCAGGTCGTTCCACTCTGCGGGGTCGACGTAGTGCCCGACCCGTGCGACCGGATCCACATCGGGCTGACCCATCGTGACGATCTCTTTCTTGAGGCGCACCTTGAGACGACGGAACGGCTGGGACGCGGCTGTGCTTTCCTTCCACTCCAGATCGGCACAGCCGGGCAGGCCTTGGATGTGGGCGAGCACCGCATCGATCCCGGCGCGCGGCCCCGCGATGGTGCCGTTGATGCCTTCCTGGGCCAGCAGGAGAGAGCCGGAAATCTTCTCGGCCTCGCACAACGCGAGCAGTGGACCCTGTATGGCGGCAGGGTCGTCGAACCGGGTGAAATGGTAGAGCGCGGCGATGGTATACATGCGCCGCGATCTACGCCCTTCGGTGGCGTTCGGCAAGCTCTGCGCGGTCAGCCCTTGGCGGTCTCGGTCAGGCGCTTCAGCTGCTTGGCGATGAAGTCGCGCGTGTCTTCGTGAGCGAGTTTGCCGTCCTCGATCTTGCCTGCCGAGCCGCCGATGGCGATCTCGAACCCGGCCTGAACGTTCGCATTGATGACCGATAGTACCTGGCGCAGGTCGTAATGCGCGGTAAGGCCCGCCGTGGCCCCGGGCGACTGCGTGATGATCAGCGTGGGCTTGCCCGAGAAGGGCGCGTTGGGTTCCTTCGACATCCAGTCGATGGTGTTCTTCAGAACGCCCGAGGTGCCGCGGTTGTATTCCGGCGACACCACGATGATGGCGTCCGCGGCGGCCAGTTTCTCGGCCAGGTCGCGGACCGCCTGCGGAGAGGTGTCGCCATCCTTGATATCCTCGTTGTAAAGCGGGATATCGGCAATGTCGTGCCGGGTGACGGTCACGCCCTCGGGCACCAGCTCTTGCAGCGTCTCGGCCACGGATGTGCTGTGACTGCCTTGGCGAAGCGACCCGCTGATCGTTGCGAAATTCAGTGTCTTGGTCATGTCATGTCTCCTTTGCTCGCATACATAATCGGTTGGCGAATTAAGGAAACAGTAACTCTCGCAGGATTTCTCTGCATTTTCGCACAGACATCGGGGTGACATTGACCTGCGCGCGTGACTGCTTCAGGGTCCGCGCGAACCGCCGACAGCCACCAACAGGAGAGACTCATGCCCAAAGGCCTGATCGTGATCGACATGCAAAACGATTTCTGTCCCGGCGGGGCACTGGCCGTCGAGGGAGGAGACCGCATCGTGGCGGGGATCAACACGATCATGCAAGATGCCTCCGCCGTTGTGCTGACCCAGGATTGGCACCCCGCAGGGCATTCGTCATTCGCCTCGAGCCACGAAGGCAAGGCGCCGTTCGACATGATCGGCATGCCCTATGGGCCCCAGGTGCTTTGGCCGGACCATTGCGTTCAGGGCACGCGCGGCGCTGAATTTCACCCTGACCTTGCGACCGACCACGCTGACATGATCGTGCGAAAGGGCTTCAACCCGGCGGTCGACAGTTACTCTGCGTTCTACGAGAATGATCACGAAACGCCCACCGGATTGCATGGCTATCTGCGCAGCCGGGGGATCACCGAGCTTGTGATGGTGGGTCTGGCGACGGATTTTTGTGTGAATTACTCGGCCGTGGATGCCGCAAGGTTGGGCTATCCGGTGACGGTGCTGCGCGATCTCTGCCGCGGAATCGACCTCGACGGCTCCTTCGAACTGGCGCTGAAGGACATGCGCGACGCGGGGGTCACGCTTGCCTGATGGACTGCCGGAGGAAATCCGGGCCTGCCGTATCTGCGCCGAGCGCTTTGCCGCGACACATACCGCGCACGAACCCCGCCCGGTGGTCTGGTTCCGGCCCGGTGCGCGCATCCTGATCGCGGGACAGGCGCCGGGCCTAAGGGTGCACAAGTCCGGCAGGCCCTTCGACGACCCGTCTGGTGACAGGTTGCGCGACTGGTTGGGCATGTCGTCGGAGGAATTCTATGACAAGAATCGCGTTGCGATTATACCGATGGCGTTCTGTTTCCCGGGATATGATGCCAAGGGGTCGGACCTGCCACCGCCCGCGATCTGCGGTCGGACATGGCATGACCGGGTCATGGCGGCACTGGGCGACGTGCGGCTTCGGGTGATCGTGGGCGGCTATTCGCATCGCTATCATCTGGGTGCGAAGGGATCGGTGACAGAAACGGTGCGCAACTGGCGGGATCATGCGCCCGGGGTTTTCCCCTTGCCGCACCCATCGTGGCGCAATACCGGCTGGCTGAAGAAACACCCGTGGTTCGAAGCAGATGTGCTGCCGGCCCTGCGGACTGAAGTGAGGCGTGCACTGGATGACTGAGACGACACATTTGGACCGGGCCCATGCGGCGATGGAGGCCGGCGACGAGGCCGCGCGCCTGCGGTATTACCAGACGCTGGCCGCGGCAGAGCTGTTCCTGCTGCTGGAAGCGGAGGCGCAGGAGGACGATGTCGTGCCGCAGGCTTTCGAGGTGGAAGGGCAGACCTTCGTACTGGCCTTCGACACCGAGGAGCGCCTGTCCGGGTTTGCCGGTAACGAGGCGCATTACGTCGCCCTTTCCGGCCGGGCCGTGGCCGAGATGCTGGCCGAGGCGGGGCTGGGGCTGGGGCTGAACCTGGAGGCAGGTCCACAGGCGGCCCTGTTGCCGAATGCGGCGATGGTCTGGTTGGCCGAGACACTGGCCGAGGGGCCGGAAGAGGTGGAGGCGCAACCGCAGTCGTTTCATCCTCCGAAGGGTCTGCCCGAAGAACTGGTCACGGCGCTGGATGCCCGACTGGCCGCGGCGGGTGGGTTGGCGGAGCTGGCTTATCTGGTTGGCGTGACCTACGAGAACGGCACCACCGGACATTTGCTGGGCGTCGTGGATGCGGTGCCGGGGGCCGATGCCGCCATCGCGCGCGCCGTGTCGGACGTTCTGGCGCTTTCCGGGCTCGAGGCGGCGCTTCTGGACGTGGGGTTCTTTCGCAGCACCGACCCGGCGGCGGCGCGTATGGCCTTGGTCGGATTGCGTTTCGATCTGCCAAAGCCCGAAGAGACCGTCCGTCCGGCGCCTGGGACCGACCCGGAAAAACCGCCGAAACTGAAATAAGCGGGCGCGTATTCTTTCAAAGAAAACGGCACGGAATTTTCAGAAAATTCCGAGGCGCTTCTTACCCCCGTCTCGTTATTGCGTAAGGCTGGTTCTCAATAGCCGAGGTTGCGGTCGACGAGGTGCAAGAGCGGCTCGCCCGCTTCGCCGCGGCGGATATTCTCGGCAATCACCTCTGCGGCGGTGTCAGCGCGGGTTTCAGACGCGATATGAGGCGTGACCGTGACGCGGGGATGGGCCCAGTAAAGGTGCTCGGGCGGCAACGGCTCGGTGCGGAAGACGTCCAGCGTGGCATGGGCGATATGCCCGGAGTCGAGAGCCGCGATCAGCGCGTCGTCGTCGATCAAAGGCCCGCGGCCGGGGTTGATGAGAAATCCGCCGGCTGGCATCCTAGACAAAGCGGCGGCGTCGATGAGGTTCTCGGTTTGCGGGGTATAGGGCACCAGCAGCACGACGATCTGTGCGGTCTCCAGCGCCCGAGCGAAGCCGTCGTCCCCTGAGAGGCAAGTGATGCCCGGGATTTCCTTCTGGCTGCGTGACCAGCCGGTGACCGGAAAGCCCAGATGCGCGAGCGTTTCTGCGCATGCGCGCCCCAGCGCCCCGAGGCCGAGGATGGTGACGGGGCGGTCCTTGGCGAGGGGCGGCGTCTCGTTGCGCCAGGTGCCATCCTGCCCAAGTATGTGTTCGTCCATGCCAAGGTGATGCCTCAGCGTTTGTCCGGTGACCCATTCGACCATGCCCCGTTCCAGCCCGTCGTCGACCATACGGGTCAGCGGCTGCGTCAGGGTCTCGTTGCCGGTGATTTCTTCGACCCCGGCCCACAGGTTCAAAACACCCTTGGTGCGCGTGTAGGGCGTAAAGTCCCGTAGCCTGGAATTCGGCGCGTAAACGATGTAGTCCACCTGCTCCGGGGGGATTTCCATCGACAGGTTATAGTTCTTGAGACCCGCCGCTTCGAACGCTGTGCGCAGGGGTGTTTCGTATTCCGCCCAGCGTTCGGGCCGGGCGGCGAAGAGAATGTTTAGAGACATGAAACCTACCGGGGTCTGTGGATGTGGGCACTCTGCACCAAGCCGAAGCCCAGCATCAGGATGAGCATGGCCGAGCCACCGTAGCTGACCAGGGGAAGCGGTACGCCGACCACGGGAGCCAGTCCCATGACCATCGACATGTTGACCGCGAAGAACAGAAAGAACGTCACCGCGACGCCAAGCGTCAGGAGTGACGAGAACCGATCGCGGTTCGCCAGTGCGGACGCGACGCAGAAGACGATGATCAGCGCATAAAGCGCAAGCAAGGACACCGCGCCGACAAAGCCGAATTCTTCGGCCAGCGTTGTGAAGATGAAGTCGGTGTGCTTTTCGGGCAGGAAGTTCAGGCGCGATTGCGTGCCTTGCATGAACCCGCGCCCCGTCCAACCGCCGGATCCGAGCGCGATCTTGGACTGGGTGATGTGATAGCCCGCGCCTAGTGGATCCGAGGCCGGGTCGAGGAACGTGTCGATACGGCGGTACTGGTAGTCGGCCAGCAATTGCCAGTCGGTGCCGCGGCTGTTGAAGACCGCCGTCACAAGCCCGCCGATCGCGGTGAGGACAACCGCGAAATAGGCCCAGTGTACGCCCGCGAGAAACATGATCAGCCCCCCGCCGGTGATGAGCAGGATCGAGGTGCCAAGGTCGGGCTGACGCAGCACCAGCGCAACGGGTATGAGGATCAGTATGACCGGCAGCAACACCCAGAGCGGGCGCGAGGTCTTTTTTATCGGCAGCCAGTCGTAATATGCGGCGAGCAGCATCACCAGCGTGACCTTCATCAGTTCCGATGGTTGCAGGCGCATGAATCCCAGGTCGATCCAGCGTTGCGCGCCCTTGCCCTCGACGCCCACAAGCTCCACTCCGACGAGCAGGAGAACCGATATCGCGTAGGCCAGCACGGACATGTTGCGCCAGAACCAGATCGGAACCATCGCCACGACGAACATCACCGCGAAGCCGAGCGCATAGCGTTTCGCCTGCGGCTCGGCCCAGGGATTGAACGATCCGCCGGCCACCGAATAGAGCATCAGGATGCCGATTGCGGCAACGGCCGTCAGCAAGAGCGCCAGCGGCCAGTTGAGGTAGAGCACCTTTCGGACACCGGAAGGCGTGTGCTTGACGGTATATTCCAGATAGCTCACGGCGCAGCCCTCATGCCCGGTCGTTGTCTTCGCCGCCATGGCGATCGAGTCGCGAACGCAGCTGTTCCTGCTGTGTCTGGATACGGCCGCGATCCTTCGAGGGATAAGCCTCGAGAGGGGGGTCTTCGCCATAGAGCGCCTGAAGCGTGATGTCGCGTGCGATCGGTGCCGCGACCGAGGAGCCGCCGCCGCCATGCTCCACGATCACGGCAACCGCCACCCTGGGCGCTTCGTAAGGCGCGAAGTTGACGTAGAGCGCGTGGTCGCGGCGCTCCCACGGCAAGTCTTCGTTGCGAAAGACGCCGCGGGCGCGTTCTGCCGCGGTGATGTTGCGGACCTGGCTGGTGCCGGTCTTGCCGGCCATTCGGAAGGCGTCTTCGATGATGCGGCTGCCATAGGCTGTGCCGCGCCGGTTGTTGGACACGGCATACATCGCGCGGCGCACCTCGCGCAGGTTATTTTCGTTCAATCCAAGGGATTCGCTGGGCTTGGGCGGTTCCTCGACGCCATCGACCGAACGCACGAGGCGCGGCGAGACAGACCGCCCGGTGGCGAGGCGCGCGGTCATGACGGCCAGTTGCAAAGGAGAACTGAGCACATACCCTTGGCCAATGGCGGCGTTGGCGGTGTCGCCGATCCGCCAGTCCTCGCCGCGTGTCGTGGCCTTCCACAGCTTGTTCGGGATCAGGCCTTCCGCCACGGACGTCATCGGCAGATCGTGTTCCACGCCGAGTCCCAGCTTGCGCGCCATCTCGGCCATCTTGTCGATGCCGACACGCAGGGCGAGGTCGTAATAGTAGACGTCGCAGCTTTCGCGCAGCGAGCGGTGCAGGTCGACGTTGCCGTGTCCGGCCCGCTTCCAGCAGTGGAAGCGACGGTTCGAGACCTTGAGGAAGCCGGGGCAATAGACCGTCTCGTTCGGATCGACCTGCCCATCCTCGAGCGCGGCCAGCGCCGTGATCATCTTGAAGGTTGAGCCGGGCGGGTAGACGCCCTGTACGGTCTTGTTGGGCAGAGGGCGGTACTTGTTCTCCAGCAGCGAGGAATAATCCGCCTGCGAGATACCGCGCACGAAAAGGTTGGGGTCGTAGCCGGGGGTCGACGCGCAGGCCAGCAGGTCGCCGGTTTCGCAATCCATCACGACGGCGGCGGCACTTTCACCCTCCAGCCGGGCGGTCACGTAGGATTGAAGCGCGTTGTCGAGTGTCAACTGGATGTCCGCGCCGGCCTCGCCCTCGACCCGATCAAGCTCGCGCATGACGCGGCCGGCGGCGTTGACCTCGACACGCTTGGTGCCGGCCTTGCCGCGCAGAGAATCCTCGCGTCGGCGTTCCAGGCCGATCTTGCCGATCTGGAAGCGTGGAATCAGAAGCAGCGCGTCGGGCGCGTCGATGCGTTCCAGGTCCCGGTCGCTGACCGGCCCCACATAGCCCACGACGTGCGAGTAATCCGCGCCCATCGGGTAATGCCGCGACAGGCCCACCTCGGGGGTGACGCCGGGCAGGGCCGGTGCGTTCACCGCGACACGGCTGATATCTTCCCAGCTTACGCGGTCGGCCACGGTCACCGGCGTGTCACCGCGCAGCTTCGCAAGGTCCTCGCGCGCCTTCTCCAGTTCCTCGGGGTTCAGCCGCACCAGTTTGGACAGCCTGGCGATCACGTCTTCGACATCGCCGGCCTGCTCTCGGATGAGGTTGATCCGGTAGGAGGGAATATTCTCGGCGATGACCCTGCCGCTGCGATCAAAGATACGGCCGCGCGATGGGGGGATCAGGTGGATGTTGATCCTGTTTTCATCGGCCAAGAGTCGGAACTGGTCGGCCTGATCGACCTGAAGGTAGCGCATCCGCAAACCCAGCAAGCCCACGACCCCGGCCATGCCGCCACCCAGCACGAGGCCGCGGCGGGTGATCTTCTTCTGGCTTTCGGTGTTGTCGCGGGTGGGGCGTTTCATGTCCGGCCTCCGAGTGCATCGATATCGCCGGGTGCCAGTTTACGCACTCCGAACACCGATTGCGAGACCAGCACGACCAGAGGATAACAAATCATCGTCATGACCAGTTGGATGAAGCTGAGGCCAAGCGGCGCCTGGTCGACCAGCAGAACCGCAAGGATGGTGCGGTAGGCCAGCGTCATGATCACCAGCGTCGTGGCGACCGAAACCCATTCCACCGCAAAGGTCAGATCGCGCAGGCCGATATGGCGCGCGCGCAGGGCTTCGGCGGCAATCAGCACCAGCGCGGCCCAAAGGCCGGGAGGACGGTGGAACATCAGGTCCCCCAGAAGGATCACGCCGGCCACCAGCAGCGGCGGCACATATTCCGGACGCCGCAATATCCATGCGAAGGTCAGCGCAACGATCAGGTCAGGGCCGGCCCAGCCGCGGGGCAGCGTCTGCATGGGCAGAAGGCTGAAGAACATGATGAAGAGCCCCAGCCCAAGGTACAGCAGGCGCATCGTCCATAGTTGCAACGCGGCATTGTCACCCATCGATCGCCTCGCTGGTCTGCGCTTCGGCAGGCAGTTGCGGCTCGGGATCGGGGTCGGCGCCCTGCACGATCGGAACGGACGGCTGGATCAGGCTGCCGGGGTCCAGAACGCGCTCGTGCCCGTAGTTGCGCAGCACGCGCAGGAATTCGAGCCGCTCGTAATCGGCCGCCAAACGGACCCGCACTCGCCCGCCCGGATCTTCGGCCACCTGGCCAACCAGCAAACCTGCCGGAAACACCTCGCCGTCGCCTGAGGTCAGCACCCGGTCGCCGGGGCGCACCTTGTCGGCATCCTCGATAAAGTCGATGGGCGGCGACGCGGTGTTGTCGCCGATCAAAAGCGCCTGCTGGCCGGAGGGCTGAATCGTCACCGGTATGCGGCTGGACGTATCGGTCAGCAGGATCACCCTTGCGGTATTGTCGCCGACGCCGGAAATGCGTCCCACCAGGCCCAGCCCGTCCATCGCGGCCCAGCCGTCGACGATGCCGTCGCGACCACCCACGTTGATCAGCACCGACTGCCGGAACGGCGAGCCGCTGTCGGCGAGCACCACGCCGGTGACAAATGTCAGGCGCGGGTCAAGCTGAACATTGTTGAGGTCAAGCAGGCGGGCGTTCTCTTGCTCCAGTTGCAGCGCGGCCTCTTTCCAGGCTTTCATCTGCTGCAACTCGCGGCGCAGTTCCTGGTTCTGCTGGTAGATGCGCTGGTAGCTCTGGAAATCGCGCAGGATGTTGACGGCTCCGGTGACCGGCGCCATCGCCCAGTCGAAGCTGGGCACGACCCGGTCGATCACCTGGGCGCGGAAGCGTTCGACACGGGGGCTGTCGATGCGCCACAACAGGAACAGGCCTATCAGGCACAACACCAGAAGCCCCAGAAGCAGGCGCTTCAGGGGGGCAGTGTATTCGCTGCCTTGATTGCGGTCCTTTGCCAAACTTGTCCCTTCGCTTCCAGGATCGGCTTATTCTAGCACAGTGCAGGTGATGTCTTCGAATCCGTTCACGTAGTTGACGACCCGTGTACCGTCTTGCAGGGTCCCATACACCACGACCGAGCGGCGATGCGTCGTTATGCCGTCGATTGTGACTCCGAAAATCGTCATCTCTGCGGGCCCCGAGATCGGGTCCTCATAGAAGATGGACAGCTTGAAATTTTCATCATGCGGGCGCAGACCGACGACCTTTCCCGGAACGGTCTCGCCATAGGTGGTCGTGACCTCGGCGCTGGCATCAGCCCATTTGATCAGTGTCCGCAGGATCACGCCGCTGGCGTTTTCCCTGTGAACGCACTCGCCCGTGCGCGGCAGGGCGGACCCCGCGTGCCCGGCAGAAGCCAGAAGCGTCAGCACAAGGGACAGGATCATGAAACGCGGCATCATCCATCCTTTTGCAGAGCGGCCTAGCTGTCGTAGTCGATTGCGTGGCGCAGCTGTTTTTCGAATTCCAGCGCCTTGCCGGTGCCGAGCGCCACGCAGTTGAGGCTGTCGTCGGCGATGGAGACGGCCAGTCCGGTCTGTTCGCGCAAGGCCAGGTCCAGGTCGCCCAGCAGCGCGCCGCCGCCGGTCAGCATGACGCCGCGGTCGACGATATCGGCGGCAAGGTCCGGCGGGGTGGCCTCAAGCGCGGTCATCACCGCCTCGCAGATCTGCTGCACGGGTTCCGCCAGCGCCTCGGCCACCTGGGCCTGGCTGATCTCGGTTTCCTTGGGCACCCCGTTCAGAAGGTCGCGTCCCCGGATCTGCATCGAGCTGCCGCGTCCGTCATCGGGCATACGTGCGGTTCCGATCGAGGTCTTGATGCGCTCGGCGGTGGATTCGCCCACCAGCAGGTTCTGCTGGCGGCGCAGATAGTTGATGATCGCCTCGTCCATTCGGTCGCCCCCGACGCGGATCGAGCGGGCATAAACGATGTCACCCAGCGAAAGGACGGCAACCTCGGTGGTGCCGCCGCCGATATCCACGACCATGTTGCCGGTGGGATCGGTGATCGGCATACCCGCGCCGATGGCCGCCGCGATGGGCTCGGCCACCAGACCCGCGCGGCGCGCGCCGGCGCTCAACACGGATTGACGGATGGCGCGTTTCTCCACCGGCGTGGCGCCGTGGGGGACACAGACAATGATCTTCGGCTTCGAGAAGGTCGAGCGTTTGTGCACCTTGCGGATGAAATGCTTGATCATCGCCTCGGCGGTATCGAAATCGGCGATGACGCCTTCGCGCATGGGGCGGATCGCTTCGATGCTGCCAGGGGTCCGGCCCAGCATCAGCTTGGCGTCCTCGCCCACGGCCAACACCTTCTTGACGCCGTCCTTGACGTGGTAGGCCACCACGGATGGCTCCGACAGGATGACGCCCCGCCCCTTGACGTAGACCAGCGTGTTGGCTGTGCCGAGGTCGATCGCCATGTCGGCCGTGAACAGGCCGGGAATTTTGTCGAAGATGGACATGAGGTCGTGCGTCCCGTGGTTTGAATAGTGATTTGGTCCCCGACTCGACCGACGGAAACCGTGGGCTCTTATAGAGTGGGCGATTGCCGGGTGAAAGGGTGGTTTCGGGACTGCTAAGCGTCAAATTGCCGGGGGCGGCGTTATGTGGCAACAAGTTGGCTGAAGACGCGGACCATTCCTATGCGCGCATGAGCAACCAACAGGCGTTGCTTTCCTGTCAGGCGTTGAATTACTATTTCCCGGAGTTGGCAGGAGCCCGCGATGCGAAACCAAATGACCGGCAACGCCGGGCTTTTCCACATTGCTTGGGAACTGACCCGACGTGGATGGAATGTAATGCCGACAGTGCGAAATGCGAGAGGTGCTGACCTCTATGCAGCGCCGTTGGATGATGAAGAAGCTGTGATTCCAATTCAGTCCAAAGCGTTGTCAAGGCGGGCCGCTGTCCCGTTGGGGACGGATCTAAGCCGTCTTCGGTCTCGGTGGTGGGTTATCACTTTGGGCGCGAACGACGATGACCCGACGTGTTTTGTTCTTTCGCTTGAAGAAGTGAAGGATTTATCTACTCAAGATAAGGGGAAAGGCCGTGCCTACTGGCTGGAAGCAAAGAATTACGAAAAGCCTGAGTTTCGTGAAGCATGGCATCGCTTAGTATAAGCGCGGGCTTCCATGGGATAGCGTTTTGGGGAGACGAAATCTGGTGCTGCTGGGGAGGATTGAACTCCCGACCTCACCCTTACCAAGGGTGCGCTCTACCACTGAGCTACAGCAGCGCCGGTTCGTGGCGGGGTGATTAGACCGTTCCGAGTATTCGTGCAAGCGTAATCTGGACGCTTTTTGGCGACTGCTGTAGACAGGCGGCATGAGCACGAACCCCCCGCCCAAATCAGGCGCCAAACCCAAGCCAAGCCGCGAAGATCGGCTGAAGGCGGCGCTGAAGGCGAACCTGGCCCGTCGCAAGGCCCAGGCGCGCGGAAAGGCATCGGGGCAGGAGGGGTCGGAGGCAGGCCAGAACAAGAACAAGGGCGGATAAGACGACATGGATTCGATACTCGTGACGGGCAATGGCCCGCTGCAGGGGCAAATCCCCATTGCCGGGGCCAAGAACGCCTGCCTCACGCTGATGCCGGCGACCTTGCTGAGCGATGAGCCCCTAACGCTGACTAACGCGCCACGCCTGTCGGATATCAAGACGATGACCGCGTTGTTGCAGTCGCTCGGGGCGGAGGTGACCACGTTGCAGGACGGGCAGGTGCTGGCGATGTCGAGCCACCGCCTCGACAATCACGTGGCCGACTACGACATCGTGCGCAAGATGCGTGCCTCGATCCTGGTGCTCGGACCGATGCTGGCCCGCGACGGACACGCGGTAGTCTCTCTTCCCGGGGGCTGCGCCATCGGGGCTCGGCCTGTCGACCTGCATCTCAAGGCGCTGGAGGCGATGGGCGCCGAGCTAGAACTGAAGGAAGGGTATGTGCACGCCAAGGCGCCCGGCGGGCTGAAAGGCGGCGTCGTGGACTTTCCTCTGGTGTCGGTGGGTGCCACCGAGAACGCGCTGATGGCCGCGACGCTGGCCAAGGGCACGACGGTGCTGCGCGGCGCGGCGCGCGAGCCCGAAATCGTGGATCTGGCGCATTGCCTGCGCAAGATGGGCGCCGAGATCGAGGGCGAAGGCACCAGCGAAATCACGATCCAGGGCGTCGATCGCCTGCACGGCGCGACGCACCCTGTTGTCACGGACCGGATCGAGCTGGGCACCTTCATGCTTGCCCCTGCCATCTGCGGCGGCGAGGTCGAGTGCCTGGGCGGTCGCATCGACCTCCTCGAGGCATTCTGCGAAAAGCTGGATGCCGCTGGGGTATCGGTGGAAGAAACCGAAGCAGGCCTGAAGGTCACGCGCAAGAACGGCAGGGTTCGCGCGGTCGACGTGATCACAGAGCCTTTCCCGGGTTTTCCAACCGATCTGCAAGCCCAGATGATGGCGCTGATGTGCACGGCCGAGGGTACCAGCATCCTGGAAGAGAGAATTTTCGAGAACCGCTTCATGCACGCGCCCGAGCTGATGCGGATGGGCGCCCGGATCGACGTGCATGGCGGGACCGCGACCGTGACGGGTGTCGAACGCCTGAAGGGGGCGCCGGTCATGGCGACCGACCTTCGCGCGAGCGTTTCACTTATCCTGGCCGGGCTGGCCGCCGAAGGCGAAACCCTGGTCAATCGAGTCTATCACCTTGACCGCGGCTACGAGCGAGTCGAAGAAAAACTGAGCAACGTGGGCGCTCGGATCGAACGGGTTCAAGGCGAATGACGGAAGATGCCAAGTTCGAAGACGGGCGAGAGGCGCCCCTGAACCTTGGGGCGTTCGACGCCGAGGACTTGGAAGTGTTGTCCAGCCTTGTGCAGGATGCGGTGTTCACGATCACCGACATGGCCTGGCGTCCGCAGGAACGACGTCTTGCGTTCTTGGTCAACCGCTTCCGCTGGGAAGACGAGGGGCGCCAACGGCACGGGGCCGAACGCGTGCGCTCGGTGCTGGTGATAGACAATGTTCTGGGGGTCGCAAGCCAGGGGATCGACCGTGGCGATACGGGCACGATCCTGTCCGTCCTGAGTATCGGTTTCGAGCCTGATGCCGCGGACGATGTATCCGGATACATCACCCTGACGCTGGCGGGCGACGGCGCGGTCAGGGCAAGGATCGAAGCGCTGGAAGTGAGTTTGCGGGATGTGACCCGACCCTATCGCGCGCCGTCGGGCAAAGCGCCCGATCACGGCGCATGAGCCTGCCCGGGCACGGGGCGGAGCGGGTGGAATGAACATCGCGCGTTTCGTCATGGTCGCCGTGCCGCTTGGGGTGGTCCTGATCTATTTCATCATGCAGTCCCTGACCGTTGGCGAAGCCGCGCACCGCGACCTCGTCCAAGACGGAAAGTTGATGCAAGACGTCCGGAAGCGGTCTTTTCCCGGTCTCTATGACGCGATCGAGACACGGTTCCCGAAAGCCTATGCCGAACATGTCGAAGAGATCGAGGAGATCGCGCTTGATACTGATGTGGCTCGTCATGACCTGGGGCCAGAGCTCATGGCGGAAAGCGATGCGTTCGTGGCTGACTTGAGGGGCGAGAACGCGCAATATCTCAGTCTTGCCGGGCGGGGGCCGCTGTTGGAAATCCAGCGGGCTCAACTGGCGCTGCTGAAGGATCTTTCCGGCTCGCCCGAGCTGTGCGGCCGGGTCGCAAAAGGGGGACTGACCTATCTCGATCGAGCAGGACTTGGCCAGGTCGACAGGCAATTGCATGGCAGATGGCTGGCGGCGCTGGTGACGGCCATGGCCGCGGGGCGCGATGCTCCCGAAGAATTCCGGCCGCCCTCGGCCGACGACTGGTACAACTTTCTGCGTGAATGGCGCGAGGAGGACGGGACGATGCGCCCGGAGGTCGAGGCTTACCTGTCTTCGCAGAAGGTCGATCCGGAGCTTTTCTGCGCGGGGGCCGTGGCGTTCACCCGGCGTCTGATCGCGGAAACGAGCCCCTCGGGCTTGCGTATCCTGGTCGATTACACCGGCAGCCTGGCGCGCTGATCCGTCCGACATGAACGCGGCAAAGGCCCTTGAGCGACCGGCGCGCCCGGTCTAAGTCTGCGCCGCGACAGGAGAATGCCCATGCCCGTGCGACTGACGACGAAGGACGACGATTTCGAAAGCCGCTTCACGGCGCTTCTGAGCGCCAAACGCGAGGACAGTCCGGACGTGGATGAGACCGTCGCTGGTATCATCGCCGATGTCCGCACACGCGGTGACGCCGCACTGATCGAACTGACGGCAAAATTCGACCGCCTGGACCTGACCCCGGCCACGTTGCGCTTTTCACGCGATGAGATCGAGGCATTGGTGGCCCGGGTCCCCCATGAAGAGCGAGAGGCGCTGGAGCTGGCCGCCGCGCGCATCCGGACCTATCACGAGCGCCAACTGCCCGAAGACGCCTCGTGGCAGGACGAATGCGGTGCGACACTCGGCTGGCGCTGGTCGGCGGTCAGCGCGGCTGGACTGTACGTGCCCGGCGGCCTGGCGTCATATCCGTCTTCGGTATTGATGAACGCGATACCGGCCAAGGTGGCCGGCGTGGAAAGGCTGGCGATCGTGGTGCCCACGCCCGACGGTGTGGCCAATCCGGCGGTTCTGGCAGCAGCGCAGATCGCAGGAGTAGACGAGATTTACCGGGTGGGCGGCGCGCAGGCCGTGGCTGCGCTTGCCTATGGAACCGAGAGCATCGCGCCGGTCGACAAGATCACAGGGCCGGGCAACGCCTATGTCGCGGCGGCCAAGCGGCGGGTCTTCGGCAAGGTCGGGATCGACATGATCGCAGGGCCGTCCGAGATCCTGGTGATCGCGGATCGCGACAACGAGCCGGACTGGATCGCGCTCGACATGCTGAGCCAGGCGGAACACGACGAGAGCGCTCAGGCGCTGTTGATCACCGACGATTCCGTCTTTGCGGACGCTGTGGAGACGGCGATCAAGGCACGCCTGGAAACGCTGGAACGCCGGGCCATTGCCGGGGCAAGCTGGCGTGATTTCGGCGCGGTGATCGTGGTGGACGACATGGAAGACGGTGCAAGACTGGCCAACAGAATCGCGCCCGAGCACCTGGAATTGTGCGTGGCCGAGCCCGAGGCGTTGGCGGCGAAGATCACCCATGCAGGTGCGATTTTCCTTGGAGCATGGACGCCGGAAGCTATCGGAGATTACGTCGGCGGGCCAAATCACGTGCTTCCCACAGCCCGCTCCGCCCGCTTTTCCAGCGGTCTTAACGTCTTGGACTTCATGAAGAAAACGACGATGGCGCGGATGACGCCGGGGTCGCTCAGGGCAATTGGACCCGCGGCGGAAACGCTGGCACGGTCTGAAAGCCTGGAGGCGCACGGGCTGTCGGTACGCGCTCGGTTGGACAAGCTGAACCAGGGCTAGGCATCCCGCCTGTCAGGCCTTTCGGCCTGCCGCGCATGTCACAGCGTCGCAAAAACACCTTGTACCGACGCTTGGCTGCATTGCCCGCTTACACCTGGTGGGGTAGGCAGGACCGAGACTGCCGAAGAGATGACCCATGAGCCGTATCTGTCATATCGAGTTGGATGACGCCAACCTGCCTCCGCCCACGCCCGAGATCGAGCAGGAGCGGAAAGTGGCCATGTTCGACCTGATCGAGGAGAACTCTTTCAGCCTGCCGATCCGCGATGACCGGGTGGCGCCCGACGGGCCTTATCGTGTCGGGCTGTCGATCCGCGAGAAGCGGCTCGTGTTCGATATCCGTACCGAAGACGATGCGCCGGCGGCGGAATTTCACCTTTCCCTGTCGCCCTTTAGGCAAGTCGTCAAGGATTACTGGGCGATCTGCGAAAGCTATTTCGACGCGGTGAAGAACATGCCGCCAAGCCAGATCGAGACCATCGACATGGCGCGCCGGGGCATTCACAACGAAGGTGCGCGGGTGCTGGAGGAGCGGCTGGACGGCAAGGCGAAGGTCGACACCGACACCGCGCGGCGCCTGTTCACGCTGATCTGCGTGCTGCATTTCGGGAGCTGACGCAGATGGTCGAGGAGCTTCCTCAGTCCGTTTTGTTTTGCTGCGACCACAATTCCGCGCGTTCGCCCATGGCCGAGGGCATCATGAAAAAGCTATATGGCACCGATACTTATGTCCAGTCGGCCGGGGTCAAAGGGGACATGGACATCGACGGGTTCTCGATCGCGGTCTGCGACGAGATCGGGGTCGAGCTCGCGCGGCACCGAACCCGAAGCTTTGACGAGATGGAGCAGTGGGGCGATGACCTGTCCTCGTTCGATCTGGTGGTCGCGCTCAGCCCGGCGAGCCAGCGTAAGGCCCTTGATCTGACACGGGTTTTTCATCTCGACGTGGTCTATTGGCCGATCCTCGACCCGACCGGGCTGGGCGAAACACGAGAGGCGAAACTGAATGCCTACCGACAGACCCGCGACCAGATCGTGGAGCATCTCAAACGACGGTGGGGCGATCCCAAGGATATGAAATGACTGCAAAAAATGTGATCTCCGCCTATTTCGAAGCGTTCAACAACGGCGACGTGGATGGCATGCTGGACTGCCTGAGCGAGGATGTGGCGCACCACGTCAACGAAGGGCAGGTGCGCCGGGGCGAGGACGCCTTTGCCGAATTCTGCGCGCATATGAGCCGCTGTTATAGCGAACATCTTGATAATATGGTGATTTTCGAGGCCGAGGCTGGCACGCGCGCGGCGGCGGAATACGTCGTGAACGGCACCTACCTGGAGACCGACGCGGGGCTGCCCGAGGCGAAGGGGCAGACGTACAAGCTGCCTGCCGGGTCGTTTTTCTCTTTGGAAAACAACAAGATCACCCGGGTAGTGACCTATTACAACCTCGCGGACTGGATCAAACAGGTCAACGCCTGATGCGGGTCGAACGGCTGACCGGCGAAAACCTGGTGGCGGCGCTGGACGATGTGGCGCAGCTTCGGATCACGGTTTTCCGTGACTTTCCATACCTTTACGATGGCGACGCCGCCTATGAGCGCGCCTATCTGGAGCCCTATCGGCAGAGCGAGGACGCGATCGTGGTGGCGGCGTTCGACGGCGACCGGCTGGTCGGGGCCTCGACGGGCACGCCGATGGAGGATCATGCCGAGGATTTCGGAGCGGCATTTTCCGGGCAAGATATTGATATGAAAGATATCTTTTATTGCGCCGAGAGTGTCTTGCTGCCCGAATACCGCGGCTGCGGGCTGGGTCATGCGTTCTTTGATGCGCGGGAGGCCCATGCGCGGGCGCTGGGCCGCGACTATGTCGCCTTTTGCGGGGTCGTCAGGTCGCCGGATCATCCAATGAAGCCAGACACTTACCGGCCTCTGGATGGCTTCTGGCGCAAGCGGGGATATGCGCCTGTGGAGGGGGCCGTGGCGACCTATCGCTGGAAGGATATCGACCAGTCCGAGGAGACCGATCACCCCCTGCAATTCTGGATGCGGCGACTCGAAGGTTAACCGCGCGAAAACTCGGGAAATCGGCACGTCGGTATCGCGTCGGTATCCGGGTGGTATCGCGACGGTGCGATTTTTTCGACTTGGCCGGATAACCGGACCGTGCGCCGGGGACGGGGCCGTGGACGCCCGAAACCCGGCAGACGCTCGGCGAGACCCGCCCGCGATGGTCTGTCGGTTGAGGGTGAGGACGAAGGCGATGCGGGCCGGTGTGGACACGCGGCGACATTTCAGAGGCAGGAAAGGCGTGGTTTGCGTCAGTGTAGCTGAGCAGCGGGTGTGTGTCCGGTTGGAGCCTTGTGAGACATTGGGTTCGAGCCCCCAGCCGGTTAACAGCCGCGAAGCGGCCCGGCCATCGTCAGCCCCTCCCTTGGGCTGGCGATTTGGCTGAGGCTGGGCGCACCGATCATTCCGAGGATGTATTTGGCAGGCATAAAGTGCTTCAGAATTGCCGTCGGATCGCCACCCCAGGGGCTGACGCTCGCCTCCGTCTGGAACGGCAGCAAAGGCCCGCATTGCAGACCTTCATGCACCTTGCGGAGAAAGTCGGGTTCGAGTCCATATAGGGATGGAGGCTGCGCTGCCGACGAAAGACTGCTTTGTATCAGAACAAATTCGAGCCTGTGAATTATCGATTTTGACGTTCTATTCGATAAACGCCAACAGATAGCGTGGTGCGTTGGTCTGAAAGCGGACAGCCACTGCGGCCATTCCTGCAGACTTGCCGTATGCGTTTGACTGTGAGACTGAGGGATTGAAAAATAACACGTTTTTAAGTGAGGACTTCTTGCGCTTCATTAGAACCAAGTTGGCGCATTTGAACAGGCGCATCAGCCGTCGCCGGCGAGATCGTTTCCGAAGTGGTTACTTGTCGGCCATCTCAGATATTTCTTTACGCCTGCAAGACCACGCAACGTCAGAAACAGCAGACTATGTGGCGTCTAGGATGCCGCTGGTCCACCCTGTCCGATCATGGCGCTCAGTTCATGACGTGGCGGTGCAATCTGCAGAACTTGAGGGGGGGCTTGTGCTGGAGTTCGGGGTGTATTCAGGCACGACTACGAACTATATCGCTTCGAAGACTGGGTGGACGATACATGCATTCGATTCATTTGAAGGTTTGCCCGAAACTTGGCGCGCTGGATACAAAAAGGGAAAATTCTCCCGCAGATCCCTGCCAGATGTCGCCGATACCGTGACTCTTCATGTCGGCTGGTTTGATGAAACACTTCCCAAGTTTGTTGCCGACCTGAAGAAGGATCAGCGATCCATTTGCTATCTTCATATCGACAGTGATCTTTACAGTTCTGCAAAGTCAGTCTTTTCGTATTTGGGGGGTCACATCGTTGCGGGCACCGTTATCGTCTTTGACGAGTATTTCAACTACCCAGGTTGGAAAGAAGGAGAGTTCAAAGCCTTTCAAGAATTCGTCGCAGAGAACAGCGTCAAGTATGAATACATCACGTACAACCATGAACATCAGCAGGTTGCTGTGAAAATTGTTTCTCGTGCTGATACCCCAGCAAAACACGAATAGTCTTTAAGGGCCACTTCGGCCTTAGTTCTGTCAGGATACAACTATCCAGATTGAACGTTAGCAGACATCGCTTGCGTTCAGGCAAACGGCAGCTCCGCCCCCGCGCAGCCGTCATTCGGTCCCCCAGGCTCATGGCGCGGGTCCGGGCTGCCGAAATGTTGCGCGAAGCCCACGATGCGGAAATTCGGGACGCGGGCGATGGCTCTGTGCCGCGCTTTCGGTGTACCACGTCAAGGCCCGGGGGGGCGACGAGTATGGGACAACGGACATGACGCGCCTCCTTGCAAATTTTCTGACCATTTTCGCGGTGCTCCTGGCCGGGCAGGCCGCCGATGCAGGCCCGCGCGAGCGCATCGGCTATGGCTGGCTGGCGACCAACGACATCGTGGGCGACCTGCACGACCGCTGGCAGACCGGATCGGTTTCGACCAGCCGGATCTGGGGGCGGGGCTGGACCGGGCGCCTGCCGCAAGGATTCGGCGAGGTGCTGGAACTGCGTTTCAACGGGCGGATCGTGTCGCCGCAGAACCTGAGCCGGCCCGCGCCGGGCGACCGGCCGTTCGGTGGCGCGCTGTCGCTGGGGCTTCACACGCATTTTGCCCGTGGCGCCATGGATTATGCCGTGGGCGTGGACGTGGTGGTGACCGGGCCGCAGACCGGCCTGGACGATTTCCAGAGGTTCCTGCACGACTATCTGGGTGGCCGGGATATTTCGGGCCGGGTGCGCCGCAACCAGGTGAGCAACGACGTGAACCCCGAACTGGTGATGGAGGCCGGGCGGGATTTCGCGCTGGGTGGCAACGCGACGATCCGGCCCTTTGTCGAAGGACGTTGGGGATTCGAGACACTGGCGCGGGTAGGCTTTGACCTGACGATCGGCCAGCGCGGGCGCGATGGGCTGTTGGTGCGCGACCCGGTGACGGGGCAGCGATACGTGGCGGTGCAGGGCAATGAGGCGCCCGGTGCGAGCTTTGTCTTCGGGGCCGACACGGCCTATGTGGACAGCAGCGAGCTGTTGAACCGGGACCGGGGCATCCAGCTGACCGATGCGCGGACACGGGTGCGCACCGGCGTCAACTGGCAGGGCAAGCGGGGCGGCACGATCTTCTACGGGCTGACCTGGCTGGGCGAGGAATTCGAGGCGCAGAAGGAAAGCCAGCTTGTGGGATCGGTGCGACTGCGCCTGAGATTCTGACCGTAACCCCTTGTTAACACTTTGCAGGCTGATTCGTTTTTGCTAGCCTGCCCGCACAAAAAGACAAAAAAAGACTAAAAAAGGCAGGCATACAGGCAATGGGAACGACCTTTCGGGGCGCGTTCGTCATCTCCTGGTCGCAGACGGAAGTGGACGGTTTGGACGCCGCTCCTGTCCAGTCTCTCAACGTGGGGGCCGCATGGTCCTGGCGCGGGGATCTGGTGCGGGTGGACGGGCCCAATGAAGTACTGCGCCTTGAGCGGACGGAACGGGACGCAATGAGCCGCAAATGCGCGGCAAAGCTGGTGCGGCGGCTGGTGACGGCGGCGCGCACGGGGACAACGCAACTGGACGAGGTGGAGGTGCACGAGCCGCTGATGGACAGCGGATTCGTGGTGACCAACGGGGTTCGCAGCTATACCATCACGGTGATCGAGGTGGGGCACGAGGCGCCGCCCCTGCTGATGTTCCTCGATGACATCCCCCCCAGGAATACCGAGATGTGGATCGTGCACCAATCGCTGGGCGCGCATCGCAGCCAGACGACCGACGTGGAAAGCGGCGGGGTGATCTGTTTTACCCCCGGCACGCGGATCGAGACGCCGGACGGCCCGCGGCTGGTCGAGGAGCTGCGCGAGGGCGATTATGTGCAGACCAAGGACAACGGCGCGGAAGAGATCCAGTGGATCGGCAGCCGGCGGATGAGCGGCGCGCGGCTCTTTGCGATGCCGCATCTGCGGCCGGTGCGCATCCGCGCGGGCGCGCTGGGTGTCGAGCGGCCGGACGAGGAGCTGCTGGTCAGTCCCGAGCACCGGATGCTGGTCGAGGGCGAGATCGCGCAGGCGCTTTACAACACGCCCGAAGTGCTGGTGTCGGCCAAGGACCTGGTGAACGGGCGCAACATCACGATCGACCTGGCGGTGCGGGAGGTGACCTATGTGCACCTCTTGTTGCCGCGCCACCAGGTGTTGTGGGCCAACGGGGTGGAGACCGAGAGCTTTCATCCCGCGTCCGCGTCGCTTCAGGCGCTGGACGACGAGGACCGCAAGCGGCTGTTGGAGTACAATCCGACGCTGGAATTCGAGCCGCAGACCTATGGCGGATTCGCCCGGCGCAACCTGAGCGCGTCTGAGGCGGCGATCCTTCAGCACGAGGCGGCCTGAGCCGCCCGGACAGATTGTCACGGCGCCCCCGCCGCGGCGCGGGCGCCGTGACACATGCATCTGATTTTATGGTGCGATAACGCAGGATTATAACCGACAATTTCGGTCGTTTTTCCTTGCGCTTTCGTCGCTGGGATGCAGTTTAGGTCGGAATTTACGAAACTGTTACGCCAAGGAGTTCGCGTGTCCCTCTTCTTTATCGTAGCACTTCCGTTTTTCGGCGCCCTTCTGCCGGGCTTGATGAATTCGGCGGGGCGGTCGTCCTGTGCAGGGGTCACGTTCACGGTGTCGCTGGCCGCGTTCATCGGGCTTTTGACCAACCTTCCGACGGTTCTGGCCGGCGGGACGGTGATGGCGCAGATCGACTGGATGCCGGCGCTGGGGCTGAACTTCACGCTGATGCTGGACGGGCTGGGGTTCTTCTTTGCCTTTTTGATCCTGGGCATCGGGATGCTGATCATCGCCTATGGGCGGCAATACCTGAGCCGCGAAGACCATATGGGCGAGTTCTTCACCTATCTGCTGCTGTTCCAGGGCGCGATGGTGGGGATCGTGCTGAGCGACAACATATTGCTTTTGCTGGTGTTCTGGGAGCTGACGTCGTTGTCGTCCTTCCTGCTGATCGGGTATTGGAAGCATCTTCCCGAGGGCCGGCAGGGCGCGCGGATGGCGCTGGCGGTGACCGGCATGGGTGGCCTCGCGATGATCGGGGGGATGCTGATCCTGGGGCAGATCGTGGGCAGTTACGACCTGAGCGTGATCCTGTCCGAGCGCGAGATGATCCAGGCCGACCCGATGTACGTGCCGGCGCTGATCCTGATCCTGCTGGGGTGTTTCACCAAGTCGGCGCAGTTCCCGTTCCATTTCTGGCTGCCGCACGCGATGGCCGCCCCCACGCCGGTGTCGGCCTACCTGCATTCGGCCACCATGGTGAAGGCGGGGATCTTCCTGATGGCGCGGATGTGGCCGGTGCTGTCGGGCACGCCGGAATGGTTCGTGATCGTCACCACGGCGGGGTTGATCACGATGGTGTTGGGCGCGGTGATCGCGCTCTTCAAGCATGACCTGAAGGCGCTCTTGGCGTTCTCGACGGTGAGCCACCTGGGGCTGATCACGATGCTTTTGGGCACCGGGACGGCCTTTGGCGCGATGGCGGCGGTGTTCCACATCCTGAACCACGCGACGTTCAAGGCGGCGCTGTTCATGTCCGCAGGCATCATCGACCACGAGGCGCATACGCGCGACATTCGCCGCCTTGGCGGGTTGCGCAAGCTGATGCCGGTGACCTTCGTGATCGCCACGCTGGCGGCGCTGTCGATGGCGGGGATTCCGTTCCTGAACGGCTTTCTGTCCAAGGAAATGATGCTGGAAGAGGCCAACCACACTGTATTGTTCGACACGTGGTGGTTCGTGCCGGCGCTGGCGGTGATCGGTTCGCTCTTTTCGGCGGCCTATTGCTTTCGCTTCATCTCGCACACCTTCCTTGGGCCGGTGCGCGACGATTACCCGGCCAAGCCGCATGATCCGCCGGCGGGCATGTGGTTGCCGCCCGCGATCCTGGTGGTGCTGGTGGTGGTGATCGGGGTAGCCCCCTTCCTGGTGCAGGATTTCGTGTTCCTTGTGGCCAAGGCCGTGATCGGCGGGGTCGAGCCCCTGGACGTGAAATACATCAAGATCTGGCACGGGCTGGTGCCGGCGCTTTACATGTCGATCGCCGCCGTGGTGGGCGGACTGATCGTGCTGCTGCTGTTCAAACCGCTGCTGAAGCTGTGGGACGCGGCGCCGCGGCCCGAGGCCAAGGTGATCTTCGAGTGGATCGTCGAGACGGCGGCGGCGGGGGCGCGGGCGCTGATCCATCCGATCCACAACGGATCGTTCACGCGCTATGCCGCGGTGGGGTCGGCGGCGATCATCGTGGCGGGCTACTATGCCTGGGCTACGGGCACGGTGGCCGAGGCCACGCGGGAAATGCAGGCGCCGAGTGCGGTGACCATCGCCGGGTGGCTGATGCTGGTGGCGGCGACGGGGGCGCTGGTGCTGTTGCATCGCAACCGCTTCTTCTCGCTGATCCTGATCGGCATCGTCGGGTTGATGGTGTCGGTCGGCTTCATCTTTTTCAGCGCGCCGGACCTGGCGATGACGCAATTCACCGTCGAGGTGGTGACGATCATCCTGCTGCTTCTGGCGCTGAATTTCCTGCCCAAGACGACGCCGGTGGAAAGCAGCCTGTTGCGCCGGGTGCGCGATGCGGGTGTGGGCGTGGTCGGCGGGCTGGCGACCTTTGCGCTGTCCTATCACTATCTTCTGCGCGACGCGGTGAGCAGCCCGATATCCGAGTATCACCTGGCCAACTCGTACAAAGGGGGCGGCGGCACCAACGTGGTGAACGTGATCCTTGTCGATTTCCGGGGCTTTGACACCTATGGCGAGATCATCGTGCTGGGGATCGCGGCGCTGCTGATCTATGCGCTGACCGAGACGCTGCTGAACAGCAAGGTGCGGGCGCGGCTGCTGAACCGCACGCCGGACCAGCCGCGCGCGGGCGACATGCACCCGATGATGATGGTGGTGCTGACGCGGGTGATCATGCCGGTGGTCATGATGGTGGGCTTCTACATCTTCCTGCGCGGCCATAATGAGCCGGGCGGCGGGTTCATCGCCGGTCTGGTCGTGTCAATCGGCGTGGTGATGCAGTACATGGCCAGCGGTTTCGCCTGGACGTCGCAGCGGTTGCGCTATCCCTATCACGGGGTGATCGGGGCGGGCGTGCTGATTGCCGGGCTGACCGGCATCGGGTCGTGGTTCGTGGGCAAGCCGTTCCTGACCTCGGATTTCACCTATGTCCGCATTCCGCCCTTCGAGAAGTTCGAACTGGCGACGGCGGCGCTGTTCGACCTGGGCGTGTTCCTGGCGGTCGTGGGCGCGGTGATGCTGTCGCTGGAAAGCTTCTCGCGGCTGGCGCGGCGGGCGCATACGCCGGATACGGAGCACCCGATGGATATCGACCCGTCACGGGATGACCCGCCGAAAACGGTGGGCGCAAGCGGGGGGCCTGTCTGATGGAGTTTCTTGTTGCATCGGCCATCGGCGTCATGACCGCGGGCGGGCTTTACCTTGTGCTGCGGCTGCGGACCTTCCCGGTGATCCTGGGGATTTCGCTGCTGACCTATGCGGTGAACGTGTTCCTGTTCGCGTCGGGGCGGCTGACCGTGGGGGCGCCGCCGGTTCTGGTGGACGGGGTGGAGACCTATACCGACCCGCTGCCGCAGGCGCTGGTTCTGACGGCCATCGTGATCTCGTTCGGGATGACGGCGGTCGTGGTGATGATCGCGCTGGGATCGTTCCTGGGCGCGGATGACGACCATGTGGACGACCGGCCCGAGGAAGAAGACGAAAACGACGCGCACGCGGAGGGCCAGCAATGACCCATTGGATTATCGCGCCCGTCGTGCTGCCGGCGCTGCTGGCGCCGTTCATCGTGCTGGCCGCGCGGTTTCATTTCGGGATTCAGCGGGCCTTTTCCGTGGCCGGGGTCGTGGCGCTGATCGCCATCTCAGTGAGCCTGGCGTGGAGCGTGTCGGACGGTGACGTGATCCTGTACCAGCTGAGCGACTGGGCCGCGCCCTTCGGCATCGTGCTGGTGGGGGACCGGCTGTCGACGTTGATGGTGCTGCTGACCTCCGTTCTGGCGCTGTTCGTGCTGCTTTATGCCATCGGGTCGAAATGGGACGAGCGGGGGTGGCATTTCCACGCGCTGTTCCAGTTCCAATTGATGGGGATCATGGGCGCGTTCCTGACCGGCGACCTGTTCAACCTGTTCGTGTTCTTCGAGGTGCTGCTGATCGCGTCCTATGGCCTGATGATCCACGCGGGCGGCAACGCGCGGCTGCGGGCGGGGGTGCAGTATGTTCTCTATAACCTCATCGGCTCGACGCTGTTTTTGTTCGCGCTGGGCTCGATCTATGCCGAGGCGGGGACGCTGAACATGGCGGACCTGGCCGAGCGGGTGACGCAGATCGGCGCGGAGGAGACGGTGGGCATCCGGGTGGCGGCGGTGCTGCTGCTCTTGGTATTCGCCATCAAGGCGGCGCTGGTGCCGCTGCATTTCTGGCTGCCGTCGAGCTATGCCGAGGCGCCGGCGCCTGTGGCGGCCCTCTTTGCGATCATGACCAAGGTGGGGGCCTATGCCATCATCCGGGTCTACACGATGATCTTTCCGCCCGACCTGGAGGCGACGGCAGGGCTGCATGTGGTGTGGCTGATGCCGGCGGCGCTGGTGTCATTGGCCATCGGGATGATCGGGGTCTTGGCCGCTAAGAAACTCGACCGGCTGGTGGCCTTCTCGATCATCGGGTCGATGGGCATGGTGATGGTGGCGATTGCGCTTTTCACCGAGGACGGGATCGCGGCGGCGCTGTATTACATCGTGCATTCGACGCTGGCGGGGGCCATCTTGTTCCTGATCACCGACCTGGCGCGGTCGGGGCGGGACAACCTGAACCTGACGGCGCAGCCGCCGGTGTCGGGGGCGGCGCTGACGGCGGGGCTGTTCTTTGTCGGCGCGATTGCCATGGCGGGGCTACCGCCGCTGTCGGGGTTCCTTGGCAAGCTATTGGTGCTGGACGCGGCCTATGACAGCGTGCAGATGCCGTGGATCTGGGCGGTGGTGCTGGCCTCCAGCCTGATCAGCGTGGTGGGATTTGCCCGGGCGGGCAGCAACGTCTTCTGGAAGGCGCGCAGCATCGCGCGGCCCGAGGGGGCGCCGGTGGTGGCGGCACCGTCCGCGCTGAGCTATACCGCCGTGGGCGGGTTGGTGGCGCTGTTGATCGCGCACACGGTGTTTGCCGGGCAGGTGCACGGGTACACGCGGGCCATCTCGGCGCAACTGTTCGCGCCGCAGCCTTATATCTCGACGGTGCTGGAGACGCCGGGCAAGCTGGGCCGGCCCGAGGACAAGGCCAAGGGCGGTTATGGCGATGACGGCCATGGCGGCGAGAGCCACGGTGCCGAGAGCCACGGCGATGACGCGGCCCATGGCGAGAGCGACGCGGGCTATGGCGCGGACGAACAAGAGAACGGGGGGCACTGACATGACACGCGCGTTCTACTGGCTGTTTCCGCATCCGTTCCTGACCCTGCTGCTGACGCTGGTCTGGGTGCTGTTGCAGAACGGGTTTTCCGCCGGGATGGCGGTGTTCGGGCTGATCCTGGGGATCATCATCCCGTGGATGACCTCGATCTGGTGGCCGGACACGCCCAAGGGGTTCAACCTGTTCCGCATGTTCTCCTATGGCCTGATCGTGATCTGGGATATTATCATCGCCAACCTGCAGGTGGCGTGGATCGTGCTGACTGTGCCGAACGACAAGCTGAAACCGGCCTGGATCGTGGTGCCGCTGGACCTGGTGAAGCCCGAGGCGATCACCATCCTCGCCGGCACGATCACCCTGACGCCCGGCACGGTGTCGTCGGATCTGTCGGACGAGGGGCACAGCCTGCTGGTGCACGTGCTGCACACCGATGACCCGGACGCGGTGCGCGACGAGATCAAGACCCGCTACGAGGCCCGGCTGGAGGAGATTTTCGCATGAGCAACCCTGCCGATATCATGGACATTGCCATCGTGATTTCCTTCGTGGCGCTGGCGCTGGGGCAGATCCTGTCGATGGTGCGGCTGGTGTTGGGGCCGACACCGGGCGACCGGATCCTGGCGCTGGACACGATGGTGATCAACGCGCTGGGGCTGGTGGTGATGGTGGGCATCTACCAGGGCGTGCAGGTCTATTTCGAGGTCACGCTGCTGATCGCGATGCTGGGCTTCGTCTCCACCGTGGCGCTGGCGCGGTTCATCCTGCGGGGGGACATCATCGAATGAGCTGGTTGGAGATCGGAAATCTTGCCGTCGCGTTCTGCCTGCTGGTGGGATCGGGATTTGTCACGGTGGGCGTGTTCGGCCTGCTGAAGTTCAACGATCCGATGACGCGCCTGCACGCGCCCACCAAGGTGGGCACGCTGGGGATCGGGATGTTCCTGCTGGCGTCGATGATCCATTCGTTCCTGATCGGCGACAGGTCCTATCACGAGCCGCTGATCATGGCGTTCCTGTTCGTCACCGCGCCCATATCGGCGCATTTCATCGCCAAGGTGAACATCCACAAACGGGCTTGCGAGACGCCGCCCAGCCCGCCGCGCGACGACACGTGGTCGACGCTGACGGACCCGGACGTCGAAGCAGAGGCCGAGGCGGACGCGGCGAAGGCGCAGGAGTAGGGCGCGGCCTGCGAGGCGGGCGACGCGTGGGTTTTCACCCACCCTACGAAGGTGGCAGGAGGTCCCGGATCGGGTCCGGTACGGCGGGTTTCCAAATGTGTACGTGCGAGGGCGGGGGGGTGCCCTGGCCGCGCGGGGCCGCGTGGGTTTTCACCCACCCTACGAAGGCGGCAGGAGGTCCCGGATCAGGTCCGGGACGGTGGTTATCCAACTTGCGCACGTGCGGCTTACAAGAGCGCGGCACACCGCTTTCGCTGCTCCATTCAAACCTGAGGCTTGAAGAAACGCTGATACACACGGCGGGGCAGCCAGCCGAGATGAGGGGTGGACCAGTCGAGACGGTTGCGCACCAGAACGCTGCGGGCGTGAATAAGGGACATTTTATTTACTCCTGAAAGGGTGGCGGGATGCCAGCATTTTTGTCGATGCAATGTATATACAATGTAGTTACGAAAAGTCAATGATGCTGCGGAGCGATTTCTTGGTCGTCCTCACCAATCCTTGCGCATGACAGAAAACCCAAGGGCTGGCGCGATGACGGTGTTGACTCTGTCACGCACCCTTATATAAGCGCGGCTTCATTGGTGTTGGTGGCCCTCGCAAGGGGATGCCTGTCGCCCGAGATCCAGGATCAAGTCCGGGACAGGGAGAGGACAACGCCCTTCGAAACCTGAAACGAAGGAGATCAGTCGATGACGAAAAGAACGGCTGCCAAATACAAGATCGACCGCCGGATGGGCGAAAACATCTGGGGGCGTCCGAAATCCCCGGTCAACCGCCGCGAATACGGCCCCGGCCAGCACGGCCAGCGCCGCAAGGCGAAAATTTCCGACTTTGGTCTTCAGCTGCGCGCCAAGCAGAAGCTGAAAGGCTATTACGGCGACCTGACCGAGAAGCAATTCCGCCGCATCTTCCGCGAGGCGGAGCGTCTGAAAGGCGACACCGGCGAGCTGTTGATCGGCCTGCTGGAACGGCGTCTGGACGCGGTGGTTTACCGCGCCAAGTTCGTGCCGACCATCTTTGCCGCGCGTCAGTTCGTGAACCACCGTCACGTGCGCGTGAACGGTCAACTGGTGAACATCCCGTCCTACCGTGTTAAAGAGGGCGACGTGATCGAGGTTCGTGACCGCTCGAAGCAGATGGCGGCCATCCTGGAAGCCACGCAACTGCCCGAGCGCGACGTGCCGGACTATATCGACGTGGACAATTCCAAGCTGACCGCGACCTTCGTGCGGACGCCGACCCTGGGCGACGTGCCGTACCCGGTGATGATGGAACCGAACCTGGTCATCGAATTCTACGCGCAGAACTAAGCCTCTTAGGTCTGCAGCACCTGATCCGGAAGGCCGCGCCGCTGGGCGCGGCCTTTTGCATTTGCAAGGCATTTGAAGCTGGAGGAGACGCAAGGCATGGCTGAGGATTATCCCAAGTATGGGCGCATCGACGGGACCATCGTGATGATCGGCTTCGGGTCGATCGCGAAGGGGACGTGGCCGCTGATCGAGCGGCATTTCGACTATGATGCGGACAAGTTCGTGGTGATCGAGCCGAACGCGGCCAATCACGATGCCTTGCGGGAGCTTGGCTTGCGGTTCATCCCCGAGGCGGTGACGGCGGAGAATTACCGCGACTTGCTGGGCGGGCTGATCGAGCCGGGCAAAGGGTTCGTGGTGAACCTGAGCGTGGATACCTCGTCGCTCGACCTGATGAAGTTCTGCCGCGAGCAGGGTGTGCTTTATATCGACACTGTGGTGGAGCCGTGGGCGGGGTACTATTTCGACACGGCGGACAACGCGGCGCGGACAAACTATGCGCTGCGGCAGGCGGTGCGCGACGAGAAGGCGGCCAATCCGGGCGGGACCACGGCGGTGAGTTGCTGCGGGGCGAACCCCGGCATGGTCAGCTGGTTCGTGAAGGAAGCGTTGCTGACGCTGGCCCGCGACACCGGAAAGGAGGCGGAGGCACCGAAGGATCGGGACGGTTGGGCCAGGCTGATGCAGGGGCTGGGCGTCAAGGGCGTGCATATCGCCGAGCGCGACACGCAGGCGCGGGCGCTGCCGCGCCCCCGGGGGCATTTCGTCAACACCTGGTCGGTCGAGGGGTTCATCGCCGAGGGGTTCCAGCCCGCCGAGCTGGGCTGGGGCACGCATGAGACGTGGTTTCCCGAGAACGGGCATAGCCATGAGACCGGGTGTCGGGCGGGGATCTGGCTGGAACGGCCCGGGGCGATCACGCGCGTGCATACGTGGTGTCCGACGCCGGGGCCGCAATTCGGGTTCCTGGTGACGCATAACGAGGCGATCTCGATTTCCGATTTCTACACGGTGGGCGCGCCGGATGCGCCGGAGTTCCGGCCCACCTGCCACTATGCCTATCATCCCTGCGACGACGCGGTGTTGTCGCTGCACGAGATGTTCGGGGCGGGGCGGCAGCAAACCACGCACGAGATTTTGGACGTGGACGAGATTGTCACCGGCATCGACGAGCTGGGCGTGCTGCTTTACGGGCATGAGAAGAACGCGATGTGGTATGGCTCGCGACTGTCGAACGAGGAAACCAAGGACCTTGCGCCGTACCAGAACGCGACCGGCTTGCAGGTGACGAGCGCGGTGCTTGCGGGCATGGTCTGGGCTTTGGAGAACCCCGACGCGGGTATCGTGGAGACTGACGAGATGGACCACGCCCGGTGCCTGGAGGTGCAGCGGCCTTACCTGGGCCCGGTGGAAGCGCATTACACCGACTGGACGCCCTTGCAGGATCGGTGGGAGCATTTCCCCGAGGATATCGACGAGAGCGATCCGTGGCTTTTCCGGAACGTGCTGGCGTCGTGAGGGGATGCCGGAGAGGTGAGACAGGTGCCGAGCCGCGCAATCGACGGGCCGCGGTGCGTCGATCCAAGGCCGAGGAGAATGCGCTTTATCTCTGAGTTGCCGAAAGACTTTGGAACGTGGCGCTGATGTTGACGTATCGACGTGCCGTGGGGGCGGCCCGTCGCGCCAAAGGCGCGCATTTCAGGAGACGCGCCTCTGGCGCGATTGCGCGGCGGCCTGCGGCCTTGATTCCGCGCTGGGGTGCGGAACGTTGACATCAACGCTGGTATTTCCATGCCCGCTCCGTGGTCTTCGCGCCGCATCTTGTGCGAATTGACTTTGGTGGGGCTGGTCAGGGCGCGCGCGTCTCGGTAATGCGGAACTGACCACCTGTTCGGGGCCGCTGCGGCCCCGGGCGGTGTGCCGCTGCCCCCGTGAGGAATGACATCACAATGACCAAGATCACCCCCCAGCCCGGAATACTGGACATCGCCCCCTATGTGGGCGGGTCGAGCCATGTGGAGGGGGTAAGCAACGTGGTCAAGCTGAGCTCGAACGAGAATCCGTTCGGGCCGAGCGAGGCGGCGAAGGACGCGTTTCGCAAGACGGCGTATGATCTG
Organism: Roseovarius sp. THAF8; assembly: GCF_009363735.1. NCBI lineage: Bacteria > Pseudomonadati > Pseudomonadota > Alphaproteobacteria > Rhodobacterales > Roseobacteraceae > Roseovarius > Roseovarius sp. THAF8. Next base: position 1,671,234 of record NZ_CP045410.1, on the reverse strand, counting down.
CACCGTTACCCGTCGACCGACCATGCGAGCCTGCGGAGCGCAATTGCCGACGTGCACGGGCTGGATGCGGACAGGATCGTCTGTGGGGTCGGCAGTGACGAGATCCTGTCGCTGCTGTGCCAGTGCTATGCCGGGCCGGGCGACGAGGTGATTCACACCGAGCACGGGTTCGCCATCTACAAAATCGCGGCGCTGTCCAACGGGGCGACGCCCGTCGAGGTGCCCGAGCGCGAGCGGGTGACGGATGTGGATTCGATCCTGTCGGCGGTGACCGAGCGCACCAGGCTTGTCTTCATCGCCAACCCCAACAACCCCACCGGGACGATGGTGGGGGACGGTGAGATCGCGCGGCTGGCCGAGCGGCTGCCCGATCACGTGCTGCTGGTTCTGGACGGGGCCTATGCCGAGTATGTCGAGGGGTTCGACGGCGGCGCGGGTCTTGTGGACGCGCGCGAGAACGTGGTGATGACGCGGACCTTTTCCAAGCTTTACGGTCTGGGCGGGCTGCGCGTGGGCTGGGGCTATGGACCGGCGCATGTGATCGACGTACTGAACCGGGTTCGGGGCCCCTTCAACCTGAGCGAGGCGGCGCTGGTGACCGCCGAGGCCGCGGTGCGCGACCAGGCCTGGGTCGACAAGTGCCGGGCCGACAACACGCGGATGCGGGCCTGGCTGGCCGAGGCGCTGGCGGGGCATGGCGTGCCGTCGGACACCTCGCTGGCCAATTTCATCCTGGCGCGCTTTGCCGACCAGGCGCAGGCCGAGGCCTGCGACGAATACCTGAAATCCGAGGGGCTGATCGTGCGGCGGGTGGCGGGCTACAACCTGCCCAACTGCCTGCGGATCACGGTGGGCGACGAATCCAGCTGCCGCCGGGTGGCCCATGCGGTGGGCCAATTCATGGGAGACGCGGAATGAGCGTGATCTACGACCGCGTCGCGCTTATCGGGCTGGGGCTGATCGCGTCGTCAATGTTCTGGGCGATGAAGCGCGCCGGTCTGGCGGGCGAGGTCACGGGCCATGCGCGGTCGCAGGAGACCCGCGACGTGGCGCGCGAGATCGGGTTGTGCGACCGGGTGTGCGACAGCGCGGCGGAGGCCGTGGAGGGCGCGGACCTGGTGGTGCTGTGCGTGCCGGTGGGCGTGATGGGCGCGGTGGCCGAAGAGATAGCGCCGGCCTTGAAGCCGGGCGCCACGGTCAGCGATGTCGGCTCGGTCAAGAAGGCCGTGATCGAGGCGGTCGGCCCGCATTTGCCGGACGGCGTGCATTTCGTGCCGGCGCACCCGATGGCGGGCACCGAGCATTCCGGACCGCGCTCGGGCTTTGCCGAGCTGTTCGAGAACAAATATTGCCTGATCGTGCCGGTGGAGGGCAGCGACCGAAGTGCCGTGGACCGGCTGGAGGCGTTGTGGCAGGGCATGGGCGCCAAGACCGACGAGATGGATGCCGATCACCACGACCTTGTCTGTGCCGTCACCAGCCACACGCCGCACCTGATTGCCTATACGATGGTGGGCGTGGCCGACGACCTGCGCCGGGTGACCGACAGCGAGGTCATCAAGTATTCCGCCGCCGGTTTCCGCGACTTTACCCGGATCGCGGCCAGCGACCCCACCATGTGGCGCGACGTGTTTCTGACCAACAGGGAGGCGACGCTGGAGGTGCTGGGGCGCTTCACCGAGGAACTCTTTGCGTTGCAGCGGGCGATCCGGACCGGGGACGGTGATCTGCTGCATGATTATTTCACGCGGACGCGCAGCATTCGGCGTGGTATCATCGAGGCCGGGCAAGATACGGATGCGCCGGATTTCGGGCGCGTGAAAAAAGGGTGAGCAGGATGCGCTTGGCGTGGATTTTTCCAGTCTTTCTGGCGAGTTGTTCGTTTGGCGGTGGGGACAGGGATGACCCCGAACTGGTCACGCGGGGGGCCGTCTGCGGCGATCCGTCGATCCAGGGCGTGGTGGTCGGAGACGTGCCGGGCAACGGCGCCTGCGGGATCGCCAACGCGGTCGAGGTGGATGCGGTAAGCGGGGTTCTGCTGAGCACGCCCGCGACGATGAACTGCCGCACGGCGCGGACGCTGAATGCCTGGGTGAAGAACGACATGAAGCCGATCGTCGGCAAGACCGGCGGCGGGGTGAAAAGCCTGAAGGTGGCGGCGCATTACGTGTGCCGGACACGCAATCACAAGCGCGGCGCGCGGCTGTCGGAGCATTCCAAGGGCAACGCGATCGACATCTCGGCGTTCCTGTTGCGCGACGGCACGGATATCTCGGTGCTGAACGACTGGGGCGCGGGCAAGCGCGGCAAGATCCTGCGGCAGTTGCACGGGTCGGCCTGCGGGCCGTTCGGCACGGTGCTGGGGCCGGGATCGGACGGGTATCACCGCGATCACTTTCATTTCGATACGGCGGAGCACCGCAACGGGTCGTACTGCCGATAGGGCGGGGCAAATCTTTTGAGAAAAGATTTGCCAAAAGATTTCTGAAATCTTTTGGCCTCTAGCGCAGCCGCAGCACCGGGGCCGGGCCGAGGGGCACCGGGCCCAAGAACACGCGGCCGTCGCGCAGGCCCAGCGGAATGTCGAGAGTCTTGGGGTTGCCGGCCATCTGCGACACCAGCGCGAGGCCATCCTCGAGCGTGCCGGCGAAGGCCTGTGGCAGCGCGCCGCTGTCGGTGGCGAGGCGCAGGATGTCGCGCCAGTTGCGGGCCTTGACGGTGATTTCGCCGGTGGGGATGCCGGCGGCGTCGACCGTCACCTCGCCCGCCGCCTGCAGTTCCAGCCGGCCCCAGCGGGCCTCAGCCAGCTTGAGGTCGATGCGGGTGGGCTGGGGGCGGGCGTCCTCGATCGCCGAGAGGTCCCAGGGTTTGTCGAAATCCACGGTCATGTCCAGTGACAGCGCTTCGAGCGAGTCGGGCAGGGTGTCGCCGGGATCGACCTTGACCCGCCAGTCGAGCGCCGGGGAAAAGCCGTCGGCGGTGAGGCCGAAGCGGTAGCTGCTGTCGGACGCTGTCGTGCGCTCGGCGGCGAGCGTCAGGCTGTCGGCGGTGGTCGGCTGGACGGTGGTGTCGGGCTGCACCGCGAGGCCTTCGGCCGTCAGGGTCAGCCGTTCCAGCGGCAGGCCCGGCGCGGGACGGGTGACGAGGCTGGCGCGCATGTCGGTGCTGGTCACGTCGTACTTGGCCCGGGGCGTCGCGATCAGCTGGTGATCGGGCCAGACGGCGATGATGTGGTTGGGCTTGTAGCTGAGCGCGAAGACCTGAAAGAAGGGCGCCTCCCACGCCAGGCCGGTGTCGGGGTCGGCGAGGCTGACATCGGTGAAGGTGCTGTTGAAGCGGTTGGGAAAGCCGCGGGTGGAAAGGTCGGAATACTCGGCCACCCAGCCATCGGCGCGGCGGCCGTCGAACCACGCCTCGAACGCCCTGGTGGCGCCGGCGGAGCCCACGGCCCAATAGATGGACCACGCCAGAGCCGCCACCACGATCAGGATCAACATGCCGCGCATCTGCCTATCAGCCTTCTTCCGAGCCCTTGCCGTGAGCTATCTAAAGTGATTAGGGGGCAGGGGAAAGCGCAAGGAGCGAAAAATGACGATGTGGGTTTTCGGCTATGGGTCGCTGGTGTGGAACCCCGGGTTCACGCCGGTACAGCGGGTGCTGGCCGCCTTGCCGGGGTATCATCGCAGTTTCTGCATGCGCTCGATCCACCATCGCGGGACCGAGGAGAACCCAGGCCTCGTGCTGGCGCTGGACGAAAGCCCAGATGCGCTGTGCCGGGGTGTGGCGCTGGCGGTGCACGAGGATGAAGAGGAAAAGGTGCTGGCCTATCTGCGCGAGCGCGAACTGGTGTCGGCGGCGTACCTGGAGAAGGAGCTGGACATCATGCTGCGCGACGGGCGGCAGGTGCGGGCGCTGACCTATGTGATCGACGCCGATCACGAGCAGTATTGCGGCGGGCTGGACCTGGAGGAGCAGGCGCGGATCATCGCGCGTGCCCATGGCGGGCGGGGCCCGAACCATGAGTACCTGTTCCAGACTGTGGCGCATCTGGAGGAGCTGGGCATCGTTGATCCCGAGCTGGACTGGCTGGTGCGGCGGGTGAAGGGGATCGGGGTTTGAGCAAGGCGCGCGGCGGACGCGCCAGAAACGCTTTAGAACCTTGGCTTCACAGTGGTTAACGCGTAGGGTGTCGCCAAACAATAACCGCGCCGGGAGCCGTCCAGATGGACCAGCCGGACCGTGAGGTCGAGCCCAACTTTTCCCACCCCGTAAGGCAGATCACGCTGATGCTGATCGTGCTGGCCCTGACGGGGCTTGGCGCGTTCTTTGCGCTGCCGCGGGTGTTGCCGGTGTTCCAGGCGAACCCGTATCTGAACGGGTTCATCCTGTTCGTTTTCGTGATTGGCGTGGTGGCCTGTTTTTGGCAGATGTACCAGCTGATCGGCTCGGTCCGCTGGATCGAAGGCTTTGTCCACGAGCGCGAAACCCCACAGGATATCAAGGCGCCGCTGCTGCTGGCGCCGTTGGCGACCCTTCTGAAACAGCGCGGCAAGCGGATGAAGATCGCGTCGGGCTCGGCGCGGTCGATCCTCGACTCGGTGGCGCAGCGGATCGACGAGGCGCGGGAGATCACGCGCTACATAACCAGCATGTTGATTTTCCTCGGGCTGCTGGGGACCTTCTATGGCCTGGCCACGACGGTGCCGGCGGTGGTGGACACGATCCGCAGCCTGGCACCGCAGGACGGCGAGGAAGGCGTGGACGTGTTCAATCGCCTGATGACCGGGCTGGAATCGCAGCTGGGCGGCATGGGCGTGGCCTTTGCCAGTTCGCTGCTGGGTCTGGCCGGGTCGCTGGTCGTGGGGCTGCTGGAGCTCTTTGCGGGGCACGGGCAGAACCGGTTTTACCGCGAGTTGGAAGAGTGGATGTCGACGATCACGCGCGTCGGTCTGGCCTCGGGCGATGGCGAGGGCGGCGGCGAGGCGGGCGTGATGGCGAGCGTCGTCGACCACATGGGCGAGCAGATGGAGAGCTTGCAGCTGATGCTGACGCAATCCGATGTGAGCCGTGCGATGGTGGACGAAAAGCTGGGCGTGCTGGCGGATTCCATGGAGAAGCTGACCGAGCGGCTGACCGACACCGCGCCGCTGCACGATGCGCTGACGCGGGTGGCGGACGGACAGGAAGAGCTGATCCGGCACATGGCGCGCCATGAGGGCGAGAGCGGCGGGATCGACGCGGAAAGCCGGATGCGGCTGCGGTCGATCGACGTGCAGATGCTGCGGATCCTCGAGGAAATCAGCGCCGGGCGGCAGGAAAGCATGAGCGAGCTGCGCACCGACCTGAACGCGCTGTCGCGGGCGATCGGGCAATTGGCGTCGAGCCATGGGCGGGCCGAGGCCGCGCCGCGTGCCTTGCGCCGGACCGAGCGGGAGCAGGGGAGCTAGGCGATGGCCCTGTCACGGCGCACCGGCGCACGGTTCCAGGCCTCGATCTGGCCCGGTTTCGTGGATGCGATGACGGGGCTTCTGCTGGTGCTGATGTTCGTGCTGACCATCTTCATGGTGGTGCAGTTCGTGCTGCGCGAGACGATCAGCGGGCAGGAAAGCCGGCTGGACGAGCTGTCGAACGAGGTGGCGGCGCTGAGCCGGGCACTGGGGCTGGAACAGGACCGCAACGCTACGCTGACCGAGCGGGTGGGCGCGCTGACCGCGACACTGGGCGACGCGCGCCAGCGGCAGGAACGGCAGGCGGCGCTGATTGCCGCGCAGGAATCGCAGATCGCCGAGGCAGAGGCGCGGATCGCCAGTTTCGAGGAACAGGTGGCGGGGCTGTTGGCGCAGCGCGAGGAGAACCTGGGCACGATTGCCGATCTGGAGGGCCAGCGCGAGGAATTGCTGAGCGAGCAGGAGCAGTTGCAACTGGCGCTGGCCGGGCTGCGCGACGAGATCGACGCGCAGGAAGAGGCGGCACGGCTGGCCGCCGCGCAGGCGGATGCGCTGGAGGCGTTGATTGCCGATCTGCGCAGCGAGGCCGAGGCGGACGACGCGGCGCAGGCGCAGCTGACCGCGCAGGTCGAGGATCTGCAGGCGCAATTGTCGGACGAGGAGAAGGCGCGGCTGGCCGAGGCGGCGGCGGCGGAGGCGCTGCGCGACCGGCTGGAGAATGCGGACGCGGAACTGACCGCGATGACGCTGGCGCTGGAGGAACAGCGGCGCAAAGCGGAGGAAACGCTGGCGATGCTGGCGGCGGCGCAGGACGCGCAGGAGGATCTGGACGTGCGGCTGGCCGAAGCGCTGATGGCGCTGGAAGAGGCCGAGAGCGGGCAGGAGGTGCGCCGCTCGGAGCTGACGGAGCTGCAGGCGGAACTGGCCAAGGCGCTGGCCGACGTGGACTCCGAGACGGTGCGGGCCGAGGAATTGCAGGTTCGGTTGAGCGAGACCGAGGCGGAGCTGGCCGCGTTGCGCGAGGACAGTGGCGAGGCGGCGCAGACGGCGGCGAGCCTGGAGGCACGGCTGGCCGAGGCGCTGGCGGCGAAAACCGCCGCAGAGAATGACGCGGTGGAGAACGCCGACCTGATCGCGGACTTGCAGCGGCAGGTCACTGCGCTCGAGGCTGATTTGCAGGCGCGGGACAAGCGGATCGCATCCTTGATCGCGGCAAACGAGGCGGCTAACGCCGAGGCGCTGTCGGCCGAGGATGCGCGGGCGCAATTGGCTGCGGCACTGGCGGCGAAGCTGGCCGCCGAGGAGGAGGCCGAGGCACGGCTGACGGAATCCGAGCAGCGGGCGGCGATGCTGGGGCAGGTGCAGGCGGAGCTGGATCGGCAGCGCGCGCTGGCCGACGAGGCGCAGGAAGAAGAGGCGCTGTTGAACCAGCAAGTTCGGGCGTTGCGCGACCAGCTGGGGCAGTTGCAGGCGCTTCTGGACGATGCCAAGGCGCGCGAGGCGGCAACGGATGTGCAGCTGCAATCGCTGGGTAACGAGCTGAACACCGCGCTGGCGCGGGTGGCCGCCGAGGAGCGGCGACGGCGCGAGCTGGAGGAAGCCGAACGCAAGCGGCTGGAAGCGGAACGCGCGGACCTGGAAAAATTCCGATCTGAATTCTTTGGCCGGTTGCGGCAGTTGCTGGAAGAGCAGGAAGGCGTGCGGATCGTCGGCGACCGCTTTGTTTTCTCGTCCGAAGTGCTGTTTGCCCAAGGCGAGGCGCGGTTGTCGGACGCGGGCGAGGGCGAGCTGGCCAAGGTGGCCGACATCCTGCGCAGCGTGGCCGAGAATATCCCCGAGGACATCGACTGGGTCATCCAGGTGGATGGGCATACCGACGACGTGCCGGTGCGGCCTGGCGCGCAATTCGAGGATAACTGGGATCTCAGCCAGGCGCGGGCGCTGTCGGTGGTGCGCTACATGGTGAATTTCCTGGGCCTGCCGCCAGACCGGCTGTCGGCCAACGGGTTCGGGCAGTACCAGCCGATCAACCCCGCCGACACGCCCGAGGCGCGGGCGCAGAACCGGCGGATCGAGCTGAAGCTGACGGAGAAGTAAGCGTGACGGTACTGGATGCCCGGCGGGCATGGTGGCTGTGGGTGAACCTGCTGGCCGTGATCCTTGCGGTGCAGATCGCGGCGGGTGTGGCCCTGGTCTTGGCAGGTGCCCCGGCGGAAATCGTGAGCGCGCATCGGCAGCGGGTGATCGGCGCGGCGCAGGCGATACCGTGGATCATGATCGGCGTGGGTTTCGTGTTCGGGGTCTATGGCAGGTCGTTCCGGTGGGTCTGGGTCGCGCTGGCGGCCTTGGCGGTGCTGAGCGCGTTGTTCGGTTTCATGGGCTACATGCTGCCCTGGGGGCAGGTGTCCTACCTCATGGCGGCGCAGGGGGTGCCGGTGACGCTGAACCACATCGCGCTGGTGATGCCGGTGGCGGTCATGGCGATTTTGGGCGGGTCCCTGTGGCAGATGGCGCGTGGCGCCCCGCCGATGCCATACCGGGGGCGGTACTCGTGGGTCGGGCTGGGCGCGGCCCTGGTGCTGGCCGCGGTGCTGATCTGGGCGATGTGGGCGAGCTATGCGCCGATCCGGGAGCTGGTGCCGGCGGAGGCCGCAAGTGGCGCAGCGCGGGTTGGCACACGGACGGGTGGTGCGGTGGCTGCCAACCCGCTGGTCGTTCCGGCGCATATATTGCCCGAGTGGTACCTGTTGCCGTTCTACGCAGTGCTGGTGGCGATGCCCGGCAAGCTGATGGGCCTGGTGGCGATGTTTGCCTTTTGCACGGTGTGGCTGTTCGTGCCCTGGCTGGATCGGGGCGTGCCGGGGCCTTTCTGGCAGCGGCGCGGGATGCGCTGGCTGTTGCCGGCGGTGGCGGTCTGCGTCGTGATGCTGGGCATGGCAGGCGCGATGCAGGGCGCGGCCGCCATGTGGACGGCCCGCGGGGCATTCCTGGCGGTGATGGCGCTGCTGCTGGTCGGGGTGCCGTGGGCGACCCGTCTCACTCGGCCAGAACGATGATGTCGGCGTGGCGGTTGGCCAGCACCTGGCCCGCGCGTTCCAGCGTCACGTAGCCGCGATAGGCGCCGGGGGGCCAGCCGCCCTCGGGCGCGCGGCGGCCATAGGCGCGGAACAGCTGGGCCTGCGGAGCCTCGAGCGTTTCGGACTGGGAGAAGATCTCGCCCTCGGGGCCGGAGGCGGTGAGGCGCATGGTGTCGCCGGGCTGGGCATAGAAGACGTAGCCGTAAAGCACCAGCGGCGTGTCGCGGGCGGTTTCGGTCACGCGGGCGGCGCCGGATTTCACGGCGTCGAACGCGGGCACGGCGGTGGAAAAGGCGGCGGTGAAGAGGCCCGCGCGGTGATAGGGCAGGGCGGTTTCCCACAGGCCGGCGCCGCTGATCGAGCCGCAGGTGCCGGGTTCGGCCTCGGGGAGGAAAGGATCGACGACCTCGCCATCCTTCAGAACCGTCAGGTGGACATGCGGCGCGTTGGTCATGCCGCTGAGGCCGACCTCGCCCAGGGGGGTGCCGGCGTCGACCTGCTGGCCTTGCCGAACGACGATCGAGCCTTTCTTGAGGTGGCAGTAGAGGGTCTGCCAGCCATCGCCGTGGTCGATGCGCGCGCCGTTGCCGCATTCCTGGCCCGCGACGCTGTCGCGGGTTTCGGGGGTGAATGCGATGTCCTCCATCCCGTCGCGGGTGGCCGCGACCCGGCCGGGGGCAGCGGCGAGCACGTTCACGCCCTGGTCCATCGCCTCGAAGGACAGAAGGTGAATGTCGGTGCCGCGGTGGTGATCGCGGCTCTTGAGGCCGCACATGAAATCGAACTGTCCCGGGCCGGGATCGAGATCGACGTAGTCCTCGATATAGCAGGTCTGGCCCAGGGCGCAGTCGATGGGCAGCGCGAGGGTCGGCGGCTCTGACAGCGCTGGGGTGGCCAGCATGAGCAGGGCGGCGGTGAGGGCGGATCTGGGCGCGGTCGGCAACGGGGAACCTCGAAAGCTGGGGGCGGTCGCGAAAACGGGCGGCAAGGGATGCCGCCCGTTTCATAGCCTATCGCAAAGCCTGAGCCCTTGTCACTCTGCCGTGAGCAGCGGCGGCTTTTTTCCCGAGAGGCGCGGATGGTCCGGCCCCTCGATGCGCAGGTCGATCTGGCCGTCCTTGACGCCCACCTTGACCACGCCGCCCTTGGCGAGCTTGCCGAAGAGAAGTTCCTCGGCCAGCGGCTTCTTGATGTGTTCCTGGATCACGCGGCCCAGGGGGCGCGCGCCCATCTTGTCGTCGTAGCCCTTGTCGGCCAGCCATTCGGCGGCGGGCTTGGTCAGTTCGATGGTCACGTTGCGGTCCATCAGCTGGGCCTCGAGCTGCAGCACGAACTTTTCGACCACTTGCAGGATGACCTCTTTCGGCAGCGGGCCGAAGGAGATGACCGCGTCCAGACGGTTGCGGAATTCCGGCGTGAACGTGCGTTCGATCGCGGCGGTATCCTCGCCCTCGCGGCGGTCGCGGCCAAAGCCGATGGCGGCCTTGGCAAGCTCGGTGGCGCCGGCGTTCGAGGTCATGATCAGGACGACGTTGCGGAAGTTCACCGTGCGGCCGTTATGGTCGGTCAGGTTGCCGTGGTCCATCACCTGCAGGAGGATGTTGAACACGTCCGGGTGCGCCTTTTCGATCTCGTCGAGCAGCAGCACGCAATGCGGATGCTGATCGACGCCGTCGGTCAGAAGGCCGCCCTGGTCGAAGCCGACATAGCCCGGAGGTGCGCCGATCAGGCGACTGACCGCGTGTTTCTCCATGTACTCGGACATGTCGAAGCGCAGCAGTTCCACGCCCAGCGTATCGGCGAGCTGTTTCGCCACCTCGGTCTTGCCGACGCCGGTGGGGCCGGCGAAGAGGTAGTTGCCGATGGGCTTTTCGGGCTCGCGCAGGCCGGCGCGTGCCAGCTTGATCGCCGCCGACAGCGCCTCGATCGCGGTGTCCTGGCCGAAGACGACGCGCTTGAGCGAGCCTTCGAGATCCTTGAGCACCTCGGCATCGTCCTTGGAGACGTTTTTCGGAGGAATGCGGGCGATCTTGGCCACGACATTCTCGATCTCTTTCGGACCGATGGACTTGCGCCGCTTGGAGGCGGCCACGAGATGCTGCGCCGCGCCGGCCTCGTCGATCACGTCGATGGCCTTGTCGGGCAGCTTGCGGTCGTTGATGTAGCGCGCGGACAGGTCCACAGCCGATTTGATGGCCTCGGCGGTGTATTTCACGCTGTGGTGCTCCTCGAAATAGGGCTTGAGGCCCTTGAGGATCTTGATGGCGTCATCGACGGTGGGTTCGGCCACGTCGATTTTCTGGAACCGGCGCGACAGGGCGCGGTCCTTTTCGAAATGCTGGCGGAACTCCTTGAAGGTGGTGGAGCCCATGCAGCGCAGCTTGCCGCCCTGAAGCGCGGGCTTCAGCAGGTTGGAGGCATCCATCGCGCCGCCCGAGGTGGCGCCGGCGCCGATGACGGTGTGAATCTCGTCGATGAAGAGCACCGCGTCGGGATGCTCCTCGAGCTCGGTCACGACGGCCTTGAGCCGTTCCTCGAAATCGCCGCGATAGCGGGTGCCGGCCAGAAGCGCGCCCATGTCGAGCGAGAAGATGGTCGTTTTCGACAGGACCTTGGGCGTCTGGCCCCCCACGATCTTGTGCGCGAGGCCTTCGGCGATGGCCGTCTTGCCCACGCCGGGATCGCCCACCAGGAGCGGGTTGTTCTTGCGGCGGCGGCAGAGCACCTGGATGCAGCGCTCGACCTCGCTGTCGCGGCCGATCAGGGGATCGACATCGCCCTGGCGGGATTTCTCGTTGAGATCGACGCAGTATTTCGCAAGGGCGGATTCGCCGTTCTCGACCTGATCGCCTTCGGAGGAGGACTTGGTCTGTTCGGATTCTTCTTCGCCGACGCCCTGAACCGGGCGGGATTCGCCGTAGGCGGGATCCTTGGCGACGCCGTGGGCAATGAAGTTGACCGCGTCGTAACGGGTCATGTCCTGTTCCTGCAGGAAATAGGCGGCGTTCGACTCGCGCTCCGCGAAGATGGCAACGAGGACGTTGGCGCCCGTCACCTCGGTGCGGCCGGATGACTGCACGTGGATGGCGGCGCGCTGGATCACGCGCTGGAAGGCGGCGGTCGGAACCGCCTCGGAGCCTTCGATGTCGGTGACGAGGTTGGACAGGTCATCGTCGATGAATTCCACCAGCGTGGTGCGCAGATCCTCGGTTTCGACGCTGCACGCCTTCATCACGCGGGCCGCGTCGGGCTCGTCGATCAGGGCGAGCAGGAGATGTTCCAGCGTCGCGAATTCATGTTGCCGCGCATTGGCCAGGGCCAGTGCAGCATGGATTGCCTGTTCAAGGGTGTTCGAGAATGACGGCACGGTGTGCTCCCTCTGCTTGGGCTTGGGCCGGTCCCGCGACCTTCGCCTTATATGATTAAAGTTTGGTCGATACAGGCCAGCCTTCAAGGACTTTTTTTCCAAACCCGTTCACTTTTCCCTTTCCGATCTTACAAAAGCTGCTTTTGCAGGCCACGCCGTGACAATTTGGCCAGCCCGCGCGGGCGTGCCTAAAAGTTATCCTTTCGGGTGCGGATCTCGGCGAACACGTCGGCGGCGTCTGCGCCCGTCATGCCCAGATGCGCCTGAACGGCGGGATCGGTGGCACGCAGGAAGGGGTTGGTGGCCAATTCTTCGGACAGGGTGGAGGGAACGGTCGGTTTCCCCTGATCGCGGGCGGCTTCGACCGCCTTGACCCTTGATATAAGCGCGGAATTGTCGGGATCAATGGTCAGCGCGAAGCGGCCGTTGGCGGCGGTGTATTCATGGCCGGAACAGATGGTCGTCTCTGGCGGCAGCGCGGCGAGTTTCGACAGGCTGTTCCACATCTGGGGCATGGTGCCCTCGAAGACGCGGCCGCAGCCCAGGGCCATCAGGCTGTCGGCGGTGAAGGCGACCTTGCTGCCCGGGAAGTGAAAGGCGATGTGGCCGACGGTGTGGCCGGAGACATCCATGACGGTGCCGGATTCGGAGCCGATGGTGACGGTGTCGCCGTCGTTCAGTGCAATATCGAGTTTTGGCAGGCGGTCGGCGTCGGCGGCGTGGCCGACGACCTTTGCGTCATGTTGGGCCAGGAGTTCGTCCAGGCCCTGCACGTGATCGGCGTGGTGGTGGGTGATCAGGACATGCGTGGCTTTCCAGCCCTTGTCGTCGAGGGCCTTGAGGATCGGCGCGGCCTCGGGGACGTCCACAACCGCCGTTTCGCCGGTCTCAGAGTCGTGGGCGAGGAAAGCGTAGTTGTCCGAAAGGCACGGGACGGTTTCGATCTGCAATGTCATTGGTCCATCCTTGAATTCGTGGTTATGTTTGCCCCGAGAGTGACGGATCGAGGCGCGGGCTGCAATGCATCTGGACGTGCAGGACCTGAGGAATTTCTATTACCGCAACCCGCTGGGGCGTGCGGTGCAGAATGCCGTGGGCGCCGAGATCCGGGGGCTGTGGCCCGAGGCGAAGGGGCAGACGGTGGCCGGTTACGGCTTTGCCGTGCCGTTCCTGCGGCCCTACCTGAAGGACAGCCGGCGGGTGATCGCGCTGATGCCCGCGCCGCAGGGCGTGATCCACTGGCCCGCGGACAAGCCCAACATCAGTGTCCTGTGCGAGGAAACCCTGTGGCCGCTGGAGACGGGCCGGGTCGACAAGCTGATGCTGGTGCACGGGCTGGAGACCTGCGAGCGTCCCGGCGAGTTGCTGGAGGAATGCTGGCGGGTGCTGGGGCCGGGGGGATCGGCGCTGTTCGTGGTGCCGAACCGCGCCGGGCTGTGGTCGCGCAGCGACCGGACGCCGTTCGGGTACGGGCGGCCCTATAGCCAGAGCCAGCTCGAGTCGCAGCTGAAGACCCGCAACTTTCTGCCCGAGCGGCATGTGACCGCGCTTTACCAGCCGCCGTCGCATCGCAAATTCTGGCGCAAGACGGCGGGCATGTGGGAGAATATGGGCGGCAAGCTGTCGGTGGTGCTGAAAGGCGGCGTGCTGATCGTGCAGGCCACCAAGCGGGTACATGCGCCGACCGACCGGGGGTCGGCCATCCGCGACACGGTGCGCAGCCCGCTGGGTGTCCTGAAGCCCAAGCCGAGCGCGCAGGCCAAGCCGGTGTGAGACCTAGACACGCACGACGTTGAATTGCGGCGCGTCCGGGCCATCCACGAAATCGAGGCGGATCACCTGCTCGCCCCCGATGGAGACATAGACCCAGTTCCGGGTCTCGGTCAGTTCGACGACGCGCAGAGCCACGTCCTCGCCGGAGGTCCAATCGTCCGTCAGCTCGATGGTGATGGGGTCAATCGGGGCACATCCATCGTTATTGACGGTTATGTCGATATTCGTCACGTCGTCTGAAAGGACCAGGGTGAGCCGGTCGCCCGCTTCGACGTCCGAGATGGAGGCATTGCCCTGGACGCGCAGGTTATCGTTGCCGGCATTGCCGTGGATGGTGGACTGGACCCGGCCGTCGATAGTGTCGTCGCCGTCGCCACCTTCGCCGAAGGCAGAGGCGTCGCCGCGCTGGACCGCTTCGAGAATGTCGTCGGCTTCACCGCCAAAGCCGGTGGCATCGTCGAAGATATTCAGCCGGTCCTGTCCCTCGCCGCCGTAGCCGGTGGCGGTCTCGTTGATGTCCAGCCGGTCGACGCCGAGTTGTCCAAAGCCCACCGCGTTGTCGGAAAGATCGAGAAGGTCGCGACCCTCGCCGCCGTAGACCCTTTCGTTGCCCGACGCCGAAAGCGTGTCGTCGCCCGACAGGTCCGGGGTGTCGGGATCGTCCGGGTCGTCGGGACTTCCGGGCAGGGGGCCGTCGCCGTCGCCTGGGGTGCCGACATCCAGATCGCGCGGATTGTCGTCATCGTCGTCGATGAACTCGTCGTAGTTCAGAAACGACGCAGCGGCGCCGCCGATCAGCGCAAGCAGAAGAAACGACGCCGTGACGATTGGCGGGTTATCGGTTTCGCAGGGCGCGGTGCAGCAGAAGCCCCAGGGCGAGGCCCAGCCCGACGCCGAGCGCATCGGCCAGCAGGTCCAGCCACTCGGCGCCGCGGCCGAACATGGGCTGGATCACCTCGATGGCCGCGCCGAAGGCAATGCAGACGGGTGCGAGCCGGAGGGCCTGGCGCGGTGCGGCGACAGCCAAGGGCAGAACGAGGACGGCGAAGGCCAGCAGGTGCAGGACCTTGTCGCGGAGCATGAAGGGAACGGCGGGCGCATCGGACGGCCAGAGCGTGCCGACGAGAATGCCGAGGGCGATGAGACAGGTCAGCGCCCGGGCACGGGGCAGGGATTTGACGGGATGATCGGAGTGGGCCATCTGCAACCTCCTAGGGTGGGAAAATGGCGGGTTCAATCGACATTCTGAAGAACCGGGGAAAGCCGCCGCCGGAGTGATAGCGGTAACGGTCCGGCGGTGCGTGAAAACCCTTTGTGCCGTGGTTTCGTGCAGGCCATTCACGAAGGAATCGCAAAAAAGCGACGAAAAGTTACGATTTTTGTCGCAATAAAATTGCGCAATCGGTCGCAGACCCCGTAAGCCATTGAAAAGTATAGGCATCCATAGGGGGCTTAGTCCGTCCTGCTAGCTTGCGAGGTTCGGATCGGTCTGCTAAACCGCCCACGAAAATCGGTGTCTCGCAAGTTTCATCGTCTCTAACCACCCCGGGAAGACGGCCTTTGCGCCGTCTTTTGTCGAGCCGGGGTCAAACTATCGGAAGGGTGGACGTGTCCGAACCAGCTTCGATCTCCTCCGGCATTGCCGAGCGCTATGCCACTGCCATTTTCGAGCTTTCCAAAGACGCAAATTCGCTGGACAAGCTTGAATCGAACCTCGCCGATCTTTCCGCCGCGCTCGATGACAGTGCCGATCTGCGCGATCTGATCAGCAGCCCGGTCGTCAGCCGTGACGAGCAGGAGCGCGCCATCACGGCGGTCGCGGACAAGATGGGTCTCGTGCCGGAACTGAAGAACGGTCTTGCGCTGATGGCGCAGAAACGCCGCCTGTTCGTGCTGCCGCAGATGGTGCGCCTGCTGAACGAGCGCATTGCCGATCACAAGGGCGAAGTGACCGCCGAGGTGACCAGTGCCGTCAAGCTGACCGATGCGCAGTCGAAGAAGCTGGCAGAGACGCTGAAGAGCACCGTCGGAAAAGACATCAAGATCAATGCGACCGTCGATGAAAGCCTCATTGGCGGTCTTGTCGTAAAGGTGGGCTCGAAGATGATCGACACGTCGATCCGTTCGCGCCTCAACTCCCTACAGAATGCAATGAAAGAGGTCGGATAAATGGGTATCCAAGCTGCAGAGATTTCTGCGATCCTTAAGGACCAGATCAAGAATTTCGGCCAAGAGGCCGAAGTTGCCGAGGTGGGTCGCGTGCTGTCAGTCGGTGACGGGATTGCCCGTGTGCACGGCCTCGACAATGTGCAGGCCGGTGAGCTGGTGGAATTCCCCGGCAACATCATGGGCATGGCCCTGAACCTTGAGACCGACAACGTCGGTGTGGTGATCTTCGGTTCGGACCGGGACATCAAGGAAGGCGACACCGTCAAGCGCACCAAGTCGATCGTGGACGTGCCGATCGGGGACGAACTCTTGGGCCGGGTCGTGGACGGTCTGGGCAACCCGCTGGACGGCAAGGGCCCGATCAAGACGGAAAAGCGCGGTGTCGCGGACGTCAAGGCGCCGGGCATCATCCCGCGTAAATCGGTGCACGAGCCGATGGCCACCGGCCTGAAATCGGTCGACGCCATGATCCCGATCGGCCGCGGCCAGCGCGAGCTGATCATCGGTGACCGTCAGACCGGCAAGACCGCCGTCGCGCTGGACACGATGCTGAACCAGAAGTCCTATAACGACGCCGCCGGCGACGACGAGGGCAAGAAGCTTTACTGTGTCTATGTCGCCGTGGGTCAGAAACGGTCGACCGTGGCGCAGCTGGTGAAGAAGCTGGAAGAGTCAGGCGCGATGGACTATTCCATCGTCGTGGCCGCCACCGCATCCGACCCCGCGCCGATGCAGTTCCTGGCGCCCTATTCGGCCACCGCCATGGCCGAGCATTTCCGCGACAACGGCCGCCACGCGCTGATCGTCTATGATGACCTGTCGAAACAGGCCGTGGCCTATCG
Source organism: Roseovarius sp. THAF8 (assembly GCF_009363735.1). Classification (NCBI taxonomy): domain Bacteria; kingdom Pseudomonadati; phylum Pseudomonadota; class Alphaproteobacteria; order Rhodobacterales; family Roseobacteraceae; genus Roseovarius; species Roseovarius sp. THAF8. Next base: position 1,654,559 of record NZ_CP045410.1, on the reverse strand, counting down.
CCAGATGTCGCTGCTGCTGCGCCGTCCGCCGGGCCGCGAAGCGTATCCGGGTGACGTTTTCTACCTGCACTCCCGCCTGTTGGAGCGGTCGGCCAAGCTGAACGAGGACAACGGTTCGGGCTCGCTGACTGCGCTGCCGATCATCGAAACCCAGGGCGGCGATGTGTCGGCGTTCATTCCGACCAACGTGATCTCGATCACCGACGGCCAGATCTTCCTGGAAACCGAGCTGTTCTATCAGGGCATCCGTCCGGCGGTGAACACCGGCCTGTCGGTCAGCCGCGTGGGCTCTTCGGCCCAGACCAACGCGATGAAATCCGTTGCCGGCCCGGTGAAGCTGAGCCTTGCGCAGTACCGTGAAATGGCGGCCTTCGCGCAGTTCGGCTCGGACCTCGACGCGTCGACCCAGCAGTTGCTGAACCGGGGTGAGCGTCTGACCGAGCTGATGAAGCAGCCGCAATATTCGCCGCTGACCAACGCCGAGATCGTCTGCATCATCTATGCGGGCACCAACGGCTACCTCGACAAGATCAAGGTCGATCAGGTCGGACGTTTCGAGGATGGTCTGCTGAACCACATGCGCACCAAGCGCAAGGACGTCCTGGACTGGATCACCAACGAGGATCCCAAGATCAAGGGCGACGCCGAAGACAAGCTCAAGTCGGCCATCGAAGAGTTCGCAGCCGACTTCGGATAAGGGGGTGACGAGGCAATGCCGAGTCTGAAGGACCTAAAAAACAGGATCGAGTCGGTCAAATCGACCCGCAAGATCACCAAGGCCATGCAGATGGTGGCCGCCGCGAAACTGCGGCGGGCCCAGGATGCGGCCGAAATGGCCCGCCCCTATGCCGAGCGGTTCAACGCGGTGATGTCCAAGCTGGCCGCCGCCGCGGGCGACGCCGAGAACGCGCCGCCTTTGCTGCGCGGGACGGGCAAGGACGATGTGCATCTGCTGGTGGTGATGACCGCCGAGCGGGGCCTCTGCGGTGGCTTCAACGCCAACATCGCCAAGCTGGCGCGGAGCGAGATCAACAAGCTGCAATCCAACGGCAAGACCGTGAAGGTCATCACCGTGGGCAAGAAGGGCCGCGACGCGCTGAAGCGCGATTTCTCGGACCTCTTTATCGACCATGTCGATCTGTCTGAGGTGAAGAACGTGGGCTATGCCGACGCGCAGAACGTGGCGCAGAACGTGCTGGACCGCTTTGATGCGGGCGAATTCGACGTCGCCAAGATCTTCTTCTCGGAGTTCGAGAACGTGGTCAGCCAGAAGCCGACGATGCAGCAGGTGATCCCGTTCGAGATCGACGAGGAGGCCGCGGCTGAGAGCGACGAGGCCGGTACGATCTATGATTACGAGCCGGACGAGGACGCGATCCTGCGCGATCTGCTGCCCCGTGGCGTCGCGACGGCGATCTTCAGCGGTCTGCTGGAGAACGGCGCCTCGGAACAAGGCGCACGGATGTCGGCCATGGACAATGCCACGCGCAACGCCGGCGAGATGATCGAGGACCTGACCATCGAGTACAACCGCTCGCGTCAGGCCGTGATCACCAACGAGCTGATTGAAATTATTTCGGGCGCCGAGGCGCTTTAAGAACAACCGGAGAGACGACAATGGCCAAAGCAAAAGGCAAAATCACGCAGGTGATCGGCGCCGTGGTGGACGTGCAGTTCACCGACCACCTGCCGGAAATCCTGAACGCCCTGGAAACCGACAACAACGGCAAGCGCCTGGTTCTGGAAGTGGCCCAGCACCTGGGTGAAAGCACCGTGCGGACCATCGCCATGGACTCGACCGAGGGTCTTGTGCGCGGCCAGGAAGTGACCGACACCGACGGCCCGATCAGCGTGCCGGTGGGCGACGCCACCTTGGGCCGCATCCTGAACGTCATCGGCGAGCCGGTGGACGAGGGCGCGCCGATCAAGGCCAAGGAAACCCGCTCGATCCACCAGCCCGCGCCCGAGTTCGAGGCGCAGTCGACCGAGTCGGAAATCCTGGTGACCGGCATCAAGGTCGTCGACCTGCTGGCGCCTTACGCCAAGGGCGGCAAGATCGGTCTGTTTGGCGGCGCCGGCGTGGGCAAGACGGTTCTGATCATGGAACTGATCAACAACATCGCCAAGGTGCACTCGGGATACTCGGTTTTCGCCGGTGTGGGCGAACGGACCCGTGAAGGCAACGACCTGTATCACGAGATGATCGAGTCGAACGTGATCGACCCCGAGAACCTGGAGAATTCCCAGGTGGCGCTGGTCTACGGCCAGATGAACGAACCGCCGGGCGCGCGTGCCCGTGTGGCGCTGACCGGCCTGACGCTGGCCGAACAGTTCCGCGACCAGTCGGGCACGGACGTTCTGTTCTTCGTGGACAACATCTTCCGCTTTACGCAGGCGGGCTCCGAGGTGTCGGCTCTGTTGGGCCGTATCCCCTCGGCCGTGGGGTATCAGCCGACGCTGGCCACCGACATGGGCGCGATGCAGGAGCGCATCACCTCGACCAAGGCCGGCTCGATCACCTCGATCCAGGCCGTGTACGTGCCCGCGGACGACCTGACCGACCCCGCACCGGCCACGACCTTCGCCCACCTCGACGCCACGACCGTTCTGAGCCGTGCGATTTCGGAGCTGGGCATCTACCCGGCCGTGGACCCGCTCGACTCGAACTCTCGCCTGATGGACCCGCAGATCGTGGGCGAGGAGCATTACAAGGTGGCGCGTGACGTGCAGGGGATCCTGCAACGCTACAAGTCGCTTCAGGACATCATCGCGATCCTCGGCATGGACGAACTGAGCGAAGAGGACAAGCTGACCGTGGCCCGCGCCCGGAAGATCCAGCGGTTCCTCAGCCAGCCCTTCGACGTGGCCAAGGTGTTCACCGGCTCGGACGGCATCCAGGTGCCGCTGGAAGACACGATCGCGTCCTTCAAGGCGGTTGTGGCCGGCGAATACGACCACCTGCCCGAAGGTGCGTTCTACATGGTGGGCGGCATCGACGACGTGAAGGCCAAGGCCGAGAAGATGGCCGCGGACGCCGCATAAGCGTGGGTTTTCACCCACCCTACGGGGTGACCCGCGGGGTGGGCGAGGCTGCTCGCGACAGAAACGGAGGCCAATATGGCTGATACAGTGCAATTCGACCTGGTGAGCCCCGAGCGCCTGCTGGCGTCGGTCGAGGCGACCGAGGTGCAGATTCCGGGCACCGACGGCGACATGACGGCCATGGCCAACCATGCGCCGCTGATCACGACACTGCGCCCTGGCGTGATGCGCGTGTCCGGCCCGGAGGGCGACAAGGAATACGTCGTCACCGGCGGCTTTGCCGAGATCAACGCCGATTCCATCTCGGTGCTGGCCGAACGCGCGCTGCCGCGCGAGGACATGACGCAGGACGAGTTCCAGAAGATGGTCGATGAGGCCACCGACCGGCTGGCCAAGGCGCAGGAGACGTTCGTCAACGAGCCCGGCCCGGTGGACGACGCGGCGAAGCTGCTGTCCGACATGGTGGCGATGGGCGACCAGATCGGCCTGTCGACCCCCTCGAAAGTGCCTGCCCCCTGACGGTGCGGCGGCTGCTGGCGAATTTCCGGAAAGGGCCCACGAATGTCGGGCCCTTTTCCTTTTTGTTTCGCATTTTCGCCGAAAAGCGATAGTAGAACCAATGGCGTGAGGGCGCGTGGCGGTAAATGAAGTATCTTGTCAATCAGACCATCGGAATCGAGCAGGGCGATGATGTCCTGTTCTCGGATTACGAGGATGGCGGCGAGATGTGGACCGGCACCGGCGCCCGCGAACGTCGCCGCAAGGTGACATTCGGGACCGCTTTCAAGGAGCCGCCCTCGGTGCATGTCAGCCTGTCGATGTGGGACATGGACAGCGCACGCAACGCCCGCGCCGATGTCACCGCCGAGAACGTGGCGGCGACGGGGTTCGACGTGGTTTTCCGCACGTGGGGCGACACCCGCGTGGCCCGCGCCCGGATCCGCTGGATGGCAATCGGCGCCGTCCCGCACGAGGACGACTGGCAGCTCTACTGAAGCGCTTCCTGCCTCCGGCCGGAGGATTGCCGTCCGAGCACCACCACCGACAGGCGACGTAGGGTTGGTCTCGCGGTCGTCTTGGTCAGAGCGCCGCAAGGTCACTTCATGCAACGTCTTTCATCAAGCTTTCGAACGCGGCGCGCCGGTCCGCTTCGATAGGAACGGGGCGGCGGGTCGCGCGGTTGACATAGACATGTACGAAGAACCCTTCGGCTGCGGCCTGCGGCTCTTCGTTGCGGAACAGGGAAACCTCGTAGCGGATCGAACTGGTTCCCAGCCGCGCCACCCGCAGCCCGGCCGTCACCCTGTCGGGGAAACTGAACTCGCTGTGGTACCGGCACCCGGTTTCGACGACCAGGCCGAACGTCTCGCTGTGCCGCGGGTCCAGCAGGCCCCGGTCGATCAGCCACCCGTTTACGGCGGTATCGAACAGCGAATAATGGACGGCGTTGTTCACGTGCCCGTAGGCGTCATTGTCCATCCATCGGGTCTGAATCGGATAGAAGTCGACGTAATCGCTTCGCTGTGCAGGCGGCGCCCTGTCCGCCATCACCAGGCCGCCGTGTAAATGTCGAGCGCGTCCTGCTCGGTGACCTCGCGCGGATTGTTCATCAGCAGGCGGGTCTGTATCATCGCGTCCGAGGCCATCTTGGCCAGCGCGGTTTCGGGGATGTCCACATCGCGCAGGCGGGTGGGCATCTGCAAGCGCCGCGACAGGTTGGCCAAGGCCTCGATCAGGGCCGCGCAGCGGGCCTCGGGGTCCGTGATCCCGGCAAGGTCCGGAAAGGCATCTGCCGCGATTTCGGCGTAGATATCGTGGGCCGCCGGGGCGTTGAAGCGCAGGACATGCGGCAACACCAGCGCGTTCGAGAGCCCGTGCGGAACATGGAAGGTGCCGCCGATCGGATAGGCCAACGCATGGACGGCGGCGACCGGGGAATTGGCGAATGCCTGCCCGGCAAGCATCGAGCCCAGCATCATGGCGCCGCGGGCGTCGATATCCTGGCCGTCGAACACGGCGGTTTCGATATTGGCGCCCAGAAGTTGCAGTGCCTGGCGGGCCTGCATCCTTGATATGGGATTGTTGTTCGCGGAGGTGGAGGCATAGGCTTCGATCGCATGGACCATGGCGTCGACGCCGGTGGCCGCGGTGATCGGTGCCGGCAGGCTGAGGGTCAGGTCCGGATCGAGCACGGCGGCGTCGGGCAGGATCACCGGAGACGACACGCCGCGTTTCTCGCCCTCGCCGACGGTGAAGATCGAGACCGGGGTCACCTCGGAGCCGGTGCCGGCGGTCGTCGGCACCAGGACCAGCGGCAGCCGCGGTCCCTTGGCCTGACCCACGCCCCAGGCGGCGTCGATATCCTCGTCGGAGCCCAGGAGCAGCGCCGCAAGCTTGGCGACATCCAGCGACGAGCCGCCGCCGAAGCCGATCACCAGGTCCACCTCGGCAGCGCGGCCGTCATCCCGGGCGGCCATCAGGGTGGCGAGCGAGGGGTCTGCTTCGACCTCGCTGAACACCGTGACGTGCAGGCCGGCGTCCCGCAGCGCGGAAAGCGTCCCGTCGCAAAGCCCGTGCCGGATCAGCCCCGGATCGGTGACGAAAAGGCAGGCGCCGGCGCCGCGGACGGGCGCGAGTTCCGCGATCCGGGACGCGCTGCCGGACCCGAAGGTGATATTGGTCGTGGTGTTGTAGGCAAATGGGGTCATGGTCAGTCAACTTTGAAATTTGGGGCGGGCAGCGCCACGCGGTGGCTGCCCCTTGGGACACGTGCCGGGGGAGGCGCGCGCACGGACCTGCGCGCCGCGCCTTCGGAGACCGTCAGCCTGCCGGGTGCAAGGGGCGGAACGCGACAGTGTCCCGGGCCACTTTCTCGGTCAGGTCGATTTGCCAGTCAAGGTAGTCGAGGGCTGCCTGTTTCTCGGCCCCGGCATCGGCCAGCTTGTAGGGTTTGTACCAGACATCGTCGATCGGCCCGACCGGGCGCTGCATTCCGGTTTCCAGCGGCTGGCCTTCGGGCTGCCACGCGTCGACGCCACCGTCGAGCAGCCGGACCTCGGTGCCAAGGGATGCGGCGATCTCTGGCGCGGCGAGCCGCAGAATAGCCTTGTCCGGTCCGTAGAGCACCACCGGCGCGGTGCCGGCGGCGTCGCTCAGTTCGGCGCGCAATGCGGCCTCGCGGCCGCGCACCATCCACAGCGCGCCCGGTATGTGGCCGGCGCGATACTGCACCGAGGTGGAGAGGTCGAGGACATGCGGCGCCCCGGGCCCGGCCAGTTCCGCCGCCAGGTCCCGGGTGGAGAGTGTCTGGACATCGGGCAGGTCGAGCCCGGCGATATCGGGGGCCGCCGTTTCGGTCGCATCCGGCGCGGGATCGAGCACTTGGACCTCGCACTGGGCGATCTGCGCCAGCCATGAGGCCGTCATCACCGCGCGCAGCATCAGCGGGTCGGTGAGAACCACCACGGCATTGCGGACGGCCACATATTCGTCCATCGCCTGCACGAGCTGTCCCCCGGGGGCGTTGAGCGCGCCCGGGACGTGACCGGCGGCGTAATCCTCGGGGGTGCGGACGTCGAACAGGTAGATGTTGCGATCCCGAGCCTCGCGCATCTGCGTCAGCCGCTCGGGGCCGAGGGTCTCGACATCGAATTGACGGGCGAGTTCGCCGGCGCGGGCCAGGGTCATGTCGGGCGCCGGCGGGTCGGCGCGGCGGGTGGCGCCCGTCTCGACCTGGAACCCGGCGGCGCCATGGGCCAGCACCTGCTTTGCCCCGAAGCGGTGGATTACCTGAAACGCAACGACTTTACCGTCGTCACCTGGACCTCTGCCCCCGGCGACTGGAAGCCGCCACATATCCACTGGACCGAAGGCGCGTTCGAGGCGCTCGAACGAAACGACTGGACCGTGCTCGTGCTGCACGACCGCTTTATCGCCCCGCAGCTCGACGTGCTTGCAGGTTTCTGCGACCGGGTCGAAGCGTTGGGGATCGAGTTCGTACAGGATTTTCCTGCTCGCTGCCTGCCCATCGAAAACGGTCAGGCGCACGACATCGCCGAGGAAATCAGCGCGATCGCGTGACGCCTCAACCGCTCAAACACAGGATTTATCCCATGTATGACAGCCTATTCCCCACCAGCCTCGTGGGCAGCTACCCGCAACCGGACTGGCTGATCGACCGCGAGAAACTCCGTTCCAAGGGGCCGCCGCGTGTCCGCGACACGTCGCTATGGAAGATGGCCGAGGCCGATTTGACCGAGGCGCAGGACGCCGCCACGCGGCTGGCCATTCTGGACCAGGAAGAGATCGGGCTCGATATCGTCACCGACGGCGAGGTGCGTCGCGAAAGCTACTCCAACCATCTCGCCACGTCGCTGGACGGGCTCGACCTGGAAAACCCCGGCACCAAGACCGGGCGCAGCGGGCGGCCCATGGTGGTGCCGCCCGTCGTCGGACCCATCCAGCGCCGCGAGCCGGTCATGGACCGCGAAGCCGTCTTCCTTCGCAAGCACAGCAAGCGGCTTACCAAGATGACCCTGCCAGGTCTTTCACCATGACGATGCAGGCCCTCAATGAGCATTACGAGGATGACGCCGCGCTCGCGATGGCCTATGCCGACATGTTGCGCGAGGAGATCGCCGACATATTTGCCGCCGGCGTCGACATCGTGCAGCTGGATGAACCCTACATGCAGGCCGAACCGGAAGCGGCCCGCGCCTTTGCCATCCCGGCCATCAATCGTGCGCTCCAGGGCGCGGCCGTACGGCGATCCACATGTGCTTTGGCTATGCCTACATCATGGACCAGGCCAAGCCCCAGGGCTATTCGTTCCTGCGTGAACTCGAAGAGTGTTCTGCCGACGAGCTGTCGATCGAGGTCGCGCAGCCGGGCCTCGACCTGTCGCTGATCGAGGACATGAAAAAGGGCTTCCTGATCGGCGCTTTGGACCTTGGACGCGAGACAGCGGAAACCCCTGAAGAGGTCCGCGACAGGCTGATCGCCGCCACAGAGCGCATCCCGGCCGCCAATATCGTGGCGGCACCCGATTGCGGGATGAAATACCTTCCGGTCGATCTGACCAGGGCGAAGCTGTCGGCATTGGTGGAAGGCGCGGCCATGGCGCGTTCGATTCACACCTGATCGCAGTGTCGATGCCGACACGGAAGGTCAGTTGCAAACGCCCCCGTGCCGGACCCCCTCTCTTGTCAAACCGCCCCGAACTGTCCCATCGGCGCGGACGTCAGACATGACACGACAAGGATACCCCGTGGGCGGGGATATTTTCCGCCAGAAGAAGACGCGCGGACATGCCTTTTCCTCTGGCCCCAAATATCCCGGATCGGCATTGTCGCGCCATTGGTCCGAGAGACAATGGCGACGGGCTGGCCCCAATCAAAAAAATAGAGCGTGGCGCAGCCACTCGATTTGATTGCGGTCAGGTGCCGAACTGGCCTTCGTAGATGGGCTCCAGCGTCGGGGTCTCGAAGAGCGACGAGACGGACGTGCCGTTCCAGATGTTCAGGATCGCCTGGGCGAAGACCGGCGCGGTGGGGATGATGCGGATGTTGGGGGTGTTCTTGACCGCCTCGGTGGGCTGGATCGTGTCGGTGATGACCATGGATTTCAGCACCGAGCCGGTGATCCGCTCGACCGCCGGACCGGACATGACGCCGTGGGTGGTGTAGGCGTGCACCTCGCGCGCGCCGTTGTCCATCAGGTGCTGGGCCGCCTTGCACATGGTGCCGGCGGTGTCGCACATGTCGTCGACGATCACGCAGATCTTGTCGGTGACTTCGCCGATCACGGTCATCTCGGCCACTTCGCCGGCTTTCTCGCGGCGCTTGTCGACGATGCTGAGGGGCGCGTTGATCCGCTTGGCCAGTTCGCGGGCGCGGGCCACGCCGCCGACGTCGGGCGAGACGATCATCACGTCGTCGAGATGGTCGCGGAACTGGGTCATCACGTCCAGCGCGAAGACCGGCGAAGCATAGAGGTTGTCGACGGGGATGTCGAAGAAGCCCTGGATCTGGGCCGCGTGCAGGTCCATGGTCAGGACCCGTTCGATGCCGGCCTCGACGATCATGTTGGCCACCAGCTTGGCCGAGATGGGCGTGCGGGCCTTGGTGCGGCGGTCCTGCCGGGCGTAGCCGAAATAGGGGATCACCGCGGTGATGCGCTTGGCCGAGGAGCGACGCAGCGCGTCGGACATGATCAGCAGTTCCATCAGGTTGTCGTTGGCCGGGTTCGAGGTGGGCTGGATGATGAACATGTCCTCGCCGCGCACGTTCTCGAACACCTCGACGAAGATCTCGCCGTCGTTGAAACGTTCGACGCGGGCATCGACGAGCCCGACATTGACGCCGCGATGCATGGACATGCGGCGCGAGACGGCTGTGGCCAACGGCATGTTGGCGTTGCCGGAAATGAGCTTCGGCTCGTGAGTGACTGACATGTGAAAGGGTCCCCGGGTGGTCGATCTTGACAGATTCGTGACGTTGACACCGATTAGCATGGGTGGCACGTCTGGCAAAGACATGCATTGGGCGAGGGTGCCGAATGCCGCGAAAGGCCCAAGAAATGAGACGCACCCTGCCGCATTTCCCCGCAGAGCCCTATGTGACACGCGATGCCTGAGGCGTTGAAAGCCGGGTTTCCGACCTATTGGACGACGTTCGGGCAAGGGCCGCAGCCGGCACTGGCCATTCACTGCTCGCTGGCGCATTCGGGCAGTTGGGGGGCGTTGGCGCGGCATCTGTCGGGGGCGCTGACGCTGACCGCGTTCGACATGCCGGGGCACGGGCGCAGCGGCGCCTGGGACGGGCGCGGCGAGATCCAAGAAATGACGGCGGAGATCGCCGCCGATCTGCTGGACGGCCCGGCGCATGTGATCGGACATTCCTTTGGCGCGACGGTGGCGCTGCGGCTGGCGGTGATGCGGCCCGAGCTGGTGCGGTCGCTGGTGCTGATCGAGCCGGTGTTCTTTGCCGTGGCGCTGGCGGATTGTCCGGAGATGCGGGACGGCTTCGAGGTACAGATGGCCGGTTTCGCGAACGGCATGCGGGCGGGAGACCCGGAGGCGGCGGCGCGCGGGTTCCTGCATGTCTGGGGCAATGGTACGGAGTGGGAGAGCCTGAGCGCGACGGAACGGAAGCGGCTGGCGGGGCAGATGCACCTGGTAGAGGCCGGGCATCCGGCGTTATACGAGGATGCGGGCGCGATGCTGGCGCCTGGAGTGTTGCAGAATGTGTCGCAGCCGGTGCTGCTGATCGAGGGAAGCGACTCGCCGGACATCATCAGTGTGATCGACGACGGTCTGGCCTCGCGCCTGCCGCGGGCCAGACGGGCGGTGATCGCGGGGGCGGGCCACATGGCGCCGCTGACCCACGCGCGGCAGGTGGGCGCGGAAATCCTGCGGTTCCTGGGAAACATCTGAGACGGACCGTGCCGGAGCGGCCGATCGCCCTATCTGCCATACAGGACAGGACCGGCGCGCCACGTTGCGGCCTGATGAGCAGGAGACATGCATGACCATCGCCATTCTTTACGTCGTCACCTTCGCGGTGTTCCTCGGGTTGGACTACATCGGGCTGAGCTATATCGTGAAGCCGACTTTCGAGCGGGACATCAAGGGTTTGCTGCTGGACAGCCCGCGGCTGGGGCCTGCCGTTGCCTTTTACGCGTTCTACGTGGTCTGCCTTTTGTGGTTCGTGAGCTGGCCCGCGATGAAACAGGAAAACAGCCTGCTGTGGGTGTTCGGATCGGCTGCACTGATCGGCGCGATGGCCTATGGTACTTACGAATTCACGAACCTCGCCACGCTGAAGGACTGGACCTGGCGGATGGTGGCCACCGACCTGACATGGGGCACATTGCTGACGGGAGCGGCCGCGACCGTGGGGGTCGCAGTGGCCCGGTGGGCGGCGTGATCTGCGCGCCGGGCCGGAGGGCCCGTCGCGTCAGTCGCGAGCGAGGGACAGGAACGCGTCGATCTCCTGCTCGGTGATTGACCAGTCGCAGACCAGGCGCATCAGCAGCGGTTCGTGCGGATCACCGGTCTCCAGCGGCCCGTCGTAGAGGCCATAGACGGCGCCGCCGGCCTTCAGTCGCTGGTGCGTGGCGCGGGGCAGGGTGGCGAAGATCATGTTGGCCTGCGGTTCGGCCTCGAAGCTGCAACCGGGCAGGTAGCGCAGGCCCTCGGCCAGCCGCGCGGCGCGGGCGTTTGCGGCCTGCGCGGCGCGCAACCAGGCACCGTCCTGCAGATAGCCCAGCATCTGGGCGGCAAGGTAGCGGTGCTTTGAAAAGAGGTGTCCGGCGCGCTTGCGGCGCAATTCCACTTCCCAAGACTTGTCCGGGTCGAAGACGACCAGCGCCTCCACTCCGAGGCAGCCGTTCTTGCTGGCGCCGAAGGAAACGGCGTCGATCCCCGCGGCGTGACTCATCTGGGCCGGCGAGCAGCCGAGCGCGGCGCAGGCATTGGCGAAGCGGGCGCCGTCGAGATGTACGGGCAGGTCGTGGCCGTGCGCCACGTCGCAGATCGCGCGCAGTTCCTCCAGCGTGTAAAGATGGCCGCGTTCGGTCACCTGGGTCAGTGAGACCGGCCCGGGTTGGGATGTGTGCACGTCGCCGGCGGGCAGGGCGGCGATGGCAGCGGCAAGGTCGTCGGCGCTCATCTTGTCGCCGGTGCCGACCGGAGTCAGCCGCGCGCCGCCGGTGTAGAACTCGGGGGCGTGGCATTCATCGACGAGGATATGCGCCAGTGGCGTGCAAAAGGCAGTCTGCCACGGCTGGGCGAAGCTGGCGAGGGCGATGGCGTTGGCTGCCGTGCCCGTACCGACGAAATGCACCGCCGCGCCGGGCGCCTCGAAGAGGTCGCGGACGGCGTTCTGCGCCGCCTCGGTCAGCGGGTCAGCCCCGTAGGAGGGCACGTGTCCTTCGTTGGCGCGGGTGAGCGCCTCGATCACTTCGGGCAGGGCGGGGCCGGTGTTGTCGGAGCCTAGTCGCATCCCAGTGGTTCCTCTATCAGATGCTCTTCCCACTCGTCCTCGGGGATCTCGAATTCGGGCAGGGTGGCGTTTTGCACCGAAATTCCGGCGGCGTGCACGCTGTCGGGTGTGCCGGAGATGAGCGGGTGCCAGTCGTAGAGCGGCTTGCCGGTCCAGAGGAGCTTGTAGGCGCAGGTTTCGGGCAGCCAGTAGAGGCTTTTCTCGATGGTCTTGGGCGAGAGCGAGATGCATTCGGGCACGAACTGGTGCCGGATGTCGTAATTCGCGCAGCGGCAGGTGCTGTCGTCGAACAGGCGGCAGGCGATGCGGGTCAGGGCGACCTCACCGGTGTCCTCGTCCTCGAGCTTGTTGAGGCAGCATTTTCCGCACCCGTCGCAGAGCGCTTCCCATTCCTTTTGCGTCATGCGGTCCAGCGGCACGGTTTCCCAGTAGCGCGGGCGCAGGCCGGAGCGGTCGATGGGGTCGGTCATAGGGCGGCCAGCACCGCGCGGGCGCGGTCGCAATCGGCGTCCATCTGGGCGATGAAGGCCTCGAGGCTGTCGAAGGTTTCCTCGGGGCGAAGGTATTCGACGAGGGCCACCGAGAGATCGGCACCGTAGAGGTCGCCGGAGAAATCGAAGAGGAAGGTCTCGATATTGGGGACTTCGCCCTGGAACATCGGGCGCACGCCGAGGGAGGCGGCACCGTGGTAGTGGCCTTTGTGCGGGCCGTCGAGCACGTCGACCAGCACGGCGTAGACGCCGAAGCGGGGCGGGTGCAGCCCTTCGATGGACATGTTGGCGGTGGGATAGCCCATGTCGCGGCCGCGTTGTTCGCCGCCGATCACAGGCCCGTCGATGCGGTGCCAGTGGCCCAGCATGGCGGCGGCGTCGCGCGGGCGGCCTTCGGAGAGGGCGTCGCGGATGGCGGTGGAGGAGACCTGGCCATCATCGCCTTCGAGCAGCGTGGCGATGGTGACGTCGAAGCCCATGTCCTGCCCGAAGCGCTGAAGATCGGCGGAATTGCCGGCGCGGCCCTTGCCGAAGCAGAAATCGGCGCCGACGACCACGTGGGTCAGGCCAAGCCCGTCGGCGATGACGTTGCGGGCGAACTCCTCGGGCGTGAGGCTGGCGAGGGAGGCGTTGAAGTTGAGCTCGTAGAGCCGTTCGACGCCCAGCTTGGCGAGGCGGTTGGCGCGCGCCTCGTGGCCCATCAGGCGAAAGGGGGGTGCGTCGGGGGCGAAATACTCGCGCGGGTGCGGCTCGAACGTGAGCACGCCCAGGGGGCCGTCGCCCTTGCGGGCCAGGTCGATCACCGACTGGTGGCCCAGGTGCACACCGTCGAAATTGCCGATGGCGACGGAGGCGCCCCGGTCCTGGGGATCAATGAAGGTGTAATCGCGGATGATGCGCATGGCGCAGGGGTAGCCGGATGCGGGGGGGTGATCAAGAGGCGGTGCCGCGGATTGCCCGCGGCAAGCAACGGAAGGCGTCCTGATGCGTTGATGCAGCAGCAACTGAATGAATGGAGACGAGAAATGGCCGACAAACCCGTGCTCTACGGTTTCAACGGATCGACCTATGTGCGGACAGCGCGCATGGTGCTGATGGATAACGAGGTCGATTACGACCAGGTGCATGTGAACGTGCTGGAAGGCGAGCCCAAGCAGCCCGAGCACCTTAAGCGGCATCCGTTCGGCAAGGTGCCGGTGATGGATATCGACGATATGCGCCTGCGCGAGTGCGACGCAATCTGCCGCTATATTGACGAAACGGGCAAGGGGCCGAGCCTTCAGCCGGACGATCCCAAGACGCGGGCGAAGATGAACGAGGCGATCAGCGTTTTCACCAGCTATGGGTACGACGCGCTGATGGGGGCGGCAGGCTATCACCTGTTTCCCGAGCTGATCGGCGGCAGGAATGACGACGCGCTGTCGAAAAGCCTTGCGGATTCGCAGACGCTGAACGCGTTGCTGATGGACTGGGCCGATCCGTTCATCTGCGGCAAGGAGGCGACGCTGGCGGACTACATGCTGGCGCCGATGATCTATTACCTGTCTCTGACGCCAGAGGCCGACAACATCATCACCGGCAAGCTGGCGCGGTGGTGGGCCGCGGTGCAGGAGATCGAAAGCTTCAAGGCGACCGAGCCCGATATGGGCTGATCGCCCTTAGGCGCGTGCCTCAGGTCTGGCTGGGGCCGCGCCGTTGCGAGACGGCCTGGCGGATCGCGGCCCAGTTCTCGGCCTCGGACTTGCGTCCGGCATCTTGCGACTCGCGCATCTTGCGGGCGGCTTCGGCCTCGGCCTTGGGGCCGTGGGCGCTGAGCAGGGCGCGGGCGTATTCGGCTGTCTGGATTGCATCCATCGGTTGGGTCCTCCCTATGGTTGTGCGGTACCTCAACGCATCATACACGATTCGTGTTCCGGATGTGTGACGCGGCCGTGCATGTGCAGGGCGGGTGCGGGTCGCTCAGTCGAACTTGCCGGTCGGGGCCAGCACGGTCGCTTCGCCCACCAGAACCTTCTTGCCATCGACGAGACAGCGGGTTTCCAGCGTAACGCGGCGCTTGGCGTAGTCGATGGCGATCACCTCGACCTCGGCCTCGACCATGTCGCCGGGGCGCACGGGGGCGAGGAATTTCAGGGTCTGGCCCATGTAGACGGTGCCATGCCCCGGAAGCTGTTCGCCGATCACCGCAGAGATCAGCCCGGCGGTGAGCATCCCGTGGGCGATGCGGCCCTCGAAGATGGTATCGCGGGCGTAGTCGTCGTCCATGTGCACCGGGTTATGGTCGGTCGAGACCTCGGCGAACATGCGGATATCCTCGTCGGTCACCACTTTGCGCAGCGACCGGGTCATTCCCATTTCGATCTCTTCGATCGTGATCGTTCCGCGCGGCATGTTGTCCAACATCAGACCCTCCATTTCCACCTGCGCCCGCATTGGGTGCGCAATAAATAACACCATACGATAGGTAAGGTTGCAACTTTATTACTTTGCAGGCGCAGAAAATCAAGGGTTAATTTATTACCGCAGCTTGCCGATGGCGTAGGTGGGCGAGGACATTTCCTTTTGCAGATAGGCGGTTAGCGCATCCGGGTCGGGCTGGTGCGACGTTTTGGTTTCCTCGGCCGCCAGCCCGCCGGTGATGAAGAGAGAATCGATGTCCTCGCCGGTGGCGCCCTGGATGTCGGTGGCGATTCCGTCGCCGATGGCGAGAATGCCGTCGCTGGAGATATCCTTGCCCAGGGCCGCCAGGCGGCGGCGGGCGAGGTCGTAGATCGGCGGGTGCGGCTTGCCGAAATAGAGGCTTTCGCCGCCCATGTCCGTATACAGCCGGGCGAGCGCGCCCGCGCACCATTCGCGCACATCGCCACGATCGACAATGATATCGGGGTTGGCGCAGAGCAGTTTCAGGCCTTTCTGCTTGGCATAGAGGAAATCGGCGCGGTTCGTGTCGGGATCGGCCATCGGGTCGTTGGGGCCGCAGCAGACGATGCCCTCGGCCTCCTTGAGGTCGACCCTTTCGATCTCGACGGGATCGTCGATCACCTCCAAGGGCTCGAAAAAGCCGGCGTCACGCTCCCATTCGCCCATGAACCAGACCTTGCGGCCGACCATGCCGCGATACATCGCGGCGCGGGCGCTGTCGCCGGAGGTGGCGATGGCGTCGTAGCAGGCGGGGGGCACGCCGAAGCTGTCGAGCTGGGATTCGACGCCGGCGCGGGGCTTGGGAGAGTTCGTGACAAGCACCACCGTCCCGCCATCGGCGCGATAGGTCATCAGCGCCTCGACCGCCTCGGGGTAGGCGGTGACGCCGTTATGCACGCAGCCCCAAAGGTCGACGAAGAGCGCGTCGTAATTGCCGGAAATGTCGGAGAGGGAATTGATGATCTGGGTCACTGCGATACGGGCCTTTCGCGTCGGGTGCGTCGAAAGCGGTATGCCAGTGGCGGGGCTGTTTGACCAGCGGGGTTTCGGCCCGGTTATGCGGGCCGAAACCGAAGTGGGGTTCTAGTGGACCGTGACCGGGTCGAGGTCGTTCTGGCGGGCCAGGACGAAGGCCATCTTGCGGTCGGCGACCAGCGCCAGGCGCTCGCCTTCCTCGTTGTGCACCGCGT
Organism: Roseovarius sp. THAF8; assembly: GCF_009363735.1. Taxonomy (NCBI): domain Bacteria; kingdom Pseudomonadati; phylum Pseudomonadota; class Alphaproteobacteria; order Rhodobacterales; family Roseobacteraceae; genus Roseovarius; species Roseovarius sp. THAF8. The sequence goes on along the minus strand of NZ_CP045410.1, from coordinate 1,638,413 downwards.
AGAGCGTTTCAAGCTCGCCCACCTGCTCGCGCACCTCGTCGGGCAGGTCGTCGGCGTTGACCTGGCGGACATAGACGATGGGACGCTCGGTCTCGTGGTCGAATTCGTACTGCGTGTCCATACTGTTTACCCCTTGTTTATCTTGATGGTCTGAACCACCGTTTCTGGTGCGGCGCGGGTCAGGTCGACGTGCAACAGCCCGTTTTCCATGATCGCCTCGCCCACTTCGACGCCATCGGCCAGCACGAAGCTGCGCTGGAATTGGCGGGCGGCAATGCCGCGATGCAGGAATACCCGACCATCCGAGTCGTCGCGCTGGCGTCCGCGGATCACCAGTTGCCGGTCTTCCAGCGTGATCGACAGGTCCCCTTCGGCGAATCCGGCCACGGCCAGCGTGATGCGATACGAATTCTCCGAGGTCTGTTCGATATTGAAGGGCGGATAGCCTTCGTTCCCCGACTTGGCGCTGCGTTCCAGCAGGCGTTCAAGTTGCTCGAAGCCGAGCATGTAGGGGTGCGATCCCATCGATAGCTTTGTCATGGGCGTGTCCTTATCCAGTCAAGCGACAGTCCGTATAAAAAGGCCCCGTTCGCGGCGACCTCCTGGGATGAATATGGGGCCGTGGGGCGGGGGCTGCAAGGGCTATGCCGGCAAGAGGTTTGGCGCTATTGTCGGGATACGCGGTGGTTTCGGGAGACTCTTGCGCAAATGAACAAGTTTAACGAGCTGTCGATGAAGTCCGACGAGGTGCTGCGGGTGGAACTGGAAGAGTTCCGCCGCCAGCACCGCGATCTGGACGAGGCGATCCGGGCGCTGGAGGAAAAAGGCACGAGTGATCCCCTGACCGTGAAACGCTTCAAGCAACAGAAATTGCGGCTGAAGGACCGGATCCAGTGGATCGAGGATCGGCTGTTGCCGGATATCATTGCGTAGGCAGCGGCGATAGGTATAGTGCGCGCTCCGTAAAGGGGAGCGTGACATGGGCAATCCGCAGATCGGCATCATCATGGGCAGCCAGTCGGACTGGGCCACGATGAAGGAGGCCGCGGTGATTCTGGACGAGCTGGGCGTGGCGTACGAGACGCGCATCGTCTCGGCGCACCGCACGCCGGACCGGCTGTGGGAGTATGGTAAAGCGGCGGTCGACCGTGGACTGAAGGCGATCATCGCCGGGGCCGGCGGCGCCGCGCATCTGCCAGGGATGATGGCCAGCAAGACGCGGGTGCCGGTCATTGGCGTGCCGGTGCAGACCAGGTCGCTCAGCGGTGTCGACAGTCTTTATTCCATCGTGCAGATGCCCAAGGGGTTTCCCGTGGCGACCATGGCGATCGGCGCGGCGGGGGCGGCCAATGCTGGCCTGATGGCGGCGGCGATCCTGGCCAATGGCGATGCGGATCTGGCGGCGCGGCTGGACGAGTGGCGCGCGGCGCTGTCGGCCTCGATCCCCGAGGAGCCCAGCGATGACTGAGCCTTTGCCGCAGGGCGCGGTGATCGGGATCCTGGGGGGCGGTCAACTGGGCCGGATGCTGTCCGTCGCGGCCAGCCGTCTGGGGTTCAAAACCTGTATCTACGAGCCGGCAGGCGATTGCCCGGCGAGCCATGTGTCGAATTTCCATTTCCAGAAATCCTATGAGGTCGAAGACGCGCTGCGGCAGTTCGCCGGCGCCGTGGACGTGGTGACCTACGAGTTCGAGAATATCCCGACCTCGGCCTTGGACGTGCTGGAGGAGGCTCGCCCGATCCGCCCGGGGCGCGAGGCGCTGCGGGTGAGCCAGGACCGGCTGACCGAGAAGGACTTCCTGACCGGGCTGGGGCTGCGCACCGCGCCCTATGCCGACATCACCGATCTGGCGCGCCTGAAGGCCGCGCTGGAGGAGATGGGCACGCCCGCGATCCTGAAGACGCGGCGCTTTGGCTATGACGGCAAGGGGCAGGTGCGGATCAATGATGCGTCCGAGGCCGAGGCCGCGCTGGACGCGATGCAGGGCGCGCCGGCGATCCTGGAAGGGTTCGTCGAGTTCAGCCACGAGGTGTCGGTGATCGGCGCGCGGGGCTTGGACGGGCAGGTGGCCTGTTTCGATCCGGGCGAGAACGTGCACCGCGACGGGATCCTGCACACTACCACGGTGCCCGCGACTCTGAGCACGGCGCAGCGGACGGATGCAGTGCTGCTGGCCGGGCGGATCCTGAACGCGCTGGATTATGTCGGCGTGATCGGCGTGGAGTTGTTCGTGACGCGTCAGGGCCTGATCGTGAACGAGATCGCGCCGCGGGTGCATAATTCGGGGCACTGGACGCAGCAGGGCTGTGCGGTGGACCAGTTCGAGCAGCATATCCGGGCTGTGGCGGGATGGCCGCTGGGGGACGGGTCGCGCTATGCGGACGTGGTGATGGAAAACCTCATTGGCGACGACATGGACCGTGTGCCGGACATTGCCGGGGAGGCCGGGGCGAGCCTGCATCTCTACGGCAAGGCGGAGGCCAAGCCGGGGCGCAAGATGGGGCATGTGAACCGCGTCGGGGGCGCGGGCTAACCGACGAAGCGCGCGGCGACCTCGCCTTTCATGTAGGTGACCTGACCGCCCGAGAGCGTGGCGCAGACATCTCGGGTCTTGGTGTCGACGATGACGAGGTCGGCGCGCTGGCCGGGGGTGAGCGTGCCACGGTCGGTGAGACCCAGAAGCCGTGCCGGACCCGACGAGATCATCCCCCAGGCGGCGGCGAAGTCCATCAGCCCGCCATCTGCCAGCAGGAAGGCGGCGCGGCGCATGGACGGGTAGTGATAATCCGAGGCGAGCGCATCGCACAGCCCCATCGCGATGAGGTCGAGCGCGCTGGCATTGCCCTTGTGCGAGCCGCCGCGCACCACGTTGGGGGCGCCAAGAACGATGGGCGCGCCGGTGGCGCGGGCGGCCTCTGCCGCCTCGGTGGTTTCGGGGAACTCGGCGATGTGGACGCCGCGCGCGTCCCATGCGGCGCGCTGGGCGGCGGTGCTGTCGTCATGGCTGCCAAGTCGCACGGGCTTGTCTGCCAGCCGGACGCAAAGCGCGTCGAGCGCTGCCGGCACTGCCTCCATTCCGGCGTGCAGTGCGTGAATGTCTTCGAGATGCTTGTCGGGGTTCTTGCCGATCCTGAGGGATTTGCCCAAATGGCCCGGGGGCGTCTTGCCCTTGGCCAGCAGGTCATGCGGCAGGTGATCGTTGAACACCAGATAGGGGATGGCGTAGCGGGTGATCCAGGCTTCTATCGTGGCGTAGTCGTCCAGCATGGAAATCTCGAACCGAAGTTGCACGCGCAGGTCGGTGCCGACGCGGGGGCGGATATCGTCGAGGCTTTCCAGCACGCGCCGGGCGAAATCCGGCCCGCGCATCCCGCCTTCCCAGCTGTAGAACTGGGCTAGCGTGGCGGTGGTGATGCCGTTGGCGGCCAATTCGGCCTCGGCGACGATCAGGCCCTGGTCGAGATCCTTCATCGCGCCGCGCCGGGGGGCGAGGTGTTTTTCGAAGGCGTCGCCATGGGCGTCGACGAGTCCCGGCAGGATGAGATAGTCAGTGAGATCGACCTCGCGGGACGGGGTATCGTCGGTGATCAGCCCATCCGCAATGGCGAGAGGCATATCGGTCAGGCCCGAGGGCGTCAGCACCTCGGCCCCGGTCAGGCGTAGGGCAAAGGTCATTCCGTGAGGCCCATGAACATGTCGGTGATGTTCATGTCGTGATCGAACTTGCCGGTGCGCAGGAAGGCCAGCACCTGTGCGATCACGTAAGGATTGTTCATCATGAAGGTGTGGCTGACCGGCAGTTCGATATGATCGGCCATGCCGTCGACCTTGGTGGATTCGACCGACACCTTGCCGTCATCGGCGCCCTCGATCAGGACCGAGAAATAGGGGTTGAGCGAGCGCGTGCCGGCGATGATCCCAAGCTCGAAATCGACCGGGGGCAGCGTGTTGGTGATGCTGTCCGTGCCGGTGTCGAGTTGCATGCCGGCGGGGCCGTTCATCCACTCGAACAGCTCCAGCCCGCCCAATTCGTCCACCAGTTCCGAGCCGTGATTGGGCGGTCCCAGCATGACGACGCGGCCCATGTCGGCGGGGCGGTTGTCGCGCAGCCAGTGGCGCAGGAGGATGCCGCCCATGGAGTGGGTGACGAAATGGATCCTGTCCTCTCCACAGACGCTGACAGCATAGGGCAGGGTTTCCTCGGCCAGTTCGGCGATGTCGAGTTCGGTCGAGGGATAATCCGTGCGGAAGGTGGTGTAGCCTTCGTTCTTCAGCACTTCCTCCATCACGATGAAGGAGGTCTCGGTCCGCGCCAGGCCATGCAGCAGCACCACGCAATCGGCCAGCGCCGGGGCGGGGAGCAGAAGGGCAAGGGCGGTGAGCGCGGCTTTCATGCAGACTGAGATAGGCGTTCCGGCGGCACAGATACAGCCCCGGCGCTCAGGTTTTGCGGCGGCGCGGCATGGAAAGCGCAACGCCGCCCAGAACGATGGCGGAGGAGAGCACGATCTGCACGGTCAGGGACTCGTTCAGGATGAGGATACCGCCCAGGAGCGCGATAATCGGCACGGTGAGTTGCGCGACGGCGGCGACAGAGGCGGCGAGCGATGGCAGGACGGTATACCAGAGCGCGTACCCCAGGCCGGAGGTGACTGCGCCGGTGACAATGGCGAGGAGGATGCCGTAGGTGGTGAGAGGGGCGGCGTCAGCGGGGCTGGGCAGGGCGAGCCAGGCCAGCAGGCCGACGGGGGCGGCGAGGGTGAAGTTGGCGGCGGTTGCCTGAAGCGCGTCTTTCGACTTGCGGCCCGCGAGGGAATAGACGCCCCAGCCGATGCCCGCCAGCGCCATGAGCGCGCCATGCACAGGGCTGACCGGCGTGCCGGCGCCGGGCCACATCAGCCAGGCGAGGCCGGCGAGCGCCAGCCCCGCGCCGATCCAGCGGCGGGCGGGCAGGGATTCGCGCGTCAGGAGGGCGGCGGCGAACATGGTGATCTGGACCATGCCGAAGAGGATGAGCGCGCCAAGCCCCGCATCAAGCGCGCTATAGGCCAGCGAGAAGCCGTACATGTAGACTAGGAGAGAGACGACGCCCGCGACCCGCGCGGGCCCGCCGAGGCGCAGCCCGTCGCGCAGGACGATGCAGAGACCGGCCAGCATCGCCGCCCCCGCCACCAGCCGGATCGCGCCGAAGGGGACGGCGTCGATATGCCCGCCCGCCAAGGCGAGGCGGTTGAGGATGGAATTGGCGGCGAAGGCCACCATCGTCAGGGCGGTGAGCAGGAAGAGGCGCATGGGGTAGCCGTAGCGCGGGGCGGGGGCGAAGGAAACTCACATTGGCGCGGTGGCGGAATTTTGAAGAAATTCCGAGCAAATTTCTTTTGAAGATATTTTCTGCGCCCGGCGTCAGGTGAGCTTCTCGAAACCGGGCGTGTTCGCGTCTTCGGGATGCTTGGCAAGGTGCTTGCGCTTGATCGTCTCGGAGGTGTCGCGGCTGCCGTCATGGCTCCACCCCGGGGGTTGAATGCAGTAGTTCAGCCGGTCGCGCCAGGTGATGCCGGGCTGGATCACGTCGCGGAAGATGCCGACCCATTCGTGGAAGGCCACGCGTATCGGGTTGAAGGTGCCGAGGTTGCGGACGAGGCCGTAATCGACTTTCTCACTGTCCTGCTCGGGGACGAAGGTGCCGAACATCTTGTCCCATATGATGAAGACGCCCGCGTAGTTTGCATCGAGATAGCGCGCGTTGCGGCCGTGGTGGACGCGGTGATGCGAGGGTGTGTTCATCACCGCCTCGAACCAGCGGGGCAGTCGGGTGATCGCCTCGGTATGGATCCAGAACTGGTAGATCAGGTTCAGACCGCCGCAGAAGAGCACCATCGCGGGGTGAAAGCCCAGGAGGATCAGGGGCGCGCGGACCAGCATCATGAAGGTGAAGGTGCCGGTCCATGTCTGGCGCAAGGCGGTCGTCAGGTTGTAGTGCTGCGAGGAATGGTGATTGACGTGGCTGGCCCAGACCCAGCGGATGCGGTGGCCGAAGCGGTGGACCCAGTAGTAGCGCAGGTCATCGAGCACGAAGCACAGGATCACCACCCAGACCGAGGTGCCGAGGTCGAGAGGTGTGATGGCCCAGAGCGCCATGAAGAACCCGTAGGCGACGAAGCCCAGAACGATGCCGGAGGCGACGTTGCCCGCGCCCATCACCAGAGACGTGAGCGCGTCGTAGGTTTCATACCGGCCGCCGCGGCGTTTGACGACGATCCAGACAAGCTCGATCAGGATGAGGGCGATGAAGACGGGAACGGCGAAGTTCACCACGTCGGGATAGGTCAGTTGATCGGTCATCTGCGGGCCTCCATCAGGCCGGGCCAGTGGCGGGCCTCTTCGGGGTCGAGCGTGAGGGTGATGCACGGGGCGGTATAGTCGGGCAGGGCGATGCGCAGGCCGGTGTCGGTCTGCGTGACCTGCGCGCCGTCGAGATACCGCGCGGTAGTGTCGGCGCCCATGGGCCAGACGATTCCGGGGCCTTGCGGCGTTTCCACGAGGGCGGCGTGGCGGTCGTGGCTGAGGATCACGCGCGTCGGCGTATCCTCGGGGAATTCGCGCAGCCAGGCGCGGCGGGCTGCGGCCTCGTCCTCGAACGTGGCGGGTTGCGACAGGCCGAGCAGGTGCAAGAGCACCGCAATGCCTGCGATGCCGAGCACGACCATCGGTAACAAGATGCTGAGCGGCATGTCCTCTTCCCTCGCGTCGTATCTAGCCCGGGAAGGGGGCGCACGATCAAGGGTGACGTTACGACGCCGCGGCGCCGGCGCGATCCAGCGCCTGTTCGAGGTCGGCGATGAGGTCGTCCGCGTCCTCGATCCCGATGGACAGGCGCAGAAGGCGGGGATGGACCGGGAAGCCCTCGCCCGAGACGGTCTTGCGGTGCTCGATCAGGCTTTCGACGCCGCCCAGCGACGTGGCGGGATAGAAGACCTCGCAATAGCGGCTGACGTCGATGGCGGTCTGCTCGGTCCCCTTGACGAGGATTGAGAGCATCCCGCCGTAGAGACCGCCGGTCTGGCGCTTGGCAATCTCGTGGTCGGGATGCGAGGGCAGGCCGGGATACATCACCTTCTCGATGCCCGGATGCCCTTCGAAATGTTGGGCGACGGCCAGGGCATTCTGGGTCGCGCGCTCATAGCGCAGCATCAGCGTGCGCATCCCGCGAATGAGCAGGAAGGCGTCGAAGGAGTGCAGGACGGTGCCCTGGATCATGCGGACGTGGAAAATCTCGTCCCAGTATTCGCCTGTTTCGCGCACAGACAGAACGCCGGCGGTCACGTCGGAATGGCCGTTGAGGTACTTGGTGGCGGAGTGGAACGAGATGTCCGCGCCCAGATCGAGCGCGCGGGTGGCGCAGGGGGGTGTGCCGGTGCAGTCGGTGACAAGCTTGGCCCCGGCGGCATGGGCAATCTCGGCGGCGGCGGCGATGTCGGTCGTGTCCCAGTTGGGGTTGTTGGGGGTCTCGACCCAGACCAGCGCGGTGTCGCCCTTGAGCGTTGTGGCCTGCATCGCATCGAGATCGCCGGCGGGATAGTAGCTGACCCGCAGGCGGTTCTTGGCCTCGTAGGTTTTGAACTGCGCGAGGACGCCATGATACATCACCTCGGGCACCACCACATGGGCGTCGGCGGGCAGGTGTTCGATCACCGCCGTTGCCGCGCCCATGCCCGACGAGAAGAGCAGGCTTTCGGTGGCGCCTTCGAGGTCGGCGATGATCGCCTCGGCCTGTTCGGTGGTGACGTTGCTGTCGCGCCGGTACATGTAGTTTTGGCGCAGTGCGTAGTTTTCATCCCGCGCGTAGGTGGCCGAGGGCTGGATTTGCGGCACGATGGCGCCGGTGGCGGGATCGAGACAACGCAGGGCCTGGGCCAGTTTGGTGGCAGGCGAGAGCGGGCGGTTGGGGCGGTGGGCCATCGGGCAATTCCTTTCAGCGTTGGCGCAGACGGTAGGCATTTGGTTCGCGATGGCAAGCCGGGTCAGAGCGGGCGCGCGGGTGGAACCGTGGGAGATTTGAGCCGCGCCTCTCGCCACGCGAGCAAGGCAGCGCCGGAGAGAACTGTCACGGCGCCGAGAATGGATATCGCGTCGGGCCGGACCGAGAACACGGCGGCATCGTAGAGCGCGGCGAAAACCAGCGTGGCATAGAAGAAGGGGGCCACGAAGCTGGCATCGGCGCGGGCCAGCGCGTTGACGAAGCAGGCTTGCGCGGTGGCCATCAGCAGGCCGATCCCGGCAAGCGCGGCCCACTGTGCCGGGGTGGGCGCGGTCCAGACGAAATAGGCCGCCGCACTGGCGATGAGGCTGCCGAAGAGGTTGTTGATCAGCAGGATCTGAAGCGGGCGTTCGCGGCCCGAAAGAAACTTGATCGCGATGAGTTCCATGCCGAAGCAGGCGGCGGCAGCGAGGGCAAGGAGCGCGCCGGGTTCGATGCTGCCGCCACCGGGGCGGGTCAGGATCAGCGCGCCGAGGAGGGCGATGGCGGCGGCGGTCCATCGGACGGGACCGACCTTTTCGCCAAGGATGGGAATCGCGAGCATCATGCCGAAGACCGGGTTCAGGAAGGTGATCGCGGTGGCGTCGGACAGAGGGATGAACGCGGCGGCGGCGAACATCAGGGTGACGCCGCCCCAGCCGAGGCCCGAGCGCAGAAGGTGCAGGTGCAGCGCGGGGCGCACGACGCGGAACCGCGTGGCGGCGGCGAAGGTCGATATGGTGATGAGCGCGAAGACGAACCGGCCCTGGCTGATCTGCAACGGATGGAGGGCGGGGCCGAGCGCGTCGGTGCCCAGCGCCTTGGCCAGAAGCGTGCAGCCGGCGATGAAGGCGGCGGCGGCAAGGGTCAGGAGCGCGGCGGCGCCGGGGTTCTGGATGGGCGGGGTCATGCTGACTGACGTGGCAGGCGGCAATGGGAAACTCAAGCGCCATATCGAGGCGCGCCAAGAAAACGCTTTGCGCGGGGCGCGGAACCGGCTATGTCAGCGCCCATGATCGAACGCCGCACATATGCCGAGAGCCGACGCCGCCGCGCCTGCGCCTGACGTCCCGTTCGCCTGTTCGATCCCCCCGGTGCCCAAGCGCACCACCTTCTTCCACCATTGACGAACGCCCTGCCATACGGCACTCAAAGGGCTTCCATGTTTGAGGATACCTGCGATGATCCCCTCCGTTCTGCCGACCTATAACCGTGCACCGCTCAGCTTTGTCAAAGGCGAGGGCGCCTGGCTGATCGAGGCGGATGGTCGACGTTTCCTGGACCTTGGCGCGGGTATCGCGGTGAACGCGCTGGGCCATGCGCACCCCGCATTGGTGGCGGCGCTGACCGAGCAGGCGGGGGCGCTGTGGCATACCTCGAACCTCTACCAGATCCCCAAGCAGCAGGAACTGGCCGACAAGCTGGTGGCGGAGACGTTTGCCGATACGGTGTTCTTTTGCAACTCGGGCACCGAGGCGTGCGAACTGGCGGTGAAGATGTGCCGCAAGTATTTTCACGACAAAAGCCAGCCGGACCGCACGGAAATCATCGCTTTTAACGGATCCTTTCACGGCCGGTCGAGCGCCGGGATTGCCGCCGCCGGGTCGGAGAAGATGACCAAGGGGTTCGGGCCGCTGTTGCCGGGGTTCAAGCATGTGCCGTTCGGTGACCATGACGCGCTGCACGCCGCGATTGACGAGAACACCGCGGCGATCCTGCTAGAGCCGGTGCTGGGCGAGGGCGGGATCAAGCCGGTGCCGGACCAGTGCCTGAAGGGGCTGCGCGATCTGTGCGACGAGAAGGGCATCCTTTTGATTTTCGACGAGGTGCAGTGCGGCGTGGGCCGGACCGGCAAGCTCTTTGCGCATGAATGGGCGGGGATCACGCCCGACATCATGATGGTGGCGAAGGGCATCGGCGGGGGCTTTCCGCTGGGCGCGGTGTTGGCCACTGAAGAGGCGGCGCGCGGTATGACGGCGGGCACGCATGGGTCGACCTATGGCGGCAACCCGCTGGGCTGTGCCGTGGGCTACGCGGTGATGGATATCGTGGCCGATCCCGCTTTCCTGGCCGAGGTGAACCGCAAGGCGGGCCTGTTCCGGCAGAAGCTGGAAGGGCTGGTGGCGGCGCATCCGGAGGTGTTCAAGGGCGTGCGCGGATGGGGCCTGATGCTGGGGCTGGAATGCGTGGCGACCAATACCGACGTGGTGGCCGCCGGCTATGAGGCCGAAGTGGCCGTGGTGCCCGCGGCGGAGAACGTGGTGCGCCTGTTGCCGCCGCTGAACATCTCGGATGACGAGATCGGCGAGGCGGTGGCCCGGCTGGACAAGGCGGCGACCGCCGTCAAGACGGCGCTGGCCGAAGTGTGAGGAGCGGGACGATGCAGCATTTTCTGGATATTCACACGACCGACGCGGGCGAATTGCGCGACATCATCGACGGGGCGCGGCACATGAAGACAGCGCGCGCCGGACGGCCGCGCGGTGCGGCGGATGACGAGCAGCCGCTGGCGGGCCGGATGGTGGCGCTGATTTTTGAGAAGCCGTCGACGCGGACGCGCACCAGTTTCGACGTGGGCGTGCGCCAGATGGGCGGCGAGACGATGGTGCTGTCTGGGGCCGACATGCAGCTGGGCCATGGCGAGACGATTGCCGATACCGCGCGGGTGATGAGCCGCTACGTGGACCTGATCATGATCCGGACCTTCGACGAGAGCGTGTTGCAGGAGATGGCCGAGTATGCCGACGTGCCGGTGATCAACGGGCTGACCGACCGCACGCATCCCTGCCAGATCATGGCCGACGTGATGACCTATGAAGAGCATCGCGGGCCCATCAGAGGCAAGAAGGTGGTCTGGGCCGGGGATGGCAACAATGTCTGTTCGTCCTTCCTGCACGCGGCGGGGCAGTTCGGGTTCGACATGACATTCACCGGGCCGTCGCAGCTGGACCCCGAGGAGGAATTCGTCGGGCTGGCACGCAAGGCGGGCAGCACGATCACCATCGAGCGCGACGCGGTCAAAGCGGTGGAGGGCGCGGATCTGGTGGTGACCGATACCTGGGTCAGCATGCATGACAGTCAGTCGAGCAAGGAGCGGCGCCACAACATGCTGCGCCCCTACCAGGTGAATGCCGAGCTGATGAAGCACGCCAAGGACGACGCGCTCTTCATGCATTGCCTGCCCGCGCATCGCGAGGAAGAGGTGACGAGCCCTGTGATGGACGGCCCGCACTCGGTGGTGTTCGACGAGGCCGAGAACCGGCTGCACGCGCAGAAGGCGATCATGCGCTGGTGTCTGGGCGTCTGAGCCTGACCTGAAAGAGCGCGGTTCCCGCGCGCTGGCTGGTCTCGTCGTTGCCCTTGCGCGCGCCTCCTCGGGCGCGGGATGGCGGGTGCGACGCGTCACGGCGCGGTCCGGGTGGCGTGGCGGAGGCCCCGGCCCGCCTTCGGCGAGAGTATTTCTGCCAAGAAAAAGGGCGAGGCGCGGGAAAGGCCGCCGGGTGCGCGACCGGGTTTCTTGGCATCCGGCGCGGGGCGGTCTACGCTGGCCGGGAAGCATGGGAGCGGACATGACAGGCGGCACCGCACAGATTGGCGTATACGGGCTTGGCACGATGGGCAGCGCCCTGGCGCTGAACATGGCCGAGAAGGGCTTCGACGTGGCGGTGACCAACCGCGAGGCGGACTGGATCGGTGCATTTGTCCAGGAGGCCGGGCCGCTGGCCGAGCGCCTGCATCCGCATGACGATTTGCGCGATTTCGTGGCCGGGCTGAAGACGCCGCGGGTGATGCTGTTCATGATCCCGTCGGGCAAGCCGATGGATGCGATGATCGAGGAGGTGGCGCCCCTGCTGGAGGAAGGCGACACGATCATCGACGGCGGCAATGCCGATTTCCACGACACCCGGCGGCGCGCGAAGGCGCTGGCCGGGAAAGGCCTGCATTTCGTCGGCATGGGTGTGTCGGGCGGCGAGCAGGGCGCGCGGCACGGGCCGTCGATGATGGTGGGTGGCAGCGAGCACAGCTGGGATCAGTTGCGCGACGTGTTGCGGGCAATCGCGGCGCGGTATGAAGGTGACCCGTGCGTCGATCATCTTGGCCCCGACGGGGCGGGGCATTTCGTCAAGACCGTGCATAACGGCATCGAATATGCCGACATGCAGGTGATCGCCGAGATCTATGGCCTGTTGCACAACGGCTGCGTCTGGCCGCCGGCGCAGATCGGGGCGCTGTTTTCGAGTTGGAACGACGGCCCGCTGAAATCCTACCTGGTGGAGATCACCGGCGAGCTTTTGGCCTATACCGACCCGGCGACCGGGCATCCGGTGGTGGACGTGATCAAGGATGCGGCGGGGCAGAAAGGCACCGGGCGCTGGACCGTGGTGGAGGCGGTGCGCATGGGACAGGCCGCGACCATGATCGAGGCGGCGGTGGGCGCGCGCGCGTGGTCGTCGGAGAAGGACACGCGCATCAAGGCGCAGGACTTGCTGGGAGGCGAGCGCGGCCTGCTGTCCCTCGACGAGGACATCCTGAAGGAGGCTTTCATGGCGGCGCGGGTTCTGTGCTATGCGCAGGGGTTTCGCGTGCTGGAGGCGGCATCGCAGGAGTACGAGTGGCAGCTGGACCATGCGCGGATCGCCGAGGTCTGGCGCGCCGGGTGCATCATCCGGTCGGTGCTGCTGGACGATATCGCGGCGGCGTTCCGCGAGGATCTGCCGCACGGGCAGTTGTTCCTGTCGCCGCGCTTCGCGGAGATCCTGAAACGCACGGTGCCGTCCCTGCGCAAGGTGGTGGCGGAGGCCGTGGTGGGTGGCCACGCGATCCCGGCGCTGTCGGCGGCGCTGCAATGGTACGACAGTATGCGCCAGGGCTATGGCACCGCCAACATCATCCAGGCACAGCGGGATTTCTTCGGCTATCACGGCTTCGCCCGGTTGGGGCAGGAAGGCAAGTTTCACGGGCCGTGGTGGGAGTGAGCCTTGCGCCCGAAGGGCAAGCGTCTCGAGCGATGGCACGGTCGAGGCCCCTTGCAAGACCGGCGCGGGCGCCGGGGCTGAGGATCAGCCCGTCAGGCTGTTCAGCACGTAGAAGATGAATGCCGACATCAGCGCGGCGGCGGGCACGGTGATGACCCAGGCGGCGACGATGGTCATGAAATGGCTGCGCCGGACCAGCTTGCGCCGGCGGCGTTCCTCGGGGGCGAGGCGCTTGCCCGTGCCGCCGGTTGTCAGCCCTTTCTGAAGGCGGCGTTCCATGTACCATTCGCGGAAGAACCCGACGCCGAAGACCCCGCCCACCGCGATATGCGTGGAACTGACGGGCAGCCCCAGCCAGCTGGCGACGATGACGGTGATCGCCGCCGACAGGGCGACGCAATAGGCGCGCATCGGGTCGAGCTTGGTGATCTGGCTGCCGACCATGCGGATGAGCTTGGGGCCAAAGAGGAACAGGCCGAAGGAGATGCCGAAGGCGCCGATGATCATGACCCAGAGCGGGATCGCCACCTCGCCGGCAAAGCCACCGGCTTCGGAGGCGTAGACGATGGCGGCCAGGGGGCCCACGGCGTTGGCGACGTCGTTCGCGCCGTGGGCGAAGGACAGCAGCGCCGCCGAGATGATGAGCGGCAGTCCGAACAGCGCCTTGAGCGAGCGGCGGCGGTTTTCCATGCCCTCGGACTGGCGCCGGATCAGGGGGATGGTCACGGCATAGATCACGGCCCCGGTCGCGGCGCCGATCAGCAGGGCCGTGCCGATGTCGATCCTGACGATCCGCTTGAGGCCTTTCATGGCGAGGTAGGTGGCGAAGGTCCCGGCCATCAGGCCAACGAGAATGGGCACCCAGCGGCGGGCGGCGGCGATCTTGTCTTCGCGGTAGGAGATGCGGGTCTTGATCAGGGCGAGGCAGGCGGCAGCGATGACGCCGCCCAGGACCGGCGAGATCACCCAGCTGGCTGCGATGGCGCCCATGGTGGGCCAGTTCACGGTGGCAAGGCCCGCGGCGGCGATGCCCGCGCCCATGACGCCACCGACGACGGAATGGGTGGTCGAGACCGGCGCGCCGACCTTGGTGGCGAGGTTGACCCAGAGCGCGGCCGAGACCAGCGCGGCCATCATCGCCCAGATGAAGGTCTGTGCGTCCTGAATGCCGTCGGGGTCGATGATGTCCTTGGAAATCGTCGATACCACGTCGCCCCCGGCCAGAAGGGCGCCCGCGCTTTCGCAGATGGCGGCGATGACGATGGCGCCGCCCATGGTGAGCGCGTTGGCCCCCACCGCCGGCCCCATGTTGTTGGCCACGTCGTTGGCGCCGATATTGAGCGCCATGTAGGCGCCGAAGATGGCCGCGGCGATCACCACGACGGTGTTGGGCGAAGAGCCGAAGACCAGCGCCGCGCCCAGGCCCGCGAGCACCATGAAGGCCAGCGCGATGCCGAGCGAGATCAGCGGACGCGAGACATAGGCCGTCGCGTACTCGATCTGCGAGATGCGCCCGAGATCCTTGTCGAGCGTCTTCCACTGGTTGTTCTGCGGGTTCTCGGCCAACGGTCCCCTCCCGGTCCGGTTCGGGGCAGAGCGCTAGCCGGTCCGGCGCGGCGGTTCAATGCCACGCCGTCACAAAACTGTTACATTTCCAGCAAAATGGTCTTGAGGCCCGGTTCCTGTACCATTTCAGCCGCATCCGCGGGGCTGACCCAGCGGCGGGTGCGCTGATCATGTTCGGGGTAGATGTCGGCGAGTTGCTTGACGCGGACCTTGAACACCTCGACCTCGACCGGGGCGTCGTAGCCATGGTCGAGATGCTTGTCGTAGGCGTAGCTGCCGACATGGCCCTCGATTGCGGCGCAGTCAGTGACGCCGGCCTCTTCCCAGGCTTCCTGAAGCGCGGCTTCGGCGGCCTTCTTGCCGTCCATCGGCCAGCCCTTGGGCACGATCCAACGGCCAGTGCCGCGGCTGGTGATGAGCAGGACCTGCTTTTCCGCCGTCGGGGTGACGCGGTAACAAAGTGCGGCCACCTGCATTTCGGGTGGTCTGCGTAATATCGGCTGGACGAACTCGGCCCAGGCCCGCTTCATCGTATTTGTCATTGTGCTGCTCGTCTTAAAAAAGTCTTTTCACTATTGTATATACGTTTCTTGCACCAAAAATCAAATTTTGCGTTCAATTTTGCTGAATTGGTCAGGAGTTGCGGCGTTTGGCGCGCAGGGTCGGGTCGGCCTCGCGCGGGTTTTCGGGCCAGGGATGCCTGGGATACCGCCCGCGCATGTCCTTGCGCACGTCGGCATAGGAGCTGTCCCAGAAGCCGGGGATGTCGAGCGTGGTCTGCACCGGGCGGCCCGCGGGCGACAGGAGCGTGACGCGCAGGGGCGTGCGGCCCACCGTGGGATGGGTCGTCTGGCCGAACATTTCCTGCAGGCGCAGGGAAATCTCGGGATGGTCGCCGGAATAGTCGATGGGGATGCGCCGCCCCAGAGGCGTGGTGAAATGGGCCGGGGCGGCGGCATCAAGACGTTGCATCTGGTTATAGGTCAGGCGCGCGCGCAGGGCGTCCAGCATGTCGAAGCGCTTCCAGTCGGCGGCGGTCTTGAGGCCGGTGATGTAGGGCAGGAGCCAGGTTTCGAGGTCTTCGAGGAGGGCGGCGTCGGCCATGTCGGGCAGGCCCTCGCCCGCCTCGCGTAGAAGGGCGACGCGGGCGGCGAAGCGGCGGGCGGGGTCGGACCAGCTGAGGCCGAGGTCGCGGATACCGTCCAGCATGGCAAGGGCCACGGCGTCGTCGGGGGCATCCTTCCACATGCGGTCATCCAGCACGAGCGCGCCGAAACGTTCCTGTTTGCGGGCGATGACGCGGCGGTCGCGGCGGTCCCAGTGGCAGACGTCATGCCAGGCGATCTGATCGGCGAAAAGCGCGCGGAGTTCGGATTCGGAAAGCGCGATGGCCTGCCGGATGCGGGCCTCTCGCGGGTTGCCGTCGAGGTCGGTGGCGACCAGCAGGCGTTGACTGGCCAGCGGATCCTCGTCGGGCAAGAGCGCGCCCTTTCCTCCCGACATCACGAAGCGCGGCGCGTCACCCTTGCGGCGCAGGCCGATGCGATCAGGATAGGCGAGGGCGGCGCATTCGGCGTCGGACAGTCCGCTCGCTTGCGTCGATTTTGCCTGTGAGGCCAGGCGCTTGGCCTCGGCCCGGATGCGCATCACCGCGCCGTGGTTGCTGGGATGCGGGTGGCGGCCCTTGGGGTCGCGCAGCGCGGCCATGCGCAGGGCGAGGTCGACGGGCGCGCCGCGCGGCAGCGGATCGCGGTCGGCCAGCAGGGCGGCGAGCAGGGCCGCGTCCGGTCCGGCGGTGCCCAGCATGTGGGCCAGCCGCGGGTGCAGGGGGAGCTTTGCCAGCGCCTTGCCATGCTCGGTGATGCGGTGGGTCGCGTCCAGCGCGCCCAGCATGTGCAGAAGCGCCTGCGCCTCGGCATAGCTGCCGGGATTGGGCTGGGTCAGGAAGGGCAGATCGTCCGGCGTGGCGCCCCAGAGCGCGAGTTCGAGGGCGAGGCCCGAAAGATCGGTCGCCTCGATTTCGGCAGGCGGATAGGCGGGCAGGGCCCCTTCCTCTCCCTTGGTCCACAGGCGGTAGCAGGTGCCTTCCGCGACGCGCCCCGCGCGGCCTGCGCGTTGCGTGGCCTCGGCGCGGGTGACGGGCTCGGTCACAAGCCGTGACATGCCGGAGCCGGGGTCGAACCGGGCGCGGCGGGACTTGCCGCCGTCGACCACGACGCGGATATCCTCGATGGTCAACGAGGTTTCGGCGATGGAGGTCGCGAGGACGACCTTGCGGCCGTCGCTTACAGGGGCGATGGCGGCGCGTTGGGCGGCGAAATCCATGGCGCCGAAGAGGGGACGGATGTGGCAATCGGGGGTCAGGCGATCCTTCAGGAGCGCCTCGGCGCGGCGAATCTCGCCTTCGCCGGGGAGGAAGACGAGAACGCCGCCCGTTGTTTCCGATACGGCCGTGGTAACGAGGTCTGAAAGGGCCGCGTCCCACCTTGTTTTCTTGGAGACTGGCGCGTCGAGGTGGCGGGTCTCGACCGGGAAACTGCGGCCTTCTGAGGTGACGATGGGGGCCTGCATAAGCTCGGCCACCGGGGCGGCGTCGAGCGTGGCGGACATGGCCAGAAGCATCAGGTCGTCGCGCAAGGCGCCAGCCACTTCGAGGCAGAGGGCGAGGCCGAGGTCTGCATTGAGGGAGCGTTCGTGGAATTCGTCGAAGATCACGGCGCCGATGCCGGTGAGTTCGGGGTCGGACTGGATGCGGCGGGTGAGGATACCCTCGGTGACGACCTCGATCCTGGTGTCGCCCGAGACCTTGGCGTCGCCGCGGACGCGGTAGCCGACTGTTTCGCCTGTCTTTTCGCCCAGGGTCGAGGCCATGCGCTCTGCTGCGGCGCGGGCGGCGAGGCGGCGGGGCTCCAGCATGACGATGCGGCCCTTGGTGAGGTTTGCGACCAGCATTTCAAGGGGCACGACGGTGGTCTTGCCGGCACCGGGCGGGGCCTGCAATACGGCGCGGCCGTGGTCCCGGAGCGCTGTCAGCAGCGCCGGAATCGCGTCGTCTATGGGAAGCCTGTCATGGGTCATGGCCCGCCTTATCGGCGATGCATCGACACTTTGCCATAACGGGTGCGCACGACGACGGTTTCGGCGCGCATGGTGTTTCCCTGCGGGGCGTAGATCACCGTGACGG
Organism: Roseovarius sp. THAF8; assembly: GCF_009363735.1. Taxonomy (NCBI): domain Bacteria; kingdom Pseudomonadati; phylum Pseudomonadota; class Alphaproteobacteria; order Rhodobacterales; family Roseobacteraceae; genus Roseovarius; species Roseovarius sp. THAF8. Next base: position 1,620,669 of record NZ_CP045410.1, on the reverse strand, counting down.
GCGCGGTGCGGTGGCGCAGTTCACGCTCGGAATAGCCGGCGATGCGGCGGTACTGGCCCGAGCACTGGACCCGCCCGCCTTCGAGCGCGGCGCGGCTGGTCAGGCTGAGGCGGGCGTGGCGATGGCCGTCGTAAACGTCTGCATTCAGGGAACAAAGCTGGTTCGGGGCCTGATCGCGCAGGGCGGCGTAAAGGGCCGTCAGCGGATCGTAGGCGCCGGGCAGGCTGCGCGGGTTGACGGCGGGTGCGCTGCTGCCGGTATCGCCGGTGACGCGGGTGGCGACACCGCCGGAAAAGGAGATCTTGAGGTTGGTGGAGCGGCTGCCCTCGGAGGTGACCTCGGAATAGCTGGCGGGAACGAACCGTTCCCCGGATTTGCCGCCCTGCGCGGCGAGGTCGAAGCTGGCCTGCTTGAGCGCGGACAGCGTGCCCGTGGTGGCGAACCGGGCGCGGACACTGTAGCCGCTGGCCGTCTCGGTGCTGGCCATGGCCATTTCGCCGACCTTGGCGCCGATCATGCGCACGTCGTAGCGCGCCTGCACGCTGTCGGCCAGCGAAGGCGCCGCGCCGAGGGTCGTAAAGAGCGCCGCGAGGGCGAAATGGGTCAACCGGGTCTTGACTGTCACGTTGGAGCCTCTTGCATGGCGTCCGCGATTGGACATGGCGCAAGATGGACCCTAGCACAGTCGATCCGGATTTCATCCCGGCATCTGACACCGGGTCTGTCCGGGAGTGTCGGCGCAACCTGTTACGATTTCGTAAACCCGCCTTGCGGCGGCGGGTGGGGCCGCGGTTGCTGGACATTTCCCGGGTGGCTGGGGCACAAGTCGGAAGGCCCTGACACGGCCGCGCCACGCCGCGCACCGGACCGGAGGAGACGACGCGCCATGACCGACACGGATAAGCTTGCCGATCAACTGCTGGCGCAGGAGCGCCGGGCCCTGGCGCGGTCGATCACGCTGGTGGAAAGCGGGCGGGCCGATCACCGCGAGGCGGCGCAGGCCCTGCTGGACAGGGTCGCGGGGCATGGCAAGCAGGCGATCCGGGTCGGGCTGTCGGGCACGCCGGGTGTCGGAAAAAGCACGTTCATCGAAGCGTTCGGCATGATGCTGACCGGGATGGGGCTGCGGGTGGCGGTGCTGGCGGTGGACCCCAGTTCGGCGCGCTCGGGCGGGTCGATCCTGGGCGACAAGACGCGGATGGAGCGGCTGAGCCGCGAGCCCGGGGCGTTCATCCGCCCCTCGCCCAGCCAGACGCATCTGGGCGGCGTGGCGCGGCGCACGCGCGAGGCGGTGACGCTGTGCGAGGCGGCGGGATTCGACGTGGTGCTGATCGAGACGGTGGGCGTGGGCCAATCCGAGACGGTGGTGTCGGAGATGTGCGATCTGTTCCTGCTGCTGCTGGCGCCCGCGGGCGGGGACGAGTTGCAGGGCGTGAAGCGCGGGATCATGGAGATTGCCGATCTGATCCTTGTAAACAAGGCCGATGGCGATCTGAAATCGGCGGCGACCCGGACCTGCAGCGACTATTCGGGAGCGCTGCGCCTGCTGCGCAAGCGGCCGCAGGACCCGGAGGGTTTCCCGAAGGCGATGATGGTGTCGGCGTTGCAGGACGAGGGGTTGAAAGCGGCCTGGGACGAGATGAACGCGCTGGTCGACTGGCGGCGCGAGAACGGGCATTTCGACGCAAGGCGCGAGGCGCAGGCGCGCTATTGGTTCGGTGAGGAAGTGAAGCGCGGACTGATGGCGCAGCTGGAGACGCCGGAGGCGCGGGCTCTGATGGAAGAGGGCGCCGAGGACGTGGCCGAAGGGCGCACGGTGCCCAGCGTGGCGGCGCAGCGGGTGCTGGACCGTCTGCGCGGTGCGCAGGAGGGTTAATCGGGGCGGCGGCCCGGTTTGGCACGTCGGTATCGCGTCGGTATCCAAGTGGTATTGCGACGGTACGGTTCGCCGCGCTTTCAAACGTTAACGGGACCGGACCGGGGGCGCGCGGTCTTGCATCGTCCTGACGGCGGTGGGCACCCATCCCGGACCTGATCCGGGATCTCCGGCGCGGAGCGCCGCGTCTTGAAAGCGCGCGGTACCGCCGTCAAGCTGCGGGCGCAGATCCTGCCGGAAAGCCTGCCCGATGTATGCCATCTCGCTGACCTCGATCCCGCCGCGCCTTGCCCGCCTCGGGCCGGTTCTGGACGCGCTTCTGGCGCAACGCCCCGCGCCGGAGCATGTCTTTCTGAGCCTGCCCGAGCGCTATGCCCGGTTTCCCGGTCCGGTGACGCTGCCGGCCCTGCCCGCGGGCGTGACGCTGTTGCGCGGCGGCGCGGATCATGGGCCGGCGATGAAGGCACTGCCTGCCGCGCGGGTACTGGCGGGGCGGGACATGCGGCTGATCTATTGCGACGACGACTGGCTACCGGTGTCCGATTGGGCCGCGCAGCTGCTGACCGACGCCGAGGACGTGGCCACGACCGGGCAGGCGTGGGACATCGCGCGTCTGGGGCGGGCGGGCGCCGGGGCCGACATCGCGCAGGGCTTCGCGGGGGTGTGCATCCGTCCCGAATGGCTGGCGGGGCCGGAGGTGGAGCCGCCGCCCGAGGCCACCCTGGCCGACGACATCTGGCTGTCGGGTCAGCTGGCGCGGCAGGGCATCCCGATCCGGGCGCGGCCCGAGGCCCGCCGGCGGTTGTGCCCGGCCTTCGACGATGCGCACGCGCTGCAGGACAGAACGCCGCGTGATGCGGTCAACCGCGCCTGTGCGGCGCTGGTGCATGCCCGCTATGGTATCTGGCCGGAGGCGTCTTCCGCCAGCACGGCGCGGGCGGCGCGCTCGTAGAGGTCGGCATAGAATGCGGCCTGGGGAATCGCCGCCTCCAGCCCGGGCAGGAGCGCGGCATAGCGGGCTTCGGAGAGGTCGCGCAGGGCCTCTTTCATCTCGGTCTCGGTCTGACAGACGATCATGCCGCCGGGGTCGATGAAATCGGCGATGTTGGGACAGCCCCAGTAGATCGGCACGCATTTGCAGAGCAGCGCGTCGATCAGCTTTTCGGTGAAGTAGTTCGCTTCGCGCACGTTCTCGATCACCAGCGAAAAGCGGTAGGGCGCGAGGCCGTCGGCCTTGTGCTCGAAGGGCTGGTAGCCGCCGCCCATCACGTCGACGTCCAGACCGCCCGCCCTGACATGATCGGCCATGGAATGACGCAGCGCGTGCCCTTCCTGGGAACGCTTGGCCGAGGCGATGAGGCTGCAGGCCTTGGTCTTGGTCAGGTCGAGCCGGGTCCAGTCGCCCACCCAGGTGGTGCCCAGGGGAAAGAGCACGCCGTTGGGTATCGCCTCCAGCAGGCCGGGATTGGAACACAGCACCTTGTGGAAGCGGGCGTACTGGTGGCGCAGCTTGCGCATGTGATCGCCGTGGATCGCCTCGGGCTCCAGCACCATGACCGAGACCTTGGACGGTGTGCCCAGCCATGGCCGGCGATAGAGCAGGCTGGAGGTGTTGACGATGAGGTGATCGGTGCGCTCGAGATCGCGCAGGGTCTTGTCGCTGCCGCCGAGCCGGTCGGGACGCCCCTGGGGCCAGACCAGCCGGTCCAGCGGCACCCGGCCCGGGCGCAGCCCCGGGCGGACGTCATAGGGCATCACGGCGATGGCGGGTGAAAGATCTGTCATGGCGGCCCTGATACGGTCAAACCCCGGGCCGCGCAATCCGGCGCGTTCGCATTCGGTTCGGGGCCGTGCGCCATTGACATCCCGGCCCGGGATGCCAGCTTATGCCCCACCCGGAGAGAGACGGGTTCGGGTCAAGAAGGCAGCAGGATGACAGAGGCGCGCGACGCATTCATCGGGGCCATGCGGCAGGTGGCCGCGACGGTGACCGTTGTCACGACGGATGGTCCCGCCGGCAAGGCGGGGGCCACGGTCAGTGCGTTCACGTCGCTGTCGGCCGACCCGCCGTCGGTGCTGGTGTGCCTGAAGGCCGACAGCAGCATCGCGCTGGCGGTGGATGCCAACGGCACGTTCTGCGTCAACATCCTGCCCGAGGATGCCGACCACCTGGCCCGCCGCTTTGCCGGGATGTTCGATGCCGACAGCCCCGACCGTTTCGAGGGCGTCGAGGTCGTCGACACGGAATACGGCCCGCTCCTGCCCCGTGCGACGGCGTTTTCGTGCAGCCTGACGCATCGCCATGTCCATGGCAGCCACGCCATCTGCATTGGCGATGTCACGGGCATTTCCGATGCCGGGGAAAGGCCGCTGACCTATATGAGCGGCAGTTTTCATATCGTGCGTCCCAAGGCGCAGGTCTGATCCGGGCCGGCGCCGCGCGGCGCGTCTGCAACCATCTCGCGATTTCCCTGATTTCCGCGCAATCACGCTTTCGGTCCGCCGCAATCTCGCCCCGATTCGCGCTTAACGCTGCGTTAAACGACGGGCGAAGGAAGGGCGAGATGAGCTATCTTGAGGCGGGCAGGAAGGTCGGCAGCAGTACGATCGACATGCAGGCGACGATGCGCGGGCTTGTCGCCGGCGAACGGTTGCAGCGGTTCAAGCTGGAGGCCGTGACGGAAATGGCGTTGCGCGTCGCCGGGATCGTGATGACCATGAGCTCGATCGCGATGTGGTTTTTCCTGCCGGTCGATCCGACGACCGGGCGGCTGGCGTCGTTCGGGCTGATGGCCTCGGTTCTGGCTGCGGCGGGGCTGGGGGTTTTCGCGTTCGGCACGCGCGGGTTCCGTCGTCGCATCACGCTGGACGTGGAGGCGGGCACCCTGACCCTGACCAAGATCAACATTCACGAACAGGCGCGGGTGAACCACGAGATCGACCTTGGCATGATCGAAAGCGTCTTTCTGCGCCGCTCGATCCAGCCCGGTGGCATTGCCACGTTGCTGGTGCGGGTGGCCGGACAGGACGCGCCGGCCATCGCGCTGTCGGGGGATCTGAGCGAGGTCGAGGACGTTCACGCCCAGCTGTGCGCGGTATTGCAACGCGGTTCCGTCCGCCCCGAGCGCGCGGCGACGTTGCGCCTGGCCGGGGCGCGGACCTCCGCGCGGGCGCTCGCCGGCTGAGCCGCGGCCGCTAGAGCGGGACGCGCGACACGGTATAGCCCGCCTGTTCCAGCAGCCTGAGTATGCCGACGTCGCCCGGCAGGTGCCCCGCGCCCACCGCGATCAGCACGTGATCCCCGGGCGTCACCTGCGCGTCCAGCCGTTCGATCCAGCCCTGGTTGCGTTTTTCCAGAAGCAGGTCTTCGACCATGGCGAACCCTTCGGCGCCGGCCTCGCCACCGAATTCCTCGGAGACGTAGCGCGAGAAGGCCAGCGTCAGGGCGATCTCTTCGCTGAGGTAGCGTTCGCGGATGGTGTAGGACAGGTCGTTCATGTCGCCGGGCCAGGCCAGGGACATGCGGATCATCTCGATCTGGTCGTCCATCGGAAAGCTGTCCAGCAGGGTCAGCAGGTCCTCGAAATCCTCCAGCGAACGGCTGGGGGTGCCGGCGTCCCTGGCGCGTTCGCCCACCAGCATGTCGATGCCCTTGGCCTCGAACGCGCCGGCCTGCGCCTCGCAGGGGCCGATGCCCAGCATCATCCCGGCCCAGAGCGGCTTGAACTTGGCGGCCATGAAGCCAGGGATCATCCGGGCCTGCATTTCATCGCGATACCGCTGCCAGTCCTCTTCGCCCAGAAGGTCGGGCAGTGTGGGGCCTTCGGTGATGAACATGAGCGACGGGTTTTCGGCCATCGCCCGCTGCATCGCGGTCTGATCCTTGGTGGACACTTCAAGGTAAATCTTGTCCGCCGCGGTGATCATCGGCTCCAGCCGCTGAAGATGCGCGTCGGTCAGGCGGTGTTCGAAGTGATAGGTGCCGAAAATGTCGATCACCGTGTCGCCGCGCGTGGCCTGCCAATGGATCCCCTCGGAATGGGGCATCGCGGCGGCTTCGCGCTCTAGCTTTTTCCGCGTGCCGGGGTCCAGCGCGTCGATCAGGTCGGCGCCGCCGCAATTGGTGCCTTGGGTTTCTTGCGCGGTCGCGGGCAGGGTGAGGCCGAGGGCCAGGCACAACGGGGCCAGCAGCGCGGTGCGGAAAGTTTTCATCATCTGACCCCTTGTTTTACGTGCTTTAAACAAGATGTAGAGGGGCAGGGCGATGCGCGCAACAAGGGCCCGCCCAGGACCACGCAAAATTATCTCAGACACATATTGACAGCTTCGTGATCGCTCCTTAGCTATGCGCCGTTAGCACTCGACTACGGTGAGTGATAACGGCCTCCGCAGGGAGGCTTGAGGGAAACTTGATAGCCAAGGAGCAAAAGCTATGGCATTCAAACCGCTGCATGACCGCGTGCTTGTACGCCGCGTTGAGAGCGAAGAAAAAACCGCTGGTGGGCTGATTATCCCCGACAGTGCCAAGGAAAAACCCAGCGAAGGTGAAGTCGTTGCTGTTGGCGATGGCGCCCGCAAGGATAATGGCGAGCTGATCGAGATGGCCGTTTCCGTTGGCGATCGCATCCTGTTCGGCAAATGGTCGGGCACGGAAATCACGATCGATGGCGAAGAGCTGCTGATCATGAAAGAGAGCGACATCCTGGGTGTGACGACCGACGCGAAGGCCGCGCAAGCCGCCTGAACGCCCCGGATCGTATCCTAAGCTGAACATCAACCAAAGACATCAGGAGCGACTTAATATGTCTGCAAAAGACGTGAAATTCGATACCGATGCCCGCAACAAGATGCTGCGCGGCGTCAACGTCCTGGCCGATGCGGTCAAGGTGACCCTTGGCCCCAAAGGCCGTAACGTGGTTCTGGACAAATCCTTTGGCGCGCCGCGCATCACCAAGGACGGTGTGTCGGTTGCAAAGGAAATCGAACTGGAAGACAAGTTCGAGAATATGGGCGCGCAAATGGTGAAAGAAGTCGCCAGCCGCACCAATGACGAAGCCGGCGACGGCACCACCACCGCGACCGTTCTGGCCCAAGCCATCGTGAAAGAAGGCATGAAAGCCGTGGCCGCGGGCATGAACCCGATGGACCTCAAGCGCGGCATCGACCTTGCGACCAGCAAAGTCGTCGACGCGATCAAATCCGCCGCGCGCGAAGTCAACGACTCGGCCGAAGTGGCACAAGTCGGCACCGTGTCGGCCAACGGCGAAGCCGAGATCGGCCAAATGATCGCGGATGCGATGCAGAAGGTCGGCAACGAAGGCGTCATCACCGTCGAGGAAAACAAGGGCCTCGTCACCGAGACCGACGTCGTCGAGGGCATGCAGTTCGACCGTGGTTACCTGAGCCCCTACTTCGTGACCAACGCCGACAAGATGACCACCGAGCTGGAAGACTGCATGATCCTGCTGCACGAGAAAAAACTCTCGTCGCTGCAGCCGATGGTGCCGCTGCTGGAGCAAGTCATCCAGTCGCAGAAACCGCTGCTGATCATCGCCGAAGACGTGGAAGGCGAAGCGCTGGCGACCCTCGTGGTCAACAAGCTGCGCGGTGGCCTGAAGATCGCCGCTGTCAAGGCGCCGGGCTTTGGTGACCGTCGCAAGGCCATGCTGCAGGACATCGCGATCCTGACCGGCGGCCAAGTGATTTCCGAAGATCTGGGCATGAAGCTGGACAACGTCACGATGGACATGCTTGGCCAGGCCAAGAAGGTGTCGATCACCAAGGACGAGACCACCATCGTCGACGGTGCCGGCGAGAAAGCCGAGATCGAAGCACGGGTCAGCCAGATCCGTCAGCAGATCGAGGACACCACCAGCGACTACGACCGCGAGAAGCTGCAAGAGCGTGTTGCCAAGCTGGCAGGCGGCGTTGCCGTCATCCGCGTGGGCGGCATGACCGAGGTCGAAGTGAAAGAGCGCAAGGACCGCGTCGATGACGCGCTGAACGCGACCCGCGCGGCCGTTCAGGAAGGTATCGTCGTGGGCGGCGGTGTCGCGCTTGTTCAGGGCGCGAAGGCGCTGGACGGCGTCGAGGGCGCCAACAGCGACCAGAACAACGGTATCGCGATCGTCCGCAAGGCGCTGGAAGCGCCGCTGCGCCAGATCGCGGAGAACGCAGGCGTCGACGGTTCCGTCGTGGCAGGCAAGATCCGTGAATCGGACGACCTGAAGTTCGGCTTCAACGCGCAGACCGAGGAATATGGCGACATGTTCAAGTTCGGCGTGATCGACCCGGCGAAAGTCGTGCGTACCGCGCTGGAAGACGCCTCCTCGATCGCCGGTCTGCTGATCACGACCGAGGCCATGGTTGCCGACAAGCCGCAGAAAGAAGGCGCTGGCGCCGGCGGCGGCGGCATGCCCGACATGGGCGGCATGGGCGGCATGATGTAAGCAAGGTTTTCGCCTCGGCGAAAACCGTCGCCCGGTTGGCGTCCGACACGATCGGATGTCGACAGGGTGCCGCGAAAAACGAGGGCCGTCCCGTCGGGGGCGGCCCTTTTCGTTTGATGGGGAAGCGAGTGCTCAAGGGCAGGGAGTGCTTCGGCTGCTTCGCGCCCATTGCAGAGACGTGTGATCTATAGCTCCGAGCGCCATTGACGGGCCGCGGCGCGGCGATCCGACGGTGGGTCGGCAGCGCTTGATCCAGGCCAGATCCGAAACAGGATTGAGCGAAGCGCTGAACGTCACCCAATCGCCGGGCCGTGGGGGCGGCCCGGCGATGGCGCGGGGCCTGCGGCCTGAGTCAGCGCCAAGGCTGTAGATCAAATGTCTTCTATGTCCGCAAAGCCGACATTCGTGCCGCCTGCAACGACTGTCGGGATCGAGCCCGTTGCAAGACACTGGCATCGAGCCCCCAGCCGGTTAACCGCCGCGCAGCGGCCCGGCCATCGGCAGCCCCTCCCTCGGGCTGGCGATTTGGCTGAGGTTGGGCGCAACCATCATTCGGATCGCCATCCCAGGCACTGACGATGTCCTCCGTCGTGAACGGCGGCTCCGTCCGCATTGCAGACCTCCGGCACGGAAAATTTCGAGGGTTTCGGCCGCAAGTTGCCCCGTGACATGAAAAAAGGCCGCCCCCGGACGGGAGCGGCCCACAATCTTGGAGCGTCGCCGGATCAGCCGGCGATCAGGCCCATCTGTTCGAGTTTCAGCACGACCTGGTGGGCGCAGTTGTCGACATCGACATTCTCGGTCTCGACGCGCAGTTCAGGATTTTCCGGCACGTCGTAGGGATCGGAGATGCCCGTGAACTCCTTGATCTTGCCTTCGCGCGCGAGCTTGTAGAGGCCCTTGCGGTCGCGGCGTTCGCATTCCTCGATCGAGGTGGCGACGTGGATCTCGACGAAGGCGCCGAAGCTTTCGACGTCTTCACGCACGGCGCGGCGGGTGGTGGCATAGGGCGCGATGGGTGCGCAGATGGCGATGCCGCCGTTCTTGGTGATCTCGCTGGCCACGTAACCGATACGGCGGATGTTGAGGTCACGGTGCTCTTTCGAGAAGCCGAGTTCCGAGCTGAGGTTCTTGCGGACGATATCGCCGTCGAGCAGCGTCACCGGGCGGCCGCCCATTTCCATCAGCTTGACCATCAGGGCGTTGGCGATGGTGGACTTGCCCGAGCCGGAGAAGCCAGTGAAGAACACGGTGAAGCCCTGCTTGGCCCGCGGCGGACGGGTGCGGCGCAGTTCCTTGACCACTTCGGGGAAGGAGAACCATTCGGGGATTTCCAGACCTTCCTGAAGGCGGCGGCGCAGCTCGGTGCCCGAGATGTTGAGGATGGTGACGTTGTCGCGGTCCTCGATCTCGTCCATCGGCTCGTACTGGGCGCGTTCCTGCACGTAGACCATGTGCTTGAAGTCGACCATTTCGATGCCGATCTCGTCCTGATGCTCGCGGAAGAGGTCCTGGGCGTCATAGGGGCCATAGAAATCCTCGCCCGCCGAGTTCTTGCCCGGACCGGCGTGGTCGCGGCCGACGATGAAGTGCGTGCAGCCGTGGTTCTTGCGGATCAGGCCGTGCCACACGGCCTCGCGCGGGCCGGCCATGCGCATGGCGAGGTTCAGGAGCGACATGTTCGTGGTCGAGGCCGGGTACTTGTCGAGCACCGCCTCGTAGCAGCGGACGCGGGTGAAGTGATCGACGTCGCCCGGCTTGGTCATGCCGACGATGGGGTGAATGAGCAGGTTGGCCTGCGCCTCTTTCGCGGCGCGGAAGGTCAGTTCCTGGTGCGCGCGGTGCAGGGGGTTGCGGGTCTGGAAGGCGACGACCTTGCGCCAGCCCATCTTGCGGAAGAAGGCGCGCAGCTCGTTGGGTGTGTCGCGGCGGGCGCGGAAATCGTAATGCACGGGCTGCTGGATGCCGGTGACGGGGCCGCCGAGATAGACCGGACCGGCGGTGTTGTGCAGGTAGTTGACGGCCGGGTGCGCGGAATCGTCGGCGCCGAAGACCTTTTCGGCCTCGTGCGCCTTGTTCGGGGTCCAGCGGTCGGTGATGGTCATGGTGGCCAGGATCACGCCTTCCTGGTCGCGCAAGGCGATGTCCTGTCCGGGCTCGATGCTGTCGGCGAAATCCTGGGAGACGTCGAGCGTGATCGGCATGGGCCAGAGCGTGCCGTCGGCCAGGCGCATGGTGTCGACCACGGAATTGTAATCTTCCTCGCCGAGGAAGCCCTTGAGCGGGTTGAAGCCGCCGTTCATCAGGAGTTCCAGGTCGCAGATCTGGCGCGGGGTGAGATCCCAGCTGACGAGATCGGCCGCTTCGACCTTCAGTTTCTGCGCGCTTTCGTGGGAGACGTAGAGTTCGGGGATGGGGGCGAGGTTGTTCTGCACTAGTCTGGTCCTTTGGTTGAGGGGGGCGAGCCCGCTTCGCGTGCCGGTCAGTTCGGCATGAAGCGCGTCGTATTCGGCGAATTTCCGGGCGAGGAAATCATCGGTGAGGCGCAGCATTTCCGCCGCTCCCCGGGTGGTGAGCGCGTAGGCGAAACGCTGGCGCTTGTCGGGGCCGGAGCGGTCGCCGACCTTGACGAAGCCGGCCTCGGTCGCCTGCCGGAGCAGGGTGTTGAGGCGGCCGAGGGACACGTCGAGCGCCGCCGCGAGCGTGCGCTGGGAGGCCTCGGACGACCGATCCAGCTGCCGCAGGAGGCGGAAGAGGAGGTCCCGGTCGGGGAGGCTGGATTTGGCGTCAGGGGCGGACATGCGGCGACTCGAAGTATGTTCACGCGTGAACACATATGGGAGGCGGCCTGCCTTGTGAACCCCCTTTCGGGGCGGCACGGGGATTGTTGCCGATATGCCGTGAGCGAGGCGCGCCGACGCTATTGCGCGGCGGACATGGGCGCGGTGGCGGCCTGGGATCGTCGGCGTGCGCCTTGGCGCAGGCGACCGAGTAGATCGCGCCGGGAATGGTGTCGGTGTCGAAAAGCCGCACGAGACGCCCCGAGGCCAGCGTGCCGTGCACCATCGCGTCGAAGGCCATGGCCACGCCGTGCCCCTGTTCGGCGGCGGTGGTGGCCAGTTCGCAATTGGGGAAGGTCGGGCCGGGCGGCAGGTCGGGTGCGCCGAGTCCGGCTGCGGCAAACCATTCCTGCCAAGAGTCGTCGGTATCGTCGTACATCAGCCGCTTGCGCAATAGGTCGCGCGGGCTGCGGATATCTTCGCGGTCCATCAGGTCGGGGTGGCTGACCGGGTAGCGGCTGGAGGTCATCAGCGGCTCGGTGTGGACGCCGGGGTGGTGCGTGTCGCGCCACTGGATCACCACGTCGCTGTCATTGGACGAGGAATCGATGTCGGGCGCGCCCGTCGAGACCCGCAAGCGGGTCCGGTCGCCGAAATCCAGCCAGTGCCGGCGTGGCACCAGCCAGCGGGCGGCAAAGCCCGGAGTACAGAGCACGCGCAGGTTTCTTTCGCCCGCGTCACGCACCGAACGGGTGCTGTCGTCGAGCAGGTCCAGCAGGCCGGTCAGCTTGCCTGCATAGGCGCGGCCGGTCAGGGTCAGGTCCATCCGGTTGCCGCTGCGTTCGAACAGCGCGGTGTCGAGATACTCTTCCAGTGCGCGGATCTGGTGGCTGACGGCAGAGGGCGAGAGGCACAGCTCTTCGGCTGCGTGCTTGAAGCTTTTGTGGCGCGCGGCGGCCTCGAACGCCTTGACCGCGGCGAAGGGGGCAAGTGCCGTCCCATGGCGGATGAATTTCCTTCATTGGCAGATGAAAAATAGCCTTTTGCGCCGGGGCGCGGTCGAAGCTTTGCATTTTCGGGACATCAATCAAATTGCCCAGGAGGTCGCCATGTGCATCCTGTCCCGAGCCGGCCTGTGGTCGGCGCGTAGTGGTCTTTTCTGCCTTGTTCTCATGGTGTTTGGCGGCGGCGCTTGGGCATCCGATCTTCTGGCCTGGGTCGAGGCAAGGGCGCTGACTGAGCTAGTGGCGCACATGGAGGTCTGGCTGGACGAGCACACCGATCTGCCGCGTCGCTCGGACGCGCCGGAAATTCGGCTGACGTCCGAGGCCAAAGTGGCGCGGCTGGCGCCGATGCGTGCGGCGTCGGACGCGTCACACACGCGGGGGCTTTATGATCCTGACAGCGAGACAATCTGGCTGGTTCGGCCGTGGAACGCGAAGGATCCCTATGACGTGGGTGTTCTGTCGCACGAACTGGTGCACACCGGCAGGCGCCGCCCGGGCACTGGTATTGCCCGGGCGCGCAGGAATTGCCGGCCTGCCGGGTGCAGCAGGCATGGCTGAACGCGCAGGGGCTGGAGCCGGACGTGAACTGGGTGGCGGTGGTGCTGGAGTCGGGATGCACGCTGCGGGACATTCATCTCGAGTGAGGTGGGTGAGCGTGGGTTTTCACCCACCCTACGAGGTCCCGGATCAGGTCCGGGACGGGTGGAGTGGGGCCGCGCCGGTAGCGCATTGGTGTGGGTTGGGGGCCAGCCCCCAAGCGCAGGATTGATTGGGGGCCAGCCCCCAAACGCAGGATTGACTGGGGGCCAGCCCCCAAACCCCCGGGATATTTTCGGCCAGAGGAAGGCGGGGCGTGCGGCTCAGGCTTGCGGGACGTAGGCCTCGGGGGCGGGGGCGTCTTCGGGCAGCTCGGCGATGAATTTTTCCGCGTCGAGGGCGGCCATGCAGCCCATGCCGGCAGAGGTCACCGCCTGGCGGTAGATGTGGTCGGTGAGGTCGCCCGCGGCGAAGAGGCCGGGGATCGAGGTGCGGGTGGAGCCGGCCTCGACCTTGACGTAATCGCCGTGATGCATCTCGACCTTGCCCTTGACCAGTTCGCTGGCCGGCGCGTGGCCGATGGCGATGAAGACGCCCTTGCAGGGAATTTCCTGCGTCTCGCCGGTCTTGGTGTGCTTGACGCGCACGCCGGTGACGCCTTTGGGATTGTCGTCGCCCAGCACCTCGTCGAGTTCGTGAAACCACAGGGGCTCGATCTTGGGGTGTTTCAGCAGGCGGTCCTGAAGGATCTTCTCGGCGCGCAGTTCGTCGCGGCGGTGGATGAGCGTGACCTTGGAGGCGAAGTTCGTCAGGAAGAGCGCCTCTTCGACGGCGGTGTTGCCGCCGCCCACCACGACGATCTCGTCGCCGCGGTAGAAGAAGCCGTCGCAGGTGGCGCAGGCCGACACGCCGAAGCCCTTGAACGCGTCCTCGGAGGGCAGGCCGAGCCACTTGGCGCGCGCCCCGGTGGCGAGGATGACGGCGTCGGCGGTGTAGGTGGTGCCTGAATCACTCTTGGCGATGAAGGGGCGTGTGTCGACGTCGAGCGAGGAGATGATGTCGCCCACGATCTCGCAGCCCATGGCCTTGGCGTGGGCCTCCATGCGGACCATCAGGTCGGGGCCCTGGACCTCGGTGTCGCCGGGCCAGTTCTCGACCTCGGTGGTGGTGGTCAGTTGGCCGCCGGGCTCGATGCCCTGCACGAGGATGGGTTCCAGCATGGCGCGGCTGGCATAGACGCCGGCGGTGTAGCCCGCGGGCCCCGAGCCGATGATCAAAACCCTGGTGTGACGTGTCTCGGCCATGTCCGATCCCCCTTGATCCGTGGAGCGGGGCATGAGACGCCCCGCGTGAGTCCGGACAGATATAACGGGGCCGGGCGGGGGTGTGTAGCCCCGCAAACCCGGTATGCGGGGGTCGGGACGACATTTTCTGTCCCGAAAGGATATTGCGCCGGGGTGAAACATTATTGCGCGTGGCGCCGGTCGTGATATAACAATCGCGAAATCAACCGGAGAAACCGATGCCTGCGACGCGCCTTGACGACATTGACCGCATGATCCTGGCCGAATTGCAGGCGGATGGGCGGATGACCAACGTCGAACTGGCCCGCCGGGTGGGCATTTCCGCGCCGCCCTGCCTGCGCCGGGTGCGCACGCTGGAGGAGCAGGGGTACATCAAGGGCTATCACGCCGACGTGGACGCGCGCGAGCTGGGATTCGAGGTGCAGGTCTTTGCCAGTGTCGGGCTGGTGAGCCAGGCCGAGGCGGACCTGAGCGCGTTCGAGGCGCGCTGCCGGGCGTGGCCGCTGGTGCGGGAGTGCCACATGCTGAACGGCGAGGTGGATTTCATCCTGAAATGCGTGGCGCCGGACCTGAGCACCTTCCAGAGCTTCCTGACCGGCGAGTTGACGGCGGCGGAGAACGTGGCGTCGGTGAAGACCTCGCTGGTCATCCGCTGTGCCAAGGACGAGCCGGGCGTACCCTTCGAGATCCTGGAGGAGCGGCTGAGCCGGTCGGCCTGAGCCTGGTCAGAAGCCGCAATAGTCGGAGCCGTAATAGCGGTAGCGGAAGGGGTTGCGGTCGAGCACCTCGATATCCTCGCGGGTCGACACGGCGATGACGGCGTTGTTGGCGCCCATCAGGCCGTGGCCCGCGTCCCGGTAGATCTGCAGAAGCTGTGCCTCGGTCAGGACGCAGGCGTTGATCTCGAAAATGTAGCGGACGAAATCGTCGGGATCGTTTTCGCGGGGTGGCGGGCGGTCATTGGCCAGTGCCATGGGGGCAAGGGACAGGACCGCGAGACAGGTCAGGTGAAAATGGCGCATGGGGAAACCCGTTCTGGCTGAATGCGCGGAGTGTGCGCCGTATGCCGGGGCGC
The DNA here is from genome assembly GCF_009363735.1 of Roseovarius sp. THAF8. NCBI lineage: Bacteria > Pseudomonadati > Pseudomonadota > Alphaproteobacteria > Rhodobacterales > Roseobacteraceae > Roseovarius > Roseovarius sp. THAF8. The sequence continues at coordinate 1,605,641 of NZ_CP045410.1, read as the reverse complement.
AGCAAGCGGGCAGGGCGGCGTCTAGTCGACCTTGAGCACGTGGTACATGTCGCGGGTCAGCAGGAGTTGGCCGTCGATCACCTCCCACAGGTGCATGTAGCGCCCGACGATGCGCTGCTCGCCCATCATGACGACGGTTTCGCCGATTTCGACCGCGCTGGTGTCGAAGCCGCGGATGTCGAAGGTCTTGAATTGCAGCTCGCGGGCACCGGCGGCGAAGGCCTGGGCGTAGTGCCGGGCGATGGCCTCGCGCCCGAGGATCGAGGCCTGGCCGGGCGGCAGCAGGGCCGCGTCGGGGGCGTAGAACCCGGCGAGGCTTTCGGCATCCTGCGCGTTGTATGTAGCGACGAAGGCGGTCATGCGGGCGATGACGGGGTTGTCCTGGGCCTGGGCGGCGGTGCCGAAGGCAAGCAGGAGCCCGAGGGCGAGGATAGGCAGGCGAAGCATAGCGGCGGCTTTCCGTAGGGCTTGGGGGGCAGATGTCTTGCCCGAAAGCGTAGCCGCGACGCGACCGGCGATGCAACGTCGATGGCGGGCCAGGGCCGTCTCAGATGTGTTTCGCCAGTCCCGCGATCCAGCCAGGGGCGTCGCGAGCATCGACCACGGCCTCGCGGATCAGCCAGTCCATGTGACCCGACAGCAGCTTCAATCGGGAGGGTTCGCGGAAGGCGAGGTAGAACCGACCCACGTAGATCACACCCATGAGCGGGCCGAACAGGGTGACGGGCGCGGAAAAGAGATTGTGCGCGTCGAAGAGGTTGAGGCGCAAGGACGGAAAGAACGTTTCGGCCTGTTCGGCCAAGTGCAGGATCTGTTCATGCCGCGCGTCGCGGTCGAGCCCCTGCCAGTAGCCGGTGCCACGGGCGAAAGCCTCGAGCTCGTGCCGGGGCATGGCGATCTCGTACTCGGTCGCCTCGCGCCGGAGCCAGTCGAGATTGTCCTGCATGGCGCGCACGGCCTGGCCGGGTGTCTTGCCGAGAAAAGCGGCGTATTCCCAGCGCATCACCGCCTCGGTCTTGAGCATGTCGGGCAGGGTGGCGGGGACGTGGCGGACCTTGTAGCCGCTGGCCTCGCGGTGCCAGTCGAGCAGCTGGGCGTCGGCGGAGGTGCGGTCGGCTTGCGTCATGCTGAGGGCGGCCTCGATCACGTCGCCGGGGCGCTCGGGGCGATCGGTGAGGCCCAGCAGCCAGTCGGAGCTGACCCCGAGCGCCTCGGCGCAGCCGGCGGCGAGGTGGGCGTTGGGCATTCGGGCGGTCTCGGCGTCGAGCAGTTGCGACACGGTGGAGCGGCTGACGCCGGTCTGGCGCGCGAGCGCGCTGAGATTGGTGCCGGTCATGGTCATGGCGCCGGTGAGCCGGTCGCGGAAGATCGTGGCGCGGGCCTGTTTGTTCATATTGGTGCCGCTTGTCCAGTTTAATGGACATCCATCCGTTTTGTTAAGCAAAGGCAGAATACACGACAGGGTGCCGGGATGCTAGGTGGTCGACAGAGACGTAACACGACGCGGCAGAGGAGCATTGGAGATGGAGACGAACAAACGCACGCTGGCAAAGGCGACAACCTGGCAGGTGCTGGGCCTGATGGTGATGACGTTGATCGGGTTCATCATGACCGGATCGGTGGCGCAAGGCGGCACCTATGCGATGATCACGGCGGCGATCGGCTTCGTCACGTTCTTCCTGCACGAGCGGATCTGGGCCGGGATCGGCTGGGGTCGCCGCGGCTGACCGGGCCGGCGGCGACGCCCAGCGTCAGGCTGTCAGGCCCTGCAAGGGCAGGCGGGGATGGCAGATGCTGCCGAAATCGGCGGGTTTCTTCACATGCGGAAAGAGCGACAGGAAGAGGGCCAGCATGTTGGGTCCCATGGCGCGCTCGAAGCCGGGGCCGGGGTGGAAGCTTTCGACCTCGATGCCCGAGGCGCGCAGGATGGCATGTCGGCGCAGGCAAACATGATAGACCGTCACGGGCCGGGGCGGCACCAGTTCGATCACGTTCATGCCGTCGACAAGGTCGCTGACCGGGGTCAGTACGCGTTCGCGCCCGAAGCTGTCGCGCAGGCCGGGTGGCCGGCCGAGGATGCGCGCACCGGGACCGGCGGTGAGGTTCAAATCGGGGCGGCCCAGGCCGAAGCTGTCCGGCATGATCCGGGTCAGGCGGCAGGCGGACTGGTCGAGGCCGGCGGCGGACGGAACCAGCGTCATGGCGCCGATCCAGAGCACGCGGGAGGGACCGTGATCGGCGGTGGAAACGTTCATGCCAGGTTCGAGATCCTGCACGGCGACCTGACCGGAGGGCGTATGCAGGAGCGTGCCGTGGGAAAAGGCGGAAAACGCGCTGTCGAAGATCGGGGTGGCCGGGGCGATCTGGTCGGTCCAGCCGGCCGTTCCGTCCGGGCGCAGATACGTGACCCGGAACTTGCGCATCGGGCGCGGCGACCGGGCGGCGGGAGGGACCTGCGCCGTGCCGGTGCGCGCGTGTGTTGCATTTGTCTTGTGCGCCACCGAGAGAGAGGTGGCGATGGTAGGGGTGCCCATCGTGCGATCCTTTTCAGGGTCATCACAACCGCGTCGGCCCCCACCGACAACGACAGAGGGATGGTCCGTCATGTACGTTACAGGGCCAATAAAGGCAGAAACGGCGAATTGTAGTCAAATTTTGCGGGGAATTGTCCGAAGGGGTCGGACAGTGCGCGGGAATGCCGGGCTATTGTCCGTGCCGGTGGGACGAAGCTGCCACATTTCACGGTCGGGGGCATTCGAATCAACGATGGCCGCTCTCGTCAGCGAGGCGGCCATTGCCGGTGTCGGAGATCGGGGAGTGGACCGGATCAGGCGATCCGAAGCGTGGATGTCTTGGGGGTCATGCGGTTCGCATGGCGCACGCGGCGCGAGAACGGCATGTCCGGGGTGGCCTGCTGGCTGGTTTCGATCAGGGATTTCATCCAACGCTTCTTCATGGTCTTTCCTCTTGGTTTTATCTGCCTCGCCGCCGTTTTTGGGGCGTGTTGTTCTGATGGGTTCATATTTGCCCGGGTTTGGGGCCATGGTTTGGCGCGGCGAAGAAAATCCGAAAAATTTTTCGGGTCGCGCCGCCCGGATTGTGGTCGCGTTGTCGCAATTGGAAACGGCCAGTGAAACAAGGTTGATCGCGGAGGTGGCGGAACCAATCCGGGGGAGAAATAGGTGATTGTTTCGCAGATTGAGGCAATCTCGTGGACGGTTTTGCCCAGATCGCGACAGAATTGCGGTGCGCCGGTCTAAAGACGGATGGCCGAGATCAGGCGGCCGTAATCGGCCTCGCCGTTATGAGTGGCGCGGCGGTAGGAAAAGAACCGCTCGGCATCGCTGTAGGTGCAATGGCGGGTCCAGGTGGCGTCGCCGACGCCCGCGCGGCGCAGGCGGTCAAGGCCGAAGCCGGGCAGGTCGAACTGGTACTTGCCCGGCTTGCCATTGGCGAAAAAGCGGGTGTTGCCGGGATCGTCGTCGGCGAAACGCTCGAAAAACTCCTCGCCCACCTCGTAGGCGGGCTGGCTGATCGAGGGGCCGATGACGGCGGTGGTGTCGGCGCGGCGGGCGCCGAGCGCCTCCATCGCGTCGAGCGTGGATTCCAGGATGCCGTCGACCGCCCCGCGCCAGCCGGCATGGGCGGCGCCGATGACCCCCGCCTTGCGGTCGGCAAAGAGCACGGGCTGGCAGTCGGCGGTCAGGATCGCCAGCGCGAGGCCGGGTGTGGCGGTGACGATGGCGTCGGCCCTGGGTCGGGCCTCGGACGGGCCGGTGGCCACGTGCACGTCGGTGGAATGGGTCTGTTTCACGGTGATCAGGTGATCCTCGGCCACGTCCATGGCGTGGGCGACGCGGGCGCGGTTGATGCTGACGACCTCGGACTGATCCGAAGAGCCGCGGCCGCAGTTCAGCCCGTGAAACACGCCCGACGACGCCCCGCCCTTGCGGGTGAAGAAGCCGTGGGTGACAGGCGCGAGACTGTCGTCGGTGAGGATTTCCAGCGTCATGGTTCCAGTCCGGGTGGCGGTGCGGCGCCCTCGGGATAGAGCGCCATCGCTTTGAAGAGCGTCCCCATTTCCTCTCGTCCGGTCAAGCGATGAAATGCGGCGTGATGCGCGTCTAGCGTGTGCCCGCTCATGTTCCCGGCAAGGGCCTCGGCCCGCTGGGTGATGCCGAGGCGGGACAGGAAGAGCGCCTGCGGGGCGAGACGGGTGGTCTTGCAGGTGCCGTGGGCGGCGTCGGTGAGCGCCTCGAAATCGACATGGGCGGAGAGGTCGGCCAGGCCCGGTGCGGCGAGGATGTCGGCGCGGTCGTGGCCTTGCACGGCTTGCAGCGTGTCGCCGAGCGAGCGCCAGTCGCCGTAGTCGATGATGAGCGCCGCGCCGCCATGCGACGCTATGCGGCGGGCCAGCGCGTCGATGACGGGGGCGGCGGCGGGGCAGGTCTCGACGATGTCGCCGTCGGCCGTGTCGTCGAGCCGGTGGGCGAGGGTCGGCTCGATCCGCTTGGCGTTGAGGCCGAGGGCGAGCGTGTCGTCAGAGAGGCCGACGACGCGTTCGCACCAGCCGTCGCCCTGGCGCTGGAACTGGCGGATGGGCAACGCGTCGAAGAACTCGTTGGCGACCGAGAGCGTGGGCAGGTCGGGCAGGGTGTCGGCGCTGTCGTGCCAGGTGGGGGCGTGAGCGGCCAGGGTTTCGGCCTGCCGGGCGCGCAGGGCGGGGGAACTTTCCACCAGATGGACCTGCAGGGCGTCGTGAAAGCCGGGCACGCCGCGCGTGGCGCGCAGGGCGTCGGCCATCAGGGTGCCGCGGCCGGGGCCAAGCTCGACAAGGGCGACGGGGTTGGGCGCGCCCTGGTCGAGCCAGGTTTGCGCGAGACAGAGGCCGATGAGTTCGCCGAACATCTGGCTGATCTCGGGGGCGGTGATGAAATCGCCCTGTTCACCGAACGGGTCGCGGGTGGAATAATACCCGTGCCGGGGATGCATCAGGCAGGCGGCCATATAGGCGTCGAGGCGCATGGGGCCGGTCGTGGCGATCTCGGCCCGCAGGATCTGGGCCAGGGGGGTCATCCGGGGGCGGAGGCGCGGGCGTGTCTGCGGTAGGCCAGCACCAGCGTGATCAGCCCCATGGCAACCATCGGGATGCAGAGGATCTGGCCCATGGTCAGGCCGTAGCCGTTCACGTGCCACGCCAGGCCCAGCGGGTTGCCGGGGCTGACGAACTGCGCGTCGGGCTGGCGGACGAATTCGACGATGAAGCGCCCGATGCCGTAGCCGGCGAAGAAGATTCCGGTGGCGGCACCGACGCGCTTCAGCAGGCCGCGACGGAACACGAGGTAGAGCAGGATCGCGCCCAGGATCAGCCCTTCCAGCGCGGCTTCGTAGAGTTGCGAGGGGTGGCGGGCGCAGATCCCCACGGCGATGCCGGCGCAGTCCTGCGCCGCCGCGCCAGGAAAGATCACGCCCCAGGGCAGGTCGGTGGGACGGCCCCAGAGCTCGGCGTTGATGAAGTTGGCGATACGGCCCAGGAGTAGGCCGACGGGGGTGACGGCGCAGAGGATGTCGGCGACGGTCAGCCAGCGGATGCCCTGGATCTTCGAATAGGTGATGCAGGCGACGATGACCCCCAGAAGCCCGCCGTGAAATGACATGCCGCCCTGCCATATGAGCAGGATTTCTGCCGGGTTCTGCAGGTAATACATGGGCTGGTAAAAGAGCACGAAGCCCAGCCGCCCGCCCAGAATGACGCCCAGGATGACCCATGTCGCCAGATCCTCGACCTGTTTCACGGTCATGGGGGCCACGTTGTCCTTCCACAGGTGCGGACGGTTGATCGCCATCACCACCAGACGCCAGCCGATCAGGATGCCCGCGATGTAGGACAGGGCGTACCAGCGCAAGGCAATCTCGAACCCGAAGACGGTGAACGAGAACACCTCGGACGAGATATCGGGAAAGGGGATCGCTGCTTTCATGGGCGCCTGTCTGCTGCTGGTGCGTGGCGAAGTCAACCTTGCCCCGACGCGGTTTGGTGCCCATATAGGGATCAAGTGTAACGGAAGGTAGAGCGATATGCAGACGCGCAATAAGGTTCTGGACGATATCAGCCAGCTGATGACGAACGCCATGGGCGTGGCACAGGGCGCCAAGCAGGAGGCCGAGACGGCGATGTCGTCGATGGTGGACCGCTGGCTGGCCGACCGCGATTTCGTCACACGCGAGGAATTCGACGCGGTGCGCGCCATGGCGCAGAAGGCCCGCGAGGAAAACGAGGCGCTGAAGGCGCGGCTGGACGCGCTGGAGAAAGGCGCGAAGTAAGGCCCTTTCTACGGGCTGGAAGATATGGCGCGGTTCGGCAACGAGCCGCGCTTTTTCGTGCGGACGGCAAAACCTGGCCGTACGGGCCAGAAACCGGATATAAGATTCTGGAGTGGCGGGTGCGGGAGGTCGGGTCATGCGCGGTTTGACGGTTTGGATGGCGGCTGCGGTGATGGCCGCGCCGGCTTGGGCGCAGGAGGGCAGCGTGGACTGCCAGGCGGTGCTCGACGCCGTTCTGGCGGACCGGCCCACGGAGTACCGCTCCTGCGCGGCGGAGATCGTGCCAGCCGAACTGCGCCAATGCGAACCGCCGGAGACGGTGGGCGGACGGCCCAGCAGCCATATCCTGCTGGCGATAGACGCCTCGGGCTCGATGGCCGGCCGCGTCGGGGGCGAGACCAAGATGGCCGCGGCCAAGCGCGAGGCGCTTGGTTTCCTGCGGGACATGCCGCAGGAGGTGTCGGTCGGGCTGGTCATATATGGCCACAAGGGCAACAACGAAGACTCCGGCAAGGCAGAGTCTTGTGCGGCCACGGAGATGGTGCACGGGTTCGATGCGCCGCGATCGGCGCTGGAGGCGAGCATCGGCGCGTTGGAGCCGGTGGGCTGGACGCCGCTGGGGGGTGTGCTGGCTTATTCGGCCGAGGTGGTCGCGGAACTGGAGCCGCCCAAGGAGGGCGATCTGGCCCCGGTGATTTACCTGATTTCGGATGGGGAGGAGACCTGTGACGGGGATCCGGCGGCGCAGGCGGCGGCATTGTATGAGGCCGGGGTGCGCACGACGGTCAACACGATCGGGTTCGATGTGGATGCCGAGACGGCGGCGCAGCTGGAGGCCATCGCCGAGGCGGCGGGCGGCACATATTATCCCGCCGACGACGTGGCTGCGTTGCGCCGGCAGCTTGATGCGATCACGGCGGCGGAGGCATCGCTGGCGCGGTACCGGAGTTGCGTGAACGCCAACCTGGGTCGGATCGCGGCACCCTATCACGACGCGCGGATCGCACTGGCGGGATGCTACGCGCGGAACGATCCGATGAAGGCGAAATCGGCGCTGATGAACCGGGCGCGAAAGGCCGAGCGTGATGCCACGCCGGAGGCTGCCTGCGCGGAGATGCTGACGGCACATGCGCTGGCGATGGAGCTTGATGGCGGGTTCCTGAACCGGCAGTTCAAGGCGTGGGGCGAAGAGGCGGAGGCCAGGATGGAGGCTTATCGCGAGGAGATGCGCCTGGACGCGGAATAGGGACGCGCGGGTGGGTTTTCACCCACCCTACGGGTGAAGGCGGCGCAAAGGTGGGTTTTCACCCACCCTACGATGTGTCCGGGCCGCGGATCATGGGAATAACCTTGCGCATATCGGCGCGCGATGTCGGCACGATGCTGCTGACATCCGGGGGCAGGATCCATTCAGTCGAAATCGGTATGGAACGCGTGCCGCGAGGTTTGCATTGTCCAACTACATTCACGCGGGCCAAGCGCCCGCAAGATGGAAAAAGGAGAAGTCCTGATGAAAACGACATTCACATCCGCACTGGCCATTGCCGCCCTCGTGTCCGCCCCCGTGGCGACCTTCGCCGCGAATGACGAGGCGACCAATGCCGAGGCCGAGGCGAGCGTTTCGGCCCAGGCGGGTGATGTCGCGCAGGAAGTCGGCGACACCATCTATGCCATCGGCGAAAGCACGACCGACACGGCGCAGGCCGGAGTCGACGCCGTGGGTGGCGTGGCGGAAGACGCCTATGACGCGGCCAGCGACATTTCCACCGAACTGGATGCCGCCCTGACCGGCGATGCGAAAGTCTATACCAGCGATGGTGAACTGGTCGGCACGTATAACGACGCGGATTCCCAAGGCAACATCGCGGTCGTCGATCTGGACGGCGAGATGGAAGGTGCCGATGACCGCGCGATCGAACGTGCGGGCATTCCGCTGAACGCCCTGATGGTCGGTGACGACGGCGTGACCGTCAACATGACCAAGGCCGAGTTCGAGACGGCGCTGAAAGCGAATGCACGGACGAGCTCGGGCGGCTAAGTCGCCGGATACAGTTTGAAATTGAAGTCAATGGCTGCCTTCGGGCAGCCATTTTCATTTTGACGAGTCCGCCTTTGATCGCGGGTGCAAGCGTGACGGCCGCCGGCGCAAGAGGTCCCGGATCAGGTCCGGGACGGCGGCGGGGTGAGGCGCGTTTACCGGTCCCCATCGCTTGATGAAATTTTCATGTCATCCACAACTTATTGTAGTTATCCCCAAGAAATAGCTTTACAGGTCGCAAATCCCCCCTCACCATATCTTGTAGGAAAAGCGGGAATGAACCCCTTTCCTAGAGCAGGCACCTAGCGTATGGGCGCTGCCAGCCCTTCGCTACAACACATGAGGTGGCGCCATGGCACTTTCCGAGCAGTACTTTTCAGAAGACCTTCATCCCATCGATATCGTCGAACACCTGGCCGAGCATCACGACTGGGATTTCGACCGGATCGGCGACGACCAGATCGCGATGGCCGTCGAAGGGCAGTGGCGGACCTATTCGATCACGCTGGCCTGGTCGGCCTATGACGAGACGCTGCGCCTGGTCTGCACCTTCGAAATGGAGCCGCCCGAGGACAAGCTGCCGGCGCTTTACCACGTGCTGAACGACGTCAATGACCAGTGCTGGGCCGGCGCATTCACCTTTTGGGCCGAACAGCAGTTGATGGTCTATCGCTACGGGTTGGTGATGACGGGCGCGCAGGCAATCAGCCCCGAGCAGATCGACACGCTGATCGGTGCGGCGGTGATGAGTGCCGAGCGGTTCTATCCGGCGCTGCAACTGGTGGTCTGGGGTGACCGCGCGCCGAAGGAGGCGATGCAGATCGCCATCGGCGAGGCCTATGGCAGGGCCTGACAACGCACAATCTCAAGGCGAACGGGGCGTGCCGGGCGGCGCGCCCTTTTTCTTTTGCGCGAGGTGTGGCCGAAGAGGCGCTGGCGTATTGCAGGGACGCAATGTGCGGACTATCAACCCGGGGAAAGACAAGGAATGAAGGGACGCACCGGAATGGATATGCAGCATGTGGCCGACAGGGGCCTGGTCCTGCTGGGCTGTGGCAAGATGGGATCGGCGATGCTGGCCGGGTGGCTGGAGCGTGATCTGCCGCCCGGGTCCGTCTGGGTGATCGACCCCAAGCCGTCGGACTGGCTGAAGGGGACGGGTGTGCATCTGAACGCCGATCTGCCCGAGCATCCGGCCATCGTGCTGATCGCCGTCAAGCCGCAGATGATGGGCGAGGCGCTTCCCACGATTGCGGCGATGGGCGGTGGCGGGACGCTGTTTGTCTCGGTCGCCGCGGGCACGCCGATCGAGGCGTTCGAGGCGGCGTTCGGCAGTGACAGCCCGATCATCCGCGCCATGCCCAACACGCCCGCCGCCGTGGGCCGGGGGATCACCGCAATCGTCGGCAATGGTGCGGTGAACGCGGACCAGATGGACCTGGCCGAGGCGTTGCTGAAAGCGGTGGGACAGGTGGTGCGGCTGGAGGGCGAGCACCAGATGGATGCGGTCACGGGTGTGTCGGGGTCTGGCCCCGCGTATGTGTTTCACATGATCGAATGCATGGCCAAGGCGGGCGAGGCCGAGGGGTTATCGCCGGAGCTGGCGATGCAGCTGGCGCAGGCCACGGTGGCGGGCGCGGGCGCGCTGGCCGAGGCCGCGATTGAGTCACCTGCGCAGCTGCGCGAGAACGTCACCAGCCCCAACGGCACGACGCAGGCGGGGCTTGAGGTGCTGATGGACGAGGATACGGGCCTGCCGCCGCTGATGAAGGCGACGGTGAAAGCCGCCGCCGACCGCTCGAAGGAGCTGCGCCGTGGCTGACGAGATCACGTTCGACGATTTCCTGAAGGTGGATATCCGGGTGGGCAGGATCACCCGGGCCGAACCGTTTCCCGAAGCCAAGAAGCCCGCGATCAAGCTGTGGGTCGATTTCGGCAAGGAGCTGGGGGAGAAGAAGAGCTCGGCGCAGATCACCAAGCACTACGACCCCGAGGGTTTGGTCGGTAAGCAGGTCATGGCTGTGGTGAACTTTCCGCCCCGCCAGATCGGGCCGGTGATGTCCGAGGTGCTGGTGCTGGGCGTGAGCGACGAAGAGGGCGGGATCGTGCTGCTTTCGCCGGATCTGGATGTGCCTGTCGGAGGGCGGATGCATTGAAGCGGGTCTATTTCACCCGGCCCCTGCCGGAGAGCGTGGCGGACATGGCGCGCGCGCATTTCGAGGTCGAGATGCGCGAGGAGAACACGCCGCTGAAGATCGGGCAGATGCGTGCGGCGCTGAACCTTTATGACGGTGTGCTGATGATGTTCGGCGACACGTTCTCGTCCGAGGTGTTCCGCGAGGCGCAGAACCCGCGCTGCAAGGTGCTGGCGAATTACGGCGTCGGGATCAACCATATCGACCTGGCCGCGGCGCGGTCGGCCGGGGTGCTGGTGACCAACGTGCCGGGGGCCGTCACCGAGGCCACGGCGGATATCGGCATGACGCTGATCATGATGAGCGCGCGCCGGGCGGGCGAGGGCGAGCGCATGGTGCGGGCGGGCAAGTGGCCCGGCTGGAACCCGACGCAACTGTTGGGCACGCATGTGACGGGCAAGACCGTGGGGATCATCGGCATGGGCCGGATCGGGTCGGCGATTGCGCAGCGCTGTCATTACGGATTCGACATGGACGTGATCTATACCGCGCGGAGCGACAAGGATCCGGGCTTTCCCTGCGAGCGGGTGGAACTGGAAGACCTGCTGGCCCGCGCGGATTTCGCGGTGGTGGCGGTGCCGGTCAGCCCGGACACGCGTCACCTGATCGACGCGGAGGCGATTGCATTGATGCCGAGGCATGCGCATCTGATCAACATCGCGCGGGGGGATATCGTGGACGAAGTTGCTCTGATCGCCGCCTTGCAAGAGGGTCGCATCGCGGGGGCGGGTCTAGATGTCTACGAGAACGAGCCGGAGGTCCCGGACGCGCTGAAGGCGCTGGAGAACGTGGTGCTGCTGCCGCATATGGGCACCTCGACGCTGGAAGTGCGCGAGAAAATGGGGCGCGTGGCGGTGGAGAACCTGCGCGCGGCCCTGGCCGGGGAGACGCCGCCGAACCTGGTGAATTGAGCGGGCGGGGGCACAGGTGGGGTGAAACCCCACCCTACGGCGCGGAAAGAGGTCCGGGAGGGTCTGGGTCTGCGGGCCGGGCGGCATGGTGGCGGGGTGGAACCCCACCCTACATCGCCTGGAGCGCGAACACCGGCAGGCTGGCGCCGAGGCACATGAGGGCCAGCCCGAGGCAGGCCAGCACCCCGTCGCGCACGATGATCGCCGTGGCGAAGCAGATCGTCGCCATTCCGAGAACCGAGGATGAGAACGGCACGATCTCGAGAAAGATCATCAGGACGCCGCACAGCACGCAGAGCGCCTGGTAGAGCTTGCGGAAAGGCCGGGTCATGAGCGGTCCGAGGCGGGGGCGGGTGAGCGCGTCGATCCTTTCGCCGATCCGGTGCAGGCGGCGGAGCGCGGCCAGCATCTTGTCGTTGCCGATGCTTCGGTTCATCACGAAGGCGGGCAGCCAGAGGTAGTGCCGACCCACCAGCATCTGTGCGGCGATGGAGGCGATCAGGATGCCGCAGGCGCTGGAAAACAGGGGGATCCCGCTGAGCGGCGAGGTGACCAGCAGTGCGGGCACGCACATCGCCGTGGTGAAGGAGCTCTTGCCGAACGCCTCGATCATGCAGCGCAGGGTCACCTGGTCCCGGTGGGTGGTGTCTTCGAGCCGGTCGATGATGCCGGTGATGGGCCTTGATGATCGTTCGGGATGCGCCATGTCGCCTTTCACGGATATGACCAGTGGCCTTGATGACGCGCCGCGCGTCACGTCGTGAAACGCCGCCGCACGGCCGGCAGTTCCCCGCGCCGCCGGGTTTGCCGCCGCGTTTCGCTTGACCTCGGGGCAGGGTTCTGGCGTGGTGGCCGCCACGTCGAGGGAGAGAGACATGTTCAAGCCTGCGATTACCGGCTCGGGGGTTTTCACGCCGGAAGAGACCATCACCAACGACGAGCTCGTGGTGGCGTTCAACGCCTATGCCGAGCGGTTCAACGCAGAGAACGCCGACGCTATCGCGGCGGGCGAGGTGGAGGCCAAGGCGCCGTCCTCGTCGGAGTTCATCGTCAACGCGTCGGGGATCGAGCAGCGCTACGTGATGGACAAGTCGGGCGTGCTGGATCCCGGCCTGATGCATCCCAGGCTGCGCGAGCGGTCGAATGACGAGCCGGGGATCATGGCGGAGATGGCGCTGGATGCCTGCGGCAAGGCGCTGGCCCAGGCGGGGCGGGACGCGGGCGAGGTCGACCTGATCATCTGCGCGGCCAGCAACCACGAGCGGCCTTATCCGGCGGTGGCCATCGAGATTCAGCAGTTGCTGGGGGCCAAGGGGTTCGCGTTCGACATGAACGTGGCGTGTTCCTCGGCCACATTCGGGATCCAGGCGGCGGCCGACATGGTGCGGTCGGGCAGCGTGCGCTGCGCCATCGTGGTGAGCCCCGAGATCTGTTCAGGGCACCTGGAGTGGCGCGACCGGGATTGTCACTTCATCTTCGGGGACGTGTGCACCGCGCTGGTGATCGAGCGGGCGGAGGATGCCAAGGGCGCGCATTTCATCGTGCATTCGACCCGTTGCGCCACGCAGTTTTCCAACAATATCCGCAACAACAACGGGTTCCTGCGGCGCACCCGCGACCCGGAGCTGCACGACCGGCGCGACATGCAATTCGTGCAGGAGGGACGCAAGGTGTTCAAGGAGGTGCTGCCGCTGGTCAGCGCGCATATCGCGGATCACATGGAAGAAGCCGGGGTCGCGGCGGCGGGTCTCAAGCGGCTGTGGCTGCACCAGGCGAACAAAACGATGAACGATTTCATCGGGCGCAAGGTGATGGGGCGGGTGCCCGATGCCGACGAGCAACCGAACATCCTGCAGGACTATGCCAACACATCGTCGGCGGGGTCGATCATCGCGTTCTCGAAATACTCCGACGACCTGCAGCCCGGTGATACCGGCCTGATCTGTTCGTTCGGGGCGGGCTACTCGGTGGGCTCGGTCCTGGTGGAGCGGGCCTAGATTTCGGGCGCGCCCGGCCGCGGGATGACGGGCTGGTCGCCGGGGTCGGCCTCGGGCGTCCAGTCGGGATCGTCGCGTTTGATGCGCTGGGAGATCATGTAGCCGGTTGGCCAGGCGAGCAGCAGGCCCGCGACGGCGCTGATCGCGATGGTCCAGACGGAATAATAGCCCATTGCAAACCCGGCGATCACGATGGCGCCGGTGATGAAGCTGCCGGTGAAGAACGTGATGTAGAAGGACAGGCGGTCCATGTCGGTTTCCTTTCCATTACGTAGGGGAAACGCAGGAGCTGCGGGCCGGGTTCCCGGAGCGACGCGGCGCAAGCGTCACTCCGCGCAGGTGGAGCCGGGGCCGGAGGCGTAGGACCAGTCGACGGCGCAGCCCGCCTCGTCAAAGGCGAAGATCTGGGCGTTCTCGTCCTCGGTCGAGAAGGGCAGGGGCGGCTCGACCGTGACGCGCAGCCAGGTTTGCACGGTGTCGGGGGCGACGCACCAGTCGAATTGCGACGGTTGCACCGCATCCCAGCCGCGGGCGCGGGCGATGCCGGTGATGTCGGCGGCGCGCAGGCAGTCGGTATCGGGCAGGTCGGCCAGGAACGCCTGCCGCGCCTCGGTATGGGCGGCGGTGGCCTTGTCGACGGAGAAATCCACGGTGTTGATCGCATAGATATAGACCGCAACCAGCACGGCCACGAGCGACAGGAGGCCGAGAACGATGTACCGGGACAGTTTAGACATCGCCCGTGACCTCTCGCCAGTGGCGGCGGCAGAGGCTTTCGTAGGTTTCGTTGCCGCCGACCTGGATCTGGGCGCCGTCGGTCACCACCTGTCCGTGGGCGTCGCGGCGAACGACCATGGTGGCCTTCTTGCCGCAATGGCAGATGGTGCGCACCTCGCGCATCTCGTCGGCCAACGCCAGAAGGGTGGCGGAGCCGGGAAAGAGATGACCGCGGAAATCGACGCGCAGGCCGTAGCACATCACCGGCACGTTCAGGTCGTCGACCACGCGGGCCAGTTGCCAGACCTGCGCCTCGGTCAGGAACTGCGCCTCGTCGACGAAGATGCAGGACAGCGGACCCGTGGCCAGCACCCGGTCCAGTCGGGCGAAGAGATCGTCGTCGGCGGTGAAGGTGTCGGCCCTGGCCCCGATGCCGATCCGAGAGCCGATATGCGCGGGTCCGGCGCGATTATCGAGCGCGGCAGTCAGCAGGTGGGTGTTCATGCCGCGTTCGCGGTAGTTGTGACTGGCCTGCAACAGCAGGGTCGACTTGCCGGCATTCATGGTGGAGTAATGAAAATAGAGCTTGGCCATGCGGCGACTTATCCGCATGACGCGTGCGGGTTCAAGCGTGCCGGGGTCGGCGCGGGCGCCGGGCACGTAGGATTTTCCACCATTGCGGCGCCGCGGGGCCCCTTCGGATAACGGCCCGGTCCAGGGAAAGAGCGCGATGTCGAAAGCCGGATCATACCTCAAGAAGCACACCGAAGCGCTGGTCAAGGACGTGGGGGTGGAGCCGGCCTGCGAGCTGACGGGCAAGTCGAAGGCCACGCTGGGGCGGTATTACTCGGACCACGAGGAGCATTCCGGCCGCTACATGCCGATCGACGCGGTGGCGGCGCTGGAGGCGGCGGCGTCCTATCCGCATGTGACCGCGGCGCTGGCGGAGTTGAACGGCACGCGGCTGAATTTCGACGACAGCCGGCAGAATGATGGCGGAACGGGCGGGGTGAATTCGGACGTGATCGCGCTGTCGCAGCGCTTTGCCATGCTGATGAGCGAGTACCACCAGTCTATCCAGGACGGGGTGATCACGGTCACCGAGGCCAAGCGCCTGCTGAAGGAGACGACCGCGTTGCAGCAGGTGCTGATCGCGATGAAGCTGCACCTGGAAGACGGCCACCTGTGATCCGCGCGGATCAGCCGTTTCGGGTGGCGACGTGATCCCAGACGGCGTCGGCGGCGGTGACGCCCAGGAAGTGCCCGCCGTCCAGCGTGGTGACGGTGCGGCCGAGCGGTTCGGGCAGCTGGGCGATCATTTCAGCGGCGCGCAGCATCGGGTCGTCGCGGCCATGCAGGATGGAAAACGGCATTTTCAGCGCCTGCATCTCGCGGTGGACGCTGTCGAAATCGAAGCTGAAATCCGCGGCGACCCCGCGCAGCGAGCTGCTGTAGATGTCCGAGAACATTGCGTAACTGCTGGCGTCGCTGGAAAACGGGCGTTCCAGCACCTCGCGGTCGGCGGCATTGTCGCCGAAAAGCTGCATCAGTGCCACGCGGCAGGTCTTTTCGCTGAGATAGTATTTCTTGAACCGCCAGGTCACGGCTTTGAACAGGCGCGAGTTCGATACCAGACCACGCAGGGCATCGAAGAACCCCGCGACCTTTCCGCTGCGCAGAGACTCGGTCTGCATCAAGGTGGGGGACACCAGCACCAGCGATGCGACCACTTTCGGGGCTTCGAGCGCGAGGCGGACGGCGGCGCGGGCGCCGGTCGAGTTGCCGACGACCACGCAGGGATGGCCGATATATTCGCGGATGAGCCCGTGCGCGTCATCGACCCATTGCCGCAACAGATCGTCCTGGTCAAAGAGCGACGAGGTGGGCCGGATCTCGAGATATCCTTCGCGGATGGGGGTGATGACCCGCAGCCCCAGCCGTTCCAGATGCGGACCGGCGTCGCGCATGAGCAAGGCGAAGAGAACGCCGTGGCTGAGCAGGACCGGCCGGCCGCCGGGCGGGCCGAACTCCACGATATTGACGAGCCGGCCATCCGAGAGGCGCCGCGACAGAAGCCGGGCGTCCTGCGACAGGTAGCGGGCGAAGAAGGGTTCGATGAAACCCGCATGGCTGGCCTCGCCCTCGGAGATCGAGATGAAATGGACCATCTGGCCCAGAAGCTTGGTGATCAATTCGCGCTGGCCCGAGCACATCAGCTTGCTGCAGGCGTTCTTGAGGTGGGCGCGCTTGGTCTCGTAGGACAGCGCGTCGAGATCGGCCGCGGCGCGCAGGCTGGCGCCGCCGATCACCTGGAACACGGTGCGTATCTCGGCCTGGGTCAGGCCGCTGTCCTCGTTGAAGATGTCGAGAAACTCGGAGAACAGAAGCTGGGTCACGGCGAAGCCCCGCAGCTGGCGCTTGCCGACATTGTCGCGGTTGGACGGGGTGATCGGGACGTACCAGAACAGCATCTGGACACCCGGATCCCACGAGATGTGGCCCGCGGAAAGCCCGTGACGGGCCACGTTCCCCAGGATGGCGGCGATCTGGGGGTTGTCGGTTTCGGCGGGCAGGATCCGCGTGGAATGATCGGTGATGCTGGACAATCCGCCGCGCAGGAGCTTGCCGGACCTGTCGAAGTCGGCCCAGGCCAGATCGTCCTCGATGGCCGCTTCGGCCACCTTCAGGCGTTTGGCGACATAGTCGCGGGCTTCGCGGGCCTTGTCGCGCGGCAATATTGAAAACACCGACG
The DNA here is from genome assembly GCF_009363735.1 of Roseovarius sp. THAF8. Classification (NCBI taxonomy): domain Bacteria; kingdom Pseudomonadati; phylum Pseudomonadota; class Alphaproteobacteria; order Rhodobacterales; family Roseobacteraceae; genus Roseovarius; species Roseovarius sp. THAF8. The sequence continues at coordinate 1,588,707 of NZ_CP045410.1, read as the reverse complement.
CGAGGTCGGCGTCGTAATCCCCAACTGGCATGGTCTTCCCCAATACCAGCCCTGACCTTATCGGGCCGTTACGGTGTCAGGATACCCAATTGGGTGATGTGCGCCTAGTACGATTCTGTGAGCCTTGCAGGCGGAGACCGCAGACAGGGCATTGGGTATGGACTCTTTTGGGAAATTCGCCGCGCGGCTGCCGGGGGCGCTGGCATTTGCGCTGGCCCTGTGGCTGGTCGCGTCACCCCTGGCGGCGCAGGAGGGGCCTCCGTTCGAGGGATATTACGTGGTCGAGAACGGTCAGGCGGTGGGTCCGCTGCCCGCGTCGGAGATGCAGGCGCGGTTGCGCGACGGGCGGGTCACGGACACCTCGCTGGTCTGGAAGAAGGGGATGCAGGACTGGGAGGCGGCGCGGTTCCGCCCGGATCTGGGCGCGGAGCTTGGACCGCCGGCGGAGCGCGATCCGCAGCCGGATCAGACCGTGCAGGATTTCGGGCGCTACCTGGCAGGCACGTGGACAAGCGAGGCCGCGCAGGCCGAGCTGCCCGAGGTTGGACAGGTCGACGTGGTCAGCACGATCACCTTCGGCACCGACGGGATCTTCACGTTGCTGACCGAAATGAGCAGCGTTGCCGGCGCGCCGCAGCCGATGACGGTGCATGTCGAGGGCAACGGAACCTTCACGCTGAGCGGGGCGACGACCAACACGGTGACGGTCAGCTACCTCGGCACGTCGCTGACCAAGGTGGAGGGACAGGCCGGCGCGGGCTGGCCCGACCAGCTGCAGTTCGACACGACGATCAAGGCGATCGACCAGAGCACGTTCTTCGAGGATGGCAGTACCTATCGAAAGGTGTCGCAATGAGCGGCGGCGCGATGTCCACGCCTCCGAGGGGTATGATGCGGCGGATCGGCGCGGGGGGTGTCCCGGCGCCGGTGGTGGCGGTCTTGCTGGCTTTCTTGCTGGCGGTCTGGAGCGGTGCTGGTGCGGCGCAGCAGATGACGGCGGACGGGGTCTACGTGGTCGACAACGGTCAGGCGGTGGGGCCGCTGACCCATGCGGACGTTGAGCAGCGCATCAGGGATGGCCGGCTGACCGCGCAGACCATGGTGTGGAAACAGGGCATGGCCGATTGGGGCCCCGCGCGGACGGTGAAGGAGGTGGCGCAGCTTCTCAACGTTTTGCAGCCGCCGCCACCGCCGCCGGTGCGGGACTACAACGCGTTTCTAGATGGACGCTGGGAAACCGGACGCACGGACCTGCCGATCGAGGGTATCGGGCTGGGCACGCAGAAGATGGAGGTGATCTACAACAAGGTGGGCACCTACACGTCGACACAGATCATCGAGGTCTCCGATGGCATGGGAGGCGTCCTGCGCACGACCAACAAGGGCAGAGGAACGTTCAAGATCACGAACCCGTCGCCTGAAGGGTTTCACCTGTCGATGATCGGCACCACGCTGATGACCTCGAACGGCCCGGGCGGCAATGTCCCTTTGCCGGGAAATTTCAACTACGACAGTACGTTGAGGGTCGTGGACGAAAATACGCTGAATGACAATGGGCTGATTTTCCGGCGCGTGAACTACTGACGGATTTCAAGGATGACAGATTGGGGATTATCATGACGGTGACGGATTTCCTGCGGCCATTGCGGACGCGTCTCGTGGCCGCGATTGTCGGCCTGGCAGTGGCGCTGGCCTTGCCGGCGGGCATGGCGGGGGCGCAAAGCTCGTCTTCGGTCACGGTGAACGGGGTGCAGATCACCATCACGGGGGGTGGGTCGCAGAGTATCTCGACCACGTCGACCGGGGCCGAGATCGTGATCGACGGCCGCGAGATCGTGATCGACGGCACCACGATCTCGCTGGATGGATCGTCGATCGACAGCGGTGCCTTCGACGAGGTGGAGATCGTCGTCGAGGGCAACACCACGCGCATCCTTGTCGATGGCAAGGAGGTCATCACCAGCACCCGGTCCGGCGCGCCATCGGGTGACGGCGACGACGCGTTGAGCGAGGCGGCGAAGCTGAACAACCTCGGCGTGGCCTATTACCGGGGCGACGGGGTCGAGCAGAGTTTCGAGAAGGCGATCGAGTATTACGAACAGGCCATGGCGCTGGGCAGCACGATCGCCGCCGACAACCTGGCCAACATGTTCTGGTACGGGGTCGAGGGCATCCCCGAGGACGAGCCGCGCGCGGTCGGCTATGCCAAGGTGGCGTTCGAGGACGACCATTCCAACTCGGTCTACATCATGGGGATGGCCTATCTCCAGGCGATCACGGTCGAGAAGGACGTGGAGCTGGCGCTGGAGCTTCTGAACCGTGCGGGAGACGCGGAGCGCACCGATGCGCTGAACCAGCTGGGCGTGGAATATGCCCGCGGCGAGAACGTGCCCCAGGACGATGCGGAGGCGGCCGCGTATTACCGGCGCGCGGCGGACCTGGGCAACCACGTGTCGCAGTCGAACTATGCCTGGTTCCGCTGGCAGGGCCGCGGCGGCGAGAAGGATGCGGCCGAGGCGCTGCGCTATGCGCTGATGTCGGCCGAGCAGGGCAATACCAGCGCGACCTACCTGGCCGGGGTGATCCACTATCACGGCGGCGAGGGCGTGGAGGTCGACATGGCCGAGGCCGCGCGCATGTTCGAGGCCGCCGCGCGGGAGGGTCACACGACCGCGGCCTTCAACCTGGGCATCATGTATCGCGACGGTGACGGGGTGGAGCAGAACCTCGACCGGGCGATCGAGTGGATGGAGGTGGCGCTCGAGCGCGGTCACGAGGAGGCTGCGGGCGAGCTGGAGCGGCTGAAGGCGAGCCGGGGCGCGGCGCACCCCCCGCAGGAGGCGATCTGGTGGTTCGCGGAGGGCCAGCAGCAGGTCGGGCCGATGACGCTGAACGACCTTCGCGCCGAGATGGCGGCGGGACGGGTCGGGGACCGGACGCTGGTGTGGCGCAAGGGAATGGCCGACTGGGCCATGGCGGGCAGCATCGGGGAACTGGCGCAGTAGCGCGCGCCGCGCTATGACGGGGCGAATACTTGGGAAAGGAGCCCCGTCATGACAGATATCGTCCGCCACCATACCGCCGCCCGCATGAGCCAGATCGTGATCCATGGCGAGACGATCTACCTGGCCGGGCAGGTGGGCAACCGCGGCGACAGCGTGGCGGATCAGACCCGCACCTGCCTTGAAAAGGTCGAGGCGCTGCTGGGCGAGGCGGGCTCGGACGCGACGCGGATCCTGCAATGCACGATCTGGCTGGCCGACATGGCCGATTTCGCCGAGATGAACGACGTGTGGGACAGTTGGGTGCCCGAGGGCCACGCGCCCGCCCGGGCGTGTGGCGAGGCCAAACTGGCGCATCCCGAACTGAAGGTCGAATTGCTGGTGACGGCGGCGGTGGACGCGAAGGACGGCAAGTGACCGGCATGCCCGGCCGGGCTTTGCGGAGCTGACCGGGGCGCCGGGTTGCGGCCCTTCCCGGACCTGATCCGGGATCTCGCGGCGGAGAGATCCTCGGGTCGGGCCCGAGGATGACCTGTGGGTGGGGCAAGGCCGGTTCGATCGGGGGCCAGCCCCCAAACACAGGTTGAATTGGGGGCCAGCCCCCAAACACAGGTTTAATTGGGGGCCAGCCCCCAAACCCCCGGGATATTTTCAGCCAGAGGAAAGGCGTGATGGACGCTGCCCGGGGGCTGCGCTATCAGCGGGGCGAACTTTTAAGGAAGGAAGTCCGATGTCCGGTCATGGCGCGCCCGTCCCGATGCAATCCAGCCTGTCGTCTGGCCTGAAAGGCGAGGCGCATGTGCCCGGCGACAAGTCGATCTCGCATCGCAGCCTCATTCTTGGGGCGCTCAGCGTAGGTGAGACGGTGGTGACCGGCCTGCTGGAGGGCGAGGACGTGCTGGACACGGCCAAGGCGATGCGGGCCATGGGGGCGGAGGTCGCGCGAGACGCGGACGGCACCTGGCACGTGCATGGCGTGGGCGCGGGCGGTTTCGCCGAGCCGGACCAGGTGATCGACTGCGGCAATTCGGGGACCGGCGTGCGGTTGATCATGGGCGCGATGGCGACGTCGCCCATCACAGCGACCTTCACCGGGGATGCCAGCCTGAACGGGCGTCCCATGGCGCGGGTGACCGACCCGCTGGCGCTGTTCGGGGCGAGGGCCGTGGGGCGCGAGGGCGGGCGGCTGCCTATGACCATAGTGGGCGCGCGGGAGCCGGTGCCGGTGCGCTACGAGGTGCCGGTGCCGTCGGCACAGGTGAAATCGGCCGTGTTGCTGGCCGGGCTGAACGCGCCGGGCCAGACCGTGGTGATTGAGCGCGAGGCCACGCGCGACCACACCGAGCGGATGCTGGCCGGGTTCGGTGCCGAGATTTCGACCGAGGTCATGGACGAGGGCCGGGTGATCACACTGGCCGGGCAGCCGGAGCTGCGGCCGCAGACCATCTTGGTGCCGCGCGACCCGTCGAGCGCGGCCTTTCCCGTCTGCGCGGCGCTGATCACCGAAGGCTCGGACGTGCTGGTGCCCAATATCGGGCTGAACCCGACGCGGGCGGGTCTGTTCACCACGCTGCGCGAGATGGGCGCGGACCTGACCTATGAGAACGAGCGCGAGGAAGGCGGCGAGCCGGTGGCGGACCTGCGGGTGCGATACTCGCCCGACATGAAAGGTATCGAGGTTCCGCCCGAACGTGCGGCGAGCATGATCGACGAATACCCCGTGCTTTCGGTAGTGGCGGCCTGTGCTGCGGGGCGCACGGTGATGCGCGGGGTCAAGGAATTGCGCGTCAAGGAAAGCGACCGGATCGACGCGATGGCAACGGGGCTGCGCGCCTGTGGCGTGACGGTCGAGGAGGGTGAGGATTGGTGGATCGTCGAGGGCAGGGGCGCGGGCGGCGTGCCGGGCGGGGCGACCTGTGCCAGCCATCTGGATCACCGCATCGCCATGTCGTTCCTCGTGCTGGGGCTGGCGAGCAAGGCGCCCGTGACGGTGGATGACGGCGGGCCGATCGCCACCTCCTTTCCGGTGTTCGAGGCGCTGATGACCGGGCTGGGCGCCGAGATCCGTCGCGTTTGAGCGGAGCGCCGGAGATTATTCGTGCGAATAATCCCGGGCGACGAAAATTCGTAAGAATTTTCGGGGACGGGTCGATGACGCGGGTTTGACAGATAATGCCGGTGGCGGGCTTTCGGTCGTGCCGGAAACCGCTATGGTGCCCGCCAGAAGAATGCTTGAGCCAAGGACGATGTAAGATGAGCGAGTCCGATCCACTGGTGGTTTTCACGCCCTCGGGCAAGCGCGGGCGCTTTCCGAAAGGCACGCCGGTGCTGACCGCGGCGCGGCAGTTGGGGGTCGACCTCGATTCGGTCTGCGGCGGGCGGGGGATCTGTTCGAAATGCCAGATCACGCCGGGCTATGGCGAGTTTTCCAAGCATGGCGTCACGGTGCGCGAAGGCGCGCTGTCGGACTGGAATGCGGTCGAGGAGCGCTATGACCAGAAGCGCGGGCTGAAGGCCGGGCGGCGGCTGGGCTGCCAGGCGCAGGTGATGGGCGACATCGTGATCGACGTGCCACCCGAGAGCCAGGTGCACAAGCAGGTGGTGCGCAAGGCGGCCTCGGCCCGGGTGATCCAGATGGACCCGGCGACGCGGCTCTACTTCGTCGAGGTGGACGAGCCGGACATGCACGAGCCCACGGGCGACCTGGAGCGGCTGGAGCGGGCGCTGCGCGAGCAGTGGGAAATCGAGGAGATCACCGCCGACCTGACGCTGCTGTCGAAGTTGCAGCCGGTGTTGCGCAAGGGCAAGTTCCGGGTGACGGTGGCGCTGCACAAATCGCACCTGGACCCGGTGCCGCGGGTGATCGAGGTCTGGCCGGGGCTGCATGAGGCGGGCCTGTACGGGCTGGCGATCGATCTTGGGTCCACCACGGTGGCGGCGCATCTGACCGATCTGGAGAGCGGCGAGGTGAAGGCGTCGTCGGGGATCATGAACCCGCAGATCCGGTTCGGCGAGGACCTGATGAGCCGGGTGAGCTATGCGATGATGAACCCCGGCGGGGACAAGGAAATGACCCGCGCGGTGCGCGAGGCGATCAACACGCTGGCCGAAGAGATTGCGAAAGAGGCGGAGATCGAGCCGCAGTTGATCGTCGAGACGGTCTTCGTGTGCAACCCGGTGATGCATCACCTGTTGCTGGGGATCGACCCGGTGGAGCTGGGGCAGGCGCCGTTCGCGCTGGCCACGTCCGACAGCATGGCGCTGGAGGCGCGCGAGCTGGAGCTGAGCGCGATCAACACGCGGGCCCGGGTTTATGTGCTGCCCTGCATCGCGGGACATGTGGGTGCGGATTGTGCCGCCGTTGCCCTGAGCGAGGAGCCGGGGAAGTCCGAGGACCTTGCGTTGATCGTGGACGTGGGCACCAATGCCGAGATCCTGCTGGGGGACAAGAGCCGGGTTCTGGCCTGTTCGTCGCCCACCGGCCCGGCCTTCGAAGGCGCGCAGATTTCCAGCGGGCAGCGGGCCGCGCCCGGCGCGATCGAGGCCATACGGATCGACCCCGAGACGAAAGAGCCGCGCTTTCGCGTAATCGGATCGGACAAGTGGTCCGACGAAGAGGGCTTTGCCGAGGAGGTGGGGCCGGGCGGTATTACCGGCATCTGCGGCTCGGGCATCATCGAGGCGGTGGCGGAATTGCGCATGGCGGGGCTGATGGATGAAAGCGGGCTGATCGGCTCGGCCGAGGCGACCGGGACGGCGCGGATGGTGCCGGAAGGGCGGACGCATTCCTACCTGGTGCATGACGCGACCGCCGAGGGCGGGCCGCGCATCACCGTGACGCAGGGCGATATTCGGGCGATCCAGCTGGCGAAATCCGCGCTTTACGCGGGCGCGCGGCTGTTGATGGACCAGCGCGGCGTGGACAAGGTGGACCGCGTGGTGCTGGCCGGGGCGTTCGGCGCGCATATCAGCGCCAAGCACGCGATGGTGTTGGGGATGATACCGGATGTGCCGCTGGACAAGGTCACGAGCGCGGGCAACGCGGCGGGCACGGGCGCGCGCATCGCGCTGTGCAACGTGGGCGCGCGGCGCGAGATCGAGCGGGTGGTGCGCGAGATCACCAAGGTCGAGACCGCGATCGAACCCAAGTTCCAGGAGCATTTCGTCGCCGCCAACGCCATTCCACACAAGACCGATCCGTTCCCGGAACTGGCCAAGGTGGCGCCGCTGCCGAACCCGTCCTTCAACACCGGGGGCGACCAGGAGGGTGGCCGCCGCAGGCGGCGGCGGGGCTGACCGACGTCCCGAGAAAGCGATTGCGCGGCGCGGGGCGATTGCGCAGAATACAAGGCGCCCGGGCCTAGATCCGGGCGTTCCGAGCCTGCCCGAGCCCCGAGTGGCGCAACCGATTGAATGCCTGCCATGACCCTTCGTTTCAAAGCGCTTTCCCTGTCCCTCGCCTCGGCGGCCGCCCTGCCGGCCCTTGCCTGTCCCGGGCCGGAGGATCTGAAGAAAGGCGTTGTCTTCGAGACCCAGGACGGCACGGTCGAGACGCATCGGCAGCTGGCCACCGACGTGATCGTGATCCAGACGGAGTTCGCCGACGGATCGGGGTCGATCCTGGAGACCAGGCACGGGCTTTACCTGGCAAGTTCGGTGCCCATCGAGGACGGTGTGGTACGGGTGGCAGAGAAGGAGATCTTCGCCAGCTATGACGAGCTCGACAAGTGGCAGGAGCCGAAGCCCGATGCCGATTGGAGCAATGACAGCACCGGCGGGGGTACCGCAACGTCGGGCCCCATGCAGACGATCAAGCTGGGGCCGTGCGCCTATCCGGCGTTCGAGATCGACATGAGCTTCAACGACGACCCGAGCTATACCGAGCGCTATCACTACCTGCCGGAAATGGGTGTGGGCTTGCTGGTGTCGAGTTCCTCGAGCGGCGACGAGGAGGTCTACACCTATACCGATGTGCGCGTGGCGGATTAGGTCCCGGGGCGGGCCAGAATCTCTCTTGACCGGGTGGATGGCGAGGCATATCTGAGCCAGATGCGCAGGCGGGTATGATGTAATGGTAGCCTGTCAGCTTCCCAAGCTGAACGCGCGGGTTCGATTCCCGCTACCCGCTCCAACGCGTTTCCAGTCACGATTGAAACCAAGGAATGGCGTCCCGTCAGCGGGTGGCCGTGTTCGCGTTCGGTGCGGGATCGACGGCGGTGGCATGGCCGCCATCTATCGTCAGGAACATGCCGGCAGACATCAGGAACGCCGCCAGAAGCACGATCTCGGCAAAGGGCAGGCCGGACAGCAGGCCCTGGCCCCAGACCCGGCGCGCCTTGCGATGGGCGCGGCACTTGTGCACGGGGGACTCGTGACGCGGGTCGGAAAAGGGCGACGAAGGATCGTCGTGACGGGAGTTGGCAGACTGGTTCATGGTAGATGCGGTTGTGCGTTTCAATGAAGACAGGAGTATGGAAAACCTGCCATCTTGTTGCCGATATAGGGTGATTTGCCCGATAAAGTCAGGCAATTTGCGGAAACACTGTGTTGCGGTGTGAACGCACCCCACGCAGCGGCGGGACGAGGCAGGAAGATACATGAGCTTTACGGTAGCGATTGACGGGCCGGCGGCGGCGGGCAAGGGCACGGTGGCGCGGGCGGTGGCCGCGCGCTTTGGCTTTGCGCATTTAGACACGGGGCTGTTGTACCGCGCGACCGGGCGGCGGACGCTGGACGGCACCGAGCCGGTCGAGGCCGCGCGGGCGCTTTTGGCCGCGGACCTCGAGGCGGACGACCTGCGCACGGCGGAAGTCGCCCAGGCCGCCAGCCGGGTTGCCGCGGTGCCCGAGGTCCGTGCGGCGCTGGTGGAGTTCCAGCGGGCTTTCGCGGCGCGGTCGGGCGGTGCGGTTCTGGACGGGCGCGACATCGGGACGGTGATCTGTCCCGATGCCGAGGTGAAGCTGTTCGTGACGGCGAGCGACGATGTGCGCGCCCAGCGGCGGCTGGACGAGCTGCTGTCCAAGGGGGCCGAGACGGATTACGACACCGTGCTGGCGGAGTTGCGCCAGCGCGACGAGCGCGACAGTGCGCGGGCCACCGCGCCGCTTTTGCCGGCGGCCGACGCGGTGTTGCTGGACACCACGACCCTGACCATCGAGGGCGCCGTGGAGGCCGCCTGCGCCGAGGTCGCGCGGGTGCGCGACGGAACGTGACCGCGCGGATCACCTTTCACCGCGGAGGCGGGTGGATGGACAGGTTCCGGGCCTACCGGCTGAGCGTGACGGGCGAGGAGGTCGGGCACATCAAGCGCAGCAGCCAGTTGATAGTCGAGGTGGAGCCCACGCAGCATATGCTGCGGGCCACGATTGACTGGTGTGGCAGCAACATACTTTACGTGGACCTGTCGGAGGGCGGCGAGCTGCATGTGGAGGTGTCGAACCCCCACGGGCCCTTCAAGGGGCAAGGCGTGATGCGTCGGGCGCCGGGCGAATATCTTCGGCTGCGGCTGCTGGAGGGGGCTTTCGGGCTCGAAACCCCTTGATTGTCATGGCCGAGCGGGCTATAGCGCCCCTCGTCGACAAGGCGGAACCGCCGCAGAGCATTGAGAGCGAGCAGGGTCGGGAATACCGGCCCTCTTTGTTTTGCGTTTCTATGGTGGCCCGTCTGACCAACGAAACCTTGAAGACCGGCGGAGACAACCGCGCGGCCGGACACAACGAAACGTTAGGATTGAAACGCCACATGGCTCAAAACGCATCGATGGAGGAATTCGAGGCCCTCCTTAATGAAAGCCTCGAAATGGACACCCCCCAAGAGGGAACGGTTGTCAAAGGCAAGGTCATCGCGGTTGAAGCGGGACAAGCCATCATCGACGTCGGCTACAAGATGGAAGGCCGCGTCGAGCTCAAGGAATTCGCAAATCCCGGTGAAGCGCCCGAAATCGAAGTGGGCGACGAGGTCGAGGTGTTCCTGCGTTCGGCAGAGAACGCCCGCGGCGAAGCCGTCATTTCCCGTGAAATGGCCCGCCGCGAGGAAGCCTGGGACCGCCTGGAGAAAGCATACGCGGACGACGCCCGTGTCGAAGGCGCGATCTTTGGCCGTGTCAAAGGCGGCTTTACCGTCGATCTGGGCGGCGCCGTGGCCTTCCTGCCCGGCTCTCAGGTCGATGTGCGCCCCGTGCGCGACGCCGGCCCGCTGATGGGTCTGAAGCAGCCCTTCCAGATCCTGAAAATGGACCGCCGCCGTGGCAACATCGTTGTCAGCCGTCGCGCCATCCTAGAAGAGAGCCGCGCCGAGCAGCGCGCCGAAGTCATCGGCAACCTTTCCGAAGGTCAGGCCGTGGACGGCGTGGTCAAGAACATCACCGAATACGGGGCCTTCGTGGACCTGGGCGGTGTCGACGGCCTGCTGCACGTGACCGACATGGCGTGGCGTCGTGTGAACCACCCCTCGGAGATCCTGAACATCGGCGAGACCGTCAAGGTCCAGGTGATCAAGATCAACAAGGAAACCCACCGCATCAGCCTGGGCATGAAACAGCTGCAGGACGATCCGTGGGATCTGGTCGCTGCCAAGTACCCGCTGGAATCGGTGCATACCGGCCGTGTGACGAACATCACCGACTACGGTGCGTTCGTCGAGCTGGAGCCCGGTGTCGAGGGCCTGGTGCACGTCAGCGAGATGTCGTGGACCAAGAAGAACGTCCATCCCGGCAAGATCGTGTCCACGTCCCAGGAGGTCGAGGTCATGGTGCTGGAGATCGACCAGGCGAAGCGCCGCGTGTCTCTGGGTCTCAAGCAGACCATGCGCAACCCGTGGGAAGTGTTCGCGGAAACCCATCCCGAGGGCACCGAGGTCGAGGGCGAGGTCAAGAACATCACCGAGTTCGGCCTGTTCATCGGTCTCGATGGCGACATCGACGGCATGGTTCACCTGTCGGACCTCAGCTGGGACGAGCGCGGCGAAGACGCGATCCAGAGCTACAAGAAGGGCGATGTGGTCAAGGCCGTCGTCTCGGAAGTGGACGTGGAGAAAGAGCGCATTTCGCTGTCGATCAAGAACCTGGGCGGCGACAAGTTCGCCGAGGCCGTGGGCGGCGTGAAGCGCGGCTCGATCATCACCGTCGAGGTCACCTCGATCGAGGATGGCGGCATCGAGGTGGAATACGAGGGCATGAAATCCTTCATCCGCCGCTCCGACCTGTCGCGTGACCGTTCCGAGCAGCGCCCCGAGCGTTTCTCGGTCGGTGACAAGGTCGACGTGCGCGTGACCAACGTGGACAGCAAGACCCGCCGTCTGGGCCTGTCGATCAAGGCACGCGAAATCGCGGAAGAGAAAGAAGCCGTGCAACAGTATGGCAGCTCGGATTCGGGCGCCTCGCTGGGCGACATCCTTGGCGCCGCGCTGAAAGGCGACGACGACAAGTAAGCCGGATACGGTTTGCAGATTTGAAAGGCCCCGCGGAGACGTGGGGCCTTTTTCTTTTTTGGCACTGGCGGCGCGTTGCCGGGGCGGTGCAGCCTCTTGGGATCAATTTGACCCATAATATGCTTTGCGCGACGCTGACTGTAGCAGAAGCGTGTCACGATAGGCGACCTGCAGGCGGATGGTGGCAATGAACTCTGATCTTGAGACTTGGTATTCCGGCCTTTCGGAAGGCCAGCGCGTCATCGCGCAGCAACTGAGAATTCTGATACACGATCAGGAGGCGCAAATGCGAGAACAGATAAAATGGGGGCGGCCCTGTTTCACGCTGAGATCGCTGGTTTGTTATATCCAGACGGCGAAAGGGCATGTCGCGCTTGGGTTTGGACGCGGGGCGGAACTATGCGATCCTCTGAAATTGTTGAAAGGACATGGTCGCCAGATGCGGCATGTGAAGATACCGATTGCCGGGCATGTGGATCGTGAAGGTCTTGTTGGGCTCATCCAAGCCGCGATCGAACTGGATAGAAACAAGCTGTAGCAGGACAGGCGTGTGTCGCCGCCAGGGACGATATCCAAGGGCCTATGACAAGCTACGAATCATGTGCTTGGTGTTTGTGAGCCCACGTTGATTGAGCCCAGAAATGTCTGCACTCTGAGTGGTCAAAGAGGATCAGCAAGCCGAAGTCCGCGCTTTTTCCCCGCGAATTTCCGAGTTCATCCGGTAGGTTGCAGTTTCTAATTGCGCTTTTTCTATCTATAGTCGTTAAAGTCGATACGCTGCGCGAACAAAGAACAACGCCGGGGGGAACCGATGATCAGGTCGGAACTAATACAGAAGATCGCCGACGAGAATCCACACCTGTACCAGCGCGATGTCGAGCGCATCGTGAACACCATCTTCAACGAGATCACCAATGCCATGGCCGAGGGCAACCGTGTCGAGTTGCGCGGATTCGGGGCGTTTTCCGTCAAGAAGCGCGACGCGCGCACCGGCCGCAACCCGCGCACCGGAGAATCGGTGCAGGTCGAGGAAAAGCACGTGCCGTTCTTCAAGGCCGGCAAGCTGTTGCGTGAACGACTGAACGGGAAATCCTGATGCGCTATATCCGCTATGCTTCGATCGCCATTTTCGCGGTGGCGCTTATCCTGATCGCGCTGGCCAACCGGCAGGTGGTCGAGGTTCAGATCCTTCCCGGCGAACTGGCCGGCATAGCGGCCCTGAACCCGTCGTATCAGATTCCGCTCTTCATCGTGATGTTCGGCGGGATCTTGGCGGGGCTGGTGATCGGGTTCATCTGGGAGTGGATCCGCGAGGCCAAGGAGCGCGCGGCGGCCGCCCGGCAGGCGCGCGAGATGGCGGCATTGCGGGCCGAGGTGCGCCGGCTGAAAGGCGAGCGCAACAAGGACCAGGACGAGGTGCTTGCGCTTCTGGACGAGGCCAGCTAACCGGCGGCGTCATGGCGCAGGACATTCGGATCAAGATGTGCGGGCTGACCCGGCCCGAGGACATCCCTGCCGCGGTGGCGGCGGGGGCGGCTTACGTCGGGTTCGTTTTCTTCCCGAAATCGCCGCGCTACGTGACGCCCGAACTGGCGCGCGAGATGGCGCTGGCGGTGCCGCCCGGCGTGGCCAAGGTGGCGCTGGTGGTGGACGCGGACGATTCGCTGCTGGACGCGCTGACCGAGGTGGTGCCGCTGGACATGCTGCAGTTGCACGGGTCCGAAACCCCCGAGCGTGTGGCCGAGATCAAGGCCCGCTATGGCCTGCCGGTGATGAAAGCCGTGGGCGTGCGCGAGGCCGGCGACCTTGCGGCCATCGACCGATACGCGGCGGTGGCGGACCAGATCCTGCTGGACGCCAAGCCGCCGAAGGACGCGACCCGCCCGGGTGGCAATGCCGAGAGCTTTGACTGGAGCCTGATTGCGGGACGCGAGTGGTCCGTGCCGTGGATGCTGGCCGGCGGGCTGACGGTGGAGAACGTGGCCGAGGCGATCCGGGTGGCGGGCGCGCGGCAGCTTGATCTGTCGTCGGCGCTGGAAAGCGCGCCGGGGGTGAAGGACCACGGCAGGATGCGCGCCTTCGCCGACGCGGCGCGGGCATGATCCGGTTTCGTGAGGCGGACGAGGCGGATGTTGCCGCCGTTGTGGCGCTTCTGGCCGATGACGTGCTGGGGCAGGGGCGGGAAGGGGCCGATCCCGCGCTCTACGAGGCCGCCTTTGCGCGGATACGCGACGAGGCCGCCAACCACCTGATCGTGGGCGAGGACGACGCGGGCCGGATCGTCGCCACCTACCAGATCACCTTTATCACCGGGCTGTCGCTGCGGGCCGCGCGGCGGGCGCAGGTGGAAAGCGTGCGCGTGGCCGGGCATGTGCGCGGGGAGGGCGTGGGCGAGGCGATGTTCGAGGACGTCAAGGCGCGGGCCAGGGCGGCGGGGTGCTCGCTGGTGCAGCTGACGATGAACGCGGGCCGGAAAGACGCCAGCCGGTTCTACGAGCGGATCGGTTTCGTCGCGTCGCATACCGGCTTCAAGATGGCACTTGATTGACGCATCGCGCCGCTTTGCCCAAGCTGGAGCAAAGGAGAGATGCATGACCCGCCAGGATCTGGATGACGTGTACGGAGCCAGGACGCCCGAGGAATCGCGGGCGATCTATGACAAGTGGTCGACCGGCTATGATGCCGATTGCCTGAGCCGGGGGTTCCGCCTGCCCGGGTTGGGCGCTGGGTTGCTGGGCCGGTACTTGGGTGACGCAGAGCGGCCTGTGCTGGACGCGTGCTGTGGCACCGGGCTGGTGGGCGAGACGCTGCGGCTGATGGGGTATGGCCGGATCGTGGGCTGCGACCTGTCGCCGGAGATGCTGGCCTACGCCGCCAGGACGGGTGCCTACGAGCGGCTGGAGGTGGCGGACACCGGCGCCGGGTTGCCGTTCGGGGATGACGGCTTCGCCGGCTTCGTCTGCGTCGGGGCGTTCGGGCCGGGCCACGCGCCGCCGGTCACGCTGGAACATCTGGCGCGGGTGACCAGGCCCGGTGGCATCGGGGTCTTCAACCTGCTGGATGCGACCTTCGAGGAGCAGGGGTTTCCGCCGGTTCTGGACAAGCTCGCGGCGTCGGGCACGTGGGAGGTGATCCATACCACGCCGCCCTTCCGACCCTTCCTGCTGGCCGAGCCGGAATTGCTGAGCACGGGCTATGTCGTGCGGCTGAGGTGAGGCTCCAAGAATATTCGTACGAATATTCTCGGGGCGGCGTGTCGCACAGGAATGCGCTGGAAAACGGCGGGCCCGTGCCCTATTGAGACGCTAAAGCGTTTCGCGATAAACCTGACTCACAGCTTACCCGCGAAACGCAGCACAACAGTCAATCGTTGCACGCGTTTCGCCTTTCGCTGACGGCTCAGGTAAAAGGCGAAACGCTTGAGCAAACAGGGATGATGACCATGAACGATCTCTTCAACTCCTTCATGACCGGCCCCGACGAGAAGGGGCGTTTCGGAGAATTCGGCGGGCGCTTCGTGTCCGAGACGCTGATGCCGCTGATCCTGGAACTGGAAGAGCAGTACGAGAACGCCAAGACCGACCAGAGCTTCTGGGACGAGATGGATTTCCTGTGGAAGCATTACGTGGGCCGGCCAAGCCCGATGTACCATGCGGAAGGGCTGACCGAGCGGCTGGGCGGCGCCAAGATCTACATGAAGCGCGACGAGCTGAACCACACCGGTGCGCACAAGATCAACAACGTGCTGGGGCAGATCCTGCTGGCGCGGCGCATGGGCAAGACCCGCATCATCGCCGAGACCGGAGCGGGGCAGCATGGTGTGGCGACGGCGACGGTCTGTGCCAAATTCGGGTTGAAATGCGTGGTCTACATGGGCGCGCATGACGTCGAACGTCAGCGGCCCAACGTGTTCCGCATGAAGCTCTTGGGCGCCGAGGTGATCCCGGTGACCAGCGGTCGCGGCACGCTGAAGGACGCGATGAACGACGCGCTGCGCGACTGGGTGACCAACGTGCGCGACACGTTCTACTGCATCGGCACGGTGGCGGGGCCGCACCCTTATCCGGCGATGGTGCGCGACTTTCAGTCGATCATCGGCAAGGAGGCCAAGGAACAGCTGCAGGAGGCCGAGGGCCGTCTGCCCGACACGATCATCGCGGCCATCGGCGGCGGGTCGAATGCGATGGGACTGTTTTATCCGTTCCTCGACGACAAGGAGGTGAACATCATCGGCGTCGAGGCCGGCGGCAAGGGCGTGAACGAGAAGATGGAGCATTGCGCGTCACTGACCGGCGGGCGGCCCGGGGTGCTGCATGGCAACCGGACCTACCTGTTGCAGGACGATGACGGGCAGATCCTTGAAGGTTACTCGATTTCGGCGGGGCTGGATTATCCGGGCATCGGACCCGAGCATTCGTGGCTGCACGAGATCGGGCGCGCGAAATACGTGTCGATCACCGACAAGGAAGCGCTGGAAGCGTTCAAGCTGTGCTGCGAGGCCGAAGGGATCATCCCGGCGCTGGAGCCGTGCCACGCGCTGGCGCACGTGATGAAGATCGCGCCCGACCTGCCCAAGGACCATATCCTGTGCATGAACATGTGCGGACGCGGCGACAAGGACATTTTCACCGTGGCACGGCACCTCGGGTTCGATATGGCCGAGGGCGACTGAATCGCCGCCCATCCGGTTCGGGCGTGAGCGCGATCAGTCGTCGGGCTTGTCTTCTTCTTCCTCTGCGTCGTGGTCGCCGTCGTCCGGCGTGGGCCGACCCTCGCCGCTGTCGTCGTTCTTGCGGTCGTCTTCGGTTCGGTCATCGTCGTCATCGCCCCGATCGTCGCGGTCGTTGTCGTCGTTTCCGCTAAGCGAATCGTCGAAGAGAAAGCCGGCCGAGTTGATTTTCAGGTCGTCCGACGGGATATCGCGGTCGGGACCCGCGACAGCGGTGTCATCGGCCATGGCCGCACTGGAAAGCAGGAGAGCGGTGGCGGAGAAAGCAATTAATCGTCGCATGCGAACCTCCTTCGCTTACTGGTACTTGCGCGTCGACGGGCGCTTTACAATTGACTTGAGATAGCGCCGCACGGACGCACTGCAAGCAAACGACAGAAGGGGCGCGCGGTTCCGGCGAGAGAACGCCACATCTTGCGCCTGCTCATGACGCGGCTCAACGGAAAACGCGCCGGGCGATGAGGCCCGGCGCGCCAATCCGGTGTCGTGCGGATTGATAATCCGCCTCTCCCTACACCAGCGAGTAGTAGTAGATCACGACGGGCACGGTCGCCTCGTCGCTGGCGTTCTGCGTGTCGCTGGCGCTGGTGTCGTTGCTGTCCGAGGCATCGGCGCTGTCGTTGGTCATGTCCTTGCTTTCGGACGTGCCTGCGGTCATGTCGAGTGCCTTGGTTCCGGCACCGCGGTATTCCTGCGGCGACAGGGAGCCGGAGCCGTCGGCGTCCATCGCGTCAAAGCGCTTTTGCAGGGCCTTGTCGCTCCAGTCCTTGTCGATCTCGCTTTCATATTCGGCCTGGGTGATGATGCCGTTGCCGTCACCGTCATACATCTTGAAGCGGTCGACGGCGGTCTTGGCGAATTCCTCGGCATCGTCGGTGTCGGTGGACACGGCCGATTTCATGTCGCTGTCGTCGGTGCGCCACGCCTTGTTCGTCAGCTTCTGGTATTCCTCGACGCTGAGTTCGGTCTTGTCGCCGGTGCCCAGGTCGGACCAATCGGTCTTGTCGTTCCCGGCTTGGGCCTGGGTATAGGCGTCGCGGTAGCTCTGTTCGGCCTTGCCGATGCAGTTGACCATTTCCTCGCGGTCGACCGAGCCGTCCTTGTTGAGGTCGAGCGCCGCGAATTCGGCGTCGCGCGCGTCCTTGATCTCCTGCTCGCTCATGAAGCCGTCCTTGTTCTTGTCGGCGGGCATGAAGGCAGTTTCGCAGAAGGCGGGCATGTCGGTCTCGCCCTCGCTCTGCTGGGCCAGCGCGGGAGCGGCTGTGACCAGCGCGGCGGATGTCAGGATCGTTGTCGTCAGGGTCTTCATGTTCGTGTCTCCTTTCGCGTTTACAAACGGTCGGGATGACGGGTGTGGCGTCACTCCTCCGGGTTTGACGTCCCGGTGGAAGAACGTGCCGTTGCGGTGTGAGTTCCTGATTTTCCCTGCAACGCCGGGCCGGCTTTGGCGGACCCCGGCCAAACAAGGGGCCGCATACGGGGCCCTGAATGCGCATTTGGAGAAGGGTGAACGAGCCTCAGGATGTCGCGTCGGAGGCGTGTTGTTTCAGCACGTCGATCGGCACGATATCGAGTGCGCGGGCGTGGGTGGCCTCCAGCCGCACCTTGGGCGCGCAGCCCTCGTCATGCGCCTGAAGGAAGCGCCCGGCGCAGAGGCACCAGTGGTCGCCGGGTTTCAGCCCGTCGAAACCGAACTCCGGGCGCGGCGTGGACAGGTCGTTGCCGACATATTTGGAATAGGCGAGAAATTCGGCGGTCATCAGGGCGCAGACCGTGTGGCTGCCCTGGTCGGCGGCGCAGGTGTTGCAATGGCCGTCACGGAAAAAGCCGGTCATGGGCGTGGTCGAGCAGCTTTCGAGCTTGCCGCCCAGCACGTTGACGGAAGTGTCCATTTCGATTGCCATGCGATGCTCCTTGGGTCCCGGGTGGGCATATGGTGCACATCAGGCGACGTGGGTGCAAGGGCAGCGCCGTGCTAGAGCGCGTCCGCGATCTGCCGGAACATAGCGATATTGGCATCATTTACGCCGGGCTCGCGGAAGGCGCGATCGGCGGCGGTGGTGACGATGACCACATCGCGCCCCTGGTCGATATAGATGTACTGGCCGTAGATGCCGCGGGCCATGAACTGTCCGGGCTCTGCGCCTTGGGGGATCCACCACTGGTAGCCATAGCCGATCTGGCCCGGCTCGGTCGGGGCGCTGGGCGTCGTGGAGGCCGCGATCCAGTCGGCGGGGACGACCTGACGGCCGCCCAGTTGTCCGTTCTGTTCGATCATCAGGCCGAAACGGGCGTAGTCGCGGGTGGTCAGGTTGAGACCGCCGAGGACGAAGGCCACGCCCTCGCCGTCGGTGATGTAGTAGGGCGCGGTCTCGAGCCCCAGGGGCGCGATGATCTTTTCCGACAGCAGCGCGGGGATGTCGCGGCCCGTCGCGCCGCGGATGATCATGCCCAGGACATGGGTGTCGATGGAAACGTAGTGCCAACGCTTGCCGGGCTCCGCGTCCCGCTCGGTGAGGCCAGCGGCGAAGCCGTCCATCGTGCCGCCCAGGGCCAGCACGCGGCCCATGCGATTGATGTCGGAATCGTAGTCAAGGTAGTCCTCGTCGAACTGCACGCCGCTGGTCATTTGCAGAACGTTGCGGATGGTGGCCCCGTCATAGGCGCTGCCGCTCAGCCTCGGCGCGTATTGCGTTACAGGATCGTTGAGCGAGGCGATATCGCCCTCGGCCAAGACAATGCCCATCAGCGCGGAAAGAAAGGACTTGGCCACGGACCAGCTGATGCGGCGGTCGTCGGGTGTCGTGCCCAGGTGATAGCTTTCGTGGACGACCTCGCCATGGTGCAGGACCAGCAGCGAGGTGACGGCGCGCGTCTCGATCCAGTCGTCGGTGCCGTCGGGAAGGGTCATCGGGGCGCCGCCTGGCAGCGGCATGACGGGGCGGTCGCCGCGCGGCACGGGCGTGTGCAGGAAGGCCCCGTCCATGTTGGAGAAATTCCCGACGATATGCTCGGGCTCGAAGAGGCTGTTGACCGCCATGAGGCGGGTGATCTCGTCGCGCTTCCAGATACCGATGCCGATGGCGACGATGGCCAGAACTGCAACGATCCGAAGCGTCCATTTCAGGATGCGGCGCATGATGTGATCCTCCCCGTGGGGCAGCAAAGCACCGGGGGCGCGGTGCGGCAAGTGGAACGCGGCGTTAGCGGAACTTGTCCATGAGCTTTTGCAGCGGGCTGCGGTCTTCGGTTTCCGGGGACGCGGGCGGCGCGTCCGGCTTTGCGGCCGGTTTCGCGTCAGGTTGCTGTTCGGCCGCGGGTTTCGGCGCGGTTTTCGAGGAACGGGCGGGCGCGGTGCGCAGCGAGACGGCGTTGAGAAACTTGTCGCTATGGCCCGCGGCCAGTTCGGGCGCGCCATCGGACAGGCCGCGCAGCAGATCGTCCAGCCAGTCACCATCGGCCTTGGCGAAATCCTGAAGCACGTAATGCGACACCAGGTCCTTGCGGCCCGGATGGCCGATGCCGAGGCGGACGCGGCCATAGGCCTCGCCGATATGGGCGTGGATGGAGCGCAACCCGTTGTGACCGGCGTGGCCGCCGCCCTGCTTGACGCGGCATTTGCCGGGGGCGAGGTCGAGCTCGTCGTGGAAAACGATGACGTCCGACGGCTGCAGCTTGTAAAAGCGCATGGCCTCGCCGACCGATTGCCCGGACTTGTTCATGAAGGTTTCGGGCTTGAGCAGCAGAACCTTTTCGGAGCCGAGCTTGCCTTCGGTCAGTTGGCCCTGGAACTTGGCCCGCCAGGGCGCGAAGCCATGATCGGCGGCGATGCGGTCCAGCGCCATGAAGCCGATGTTGTGGCGGTTCTTCTCATATTTTCCGCCCGGATTGCCGAGGCCCACGAAAAGCAGCATTGCCGATCACCTGTTCTTTGGTGAGGATGGTCTACGCGGCGCGCTGCGCTGAATCAACACACGACCGGCAGGGACAGGCGGGGCAGGATGGGTGAATACGCGGTCAACGGGGTCACGCTGGTGGTGCCCGACGACATGCTGAACGAACGGGTGGCGGGCAAGCTGGAGACCGGCACCTACGAGGCGCACGAGGCGCACGCGGCACAAATGCGGCTGCGCGAAGGGATGCGCGTGCTGGAGCTGGGCGCGGGCGTGGGGTACATCGCGTCGATCTGCGCGGGCGTCGCGGGCGCCGCGAACGTGGTGACGGTGGAGGCCAACCCGGCGATGCTGCCGGTCATTCGCGCCAACCTTGATCGCAATGGGTATCAGGCGGCGCGGCTGATCCACGGGGCGGTGACCGGGGAGGGCGATGCGGAGGAGATCGCGTTCGATCCCAAGAAGGTGTTCTGGGCCGGGCGGATCGCGGACGACGAGGCGGACGCCGACAAGCTGGTGACGGTGCCTATGCTGCCGCTTTCGGGCCTGTTGCAGGAGCACCGGCCGCACTTGGTGATCATGGACGTGGAAGGGGCCGAGCGGCATCTGTTCGACGCGCCCTGGCCTGCGCATGTGCGGGCGGTGATGATGGAACTTCACCCCAACCAGTATCCCGACCGGGTGATCAAGCAGATCGTGGATTGCATGTCGGCCTCCGGCCTGACCTACGATCCGGGGCCATCGCGGGGGCGAATCCTGTGTTTTCGGCGTCTGCGGCACACATGAAAAACGCGAGGGCCGGGACCCTCGCGCTGGTGTTTTCGCAAACCGGGGGAAGAACTTAGTCTTCGCCGCCTTCCGCTTCTTCGACGCTGTCCGGGCCGGCCTCTTGCTCGGTTGCCGGAACCTCGTCGGCTGCGACGTCTTCGTCTTCGTCCTCGGCATCGGATTTCAGCGCCGACGGAGCCGCGATGTTGCAGATCACGAAGTCACGGTCGATCGTGGGTTTCGCGCCCTCGGGCAGCTGAACCTGGCTGATGGTGATCGTGTCGCCGATGTTTTCCATCAGGCTGAGGTCGACGGTGATGCTTTCGGGGATGTCGCCGGCGGTCACCACCAGCTCGATCTCGTTGCGGATCACGGTCAGAACGCCGGTTTTCAGCGCCTCGCACTCTTCCTCGTTGATGAACTCGACGGGGATGAAGAGGTTGATCTTGGTCGTGCGGCGCAGGCGCATCAGGTCGAAGTGAGTCGGCAGGTCCTTTACCACGTCGCGCTGGACGTCGCGGCAGATCACGCGGACATCGTCGTGGCCGTCAACCTTGAGGTTGAACAGGGTGGACTTGAACCGGCCCTGTTTCAGCCGCTTCAACAGGACGTTGAACGGAATGTTGACGGGCAGCGGTTCGACGTCGCCCCCGAATACGATCCCCGGAACCATGCCATCGCGGCGTGCAGCACGAGCGGCGCCCTTGCCCGTCCCCGTGCGTTCCTGGGCGTGAAGATCAGGAATTTCTCCAGCCATTTGTAATTCTCCATATGCAAAGGCGGGGCTCCTCCAAGGCTGTAGCCCCGCGTGAAGCCGTCGCTTTAGAGGATTAAGGGCGGCTTGAAAAGCCCAAATATGCAAGGTTTTGCGGGATTCCGGGGATCAGGTGCGCGCGGTCTCGGCGGGTGGCGTCACGCGGCCCCAGGAGACGCCTTCGAGCAGCGACGGGTCGAGCCGGTCGCCATGCAGGACGCTGACATCGCCGGTGGCTTCCATGACCACGGCGCGCACCTGGTCGGGCTGAAGCGCGTTGGCCTCGCGCAGCTTGGCGCGGATATCCGCGCGGGTGACGCGGGCGAGGCGCAGGTTGTCGTCGAGGATGCGGCCCTCGTGCATCAGGATTATGGGGCGCGTGTCCACCAGGTGTTCCACGGCGCGATAATGCACGCGCAGGGCCGAGATGGCGAAGCGGAGGGCGAAGAGCGCGGCCAGTGCGAGGATGCCTGGAAGAAACCGGCTGGAGGTGGTCATCAGCGTGGCAACGACCGAGCCGCTGGCCAGTGTCAGCGCGAAGTCGAAGCTGGACATCTTGGAGAAGGAGCGCAGGCCGTTGACGCGGGCGAGCAGGATGATGACGGCGACCGCCACGACGGTCTGAAAGACGGTATCGGGCATGTCACGGCTCCTGCGCTTGCATGACAGGCGAACGCAGGGGGTGGGGCGATGTTCCCCGCCTATTGCCAGTCGCCGGAAAAATCCTTTGGAACCATCAGGATATCTCGGTCGACCTTGGTGATGTCGGTGTGGCCGCAAAACGCCATGGAAACATCAAGCTCCTTGTGGATGCACTGGAGCGCCTTGGTCACACCCTCTTGCCCCATGGCACCGAGGCCATAGACATAGGCGCGGCCTATGTAAGTGCCCTTGGCGCCGAGGGCGACGGCCTTGAGCACGTCCTGGCCCGAGCGGATGCCGCTGTCGAAATGGACCTCGATCCTGTCGCCCACGGCGTCCATGATTTGGGGCAGGGCGCGGATGGCGGAAAGCGCGCCGTCGAGTTGCCGGCCGCCGTGGTTGGACACGACGATGGCGTCGGCGCCGACGTTCAGCGCCTCGCGGGCATCGCGGGGGTCGATGATGCCCTTGATGATGAGCGGGCCGTCCCACATCTTGCGGAACTCGCGGATGCGGTCCCAGTTGAGCGCTTCGTCGAACGCCTCGGCGGTCCAGGAACTGAGCGACGAGGGATCCGAGACGCCCTTGGCATGGCCGACGATGTTGCCGAAGAACCGCCGCTTGGTGCCCAGCATCCCGAGGCCCCACTGCACCTTGGTCATCATGTCGGCAATGGACTTAACGGTCAGTTTAGGCGGCGCGCTGAGACCGTTCTTGAGGTCCTTGTGGCGCTGGCCCAGCACTTGAAGGTCGACGGTGATGACCGCCGCCGAGCAGTTGGCGGCCTTGGCGCGGTCGAAGAGCCGCTGCATAAAATCGTTATCTTTCAAGGTGTAAACCTGAAACCAGAACGGCTTTTGCGTGTGGGCCGCGACGTCCTCGATCGAGCAGATCGACATGGTCGAGAGCGTGTAGGGCACGCCGAATGCCTCGGCGGCGCGTGCGGCCTTGATCTCGCCGTCGGCGTGCTGCATCCCCGTCAGGCCCACGGGGGCGAGGGCCACGGGCATCGAGACGTCCTGACCGATCATTCGGGTCGCCGTCGAGCGGTTCGACATGTCCACCGCTATGCGTTGACGCAGGTATATGTCACTGAAATCGCTGGTGTTCTCGCGGAAGGTCTGTTCCGTCCAGCTGCCCGACTCCGCGTAGTCGTAGAACATCTTGGGCACGCGGCGGCGGTAGATCTTTTTCAGGTCGTCGATGTTGGTGATGACGGGCATGGCGGACGTCTCGGGCTTTGGTCAGGTTTGTTGACCAGTAGCCGGGATCGGCGCCCGAGTCCATGCGACCGGGTGACGACATAGCGGATGGCCGGAAAACGACAGGGGATGTCGGGGATCGGCATTTGTCGCGGCGAGAACGCTTCCAGCATGGAACGAACCCTGTTGACCCCGGAGGCCCGATGACCCTGACCGTCGCTGCGACCCAGATGCGCTGTAGCTGGGATATGGAAGACAACCTTAACAAGGCCGAGCGTCTGATCCGCGAAGCCGCCGCGCAGGGGGCGCAGGTGATCCTGCCGCAGGAAAACGTGGGGCTGCACTTCTTCGGCTTCATGGACTGGAAGCCCGAGCATTTCAGGCTGGCGCAGGGATTGGACGGCCCCATCGTGCGCCACATGCAGACACTGGCGCGTGATCTGGGCGTGGTGATCCCCGTCAACTTCTTCGAGAAGGCGAACAACGCCTATTTCAACACCAACGCGATGATCGACGCCGATGGCGCGGTTCTGGGGGTCTACCGCAAGACGCACATCCCCGGCGGGCCGCCGGGGTGCTTCGAGAAGATATACACGAGCTATGGCGATACCGGGTTCCAGGTGTTCCAGACCGCCCATGGCAAGGTGGGCGCGGCGATCTGCTGGGACCAGTGGTTCCCGGAATCGGCCCGGGTCATGGCGTTGAAGGGCGCTGATATCCTGCTCTATCCCACAGCGATCGGGTCGGATTGCCATGACCACTGGGAAACCGTGATGCGCGGCCATGCGGGCGCCAACCTGACGCCGCTGGTGGCCGCGAACCGGGTCGGACGCGAGGCGGGCGAACTGGGTGAGACCGAATTCTGGGGCCGGTCGTTCATTGCCGGGCCGAAAGGCGAGGTCCGGAAGAAGGCCGACGACAGCTCGGAGATGGTTATCGTGGAAAGCTTCGACCTGGAGGAAATCGCGCAAATGCGCGCCGGGTGGGGCGTGTTCCGCGACCGGAGGCCCGATGCCTATGGTCCACTTCTGACGATGGACGGGGCGCGGCCGGCGCTTTAGGCCGAGTGCGCGCCGTCGGCGAGGCCCTTGACGAAGTCGAGCACTTGCGCGGGGCTGTCGCCGTCGGCCAGCTTGCCGACGATGGCGGAACCGACGACGCAGCCATCGGCCACGGATGCGATCTCGCGGCTGCTTTCGGGCGTGCGGATGCCGAAGCCCACGACGATGGGCAGGTCGGTCTGCGACTTGATGCGTTTCACCTCGGGGCCGACATCGGCCGCCTCGGCCGCCGCCGCGCCGGTGATGCCGGTGATCGAGACGTAGTAGACGAAGCCCGAGGTGTTGGTCAGCACCTTGGGCAGGCGCTTGTCATCGGTGGTGGGGGTGGCGAGGCGGATGAAGTTCAGCCCGGCCTTCTGCGCGGGAATGCACAGTTCGTCGTCTTCCTCGGGCGGCAGGTCCACCACGATCAGCCCGTCGATGCCGGCCTCTTTGGCGTCTTTCAGAAAGGTCTCGACCCCGCGATTGTAGATCGGGTTGTAGTAGCCCATCAGCACGATGGGCGTGGTGTCGTCGCCCTTGCGGAATTCGGCGGCCATGTCGAGCGTGCGTTGCAGGGTCATCCCGCCTTCGAGCGCGCGCTGGCCCGCCAGCTGGATCGTGGGGCCGTCGGCCATGGGGTCGGTGAAGGGCAGGCCCAGTTCGATGATGTCGACACCGGCGGCGGGCAGGCCCTTGACCACCTCGAGCGAGGTGTCGAAATCGGGGTCGCCGGCCATGACATAGGCCACGAAGGCCTTCTTGTTCGCGTTGCGCAGGTCTTCGAATTTGGCGTCGATGCGTGTCATGTCGCGGTCCCGTCCTGATGTTCCGGCATGGTTTGGCGAATGCGGCGCGGAAATGCAATGGGATGTGCGGGTGGGACGCGCAGGATTCGAGTATTTGAGGCAAGAAAAAGCGGGGGCGTTGCGCTGGGCGCGGCTTGGGCATAGAAGGCGCCGGAACGAGGCAAAGAGGTGCATCATGGGCTTCAAGATGGGAATCGTGGGGCTGCCCAACGTGGGCAAGTCTACGCTGTTCAACGCGCTGACCCGGACGGCGGCGGCGCAGGCGGCGAATTTTCCGTTCTGCACGATCGAGCCCAATGTGGGCGAGGTGGCGGTGCCCGACGCGCGGCTGGACAAGCTGGCGGCGATTGCGCAGTCCAAGCAAATCATTCCGACGCGCATGACGTTCGTGGATATCGCGGGCCTTGTGAAGGGGGCCAGCAAGGGCGAGGGCTTGGGCAACCAGTTTCTGGCCAACATCCGCGAGACGGATGCGATTGCCCATGTGCTGCGCTGTTTCGAGGATGGCGACGTGACCCATGTCGAGGGCCGCGTGAACCCGGTGGAGGACGCCGAGGTGATCGAGACAGAGCTGATGCTGGCCGATATGGAAAGCATCGAGAAGCGGCGCGCGGGGCTGGTGCGCAAGCTGAAGGGCAATGACAAGGAAGCGGTGCAGGCCGACCGTCTGCTGGCCGCGGCGCAGGCCATGCTGGACGAGGGCAAGCCCGCGCGGCTGGTCGAGGTGGATGCCGAGGATATGAAGGCGTGGAAGAACCTGCAACTGCTGACCTCGAAGCCGATCCTGTATGTGTGCAACGTCGACGAGGCGAACGCGGCGAATGGCAACGATCATTCCGCCGCCGTGGCGAAGATGGCCGAGGAACAGGGCGCGGCGCATGTGATCATCTCGGCCCAGATCGAGGAAGAGATCAGCCAGCTGGATGCCGAGGAAGCCGAGATGTTCCTTGAGGAAATGGGACTGGAGGAGGCGGGCCTCGACCGGCTGATCCGGGCGGGTTACGACCTTCTGCATCTCGAGACCTATTTCACCGTCGGCCCCAAGGAAGCGCGGGCGTGGACGATCCGCACCGGCACCGCGGCGCCGCAGGCGGCGGGGGTCATCCATGGCGATTTCGAGAAAGGCTTCATCCGGGCCGAAACGATCGCCTACGAGGATTTCGTCGGGCTGGGCGGCGAGCAGGCGGCGAAGGAAGCCGGCAAGATGCGCGCCGAGGGCAAGGGGTATATCGTCAAGGACGGCGACGTGCTGCACTTTCTGTTCAACACGTAAGAGGCCGCGTTCGCCCCCCGGTCAAGGATCCTGAGGGCGTAGCCGGACTAGCCGGCTTTGCGCGTCGCGTCACTGTCCGCCGTTTCGCCGAACCCCGTGGGCACGGTCATGTCGGACAATCCGGCCGCGCGCCTTTGCAATGCCCGCCCGATGACAACACGGCTGATTTCCGTGGTGCCGTCGACGATCCGCAACATCTGTGCAAGACGCGACAGACGGTCCAGGCCGTAAGGTTGCAGCAACCCCGCCCCCCCGAGAACCTGGGTGCAGGTGTTCGCTGCTTTCAACGCGGCATCGGGCACAAAGCGTTTCGCATGAGCGGCCATCAACGGGCCTTCCGATGTGCCAAGCGCCTCGGCGGCCTTGCGATAGAGCAGCCTGGACACCTCAAGATCGGTCGCGACCTCGCCCAGCATCCACTGGATGCCCTCCAGATCGAGTGTCTTTCCGCCAAACATCCTGCGGTTCTTCGAATAGGACAGGGCAGTATCGAGCGCGGCCTGCATCAAGCCACAGCAGCCGGATGCAATCGAGACCCTGGCGATGTCGATGGCCATCAGGGACCCCTGAAAGCCCTGACCGATGGGCAGGATGATGTTGTCCTCGCTGACCACGACCTTCTCGAGATACATCTCGGACATGGGCAGGAAGTTGTAGGATGGCGTGTCGTAGATCGGGCCAAAGCTGATCCCCGGTGCGTCGGCGGGAATGGCGATCATCGCCATGTCCTTGTGGCCGGGTGCATCGCTGGTTTTGACAACGGTGAAGTAGATGTCGGCCTCACCCGCCAAGCTGACCCATGCCTTCGATCCACTGATCGTCCACGTGCCGTCATCGTTGATCGTGGCGCGGGTGTACATCTGCATCGGGTCCGACCCCGACTGCGGCTCGGTCAAAGCGAAGTTCGCCAGCTTGCGCCCCGATGTCAGGTCGCGCGCCCACTGGTCTTTGAACGCCTGCGTGCCGTAGCCGCATCCCGCATAGGTGCAGATGTTGTGCATGGAGAGCGCAAAAGCATAGGCCCCGTCGCCCAGGCCAAGCTG
Organism: Roseovarius sp. THAF8; assembly: GCF_009363735.1. Lineage (NCBI taxonomy): Bacteria > Pseudomonadati > Pseudomonadota > Alphaproteobacteria > Rhodobacterales > Roseobacteraceae > Roseovarius > Roseovarius sp. THAF8. The sequence goes on along the minus strand of NZ_CP045410.1, from coordinate 1,561,125 downwards.
TTCGTAGACCTGGATGCCCTCGGACAGGGGCAAGCCCTGGCCGCCCCATTCCTCGGGGGCGAAGAGGCCCGTCAGGCCGGCGGCCCCCGCCTTGTCGGAGGCGTCGCGCGGCCATTTCCGGGCGGTGTTCCAACCGTCGACATTGGGCGCGATGACCCCGGTGGCGTGATCGTGGGCGGCGGCAAGGATGGCATCCAGTTTCTCGGACATCAGAGCGGTCCCTTCAAGGCGGCGCACTGTCGGATTTCGCCAACCGTAAGAAGGCGAGTGTCAGGCGACCCGGACGTGCTTTGCAGGTTTAAATTCTATTTCCAAATGCAAAGTAGCGATCTCAGCGGCGACACGCCATATCGTGAGGTGACAGCCTGTTGTCCGAAAGTGACAAAACTATGGATTGAACATTTGTGCGCGTCGATACGCGCTGGGGGATTTGCCAGTCCACCGTCGAAAGGCCTTGTGGAAACTCGCCGCCGATGAATACCCGACGTCCTGAGCAATGGCCTCGACACTGCGATTGCCGGCCTGAAGGTGCCGGATCGCAATATCTCGGCGCAGCGCGTCCTTGATCGACTGAAACGACGTGCCGTCCGCCCGAAGCCTGCGGATCAGGGTGCGCGGCGTCACGTGCAGGGCGCGCGCCGCCCCGGAGAGGCTCGCATTCTCCCACCCTGTCTTGCCGAGATAGGCGCGCACGCGCAGGGACTGGGTATGTTCGCTGGAGCGTGTGAAGATCCAGTCGCGGGGCGCATTGCGCAAGAAGACCTCAAGATCGGTGGCGGTGCGTATTTGAACCGGCCCCAGCGCCTTTTGATCGAAGACCAGGGATGTCGCCGGCCTGCCGAAGCCTGCCTGCGCGGGGAATATGACGGCATAGTCCTCTTCGAACGGGGGGCGCTGAAACGCGAACTCCACCGCTTTGACCGGGACTTCGTATCGGGCAAGCCAGGATATCAGGCCGTGGGCCAGTTTGAGGATCAGCATGTGGCCGAACCGCTGTGGCGGCGTGTCGCCTTGCGGCACAAGCCGCAGCGTGAGCATGGCATCCGTTTCCACGAGGTCGAGCCGGTAGTCGTCCAGCAGCAGGTTCCAGAAGGTCGAGAACCGATAGAGCGCAGAGGCCAGGGACGTCGCCTCGCGCACGGATGTCAGCAGGTGTTGCAAGGCCCGCGGCCGGATGGGGCGCGACCACAGCCCCATCATCTCGTCCCCGGTTTCCACCGCGGCCAGTTGATACAGGCGGACGATCTGATCCAGCGTGACCCGGCCCTTTCGCTCGTGGTGGCGTGCCGGCAGGTCGGACCGCTCGAGAAGGGACGCGAAGTGATCCTCGGAGCACAGGGGCCGCAATGCGCCCAGCCAGTCAGAGATGAACTGATTGGAAACCGTAAAAAAGAGAGGGGAGGCAGCACTGGACATTACACGCCCTTCGTTATCCTTAAATCCCGCGGCGCAGAAGACCTGAAGGCCTGTGCCGGCACGGGATGAGTGCCGACAGTCATGCACCTGGCCTGAAGCCCGCAGGTGGAGGCGTTGGGGGCCAACTCGCGTTGGACCCCCTTGCTGGCATGCGCCACGCCGCACCGAGCGTCGGGGGCGCTTTCGCTGCAAGGGAAATCGACCCGGCTCTGCCCGGATCCGGTGTTTTTCAGTGTTTCCCCGTGGCTCCCGGGCCAGTTTTCGCCTGTGGCAAGGTTTTTCGGAAGACGGGCAGAATGGCCTTGTATTCCCTATGTTTCCTTGGCTATACGCGTCGGCGGAGACGTGGCCGAGTGGTCGAAGGCGCTCCCCTGCTAAGGGAGTAAACGGGAGACCGTTTCGAGGGTTCGAATCCCTTCGTCTCCGCCATCACACATAATAATATCCTTTTTCACCAGGGGTTTGGCGGTGTTATTGGCGAACCTTTTGCGTAGGTTCGCCAATGTTTTGTTCGCCGGGCGTTCCACTTCAGACGCGTCATGGCTTCGTCAGCCATTTCAGGGCGATTTACCTCCTTTGTGTAGCGGGTTACCTCGGCGAGCGTCGTGTGGCCGGTGACGGTCATGATTTCTCACGGCGGACAGCGAATGAACCAACGACGTCCCACCGAGCGCGTCATTCGGGGACGAGCACGCCGGGCAGAGAGTTGACCGTCATTGTCGCGTCGGGGTCGAAATGGATGACCGACCGGATCGATTCACCGGCTTTCAGAAGGTCGAACGCCGTATTTATTTGGTTGTGGGTCATGTGATGCGTGATGTAGGGATCGACGCTGAAATCGCCGCGCAGCCATTCGTCCACCATGCCCGGCAATTCGCTGCGGCCCTTGACGCCGCCGAACGCCGTGCCGCGCCAGACCCGGCCCGTAACCAGCTGGAACGGACGGGTCGAAATCTCCTGCCCCGCCCCGGCCACGCCGATCACGGTGCATTCGCCCCAGCCCTTGTGGCACGACTCGAGCGCGGCGCGCATCAGGCCGACATGGCCGACCGCCTCGAACGTATAGTCGAGCCCGCCATCGGTCATCTCGACCAGAACCTCCTGGATCGGAGCGTCGTAATCCTTCGGGTTGATGCACTCGGTCGCGCCGAGCGCCTTTGCCAGCAGGAACTTCGACGGGTTGATGTCGATGCCTATGATCTTCGAGGCGCCCGACATGACGGCCCCCTGGATCACGGCCATGCCGACCGCGCCAAGCCCGAAGACAGCGACCGTCGAACCGGCCTCGACCTTGGCGGTGTTGCGTACCGCGCCCATGCCCGTGGGAACCGCGCAGCCCATCACCGACGCCTTAGACAGTGGCGCCTCTTTCGAGATCTTCGCCACCGAGATTTCGGGCAGTACGGTGTATTCGCTGAACGTGCTGGTGCCCATGTAATGCAGGATCTGCTTGCCCTTGTAGGAAAAGCGCGAGGTGCCATCCGGCATCACGCCTGCGCCTTGCGTTTTGCGGATGGTCTGGCAAAGGTTGGTCTTGCCGGACTTGATGTAGGGGCAATTCGGGTCCTCGGGCACATAGAGCGGGATCACGTGGTCGCCCGGTTTGACAGAGGTCACGCCCTTGCCGACCTCCTCGACCACGCCGCAGCCTTCATGGCCGAGGACGCAAGGAAAAAGGCCCTCCGGGTCTTCGCCCGACAGCGTGAAGACGTCGGTATGGCAGAGGCTTGTCGTTACGATCCGGACCAGAACCTCACCCTCCTTCGGGCCTTCGAGGTCGATCTCCTCGATTTCGAGCGGGCGGTTCGGTTCCCATGCGATGGCGGCACGTGTCTTCATGTTTTTGTCTCCCGGAATGGTATTTCAGTGAAGGATGTTGCTCTCGGGTTCGTCTGCGGGGTCGTCGATCGGGTCGAGGACGAGAACGAGGCGCGTTTCTCCCGTTCCTTCGATCGGGGGCGAGCGATGCAGCAAGCCTGAATCGGGTGTCACGGGCCAGAGCGTGCCACGCATGACGAAGGGCGAGCCGGTCGGGACGGTGTGGATCGTCTGCGGGTCTGCGTTTCCATCTGCGGTCACGCCGTACTGCGTGCCGGTGCCGCGATACGTGCAGATGAGCCGCGCGGTGATCCGGTCGACGTGAAAGCGGCGGCAGGCATTGCCGTCGACCACATCGAGGCGCAGGCGCAGCCAGCGGGCGTCCATGACATCCGAGAACATGTCGGCGAGCGCCGAAATGTCGTCGATCAGGCGTCGCCGCTCCGGACCGTCCGGCAGCCGCGCGTTGTCGCAGGCCGCGGTGACCGCATTTTGAACCGCGGCAGGGCGCAGAATGACCCGTGCCCACGGAAGCCGGGCGGGTGTGAGCCCGTCGATCCAGGTCTGGAACGAGTCGAGCGGCCTGCGGTCCCAGATGACACCGCCGACGCCAGCGTCCCGGACCTCCCGCACACCCTGGAGCGACGCCGTCGTGACCACGCCGTGGTTCCCGGCAGGTTCGATAAATTTGTGGACCGTCATGCCGCAGCCCTCCGCCACGCCGGGAACGGATCGGGTAGGTCGGGCAGGTGGTCCGGTCCCGGTGCCACGCTTTCGGGCACCAGCGCCGCGTCCAGCCGCGCCTTCAGCGCGGGCCAGTCGATACCCGCGCCTATGAACACGATCTCCTGCCGGCGGTCGCCCCATGGCTCTTGCCAGTGCGCCCTCAAGTACTCCTGCGCGGCGGCGTGGTCGGGGTGTCGCTCCTTGGGCACCGTGGCCCACCAATGGCCCAGCGGGGTGACCGATGACAGCGCCCCGGCGAGCGAATATTCCGCCACCCAGTCGGGCCGCGTGGCGATCCAGAAATGCCCCTTTGCGCGGATCACGCCGGGCAGGTTGCCGTTGAGGATCTCGAGGACCTTCTCGGGGTGGAACGGCTGCCGCGCGCGATAGACGAAGGACGCGACGCCGTATTCCTCGGTTTCGGGCACATGATCGGCAAAGCCGTAGAGTTCCTTGGCCCACATCGGGTGCTCGTGCGCTTTCTCGAAATCGAATAGCCCGGTGTCGAGGATGGCGTCCGCGGCGACGTCGGAATGATCGGTCTCGATGATCCGGGCGTCGGCGTTCAGGCTGCGGATGATCTTGCGCGCCGCATCGGTGCGCTCGGGCCCCGCGTCGGAGACCTTGTTGAGCACCACGACATCGGCAAACTCGATCTGGTCGGTCAGCAGGTGAACCAGCGTGCGCTCGTCCTCCTCGCCCATGGTCTCGCCCCGGTCGCTGAGGAAATCATGGCTGGAGTAGTCCTTGAGCAGGTTCACCGCGTCGACCACCGTGACCATGGTATCGAGGCGCGAGACATCCGACAGGCTGTCGCCGTCCTCGTCGCGGAAATCGAAGGTCGCGGCCACCGGCAGCGGTTCGGAAATGCCGGTCGATTCGATCAGCAGATAGTCGAAGCGTCCCTCGCTGGCGAGCCTGCGGACCTCGTCCAGCAGGTCGTCGCGGAGGGTGCAGCAGATGCAGCCATTGCTCATCTCCACGAGCGTTTCGTCGGTGTGGCTGAGGTTGGCGCCGCCTTCGCGCACGAGGTCGGCGTCGATGTTCACCTCGGACATGTCGTTGACGATCACGGCAACACGTCGGCCCTCGCGGTTGTTGAGGACGCGGTTCAGGAGCGTCGTCTTCCCGGCGCCGAGAAAGCCGGAAAGCACGGTGACGGGGAGGCGGGAGTCTGTCTGTGTCATGCGATGCCTTTGCTCAATGTTATATCATAACGTTTAACCTGCCACTTGGCGGTCGCCAACCCCTCCAATTGGCGCAATCGGAAGAAATCATGCACATGAGGCGGCGCTGATGCGGCTCCGTCTCGCGCCGAGCGCCACCAATGCGGTTGTCATCAGCGCCCTGTTCGGGAGCGCGACGGGATGCTCCGGTGCCGCTTTGACGCCGATCACGCCATCGGCGAGATGACCGACCGTCTCAGAGACTTTCCTAAGCCGCGTCGGACCTACGATGTCCACTATGCACCGTGCCGTCGCCTACACGCCTCTGACAGATCAGGGCGGACCATCGCTTGGTGCCCGGGAAGTTTTGCGTGGCAACCTTTCAGGGCAAGAGGCCTCGCAGCGGCCCCCCGCCGCCGATGGCCCTTCACGCGCGTGTCAGGAGGACGATGTGCAGTTGGCGATGCTCTCGCCAAGAGAACGAATGAGCGCCGGATGAAAGCCCGGCCCGGTGTCAAACTCGAGGCTGAGGGGATCGATCACCGTGGTCCGTGCCTCGGTCCCCTCGTCCAACCCGGTGAGATCGTGACATTCGTCGGCCCGAACGGCTCGGGCAAGTCGACGCTGATCCTGCGTTGCGAGCCAAGGCTTACAGGATTGCGGCGATGTCGCCCTCGGTGACGTCTGCGATCGGTTTGTGGACCGTCGTGCGTATCTCTCGCAAACCGAGGTGAACGATTCGGATTTCGGTGGTGAAGCCCTCGCATCCGGGGTCTGTGCAGTAAGCCTCGCGCACGGAAACGAGGCATTGCATCCCGGCCCCCAGGTGCCACCGGATCAGGCGTTTGACACGCTGAACGTGCCAGAAGGTTCGCGACGCGTCACGAAAGGATCTGCTGATCACCTTTGCCCACCTTGCCTCCCACGACTCATCAATTCCTTCCGGTCGCGGCCTCTCCGACACCGTGACCGCCTTTGACGATCACGCATCCCGCGGGCGTGTTGGGCCGGACATGACCCCGGATCTGTTCAGCCAGGTGCAAGGCGCGCCGCGTCCAATGCAGGTCAGAGCTGGGTCGGATTTGGAGCATCGCCGTACACCTCGTCAGGATCGAACGTCTTTGCGTCTTCCAGATATTTCAGTGGCTGACCGGCTTCCTGACCTACTGGCACCGCTCGATAAAAACAGGATCGGTATCCAACGTGGCAAGATGCGCCCGACCCCGAGACTTCGACCCGCAACCAGATCGCGTCCTGATCATCGTCGATCCGTGCTTCGACGACGTTCTGCACAAGACCGGACGTCGCGCCCTTGTGCCAGAGAACCTGCCGGGCGCGGCTGAAATAGTGGGCTTCGCCCGACTCGAGCGTCCGGTGCAGCGCCTCGGCGTTCATCCACCCGAGCATGAGCACCTCCCCGGACCTTGCATCGGACGTGATGCAGGGCATCAGGCCATCCGATCCGAATTTCGGCGCCAATTCATATCCCTCTTCGATCTGCTCGACGGTTTCACGTGACCCGAACTTCACTTTGTTCATCTCCGCTCCTTGTGATATAGCATGTTATAACGTACCATTCGTTGCGCGACAGGCCAGAATTGTAAAGAGGCACGCATGGCGACCGAAACCTCTGACGACCGGATACCCGTGACCTTGCTCACGGGCTTCCTCGGATCAGGAAAGACAACTCTGCTGAATAACCTCATCCGTGACCCCGACGCCGGTAGGATCGCTGTGGTCATGAACGAGTTCGGCGATGTCGGGCTGGACCACGATCTGATCGAAGAAGCGACCGAAGAAACCGTCCTCATGCAATCGGGCTGCATCTGTTGCACTATCCGCAGCGACCTTGTCGAGACCATGCGGGCGCTCCTGGACAAGAGGCAAGGCGGCGACCTCGCGTTCGACCGCGTGGTCATCGAGACGACCGGCATCGCCGATCCGGGGCCGATCCTTCATACGCTGGTCATGGACCAGCAGATCGCTCCGTCCTTCCGTATGGATGGAGTGGTGACTCTTGCCGATGCTGCCGTCGGGCCTCGCACGCTCGATACCCAGTTCGAGGCGGTGCACCAGATCGCGATGGCCGACCTGGTTGTCGTGACCAAGACCGATCTTGTCACGCCGCACGAGGTTGAGCGGTTCGAAGCTCGTATCGAGGGCCTCAACGCCACCGCCCGCCGCATACACGCCGAGCATGGACGGATCCCGCCTGGCGCGCTGTTCGGCCTGTCGGCCCTGCGTCCGAGCGTGACATCGGGCGATATCTCGGATTGGCTCGGCACCGAGCCGTCAAAGCCGGACCCGCTTGCGGGGCTTTCGGGTTTTGCCCAGAAGAACAGCAAGCCGGCCTCACTCCCGTTTGGACAGGCCGGACATCACGCGAATCATGATCATCGGATCTCATCAGCGGCGATTGAAGTCGAAGACCCGATCCCGGCCGGCATCTTTGATTTCTGGCTCGACACCCTGATCGCGATAAAGGGGCCGGATATCCTGCGGATCAAGGGGATCCTGCACGTGGAAGGCCTGGAGCTGCCCTTCGTGTTCCACGGCGTGCAGCACATCTTTGACACGCCGGTACAGGTCCGATCCTGGTCCGGGACCGACACGACCAGCCGGGTCGTGGTCATCGCGCGGGACACGGATGCAAAGGGCCTGCAAAAAAGCCTCGAAATCCTGCGTACGCGCCCGAAGGAGGATGGGTCGGATGCGGATGGCATGATGGTGCATACGACCGGGATGTCATTCTGAAAGATGATGCGGCTGCAAAATTCGTCTACCCTTGAAGGAGGGCCGTGCACTCCGCGTGAGACGGGCCATGCGTCTGGCGTCGAGCGCCTTGCGCCCATCGGGAGAGTATATTGACTATAACCGAAGACGACCTTGCCAAGGCACGCGGCTCCTGGGGCGACGGGCTTGTTGCAATCGCGACAGCCTACGAGGCCGGCGGGTTCGACCGGGCGAAGCGGATCGCCGAGCAGATCATAGACTCGGCTTATGCGTTCGACTTCGGGTCCGTCCTGTTCAAGCCGACGCTGAGCGGTGGCGAGAAGACCTTTCGCACGACCAGAAAAGGCGCACTGTCCTATTTCGTCGGAAATGACCCCGACTATCCCCTCGACGCCGGGTTTGCCCTTCGGGGATGGCGGCAGACCCGCTCGGAAACCGCCGCAAGCGTCATTGACGGGGCCTGCGCCATGTGGATGGGATGGTTCTTCTTCACGGACAAGGATGGCGATGTCGTGAAGACCGACAAGAGCTTTGGATACCGTAAGGATCCAGAGGGCGGTCTGCGCATCGTGCTGCACCACTCGTCCTTGCCGTTCGAAGTCCAGACCCAAGGGTCGTGAAGCGGCACGCCACTACGCGTTTTCGGCACGTCGTCAAACCGGCCAGGCCAATAGCCACCGCGCGCGGCGGTGGCTATCGTTCGTATTGGATCGGGGTCTCTGCCTCGCGTAACCGTCTGTTCCGCAACACGGAACGTCAGGTCCTGGCAGGGCGCATCAGAACTTGAGATTTGCCGTCAGGCTGACCGAGCGGCCCGGTTCCGTCAACGCGATCACGTTGCCCAGCCCGACCCCGTCCGACGAGCGGCTGGTGTAGGTCGCGTCAAAGATGTTGCGAACGTCCAGCCGCATCTGCAAACGGTCGAAGCTGCTTGGCGTGTAGGTCGCGTAGAGGTTGGCGACCTCGTAGCCCGACAGCGGCACCGGCGTGTCGCGGTTCTTGAATGCAATTTCCGCCGTGCCGCCGAGGGTCCACTCGTTGGTGATATCGACAGCGCCTTCCAGTGCGATCGCCTTGCCGACCGGGCGGCCAAGGTAATAGGCGGTCGAGCCGATTGTCGTGCTGTTCAGGTCGACATCGGCATCGGTATAGTTCGCCCGGATGAAGCCGTTGGCCCACGTGTACCCGACCGATGCTTCCCAGCCCTTGGAGGACAGGTCGGCAATCGCACCCCGGTCGCCGCCAGTGGGCAGCACCGCGTTGATGTCGTTCACATAGGTCTCGAAATAGGCACCGCTCAGCTGCCACGGCCCCTGCTCATACCGAAGACCGATCCGGCCCGCATCCGACCGCGACGTGGTGAACCCGGCATAGGTCCACGGCGCGCCGAAATTGATCAGCGCCGCCTCGCCCAGCTCGTACCCGCCCCAGCTATGGGCATAGCCCGCGTTCAGGGTTAGCGCATCGGTAATCTTGTAATCGACCGACCCGTTGGCGCTGAACCCGTCATCCTTGAAGGTCTGGCCGTTGGCGGCCTCGAACTCCTGCCAGTCGTAACGCGCGCCATATGACACCGACACGCGCTCGCCGACATCCTGCCGCGCCTGCGCGAATATCCCGATGTTCCAGTGATCTTCGCGCCCGGAGCTGCCGAACGGGCCCGGACCACGGCCAAAGCCCGAGGCGGACTCGTCGAAGAAATCGACACCCACCGACAGGTCCCCGCCGGCGATGGCAAAGCGGTTCTTGAACGTCCCGCTGAAGCTTTCGTTCTTGCCGAAAACGCCCGACGCGTCGATTTCCTGCTCGTTGTAGCTCAGCTGGAAGAACGGATCGAACCAGTCCGTGGCACTGTCTTTGGTGTAGGTCAGCGTATAGGACGTGCGCTTTGACAGGGCCGGCACCAGCACGCTGGGCCGTCCGACAACGCCTGCAAAATCCGGCCGGATGAAGATGATGCCGCCCGGCCCCGCCTGCCCGGCGCGCAGGCCGGTATCTTCGGTCTGCGACGCCGCGAATTCCAGGCGGTGCCCCGTGGGCGAGGTATAGGCGAACTTGCCCAGGTAGCTGGTCAGATCCGCCTCCGAGCCGGGCACGGTCACGCCGCTGCCATCCTCGTAGCTGCCACTGTCCGACCGCGTGCCGCTCAGCAGGTATTCGAACCCGCCGCTGCGCCCGAAGAGCGTCAGCCCGGCGCGCACCTGGTCCTCGTTCGTGCCGAAAGTCAGCGTCGTCATGCCGCCGAAATTGTCGCCATCCTCCAGCAGGTCGGCGGCGTCCTTGGTCTCGTAGGCCAGCGACCCGGCCAGCGCGTTCGGTCCCGCATCCGCCGGCGCCAGGCCCTTGCTGACCTCGACCGATTTCAGCAGCGCGGGGTCGATCAGCACGTTTCCGGTGTGGTGAAACGCCGACTTGTTCTGCCGCGCGCCGTCGATGGTGACCGACAGCAGGCTTTCCTCGACACCGTTGACGAAGACCTTGTTGGCAATCGCCGCCCCGCCGCTGGTGGTGACCGAGGTTTCCCCGTCGAACACGTCGCGGATGGATTGCGGATTGCGCTGTTCGATCTCTTCTTCCGAGATCTCGTCATTGCCCAGAAGCGCTTGCGCTTCCGGCGAGCCGATGCGGATCGTCCCGAGGAAAGTGGCGTCGTCGCCGTCCTGCGCATAGGCGGCAGGCACGGGCAGAAAAGCGGTCGTGATCAGCAGGAGGCTGAGGCGAGAGAGGTTCATGACTGTGTCCCATTTCAATCGTGTCGAAGCTGGGTACGTGCGGTCATGCTTCCCTGGCGGTTCTGCCGTGACGTTTAAGGCGCTGCGAAGAAAGCGCAAGGTCCCTGCGGTGCCAAGCACGGGCCGGTCTGGCATTTTTGCATCAATGTCGCCTGGGGGCGCGAGACGAAAAGATCTCGGCGTGGCGTGCCGCGCCGCATCTGTCGCATTTCAGTCGGATCCGCTGCCGGTCACAGCCAGAAAGCCCAGAAGCTCGCGGGCGGGAACAGGCTTGGGAATGAACGTCCAGCCTTCGGTCGCGCATTCGCTTCTCAACCATGGCGAGCGGTTGGCGGAGATCACGCAGGTCGGGCAGGGGCCGTAGCGCGCATGGAGGGCGCGCGCCGTGTCGAGCCCGTTTTCCATGTTCCCCAGCTGATAGTCCATGATGATGGCGTCAGGAATGATGTCCACTTCGTCGAGAAGCGCGCTCGCCTGGGCCAGGCTTGCGGCGTCCAGGGCGCTGACACCCCAGCGTTCGAGCAGCGCGACCAGAGCGTTGCGTATTCCGTCATCGTCGTCGACGATCAGAACCAGCAGGCTTGGCGGCAGGTTTGCGACGGGACGTTCCGGAAGCCCCTGCGACGCGGCGTGTGCCTGGGTCTGCTGCGCCGCCCCGCGCAGCGTCACGATGAACCCGCTGCCCCGGTCCGGTTGCGAGCGCAGGCTGATCCTGTGTCCCAGGCGCGCGCACGCCCTTTCCACGATCGCGAGACCGAGCCCCATGCCCTCGGCGGCGGACGCGCGGCGGTTCAATCTTCTGAATTCCTCGAAGATCACGCCGCGATCCTCTTCGCAGATGCCGATGCCGGTGTCCCAGATATCGATCCTGACGGAGTCACCCCTGCGACGCGCCCCGACGAGCACCCCGCCCTCGGTCGTGTACCGGATGGCGTTGGAGATCAGGTTTTGAAGGATGCGGTGCAGGTAGGAGGGATCGCTCATGACACGCAGGCGGCTTGGCCGGATGCGCAGGTCCAGCCCCTTGGCGGCGGCAACCGGGGCAAAGGCGTGGGACAGCGGCGTCAGGATCTCGTCAAGGGCCACCTCGACCGGGGTAAAGCGGATTTCCTCGGTGTCGAGGCGGGAGATGTCGAGCAGGGCCTCGATGATTGCCTCGACGCTGGTCAGGGCCTCGGCGGCCTTTCGGATCGACTCGGGGTGCGTGCCGTCTTCGGCCGCGGACAGGTAGAGCTTGGAGGCGGAGAGCGGTTGCAAGAGGTCATGGCTGGCTGCCGCCACGAAGCGCGACTTTGCAGCGTTCGAGCGTTCTGCCTGCAGCAAGGCCGCTTGCAATTCTTCGGTTCTGGCGGCGACCCTGGCTTCGAGCTCTTCATTTGCCCGCGCCAGGTCGCGGGCGTTGCGCCGTTCGACGGTCACGTCGGTGAACGAGACGATGAAGCCGTCGTCGGGAAGCCGTTGGGAAAACGTGTCGAGGATTCGGCCGGTCGCGGTTTGGGTGAGTTCGAACGAGATCGGCGAACGGGGTGTCGAGCCACGGACCCATAGCGCCAGCCGCCGTTCCTCTTCGCGGTTGGCCATGTGGAAGTTCTGCGAGAGATGCTCGGCCATGTGAGCGAAGGGCATTCCGAGGACAAAGGCGTGCGGCGACAAGGCTGTCAGGGTCTTGAGGCGGCTGTTCCATCCCGCGAGTTGCGCCTTGGCGTCGAAAATCGCCACCCCTTGGTCGAGATGGTCCAGCGTTGCCCGGATCATGCGGCTTTGACTGTCCAGAAGGCGCTCGCGCTGTTCGCGCCCGGTGCGCATCAGGTCGGTCACATCGGTCTGGACGATCGCCGTTCCCGAGTTGGCGGTGCGATGTTCCGAGATCTGAAGCCAGCGATCGTCCTTGAGGGCCAGGTTGAAGATCATGTGTTCCTGACGGTGGCGGCCGAGCCGGCCGTTCACCCAGTCTCCGCTGTCCGTATCGGGTGGCAGATACAAAGCCCGGCTCTGGCTGACGATTTCGACGTATTCGTCGAAGCGGAGGCCGGGCTTCAGCCTTGCGCGCACATCCGGCATCTGCCAGCAGAAGCGCCGGTTGAACAGTAAAAGCACGTCTTCTTCGTTGAAGAGAGCAAAGCCTTCCTGCACCGCTTCGATGGCATCCGAGAGGTCGCGGCGGGCGGCCTCGACCTCGTTGTTCGCAGCGGACAGCCGTTCATTGGATTCATTCAGAAGATCAAGAGCACGCTCCAGTTCCTGAGTGCGGGAGCGGACCTGATCCTCGAGCACCACGGCACGTTCGAACTGGGCATATGCCGCACCGTCCCGATCGGCGTGGCTCTCGACGCGGCGCATGAGGACGGCGCTGATGGCGCGCAGGCGTTCGAACTGAACTTCGAGCGGTTCGCGCGGATCGACGAGATTGTCGTACATCGTCAGTCGTCCTCGGGGGCGTAGATCGCAACGCCGGTCATGGTGAGGTTGACATGCATGGCGCCGAACTGTTCGCCGTAGGTGGAAAAGCCGACGACGCGGTTGCGCCGGAGAACCTTCGAAACGGCAAGGCTGCGCTGTTTCTGGTGGGCTTCGATCCGGCGCAGGATGCAATCGCAGGCCAGAATGCTGTCCAGCCGGCCGCCGTGGTTCAGGGTTTCGAAGTCTTCGGCGAGGGTCTGGGCGATCTCGCGCGGTTCGGCCAGGGTCAGGACAACGCCTTCGTCTATTGCGGAAAAGAAGATCAGGTCGTCGCCGTCGACCCGCTGGATGGACCGCACGTGATACCGGCCGCCGATGCGCACGACGAGCGGATGGGCCGCAAAGGTGAACGGGTCGAGCTGGGTCTGATCCTTGCCGAGGATGCGCGCGTATTCCCGCGCGGCGGGGGCGGCGTTGATCTCTTGCACGCGGCGAGCGGCGGCGTTGGTACGGGTGACGACCATGCGTTGATCGGCGGGGTCGAGGTGATTGAAGCTGAACACCTTGATGGGGCAGCGGGTCCGCAAGAAGGTCAGCAGTGCGGCGTTCTTCTGCACCTTTCCATCGCAGTAGAGCAGGCTTTGCCTGAACCGCGTGCCATCCCCGGCGGAGCCTCCGAACAGCGGTACAGGTCCGAGCCCGCGGGCCAGCACGTTCATCAGCGCGTCCTCGCGCAGGGATGTGCCGTCGACCAGAAGAAATGCGAATTCGTTCTCGAAATCGGTGCTGTCCTTTTCCAGGTCCCGGCGGGTCCGGATCATGTGCTCGATCAGGGCTGTGGGTGCGATCTCGTCGAGGTTCTCGATGGTAACGACACTGGCCTCGAAATGGCTTCGCGGCAGGCCGATCCCGACGATGCCGTCCTCGACATAGCCGCCGGCGATTTCGCCGGCGGTGGTGCACCCCAGGACCTGCGTGCCCGCAAAGAGAAGATTTGCTTCATCCATCACGGCGGAAAAATCCGCGCGGGGCGAGACGAACAGGATGGCAAGCGCGAGATCGTCACCAAGGTCGCGCAGAAGCTGCGCGACCGCGTCGGGCGCATCGGATGCGACATGGGCGGACCGCATCAGCGATGCGCCCTGCCGGGCTGCCCGAGACAGCGCCTGCGATGCCGCTTCAGATGAGCCAGGCCGCGCCCGAACCGCTTCGAGCGTACCCTCCTCCCCATGAGCGGACGACCTCCCGTTCTTTTCGTCCATCTCTTGCCTAGTTTTGCTTGTGCGCGCCCGCGTCGGGCTGGTGAATTACGTCATGAGGCAGACAGGTTGTCAAACTTCGCGGACTGCGCGATCAGAACGGCCTGCGTGCGGTTTTGAACCCCCAGCTTGCGCATCATCACGGTGACATGGGCCTTGACCGTCGCTTCGCTGATCGAAAGATCGAAGGCGATCTGCTTGTTCAACTTGCCCTGGCAGATAAGCCTCAGGATACGGGCTTGCTGCTCGGTCAGGTTTTGCAATCGTTCCAACGGTGTAGGCTCGTCGCCAGGACATTTGGAGACATTGACGATGAAGCCCTCGGGCAGGAATGTCCGGCCTTCGGAGATCGTCCGCAGGGCTGCCTGGAACACCGCGCGTTGACTGTGCTTGGGCACATAGCCGGCCGCGCCGACCTCGATGGCCGCGCCGATGATCTTGCTGTCGGTGATGGACGACACGATCAGGATATCGGCCTCGCCCGCCGCGTTCCTGACCCGCAACAGGCTGTCCAGCCCGTCGGAATCGGGCAGGTTGAGATCCAGCAGGATGACATCGGGCCGTTCGCCGGACTCCAGGGCGGCAAGGCAGTCGGCGATGCTGTGGGCGGTCCGAACGCTGTGGATGTCGGCCACGAGCTGAAGTGTCAGCATGAGCGCATCGCAGAACAGAGGGTGATCCTCGACGATCAGGGCCGACGAAATGGTCCTGGGCTCTTTGACAGGGCAGTCCGCGCCGGTGGCGGCCTGGTTTTCGAGTTGCGTCATGCCAAGGCACCCCCGCTGCGTCCGGGAGCGTGATCGCGACACCTGTCCGCGCCGCCGGAGAGCGCGCGGGTCACGAGCATGTCGAGGCCGAAACCGCCAGCGGGCGGGCTTCTGTCGTGGGGTGGTCCATGTCTTGCCATTCATCGACCCCGCCGGGATACCAATAGATCCGAGTGTACCCCATTCCCGCGGCGTGCTGAACCGCATTCCAGCTCATCCAGCAGTCGTTTCGGCAGAAGATCACGATGGGATGATCCGTGTTCCCATTGGTGCAACTGGCGAGGGACCGGCGCAGATAGTCGGCGATTGCGGGCGACAGCCGTCCATGGCCGGTTTCCGGCAGCCAGACCGCATCGGCGAGCGCTTCGTGCCGCTCGGCGACGATCCAGCGCCCGTCATCGTCGATCCTGTGCCCGGGCGCCGCTCGCACGTCGACCAGCAGCGCGCCTTTCTTCGCCAACGCAACGACCTCGGAGGTGCCGACGGTTTCGCCGCCCGGCACCTTTTCAGGCACAGGCGCGCGATAGGCGGCGATGCGGAGGCCGGTGACCGGGTCGAACAGGGGCTCGGCCGTGGCCGGGCCGGCCATGAGGACCGGGATCAGCAATGCACCGATGGTTTTCGAAATTCGCATCTGACGATGGTCCTCGTTTTCGTCGACCCGGGCCATTCGACCAAGGTCTAGGGGTGGGCCCTTTCCATCGACGTTTCGCCAATTTCGCGGGGCCGGCACTTCGCCACAATGCAGGCTGAAGGATTTGACCTGGGAGGATATGTTATGAAGCGCAAGCTTTCGACCGCCGCCATGTTCGCCGGCCTGGGGGCCATGGCCCTTGCGCATGGCGATGCCGCGCCGCAAGCCGTCGACACCACCGGACTGCCCGAACTGCCCGAAGAAATGGCGTCGGAAAACCCGTGGCGCGAGGCCGAGCCCGACGTGCTGTTCAAAGCCGTCGAGATCGGCGCGAAAGGGTTCAACAGCAATTGCGCGCGCTGCCATGGGCTGGAGGCGATCTCGGGCGGGCTGGCGCCTGACCTGCGATTTCTCGAAGCCAATGATTGGGGCGACGAATGGTACCTGGACCGTGTGCTGAACGGGTACGAGCAGAACGGCGCGGTCAAGATGCCGCCCTTCGCCGACATTCTGAGTCAGGAAGCGATCTGGGCCATCCGCACATATGTCGAGACCCGGCCCGACGACCAGGAAATGGTGGACCGGCAGGACGAGCTGAAGGCGATGCACGGCAAGCTGGTGGAAGTGAAGGACGATGCCGAGGCCGCGGCGTCGCTTGCCGACGAGCTTGAGCAGGCAGGGGCCAGTTTCGAGCCCTTGTCCGGTGCGCCGCGCTCGGTCACGGCACTGGACGAGGCGGCGCAAATGCTCAAGCGCGACACGCCGAACCCGGATGCGGCGATCGAGGCGCTTCAATCCGTCCTGCGGAACTGAGCGACGCCGATGTCCTCGCTGCTGTCGCATCTTCTTCCCGGGGGGCCGATTTCAGGCGCCGTGCCGACGGCCCGGGCCGGGGGCAGATCCGATCCGTTCGACAGCGGTATGTGGCCTTTGCACCGGGAAGAATACCTTGGTGGGCCGCGAGATTGGCAGCAGGACGCGAGTGTCCTGACGTTGGCACCGAGTGCGGCCGAAGACGTCGCGCATGTTCCGCTGATCGTGGATGCGACCGGCATCGAGGGCCAGGTGCGGCGGATCGTGGTGACGATCGACTACAGCCCGATCCCGCTGGTGCTGACCTTTCACCCGGGCAGGGCGTTGCCGCTGCTCGGCTTTGGCGTGAAATACGAGATCGGCAGCGCCTTGCGCGCATCGGTGGAGCGCGAAGACGGCAGTTGGGCGATGGGTGCCACCTATGTCGCCGCGATGGGCGGGGGCTGCACGGCGCCGGCTGCGGCCCATGCACGTCCCGATTGGCAGGAGCGCCTGGGCGAGATCCGGGCGCGGCTTTGGCCGGACACGGGACGCCTGCGGGTGTCGCTGCGGCACCCGATGGATACCGGCCTTGCACCGGGCATCGCCGCGCATCATCTGACCGAACTTGAACTGGCCTCGGGCGACGGTGAAACGATTGCACGGCTGGAGCTGCACGAGCCGGTGGAGGAAAACCCGGCACTGACGTTTCTGCTGCCTGCCGCTCTTGCACGGCAGCCGGTGACGATAACGGCCCGCGACAATCTCGGCTACCGCTTCGAGGGTCGGGTGGAGGCACAGTCGTGACCCGGCGCGCCCCAAGTCGTCGCCAGGTCCTGCTGGGTGGTGTCGCGATTGCTGCGGCGTCTTCCCTGGTCCGGCCCGCACGGGCGGCTTCAAGCTATGCGCTGAACCCCTTTGAGGTTGCGGGGGGTGTCTGGATGATCGAAGGCGCGCAAGAGAGCCTGGACGCCGCAAATGGCGGGGCGATCTGCAACATCGTGCTTCTGGAGACGGACGCCGGTTCGGTGATCGTCGACACCGGATCGACCGCGCGCTTCGGCGCCGCGCTGCGGGCATTCGCGGATCAGAGGCTGGGGGGCGTCGCGGCGGTCTTCAACACGCACCATCATCCCGATCACTGGCTGGGCAACCAGGCCTTCACCGACCGTCCCATAAAGGCGCTGGCGGACAGCAAGGCTGCCGCCGAGGCGAACGGGGCGGATTATGCGACGGCGCTCTATGCCATTCTCGGAAACTGGATGACGGGCACCGCGCCGCATCCGCCGGCGCAAGCCGTCGCGCCGGGTCCTGTCGTTATTGGCGGCCGCGCGCTGCGGTTGATCGGAGAGGCCGGGCATACCGGGGCCGATCTTGCGATTCTCGATGAAGAGACCGGCACGCTTGTCGCGGGCGATCTTCTTTTCCTCGACCGGGCGCCGAGCCTTCCGGACGCTGACATTGCTGCGTGGAAACGGGCGCTGGAGCGCCTGGCCGACCTGAACCCCGCAGGGGTGGTGCCTGGTCATGGGCCGCTTGACCGTACCGGCGCCGCGTTGGCGCAGACCCGCGCCTATCTTGAAGGTTTTGACGACCGCATGAAGCGGGCCGTCACACGGGGGCTGTCGCCGATGGAGGCGATCCTGGCCGGACCGATGCCGGAATTCGCGGCAATGGGCGCCAACCCCGAGGAATACCACCGCAGCGTCGTGCAGCGGTGGACAGACTACGAAAGCGAGGCCCTGCCGGTGGTCGGCGGGACCTGAGCCAACCCGGACGGATGTGGACACACCGTCCGACAACTTCGACGGAGGAGGAACAGAAATGAAGAATGTCTTGAAAATGACGGGGGCCAGCGTCCTGGCCCTGGCTGCCGCCGCCAACCTTGCGGCAGCGGAGACCAGCAAGGTGACCTGGGAGGATATCCTCAACGACCATGAGACCACCGATGACGTGCTGATGTACGGCATGGGCAGCAATGCCCAGCGGTGGTCCACGCTGGACCAGATCAACGCCGATACGGTCAAGCACCTGCGCCCTGCATGGGCGTTCTCGTTCGGCGATGAAAAGCAGCGCGGGCAGGAAAGCCAGGCGGTCGTGCATGACGGCGTGATCTACATCACCGGGTCGTATTCCCGCGTCTGGGCGCTGGATGCGAAAACGGGCGAACGCCTGTGGAAATTCGAGGCGCGTCTGCCCGACGATATCCGCCCCTGTTGCGACGTGATCAACCGCGGCGTCGCGATCTACGGTGACAAGGTCTATTTCGGGGCGCTCGACGCCAGCATCTACGCGCTGAACAAGGACACTGGCAAAGTGGTCTGGCGCGAGAAGTTCGGCGACCACAAGATCGGCTACACGATGACAGGTGCTCCGACGATCATCAAGGACAAGGAGACCGACCGCGTCATGCTGATCCACGGCTCGTCCGGAGACGAATTCGGCGTGGTCGGCAAACTGTTCGCCAGAGATCCCGAAACCGGCGAGGAAATCTGGATGCGGCCCTTTGTCGAGGGTCACAAGGGCCGTCTGGCCGGGGCCGAAAGCACCACGACCGGCGACGCGGACGCGCCGTCCTGGCCGATGAACGAGGATGGAAGCGACAAGAAGGAAGCCTGGTATCACGGTGGCGGCGCCCCGTGGCAATCCGCGAGCTTCGACCCGGTGACAAACACGATCATCGTGGGCACCGGAAACCCCGCGCCGTGGAACACGTGGGAGCGTTCGGAAGGCGACAACTACCAGGACTTCGACTCGCTCTATACCTCGGGGCAGGCCTATGTGAACCCGACGGATGGTGAAGTCGTCGGCTTCTACCAGCATACGCCCAACGATGCCTGGGACTGCTCCGGCAATAACGAGATCATCCTGTTCGACTACACCGATGCCGAGGGCAACACCCACCGGGCCGGTGCCCATGCCGACCGCAACGGGTTCTTCTACGTGACCGACATCGATGCGCTGTCGGATCGCGAAGGCGAAAAGATCAACCGGCCGACCGCGCTTCTGAACGCGTTCCCGTTTGTCGACGACATCACCTGGGCCACGGGCATCGACCTGGAGACCGGGCGACCGATCGAAGTGGAGGGGCAACGCCCGCCGCTGCCCGCGGAGGGTGAAACCAAGGGCGCCACGATCCAGGTGACGCCGCCTTTCCTCGGGGGCAAGAACTGGAACCCCATGGCCTACAGCCAGGAAACCGGCCTCTTCTACGTGCCGGCGAACAACTGGACCGAGGATTACTGGACCGAGAACATCACCTACCAGGCTGGCGCGGCCTATCTGGGGCAGGGGTTCCGTATCAAGCGGCTTTACGATGATCACATCGGCACGCTGCGGGCCTATGATCCGGCGACCGGCGAGAAGGTCTGGGAGCATAACGAGGAGTTCCCGCTCTGGGCCGGCGTGCTGGCGACGGCAGGCGATGTGGTCTTCACCGGCACCTCTGACGGGTATGTCAAAGGCTTCCATTCCGAGACCGGCGAGCAACTGTGGGAGTTCAACACAGGGTCCGGCGTGATTTCGCAGCCCATCACATGGGAAATGGACGGAAAGCAGTATCTCGGGATCGCGTCGGGATATGGCGGTGCGGTTCCGCTCTGGGGTGGTGACATGGCTACGCTGACCACGCAGGTCAGCCAGGGGGGATCGTTCTGGGTCTTCGAGGTGCCCGACGAACTTCTTGCGAGCGCACAGTAAGGCAAACAAGGAAGGGCGGCATGATGCCGCCCTTCACTTTGTTCAAGGAGAGAGTGAATGCTGAAGGCCAGCTTTTGTGCGGTTTGGGTCCTGCCCCTGGCGATCGCCGCCGCCGCCTCCGCCGAGACCTGCTTTGACACGCCATTGGAACCGGGCGCGCGGGACTATCCCGTGATCGTGGACACGGACGAGCCGCGCGAAGGTCCGCTGGTGATCGGCAACTGTACGCTCGAGCCCGGTGCGGACTGTCCGGGGGTCGACCTGTCCCATGCCGATCTTCGGGGCGTGCAGCTGAACGGAGCGAATCTGCGCGGCGCCAAGTTGACGCGCGCCGACCTGTCGGACTCCGTGCTGAAGGGAGTGGATTTTTCCGGTGCCGACCTGCGCGGTGCGGTCCTGACGAAATCCTTCATGCAGGGGATGACGGCGACCGACGCCGACTTTACCGGCGCGAACCTGGACTTTTCCCGCCTGGCCGGTGCCCAGCTTCAAGGGGCGAACCTGACCGCGGTCTCGATGGAGGCCTCCTGGGCGCCGAAAGTCCGGCTGGTCGGCGCTACGATCCGGGCGTCGAACCTGCAGGAAACGAAATTCTACAATGCCGACCTTGCCGGGGCCGTGATGGAGGACAACAACATCCGGTTTGCGATCTGGGAAGGCGCGCATATGGAGAACTGCAAGGGATGTCCGGTCGAGTGGTAGGCGCGTGCGCCCTGATCATTGGCTGGCTTGCCCCGTCCCAGGTCTTGGCCGACCCTCTTGCGGCCGGCCTGAGTGCCTGCCGTGACATCTCGTCCGACGCCAGGCGATTGACGTGTTTCGACGAACTGGCAGCGGCGGAGGATGCCGAGGAGTTCACCGGGTCGGGCAGCGGGGTGACGCCGCAATTCGACGTGGTCGCGCCGCGCCTTATGACCTTCGAAAGCAGCGACGCGGTGATGGTGGTCTATCTGCTGAATGAGCGCGACGAGGTGGTGCAGAACCTGCACAGGGGCGGCAAGGGCGAAGGATCTTACCTGATCGAGATCCCGGGGCGTTACCACGTCCAGGTCAACGCGACCGGGCAATGGAAAATCCGCGTTCGACGGGCGCGTTGACCGCACGACCCGGCGCCGCATGACGACGGTCAATGCTGTGAAGACGGCTGTCGGGACTGTCGCTCGTCCCTTGCCACCCTCGAAGCCATGCGCCGGGCGCGGAGATGCGGCGGGCCCTTTCGCTTTGCGCCCGGATTTGGCATGTCTTTGCTTCGCCCTGCAAAAGGAGGCATCCGGACCATGCCGTTTTCACGAACGCCGCGGGATACGCTCACAGCACTTGTCGAATATGACAGCGTTGTCGGCCGGCCGAACCTGTCGCTGATCGAGGCGGTGGCCGACTGGCTGGAAGGGCATGGCATCGCCTGCCATGTTCTCACCGGGCCGGAAGGCGACCGCGCCAATCTATTCGCCACGATCGGAGACGCGGAACGGCCCGGCTATGTCCTGTCCGGCCATGTCGACGTGGTTCCGGCCGAAGAGCCGGAATGGCAGGCCGACCCTTTCACGCTGCGCCACGCGGGGGAGCGGCTGATCGGGCGGGGGGCCTGCGACATGAAAGGGTTCGTCGCAGCGGTGCTTTCGGCCGCACCGGACATGGCGTCGCTGGCCCCGGAGGTGCCGATACATATCGCGCTGTCCTACGATGAAGAGGCCGGGTGTCGCGGCGTGCCGCACCTGATCGAGGCGTTGCCCGAATTGTGCGCGCCGCCGCTTGGCTGCATCGTCGGTGAACCCACGGGCCTCGTGCCGGTGCTGGCCCACAAGGGCAAGGCCGCGTTGCGGCTATGCGCGACGGGGCGGGCGGGTCACAGCGCGCGCCCGGAACTGGGGGAGAACGCGATCCACAAGCTACTGCCGGTTCTGGCCGCGGCCGAAGCTCAGGCCCGCGCATTGCAGGAGGACGCCCCGCGGGACGACCGTTTCGCGCCGCCGTGGTCCAGCCTTCAGGTGGGCACCATCGCGGGGGGGCAGGCGCTGAACATCATTCCCGAGCGCGCCGAGGCGGAGGTCGAGGCCCGCGCCATCGCGGGCGCCGATCCTCGGGCGCTTCTGGCGCCGGTCCTGACCGCGGCGGACACCGCCGGTGTCGAGGCAACGTGGCTGTCGACCTATCCGCCCCTCGCGCTGGAGGCCGGCGACCCGCTGGCCGGCATGATGGCGGAGGTCTCGGGGCGAACCCCGGTCGCGGCCGTGAGTTTCGGCACCGAAGCGGGGTTGTTCCAGCAAGCGGGGATCCCGTCGATCATCTGCGGCCCCGGCGACATGGCGCGCGCGCATCGACCCGAGGAATACCTGACGGTCGCGGAACTGGAGGCGTGCCACGCGATGATCCTGAGCTTCGCCCGGCGCTGCGCAGCGTGACACGTGGGCGTCAGGAACGGTCGCGGCTGTCCCGGCCGTCCGTTTCCTCACGAACCGTCGGCGGCGGGCAGTTCGGCCCTGCAATGGTCGAGAAACGCGGCGCTGGTCCGGCTGTTCGTCAGCCCCTGCAAGCCCAGCACCCCCATCGCCATGGGTGCGATATCGCCCGTCAGCGGGACGAAGCTGAGAGGCTTGCCATCGGGCGCGATGGTGTTGAGCGGCCGGAAGTTGGCGATGGAATAGCCGAAACCGTTTGCCACGAGACTGCGCATCACGGCCATGTCGCGGGTCCGCTCGGCAATGGTGGGGCGCAGGTCGGCACGGGTGAAGAAGGCAAGGAAATAATCGGCGCTCATCGGCAGGTCCAGCAGGACCATCGGATGCGGAGCAAGGTCGCGCACCGTGAGGCTGTCTCGCCCCGCAAGCGGGTGGTCCGGGGGCAGAAGCACAAACGGCGCAAGGTCGCGGATCGGATGGAATTCAAGGTCGGCAGGCAGGGTCATGTCATAGGTCAGGGCCAGGTCGATCTCGCCCCGGCGCAGGCCCGCGAAGATGTCGCTTTGGGTCAGTTCGACCTGGCTCATGCGGACATCGGGATAGCGGGCCTCGAAGCTGCGGCGCAGGCTGGGCAGGACGATCTGGGCGAAGGTCACAAGGCAGCCGACGCGCAGGGGCCCCTGCACGGTCCCCGACACGGCGCCAGCGAGGCGGGTCAACTCGGTCGCCTCGCTCAGCACCGTCTGCGCCTGTGACGAGAGGGTGCGGCCCGCCTCCGTCAGGCGCAAGCCTTGGGCGTGCTGACGCACGAACAGCGAGAGGCCAAGCTCTGCCTCGAGCTGGGAGATGGCGGCGGAAATCGACGGCGAGGACACGTTCAGTTTCTGGCTGGCCGCGGCGATGCTGCCGCTTTCCCCGGCGGTGACGAAATATTCCAACTGGCGCAGGGTGAACCTGAGGGGCATGGGCGGGCTCTTGCTGGGTCCGGCCATGGTGGCGTTTTCGCGGGTTGTCGTCCAGTGCCTCAATCGTCGCCGGGCACGCCGTAGGACGGCGCCTCGCGCGGGTCGAGCGCGCGTTGCACATAGGCGTCGATCTGGGGCTTGTAGACGGCCCATGCGGCGGCGATGGCCTCGATCGGGCAGTCCTCGGTCCAGTCGCAGCGCAGGTCGGCCACCGGCCAGGCGACGCGGTCCACGATCTTCATGCCCGCCGAATGCACCGGCCCGGCCTCGCCCCCTGCCGCAAGCCCGGCGCGCATAGCCGCCAGCAGGCGGTCGCCGATATGGCCCCCGGCTTCAACGAAGCTCGCGACGATGGCGGCGGGGACGTCCTCGTTGGCCAGAAGATTGCCGCCCGAGGCCACGTCGGACCCTTCGGCCTGGGTCCAGATGCCCAGCGAGTTGGGGCCGGAATGGATCGCGGTGCGGCCTTGCGCGTCGACGGCCAGTACCTGACGGTACTCGATGAAGGCGCCGCGCTTTTGCACCTCTGCGATGGCGTCGGACGCGGACAACCCGCTTTCCATCAGGTCGAGCGTCAGGGGTCCAAGCGTCGGGTCGGTCACGTTCTGAGAGGCGACGGCGCCGACACCGGCCCGCGCGTAGGAACAGCGCGCCGCGACGGCGGGTGACGAGGACGAGATGGCGATGCCGAACATGCCGGTGTCGGCGCAGCGGGCAACGAGGGAAAAGGTCATGCCGGGATGACCGCCGTGCCGTCGATCTCGACCAGCCATTCGGGCCGCGCCAGCGCCTGCACCACCAGCCCGGTGGATACCGGGTGCACACCCTTGATATATTCGCCCATGGTCCGGTAGACCGCCTCGCGGTGGCGGACATCGGTGATATAGACCACAACCTTGACCAGATGGCTCATGTCGCCGCCCGCTTCCTCGATCAACTGGCGGATGTTCTGCATCACCTTGTGGGTCTGTTCCACGGGGTCGTGACTGTCGATGTTCCGGGCGTCATCCAGGTTCTGCGGGCATTGGCCGCGCAGCCAGACGATCTTGCCGGAGCCTTCGGTCACCACGGCCTGGCAGAGGTCGTTGTCGAGATTCTGTTCGGGATAGGTATCGGACGTGTTGAAGGGGCGGATGCGGGTGTGGGCCATGCGGGCTGCTCCGTTGCAAATGATGGGTCGGCCATAGCCGAAACGCGCGGGCCTGTCAGGGGCTTGCCTGCCCGAGGCGCTAGAGTTTCGGCGTGAAGCTCGGGTCGATCCGGTTCATCAGGTATTGCGCGAAATCGAAATTGGGCCGTTCGAGATGCGACAGGTGCCCCGGCTCGGCCCCGTCGGCGCAAAGCCCGCGATAGACCTTCTCGGTACAACCGCGATCCTCGACATTCACGTCGTCCAGCAGGGCCTTGAGATCGGCCAGGTTCTGCTCCGCCTCGGCGTCGCCGGCATAGTCGTTCGACATGCCGCCGCCGAAGCGGATGCTTACCTGCGACGGCCCCTTGGGATGCAGGCTGAGATACCAGAAATAGCCCGGCGTGAGCGTGATCATCAGGCTGGGATAGACTGCGATCAGATAGGTCATGCGACGCTTGTCGCCCTCCAGGCGCGTGTTGCTCGGGTGCGCCATGGCGATGCGAAGGGAGTCGTCCTTGAGGATCGTGTGGTAGTTGAAGGCGTCGTGACCCGGAGGGCAGACCATCTCTTCCAGCTTCGACAGGCCCCCGATGGTGCCCGCGTGGCAGACCGGCAGGTGATAGCTTTCCATGAAGTTCTCGGCCAGCACCTTCCAGTTCGTGTCCCAGACATGTTCCTCGAAAAAGGTCTCGGTGTAGTTGGTCATGTCGTAGCCGGCGATCATGCGCTCCAGTTCCGACAGGCGGGAGGCGACGGGCTCGGCCTTCGGGTTCAGGGTGATGAAGACCCAGCCCAGCCATTCCTCGCAGCGGATCTGGGGCAGGGCGTAGTCGGATTTGCAGAAGCCGGAATTGCCGGACATGGCGGGCGCGCCGCGCAGCGATCCGTCGAGATTGTAGGTCCAGGCGTGGTACGGGCAGACGATGGATTTCGTATGCCCGCGGCCATGCAGAAGCGTGGACATGCGGTGGCGGCAGACATTCGAGAACGCCTTCAGGCCGCCCTCGCGGTCGCGCAGGACGATAATGGGCTGGTCGGCCAGCTCGCAGGTGACGTAGTCGCCCGGCTTGGTGAGGGCGTCGGCCCGGCCGACGCAGAACCATTCCTTGCGGAAGATATGCTCGATCTCCGCCTGCAGGAACGCATCGGTCTTGTAGACCTCGGGCGGCATGGCGCGGGCCTGCTCGAACGGCGCCGAGACATTGGCGCGCAGGGCGTCGATCGGGTTGGCGATTGGCTTGGCGAGGGTCATGCTGTGGCTTCGCTCATTCTGCTGCGGCGGCATTGGGTGTGGGGCGATAGTCGAGGTAATTGCGCTGGATCGCGATCTGGTCGGCGACATGCGCCGCATCGTGCCACACCCCCCAGATAAAGGTCGAGCCGCGCCGGGATTGCCACGGCAGGCCGAGGAAATAGATGCCCGGCTCTTGCGACACCCCGCGATTGTGAATTGGCGCGCCCTTGGCGTCGAACGTGTCGACCTTCATCCAAGAGAAATCCTGGCGATAGCCGGTGGCCCAGATGATGGTGCCTATGCCTTCGGCTGCAAGGTCCAGCGTGCGGACCGGGTTGGTCAGGCAGTCGGGGTCGGGCAGGAACTCTCGCGCTTGCGGTTCCTCCGGCAGGTCGAGGCCGTGGCGCGCGGCATAGGCGTCGCACTGGTCGAGCAGGTCGATGTAGTAATCGTCGCCCGCCTTCATGTTGGCCTGCAGGTCGTCGCCGATGATCAGCTTGCCGTCTTTGAAGTCGTTGGCGCGGCCCAGAAGCGTCATGCCTTGGTGGGCCAGCTTGCGGAAGTCCACCGTCTTGCCGCCCTCTGCGCCGCTGACCGAAATTGTCACATGCTCGGTGCCCGGCGCCTTGGCGGGGATGTCCCACAGGCCCAGAACGCCCAGCCACCAGCAATAGTCGCGGCCCCGGTACATGCGCGGCGGGCGGTCATGCGGCCCGACGCAAAGGAATACCTTGCGGCCCGCGCGTTGCAACTCGTCGGCGATCTGCCCGCCGGAGGACCCGGCGCCCACCACCAGGACGGCCCCCTCGGGCAAGGCCTCGGGGTTGCGGTACTCGGCGGAGTGCATTTGCGTCACGCCCGCGCTGGCCGGGACGATGTCGGGGATCACGGGGTGCTGGAACGCGCCGGTGGCGGCCACTACCGAACCGGCCTCGATCACGCCGTCCGAGGTGGTGACGGTAAAGCCGGGGCGGCCTTCGTTGCGCTCCAGCCGGGTGACCTCGACGCCGGTGCGGAGGGGGGCGTCGATCATCCTTGCGTAATCGGCCATGTAACCGGCCACCTCTTCCTTGGGTGGAAAGGCTTCGGGGTGCGAGGCGGTGAATTCCATGTTGGGGAACCGATCGTGCCAGGCCGGGCCGTTCGCCACCAGCGAGTCCCAGCGCCGCGTGCGCCACGCCTCGGCGATGCGGTGCTTTTCCAGGACCAGATGCGGGATGCCGTTGCGGCCGAGATGCTCGCTCATGGCGATCCCGGCCTGACCGGCGCCGACCACGAGTGTGTCGATATAGTCCGTCATGTCGTACCTTTCGCAAAGGGGTTGCACAGTGGTGCCACGACCCCGGCGGCCGCGAAAGAAAAACGTCCCTTAGGCCTGGTTAGGATGTGCCTAAGCAAGGTGCCTGAGGCGTGGATGGACGGACAAGCCCTTGGTTTGCCTGAAAAGGTTGCAGCGGGCAAAGACCCCGGGGTCGTTGGAAGGGGAGTGGTTGACGCAACGCGAGGGACGCACCAAGCTGCCGGCATTAACCAATCTTAAAACACCAATGGGGAGACTGTTATGACGAAACCGATCATGAGGGCGATTCTCGGCAGCGCCGCGCTGGGCGCCATCGCAAGCACCGCCACCGCGCAGGACTGCACCAACGAGACCTGGAAGAAGGTGATGGAACGCGGCACGCTGACCGTGGGCGTCAAGGCCGACTACAAGCCCTGGGGTTTTCGCGACAGCGACGGCAATGTCGTCGGAATGGAAGTGGACATGGCGCAGGACGTGGCCGACAAGATGGGCGTCGAGCTGGAACTGGTGCCGGTCGTGTCGTCAAACCGGATGCAGTTTCTTGAACAAGGCCAGATCGACCTGATGATCGCCACCATGACCGACCGCCCCGACCGGCGCGAGATCGTGGGCATCGTCGGCCCCAACTACTATACGTCGGGCACGAACGTGATGGCCCCCAAGGCGCTGGAATTCACCGAGTGGAGCGATCTTTCGGGCAAGCCCGTCTGCGGCATCCAGGGGGCGTTCTACAACAAGATCGTCGAGGACCGTTACGACATCGAAGTGGTGGCGTTCTCGGGCACGGCCGAAGCCAAGCAGGCGCTGCGCGACAAGAAATGCGTGGCGTTCGTCTATGACGACAGCTCGATCGGGTCCGACATCGCCTCGGGCAACTGGGACGATTTCGAGATGCCGCTGGCGTCCGAAGACGACGCGCCCTGGGGCCTTGCCGTGCCCAAGGCAGAAGAGGATTGCATCTTCGGCAACTTCATGTCGGGTGTGCAGTACAACTGGCACCGCGACGGCACGCTGATCGAGCTGGAGGAGAAGTGGGGCATCAAGCCGACGCAATACCTTCAGACCATGTCCGAGAAGATGGCCGACCACCTGGCCGAAGAGTAAGCCTGCATGATCGACATCGCGGGTTATTTCCAGGACCTCGCGGCCGAATACCCGCGCTGGAATTTCATTTGGCTCTACGACGAACGACAAACAGGCCGGATCCTTTCCGGCCTGTACTATACCGTATGGCTGTCGATGGCCTGCGTGATCTTCTCGGTCATCATCGGGGTCGTGGGCGTGTGGCTGCTGGGGGTGAAGAACCGTTTTGCCAGGGCCTGCGTGCAGGGGTACATCCAGTTCTTCCGCAACACGCCGCCGATGGTGCAGCTGCTGTTCTTCTATTTCGCGCTGGGCCAGTTCACGCCGTCCTACAGCCCCGATGGCTGGCTCGAGGTGCCGATCATCTCGAACGTGGGCTGGGCGATCATCTCGCTGTCGTTCTTCGCGGGCGCCTTCAATGTCGAGATATTCCGCGCGGGGCTGGAGGCGGTGCCGGACAGTACTGTCGAAGCCTCGGAATCGCTGGGCTTCACGCGCACGCAGTCGTTTTCCTACGTTGTCTTCCCGCTCAGCCTGCGCATCTGCCTGCCGGCGCTGAACAACAACCTGGTGAACCTGGTCAAGACGACCACGCAGGCCTATGCCATCGCGGTGCCGGAACTGCTGTATGAAAGCGTTTCGATCTGGTCGGATTACCCGTCGGCGCAATATCCGACGATGCTGCTTCTGTTCGTGGCCTATATCGGGCTGGTGGGCATCCTGGTGATGGGGATGAACCGCTGGGAACGCCGCCTGAAGATCCCCGGATACGGAAGCACCTGACATGGCCGTGACCTTCGACAAGACCGACCTGCCGGTGCTCAAGCCCTTCCAAATGGAAGGCGCGCCCTACGATGCGTTCTATCACACCCGCTGGCTGGCGGGCATCCGGCTGCGCTGGGTGGCCGTGCTGATGCTGCTCTGGCCCACCGCGGCGCTGGCGCAGTCGGGAATGGCGATGGCCGATGCCTTCGCGGCGCTCTGGCGCTGGATGCCGTTTCTCGTCACCCAGGGGTTCCTGTTCAACATCGTGATCTCCTTGTTCTCGATGCTGATTGGCACGACGCTGGGCGTGATGCTGGGCCTGGGGCAGATATCCCGGGTCGGCGTGGTGCGGAAACTGGCGTGGTTCGTCACCCAGCTTTTCCGCAATTCCCCCTGGCTGGTCCTGCTCTTCATCGTGTTGCTGGCGCTGCCCTACGAGCTGAACCTCTTTGGTCAGACGGTCCGTATTCCGGCCTGGATGAAAGCGGTCTTCGGACTGTCCCTGCCGGTGATGGCCAACATCTCGGAAATCGTCCGGGGGGCGGTGTTGTCCGTGCCGTCGGGTCAGTGGGAAGCTGCGGATTCGCTGGGCTTCACCCGGCGGCAGATCCTCTACGAGATCATCCTGCCGCAGTGCTTCAAGCGGATGATCCCGCCCTGGATGAACTGGTACGCCATCCTGACCATGGCAACGCCGCTCTGTTCGCTGCTGGGGGTCGAGGAGATTATCACCCTCAGCCGCCAGGCGATGAGTGCCGAGGACAACCAGCCGGAACTGCTGGTGCCGTTCTACGGCTTCGCCCTGGTGCTGTTCTTCGCCTATTGCTACCCGATCGCACGTTTGACCATCTGGCTGGAACGGCGCGTGTCGGTGAAATTCTAAGGAGCTTTCCAATGACCGAACATCAACTGGGAGAGCCGATTGTCGTCATGACGGACGTCCACAAGTCCTTCGGCGATCTGGAGGTGATCAAGGGCGTGTCGCTGACCGTTCACCGCGGCGAGGTGATCTGCATCATCGGTCCGTCCGGATCGGGCAAGTCGACGCTGATCCGCTGCATCAATGCGCTGAACCCGATCGACTCGGGCTCGATCACCGTGGGCGGGATCGAGGTGAACGATGCCAGGCTCGACACGCTGGCGCTGCGCCGCGAGGTCGGGATCGTGTTTCAGCAGTACAACCTCTTTCCCCACAAGACGGCGCTGGAAAACATCATGATGGCGCCGCTCAAGGTGCTGCGCGAGGACCGGGAGACGGTGCGCGAACGCGCCCGTGGCCTGTTGCGGAAGGTCCGGCTCGAGGGCAAGGAAGACGCCTATCCCGGCGAATTGTCCGGCGGTCAGCAGCAACGTGTCGCAATCGCCCGGGCGCTCGCCATGCGCCCCGAGGTGATGCTGTTCGACGAGGTGACCGCCGCGCTCGACCCGGAAACGGTGAAGGAGGTTCTGGTCACGATCAAGGAACTGGCCGCCGACGGGATGACTTGCATCCTGGTGACGCATGAAATGGGGTTCGCCCGCGAGGTGGCCGACCAGGTCTATTTCACGGACCGGGGCGTCATCGTCGAGCATGGACCGCCATCGTCCTTTTTCGACCAGGCCAGCGATCCTCGGACGAAAGAGTTTCTCAGCCAGATCCTCTGAGCCGGGCAGGGGGGTGCGGCCATGTCGGCAGGACCTGTCTCGATGGCGTCAAACCAGCGGCGCACGCGCGCGCGGCCCGTTCACCTGCCGGGGCACGAGAGACCCGGACGCGTGACGGCGCTCAGGACAGGCAGGACGTCACGGTGTCGACCACGTCGCCGGCATCCTTGGCGATGACGACGCCCGCGTCGCGCAGAAGCGAGATCTTTTCGTCCGCCGAGAGGTTCCCGAAGACCGAAAGCGTGCCCGCGTGCCCCATACGGCGCCCGACAGGCGCGTGGCGTCCGACCACCAGCCCCACCACGGGTTTGCCGTAATCGACCGAAGACAGGTATTCGGCGGCCAGTTCTTCCTCGCGTCCGCCCATCTCGCCGATCAGGACGACTGCCCTGGTGTCGTCATCCTCGCGGAACCGTTCCAGGCAGCCGACGAAGCCGATCCCGTGCAGCACGTCGCCGCCGACGCCGACCGTGGTCGACTGCCCCAGGTTCGCGGCGCTGCAATTGGCCAGAACCTCGGAGGTCAGCGAGGCCGAGCGCGAGGCGATGCCGATCTGGCCGGGCTTGGCGTCGACGGTCGGCATCACGCCGATCTTGCACTGGCCGGGTGTCAGGATGCCCTGGCTGTTGGGGCCGATCAGGACCGCGTCGGACCCTTTGAGCGCGTCTTTCACCCGGCGCATATCATGCTGCGGCACGCGTTCGGTGATGCAGACGACGACGCCGATCTCGGCCTCTATCGCCTCGATCATCGCTTCCGCCGCCTTGGGGGCCGGCACGGTGACGAGGCTGGCATTGGCCTGCGTTTCCTTGACCGCCTCGGCGCAGGTATGAAAGACGGGCAGCCCCAGGTGAGAGGTGCCGCCGCGGCCCGGACGCACGCCGGCGACACAGTTCGTGCCATAGCGCATCGCCTGATCAGTATAGAAGGTCCCGGCGCGGCCCGTCATGCCCTGCACCAGAAGGCGCGTGTTTTCGTCGACGAGAATGGCCATCAGCGTGCCCCCTTGGATGCGATTTCGACCGCGCGGTTGACGGCCTCGGACATGGTGCTGCAAATCTCGACCGGGACCTTGCGGTCGACCAGGATGCGCTGGCCCCATTCCGCGTTCTGTCCCGCCAGCCGCGCGATCACGGGCTTGCTGCCCTTGTTGCGCGAATAGGCGAAGTTGACGCCTTCGGCGACAGTGTCGCAGACGGTCATGCCGCCGCCGTGCACGTTCAGCAGGATGGCGGTGACCGATGGTTCCTGAAGCAACAGTTCCACGCCGCGGGCGATGTCCATGCTGGTGGCCGTGGTGCGGATATCCATAAAGTTGGCAGGCTTGCCGCCCGCGTCGATGATCATGTCGTTGGTGGCCAGGCCCAGCCCCGCGCCGTTGACCACGACGCCCAGGTTGCCGGTCAACTTGACGAAGTTGATATTGCTCTTCTGCGCGGTGGTCTCCACCGCGGGCAGACCCTCGCCCGACACCATCGAGTCCCATTCCGGGTGCCGGAAGGCGGCGCTGGCGTCCAGCGCGACCTTGGCGTCGATCGCCATCCATGCGCCGTCGGGCGTGCGCACGAACGGGTTGATCTCCAGCAGGGCCATGTCGTTCTCGATGAAGGCCTCGCAGGCCGACAGCAATTGCTCGACCGCCTTCTCGTCCGTCATCCCGATGCCCGAAAGGAACTCCGTCAGCCCGGCACGATCGGCGTCGGGCGTGCCGGTCAGGCTGTGCTTGGCGACCTCGCTGGCGTTCATCTGCGCCTTCTGCTCGAACTCAACCCCGCCATCGGGGGAGGCGACGAGCAGCGGCGCGCCTGTGTCGGGATCTAGCGCGAAGGCGATGTAATACTGGGCGTCATGCTTGACGTCGGCCTCGACATAGACGGCATGGACCGTCTCGCCGGTGGCGCCGGTCTGGTGCGTGACCAGTTGCTTTCCCAAAAGCTTGGCCGCCTCGTCCCGGACGGCAGAGGCGGTGGCAGCGAACTTGATGCCGCCCGCCAGCCCGCGGGCACCGGACGTGATCTGCGCCTTTACGACGAACTTGCGCGTGGGGATGTTGGCGCAGGCGGCCTCGGCCTCGTCGGCGGTGCGGGCCATCTTGCCGGGCGGCACGGACATGCCGTACTGGGCCAGCAACTCCTTGGACTGGTACTCTGCAAGCAGCATGCGCGGCCTCCCCTCTGCGATGGCTTCTTGGTGTTTGGTATACCAAGAACAAAAGCCATGTCAATGAGGTGATTATGCGGTGTGTTCGCCCATGG
Source organism: Roseovarius sp. THAF8 (assembly GCF_009363735.1). Lineage (NCBI taxonomy): Bacteria > Pseudomonadati > Pseudomonadota > Alphaproteobacteria > Rhodobacterales > Roseobacteraceae > Roseovarius > Roseovarius sp. THAF8. The sequence goes on along the minus strand of NZ_CP045410.1, from coordinate 1,528,206 downwards.
CGCCAGCCCCCTTGGGGAGATACAAATGTATCAATCCGATCCGCGTGGCGAACCTCCCTCGTTGGGGTTGACCGTAGGGCGGGATTTCATCCCGCCGCTGCGGAAGAACGGGTGGGGTGGACCCCCACCCTACAGGTCATTTTCCGATCGCCTTCAACACCGCCTCGCCCAGTCCCGCGGGGGATTCGGCGACGGTGATGCCGGCGGATTTCATGGCTTCGATCTTGTCGTCGGCGCCGCCCTTGCCGCCGGCGACGATGGCGCCGGCGTGGCCCATGCGGCGGCCCGGAGGGGCGGTGCGTCCGGCGATGAAGCCGGCGCAGGGCTTGGAGCGGCCTTTCTTGGCCTCGTCTTTCAGGAACTGTGCGGCGTCTTCCTCGGCCGAGCCGCCGATCTCGCCGATCATGATGATCGATTCCGTCTCGTCATCGGCAAGGAACCATTCCAGCACGTCGATATGCTCGGTCCCCTTGATCGGGTCGCCGCCGATGCCGACGCAGGTGGACTGGCCGAGGCCCACATCCGACGTCTGCTTCACGGCCTCGTATGTGAGCGTGCCGGAGCGGCTGACCACGCCGACCGAGCCGCGCTTGTGGATGTGGCCGGGCATGATGCCGATCTTGCACGCATCCGGCGTGATGATGCCGGGGCAGTTGGGGCCGATGAGGACAGAGCTGCTGCCTTCGAGTGCGCGTTTGACGCGCATCATGTCCAGAACCGGGATGCCTTCGGTGATGCAGACGATGAGGGGGATCTCGGCGTCGATGGCCTCGAGGATCGAATCCGCGGCGAAGGGCGGCGGCACGTAGATGACGCTGGCATTGGCGCCGGTCTCAAACATGGCCTCGTGGACCGAGTTGAAGACCGGCAGGTCGAGATGCGTCTGGCCGCCCTTGCCGGGGGTGACGCCCCCGACCATCTGGGTGCCATAGGCGATGGCCTGTTCGGTGTGGAAGGTGCCTTGGGAGCCGGTCAGGCCCTGGCAGATGACTTTGGTGTTCTTGTCGACGAGGACGGCCATTGTGGCGTTCTCCTTAATTCAATCTTGGGAAAGGTGGGTTTAAAACCCACCCTACGAGGCTCAGCCCTTGACGGCTTTGACGATCTTCTGGGCGCCGTCCTTGAGGTCGTCGGCGGCGATCACGTCGAGGCCGGAGGTGTTGATGATCTCCTTGCCTTTCTCCACGTTCGTGCCTTCGAGCCGGACCACCAGCGGGACCTGAAGCCCGACCTCCTTGACGGCGGCGACCACGCCCTCGGCGATCACGTCGCAGCGCATGATGCCGCCGAAGATGTTCACCAGGATGCCCTTCACCTGCGGGTCGGAGGTGATGATCTTGAACGCCTCGGTCACCTTGTCCTTGGTGGCGCCCCCGCCCACGTCGAGGAAGTTGGCGGGCTCGGCGCCGTAGAGCTTGATGATGTCCATCGTCGCCATCGCCAGCCCCGCGCCGTTGACCATGCAGCCGATCTCGCCATCCAGCGCGATGTAGTTGAGGTCGTACTTCGACGCTTCCAGCTCCTTGGGGTCTTCTTCCGTGGTGTCGCGCAGCTCGGCGATGTCGGAATGGCGATAGACCGCGTTGGAGTCGAAGCCCATCTTGGCGTCGAGGCACTTCAGCTCGTTGCTCTCGGTGAGAATGAGCGGGTTGATCTCGAGCATCTCCATGTCCTTTTCCAGGAACATGTTGTAAAGCGTGCCCATCAGCTTGACGCATTGCTTCACCGCCGCGCCCTCGAGTTCCAGCATGAAGGCGATGCGGCGGCCATGGAACGGCTGGTAGCCGGTGGCGGGATCGACGCTCAGGCTGAGGATCTTCTCGGGCGTTGTCTCGGCCACTTCCTCGATGTCCATGCCGCCCTCGGTGGAGGCGACGAAGCTGACGCGGGACGTCACCCGGTCCACCAGGAGCGCCAGGTAGAATTCCTTGGCGATGGCCGCGCCTTCCTCGATATAGATCCGGCCCACCTGCTTGCCGGCGTCGCCGGTCTGCTTGGTCACCAGCGTGCGGCCCAGCATCTTCTTGGCTTCCTCGGCGGCCTCGGACACCGACTTGGTGATCCGCACGCCGCCCTTGTCGCCGGCGCCTTCCTCCTTGAAGCTGCCCTTGCCGCGGCCGCCGGCATGGATCTGCGCCTTGACCACCCAGACGGGACCGTCAAGCTCGCCCGCCGCCGTCTTCGCCTCCTCCGCGCGCAACACGACACGCCCGTCCGATACAGGCGCCCCGTAAGAGCGCAGCAAGGCCTTCGCCTGGTATTCATGGATGTTCATAGTCTCAAAGCTCCTCCCGATGCTTTTGTCTACTTGATGAGATGCAACAAGTTCTTGAATTCTGGCGTCCCGGCGCGGCCGAGCCACTCGAACACCACCATTTCCGTGGTCACGATGCCGGCGCCACAGGCGCTCAGGCGGGCGATGCAGGCCGCCTCGCTTTCCAGCGTACGCGAGGCGGTGGCGTCGGACACGACGAAAACCTCGTAGCCGTCCTCGATCAGGCTGGCGGCGGTCTGGACCACGCAGATATGCGCCTCCATCCCCGCGATAACCGCCTGCTTGCGATCCAGGCTGCGGAAATGCGCGGCGAATCCCTCGTCTTCCATGCAGGAGAAATGCATTTTCGGCAGCACTGTGGCGTCCGGCGTCTGCAGCTCTGGCACGGTCTTGCCAAGGCCCTTGGGATATTGTTCGGTCATCACGATGGGAATGTTCATCTCGCGCGCCCCGGCGCACAGCGTCCTTGTGTTGCGAATCGTCCGGGCCGGAGCCTGCATCGCGGGGACGAGGCGCTCTTGCATGTCGATGACGATGAGGGCTGATTCGTCGGCGCGGATAAGCAAAAACAGGTCCTTTCTGGCTCGGTGCTGCCACCGTGTGGAATACCAGATACCAGCAATATCTCCTTATCGCAACCTGCGAGGTTTCGGTATTCGCTAACTTGTACTGATGGATCGGGCAGATTTTTTTCGAAATCCAAAAACACAATAAAATCAAAATTATATCGAAAAAAATCAGCTAAAAATCGGCCTGATTTCGCTGAATTTTCATGCAAAACGGAAAAACCGTTTGTCGAGATAGGTATGCTGTGTATGGTATACCAACGACGCAAATGACGCCGCGCAACTTGAGATCGGAGAGGGCGCATGAAGCTGAAACCTGTGCCTTCGAACTTCACGCTGAAGGACCACGTCTACGAAATGCTTCGGACTGCGATCACCGAGATGAACATCTACGATGCCGCGACCGATCTGCGCCTTGACGAGCGCAACCTGGCTGAGCAGCTGGGCGTGTCCCGGACACCCCTGCGCGAGGCCGTGGCCCGTCTGGAGCGTGACGGCCTGGTCGAGGTTCAGCCGCGCAAGGGTGTCTTCGTGCAGCGCAAGAGCCTGGACGACATCCTGGACATGATCGTTGCCTGGGCCGCGCTGGAAAGCATGGCCGCGCGGCTGGCCTGCGAACACGCGACGGACCGCGAAATCGCCAGCCTGCGCACCATCGCGGCCAAGTACAACGACGAGCTCGCCGACACGCGCATCTCGGAATATTCCGACGACAACATCCGCTTTCACCAGCGCATCCTCGAGATTTCGCGCTGCACGATGCTGCGGAAGATGGCCGATGGCCTCTTTCTGCACATGAACGCGGTGCGCGTCCGGGCGATGGGCGAGGGCAACCGCGTGCGGCGGTCGGTCGTCGATCACGCAGAAATCATCGAGGCGATCGAGGCACGGGATGCCGATCTGTCCGAACGTCTCGTCCGAGAGCACACCATGCGGTTGCACACCCACGTCAGTCGCACATGGAGCAATTTCGAACTGGCTGTCGGCGCGGGAGGCGCCAAGGCCAGCTAACAGGGAATGAGCAATAGGATAGGGGCCGGAACGGGGCCCCGAACAGGGAGGAAGACCATGGGCATGACCCAGATGACCGATGACCTCGTCGCGCGGGCCGACACGGCTCCGGAAACGTTGACCGACGGGTTTCATCTTCTTATCGACGCGCTGAAGCTGAACGGCGTCGAGACGATCTACAACGTGCCGGGGATCCCGATCACCGACCTCGGACGCTACGCGCAGGCACAGGGTATGCGCGTGCTGTCCTTCCGCCACGAACAACACGCAGGCTATGCGGCCGCTGCCGCCGGTTTCCTGACCAAGAAACCCGGCGTCTGCATGACAGTATCGGCGCCCGGCTTCCTGAACGGCCTGACCGCGCTTGCCCACGCCACCACAAATTGCTGGCCGATGATCCTGATCTCGGGGTCGTCCGAGCGTGAGATCGTCGACCTGCAGCGGGGCGACTACGAAGAGATGGACCAGCTGGCCATCGCGCGACCCCATGCCAAGGCTGCCTATCGTATCCTGCACGCCGAGGATATCGGCCTCGGTGTCGCCCGGGCCGTCCGCGCCGCCCTGACGGGCCGTCCCGGCGGTGTCTATCTGGACGTGCCCGGTGCCCTTCTCGGGCAGGTGATGGACGAGGTCGAGGGCAGCAAGTCCTTGATCAAGGTCGTGGATCCGTCCCCCGCCAGTGTTCCCAGCCCCGCGGCGGTGGATCGCGCGCTGGACGTCATGAAAAACGCCAAAAAGCCGCTGATCATCATCGGCAAGGGCGCGGCCTATGCACAGGCGGACGAGCAGGTGAAGGAACTGGTGGAAACGCTCGGTTTCCCCTACCTGCCGATGTCCATGGCCAAGGGCCTGTTGCCCGACACGCATCCGCAATGCGCCTCGGCGGCCCGCTCTCTTGTGTTGAAGGAAAGCGACTGCGTCTTCCTGATCGGCGCGCGCCTGAACTGGCTGCTCAGCCACGGACAGGGCAAGGCCTGGGGCGAGAAGGGCGCGAAGCAATTCGTCCAGATCGACATCGAACCCAGCGAGATGGACAGCAACCAGCCCATCGCGGCCCCCCTGATCGGTGATATCGGCAGCTGTGCCGGCGCGCTGCTGGAAAAGATCCGCGGCAACTGGGAAAAACCGTCCAAGGACTGGACCGGGGCCGTGCGCTCCAAGGTCGAGGCCAATATCGAACGGATGGCCCCTCGGCTGAAGAACAACAACTCGCCGATGGACTACCAAGGCTCTCTGGGCGTCATCAAGGATTTGATAGCCGAGAACCCGGATACGGTTCTGGTCAACGAAGGCGCCAACGCGCTGGACCAGTGCCGCTCGATCGTCGACATCCACAAGCCCCGCAAGCGTCTGGACGTGGGCACCTGGGGCATCATGGGAATCGGCATGGGCTCAGCCATCGCCGCCGCAGTGGAAACCGGCAACCAGGTCCTCGCGGTCGAAGGCGACAGCGCGTTCGGTTTCTGCGGAATGGAGATCGAGACGGTCTGCCGCTACAACCTGCCCGTCTGCATCGTGATCATGAACAACAACGGCATCTATCGCGGTGACGGCGAAAACTGGTCCGGCGGCGAAGATCCCTCGACCACGGTGTTCGTCAAGGACAGCAAGTACGAATTGATGATGCAGGCCTTCGGTGGGGTCGGCGTGACCGCCAACAACCCCGACGAACTGCGCCAGGCGATCAAGGAGGCGTTTGCAAGCCGCAAGCCCACCCTGATCAACGCCATCATCGCCGAGGATGCCGGCAAGGAAAGCGGCAACATCGGCAACCTGAACCCGTCTTCGGTGGTGGCGCAGAACCGTTACCCCCAAGCCAAGAACATCTGAGCGGGAGAGAACTCATGAAAGCATTGGACGGCATCAAGATCCTGGACTTCACGCATGTTCAGTCGGGTCCGACCTGCACGCAGCTTCTGGCGTGGTTCGGGGCGGACGTGCTGAAGGTGGAGCGGCCCGGCGTGGGCGACGCCACGCGGCAGCAGCTGGTGGATGTGCCGGGGGCGGACAGCCTCTATTTCACCATGCTCAACCACAACAAGCGTTCGATCGAGCTCAATTCAAAGAACGAGACCGGCAAGCAGGTGCTGACCCGGTTGATCGAAGAATGCGACGTGCTGGTCGAGAACTTCGCGCCCGGCGCGCTCGACCGGATGGGGTTCAGCTGGGAGCGGATCCAGGAGATCAACCCCCGCATCATCATGGCCTCGGTCAAGGGGTTCGGGCCCGGCAAGTACCAGGATTGCAAGGTCTATGAGAACGTGGCGCAATGCGCCGGCGGCTCGGCCTCGACCACCGGGTTCCGCGACGGCCCGCCGCTGGTGACGGGCGCGCAGATCGGTGACTCGGGCACCGGCCTGCATCTCTGCCTCGGCATCATGACCGCGCTTTTCCAGCGCGAGCGCACGGGCCGCGGCCAGAAGGTTCTGGCGCCGATGCAGGACGGGGTGCTGAACCTCTGCCGCGTCAAGCTGCGCGACCAGCAGCGGCTGGAGGCGGGCCCGCTGAAGGAATACAGCCAGTACGGCGAGGGCATCGAGTTCGGCGAGGCGACGCCGCGCGCGGGCAACGACTCGGGCGGCGGCCAGCCGGGGCGGATCCTGAAGTGCAAGGGCTGGGAGGACGACCCCAACGCTTACACCTACTTCATCACCCAGGCCGCGGTGTGGGAGCAGATCTGCGACGTGATCGGCAAGCCGGAGTGGAAGACGGCCGAGGGCTATGCCACGCCGCCCGAGCGTCTGGACAAGCTGAACGAGATCTTCGGGGCGATCGAGGAGTGGACCATGACCAAGACGAAGTTCGAGGTGATGGACATCTGCAACCCGCTGAACATCCCCGTCGGCCCGATCCTGTCGACCAAGGAGCTGATCGAGGACGAGGGGCTGCGGGCGACGGGCACGATCGTCGATGTGGAGCATCCCAAGCGCGGCAAATACGCGTCGGTGGGCTGCCCGATCAAGCTGAGCGACAGCCCGGTGGAGGTGACCCGCTCGCCGCTTCTGGGCGAGCACACGGTGGAGATCCTGCGCGACGTGCTGGGCTACGACGGCGAGGACCTGCAGGCGGTGCTCGACAGCGGCGCCGTGGGCGACCCGCAGAAAACCGCGGCGGAGTAGTAAAGGAAAGACCGGCGGAGTGCGGCGCATGTCCGCACCTGCCGGACCCAAGGGAGGAAGAAAATGCGATTGATCGTCATGGGGCAGCAAGCCTTCGGCAAGGATGCGCTGGCCAAGATCATCGAGACCGGAACCGACGAGGTCGTGGCCGTGTATTGCGAGCCCGACCGGGATGGCAAGCCGGTGGACCCGATCAAGGAGTTCGCGCTGGAAAAGGGTCTGCCCGTCGAGCAGCCCGCGAATTTCGACGATGCAGCGACACTTGAAACACTGGCGAAGTTCGATGCCGACCTCATGGTCATGGCCTTCGTCAACGTCTTCGTGCCCGAGGCGGCGCGGGATACGCCCAAGCACGGCTCGATCTGTTTCCACCCGTCGCTTCTGCCGCTGCATCGCGGCCCCAGCGCGGTCAATTGGCCCATCATCATGGGCTCGGACAAGTCGGGCTTCAGCTGGTTCTACCCGTCCGACGGGCTGGACGAAGGCGACAGCCTGATGCAGTGGGAATGCGAGATCGGCCCCGACGACACGGTGATCGACCTCTATTTCAAGAAGATCTACCCGGCGGCAGTGGACAGCGTGCTGGAGGTCTGCGACCTTTTCCGCGCCGGCAATCCGCCGCATATCGTGCCGGACGAGGACGAGGCCACCTACGAGCGGCGCTGCACCGCGCGGCACTCGGAAATCTGCTGGCACCGTCCGGTGGGGCAGGTCTATGACCTCATCCGCGGCACGAACCCCGCGCCCGGCGCCTGGACCACCTACAAGGGGGCCAAGCTGGGGATTTTCGACAGTACCCGCGCCTCCGGCGACGGCATTTCCGGCCGCGTCCGCGCCATCACCGACGACGGCATCGAGGTGCAGTGCGTCGGCGGCCGTATCCTGGTCAAACGAGTACGCCCCGAGGGCGGGGACAAGACACCCGCCGCCCAGTGGGCCTCCGAGGTCGGCCTTGAGGTCGGCGAAGAATTTCCAAGCTGAAACGCGACAAAGGGAACCTACAATGAGCCACAAATCAGACATCGAGATTGCGCGTGCGGCGTCGAAGAAGCCGATCCAGGAGATTGGCGACAAGCTTGGGATACCGTCCGAGCACCTGCTGCCCTACGGGCATGACAAGGCGAAGGTGAGCCAGGACTACATCAATTCGGTGAAGGGCAACGAGAACGGCAAGCTGATTCTCGTGACCGCGATCAACCCGACGCCGGCGGGCGAGGGCAAGACCACCACCACCGTTGGTCTGGGCGACGGTCTGAACCACATCGGCAAGAAGGCGATGATCTGCATCCGCGAGGCCTCGCTGGGCCCGAACTTCGGGATGAAGGGCGGCGCCGCGGGCGGCGGCTATGCCCAGGTGGTGCCGATGGAGGACATGAACCTGCATTTCACCGGCGACTTCCACGCGATCACCTCGGCCCATGCGCTCTTGAGCGCGATGATCGACAACCACGTCTACTGGGGCAACGACGCCGAGATCGACACCCGCCGGATCGTCTGGCGCCGGGTGGTGGACATGAACGACCGCTCCTTGCGCCAGATCACGTCCAGCTTGGGCGGTGTGGCCAACGGCTTTGCCCGCGAGGACGGCTTCGACATCACCGTGGCCTCGGAAGTGATGGCGATCCTGTGCCTGGCGAGTGACCTGAAGGACCTCGAGGAGCGGCTGGGCGCGATGATCGTGGCCTATCGCCGCGACCGCAGCCCGGTTTTCTGCCGCGATATCAAGGCCGAAGGCGCGATGACCGTCCTTTTGAAGGACGCGATGCAGCCCAACCTGGTGCAGACGCTGGAGAACAACCCGGCCTTCGTGCATGGCGGGCCGTTCGCCAATATCGCGCATGGCTGCAACTCGGTCATCGCGACGACCACGGCGCTGAAGATCGCCGATTACGTGGTGACGGAAGCCGGGTTCGGCGCCGACCTGGGCGCCGAGAAGTTCATGAACATCAAGTGCCGCAAGGCCGGGATCGCGCCGTCGGCGGTGGTGATCGTGGCGACGGTGCGGGCGATGAAGATGAACGGCGGCGTGGCCAAGGCGGACCTTGGCGCCGAGAACGTGGACGCGGTGAAGGCGGGCTGCCCGAACCTCGGCCGGCATATCGAAAATGTTAAGTCTTTCGGTGTCCCGGTGGTGGTGGCGATCAACCACTTCGTGACCGACACCGATGCCGAAGTTCAGGCGGTGAAGGACTTCGTGGCGGAAAACGGCGCCGAGGCGGTGCTGTCGCGCCACTGGGAGCTGGGCTCTGAAGGCTCGGCGGACCTGGCGAAGAAGGTCGTGGAGACGATCGAGAAGGGCGAGGCGAATTTCAAGCCGATCTACCCGGACGAGATGAGCCTCTTCGAGAAGATCGAGACGATTGCCAAGAAGATCTACCGCGCCGACGAGGTGATCGCGGACAAGAAGATCCGCGACCAGCTGAAAAGCTGGGAAGAGCAGGGCTATGGCAACCTGCCGGTCTGCATGGCCAAGACGCAATACAGCTTCTCGACCGATCCCACGCAGCGCGGAGCGCCCACGGGCCACTCGGTGCCGGTGCGCGAAGTGCGCCTGTCGGCGGGCGCGGGCTTCGTCGTCGTCGTCTGCGGCGAGATCATGACCATGCCGGGCCTGCCCAGCCGCCCCGCTTCCGAATCCATCCGCCTGAACGACCAGGGCGAAATCGAAGGATTGTTCTAAGCCATGGCTTACGACTCCATCCACAGCATCATGCTTCCGGTGCGGGGCGACGGCAAAGGCGACAACGTCTTTGCCCACGCCGCCGCCCTGGCGCGGCGCTTCGGCGCCCGGGTCCGCGTGGTGCATTGTCATCCGAAAACCGAGGACATGATGCCTTACGGCGTCGTGATCCCGACCATGCTGCGCCGTCAGATCGAGGATGCGGCGCATGCAAATGCCGACGTGACCCGGGACCAGCTCTACGGTGAGTTCGAGAAGCAAGCCAGGAAACTCGGGCTCGAGATCGCCGATCACGAGTTGGACAAGCCCACGACCCGGTTCATCGAGTACGAAGGCAAGCAGGTCGATGCAGTGCAAAGATACGGTCGCCTGTGCGACCTTGTCTGCGTGGCCAAACCGGACCAGAAGATGAACCTCGGGGTCAACACTTTGAAATCGGCGCTGTTTTCTTCGGGCCGACCGGTGATGATGTGCCCCGACCAGGACGTTGCAGACGCCGGTTTCGCGGATCACGTCACCATCGGCTGGAACGGATCGCTCGAGGCGACACGCGCCGTGGCGATGGCGATGCCGATCATTTCCAACGCCAAGAAGGTCACGATCCTGCACACCGGCGACAGCCCCAAGGACGAGCATCCCGGGGCGGACCAGTTGCAGCGCTATCTCGAACTGCGCGGCGTCGCGGCCGACATCCGGCTTTTCAAGGCCGAGGGGCGCAACGTCGGCCGGCAGCTTTTGTCGGAAACCCGCGCCGCGGGCGCCGGGATGCTGATCATCGGCGCCTATCACGACAGTTACGAACGGGAATCCCTGTTCGGTGGCAACTCGCAAGTCGTTGTCGCCGAGGCGGATTTCCCGGTCATCATGGTTCATTGAGGAGAGAGGGGAGGCTCGACGAAGACAGAGCAGACGACCAGGAATGGGGCAAGCGCCAAACACGTCAAGAATGCACGCGCACCAGCCCTGACACACATGGAGACCATAGGGAGGATAACCATGAATACCTTTAAGCTACTTGTTGCAAGTGCGTCCGCACTGGCATTGACGGCACCGGCAGCGCTGGCGGAATGGCAGCCGAAAAAGCCGGTCGAGTTCATCATCATGGCCGGCACCGGCGGCGGGGCGGACCAGATCGCGCGGCTGCTGCAGGGCCTCATCCAGAAAAAGGACCTGAGCCCGCGCCCCTTCATCCCGATCAACAAGCCGGGTGGTTCGGGCGCCGAGGCGCTGCGCTACATGCAGGACAAGGCGGGTGACAATCACACCGTCATGATGACGCTGAACAGCTTCTACACCACGCCGATCATCCAGGAGGATCTCGGCATCGACGTGACCGAGTTCACGCCCATCGGCCTGATGGCCATGGACACGTTCCTGCTGTGGGTCAACACCGACCGCGAGGACATCACCGATCTCGACAGCTTCAACGCCGTCGTGTCCGAGGCCGGCAAGGACTGGAAGGTCGGCGGCACCGGATCGGGCCAGGAAGACAGCGTTCTGACCGCGATGATGGAAGCCGAGTTCGGCTATGACGTGACCTACATCCCGTTCCCGGGCGGTGGCACGGTGGCCAAGAACCTCGTGGGCAACCAGATCGACAGCACGGTGAACAACCCTGCCGAGCAGATGGAGTTCTGGCGCGCGGGCAACACCAAGCCGCTGGTCCAATTCTCGGCCGAACGCATGCCGGCCTTCCCGGACGTGCCGACAGCCAAGGAGCTGGGGGTAGAGATTGAGTACTACATGCAGCGCTCGGTCAACGGTCCGCCGGACATGGATCCCGAGGCGGTCGAATGGTACGTGAACCTTTTCCAGGAACTGTTCGACAGCGAGGAATGGCAGGCATTCTGCAAGTCCGACGGCCTGACCTGCGACTCGATGATGAAGGGCGAGGACCTCGCCACGTTCCACGAAAACCAGAAGGTCGCGCATGAAAAGCTGATCGAAAAGGTCGGCGCGGGTGCGATCACCGGCGAGTAAGCCAATCCTGAAAACGGCAGGGCCCGGACACATCGGGCCCTGCACCTGGATGCCTGACGATCCGGGCGCGGGCAGGTTGGTCCGGCAGGGACACGCCCCCTCGAAAGATCGCAAACGATTTATACGGAGCCAAAGAGAATGACGGTCCGGACAGCGGAACTCCTGATGGCGATCGTGACCCTGCTGGTGTCACTCGGCCTGATGTTAAACGTATACACAGACGACCTCAGTATCGGTTGGGTCAGGGGCAGGGGTCCCGGTGCCGGCATGTGGCCGTTCTGGTTGTCGGCGGGCATGGCACTGGCCTCCGTCGCCACCCTCGTGCGATGGGCGCAGAAAAAGACGCCCGAGTCGCGCAACACCGATCCCTACATATCCAGAGACACGATCTTTCTCGTGTCGATCTCGGCGGGGTCGGTTCTCGCGCTGCTGATCATGATGACGTTCATCGGCACCTACCTGGCGCTGGTCATCTTCATGCTGTTCTTCGTGCGCTTCATGGGGCGGCATTCGTGGCCGATGACCCTCGGCTTCGCAATCGGCACGCCGATTTTCGTCTACCTGCTCTTCGAGGTGGCGTTGACGAAGTACCTGCCGAAGGGGCTGCCGATCTTCGAGGACGCATTCCTCTGGGTCGATAACTTCCGCTACGAATGGTTCTACTGAGAGGTCTGACGAGAAATGGAAACGATACTTGTATCATTGACAGCAGGCCTTCTGGAGGCGTTCCAGCCCCTGAACCTGATGATGATTTTCGCGGGCTGCCTTGCGGGGCTGTTCGTGGGCTGTATGCCGGGTCTCGGCTCGGTCAACGGGGTTGCGATCCTGCTTCCCATCACCTTCCTGGTGCCGCCGACGACGGCGATCATCTTCCTTGCCGCGCTCTATTATGGGGCGATGTACGGGGGGGCGATCAGTTCGATCACCCTGGGTATTCCAGGGGCGTCAACGGCCGTGGCAACGGTGTTCGACGGGCGACCCATGGCCCAGGCCGGCAAGGCCGACCAGGCGCTCATGGCCGCGGCCATCGCGTCTTTCATCGGCGGCACGGTGTCGATCATCCTCTTCACGCTCTTCGCGCCGCCCCTGGCCGCCTTCGCGCTGAAGTTCGGACCGCAGGAGGAGTTCGCCCTGATGCTGTTGGCTTTCGCCACCTTCATCGGGCTGGGCGGGGACGACATACCCAAGACGATCTTCTCGATCCTTCTGGGCCTCGTGCTGGCCGCGGTCGGCTTCGACATCATCTCGGGCAGCCCGCGCCTGATCTTCTTCGACATGGTCGAATTCCAGCGCGGCATCGGCTTTCTGGTGCTGGCGATCGGCATCTATGGGATCGGCGAGATGCTCTGGACGCTGGAAACCACCAGCGGCAAGGTCCAGATGCACAACGTCAAGATCTCGATGTCGCGCATGAAGGAGAACTTCAAGCAGATCCGGCAGTACATCAACTCGACCTGGGTGGGCTCGTTCCTCGGCTTCTTCGTGGGCACGCTGCCCGCGGCGGGGGCCACCCCGGCGGCGCTGATGTCCTACGGTCTCAGCAAGACGTTCTCGAAGGATCCCGACAGCTTCGGCAAAGGCAACGTGGCCGGTGTGGCCGCGCCTGAATCGGCCAACAACGCGGCCTCGACCGGCTCGATGCTGCCGATGATCACGCTGGGCATTCCCGGCTCGCCCACCACCGCGATCCTGCTGGGCGGCATGATCATCTGGGGTCTGCGCCCCGGGCCGCTGCTGTTCACCGAAAGCCCGGATTTCGTCTGGGGCCTGATCGGCTCGATGTACGTGGCCAACGCGGTGACGGTGATCCTGAACATCGCGCTGATCCCGATCTTCATCCGGGTGCTGGCGATGCCGTTCACCCTGCTGACGCCGATCATCTTCACGCTCTGCGTGCTGGGGGTCTTCGCCACGACGGACCGGATGTTCGACACCTGGATCATGCTGATCATCGGCGTGGTGGGCTACCTGATGCGCAAGCTGAACTACCCGGTGGCGCCGGCGGTTCTGGCCATCGTGCTTGGGCCCCTGGCAGAACGCTCGCTGCGCCAGTCGCTGATCTCGGCTCAGGGCGACGCGACCACGTTCATCACGCGCCCGATCTCGCTGGTCTGCATCTGCCTGGCGCTGGCGCTGGTCCTGTTCCCGGTGGTGCAGCGCATCCTGCGCAAGCGCAAGAAGGCGGCGGAAAGCCGGGCCTGATACGGGCCTGATACGGGCCACGAATCTTTCCGCGACGCCCAACGCCTGCCCCCTGATCTCCCGGGGGGCAGGCTTTTTCGTGGCTTCAGCTTTCGTAGCGGGTCGAGCCGCGCCGGTTGGCGTCGATCGGCAGGTTGATGAACAACGGCTGGTGCGCGCGCTGCGAACAGGCCTGCCGCGGGCAAAGCTGACAGTTGATGCCGATCGGCTGATAGAGCGTCGGGTCGTCGATCTTGAAGCTGGCGGCATAGCGGATGCGATGCGCGTGACGGGCCTCGCAGCCCAGGGTCAGCGTCAGGCGGCGGTCCTGGGTTTCGGCACTGAAGACGGGGCGATGCACTGTCCGGCTGATCGAAAAGAACTGCTGCCCGTCCGGCATCTCGACGAATTGCGGAAAGATCACACCGGGCACCGAGAAAGCGGCATGCACGTTCCACACCGGGCAGGCCCCGCCATACTCGGCCAGGTCGAACGAGGTGGCGTTGAACCGCTTGGTCACGTTGCCCGCCCGGTCCAGCCGCAGCAGGAAGAACGGAATGCCCTGCGCCTTGTCGCGCTGCATCGTCGTCAGGCGGTGGCAGGCCTGCTCGAAGGTCACGCCGAACGCGAGCGCGATGCGGTCGATGTCATAGCCCGTTTCCTCGGCGGTGTTCAGAAACGGCTCGTAGGGCATCAGGAAAGCGGCGGCGAAATAATTGCCAAGCTCGACCTCCAGCCGGGGCTGAACCCGTTCGGGATCGGTCTGCGCGTTGCGCGCCATCTTGGCGATCATCCGCCCCTCGGTCAGAAAGGCCAGGACATGCGCCATCTGGAAGGCGCGGTTCTCGGTATTGAGCGCCTGTGACAGCAACAGCGTGCGGCTGGTGTCATCGTAGATACGCAGCGACTCGCCCATTTCCTCCAGTGGCCGCACCTCCACCGACACCCCGTGGTGTTTCTGCAGGCCCGCGCGCAGATCGACAAACAGCGATTCCGGCGCGACGGGGATCGCCCGGCGCGCATTCTCCGCGGCTACCTCCAGCACGGCGAAGTAATTGCTGTTCTTGCGGAAAATATCGTGAATCGCGTTCTCGGGCGAGGCGTGAAGCATCTCTTCGTCCCGCCCATCCATGCCGCCGCGCATGATGATGCGAAGGGCGGCGCGATGCGCCCGGTGCAATTGCAGGAAATTATCGACGAAAGCCGGCGCCCGGTCGATGGCGCTGCGCAGCTCCTGGATGTCGGGGGCCGCGCCTTCCAGCGTGGTGTCGCCGAATGCGTTGCGCAGATCGGCCAGCACATGGGCGCTGTTGTCCTTCGTCAATTCCTTTACGTCCACGTCGAACGTCTCGGAAATCGCCAGAAGCATCTTGACCGACAGGCTTCTCTGGTTGTTTTCCAACAGGTTCACGTAAGCGGGGCTGATCCCCAGACGTTCGGCCACGTCCGCCTGCGTCAGGTCGCGCGCGATGCGCAGCTGGCGCAGCTTCGGGCCGATAAAGGTCTTCGCCATGGCAGGAACTTTACACGATTACAGATACAGCAGATGTAATCATTATCAATAACACATTTACACGAATTTTGTAGAAGAATCTGCTCACGCAATTATCTTGCGTGATGAAATGACAAGGAGATTTCTTCATGGCTCGCAAGGTTCTGATTCTGGGGGCATCCTACGGCTCGCTCTTGGGCACCAAGTTGTTGATGGCCGGCCAGGACGTGACGCTGGTCTGTCGCCAGGCGACGGCGGACATCATCAACGAACAGGGCACCGAAGTCCGCATCAAGCTGCGTGACGAGGATGAACACCGCGCCTTCAAGTCGGGTGACCTTCCGGGCACGCTCGATGCCAAGGCGCCGGGCGACGTGATCCCCGAGGACTATGACCTCGTGGCCCTCGCCATGTCCGAGCCGCAATACGGCAACGCCGAGATCACCAAGCTGATGAAGCGGATCGCGGCGTCCGGGCGGCCCTGCCTCTCGATCATGAACATGCCGCCGCTGCCTTACCTCAAGCGGATCGAGGGCCTGGACGCCGAGGCGCTGCGCCCGGCCTTCAACAGCATCGAGCCGTGGGAGGATTTCAAGCCCGGCCTGGTGTCGCTGTGCAGCCCCGATCCGCAGGCGTTCCGCCCGCCCGAGGAAGGCCCGAACGTCCTGCATGTGGGCCTGCCCACCAACTTCAAGGCCGCACCGTTCGAGGATCCGGCCCACACCGCCATGGTGCGGGAACTGGAAGAGGCGATCGAGGCCGTGCGCGTCGACGGCAAGGACGTGCCGGTCAAGCTGCGCCTCTTCGATTCCCTGTTCGTGCCCTTCGCCAAGTGGGCCATGCTGCTGACCGGCAACTACCGCTGCGTCCAGCGCGACGGCGTTCGCCCCATCAAGGAAGCGGTGCATGGCGACCTGCTGGAATCGCAGTCGATCTACAGCAAGATCTGCGACCTAGTCATGCAACTCGGCGCGGACGAGGACGACCAGGTGCCGTTCGAGAAATATGCCAGTGCCGCGAATGGCCTGCTGAAGCCGTCCTCGGCCGCCAGGGCCATCGACAGTGGTGCGGACTCGATCGAACGGGTCGACATGCTGGTGAAACTGATCGCCGACCAGAAGGGCAAGCCCATGGCCGAAGCGGACGAAACCGTGTCGATCATCGACGCCCGCCTGGAAGAGAACCGCAAGAAAGCCGCGGCCTGAACGCCTGACCACGCTTTGACGATTTCGGCCCGGTCGGCGCCACGCGCCGGCCGGGTCTTTTCATGCGCTCGCACGCCTCGCCGTCCCCGCCGACGCCGCCGCCCCGGCCCGGCGAACGCCGGCGGTCTCCTGCCCCTTGGACCTATTGTTTCCGCCAGTCGCGCCAATTGAGGTTGCGTTCGGCGTGCCGCATCCCCCATCCTGCGGGGCACGCGGGCACCGGCGCAGTCCGGCCGGGTCCCGGGTGCAACAGCAAGAGGAGTGCAGACTTGGCCTTCGCCCTGTCGAACATACTGGCGGCCCGGAAGACCATCGCCGGCATCGCCGACGCCACGCCTTTCGTGCCGTCGCCTTTCATGACCGAAAAGACCGGCACCGAATTCCTGATGAAGCTCGAAAACATGCAGCCCATCGGCGCGTTCAAGCTGCGCGGCGCGGTGAACGCGGTGATGAACCTGCCCGAAGACGTCGCCGGCGTGACCTGCTGTTCGACCGGCAACCACGGGCGCGGCGTGGCCTATGCCGCCGCGCATCGCGGTCTGCGGGCGGTGATCTGCATGTCGAGCCTGGTGCCACAGGCCAAGGTCGACGGCATCCGCGCGCTGGGGGCCGAGGTGCAGATCTGCGGCAAGAGCCAGGACGACGCGCTGGCCGAAAGTCTGCGACTGGTCGACAGCGACGGCCTGGTCGAGATTTCGCCTTTCGACGACCCGCACGTGATCGCGGGGCAGGGGACAATCGGGCTGGAAATGCTCCAGGCCCGCCCGGACCTGGGCACCATCCTCGTGCCGCTTTCGGGCGGCGGCCTGGCCGCCGGGGTCGCGGTTGCGGCCAAGGCGATCAACCCGCAGATCAGGGTGATCGGCATCAGCATGGACCGCGGCGCGGCCATGCACGCCTCGGTCGCCGCCGGTCACCCGGTCGAGGTCGAGGAGGTCGCCAGCCTCGCCGACAGCCTTGGCGGCGGGATCGGCATGGACAACAAGCTGTCCTTCGCGCTCTGCCGCGATCACCTGGACGACATCGTGCTTGTCACCGAGGAAGAGATCTACCACGCCATGCAAGTGCTGTTCTACGAGGACCGCATCGTGGCCGAAGGCGCCTGCGTCGTCGGCATTGCGGCGCTCCTGTCGGGCAAGCTGTCAGCGCTGCCGGGGCCCATCGGCACGATCATCACGGGCCGCAACCTCGATATGGGTATGTTCCACCGGATCATGGCGGGCGAGGATATCCGGCTTGGCGACACCATGGTGAAAGGACGCGCCTATGGCACATGAGATCCAGATCGTGACAGAGGCGGAACTGCGCGCCGCCATTCAATTGGACGTGGAGATTGTGGATGTCGTCGAACGCGCCTTCGCTGCCCTTGCCGGTGGCGAGGTGGTGATGCCGCCGATCCTGTCCATGGACCTGCCGCAGGCCAATGCCGAGGTCGACGTGAAAACCGCCTATATCCCCGGCTTCGACGGGTTCGCCATCAAGGTCAGCCCGGGCTTTTTCGACAATCCCAAGCTGGGGCTGTCCAGCCTGAACGGCCTGATGATCCTCTTTTCGGCCAAGACCGGGCTGGTCGAGGCGGTCTATCTGGACAACGGCTATCTCACCGATATCCGCACCGCCGCAGCGGGGGCCGTGGCCGCGCGGCACCTCGCGCCGGACACCATCGAGACGGCGGGGGTCATCGGCACCGGCGTGCAGGCACGGCTGCAAATTCAGGCCGCGCATCTGGTGCGACCGTTCAAGCGCATCCTGGTCCACGGACGCGACCCGGCCAAGGCTGCCGCCTGTGCCCAGGACCTCGCGCAGACCCTTGGCATCGCGGCCGAAGCGGTCGCCGATCCCGCCGCGCTCGTGGCCGACAGCCAGCTTGTCGTCACCACCACGCCCGCCCGCACGCCCGTACTGATGGCCGACTGGCTGCACCCCGGCCTGCACATCACCGCCATGGGTTCCGACCAGGAGGGCAAGAACGAGATCGACCCGGCGGCGCTGGCCGCGGCGGACCTTTACGTCTGCGACCGGGTCAGCCAGTGCCAGACCAGCGGCGAACTGGAGGCCGCCCGTGCCACGGGCGTATTGGCCGACGTCACCCCGCCCGAACTGGGCGAGATCATTGCCGGCACCGCCACGGGCCGCAGAACCCCCGAAGACGTCACGATCTGCGACCTTACCGGCACCGGCGCGCAGGACACCGCCATCGCCAGCCATGTCCGCGCCGCCTTGCCGGATACCGGCACGCGCATCGAGACCTGACCATGACCCGCCTCGACGCGCGTGACATCGAAATCCTGAAGGTCCTGGCCGAGGATGGGCGGATCACCAAGTCAAAGCTGGCCGAGCGCGTCGGCCTGTCCGCATCGCCCTGCTGGGAGCGGCTGAAACGGCTCGAGAAGGAGGGGCTGATCGAGGGCTACCGCGCCGAGATCGCGCTGCGGAAACTTGGGCCGCACGTGACCGTGTTCGTGGCCGTCGAACTGACCGATCATACCGCCGCGACATTCCGCATTTTCGAGGATGCCGTGCAGCAATATCCCCAGATCGTCGCGTGCTGGGGCATTGGCGGGGGCTATGATTACCTGATGCAGATCGTCACCCCCGACATCAATGCCTACCAGCGGCTTGTCGACCAGATGCTTAACGATCGGATCGGGATGGCGCGGTATTTCAGCTATGTCGTGACCAAGCCGGTCAAGGGCCCGAGCGCCCCGCCATTGGATGTGATTCTGGGTCGGCAGTAGATTTTTCTGCGCTCTCCTGGGCTTGCAGAAAAATCATCTTCCAAGCCGGGGTCATTCAGGCTCACCCATTGCCCAAACCATATAAAACCTCCGCAAGTCAAAGGAGGAAACCATGCCCGACTCGTCTTTGCGACTGATCGAAGACCTGCGCCTCGTGCGCAACTTTTCCTATGTCGGCGGCAAATGGGTCGCCGCTGCCGATGGCAGCACCCTGACCGTGACCGACCCTGCCGATGGCGCCGTGGTCGGCGAGGTTGCGAGCCTTTCCGCCGAAGAGAGCGGTGACGCCGTCACCGTCGCCCAGAATGCCTTTCCCGGGTGGTCGTCCAAGCTGCCACAGGACCGCTCCGCGATCCTGCGCCGGTGGTTCGACCTCATCATCGAGAACCGCGAGGACCTGGCCAAGCTGATGGTCGCCGAACAGGGCAAACCCTTGTCCGAGGCGCGGGGCGAGATCGACTATGCCGCGTCCTTCGTCGAATTCTACGCCGAAGAGGCCAAGCGTCCAAACATCGAGGGTGTCACCAGCCATCTCAACACCGCTGAGGTCGAGCTATGGCTTGAACCCGTCGGCGTCGTGGCGCTGATCACGCCGTGGAACTTCCCGTCTGCGATGCTGACCCGCAAGGCCGCCGCGGCGCTCGCCGCCGGCTGTACCATCGTTGCGCATCCCAGCCACGAAACACCGTTCTCCGCGCTTGCGCTGGCCGAACTGGCCGAACGCGCAGGCGTCGAGCCGGGCGTGTTCAACGTGGTCACGGGCCGCGCCTCGACCGTGGTGCCGCCCTGGACCGACGACTCGCGGGTGCGGGCGCTGTCCTTCACCGGCTCGACCGAGGTCGGCCGACTGCTCTATCGCGCGTCCGCAGAGACCGTGAAGAAGCTGGTGATGGAACTGGGCGGTCACGCGCCGGTCATCGTGTTCGACGATTGCGACCTCGACCACGCCGTCGCGGAAACGATCAAGGCCAAGTTCGCCACCTCCGGTCAGGACTGCCTGGGCGCGAACCGCATCTATGTCCAGCGCGGCATCTACGATGAATTCTGCACGCGTTTCACCAACGCGACAAAGGCGCTGACGATTGGCGTCGGCATGGATGACTGCGACCTCGGACCGCTGATGAACGAAGGCGCCGTGGCCAAGCAGGAAGCGCATGTCGCCGACGCACTGGAGAAAGGCGCGAAGCTGGCCTGCGGTGGCAAGCGCAATCCGCTCGGCCGTCTGTTCTATGACGCGACCGTTCTGACCGACGTTCCCGACGAGGCCGAGATCATGCGCGAGGAAACCTTCGGACCCGTCGCACCAATCACGCCGTTCGAGACCGAGGACGAGGCCATCCGGCGTGCCAACGACACCGAGTACGGCCTTGTGGCTTATGTCCACGCCCACGACCCGCGCCGTATCTACCGGCTCAGCCGTGCGCTGCAATTCGGCATGGTCGCGGTCAACCGCACCAAGGTGACGGGCGCGCCGATCCCGTTCGGCGGGGTCAAGCAATCCGGCCTTGGCCGCGAGGGTGCGCGAAAGGGCATGGAAGAGTTCATGGAAATCAAATACGTCTGCCGCGATTGGGGCTAAGGAGATAACAATGCTGAAGAACGATCAACTCGACCAGTGGGACCGCGAGAACTTTTTCCATCCCTCGACCCACCTGGCGGAATTCGCCCGGGGTGAAGCGCCGCAGCGCATCGTGACCGGCGGCTCCGGCTGCCATATCGAGGACCGCGACGGCAACCGCCTGCTCGATGCTTTTGCCGGGCTTTACTGTGTGAACGTCGGCTATGGCCGGCCCGAGATTGCCGACGCAATCGCCGAACAGGCGCGCGAACTGGCCTATTACCACGCCTATGTCGGCCACGGCACCGAGGCCGCGATCACGCTTGCCAAGATGGTGCTGGACCGCGCGCCGGACCATATGTCGAAAGTCTATTTCGGCCTCAGCGGCTCGGACGCCAACGAGACCAACATCAAGCTGGTCTGGTACTACAACAACATCCGTGGCCTTCCGCAGAAGAAGAAGATCATCTCGCGCTGGCGCGGCTACCACGGTTCGGGCCTGATGACCGGCTCGCTGACCGGGCTGCACCTATTCCACCAGAAGTTCGACCTGCCGCTGGCGCAGGTGCTGCACACCGAGGCGCCGTATTACTATCGCCGCGCGGATGTGAACCAGACCGAGGAAGAGTTCGTCGCCCATTGCGTGGCCGAGCTTGAAGCGCTGATCGAACGCGAGGGTGCCGACACCATCGGCGCCTTCATCGGCGAGCCCGCGCTGGGCACCGGGGGCCTCGTGCCGCCGCCCGTGGGCTACTGGGCCGCGATCCAGGAGGTGCTGGCCAAGCACGACATCCTGCTGATCGCCGACGAGGTCGTCACCGGCTTTGGCCGCCTGGGCAGCATGATGGGCTCGGACCACTACGGCATCAAGCCCGACATCATCACCATCGCCAAGGGTCTGACCTCGGCCTATGCGCCCCTGTCCGGGTCCATCGTATCCGACAAGGTCTGGAAAGTGCTGGAGCAAGGCACGGATGAGAACGGTCCCATCGGCCACGGCTGGACCTACTCGGCGCACCCCATTGGGGCCGCCGCCGGTGTCGCCAACCTCAAGCTGATCGACGACCTGAACCTCGTGCAAAATGCCGGCGAGGTGGGCGCCTACTTCAAGAAGGCGCTGACCGAGGCCGTGGGCGACCATGCCCATGTCGGCGAAGTGCGTGGCGAGGGGCTGCTCTGTGCCGTGGAATTCGTCAAGGAGCGCGACGACCGCGTATTCTTCGACGCCTCGGAAAAGGTCGGCGCACGGCTTGCCGGTGAACTGGTCAAGGAAGGCGTGATTTCCCGCGCCATGCCGCAGGGCGATATCCTTGGCTTTGCGCCGCCCTTCTGCATGACCCGCGAAGAGGCTGACGAAGTGGCCACCAAGCTGGGCAAGGTCGTCAAGAACGTGCTTGGCTAAGACCGTCCTGTCGCAATCAATTAAGGCCGCGCCATTCCGGTGCGGCCTTTTCTTGTCCGCCCGGTTGGTTATTCCGCCGGCGCGAACCCGGTGATCAGCTGCTTCAGCCCCAGCGCCGCCCCGGCGAAGATCGCCAGAAACGCCACCGGCGCGGAAAAGGCCAGCACCGAAAAGGCCGAGACCCCTTGTCCGATACTGCACCCCACCGCCAAGATCGCACCCGGCCCCATCAGGGCCGCACCGAAGATCTGCCGCTTCAATTCGCGCGGATCCTCGCAGGCTTCCCACCGGAAATGCCCCTTGAAGAGCGACCCGACGAAGGCGCCCACCACCACACCCAGCACCGAGCCCACGCTGAATGACAGGCTGTTGCCCGAGGCGGTCATCGCGTAATAGATCGTGTCGCCGATGGGCGCGGCAAAGGAATGCGTCTCGATCGGTTCGGCCTCGAACCCCGTCATGGCCACCCAGTAGGTGCCGACCCAGCCAAGGATCACGGCGCACCCGACGACAGCGGCCCAGAACACCATGCCGGGCGAGCGCAACATTCTGGCGCTGGCCAGCGAGACTACCAGGATGCCACCTCCCAGGATCAGTCCGCTCAGCGCGGGGCCGATGCCCAGCTGCGCCTGGGCCAACTGGCTGAACCCTTGCGGCGAACGCGCGCCTTCCTCGACCGTGAAAAGCCAGACGCGGAAATGGGCCAGCGGCCCGGACATCACCAGGTAGGCCGACAGCCCCATCACGATCACGATCACGAAAGACCGCAGGTCGCCGCCCCCCAGCCGCGCCAGTGCGCCGTAGCCGCAATTGCCCGACAGCGCCATGCCATAGCCGAACATCAGCCCGCCGACGATGGTGCCCAAAGGGTTCCAGACCCTATCGAGATACGCGGTGGCGGTTCCGTCCATCAAGCCTCCGGCCATGGCGAAATGCGTGCCTATGATGGCCACGCCGATGGCGATGCCCCACATGCGGATGCGGCGGTCGTCCGAGGAATAGAGCACGTCCTCGATTGCGCCCAGCGTGCAGAATCGCCCCAGCCGCGCGGCCAGCCCCAGGGCCAGACCACCCAACAGCCCGATCAAGGCTGCGCTATTGGCTTCGCCCAGAACGTCCAGCATCTTGGTTCCC
Organism: Roseovarius sp. THAF8; assembly: GCF_009363735.1. Lineage (NCBI taxonomy): Bacteria > Pseudomonadati > Pseudomonadota > Alphaproteobacteria > Rhodobacterales > Roseobacteraceae > Roseovarius > Roseovarius sp. THAF8. The sequence goes on along the minus strand of NZ_CP045410.1, from coordinate 1,504,865 downwards.
GTTTAACGACCGGAACCTCTCCTCAATCCCGGTCAGTCTTCCCTGCAAAAGAGGTCATAGACGACCTCCATGATTTGCCGCGGTCTGTCGTCTGTCAAGCTGTAGTAGATCGCCTTGCCCTCGCGCCGGGGCGTCACCAATCCTTCCAGCCGAAGCCGGGTCAGCTGCTGCGACACCGCCGCCTGACGCGCCGATAACAGGTCTTCCAGTTCCGTCACCGACTTCTCGCCCGAGGCAAGATGGCACAGGATCATCAGCCGCCCCTCGTGGCTGATCGCCTTCAGGAAGTTCGACGCCCGCTGGGCGTTTTTCATCATCTTTTCCATGTCTTCGGCGCGCATGTTGGCGTCGAGCACCGGCAGCCGCGTTTCGGGCTCGGATCGGTCGGAAGAGTTCTGGGGGTCGAGTGTCATGGGGTTCGTCAGCCTGTTTTGTCGAGGTCGATGCGCGCCTTTTCCAGCATCATGCCAAGCAGACCCCAGAAGAAGTCCTCTCCTGGGTATCCTTCGATACGGCCCAGTTCGGTACCGTCCCGAACCAGGATGAAGGTCGGCGTGAAGCGCACGCGCCGGGCGAATTCCACGTCCGGCGATTCGCTGTAAAGATCATAGCGGCGCAGTGGCGCGGCTTGTCCTTCGGGGGTTTTCGGATATTTCGCCGAAACCTCCTCGTTCCACTGGGCACACCAATAACACCCGTCTTCCTCGGCCATGAGCAGATAGGTCTCTGCCAGCATGGGCGCGGGAATCCAGGTCAGGATAACGAGCAGGAATGCTCTGATCGCTGCCACGTGAAACTCCGATTGACGGCTTGCTAAAACCGATCATAATCTAATATTCGAATATTTCAAGAAAATGCGGTGGGTCTGAGAATGTTTGACGTAACGATCTACGGAGCGTTGATTGCAGGGTTGTTGTCGTTCCTGTCGCCCTGCATCCTGCCGATCGTGCCATTCTACCTCAGCTACCTGGCGGGCGTGGGCATGAACCAGATCACGGCAGAGGCCGAGATTTCCCGCGGGGTGCGTGTGCGCGCCTTTCTCGCGGCGTGTTTCTTCGCGCTCGGCGTGATCACGGTCTTCGTCGGGCTGGGCGCCTCGGCGACCGCCTTCGGCCAGCTGGTGCAGGATTATTTCGACATTCTGCGCTGGGTCGCGGCGGCGATCATCATCGCGATGGGCCTGCATTTCCTCGGCGTCGTTCGGATCGGCATCCTGTACCGCCAGTTCCGCGCGGATGCGGGCGACACCAGCAACGTGGGTCTTGCCGGCGCCTTCGTCATCGGTCTCGCCTTCGCCTTCGGCTGGACGCCCTGCGTGGGCCCCGTGCTAGCGGCGATCCTGTTCACTGCGGCGGGGCAGGACTCCGCCTCGCAGGGCGCGCTGCTGCTCTTCGTCTACGGCCTCGGCATGACGCTGCCGTTCATCGCGGCGGCGCTCTTCATCGGCCCGTTCATGCGGTTCATGGCGCGGTTCCGCCGCCACCTCGGCCTGGTCGAAAAGATCATGGGCGCGCTGCTGATCCTGTTCGGCGTCCTGATCGCGACCAACTCGGTGAACATCATTGCCCAGTGGATGCTTGAAAACGTCCCCTGGTTCAGCACAATCGGATAAATCGGAGGATTCACCAGATGACCAGATTTTTCGCTTTCGCCTTCGCGGCGCTGATCGCGCTGCCGGTCTTCGCCGCAGAGATAGGCGACGACGGCCTGCACAAGGCACCCTGGATGCGCGACACCTTCAAGGACCTGGGCGACGACCTCGAAGAGGCGACCGCCGAAGGCAAGCGCCTGCTCGTCCTGATCGAGCAGCGCGGCTGCATCTACTGCACCAAGATGCACGAGGAGGTATTCGTCGTCCCCGAGATCAAGCAGTTCATCGAAGAGAATTACTTCGTGGTGCAGATCAACATGTTCGGCGATGTCGAGGTCACCGATTTCGACGACGAAGCGATGCCCGAGAAAGCGGCCGTGCGCCGCTGGAATGCCATGTTCACGCCGACGATGATGTTCTTCCCCGAAGAGTCCGAGGGCGAGCTGCCCGCCGACGAACTGGCGGTGGTCACGATGCCCGGCGCGTTCGAGAAGGGGACCACCCTGAACTTGCTGCGCTGGGTCGTCGAAAAGGGCTATGAAACCGATGAGCCGTTCCAGAAATACTTGGCACGGAAACTGGCGGAATAGCCGCGTGAATTGCTGCATGCGCACGACCATCTGCCGGGTTTTTCTGCGAAAGCGAACAGATTTAAAAATTCACTTACTTGAATTTGTTGTTGCGTGAATCGGTTTTGTGTGTGCAAGTATACGCTAACTGTCATACGGGAGGGCACATGACACGTTTAACTGCATTTGTATCCGCAACTGCGCTTTTCGCCACCGTTGCGGCTGCGGAAACCATCGCACCCCAGGATGTAGACTACGTCGATGGTGCGGTTGAAACTCCGCTGACCGGCCAGCCGGGCGACCCCGAGGCGGGCGCCGTTCTGATGAACAAGGGGGCGGGCAACTGCATTGCCTGCCACATGATCTCTGACCAGTCGCAGCTTCAGTTCCACGGGGAAATCGGCCCGCCGCTTGACGGCGTGGCCGACCGCTGGAGCGAGGCGGAGCTGCGCGGTATCGTGGCCAATGCCAAGGTCATGTTCGAAGGCACGATGATGCCGGCCTTCTACAAGGTCGACGGCTTTACGCGCCTCGGCGACGCCTATACGGGCGAAGCGCATGAAGGCGAGGTCGAACCGCTGCTGACCGGCCAGCAAATCGAGGATGTCGTCGCCTACCTGATGACGCTCAAGTACGAATAACTCAGATACCTGGAGGACAAGATGGAACTGAATCGCCGAAAGATGCTGGTGCTCGGCACCGCAGGCGCAGCCGTGACGGCCTTCGGCGCGCTGCCGGCCTTCGCGTCGGCCACCGAAGATGCAATCGCGAAATTCACCGGCGGCGCCGACGTGGGCGAGGGCGGTGTCGAACTGACCGCGCCTGAAATCGCCGAGAACGGCAACACCGTGCCGATCGAGGTCAGTGCCCCGGGCGCCGTTGCCATTTCGGTTTTCGCCGACGGCAACCCGACGCCCGCCGTGGCCACGTTCAAGTTTGGCCCGCTGGCCGCGTCGCAATTCGCGTCGACCCGTATCCGCCTTGCCGGCACGCAGAACGTCATCGCCGTCGCCGAGATGGAAGACGGCTCGTACAAGCAGGCATCGGCAAACGTCAAGGTCACCATCGGCGGCTGCGGCGGCTGAACAGAGGACAAGGAGAACAGAACATGGCCGAAGGTGTAAAACCCCGCGTCAAGGTCCCGAAAAAGGCAAGCGCCGGTGAGACGATCACCATCAAGACGCTGATCAGCCACCAGATGGAAAGCGGTCAGCGCAAGGACGATGACGGCAACGTCATCCCGCGCTCGATCATCAACCGCTTCGTTGTCGATTTCAACGGCGAGAACGTGATCGACGTCCAGATGGAACCGGCGATCTCGACCAACCCGTTCTTCGAATTCGAGGCGACCGTGCCCGAAACCGGTGACTTCAAGTTCACCTGGTACGACGATGACGGCTCCGTCTATGAGGAAACTCAGACGGTTACGGTCGGATAAGGCGCCGCGGAGCGTCAGGGAGGATAACATGACAAAAGCGACTGTAACGGGTGGACGTTTGATCATGGCAGCAGCCGCCAGCGCGTTCGCGCTGGCCGCCTATGCCGGACCCGACGAAGACGAACTGGTGGTCAACGAAGATATCGAGATGGTCACCAAGACCGACGCGCCGGATCATGTCGACGCTTTCGACACGATCTATTCGGGCTGGCGCTTCCGCTCGGACGAGACGCAGGCGGTGCAAACGGACGATTTCGACAACCCGGCGATGCTCTGGGTGGAGCAGGCCGCCGAGGTCTGGAACACGGCGGAAGGGTCCGAGGGCAAGTCCTGCGCATCGTGCCACAACGACGTCGACAGCATGGCCGGCGTCAAGGCGGTCTATCCCAAATGGAACGAGGATGCCGGCGAAGTCCGCACGCTGGAGATGCAGATCAACGACTGCCGCGAAAATCGCATGGGCGCCGAGCCGTGGAAATACGCCGGTGGCGACATGACCAACATGTCGGCGCTGCTGGCCTCGGTGTCGCGCGGTATGCCCGTGAACGTGGCAATCGACGGTCCGGCCCAGTCCACCTGGGAAAAGGGCAAGGAGATCTACTATACCCGCTACGGTCAGCTGGAACTTAGCTGCGCCAATTGTCACGAAGACAATTACGGCAACATGATCCGCGCCGACCATCTCAGCCAGGGCCAGATCAACGGCTTTCCGACCTACCGACTGAAGAACACCAAGCTGAACGCCGTGCATGCCCGCTTCAAGGGCTGCATCCGCGACACCCGGGCACACACATTCTCGCCCGGCAGCCCGGAGTTCGTGGCGCTTGAGCTTTACGTCGCCTCGCGCGGCAACGGCCTCAGCGTCGAAGGACCGTCGGTCCGCAACTGAACTCAATTCAAGGCTCCGTCGCACAGGCGGGGCCTTTTTCATCTGCGCTACATTCAAATATGCGCATATGTCTTGAAGGATGAGCACTCATGATTTCGCGCAGGGATTTCCTACAGGTCGGCATGGCGGCATCGGCGCTCGTCGGAGCCTCGGGCTTTGGCAACTGGGCCAGGCTGGCCGCGCAACAGTCGCTGACCCAGGACCAGCTCTTGCAGTTCGACACGTTCGGCAACGTGTCCCTGATCCACGTCACCGACATCCACGCGCAGCTGAAGCCGATCTATTTCCGCGAACCCTCGGTCAATATCGGCGTGGGCGAGAACAAGGGCGAGGTGCCCCATGTCACCGGCGCCGATTTCCGCCGCCTCTACGGGATCGAGGACGGCAGCCCCAGCCACTACGCGCTCAGCAGCGGCGACTTCACGTCGCTGGCCCGTGAATACGGCCGCGTCGGCGGGCTGGACCGCGTGGCGACAGTCGTCAACGCCATCCGCGCCGACCGCCCCGACGCCATCCTGCTGGATGGTGGCGACACGTGGCACGGCTCCTACACCTGCTATCACACGCAAGGTCAGGACATGGTCAACGTGATGAACGAGCTCAAACCCGATGCGATGACATTCCACTGGGAATTCACGCTGGGGTCCGATCGCGTGGCCGATCTCGTCTCCTCTCTCCCGTTTGCCGCGCTCGGCCAGAATATCTTCGACGCCGAGTGGGACGAACCCACCGATCTCTTCCCGCCCTATACGATGTTCGAACGCGGCGGCACCAAGATCGCGGTGATCGGACAGGCGTTCCCCTACATGCCCATCGCCAACCCCGGCTGGATGTTCCCCGAATACGCCTTCGGCATCCGGGACGAACACATGCAGGAGATCGTCGATCAGGTCCGCAGCGAGGGCGCGGAATGTGTCGTCGTGCTCAGCCATAACGGCTTTGACGTGGACAAGAAGATGGCCACCGTGGTCAGCGGCATCGACGTGATCCTGTCCGGCCACACCCACGACGCCCTGCCGGAACCGGTTCTGTCGAACGAGACGCTGATCATCGCCTCGGGTAGCAACGGCAAGTTCGTCAGCCGCGTCGACCTCGATATTCGCGACGGCCGGATGATGGGCTACCGTCACAAGCTGATCCCGATCTTCTCGGACGTGATCGAACCAGACGCCGAGATGACCGCCCTGATCGACGAACAGCGCGCGCCCTACGAGGACAAGCTTTCAGAGGTGATCGGCCAGACCGAAAGCCTGCTTTACCGTCGCGGCAACTTCAACGGCAGCTGGGACGACCTGATCTGTGACGCACTGCTGTCGGAACGTGACGCAGAAATCGCGCTCAGCCCCGGCGTGCGCTGGGGCCCGTCCCTGATCCCCGGTCAGGACATCACCCGCGAGGATATCTGGAACGTCACCTCCATGACCTATGGCGAGGCGTATCGCACGGAAATGACGGGCGAATTCCTCAAGGTTGTGCTGGAGGACGTGGCCGACAACATCTTCAACCCCGACCCCTATTACCAGCAGGGCGGCGACATGGTCCGCACCGGCGGCCTTGGCTACAGCATCGACGTCAGCGCACCGCAGGGCGAGCGGATCAGCAACATGACCCTGCTCAAGACCGGCGAGCCGATCGACCCGTCGCGCAACTACGTCATCGCCGGCTGGGCCTCGGTCAACGAAGGCACTGAAGGACCACAGATCTGGGACGTGGTCGAAAGCCACATCCGCAAAATGGGCACCGTCACGGTGCAGGAAAACGACAGCGTCGAAGTAACGGGCGTCTGAGCATTCATCAAGGGAGCGTTCAGCCATGAATGATCTTTTCAAATCCCCCTCCCGCCGCGCCTTCCTGCGCGGCAGTGCGGCGGCCGTCGCGGGATCCGTGGCAGGGGCCGCGGCAGCGAACGACCCCGATCCGCTGATCACCGAGGTTCAGGACTGGGCCGCGATCACCGGCGAGGGTGTCGACGAAACCCCCTATGGCCTGCCGATCCGGTTCGAGGATGACGTGGTGCGCCGCAACGTGCCGTGGCTGACCGCCGATCCGATCAGCTCGATCAACTTCACGCCGATCCATGCGCTGGACGGCACGATCACCCCGCAAGGCTGCGCGTTCGAGCGTCACCATTCCGGCGCGATCGAACTTGCGAAAGAAGACTACCGCCTGATGATCAACGGTCTGGTGGATAAGCCCCTGGTCTTCCACTACGCCGATCTCGAGCGTTTTCCGCGCGAAAACCACGTCTATTTCTGCGAATGCGCGGCCAACACCGGCATGGAGTGGGCGGGCGCACAGCTGAACGGTGTGCAGTTCACCCACGGCATGATCCACAACATGGAATATTCCGGCGTCACCCTGCGCACCCTTCTGGAAGAGGCTGGGCTGGATGCCGCCGGCGATCTTTCGGACAAGTGGGTCTATGTCGAAGGCGCCGATGCGTCCTCGAACGGCCGCTCGATCCCGATGGAAAAGGCGCTGGACGACTGCCTTGTCGCCTTCAAGGCCAATGGCGAGGCGCTGCGCAAGGAGCACGGCTACCCCGTCCGCCTTGTCGTGCCCGGCTGGGAAGGCAACATGTGGGTCAAGTGGTTGCGCCGGATAGAGGTTATGGACGGCCCCGTGGAAAGCCGCGAGGAGACGTCGAAATACACCGACGTCCTGGCCGACGGCACGGCCCGCAAATGGACCTGGGTCATGGATGCCAAATCGGTCATCACCTCCCCCAGCCCGCAATCGCCCATCTCCCACGGCCCCGGCCCGCTGGTCATCTCGGGCCTTGCCTGGTCCGGCCACGGCAGGATCACCCGCGTCGATGTCTCGCGCGATGGCGGCATGACGTGGGAAACCGCCCGCCTCGGCACGCAAGGCGACAGCAAGGCGCTGACCCGCTTCTACCTCGACACCACCTGGGACGGCGAGGAAATGCTGCTTCAGGCCCGCGCGATGGACGAGACGGGCTATGTCCAGCCCACCAAGGCGCAGCTGCGCGAGGTGCGCGGCGAGAACTCGATCTACCACAACAACTGCATCCAGACCTGGCACGTCAAAGCCAACGGGGAGGCCGAAAATGTCGAAGTTTCTTAAGATTTTCGCACCCGCCGCCGGCGGCGCCGCAGGCGTCCTGACGATGGCTTATGTGCTGGCTGACCAGTTCGTCGTCGACATCCCGTCGATCACGCCTGCGCTCGTGTCGCAGGCCAACGCGGCCTCGACCGGTGCTGCGGATGAAACTCAAGCTGCCGCAACCGAAACGCCGGAAGGCGGCTTCGGTCTGGGTCGCGAAGCACTGCCCGAGGAAATCGCCGCTTGGAATGTCGACGTCCGCCCCGGCGGCATCGGCCTGCCCGAGGGCCGCGGCGACGTGGCAACCGGCGAACAGGTCTTTGCCGAAGCCTGCGCCGTCTGCCACGGTGACTTCGCCGAGGGCGTCGGCAACTGGCCGGTGCTGGCCGGCGGCTTCGACACGCTCGACGACAAGGACCCGGTCAAGACCGTCGGCTCCTACTGGCCGTACCTGTCGACCGTCTGGGATTACGTGCACCGCTCCATGCCCTTCGGCAACGCGCAGTCGCTCAGCCCCGATGAGGTCTACGCCATCACCGCCTACATCCTTTACTCCAACTACCTGGTCGAAGACGACTTCGAGCTCAGCCACGAGAACTTTGCAGAGGTCGAGATGCCCAACGCCGATGGCTTCATCGTCGATGACCGGGCGGAAACCGAATACACGATCTGGCGGACCGAGCCCTGCATGGAAGGCTGCAAGGACAACGTCGAGATCACCATGCGCGCCTCCGTCGTCGACGTGACGCCCGAGGAAGACGGCGCCGAAGAGCAAGCCGCCGCCGAGCCTGCCGCCGAAGAAGCGGCGGAAGAGATCGAGATGGCCGCCGCAGATCCCGAACCCACCGAGACTGCCGCGCCGGCGGCTGACGAAAGCACCGCCCCCGATCCCGAGTTGGTTGCTGCAGGCGAAAAGGTCTTCCGCAAGTGCAAAGCCTGTCACATGGTGGGCGAAGGCGCCAAGAACCGCGTCGGCCCGGTGCTGAACGGTGTCATGGGCGCGACCATGGGCGGCCACGACGACTTCAAGTATTCCAGCGTCTTCGAGGAAGCCGCCGCCGAAAGCCGGGTCTGGGACGAGGCGTCGATGGCCGAATTCCTCGCCGCGCCGAAAAGCTACATGAAAGGCACCAAGATGAGCTTTGCCGGTCTCAAGAAAGACGAGGATATCGACGCCATCATCGCCTATCTGCAAAGCTTCGGGGACTGACCGAATGCCGGTCGGACTGCGCGCTCTTTCCCTCAAACTGGCGGCAGGCCTGCTGGCCTGCGCCATTCCCGCAGTCGCGGAAGAGGGCGACCCGGAGGCCGGCAAGGAAATCTTTCAATATTGCTCCGGCTGTCACCAAGTGGGCAAGGGGGCCGAGCATGGCATCGGTCCGCACCTCAACGGCCTTTTCGGCCGGAAAGCGGCCACGCAAGAGGGTTTTCCATATTCCGAGAGCTTCAAGCGCGCCGGCACTGGCGGCCTGGAATGGCACGCCGATACACTCGACGTGTTCCTTGAAAATCCCACCGCAATCGCGTCGGGCACACGGATGAGCTTTGACGGACTCGAGGACCCGCAAGAGCGTCTGGACCTGATCGCCTATCTGCGGCGCTTTTCCGACAACCCCCGCGATATTCCCGAGGCGGACCCGACCATCCGGGGCATGGACCACGACGTCGCCCCAGAAATCCTCGCGCTTGTGGGCGACCCGGAATATGGCGAATATCTCAGCGGGGAATGCGTCGCTTGCCATCAAGCCGGTGGCGCCAATGACGGTATCCCGTCTATCGTGCTCTGGCCGGAGGAGGATTTCGTGGTGGCCATGCACGCCTACAAGAACAAGCAACGCAACCATCCGGTGATGCAGATGGTCGCCGGGCGGTTGGGCGATGAGGAGATCGCCGCACTGGCCGCCTATTTCGGCCAACTGACGGAACAATAAAGATAATAATACCTTAGGGAGGACTAAACATGACACTCGACAGACGGACTTTCCTCGGAACGACAGCCGCGGCCGCGACAGTGCTCGCGGCGCCGAACGTGCTGGCGCAGGGCGCGGGCAAGCCGCGCGTCGTCGTGATCGGCGGCGGCGCGGGCGGCGCCACGGCGGCGCGCTACATCGCCAAGGACAGCGACGGCGCCATCGACGTCACGCTGGTCGAACCGACGCGCACCTACTTCACCTGCTTCTTCTCCAACCTCTATCTGGGTGGCTTCAAGGAGATCAGCGATATCGGCCACACCTATGGCACCATCGCCGCCAGCGGCGTGAACGTGATCCACGACTGGGCCGTCGATGTCGACCGCGACGCCAAGACCGTGACGCTCGCCGGTGGCGCGACGCTGCCTTACGACAAGCTGATCCTCAGCCCCGGCATCGACTTCGTCGACGGCGCTGTCGAAGGCTGGGACATCAGCGCCCAGAACGCCATGCCCCATGCCTACAAGGCCGGCTCGCAATCCGAACTCCTGCGCGCCCAGCTCGAGGCGATGCCAGAGGGCGGGACGTTTGCCATGGTGGCCCCTCCGAACCCCTACCGCTGCCCCCCGGGCCCCTACGAGCGCATCTCGATGGTCGCGCATTTCATGAAGGAGAACAACCCGACCGCCAAGATCATCGTGGCGGACCCCAAGCCCAAATTCTCCAAGATGTCGCTCTTCCAGGAAGGCTGGAACAAGCACTACCCGGGCGTGGTCGACTGGATCGGCGAGGAATTCGGCGGCGGCAACGTCTCGGTGGACCCCGCGAACATGACCGTCACCATCGACGGCGAGGAGACCCAGGTCGATGTCTGCAACGTCATCCCCGCGCAAAAGGCGGGCCGCATCGCCGAACTGGCGGGCGTGACCGATGGCAACTGGGCGCCGGTGAATCCCGCCGACATGTCTGCGCGCGCGGATGCAGATGTCTACGTCCTGGGCGATTCCGCCGAACAGGGTGACATGCCCAAATCCGGCTTCGCCGCCAATAGCCAGGCCAAGGTCTGCGCCAACGCCGTGCGGGGCGCGCTGACCGGCTCCAAGGTGTTCCCGGCGAAGTACTCCAACACCTGCTGGTCGCTCATTGCCACCGATGACGGCGTCAAGGTCGGCGCCACCTACGAGCCCACGGACGAGAAGATCGCCTCGGTCGACAGCTTCATCAGCGAAACCGGCGAGGATTCCGCGCTTCGCAAGGCGACCTACGAAGAGTCCGAAGGCTGGTACACCGGTATCACCACCGACATGTTCGGCTAAGCCAACGCGCCGTCCCGGCTTTGATCTCGGTCAAAGACCGGGGCGGCACCCCCGTGCGAAACCAAACCGACACCTAGGAGGCCCCACCATGAAACCCGTGATTCTGACGGCTGCCCTGGCCTTTGCCACCGCCGCCCACGCCGAAGCCCCGATCACCACGGCCTACGAGGGTTCCTTCGATGACGCGGCCTTTGCCGTGGAGACCGCGATAGTGGGGCAGGGGCTGGTGATCGACTATGTCAGCCACGTGGGCGAAATGCTCAACCGCACGGGCGAGGACGTCGGCAGCGATGTCATGATCTTCAAGGAAGCGGACATTTTTATCTTCTGCTCGGCCGTCGTGTCGCGCGAGGTGATGGAGGCCGACCCGATGAATATCGCGCACTGCCCCTACGGCATTTTCGTGGCCGAGGATGCGGATGGTGCCGTGACGATAGGCTACCGCGACTACCCCGATGGTCCGATGGAAAAGGTCGAGGCGCTCTTGGCCGAGATCGTGAAAGAGGCGACAGAGAACTGATGAACTACCAGGAATTTTTCCGTTCCGAACTCGACGGGTTGCGGGCCGAAGGCAACTATCGCGAGTTTGCCGAACTCGAACGGCGGCGCGGGCAGTTCCCGCAGGCCAATTGCTACAATGGCCCCGAGAACGTGACGGTCTGGTGTTCCAACGACTACCTCGGCATGGGCCAGCACCCTGTCGTGCTCAAGGCCATGCACGACGCGCTCGACACCACCGGCGCGGGTGCGGGCGGCACGCGCAACATTTCCGGCACCACCCACGCCCATGTGCAACTCGAGGCCGAACTGGCCGACCTGCATGGCAAGGACAGCGCGCTCCTCTTCACCTCCGGCTACGTCTCGAACTGGGCCGCGCTGGGCACATTGGCGTCGCGCATTCCGGGGCTGGTGGTCTTGTCCGACGCGCTCAACCACGCCTCGATGATCGAAGGCATCCGTCACAGTCGCGCCCAGAAAGTGATCTGGAAACACAACGACCTCGCCGATCTCGAGGCCAAGCTGGTGGCCCTTCCCGCCAACGCGCCCAAGATGATCGCCTTCGAGAGCGTCTACTCGATGGACGGCGACATCGCCCCGATCAAGGAGATCTGCGATCTGGCGGACAAATACGGCGCCATGACCTATCTCGACGAGGTGCACGCCGTCGGCCTGTATGGTCCGCGCGGCGGCGGTATCGCCGAGCGCGAGGGACTAATGGACCGCCTGACCGTGATCGAGGGCACGCTGGGCAAGGCGTTCGGCGTCATGGGCGGCTATATCGCCGCCTCGACCGAGCTGTGCGACTTCGTCCGCTCCTTCGCCTCGGGTTTCATCTTCACCACCGCCCTGCCGCCCTGCGTTGCAGCCGGCGCCGCCGCCGCTGTGCGCCACCTGAAGAACAGCAGCGAGGAGCGCAGCCAGCAACAGGCCCGCGTGGCCCAAGTGCGTGCCCGGCTCGACGCCATCGGCCTGCCGCATATCGAGAATCCCAGCCACATCATCCCGGTGATGGTGGGCGACCCGGTGAAGTGCAAATACATCTCGGACGTGCTGATGCGCGACCATGGCATCTATATCCAGCCGATCAACTATCCGACCGTGCCCAAGGGCACCGAACGGCTGCGCATCACGCCCTCTCCCGTCCACTCCGCCGAAGATGTCGAGCGGCTGATCGGCGCCCTCGAAAAGCTCTGGGCGCAGTGCCAGCTTGCCCGGCTGCCCATCGCGGCCCAGTGATCGGAAAAATATTCCGCGCACACGAAAAATAGGAAAATCCGTTTCGCCGGACCGTCCCCCGATGGTCCGGCGTTGTAACGTTTTCCGCGTTCCGGAACGTTGTTTCGCCATTGCTGGCAAAGCCGGAACAATGCTCTTCGCCCTGGGTTTTGACTCGCGCGATATCACACCAGATAAGGACGGATTATCTGAATCAGGACGTGACCCATGCTGCTCGACTCCCTGCCGTTCGACCTGCCCGCGCAATCCCTGCATCTTCTGCTTGGCGCGCTCTTGGGCCTTGCCTTCGGTGTTGCCGCCCAGATCTCGCGCTTTTGTCTGCGGCGTGCCGTGGCGGGCGAAAACGGCGTGGACCGCTCGGCCCTCTCGGTCTGGCTGGTCGCGCTTGCCGTGGCCATCGGCGGCATGGCCCTGGCCGGGGTCATGGGCTGGGTCGAGCTTGGGGACCACCGCTACCTCTCCAGCAGCGTTCCGGTCGCAGCGATCGCCCTGGGCGGGCTCGCTTTCGGCATCGGCATGGTGCTCACACGCGGCTGCATGTCCCGCCTGACCGTGCTTGCCGGCACGGGCAACCTGCGCGCGGTCAGCGTCATTGCGCTTTTCGCCATCGTCGCCCACGCAACGCTCAAGGGCGTTCTGGCCCCTCTGCGCACTTCCCTCGGTGCGATCCAGTATGACTTCGGCATCGGCAGCCTCGCGTCTATTCCCGGCGTGGCGCCCGCCGTGGCACTGGGGTTGCTGGCCGTCGCAGTCCTGCTCGCGCACCGCTCCGGCGCCCGCGTCCTGCACCTTGTCATGGGCGCGGTGATCGGCCTCGTGGTCGTCGCGGGCTGGGCCGGAACCTCGGTGCTGCTGCTGGATGATTTCGACCCGCTGCCCGTCCAGTCGATGGCCTTCACCCTGCCATGGACCGACACACTGTTCTACGCCATCGCCTCCACCGCCGTGCCCGCGGGTTTCGGTGTCGGCGTGATCGGCGGCGTCATCGTCGGCAGCTTCCTCAGCGCCGCCGCGCGCGGCGAACTGGCCCTGCAAAGCTTCTCGTCCCCCGTGCAGACCCTGCGCTACAGCGCGGGCGCGGTGCTGATGGGTTTCGGCGGCGTGCTGGCCGGCGGCTGCACCATCGGCGCGGGCCTCAGCGGTGGCGCCAACCTCAGCCTCGCCGCCCTGCTGGCGCTCGGATTCATCGTGCTGGGCGCGGTTGTGGCCCGCGGCGTCCTCGCGCCGCGTGGTGTCGCCGTTCCCGCCGAGTAAGCCTTACTCGAACTCCATCTGCTCAAAGACCCGGCCCGCATTCTTGGTTGCCAGTTCCTTATATGTATGCAGATGTTTGTATGGCGTCTGGTCGACGTAGTAGGCATCGGCCAAGCTGCCGCCTTCCTCCAGATGGGCGCCCACCTTTTCCCGCAGGTAAATCAGGTAGTCACGCGTGTATCGCCGCACCTGCGCCATGTTGGTCGGGTGCCCGTGGCCGGGGATCACATACGTCGCCTCCAGCGGCTCGAACGCGGTCTCCCATGTTTCCAGCCAGTCCTTCGTGATCGTATCGTCGAAGATCGGCAGCATCCGTTCGTGAAACGCCATGTCGCCCGCGATCACCAGGCTCTGCTCGGGCAACCAGACCGAGATATCGCCGGGGCTGTGCGCCGGCCCCAGGTGCAAGACCTCGATCCGGAAATCGCCCAACTCGATGATCTTCTTGTCCTCGAACGTCTCGGTGGGCCCGGCCAGCACCGTGCCCTCGGCCTTGTCGCGGTTATACTCCTCCATCCGCCGCAGGATCTGGGCGCCGTATTCCTCGAACTCCTCGGCGGCATCCACATGCGCCAGGATCGGTACGCCCTGTTCGGCCCAATAGGCATTGCCCAGCATCGCGTGGCCCTGGCCGTTCTCGTTGATCACCAGCTTCACCGGCTGATCGGTGATGCGCTTGATCTCGTCGTGCAGGGCCTCGGCCAACACATAAGCGGCCCCGCCATTCACCACGACAACGCCATCGCCGGTGACGATGAAGCTCAGGTTGTTGTTATGCCCGGTGTTTTCATAGGTCGGCGGCGCGGTGGCACCGATGGCCGACCAGACATGCGGGATCACCTCGACCGGCTTGGAATAAAGCGGCGAGCCGGGATACTGATCGGGTATGTTTTCATCGGCCAGCGCGGGGGCCGTGCCGAGGGCGACAAGACAGGCTGTCAGGACGCGCATCACGCATCCTTTCCGACGAAACGATAGCCGGTCCCGGATGTTTCCGCCCGGCCCACGCCGCCGCCCGGCAGGTGGAACCCGATCAGGGTCATGTCGTCGGCGGTCAGCCGGTCGAACAGCGTCTTGCGGGTCGCCACGGCCAAGTCCGGGTCCTGGTCCGATCCGCTGGGCCAGTCGGGCCGGGCGAAGGCGACGTGGTGGTTAACGATCGCGTCGCCGATGACCATTGCCGCCTCGCTGCCGCGACGCAGTTCGAAACTCATATGGCCCGGTGTGTGACCGGGGGTCGAGACCGCCGCGATACCGGGCAAGACTTCCTGTCCGTCATCGAAGAACTCGACGACGTCCTCGATCGCCTCCATCCGGTTCTTGGCGCCCACGGCGAAGGCGGCGCGCGCCTCGTCGATGGTGTTCACGGTCTCGGGGTCCCACCAGTAATCCCACTCGGTGCGGCCCATCATGTAGACGGCGTTGGAGAACAGCGGATCTCCGAAATCGTCCAGAACGCCCCAGATGTGATCGGGATGCGCGTGGGTGAACACCACGTGGGTGATATCCTCCGGGGCAAGGCCCGCAGCCTCCAGGCTCGCTGGCAACTCGCCCGCGCTGGGCATGAAGTTCGACCCGGCGCCGGCATCAAACAGCACGGTGTTGGTGCCGTCGCGGTAAAGCGTCAGGTTGCATTCGGGGCGCAGCTCGTCGCGGCTCTGGCCGGTGGCCTCCAGGACTTTCTGCAATTCCTCCTGCGGCATCGGCTCGAACAGGAAGTCGCCCGGCAGCACGAGGTGGCCGTCGCTGACGGTCGTGACCGTCGCATCGCCAAGGGACATGTCCGCCAGGCTCCAGCGCGGCAGTGCTGCCGCCAGGGGCAGGGCGGCGCCGGTCGCCATCAGGTGGCGTCGGGTCAGTCGCATGATATTCCTCCCAGAAATTCTCTTATAGGAATATGTGCGAATGTTGGGCGCAGCGCAAGCGCCGCCGTGTCAGGCGGCCGGTTTCCACTTGATCGAACAGCCGACCGACGCGACCTGGTCGCGCGGGCCTTCGCCGGTGTCCGCGACCTGTTTCATCGCCTCGAAAAGTTCTCGTGGCGCGTCCTCGGGCGCGGGCGACATGCGCGACGCATCCAGCCGACCGCGATATTGCAGCCCGCCCTTGGCATCGAACCCGAAGAAGTCCGGCGTGCAGGCGGCGTGGTACGCCCGCGCCGCCGACTGATCCTCGTCATGCAGATAGGGGAAGGGCAGGTCTTCTTTCTCTGCCATCCTGACCATGTTCTCGAAGCTGTCGTCGGGATAGGCTTCGGCATCGTTGGAGCATATGGCGGCCACGCCGATGCCGCGCGCCTGCAACTCCCTGGCGTCCCGCTTGATCCGGTCCAGCACCGCCAGGACATAGGGACAATGGTTGCAGATGAACATGATCAGCGTGCCGCGCGGGCCGGACACGTCATGCAGCGTGTAACGCAATCCGTCCGTCCCGGGCAGATCGAAATCCGGCGCAGGCCAGTGGAAGTCACATACGGGCGGGGTGTTCGCGGCCATGTCGTCCTCCGAAGCTGTGGCGGGGACAGTCTCGCCCAACCGCGGCGTCGAGGCAACGGGGTGGATGCGCCGCACTCAGCGAAAGACGAAGGGCGGGTCGGGATCGTTCATGCCATCGGCATCCCAGCGGTCCGGCTGGGTCAGCCCGCGCGCCGCGAGCATGTCGAGAATGCGCTTGTCGATCGTGTCGATCAGGCGTCCGAACTCCATTTCGTCGCGCACGAGTTTCGCCACGTCCTGCGCGATCATCACCCGTTGCTTCGCCAGCAATTCGCCGATCCAGTGGCGCGAGGTCTCGGCCAGAAACTTGACCGACGCCATCATCAGCTCGCGCAGCCTGTCGGTATCGAGTTCGACCTTGTCCAGGCAATCCAGCGATCCCTGCTTGATCGACTCGATCGCCACATCGGTGCGCATCCGGTTCGACATCATCACCACGGCCGCCGCGAAATTCTTCGGGTGATTCTGCACCATCCTCTGCGCCGCCAGGCCATCGCTGTCCGGCAGAAGATAGTCGATCAGGACAACATCGAAACTGTCCGCATCCAGCGCCGCGGAAAACTCGTTGATCGAGGCCGCGGTGACGGCGTTGACGGGCAGGCCCGTCGATTCCAGCGTGCGCGTCAGCCGTTTCTGGTCGAACGGGTCGTCGTCCAGAATCAGAACATCGAAACAATCGCCGCGCCGGGCGCCGTGCAAGCCGGGCACGGGAAGCGCCTGAGCGACCATTGTCTCGGTCGGGATCGGAGAAACAGAGGCCATGGTGCACCTTTCTAACTCAAACGTCCTGGATACCTGGCCCCACGCTACCCGCGCGATCGTTACCGGAGCGTTACTCGTGGACCGGGCTGTATCGCTGATTTTAACGATTGCGGGGCCGCGGCCCCGGCACCGTTCACGAAATGGAAAGTCCACTGTGGCAATGTCGCTGCTCACCTGCATGAGAACGAGGAAAGTGGGCAATCGTGTCGAAAGACCTCCCAGACGATCCGCTCGGTACGGTCCGCGAGGCGGAGGACCTGCTTTATATCGTGACCCACGACCTCAAGGCGTTTGCCCGCGCCATGCGCACCATCCCGGACTGGATCGACGAGGATCTGGCCAGCCAGGGCGTCGCCATCCCCGCCGATACGCGCGAAAACCTCGACATGTTGCGGGACTACGCGCACAGGTTGGATGATGCGATGACCGCACTGACCGAGCTGTCCCGCGTGCGCCGGCGGGCCGATCCGCCTGCTGCCCACGACCTTCAGGCTCTCGTCACCGAGGCCTGCGCGCGTTTGCCTGCCACGCCCAGGCTCTCGTGCGACATAGCCTGCAACGATGTCTTCGTTCTGGGGCCCGCGAACGATCTGATCAGGCTCTTCGACGCGGTGTTGGGCAATGCCGCGGTCCATCACGACCGCGATTTCGGCAAGCTGCGCGTCGCGGCCGCGCCGGGCCGGGGGCGGATTCACGTCACCGTGGCCGATGACGGCCCCGGCATATCGCCCGAACAGTACGAGACGATCTTCAAACCGCTCTCCACCCTTCGCCCCAAAAGCGAAACAGGCCATGCCGGCGTGGGCCTCGCCATCGCGCGCAAGGTCGTGCGCAGCCTTGGCGGCGAGATCGCCGTCGGTCCCACCGACGCGCCCCGCGGACTGTGCCTGCGCTTCGACCTGCCGCTGGCGACCACCCCGGCCTAGACCGCGCCGCACGCTTTGTCTGGCCAATCGGGCCGCCGGCTTGCTATCACCTTGCCATGTTGTCGCTCCTTCGCGCCCGTTGGTTGGTCATCGTCCTGTTCCTGCTCGCCGTCGCTGCGGCGGCCGGCGGGGTCTGGCGCTACGGCTATTCCCAGGGGCTGACGCAGCTGGCCAAACAGGGGCGCGCCGACCTCGCGCTCGCCGCCGACCGCTTTACCGGCGAGATGCGGCGCTACCGCGAACTTGCGGTCCTGATGTCCGATCATCCGACCCTGGCCGCGCTGACCGGCGCCGGGCGCGACCTGCCCGAGGCGACCCGACTTCTGCAAGCGGCCGTGGACAAGAGCGGCGCCGCCGGCCTGATCTTCACCGACGCGGCCGGCGCCGTCCTGGCGCAGGCCGGCGCGGTTACGCTGAACCCGCAGGGCAGCGCCTATTTCCGACGCGCGATGCAGGGGGCCCTGGGCTCGTTCTTCGGCCGGCTCGGCCCCGAGGGGCGCCGCGTCTACGCCTATGCCGCCCCGTCCTTTTCCGGCGCGGGCGCGATCCGCGGCAGCCTCATCGTCGTGGTCGACATCTCCGAAATCGAGTGGGGCTGGATCGGGGGCCAGCCGGTTGTGTTCTTCACCGACATTGACGGGCGGGTGTTCCTGTCCAACCGTGCCGAGATCATCGGATGGCGCCTGTCGCCCGGCTCGGTCGGGCTGGTCTCGCCCGACAGCGACGCACCCGTCGGCGCACCGGAGCGCCGGCTCGCCGAAATCTGGGACCTGTCCCAGGGGGCCTACCTGCCCGAGCGCGCCCTGCACCTGGCCAGCCCGAAGCCGGTGATCGGCATGACCGGCCACGCGCTGATGGACGTCGCCGCCGCCGCGCGGGTCGCAAACCTGCAGGCGGCGGTGTTCGCCGCCATTTGCCTCGCCTTCGGCACCGTGCTGCTGCTCTTGGCCGAACGGCGCCGGACCCTGAGCATCGCCAACGCCCAGCTTGAAACCCGTGTCGCCGACCGCACCGCGGAACTGTCGCAGGCCAACGCCGCGCTGCGCCGCGAAGTGGCCGAACGCAAGGAGGCCGAGGCGGCCCTGACCCGTGCCCAGGAAGAGCTTGTGCAGGCCGGCAAGCTGAATGCCCTGGGCCAGATGTCCGCGGGGATCAGCCACGAACTGAACCAGCCGCTGATGGCGATCCAGCAATTTGCCGACAATGGCGCGGCCTTCCTCGACGCGGGCAAGACGCGGCCGGCGCGGGCCAACATGACCCGCATAGCGGACCTTGCGGCGCGGGCCGCGCGGATCATCAAGAACCTGCGCGCCTTCGCCCGGAACGAGGCGGAGCCGGCGGGCAAGGTCGATCTTGGCGCCGTGATCGACACCGCGGTGGAACTGACCGAACAAAGGCTCGCGCAGGAAAACGTGTCGCTCGACTGGCGGCGTCCGGCCATCTCCGTGCACGTCCGCGCCGGCGAGGTCCGCCTTGGCCAGGTCTTCGTGAACCTGATCAACAATGCCGTCGATGCCATGGCGGGACAGGCCCGCAAGCGCATCGAGATCTCTCTCGTCCCCGGTGCCCGTCCGACGGTGACCGTGCGCGACACCGGCCCCGGCATTTCGGACCCCGCCAAGATATTCGAGCCGTTCTACACCACCAAGGAGGTGGGCGGCGAGGATGGCCTTGGCCTTGGCCTCTCGATTTCCTACGGCCTGGTCGAAAGTTTCGGCGGGCGTATCAGCGGCAGCAACGCGCCCGATGGCGGCGCGATCTTTCGCATCGAACTGGATCCCTGGCAGGAAGAGGTGGCGGCATGAGCACCGATGTCCTGATCGTCGACGATGACGCCGCCGTGCGCGAGGCGCTGGCCCAGACGCTGGAACTGCATGACCTTGCGCCGCGTGTCGCCGGGTCCTTCATCGAGGCCAAGGACCACATCACGCCGGACTTTCCCGGCGTCATCCTGTCGGATATCCGGATGCCGGGCCGCGATGGCTTCTACCTGCTGGAACATACCCGCAAGACCGATGCCGAGCTGCCCGTCATCCTGCTGACCGGCGAAGGCGACATTCCCATGGCGGTCCGCGCGATGGGCAAGGGGGCGTTCGATTTCCTGGAGAAGCCCTGCGCGCCCGACGCCCTCCTGCCCGTGCTGACCCGCGCCCTGCAGACCCGGGCGCTGGTGCTGGAAAACCGGCGGCTGAAGCGCCAGCTGGAAACCGGCGATGCGGCGGCGCGGATGCTTTTCGGGACATCGAAACTGGCCGAGGACCTGCGCGAACGCGTGCGCCGCGTGGCGGCCATGGGCACCGACGTTCTGGTCAGCGGCCCGCCCGGCGCCGGCATCTCGAAGGTGGCCGAGGTGCTGCACCTGATGACGCCGGCGGGGCGGGGGCCCTACGTCAAGCAGCCCGCGGCGGCGCTGGATGTCGACGCGCTCGACGAGGCGCTGGCCGCCGCCCGGGGCGGCAGTCTCTTCATCGAGGAGATCACCGCCCTGCCGCCGCCATCGCAGCACGCGCTTCTCGATCGGCTCGAGGACGGGGCCGAGGCGCGGCTGATCGCCGGAACCACCACCGATCTCGCCAGGACCGCCCAGGACGGGCGGTTCTACCCGGAGCTTTACTACCGGCTCGACGTGGCGCCCGTGCGCATCCCGGCCCTTTCCGAGCGGCCCGAGGATATCCCGGTGCTGTTCCGCCACTACGTGGCCCAGGCCGCCGAGCAATCCGGCATCGCCGCGCCCGATATCGCCCCCGATCACCTGGCCCGCCTGATGGCGCAGGACTGGCCCGGCAACGCACGCTCGCTCATGAGTGCCGCCATGCGTTTCGTCCTCGGCATGCCCGACGAGGTCACCCGCGCGGCCGACCTGGGCCTGTCCGAGCAGATGGCGCAGGTCGAGCGGTCGCTGCTGATCGCGGCGCTGGGGCGCCAGAACGGACGCGCCTCCGAGGCCGCAAAGGCGCTGAAGCTGCCGCGCAAGACGTTCTACGACAAGCTCGCCCGCTACGGGATAAAGCCCGAGGACTACCGCCGCGGCGAGGGCTGACGCGGCATCCGTGCCACAGACCCGGGCCTTGGTGCCCGGATCGGCAAACGGTGATTCCGCGCACAGATGAAAGACCTTAGGCTCCTGCGACACGCCACGCTGCACCAGATCGCGGGCGAAAGACGGCAGAGCAGGCAGACCCCATGACCACCCCGACACCCCCCGACAGGATGCCCAAGGGCCTGATGGCCGCCGCCCGCTGGGCCGCCGAGCGCACGCCCGACACCCGCAACCGCGCCGTCGATCTTTACCGGGCCATCGCGATCAGTTTCGTGATCCTCGGTCATTGGCTGCTTGTCGCCGCCGTCATGCGCGACGGCGAGGTGACGCTGGTGATCCTGTTGGCCGAACAACGCTGGACCCATTACGCCACCTGGCTCTTCCAGGTGATGCCGGTCTTCTTCTTCGTCGGCGGTTTTTCCAACAGCCTGTCATGGGACTCCGCCCAGAAGGACCCGGAAAAGAAGCGCGCCTGGGCCGCCACGCGCCTGTCGCGTCTTCTGAAACCGACCGTTCCCGTGGTTCTGGCCTGGGCCGCGGGCGGAGTGATCGCGCGCGCCATGGGCGTCTCGCCCGAGCTGATCGGTTTTGCCTCGCAGGCTGCATTGGTGCCGGTCTGGTTTCTGGCCGTCTACATCGTCATCACCATGGCCGTGCCGGTCACCGTCGCGCTTTGGGATCGCATCGGTGTCCTGTCGGTCCTCCTGCTGGTCCTCGGTGCCGTCGCCGTGGACGCCATCGCCTTCGGTCTCGATCAGGGCTGGCTGCGCTGGGCCAACTACGGCTTCGTCTGGCTGGCGGTGCATCAGCTTGGGTACTGGTGGCGCCGCGCCGCGCGGCCCAAGACATGGGCGCTGGGCATTATCGTCTTGGGCGTCGCCTGGCTCTACGTGCTGATCGTGCAGTTCGGATACCCCGTCGCCATGGTCAGCGTGCCGGGCGCCGAGATGTCCAACACGCGCCCGCCCACCACCGCGATGCTGGCCGTGGGGGCCATGCAGATCGGCGCGATCCTGCTTTTCACCGACCTCGCGCAGGCATGGCTGCAGCGCACTCGGCCCTGGGCGTTGGTCATCCTTTTCAACCAGATGATCATGTCGATCTACCTTTGGCACATGACGGCACTGATCATCGTCGTGGGCGTCGCCGTAATGCTTGGCGGCGTCGGCCTGCAAGAGCCGCCGGGCAGCAGCGCTTGGTGGGCCATGCGGCCCGTCTGGCTGGCGCTCTTCAGCGTCGTTCTGTTGCCTCTCGTCCTGGTCTTCGTGCGGTTCGAGGCCGGCAGCCGCACCAAACCCGCCGGTCGGCCCGGTCCGATCCTCGCCATGCTGGGCGCCCTGATGACCTGCGCCGGGCTTGTCGTCATGGCCATGGTCGGGCTTGGCGCGGACAATATCACCGGCGTCAACTGGCTGGCCGTGGGGCTTGTCGTCCTCGGTGTCCTGGTGGCGACGCGGCGCTGGCCCGGCAGGGCGGTCTGAACGCCGCTTCACCGAATTGTGCGAAAATCCGCACAGCAGAGGCGAGGCGCGTGCGGGAATCCGCACAGACCTTTCGCGGGTGACGCGGCTCACAGCGATTCGAAAGCCTTAATGCACTGATAGCGTTCGATATATTTTGATTCGGCTGATCGTCCCCCGAATCATCTTGAGGCATTTCCCCCATTCGCCATTCTTTGCCCCGCAATACCGTGACGGTATCGAAACCAGTCTCGAATTTGGGAGGAGAGACCATGAAATTCCTGTCTGCCGCAACCGCGGCACTCGCACTGACCGTGTCCGCCGGCGCCGTGAGCGCCGCCTGTGACGATGGCGAAATCGTCGTCAAGTTCAGCCACGTCACCAACACCGACAAACACCCCAAGGGCATCGCCGCCTCGCTGCTGCAAGAGCGCATCAACGAGGAAATGGACGGCAAGATGTGCATGGAGGTGTTTCCCAACTCCACGCTCTACAACGATGACCAGGTGCTCGAGGCGATGCTGCAGGGCGACGTTCAGCTGGCCGCGCCGTCGCTGTCGAAATTCGAGAACTTCACCAAGGTCTTCCGCATTTTCGACCTGCCCTTCATGTTCAAGAACATCGACGCCGTGGACAGCTTCCAGGCCTCCGAGGCGGGTCAGGACATGCTCGATTCCATGCAGCGCCGCGGCCTGCAGGGGCTGGGCTTCTGGCATAACGGCATGAAGCAGTTCTCGGCCAACGTTCCGCTGGAAACGCCGGAAGACGCCAAGGGCCTGAAGTTCCGCGTGCAGACCTCCGACGTTCTGGTCGCGCAGATGGAAGCGCTCGGCGCCTCGCCGCAGCCGATGGCCTTCTCCGAGGTTTACGGCGCGCTGCAAACCGGCGTGGTCGACGGTCAGGAAAACACCTGGTCCAACATCTATGGCCAGAAGTTCTTCGAGGTGCAGGACGGCATAACCGAGACCAACCACGGCATCATCGACTACCTGCTGGTGACCTCGAGCGACTGGCTCGACTCGCTGGAACCCGACGTGCGGGACCAGTTCATGACCATCGTGGGTGAAGTGACCGAGACCCGGAACGCCGAAAGCTACAGCGTGAACCAGGAAAACCGCCAGGCGATCATCGACGCCGGCGGCGAGGTACGCGAGCTGAGCGCCGACCAGCGTCAGGCCTGGGTCGATGCGATGCGCCCGGTCTGGGACCAGTTCGTCGAGGATGTGGGCCAGGACAACATCGACGCGGCCCAGTCGCACAACAGCGGCAGCTGACGCAGGGCAAGGCGGGCGCGCGGCGGCGGCTTCCCTGAGGCCCGACCGTGCCCGCAGCGCCGGATACCGGCGGCACCACCCGTGTCGCCGGACCCTGCACCGGCCTTACCCCACATGATCCGGAGGGAAACGCCATGAGCGTGAGCGGATACACACCATCGGGCCCGGTCGGACGCGTCGTCCATCGCGCCGAGGAAATCTTCATCGCCCTGATCCTGGGCGCGATGACCCTGATCACCTTCGCCAACGTCGTGTTGCGCTACGGTTTCTCCGAAAGCCTGCTCTGGGGGCAGGAAGTGGTGGAAATCCTCTTCGCCTGGCTGGTTCTCTTCGGCATTTCCTACGGGTTCAAGGTCACCGCCCACCTGGGTGTGGATGCCATCGTCAACATGGTCGGCGGCGGACTCAAGCGGGGCATGGCGATCATCGCCTGTCTCGTCTGCGTGGCCTATGCCTTTCTTCTGCTCAAGGGCGCCTACGATTTCTGGGCGCCGTTCTCCAACCTCAATCCGACCTCGGGCCGCTGGTTCCCCACCGGCTTTGACGAGGCGCGCGCCCAGGGCTATGCCGTGGTCCGCCCTGTGCCGATCCCCTTCGGCAAGGAGTTCCTCGAGAACACGTTCAACTGGTACATGGATGGCGACACCCGCGTGGTCGAGGAATACGATTACCTCCCGCGCGTCATTCCCTACCTCATCCTGCCCATCGGCGCCGCACTGCTCCTCTTCCGCGTGGTTCAGGCGACCCTGGGCGTCATCCGCGGCACCCGCCAGCGCATCATCACCAGCCACGAGGCCGAGGACGCGGTGGAAACCGCCGCCGACAAGCTCGCCCGCGGCGAAGCCGTGAACAGGGGCTAGGACCATGGAAGTCGCATTTCTCTTCATCATGATCATCGGCCTGCTGCTGATCGGCGTGCCGATCGCGGTCTCGCTCGGGTTCTCCTCGATCGTGTTCCAGCTGATGTTCTCGAACACCTCCATCGGCGCGGTGGCCAAGTCGCTCTATGACGCGATGGCCGAACATTACACGCTGCTGGCCATCCCGTTCTTCATCCTCGCCTCCAGTTTCATGTCCACGGGCGGCGTGGCCAAGCGGATCATCCGTTTCTCCATCGCCTGCGTCGGGCATCTGAAGGGCGGTCTGGCCATCGCGGGCGTTCTGGCCTGCATGATCTTCGCCGCGCTCTCGGGCTCTTCGCCCGCCACTGTGGTCGCCATCGGCACCATCGTGATCGCCGCCATGCGGCAGGTGGGCTACACCAAGGATTTCGCCGCCGGCGTCATCTGCAACGCCGGCACGCTCGGCATCCTTATCCCGCCCTCCATCGTGATGGTCGTCTACGCCTCGGCCACCGACGTCTCGGTGGGCCGCATGTTCCTCGCGGGCGTCATCCCCGGCCTGCTGGCCGGAACGATGCTGATGGTCACGATCTACATCATGGCCCGGATCCGCAACATGCCCGCGGGCGAGTGGAAAGGCTGGGGCGAAATCCTCGACAGCTTCCGCGACGCTTTCTGGGGTCTATTGCTGATCGGGATCATCATGGGCGGCATCTATGGCCATCCATGGGTCAACCTCACCGGTGAGGGCAGCCTGATCTACTGGCAACCCGGCGCCTTCACCCCGACCGAGGCCGCCGCTGTCGCCGCCGTCTACGCCTTCTTCGTGGCCTGTTTCATCTACCGAGACATGGGCCCCCTCGCGGCGCCCTCCGAAGAAGAAACCTACACCGGCGCCATGGGCGAGCGCAGCGTCAACGCCGCCGAGGCTCCGCGCCCCGCGACCCTGCTGCAAAAGCCCTGGGCGCTGGTCACGGCCTTCTGGCACCGCGACACGGTCAATACCGTCTTCGAGGGCGCGAAACTGACGATCACGCTGATGTTCATCATCGCCAACGCGCTTCTGCTGAAGCACGTTCTGACCGACGAACAGATCCCCCAGGCCATCGCCGAAAGCATGTTGGCCGCGGGCCTCGGCCCGGTGATGTTCCTGGTGATGGTCAACGTGATCCTGCTGATCGGCGGCCAGTTCATGGAGCCATCGGGCCTCCTGGTCATCGTGGCGCCGCTGGTGTTCCCCATCGCCATCGAACTCGGGATCGACCCCATTCACCTTGGCATCATCATGGTGGTGAACATGGAAATCGGGATGATCACGCCGCCCGTCGGCCTGAACCTCTTCGTCACCTCGGGCGTGGCCGGGATGCCGATGATGAACGTGGTGCGCGCGGCCCTGCCGTTCCTCGCCGTGCTGTTCGTCTTCCTGATCATGGTGACCTACATCCCGTGGATATCGACCTACCTGCCCACCACCTTCATGGGGCCGGAGATCATAACCAACTGACGCCACAGGCGCGCGGCTGGCACGTCGGGCGCCAGCACATTCTTCGCAGAAGAATGTGGCCAGAAAATCCTCCGAATTTTCAGCCGCCTTCGACCGCCCTCAGCGCCCTTTCCACACCGGGTCGCGCTTTTCGGCAAAGGCCTTGGCGCCTTCCAGCTGGTCCTCGGAGTCATACAGCACGTCGACGCTCTCGAATTGCCGCCGCGTGATCCGGTTCATCGCATCCTGGAACGTCATCGCCTCGGCCTCGCGCACGATCTCCTTGATCGCGGCGTAAACCAGCGGCGGCCCGCTCGCCAGCAGGTCGGCCATCTCCCGCGCCTTGGCCATCAGCTGATCGCCGGGATGGATCTGGTTGATCAACCCCCACCGCGCCGCTTCCTCGGCGTCGATCCAGCGTCCGGTCAGCAGCATCTCCATCGCGATATGATAGGGGATGCGCTTGGGCAGCTTCACGCTGGCCGCATCGGCCACCGTTCCCGACCGGATCTCGGGCAGGGCGAACTGCGCATGATCGGCGGCCAGGATGATGTCCGCGCTCAGCGCCCATTCCAGGCCGCCGCCGCAGCAGATGCCGTTGACGGCGGCGATGATCGGCTTGTTCATCGCCCGCATTTCCTGCAGGCCCCCAAAGCCGCCGACGCCGTAGTTGTCATCCACGGCGTCGCCCCCGGCCGCGGCCTTCAGGTCCCAGCCCGGGCAGAAGAACTTGTCGCCCGCGCCGGTGATCAGCGCCACCCGCAGCTCCGGATCGTCGCGGAAGTCCTTGAACACGTCGCCCATGATCCGGCTGGTCGCCAGGTCGATCGCGTTGGCCTTGGGCCGGTCCAGCGTCACTTCCAGCACATGGCCGC
This sequence comes from Roseovarius sp. THAF8, assembly GCF_009363735.1. Taxonomy (NCBI): domain Bacteria; kingdom Pseudomonadati; phylum Pseudomonadota; class Alphaproteobacteria; order Rhodobacterales; family Roseobacteraceae; genus Roseovarius; species Roseovarius sp. THAF8. Next base: position 1,477,938 of record NZ_CP045410.1, on the reverse strand, counting down.
GAGTCTCGGTCTTAACCGGGTTGTCCGTCATGTCAGTCTCCTTTCCGGATCAGTGCATCCGCCGCCACGGCCCTTTCGATCGTGCAGATCAGCGGGTTGATCTCGATTTCCTCCAGCCGGTCGCGTTCGGCGCCGACATAGTCCTGCACCGCCAGAACGGCGCGTGCAATGGTGGCGCGGTCCGTGCCGGGCCTGCCGCGATACCCTGCAAGCACGGGGGCGATGCGCAAGCTGTCGAGCGACCCGAACACCTCGTCTTCCGTCACGGGCAGGATAAGCGACACCGTGTCCCGCAGGATTTCCGTCAGCGTCCCGCCGGCCCCCAGCGTCAGCACGAACCCATGCGCCGGGTCCCGGACGACGCCGAGCAACAGCTCGGCCACGCCGTCGCCGATCATCTCCTCCAGCAGAAAGCCGTCGCAGGCCATGCCCTTGGCCGCTTCCTCGACTTCCAGCGCGTCCCGCAGACCAAGCGCCACCAGTCCGGCCTCGGTCTTGTGCGCGACGCCCATGCCCTTCAACACCACGGGAAAGCCGATCTCCTTGGCCGCCGCCACGGCCTCGTCGACCGTGTCCGCGACCATCGCCCGCGGAACGTCGAGGCCCGCGGCGGCCAGCGCGCGCTTCGCCTCGGCCTCCGCCAGCACTCTTGCGCGTTTCGGCCGGTCTCCCTGCACCACCGGCGCAGGCAGCGGGCCGCACCGGCCAATGAAGGCCGCCGCCTCGACAGCGGTCAGAAAATCGTCCAGTCCCTGCATCGGGATCATGCCGCCCGCCGTGGCGCGCGCGGCCATCGCCTCGGGCAGCAGCTCGGGCAGGGTGGACACCAGCACCAATGGTCTGCCGGTCTCGGCCACTGCCGCCGCCCCGGCCTCGAACACGCAGTTCCAGGCGCCGGGGTCGCATCGATCCGTGCGCGGAAAGTCTATGATCACACAGGTCAGGTCCGCCGCGCCCTCCTGCATGATGGCAAAGACCTGCGCCATGCGACCGGCGTCGTTCCAGATGAACGTGTGATAGTCCAGCGGGTTGGCCAGTGCGACCATGGGGCCGAGAGTCTCGCGCAGGCGGTCGCGTTGCGTCAGGGTCAGGTCGGGAAACGCAACCTTCCGGTCCTCGGCGCTGTCCGCCATCAGGCTGGCCTCGCCCCCCGAACAGGACAGGGAGGCCAGAGAGACACCGGACAACGGGCCTGCGTAGTGCAACAGCTTCGCCGTCTCCAGCAAGGCGGGCAGGCTGTCGACCTGCGCCACGCCCAGCCGCCGCAAAAGCGCGCGCGCTCCGGCGTCGCTGCCGGCGAGCGAGGCCGTGTGCGAGACCGCCGCCGCCTGCGCCCGCGCCGACTTGCCGGCCTTCAGGGCGACCACGGGCTTGCCCAGGTCCCGGGCCGTTTGCACCAGCCGCTCGAAGGCGGGCACGTCGCCGATCCCTTCGATGTGCAGCGCCAGCACGGTCACCCGCGGGTCCTGCAACAGCGTGTGGCCCAGCTCCGCCAACCCGGTCTGCGCCTGGTTCCCGGCGGTGGTCACATAGGCCAGCGGCAGGCCGCGCGACTGCATCGAGATGTTGATCGCCATGTTGGAGCTTTGCGTCAGCACCGCCACGCCGCTTTCGACCCGCGCACCACCATGCTGATCCGGCCACAAGAGCGCGCCGTCTAGGTAGTTGATGAAACCATAGCAGTTGGGTCCCAGGAGCGGCATCTCGCCCGCGGCCTCCAGCAACGTCGCCTGAAGGTCGGCCCCGTCGCCGGTTTCCGCCTGCGCCTCGCTGAAGCCACTTGCGAAACAGACCGCACCGCCCGCGCCCATCTCGCGCAGTTGGCGGACGACATCGACCGTGGCGTGTCGGTTCACCCCGATGAAGACGGCATCCGGTGGCGCGGGCAAATCATCCAGCCGGGCGCAGGCAGGCAGGCCCGCGATTTCCGCCTTCGCCGGATGGACCGGCCAGACCGGGCCGGGAAATGCCATCTTCCGGCACTGCTCGACGACACTGGTGCACCAGGCCCCGCCGCCGATCACCGCAATCGACTTCGGCTGAATGAGGCGGCTCAGGTCGCGCATGGGGCGGATCCTTGCGCCGAAGAGTTTATTGCCTCCGGCGGGGATATTTCCTGCCAGAGGAAGAAACGGTTTGTTAACCACGCCCTGCAATGCTTGCCATGCGGTACAGGCGGGGACGCCGATGACCGCGCCAGGGGAAGAGGCCGCGCCTTTTCCCGGGGGGGGCTTTCCCGGCTCCCCCCTTTTCCTCTGGCCACAAATATCCTCGCCGAAGGCATTCGTCTCTTATGCCCCCAGCGGCCGCAGAAGCTCGCGGCTGATGATGTGGCGCTGGATCTCGGACGTCCCGTCCCAGATCCGCTCGACCCGTGCGTCGCGCCAGAACCGCTCGACAGGGAAGTCGTCCATCAGGCCCATGCCGCCGAAGATCTGCAAGGTGGCGTCGGTCACGCGGGCCAGCATCTCGCTGGCAAAGAGCTTGGCCGAGGCGATCTCGCGGTTCGCCGGCAGGCCCTGATCCAGCCGCCATGCCGCGGCCAGCGTCAGCCAGTCGGCGGCGTCGATTTCGGTGACCATGTCCGCGATCTGAAAGCTCACGCCCTGGAACTTGCCGATCTGCTGGCCGAACTGTTTGCGCTCGGCGGCGTAGTTCAATGCGTAATCAAAGGCCCGGCGCGCCCGTCCCACGCTCATCGTCGCCACGGTGATCCGCGTGGCGTAGAGCCATTCGTTCATTACCGCGAATCCGCCGTCGACGTCGCCCAGCACCTGCGCGTCGGGCAGCCGGCAATCGTCGAATTCCAGCACCATGTTCTTGTAGCCCCGGTGGCTGACCGACTTGTAGCCGTCGCGGATGGTAAATCCCTTCGTACCGCGATCCACTAGGAAGGCGGTGATGCGCTTCTTGGGTCCTTTCGGCGTGTCGTCCTCGCCCGTGGCGATGAAGACGATGATGAAATCGGCATGATCCGCGCCCGAGATGAAATGCTTGGTGCCGTTCACCACCCAGTCGCCGCCGTCACGTTTGGCGAAGCACTTCATTCCGCGCACATCCGACCCGGCATCGGGCTCGGTCATCGCCAGCGCATCCATCCGCTCGCCCCGCACGGCGGGCATGAGGTACCGCTCACGCTGCTCGCCCTCGCAGGCCATCAGGATATTCTGCGGCCGGCCGAAGAAATGCGTCAGCGCCATCGACCCGCGCCCCAATTCCCGCTCGACCAGCGCGAAATCCACGTGGCCGAGGCCCGCGCCGCCCACCTCTTCGGGAAAGTTGCAGGCGTAAAACCCGAGATCCATGCATTTGCGCTTGATCTCTTGCGCCACCTCGTCCGGCACCTCGCCGGTCCGTTCGACAAGTTCCTCGTGCGGATAGATCTCCTTCTCGACGAAACTGCGCACCGTCGAGACGATCATCTCCTGCTCGTCGGTCAATCCGAAATGCATGGTCTCACTCCTCCGCGTGCAGGGCGGCCAGCGCCGCCACCTTCTCTGCCACATCCTCTGGCGGCGCGCAGGTGCGCCGGGTCTCCAGGCTCACATGCAGCATCAGCTGGTCGCAGGTCGCCATCACCTCGCCGTCGCTCTTGCGCCTCATCTCGTGAAGACAGCGCAGTTTCTTGCCGCCGCCCTCGGTCACCCGGCTTTCCACGACAATCTCTTCCCCGGCCCGCGTTTCGGCCAGGTACTTGATCGTCGTCTCCACCGTGAAATAGCTCAGCTGCCGCTCCGAAACATAGGTCTCGTCCGCGCCCACATACGCCATCACGCCCTCTGCCGCATCGCTGAAAACCTGCCCGTAGCGGCCCTCGTTCATATGCCCGTTCATGTCGGTCCAGTCGACCGGCACCATCCGGTCCTGCGTGATCATCGGCCGGGCGTCCTGCGGCGGATGCATCAGCGTCCTTTGATGCTGACCGACCAGCTTGCCCGAAGCGGTGCCCTGCTGTTTCAGCGCCCGCATCATGGCAATCAGGTTGCGGTCGCGCTTGCGCTCCAGCTCGCGGATCGACAGGTGCCCCGACTGCGCGTCCGACTGGTCCGCGATCAGGTCCACCAACTCGGGCGTGAACTCCGGCACATCCATCAGCTTGGTCCAGGGCCAGCTCAGCGCCGGACCGAACTGCGCCATGAAATGCCGCATCCCGGCCTCGCCGCCGGCCACGCGGTAGGTCTCAAACAGGCCCATCTGCCCCCAACGCAGGCCAAAGCCGTAGCGGATGGCGTTGTCGATCTCCTCGGTGGTGGCGATGCCGTCCTTGACCAGCCACAGCGCCTCGCGCCAGACAGCCTCGAGGAAGCGGTCCGCGATATGCGCGTCGATCTCCTTGCGCACATGCAGGGGATAGAGCCCCACCTGGGTCAGCGTCGCCTTGGCCACCTCGACCATCTCGGGCGATGTGGCCTCGGACGGCACCACCTCGATCAGCGGCAGCAGGTAGACCGGGTTGAACGGGTGCGTGACCATGATCGTCGACGGGTCGGTCGCATCTTGCTGCAATTCCGACGGCTTGAACCCACTGGTCGAGGAGCCAATGGGCACGCCCGGTGCTGCGGCCTGGATCTCGGCAAAGACCTTGTGCTTGAGGTCCAGCCGCTCGCTCACGCTTTCCTGGATCCAGTCCGCGCCGTCGACCGCCTCGGCAATCGAGCCGTGAAAACTCAGCTTCCCCTCGGCGGGCAGGGCGCAGTCATAGAGCATCGGCAACGCACCCCGCGCATTTTCCAGAACCTCGCCCACCTTGCGCTCGGCTTGCGGGTCGGGGTCGAACACCCGCACATCCCAGCCGTTCAGCAGGAACCGCGCGGCCCAGCCGCCGCCGATCACGCCGCCACCGATGATTGCCGCCCGTTTCGTCATCGTCGTTCCCTTCGTCATCTCACCTTGATCCGCGAGGTGTCATAGCCGTTGAAATTCAGAATTTCCGCCGCCGCCCGCAGCCGGTCCGCACCGCCTTCGGGGCGACGGTCGAGGATCCAGCCATAGCTGCCGTCAGGCGTCCCGATCGCCGCCGTGCGGAAATCGTCGTCCACCCAGACGACCCACATCTGCCGCGGCGCTTCGCCCTCGCGGTTCAGTTGCCAACGATTCTGCCCCAGCGGCTTTGCCATCCATATCTCGGTGTCCGTTTCGCAGTCGCCGGACAGCAGGCAAGCCTCGTTGCGGAACTCCACCGCCTCCTGACCGCGCAGATCGGGCAGCAGCGTCACCATCGCCAAACCGCCGTCGCCGGGGAAATACCCCCGCACGAACCACGGCCCGCCCATGTCCTGCATCCCGTTGCCGCGCGTCGTGACCGACAGCGGCTGCCCCGTGTCGCGAAACGATCCCTCGCGCGAGGTGGGCCCGCCGCCGCAGCCCGCCAGCATCAGCAAGCCCATGCCTGCTCCGATCACGTGTTTCAGCATCGCGTTCTCCTTTCCGCAATATCCGGATCGTCCGGGCCGTCGAACACGGCAAGACTGTCCCGGGTAAAGGAGACACATGATGAGCATACAGTTTCAACCTCTGCCGACCGATCAGGTGCGGCACCTGCGCGGAACCCTGCGCGATATCCACGACCAGCCCATCGAAGCGCTGGTATCCGACGGCACGGGAACCCCATGCCGCCATTGCCTGCGAACCGTCCCGGACGGGAAGCGCTATCTCGTTCTGGCATGGCGCCCGTTCCAGGGATTGAACCCCTATACGGAAACCGGGCCGATCTTTCTATGTGCAGACGATTGCGACGCGGCCTCACTGGCAGACACATTGCCGCCGATGCTGACGGCGCCGACCTATATCGTCCGGGGCTACACATCTGACGAGCGCATATGCCCGGGCACGGGTCAGGTAACCGCGACGCCGCAGATCCGAACCTACGCGGCGCGCTTGCTGGAGAACCCGAAGATCGCGTTCGTCGACCTCCGCAGCGCGTCGAACAATTGCTTCCTGTGCCGGGTCGTGCGGGCCAAATAGGGCGCATGATCATGGCACCAGCGTTTCCGTGTGGCCGTCCACCGCCATCACCTGCCCAGAGATCTTGGACGCGCCCGACGAGGCGAGAAACAGCACCAAGTCGGCCAGATCGTCCGCCGTGACCCAGCTGCGCAGGCTGACGCCCTTGACGTATTGCGCGCGCACTTCGTCCTCGGTCTTGCCGCTGGCGGCGGCCTCCATGGCCACGACCCGGTCCATCCGGTCGCCTTCCACGGCTCCGGGGGCGATGGCGTTGACGCGCACGCCCGCCGGGCCCAGCTCCATAGCCAGTGTCTTGGTCAGCCCCACCAGCGCCCACTTGGCCGAGGAATAGGGCGAGCGATAGGGATAGCCCCATTGCCCCGCCGTCGAAGTCGTCAGCACGATCAGCCCCGAGCCCTGCGCCCGCATCACCCGCGCGGCCCAGCGGCAGGTCAGGAACGACCCGTGCAGGTTGACCGCCACGCACTGCTGCCACGCGGCATAATCGAGGTCCTCGATCAGTCCCGCCTGCCCGCCGGTCCCGGCATTGGCACACACGACGTCCGCGCCGCCCCATTCGCCTTCGACCTGACCCAGGAAAGCGTCCATCTGCGCCTCGTCGGTGACATCGGCCTGTTGCGCTATGATCGAAGGATTGGCCTCGGCCATCGCGGCCACCGCCACCGGGTCGGCGTCGCAGATCGCCATGCGGTCGCCCGCCTCCAGAAACCGTTCGGCCAGCCGCTTGCCGATGCCCGACGCGCCGGCGGTGATGACCACGCGGCGGCTCATGGACGGGTATCCCGACACGCGCAGATGACACCGACGCGATGCAACTGGGATACCGACGCGATACCGACAGCCATTTTCAGACCGGCGCCCGCTTGGTCAGGCCCAGCTTCTTGCGCACGTCTTCCGGTCCGATCACGCGGGCGCCCAGCCGTTCGATGATCTCTTTCGCCCGCGCGACAAGCTGTTCGTTGGTGGCCAGCACGCCCTTGTCCAGCATCAGGTTGTCCTCCAACCCGACGCGCACATGGCCGCCCGCCAGGACCGAGGCCGCGACATAGGGCATCTGGTTGCGCCCCAGCCCGAAGGCGCTGAAGGTCCAGTCCTGAGGCACGTTGTTGACCATCGCCATGAAGGTATTCAGGTCATCCGGCGCGCCCCACGGCACGCCCATGCACAGCTGCACCAGCGCGGGACTGTCCAGGACGCCATCGCTAACAAGTTGTTTTGCATACCACAAATGGCCCGTGTCGAAGGCTTCGATCTCGGGCTTCACGCCCAGTTCCGTCATCATCCGGCCCATCGCCGTCAGCATGCCGGGCGTGTTGGTCATGACGTAATCGGCCTCGGCAAAGTTCATCGTGCCGCAATCCAGGGTGCAGATTTCCGGGCGGCATTCGGCCACATGCGCCACCCGCTCGGTGGCGCCGATCATGTCGGTCGCGTCCTCTTTCAGAGGAAGCGGATTTTCGACATTGCCGAACACCATGTCCCCGCCCATCCCCGCGGTCAGGTTCAGCACCACGTCGACCTCCGCGTCCCGGATGCGCTCGGTCACTTCGCGGAACATCTTCACGTCCCGCGACGGCACCCCGGTCTCGGGATCCCGCACATGGCAATGCACCACCGCCGCACCCGCTTTCGCCGCCGCGATGGCGCTCTCGGCGATCTGCTGAGGGCTGCGCGGCACCTGCGGGCTCTTGTCCTGCGTTCCACCCGATCCGGTCACGGCACAGGTGATGAAAACCTCTCGGTTCATGGCAAGCGGCATGGTGGTCTCCCTTTTCGTTAACGAGATCATATCGCGCTGGCTCTGTCGCAGAGTTTGCAGTAATTGACAAAAATCATGCCGGAATGGACAAAATCAGCGCTTGAGCCGACCCGGATCGGGTTTCTGCTGTTCGACAGGTTCTCGAACCTGTGCCTGGCCAATTGCATCGAGCCTCTGCGCGCCGCCAATACGGTCGGCCCGAAGCCGATCTTCGACTGGACGGTGCTCAGCCTTGATGGCGGCCCGTCGCGGTCCTCCAGCGACATCGAGATGATTGCGCGCGCCTCGGTGACCGCAATGCCAAAGGTCGATTACCTGTTCGTGGTGGCCAGCTACGGTCACGAGGCGCATGACAGCCCGCGCACCCGCAGGCGGTTGCGGGACGCCGTTCACCACGCCGACGTCGTCGTGGGATTGGACGCAGGCCCGTGGCTGCTGGCGTCTGCGGGGTTGTTGGATGGACGCCGGGCAACGGTGCACTGGGACCTTCTGGACGCCTTCACCGAACGGTTCCTCACCGTCGATGCCGAACAGGCGCGCGTGCTCAGGGACGGAAACGTGATCACCTGCGCAGGGGCCATGTCTGCGCTCGACCTGACCCTGGATTTGATTGCGCAGCATGCCGGCATGGCGGTCCGGCTGGATGTCGAGGCGCTGTTTCTGCACGGCGAGCCGCCCGTGGGGCGGGAAAGGACCACGCAGGTGGTCGACCCACTGGTGCGCCGCGGCTTGCAGATGATGCGCAACGCGGTCGAAAAACCACTTTCCCTAGAACAGCTTGCGGTGCGTTTGTCCTGCCAGCCCCGGACGCTTGACCGCCGATTCCGTGCGCGGTTGGGGGCGTCTCCGGGCAAGGTCTATCGACATCTGCGCTTGGCCGCAGCGCGCAAACTGATCGAGGACAGCACGCTCGGCATTGCCGAAATCGCCATTCGCTGCGGGTACGACTCGCCGTCCTCCATGACCCGTGCCATCCGGCGACAATATGGCACCACGCCGCGAATGCTGCGATCCCATTGACAGCGTAGGAGGCGCGGCTAAAGCTGCGCTGATGACAGGCAAGACATGTAATGTTGCGGTGATCGGCGCCGGCATCGTGGGGGTGTCCACCGCGCTTTGGCTTGCCCGCGAAGGGCATACCGTCATCCTGATCGACAAGGCCGGTCCCGGCGAGGCGACGAGTTACGGCAACGCAGGCCTTCTGGCCTGCTCCGGGACAATGCCGGTGCCCGGCCCCGGCCTCTTGGGCAAAGCGCCGCGCATGGCACTCGATCCACGCGAACCGCTTTATATCAGGTGGCGGCACTTGCCCGCACTTGTGCCCTGGCTGATGAAATACCTGCGCCACGCGACGGCGGATGCGGCCAAGACCCGGGCGGACGCGATCCTGCCCCTGATCGGCGACAGCCTGGCCGATCACCAGGCCCTTGCGGCGGGAACCGAAGCGGAAAAATACGTCCTACCTTGCGATTATCTTTATGGTTACGCGACCCGAAAGGCGTTCGATGCGGATCGCTTCACGTGGGACATCCGCACGGAGCAGGGATTCGAGTTCTCGGTAATGGACCGGACTGCGTTGCGCGCGTACGATCCGATCTACGGCGAGGCGATCGGGTGTGCCGCCAGAATACGGCGCCACGGGCGCATTTCGGATCCGGGCGCGTACGTCAAGGCGTTGGCAAAGGCCGCCGAACGCCTCGGGGTGAAGCTGATCCGCGAGGAGGTCGAAGCGATAGAACGCACCGGTGGGCGTGTCACGGGGGTGCGCCTGGCCGGCGACACACTGTCCGTGGACACCGCCGTAGTCGCGGCAGGCGCATGGTCCAAATCCCTGACAGAGACGCTTGGTATCGCGGTTCCCCTGCATCCCGAAAGCGGGTTTCACATAGAGCTTTGGGAGCCGTCGCAGATGCCGCGGTCGCCCTTGATGTTCGCGCCGGGCAAGTTCGTGATCACGCCGATGGACGGCAGGATCCGGCTGGCCGGAATGGTCGGCTATGGCGGGTTTGATGCGCCGCCGCCCGAGGCACCCTACCGCATGTTCATGCGTCACCTGAAAGCGGCGCTGCCGGGGCTGACATGGCGCGAAACCACGCGTTGGATGGGCCATCGTCCGGCGGTCTCGGACTCGCTTCCCTTGATCGGGGAGGTGCCGGGCGTTGCCGGGGCCTATACGGGCTTCGGCCACGATCACGTGGGGCTGACCGCCGGACCCAAGACAGGCCGACTGTTGGCGCAGATGATCTCGGGCGCGCGCCCGAATATCGACGTTGCCCCCTTCGCGCCGGATCGTTTCACGCGCTGACCCGCCCCGGGCGCTGTGCGAATCTGAACGCAGTTCTGTGCGGGCCGATGCGCTCGTATCGACTTTTGAAGATGCGCTCTAACTCGTAGATTGTAACAACAAGGCGCGGTCCTCGCGCCCGTTTGACGTTCCAGCGACTGCCAACAGGGATAGGAGCCAGACATGACGACATTTACGCTCAACGGAAAAGAAACCCAGATCGACGCAAGCCCGGATATGCCCCTGCTTTGGGCGCTGCGTGACGAACTGAACATGACGGGCACCAAGTACGGATGCGGTGTCGCCTCCTGCGGGGCGTGCACGGTGCATGTCGATGGCGTTCCGACGCGGTCCTGCCAGACTTACCTGGGCGACCTTGAGGGCGCGACGGTCACCACGATCGAAGGCGTGGAAAGCGAGGCCGCGAAGGCGATCCAGGAAGCATGGGTTGAACTTCAAGTGCCGCAATGCGGCTACTGCCAATCGGGGCAGATCATGTCTGCTTCGGCGCTCTTGGCCGAAACGCCCAATCCCACCGACTCAGACATCGACACGGCGATGGATGGCAACCTGTGCCGCTGCGCGTCCTATGCCCGTATCCGCAAGGCCATTCACCGGGCCGCAGAAATCATGGAGGCGTAAGATGAGACTGATCGACAAACGCGACCTGATACCCGCCACACGCGCGCTGACCACGACGCGGCGCGGATTCCTGACCCTGTCCGCCGGTGCCGCAGGTGGCCTTCTGCTGGGGGCCACCGTGCCGGTGCGCGGTCTGGCCCAGTCCGGTGCCGAGGGCGAAATGCTGGTCACGCCCTTCGTTCATGTCATGCCCGACAACACCGTGCTGGTGCTCAGCAAGCACCTCGACATGGGGCAGGGCACGGCCTCGGGTCTTGCCACGCTGGTGGCCGATGAACTGGATGCCTCGATGGACCAGATCACGACGGATTTCGCGCCGTCCAACCCCGAGGTCTATGCCAACACCGCGTTTGGCGTGCAGGGCACGGGCGGGTCCACCGCCATGCCCAACTCTTGGGAGCAGTACCGCAAGGCCGGCGCAACGGTCCGGGCGATGCTGGTCAATGCGGCTGCGAGCGAATGGGGCGTCGACGCCTCCGAGATCGGCGTTTCCGACGGCAAGCTGTCGGCCGGTGAAAACAGTGCCACTTTCGGCGAACTGGCGAGCCTCGCGGCCAGCCAGCAACCGCCCGAGGACGTTGCGCTGAAGGCGCCCGAGGATTGGGCCTATATCGGCAAGTCCTTTGCCCGCGTGGACGTGCCGCAAAAGACGCAAGGCAGTGTCGGCATGTTCGGGATCGACCAGCAGCCCGAGGGCGGGCTGGTTGCCGTCACGGCGCGCCCGCCGCGGTTCGGCGCAACCCTGGCCTCGATGGATGCGGCCGACGCAAAAGCGATGGATGGCGTGCATGACGTGCTGGAAATTCCGCAAGGCGTCGTCGTGGTGGCCGACTCCACGTGGAAAGCGATGCAAGCGCGGGACGCGCTGGCGCTGGAATGGACCGAGGGCTCTGGCGAGACCCGGGGGACGGACGCCCTGATGGAAGAGTTCCGCGCGCTTCTGGACAAGCCCGGAAATCCGGCAGAGCCAAAGGACGACGCCGCCGCCAAGCTCGAGCAGGCCGAGAAAGTCATGGAGGCGGATTACGTTTTTCCATATCTGGCCCATGCGCCGATGGAGCCGCTGGACATGACCGTGCTCTTCGACGGCAGTTCTGCGCAGTTCTGGGGAGGCTCGCAATTGCAGACCGTGGATCACGGCACCGCGGCCTCGGTCCTCGGGCTCGAGATGGGGCAGGTGCAGGTGCACACCAAGTGGGGCGGCGGCTCGTTCGGGCGTCGTGCCACGGGGGACGCGCACCTGGTCGCCGAGGCTGCCACCATCGGCAAGGCCTGGCTGGACGCCGGGCATGACGCGCGGCCCATCAAGCTGGTCTACACCCGCGAGGACGACATCAAGGGCGGCTACTATCGCCCCATGACGATGCACCGGGTGCGTGCTGGCCTCGATGCCGACGGCAACATCTCGGGCTGGGAGCATCGCATCGTGAGCCAGAGCATCGCCAAGGGCACGCCGTTCGAGCAATACATGGTCAAGGACGGCGTCGACGACACCACGATCGAGGGCATTCATCCCACGCCTTATGCCATTTCCGACCTTTCGGTCGACGTACATCACCCGGATGTCGGCGTGCCGGTCCTGTGGTGGCGCTCGGTCGGACATACGCACACCGCCTATGTCATGGAAACCATGATGGACGAGCTGGCAGAAGCCGCCGGCCGCGACCCGGTGGAGTTCCGACTGGCTTACCTGGGCGAAGATGCGCGTCTGGCGGAAGTGCTGAAACTCGCGGTCGACAAGGCCGGAGAGTCCGGGCCGGAAGGCACGCATCGTGGGATCGCCGTGCACAAGAGCTTTGGCAGCTACGTTGCCGAAGTGGCCGATGTGCGACTGCGTGAAGACGGCACGATAAAGGTCGAGAAAGTGACCTGCGGCGTGGATTGCGGCGTTCCCATCAACCCCGACAACATCGTGGCGCAGGTCGAGGGCGCCTTGGGGTACGGTCTGTCGTCGATCCTGCGCGAGCAGGTCACGCTGACCGATGGTGAGGTGGATCAGTTCAACTTTCCCGACTACATGCCGCTACGCATTTCGGACATGCCAGGGGTGGAGGTTCATATCGTGCCCTCGACCGAGGCGCCCACGGGTATCGGTGAACCCGGCACCCCACCCATCGGCCCTGCCGTGGCCAATGCGGTTTACAAGGCAACGGGCGAACGGGTGCGCAGCCTGCCGATGTCCCAGCACGGGCTGGCCTGACGAAACCTTTCATAAGAGTACGGAAAGGGGCGGCCACGCCCAGCCCTTTGCAGTGAACGATGCAGCGCAGAGCGGAAAGCCGTTCAGGGCAACCCGATGACAGTCAACCAGCGCCCGATGAAATTTTCCGGCGCTGGTTGCGAAGAATGTTCGCAGAGCGGGCGAAGCGACGTCACTGCTTCAGTTGAACAACCCTGTCGGCTCCGAGTGATTTGAGAAACGCTTCATCGTGGCTCACCGCAATGACCGCACCATCGTAGGTTTCCATTGCCTCTTCCAAGGCTTCGATACCGCTCAGATCGAGGTGATTGGTCGGCTCGTCCAGGATCAGCAACGCAGGGGGCGGAGTGCCGCCAAGGGCGCATGCCAGACCACCGCGTAGCCGCTCGCCTCCACTCAGGTCACCTGCGCGGCGCAGGGCGTCATCCGCTCGGAACCCGAACCGGGCCAAAGCCGCATGGGCCGTCTGCGTCGTTGCGGCGGGGTTCACCGCCAGAAAGTTCTCGCGCAGGGGCAAGTCGGGATCGAGCAGGCCAACATGCTGATCCAGCATTGCGAATGGGACGGCGCGGTCCACCTGCCCGAACTGCGGGGTGAGTTGACCGATGATAAGCTTGAGAAGCGTGGTTTTTCCACAGCCGTTCGGCCCGGCGATGACGATCCGCTCGGGGCCGGTGACGGCCAAAGACAGATCTCGGATTACCGGGCGGTTTGGATCGTGTCCGCCTGTCACAGCATCCAGCCGCAGAACGGTCTTTCCGTGCGGTAGGCCGGTCGGTGCGATCTCCATGCGCAAGGGCTCCAAAACCTCTATTTTCTCGCGCGCGATGGCTAGTGCTTTTTCGGCCGCATTGCGCCGGGCTTCGCGCAGATGGACGCCCGCGCCGCCCGAAGCTTCGGCCCGCTCCTTGGCGGCATCCATGAGAATTTTCGGCTGATCGCCCTTCGCCCGCGCGTTGCGTCCGGCACTGTCCTTGCGGGCCTTGCGCTCGGCCGCTTGTTGCGCACGATGTGCGGCCTCTGCGCGGGTCTTTTCTGCATAAGCCAGATCACGTGACGCGGCCTCCAATTCGGTATCCTTATGCTCCCGATAAACGGAGTAGTTGCCGCCAAACCTGGTCGTGCCAAGCGACGAGAGTTCAACGATGGCGTCCATTTCCTCCAATAGCTCACGATCATGACTCGCGATGATCGCGCCGCCGTTCCAGGCGCGAATAAGGTCAATCACGGTCCTGCGTCCGTCCCGGTCGAGGTTGTTTGTCGGCTCGTCCAGCAACAGGAAATCAGGCTTTCCCAGGATCAGCGCAGCAAGGGCGGCCCTGCTGCGCTCTCCGCCGGAAAGCGTGGCAAGCCGCGTCTGCGGCTCGGCTGTCAGACCGCAACTGGCAAGCGCGGCGTCTATCCGGGCGAGCAGCGTCCAGTCGGCCTCATCAAGGTCATCGGCTGTCGCCTCGCCCGCCTCGGCTCGATCGAGCAGGTCGAGCGATGCCCGCACTCCGAATAGATCGGCGATGGTGTCGTCCGAATGATGCATCGCATCCTGCCGCATCATGCCAATGGACCCGGTCACGCAAACTTTCCCTGTGGCCGGGTTCAGATGCCCCGCGATCAGGCGCAGAAGCGTGCTTTTACCAGTCCCGTTGCGTCCCACAAGGCCAATGCGCTCGGGGCCGAAGGTCAGGTTGAGGTCGGAGAAAAGCGGTGTACCGTCAGGGGTGGACCAGGACAGCTCGGACAGGGAAACAGATACAGGCATGGGACAAGACTTCTCGCAGCGAAACCAGAGGGGTGAAGGCGGCGATGGTCATGTCCATGTCGAGTGTATCTCCTATGCGGCGATGACGTCTACTTAGTTGCGTCTCCGTGCTTTCGCAAGAACGCGCCCGAAGCGGTCATTGCGCACTGGGTCCACTGCGGGTTCTCGACTGCAAAAGGCCGGCGGCAACGCCTCTTTTTTCGGTACGGCGAACTCCGATAAACCTTTTGGCGATCCCGCGAGGACTCGAACCCCGAACCTGCTGATTAGAAGTCAGCTGCTCTATCCAGTTGAGCTACGGGACCGCTTGACGAAAGCCTTACCCAAGCGCGGGTGCGAATTCAAAGGCGAAATCACGCGAAGGGGTCCTCGGGATAGCCGACGCCCGTAAGATAGAGGCCTTGTGGCGGACAAACCGGGCCGCAGGCGGCACGGTCGCGGGCCTCGAGCGCCGCTTTCACCTGGTTCGGTGCCCAGGCCCCGGCGCCGACGCGCTCCAGCGTGCCGACGATGCTGCGCACCTGGTTGTGCAGGAAGGACCTGGCGCGCAGGCGGAACTGGATCTCGCGCCCGCCGAGGCCTTCGACCTGCGAGATGGCGATCTCGTCCATTGTTTTCACGGGGCTTTTCGCCTGGCAGATGGTCGAGCGGAAGGTGGTGAAATCGTGGTGGCCTACTAGATAGGCCGCACCTTCGCGCATGGCCTCGACATCCAGAGCGTTCTGCACGCGCCAGACCAGCCCCTTGTCGTGGGTGGCCGGGGCGCGGCGGACCAGCAGGCGAAAGAGATAGCGACGCTCGATGGCGGAAAAGCGCGCGTGCCAGTCGTCGGCGACCTGCGCACAGTCGAGGATCGCGACGGGCAGGGGTTTCAGGTGATAATTCAACGCCTCGGACAGGCGGAATGGGTCCCAATCCTTGGCCATGTCGCATTGCGCGACCTGTGCCAGCCCGTGCACGCCGGCATCGGTGCGACCCGCCGCTGCAATCGTGTGAGGCCGCGGCTCCAACCGCGCCAGCGCCTCCTCGATCGCGCCTTGTACTGAAGGCTGATCGGCCTGTCGCTGCCAGCCGGCGAAGGGCGCGCCGTGATATTCGACTTTCAATGCATAGCGGGGCATGAAAAGGCCTTAGCGTGGCCGGGGGCGGGGAACAATCCCCCAACGCTCCCCTCTGGCACATGCCGGGTGTGCGGCCTATCTTTAGCGGAAAGAGAAGGGGCAGTTTGGTGCTTTCGGATATTGCAGATGGGCTGACGCGCGGGGTGGAACGCGTGGGCGACACGCTGTCTGGCGCGTTCATGGAGCCCGTGATCCGGCTGGGCGTCACCGGGCTGAGCCGCGCTGGCAAGACGGTGTTCATCACCTCGCTGGTGGCCAACCTGATGGATCGCGGCCGGATGCCGGGGCTTGTCGCCGCCGCCGAAGGACGCATTTCGGCGGCCTATTTGCAGCCGCAGCCCGACGACACGCTGCCCCGGTTCGAGTATGAA
Organism: Roseovarius sp. THAF8; assembly: GCF_009363735.1. NCBI lineage: Bacteria > Pseudomonadati > Pseudomonadota > Alphaproteobacteria > Rhodobacterales > Roseobacteraceae > Roseovarius > Roseovarius sp. THAF8. Next base: position 1,461,838 of record NZ_CP045410.1, on the reverse strand, counting down.
AAACACCTGGGCGCGCTGACCGCCGAGACGCCGCGTTGGCCGGACAGCACAAGGACCGTTTCGGAGTTGCGCCTGTCGCTGCGGGTGCGCCCCTCGGGGTTGCTGGCCGGGTTGCAGGGGCCGCGTACGGTGCATCTGGACATCGTGGATTACCCCGGCGAATGGCTGCTGGACCTGGGTCTGATGGACAAGAGCTATGCGGAATGGTCCGCCGAAACACTGGGCCGTTTGGCGGCGCGTGCGCAGGCGCAGGATTTTCTGGCAAAGGCCCGCGAGGTGGATGCCACGGCCAAGCTGGAGGAGCCTGTGGCGCAGTCGCTGGCCGAGGCGTTCACCGCCTATTTGAACGCGGCGCGCGCGGCGGGACTGTCGGACTGCACGCCAGGGCGGTTCCTGTTGCCTGGCGATCTGGCCGGCTCTCCGGTGCTGACCTTCGCGCCGTTGCCCATGCCCGACAGCCCGCCGCGCCGGTCGCTGTGGCGCGAGATGGAGCGGCGGTTCGAGGCCTATAAATCCAAGGTCGTCAAACCCTTCTTTCGCGATCATTTCTCGAGGATCGACCGGCAGGTCGTGCTGGTGGATGCGCTGGGGGCCATTCACAACGGTCCGCAGGCGGTCGAGGACATGCGCCGCGCGATGGCCGATATCCTTGGGGCGTTCAGGCCCGGGCGGAACGCCTTTCTGTCCAGGCTTCTGATCGGGCAGCGGGTGGAGAAAATCCTGTTCGCGGCCACCAAGGCCGACCATTTGCACCATACGCAACATGGGCGCCTTACGGGGATCATCGAGGCGCTGATGCGGGATGCGCGGAACCGGGCGGATTTCGCCGGGGCGGAGACGGCGGGTATGGCGATTGCCGCCTTGCGGGCCACGACCGAGGAAACGCGGGAGCATGGCGGTCAGACGCTCGATTGCGTGCGCGGCACGCTGATGGGCCCCGAAGGCGGGCGCGGCAAGCAGGCGGCGTTTTATCCCGGTGCCTTGCCGGAGGACCCGGCGCATTTGCTGGGGCCGGCGCGGGACGGAGCCGAAGCGTGGTTGGAGGCCGAGTACGAGGTGATGAATTTCGCCCCCGCGCGCCTGACGCTGAAACGCGGCGAAGGCCCACCGCATATCCGGCTGGATCGGGCGGCGCAGTTTCTGATCGGGGATCGGTTATGACCCCTTTCGACGCACGTCTGAAGCATGTGCCGGGGCTGTTGGCCGTCTTGTGGCAGCATCGAAGCGGGCATTGGTGGGATGACCTGAAAATCATGGTCAGGATGACGCGGCGCGGCTGTGTCCGGGCGGTGCGCGACGATACGCGACTGGCCGGTTTCATCCTTTGCACGGGCCCCGAACTACATGCGCTTTACGTGCATCCAAAGGCGCAGGGCAAAGGGGTGGGCCGCCTGTTGTTGCTGGATGCCAAGCGAGAGCGGGATCGGCTAAACCTTTGGGTTGCCGAGGAAAATGCTGGAGGGCGGCGGTTCTATTGCCGGCACGGCTTTGCCGAGAAGACGCGCGCCGATGGTGCGAGAAATGACGAGGGGCGGCCCGAGATCCTGATGGTCTGGCCGCCGGAACGCAGGGTGGAGTCATGAGCAAGCGGCCGGTTCTGATCGACATCGAAGAGGAAGGCGACAACCCACGCCCCGACATGGCGCCGCCGGTGCCGGACCCTGTGGTGGAAGGTCATGCCGAGGGGCGGGCAATGCAGACCGTGGCGACGCTGGCGGCGAGGAAGCCGTCGCGCCTGGCGCGGTGGTTCTGGGGGTTGTTGCTGTCGATCCTGGGGGCGGTGATTTCCTTTGCCGCGTGGGATTTCGTGATGGCGTTGCTGGCGCGGAACGTGGTGCTGGGATACGCCGTGACCGCGCTGATCGCGGCGTTTGCCCTTGTCTGCCTGATCATCGTCATCCGCGAGATGGCGGCGTTTTCCCGGCTGGCACGTATCGACAAGCTGCACCGGGCGGCGGATGCGGCGCTGGCTGGGGCGGACCTCAAACAGGCGCGGGGCGTGGTGCAGGACCTGACGCAGCTTTATTCGGGCCGCGACGATACGAGCTGGGGGCGCGACCGTTTGCGGGATTATGGCCCCGAGCAGATGGATGCGGGCAGCCTGCTGGGGCTGGCCGAAACCGAGCTGTTGGCGCCGCTGGACCGGGCCGCGGCGCGCGAGATCGAGGCCGCCGCACGACAGGTGGCAACGGTGACGGCGGTAGTGCCGCTGGCCTTTGCCGACGTGATCGCGGCGCTGACGTCGAACCTGCGGATGATCCGGCGCATCGCGGAGATCTATGGCGGTCGTTCTGGCACGCTGGGCAGCTGGCGGCTGGCCCGTGCGGTGATGACGCATCTTGTGGCCACGGGCGCCGTGGCGGTGGGCGACGACCTGATTGGCTCGGTCGCGGGGGGAAGCCTTTTGTCCAAGGTGTCGCGCCGGTTCGGCGAGGGGATCGTCAATGGCGCGCTGACCGCGCGGGTGGGCGTCGCGGCGATGGAGGTGTGCCGGCCCCTGCCGTTCCGGGCGGGCAAGCGGCCCTCGGTCACGCGGATGGTGCAAAGGGCGCTGACTGGCCTCTTCGGCGGGGTTAACAAAGGGTAAACGAGCGATGGTTTTCGTTCGTTGGGTCGGTTTTTTCGCCTCAAGGCAGTTATAGCCTCAAGACTTTACCCAAATTAGCGGGAAATCGTTAACGTCCGGTCGCCGTTGCGTGCGTCAGAACGGGTTACCCAGCTTCGGGATGCCGCCGGGCAGGGTCTCGCGGTTCACGACGCCCGCGCGCAGGGTCTGGCCGATGCGGTGGGCGAGCGCCGACCAGGCGGCGGCCTTGGTCGGGGAAAGCTCGGACTGCAGGGTGTTGTCGAAGAGGTCGAGCCACATCGAGAACATGCCGGGTTTGACGTTGCCCGCCTGCACATGGGCCTGCATGGCATTGCCCACGTAGCATCGCTCGTGCAGGATCGTATTGGCCCAGAAATCGCTGACACGCGCCTCGTGCGCGGGCCAGTCGGTGACGTGCGCGGCAAAGACAGGGGCCAGGCCGGGGTGGGCGCGGCACGCGGCGTAGAAGGCCGAGACCACGCGCTCGATCTCGGCGCGGGTGATCTCGAAACGGGGGGGCAGGGCCGGTGTCATGGCCTCGAATCTGGCCGTTGGATGGGCCGGATGCAATGGCAAACACGATTCGGAAAACATGGTTAACGCCGCAGGTTTGCCGGAAATCGGCACGTCGGTATCGCGTCGGTATTCGGGTGGTCCGCCGACGGTGCGGATTTTGCCGATCCGACGGGTTAACGGGGCGGGCGTTGCAAAAGCCTTGAGAAGGCTTTTGCCAAGACTTTTCTGAAAAGTCTTGGCCGCCGTCGGCGGGGCCGGGGTTCTACGGCTTGCTCCTTGGAACGCGCCCACCTATAACGCCCCCCATCATGACCCGCTTTGCGATCATCATTCGAATTACATGCCCGGCGCTCTGAAACAGACGAGCCGCCGGGATCATAGGCGTATGGACGCACCGCGCCGCCCCCACCCAGAGATTGAAATGCCAGTGACAAAGGACGTCACAGATGTGTTCCGAGACACCCGATTACAAAGACACGCTGAACCTGCCGCAGACCGAGTTCCCGATGCGCGCGGGCCTGCCCAAGCGCGAGCCCGAGTGGCTGGAGCGGTGGAACGGCCTGAAGGTCTATGACCGCCTGCGCGAGAAGGCGGACGCCGAGCCGCGCCAGCCGTTTACGCTGCATGACGGACCGCCCTATGCCAACGGGCACCTGCATATCGGCCACGCGCTGAACAAGATCCTGAAGGACATGGTTGTGCGGTCCCAGCAGATGATGGGGCGCGATGCGCGCTATATCCCCGGCTGGGATTGTCACGGCCTGCCGATCGAGTGGAAGATCGAAGAGCAATACCGCAAGAAGGGCCAGAACAAGGACGCGGTGGATATCGTCGATTTCCGCGCCGAGTGCCGCAAGTTTGCCGAAGGCTGGATCGATATCCAGCGCGACGAGTTCAAGCGTCTGGGCGTGACCGGGAAATGGGAGAAGCCTTACCTCACGATGGATTTCCGCGCCGAGCGGATCATCGCGGAGGAGTTCCAGAAGTTCCTGATGAACGGGACTTTGTATCAGGGCTCGAAGCCGGTGATGTGGTCTCCGGTGGAGAAGACCGCGCTGGCGGAGGCGGAGGTGGAGTATCACGACAAGGAGAGCTTTACGGTTTGGGTGAAGTTCGCCGTGGCCGAGGGCCACGGCGACCCCGGCCCCCGAGCCGGGGTCTCGGAGAGCAAAGAGGTCCCGGGTCAAGCCCGGGACGGGTTGGAGAACGCTTACGTCGTCATCTGGACCACGACGCCCTGGACCATGCCGTCGAACAAGGCGGTCGTGTATGGCGAGGACATCGCCTATGGCCTTTACGAGGTCACGGGCACGCCGGACGAGTGCTGGGCCAATGTGGGCGACCGGTTCATCCTGGCCGACAAGCTGGCGGCGGACGTGATGGGCCGGGCGCGGTTGAATGACGATCAGTGGAGCCGGGTGCGAGACGTGACCGCCGATGAGCTGGCGGGTCTCAGCCTGAAACACCCGCTGCACGGCGCCGAAGGCTCGAATGGCGAGTGGGACGATCTGCGCGATTTCCGCGCCGCCGATTTCGTGACCGACGAGGAAGGCACCGGGTTCGTGCATTGCGCGCCTAGCCACGGGATGGAGGAATACGAGCTTTATCGTGGCCTCGGGATGCTGGACCAGGTCATCACCTATAACGTGATGGACGATGGCGGTTTCCGCGCCGATCTGCCGTTCTTTGGCGGCACCTATATCCTTGACCGCAAGGGCAAGGAGGGCAACGCCAACAAGACGATCATCGACAAGCTGGTGGAGGTGGGTGGCCTGCTGGCGCGGGGCAAGATCAAGCACAGCTATCCCCATAGCTGGCGGTCGAAGGCGCCGGTGATCTATCGCAATACGCCGCAGTGGTTCGCCGCGATCGACAAGGCCGTCGGTGACGGTCAGAACGCCAGCGGCGAGACGATCCGGCAGCGGGCGCTGACCGAGATCGACAAGGTGCAGTGGACGCCCAAGACCGGGCGCAACCGTTTGTATTCCATGATGGAATCGCGGCCGGACTGGGTTTTGTCCCGTCAACGGGCCTGGGGCGTGCCGCTGACTTGTTTTGTCAAAAAGGGCGCGATGCCCACGGACGAGGGCTTTCTGCTGCGGGATGAGGCGGTCAACGCGCGCATCCTGGAGGCATTCGAGGCCGAGGGCGCGGATGCGTGGTACAAGGACGGTGCCAAGGAGCGGTTCCTTGGGAATGACTATGACCCGAACGAGTGGGAGAAGGTCGACGACATTCTCGACGTCTGGTTCGATTCCGGCTCGACCCATGCGTTCGTTCTGCGCGACCGCGAGGACGGGTCCGAGGACGGCATGGCGGACCTGTACCTGGAAGGCACCGACCAGCACCGGGGATGGTTCCATTCGTCCATGCTGCAATCCTGTGGCACGACGGGGCATGCGCCCTATCGCGGCGTGCTGACACACGGCTTCACGCTGGACGAGAAGGGCAACAAGATGTCCAAGTCGCTCGGCAACACGATCGTGCCGGACGAGGTGGTCAAGCAATACGGTGCCGATATCCTGCGGTTGTGGGTGGCGCAGACGGATTACACCAACGATCAGCGGATCGGGCCGGAGATCCTGAAAGGGACCGCCGACAGCTATCGCCGGCTGCGCAACACGATGCGGTTCCTGCTGGGCGCGCTGAGCCATTTCAGCGAGGACGACCGGGTGGCGCCCGCCGACATGCCGGAGCTGGAGCGTTGGGTGCTGCACCGGCTGGCGGAACTGGATCACAAGGTGCGGACGGGTTACGCCGCCTATGATTTCCAGGGGGTGTTCCAGGCGCTCTTTAACTTCGCCACGGTGGAGCTCTCCGCGTTCTACTTCGATATCCGCAAGGATGCGCTTTATTGCGACGGGGACACGGCCCGGCGGCGGGCGGCGCGGACGGTGATGGATATCCTGTTCCATCGCCTGACCACGTGGCTGGCGCCGGTGCTGGTGTTCACCATGGAAGAGGTCTGGCTGGAACGGTTCCCGGGCGAGGACAGTTCCGTGCACCTGGTGGATGTCCCGGAGACGCCGAAGGAATGGTTGAACGAGCCGCTGGCCGCGAAATGGGCCACGGTGCGGCAGGCGCGGCGCGTGGTGACGGCGGCGCTGGAGGTGCAACGGACCGACAAGGTGATCGGGGCGTCGCTGGAAGCGGCGCCGGTGGTGCATGTGCGGGATGCCGAGGCGCTGGAGGTGCTGAAATCGGTGAATTTCGACGATATCTGCATCACCTCCGATATCCGGCTGACCGACGATCCCAGACCGGCGGAGGCGTACCGCCTGCCGGAAGTGGACGGTGTGACCGTAGTGTTCGAGCGCGCGGAAGGCGAGAAGTGCCAGCGGTGCTGGAAGATCCTGCCGGATGTGGGCACGCACAAGCATCCGGGGGTCTGTGCGCGGTGTAACGAGGCGTTGGGGTGACGGGGGGGGGTGAAACCCCACCCTACGGCATGACGGATGATGAGATCGCCAAGACATTGATGCGGCTGGCGCGGGAGCGTGGGGCGGGCAAAACCTTTTGCCCGTCCGAGGCGGCGCGGGCGCTGTCGGGCGACTGGCGTAATTTGATGCCGCGTGTGCGTGAGGTTGCGGCAGGGCTGCCGCTGGTGGCGACGCAGAAAGGTGTGGCCGTCGATCCGGTGGAGGCAAGTGGGCCGATCCGGTTGGGTTTGGCCGAAGGAGAGACGTGATGCCGCCCCTTCAGACGATGTCGACCGGGTTCGTCGTGGCCATGGTCGGGTTCTTCAGTTCCTTTCCCATCGTGTTGCAGGGATTGGCCGCCGTGGGCGCGAGCGATGCGCAGGCGGCCTCGGGCCTGATGGCGGCGGCGCTGGCGATGGGGCTGGCGGGGATCGTGCTGAGCCTGTGGACGAAGATGCCCGCCTCGGTCGCGTGGTCGACGCCGGGGGCGGCGCTGCTGGCGGTGACGGCTCCTGTGGAAGCGGGGTTTGCCGGTGCGGTGGCCGGGTTCCTGGTGGCGGGGGCTTTGACGGTGATCTCGGGGCTTTGGCGGCCGCTGGGGCGGCTGGCGGCGGCGATACCGGCGCCGCTGGCGCAGGCGATGCTGGGGGGCGTGCTGATGCCGCTGGTGGTCGTGCCGGTGCTGGCGGTGGCCGAGACGCCGGTGGTGATCGGGCCGATCCTGGCGGCGTGGTTTGTGCTGGGCCGGATCAACAAGTTGTTGGCGGTACCGGGCGCGGTCGTGGCGGCGGGGATCACGGTGCTGGTCTACGGCGACCTGGCCGCGTTTGATGCCGGAGGCTGGGTGACGGCGCCGGTTTTCGTGATGCCGGAGGTCTCGCTGGCCGCCGTTCTGGGGATCGGCCTGCCGCTTTACGTGGTGACGATGGCGACGCAGAACGTGCCCGGTCTGGCGGTGATGCGGGCGCATGGATACGCGCCGGAGCCGGGGCCATTGTTGAGTGTCGTGGGCGGGTTCAGCGTGCTGTCGGCGCCGGGCGGCGCGCCGCAGACGTGTCTGGCGGCCATCACCGCGGCGATGTGCGCGGACGAGGACAGCCACCCGGACCCCGCGAAACGCTATTGGTCGGCGGTGATGGCGGGGGTGTTTTACTGCGTGTTGGGGGTATTTGCCGGCGTGATCACGACCTTCGCGGGCCTTGCGCCGCCGATGGTGATGGCGAGCGTGGCGGGGGTGGCCCTGTTGGGCGTCTTCGCCAATTCCACGGCGGCGGCGCTGGGCGATGCGGAGTATCGCGAGGCGGCGGTGATCACCTTCGTGGTCACGGCCTCGGGCGTGACGGTGTTCGGGCTGGGCGGGGCCGTCTGGGGGCTGTTGGCCGGGGGGCTCGTGCAGTTCGTTAAGTGGATGAAGGTGTAGGGACGCGCGTGGGTTTTCACCCACCCTACGCCGCTCGATATGCGTTGATGCAACGCACAAAGGAGGCGAGCGTCAGCCCCTGGGGTGACGATCCGACGGCAAATCTGAAGCACCTAATGCCTGCCAAACACAGCCTCGGAATGATCAAGGCGCCCAGCCTCAGCCAAATCGCCAGCCCGAGGGAGGGGCTGACGATGGCCGGGCCGCTTCGCGGCTGTTAACCGGCTGGGGGCTCGATATTGGTGTCTCACTCTGGCTCGATCCCGGCATTCGTTGCTGGTGGCACGAATATCGGCTTTGCGGGACGAAGCGAACCTTCGCAGGGATATGCGGAAGTCAGCTTCGGTGATCTGGAAGATCACGCGGGGCAGGCATAGATATGGCTTCATGAGTTGGAGTATTCATGTTGCCAATGCTTCCGGTCGGTTCGACGGCCTCGGCACGCCGATCCACGACGCGATTGAAAGAGCGCAAGCGCGTGCGGAGACTGTAACCGAGCCCGTTGATATCGATGTGGTCGTGCAGGCTTGGCCTGGCCGTGCAATCGCTCACCTCGGGTTCATGGGATACGCACCCACCGGCGATATGATCCAACTGACGTTTGACCCTGACAATCCGAACTGCGCGCATAATTTGGGCGAACCCCTCGAGCGAACAATCGTCCACGAGTTGCACCATGTCCTGCGCTGGCGCGGGCCGGGATATGGACGCTCATTGGGTGAAGCCCTTGTCACTGAAGGGTTGGCAGGCCACTTCGCACAGCAGCTATACGGCAGCCCTCCGGAAAGGTGGGAATGTGCGCTCGACACCAAAGATCTCGCACGATCGGCGCGTGACGCATCGGCGGCTTGGGGTGACGAAGAATACGACCATGCCGCATGGTTTTTCGGGACAGAGCCAGCGTGGCGGGGCTACTCTCTGGGGTTTTCCTTGGTTCGCCAGTTCTTGAAACGATATCCCGACGAGACGCCCGCCAAATTGGTTCATGCCGAAGCTTGCAGGTTTCGTGAGGTCCTCGAAGATGTCGTCAATCACCGGTGACACACGACCGAAACAAACGTCGCGGCGTCGCTGATAGCAGCCATTCGTGTGCGCTGCAGCATCAGGTGGTCTGGGCTACAAGCCGCCGTTGCGGGCCTTGCGCTTCGCCTAGTCCCTCCAGGTCGGATGGAAGCGGTTGCCGGGCGACAGGGTGAAGATCTCGCAGCCGTCTGCGGTGACGCCGATGGAATGTTCGAACTGGGCCGAGAGGGAGCGGTCGCGGGTGACGGCGGTCCAGTCGTCGGAGAGCACCTTGGTTTCGGGGCGGCCGAGGTTCACCATCGGTTCGATGGTGAAAAACATGCCTTCCTCGAGCGTGGGGCCGGTGCCTTCGCGGCCGTAATGCAGCACGTTGGGCGGGGCATGGAACACCCGGCCCAGGCCGTGGCCGCAGAAGTCGCGCACCACGCTCATGCGCTGGCCTTCGACGAAGCTCTGGATGGCATGGCCGATATCGCCGAAGGTGTTGCCGGGCTTCACCGCCTCGATCCCCTTCATCAGGCTGTCATGGGTGATCTGGATCAGGCGCTCGATCTTGCGGTTGCGCTTGCCGGCGACATACATCCGCGATGTGTCGCCATACCAGCCATCGACGATCACGGTGACGTCGATGTTCAGGATATCGCCATCCTTCAGCTTCTTGTCGCCGGGGATGCCGTGGCAGACCACGTGATTGACGCTGATGCAGCTGGCGTGCTGGTAGCCCTTGTAGCCGATGGTGGCGGATTTCGCGCCGGCCTCGGTGACCTTGTCTTCGATGAACTTGTCCAGAACGGCGGTGGTCTGGCCCACTTCGACAAGGTCGGCGACCTGATCGAGGATCTCGGCGGCGAGCGCGCCGGCCTTGTGCATACCGGCGAAATCCGCCGCCTCGTGGATGCGGATGCCGTCGCGGGTCAGTCTGCCTCGGTGTTGTTCGTTCACGTCTGGGTCCATGCGAGTCAATTCTTTGAGGTGTATGTAGGCCGAATTCGGCCATAGGACCAGAGGGGCAGGTCACCGCAGGGGCAATGTGCGCCGAATTTCGACCTCTTCGGGCGAGATTGCACAATCGTAGGCCAGAACCTCGACCCCCGCGAGGCGGGCCATCAGCAGCGCCTCGGCATAGACGTGGTCTATGTCGGCGGCCACGGTCAGACGCGTGCAGTCGGTGCGCTGGACGAGGTAGAAGAGCACCGCGCGGTGGCCGGACCTGGCCATGTCTGCCAGTTCGCGCAGGTGCTTGGCGCCGCGAGCGGTGACGCTGTCGGGGAACTCGGCAAGACCCTTTTCGCGGCTGAGCGTGACGGATTTGACCTCGATATAGGCGTCGGGCAGGTCCGGGCCGCGCAAAAGGAAGTCGATCCGGCTGTTTTGCCCGTATTTCTGTTCGGACAGGACGGTGTCGTAGGCGGCAAGCTCGGGGATGTCGCCGGCGGTCAGCGCGACCTTGAGGGCCTTGTTGGGCAGGCCGGTGTCGACGCCGGTGAAGTGGCCGTCGCCGTGGTCCACCAGCCGCCAGCCGTATTTCAGCTTTTTCTTCGGATCGTCATTGGGTTCGACCCAGATGCGCATTCCTTCGTCCGCCAGCCCCATCATCGAGCCGGGATTGGCGCAATGGGCCGTGACCTCGCGCCCGTTCTCGAGCCTTATATCCGCGAGGAAGCGTTTGTAGCGGCGGATCAGCGTGGCCGGTTCAAGAGGGGTTTGAAAGCGCATCAGCCATGCCTATACCGGAGCAAGACCTGCCGCAAGGAGAGCCGCCATGCCCAACCCAACCGCCGCGATGCTGGTGATCGGTGACGAGATCCTGTCGGGCCGCACGCGCGATGCCAACATGCACCACCTTGCCGGGCGGCTGACCGAGCATGGGATCGACCTGAAGGAGGTGCGCGTGGTGGCGGACGATCCGCGCGCCATCCAGGAGGCGGTCAAGGCGCTGGCGGGGGCGTATGATCACCTGTTCACCTCGGGCGGGATCGGGCCCACCCATGACGACATCACCGCAGAGAACGTGGCGGCGGCCTTTGGCCTGCCGATCGGTGTGCGCGACGATGCGCGGGCCATCCTGGAGGCGCATTACGAGCGTCAGGGGCTGGAGATCAACGAGGCGCGGCTGCGCATGGCGCGGGTCCCGGAGGGGGCCACGCTGATCGACAACCCGGTGAGCGGGGCGCCGGGGTTCACCCTGGAGAACGTGCACGTGATGGCCGGTGTGCCGAAGATCTTCGAGGCGATGGTGGAAGGGCTGTTGCCAACGCTGACGGGCGGACAGCCGGTGGTGTCGCAGACCTTGCGCGTGGAGCGCGGCGAGGGCGACATCGCGGGGCCGCTGGGCGCGCTGGCGGAGCGGTATGACGCGCTGTCCTTCGGGTCTTACCCGTTCATCGTGAACGGGCGTTTTGGCGTGAACGTGGTGATCCGGGGACAGGACGAGGCGGAGGTGACACGCGCGATGCAGGACCTGCAAGAGGCGTTTCCGGCATGAGCGGGCTGCCGGATGCCAGGAGGCTTTACGCGGTGACGGAGGCCACGTGGCCCGCCGCCGAGATGTTTGACGCGGGACCGTGGACCCTGCGCGACGGCAGGGGCGGGGGCAAGCGGGTCTCGGCGACGACGCTGCGCGAGCCGGGCACGCCGGTCAGCCGCGAGGCGCTGCCCGAGGCCGAGGCGAAGATGCGCGAGATGGGGCAGGACCTGCTCTTCATGATCCGGCATGGCGACGAGTCGCTGGACGCGATGCTGCGGGCCGCGGGGTATGACGTGATCGATCCCGTGAACATGTATGTCTGCCCGGTCGATACGCTGACGGGCGAGGACCCGCCGCCGGTGACGACCTTCGACCTGTGGGAGCCGATGGCGATCCAGCTGGATATCTGGGACGAGGGCGGCATCGGGCCGGCGCGGGTGGACGTGATGCGCCGGGTGGAGGGGCCCAAGACCTCGCTGTTCGGGCGGACGGCGAACCGGCCCGCGGCCACCGGGTTCGTCGCGATCTCGGACGGGGTGGCGATGATCCACGCGCTGGAAGTGCGAAAGGGCGAGCGGCGCGGCGGGCTTGGGCGGCACCTGACGCATCACGCGGCGCAGTGGGCCGCCGGGCAGGGCGCCACGCATCTGAGCGTGCTGTGTACCATCGCCAACGACGCGGCCAATGCGCTCTACTCTTCCCTCGGGATGACGCGTGTGGGACAGTATCATTACCGCATTAAGAAGGATGGCAAGACCCCATGAGCCAAGATGATCTGCCCACCGCCCTGAACCTGCCGATGGCGGACCCGCTGCCCGATGCCACGCGGAAATATTTCGATGTGTGTCAGGACAAGCTGGGCATGATCCCGAACGTGCTGCGGGCCTATGCCTTCGATATCGAGAAGCTGAACGCCTTCACGGCGATGTATAACGAGCTGATGCTGGGCGACAGTGGCCTGAGCAAGCTGGAGCGCGAGATGATCGCGGTGGTGGTCAGCTCGATCAACCGCTGCTGGTATTGCCAGGTGGCGCATGGCGCCGCGGTGCGGGCACTATCGGGCGATCCGGCCCTGGGCGAGGCGATGGTGATGAACTGGCGCGCGGCCGACCTGGACGCGCGGCAGACGGCTATGCTGGAATTTGCCGAGAAGGTCACCAAGGCGAGCGCCGAGACGGTCGAGGCGGACCGGCAGGCGCTGCGCGATGCTGGCTTTTCCGAGCGCGATATCTGGGACATCGCCGCCGTGGTAGGATTCTTCAGCATGTCGAACCGGATGGCCAGTGCCACGGGCATGAAGCCCAATCCCGAATATCACGGCCAGGCCCGCTGATCGGTGGGGCGGCGGGCAACCTCGGTCGGTCTGATGTTGGGTCTCGGGGCCGCGGCGGAGGCCGGGGCGCTGGAGCTGAGCCTGCCCGCGGGGGCCACGCTGACCGGCGAGGTGCGCCGGGCCGCCGAAGCCTATCTTGTGCCGACGGACGTCTATGCTGACGGGCAGATCCCGGCGATCGACGCCGAGGGGTTCTTTTTGCAGCAGGCGTGGCGGCTGGATGCGCCGGGGCTGACCAGCCTGCAGTTGCAGCGCCCCTTGCGGCGACAGGTCGTCGAGGCAGGGTATTCGATCATGCTGGACTGCGCGGCGCGGGAATGCGGCGGGTTCGATTTTCGGTTCAACACGCGGATATTGCCCGCGCCGGACATGTTCGTGGACCTGCGCGACTATCGCTTCCTGTCTGCGCGCAAGGAGGGGGCGGGAGGCGTCATGGATTACGTGACCGTGCTGGTCAGCCAGGTGTCCGGCAGCGGCTATATCCAGGTCATCCGGCTGGCGCAATCGGAGACGGCGACCGGGAGCCTGACCGCGGAGGAGGCGACGCCGCCGGAGGAAACGGTCACCACCGGCGGGATGCCCGAGGCGGAGACCGGACCGCTGGCGGAGCGGCTGACTCAGATCGGGCACGCGGTCCTGTCGGATCTGGATTTCGAGACCGGCACGGTGTCGCTGGGGCCGGGGCCGCACCCGTCCTTGCAGGCGCTGGCGGCGTTCCTGCGCGAAGACCCGGAGCGGCGCGTGGCGCTGGTGGGGCACACCGACACGGTGGGCACGCTGGAAAACAACACCGCGCTGTCGCGCCGCCGCGCGGCGGCGGTGCTGGAGCGGCTGGTGTCGGAGTATGACATCCCGCGCAGGCAGCTTGCGGCGGAGGGGATGGGATATCTCGCGCCCATTGCCTCGAACCTGACGGAAGAGGGGCGCGAGGCGAACCGGCGAGTGGAGGCGGTGCTGCTCAACACCGAGTGAGGCGCGGGGCCGAGAGGGCGGGATTTGAGTATTTTTGGCAAGAAAAAGCCGGGGTCGGTTTATGAGGCCGGGATGGAGAGCCCGGTGGGACCGCTGCGGGTGACGAGCGACGGCGCATCGATCATTGGCGTTGGCTGGGGGCAGGCCGGGGCGGCGGAGGCGCGGCCCGAACTGGAGGAGGCCTGCGCGCAGCTGGCGGCGTATTTCGAGGGCCGGTTGCAGGCCTTCGATCTGCCGCTGGCCCCCGAAGGATCGGAGTTTCAGCGCGAGGTTTGCGCCGCGATGCTGGCGATTCCGTGGGGCGAGACCCGGGAGTATGGCGATATCGCGAAGGCGCTGGGCGTGCCCGCGCAGGCGGTGGGCGGGGCGTGCGGCGGCAATTCGATCCCGGTGATCATCCCGTGCCACAGGGTTTTGGGCGCCGCTGGGCTGGGCGGTTATTCCGGTGCCGGCGGAATCGAGACCAAGGTCTGGCTGCTGCGCCACGAGGGCGCGGCGGGGCTGTTGCTCTAGGCGTTGCGCTGGGGGATGATCTGTTGCGCGATGCCCGCGAGGGTGAGGTAGACCGAGGTCACCACGAGGCCCCAGTGGGCCCAGCTTTCGGGGTGGAAATCGACCCAGGCGGCCCAGCCGGCGAAGAAAGTCCAGGCGACGATCATCGGCAGGGAAATCCAGCGCCAGCGTTCGGTGCGCACCGGGTGGATGAATTTCAGCGGCAGGAACATCGACACCGCCAGCAGCGTGACGATGGTCAGCGAGACCCAGAAGTTGGGCTCGATCGCGAAGAGCACGAGCGCCAGCATGTTCCAGCAGCCCGGGAAGCCGGAAAACGAGTTGTCTTTCGTCTTCATCCGCGTGTCGGCGAAGTAGAGCGCCGAGGAGTAGGTGATGATGATGATCGCGACCCAGCCGGTCCAGCCCGGCAGCAGGCCGAACTCGAAGAGCGCGAAGGCGGGAATGAAGACGTAGGTGAGGTAGTCGATGATCAGGTCCAGGAGCACGCCGTCGAAGAGCGGGAAGTTGGTCTTGACGTCGTATCTGCGCGCCAGTGGCCCGTCGATGCCGTCCACCGCGAAGGCCACCACCAGCCAGAGGAACATTAGCGACCATTTCTCCTGGATCGCGGCCAGCATCGCCAGCATGGCGAAGACCGCACCCGTGGCGGTCAGCAGATGCACGAGGAGGGCTTTCATACGCAGGCTCATGGCACCCGTGATGGGGGAATGAGGCAGGGGATGCAATTACAAATCGGCGCGGACGGCCTTGGGCGAGGGACGCTGTGGCTTTGGGCCGACAGGGTCAGGCCTTGCCGGGGGCGCGGGCCTTGGGATGGCTCTGGTTGTAGACATCCATGAGGCGGGCGGTGTCGACCGCCGTGTAGGCCTGGGTGGTCGACAGGGACGCGTGGCCCAGAAGTTCCTGTATCGCGCGCAGGTCGCCGCCGGCATTCAGCAGGTGCGTGGCGAAGCTGTGGCGCATGGCATGGGGCGTGGCGGTGGCGGGCAGGCCAAGCTGCATCCGGACGCTGGCCATGAGTCTCTGCACCGCGCGGGGCGAGAGCGCGCCGCCACGGGCGCCGCGGAAAATCGGCGTGTCGGGCTGGGTCGGATAGGGGCAGAGGTCGAGATAGCGGGCCAGGGCGGTTCGGGCGGGGGCGATGACCGGCACGATGCGTTCCTTGCCACCCTTGCCGACGATGCGCAGGCTGTCGCCCACGGGCAGGACGCGGCCGGTGAGGCCAAGCGCCTCGGATACCCGAAGACCGCAGCCGTAAAGCAATGTTATCACCGCCTGGTCGCGGGCGGCGATCCAGCCGGTGGGATGCTGGGTCTCGGCGGTTTCGATGACCGCGCGGGCGGCATCGGGCGTCAGCGGCCGGGGCAGCTTGCGCTGGAACTTGGGCGCGCGGGCGGCGAGGACCGCCGCCGGGTCGACGCCTTCGCGCTCTGCCAGCCAGCCAAAGAAGCTTTTGACCGCCGAGAGCTTGCGCGCGAGGCTGCGGGCGCCCACGTCGCGGCCGCGGGTGAAGGCCATCCAGGAGCGCATGTCCGACACGCTGAGCTTGGCCAGCGCGCCGAGGCCCTGGGACGCGCCCTTGTGCTCGGTCATGAAGGCCAGGAAGTCCGCCACGTCACGCCCGTAGGCGGCGAGCGTGTGAGGGGACGCGCCGCGCAGGGACTTGTGATGATCGAGCCAGGCCTGAAGCGCGTCGCGGGCCGCGGCGGAGATCATGACAGCCATCGGCGCATCGCCCGTTCGAAGATGCCGGCGAAGAAGGACAGAAGGTCGGTGCCCTGTTGCGGGCTGAACTGGTGCGGGTCCTCGGACCCCATGACCAGCAGGCCGGGCAGGCGGCTTTCGCCGAAATCGAGCAGGAGGCACGCCTCGGAGCGCATGAACTCGGCCTCGCGGCCATAGATTCGGGCGTCGCCCTCGTGGACCTGGCGCAGGGTGACCTGGCGCACGGGGCCGGGGTGACCGGCGCCGAGATACCGCTCGATGAAACCCGGTTCGGCGACGGAGAGAACATCGCCCAGGCGCTTGACGGCGGGGTCGGCGTCGTTCTGGACGGATTCCAGCACCAGTTTCACGCAATCGACACGCAGGATGGTGGCGACGTCGCCGCCGAGATTGCGAAGAAAGTCCTCGAACTCGACCGGGTCGAGCATCCGCAGGATGGCGCGGTGCACCTGGTTGGTGCCGGCGAGGTTTTCATACGCGGCGGCGATGACCGAGCGGTGGGTGTCTTCCAGCCGTTCCAGCCGGGCCTCGAGCCGGTCCATGGCGATGCCGCGCAAGTCGACGATATTGTTGCCCATGGCGCGTTCGTTCGCGGCGATGAGGGCGCGCATAAGGTCTTGGTCTTCAAGGATAACATCGGGTTGCGCGATGATCTTGTCGCGCATCTGGTCGTTCATCTCGGGCTTGCTGCTCATGTCTGCCTCTGATTATTTTTTCCAAGCTTATCAGATATGCGGGGGCGATGCCGCAACAGATTTCTCGGCGATGACCGGATTTTTGCGCGCAGCGTGCCCCGGGGGCGTGCCGGGCGTTGTGCTTGCCGGAACGCGAGAGCGCGGCCCGTCCTGCGAGCGCACTGCCAATTCCCTTTGTGCCAATCCGATTCTCCCATAACATCGCGGCAATTGATTTAGATCGCCTTCATTTCGAAAGGATGTGCCATGCGCGCAATTCATTTGGCCCTTGCCGTTGTCCTGTCTTTTCTCGTCCTCTGCCTGGTCCAGGCCAGCCCGATGGCCGCGCAATCCGGCGGCACGGGGATGGGACGTCTTGCAGGGTTTCTGCCGGCCACGGGGCAGGACGACGGCTGGCGATACACCAACAACGGCGACGGTTTCGAAATCGCGAATACCGGCAATCCGCAGGCGATCACGTATTTCTACGTGGGCCCGGAGCCCGACACCGAAGGGCGGCGGCGGGTCGATGTGGAGCTCGAGGTTCATCCCGACAGCGCAGGCTCTGCCGGAGTGCTTTACGGTCTCAACGAGCGGAGGGACCGCTATCACATGATAACGCTCGACGCGCGAGGCATGGTGCGGGTGTTCCGGCGCGACAGCGACGGGGTCCGGCCCCTGGTCGAGATGTCCAGCGACGCGTTCCGGCAGGGTACGGCGAACTGGCTGACCGTCGAGGAGGACGGCGACGGGATCACCTATCTGCTCAATGGCACGTCGCTTGGGTCGGTCGGCGGAGACCTCTTTGGCCATGGCAGTGTCGGCATCGCGGCGGAGGGCGATGTACAGGCCCGATTCACCGCGTTCTCGGATGGGGCTGGCGGCACTCAACCGGACCCCGCGGGCCAGACCACGACCGGCGCCGCTGCGGAAACCACCGGAGCGGCGGCCCTGCCCGAAGACGGGCTGGAAATGCGGCGCGTTCAGATCCTCGACAGCAACGGGCCGACAGGGCAGGCGGTATTGGCCTACGAGACGCTTGTGCCCGCCGGCTGGGAAACGCAGGGCGGCGTGCAATGGAGCCACTCGGATGGCCAGGGGGGCTGTTTTACGGGCGCCGCGCTGATGTGGGGGGCGGGTACGCAGGACCAGGCCTATGGGCTTGCGTACATGAACCCGCTCAGCTGGGGCGTGTCGTCCTACGGGCCGGTGAGCTACATGTGCCTGGGCCAGGACCTGACCGATGCCGAGATGGCGGCGCGGGCCTATTTCCCGGCCGTTTCGACCCTGATGCAGGTCACGATCCAGAACGTGGACCGCCCGCCGGACCTGAAGCCCCTGGTCGAGCTGATCGAACAGCAGTGGCGCGCCAGTTGGCCGGAGACGGCAAGGGCGTGGGCGGACGGGGTCGTGATCCGGGCGCATGTGCGGACCCAGCAGCGCGAGAACGATGCCTATTTCGTAGTGATCACCAAACATGCCGAGGCGAATTACGATGGCGCGATCTTTCGCGACGGGCGGACGGCGCTCGTGATGGGGGTGTTCACCCCCGTGGGCAAACTGGACGAAGGGCATCCCGGCTTTGTCCCCATCCTGAACAACTTGCGGGTCAATCCGCAGTGGAAGCAGCTGGAACGGCAGTGGTGGGCCACCAGATTGCGCCAGCCGCGCCCGGCCGGGGGTGGCGGTGTGGCCGGGGCCGATACCTCGATCGGGGACATGATGTTCGAAAGCTGGAAACGGCGCGAAGGCATGAAGGATGCGGGCCACGCCAAGTCGATCAACGGCATCTGGGAAGTCCAGCCGTGGCAGACGCCCTCGGGCGGCACCGTGTTGCTGAACCAGAACTACAATTACGCGTGGGAATTGCAGAACGGGGCGATCATCCTGACCAACAACGCCAATTTCAACCCGATGCAGGCGTATAACCAGACCGGGCAGCAGATGCAGCGGAATTGACGCGGCCCCGCGCCTCGCGCCGGTCCATGGCGATGCCGCGCAAATCGACGAGGGTGTTGCCTGTCGCGCGCTCGTTCTTGGAAATGGTCTGATTTTCACGGATCGCGGCGTCTGCTTGCGGGAGGCCGCGATCAGTCGGTCTCGAGGCGAAACTTGAGAAACCTAGCGCCGTCGTAGTCGACCTGGCCAACGGGCCTGGCCCCCAGCCGGTCGAGCGCCGCCAGTTTCTTGCGAGACGGCGGCAACAGGAAGGTCACGAAGGGGATGCGGTGATCGGACCGGGCGAAGGCGAGGGCCTGCGCCGTGATGCGCCGGCCGAGGCCGAAGGCGTCCGGCTTCAGGACCAGTCCGAAATCCCACTCGTCGCCTTCTTTCTGGAAACCGCCCCAGCCGACATAGCGGTCGTTGTGCAGGATCGCCCAGTGCCCGAGGCCGTCACGGGCCCAGCACGCTTCCTTTGCTGCCACGAAGCGCCCCACGGTTGCGGCATTCCATGCGGTGGTCAGAAGGGGCATATGGTCCGCCATCCGGGGGTCGGACATGTGCGTCTCGATCTCGGTTGGCTCTATGTCTGACAACCGGGCGAATGTGATTTCGCCGTTCAACTTGGTGTCTTTGGTGTCCACCATAAGGTGATTTGTCCTGTGAACGTGCGCGGCGTGTGGGTCATCGCCATGTGACAGGCCGCGCACCGGGACGCGCGGCCTTCGACACCGTCCGAAATGGATCTGACCCTTGCGGGCCGCCTGACTACAGGATCTTCTGCCCGGTCTTTTCCCAGTCCGCTAGGAACGCGTCCAGCCCTTTGTCGGTCAGGGGATGCGATGCCATTTTCTTGATCACGTCCGGCGGGGCGGTCATCACGTCGGCGCCGATCAGGGCCGATTGGGTGGCGTGGTTGACCGTTCGGATCGAGGCGGCGAGGATTTGGGTCTCATACCCGTAATTGTCATAGATCGTGCGGATGTCGCCAATGAGGTCCATGCCGTCGAGGTTGATGTCATCCAGACGCCCGATGAAGGGCGAGATGAACGTGGCCCCCGCCTTGGCCGCCAGCAGTGCCTGGTTGGCGGAGAAACAAAGCGTGACGTTGACCATGTTGCCCTCGCCCGCGAGCACCTTGCAGGCCTTGAGCCCGTCCCAGGTGAGCGGGACCTTCACGGCGATGTTGTCTGCGATCTCGGCGAGCTTGCGGCCTTCCTCGATCATCTGGTCGGCCTCGACGGCGACGACCTCGGCGGATACGGGGCCTTCGACCAGGCTGCAGATCTCCTTGGTCACTTCGAGGATGTCGCGGCCCGACTTGAGGATCAGCGAGGGGTTGGTGGTGACGCCGTCGACCATGCCCAGGTCGTTCAGTTCCTTGATGGCGTCGACGTCGGCGGTGTCTACGAAGAATTTCATCTCGAAAGGCCCTCTCTTGGCCGCGTTGGGGTTTCCTGTCGGATGCTTTACCTCATAAGGTATGCGCCCGAAACCCCCCGTCCCGGGCATGACCCGGGACCTCGTGACGAAGGTCGCCGTTCTTGACGTATTTCGGTGCAAGTTTTTTCGAAACCGGCCAGCTGGTGGGCGTTCTTACGACGCAACCGTTGGGCCGTGTGCTGGATTACAAGGCGCCGGAGGGTGGCTGTCACCTGGGGGCGTTCGTCGAGGTGCCGCTGGGGCCGCGCAAGGTGCTGGGCGTGGTCTGGGGCGCGGGGGCCGGGGATTATGACCTGTCGAAGATTCGGTCCGTCATCCGGGTGCTGGACGCGGCACCCATGCGCGAGGAGTTGCAGGCCTTCATCGCCAAGGCCGCCGATTACACGCTGACGCCGCTGCCCGCGATGCTGCGGCTGGCGACGCGCGCGCCGGGGCTGGGCGACCCGCCGTCGATGCAGAAGATCTATCGGCTGGGCGAGGGGCGGCCCGATCGCGACACCGAGGCGCGGCGCAAGGTGATCGCCGTGCTGAAGGAATATGGCGGGCTGGGCTTTACCCTGAAGGAAGTGAGCGACATGGCCGGGGTGACGTCCTCGGTCGTGAAGGGGCTGGTGAAGCAAGGGGTTGTCCGTGAGGAAGACACGCCGCGCGATGCGCCGTTTCCACGGCTGGACCCGGCGCGGCCGGGGGCGGAGCTGACCGAGGATCAGGCGGTGGCGGCGGATGCGCTGCGCGCGGGGCTGCGCGAGGGCGTGTTCGGGACGACCCTGCTGCGCGGTGTCACCGGGTCGGGCAAGACGGAGGTGTACCTGGAGGCGGTGGCGGAATGCATCGCGCAAGGGCGGCAGGCGCTGGTCCTGTTGCCGGAGATCGCGCTGACCTCGGAATTCCTGACGCGGGTGCAGGCGCGGTTCGGGGTGAAGCCCGCCGAGTGGCATTCGGGCGTCACCATGACCGAGCGGCGGCGGATCTGGAAGATGGTGGGACAGGGGCAGTGCCAGCTGGTGGTGGGCGCGCGGTCGGCGTTGTTCCTGCCGTTTCGGGACCTGGGGCTGATCGTTGTCGATGAGGAGCACGACACCTCCTACAAGCAGGAGGACGGGGTGCTTTACAATGCGCGCGACATGGCGGTGTTGCGCGGTAGTCTGTGTGCGGCGCAGGTGGTGCTGGCCTCGGCCACGCCGAGCCTGGAGACATGGGCCAATGCGGAGGCCGGAAAGTACCGGCGGCTGGACTTGACGGCGCGGTTCGGACCGGCGGTGATGCCAGAGCTGCGCGCGGTGGATATGCGCGATGAGCGGCTGGCCAGCAACGCGTGGGTTTCACCCACCCTACGGGCCGCCGTCGAGTCGCGACTGGCGAAGGGCGAGCAGTCGCTCTTGTTCCTGAACCGGCGGGGTTATGCGCCGGTGACGATCTGCCGGGCCTGCGGGCACCAGGTGGGGTGCGATCATTGCGACGCGCGGATGGTCGAGCATCGCTTCCTGAAGCGGTTGGTCTGTCACCAGTGCGGCGAGACCAAGCCCATGCCCGAGGCCTGCCCGGCCTGCGGCGTCGAGGGCAAGCTGGCCGCCGTGGGCCCCGGCGTGGAGCGGATGACTGAAGAGGCGGTGGCGCTTTTCCCCGAGGCGCGGGTGGCGACGCTATCGTCGGACATGTTCGGATCGGCGCGCGCGCTGAAGGCGCAGATCGAGGAGATCGCGGCGGGGGGCGCGGACATTATCGTAGGCACGCAGCTGGTGGCGAAGGGGCACAACTTTCCCAACCTGACTTTGGTCGGCGTGATCGACGCCGATCTGGGGCTTCAGGGGTCGGATTTGCGCGCTGCCGAGCGGACGTTCCAGTTGATGCGGCAGGTGGCGGGGCGCGCGGGGCGGGCCGAGAAGGCCGGGGTGGCGCTGTTGCAGACCTTCCAGCCGGAGCACCCGGTGATCCGGGCCATTCTGACCGGCGACGAGGAAGGCTTCTGGCGCGCCGAGGCCGGGGAGCGGCAACATGCGGCTGTGCCGCCCTTCGGGCGGATGGCGGGGATCATCCTGTCTTCGACCGACATGCAGGAGGCGTTCGATATCGGGAATGCGCTGGCGCGCAACGACGGCCCGATCCGGGCGGTGGGCGCGCAAGTCTTTGGGCCGGCGCCGGCGCCCATCGCGCGGGTGCGGGGGCGGCACCGTGTGCGGCTGTTGGTGAAGGCGCCGAAGGGGGTGGCCTTGCAAGGCGC
This sequence comes from Roseovarius sp. THAF8, assembly GCF_009363735.1. NCBI lineage: Bacteria > Pseudomonadati > Pseudomonadota > Alphaproteobacteria > Rhodobacterales > Roseobacteraceae > Roseovarius > Roseovarius sp. THAF8. The sequence continues at coordinate 1,439,581 of NZ_CP045410.1, read as the reverse complement.
GCTGGCTCAGTGGATCGCGCCGGTCAAGGGGTCGAGCCAGTTCCGGCTGGCGGTGGATATCGACCCGCAGAGTTTCATGTGAGCGTCTCGCGAGAGGTCCCGGGTCAAGCCCGGGACGGGGTTCCTGGGGCCGGGTGATCGCCAGACCGCGGGCTGGCGTCCTGCCGGCCTTTCAGCGCACTTTATCAACGCCAACTCCGGAAAACTTCAAATGGAAGCGCCGACGTCTGCCAATCGCCAGCCCGGGGGGCGGTCTGGCGATCGCGCGGCGGCGCAGCAAGCTGCGCCTTGACTCCGCGCGGCTTGAAATTCATGCGGCCCGCGCGCCCACGCCTCTTTGATCGACCAGGAAATCCGTCACCATGGCACCGATCCACATCGAGAAGAGCGCCAGCCATGCGGTGCCGGCGAAGATCGACGCGCCGGTGACGCCGTTGCCGATGGAGCACCCCCCGGCCAGCATCGCGCCGAAGCCCATCATCACCGCGCCGGTCATCATCCGGCGCATGTTGGCGGCATCCTCGAATCCCTGGAAGCGGAATTCGCGGGCATAGGACGAGGCAAGGAAGCTGCCGAGGAAGACGCCCGGCACCAGGCCGATATCGAAGTTCAGCACCGGGTCCGAGACCAGGAAGAACATCAGCGTATTGGCCGAGGGGCCGCTGAACGTGGCGCTTGTCACCGCGACGGGCTCGAAGCTGACCGAGGCGAGCGCGAAGGTCGAGACCCAGCCCACCGCCACGGCAAAGCCGACGCCGGAGGCGAAGAGCAGGCGGGCGGCGCCGATGCGGTTGCGGCGCGAGACGACGAGGGCGAGAGCGGCGAAGCCGAGGCCGATCAGGAGGCCCCCATAGGAGGGCAGGCCGAGCGTGCTGAGCAGGTCCATGTTGTGGCCGCCCGACGTGGTCCAGAGCGCGGCCAGTCGGGTGCGCAGCCCCGAGAGCATGCCCGACAGGCTCATTTGTGCCGCGACGGCAAAGACCAGGCCAGCGGTGATGGCCCGCAGGTTGCCGGTGGCCGCGAGCACCAGCAAACGGCCCGGACATCCGCGCGCCAGCACCATGCCCGCGCCGAAGACCAGCCCGCCGATCACCGCGCCCGACCAGCTGCCGGGGATGGCCATCATGCGGGCATCGGACGCACGGAAAAGGCCCAGAAGCTGCGCGCCCTGCACCCAGACCACGCCGGTGGAGAAGGTCAGGAACCAGACCGCGATGCGGTCGCCCATGCGGCCACGGGCGAATTCCACCGCCGCCGCGCGCAGGCAGAAGCGCGAGCGCTGCGCCGCGACGCCGAAGATCACGCCGGTCAGAAGGCCCAGGAGCGCCGCTGCCGGGGCCTCGTCGATCCATTCCACGAGGGCGAGAATGTCCATGACCCGTGCCTTTCGTTGCGCATCGGGTCATGCCACCGGACCGGATGCGTGGCCTTGATCCAGATCAGGCCGCGTATTTTTGCACAGCCGCCTTGCGCGGGAGGGAATGGTCAAAGCCGGAAGATGGGCGTAAAGCACGTGCATGGCGAGGACATACCCCCTTGAACTGGCGCGCGAGCTGCCGATCTGGAAGCGGCCCGTGGCGCTGCTCTTTCTGATGGCGGCGGCGATGCCGCTGGCCTTTGCGACGTGGTCTGCGCTGCTCAACAATTTCGTCATCGAAGCGGCGGGGTTCGACGGCTCGGATATCGGCTGGTTGCACACGGTGCGGGAAATCCCCGGTTTCCTGGCCATCGGGGTGATCGCCATCATCGTTTTCATGCGCGAGCAGACGCTGGCGTTGGTGTCGCTGATCCTGCTGGGCGTGGCCACGGCGATTACCGCTTGGTTCCCGTCCCTGGGCGGGATCCTGACGATCACGATGCTGAGCTCGATCGGGTTTCACTATTTCGAGACGGTGAACCAGTCGTTGCAGCTGCAATGGCTGAAGAAGGAGCGCGCGCCGCAGATGCTGGGCTGGCTGCTGGCCGCCGGGTCTGGCACGACGCTGGTGGCCTACGTGCTGATCGTGATGACGTGGGAGACGTTGGATCTGAGTTACAACACCGTCTACATGATCGCGGGCGGGGCGACGGTGCTGATCGCGCTGTACTGTATCGTCGCGTTCCCGCAATTCGAGGCGCCCAATCCGCAGATCAAGAAGATGGTGCTGCGCCGGCGCTATTGGCTCTATTACGCGCTGCAATTCATGGCCGGTGCGCGGCGGCAGATCTTCATCGTCTTCGCCGGTTTCATGATGGTCGAGAAATTCGGCTTTGAAGTGCACGAGGTCACCGCGCTCTACCTGATCAACCTGGTGGCCAACATGGTGTTCGCGCCGCTGATGGGCCGGGCGGTGCATGTGTTCGGGGAGCGGGCGACGCTGTTGTTCGAATACGCGGGGCTGGCGATCGTGTTCCTGCTCTATGGCGGCTTGTATTTCTTCGGCTGGGGCGTGGTGCTGGCGGCGACGCTTTACGTGGTGGACCATTTGCTGTTCGCGCTGGCGCTGGCGCTGAAGACCTATTTCCAGAAGATCGCCGATCCGGGCGATATCGCGCCCACCGCCGCGGTGGCGTTCACGATCAACCATATCGCCGCCGTGTTCTTGCCCGCCGCGCTGGGGTACTTGTGGCTGATGTCGCCTGTGGCGGTGTTCGTGATGGCCGCCGCGATGGCGGGCGTGTCATTTATCCTGGCGATGCTTATTCCCCGTCACCCCGAACCGGGGTATGAGACGATCCTGACCGCCCGGGCGCCCGCCCCGGCGGAGTGATCTTATCGCCAAGGGAGGCTCTATGCCCACATTCACCGCTTTGACGACCCTGCCCGGAAAATCCGAGGCCGAAGCCCTGGGCGAGGCGCTGGAACGTCTGACACCCGAGCCCACGGGCGTGGGCGTGTTCGAGCTGGAGGACGGCTCGGGCCTGTGGGAAGTAGGCGGCTATTTCGAGGCGGAACCGGATGCGGCGGGGCTGGCGCTGCTGGCGTCGCTGCACGGGGCGAAGGATTTCACCGTCTCGGAACTGCCCGAGACGGACTGGGTCGCCAAGGTGAAGCGGGAACTGACACCGGTGGTGGCGGGGCGGTTCTTTGTCCACGGCAGCCATGACGCCGACAAGGTGCCCGAGGATGCGCTGCCGCTGTTGATCGAGGCGTCGATGGCGTTCGGCACCGGGCATCACGGCACGACGCTGGGCTGCCTGAAGGCGCTGGACCGGCTGAACGCCGAGCAGGGCGCGCAAGACAGTGTGCTGGATCTGGGCTGCGGCACGGCGGTGCTGGCCATGGCGGCGGCGCGGGTCTGGCCCGAGGCGACGATCCTGGCCAGCGACATCGACGCCGTGGCGGTCGAGGTGGCAGAGGTCAACGTGGCGGCCAACGACCTGATGGGCCGGGTGCGTTGCCTGGAGGCCGAAGGGCTGGACCATCCGGGAATCGCCGGGGCCGCGCCGTTCGACCTGGTGTTCGCCAATATCCTCAAAGCCCCCCTGATCGCGCTGGCGCCGGGGATCACCGATGCGCTGAAGTCGCGGGGCAGGGTGATTCTGTCCGGTATTTTAAACGAGCAGGCCGACGAGGTTGCGGCGGTCTATACCGAGGCTGGAAACAGTGTCGTGTCACGGGACCAGATTGGTGAGTGGACGACGATAATGACCCGTAAAAGTGTCTGAAAAGGCTTGGAAAAACAGTCATATTAAGGCAGGTGCCCCACTTTTGCCACATTTCAAACCTAGTTTGATCATCAAGGGCCGGGGATGAGATACAGTAGGACGCTGCCATGACCAACGCCACCAACACCTACCAGGGCTTCGACGCCCGACTGAAGAAAATCAACCGTAACCGCACCCGCCTTGCCAACGGCTATTCGGCCAAGGTGACCCGCGACGGCCTGATCGTTTTCCGCCCCAAGCGCCGGGCGCAGGGGTTTTCGGTTCGCGGTCTGGCGTTCCTGGTTCTGGGCGTGTTCCTGTTCAAGGGGATGATCCTCGCGCATCTCGGCGGCACGATCTATGACCAGCGGGTCGATGCGCTGAAATCCGGCACGGTGGTGGAACAGGCCGGTGCCTTCGTGATGCAGAAAGACACTGTTTCCGCAACCATCGCGCAATACCTGCGCCCCTTCGTGAAGTAACGATCAACGACGTCTGGCCTCTCAGCCCTCCAAAGACGCCTCTCTCGATACGAAAAGCCCTGCACGTTGGTCCGCGTGCAGGGCTTTTTGCTGTCCGGCGCAGGGAGAGGACGCCGGGCGGGCGGAATCCGCAATTAGCGGATCGCGCGTTCGATGTCGCCGCGCGACAGGCCGATATCGTCCAGTTCGCGGTCGCTCAGGCGGCTGAGCGCGTTGCGGGTGACGCGGGCGTCGTTCCAGGCGGAAACGGTGGCGAGAATGCGCGCGAAGATGGAGCCGAAATGGGCGCCGTGGTGCACGCTGCGGGTGTTGTCGATTGCAGCCATTGTCATGGTCCTTCGTATAAGTCGGTACGTTTGTTCTTCTGAAGCTGCAGGTAGGGGGTTGCGCTGATTTGGACAACACGCATTTTCCGCATAGTCACTATGCAGGCGCTGCATGGGTGAATTTACTTTAACGTCATGTTAATGCTGTATTTTTGATGGTCACATATTGTGCGCATGATCCCGGAAAGGCTGTGACATGCATACCGCGCAGGACTGGCCCGATCGCCCGGGGGCGTGGAAGGGCTTGGCGTATGTTCCCCTTTCGTGCTAGTGGCTTGGAAAACAATCAAGGGCGGGCAGTGCAGATGCGGGTCATCGGGATCGATCCGGGCCTACGCAACCTCGGGTGGGGCGTGATCGACATGGAGGGCAGCCGCTTGAGCCATGTGGCGAACGGGGTGTGCCACGGGGACGGGGGCACGCTGGCCGAGCGGCTGTTGTCGTTGCACGGCCAACTTACAGATATCTTTGGAAAATACGCGCCCGGCGCGGCGGCGGTGGAGCAGACCTTCGTCAACAAGGACGGGGCCGGCACGCTGAAGCTGGGCCAGGCGCGGGGCATTGCCCTGCTGGTGCCGGCGCAGTTCGGGCTGGATGTGGGCGAATATGCCCCCAACACGGTGAAGAAGACGGTGGTGGGCGTGGGCCATGCCGGCAAGGAGCAGGTGGCGCATATGGTGCGCGTGCAACTGCCGGGGGTCGAACTGGCCGGGGCGGATGCCGCCGACGCGCTGGCGATTGCCATCTGCCATGCGCATCACGGGGGCGCGCGAGCGCTGAAAGAGAAGGTGCGCGCATGATCGGGCGGATCGCGGGACGCATCGACTATCGCGCCGCCGATCACGTGCTGATCGACGTGAAGGGCGTTGGTTACCTTGTCTATTGCTCGGACCGGACGTTGGCGGCGCTGCCGGGGGCGGGCGAGCATGTGGCGCTTTATACCGATCTGCTGGTGCGCGAGGACCTGTTGCAGCTCTATGGCTTCACCTCGCTGGTCGAGAAGGAATGGCACCGCCTGCTGATGAGCGTGCAGGGGATCGGGGCGAAGGCGTCGCTGGCGATCCTGGGGACGCTGGGGCCCGACGGTGTGGGCCGCGCGATTGCGCTGGGTGACGTGAACGCGGTGAAGGCGGCCAAGGGGATCGGCCCCAAGACAGCGCAGCGCGTGGTGATCGAGCTGAAGGACAAGGCGCCGGAGGTGATGGCGATGGGCGCGAGCGCGCCGATGCCTGCGCCGGAGGGGCCCGCCGACGAAGAGGTGATCGAGACACCGGTGGCGAAGGCGCCGCCCCCGAAGGCCCCGAGTGGCGCGGCACAGGCCGAGGCACTTTCGGCGCTGACCAACCTCGGCTACGGCCCCGGCGAGGCGGCGGGCGCGGTGGCGCAGGCGGCGGGCGAGATGCCCGACGCGGCGACGGCGGACCTCATCCGCGCCGCGCTGAAGCTGCTGGCGCCGAAGGGATGAAGCGCGGGCGGATGATCGGGCCTTGCGGCCTGCCGCGTGGACGTGGGACGATTGACGCATGACCGAGCCTGACCCGACCTTGCGCCCCGAGGCGCTGCCCGAGGATGTGGACCGCGCGCTGCGACCGCAGGCGCTGGCGGATTTTATCGGGCAGGCGGAGGCACGCGCTAACCTGAAGGTGTTCATCCAGTCGGCCCGGCAGCGGGGCGAGGCGATGGATCACACGCTGTTTCACGGCCCCCCCGGCCTGGGCAAGACGACGCTGGCGCAGATCATGGCGCGCGAGCTTGGCGTGGGGTTTCGCATGACCTCCGGCCCGGTGCTGGCCAAGGCGGGCGACCTGGCGGCGATCCTGACCAACCTCGAGGCTAATGACGTTCTCTTCATCGACGAGATCCACCGGCTGAACCCGGCGGTGGAAGAGGTGCTTTACCCCGCGATGGAGGATTTCGAGCTGGACCTGGTGATCGGCGAAGGCCCGGCGGCGCGGACGGTGCGGATCGAGCTGCAGCCCTTCACGCTGGTGGGGGCGACGACGCGGCTGGGCCTGCTGACGACGCCCTTGCGCGACCGGTTCGGGATCCCCACGCGGTTGCAGTTCTACACCGAGGACGAGTTGCACGAGATCGTGACGCGCAACGCGCAGAAGCTGGGCGTGCCGGCAGAAGCGCAGGGCGCGCGGGAGATCGCGCGGCGCGCGCGTGGCACGCCACGGGTGGCCGGACGGCTCTTGCGGCGCGTGGTGGATTTCGCCGTGGTCGAGGGCAACGGGCGGATTACGCAAGGCCTGGCGGACAGCGCGCTGACCCGGCTGGGCGTGGATGGGCTGGGCCTTGACGGGGCCGACCGGCGGTATTTGCGGCTCATTGCCGAGGCCTACCAGGGCGGGCCGGTGGGGATCGAGACGCTGAGCGCGGCACTGAGCGAGAGCCGCGATGCGCTGGAAGAGGTGATCGAGCCGTTCCTGCTGCAGCAGGGGCTGATCCAGCGCACGCCGCGGGGGCGGATGCTGGCGCAACGCGCCTGGGCGCATCTGGGGATGGCGGCGCCGAGGGCGGCGGGGTCGGGCGATTTGTTCGGCAAGTAGCGCCAGAAGAGTTTCGTGCCTTCGGCGAGGATATTTGTCGCCAGAGGAAGGGGGCTTTGACTTGCATGGGGCGGCGGCTTTGGTAGGGAGACGGCATGGCTGATCTGATCTCTCCCGAAGGTGTCGAGGCGCTGTTTACCCGCGCCGATGGCTCTTACCTTTTTGCCCGTTGGGGGCGGCCCATCGTGCCGGTGGTGTTCGGGACGGATGACAAGACGCTGGAAATCGTCAAGGGCGCGGTCGAGGCCGTGGTGATGATGGCGGGCCACCGGATGGCCGAGACCGACCCGGAACTGGGCGTGAACCTTATGTTTTTCTTCTTCCGGGAGTGGGATGAGCTGCTGGAGGTGCCGGACATGGATCGGATGATCCCCGACCTTAGCCCGCTGGTGGCGCGGCTGAAGGCGGCGGATGCCAACCAGTACCGGATCTTCCGCTTTGACGAGGCCGGCGCGATCAAGGCCAGCTTTGTTTTCCTGCGGATGGACGATCAATTGTCCCAGGTGCCCGCCGACACGCTGGCGCTGGCGCAGGTGGCGCAGACGATCCTGTTGTGGTCCGACACGGCCTTTACCGACCGCTCGGTGCTGGCGCAGGCGGGCGAGGGGCAGGTGATCCTGCGGCCCGATATCGGCGCGGTGATCCGGGCGGGGTACGATCCGGTCATGCCCGCCGTGGCGCAGGACGCCAGCCACGCGCTGCGCCTGAGTGCGCGGCTGGGGCAGATGTAGCCGTTGCGGGCCTTTGTCGGTGTCCCGCTGGAGGACGCGGCCATCGAGGCGCTCTTGCCGGTGCAGGAGGCGCTGCGGCAGGGGCGGCTGGTGGACGAGGAGAACCTGCACCTGACGCTGGCCTTTCTCGACGATCAGCCGGAGGACGTGCTGGCGGAACTGGATGCGGCGCTGGGCGAGATCCGCGTGCCGCGCTGGGACATGGAGTTTACCGGGGTGGAGGCCAAGGGCGGCCGGCGGCCGGCGCTGGTCTGGGCCGATGTGGCGAAGGCGCAGCCGCTGCGGCAATTGCATGACAAGGTGCGCGGCGCGGCGCGGCTGGCGGGGATCGACCTGCCGCGCGAGCGGTTTCGCCCGCATGTCACGCTGGCCCGGTTTGGCCGCTCGCGTCCGGTGGACATGGGCCGGTTGACCGCGTTCCTTGGCACGTATGGCGGATTTCGCGCGGGGCCGTTCCCGGTGGAGCGGTTCTGCCTTTATGCCTCGACCCTGACGCCCGAGGGGCCGGTCTATGACGTGCTGGCGGAGTATCCGCTCTAGCGGCCCCCTCTTCCTCTGGCCGAAAATATCCCGGGGAACGGTGAACCGCAGGTTCGCCGTGGGGCGGAGCCCCTCTTTTGCGTTGCCGTCGCCACCCGCGCGCCGTAGAAGGCGGGCATGGCCCATTCCTTTCCCATCCGCGTTTATTACGAAGATACCGACATGGCCGGGATCGTCTATTATGCCAATTACCTCAGGTACATAGAGCGGGCGCGCAGCGACTGGGTGCGGGGGCTGGGGGTCGACCAGAACGCGATGCGGCGCGACGATGGCGTGGTCTTTGCCGTGCGGCGGGTCGAGGCCGACTATCACCACCCGGCGAAATTCGACGACGAACTGGAAGTGCGCACGAGCGTCGTCACCGTCACCGGCGCGCGGCTGATCATGGAGCAGAAGGTTCTGCGCGGCGAGGAACTGGTCTTTTCGGCACAGGTGACCATCGTCTGCATCAACGACACCGGCCATCCGGCGCGTCTACCGGCGAATATCCGCCTGATGCTGCACTGATCACCCGCAATTGACCGCGCGGATACGGTTGATGTTGGCTTTCCCCTTGGAAATCGTCTAGTTTCGCGCTCAATACGGCCAGTCAACAAGGCCCGGCAAAGCAAAGAGCAGGCAGATGGAAGCAGAAACCCTGGCAATGGCACAGGAGATGGATTTCTCGCTGTGGGCGCTATTCGCACGCGCAACGCTGATCGTGAAACTGGTGATGCTGATGCTGATCGTGGCGTCCTTCTGGGCGTGGTCGATCATCATCCAGAAGACGATCACCTATCGCAAGGCCCGCGCCGAGGCCGAGGCGTTCGACCGCCGCTTCTGGTCGGGCGAGCCGCTGGATGAGCTTTTCGACGAGATCGGGCCCGATCCGGCGGGGCAGTCCGAGCGGGTCTTTGCCGCGGGGATGAGCGAGTGGCGCAGGTCGCATCGCACCGACGGCGCACTGATCGCGGGCGCCACGGCACGGATCGACCGCAGCATGGACGTGGCGATCGTGAAGGAAAGCGAGAAGCTGCAGAGCGGGCTGACTATTTTGGCCTCGATCGGGTCGGTGTCGCCCTTCGTGGGCCTGTTCGGCACGGTCTGGGGCATCATGAATGCCTTCATCGAGATCGCCGAACAGCAGAACACCAACCTGGCCGTCGTCGCGCCGGGGATCGCCGAGGCGCTTCTGGCCACGGGCCTGGGCCTGCTGGCGGCCATCCCGGCGGTGGTGTTCTACAACAAGCTGAGCGCGGATGCGGACCGGATCGTGGCCAGCTACGAGGCGTTTGCCGACGAGTTCGCGACCATCCTGAGCCGGCAATTGGACAGCTGACATGGGTGCTGGCGTCGTCCAAAAATCAGGTGACACGGGCCGCAGGCGCAGAGGTCGCGGGCGCAGCCGTCCGATGGCGGAAATCAACGTCACGCCCTTCGTGGACGTGATGCTGGTGCTGCTGATCATCTTCATGGTGGCGGCGCCCCTGATGACCGTGGGCGTGCCGGTGCAGCTTCCCGAGACCGCGGCCAATGCCCTGCCGGGCGAGGAAGAAGAGCCGCTGACCGTGACTCTGACCGCCGAGGGGGTCGTCATGATCCAGACCACCGAGGTGCAGCGCGGCGAGTTGGTGAACCGGCTGCGCGCCATCGCCACGGAACGCGACAGCACGCGGGTGTTCCTGCGCGCGGACGGGGCGGTGCCCTATTCGGACGTGATGCAGGTGATGGGCGCGCTCAATCGCGGCGGGTTCGCCAATATCGGGCTGGTGACCGATACCGGCGGGCCGACGCTTGACGAGCAGGGCGGCTGAGATGCGGCTGGACACCGGGCAGATCATTTCCGGTGTGGCTCATACGGGCCTGATCGTCGTTGCCATTTTCGGCGGGGCGTTCCAGTCCGAGCCGTTGCCGTTCGAGATCACCGAGGTGACGGCCATCTCGGAAGAGGAATACGCGGCGATGGTCGCCGAGCCGTCGCCGGATGCGGTGGCCAATGTCGATACGCCCGAGCCGCCCGAGGAGGGACAGGCCCCCGAGCTGTCGTCCGAGGCCGACGCCGCGCCCGAGCAGGACCAGCCCGAGGTGACGGAAACCGCCGAGCCGGACCCGGTGCCCGAGGCCGTCGAGCCCGAGCCGACCCCCGTGCCCGAGGCCGAGATCGCCGACGCTCCGCAGGAGCCGACGCCGCCGCAGGAGGATACCGCCGTTCTGGCGCCGCAGCAGTCCGAACGCCCGCAGCCCCGGCCCGCGCCACGCGTGGCGCCGGAGGCGGTGGAGCAACCGGAACCGGATGTCGAAATCGCCGACGTCGACCAGCAGGCGCCCGAGCCTGCCGAGCAGGCCGAGGAGCCCGAGCCGGAGCAGGAGGAAACCGCGCGGCAGGAGGCCACGACCGAGATCGTGACCGAAGCCGAGGAGGTGGCATCCGCCGCGCCGACACGCTCGGTGCGCCCGCGCACGCGGCCCGAGCAGCCGACCCCGGCGGCCCAGCCGGACCCGGATCCCGAGCCGCGCGACGAACCGGCGCAGCAGGCCGACCCGGAACCGGCGGCGGAGCCCGAGACGCAAGAGGCCACCAGCCCCGACAGTTCGGCGGTGAACGACGCGTTGGCCGAGGCGCTGGGCAGCGACCCTGAACCGCAGGGCACGCCGCAAGGCCCGCCGCTGACGGCAGGCGAAAAGGACGGGTTGCGCGTGGCGGTGCAGCAGTGCTGGAACGTCGGCTCGCTGAGTTCCGAGGCGCTGGCCACCACGGTGACGGTGGCGGTGTCGATGTCGGAGGATGGCCGTCCGATCACCAACTCGATCCGCATGATCGGTAGCGAGGGTGGCAGCAACTCCTCTGCGCAGCAAGCGTTCGAGGCGGCGCGGCGGGCGATCATTCGGTGTGGAGCGAGCGGGTACGATCTGCCTGTCGAGAAATTCGCCACGTGGCGTGACATCGAAATGACATTCAACCCGGAGAACATGCGGATCAGATGAGACACGGGGCGATCACAGCTGTCATCATGCTGGCGGGGCTTGCGGCCCCGCTGTCGGCATGGGCTGCAGAGGACGGTTCGGTGCGGCCAAAACTGCCGGGCGAGGTGGCCCCGGTCCCGGAAGTTGCCCAGGCCGAGGCGGCGGCCCGTGATAGTCGTGCCTGGATCGGCGATCTGCGACAGCAAGTGCAGGCCTGCTGGAACCAGCCCAAGGGCGGCGCTGTTGTCACCGTAGCGTTCGAGATGAACCGGGACGGCACGGTGGTGGACGACAGCCTGCGCTCAATTCCCCGTGAGATGGCCGACACGGGCTCTTTCATGACGGCACGGCGTGCCATTCTGAGATGCAGTCGGACGGGATTTGACTTGCCAGCGGATCAATATGATGTGTGGCGCAACATCGAGATGACATTCGACCCGGTGGTCGAAGGGGAGCAGTGATATGAGAGTAATTCTGGCCCTTGTGGCGATCCTTGCAGGCCTTGCGGCGCCGGTGATGGCGCAGGACGAGCGCAGCGGACCGCTGAGGATCGAGATCACCGAGGGTGTGATCGAGCCCTTGCCCTTTGCCGTGCCGAATTTCGTGGCCGAGAGCGCACAGGCGCAGGAGATGGCCGCCAATATCACGCGGGTCATCGCCGCCGACCTGACCGGCACGGGCCTGTTTCGCGAGATTCCGCAGGACGCGCATATCGCGCGAGTCACGGCGTTTTCCAGCCCGGTTCAATTCGCCGACTGGAAGGCGATCAACGCGCAGGCGCTGATCGTGGGCGGCGTCAGCGTGGACGACAGCGGCAAGGTCGTCGTGAAGTTCCGGCTTTATGATGTGTTCGCGGGGCAGCAGATGGGCGATGGCCTGCAATTCGTGGGCACCACCGATGGCTGGCGGCGCATCGCGCACAAGGTCTCGGACCAGGTTTACGCGCAGCTGACCGGCGAGGACCCGTATTTCGACAGCCGCGTCGTGTTCGTCTCCGAAACCGGGCCAAAGGATGCGCGGCAGAAGCGGCTGGCGATCATGGATTACGACGGCGCCAATGTGACCTACCTGACCGACAGCGCGTCGATCGTGCTGGCGCCACGGTTTTCGCCGGGCGGGGACCGGGTGCTGTACACCAGCTATGAAAGCGGCTTTCCCAAGATTTACGTGCTGGACGTGGCGACGGCGGGGCGCAACGTGCTGAACGCCGCCGATGGCGAAATGAGCTTCGCGCCGCGCTTTGCGCCCAACGGGCAGACCATCGTCTACAGCCTGACCACGGGCGGCAATACCGACCTTTATCAGCTGAACATCGGCAGCGGGCAGACCTCGCGCCTGACCACCACGCCGTCGATCGAAACCGCGCCCAGCTTCAGCCCCGACGGCAGCAAGATCGTGTTCGAATCCGACCGCTCGGGCACGCCGCAGCTCTACGTGATGCCTGCGGGTGGCGGCGAGGCGACGCGGATCAGCTTCGGGCAGGGCCGCTATGGCACGCCGGTGTGGTCGCCGCGCGGCGACCTGATCGCCTTTACCAAGCAATCCAAAGGCCGGTTCCATATCGGCGTGATGCGCACCGACGGCAGCGAGGAACGCCTGCTGACCGCGTCCTTCCTGGACGAGGGGCCGACATGGGCGCCCAATGGCCGGGTGATCATGTTTGCTCGCGAAACCCAAGGCGCGCAGGGCACGTCGAGCCTGTGGTCGGTGGACATCACCGGGCGCAACCTCAAGCAGGTGCGCACCGACACCGGCGCCTCGGATCCGTCCTGGGGGCCGTTGCAGAACTGAGGCCGCAAAAGGGACATGCATCCGCCGCGGGCCTATGATATTAACCATTGCAAGAGCAACAAGACATCGAGTGGGGCACTGAAATGAGACATCTGAGCAAGGCATTGATCGTGGTGGCGGGACTGGCGGTAAGCGCGTGCAGCAACCCCGACCGGTTCGGCGACCAATATGCCGACGGCACGGGCGCCGGCGGCGCCGGAGCCGGCGCTGTGGCCGGAACCGCGCAGGATCCGCAATCGCCGCTTTACTTCCAGCAGACGATCGGCGACCGGGTGCTGTTCGCGGTGGACCAGTCGACCCTGTCGCCCACGGCGACGGCGACGCTGGACGGGCAGGCGCAATGGCTGGCCACCAACGTGGAATACAACGCCATCATCGAAGGCCATGCCGACGAGCAGGGCACGCGGCAATACAACATCGCGCTGGGCGCGCGGCGCGCCAATGCGGTGCAGGAATACCTGATCTCGAGGGGCGTCAGCCCGGCGCGGCTGAAGGTCATCAGCTATGGCAAGGAACGCCCGCTGGAGATTTGCAGCGAGGAATCGTGCTATGCCAAGAACCGCCGCGCCGTGACGGTGATCTCGGCCGTGCCGACAAGCTGATAGGACGAAAGGCGGGGTGAACATGCGTCGTGTGATACTGGGCCTTGTGGTGGCCGCGTTCGGGATGGGGCCGGTTTCGGCCTCGGCGCAGGCCAATACCGAAACCCTGGCGGATATCCGGCAGGAGCTGTCGGTGCTCTATGTCGAGTTGCAGAAGCTGAAGCGCGAGTTGAACACCACCGGGGCCGCGGGCACCGCGACGGTGGGCGGCAGCGTGCTGGACCGGGTGAACACGATCGAATCCGAGTTGCAGCGGTTGACGTCGAAGACGGAAGAGCTGGAGTTCCGCATCGACAGCGTGGTGACCGACGGCACCAACCGGGTGGGCGACCTGGAGTTCCGGATCTGCGAGCTGGAGCCCTCCTGTGATATCGGCAGCATCGAGCCCGGCGACACGCTGGGCGGGGTGGAACCGTCGACGGGCGGCAACGCGGGCGGCACGGGCACCGCCCCGGCCACCGGCACGACCGGCGGCGCGACCACCGAAGGCTCCACGGGCAGCACCACCGGCAGCACCACGGGCACCGATACCGGCGTGCAGATGGCTGCCGCGGAGCAGGCCGATTTCGACGCCGCCATGGCGGCCTTCGAGTCCGGTGAATACACCGCCGCGGCCACGCAGTTCGAGCGTTTCACCACCAACTATCCCGGCAGCCCGATGGAAGCGCAGGCCGGGCTGAAGCGGGGCGAGGCGCTGGAGAAGGCCAATGACATGACCGGAGCGGCGCGCGCCTATCTGGATACGTTCAGCACCGCGCCCGATGGCCCGCAGGCGCCGCAGGCGCTTTTCCTGCTGGGCCGGTCGCTGGGCCAGCTTGGGCAGACCAACGAGGCCTGCCTGACATTGGGGGAGGTGGCGCAGCGCTTTCCGCAGTCGCCTGCGGTCGGACAGGCGACGCAGGCGATGCAGAACCTTGGGTGTTCGTGAACCGACCCAACGCGCATATTCTGGATCAGTTCGTGGCGACATTCGGCAATGCCCGGCCCCATCGGCTGGGCATTGCCGTGTCCGGGGGCAGCGATTCTCTGGCGCTTCTGGTGCTGGCGCGGCACTGGGCCGCGCAGGGCGGGCCGGAGCTCCATGCGGTGACGGTGGATCATGGCCTGCGCGACGGCTCGGCTGACGAGGCGGCGGGGGTCGCCGCCTTGTGCGCGCGGCTTGGCGTGGCGCACCGGACCCTGGAATGGCGCGGCTGGGGCGGGGCGGGCAACCTGTCCGACGCCGCGCGGCGCGCCCGCTACGGGCTGATCGCCGACTGGGCCGAGGCCGAGGGCATCACCGACGTGGTGCTGGGCCATACCCTGAACGACGTGGCCGAGACCTTTGTCATGCGCCTGTCGCGCGAGGCCGGCGTCGACGGGCTGGCCACGATGACGCCGGGCTGGCGGCAGGGCGCGGTCGAGTTTCGCCGGCCGCTGCTGCAGGTGTCCCGGGCCGAGTTGCGGACATTGGTCACGGCAGAGGGGCTGGACTGGATCGACGACCCGACGAATACCGATGACGCGTTCGAGCGGGCGCGGGTGCGCAAGGCGCTGGGCGTGTTGGAGGGACTGGGGATAACCGCGCGCGGTCTGGGCACCGTGGCGCGCCACATGTCCGAGGTGCGCCAGGCGCTGTACTGGTACGTGTTCGTGGAGGCGCGCAGGTATGTCACGTTCGACCGGGGCGACGTCGTGATCGAGCGCAAGGGGTTTCGCACCCTGCCGCGGGACATCTGCCGCCGCATGGTGCAGGAGATCCTGCGCTGGATCAGCGGCGCGGAATACGGCCCGCGCGGCAAGGCCGTGGACCTGATGCTGGAGGCGATCCGCGGCGGCAACGGCATGACGCTGCACGGCGTGATGATGAGCGTGGGTGCCGATCACCTGCGCTTCACCCGCGAGCCGCAGGCGGTGGCGCAGCTGCGCGCGGCGCCCGGCGCGGCGTGGGACGGACGCTGGCGGCTGGACGGGCCGTGGCCCGACGGGGCCGAGGTGGCCGCGCTGGGCGAGGCGGGGCTGGCGCAGTGCGAGGATCGGGTGCGGCCCGGCTTGCCGCGGGCGTCGCTTATGGCCAGCCCGGCGGTCTGGCGGGGCGGGCATTTGGTCGCGGCACCGCTGGCGGGGGTCGCAGAAGGCTGGTCCGCCACGCTCTTGCGGGATGAAGACATGTTCTTTGCCGGCATTCTTGCGCATTGAACAACACGTAACGATCTCTATTTATAACACTCGGGTCCTGTGGTAGGTCAGACCCCTAAAGACGTGAGGAGAAAGCCCTTGGGCAACGCGAGAAACTTCGCCTTCTGGTTGGTCCTGTTCCTGTTGATCATGGCGCTGTTCAGCCTGTTCAACGGATCCGGCAACACCCTGCAGAGCAAGGCCATCCCCTATTCCGAGTTCGTCGAGGCGGTCGAGGACGGCGAAGTGTCCGAGGTGACGCTGGACGGCGAGAACGTGCGATTCCGGGGCGAGGACGGCAACAATTACTCGACCATCAAGCCCGAGGATGCCGAGGTGACGTCCCTCCTGTTGGAGCAGGATATCCCGATCAAGGCGGAATCGCAGGAGCAATCCGGGTTCCAGACCTTCCTGATCTCGCTTCTGCCCTTCGTGCTGCTGATCGGTGTGTGGATCTATTTCATGAACCGCATGCAGGGCGGCGGCAAGGGCGGCGCGATGGGCTTTGGCAAGTCGAAGGCCAAGATGCTGACCGAAAAGCATGGCCGCGTGACGTTTGACGACGTGGCTGGCATTGATGAGGCCAAGGAAGAGCTTGAAGAGATCGTCGAGTTCCTGCGCAACCCGCAGAAGTTTTCGCGGCTTGGCGGCAAGATCCCCAAGGGCGCGCTGCTGGTGGGCCCTCCGGGCACCGGTAAGACCCTATTGGCCCGCGCGATTGCGGGCGAGGCCGGCGTGCCGTTCTTCACCATTTCGGGTTCGGACTTCGTCGAGATGTTCGTGGGTGTCGGCGCGTCCCGCGTGCGCGACATGTTCGAACAGGCCAAGAAGAACGCGCCCTGCATCGTCTTCATCGACGAAATCGACGCCGTGGGCCGCCACCGTGGTGCCGGCTATGGCGGCGGCAATGACGAGCGCGAACAGACCCTCAACCAGCTTCTGGTCGAGATGGACGGGTTCGAGGCCAACGAGGGCGTGATCATCGTTGCGGCGACCAACCGCAAGGACGTGCTGGACCCCGCGCTGTTGCGTCCGGGCCGGTTCGACCGCCAGGTGACCGTACCCAACCCCGACATCAAGGGCCGCGAGAAGATCCTGGGCGTTCATGCCCGCAAGACCCCGCTGGGCCCCGACGTGGACCTGCGCATCATCGCGCGCGGCACGCCCGGGTTCTCGGGTGCGGATCTGGCCAACCTCGTGAATGAGGCGGCGCTGATGGCCGCCCGCGTGGGCCGGCGGTTCGTGTCGATGGTCGACTTCGAGCAGGCCAAGGACAAGGTGATGATGGGCGCCGAGCGGCGATCCATGGTCCTGACGCCCGAGCAGAAGGAAAAGACCGCCTATCACGAGGCCGGTCACGCCATCGTCGGGCTGGCCTTGCCGCAATGCGATCCGGTCTACAAGGCCACGATCATCCCGCGCGGCGGTGCCTTGGGCATGGTCGTCAGCCTGCCCGAGATCGACCGGCTGAACTGGCACAAGTCGGAATGCGAGGAAAAGCTTGCCATGACGATGGCCGGCAAGGCCGCCGAGATCATCAAGTACGGCCCCGACGCGGTGTCGAACGGCCCGGCGGGCGACATCCAGCAGGCGTCGTCGCTGGCGCGCGCCATGGTGCTGCGCTGGGGCATGTCCGACAAGGTGGGCAATGTCGATTACGAACAGGCACACGAAGGCTACATGGGCAATAGCGCCGGTGGCTTCTCGATCTCGGCCCATACCAAGGAACTGATCGAGGACGAGGTGAAGCGCCTGATCGACGAAGCCTACCAGCGCGCCTATGACATCCTGACCGAAAAGCAGGACGAATGGGAGCGGCTGGCGCAGGGCCTGCTGGAATACGAGACCCTGACCGGCGAGGAGATCGAGCGCGTGATCAACGGCGATCCGCCCGAGGCCGATAACGACCAGGGCGGCACGCCGCAGAAGGACGACAAGCCGTCCCTGACCGCGATCCCGAAGACCAAGCCCAAGTCGACGCCGCCCGAGGGCGGATTGGAGCCGGAACCGACAGCGTGACGACGACGACACACGTGAAGACCGACTGGAACCCGGGCGCCTACGCCCGGTTTCACGACCTTCGGCTGCGTCCGGGCCTTGATCTGGTGAACACGATCAGCAGCATGGGCGCGGGCGACATCTATGACCTCGGCTGCGGCAACGGCGCGCTGGGCGAGGCGCTTCGGGCGCGGGCCGGAAACCGCAAGGTGATCGGCGTGGATGCCAGCCCGGCGATGCTGGAAAAGGCCCGCGGCTGCAAGGCGTATGACAGTTTCAGCCAGGCCGATATTTCCGACTGGACGCCCGCGCGCGTGCCGGGGCTGATTTTTTCCAACGCCGCGCTGCACTGGGTGGGGCATCACGAACAGTTGCTGCCGAAACTGGTGCGGATGCTCAGCAAGGGCGGCACGCTGGCGGTGCAGATGCCGCATCAGAACAAAGCGCCGTCGCACCGTGTCTGGCTGAGCCTGGTCGAGGAGATGTTCCCCGGCCGGGTCGAGAAGATGGGCACGCCCGGCGTCATGGCGCCGGTCAAGTACGACGAGCTTCTGGCCGGCATGGGCCAGTTCCGCATGTGGGAAACCGAGTATTACCAGCGCCTCATGGCCGAGCCGGGCAGCCACCCGGTGCGCCGTTTCACCGAGAGCACCTATGCGCGCCCGGTACTGGAAGCGCTGGACGACGACGAGAAGGCGGCGCTGATCAAACGCTATGAAGAGGCGATGCACGCGGCCTACCCGGTGCGCAAGGACGGCTCGGTCCTATTCCCGTTCCGAAGGATTTTCTTTACCCTGTCGGTCTGAGCGCGGGCGTTTTCTTGAAAAGAAAACGGGACGGAATTTTTTCAAAATTCCGGCGCGCGCGCTTCACCGTCACGCACTGTTTCGGGCGGCGTAAAAGACCATGGCCTCATCCAGCAGGCGAAACCCGGTGTCGAACGCGGTGAGCGTCATGTCGTGGACGGACCCGGGCCGTCCGGTGGGCAGCTCCGCCGTGACGCTGTCGGCCAGGGCCAGCTGCGTCGCGCCGTTGTGGAACATCTTGATGCGCTCCATTACCACATCGCCGTTGGGTGGGGCGTCCAGCACCTCGTCCATCAGGTCCAGCACGTCGTCGGAAATACAGAGCGTCCGGTACATCAGGCCCACCGCGTCGCGTTCGGCCCTGTGAAGGTCCCGGAAGCCGGGCGCGTTGCGCCAGACGCAAGGGATCTGCGCGCCGAGCGCGCGCACTCTTTGCACCGCGTAAGGCAGCAGGAACAGCTGCGTGTCGTTGTCGGTGAACCGGCCCGAGATCACGGCCTCGCGCCCAGTTGTGTAAGCCTCTTCCAGCGTCAGGCCGCGGTTGAACCGTGCCAGCATCGCGGCAGGGGATTCCCCAGGCAGCGCGCGGGGCGGGGGCATCGACCGGGCCCACGCCCAGCCGTCGCGCAGGCCGCGCATATGGGCGGCCATGCCGAGCCTGTCGGCCTTGAGCGCGCTGTCGAATTCATCCTGCGTCCCGTTGGCGGCAAGCGTGGCCATCAGCAGGATATGCCGGTGCTCGGGGCCAAGCGCGTCGAGATCCTGCGCCCCGGCCTTGTCGCGCACGTCCTCGAAAAGCTCAAAGACCTGCACGGCCATCCAGTCGGTTTCGCTGATGCCGGGGTTGTGCCTGCGGTTCGTGGCGGAGGTCAGGACCTTGCCGTGCTTGACCAGGGCGATGGTCCGGATCTCGGCATGAAACGCCTTGACCGCCTCCCACGCCTCGGGCGAGAGCGGCCTGGGGTGTTTGCGAAAGAAAGCGAAGGCCATGAACGTCTCTTCTCATGCGTGTTCGGGGTGAAGATGACCGGGGACCTTGACCTGTTTTGGGCGATAAGGTGACATGCCCGGACGATGATACGATTTTTCCCCGGGAAAGACCCGAAGTCACCGTGGAGCGCGGTGACCGAGACGTGCGAAGGAACGCGCCGATGCCTGCCTTGATACCGACCGATCACTATGCCGAAATCACCTGGATCGGGTGCGTCGCGGACCAGAAGAGCGGCATCCGCTCGGCCGCGCTGGACCAGGTGGAGCTGACATGGGACGGGGTGCCCGGAGAGTTCCACGGCGGACGTACCCGCCCTGCCTGCGTGCGGGTAAAGGACCAGCACGCAAGAGGCACCGAGATTGCCAATGTGCGTCAATTGTCCATCGTGTCGGCCGAGGAAATGGCGGCGATTGCCGAGGACATCGGGATCGACGCGCTGCGCCCCGAGTGGCTGGGCGCGTCGCTTGTGCTGAAAGGCATCGACGATTTCAGCCGCCTGCCGCCCGCGTCGCGCTTGCAGACCGAGAGCGGCACGGCGCTGATCGTGGACATGGAGAACCGTCCCTGCATCTGGCCCGCCAAGGAACTGGAGAAGGATCACCCGGGCCTTGGCAAGCGCTTCAAGCCCGCCGCGGCGCATCGCCGGGGCGTCACCGCCTGGGTCGAGCGGCCCGGCCCGCTGCGGCTGGGCGACCGGATGCGCCTGCACGTGCCGGACCAGCGGCCCTGGCTGCACCTGGAGGGATGCCTGAGCGGCAAGGCCTTCTGAGCGGCGGCTGTTTCCGATGTGAAACGCGGGCGCGACAGGCTGCCGCATCAGCCCCCGGAAATGTCGGATTCCTGACCGGGTGACCGCAACTGACTTTGTATGGCTGTCCCCGAAGCATCATCGCTTATGTCCAAAGGGAACCTACAATGAGCCACAAATCAGACATCGAGATTGCGCGTGCGGCGTCGAAGAAGCCGATCCAGGAGATTGGCGACAAGCTTGGGATACCGTCCGAGCACCTGCTGCCCTACGGGCATGACAAGGCGAAGGTGAGCCAGGACTACATCAATTCGGTGAAGGGCAACGAGAACGGCAAGCTGATTCTCGTGACCGCGATCAACCCGACGCCGGCGGGCGAGGGCAAGACCACCACCACCGTTGGTCTGGGCGACGGTCTGAACCACATCGGCAAGAAGGCGATGATCTGCATCCGCGAGGCCTCGCTGGGCCCGAACTTCGGGATGAAGGGCGGCGCCGCGGGCGGCGGCTATGCCCAGGTGGTGCCGATGGAGGACATGAACCTGCATTTCACCGGCGACTTCCACGCGATCACCTCGGCCCATGCGCTCTTGAGCGCGATGATCGACAACCACGTCTACTGGGGCAACGACGCCGAGATCGACACCCGCCGGATCGTCTGGCGCCGGGTGGTGGACATGAACGACCGCTCCTTGCGCCAGATCACGTCCAGCTTGGGCGGTGTGGCCAACGGCTTTGCCCGCGAGGACGGCTTCGACATCACCGTGGCCTCGGAAGTGATGGCGATCCTGTGCCTGGCGAGTGACCTGAAGGACCTCGAGGAGCGGCTGGGCGCGATGATCGTGGCCTATCGCCGCGACCGCAGCCCGGTTTTCTGCCGCGATATCAAGGCCGAAGGCGCGATGACCGTCCTTTTGAAGGACGCGATGCAGCCCAACCTGGTGCAGACGCTGGAGAACAACCCGGCCTTCGTGCATGGCGGGCCGTTCGCCAATATCGCGCATGGCTGCAACTCGGTCATCGCGACGACCACGGCGCTGAAGATCGCCGATTACGTGGTGACGGAAGCCGGGTTCGGCGCCGACCTGGGCGCCGAGAAGTTCATGAACATCAAGTGCCGCAAGGCCGGGATCGCGCCGTCGGCGGTGGTGATCGTGGCGACGGTGCGGGCGATGAAGATGAACGGCGGCGTGGCCAAGGCGGACCTTGGCGCCGAGAACGTGGACGCGGTGAAGGCGGGCTGCCCGAACCTCGGCCGGCATATCGAAAATGTTAAGTCTT
Organism: Roseovarius sp. THAF8; assembly: GCF_009363735.1. Lineage (NCBI taxonomy): Bacteria > Pseudomonadati > Pseudomonadota > Alphaproteobacteria > Rhodobacterales > Roseobacteraceae > Roseovarius > Roseovarius sp. THAF8. The sequence goes on along the minus strand of NZ_CP045410.1, from coordinate 1,418,006 downwards.
TCGGTGTCCCGGTGGTGGTGGCGATCAACCACTTCGTGACCGACACCGATGCCGAAGTTCAGGCGGTGAAGGACTTCGTGGCGGAAAACGGCGCCGAGGCGGTGCTGAGCCGCCACTGGGAGCTGGGCTCTGAAGGCTCGGCGGACCTGGCCAAGAAGGTCGTGGAGACGATCGAGAAGGGCGAGGCGAACTTCAAGCCGATCTATCCCGACGAGATGAGCCTGTTCGAGAAGATCGAGACGATCGCCAAGAAGATCTACCGCGCCGACGAGGTGATCGCGGACAAGAAGATCCGCGACCAGCTGAAGAGCTGGGAAGAGCAGGGCTATGGCAACCTGCCGGTTTGCATGGCGAAAACGCAGTACAGCTTCTCGACCGATCCCACGCAGCGCGGCGCGCCCACGGGCCACTCGGTGCCGGTGCGCGAAGTGCGCCTGTCGGCCGGCGCGGGCTTCGTCGTGGTGGTCTGCGGCGAGATCATGACCATGCCCGGCCTACCCAGCCGCCCCGCATCTGAATCCATCCGCCTGAACGACCAGGGCGAAATCGAAGGATTGTTCTAAAGGACCGGTTCCCCCCGCCCCGTGCCAAAGGTATAGGGTGGGGGACCATTTTCGGGCCGGGAGGAAAGACATGACGGCAGAGATTATCGACGGCAAGGCGTTTGCCGCGAAGGTACGCGAGAAGGTGGCGGGGCACGTGGACCGCCTGAAGGAAGAGCATGGCATCACGCCGGGGCTGGCCGTGGTGCTGGTGGGCGAGGACCCGGCAAGCCAGGTTTATGTGCGCTCGAAGGGCAAGCAGACCGTCGAGGTCGGCATGAATTCCTACGAGCACAAGCTGGAGGCGGACACCTCGGAGGAGGATCTGCTGGCGCTGATCGACCGGCTGAACAACGACAAGGATGTGCATGGCATCCTTGTGCAACTGCCGCTGCCGGAGCATCTGGATTCCGACCTCGTGATCAATTCCATCGACCCGGCCAAGGACGTGGACGGGTTTCACATCTCGAACGTGGGCCTGCTGGGCACGGGGCAGAAAAGCATGGTGCCCTGCACGCCGCTGGGCTGCCTGATGATGCTGCGCGACCACCACGGCAGCCTCAGCGGCATGGACGCGGTGGTTGTCGGCCGCTCGAACATCGTGGGCAAGCCGATGGCGCAGCTTTTGCTGGGCGACAGCTGCACGGTGACCATCGCGCACAGCCGGACGAAGGATCTGGCGGAAGTCGTGCGCCGCGCCGATATCGTCGTGGCCGCCGTGGGCCGGCCCGAGATGGTGCCGGGCGACTGGATCAAGGAAGGGGCCACGGTGATCGACGTCGGCATCAACCGGGTAGAGCGCGACGGCAAGAACAAGCTGGTGGGCGATGCGGACTATGAGTCCTGCGCCGAGCGCGCGGGGGCGATTACCCCGGTGCCGGGCGGCGTGGGGCCGATGACCATCGCGTGCCTTCTGGCCAATACCGTGACGGCCTGCTGCCGTGCGAACGGGTTGTCGGAGCCCGAAGGGCTGACGGCGTAAGACCTCTTGCCCGGCGGCCCCCGCCGGGCAGCCCCCGGCCGTCCCCACGGGCGGGGGCTTCACCCCTCACCCTCGGTCGGGGACGGCCCTTATTTCTTTTTGGCCTTGTCGCAGGTCTTGCGTGCGCCGCTACAGATCCACCGGGATCATGGTGCCGACCATCATGGCGATGTGACGTTCCGCGCCGTCGGTCACGGCGAAAATATCCGACTGCACCACCATCAGGCGGCGGCCCGGCTTGATCACCCGGCCCCGGGCCAAGAGGTGATCGCCCGCGCCGGGGGCGAGCAGGTTGATCTTCATTTCCGTGGTCATCACCTCCATCCCCTCGGGAATCAGGGTCAGCGCGGAATAGCCCGCGGCACTGTCGCCGATGGCGAAGGTCAGGCCGGCATGGGCGACGCCCTGCTGCTGGCGGCTGCCTTCGAGGATGGGGGCGGTGATCTCGACCTTGCCCTTGGCGATCCCGGTGAGCGTGGCGCCCAGCGTCTGCATCATGGATTGCCGCGCGAAGCTTTCGCGGATGCGGTTTTCGATTTGCGCGGACATGGGAGTCTCCGGGTGGTCTTGCGCCCGGCAGTCTAGGCCGGGCGGGCGGCAATGGGAACGGGGTGTTTCAGGCCCGTTGGCCGCGCGGCATGGGCGCGGGATGGGGCGTGTTGCCGGTCAGGATCGCCAGCGCCTCGGGGCGCATGAGGTCACAGAGCGCAGCATCGCGGCTGCGCAGGCCGCCGGTATAGGTACCGTAGGCGGGCATGATCAGCCGGTCGCTGTCCACCAAAAAGGCCGGGCGGGTGATGGCGCGGCCCCGGACGGGCAGGGTGACCTTGGGGTGGTAATGCCCCGAGACCTCGCCGGAATAGCCGGCCTGCGCGATATGGCGGAAGGTGAGCGGCGGCACGGGCAGCTCGAACAAATGCGCGCCGCCAAGGTCGACGGGGCCGGGATCGTGGTTGCCCTCGATCCAGACCCAGCGGCGGCCGGCCTGAAGGCGGCTGATCCAGAGCTTTTCGGCCTCCAGCAGGGCGCGGGCGGCCAGCGCATCGTCGAAGCTGTCGCCGAGGCAGATGACGGTATGCGCGCCGGTGGCCTCCAAGTCGGCTTGCAGGCGCGACAGGGTGTCGTGCGTCTCGTAGGGGGGCAGTTGCGCTTCGCCCAGACGGGCGCGGCGTTCGGTCTTGCCGAGGTGCATGTCGGACACGCAAAGCAGGTTCTGGTCACGCCAGAAAAGCGCGCCCGAGCCGAGGGCGGTGAGGCGGGCGCCTGCCAATGTGAACTCGTAGCCGTTCATGCTTCGTTCATCACGCGGGGCGACTGATTTTGCAAGGGCTTTTCCGGGTGTCAGGCAAGGCCGGCGGCCTGCATCAGGCGTTGTGTTTCTTCTTCGAGCAGGCGGTCCTGTGCGCTGCCTTCGACGGGGGTGCGCCCGGCCTCGAGGAACAGGGGTGCCGCAAAGGGCGTGACGCGGGGCAGGCGGACAAGGTCGACCCGGTCATCGATGCGGTCGAGCATTTCCTCGATCCGGCCAAAGTCGATCAGGCCGCGCATCGCCTCTTGCCGCGTGATGTCCAAGAGCAAGTGATCGGGGTCGTACTTGGCCAGCGTGTCATAGAGAATATCGGAGGAAAACGTGGCCTGCCGGCCGGATTTGCGGGCCTGGGGCAGGTTGCGCTGGATCAGGCCCGCGATGGTAGCCGAGGCGCGAAAGGTGCGCTTTATCAGCTGGTTACCGGCCAGCCACTTGTCCAGGCCTTCGCGCAGAGCGGCGCGGTCCAGAAGGCCGGTGGCGTCGATCAGCGGCTCCAGCCCCCAGATAAGCGTGGCGTAATCGGTCGAGACGAAGCCCATGGGGGCGAGGCGCATCTCCTCCATGCGTTTGCTGAGGATCAGGCCCAGCGTCTGTTGCGCGTTGCGGCCTGCGAAGCCGTAGATGCAGGCGTGTTCACGCCCGTCATGGGGGAAGCTTTCGATCAGCAGGCGGCCCGCCTTGGGCAGTTGCGACACGTCCTGTTGAAGCGCGATCCAGTCGGCGGTGTGGGCGGGCAGGGCGGAATGGTCGCCCGAGTGCAGAAGCGACAGGATGCGCTGGCTGAGCTGGGTGGAGGTGGCGAATTTCGTGCCGGCGAAGGTGGCGATCTTGGGTTTCTTGGCAGCGTCGCGGCTGACCTCGACCACGGTTTCGCGCAGGCCCTCGTATTTCACGATCTGCCCGCCGATCAGGAACGTGTCGCCGGGGGTGAGGGAGGCGGCAAAGCCTTCCTCGACCTCGCCCAGGGGCTTGCCGCCGCGGTTTCGCCGCATCCGCACCTTCAGCAGGTCGGCGTCCTGGATGGTGCCGATATTCATGCGAATGAGGCGGGCGCTGCGCGGGTCGCGCAACTGCCACAGGCCGTCGCGGTTGAGCAGGCGTTGCCACTGGTCATAGGCGCGCAGGGCATAGCCGCCGGTGGCGCAGAAATCGAGGCAGGCGTCGAACTGGGTGCGGGTGAGCGTGGCGTAGGCGCCGACGGTCTTGACCTCGTCATAGAATGCATCTGCATCGAACGGGCCGGCACAGGCGCGGATAAGGATGTGCTGGCACAGTACGTCACGCGGGCCGGGACCGCGCGGCTCGCCGTCGAGGTCATGCTCGCGGACGGCCTGTAGCGCCGCGACGCATTCGGTGACCTCGAAGCGGTTGGCGGGCACCAGAAGCGCCTTGGATGGCGCGTTGTAGCGGTGGTTGGCGCGGCCGATGCGCTGGACCAGCCGCTTGACGTTCTTGGGCGCGCCGACCTGGATCACGAGGTCCACGTCGCCCCAGTCGATGCCGAGGTCCAGACTGCCGGTGCAGACCACGGCGCGCAGCTCGCCGCGCTGCATGGCGGCCTCGACCCGTTCGCGCTGCGCCCGGTCGAGCGAGCCGTGGTGGATGCCGATGGGCAGGGCATCCTCGTTGGCGAGCCAGAGGTTGTGAAAGAAAATCTCGGCCTGGGCGCGGGTGTTGTGGAAGATGAGGGTGATGCGGTGGCGTCGCACCTCGTCCAGTACCGCCGGGATCGAGTAGGCGGCACCCCCCCCGGACCAGGGCGGGAAAGCGTCGGTTTGCAGCATGGCAATGTCCGGCTCGGGGCCGGGATCGGCCATGAGGATCTCGCACGGGTCCGGGTGGCGGGCGAGAAGGTGCGCGATGGCGGCGGGGTCCTCGACCGTGGCCGAGAGGCCCACGCGGCGCAGGCCGGGGCACATGGCCTGAAGGCGGCTGAGGGCGAGGAACAACTGGTCGCCGCGCTTCGATTCCGCCAGCGCGTGGATTTCGTCGACCACGATGCGCTTGAGGCCCTTGAAGATGCGCGGCGCGTCCTCGTAGGAGGTGAGGAGTGCAAGGCTTTCGGGCGTGGTCAGCAGAATATGTGGCGGGTCGGCGCGTTGGCGGCGCTTGGCCGACGAGGAGGTGTCGCCGGTGCGGTCCTCGATGCGGATGGGCAGGTTCATCTCTGACACAGGCGTGGTCAGGTTGCGCTTGATGTCTGCCGCCAGCGCCTTGAGCGGGGAGATGTAGAGCGTGTGCAGCCCGTCGTGGCCGTGCTCTGCGATGTCCACCAGCGTCGGCAGAAAACCCGCCAGTGTCTTGCCGCCCCCGGTGGGGGCAATGAGCAGAAGGGCGGGGTCGTCCGCGCGGTCCAGCATGGCCTGCTGATGCGCGTGGATGGACCAGCCGCGGGTGGCGAACCAGTCGGTGAAAACAGGGGGTAGCGACGTCATCCGCCAGATGTAGGCGGAACCGCAAAACTTTTCAGGAAAAGTTTTGCCCGGAGTTTTCGATAAACTCCGGGGCGTACTTATTTCACGATGGTCTCGTCCTTGACGAACATGTTCGCCCAGGCGCGGTCCAAGAGGTCGGGGCGCATCTGGTAGGGGATGCCCTCGAACTCGCAGATCGAGATCATCTGGTCGATCAGGAAGATCGGCTGATAGTTGGCGTAGACGTTGTTGATCGTCGGGTACTTGACCTTGAGGAGGTGCAGCAGCGTTTCCTCGTCCAGCGGCATCCCGCGTTTCTTGGCCACCATGGCGAAGATCTTGAGGAAATCCTGCTGGTTGGGTCCGTCGATCTTGATCTTGAAGAAGATCCGGCGCAGGGCGGCCTGGTCGAAGATCTCGTTGGGGTGGAAGTTGGTCGAGAAGATCACCAGCGTGTCGAAGGGCACCTCGAATTTTTCCCCCGATTGCAGCGCCAGGATATCCTTGGATTCCTCCAAAGGCACGATCCAGCGGTTGACGAGGCTTTGCGGCGGTTCAGCCTGGCGGCCAAGGTCGTCGACGATGAAGATGCCGCCGGTCGATTTGAGCTGCAACGGTGCCTGGTAGGTCCGCGCGGTGGGGTTGTAGACGAGATCGAGCATCGACAGGCTGAGCTCACCCCCGGTGATGACCGTGGGGCGCTCGCAGCGCACGTAGCGCGTGTCGAAGGTGCGCTTGCGGCGCAGGCTGTTGGGATCGTCTACCTCGACCTCGGCCTTGGAGTGGACGATGGGGTCGTAGACGGTGATGACCTGGCCCGCGTATTCGATGGCGCGGGGGACATAGATCTTGTCGCCCATCGCGTCGCGGATGCCGTTCGAGATCGAGGATTTACCGTTGCCGGGCGGGCCGTACATCAGGATCGAGCGACCTGCCGACACGGCGGGGCCGAGGTGATCAAGCAGATCGTTGGGCAGCACCAGGTGCCCCATTGCGCCGGTCAGTTCGTCGCGGGTGATCTGGATGTTGCGGATCGACTGGCGTTTGACCTGCTCGCGATAGACGGCCAGCGGCACCGGCATGGCGCCGAAATATTCCGATTGCGACAGGGCGTCGAGCGCGCGGGACTTGCCCGCGTCGGTCAGCTGAAAGCCCATTTCGCCGCCCGAATTCGCGTTGAGTGTGCCGGTCGCCTCGAGCAGGCGTTGCTGGCGGGCCATGTCCACCAGTTCCTGCGTGACGGCGCGGGGCAGGCAGATCGCCTCGGCGATTTCGCTGACCATGTCGAGGTTCTTGCGGAACATGGTCTTCAGCAGGATGTCCCGCATCATCACGACGGGAAGGCGCATTTCGTCCAGCCCCGACGGCGGCGGAGGTGGTTGAACGCCGGTGGTCACTTGCATGTTCATGGTTTTACGGCCCGCTCTCTGAGACAAGTTGACGTGTTTCGACCCCGCAGACGGCGGAGTGTTTGCGGTCAGGCTGACAGAAGATCATGCGGAAATTATGGTGGCCCGCGGGCAGGGATGGGGCAGGGGCCTCAGGCCCCGTAGGCCGCGCCGAGGGCGAGATAGATCACCAGGGTCGCGCCCAGGGCAAAGCCCATGGGAAACTTCTTGCCGCGGTCCCAGCTGACCCAGTTCGGCGCCAGCCGGCGCAGGGGCGAGTGTTTCGCCAGCCGGTGGGTGACGAAACAGGCCAGCAGGTTGGCGGCGAAGAGGAACATGATGATCCGCCAGTCGGCGGGGGCGACGAAGGGGGCGGCGGCGGCGATGAATTTGCTGTCGCCCGCGCCCATCAGACCGCCGGCATTGGCGATGAAGCCGATCACAAGCGCGAAAACCATGATCGCGATGCGCCAGGCGTAATCGGGCCAGATCGGGGTGACGGCCCAGAGGCCCACGACCACGAAGATCCCCGCAAGCGTCAGGACGGAAATGTTGGGGATGCGCATCGCCTTGAGGTCGCTCCACATCACCCAGAGACAGACCGGGGTCACGAAGGGCAAGAACCAGAACGCCGCCCAGCTGGTGATTTCAAGGGGCATGGCCCGCGCCTCGCAAGCCGCTTATTCTACGTTGTTTTCCAGCGCGTTCAGGCTGCGCGCGGCGGCCTCGAAATGCTGGGGATGGGTGTCGATGGCGTCGCGCAGCAGGCCCTTGCCGATAGTGGTGTCGCCCTGCTTGATCGCCGACAGGCCCAGCGTGTAGAGCAGTTGCGCACGCTCTTCCTGGCTGGTCTGCATGACCGGCATGGAATATTTCTTTTGCGCGCCGCGGGCCAGGACAAGGTTGTTCTTGGCGGTGAACAGGCTGTCATCCTGCCGGATCGCATCGGTGAACAGACGCTCGGCGGCGGCGAAATCGCCGCGGGTCAGCTTGGAATAGCCCCAGTTGTTCATCACGCTGGCGGGGGTCGTCGTCAGCCCGATGGCGGTTTCGTAGAAACTGTCGGCCTTCGACCAGTTCTCGTTGCTGTCGGCGACCATCGCCTCGAGCCGGTACCGCTTGAAGGTCTCGTGGGTCGGCGGGACGGCATCCAGCACCTCGTCGGCGCGTTTCCATTCGTTGTTGCGAATGAGCGCGTCGGCGAATTCGACCTGGTCGTCATTGGTGGATTTCTCGTGCTCGACCACGTTCTGCCAGGCCGCGACGGCCTCGGTGTGGCGCTTGGCCCGGATGAGCGATTGCGCAAGGCCGCGGCGCACGTCGATGCGGTCGGGCTGTTCGCCAAGGGTGCGCTGGAAATATTTCACGGACTCGTTGGGGTCTGCCACGGTCAGCATGACATCGCCAAGATTGCTTTCGTCGACGACGTTGAGATCGGACAGGGCCCGGTCCACATCGGCCTTGCCGGCCTTGTCATCGCAAGCGGAAAGGGCAAATGCGCTGCCCACGCAGATGCACATGAGAATAGGATGGCGCATTTTTGCGTCCTTTTACTGCCTTCGCCTCAACCTGGTATACTGCGGATCAGGTAGTCGCTGCTCCCGCGCCGCACCAGTTTATAATCTTGTTCTAGTTCTTCAGTATAAAGAGAATTTTCCGATTTTGCGAGAACTAAGCGCAAATTGTCACGAATTGAGTCACTTTGGCCATTGTCGAGCGCATAGGCCTTCTTGAACACCTGTTCCGCCTCGCCGTTTTCGCCCTTTTCCAGCAGGACGACGCCAAGGTTGTTCCACACCTCGGGTGAGAATTCGTCCTTTTCGATGGCCTGGCGCAACAGGCGTTCGGCGGTGTGCAGGCGCCCCAGGCCGAGATTGGCGGTGCCCAGGCCGGCCAGCACGTCGGCGCTCATGCCTTCGTCGAGGGCGGCGCGGGAAAAGGCGTCGATCGCCAGCTCGAACTCGCCCGCGGCCACCAGGCGGTGGCCGACCAGCTTGGAGTCGACGGCCTCGCCGCCCCGGGCGACGCCGGGGGCGTAGGGGCCGTCCGGGTCACGCGAAGCGCCCTCGCCGCAGCCCGCGACAAGAGCGAAGGAAACCAGAAGCCAGACACCTGCTCGTGCCATGCCGGTTATGCCGCCTCTTCGTTATGCCGACAGGCCCGCGCGGGGCCTGCCGTTCGTTGGTCCGGCCGTTACTGGCCCGCCATCGTGAAGAGTTCCATGATCCCCAGCACCGACGGGCCGACCAGGATGATCAGCAATGGCGGCACTGTAAGCATCATCGTGGCCAATGTCATCTTCGTCGGAAGCTTGTTGGCCTTTTCTTCCGCGCGCATGACCCGTTTGTCACGCATCTCGCCGGCATAGACGCGCAGGGCGTCGGCGATTGAGGTGCCGAAGGTCTGCGACTGCACGAGCACGGTCACGAAGCTGGAGATATCCTGAACACCGCAGCGTTCGGCCATTTCGTTCAGGACCGAAGGCTTGTCGCGCCCGGCCTTGACCTGGTGCGCGACGATCTCGAATTCCTCGGAGAGCGCCGGATAGGAGGCGCGGATTTCCCTGGACACCCGGATGATCGCCTGGTCGAGCGACTGGCCCGCCTCGACGCAGGTCAGCATCATGTCGAGACTGTCGGGGAAGCCCTCTTCGATTTCCTGCTGGCGCTGCTGCTGGCGTTTGGTCACCCAGTATTTCGGGATCATGTAGCCGACGCCACCCGGCCCGAGGATGTACATGACCGTCTGCGTGGTGGTCGTGTCATCGGCCCCCGCGAGGAAGACCACGAAATAGAGCACGCCGAGGATCAGGAAGCCGATGCCAAGCGCGAACTGGGCGAAGTGGAAGTACCGCACCGCATCGCGGCTGCGATAGCCGGCCTGCATCAGGGTCAGGCGGATCTGGCTGAGCTGCTTTTCGTCCTCGGGTTCGAGGAACTTGGCGTATTTGTCCAGCTTTTCGTTGCGCTGGCCGGTGCGCAACTTTTTCTTCTGCTCTTCCAGCGACGGTCCGCTGCGCGACTGTTTCCTGATCTTGTCCAGCGGGTCGTTCGACTCGCGGATCAGGATCGGGATCGTCAGCAAGACCAGCAGCACACCGAGCGTGCCCACCGCGATCAGCGGGCCGAACGGGCCCAGCATGTCGGTCATGAATTGTGAAATCGTGTCCAGCATTGTCAGGGCCTTTTACACTTTGATGTTCACGAGGGCGCGCATCACGAAGAGGTTCGTGACGAGGAAGAAGCCCACGGCCAGGCAGGCCGGGATGAAATAGGGGTGTTCCATCGCCTCGTCGTAGTAATCGGGCTTGATCATCTGGATCGCGATCAGCGCCAGGATCGGGAAGGCGGACAGGAACTTGCCGGACCACTTGGCCTCGGCGGTGATGGCCTTGACACGGCGGAACAGACGGAAGCGGGCGCGGATCACCTTGGCCAGGCCATCGAGGATCTCGGCCAGGTTGCCGCCCGATTGCTGCTGGATGGTCACGGCCACGGCGAGAAAGCGCAAGTCCTGCATGTCCAGACGTTCGGCCATGTCCTTGAGCGCCTCGCCCATGTCCCGGCCATAGGCGGCCTCGTCGGCGATGACGCCGAATTCGGTGGCCAGCGGGTCTGCGACCTCGTTGGCGACGATGGAAATGGCCGAGCTGAACGGGTGGCCGACGCGCAAGGAGCGCACCATGAGTTCGATGGCGTCGGGCAGCTGTTCTTCGAGCATTGCCATACGCTTGCTGGCCTTCATGTTGACCCAGACGAAGATACCGCCGACGCCCATCACCACCGAAACCAGCGCGCGCACCGGCAGCGCGGTGCTCGTGCCCACCGACAGGCCGATGAACGCGACAAAGCCGCAGGCGACCATCAGCAGCATCAGCTGCTTGGGCGAAAACGCGATGGCGCCCATCTGCGCCTTGGTGGCGAGGATCGAGTAGAGCGGGATCTTGCGCGCCTTGAGATGCTGTTCCATCTCCTTGCGCAGCTTTTCCATCACCTCTTCGCGGTTGCCGCCCTTGTCCAGCATCTCCAGCCGGCGGTTCACGCGGTTGTTGAGGCTGATCGAGCGACCGAAGACGGTCAGGTAAAGACCCTGCACCAGGACCATGATCCCGATGAAGATCAGGCCATAGATGATCGGCTCTGCACTGATAGACATGGCGTTTACTCTCCCACGGGTTCGTAGATGCTGGGCGGCAGGTCATACCCCCACAAGCGGAACCGTTCTGAATAGTTCGACCGCACACCGGTGCCGGTGAAATGGCCGATGATCTTGTTGTCCGGCGTCAGGCCGACGCGCTGGAAGCGGAAGATTTCCTGCATGGAAATCACGTCGCCTTCCATCCCGGTGATCTCGGTGATCGAGGTCATCCGGCGCGAGCCATCCTGCAGGCGGCTGGCCTGCACCAGAAGGTTCACGGCCGAGGCGATCTGCGAGCGCACCGCCTTCAGCGGCATCTCGATCCCGGCCATGGCCACCATGTTCTCCAGGCGGCTGATGCCGTCGCGCGGGTTGTTGGCGTGGATCGTGGTCATCGAGCCGTCGTGGCCGGTGTTCATGGCCTGCAACATGTCGATCACCTCCTCGCCGCGCGTCTCGCCGACGATGATGCGGTCGGGGCGCATCCGCAGGGCGTTCTTCAGGCAGTCGCGGGGGCTGACCTCGCCCTTGCCCTCGACGTTGGGCGGACGGCTTTCCATCCGGCCCACGTGGATCTGTTGCAGCTGAAGTTCGGCGGTGTCCTCGATGGTCAGGATGCGTTCGGAATTGTCGATGAAGGACGACAGCGCATTGAGCGTGGTCGTCTTGCCCGAGCCTGTCCCGCCCGAAACGATCACGTTGAGGCGCGTGGCGACGGCGGCCTGAAGATAGGCGGCCATTTCCTCGGAAAAGGCGCCGAAATTCACCAGGTCGTCGATGCCCAGCTTGTCCTTCTTGAACTTACGAATGGACACCAGGCTGCCATCCACCGCGACCGGCGGTACCATGGCGTTGAAGCGCGAGCCGTCCTGCAGGCGGGCGTCGACGTAAGGGTTGGATTCGTCGACACGGCGGCCCACGGCGGAAACGATCTTGTCGATGATCCGCAGCAGGTGCTTTTCGTCCTTGAAGGTGGTGTCGGTCAGCATCAGCTTGCCCGCGCGTTCCACGAACACCTGATGCGGGCCGTTGACGAGGATATCGTTGACCGTGTCGTCCTTCAGCAGCGGTTCCAGCGGGCCCAGGCCTCGCACCTCGTCGTAGAGGTCCTGCGTCAGGGTGGTGCGGTCCTCGCGGTTGAGGACGATGCTGCGTTCCTCGAGGGCCTCGCCGGCGATGGCGCTGATTTCTGCACGCAGGTCCGCCTCGGTCGCGGTGTCGAGCGCGCCGAGGTTGAGGTTGTCGAGAAGCGCGCGGTGCAGGTCGATCTTGATCTCGGCCAGCCGTTCCTTGCGCTTGCGGTCCTTGTCCTGCGGGGCGGTGGTCGCCGCCGCCTTCTGAAGCGGTTTGCGCAGCGAAACGCTTTGCGCTTCTTCCACGGGCGCGGTCTTGGGCGCCTCCGCGACGGGTTTCTTGGCGGCCTTGACCGGCTGGGCCCCGTCGGTTGCTTTTTTGTATCGCGAAAACATCGGCGTGATCCCCTATGCGGCTTTCTCGGCGTCGCTTTGGCCGAGCGCGTGCAGCGAGGCCGCCAGCTTGGCGATTTCCTTGCGCAGCGGGTTCTTGCCCGCGGCACTGGCCAGCGGCGTGCCGTGATCGCCCGCCTGCATCACCGGCTTGCCGCCATCGGGCAGCTGCACCTCGATGCTGATCTCCAGGCTCTCGGCCAGGCGCTTGACGCGGCTCTTGCCGTTCAGGTCGGTGAATTTCGGCGCCCGGTTCAGGCAGAAGCGCAGCTTTTCGATCGGCAGATCCTCGGACCGCAGGGCGCGTTTCAGGCGCAGCGCGTTCTGGGCCGAACGCATGTCAAGCTCGAGCGTGGTGAAATAGATCTGCGCGGAATGCAGCACGGTTTCGGTCCACTGGACCAGCGTGCTGGGCATGTCGACGATGACGTAGTCGAACTTGGAGCGGGCCAGGTCGAGCACGCGCTGCACGTCCTCGGACGTGATCATGTCGAGCGGCAGGATATCGGTGGGCGCGGTCAGCACCCACAGCTTGTCGTCGAAGGGCACGAGCGCCTGCTTGAAGATATCCTCGTCCATCGAGTCGGTGTCGGCCCACATTTCATAGACGACATCCTTGCGCGGCAGGTCGAGATAGGTGGCGACCGATCCGGTTTGCAGGCCGAGATCCAGGATGCAGACGCGCGGCGCGTCGGTCTTGGAGACCGAGGCCAGCTCCCATGCGAGGTTGACCGCCAGCGTCGTGGCGCCGGTGCCGCCCGCGAGGCCCTGGACGGCCAGCAGGACGCCATCGCCCGGGGCACTGGAGGCGCCGAAGGGCGCGGCGGCGTCGGGCTCTGCCGCGGCGGGATTGCTGTGCAGCCGGTCGATGGCCGCCTGCAATTCGTTCTCGGGAAGCGGGTAGGGGACGAACTCGTCCGCGCCTTGCCGCAAGAGCTGGTGCAGGGAGGCGGGGCTGACGTCTTCGGCGATGAGAATGACCTTGATGCCGCGGGCCTTGGCCAGCGTGATGATCTCGCTCAGCAGGCCGATCTCGTCCTCGTCGGTGGAGTCGATGGCCAGGGCCACAAATTCGAGGCAGTCGGCCTCGGGCTGGTTGAAGAAGGCCAGCGCCTCGGCGAACCCGAGATCGCCCCAGGCTTCGCCCATCGCGGTTTCCATGTCCTCGATCAACAAGTCGAAATCCTGCACGTTACGGCTGATGGTACAGGCCGTGATCGGGCTGGATTCTGGTTGTTTTTGCACACTACTCATCTGTGGTCGGCCCCATGTTTGTCGCGACGTCGTTGCGCCCGAAACCGTTAGTCTTCAGGCGGTTGGACCCTGCGCAAAGACGCATGGACCCAGTGCCATGCTCGTAAACTGCTTGAAAATGTAGGCGATAATGGGGCCAAAAGATCGTAATTGTGCGATATCTCAGGACAAAAAAAACCCGCCCAACGGATTGTTTCGGGCGGGTTCTTCAGGTGGCCCGGCCAATGGCCGGACAGGGAGAATTCAGGTCATTCTTCGCTGCCGCTGGTGACCTGCCCGCCTTCCTCGACCATGATCAGGGTCGAGCGCGGTGCGGCGCTTTCGACATATTCGCGATAGACCACTTCGGCATATTTGCCGTCCATGACGATGGGATGCGACGCGACAAAGCCCGTCACCTCGGTCACGGTGCGGCGGTTGCGGCGTTCGCGGCCCTGGGTGACGACCAGCGGCTGTGCCTCGCCGAAGGAAACGACGGCTTCGAGCCGGCTGCGGCTGATGCCCTGGGCCACCAGGTAGTTGACCACGGCGTTGGCGCGTCGCTGTCCGAGGTTCTTGTTGTAACCGGCGGACCCGACAAGGTCGGTATGGCCGTAGACCCGGAAGCGGACCTCGGGGAATTGCCGGATCCAGCGGGCCTGTTCGCGCAGCGTGTCACGGGCGCCGGCATCCAGCTCGGCACTGTTGAACGCGAAGTTCACGGTGCTCAGAACCTCGTTCGAAAAGCGGTTGGCAAGGTCGTAGACATAGCCTTTCTCGCCCCGCATCACCAACTGGTTGTGCATGTTGGCGTTGCCGAAATTGCCGCCGTCCACCACCCCTCCGGCTTCGCCGAAATAGGATTTGTAGACCTCTCCTTGCTGGGAACACCCGGCGAGGGCGAGAACCGATGCGGAAATCAGAAGATTATATTTCATGGCCTCGTCTCTCCTCAGTCCATCACGTAGCCGTAGGACCCGTTGAAATCCTGCCGGGCGACTTCGCCGGTCGATCCGCGCGACTCCCGCACGTCCTTGGCCACGCGGCCATTCAGAAACAGGTCCTTTTCGGTCGGCAATTTGACCCGGTCGGTCGGCAGGGCCAGGACCGTGCCGCTGGTCGGGGTCACAAGATGCGCGGTCACGATGATCACCAGTTCGGTCTGGGCGCGCTCGTATTCCGCGCTGCGGAACAGGGCGCCAAGAACCGGGATATCGCCCAGCCACGGGATCTGGCCCGCATTGTCGCGGAAGTCGTCCTGCAGCAGGCCGGCGATGGCAAAGCTTTGCCCGTCGCGCATCACCACCGTGGTCGACGCGTCGCGGCGGCGGAAGGCGGCCACGTTCAGACCGTCGGCCTGGATGCCGTTGGCGGGGTCCAGCGAGGAGACCGCCGCGGCCATTTCCAGGTTGATGACCTCGTCGTCCAGAACGCGCGGGGTAAAGTTGAGCTCGACGCCGAAGGGCTTGAACTCGATCGTGGTGGTGCCGTTATCCTGGGCCACCGGGATCGGGAATTCGCCACCGGCGAGGAACTTGGCCTCCTGGCCCGAAAGGGCGGTCAGGTTGGGTTCCGCGAGGGTGCGCACGACGCCTTTTTCTTCCAATGCTTCCAACAGGATACCGACCTCGGTCGAGCCGATGTCGAAGCCGATGGCAAGCGCGCCGAAGTTGTTCTGCACCGACGGGATCGCCCCGGCCAGCGTGCCGATGACACCGCCTTGGGTGTTAGTGGTGCCGGAGCCGCCGATAAAGCCCGCGCTGCCTGCCGAGCGCGCGTCCAGCGACAGCGACGTGCCCAGCGCCTTGGACACGGTGCGCTGCATCTCGGCAAAGCGGACCTTCAGCATGACCTGCTGCTTGCCCGAGACCGACATCAGGTTCGACACGCGCTCGGGCGCGTAGCGGTTCGCCAGTTCCAGCGCGCGGTCCATCTTGCTGGCGCTGGTGACGGTGCCCGACAGTACGATGCCGTCATTGGCAGAGCGCACCTCGATCTTTTCGCCGGGCATGATCTGTTGCAGCCGCTCCTTGAACTCCGAGATGTCCGGGCTGACGTGCACCTCCACGTTTGTGATCAGCCGGCCGGTGGCGTCGAGAAGGGTCAGGGTGGTGCGCCCCGGCGCCTTGCCGAGGACATAGACGGTACGGTCCGACAGGGTAGAGAAGTCCGCGATGGACGGGTTCGCGATGCTCAGCTCCGCAAACGGCGTGTCGCTTTCGATCACGACGGCCCGGTTCATCGGAATGCTCAGATCACGGTTCGCGCCCTTCTGGATCACCGTGATGTTGTCAGCCATCGCCATGTCGGCGACAGGGGAAAACACGACAGCCAGCCCGACAAGGGCGGCCTTGAATACGCTCGATTTTATCATGTGACCTGCCTTTCCGATCACGCCTCATTAATCGGGTCTTTTCGCCCGGAATTGACAGGACTGTGGGCCAATTCGAAAATTTTTTCAAGAATCAACCACTTTCGACGCGCTGTTGCTGTGGATTTTGGGGGACAGTTGCCCGAAAGAAACGAGGCGCCCTGTGGTGGGGGCGCCTCGGTAACACAATATGTTGTGTGGATCAGTTCGTCGTGCAGGGGATCGGTGTCGAGATCACCTCGCCGCCGCGGCGGGTCTTGATGGTGCAGATCTCTTTCTGGACCTGCGGCGCGGGGGCGGCGGCGGCCTCGATCCCCAGAAGCATGTTCTGGTCGACCTCGATCGCCTCGGCCACGGTTTCGTCGTCGGCGCCGACCAGCGACAGCGACAGGCTGCCGGTGGATTGCGCCTGCGCAAGTGCTGCGACCTGCTGCGGCTTGATGGCAACGGTGACGGTGCGGGCGATGATCGCCTCGGTGGTGTCGCCGTTCGCCACCTGGTCCACGGCAATCAGGCGCACGCCGGTTTCGATCAGCTTCGTGACCTCGCTGCCGCCGCGACGGCCGTCGATACCTGCGGCGGTGCCCACGTTGCCGGTCCAGTAGATGTCGACGCGGTCGCCGGGACGCAGGAAGCCGGACACGCCGCTGGACACGTCGACCTCGATTGCGAAGGCGCGCATCCCGCGCGTGAGCTGCGAGGTGATGCCGGCATCCTCGCCCGGTCCGGTGACCTTGACGTCCAGGATCGCTTCCATCGGTTCCATGGTGCGCAGGACCGTGCGCGGCTCGTCCTCGCCCTCGGGGAAGAGGTCTTCCTCGGCGGAATAGGTGCCCTCGGGCAGCGAATTCACCGGATACGCCACAAGCGACACGTGGTCCATCAGCAGGCGCTGGCCGTATTCCAGTTTCTGCTTGGCGACGTAGACCTCGACCGTTTCAAAGGCCGGGGCGCTCTTGGCGCGTTCCTGTTCAAGCTGGGCCTGGTAGCCCTGGATGTAATTCTTGGCCATGAAGACGGCAAAACCTGCCAGCCCAAGGCCGAGAATGAGTACAAGTCCAAACACCAAACGCATGGCGTGTCCTTTCGAATTCAACTGCTCACTGGCACACTGGTTGCGCCTTACCGTTCAGACTTACGATGGAAATGTGGCGAAATAACGGGGTGGGTGTGGTGCTTTGGTGAAGGCCCGTGCCGTGCGCGCGAAGGGGGGCAAGGTGCCGCGGCGCCCTGGCCGCCAGGCCGGAGGCCGGGACTGCATGGCGCGCGATCGCAATCGGCCGCGGCGCTTTGCGCGGGGTGCGGCTCGCGGTGCCGAAACGGACTGCGCGGGCCTTGCCGGACCCCGGTGGATGGCCGGGTGCGCATTACCGCGTGCGGTGGCCCCGGCAAAGGCGGGGCAGGGTCACTCGGCGTCGTTGACGGACGTGGCCGAGACCGCGGTGGAGATACTGGTCGATGCCGAGGTGACACCGCTGTTCACCGTGACGCCGAGCCCGCCGGCCAGCACGACCAGGCCTGCGGTCAGCACGACCCAGTCAACCGTGATCGCGCCATCCTCACGCTTGAGGAAATGTCGTATGCTCTGGATCATGTAATCACCTTCTGGGGCATGTTGGGTTGCGCCTTGCATAGCAGCCGAACGCGGCAGCATTTGGGCATTTTGAAAGATTTCCAGGGCGCATCCTGAAAATAAATTGATGATTTTACGGGAAAATAACCCTGCCCCCAGACGGGCAAAAGGCCGCGGTCCGGGTGGACCGCGGCCTTATCGCACAGTGCGGATACCTTACTTGGTGCCCGCGCCGACGTTGTCTGCGGAGTCGACTCCGGTGACGATTTTGCTGGCCAGGCCGTTCACGCCACCGGACACGGTGGAAACGCCTGCAACGCCCAGGCCGACGACGGCTGCGGTCAGCACGACCCAGTCAACAGTCACGGCACCTTCTTCGTCTTTGCGGAATTTTTTGATGAATTTGATCATGGTTGGTCCCTCCAAAGGATCAGTTTTACTCAGGTTGCAACCGCTAGCAGTTGAGTGGGCCGCCTCTCTCTTTGGCCCGCTGCGTTGCGGTATGAGCAGCATATAGCCGTCCGACTGCGGCAGGATTTGGGCGGCTTTCGAGCGATTTTGGAGACCGTTAACTTTTTTGCCGCGGAGGGTATTAAGCTATTGATTTTGAATAATTAAAAAAGGTTAAATTTTTTCGGCTTATTGCTTTCGCCCGTCATTTCAGTGCGAAACGCCGGCGTCGGTGTTCGTCAACACTCAACAATTATGGGCAAACTTGCCGATTGATGGCATACTAGCAAGAAAACCAACCGAGGCAGAGCAGGCCCGATCATGCGATTCACGAGATTTCTCGCCCTTGGCGTTGCCTTGGCGTGCGCGCTTCCCGTCCACGCGGGGGATCCGCCGCCGTTTCCCGAGTTCACCTTCAAGAAAGGCAAGCCGCCCAAGAAAGGCGGCGGCAAGCTGATCACGGTGCAGATCGACCCCGAGGACCAGGCGCATCTGAAGCCCAGGGCCAAGGACAGCGACGCAGGCGCCGACTCGGGCACGGTCGATATTCCCGTCGTGCCCAGCGTGACGGCGGCCTATGGCTGGTTCTGGACGAAAGTCCCGACCGACGACACGGCCAGCGGGCCGGACCGGCTGCGCCTCGCGTTCGAGACCCTGCGCGACGGGCCGGGCGGGGCGTCGGTCAAGGGACCGAGGTTGCAGCATATGCAGGAGATCGCCCGCGCCCACGGCGCCGACATCCTGCGCGCCACGATCGGAACCGAGGTGTCGCCGGCGCTGGTGCTGGCGGTGATCTCTGTTGAATCGGGCGGACGGACGGATGCAGTCAGCGGGGCCGGGGCGCAGGGGCTGATGCAGCTCATACCGGCCACGGCGCAACGCTTCGGCGTCAGCGACTCGATGCTGGCGGGGCAGAACATCAAGGGCGGGGTGGCCTACCTCGACTGGCTGATGAAGGAGTTTCGCGGCGACGCGGTGCTGGCGCTGGCGGGCTACAACGCCGGCGAGAACGCGGTCAAGAAGCACGCGGGCGTCCCGCCCTATGCCGAAACGCGCGACTACGTGCCCAAGGTGCTGGCAGCCTTCCAGGTGGCCAGCGGCCTTTGCAAGACCCGGCCGGAGCTGATCACCGACGCCTGTGCGCTGACGCTGGCGTCTTATTAAGGGACGCGGTCACGCCTTTTTCTTGGCGCGGCCCGTTCCCTTCTTCGTGCCCTTTTTCGCGGCCTTCTCGGCAATGAGTTCCACGGCCATATCCATGGTGACGTTCGCGGGCTCCACGTCCTTTGGCAGGGTGGCGTTCACCTTCTCCCATTTCACGTAAGGTCCATAGCGGCCTTCCATGACATTCACC
Source organism: Roseovarius sp. THAF8 (assembly GCF_009363735.1). NCBI lineage: Bacteria > Pseudomonadati > Pseudomonadota > Alphaproteobacteria > Rhodobacterales > Roseobacteraceae > Roseovarius > Roseovarius sp. THAF8. The sequence goes on along the minus strand of NZ_CP045410.1, from coordinate 1,398,787 downwards.
GGCCCGCCGCTCTCGGGGTGCTCGCCCAGTTCCTTGAGCGGCTTGGCGGCGGTGCGCCCGCGCCCGCGCCCCGGGTTGGCGCGTTTCTCGGCCAGAAGTTCGACCGCACGGTTCATGCCGATCTCGAAGACATCCGCAGGATCCTTGAGGTTGACATAGACCGGCTTTGCCTCGTCCTCGGCCTGGTGCATGACATAAGGCCCGAACCGGCCGAAATTGGATTTCACCTCGCCGCCGTCGGGATGGGTGCCCACGATGCGCGGCAGGCTGAGCAGGGTCAGCGCCTTTTCCAGCGTCATCTCGTCCTTGTCCCACCCCTTGGGCAGCGACGCGCGCGGCGGCTTCTTGTTCTCGGGTGTCGGCTCGCCGCGCTGCACGTAGGGCCCGAAGCGGCCCGACTTGAGCCAGATCTCGTCGCCCTGATCCTCGCCCAGCAGGCGCTCGTCGCCCTCGGCGCCTTCGCCGGCGATGGGGCGGGTGTAGGTGCATTCAGGATAGTTGCCGCAGCCGACGAAGCCGCCGGTGCGCGAGGTTTTCAGATGCAGGCGCCCTTCGCCGCATTTGGGGCAGATACGCGGGTCGGACCCGTCCTCGCGCGGGGGATAGAGCTGCGGGGCCAGAACCTCGTCCAGCTTGTCGAGCACCTCGGCGATGCGCAGCTCGGAGGCTTCCTCGACCGCGGCGTGGAAATCGCGCCAGAACTCGGCCAGCACCTTTTTGTAGTCGGCGTCGCCGGCCGAAATGACGTCCAGCTCTTCCTCGAGGTTGGCGGTGAACTCGTAGCCCACGTATTTGCGGAAGAAGTTGAGCAGGAAGATGGTGACGATCCGGCCCTTGTCCTCGGGGATCAGGCGGTTCTTGTCCTTGCGGACATATTCACGCTCCTGGATCGTGGTGACGATGCTGGCATAGGTCGAGGGGCGGCCGATGCCCAGCTCTTCCATCTGCTTGACCAGCGTCGCCTCGGTATAGCGGGGCGGGGGCTGGGTGAAATGCTGTTCGGGGGTGACCGAGCGCTTGTCGGTCTTGTCGCCTTCGGACAGTTGCGGCAAGCGCTTGTCGTCGTCATCGACGACGGCGTCGTCCCGGCCTTCCTCGTAGACCCGCAGGAAGCCGTCGAACAGAACCACCTGGCCAGTGGCGCGCAGACCGACCTGGCCGTCCTTCGAGCCGATCTCTACCGTGGTGCGCTCCAGCCGCGCGCCTTCCATCTGGCAGGCCAGCGTGCGTTTCCAGATCAGGTCATAGAGCTTGCGCTGGTCGGGCTCAGAAAGCTTCAGGCTTTCGGCGTCGCGCGTCATCTCGGTGGGGCGGATGCATTCGTGCGCTTCCTGCGCGTTCTTGGCCTTGTTCTTGTAGATGCGCGCGGAGGACGGCACGTAGTCCTTGCCAAAGCGCTCGCCGATTGCATCGCGGGCGGCCTCGACGGCCTCGGGCGCCATGTCGATCCCGTCTGTCCGCATATAAGTAATGTGTCCGGCCTCATACAGGCGCTGGGCCGCGCTCATGCATTGCCGCGCGCCCATGCCGAACTTGCGGCTGGCCTCTTGTTGCAGGGTCGAGGTCATGAAAGGCGGGCTGGGATTTCGGCTGCCGGGCTTGGCCTCGACCGATGTGACGGCAAGGTCGCGGCTCTCGACGGCCTGTTGCGCCATCTCCGCCTGGGTGGCGTTCTCCAGGTCGTACTTGTCCAGCTTGTCCCCGGCCAGGCTGACCAGCCGCGCCTCGAACTCCTGCCCGCGGGGCGTGGTGAGCAGGGCCTTCACGCTCCAGTATTCGCGGGGATTGAACGCCTCGATCTCCATCTCGCGCTCGACGATCAGGCGCAAGCAGACCGATTGGACCCGGCCCGCGGACCGCGCACCGGGCAGTTTCCGCCAGAGCACCGGCGACAGGTTGAAGCCCACGAGGTAATCGAGCGCGCGGCGGGCCAGATAGGCCTCGACCAGCGGCGCGTCCACCTCGCGCGGGTTCTTCATCGCCTCGGTGACGGCGGTCTTGGTGATGGCGTTGAACACCACGCGTTTGACGTCGGTGTCCTTCTTGATGGCGCGGCGCTTGCGCAACGCCTCTTCCAGGTGCCAGCTGATCGCCTCGCCCTCGCGGTCGGGGTCGGTGGCGAGGATCAGCGCGTTGTCGTCCTTCAGCGCGTCGGCGATGGCCTTGATGTGTTTCTTGCTGTCATTGCCGACCTCCCAGGTCATCTCGAAATCCTGGTCGGGATCGACCGAGCCGTTCTTGGCCGGAAGGTCGCGGACATGGCCGTAGGAGGCCAACACGGTATAGTCCTTGCCCAGGTACTTGTTGATCGTCTTGGCCTTGGCCGGGGATTCGACAACAACGACTGGCATGAACACTCCTACGGTATGAAAAACAGGGGGCGACTCGGGCCGGTCCCATGGCGGCGCAACATGTGGTGTCTGAATGGGGATTGTCAATGCAGGGTATCCCGCGGCTTGTTCATCCCGGCCGGACGGCGCAGTGTCGAGGCAACGACGGAGGATGCCATGCCGAGACACCTTTTGGCCGTGCTGCTGGTGATGCTGGCCGGGGCCGCCGCCGCGTGGGAGGAGCCGGCGCGGGGCAGCGAGACGCGCAGCGCGCTTCTGGACGCGATCCGGCCCATCGCCGAGTGGAAACTGGGCGCGCCCGTGCAATTCGTGGTGCATCACCTGCGCCGAGACGGGGACGTGGCCTTTGCCGGGCTTGCCGCGCAGCGTCCCGGCGGTGGGGCGATCGACCTGAGCCGGACGCCCGCGGTGCTGCGGGGCGAGGAGGACGGTAGCTTCGATATCACGGAGATTTACGTTCTCTACAGGAAATCCGGCGATACCTGGGTCGCGGTGCATCACAGTTTCGGCGCGACGGACGCGTGGTGGTCGTGGGAGCCATTGTGCGCCGAATACCGCGCGGTGACGCCGGACGCCTGTGCGCCGTTCGACTGAGCCCACGTCAGGATCGCGAGACCAGCCCGCCGGGATGGCGCGTGATCTTGCCGCTGACCTCGAGGTCGGTGAGCGCGGGAGAGACCCGCGCGGCGGGGGCGGACAGGTCGCGGATCAGTTGATCCTCGGCCAGCGGTGCCGGGCCGAGACGGTTCAGTATGTCGGTATGCAGCCGGGCGGTTTCGGCCAGGCTGCGCTTTTCGGGCGGCGGGGCCAGGGGCAGGTCCGGCTGCGGTGGTGCCGGCGCCTCTGCCCGTGCGGGCAGGGCGGCCAGAACGTCGTCGGCGTTGCGCACCAGCGTCGCGCCGTCGCGGATCAGCATGTTGCAGCCGGCAGCGCGGGCGTCAAACGGATGGCCCGGCACCGCCAGCACGTCGCGCCCCTGGTCGAGCGCGTTGCGCGCGGTGATCAGCGAGCCGGACCGGGCCGCGGCCTCGACCACGACGACGGCCTGCGCCATGCCGCTGATGATGCGGTTGCGCGCCGGGAAGTGCCGCGCCTGCGGGACCGTGCCGATGGGCTGTTCCGACAGGCGCAGGCCGGTGCGGGCGATATCCTCGGCCAGCTTGGTGTTCTCGGCGGGGTACATCACGTCGACGCCCCCGGCGACGACCGCCAGGGTGCCGTGATCCAGCGCCGCCAGGTGCGCCGCCGCGTCGATCCCGCGGGCCAGGCCCGAGACAACCACATGGCCCCGTTCGGACAGCGCGCCGGCCAGCGCCTTGGCCATGCGCAGGCCCAATGACGATGCGTTGCGCGCGCCGACAAGCGCGACCATGGGACGCTGCAGCAGCGACGCGCCATCGCCCACGGCCCAGAGAAAGGGCGGCGCGTCCGGTGTCTCGGCCAAAAGTTCTGGATAGTCCGGCGTGCCGATGAAGATCAGCCGTGCGCCAAGCGCGGCACCCGCCTTCAGCTCGGCCTCGGCCACGCCGACGGGGCAGGCGGCGTAAGTCTCGACCCCTGCCGCACGGGCGACCTCCGGCAAGGCCTCCAGCGCGGCCTGCGCGCTGCCATGTTCCTGCATCAACCTGTGAAACGTCGCCGGTCCGACCCGGCGAGAGCGCAACAGACGAAGCCACGCTACCCGATCATCTTCCGTGGTGGGTGGGAGTGGGGGGTGAGTGGAAGGATGTAATTCCTCGGACATCGTGACTTCGCCTGATTGCAGGGTCAGTGATACGCGCGCTTGGTTAACACAGGGTAAACCAAACCCGTTCCGATTGAAGAAATTTTGAGCGCAGGGCCAAAAGACGTTTCGCCGAGGGGAATAAGGCGCGCGCCGGTCCGTGCTTGGCGGCACGGCGCAGCAGGGGATCTCTACGTGTCGAGCACCCCGGTGGCCAGCCAGACCCGATGGGGTATGCCCATGGGCTCGTCGGGAAATCCCTGCACCAGAAGGGCGGCAAGCTCGGCATCGAAAACCGAGGTCCTTTCGGCGTCGAGCGAGGCCGCGACACCGGCGCTGGCCCGGATGCGCCCGCGCCAGGCGGCGTGCGTGTAGGGCTGCGAGACGTCGACGGATGCGGTCTCCAGCGCGGTCAGGCCCGCCTGCGCCAGGTCCGTCAGCCAGGCGGGATAGATCCCGGTGCCGCCCGCGCCCGCCCATCCGGGATTGTGGCGCAGGATCAGCGCCTCGGTCGCCGCCACCACGTTGCCGGGCAGCGGCAACCAGTCGAAATGGGCGATCACCGCCCGCCCGCCGGGGCGCAACAGGCGCGCGACCTCCGCGGCGGTTGCTGTCCGGTCGAACCAGTGCCAGCATTGCCCCGCCGTGACGAGATCGACCGAAGCGGCGGCAAGGCCCGTCGCCTCTGCCGTTCCTGTCTTGTAGGTGATCTCGACGCCTGCGGCGCGGTCCAGTTTGCGGGCCTCGTCGAGGAGCGGCTGTGCGGGGTCGATGCCGGTGACGTCGAGCCCAAGGCCCGCCAGCCCGCGCGCGACGGTTCCGGTGCCACAGCCCAGATCGACGGCGGTCTGGCCGGGGCCGGTCCAGCCGCGCTGTGTCAGAAGCTCGAAAAAGGCAGGTGGGAAGCCGGCGCGATGGGTGGCGTAATCGCTTGCGGTGTGGCCGAAATCGACGCCTTCCCCGAAGGCGCGGAGGGCGTCGATGTCGAGGTTCTGGGTGGGGTCGGTCATTATGTTACGTGCCTTTGGTACTTGGTTCGCGCGGAATAAAGGCCGCAGGCCGCCGCGCGATCGTCCGCTGACCGAAAGGCGATTGCCTGCAATCGCCGAAAGGGGGGCCGCCCGGACGGGCTGGCGATTGGGTGATGCTGGCGATTTGATTTGAGGTTTTGCGGAGGTTGCAGGGATAAAGTACTCTGGACCACTGTTGGGCCGCCAGCCCGCGGTCTGGCGATCGCGCGGCTCTTTAGCAATCGACTCCCTCAACTCCCCGCCTGCGAACCGCCCACGGTCAGACCGCCGATCATCACCGTGGGTTGGCCAACGCCCACGGGCACCCACTGGCCCTGCTTGCCGCAATTGCCCATGCCGGGGTCGAGCGCCATGTCGTTGCCGAGCGCGCGGATCTGTTGCAGGGCGGTCGCCCCGTCGCCGATCAGCGTGGCGCCCTTGACCGGCGCGCCGATCCTGCCGTTCTTCACGCGGTAGGCCTCGGTGCAGGAAAAGACGAACTTGCCGTTGGTGATGTCGACCTGCCCGCCGCCGAAGCCCACGGCATAGATCCCGTCCTTGAGATCCGCCACGATCTCGTCCCGCGTCGCGTCGCCGCCCAGCATGTAGGTGTTGGTCATGCGCGGCATCGGCGCGTGGGCATAGCTTTGGCGCCGCCCGTTGCCGGTGGCCTCGACCCCCATCAGGCGGGCGTTCTGGCGGTCCTGCATGTAGCCTACAAGGATGCCGTCCTCGATCAGGACGTTCTTGCCCGAGGGCGTGCCCTCGTCATCGACGGTGATGCTGCCGCGCCGGTCGGGGATGGTGCCGTCATCCAGCACGGTGACGCCGGGGGCGGCGATGCGCTGGCCCATCAGCCCGGCGAAGGCCGAGCTGCCCTTGCGGTTGAAATCGCCCTCCAGCCCGTGACCGATCGCCTCGTGCAACAGGATACCTGGCCAGCCGGGGCCAAGGACCACGTCCATCACGCCCGCCGGTGCCGCCTCGGCCTCGAGGTTGACCAGGGCGATGCGCAGCGCCTCGCGGGCCTTGGCCTGCCAGTCCTCGGGGGCAATGAGGCCGTCGAGCATGACGCGTCCGCCGCCGCCGACGCTGCCGGTTTCGCGACGGCCGTCCTTTTCGACGATGACACTTATATTGAGGCGCGTCATGGGGCGGGTGTCGCTGACCTCGTGCCCGTCGGCGCGCAGGATCACGATCTCCTGCAGGGAGGCGGCGATGGCGGCGGTCACCTGCACCACGCGGGGGTCCATGTCGCGCAGGTAGGCGTCGATCTCGCGCAACGTATCGAGCTTGACGGGAAACTCGTGCCCGGCGATGGGGTCGGCGTCGGAATAGAGCCGCCGGTTGGTGGCGGCGGGGGCGTCGGCCATCGTGCCGCCGCCATCGCCCACGGCCAGGCGCGCGGTTTCCACGGCGCGGCCCATCGCGGCTTCGGAAATCTCGGATGAATGGGCATAGCCCGCTACCTCGCCGCGCACGGCGCGCAGCCCGAAGCCCTGCGCGGCGTCATACGAGGCGGTCTTGACCCGGCCATCGTCGAACAACAGGGATTCCGCCCGGCGACGCTCCAGGAAGAGCTCGCCGTCATCCGCGCCGGCCACGGCCTCGCGCAGCCTGGCCAGCGCCGCCTCGCGCTCGATCTCGGTCTCGAAGGGACGAAAAACGTATGATGTCATCTGCATGCTCCTGCTCGCGGCGCCGGAAACGCCAGTATTTTAACGGTTTCAAAAGCGTCCGTTTGCCGCAACGCATTTCCTTGTACGCCCCGTAAGAATATTGTTATTTACGGCGCGAACAACGGGATTCCATGGCATGCGCCTTGGGACGTTCTGCAGAAGATAAAACCGAACTAACGGGATCAGGGTGCAACATGCGCAAATTCACCAGCTTTCTGGCGTCCATGATGGCCGCTGCAACGGCGCTTCCGGCGATGGCACAGGAAAATCTTGAAATCATCGGCAAGCCCGAACAGGGCGCGATCGGTTTTCAACCGGCTGCCACGGAACTGGCGCGCGACCTGCATTGGCTCGACGGCATGGTGCTGGTGATCATCACCGCGATCACCATTTTCGTCTGTGGCCTGCTGGGCTACTGCATCGTGCGCTACAACAAGCGGGCCAACCCGACGCCGTCGAGCTTTACCCACAACTCGCCGATCGAGGTGGCCTGGACCGTGGTGCCGATCGTGATCCTGGTGTTCATCGCGGCGTTCTCGCTGCCGGTGCTGTTCAAGCAGCAGGAAATTCCCGAGGGCGACGTGAACATCAAGGTCACCGGGTACCAGTGGTACTGGGGCTATGAATACATGGATCACGATTTCGCCTTCGACAGCTACATGATCGGCGCGCCGGCCACGGGCGGCGACAACCGCCTGACCGACGATGTGCGCGCGCAGCTGGAAGAGGCGGGCTATTCCGAGGACGAGTTCCTGCTGGCCACCGACACCGCCGTGGTCGTGCCCGTGGGCCAGACGGTCGTGATGCAGGTCACCGGCGCGGACGTGATCCACAGCTGGACCATTCCCGCCTTCGGCGTGAAGCAGGACGCCGTTCCGGGCCGGATCGCGCAGCTGTGGTTCAGCGCTGAGAAGGAAGGCATCTATTTCGGCCAGTGTTCGGAACTCTGCGGCCAGGCGCACGCCTACATGCCGATCACGGTCAAGGTCGTCAGCCAGGAAGACTATGATGCCTGGCTGGAAGGCGCGATCGAGGAATATGCAGGTGACCCGTCGACGCTTCCCGACCGCGTGAAGCTGGCCGCCGCCGAGTAAAAGACAGCCGGGGCGCGCAGCACGCGCGCCCCATGCCATCCCCCGCAGGATGCGCCTCCGGGCGCATCCCGTGTTTCGGAGAAGACATGAGCGACGCAAGTCTCAACACCAGCAAGGTTCAGGGCTTCGAGGACGAGGCCAGCTTCGGCGATTTCTTCGCGCTCTTGAAACCGCGCGTGATGACGCTGGTCGTGTTCACGGCCTTCGTCGGGCTGATTGCCGCGCCTGTCTCGGTGCATCCGGTGGTGGGCTTTGCCGCGATCCTGTTCATCGCCGTGGGCGGTGGCGCGTCGGGCGCGCTCAACATGTGGTGGGACGCTGATATCGACGCGGTGATGAAACGAACCGCCAAGCGGCCCATCCCCGCCGGCAAGGTGACGCGGGACGAGGCGTTCGCCTTCGGCATTGCGCTGTCCGGCTTTGCCGTGGTGATGCTGGGGCTGGCGACCAACCTTCTGGCGGCAGGCCTGCTGGCCTTCACCATCTTCTTCTACATCGTGATCTATACCATGTGGCTGAAGCGCTGGACGCCGCAGAACATCGTGATCGGCGGCGCCGCCGGGGCCTTCCCCCCGATGATCGGCTGGGCCGCGGCGACGGGATCGGTCTCGGTCGAGGCGGTGCTGATGTTCTGCCTGACCTTCATGTGGACGCCGCCTCATTTCTGGGCCCTGGCGCTGTTCACCAAGATGGATTACGACAATGCGCGGGTGCCGATGCTGACCGTGACCCACGGGCGCCGGTCGACCCGCGTGCATATCCTGGTCTACACCGTGCTGCTGGCGGCGCTCGCCATCGGGCTGGGCTTCACCAGCGTGGGCGGGCCGCTCTACCTGGCCGTCGCGCTGGTGCTGAACGCCACCTTCCTGAAAGGCGCGGTGGACATCTGGCGCCGGGACGAGGCCGCCTCGGAAGCGGACAAGTACCTGGCCGAGCGCAAGTTCTTCAAGTTGTCGCTGCTGTACCTCTTCGCGCATTTCGGCGCGATTGCCGCCGAGGCGCTGTTGGCGCCCTACGGCCTGGGAGGGTGGTGAGCCATGTCGCTGTCGCGCCAACACGAAATGCACAAGCGCCGCTTTTCGCGCAACCTCGGGCTCGGCCTGGTTCTTGCCGCTTTTGTCGCACTTGTCTTCGGGCTGACCATTGCCAAGGTGTCTGACGACGATTTCGCGGTGACGACAGAGGAGGCAAGCTGATGGCGATGGACCGGAATACCAAGACGGTGATGCGGCTGGTGGCCGTGGGCGTCACGATGGGCGCGCTGGCCTGGGCGTCGGTGCCGCTTTACGACTGGTTCTGCCGGGTCACCGGCTATGGCGGCGAGACCAACGTGGCCGACCTGGGCTCGGACGAGATCCTGGACCGCACCATCAAGATCCGCTTCGACGCCAGCAACGAGCGCGGCTTTCCTTGGGAGTTCAAGCCGGTGCAGCGCGAGATGGAGATCCGCATCGGTGAGACGGGCCTTGCCTTCTACGAGGCCTACAATCCCACCGACCGCCCGATCGCGGGCTCGGCCAGCTACAACGTCACGCCGTTCGAGGCGGGCGGGTTCTTTACCAAGATCGATTGCTTCTGCTTCGAGCAGCAGGTGTTGCAACCGGGCGAACGCGTGCAGATGCCGGTGACGTTTTTCGTCGATCCCGAGATTGTCGACGACCGCGATGCGAAGTACACGAAAACCATCACACTGGGCTATACGTTCTACGAGATCGACCTGCCCGAAGACGAAACGCAGGCGGCGCTCGACAAGGGCGAGGCGCCTGATAACAACGTGAACTAAGAGCCACCGACGAGGGACTTTGCTAGATGGCACATGAAAAAAATCACGACTACCACATCCTGAACCCCTCTATCTGGCCCCTCCTGGGGGCAATGGCCGGGTTCGTCATGCTGTTCGGCGCGGTGCTGTTCTTTCACGGCAGCGGGCCGTGGATGCTGCTGGCCGGCTTCGTGGGCGTCGCCTACGTGATGTTCGGCTGGTGGGCGGACACGATCAAGGAAAGCCAGGCGGGCGACCATACGCCGGTGGTGCGGATCGGGCTGCGCTATGGCTTCATCATGTTCATCATGTCCGAGGTCATGTTCTTCGCCGCGTGGTTCTGGAGCTTCTTCAAGCACGCGATCTACCCGATGGGCGAGATGTCCCCCATTACCGATGGCGTCTGGCCGCCGGCGGGGATCGAGACGTTCGACCCCTGGCACCTGCCGCTGATCAACACGCTGATCCTGCTGTGCTCGGGCATGGCCGCCACCTGGGCGCACCACGCGCTGGTGCACGAGAACAACCGCGACGACGTCAAATGGGGCCTGACCATCGCCATCGCCCTGGGCGTGATCTTCACCGGGTTGCAGGCCTATGAATACAGCCACGCGGCTTTCGGATTTTCGGGCAACATCTACGGCGCGAACTTCTTCATGGCGACCGGCTTTCACGGGGCGCATGTGGTGATCGGAACGATCTTCCTGTTCGTCTGCCTTCTGCGGCTCATGCGGGGCCACTTCACCCCCGAAAAACACATCGGGTTCGAAGCCGCCGCCTGGTACTGGCACTTTGTCGACGTGGTCTGGCTGTTCCTGTTCGCCGCGGTCTACATCTGGGGCGGCTGAAGAATTTTCGTACGAAAATTCTCTGCCTCCGGCGGGGATATTTGAAGCCAGAGGAAGATGCGGAGGGGGAGCCTTCCGCATTTTCGCGTCAGATGGGGCATCATGCTGAGAAAAACACTCCTTCCGCTGATCTTCGGGCTGGCCGGTGCGGCCGTGCTGATCTGGCTGGGCGTGTGGCAGGTGCAGCGTCTGGACTGGAAGGAAGGCATCCTTTCGCAGATCGAGACGCGGATCGACGCCGCGCCGGTGGCCCTGCCGGAAAGGTTCGATCCCGAGGCGGACAAGTATCTTCCGGTGGAAGTGAGCGGTCAATTCGGAGACGGGGCGCTGCGCGTCCTGGTCAGCCGCAAGCAGGTGGGCGCGGGATACCTGGTGATCTCGCCCTTCGAGACTGAAGGCGGGCGGCGCATCCTGGTGGATCGCGGCTTCATCCGGCAGGGCGATGCGCTGAGTGACGCGCCCGGGGGCGCGCTGACGGTCACCGGCAACCTGCACTGGCCCGACGACCGCAACAGCTCGACGCCCGAAAACGATGTCGACGGCAACACGTGGTTCGCGCGCGACCTGGGACAGATGGCCGAGGTGCTGGACACCGAGCCGGTGCTGCTGGTGGCGCGCACCCTGTCGCATCCCGAGGCGGCCGTGACGCCCTTGCCGGTGGACACGGCCCACATTCCGAACGATCACTTGCAATACGCGATCACGTGGTTCTCGCTGGCCGCCATCTGGCTGGGCATGACCGCTTTCTATATCTTCCGCGGCCGTGGCGCCGCAAAAGGACTGGACCGATGAAATACATCTCGACCCGCGGCAACGCGCCCATCCTGAGTTTCGAGGAGGCCATGCTGACCGGGCTGGCGCGGGATGGCGGGCTGTACCTGCCCGAAAGCATCCCGACGCTGGCGGCGGACGAGATCAAGGCGCTGCACGGGGTGTCTTACGAGGAGGCGGCGTTGCGCATCATGCTCCCCTTCATCGGCGACGCCTTCACCGATGACGAATTCCGCGAGATCATCGCGCGCACCTACGCGGGCTTCGGACATGCCGCCCGCGCGCCGCTGAAGCAGCTGGATGCCGGGCACTTCCTGCTGGAGCTGTTCCAAGGCCCCACGCTCGCGTTCAAGGATTTCGCGATGCAGCTGATCGGCCAGCTGTTCGAGGCGTCGCTCAAACGCTCGGGCGACCGGGTGTGCATCGTGGGCGCGACCTCGGGCGACACCGGCTCGGCAGCGATCGAGGCGTTCCGGGGGCTGGACAAGGTGGATGTTTTCATCCTCTACCCCCATGGCCGGGTCAGCGAGGTGCAGCGCCGCCAGATGACCACGCCTGTCGAAGACAACGTGCACGCCATCGCCGTCGATGGCGATTTCGACGCCTGCCAGGCGCGGGTGAAGGACATGTTCAACGACTTCGAATTCCGCGACGCGGTGGGACTGGCCGGTGTGAACTCGATCAACTGGGCGCGGGTGCTGGCGCAGGTGGTCTATTACTTCACTTCCGCCGTGTCGCTGGGCGCGCCCGAACGCAAGGTGAGCTTCACCGTGCCCACGGGCAATTTCGGCGACATCTTCGCAGGTTACATCGCCAAGCGTATGGGCCTGCCGATCGACCAGCTGATCGTCGCCACCAACCAAAACGACATCCTGCACCGCTGCCTGACCACGTCGGAATACAGGCCCGACGGCGTGATCCCGTCGATCAGCCCGTCGATGGATATCCAGGTCAGCTCCAATTTCGAGCGGGCGCTCTACTATGCTTACGATCAGGACGGTGCCGCCGTGGCGCAGCTGATGGACGAGTTGAAGGCCGGCGGCTTTTCAGTCAGCCAAGGAGCATTGGAGGCGTTGCGGGAAACCTTCGCCTCGGGCCGCTGCGCCGAGGACGAGACCCGCGCGACGATCCTGGAGACTTGGAACGCCGCCGGGGAACTGCTGTGTCCGCATTCCGCCGTCGGCGTAAAGGTGGCCGAGGAAATGCGCGACCCTGCCATCCCGATGATCACGCTGGCAACCGCCCACCCGGCCAAGTTCCCGGCGGCGGTGGAAGAGGCCAGCGGCCAACATCCCCCCTTGCCGGACCGTATGGCCGACCTGTATGAGCGGTCGGAACGCGTGACACGGGTCGAGAACGACCTTGCCGCCATCGAAACCCTCATCAAGGACCGCATCCCGAATTGACCGTCAACCTGACCACTCTCGACAACGGATTTCGCATCGTCACCGAACATATGCCGGGCCTGCAATCGGCGGCCATCGGCGTGTGGGTCCTGGCGGGTGCCCGGCACGAGGACGCCGCCCAGAACGGCATCGCGCATTTCCTCGAACACATGGCCTTCAAGGGCACCAAGCGGCGCAACGCGCTGGAAATTGCCGAGGCGATCGAGGATGTGGGCGGCTATATCAATGCTTATACCAGCCGCGAGGTGACGGCCTATTACGCCCGCGTGCTGGCCGATGACGTGCCGCTGGCGCTGGACGTGGTGGCCGATATCCTGCGCAACCCGGTGTTCGACGCGCGCGAGATCGAGGTCGAGCGCGGCGTGATCCTGCAGGAGATCGGGCAGGCGCTGGATACGCCCGACGACATCATCTTCGACTGGTTGCAGGAGCAGGCCTATCCCAACCACCCGCTGGGCCGCACCATCCTGGGGCCAGAAGACCGTGTGCGCAGCTTTTCGCGTGATGACCTGACGCGGTTCGTCGACCAGCGCTATCGCCCGGGGCAGATGATCCTGTCCGCCGCCGGGGCCGTGGATCACGACGCGCTGGTCAAGCTGGCCGAAGAGGCGTTCGGCGACATGCAGCCCTCGAACACCATCGCGCCGCCCGCCGCCAAGTTCGCCGGGGGCGAGACGCGCACCGTGCGCACGCTGGAGCAGGCGCATTTCGCCATGGCGTTCGAGAGCTCGAACTATTCCAGCCCCGACATTCATACCGCGCAGATCTACGCGTCGGCGCTGGGCGGCTCGATGTCCTCGCGCCTGTTCCAGGAGATCCGCGAGCGGCGGGGGCTGTGCTATACGATCTTTGCGCAGGCCGGGGCCTATGCGGATACCGGGATGCTCACGATCTATGCCGGCACGTCCGCCGACGAGATGGAAAGCCTTGGCCGCCTGACGGTGGACGAGATGAAGCGCGCCGCCGAGGATTTCAGTCAGGCCGAGCTGGACCGGGCGCGGGCACAGATGAAGGCGGGCCTGCTGATGGGGCTGGAAAGCCCGTCGAACCGGGCCGAACGCTCGGCGCGGATGATGCAGATCTGGGGCCGGGTGCCGGACCTCGACGAGGTGGTCGAGCGGATCGACGCGGTCACGCTGAAGGACCTCAAATCGCACGCCGAGGTGATTGCCACCGAAGCGCCCGCCGCGCTGGCGCTTTACGGGCCCGTCAGCCATGCGCCGTCACTGCAGACCTTGCAGGAAAGGCGTGCGGCCTGATGTTCCTGCCGCGCCGGAAGATCCGGATCGAGACGGAGCGCCTGACCCTGCGTCAGCCCGTCCTGACGGACTTCCGCGACTGGTCGTCCTTGCGCGAAAGCAGCGCCGATTTCCTGACCCCGTGGGAGCCGCAATGGGCCGCCGACCACCTGTCGCGCAAGGGGTTCGCCAACCGGGTCTACTGGTCTCAGCGGTCGATCTCGTCGGGCTCGGCGGTGCCCTTGTTCCTGTTCCGGCGCGAGGACGACATGCTGGTGGGGGCGATCACGCTGGACAATATCCGGCGTGGCCCCGCCCAGTCGGGCACGCTGGGCTACTGGACCGGTCAGCCTCATGCGCGCAAGGGCTACATGCGCGAGGCGCTGCAGGCAGTGTCGCACTACGCCTTCGAGCGACTGGACCTGTCGCGGCTCGAAGCCGCCTGTCTGCCGGAAAACGCTCCTTCGCGGCGTCTGCTGGAAAGCTGCGGGTTCAAGTACGAGGGCGTGGCGCAGAGCTATTTGCAGATCGCGGGGCGCTGGCGGACGCATGTTCTGTATGCCGCGCTGCGCGGTGACCGGCGCGGCCGGACGGATGTGGGGTAAACCATTCGGCCTTTTGCACCGCGCGATTGCCAGACCGCGGGATGGCGAACCGACGTCTCTTCAGAGCACTTTATCTTCGCCACATCCGTAAAACCTCAATTCGAAGTGCCCACGGCACCCAATCGCCAGCCCGGGGGGCGGTCTGGCGATCGCGCGGCGGCGCGGCAGGGCCGCGCCTCTGTTCCGCGCAGTGCAGCTACCCTTTCGCAAAAAGAGGGGAGCCCGAAAGCCCCCCTCATCACTCGTTACGAACTCAACAACAGAACTCGTTACGCAAGTCTTGGCTTAGCGCGCCTGTGCGATGGCCAGCGCGGTGAAGCCGCCCATGCCCAGATCGGCTTCCATCATGGCTTCACCGGTTTCCAGGTTGATGGTGTAGAAGCCGGCCGTCTCGGCGCCTTCCATCTGCAGGATGGCATAGGCCATGTCTTCGCCCTCGGACGGCGACATGATGTCGAAGCCGCCCCAGTCGCTCAGGTCCACGGCTTCGCCGTCGACGGTGACTTCGGCGATGGTTTCCAGCGTGCCTTCGTTATTGGCCAGGCTGACCAGCGAGTCCGTTTCCGCGTCCAGCGCGTATTGGAACGTGCTGCCGGCGGTCTCGCCGTTGATCGCGTTGGTATAGGCGTTGGCATAGATCATCGGGTCGGCGCCGGCATTGGCGTCGCCTTCGGCATAGGCCAGGTCAGTGACGCGCACGACCTTGCCGGCCTTGTCCTCGGCGCTGAAATCCTTGGGGAAATAGACCAGGTTGTCTTCTTCCGAGGAGACGGCGCGGACGGCGTCGATCTTGTTGTTGAAGTCGAACGCGACCTTCGAGCCGTCGGCGACCATGGCGTCGTCGTTGAACGCCGCTTCGAGATCGGTCATCTCACCGCTCGCGGGGTCGATGGTGACGACCATGCCGTTCTTGAAGCCAAGCAGTTCGCCGGTGACGGGGCGCCATGCGATGGCGTCCAGTGCTTCGCTGAGGTCCATGGTCTGCACATCGGTGGGCGATGTGATGTCGGCCATGGACACAAGCGTCATGCCGTCATTGGCAAGCGCGAAACCCATGTCGGCGCTATCGCTCTGCGCGAAGGCGGCGCCCCCCAGCATCGACAGGGCGGAAACGGCGGTGATGGTACGAGTATACATTGTATTCCTCTCTCTTTTTCAGCTTACGCAACCAGCCTCCCTGGCCGGCGCTTGACCGAAGATACGGAGGGTGATCGAGAGAAGTTTCAGCGCGCTCAGATTTTTTTTCGTCGTTACACGCTAGCTGTTTCATGCAGAGGTGTTGGCGATCCTGTTGAAGCGCATGGTAAGGCTGTGTAGCGTTGGGAAACTCACAATGGAGAGCCGCATCATGTCATTCCGCGCCTTTATGACCGCCACGCTGGCCGTGTTCAGCCTGTCAGGCAGCGTCATCGCGGCCCCCGACACCGTGCCGCTGACCGGCGATATCACGCTGGGCGGCGGCGGGTTCAGCACCGGCGGCGGCGTCACCGTGGCGGTCGAGCCGCGCCGGGCCATCGACGGGCAGTTGGCGCTCTGCGGTGTCTGGGCGCAAAGCGAGCGGCTGACAGCCTATGTGCGCCCGCATGTGCGCGACCTTCTGGCACCCGGATCGCTGGCCGTGGACGGGCAGGCGGTGCTGCATGACCTGCGCGTGTTCAACGAGGTTGCGCCTGTCGAACGCTATGTCGGCACCCCGGCCACTTGCATGGGCACGGGCCTGCCGTATCGCGATGGTGTCCGCGTCGACATCCGCATTCCACGCCGCGCCGTGGTGCGTGAACGCGACAGCGACGGCATCGGGGCCGAGATCTGGTTCATGCCGGCGACGGGCGAAAACCTGGCGCTGACCTCGGGGTCGATCCTGCCGGCGCGGTGGACGCGGTTCACATCGCCGGGCGACCAGTACGACACCACGCGCCCCGAAGAGAACCCGCCGCAGGACTGAGCGTCGCGTCCGTGTCATCCCGATTGAAAAACCCCGGACGATGGGGCAATATCGTGCCCATTGAAGGTTAACGCAACGGTGCGGCAAAGACGGGGCAAACCCGCGATCCCGCCGGCACCACGAGGACAGAGCAGGACAGTCCCGATGAAAAAGGTATTGATGACCCTTATGGCTGTCGGCCTTGCCGGCTGCGGTCAGCCCGATCGCTTCGACGGGCGCAGCGGTTCGGTCAGCCGCGCCGCGCCCATGGCGTCGGGTCCGATCTCGAGCGCCTGCATGGCGTCGGATCGCAAGTCGCGGTCGCGGGCGCTCTGCGGCTGTATCCAGGCGGCGGCGGACCAGACGCTGAACCCGTCCGACCAGCGTCGCGCGGCGGCGTTCTATAGGGACCCGCACAAGGCCCAGGAAATCCGCCAGTCGGACCGGGGCCGGGATGAGTCGTTCTGGAAGGCCTATCGCGCCTATGGTGAGCGGGCCGAGCGGCTTTGCCGATGAGCGGCCTGTTCGACTTCCTGGCCGAGCTTCCGCCCTATGACGACAATGAGACCACGATCTATCGGCTGAACCAGCGGCACAAGCTGATCATCGACCCGTTCGGCCCGCAGATCGAAGGGGCCCGCGTTCTGGACATCGCCGCCCATGACGGGCGGTGGTCCTACGCGCTTGCCGCCGCCGGGGCGGCCGAGGTGGTGGGGGTCGAGGCGCGGCCCGAGCTGGTGGCGCGGTTCGACGCCTTCCCCGAGACCGACTTCAAGCCGCGCGTGAGCCTGACCTGCGGCGACCTGTTCGCCGATCTCGAGGCGCGGGGCGCGGCGGGCGAGCGGTTCGACGTGGTGGCGCTTTACGGTATCTTCTATCATGTGATGGACCATTTCCGCCTGTTGTCGCTCATTCGTGCACTGGAACCGGGGCTGGTCATGATCGACAGCGAGTTCATCGTGCAGGACAACGCCATGATCCAGGTCCTGAAGGAAGACGTGTCGAACCCGCTCAATGCCGTGACCGAGGTGGAGGGGCGCAGCCACACGGTTGTGGGCGTGCCGTCCCGCAGGGCCACCGAGTTCATGGCCGAGGCGCTGAACCTTGACTGTGTCTGGATCGACCACGACCTGATCCTGGGCGAGGACCGTCGGGGTATGCACGACTATTTCCGCGACGGGCGCAAGGTACGCCAGGTCTGCGCGCTGAGCCCGACAGGACAGGGCTGACCGGCGCCACGGGGGGCGCGAAAATGCGCATTTTCGCCGCCATTTTCTGCGCAGAAAATGGCCCCGCTCAGGCCTTGAGCCGATAGCCCTTGCGGAAAAGTGCCCAGGCCAGGAGCGACACCGCCAGCGTCGAGCCCAGCACGATCGCCGCGCCCAGCGTCACGCTGCTGTCCGAGACGCCGATCATGCCGTAGCGCCCTCCGTCCATCAGGTAGAAGACCGGGTTCACGTGGCTGATCGTGTAGAGCGCGCCGGGCAGCGCCTCGACCGAGTAGAACGTGCCCGACAGGAACGCCAGCGGCGTGACGATGAAGTTGGTGATCGCCGCCATCTGGTCGAACTTCTGCGCGAAGATGCCCGCGACCATGCCAAGCGCGCCCAGGAACGCCGCGCCCAGCGTCACGAAGCCCAGCCAGATCAAAGGATGCTTCGGCACGATCCCTAGGAACAGCGCCAGCCCCACCGCGATGGCCAGCGCCACCAGAACGCCGCGCGCGACGGCCCCGGCCAGGTAGCCCAGCACCAGCTCGGCCGGTGACAGGGGCGGCATCAGCGTGTCGACGATGTTGCCCTGCACCTTGGAAATCACGATGGACGACGAGGTGTTGGCGAAACTGTTCTGGATCACCGTCATCATCAGGATGCCGGGCGCGATGAAGGTGGTGAAATCCACGCCCATCACGTCGCCCCGGCGCTCTCCGATGGCGATGGAAAAGATCACCAGGAACAGCCCCGCCGTCGCCAGCGGCGCCATCAGGGTCTGGGTCCAGACGGCAAGAAACCGCTGGGTTTCGCGCTTGGCGAGCGTCGCCAGCCCAAGCCAGTTGACCCGCCCGAAGCGGCGGCTGCCCATTTCGTGGAATTCCTGCATCTCGGCCTCGATTGTCGTCTTGCGGTGCCTTGTAACTCAACGCCCAGTGATTAGAATAGGGCAACTTGCAAAAAGACCACGCCCCGGGGAAACCCGGCGGCGTGATGAACCAATGAAAGGTGGCTCATGTCCTGGAGTGACGAGCGCGTCGAACTGCTGAAGAAAATGTGGAGCGAGGGCCAGTCGGCCAGCCAGATCGCCAAGGAACTGGGCGGCGTGACCCGCAACGCGGTGATCGGCAAGGTGCACCGCCTTGGCCTGTCGAACCGCAGCGGCTCGGGCAATGGCGCCGCCGCGTCCGAGACACCGGCCAAGGCCAAGCCCGCCGCCAAGGCGAAACCGGCTGCCAAGGCCAAGCCTTCCGCGCCCAAGCCCGAGGCGAAAAAGCCCGAACCCAAGGAAGAGCCCGCGCCCACCGCCGCGGCAAGCCGCGTCAAGGCGATCATCCCGGCGGGCCAGCCCCTGCCGCCGCAACCTTCGGCGAACGAGATCGACCCCGCCGCGCTGGCCAAGGTCAGCGAGATCGAGAAGAAGGCGAAGAAGCTGTCGCTGATGGAATTGACCGAGCGGACCTGCAAGTGGCCCGTGGGCGATCCGGCGACGGATGATTTCTGGTTCTGCGGTCTGCCGGTGAAAGCCGGCAAGCCCTATTGCGAGGCCCATGTCGGCGTCGCGTTCCAGCCCATGAGCTCGCGTCGCGACCGCAAGCGGTAGGATCAGTCGGTCTCTGACAGCCACCGGGGCCGCAGCACCATGACGGTGGGCTGCCCCGGCAGCGTATCGAGCGAAACCGTCAGCGCACTGTCCTCGGTGCGCACCACTGCAAACTCCTCCTCCATCGCCGCCAGGAAGGCCTGAAGCGTGCCGTCGCCGAACCAGTGCATCGGTATGACGATGGACGACCGCAGGCGCTCGACCGTCTCGATCATCCGGGGCAGCGGCAGAGTATAACCTCCGTCGACAGGCGCCAGCAGCACATCAACCCGCCCCAGGGCCGCGAACTGCTCGTCGGTGGGCATGTGGTGCAGGTGGCCCAGGTGTCCGATGCACAGGCCGGCCGTTTCGAACACGAAGATCGAGTTGCCCTCGGGCTCGGCCGGCGCGCCATAGCGCGGGCGGATATCGGTCGAGACGTTGCGGATCACCATGTCACCCAGATCGAGATAATGGTCGATCCCCGCGCCATGCTCTTCGCCCCAGCCCGGCAGAACGTTGGGAATGCCCGGGTCGGGGAAGGGCGTCCAGTGGGTCTCATGGGCGTGGTTCATCGTCACCACGTCGGGCAGGAAATCCACGTTGCCGATGAAGCCGGTGAAATCCGTGACCGCGCTGGTGCCGGACTGGGCCTGGATCAGGAAAGAGGCATGGGCGATGTAGTGCAGGCGCACGCGATCCTGCGGGACCGGATCGCGGAAACTGGCCTTCTGAACGTACTCGATCCCGGGGGCTGATTGCGCAATGGACAGGCAGTGACTGGGCTTGCGCTCGGCCTCCTGAGCCACGACGCCTTGGGCCAAGACGGGCGTCGCGAGGGCGGCGAGCAAAAGGGCGAGTCGGACCATCGGCAGTACCTCCTGCCGGGGAGTGTAGCGCATGGGGCGCGAAAGTCAGCTTTGCGCCTGTAGTGAGGCGAGGCCGCGACATGCGGTGCCTGTTTCGGCGGCACAAGCGGCGCCAAGCCCCACGGCCAGGAGATCCCGGATCAGGTCCGGGATGACGTCGCGAAAAGACGCGCCGTCAGCGCAGTATCTCGAACCCGTCCTGATCGGGTGCTTCGGCGGGCTCCGGCTCCACCCGCGCGACATTGGCTGCCGGCGGCCCCTTTTCCATCGCGCGCAGCATGTCCGCCACGGCCTCTTCCGGCCCCGACAGAACGGCCCGGACCGACCCATCGGCCTCGTTGCGAACCCAGCCGCGCAGACCGCGCGACTTCGCCTCTTCCTGCGTCCAGGCGCGGTAATTCACGCCCTGCACCTTGCCGGTCACAAGAACGCCGGTGAGTGTTGTCTCGTTATGCATGGTCGCCTCCTGTTCTTGGTAAGGATATAGCTTGCGCGCTGAAGTTGTCGCGTCGGACTGTAGGGTGTATACTGCCCATCTTTGCGACGACTCAACTAACATCGTCGTCGCTCTTGGACGGCTTCGTGAGCTCTTTCGCGGCTTGCCCCGGTTTCATTGTATTGGCAATCAATCCAGCCGCGACGACGCCCGCCACGGGCATGCCGAGCATCGCCCCTACGCCTGTGCCCGCCAAGACAATCGCTGTCGGAACTGTCGCTTCGGCGACATTCTGAGGCGACGCATATTGCGCAAGTTTTCCGTGCACGAAACCTTTGTAGTCGCGCAACCACAATGCCAATCTTCCAGCCTGCGCATCCGAGATATCTTCGCCGGGATTCGGCAGGTCAGTCAAAAGCTCGGTCAGTTTGCCCGAGAAATCGTCAATAAAATCGAGCAGTTTTTGCCGGAACTCCGGCTCAAGATGGTTCAACCCGCGCACTCGTTCTTTGAAGTCCGCCAGTTGTTCGAGCAAGCTAGCAATTGTCACAGCCAGCGCATCGCGGTTCATCGAGGCCCGCTGGGCTATGGCTGATTTCTCACCTTCCGTTACCGGATCGGGGTCCGGCGCCGCGCGGCTAGCTTGCTCAGCCTGATAGTCCGCCTCGATCCGCGTGATCTCCTCGGCCACAGCCTCCGGCCCGGCCTCCCAGATGTCGTTGTCGATAAGCGCCACCCGCCGCTGCAGCTCCCAGTCAAGCGGCTCGCCGTCTAGGAAGCCCTGATACCACTCACTCCAGAACCGAAAGGGTTCGTTTCGTTGTAGGTAGTCAGTAAAAGGAGCTACTTCATCGAAAAGCGTGCCACTGTGCTCGCCAACGTTCCCAAAAAGAGGCGCGAAACCATGATCCTGTTCAACCTGACCGTGCTCATCGTTTAAGTAATGAGCGCCATAGCCGAGTACATTGAAGTCTTCTAGCAAAGACTCGATCATTCGCCTTTCTAGAACTTGGTTCTCTAAAGAAAAGTCTTCAAAGTTCTGGTAAGCGAGAACTTTTATCGCGCGTTCAAGCTCTGAGAGAACGGCCGCTTGCCCAATCGGATCATCCTCAGCTTCAGGTAAAAAGCGAGTAGTATGTGAGCTTACATTGTATGGAATTGCGCGAACCAGGTGTCGCGCTACTGAGTCATTGATCCCGCCGTCGTGATACTCTTCTATTAAGCGCTCTGATAATTCCTGAATCTCGATTAGCCTTTTGGTCATACCCATGTTGAGAACCCTTATTTGAAGGTGTCATTTTGACTGCTTGCCAAACCCCCTAAACCCATACATATCCCCTACATGACACCGCTTTCGCATATCCGCAATTTCTCCATCGTGGCGCATATCGACCACGGGAAATCGACGCTGGCCGACAGGCTGATCCAGGCCACCGATACGGTGCCGGACCGGGACATGAAGGAACAGCTTCTGGACGCGATGGATATCGAGCGCGAGCGCGGCATCACCATCAAGGCAAACACCGTGCGCATCGAATATACCGCGCTCGATGGCGAGGATTACGTGCTGAACCTGATCGACACGCCCGGCCATGTCGACTTTGCCTACGAGGTCTCGCGTTCCATGCGCGCCGTCGAGGGCTCGCTGCTGGTCGTGGACTCTACGCAAGGTGTCGAGGCGCAGACCCTGGCCAACGTCTACAAGGCGATCGACGCTGATCACGAAATCGTGCCGGTTTTCAACAAGATCGACCTGCCCGCTTCGGATATCAGCCGCGTGGCCGAACAGGTTGAGGACGTGATCGGCATCGACGCCTCGGGCGCGATCCCGGTGTCGGCCAAGACGGGCGAGGGCATCCGCGAGGTGTTGGAGGCCATTGTCAAACTTCTGCCGCCGCCCAAGGGCACGCGCGACGCGCCGCTGAAGGCGATGCTGGTCGACAGCAAGTACGACCAGTACCTGGGCGTCATCTGTATCATTCGGATCATCGACGGTGTCCTGAAGAAGGGCGACCGCATCCGCATGATGAAAACCGGCGGCACTTATGATGTGGACGATATCGGCGTCTACCGGCCGTCGATGAAACCGGTCAAGGAGCTGGGACCGGGCGAGATCGGCTATCTCAACGCCTCGATCAAGCAGGTCCGCGACACCCGCGTGGGCGACACCATCACGCTGGAAAAGAACCAGACGCCCGAGCCGCTGCCCGGCTTCAACCCGTCGCAGCCGGTGGTCTTCTGCGGGCTCTTCCCGGTGGACTCGGCCGAGTTCGAGGATCTGCGCGACGCCATCGACAAGCTGGCGCTCAACGACGCGTCCTTCAGCTACGAGATGGAAAGCTCCACCGCGCTGGGCTTCGGCTTCCGCTGCGGCTTCCTGGGCTTGTTGCACCTCGAAGTCGTCCGCGACCGGATCGAGCGGGAATACGATATCGAACTCATTACCACCGCGCCCTCGGTGATCTACCACGTCTACATGAAAGACGGCACGCAGATCGACCTGCACAACCCCGCCGACATGCCCGATCCCTCGACCGTGGCCCATGTCGAGGAGCCGCGGATCAAGGCGACGATCCTGGTGCCGGACGAATTCCTGGGCGACGTGCTGAAGCTGTGCCAGGACCGGCGGGGCATCCAGATGGACCTGACCTATGCCGGCAGCCGCGCGATGGCGGTCTATGACCTGCCGCTGAACGAGGTGGTGTTCGACTTCTACGACCGGCTGAAATCGGTGACGCGGGGCTATGCGTCCTTCGACTACCAGCTGGAGGGCTACCGCGAGGACAACCTGGTGAAGATGTCCGTGCTGGTGAATGACGAGCCGGTGGACGCGCTCAGCATGATGGTCCACCGCGACCGGGCCGAGATGCGCGGCCGGGCGATGTGCGAAAAGCTCAAGGACCTGATCCCGCGCCACATGTTCAAGATCCCGATCCAGGCCGCCATCGGCGGCAAGGTGATCGCCCGCGAGACGCTCTCCGCCCTGCGCAAGGACGTGACGGCGAAGTGTTACGGTGGCGACGCCAGCCGGAAGCGCAAGCTCCTGGACAAGCAGAAGGCGGGGAAAAAGAAGATGCGCCAGTTCGGGAAAGTTGATATTCCTCAGGAGGCGTTTATCTCGGCGCTTAAGATGGACAACTGAATGCGTCCATTTTCAATGCGAGTGGGCGGAAGCGATTGGCGTAGGGTGGGTGAAAACCCACGCGGCGCGACGTTCCTTGGCGCGTGGGTTTTCACCCACCCTACGCGGCGGCGCGAATATCTCGATGTATCGTCGAATAGGGCCAGTCTTCGGGGCGCTCGACCAATCCGTGTTTCACCGGGTTGAAGTGGCAATAGTTCACATGCGCGACAAAGTCCGCGTCATCGCGGATGGCATGTTCCCAGAAACGCCGCTGCCAGATGCCCCGTTCGCCTTTGCGCCGCCTGCTGTCGTTGATGCATCCGGTCGTTTCCGAATGACGCGAGAACAACGCTTTGATCTTTCTCCACCGGGTCGAGAAATCGGCGTCGCCGGTTGGCAGCGTCCAGACCGCGTGGATGTGATCCGGTAGAACGACCATGGCGTCGCAATGCAAAGGGTGCTGGGCCACGACCGAAGCATAGACCGACCGCAAAAGGTCGATTTCATCGGTCAGCGTCGCCGCCGACCTGTCGGCAAGCGTGACCGTGAAGAAATACGTTCCGCCGGGAACGTACAGGCGTCGGTATCTGGGCATGTGCCCACAGTCCCGAGCCAAGGTTAAGAAACCGTGTAGGGTGGGTGAAAACCCACGCATGGTCAAGCGTCGCGGCGCGTGGGTTTTCACCCACCCTACGGCTTGGACAATGAAGGCCGGGCGTCGCCGCCCGGCCATTTCCCTTGGCTCCGCCCGTTCGCGCCTCAAACCGTCCCCCGGGCGGTTTGCCGGGCGTTACCGCCCGGACCGGCGCTCACCCCCTAGGCGCGTTGGCCATCGCCGACCGCACTTCCTTTGCCAGGGCGATCGGGTTGTCCACCAGCCTCGGGTCGCGGCAGATATAGTTCGCGATGCTGGTCGCTTCCTGCGGGCTGTAGCCGGCCTCGACCAGCGAGTCGACGAAGTTCGGGTTCGCCTTGTCCCAGATCACTTCGGTCCACGGGCCGCGATAGCAGCTGACGAGAATGTAGGTATCGGCCTTGGCAGTATCGGCCATCACGAGAAATGCCGCGGCAGCGGCGCACAAAGTTGTTTT
The DNA here is from genome assembly GCF_009363735.1 of Roseovarius sp. THAF8. Lineage (NCBI taxonomy): Bacteria > Pseudomonadati > Pseudomonadota > Alphaproteobacteria > Rhodobacterales > Roseobacteraceae > Roseovarius > Roseovarius sp. THAF8. The sequence goes on along the minus strand of NZ_CP045410.1, from coordinate 1,374,063 downwards.
GAACATGGGTCCCCACCCTGGTGATATGTCAGGCTAGCATAGCACGTGAGTCGCGCTTCTCTGAGTCAATTTTAAGAAAAAGGTTAATTTGCAACCGCAGAATCCGGCCGGGCAGGCCCGCTCTCTTCTGGATTGCAGTTATCCCGCGGCAAAGGTGCCGAAACACTTGGCTTTCGGGATTTATCCACAGGGATTTCCAGCGCGATATCAACAGGTTATCCCCAAGAAATTTTCATGCCGCAGTGCTTTTTTCTTGTCCGGAGGAGGTTTCGGGTGTGTCATTTGAATGTCTGCACCGGGTCGCTGACCTGACGCAGCGCCGCGAAGGCCCCTCGGGACCGGCGCGGGCGGAACCGGGGGTCGCACGACCTTATCGACCGCTCGAGCCAGTTCAGGCCGATGCTCGGGGATGCCCGCTCCTTTCGGGGCCGGGGTGACCCGCGTATCGCCGGGTCGATGCAAACGGGCAGGGGCCTGTTCCTTGTTCGTGGCCAAGAGGCCTTCGGGCCTTGAGGCGGTCATGCTCGGCGACGGGTGTGGAACGGTGCCGTTGCCCTCGGGTGGCGGGATTGCCGATGGTCTCCATGAGGCCGGAGGCAAAGCTGGGCCGGATGCCCTTCGGGGTGATCGGTTTGGCAAAGGCGTCAGGGTGCGGGGTGAAACCCGCGATGCAAAGACCGCGTCTGAGCACCTGGCGCCTTTACTCCCGGCTTGCCGCGACAGACTGCGTGTCAGTTTCTCGCGCAACGCCGGTTTCCGATGCGCCGAATGGCAGTAGGTCGGAACGCGAACGGGGTCCGTGGCCATTGGCCGCCGGACCCCGCTGTCAGTGATGCTACCGCGTCTAACACCTGTGTCTTTGCGATATAGCGTGGTGTGGCGCCGGTCAACCAGATCTGGCGTCATGGATGACAGATTTCACCATATCTTCGCAAATCGGCCACAGCCCGCGCGCGGCAGGCGCCTGTGATCCAGATCAAGGCACTGCCCGGCGCGGCGCGCTATGCAGGACAGGCGCAACAATCCCACTCGGAGACCCGCCATGATCTGGTTGATGGTTATCTTGCACGTATTCATCGGATCCACCCTCGCAGGCTCGTTCGTCATCGCCGCGCTGGCGATGGGGCACGACACGTTGGCCCCCATCCTGATCTCCGCCGCGGCGGGGTTCGCGGTGGCCTTCCCGGTGTCCTGGGTCGTGGCGAAACAGCTCTACCGGGCACGCTGACGCCGGGGAATTGGCACCGACGCAATGCCACCCGGATACCGACGCTATACCGACGTCGTGTTTTCAAGCCATCCGCGCACGGCGGATTCGAACTCGCGCGGCCGCTCGGCATGAAGCCAGTGGCCCGCGTCCTTGATCTTGACGAAACTCGCGTCGGGGAAAAGCTCCTTGATACGGGGGCGGTACTCCCGCGCGACATAGTCGGAGTCTGCGCCGGACAGGAACAGCGTCTTGCCGTCGAATCGGCTGTCCAGGTCGGGAAAGCTGAGGATCTTCGGCATCTCGGCCTCGAGAGTATCGAGGTTGAGCCGCCATTTTTTCTCTTTCACGTCAAGCGATTGCGTGAAGAATGGAATGAGCGCCGGGTCGTCGACGGCATCCTTCAGCTGTGCCTCTGCGTCCGATCGCTTGGTGATCGCCGAAAGATCCACGCGGCGCATCGCGGCGATATATTGCAGCTGGCTGTGGCCATAGCCGACCGGCGCGATGTCCGCCACGATCAGACGGTTCACCAAATCGGGCCGGGTCAGCGCCAGCACCATCGACGCCTTGCCCCCCATGGAGTGCCCCAGCACGTCGATCGCACCGCCGGTTTCGGCCTCGATCACCTCGGCAAGGTCTGCGGCCATGTCCTCGTAGGAATGCGTGGAAAACCAAGGGCTTGTGCCATGATTGCGCATGTCGACGGCCATGACCGGCCCACGGTCGGACAGGCGCTTGGCGATGACTCCCCAGTTGCGGCCCGAGCCATAAAGCCCGTGAGCGATGAGAAGTGGCGGTGCATTGCCGCCCGAGGCGTGATGAATGACATTCAGCATGGATCAAGCCAATACACGCCATTGCTCCCGCAATCAATTGCACCTAGTGTGCGCCGCCAAGGGGTGCACTAAGTGATTGATCGCAAACAATTTGACGCGCGGCGCGAGGCGCTGGAAAAGCAGCTTCACGAAAAGCTGGGGCTCAGGGGCAAAACCCTGTCTGCGCGGCTGCGTCGGGCCGGGCGGCTGTTGCCCAAGCGGCTTCGAGCGGAGGGGCGGTATCTGGTGGACGCGGAGCGAAAACTGTCGCATCCGCGCCTGGCGACACAGGTTGATGAAGCGCGTGTGGAGAAAGCCTTCGAAGCCATTGAGACGCACCTGAAAGCCATCGACCCGGCGGACCGGAGGCGGGGACGACTGATCCACTGGCTGGCCGGGCTGGTGTTCAACCTGTTGATCCTGGCCGCGATTGTTCTGGTCGCGCTGCGCTGGCAAGGCGTCATTTAAAAACCCGCGCAAGCAATGGCTTACGCGGGTTTCAGGATCGGTCAGACCGAAATCAGAGGTTCGGGTAAAGCGGGAAGCGGGCGCAGAGATCCGCGACCTCTGCCTTGACCTTGGCCTCGGCGTCGCTGTTGCCATCCTCACCATTGGCCGCAAGCCCGTCGACGACCTCGACGATCCAGTCGGCGATCTGGCGGAATTCGGTTTCGCCGAAACCACGGGTCGTGCCGGCGGGCGAGCCGAGGCGGATGCCGCTGGTGACGGTGGGTTTCTCGGGATCGAAAGGCACGCCGTTCTTGTTGCAGGTGATATGCGCACGGCCCAGCGATTTCTCGGTCGCGTTGCCCTTGACGCCCTTGGGCCGCAGGTCGACCAGCAGGACGTGGGTGTCGGTGCCGTGGGTCACGGTGTCGAGCCCGCCCTTGATCAACTGGTCGCTCATCGCCTGCGCGTTGGTGATGACCTGCTGGATGTAGGACTTGAACTCGGGCCGCAGCGCCTCGCCGAAGGCGACAGCCTTGGCGGCGATCACGTGCATCAGGGGGCCGCCCTGGATGCCGGGGAAGATGGCCGAGTTGAACTTTTTCGCAAGGGCCTCGTCATTGGTGAGGATCATGCCGCCGCGCGGACCGCGCAGGGTCTTGTGCGTGGTGGTCGTGGCGACATGCGCATGAGGGAAGGGCGAAGGATGCAGGCCCGCGGCCACCAGGCCGGCGAAGTGGGCCATGTCCACGTGCAGGTAGGCGCCGACCATGTCGGCAATTTCGCGCATGCGGGCAAAGTCGATCCGGCGCGGCACGGCCGAACCGCCGGCGATCAGCAGCTTAGGCTGGTGTTCCTTGGCCAACGCCTCGACCTGGTCGTAGTCGATCAGGTTGTCTTCCTTGCGCACGCCGTATTGCACGGCGTTGAACCACTTGCCCGACTGGTTGGGGGCGGCGCCGTGGGTCAGGTGACCGCCTGCGTCGAGGCTCATGCCCAGGATGGTGTCGCCGGGTTGCAGCAGGGCGGTGAACACGCCCTGGTTGGCCTGGCTGCCGGAGTTGGGCTGCACGTTGGCAAAGCCGCAGTCGAAGAGCTTGCAGGCGCGCTCGATGGCCAGGTTCTCGGCGATGTCGACGAACTGGCAGCCGCCATAGTAGCGCCGGCCGGCATAGCCTTCGGCGTATTTGTTGGTCATCACGCTGCCTTGCGCTTCCATCACGGCGGCAGAGACGATGTTTTCCGATGCAATCAGTTCGATCTCGTCGCGTTGGCGACCAAGCTCTTTCTTGACGGCCTCGGCGATATCGGGGTCGCGAGACGCCAGCGATTCCGTGAAAAAGCCTTCTGAAACAAAATCTTGATTTCCGTCATGCGCCATTGGTGATGTCCTCCACATTGCGAGCCAAGCGATTTCGTATCGGAAACACCGTCTTTTTGAAAGGCGGTAATGCGACACATGTCGCCCGCGAACCGGCATCGCTGGTACGAAGGCGCGAATTATGCTTCGATCAACATCCAGAACAAATCAAGGTAGCCAAAATGGGCAATCCGCAGAAAATCGCCTTTGTCGCCAGCCGCGTGTCGGTCGCGCAGTCCGCGCGCGAAAGGTTGGCAAAGCGGTTCGAGCATGTCGAGCCCGAGGACGCCGATGTGATCGTGGCGCTTGGCGGAGACGGGTTCATGCTGGAGACGCTGCACGATGTCCAGAAGCTGGGCAAGCCGGTCTACGGGATGAATCGCGGCACGGTGGGCTTCCTGATGAACGAATACAGCGAATCGGACCTGCTGGAGAGGCTGGACGAGGCCGAGGAGGAGGTTATCAATCCGCTGTTCATGTCGGCCACCGACAAGGACGGGCAAACGCACGAGGCGCTGGCGATCAACGAGGTGTCCTTGCTGCGGGCGGGGCCGCAGGCGGCCAAGCTGCGGATCACGGTGGATGGGCGGTTGCGGCTGGAAGAGCTGATCTGCGACGGGTGCCTGCTGGCCACGCCCGCCGGGTCGACGGCCTATAATTACAGCGCGCACGGGCCGATCCTGCCCATTGGCTCGGATGTGCTGGCGCTGACGGCGGTGGCGGCGTTCCGGCCCCGGCGGTGGCGCGGGGCGCTGTTGCCGATGAACGCGCAGGTGCGGTTCGACGTGCTGGACCCCGGCAAGCGGCCCGTGATGGCGGATGCGGACAGCGGCTCGATCCCGGATGTCCTGTCGGTCGAGGTGCATTCCGATCCGACCATTCAGCACCGGATATTGTTCGATCCAGGGCACGGGCTGGAAGAGCGGCTGCTGCGGGAGCAGTTCAGCTAAGCCCTACTTCGCCAGGCCGAGGGTTTGCAGCGCGTCGCGGATCTCGTCCAGGATGGCCGGATCGTCGATGGTCGCGGGCATCTTGAAGTCCTGGCTGTCGGCGATCTTGACCATGGTAGCGCGCAGGATCTTGCCCGAGCGGGTCTTGGGCAGGCGGTCCACGACCACGGCCAGCTTGAAGGCGGCGACGGGGCCGATCTGGTCGCGCACCAGCTTGACGCATTCGGCGGTGATTTCCTCGTGTGGGCGGTCGACGCCTTTGGTCAGGCAGACGAAGCCGACGGGCAGTTGCCCCTTGAGTTCGTCGCTGACGCCGATCACCGCGCATTCGGCCACGTCGGGATGGCTGGCCAGCACTTCTTCCATGCCGCCGGTGGACAGGCGGTGGCCCGCGACGTTGATCACGTCATCGGTGCGCGCCATGATCCAGACATAGCCGTCTTCGTCGACCATCCCGGCATCGCCGGTCTCGTAATAGCCGGGGAAATGGTCGAGATAGCTTTTGCGAAAGCGGTCCTCGGCATTCCAGAGCGTGGGCAGGGTGCCGGGGGGCAGGGGCAGCTTGATCGCGATGGCGCCCAGCGTGCCGGGGGCGACGGGGTGGCCGGCATCGTCGAGGATCTGGATGTCGTAGCCGGGCATCGCCACGGTGGGCGAGCCGATCTTGACCGGCAGCGCCTCGATCCCCGCGGGCATACCCGCGATGGTCCAGCCGGTTTCGGTCTGCCACCAGTGGTCATAGACTGGTTTGCCGGTCATCTTTTGCGTCCATTCGATGGTGTCGGGGTCGGCGCGTTCGCCCGCCAGATAGATCGCATTGAGGCCCGACAGGTCGTATTTCTTGAGGTACTCGCCACGCGGGTCCTCGCGCTTGACCGCGCGAAAGGCGGTGGGCGCGGTGAAGAAGGACTTGACCTTGTGCTGTTCGATCACGCGCCAGAAGGTGCCGGCGTCAGGCGTGCCGACGGGCTTGCCCTCGAACACGATGGTTGTGTTGCCGTGGATGAGCGGGGCATAGCAGATATAGCTGTGGCCCACGACCCAGCCGACATCGGACGCGGCCCAGAACACGTCGCCGGGGTCGACGTTGTAGATGTTCTTCATGCTCCAGTTCAGCGCCACCAGGTGGCCGCCCGTCGCCCGGACGACGCCCTTGGGCGCGCCGGTGGTGCCGGAGGTATAAAGGATATAGGCGGGGTGATTGCCCTCGACCGACACGCAGTCTGCGGGTTCGGTGCCGTTCTGGAACTCGTGCCAGTCGACGTCGCGGCCCTCGGTCAGGGTGGCTGTCTCCTGTTCGCGCTGGAAGATCACGCAGAAGTCGGGCTTGTGCTTGGCCTGGTCCACCGCGCCGTCGAGCAGGGGCTTGTAGTGCACGACGCGGCCCGGTTCCAGCCCGCAGGAGGCGGCGATGATGCATTTGGGCTTGGCGTCGTCGATCCGCACGGCCAGTTCATGCGCCGCGAAGCCGCCGAAGACGACCGAGTGGATCGCGCCGATCCGGGCGCAGGCCAGCATCGCCTCGAGCGCCTCGGGGACCATGGGCATGTAGATGATGACGCGGTCGCCCTTTTCAACGCCCTTGGCCCGCAGCGCCCCGGCCAGGCTGGCGACGCGGTCTTTCAGTTCGGCATAGGTGATCTTGGTTATGCTGTCGGTGATCGGGCTGTCGTGGATGATCGCCACCTGATCGCCGCGACCGGCCGCGACATGGCGGTCGACGGCGTTGTAGCAGCCGTTCACCTTGCCGTCGCTGTACCATTCATAGAAGGGGGCCTTGTCGTCAAAGAGCGCCTTGGAGGGTTTCTCGTCCCAGTCGATCGCCTCGGCGGCCTGAATCCAGAAGCTTTCGGTATCTTTCTTCCAGCTTTCGTAGACGTCTTTGTATGCCATTGTATCCCCTCCACGGTCCTCGCGCTTCGTTTACGCCAGGGCAATGCACCGAAACAAGAGAGTCCGGGCGGCCCGTGGCACAATACCGCAAGCCGCCGGGGTTAGGGAATATCCCGCTGTGCTACCCGTAATGCGCCACCGGCGTGCCTGCGATGGCAGCCATGTTCAGCAGTCCGCGTGCCGTGATCGAGGGGGTCACGATATGCGCCCGGTTGCCCATGCCCATCAGGATCGGCCCCACCTCGAGCCCGCCGGCCTTCATTTTCAGGATGTTGCGCACGCCCGAAGCGGTGTCGCCGTTGGAGAAGAGCAGCACGTTGGCGGAGCCCTCCATGCGGTTGTCGGGCAGAAGGCGCTGGCGCAGGTCGGGGTCAAGCGCGGCGTCGAGGTTCATCTCGCCCTCGTAGCAGAAATTGCGCGGCTCGCGGTCGAGAATGCTGAGCGCCTCGCGCAGGCGGTTGCCGGAATCGCTGCCCTGGTTGCCGAACTGCGATTGCGAGCAGAAGGCGACGCTGGGCACGAGGCCGAACCGCTTGACGTGGCGGGCCGCGCCGATGGCGGTTTCTGCCAGTTCCTCGGGCGTGGGCCGGATGCGCACATGGGTGTCGGCGATGAACAGCGGGCCGTCCTCGAGGATCATCATCGACAGTGCGCCGTGCGGGTGATGCTCGGCGTCGCCCAGAACCTGGTTCACGTAATTCAGGTGCCAGCGGTACTCGCCGAACGTGCCGCAGATGAGCGAATCCGCTTCCTCGCGGTAGACCATGATCGCGCCGATCGCGGTGGTATTGGTGCGCATGATCGCCTTGGCGAGGTCGGGCGTGACGCCGCGGCGCTTCATGATGTCATGATACGTGGCCCAGTAGTCGCGATAACGGTGGTCGCGTTCCGGGTTCACGATGCTGAAATCCTTGTCGGGGCGAATCTCCAGCCCGATCCGTTCGCACCGGGCGGCGATCACGTCTGGGCGGCCGATCAGGATTGGCAGCTCGGTCGTTTCCTCCAGGATCGCCTGGGCCGCGCGCAGCACGCGCTCGTCCTCTCCCTCGGCAAAAACGATCCGGCGTGCGGCGGTGGCCGCCGCCTCGAAGACCGGGCGCATCAGAAGGGCTGATTTGAAAACCGACGCCTGAAGGTTGGCCGCGTAAGCGTTGAGGTCTTCGATGGGCCTTGCGGCAACGCCGCTTTCCATTGCGGCCTTGGCCACGGCGGTGGGCACGACGCTAGAAAGGCGCGGGTCGAAGGGTTTCGGGATCAGGTAGTCTGGTCCGAAATTCATCGGCTCGCCCTGATAGGCGGCGGCAGCCTCGGCAGACGTGGTGGCCCGGGCCAGTTCGGCGATGGCCTCGACGCAGGCGATCTGCATGGCGTCGTTAATGTCGGTGGCGCCTACGTCGAGCGCCCCACGGAAGATGAAGGGGAAGCAGAGCACGTTGTTGACCTGGTTGGGAAAATCGCTGCGCCCGGTGGCGATGATCGCGTTGGGCGCGATCTTGCGCACCTCGTCGGGCATGATTTCCGGCATCGGGTTGGCCAGAGCCAGGATGATCGGGCGCTCCGACATCCGGGCGACATGTTCGGGCTTCAGCACGCCCGCGCCGGAGAGACCGAGGAAAAGGTCAGCGCCATCGACCACGTCGTCAAGCGTGCGCAGGTCGGTCTTTTGCGCAAAGGCGGCCTTTTGCGGGTTCATATCCTCGGCGCGGCCCTCGTAGACAAGGCCGTGGATATCGCAGAGCCAGACATTTTCGCGCTTTACGCCCAGTTTCAGCAGCAGGTTAAGGCAGGCGATGCCGGCGGCCCCGCCGCCGGTCGAGACGATCTTGATGTCCTCGAAGGACTTTCCCGCCACGTGCAGCGCATTGGTGGCCGCGGCGCCGACGACTATGGCCGTGCCGTGCTGGTCGTCGTGAAAAACGGGGATGTTCATGCGTTCGCGGCAGATCTTCTCGACGATGAAACAGTCGGGCGCCTTGATATCCTCGAGGTTGATTGCGCCGAAGGTGGGTTCCAGCGCGCAGACGATCTCGGCCAGTTTCTCGGGATCCTGCTCGTTCAGCTCGATGTCGAAACAGTCGATATTGGCGAATTTCTTGAAGAGAACCGCCTTGCCCTCCATCACCGGCTTGGCTGCAAGCGCGCCGATGTTGCCAAGGCCGAGGACGGCAGTGCCGTTGGTGACCACGGCCACCTGGTTGGCGCGGCTTGTGTAGCGGCTGGCGTCGGCAGGGTTGGCCTTGATCTCGAGGCAGGCTTCGGCGACGCCGGGCGAGTAGGCGCGGGCGAGGTCACGACCGTTGGCCAAGGGTTTCGTCGCCCGGATCTCGAGTTTGCCGGGCTTGGGAAACTCGTGATAGGTCAGTGCCGCCTGGCGCAGGGTTTCGTTCGCGTTGTCAGCCATGAGGTCCCTCTGCGGAAATTAGTTTAAGGCTAAACTATATTGGATTTGGTGGATGTGCCACCCCTGATCGTGCCGGGTCACAGTTAGCTTGCATATCGAAGCGTGGCGACGCAATCTTTAAACGGCGACGACATTGGCAGGAAGCCGGGAGGCGGGATGAGTTTGCTGGAAGAGGCGCAGCGCGTTCGGGACAATGCCTATGCGCCCTATTCGGGCTTCAAGGTCGGCGCGGCTCTGAAAACAACGTCCGGTCGCGTCTTTACCGGCTGCAATGTCGAAAACGTGGCCTATCCCGAAGGCACCTGCGCCGAAGCCGGGGCCATCGCGGCGATGGTCGCGGCGGGCGAGGCCCGCATTGCCGAGATCGTGGTCATCGCCGACAGCCCCGAGCCGGTGACGCCCTGTGGCGGATGCCGGCAGAAACTGGCGGAATTCGGCGACGGCGACATGCCGGTCACGATGGCCACGCTGGGCGGTGCCACGGTCACGCGGACCCTGAAAGAGCTGTTGCCCGGGGCCTTTGCAACGCATCACATGGTCAACGGCTGACCGTTGGAGACGCGCAGTGTCATAGCGGCGATACGCGATGGGAACGCGGTGTCCGACGCGGCCCTCGGGGGCTTCGTGAAGGGGCTGGCCGATGGCGGAGTGAGCGACGCGCAGGCCGGGGCCTTTGCCATGGCGGTCTTGCTGAAGTCGCTTGCGCCCGAAAGCCGCCGCGCCCTGACGCTGTCGATGCGCGACAGCGGACGGATCCTGCGCTGGTCCACCGACCGGCCCATTCTGGACAAGCACTCGACCGGCGGGATCGGCGATTGCATCAGCCTCGTCCTTGCGCCGGCGCTGTCGGCCTGCGGCGCCGCGGTGCCGATGATTTCCGGCCGCGGGCTGGGGCATACGGGAGGGACCCTGGACAAGCTTGAAGCCATCCCGGGTGTCAGCACCGAGCTGGAGACGGCGCGGTTGCAGAAAATCGTTCAGGAGGTCGGTGTCGTGATCGCCGCGGCCAGTGCGGATATCGCGCCTGCGGACCGACGGCTTTACGCGGTGCGGGATGTCTCGGCCACCGTCGAAAGCATCGATCTGATCACCGCCTCGATCCTGTCCAAGAAACTGGCGGCGGGGCTGACCGGGCTGGTGCTGGACGTCAAGCAGGGCTCGGGCGCCTTCATGAAGGATCTGCAAGCGGCCCGCGCCCTGGCCACGTCGCTGGTGGAAACGGCGAACGCGGCGGGCTGCCGGTGCAGCGCGCTTGTCACCGACATGGATCAACCTTTGGCGGCCTCGGCGGGCAATGCGCTGGAAGTGGCCGAAGCCATGCGCGTGCTGACCGGCAAGGCCGAAGGGCGCCTGGAGAAACTGACCTGCTATCTGGGGGGCGAAGCGCTGTACCAGGGCGGGCTGTGCGACACCGCGGCGGACGGGGCGCGGCAGATCCTGCAGGTGCTGAGAAACGGGCAGGCGGCAGAGGTCTTTGGCCGGATGCTGCGGGCCTTGGGCGGGCCTACGCAATTCGTCGACAGCTGGGCGCGGTTCTTGCCGGAGGCCACGATCATCCGGGAAGTCCCGGCGCAGGCCGCCGGCTTTGTCGCGAGCATCGATGGCACCGCGCTGGGCCGCGCGGTCATCGCTCTGGGCGGCGGTCGGCAGGTAGAGACGGACCGAATCGACCCTGCGGTGGGCCTTTCGGATATTCTGCCGCTGGGGGCCGAGGTCGCGCCGGGGCAGCCCTTGATGCGCATACATGCCAGCCGCGCGGGCCATGCCGACGCCGCCGAGGCCATCGTGCGCGACGCCATTGATATCGAAGCCGCTGCGCCGGCGGAGAAACCGCTTGTGATCGAGCGCGTCGGGCCATGAGTCGCGCGTTCCTGGTGGTGATGGATTCCGTCGGCATCGGCGGCGCCCCGGATGCGGACAGGTTCTTCAACGGGGCGGTGCCCGATGCCGGGGCCAATACAGTGGCGCATATCGCGCAGGCGAGGACAGGCGGCCTGCATCTGCCCAACCTGGACCGATTGGGCCTGGGCGCGGCGGTGACGCTGGCCTCTGGTGCAGATGCGCCGGGCCTGGGTGCGGCCCCCGAGGGCCTGTGGGGGGCGGCAGAGGAATCCTCGCCCGGCAAGGACACGCCGACCGGGCATTGGGAGTTGGCCGGGCTGCCCGTGCCGTTCACGTGGCACGTCTTTCCCAAGACCGTGCCGGCCTTTCCCGAAACGTTGACAGACGCGGTAAAGGCCGCCTGCGGGGTCGAGGGGATACTCGGGAATTGTCATGCCTCGGGCACCGAGATCCTTCAGGCGCTGGGGGCCGAGCACATGCGCACGGGCTGGCCCATCTGCTATACCTCCATCGACAGCGTTTTCCAGATCGCCGCACACGAAGAGCGGTTCGGGCTGAAACGCCTGCTTGCGCTGTGCCGGACCCTTGCGCCGCTCTTGCACGAGATGGGCGTGGGCCGCGTGATCGCGCGGCCGTTCGTGGGGTCCGAAGCCGACGGGTTCGAGCGCACCACCAACCGCAGGGATTTCGCAATGCCGCCGCCCCGGCCGACGCTGTGCGATTGGGCCAGCCAGGATGGGCGCAATGTGCATGCCATCGGCAAGATCGGCGATATCTTTTCCATGCAGGGGATCGACGATGTCGTCACCGGAAGTGACGCGGCATTGATGAGCGCCTTGCAAAAGGCCGTGCGCGAGGCGGACGACGGCAGCCTGACATTCGCCAATTTCGTGGAGTTCGACAGCAAGTACGGCCATCGGCGCGATGTCGAGGGATACGCGCAGGCGCTGGAGCGGTTCGACGCGGGCATTGGTGCGTGTCTTGTCGCGATGCGGCCCGCGGACCTGATGCTGATCACCGCCGATCATGGCAACGATCCGACATGGCCCGGCACCGATCACACCCGCGAACGCGTGCCGGTCCTCGCGGCGGGCGTCGGCGCGCACAAGGCGGGCCTGGTCGATTTCGTCGATGTGGCGGCCAGCGTCGCGGCCCATCTGGGGCTGAGGCAGCACGGGCCGGGGCGGTCGTTCCTGCCTTGAGCTCTGCGTTGCCCTTTGCCGGTTTTTCTGGAAATAACGGGTCAGCCCTGACCAGCCCTGCCAAACGGAGCCGAAATGCAAGATCATCTGACCGTCGTCACCCATCCGCTGGTGCAGCATAAACTGACGCTGATGCGGGACAAGCACACGCCCACGGCCGTGTTTCGCCAGCTGCTGCGGGAGATCAGCCAACTACTGGCGTATGAGGTCACGCGTGAGTTGAAGATGACCACCCAGACCATCGAGACACCGCTGCAGGAAATGGACGCGCCGGTCCTTGCGGGGCGCAAGCTGGCGCTGATCTCCATCCTGCGGGCGGGCAACGGCCTGCTGGACGGGATGCTGGAACTGATCCCCTCGGCGCGGGTCGGATTTGTCGGGCTTTACCGGGACGAAGACACGCTGAAGCCCGTGAAGTACTATTTCAAGGTGCCGGAGCAACTCGGCAAGCGGCTGACGATCCTGGTGGACCCGATGCTGGCCACCGGCAATTCCTCTGCCGCGGCGGTCGACATGGTGAAGGAAGCGGGCGCCACGGATATCCGGTTTCTCTGCCTGCTGGCCGCACCCGAAGGCGTGGCCCGGATGAAGCAGGCGCATCCCGATGTCCCGATCATGACGGCGGCCCTTGACGAGCGGCTGAATGACATCGGGTATATCCTGCCGGGGCTAGGTGATGCGGGCGACCGCATGTTCGGCACCAAATAGGCTAAAGACTGTTTACTCACGAACAATAATCAGGCAATCTTGCTCCAGCTGTCTTGGGGGCAAAATGAGACTGACGCGTGTTCTGGCGATAGCTGCAATCGCCACCACTGTCGCGCACGGCGGAGCCGTGGCACAGAGTGATTCCGGTGCGAGAGTTCCGGCGGAGTTTCCGCCAGAAAGCTATACCGGGCGGCAATATGTGGACAGCCGTGGATGCGTTTTCATCCGCGCGGGAATCGACGGGCAGACCACGTGGGTGCCGCGCGTCACACGCGGGCGGAAGGTGATCTGCGGGTTCAAACCCTCGACGACAACCGCCACGGCGTCGGCCGCTCCGGCCGCGAGGCCACAAGCCGCGCAACAGCCCGAAGTCATCACGGTGCCGCAGCAGGCGACCGCCGCGGCGAAACCGGCACAGACGCCGAAACGCACGACCACGGCCGCTGCGAAAACGACCACCAAGAAAATTGTCACACGCAAAGTGCCGTCCACCCAACCGGCCGCCAGCTCGACCGCGTCCGCGGTTTCGCCCAAGGTGGTCAAGGTGACGCCCCAGGCGGCCGCGGCTCCGAAGCCCGCACCGAAGCGAGTCACGAAGACCGAGCGGGTGGTACGCAATCAGCCTGCATGTCAGGGCGCCAGCGCGGTGTCGCAACGCTACTTGCAGAAAAAGGGCAATCTTGCCGTACGCTGCGGGCCGCAAACCGCGCCCCACGCGAACGTCATTTCCGGCGGCTCCGGAAGCGGTACTGCAATCCGTGTGACAAGCACGGCGCCCGCGCAGGTGGTCAGTACCGCGACGAGCCATAGCCCTCAGGCGGCCCCTGTCGTTCGCTCCCCCGTCGTTGACTCCCCTGTCGTTCACGCGCAGGCCGTTCGCGTGGCGCCGAAGCACGTCTACGAGCGCCAGATCAGCAGCACCCGCGGCGTATTCGTTCCCGAAGGATATCAGCCCGTCTGGGAGGATGACCGGCTGAACCCGCAACGGGCGCACCAGACCTTTGCCGGCAAAGCGCAGATGGAGGTGGCCTGGACCAAGACCGTGCCGCGTCGCCTGATCGACCGCTGGACGGGGCGCGAGGTGACGCACAAGTACCCCGGTCTTCAGTATCCCTACACAAGCTTTGAACAGCAGCGGGCCGCCGGTGTCATCGTCGCCACTCGCGGCGAGATGGTGCCGGATCCGATCACCGTCGTGCGCAGCCGTGACGGTCGTGTACGGTCGGTCAAGCGCACGCGCAACGTGACCAGTGACGCGCCGCGCGCCGAGGCGGTCAAGCCGACGATCTCGACCCGGTCGGCAGCACCGAAGCCCGCGGCCAAGGCGGCCAGCCATCGTTACGTGCAGGTCGGTATTTTCAGCAAGCCCGGCCTCGCCAGGAGTGCGGCGCAGCGCCTTGCCAATGCAGGCTTGCCCGCGCGGATGGGCAAGACCACCCACAACGGCCAGTCGTATACGTCGGTCGTGGTTGGGCCGTTCGGCACGCAGTCACAGCTTCAATCGGGGATGCAGGCGGTACGCCGCGCGGGATACCCGAACGCCTATTACCGCAAGTAACGCATTCTGCGGCCTCACCCGCCGCAGATGCCCTGAAGCCGTAGCCAGTCCGCGTCGCTGAGGATCGGGGGAGACACTTCGGTCGCGAAGGGATCGGCCTCGATCAGGCCTAGGGTGCTTTCTCCGGTGACATCGACGGCATAGGCATAGGGCGTGGATCGCACGGACCAGGCCCGAAAGCCGTTCAGCATGGTTTCGTCCGGCAGCGGCGCCTGCGCACGGGTCAGCAGGTGCTGAGCGTAGTCGGCCAGAACCTCTTCGGGCAGTTCGCCGGTGGTCAGAAGGCGGATACTGTCCCAGGTGCCGGCGAATTGCAGCAGGTCGTCAATCGGGTCGTACAGGCTGGCCCGCAGGCGCTGCGCGACGATATAGCCCGCAAGCACGTCCGGTTCTTCGTAGTCCTCGACGAGGCTGCGCCCCAGGAGGATCGTCTTGCCGGGCAGGGCGACGGCCCCTTTCACGCCGTTGCGCATCACGTCGAGCGTGCCGGGATCATCCTCTGCGGGCAACCGCCTGGCCAGTTCCGCAAGAGCGCCACGGCCCTCGGGCCCGTTGCAGGGCGGGCCGGTGACCCGTTCGATGTGGCGCCGCAGGGATTGGCCGATATCCTCGCGCTTCACGTCGGGCAGGACCCGTGTGGCGTGCTCTCGTACCGCACCAGGGAGCCACAGGGTCGCCAGCGCCCCGACGGCCGCGAGACTTCCCAGGAAGATCACCAGGCGAAGGCGCCCCGGATGCGGTCGCGCGCGTTCGACGGCCGCGCGGAGCTTCTCGATGGCGTCGATCACCTCGACGGCATCGTCGCCCAGTTCGAGCACCTCGCCGGGGTCGCCGTCGGGATGATAGAGAGCGGGGCGCTTGCCTGGGTTCACCCGCGATATCGCGGCGAGCGACCAGTGGGTCAACGGTTGTTCCCGGCGATCCAGGATCGTGAGCGTCGCGTCACCCAACGACACGTACACATCGACGCGCTGCGAGTCCGGGGAGGCCCGCCAAATGCCGGAAGCCTCCAGCCGTTCATATTCGCTCAACGCCGTCATGTCGCGTGGGCCTGCTCTGCCTCGTTAACGCGGTTGGTCGAGCATATCACGGCGAGACGCAAGCGGGCAATTGCCGAAGACACTGCGATCGAGGTGCGTTGCGCCCAACCAAAGCCGGCGGGGGCGCGAGGCCCGGTCCAAAGGCGGACGGTTCTATTTGAACGCCTTGCGCAGTTCGAATTTCTGGATCTTGCCGGTCGATGTCTTGGGCAATTCCTCGAACACGATCTTCTTGGGGCACTTGAAGCCCGCCAGCCGTTCGCGGCAGAAGGCGATCAGGTCGTCCTCGGTCACCGTGGCGCTTTCCTTGATCTCGACGAAGGCGCAAGGCACCTCGCCCCATTTCTCGTCGGGCATGGCCACCACCGCGCAGAGCAGCACGGCCGGATGCATCATGAGCGCGCCTTCGACCTCGACCGAGCTGATGTTCTCGCCGCCCGAGATGATGATGTCCTTGGCCCGGTCGGCGATCTTCAGGTAGCCGTCGTCATGCTGGTAGGCGATATCGCCGGAATGGAAGTATCCGCCGCGGAAGGAGTCCTCGGTGGCCTTGGGGTTCTTGAGATAGCCTTTCATCACCGCGTTGCCGCGGATCATGACCTCGCCCTGCGTCTCGCCATCCATCGGAACCTGTTCCATGGTCTCGGGATCGAGCGCGGTGATGTCGTCCATGAAGGGCATCAGGATCCCGGTGCGGGCCTTGATGGCATAGCGTTCGTCGTCGGGCAAGTCGTCCCACCGGCTGTGCCACATGCATTCGGTGACGTGGCCATAGGTTTCGGTCAGGCCGTAGACCTGCGTCACGTCAAAGCCCAGCGGCTCGATGGCACGCAGCGTGGCGGCAGGGGGCGGCGCGCCGGCGGTGAACACGCTGACCGCATGGTCGAACTCGCGCCGCTCGGCATCCTTGGCGTTGACGATCATGTTCAGCACGATGGGCGCGGCGCCGAAATGGGTGACACCTTCGTCCGCGATGGCGTTATAGATATTGGCCGCGGTGATGTCGCGGCAGCACACCACGGTGCCGCCGATCATCGGTATGGCCCAGGTGTGGTTCCAGTTGTTGCAGTGAAACAAAGGCACGATGGTCAGGTAACGCGCGTGGCGGGGCAGGGGCCACGTCACCGCGGTGCCCATGGTCAGAAGGTAGGCACCGCGATGGCTGTAGACCACGCCCTTGGGCCGCCCGGTGGTGCCGGAAGTATAGTTCAGCGCGAGGCTTTCCCATTCATCCTCGGGCATAGTCCACCGGAAGTCGGGATCGCCGGTTTCAAGGAAGTCCTCGTAGAGCTGGTGATCGCCATAGGGTTTCACGCCGGCCTCATCATCAGGCACCTCGATGATCTTTGGCGCGGGTCCGTCCATCTTGTCGATCGCCTCGAGCGTGGTGGACAGGAATTGCGGATCGACCAGCACCACCTTCGCCTCGCCGTGATCGAGGATATAGGCAATGGTGTCGGCCTCGACCCGGGTGTTGATGGCGTTCAGCACGGCCCCGCAGGCCGGCACGCCGAAATGCGCCTCGGCATGGGCGGGGATGTTCGGCAGGATCGTCGCCACCACGTCGCCGGGTTCGACGCCGATCTTTTGCAGGGCGGAGGCAAGGCGCGTCACGCGCTCGTAGTACTGGGCGTAGGTCTTGCGAAAGCTGCCATAGACCAGCGCTTCGTGATCGGCGAACACATGGGACGCGCGCCGCAGATGCGACAGGGGTGTCAGCGGGACGTAGTTCGCGTGATGCTTTTCGAGGCCGGTCTCATCCTTCATCCAACCCATGTCAGGCTCCCTTGTGGCGCATACAGTCTGATCGGCAGGAGGTATCGCGTATTTCCATGCCGAACGCAAAGCCGTTTCGTGCATGGGGCAATCTTTCCAAGTCCTGCGCGATCGCCTAGCGTTGCGGCATGATCATCTCCCCCGGTCGCAACTATATCTTCGTGCATATCCCCAAGACGGGCGGCACGTCGCTGGCGCTGGCGCTGGAGGGGCGCACGATGCGGGATGACATCCTGATCGGCGACACCCCGAAAGCCAGAAAGCGGCGGAGACGGATCAAGGATGTGAAGAGCGCGGGCCGCTTGTGGAAACATTCCACCTTGGCGGATATCGACGGGCTGGTGACGCGCGACTTCGTGGCATCGGCTTTTTCATTTACGCTGGTGCGCAACCCTTGGGACAGGATGGTCAGCTATTACCACTGGCTGCGGGTGCAAGACTTCGATCACCGGGCGGTCGCCCGCGCCAAAGCCACCGATTTCAGCGGGTTTCTGAACGCGCCGGACATGCAGGCCTCGATCCGGGCCGCGGATTATGCAAGCTACATGCGTCTGGCAAATGGTGCGGAACGTGCGACGCTTTTCATCCGACTGGAGCATTTCGAGACCGATGCGGAGCCCTTGTGGCAGCATCTGGGATTCCGGCTTGCCTTGCCGCATGAAAATCGTTCGGACCGATCCGCCGACTACCGCGAATACTATACCGAGGCCGATGCCGAACTGGTGAGCCGGATGTGCGCGCGTGACATCGAAAGGTTCGGTTACCGATTTTGAACCGATTTCGTTTCAGATTTTAGCCTTGTTTTCGGAAACTGTTGCGAATGGCCTCGCGCCGGAAACAATGCCCTTTTCGTGACACTTTTCCGACCAAGCAGCGTCCTGAGAATCACGCCACATGAATCTTGTCTGCTGACGCCGTCTGCCAACGGCACAAGAGGGGAAATGGTCAATGTTCGGATGGAATTCCACGGTCGGGACGCGCGAAAGCTATGGCAATGCGGATGCATCCGCCGTCAAATCAGGGCTGATTTCCGGCACGAAAGTGGCGACGGGCATGGGCTGGCGCCCTGTCGAGGCGATTGCCGAAGGCGACAAGGTGCTGACTTTCGATGGTGGGCTTCAGACGATCACGAAAGTAAGCCGCGTCCGTTTGTGGAGCGGGCAGGACAATTGCCCGCGCCAGTTCTGGCCGCTCGAGGTCCCGGCCGGTGCGTTGGGCAACCGCGAGGTGATGCATGTGCTGCCGGGGCAGAACATCATGGTGGAAAGCGACGCGGCAGAGAACCTTTACGGTGATCCCTTCACCCTGATGCCGGCCGAAGCGATCGAGGGGCTTTATGGCGTCGCCCGCACGCCGCCCGAGGGCGATGTGAACATCGTGGTTCTGCATTTCGCCGCCGATCAGGTGGTGTTCGCGGAAAACGGGGCGCTGCTTTTCTGCCCCGCCTTTGCCGACATGGTCGATGCGGCCTTCGCCGAAGAGGCCCGCCCGTTCTACTCCATCCTGTCGATGGACGAGGCGCGGTTCTTGGCCGTGCAGATCGAAGAAGAGATTGCCGCGGCCTGCTGTAACTCACCCAAGGACATCTGGGCGGCGGCCGCTCCGGCGTAGCGGCGCAGGTTATCCCACCGGAACAAGAAAACCCGCGCGGTTGCGTGGCCGCGCGGGTTGCGTTTTTGCTCGAAAGGTCGCGGTTATGCGGCCTCTGTCTGGGTGCCGAAGCGCCCGTAGAAGGACTGGTTCTTGCCGGCCATCTCGCGCAGCAGCTCGGGCGTGGTGAACCGCTCGCCGAACTTGGCGGTCAGCTCGTCACAGCGCTCGGCGGCGTAGGGCGTGCCGATGATATCGAGCCACGAGAACGGTCCGCCCGACCACGGTGCAAAGCCCCAGGCGAGGATTGCGCCCACGTCGCCTTCGCGGATGTCTTCCAACACGCCTTCCTCCAGCGCGCGGACGGCTTCCAGCACTTGCGCGAACATCAGGCGATGCTGCACTTCGGTCAGGTCGGGCTGGTCTTCGGCATGGGGGTATTTCTCCTCCAGCCCCGGCCAGTAGCCCTGACGCTTGCCCTTGTCGTCATAGTCGAAGAAGCCGGCGTTCGACTTGCGGCCCAGCCGCCCCTCTTTTTCCATCCAGAAGATCACCTCGTCCACGGCACCGTCGGGGTACTCGTCCCCCATCGCGGCCTTGGTGGCACGTGCGATCTTGGCGCCGAGGTCGATCGAGGTCTCGTCGACCAGTTGCAGCGGACCAACCGGGAAGCCAAGCTGCCGCGCGGCGTTGTCGATCAGCGCGGGCGTCACGCCCTCGGCCACCATGCGGATGCCCTCGTTGATATAGGGGATGATGCAGCGATTGCAGTAGAAGAACCGCGCGTCATTCACGACGATGGGCGTCTTGCGGATCTGCCGCACGTAATCCAGCGCCTTGGCGACGGCGCGCGGGCCGGTTTCCGCACCCTTGATGATCTCGACCAGCATCATCTTCTCGACGGGCGAGAAGAAGTGGATGCCGATGAACTGTTCGGGGTTGTCCGACGCCTTGGCCAGTTCGGTGATCGGCAGAGTCGAGGTGTTGGTGGCGAAGATGCAATCGTCGCTCACGACCTTGAGCACTTCCTTGGTGACCTCGGCCTTGACGCCCGGGTCTTCGAACACGGCTTCGATGATCAGGTCCGCGCCTTTCAGGGCGTCGTAATCGGTGGTCGCGGTGATGAGGTCAAGCATCGCCGCCTTCTTCTCTTCGGTGGCCTTGCCGCGCTTGATGCCCTTGTCCATGTAGTCGGCGGTATAGGCCTTGCCCTTGTCGGCTGCTTCCTGTTTCTGGTCGATCAGCACGACCTTCATCCCCGCCATGGCCGAGACCAGCGCGATGCCCGCGCCCATCATGCCCGCGCCCATGACGCCCACCTTCTTGACCTTCTGGTCGGGCACGTCGGGGCGGTTGGCGCCTTTTTCCAGTGCTTCCTTGTTGATGAAGAGGCTGCGGATCATGGCCGACGAGGACGGGTTCATCAGGACGTTGGTGAACCAGCGCGCCTCGATCTTGAGGGCGGTGTCGAAGGGCACCAGCGCGCCTTCATAGACAGCAGACAAGAGCGCCTTGGCCGCCGGGAAAGCGCCTTGGGTCTTGCCGTTGACCATGGCCGAGGCACCGACGAAGGTCATGAAGCCTGCCGGGTGATACGGCGCACCGCCGGGCATCTTGTAGCCCTTCTCGTCCCACGGCTTGACGAAGCTGGGCTCGCTCAGGACCCATTCCTTGGCCTTTGCGATCAACTCGCCCGCGGGCACGACCTCGTCCACCACGCCGGCGGACTTGGCTTTTTTGGGATCGTTCAGCTTGCCTTCAAGCAGGAGCGGGGACGCGCCCATGGCGCCCAGCTTGCGCACCAAGCGCGTGGTGCCGCCCGCGCCGGGGAAGATGCCGACCATGATCTCGGGCAGGCCGATCTTGGCCTTCGGATTGTCGGCGGCAAAGATACGGTGACAGGCCAGCGGAATTTCCAGCCCGATGCCAAGCGCCGTGCCGGGCAGGGCGGCGGCGATGGGCTTGCCGCCCTTGTTCTTGTCGTCCATGCCGCCACGCTCGATCTTACGCAGGATCGAATGCATGTTCATCAGCCCGTCCATCAGGCCCTGCGCCGGGTTGTCGCCGGCCATTTCCTTCATCTTGGCGATGACGTTGAGGTCCATGCCCCCGGCAAAGGTGCCTTCCTTGCCGGAGGTGATGACGATGCCCTTGACCGCATCGTCGGCCAGAGCGTCGTCCACCAGGCTTTCCAGCAGCGGCCAGCCTTCCATGTTCATCACGTTCATGGACTTGCCTTGGGTGTCCCAGGTGATGATCGCGACGCCGTCGTCGCCTTTTTCCATCGTGAAATCAGTCATTTTTCGTCTCCCGTGTAGGGTTTGGTCCGGGCATCTGCCCGCGATATTCTGCTTGGCCGAGCGGCAAGGGGCTTTCCCTGTCACTCGAACCGTTTCTTTGACGCCGTGACCGGTGTGCCGTTGCTTGTGGTGAACCAGGTCGTGCCGTCGCGGTCATGTGCGACCAAGTCGTGATCCGAATAGTGGCATTGGTCCTGGTCAGGTCGCGTGCCGATCTCCAACAAGACCGCCTCTTCGGTGCCGCGATTGACGAAGTGATGGGCATTCGCTGCTCCGCCGGGAAATCCGGCGGCCTCGCCGGGTCCGATTTCGGTCTCTCCGTCATCGTCGATCAGCGTCAGCGTCCCCGACAGAACATAGACCATTTCGTCCTCGACCTCGTGCCAGTGGCGCAGGGACGACCGGCAGCCCGGTGGCAGGGTTGTCAGGTTCAGACCAAACCCGGTGATCCCGACCGCGTCGCCAAGCCGGATGCGCGTGCGATCCGCAAACTCCTCGTGCAGGGGGGAGGGATAATCCGCCCCCCGTGAAACCGGCGCCTTGCTGATATCGACCTTTGGCATCACACGCGCTCGATGATCGTGGCCGCGCCCATGCCCGACGCGATACAGAGCGTTGCGAGCCCGACTTCCTTGTCGGAGCGCTCCAGCTCGTCCAAGAGCGTGCCGATGATGATCGCGCCGGTGGCGCCCAGCGGGTGGCCCATGGCGATGGAGCCGCCGTTCACGTTGACAAGTTCGGGATCGACATCAAAGGCCTGCATGAAGCGCAGCACGACCGAGGCGAAGGCCTCGTTTACCTCGAACAGGTCGATGTCGCCGATGTTCATGCCACTATCCGCGAGGATCTTCTGTGTGGCGGGCACCGGGCCGGTCAACATGATGGTGGGATCGGTGCCGATCTTGCAGGTCTGGCGGATGCGGGCGCGGGGCTTCAGGCCCCATTTCTCGCCGAATTCTTTACTGCCGATCAGCACACCGGCCGAGCCGTCCACGATGCCCGAGCTGTTGCCGGCGTGGTGGATGTGGTTGATCTTCTCAAGGTGCGGGTATTTCAGCTTTGCCACGGCATCGAAGCCGGGCATCACCTCGCCCATCTGCTGGAAGCTGGCATTGAGCGCGCCAAGCGCCTGCATGTCGGTGCCGGGGCGCATGTATTCGTCGTGGTCGAGGATGGTCAGACCGTTCTGGTCCTTCACCTCGATGATGGATTTCTCGAAACGGTTGTCCTTCCATGCCGCCGCCGCGCGGTTCTGGCTTTCCACGGCCAGCGCATCGGCCTGGTCGCGGTTGAAACCGTACTCGGTGGCGATGATGTCCGCCGAGATGCCTTGGGGAACGAAATAGCTGTCCATCGCCACGCTGGGATCCACGGCAATCGCCGCCCCGTCGCTGCCCATGGCCACGCGGCCCATCATCTCGACGCCGCCTGCGATATAGGCCTCGCCCGCGCCGCCCTTGACCTGGTTCGCGGCCAGGTTCACGGCTTCCATGCCGGACGCGCAGAAGCGGTTGATGGCCAGGCCGGGGATGGATTCGTCGAGGTCGGAGGCCAGTACGGCGGTCCGTGCCAGGCAGCCGCCCTGTTCCATCACCTGCGTGACGTTGCCCCAGATCACGTCCTCGACGGCGTGACCCTCAAGGCCGTTACGCTCTTTCAGCGCGTTCAGTACGTGGGTGCTGAGGCGCACGGCGGTCACTTCGTGCAGCGCGCCGTCCTTGCGGCCCTTGCCGCGCGGCGTGCGGACCGCGTCATAGATATAGGCTTCGGTCATGTCCGGACTCCTTTGGTTGTCCTGTCGTGTCTGTTTTTGGCTTGTGTGCGCGCTGAGCCGGGCTCAGGCACGGTCCGCCGGAGAGCCCGGCATCAGGTCATAGGGGTGTTTCCAGCCGGGCAGGGCCTCGATGTTGGAAAGCCATCTGTCGATATTGGGCCATTCGGCGCGGGCAAAGCCGAAGGGCTCAGGATAGAAAAGGTAGGCGCAGCAGGAGATGTCGGCATTGGACGGCCCGTCACCGACGATCCAGTCGCGCCCCTCCAGCCGGTCGTTCAGCGTGGTGTAGGCAGCCTTGAGGCGCCCTTGGGTGAATTTGATGACCTCTGCCGGGCGCTTCTCCTCGGGCAGGAAGTTCATCAGGAAACGCGTCATCCCGGCCTGGCTGCTAAGCTTGTGATTGTCCCACAGCACCCAGCGCAGAACCTCGTATTCTTCCGCCTGATCCCGACCGCCGAACTTGCCGGTCTTGTCGGTGACATATTGCTGGATCACGCCCGACTGGGTCAGGCGGATATCGCCGTCGATCATGACCGGCGCTTCGCCCATCTCGTTGACGTCTTTTCGGTACGCATCTCCGCGGGTCTCACCGCCGAAGAAATCGACCTTCACAGGCTCCCAGTCGAGCCCGGAAAGTTCCAGTGCCAGCGCCGCCTTGTAGGCGTTGCCGCTTTCACCGAAGCAGTAAAGCTTGATCGTCATGTTCTCACTCCCAATGTCATCGTCGTGGCCGGTGCTTTGCGCGTCACAGCGACCGCGAGATCAGTTCTTTCATGATCTCGTTGGTGCCGCCGTAGATGCGTTGCACCCGTGCGTCGGCCCACATTTCTGCGATGTCGTACTCGGCCATGTAGCCGTAGCCGCCATGCAGTTGCACGCAGGCGTCCAGCACCTCGAATTGCGTGTCGGTCAGCCAGTACTTGGCCATCGCGGCCTTCTCGACGCTCAGCTTTCCGTGCAGGTGTTCCTCGATACATTCATCCAGGAACGCGCGGCAGACCTTGGTCTTGGTCAGGCACTCGGTCAGGGTAAAACGGATGGTCTGGAACTTGTCGAAGATCGGTGCGCCGAACGCCTCGCGCTCCTTGGTGTAGGCGATGGTACGTGCAACGCCACCTTCCAGCGCGCCTTGTGCGCCGCAGGCGATGATCAGCCGTTCCTGGGGGAGCTGCTCCATCATTTGGTAAAAGCCGCGACCCTCTTCGCCGCCCAGGATGTTCTCGGGCGGGATCTCGACATTGTCGAAGAAAAGCTCGGAGGTGTCGCCGGCCTTCAGCCCATTCTTGTCGAGGTTGCGGCCGCGGCTGAAGCCCTCGGCCCCCTCGGTTTCGACCACCACGAGCGAGATGCCCTTGGCACCCTGCTTGGGATCGGTCTTGGCGGCGACGATGATCAGGTCGGCGTGCTGGCCGTTTGTGATGAAGGTCTTCTGGCCTGTCAAACGATAGGAATTGCCCTCGCGCAGGGCCTTGGTCTTCATGCCTTGCAGGTCCGAGCCTGCACCCGGTTCGGTCATGGCAAGCGCGCCGACCAAGTCGCCCGAGACCATCTTGGGCAGCCAGCGTTTCTTCTGTTTCTCGCTGCCATAGGCCAATAGGTAATGCGCCACGATGCCGGAGTGGATCGGGTTGCCCCAGCTTGCAAGATTTGCGCGGCTCTGCTCGATGCAGATCACCGCCTCATGGCCGAAATCGCCGCCAGCGCCGCCGTATTCCTCGGGGATCGAGGGGCAGAGCAGGCCCAGTTCGCCAGCCTGCTGCCAGATCTCGCGGTCCATGATGCCGGCCTTGCGCCAGCGCTCGAAATGCGGGCCCCATTCCTCGGTGATGAACTTGGCCGTCATCTCGGTGAGCATTTCGTGCTCGTCGGTCATCCATGCGGACATGAGGAGCCTCCCTAGCGTTTGCGGGCGTCGAGTTCGGAATTGAAGATGCGCAGACGGTGACCGAACGTGTCTTCGTCGATCACGCTGTCGAAATTCTCGAAGAGAAAGGACAAGGCCTCGCCTTCGTCGAGCCCCGCTTCCTGCGCGAATTTTCGCAAGCGGCGATAGCCGTCCTCGGTCATCGCGGCGTTGAAGCGGCGGGTCAGGCGAAAGCGTTTCGGCATGATGTCCTCCCAGTCATCGTGGCGGGCGTAGGGTGGGTTTGAAACCCACCCTAAGGGGTTCAGAATGCCTCGGATTCAAGCTCCATCACGGGCTCGGCGCCGGACTCGATGCGTGCAAGGTGCATCCCCGTCGCGGGCAGGCGGCGCTTCATGTAGAAGCGGCCCGTGGCGATCTTGGTTTTGTAGAAGGCCGTGTCGCCTTCGCCGGCCTCGATCGCCGCGTGCGCGGCCTTGGCCATCTGTGCCCACATCAGGCCCAGGCAGACATGGCCGAAGAGGTGCATGAAGTCATACGACCCCGACAGCGCCGCATTGGGGTTCTTCATGCCGTTCTGCATGAAGAACATTCCGGCCTGTTGCAGGTGCTTGGAGCTTTCCTTGAGCGGGTGGAGGAAGTCCTGCTTCAGCGCCGGGTGACCCTCGTTCTCCTTGATGAACGCCTTGACCATGTCGAAGAACGCCATGACGTGCTTGCCGCCATCCTGCGCCAGCTTGCGGCCGACGAGGTCGAGCGCCTGAACACCGTTGGCGCCTTCGTAGATCATGGCGATCCGGGCGTCGCGGGCGAACTGGGACATGCCCCATTCCTCGATATAGCCATGGCCGCCATAGACCTGCTGGGCGAGGATCGTCATGTCGAAGCCCTCGTCGGTCAGAAAGCCCTTGATGATCGGGGTCAGCAGGCTGACCATGCCCTCGGCGGCGGCGTCATTGCCGCGATGCGACTGGTCGATCATCTGGCTGCCCCAGAGAAGGAACGCGCGGGCGCCCTCGACAAAGCTTTTCTGGTCCAGAAGCGCACGGCGGATGTCCGGGTGGACGATCAGCGGGTCGGCCGGGCCATCGGGGTTCTTGACGCCGGTCACGTCGCGGCCCTGAAGCCGGTCCTTGGCGTATTCCAGCGCGTTCTGGTAGGCCACGTCGGCCTGGGCGAGGCCTTGCATCCCGACACCGATGCGGGCCTCGTTCATCATGGTGAACATGGCGCGCATGCCCTTGTGTTCCTCACCCAGCAGATAGCCCGTCGCCTCGTCATAGTTCATGACGCAGGTCGAGTTGCCGTGGATACCCATCTTCTCTTCGATCTTGCCGCAGGCGACGCCGTTGCGCTCACCTAGGGTGCCGTCTTCCTTGACCATGAATTTCGGCACGATGAAAAGGCTGACGCCCTTGATACCCTCGGGGCCGCCGGGGATCTTGGCCAGCACAAGGTGGATGATGTTGTCGGCCATGTCGTGCTCGCCCGACGATATAAAGATCTTCTGGCCGGTGATCGTGAAGCTGCCGTCGCCCTGCGGTTCCGCCTTGGTACGCATCAGGCCCAGATCGGTGCCGCAATGCGGCTCGGTCAGATTCATCGTGCCGGTCCATTCACAGGACGCCATCTTGGGCAGGTAGGTGGCCTTTTGATCCTCGGACCCGTGCGCAAGGATCGCCGAGGCCGCACCGTGCGTGAGGCCCTGGTACATGGTGAAGGCCTGGTTGGCGGCCGAAAACATCTCGCCCACCGCGGTGCCGAGGATATAGGGCATGTTCTGCCCGCCGAATTCCTCGGGCAGGTCGAGCGCGGTCCAGCCGCCCTCCCGCACCTGGTCGAAGGCCGCCTTGAAGCCGGTGGGCGTGCGGACCACGCCGTTCTCCAGCTTGCAGCCCTCGGTATCACCGACGACGTTCAGGGGGGCCAGAACCTCGGACGCGATCTTGCCGGCCTCTTCCAGCACGGCGCCGGTGAAATCGCGGTCCAGCTCGGAATAGCCGGGGGTGTCGGTGGTGCTGACCTTCAGGACATCGTGAAGGATGAATTGCATGTCCTTGGTGGGCGGGGTGTAGCTCGGCATGTGGTGGTCTCCCTACATCATCACAGTGTCGGGCCGGGAAGTCATTCCGCGGCTTTGGGGGTCTGGCGGAGCGAGGAGATCATCCTCTCGCCCCATTTCATCTGGTCGCGCAGGTCGTCGATGGCCGCGGTCAGCTCGTCGCGCTGACGCTCCAGTTCTTCCAGACGGTCCTTGGCGATTTCATACGTGCTCTCCAGCTGCGTCAGCTGCTGGTCGCCCCGGTCATAAAGGTTCAGAAGCTGGCGTATTTCCTCGAGGCTGAAGCCGAAGCGTTTGCCGCGCAGGATCAGTTTCAGACGGGCGCGGTCGCTTTTCGTGAACAGTCGCTTCTGTCCTTCCCGACGGGGGAAGAGCAGTTCTTTCGCCTCGTAGAAACGCAAGGTTCGCGGCGTCACGTTGAACGCGTCGCACATCTCGCGAATTGTCATCGTTTCGTCGGTCATGTCGCTTTCCGTAAATCTCGTTGCGTGGCCGGAACATGTGAGGCGATGGTTATCGGTACAACACGTAGACTGGTTTACGTAACCAATACGTAACGTCACTTTGGGCTTTACGTGAGATCAGGCAAGGTCAACCCGCGGGGCGCGCAATTATTTTGCGGAAATGCAGAGGCTGGGCCGAGCGGCCCAAGGTCTAGCCGAGCGACTTCTCGGTCGAATCGCGAGCCTTTTTCAGCTCCGCGATGGACTGTTCCAGCTGTTCCTTCTGGGTGCGCAGCTCTTCCAGCTGACGGTCGGCGAGGTCGATCCAGGTGCGCAACTGCGCGTCGGTGCCCTTTTCCTCGTAGATTTCCAGCCACTGGCGGATGTCTTCCAGCGCGAAACCCCAGCGGCGGCCGCGCAGGATCAGGGTCATGCGGGCCACTTCCCGCGGGCCGTAATAGCGCGAACGCCCCTCGCGCATGGG
The DNA here is from genome assembly GCF_009363735.1 of Roseovarius sp. THAF8. NCBI lineage: Bacteria > Pseudomonadati > Pseudomonadota > Alphaproteobacteria > Rhodobacterales > Roseobacteraceae > Roseovarius > Roseovarius sp. THAF8. The sequence goes on along the minus strand of NZ_CP045410.1, from coordinate 1,346,344 downwards.
ACTGAGCAACTCGATATATTCGTAGTACCGCAGCGTGCGCGGCGTCACATCGAACCTGGCGCACATCTCCTTGAATGACAGGCGTTGCTCTGGCATCGCTGGTCCTCCTTACGTCTACTTAAGAGACATAGGGCGGATCACGCAACAGGCACCCTTGCGGCGCGTCCGCATTCGGGACCATAAAGAGGCCACCAAGTCGCAGGACCTTCAATGACCGAAAAGAACAAGATGGCCGCGGAATTCATGGGCGCCATTCCCCACGCCAAGGCGCTGGGTATGCGGATCACCCATGTCGGCGAAGGCGTGGCCGAGATGCAGATGGACTATGCCGACCACCTGGTGGGCGATCCGAAGACCGGCGTGATACACGGCGGGGCGGTGTCGGCACTGATGGATACCTGTTGCGGTGCTGCCGTGATGAGCCACCCGGACTCGCCCGGCGCCACGGCGACGATCGACCTGCGCATAGACTACATGCGCCCGGCCCGACCGGGGCAGGCGATCCGGGCCCGCGCGGAGTGCTATCACATCACCCGGTCGGTCGCCTTCGTGCGGGCGCAGACGCTGGACGATGATGCCGACCGGCCCGTCGCGCAGGCCACCGGCACATTTACCGTGGCCGACAAGCCATGAGCCGCATCCGCCCGGAACCTGTCCAGGTGGTCAAGCAGCGACGTGACGCGGCCCTGCGCGCGCTGGTCGATGGCGTGCCATACATCCGCTTCATGGGGATCGAGTTCGATCGTCGCGGCGACGAGCTGACGGGGGTCATGCCGTTCAACGAGAAGCTGATCGGCAATCCGCTGTTGCCGGCCTTGCACGGTGGCGCCACTTCGGCCTTTCTGGAAGTGACGTCGATCATCACGCTGAGCTGGGCCATGCTGTGGGACGAGATGGAGTCGGGCGAACTGTCCCTCGAGACGTTCGAGGCAGGATCCCTGCCGCGATTGCCCAAGACCATCGACTTCACCGTGGACTACCTGCGGTCGGGCCTGCCACGGGATGCCTATGCCCGCGCTGTGGTGACGCGGTCGGGCCGGCGCTATGCGTCCGTACGGGCCGAGGCGTGGCAGGACAATCGCGCCCGTGCCTTCGCGCAGGCCACGGGGCATTTCCTGATGCCGCGCCGCGATGGCTGAGACGCCGCTGGCGATCACGCATAGGCGTGTGCTCAAGATCGCCGTACCGATCGTGTTGTCCAACGCCACCGTGCCTATTCTGGGCGCGGTGGACACGGGCGTCGTGGGGCAGTTGGGCGAGGCTGTGCCGATCGGCGCGGTTGGTATCGGTGCGATCATCCTGACCGGGGTTTACTGGGTCTTCGGGTTCCTGCGGATGGGCACGACGGGTCTGACCAGCCAGGCGCACGGTGCGGGGCGCAGCGGCGAGGTGGCGGCCATGCTGACACGCGCGCTGATGATCGGGCTGGCAGCCGGCCTTTGCATCATCGCACTGCAAGGCCCCTTGTTCGCGGGTGCCTTCCTTGTGTCGCCGGCCAGCGCCGAAGTCGAGGCGCTGGCGCGGGACTACATGATTGTCCGGGTCTGGAGCGCACCGGCCCTGATCGGGCTCTACGGCGTCACGGGCTGGCTGATCGCGCTGGAACGCACGCGCGCCGTTCTGGCGCTTCAGGTCGTGATGAACGGAGTCAATATCCTTCTGGATCTATGGTTCGTGCTGGGGCTGGAGCTTGGCGTAACCGGGGTGGCCTGGGCGACGTTCATCGCCGAATGGTCAGGCCTGCTGCTTGGCCTGTGGCTGTGCCGCGATGCCTGGGCCGTGCCGGCGTGGCGCGACTGGGGGCGGGTCTTCGACCGCGTACAGCTGGCCCGGATGATGGCGGTGAACCGCGATATCCTGCTACGGTCACTGATGCTGCAGGGCATTTTCATCTCCTTCCTGCTGATCGGAGGGGACTTGGGGGATGTCACGCTGGCCGCGAACCAGGTGTTGTTGCAATTCCTGAACATATCGTCGCACGCGCTGGACGGTTTCGCCTTCGCCGCCGAGGCGCTTGTGGGGCAGGCATACGGGCAAGGCAGCGTCGCGCGGCTGCGGCGGGGTGCGGTGCTGGCCAGCATCTGGGCTCTGACCATCGTTCTGCTGATCGCGGTCGCGTTTGCCGTCTGGGGTGGCGCGATCGTCGACCTGATGGCCAAGGCGCCGGAGGTGCAAGCCGAGGCAAGAACGTACCTGGTCTATGTCTGTATCGCGCCGGTGGTTGGGGTGGCGCCGTTCATGCTGGATGGTATCTTCATCGGCGCGACCCGGGCGGGAGACATGCGCAACATGATGGCGATAAGCCTTGCGATCTACGTCATATCGGCCCTGTTGCTGGTACCTTGGCTGGGCAATCACGGGCTGTGGCTGGCGCTGTTGATCAGCTTCGTGGCGCGGGGTGTAACGCTGTGGATGCGGTATCCCGCGCTCGAAACGTCGGTCGCGCCGGGACCGCAGGCCAGGGCCGCCGCCGCGCGGTAGAAATTTGATCAAATAATATTACACGGCTGGAAAACCTTTACGGTCGCGGCAATGGTTCGCGGACCAAACATCTCCAGGAGATACCGTCATGCCCCAACCGCCGATCCGCGTTGCCATCAACGGCTTTGGACGTATTGGCCGGACGTTGCTGCGGATCCTGCTGCGCGACGCCAGGGACTTCGAACTGGTCGCGATCAACGACATCGAGCCCTTGAGCACCTGCGCCTACCTCTTCCAGTTCGACAGCGTGTTCGGGCCATGGCCGGAAGAGGTGCGCACGGACGATCAAGTCCTGGTCGTGGGCGGCCGGCGCATTCCCTTCCACGCCGAGCCGGACCTGCGACGTATCTATTTGCAGGGGGTCGATGTCGTGCTGGAATGCACAGGAATGGGCGGAAAACGCGCCGTGGCGGAACGCGGGCTGGACGCCGGCGCGCGCAAGGTCCTGGTCTCGGGCCCCTCTGCGGAGGCGGACGTAACGCTGGTCATGGGCGCCAATGACGAACACTTGGGCGATGAACGCATCGTTTCGAACGCGTCCTGCACGACCAACGCTCTGGCCCCGCTGGCGCGGCTGCTGGACGAGGCGTTCGGACTGGTAAGCGGTCAGATGACCACGGTACATTGCTATACCGGCAGCCAGCCCACGGTCGACAAACCCCGCGCCGCGCCCGAGCGGAGCCGCGCCGCGGCTCTGTCGATGGTGCCCACGACGACCAGTGCGCAGGACCAGACGGGGCTTGTCCTGCCGCATCTGAAAGGCCGGATCGAGGCGCGGGCCATTCGCGTGCCCACCGCCAGCGTGTCTTGCATCGACCTGACGGTCCAGACGCGCGAGGCGGTCACGTCGGACGGGGTGAACGACGTTCTGAAAGCGGCGGCGCGGCCGGGCGGCGTATTCGGCTGGACGGAGCAGCCCTTGGTCAGCTCCGACCTGCGCGGGCGGGCGGAGTCGCTCGTGTTGGTCGGCCCGGAAACCAGCGTGTCGGCGGGCGGGTTGCTGCGGGTGTTCGGCTGGTACGACAACGAATGGGGTTTTTCATGCCGGATGCTGGACATGGCCCGACGGATGGCAGCGCGGTGACGAGATTATTCGTACGAATAATCTCGGGGCAGGCCGCGCGCGATGTTGCGTGCTGACTATTCCGACGAAGGGTCAGTCGTCGAGCGGGTCGATCAATTCCGGCCCGCTGGCGCGGTTGGAATTGACCTTCGGGTCCACGCGGTAGAAGTCCAGCGCGTCATCCGGGGCCGCCGTCATCAAGGTCGCGGCGCCGTGGCCCGCTTCGCCGAGCCAGAGCGGCCAGTCCTTTTCGGCCAGGATCACCGGCATGCGGTGATGGATCTTCGACATCGGCCCATTGGCCCCGGTGGTGACGATGGCGCAGGTGGTCAGCGGCGCATCGCCCTTGTCCCAGGACTGGTAGACCCCGGCGAAGGCCAGCGCCTCGCCCCGGGCCGGATGGATGAACCAGGGCAGGCGATTGCCGTCCGCGTCCTTGGTCCATTCATAAAAGCCGCTGGCCGGGATCAGGCAGCGCCGCTCGCGGGCCGCCGCGCGGAAGGCGGGCTTTTCCGCGATGGTCTCGGCGCGCGCGTTGATCAGCAGCGGGCCGTCATTGGGTGTCTTGTACCAGTGCGGGAGGAAGCCCCAGCGCATCGACCCGAGCTGCCGGTCGGTGCCGTCCGAGGTCACTACGTGCACATCGTTGGTCGGACAGACGTTGTAATTGGGAACCGCTGGCAAATCGTTAACGGGGCGCGCGGCAAAGAGCTGGGCCATGGCGTCCTGCGGCAGGGTGACGGCGAAACGTCCGCACATCGGCCTACCTCAGCACGTTCGAGTAGAGCAGCATGCCCCAGGGCAACAGCGCCTTTTCGACCTGGCTCCAGAGCCCGCCAAAGGTGATCGGGTCCAATCCGGCATGCCCGGCGATCTCCTGCAGGCTGCGGCGACCGTCGATGGCGGCAAGCAGGGCGGCGGCCTGTCGGGGCAGGGCGAGCTTGCCCTTGATCCCGTCGGTGTCGAGCGAGGGCGCCTGCCCTTGCGCCACGGCGCGCGCCAGTTGCGCGGGGTGCACGCCCTTCAGATGCGGCACCAGCGTGCGCGTCTTTCCCGAGGCCACCGGGCGGCGCCTATCGGTGGCATAGCCCGTGTGGGTGCGGATCGTGCCGTTCAGTTTTTCTGCCACGGCCATCGCCGCGACCGGGTTCATCCCCGCAGGCACGGGCGCCAACCGCGCGAGGTCATAGAGGATCGGAACGGTGAAGCCCGCAAAGGACCAGCCGGTGCGGTCGAGCGTCTCGGTCAGCGATTGCACGTCATAGGCGCGGTCGGTGCTGTGCAGCAGCAGGTCGTAAAATCCCGCGTCACCGCTTTTGTGATCGTTGAGGTTGGGGTTCGACTTGAAGGGATGGCCCGCGGGCAAGCTTTCGACGACCTTTTTTGCAGCCTTCAGCCGGTCTTTCGGAGGGCTGTCGCTGTAGAGCGCGGCGAACGCCTCTTGCAGGGGGTAGACGCCAGAGCGGCCATAGGGGGCATAGACCATGAAGCCCATGCCGCCGCCGGGGGCGAGGGCCGCGCGCAGGGCGTTGAAGCCCGCATCGGGGTCGGGCAGATGGTGCAGCACGCCACAACAGTCGATGTAATCGAACGGGCCATGATCGCCCGCGTCCAGCAGGCTGCCGGTGACGAAGGTGATGCTGTTCAGCCCGCGGGTCTTTGCCCGTGCCTCGGCCACCTTTCGCGAGGCGCTGGAGAGGTCGATATAGGTTGCCTGGAAAGGCTTGCCGTATTGCGTGAGCAGCGTCGTCAGCTGGATCAGCCCGTCGCCGGTGCCGCCCCCGGCCACGAGAATGCGCAGCGGCTGCGACCAGTCCCGCTGACCGCCGAAGACGTAATGGTCGATCTCCTGCGGCAGCGAGGGCGAGCCGGTGATCAGGCGCTTTTTCTCGTCCCTCGGATCCCGCTCGGGATAGGGAAAGGCCTCGTACTGGTCGCGCACCTTGTTCATGGCGCCTTTTATGCCGCGTGCCGCCCGGATTGCAAAGCCGAACCGGCGCGCGTCACGTCACTGTCCGGTCTGTCGGATGCGGCCGTCCGTCATGGGCGAGACGGGAGAGTTCTGCGCGAAATACTCGGCCAGCACATCGGCCACGTCGGGGCCGAAATCATAGGCGTCGGCGGCGTCGCGCAGCATCGAATAGCCGTCGCCCCCGTTGCGGAGGTAATCGTTCGACACGGCGAGATAATCGCGTTCGGGATCAAGAGGTTCGCCGTCGACGGTTACCTCCGTGATGCGGCTACCGACCTCGGCGGAGGGGTCGAAGGTGAAACTCATGCCGGCCACCTGCGGAAAGCGTCCCGCACCCTCGCCCACCTGGCTGACGCCATTTTCCAGCGCCTCTTTCAGCGTGGCGCCGTCGATGCGGAAGGTCGAGAGCGTGTTCTGGAAGGGCAGCACGGTCAGCACCTCGCCCATCGTGACAGGACCCGCGTCGATCGATGCGCGCACCCCGCCCCCGTTCATCAGTGCGACCTGAACGCCCTGATCGGCCACGCGGGCCAGCATCGCCTCGGCCACGGCATTGCCCATGGCGCATTCGGCCACGCGGCAGGCGTCGCGGTCGCCGCTGATGGCGTCGGCGGCTTCTGCCACGACCTTGTTGCGGATCTCTTCCAGCGGCTTGGCGGCCTCCTGGATGCGCGAGACGATGTCGGCATCCTCGGCCACGGCGGCGTCCATGATCAGGGGATTGCCTGTGGCGGAGATGACCTCGCCCGCGTCGTTGAAAACAACGTCCAAACGGCCCAGGAACTTGCCGTAGGCATAGGCCTGCACGATGGCGGTATCTCCGACCATCGTGGGGTAGGGACCCGCGGCGTCGGGGTCGTCATTGGCCAGATATGTGTTGGAATGGCCGCCCACGATCACGTCGACGCCGGTGGTTTCGCGCGCCACGCGTTGATCGACGCCATAGCCGGAATGCGACAGCACGATGATCTTGTCGATGCCCTCTTCGGTCAACCTGTCGACCTGATGCTGCACGGCATCGACGGGATCGGTGAAGATGATGTTGGGACCAGGGCTGGCCAGTTCGTCGGTGTCCTGCGGCGTGAGCCCGATCAGGCCGATCTTTTCGCCGCCGCGCTCGATGATAGTGGACTTTTGCAGGACATCCTTGAGCAGGCCCTCGCGGCTGACATCGGCGTTGGACATCAGCACGGGGAACTCGACCGCGTCCATGAAGCCGCGCAGCACCTCGGGGCCGTCGTCGAATTCGTGATTGCCCACGGTCATCGCGTCGTAGCCCAGGCGGTTCATCATCTCGGCGGCCAGCTTGCCCTTGTAATAGTTGTAGAAAAGCGTGCCCTGGAACTGGTCCCCGCCATCGAAGAGCACCGGGTTGGGCGCGTCGGCACGGGCCTGCTCGATCGCCGTGGCAAGCCGCGCGGAACCGCCGAAGCACTCGCCGGCCTCGTTGTCTTCTGGCGCGCAGGTGGAATTGTACTTGCTGATCGGCTCGAACCGGGCGTGAAAATCGTTGGTGTGCAAGATGTTGAGCGTATACTCGGCCTGTGCCGCGGTGGCGGTCAGAAGGCCGGACAGGGCAAGGGGAATGAAGCGCATCGGCAAGTCTCCTGGATGAATGCAGCCAGAGTGCGGCAGGGAGCGCAGGGCGTCAAAGCCAATCTGCTTGACCATGGCACGGCGGCGGGGCATCACCGAGGCATGCTGATTTACAAGATTTTTCGCGCAGACGAATGGGCCGCGTTGCGGTCCGACGGGGAAACCCGCGGGGCACAGGTGGACGTGGCCGATGGCTATATCCATTTCTCGACGCCCGCCCAGGCGCCCGAGACGGCGGCCAGGCATTTCAAGGGGGAAGACGACCTTGTGCTGGTGGCGGTCGAGACCGACCGGCTGGGCGATGACCTGACCTGGGAGATGTCCCGCGGAGGTGACAAGTTTCCCCATCTTTACAGGGTTTTGCGACTGGACGACGTGGTCTGGGCGCAACCTTTGCCGCTGGTCGACGGCGCGCATCAGTTTCCGGCGGGCGCGGTATGAGACTGGCCGACCGGATCGGTCTGGGGCTGATGCACCGGATGGACCCGGAACGCGCGCACGGACTGGCGCTGCAGGCGTTGCGGGCGGGGCTGGTGCCGTTGCCGGGACTGGTCACGTCGGCGCGGTTGCGCTGCGAGGTGGCGGGCCTGCGGCTGGCCAATCCGATCGGGCTGGCGGCCGGGTTCGACAAGAACGCGGTGGCCCTTTCGCCGCTGTCGCGGGCCGGATTCGGGTTCATCGAGGCGGGGGCCGTGACGCCGAAGCCGCAGGCGGGCAACTCCAAGCCGAGGCTGTTCCGGCTGACCGATGATCGCGCCGTGATCAACCGTTTCGGGTTTAACAACAACGGGATGGAGGACGTCGTCGCACGGCTGGCGGCACGGCCGCGCGACGCTGTGCTGGGCTTGAACCTCGGGGCCAACAAGGACAGCGACGACCGGGCGGAGGATTTTGCCCGCGTGCTGTCGCGATGTGGCCCGCACCTGGATTTCGCGACCGTCAACGTGTCGAGCCCCAACACCGAGAAGCTGCGAGATCTGCAAGGGGCCGAGGCCCTGTCGGCGCTGCTGAAAGGCGTGATGGAGGCGCGCGACTGGCTGGAGCGACCGATCCCGGTGTTCCTGAAAATCGCGCCTGATCTCAGTGACTTGGAGCTGTCCGAGGTGGCCGATGTGGCGCAGGAGGGTGGTGTCGCCGCAATCATCGCCACCAATACGACGCTTGACCGAAGCGGGTTGCAAAGCCCGATGCGGGACGAGGCGGGCGGGCTGTCCGGGGCGCCCCTGTTCGAGCGGTCGACGAGGGTACTGGCGCGGCTGTCCGAACTGACCGACGGGCGGATGCCGTTGATCGGTGTGGGCGGGGTCGGAAGTGCCGGGCAGGCGCTGGAGAAAATCCGGGCCGGGGCGAGTGCGGTCCAGCTGTACTCGGCGCTGGTCTACGAGGGGATCGGATTGGTCGAGCGGATCGCGCTTGGACTTGACAAGTTGTTGGAAGAAAAGGGTTATTCCAACATTTCAGATGCAGTTGGAACGGGACGGGACGCATGGCTTTGATCGAGATATGGCACAATCCACGCTGTTCGAAATCGCGGCAGACGCTGGCCTTGTTGCAGGAGCGTGGCTGCGACCTGCGGGTGCGCCGCTATCTCGAGGACGCACCGGAAGTCGCGGAGTTGCGCGACGTGCTCGACCGTCTGGGCATTCGCGCCAAGGATCTGATCCGCAAGGGAGAATCCCGGTTCAAGGAGCTGGGTCTGACCCCGGACAGCCCGGAAGAGGTGTTGCTGGCCGCCATGGCCGCGCATCCGATCCTGATCGAGCGCCCGGTCGTTTTCGCGGGCGACAAGGCTGCAATCGGCCGGCCGCCGGACGCGGTTCTGGAGATCCTCTGACGGTTTTTCGAATCACGGGTTAATGCCGCGGAAACCGGCGAAACCGGCACGTCGGTATCGCGTCGGTATCCGGGTGGTATCGCGACGGTGCGATTTTTTTGGGTCCGTAGCATGAACGCACCGCGCGGTGCGCAGCGCCGAGACCCTGTCCGCCGCGCATGAAAAAGGCGCCTGCCGTTCGGGGACGGCAGGCGCCTTGATCTGTCAGTCCGGCCCGGCATGCGTGCCGGGCGGGATCGTTCCTGCCCGATCAGAAGCGGAAGGTGCCGCGCAGCTGAACCGTGGTCGGCTCGACATCGGCGTTGGTGCCGTTGAAGTTGTCGAACTCGTGGTAGAGCAGTTCGCCGCCGAGCGAGAAGTTGTCGGTGACCATCGTCTCGTAGCCTGCGCCGACGAAATAGCCGTCATCGTCGCCGAGGTTGTCGGTGTACGCCTTGGCATAGCCGCCGGTGCCGTAGATCAGGCCGTTGCCCAGCTTGTAGCCGGCGCGCAGCTTGGCGCGGAAGATGTTTTCCAGGTCGACCTGCGGGTTCGGCGCGGTCGAGACTTCGGCATCGGTGAAGTCGTAGTCGATGCTGCTGCCGAGCACGAAGTCGCCGAAATCGTAGTCGTAGCCGACGAAGAGACCGCCGATCACCGCGTCGTCGCCGCCGGAGATGTTGGAATCGAGGTTGTTGTAGCCCAGTTGCACACCGCCGTAGAGGCCGGTCCAGTTGGGGGTCACGGCGGCCGGGGGCGGCGGCGGCGGTGCGACGACGTCGTCTTGCACCGGCGTCAGGTTGCCGGCGAATGCGGGCGCGGCGACAAGTGCGAAGGCGGCCGCGAAGAGAGGGGCAGTGCGTTTCATTGGTACTTATCCTTCCAGGACATGTTACTTGCGATGTGGCGCGAACATTTGCGGGGGCGCCATTACGCCGGGCATATGGCGTCATGGGTCCAGACTGCAAGAGCGGGCGGTGAAAGACAGCCCCGGCGCCACCTCTTTTTAAGTGGCCGATGCGGAAGAGATACACCCTAAGCGAAAAGCCGCTTGTTTTTAGTCGCCCAGGGCGAGACTTGGAACAAAGCCGCGCGACCCGCGTTTACAGGGGTTTTTCTTCGGCGCGGACAAAGCCGGCACGAAAAAGGCCCGGGCCGATCTGTGTCGGTCCGGGCCTTGCCTGTCCGGGGTACGCGCTGGCGCGCGTCTGCAGGTTTAGAAGCGGAACGTGCCGCGCACCTGAAGCGTCGTGGCTTCGACGTCGACCGCGGTGCTGTTGTAGTCGTCGAACTCGTGATAGAGCAGTTCGCCGCCCATCGAGAAGTTCTGCGTGATCATGTGCTCGTAGCCGGCACCGACGAAGTAGCCGTCGTCACTGCCGAGGGTGTCGGTATCGGCCTGGGCATACCCGCCGGTGGCATAGAGCAGGCCGTCGCCCAGCTTGTAGCCGCCGCGGGCCTTGGCGCGGAACACGTTTTCGACAGTGGCGGCATTGTTGGCCACGCCGATGTCGGCGAAGTCGTAGTCCAGGCCGCCACCGAGCACGAATGTGCCGAAGTCGTAATCGTAACCCGCGGTCACACCGCCGATCACGCCGTCATCGCTGCCACCAACGTTGGAGTCGACATCGCCATAGCCCAGCTGGGCACCACCGTAAAAGCCGGTCCAGTCGGGGCCGACATTGGTCGGGACCGGGGCCACCGGGGCGGGGGCCGCGACGGTGTTGTCTTCCAGCGGGGGCGTGGTGTTGCCTGCGAATGCGGGGGCGGCGCCAAGGGCAAGGGCGGTCGCGAGAATTGGTGTTGCTCGTTTCATCATGCTATCCTTTCAGCAATTTCTGCTTCGTTCCGCAGCGCGTCTTAACGGCGCTGTGTCGGGCAGATATGGCCTTGACCGCCGACACCGCAAGGGGGGTGCCGGAGCACGTTCGATCACCTGCGCGTGAGTGGCGGCCAGGTGCTGGAAACGGGGCGTTTTTCGGGCGGAAAGCCGCTGAAAAACACCTTTTTATCAGGGTGTAAGCGCGGATATTCGCCGGTTTCAGGCGGCGTTGTTCGCACATGATCATGCGGTGTGCGCTGGTGCAGGGCGCGGGCCGGGCTGCGTCGGTCGGTTGCGGGGCGGAGGGGCGCGGTCAGAGCACGCCGATATCGGCCAGCGCAGCGCTGAGATCCGCCGGCAGCGCGTCTTCGTCCTGGCGGTTTTGCGGCAGGTCGGCGGGGGCGTCGGCGGGCGCGAGGTAGCGCCAGCCCTGGAACGGGCGCTTGCGGGCGGTGGTGGTGCGGATGATCTGAGGGTCCAGCACGATGCCGCAGCGGCGGATCCCGTCGGCGCGGGTCACCTCGTCAAGACGCAGGATGCGCTGGCGGCACTGGATGAGGCCCTGGATGACCCAGTAGATCGAGCCGCCCTCGAGCAGCTCGGCCTCGCGCCGGGGCCACATGCGGGTGACGTGGCGTGGCAGGCCGTCGGGGCCGTGGGCCTGTTTGTTGGATTGCCATTCGATCAGGCTTTCGACGGTTTCCGAGCCGACCGAGAGCTTGACGAGATGTATTTTCGGATCTGCCACGACTGTCCCCATGTCCACCAGTTTCATATCCTATGGTCGGGGCGGGGGAATTCAAGCGGGTGCCACCTTGTGGTGTGCCGATGGCACGCAGGGTTGATTTGCGTTCGGGCCACGCAGGCCTTGGGGGCGGGGCCCCCAAACCCCCCTTTTTATGGGGGACCAGTCCCCCATGCCCCCGGCCTGATATGGGGGCCAGTCCCCCATGCCCCCGGCCTGATATGGGGGACCAGTCCCCCATGCCCCCTGGGATATTTTCGGCCAGAGGAAAGGGCTGCAGGGTGGTAGAAGATGGTTCGGATGGATTGACCCGAGCGGCTACAACGACTAGTGTGTTACGTCTCGCTCGCCACTATCGCTGCCCGAAAACACTAGACAAAACAGGTCCTCGCATGACTCGATTCGCCGCTCCTATCGCCGAGGCCATCTGGGATATGAAGTATCGCCTGAAAGAGGCGGACGGGACGCCCATGGATGGCACGGTGGAGGACAGCTGGCGCCGGATCGCGCGGGCGGTGGCGCAGGCCGAGGACGACCCCGGGATCTGGGAAGAGCGGTTCTATCGCGCGCTGGAGGATTTCAGGTTCCTGCCCGCGGGGCGGATCACGGCGGGCGCCGGCACGGGCCGGGCGGTGACGCTGTTCAACTGTTTCGTGATGGGCACGATCCCCGACAGCATGAGCGGCATCTTTGAAGGCCTGCGCGAGGCGGCGCTGACCATGCAGCAGGGCGGCGGGATCGGGTATGATTTCTCGACCATCCGGCCGAAGGGCGCATTGGTCGAGGGTGTGGCGGCCGATGCCAGCGGGCCGCTCAGCTTCATGGATGTGTGGGACGCGATGTGCCGCACGATCATGAGTGCCGGCAGCCGGCGCGGGGCGATGATGGCGACGATGCGCTGCGATCACCCGGATATCGAGGAGTTCATCGCGGTGAAGGGCGACGCGGCGCGGCTGCGGATGTTCAACCTGAGCGTTCTGGTGACCGATGATTTCATGGAGGCCGTGAAGGCGGACGGGCCGTGGGAGCTGGTCTTTGGCGGCAAGGTCTACAAGACGGTGCAGGCGCGGGACCTGTGGAACCGGATCATGCGGGCGACCTACGATTTCGCCGAGCCGGGCGTGATCTTCATCGACCGGATCAACAAGGCCAACAACCTGCATTATGCCGAGACGATCGCGGCGACGAACCCCTGTGGCGAGCAGCCGTTGCCGCCCTATGGCGCGTGCCTTTTGGGGTCGATCAACCTGGCGCGGCTGGTGACGGAGCCGTTCCAGGCGGGCGCGGGCATCGGCGAGGACGCGCTGGCCGAGCTGGTGGGCACGGCGGTGCGGATGATGGACAACGTGGTGGACGTGTCGAAGTTTCCGCTGCCCGAGCAGCGCGCCGAGGCGCAGGCCAAGCGGCGGATCGGGCTGGGGGTCACCGGGCTGGCCGACGCGCTGTTGATGTGCGGGCTGCGCTATGGCGATGACGAGGCGGCGGCGCAGTGCGAGGCGTGGATGAAGGCGATTGCGCGGGCGGCTTACCTGGCGTCGGTCGAGCTGGCCAAGGAGAAGGGGGCGTTTCCGCTGTTCGAGGCGGAGCCGTACCTGCAAAGCGGCATGATGCAGGCGATGGACGAGGACGTGCGCGCGGCGGTGGCCGAGCATGGTATCCGCAACGCACTGTTGACCAGTGTCGCGCCCACCGGAACGATCAGCCTTTATGCCGGGAATGTGAGCAGCGGTATCGAGCCGGTCTTTGCCTATTCCTACACCCGCAAGGTCTTGCAGAAGGATGGCAGCCGCACCGAGGAAGAGGTGGTGGATTACGCCGTGCAGATGTGGCGCGAGACCAAGGGCGATGCGGAGCTGCCGGAGTATTTCGTCAATGCCCAGACGCTGGAGCCGCAGGCGCATGTGAAGATGCAGGCCGCCGCGCAGAAATGGGTCGACTCGAGCATTTCCAAGACGATCAACGTGCCCGCCGATATCGGGTTCGAGGCGTTCAAGGAAGTCTACATGCAGGCCTGGGACACCGGCTGCAAGGGGTGCACCACGTACCGGCCCAACGACATCACCGGCAGCGTGCTGAGCGTGGGGTCGGAGGACAAGGTGCCGATGCCCGTGGAGGGCGGCGAGGTGGTCTATATGTCCGAGCCGCTGGACCGGCCGACGGAGCTGGAGGGCGCGACCTACAAGCTGAAATGGCCCGACAGCAGTCATGCGATTTACGTCACCGTGAACGATATCGTGCTGGACGGGCGGCGGCGGCCCTTCGAGGTGTTCATCAACTCCAAGAACATGGAGCATTTCGCCTGGACCGTGGCGCTGACGCGGATGATCAGTGCGGTGTTCCGGCGGGGCGGCGACGTGAGTTTCGTGGTCGAGGAGCTGAAGGCGGTGTTCGATCCGCGCGGCGGGGCGTGGATGAACGGCAAGTACATCCCCTCGATGCTGGCCGCGATCGGCGGCGTGCTGGAGAACCACATGATCAATATCGGGTTCCTGGAAGGCGAGGGGCTGGGCCTGAAGGAAGACCCGACGGCCAACGTGGTGAACCTGGAGGCGCCGCGCGGCCCGGCCTGTCCGTCCTGCGGCAGCTATGACATGCGCAAGGTCGAAGGCTGCCTGACCTGCGCGTCCTGCGGTCATTCGAAATGCGCGTGAGGCGGGCAGAGGGACCGTGCGCCCCGGCGTGAGGACCGCGCCCGCGCGCTGCTTGCTTTCCGATTTTTGAGCCGGAGCCGCGGGAGGCCGGGACCCGGTCTAGACACCCATGGCAGCAAGCACCTGGTCGGGCAGGGCGGGGAAGTCGTAGACGCGATGGCCGGTGGCGTGGGCGATGGCGTTGAGGACGGCGGCGCCGGCGCCGGAGATGCCCAGCTCGCCGATGCCCTTGGTCTGGATCGGGTTGGCCCAGTCGTCGCGTTCGTCCAGGAACACGACCTGCATGTCGCCGGGCACGTCGGCATGGGCCGGAACGTGGTAGTTGGCAAGATCGCGGGTCACGACATGGCCGTCGCGCGGGTCGGACTGCATGTCTTCGGTCAAGGCCGAGCCGATGCCCCAGATCATGCCGCCCAGGGCCTGGCTGCGGGCTGTTTTCTCGTTGAGGATGCGGCCCATGGCGATGACGCCCAGCATGCGCCGCACGCGGACCTCGCCGGTCCATTCGTTGACCGCGACCTCGGCGTAATGGGCACCGAAACCGGCGGAGAAATGGCTTTCGGCGGTCTTGCCGCTTTCGATGGTCGCCTCGGCCAGGATCTCGTCGGTGACGAGGTCCGACAGGGCGGCGTCCTGGTTGTCGCCGCGCGCGCGGCCGTCCTGCAGCGTCAGGGCGTCCTCGGCGCAGCCCAGGCGCTGGGCGATCTGCGCGCGCAGCTTTTTGGCCGCGAGGAAGGTGGCCGAGCCGGCGGAGCTGGCGCCGAAGGAGCCGCCCGAGCCTGCGGCACCGGGCAGGTCGGAATCGCCCAGGCGCACGTCGACCTGCGCGGGCGGAAGGCCCAGCATTTCGGCGGTGATCTGCGCCAGGATCGCGTAGGTGCCGGTGCCGATATCGGTCATGTCGGTTTCGACGATGGCCCGGTCGCCGGTCAGGCGGACGCGGGCGGAGGACTGGATCAGCATGTTGAGCCGGGCCGCCGACGCCAGGCCCATGCCGATCAGCCAGTCGCCTTCGCGGCGCGTGCCGGGCGCCCAGCGATCCGACCAGCCGAAGCGTTCGGCGCCGTCGGTCAGGCAGTCGGCCAGACGCGTGGCGCTGTAGGGCAGGTCGTTCATCGGGTGCGTCTGCGGCAGGTTGTCCAGCCGCAAGGTCAGCGGGTCGACGCCCAGGGTGTCGGCCAGTTCGTCTATCGCGGCCTCGAAGGCGAGCATCCCCACGGCCTCGCCGGGGGCGCGGACCGAGCCTGCGGGCGTGGCGGCGATGCGGGCGACGGTCTGGGTGAAGCTGAGACCTTTTGCGGCGTAGAGGAACTGCGAGGCCTGGCTTGTCGGCTCGGCGAAGCCTTCGTCGTCGAGGTTCGAGACGCGGTCATCGTGCGAGATCGCGGTGATCCGGCCGTCCGAGGTGGCGCCGAGGCGCAGGTGCTGTTCGGTTTCCGAGCGGCGCAGCACGGCGTCGAAGACGGTCTGGCGGGGCATGACGACGCGCACCGGGCGGCCCAGCTTCTGCGCCGCGACGGCGGCCGCGACGGCCTCGGGGCCGATGCCGAGCTTGGAGCCGAAGCCGCCGCCCACATAGGGCGACAGGATGCGGACCTGCGACGGGTCGATGCCCAGGGAATCCGCCAGCTCCTGCTTGTTGAAGCGGACCATCTGGAGCGCGCTGCGCAGGGTGAGCCTGTCACCGTCCCATTCCGCGATGGCGGCGTGGGGTTCCATCGCCGCGGAGACATGCGAGGGGGTGGTATAGGTGCGGTCGACCTTTGCATCGGCGGAGGCCCATGCGGCGTCGAAATCGCCTGCCGTCTCGGGGTCGCCGGTCTCGGTCTGCATGGGCGCGTCGGGTGTGACCCTGGCCTCGGTGGTTTCGTACTGCACCTCGAGGCGCTGGGCGGCGTCGCGCGCGGCCTCGAAGCTTTCGGCGACGACCAGCGCGATGGGCTGGCCGTGGTAGTGCACCGCGTCGCCGGGCTGGACCGGGGCGGCGCCGGCCATGCCTTGCGCGGGGTTGCGGGTGAGGCGCGCATCGGTGATCACGTCGATCACGCCGTCGATGGCGAGTGCGGCGTCGCGGTCCATGCCGGTGACCTTGCCGCGTGCGATGGTGGCGCGCACGAGGGCGCCGTGGACCATGCCGGCGACGTTGTGATCGGCGGTGTAGGCGGCGGTGCCGGAGACCTTCAGCGGGCCATCGGGGCGGTCCATCGGCGTGCCGATCACGCCCTGTTTCGTCTCGTCCAGCAGGCGGGGCTGGGGGCTGTCCATTGTGAAGTGGTCTTTCATGCCGCGCTCCTTGCGATGTCTGTGCCCTTGGGGTCCGACAGGCCGGTCAACTGACGCATCGTGGCGATGAAGGTGCGGCGCAGGAGAATGCGCTTGTACTCGGTGTCGGGATGCGGGGCCGGGGCGGCGGTCAGGACGTCCGCCGCGCGTTCGAAAAGGTCGGTCGATGCGGTCTGGCCGGTCAGCATCGCGGCCACGTCGTCGTTCATCCACGGGTGCGGCGCGACGCTGCCGTAGGACAGGCCGAGATCGGTGATGGTGTCGCCGTCCATGTGGACGGAGCCCGCGACGGAGACCAGCGCGAAGGCATAGGAGGCGCGGTCGCGCACCTTGCGATAGCATTGCCGGCTGCCGGCGCGGGGCGCGGGCAGGATGACGGCGGTCACCAGGTCGCCGTCATCGAGCGCGGTTTCGATATCCGGGCGGTCGCCCGGACCGCGGTAGAAGTCGTGCAGCGGCACGCGGCGGGTCGCGCCGTCGGGGCTGTGGATCTCGACCTCGGCCTGCAGGGCGCTTAGCGCCACGGCCATGTCGGACGGGTGCGCGGCGAGGCAATGTTCGGACGTGCCGAACAGCGCGAGCATGCGCCCCGCGCCGCCCTGGGCGGCGCAGCCCGCGCCGGGGCTGCGCTTGTTGCAGGGCTGCGAGGTGTCGTAGAAATAGGGGCATCGGGTGCGCTGAAGCAGGTTGCCGCCGGTGGTGGCCTTGTTGCGGATCTGGGCAGAGGCCCCGGCGAGGATCGCGCGGGAGAGCAGCGGCCAACCTGCGCGGATGCGGGCGTCATGGGCCAGCGCGGTGTTGGTGACGAGCGCGCCGATGCGCAGGCCGTCGCCTTCGGCGGTGATGTCGGACAGACCCGCGAGCCGGGTGATGTCGACGAGCGTGGAAGGCGTGACCACCTGGATCTTCATCAGGTCCAGCAGGTTGGTGCCGCCGGCGATGATCTGCCCCGCGGTGGCGTCGCTGAAATCGGTGGCGCGGTGATAGTCGAACGGTCTCATGTGTCAGCCTTTGCTGCCATGGCGATGGCTTCGCGGATCAGGGGATAGGCGGAACAGCGGCAGAGGTTGCCGGACATGCGCTCGGCCATTTCGGGGTCGGAGAGGTCGGGAGTGCCGAGATCGTCGCTGACGTAGGAGGGCGCGCCGTCGGCCACTTCGCGCAGCATGGCGGTGGCCGACATGATCTGGCCGGGGGTGCAGTAGCCGCATTGGTAACCATCCATTTCCACGAAGGCCTTCTGCAGGGCCGAAAGACGTTCCGGCGTGCCGATGCCTTCGATGGTGGTGATCTCGTCGCCGTCATGCATCGCGGTGAGGCAGAGGCAGGAATTCACCCGCTCACCGTTCAGCAGGACGGTGCAGGCGCCGCATTGCCCGTGATCGCAGCCTTTCTTGGTGCCCGGCAGGCCGAGATCGTCGCGCAGCGTGTCGAGGAGCGTGCGGCGCGGATCATGCTCTACCTCGTGGGGCTGGTCGTTGACGGTGAGGGTCGTCTTCATGGGCATCTCCGCGATCGCAGGGGCAGGGTCGCGGCCCCGAGGGGCGGGCCGCCTTTCACTGCCAACCGTTGCGGCGCCGGTCTGTTCCATGGCGGCGGCGATAGAGGCCCGGCTGCGCGGAACGGTCGCGCCACGGGGCGGAGTGGGCGGGAGGCGGCGGGATAGGGCGGGCCGCGTTCATCGAGACGCGCCGGCCGCAGTGGAAGGACCGGCAGGGGCGCTTCCGTCTAGTCCCCGGACCCGGGCTTGAAGGACGCGGCGGACTGGTTGAACAGGATGCTGTTGTTGTCGACCCGGTGCCGCCCGCCATTCTGTTCGGACTTGTGCAGGTCGATGGCGCGTTGCACGGCCGGTCTTTGCTTGATCCGCCCGCGCCAGTCGGCCACGCGGGGGAAGGCATCGAGCGAGGCCCCCAGGGGTTTGGCGATGAAGGCCCAGGGAAAGGCCAGCATGTCGGCGATGGAATAATCGCCCAGGATGTAGTCGCGGGTTTCCAGCCGCGCCTCGAGCACGCCGAGGTTGCGGTCGTATTCGCCGAGGTAGCGCTTGAAGCCGTAGTCGCGCTCGTCCTCGGGCGCGTAGTTGCGGAAATGGCTGAGTTGGCCGCCCATCGGCCCCTGGTTGCCGACCTGCCAGAAGAGCCACTCCATCAGGTCCTTGCGGGCGCGCAGGTCGCTCTGGGGCGGGGCGAACCGGCCCACCTTGTCGGCAAGGTAGAGCAGGATCGCGCCGGATTCGAAGACCGGCACGGGCGCGTCGCCCCAGCCCTCGCCCGGCGCGTGATCGACGATGGCGGGCATCTTGGCGTTGGGGCTGATTTCAAGAAAGCCGGGGGCGAACTGGTCGCCCTCGCTGAGGCGCATCAGGACGGGGCGGTATTCGAGGCCGGTTTCCTCGAGCATGATGGCGGCCTTCCAGCCGTTGGGGGTGGGGGCGTAGTAGAGGTCGATCATGCGGTGGGGTCCTGTGTGTCGGTGGCGACGCCGTCCGTTATCATGGCGTCGATCTCGGGCTCGGCATAGCCCGCCTCGGCCAGAACGGCGCGGGTGTCCTCGCCCAGCCGCCGGGCGGGTGCGGGGCGGTCCGTGGGGGTGGCCGAGAACCGCGCGGGCGTGCGGGCCTGGCGCAGCGGGCCGGCCTGGGGGTGGTCCTGTTCGAGGATGATGCCGTTGGCGGCGACCTGCGGGTGGGCGTAGACCTCGGCGCGGGTCAGGACCGGGGCGCAGGGCACGTCATGGGTGCCGAGACGCTCCATCCAGTTGGCGGTTGTGTCCGTCAGCAGCGCCTCCTGCGTCAGTTCCAGGCGGGCGGGCTTGTTCTCTTCGCGGGCCGCGACGGTGGCGAAGCGCGGGTCGTCCAGCCAGTCAGGCCGGTTCACCGCGGCGGCCAGCCCCGCCCAGGTGCTGTCGGTATGGGCCGAGACGGCCATCCAGCCATCGGCGGTCTGGTAGATCAGTTCCACGAAGGTCTGCGCATCGGCGCTTTTCTCGGGCGTCACCTCGTCGCCGATGAAGGTATAGCCGGCCATGTCGGAACTCCACAGGAACGCCAGGACCGTGTCCAGCATGGAGATGTGCACGTGGCTGCCCTGGCCGGTGCGGCTGCGGGCGAGAAGGGCGGCGGTGATGCTTTGGGCGGTCTGGATCGCGGTCAGCTTGTCGGGCAAGATGGTTCGCACCAGCCGGGGGCGGGCGGCGTCCGCGCCGCCCTGCACGCTGGCCAGACCCGAGAGCGCCTGGATGAGCGGGTCGTAGACGGGTTTGCCGGCCCAGTCGCCCTGAAACCCGAAACCGGCGATGGAGGTGTAGATGATGTCGGGGCGCACGGCGCGCACCGCGTCCTCGCCCAGCCCGATCCGCTCGGCCACGCCGGGGCGGAAGTTCTGCACGAAGACATCCGCCGTCCGGCAGAGGCGCAGCGCGGCCGCGACGCCGCGCGGATCCTTGAGGTTCAGGGTGACGGATTTCTTGCCGCGGTTGTTGTTGAGGAACGAGGCCGAGAAGCCGCCGCGCCTCCCGGTCACCTGCCGGCTGTGGTCGCCGCCCCTGGGGTGCTCGATCTTGATCACCTCGGCGCCCTGGTCGGCCAGCGTCATCGTGGCCAGCGGGCCAGAGATCATGGTGGTCAGGTCGATCACCCGAAAGCCGTTGAGCGGTCCTGGCATGTGGTCGGTCTCCGTCTGGGCGCGTGGCGGCGCCGGGATGCAAAGGATAGTGCGCGGGCGCGGATCGTCGCGTCGGTGACGGCCCGGGCCGGGGCGGTGGCCCCGCGACACCGCTAGAGCGAGGCGGCGGCGCGGCTGGCCTGGTCGTACTGGCCCGAGAGGCCGCGCAGGATGCGGGCGATCTCGCGCAGTTCCTCACCGCTGAGGCCGGTGCCGCCGGAGGCGTCCAGCAGGCACTGACGGCGCACGTCGCGATAGGATTGGCAGAGGTCGCTGCCCGCGTCGGAGGTGCGATAGAACACTTCCTTGCCGCGCTTTTCGGACACGATCAGCCCCGCCTTGGACAGCTTTCGCAGCGCGTAGTTGACGGTGTGCGTGTCCTCGATGTTGAGCAGGAAGCAGATGTCGGACAGGCGCTTGTCGCGGTTGCGGTGGTTGGTGTTGTGCAGAATCAGGATGTCGAGCGGGTTGAGTTCGCCCTGGCCGGCGGCGGCCATGCAGCGGGTCATCCAGCGGGAGAACGCGTTGTAGGCGATGATCAGGCCGAATTCGAACTCGGAAAGTTCCCAGCCTTCGCCTTCGGCCAGGTGGCGCGAGGAGACGATGCGGCGGTTTTCCGGTTGGGATTTTTCCATTCTGCGGCCTCTCATTCTCTGGCGAAACGCTGGCATTTCGTTGACTTTTTCACATTTTGATGTGCCGCGCAATTCTTCCGGTCCGGGGCGTTTCCGCGGCTCCGGCACGGTGTCGAACCTTGCGGGGGCTGCGCCTGAAAAACACCGTAGGTGACAAAACGTTGACAAATTGCAAACGTATCGTCAATATTCCGTCATTGAATAAGTCACAGGGAGAAACGTGATGACACTGATGAAGACACTGGGCGGCGCGGCGGTTGCCGTGGCGGCGCTGGCCCTGCCGATCAAGGCCGAGACGTGGGACATGCCGACGCCCTATCCGGATGCCACGTTCCACACGGTCAACATCGCGGAGTTCGCCAAGGACGTCGAAGAGGCGACCGGCGGCGATCTGGCGATCAAGGTCCATTCCGCGGGCTCGCTGTTC
Source organism: Roseovarius sp. THAF8 (assembly GCF_009363735.1). NCBI lineage: Bacteria > Pseudomonadati > Pseudomonadota > Alphaproteobacteria > Rhodobacterales > Roseobacteraceae > Roseovarius > Roseovarius sp. THAF8. Next base: position 1,325,191 of record NZ_CP045410.1, on the reverse strand, counting down.
AAGCACCCCGAGATCAGCAAGGCCGTGCGCAGCGGGCAGGTGCCGGCGGGCGAGTTCTTCCTGTCGCTGCTGGCCAACGACAACCCGGTCTTCGGGGCGGATTCGCTGCCGTTCCTGGCGACCAGCTATGACGAGGCGCAGGCGCTGTGGGCCGCGCAGGAAGAGGTGATCACGCAATTGCTGGACGAGCAGGGGCTGATGCCGCTTTATGCCGTGCCGTGGCCGCCGCAGGGGCTCTATACCACGAAGGAGATCAATTCGGTCGATGACCTGGCGGGCCTGAAGTTCCGCACCTACAATGCCACGCTGGAGCAGTTCGCGAACCTTGCCGGCGCCGCGCCGACGCAGGTGGAAGTGCCCGACATTCCGCAGGCCTTCAGCACCGGGCGTGTCGAGGCGATGATCACCTCGCCCTCGACCGGGGTGAATTCCAAGGCGTGGGATTTTCTGACGCATTACACCGACATCCAGGCGTGGATTCCGAAGAATATCGTCGTGGTGAACAAGCGGGCCTTCCGCCGTCTGGACGAGGACACGCAGACCGCCGTGCTTGAGGCCGCCGAGGTCGCCGAGGCGCGCGGCTGGGAGATGAGCAAGTCGGAAGCCGAGGAGATGACGCAGGTCCTGAAGGACAACGGCATCACCGTGGTCGAGCCGTCCGAGGAGCTGACCTCCGGCCTGCAGGAGATCGGTGCGCAGATGCTGGAGGCGTGGAAGGAAGAGGCCGGCGAGACCGGGCAACAGCTTCTGGACGCCTACGAAGGCTGACGCAGGCAGACCGGCCCGAGGCGCGCGCCAAGACGCGCCCGGGCCATCCATCATCCGACAGGGAGACACTTCATGCGGCGCGTTCTTGACACGCTTTACCGTGCGGCCGGCGGGCTGGCGGCGCTTTTCATCCTCGCTATCGTCGTGCTGGTCTTTGCGCAGGTGGGGCTGAACCTGGCCGACAAGATCACCGTCGGGCTGACGGGTAAGGGGCTGGGGGTCACCATCCCGTCCTACGCCGATTTCACCGGGTTCTTCCTGGCGGCCGCGAGTTTTCTGGCGTTGGCCTATACGCTGCGGGCGGGGGGGCACATTCGCGTGTCGCTGGTCACGCAAGCGCTGGGAGAGCGCAGCCGCCACGCGCTGGAGGTTGTGGTCACCGCGATCGGCCTGGGCATGTCGGGCTTTGCCGCGTGGTACATGATCCTGCTTGTGCTGGAGTCGCACGAATTCGGCGACAAGAGTTCCGGCATGGTGTCGGTGCCGCTGTGGATCCCGCAGGTGCCAGTGGCGCTGGGGTTGATCATTCTTGCCATCGCGCTGGCCGACGAGCTTGTCGGGCTGCTGCGCGGACGCTCTGCCAGCTGGACCGGCAAGGGCGAAAACCTTCTCAACGAGTGAGCTGCGCCCATGTCCGTCACGGTTCTTTCGATCATCCTTCTGGTCCTGCTGTTTGCGTTTCTGGGCGCGGGGCTGTGGGTGGCCTTTGCCCTGTTGGGCGTGGGAATCGCCGCCATGGCGCTGTTCAGCGACGCGCCCTTGGGGCTGGTCATGGCGACCACGCTTTGGGGGCATGGCAACAACTGGGCGCTGGCGGCGCTGCCGCTCTTTATCTGGATGGGCGAGATCCTGTTCCGCTCAAGGCTGTCGGACGACATGTTCGCGGGGCTGTCGCCGTGGATGAACCGGCTGCCGGGGCAGCTTTTGCACGTCAACGTCTTTGCCTGCGGGATCTTCGCCGCGGTCTCGGGATCGTCCGCGGCCACGGCGGCGACCATCGGCAAGCTGTCGATCCCCGAGCTGACGCAGCGCGGCTATCCCGAGAAGATGGTGATCGGCACGCTGGCCGGCTCGGCCACTTTGGGGCTGCTGATCCCGCCGTCGATCATCCTGATCGTCTATGGCGTTGCGACCGAGCAATCCATTGCGCGGCTGTTCGTGGCGGGCGTGTTGCCCGGCGTACTGCTGGTGGGGCTGTTCCTTGGCTACGTGATCCTGTGGGCAATGGTGAACCGCGCGCGGCTGCCCGACGAGTCGCTGGCGGTGAGTTTCATGGAGCGGTTGCGCCGGTCGCGGCGGCTGATCCCTGTGATGCTGCTGATCCTCGGCGTGATCGGGTCGATCTATGCCGGGCTCGCCTCGCCCACGGACGCGGCGGCGGTGGGCGTGGTGCTGGCGCTGATCCTGTCGTGGAGTACCGGCACGCTGACGAAACAGAGCTTCATGGACGGGCTGATGGGGGCGACGGTGACATCGTGCATGATCGCCTTCATCCTGGCGGGCGCGTCGTTCCTGACCGTCGCCATGGGGTTCACCGGCATCCCGCGCATTCTGGCGGAATGGATCGGGTCGCTGGACCTGTCGACCTTCACCTTGCTGGCGGCGCTGACGGTTTTCTTCGTCATCATGGGATGTTTCCTGGACGGGATTTCGGTGGTGGTGCTGACCGCGTCCGTCATCATGCCGATGGTGACCGAGGCCGGGATCGACCCGATGTGGTTCGGCATCTTCCTGGTGATCGTGGTCGAGATGTCGCAGATCACGCCGCCCGTGGGCTTCAACCTGTTCGTGCTGCAATCGCTGACCGGGCGCGACATTCTTTACGTCGCCAAGGCGGCCTTGCCGTTCTTCATGCTGATGGTGGCGGCGCTGGTGATCATCTCGGTCTTCCCGTCCATCGTCACCTTCCTGCCGGGGCAGATGTAGGATGAGCGACACGGGCACAGAGCGGCAGGAGGCCGCGTCGGACTGGCCGAAGATCCGCACCGTCGGGGTGGACGGGATGCTGGTCAGCTTCGGCGACCGCCTGAGCGAGCCGGCGAACCGCGCGGCGCTGGCGTTCCGCGCCGCGCTGGACCGGGCCGCGCCGGAGGGAGTGGAGGAGACATCGACATCGCTGGTCTCGGCCTATGTCCGGTTCAACCCGGTGCACCGGGATCACGCGGGCCTGCGCGCCGACCTCGATGCGCTGGTGCAGGAGCGCGACTGGTACGAGGCCGACCTACCGCAGGGGCGGCGGGAATGGCGCATTCCGACGGTCTTTGGCACGGATCTTGCGCCCCAGCTGGACGAGGCCGCAGAGGCGGCGGGGATGACGGCGGAAGAGGCGATTGCCTCAATCTCGGAGACGGTCGTGCGGGTGCAGACCATCGGCTTTGCCCCCGGTCAGCCCTATCTGGGCGAGCTTGGGCCGGAATGGGACATCCCGCGCCAGAAGGACCTGACCGAGCGCATTCCCGAGGGCGCGCTGGCGGTGGCGATCCGGCAGTTGGTGCTCTTTTCGGTCTCCACCCCGACCGGGTGGCGGCATGTGGGGCAGACCGGGTTTCGCCTGTTCCGGCCCGAGGCCGAGACGCCCTTCGTGTTGCGGCCCGGCGATGCGGTGCGGTTCGAGCCGGTCTCGCGGGAGCGGTTCGAGGCGATGAAGGACGACCCCGATGGCGGCGCGCGCGCGAAGGAGCTGACATGAGCCGGGCGCTGATCGTACGCCGCGCGGGGCCGGGCCTGACGCTGCAGGATCGAGGGCGGCCGGGCTATATGGGCTTCGGTCTGTCGCCGGGGGGGGCTGCCGACCGGCTGGCGCTGGCCGAGGGCGCGGCGCTGTTGGGTCAGGACGACGGATTGGCGGCGCTGGAGATGGCCGGGATGGGCGGCGAGTTCGAGGCGGACAGCGATATGCGCATTGCCCTGACCGGCGCGCCGATGCGGGCGGCCATCGACGGCACAAGGGTGGCCTGGCACGCCAGCCACGCGTTGCCCGCCGGGGCGCGGCTGACCATCGGCGGGGCGGAAGCGGGCAGTTACGGCTATCTGCATGTGGGCGGCGGTTTTGGCGGCGATGCGCGGCTCGGGTCGCGCAGCGTGCACGTGGCAAGCGGGCTGGGACAGGCGGTAGAATCCGAAGCGCGGCTGGAGATCGGCGAAGAGACCGCGCCGGCGGAGGTGAACCGGCTGCTGCCCGTCGCGCCGCGGTTCGAGGGCGGCACTGTGCGCGTCGTGCCGAGCCTGCAGACGGATTTCTTCGACGCCGACCAGATCGAGCGGTTCGAGACGACCGGTTTCACACGAGACGCCCGCGGCAGCCGCATGGGCGTGCGGCTGGATTTCGACGGCGAGGGATTTCACAGCGACGCGGGCCTGAGTGTGCTGTCCGAGGTGGTGGTGCCGGGGGATATCCAGATTACCGGCGACGGCGCGCCTTTCGTGCTCTTGGGCGAATGCCAGACGACGGGGGGGTACCCGCGTATCGCCTCGGTACTGCCCTGCGACCTGCCGACGGTGGTGCAGGCCACGCCGGGCACGGCGCTGCGGTTCCGCTTCGTGACGCTGGAAGAGGCGGTGGAGGCCGAGCGCCGCGCCGCCGCGCATCGCAACGGGTTGCGGTCGGCGCTGACGCCGCTGGTGCGCGACCCGCATAACATCAGAGACCTGCTTGCCTATCAGCTGATCAGCGGGGCGACGGCGGGACGGGAACTGGAGGAGACCTGACATGACGGCAACGGTGGATCTGAACGCAGATATGGGCGAAAGTTTCGGCCCCTGGGTGATGGGAAACGACGCGGCGGTGCTGGAGATCGTGACCTCGGCCAACATCGCCTGCGGCCAGCACGCGGGCGACTGGGACGTGATGGCCGCGACCATGCGCGCGGCGGCGGAGCGCGGTGTCGGGATCGGGGCGCATCCGGGCTTTCCCGACTTGCAGGGCTTCGGGCGGCGGCGGATGACCCTGCCGGCGGAGAGCCTGGGCAACCTGGTGCGCTATCAGCTGGGCGCGGCGCTGGGCATGGCGCGGGCGGAAGGCGCCGAGGTGCGGCACCTGAAGCTGCACGGGGCGCTGGCCAACATGGCGTCGGAGGACAAGACGGTGGCGCGGGCCTGTTACGAGGCGGCCCTGTCGGTCGCGCCGGATCTGATCGTCATGGTGCTGGCGGGCACGGCGCAGCAGGAGGCGGTGGCCGAACTGGGCTGCCGCGCGGCCTGCGAGATCTTTGCCGACCGCGCCTATAACGACGACGCGACGCTGGTCGACCGCAGCCAGCCGGGGGCCGTCATTCACGACCCCGAGGCCGCCGCGGCGCGGATGGTCGAGATGGTGGGCGCAGGCGCGATCATCACCGAAAGCGGCAAGCGCATTCCCACCCGGATCGACACGATCTGCCTGCATGGCGACACGCCCACCGCCGTCGACATCGCGCGCCATGTCCGGCAGGCGCTGAAAGCCGCCGGAACGGAGTTGAAGGCCTTCGCGGGCGAGCCGGTTTCGGCGTGAGGCGTTCGACAGCCTGCGCCTAGAGCTGCTCGACCTCGAAGGTCCAGGCGCCGGGCGGCATCTCGTTGCGGACCAGCTGCGCGATGCGCGGGTCGATCTGATCGGGCTTCAACAGCCCGCATTGCGCCATCGCGCGGCGCGGATCGACATTCTGCCCCAGGTAGTCGAGCACGACGCGCGAGGCGGCGGGCTTGCGCCCCAGCCGCAGCGGGCCGCCGGTCTGGACCCCGAACAGATAGTCGATGCCGGCGCTGTAGGACGGGTAGAGGATCATCTGGGTGATCGAGGAGGACAGCGTGGTCTCGTTTTCCACGACATTGATGCGTTCCCCTAGGAAGAACACCAGGCCCTCGTACTTGTGGACCTCGCGCGCGCCGCCCTGCGGACCCGCGTCGCGTTCGATGTTCTTCCACAGGTAGTAGCCGTCCTTGCGGGTCATCCTGGCGTAGGACCGCATGATGCAGCCGGGATTGCTGAACGAATGGAAGTACCTGAAATAGCTGCCGCAGTAGCGTTCCAGGGGGCCTGAGAACTGGTTCAGCCGCCGCAGGGTGGGGCCGACGGGCGTCGCCTCGACCTCGCCGCCCGGCTGGCGGCGCAGGGCGATCAGGTCGGCGAAGCGCGCAGGCTCCATCAAGAGCTCGCCCTCGGTGACGCCGAAGAACTCGCAGATCTTGCGCATGTTGTGCCGCGAGGGGCGCACGCGGCCCGAGAGATACTTGTTGAACTGTTGCCGGTTGATGCCGATCCGGCGACAGACCAGCGCGATGGAGGGCAGGAAGGAGCAGGCGAAGGTGAGATTGGTGGAGAGGGGGTCGGAGGTCATGAACTGACGCTACCTGACGCACTTTCAATGTCAACATGCGTCAGCCAGCGAAATTGCGAGGAGGTCCTGCGCATGCAACGATATACGCCTGAATCACGCAAGGAAGCACCGCATGAATCAGTCTGGACCGCCCAGCGACGTCATCGAGGAACGCCACGTCGAGATCCCCTTGCCGGATGGCTGCATCCTGGCGGCGCGGATCTGGCGTCCGGCCAATGGCAGGCCGGTTCCCGCCATCTTCGAGTTTCTGCCCTATCGCAAGGGCGACGTGACGTTGCCGCGCGACTCTGTGCGCGCGCCCTACATCGCGGCGCGCGGCTATGCCTATGTGCGCGCCGACCTGCGGGGCACGGGCGAATCCGAAGGGTTGATGGAGGACGAGTATACCGCGCAGGAGTTGCAGGACGGCTGCGACGTGATCGCGTGGATCGCCGCGCAGGACTGGTGCGACGGTGCCGTGGGCATGGTGGGCATTTCCTGGGGCGGGTTCAACGGCTTGCAGGTGGCGGCGCTGCAGCCGCCCGCGCTGAAGGCGGTGGTGTCCATCGCCTCGACCGACGACCGCTATGCCGATGACGTGCATTACATGGGCGGCACGATGGTGGTCGACCAGATCTCCTGGGCGTCGCACATGTTTGCCATCAACACGCTGCCGCCCGACCCCGACCTGGTGGGCGACAAGTGGCGCGAGATGTGGATGCAGCGGCTGACCGGCTCTGGTCTGTGGCTGAAGAACTGGGCCGAGCACCAGCGCCGCGACGATTTCTGGAAACACGGGTCTGTCTGCGAGGATATCGGCCGCATCCAGGTGCCGGTATATGCCGTGTCGGGCTGGGCGGACGGGTATTGCCGGACGGTGTTCCGGCTGATGGAAAACCTGCAATGCCCCAAGAAGGGCCTCGTTGGTCCCTGGTCGCACAAGTACCCGCATATCGGCGTTCCGGGGCCTGCCATCGACTGGCTGGGCGAGGAGCTGCGCTGGTGGGACCAGTGGCTGAAGGGTGTCGAGACCGGGATCATGGACGAGCCGCAGCTGCGCCTTTTCATGCAGGACCACGCCGAGCCCGCCAGCTATTACGCGGAGCGCGAGGGCCGCTGGGTGGAAGAGCCGTCCTGGCCGTCGCCGAACGTGACGCGGACGCCGTTCTCGCTGGGCCGCGACGGGACGCTGGGGCAGGAGGACGCGCCCAAGGGGACGCTGAATATCCGCTCGCCGCTGGGCACCGGAATTGCCGGGGGCAAGTGGTGTTCCTATGCCAATCCGGGCGACCAGCCGGTGGACCAGCGCCGCGACGACGCCGGGAGCCTGGTGTTCGAGACGGAGCCTTTGGAGACGCCGCTGGAGATTGCCGGCGACGCGCAGCTTGAGATCAGCTTTTCGGTCGATCAGCCGGTAGCGCAGGTGGCCGCGCGTCTTGTGGACGTGGCCCCCGACGGTGCGGCGACGCGCGTCTGTTACGGGTTGCTGAACCTGACCCATCGCGACAGCCACGAGACGCCGGAGGCGCTGGTGCCGGGTGAGACCTACACCGCGACGGTGCCGTTCAAGCATGTCGCGCAGACGTTCCGCGCCGGGCACCGGCTGCGGCTGTCGGTTTCGACCAGCTATTTCCCCGTGGCCTGGCCCGCGCCGGAGCCGGTAACGCTGCAGATCGATACCGCCGCCAGCCGGCTTGTGCTGCCGGTGCGGGATATGGATGCGGTGACCCAGCCGCGCGATCTGGGCACGCCCAAGGGCGCGCCGCCGATGGACAAGGAAGTGCTGGAACCGGAGCAGGCTGAATGGATCGTGCGCGAGGACCTCGGCACGGGCGAGACGCAGGTGCGGATCGTCGATTCCGACGGGCGGCTGCGGATCAAGGACAACGACATGACCCGCGGGGCGACCTGCGTCGAGACCTATTCGTTCACCGGCACCGACTGGCGCTCGTTCAAGGGGCACGTGGTGTGGGACCTGGAGATGTCGCGCGGCGACTGGCGCATGTCCAGCCGCACGGAAACCGCGATGACCGCCACGGCCACGCATTTCGTCATCAACGCCAAGCTGGTCGCCAGGGAAGGCGATGCGATTGCCCACGAACAGACCTGGTCCTGCGAGATTCCGCGCGACCTGGCCTGACCCGCGTTCCGCGCCCGGCGTGGCGCGGACCATCACTTTTCGCGCCGGGATCGTCCGGCGCCGAACACGAAAGGCCGAAACGGCCAAACAACTGGGAGTAACAAGAATGACCGATCACATGACCGCCAACAAACCCGGCATCGGGCGTCGCGCGTTCCTGCGCGGGGCCGCCGCGACGGGCCTCGCCGCCACCACCATGCCCCTGGGCTCGCGCATCTGGGCGCAGTCGGGCAAGGTGCTGCGCGTCAGTTCCTATGCCGATATCGACGCGCTCGACCCCGGCTTTTACCAGAACGGCTATAACGTCGATGTCATGAACTGCATCTATTCCAAGCTGGTGCGCTATGTGCCTGGCCGCGAATGGGAGTGGGAGCTGGAGGCCGCGGAGTCCATCGAGCAGGTCGACGACACCCACATCACCTTCAAGCTGAAAGAGGGGCTGATGTTCACCGGCGGTTATGGCGAGATGACCGCAGAGGACGTCAAGTTCTCGTTCGAGCGCGTGCTGGAGCATGACAGCCCGGTGAAAAGCGACTGGGGTCCGCTGGACCATGTCGAGGTGACCGGCAAGTACGAGGGCACCATCGTTCTGAAAGAGCCGTTCCAGCCGCTGTGGAGCATCACGCTGCCCTATAGCACGGGGCATATCGTGTCGAAGAAGGCGGTGATGGAAGCCACGGAAAGCGGCGGCAATTTCGGGATGGAGCCGCCGGCCTTTTCCGGCCCCTACATCCTGGAAGCGTGGAAGCCGAACCAGTACGTGCACCTGGTGCGCAACCCCGACTGGAAAGGCGAGGCGCCCGGGTTCGACGAGATCCGCATCCTGCCGATGGACGACACCAAGACCGCCGAGCGCGCCTATGAGGCCGGCGACCTGGACTATACCGAGATCACGCTGTCGTCTCTGGCGCAGTATCGCGGCAACGTGCCCGCCAACACGGTGATCGAGGAATACCCGTCGCTGTACTATGTCTGGCTGGGCATGAACCTGGACAACCCCGCGCTGGGCGACGAGAACCTGCGCAAGGCGATCCAGCACGCCATCAACGCCGAGCAGATCATCGACGCGGCCTATTTCGGCGAGGCGGCTCCGGCCACCGGCATGATCGCCCCCGGCCTGCCGGGCCACCGCGAGACCCCGTCGGTTCCGGTGGCGGGCGATCTGGACAAGGCGCGCGAGTACCTGGAGGCGGCGGGCGGTCCGCCGGCCGAGCCGCTGACCATCGACGCGCTCAATGCCACGGTGTGGAAGACCATTGCCGAGGTGGTCCAGGCGCAGCTGGCGCAGATCGGCATCCAGACGCAGATCAACGTGCAGGACTCTGGGTCTTTCTGGACGCTGGGCATGGAAAGCGAGGGCGAACGCTGGAAGGACATGCAGCTGGTGCTGAACCGCTTCTCGATGCTGCCCGACCCCTATTACGCGACCAGCTGGTTCGTGACCGATCAGGTCGGCATCTGGAACTGGGAACGGTTCTCGAACGCGGAATTCGACGAGCTGCACGCCGCTGCGCTGAGCGAGGCGGATGGCGAGAAACGCGCCGAGATGTATCGCAAGATGCAGGACCTGATGGAAGCGACCGGGGCCTACAAGTTCATCACCCATGAAGGCACCCCGGTGATGTACCGCGAAGGACTGGAGCCGGCGCTGCGGCCCGACGGGCGGCCCTTGTTCATCGACTTCGACGGCGAAGTCTGACGCTAAAGGAGACCGCGGCCCGTGCTGTTATACGCCTCCCAAAGGCTTGTCCTTTCGGTCGTGATCGTGATGGTCGCGGTCTCTATCCTGACGCTCATGCTGCACGTGGTGCCGGGCGACCCGGCGGTGATGATCCTGGGCCCTCGCGCCACGCCAGAGCTGATCGAGCAGACGCGCGAGGCGATGGGGCTGGACAAGCCCCTGCCGGTGCAGATCGTGACGTTTTTCGGCAACATCCTGCGCGGCGACCTGGGGCAGGACGTGTTCACGGGCCGCGAGGTGTCGCAGATCGTGTTCGAGCAACTGCCCTACACGCTGATCCTGATCAGCGTCTCGATCCTCTGGGCGGCGGTGCTGGGCATCGCCTTGGGCTGCTATTCGGCGCTGCGGCGCAACACGTGGCTCGATACGCTGACCGGGGTGCTGTCGGTCGGCACGATCTCGATCCCGGCCTTCGTCATGGCGCTCTATTCGGTGCTGGTTTTTGCGGTCTGGCTGCAATGGCTGCCGGCGATCGGCGCGGGCGAGGGGTTCTGGGACCGGGTCACGCACCTGATCCTGCCGTCCTTTGCCATCGGGGTGTCTTGGGTGGGATACGTCTCCCGGATCGTGCGGGCCTCGATGCTGGAGGTGATGGGCCAGCCGCATGTGCGCATGGCGCGCGCCTATGGCCTGCCCGACCGATGGATCACCCGCTCGCATATCCTGAAGATCGCGGTGCAGCCCGCCGTGACCCTGATCGGCACGGGCGTGGCGCATCTTTTCTCGGCGGCGGTGTTCGTCGAGGTGATCTTTGCCCGGCCCGGGATCGGCGCGCTGATCGTGCAGGCGGTGAACGAACGCAACTATCCCATCGTGCTGGGTGCGGTGCTGGTGACCACCGGCATCATCGTGCTGGCGACGCTGATCTCGGACCTGGTGATTGCCTGGCTGGATCCGCGCCAGCGGGAGGACATGTGACATGACCGACGCCACGCAAGAGGCCGTTTCCGAACCGGGTGTGATGATCCGGACCTGGCGGGTTCTGTCGGCCAGCCCGACCGGCCTGATCGGTTTCGTGCTGGTGGCGCTGATCGTCGGCTCGGCCATTCTCGCGCCGTGGATCGTGCCTTATGATCCCGCCGCCATCATGACCGGCCCGCGCATGGCGCCGCCCTCGGCCGAGCACTGGCTGGGCACCGACAATATCGGGCGCGACATCTTCAGCCGGGTCATCGCGGGCGGGCGCATCGCGATGCTGGTCGCCGCGGCCTCGCTGGCCGCGGCGCTGAGCATCGGGTTGCTTCTGGGGCTGATCGCGGGGCTGGGGCCGCGCTGGCTGGACAATATCCTGCTGTTGATCTTCGACGCGCTGCGCTCGTTTCCCACCATCGTTTTCGGCCTGGCGGTGGTGACCATCATCGGCCCGAGCCTGTTCACGGTGATGCTGGTGGTGGCGATTACCTCGGTCCCGATCTATGCCCGCATCGTGCGGACCCAGACGATGGCGCTGAAGAACGCCGAGTTCATCCTGGCCGAGCGCGCGATGGGGGTGGGCACGCCGCGCCTCCTGTTCGTGCATGTGCTGCCGAACGTGCTGGGCCCGCTGCTGATCCTGGCGTCGATGGACGTGCCGCTGGTGATCGCGACCGAGGCGGGCCTGAGTTTCCTTGGCATGGGGGTACGGCCGCCGACGCCGTCCTGGGGCGTGATCCTGAACGACGGCTACAATTTCATCCGCAACTCGCCCTGGCCGGTGATCGGCGGCTCGATCCCGATCATCCTGGTCACGCTTGGGTTCACCTTCATGGGCGAGGCGCTGCGCGACATCTTCGATCCCAAGCTGAGAAAGGCCGGCTGATGGTATCCAGCGTTGCGACAGAGCCGGACCGGCAGTCGGAAGGCGGCACCGAGCCGCTGGTGCGGATCGACGGGCTTTCGGTGGATTTCGCCACGCCGCGCGGGGCGATCCATGCGCTGCGCGACATCACGTTGGACGTGCCCCGGGGCAAGGTGCTGGGCCTTGTCGGCGAAAGCGGGTGTGGCAAGTCCACGCTCGCGTATTCGCTGATCGGTCTTCTGGCCGAGAACGCGCGGATCGCGGGCGGGCGGATCGACATGGATGGCCAGAACTTGGCGCAGCTGAGGCCGAGGGAGTGGCGCGCGTTGCGGGGCAAGCGGATCTCGATGATCTTTCAGGACCCGATGACCTCGCTCAACCCGGTGACGACCATCGGCAAGCAGATGATGGACATCCAGTATCGCGAACCGGGCGGGCGGGCCGAAAAACGCGCCCGCGCCATCGAGTTTCTCGAACAGGTGCAATTGCCCGATGCGGCGTCGAAGCTCGATGCCTATCCGCATCAGCTTTCGGGCGGGATGCGCCAGCGGGTGTGCATCGCCATGGCGCTGCTGACGCGGCCGGACCTGTTGATCGCGGACGAGCCAACGACGGCGCTGGATGCCACGCTGGAGATGCAGATCGTCACCCTGCTGCGCGAGTTGCAGGAAAAGTTCGGCTGTTCGGTGCTGTTCGTGTCGCACCACCTGGGAACGGTGGCCGAGCTGTGCGACGAGGTGGCGGTGATGTATGCCGGCGAAGTGGTGGAGCGCGGCGCCGTGGCGCAGGTGTTCCGCGACCCGTGCCATCCCTACACGCAGGCGCTGTTCGAGTGCGACCCGGCGCGGATCCGAGAGGCGACGCGCCGGCTGCCGACCATTCCGGGCACCTTGCCGGACCTGCGCCGTCCGCCCATGGGGTGTGCGTTTCGCGCCCGCTGTCCCAAGGCGTTCGAGCGCTGCAGTACCGAGCACCCGCCGCTTTACGACGCCGGCGGGGGGCAGGCCGCGCGGTGCCATTTGAACGACCCGGCGGAGGACAGGGCATGAGCCTTCTGGAAGTCGAGGACCTGCGCATCCGGTATGCGCGGCAGGGGCGTCTGAAGGCCGCGTTGCGCCGCGAGCCATATGATTTCGAGGCGGTGTGCGGCGTGTCCTTCACGCTGGGTGCGGGCGAGACGCTGGGGCTGGTGGGCGAAAGCGGCTCGGGCAAGTCCACCATCGCGCGCACGCTGATCGGGCTGAAGAAACCCTCGGGCGGGTCGATCCGCTTTGACGGGGCGGAAATATCGGAGGCCTCGGCCCGCGAGTGGGCCCGCCTGCGCACCGACATGTCGATGATGTGGCAGGACCCGGTGGGGTCGCTGTCGCCCCGGCTGACGGTCAAGTCCCTGGTGACGGAACCGCTGCGCATTCACGGGCGGCCCGCCGGGCGCGGCGAGGCCGAGCGCCTGCTGGGCCTCGTGGGGCTGCCGGCCGAGTTCGCAACGCGCTATCCGCACCAGTTGTCGGGCGGGCAGGCGCGGCGCGTCGGCGTGGCGCGGGCGCTGGCACTGGACCCCAAGCTGCTGATCGCGGACGAGCCTACGGCGGGTCTCGACATGTCGGTGCAGGGCGAGGTGCTGAACCTTCTGGCCGACGTGCAGGCGCGCAGCGGCGTGGCGATCGTGATCATCACCCACAACCTGAACCTGGTGCGGCATGTCACCGACCAGATGGCCATCATGTACCTGGGCCGGTTCGTGGAGAAAGGCCCGACAGACCGGGTTTTCGCCCATCCGCGCCATCCCTATACCAAGGCGTTGCTGGCCGCGAACCCCGAGCCGGACCCCGATGCGCGGCATGATCGGGTGGCGCTGAAGGGCGAGGTGCCGAGCCCGGTGAACCGGCCCTCGGGTTGCGATTTTCACCCGCGCTGCCCCTGGGCGCAGGCCACCTGTGCCGTGACTGAGCCAAGCTGGACCGACGAGGACGGGCGCGGGTACAGGTGCCTATTTCCGCTGTGAGCGCCGCGCGGGTCTGCTAACCGCGCGGCAGGCGCATTTCGGGGTCGTAGGGGCAAGGGGTCGATCACCCGCACGGGGATCATCTCGCCGCACATGTCCAGCTCGAACGCGGCGCCCATTTGCGTCAACCCGGGGGAGACGATGCCGTAGGCCAGGTTCATGCCCACGCGATATCCCACGCGCCCGAGGTGACGGTGCCGACGACCCGACCCTCGTGCATGAGCGAGGCGCCGGGGTGGGCCGGTGCGCTTGCCTTTCAATCACGGAGGGCCGCAGACCGGCAGGCGCCGAGTTCGGCGATTGCGGCTTCATGGGGAATGGCTTGCATTAATATAAACATATTTGTCATATATCATACGAATGAAGTTGGTATATCTTAGGCTGACCATGGCGTTTGCGCTGATCCATGACGTGACCGGCGATGCGGGGCTGGACAGGCGCCCGGCCGAGCCGTTCATGCGCGAAGTGACCGTGGATTTCGGCAACGACTGGGAAATGACCGAGGCCGATATCCGGGCCGCCATCATTCAGGTCCAGCCGGAGCAAAGAGAGCGGCTGCGGAAATATGAGCCCGGAACGTGCCGGAGTTGCCCCGCCGCCGTGACGGCCTTTGCGGCGGGGGGCCGTACCGCGCGGCGCGGTGGCCTGCCGAAGGTGCGCCCAAGCCTTGCGGCATGGCGCGAAGCGCCTTAGGTTTTCACATGGTGACAAAAGACCCTATGACCGACCGCGATGGTCAAGGCCAAAGACAGGCAGAATATGAACAAAGACACTGAGAGCGTGTTGGACAACGGTCCGCCGCGCGCGCGAAAGATCGACAGCGTGACGCTGACCGACCGGGCCCACCAGATGATAGAGGCGCGGATCGTGGCGCTGGAGCTGGAGCCGGGGCAGGTTCTGTCGGAGTCGCAGCTGGTCGAGGAACTGGGCATCGGGCGCACCCCCGTGCGCGAGGCGCTGCAGCGGCTGGCGGCCGAGGGGCTGGTCGTGGTGATGCCGCGCCGCGGCGTCATGGTTTCCGAGATCAACATCGCCAAGCAGTTGCAGCTGCTGGAGTTGCGGCGCGAGGTGGAGCGGCTTTGTGCCTGCAAGGCGGCGCTGCGCTCGACCGAGGCCGAGCGCGCGTTCTTCGCGGAACTGGCCGCGAGGCTGGCGGCATCGGCCGAGGCGCGGGATTACGACGCGTTCATGCAACTGGACCTGGAGTTCAACCGCGCGGTGCTGGCCGCCTGCCGCAACGAGTTCATCGAACGCTCGATGCGGCGGATGCAGGGGCTGTCGCGTCGGTTCTGGTTTCAGAACTACCGCGTGGCGCTGGACCTCGAGCGCTGCGCCAACCTGCATGCGGGCGTGGCGCAGAAGATCGCGGAGGGCGACGAAGCCGGCGCGGGCACGGCGTCGGACCGGCTGATCGACTATATCTACGAGTTCACCCGCGCGACCCTTTGAAGCGCGGCGCGCGAAGCAGGCGGCGGTATTTCCCGACAAAGAGGTCGCGGCCCTTGGCCAGGCGTGTCAGCGCGTCGCCGAGGCCGCGCAGGGTGCACGCATGGGCCAGCGGTGCCGGCAGGGGCAGGTGGCTGGCCCCGAGGCGCGGGCCGAGGGGCACGAGCATCGGCGCATCGCGCCACGGGCTGTAAGGCGCCATGCGTTCGGCGCGTTTGCCCTTGCCGGCCGCGCGCAGGGCGTTCGACAGGTAGGGGGCTTGCCGCAGGATGCCCACGATGGTCATCGCGTCGCCGGTCGCGGCCATGTCGCCGCGGGTGAAAAGCCCCGGCATCTGTTTCGAAAGGAAAAGTCGACCGAGGCGGACTCCAAACCGCACCGGGAACCTGCACCGCGAAGTCGTAGACGACTTTCGGTCGACGGTCAATATGCAAGTAATACGTAGCTAATATGTTAGTTGAGCACATGTGAGAATCTTAAGCGAAATATGGGTGCTGGCGTGGCCGCGGCGCGGCTGTGCGCGACGGCCTGGTTCGAGGGCAGACAAGGGGGGAAAGGCCGCCGACATTTCCGGTACAGTCCGGCGCGCTGGAATTCGGAATGGTGTTGGCCTCAGGCGACCAATCTTCGGAGTATCATTGCAGGATCAGGGCGCGGAAGGCGTCCGCCTCGGGCTTGTCCGTGGTGACGGAGAGATAATAGCCCTCCTGGCTTGGGATCGAGGCGGGATGTGCCCGGTCGACAAGCCCGGTGCGGATGGCGTCCCGGGTCATCCATTCATTCACCAGCGCGACGCCGTTGCCGTGTACCGCCAGGTGCAGCGCCATGCCATACGTGTCGGTATAGATCGACGGGCCGGGCAGGGGCTCGACCTGCCGGGACCAGGCCTGCCAGCCGCTGGACGTTCCGACGGTTTCGATGCGCGGCAGGTCGGAGATCGGGCCGTGCAGCGTCGGCGCCTTGATGGCGACGAGGCCGTTGGGCCGGATCGCCTGGGCCTCGGGGCCGGCCTGCTTGCCGGAGCCGAAGCGTATCTCGACATCCGCGCGTGTGGTGTGGAAATCATCCGGCCAGATCGCGCTGAGGATCCTGACCTCGACATCGGGAAAGCGTGCGCGGAAGCCCGGCAGGCGCGGGGCGATGATCCAGTGCGCGACACTGATCGAGGCGGCGACCGTCAAAAGGTGCCGCGAGGGGCGCGTGTCCATGCCGACCATCGCGTTCGCGAGCGCCTGAAGCGGCGCGCCGACCTCGGGCAACAGGCGGCGCCCCGCATCGGTCAGGGCCAGCCCGCGCGCGTGCCGCACGAAAAGCTGCACGCCCAGTCGCATTTCCAGCGACTTGACCTGCTGGCTGATCGCCGACTGGGTGAGGCCGATTTCCTCGGCCGCCATGGTAAAGCTGAGGTGGCGCGCCGCGGCCTCGAAGGACCGCAGCCATCCGAGAGGCGGGAGCGATTTCGTCATTGGGCAAGACAGCCATTAGTGTTTGTAATACCTAAGGGCATAATCCATTCGTTTGTCAAAGAATTCGGGGCTTTCTACGCTGGGACCAAAGCGAAAGGATGTATTGTGAGCCCGGAAATCAGGAAAATCGTGACCTTCGATGAAGAGGTCCTCATCGAGGGGTTTCGCGCCACCCGCACGCCGTGGCGCATGTTCGCGGTGGCGGTCGTGCTGCGCAATCCGTGGGCGGGCCGCTTCGTCGAGGACCTGGCCCCGGACATTCGCGCGTATGGGCCGGCGCTGGGCGAGATGATGACGGATCGAATGATCCGCCTGGCCGGAAGCGGCGCGGCGATAGAGGCCTATGGCAAAGCGGCGGTCGTGGGGCTGGACGGCGAGATCGAACATGCCTCGGGCCTGATCCACACGCTGCGCTTCGGCAATTTCTACCGCGAAGCGGTCGAGGCCAGGTCGTATCTGGCGTTCACCAACACGCGCGGGCCCGCCAATGCGCCGATCATGGTACCCTTGATGGACAAGAACGATGCCGGTCGGCGGTCGCATTACCTGACGATCCAGTTCGCCATCCCCGACGCCCCGCGAGCGGACGAAGTTGTCGTGGTGCTGGGCGCGGCCCTGTCGGGCCGGCCGCATCACCGGATCGGGGATCGCTACCAGGATCTGAAGGATCAGGGTCATGACGTCGACAATCCTGCCGCGGTCTGAGCGCGCGGGCCTTGCCGTGCTGGAGGCGGGGGCAGGGCGGCCCGTGGTGCTGTTGCACGGGGTCGGCCTGAACGCAGAGGCGTGGGGGGCGCAGATCGACGAGCTGAGCGGCGTCTGCCGGGTGGTCGCGCCCGACATGCCGGGCCACGGGCAAAGCCGCCGCCTGAACGGGCAGCCATCGCTGGAGGATTACGTGCAGGCCGTCTTGCCGCTGCTCGAAAGCCTGACCGAGCCTGCCATGATCGCCGGCCACTCGATGGGGGCGCTGATCGCGGTCGAGCTGGCAGCGCGGGCGCCCGCGAAGGTCTGCGCGGTTGCGGCGCTGAACGCGGTGTTCGAACGCCCGCCCGGGGCCGCGGCGGCCATTCGGGAGCGCGCCGGCCGCCATGACGGCAGGACGGTGCCGGACCCGACGCAAACCCTGGAGCGCTGGTTCGGCAACGCGGCCTCGCCCGAGCGGGCGGCCTGCGACAGGTGGCTGCGCGCGGTGGACCCCGCCGGTTACAAGGCCGCCTACACCGCCTTTGCCCGCGACGAAGCGCCGAGCCGCGAGACCGTGCGTGCGATTGCGTGCCCGGCGCTTTTCGCCACGGGGGCGCTCGACCCCAATTCGACGCCGCACATGTCACGGACGATGGCGGACCTTGCGCCCGATGGCCGCGCCCTGGTGATCGACGACGCGGCGCACATGATGCCGATGACCCATGCGAACCGCGTTCTTGGCGCCCTGGTGGGCCTGGCGCGGGAGGTCTGGCCATGACCTCCCTCGACAGTCGCGCGCTGCGCAGCGCCTTCGGCAGTTTCATGACGGGCGTGACCGTGGTGACGACCCGCGACGCCGCCGGACGGCCCGTCGGGTTCACCGCCAATTCGTTTTCCTCGGTCTCGCTGGAGCCTCCGCTGCTGCTGGTGTGCCCGGGCAAGTTCCTGTCGAGCTTCGACAGCTTTGCGGGCTGCACCCATTTCGCGGTCAATGTCCTGGCCGAAGGTCAGGAAGACGTCGCCACCACCTTTGCCAGCTACAAGGGCGACCGTTTCGCGCAGGTGGATCACGGCGAGGACGCGCTTGGCAACGTTCTGATCGGCGGGGCGCTGTCGCGGTTCTCGTGCCGGACGCATGAGGTGATCGACGCGGGCGACCACGCGATCCTGATCGGCGAGGTGCAGGCGTTCACCCATGCGGGCGGGCGTGGACTGGGATATGCGGGAGGCCGGTTCTTCAGCCTGGGGCTGGAGCGCGCGGCGCTGGAACCCGCGGACGGGGCGGCGCTCTGCGGCGCGATCATATCGCTTGGCGACGACGTGCTTCTGGAGAAGACCGACGCGGGGTTCCGGCCGCCGCAGGTTGTCGCGCAGGATCACGAAAACACCCGCACGCGGCTGGTTCAGGAGCTTGCGCGTCGCGGACAGCCCGTCACCCTGGGTCCTGCCTATTCCGTGTTTCGCGACGACGCGGCGCAAAGCTCGTACTTTCTTGCGACCGCGACGGGTGCCAGCGACGCGTTCACCCGCTGCCCGGTCCGCGAGATCCCGGACCAGACATTCGCGTCATCCGCCATCCGAGACATGATGATGCGCTTCGCGGTCGAGACGCGGACGCGCAATTTCGGCCTTTACATCGGCGATGCGCGGCACGGCGACGTACACCAGCCATTCGAAAGGACGTAGCAATGGATTTCTCGCTGTTCGTACACATGGAACGGCTTGCGCCCGACCAGTCGCACAAGGAGCTCAATGCCGAGCTGATCGAACTGTGCAAGATGGCCGATGACGCCGGGATGCGCGCCGTCTGGACCGGCGAGCATCATGGCATGGAGTTCACCATCGCGCCGAACCCGTTGATGTCGCTGGTGAATATTGCCCACCACACGAAGAATGTGAAGCTGGGGACCGGGACCGTCATCGCGCCGTTCTGGCACCCGATCAAGCTTGCCGGGGAGGCGGCGGCGGCGGACCTGATGACCGATGGCCGCATCGAGCTGGGTATTGCGCGCGGGGCCTATTCTTATGAATACGAGCGTTTGATGCCGGGACTGGACGCGTGGGAGGCGGGACAGCGGATGCGCGAGCTTGCCCCGCTGCTGCCCAAGCTATGGGCCGGTGACTGTGCCCATGACGGAGAGTTCTACAGCTTTCCCGCCACCACCGCCGCGCCCGCGCCGGTACAGGAGGGCGGGCCGCCGATCTGGATCGCGGCGCGCGATCCCAACAGCCATGAATTCGGGGTGAAGAACGGGTTCAACATCCAGGTCACGCCGCTTTGGCAGGGGCTGGACGAGATCGTAACGCTGAAGCAACGCTTCGACGCCGCCTGCGACGCCCATGATGGCCCCCGGCCCAAGATCATGCTGCTGCATCACACCTATGTCGGCTCGGATGCCGGGGACGTGGCGCTGGCGGCGCGGGAATTGTCGCGCTTCTACTGCTATTTCGGCGCCTGGTTCCAGAACAAGCGCCCGGTCGAGAAGGGTCTGCTTGCGCCCTTGTCCGAGGAGGAGATGGCGGCGAACACGCTGATGAGCCCCGAGAACATGGCGCGTGACCTGACCATCGGAACCGCCGATGCTGTGATCGAGAAGATCAAGAGGTATGAAGAGCTGGGATATGACGAGTATGCCTTCTGGATCGACAGCGGTATGAGTTTCGAACGCAAGCGGGCGTCGCTGGCGCGGTTCATCGAGACCGTCATGCCGGCCTTTGGATGAGGTGCAGAATGCAGGACAGACCACATTTCCAGCTGTTTATCGACGGGGCCTGGACCGAAGGGTCGGACGGGCAGACGATGACCTCGCAGAACCCCGCGACCGGGCAGGACTGGGCCAGTTTCGCCTGCGCTTCGGGCGCGGATGTGGACCGGGCCGTGCTGGCGGCCCGCAGGGCGCTGAACGATCCTGCCTGGCGGGACATGACCCAGACGCAACGCGGCAAGCTGCTGTACCGGCTGGCGGAGCTGATCGAGGAGCACGCGGCCGAGCTTGGCCGGATCGAGACCACCGACAGTGGAAAGCTGCTGGCGGAGACGGCGGCGCAGTCGGCCTATGTGGGTGACTATTACCGCTATTACGCGGGGCTGGCGGACAAGATCGAAGGCGCGGTCCTGCCGATCGACAAGCCGGACATGCATGTCTACACGCGGCGCGAGCCGATCGGTGTGGTCGCCGCGATCGTGCCGTGGAACGCGCAGATGTTCCTGACCGCGACGAAACTGGGGCCCGCGCTTGCGGCGGGCTGCGCCGTGGTGTTGAAAGCCTCGGAAATTGCGCCCGCACCGATGCTGGAATTCGCCCGCCTGATCGAGATGGCGGGGTTTCCCGCGGGTGTGGTTTCGGTCATCACGGGGGACGCGGAAAACTGCGCCATTCCCCTGACGCGGCATCCGGACGTGGACCGTATCGCGTTCACCGGCGGCCCCGAGACCGCGCGGCACGTGGTGCGCAACTCGGCCGAGAATTTCGCGGTCACGACGCTGGAACTGGGCGGGAAATCCCCCATCCTCGTGTTCGAGGATGCGGACCTGGAAAGCGCGGCGAACGGTCTGATCGCGGGCAATTTCGGGGCCTCGGGGCAAAGCTGCGTGGCCGGGACCCGCGGACTAATGCAGCGCTCGGTCTTCGAGGAGGTGGCGGGGAAAATCGAGGAAAAGATGAACGGCGTCGTGATCGGAGACCCGCTTGACGCCAGCACCCAGATCGGCCCGCTATGCACGGCGGACCAGATCCGCAGGATCGAGGCCACGCTTGCCGCCGCCATATCCGGCGGGGCGCGGGTGCGGTTCGGTGGCGCGCCGCTGGATCGTCCGGGCAACTACATGGCGCCGACGCTGGTCGAATGCGCCGATCCGGGCGCGGAGACATTGAAGGTCGAAATGTTCGGTCCGGTGATGTCGCTCTTGCCGTTCGAGACCGAGGACGAGGCCATCGCCCTTGCCAACGGCACGCCGTTCGGCCTGGGGTCGGGCATCTTCACGCAGAATGTCGCGCGGGCGCACCGGGTCTCGTCACGGCTGAAGGCCGGGATATGCTGGGTCAACACCTACCGGGCCGTGTCACCCATCGCGCCGTTCGGCGGGTTCGATCAGTCCGGCTATGGCCGCGAGGCCGGGCTGGACGCGATCCGGGACTATACCTGCACGAAGACCGTGTGGATCAGCACGTCGGACGCACCCATGGCAAATCCCTTCGTCATGCGGTGAGCCGGGCGACGACAGCCGGTCCGGGATCGGCGGGGAACGCGCCGCCCCAAGGCAAGGCGAGGCTTCGCGGCGTGTCGCCGGTGCCTTGCCCGCTGCGCGGGAAGTCGGCCTGAAACCGGGGCCGGATCGGGGAGCCGACCTGCCAAAAGGCAGACCCGCGTCAGTAACGATTGCGGAACAATCCGCGCTTTTCGTAGGCGGAGGCAGCTTCCTCTACCAGCTGGGCAAGCAGGGGTGCGTCGAAGTCGCGCCTGAGCCTTTGCGCGGTGTCCTGCAGGCTGTCGATCGAGCGGGTCCGTCCGGGGCGCAGCAGTTCGTAGATTTCCATGATCGTGTCCTGCGGCACCCGCGTCATTTCCGCAGCCCTCTCGAAGTTCCGCGCCAGGGCGGCGCGGCCCGCGGAGCGCGCGATCTGGGCTTGCTGCAAAAGCGCGTTCGGCGTGATGCGCAAGTCCTCCATCCCGACGTCGCCGGCAAGCACCGCCTGAAGCGTCAGCTCGTCCAGCGACTTGCCGCGATGGCCGGTGACCCGTTCGGGCGACGTTTCCGCAAGGGGGTAGTTTTCGGTCGTGAGCGGCTGATCGGGCATCAGGTTTCTCCCAGGAAATTGATCTCGACGGTCTCGGGCGAGGCGTTGTTCTCGGTCATCTTGGTTTCGATCGCATAGGTCAGCGCCACGCGGGCATGGAACCGTGCGCCAAGCGCCTCGCCCTGGGTCGGCACGACGACCGGCGCGGGCAGGTCGCCGCGGGCGTATTGTGCCGCGTTCTCTCCGAGCGCGCGGTAATGTTCCAGGTTGGTCACCGGCGCGTTCGAGAACAGTTCGAGGTTGTTGTGGGGCAGGCGGTCCTTCTGGTGGATCACCGCCGTGCCCTTGGACTGGATCCCGATCCCGATGCCCGAGCCCGAGAGCCGCGCGGCGCTGAGACCCAGGAAGGACGTGTCGGCGGTATGCCGGATCCGCATCAGCCGCATCCGTCCGCCGCCTTTTTCGATCCCGTCGCGAAGCGCCTTCAACACCTTGCTGAGGGGAAGCCCCGAAAGTGTCCGGAATATCCTGGTGCCGAACCCGGGGCTGATACCCACGACCACCTCGTGCGGGTCGGTGCCGCGCTCGGCGGGACCCATGGTGCTGTACTCGATCGCGCGGGCCTCGGCAGGTTCGCTTGCCGCCTCGCGGCGCAGCACCTCGTCGCGGTCCAGCACGTTGCGGATCGCCGCCAGTTCCTTGCGCCGCGCCTCGGTCAGCCGATAGCCGGTGCCCGGGCCGGTATAGTCGTTGGGATCGTTGATGGCGCTGATGACGTGCCCGTCCCGGACGATCGCCGAGGTCTGGAGGTAGTCGCCCGAAACGCGCAGCTTCACCAGGAACAGCAGGTTCTGCGCCTCGGGCACGAAACCGCCACGATGCAGCGACCGGAGCACGTCCAGGACGGTGATGCGCTGGCGGCTGATCTTGTCGCTGATCACCGCGACGTCGCGCGGTGCGAAGCTTTGCGTGTCGTTCGAGCCCGACGCGACCGCGACGGAGCGTTTCATGATCTCGGTCGGCGCGGCCAGGTCCAGATCCTTCAGCACATGCGACAGCGCGTCGATGGCGCGGCGGCGCAGGTCCAGCGCGCTTGCGTCCTCGATCGAGGTCAGCCCGCCATCGGCCTCGAAATCGCGCTGGAGCACCAGGAATTCCTCCAGTTCCTCGCCGTTGAACGAAGACGGATTGAAGGAATTGTCGTATTTCAGGATGCTGCCGAAGCCCGAGCAGATCAGGTCCGATCCGCCAATCAGGAAGGGCAGCACCTTGGCGGCGACCCGCATCTCGGATTCGGAATGCCTGGCATCGTTGCCCGAGGCGCATTCCAGGTCCAGCCAGACCGCCAGCAGGTTCTCGGCCCAGATCTCGCGCACGCCGCCGGGAATGGACGAGGCCAGCGGCGCGCCGTCGATGCCGCCGTTCTGCGTGCCCTGGGAGCCCATGCCGCGCTGGATGCACAGACAGCGCGCCTCGAGGTAGAGCAGCGACTTGGCCTCGTGATAGCCCATCAGAAGTTCCGACGCCGCGCCGGAGGTGCAGCGCATCTTGATCCCGCGCGAGGCATAGGCGGCGGCCAGCCACGCCTTGGACCAGGGCGTGTCATCGCCGTCGATGAACGCGCTTTCCGTGCCATAGACCGACACGGTTTCGGCGTAGGAGGTGAACCCCGCCATGCCGATTTCGAGCTCTTCCGCCTCTTCGCTGGAGCATTGAAAGAGCGTGCCGGCCCGGCCCACGACCGACCCCACGCAGCAGGCCAGCGCGTTCGACCACGAATTGCGCGCCACCCGCATCGTCGTCTCGATCTCGTCGAACCCGAGCGCCACGGCCACGGCGGCGTCGGCGGCCAGCTGCAGGGGGTCGTCCTTGGCGTTGGTCACGTGCGCCTGGTTGCCGGGGGTTCTGCGGGCGCGCATCTTTGAATAGGCGAAGGCGATTTCCATTGCGTTCAGTTGTGCCACGGCCTCGGCCAGCCGGGCCGGTGTCAGGCCGCGCGCCAGGCGGACAAGCTCGGCCCGTGGCACGTTCATGTCGACCAGCATACGCGCGAGTTGCTCGGCCGGGATCGCCATCGCTTCCTCGGCCACGTCCATGTCCAGGTGATGCGCCGCGATGAACGCGTCGATCATGTCGAAATCCTGTGCCGCGACGCCGTCCATCATGCTGACCTTGCCGTTCTCGATCTTCAGGCCGGGGCCGGGGTCGGCCGCCCCGTTGAAGGCGGAAAACCCGTTCTCGGGATCCTCGACCGCGAACTGGTCGTGGCGCAGCGGCCGCGCATCCCACTCGTCGAAACGTTTCCAGCGGTTGGCGTCGTAACTGTTGCTCATTTTGGGTAGCGCCTCCCTGCGCCGGTCCTTGGATGAAGCGTTTCCGCCGTGTCTTGGTGTTGAATTGTCGCGGCCGGTCTGCTCCGATCGGGCGCGACCCTTGGCAGGATGAAGGCATGATACCGATCCACGGCCCCCGCCCCCACTCCACGCGCCGCTATGACAGGCGGCCGGGCGTCTATGCGCTCTTGCCGCGCGGTGGGCGCGTTCTGCTGACCTTTCAGAGTGCGCCGGTCCCGGAGCTGCAACTGCCCGGTGGCGGCGTGGACCGGGGCGAGGCGCCGCTGCGGGCCCTGGCGCGCGAGGTGCTGGAGGAAACCGGCTGGCGCGTCGGCGCGCCGCGCCTTCTGGGGCGGTATCGCCAGTACGGGTACCTGCCGGAATACGACATGTGGGCCGAAAAGCTGTGCAGCGTCTACATTGCCCGGCCGGTGCGCCGCCTGTCCGAGCCGTATCACCCCGAGCACAGCGTCGTCTGGGTCACGCCCGCCGAGGCCGCCCGCCGCCTGACGAATGCCGGTGACCGGGCCTTTGTCCGCGACGTCCTGCTGGCTCGGTCCTGATGCGCGCCCCGTCATCCCTCACCCCGCGACGATCTGCGCGTCGGCCTTGCGGATCGCGTCCCACAGGTTGGGGGGAGGACGCTCGTCCGTGATCAGGGTCAGGCGGGGGTTCCAGTCGACGATCTGCTGCAGGGAGCGGTTTCCGAATTTCGACGCATCGGCGAGGATGAAGGCCTCGTCGGAGGCCTCGATCATGGCGGCATAGACATGGCCGGCGTGCAGCAGGGCCTCGCTGACACCGTTCTCGTCGATGCCCGACGCGCCGGTGATGGCGATCGGCGCGCGGAACTGCTTGATGCATTCGGTGGTCTGGGAGCCGTAGACCAGGCCCTCGCGCGGCTCGACGATACCGGGGAGCGACAGGACCTGTATCAGAGGATTGACCGACAACTCGGTCGCGATGCTGAAGGCGGGGGTCAGGACGGTCAGCTGCCGGTCGATCCCGCGCAGCGCGCGCGCGAAATGCATTGTCGTGGCCCCGCCGCCGATGAAAAGGCTGCCGGCGTCGCCGATGCTTTCGACCGCCAGCCGGGCAATCTGTTCGCGGGCGCGCGTGTGCAGTTGCAACCGTTCGGCCAGCGCGGGCTCGAACGACCGGGTCCTGACGGCTCCGCCGTAGGTGCGCTTGATCCGCCCGGACTCGTCAAGCTCGGTCAGGTCGCGCCGGACCGTCTCGCTGGACACACCGAGTTTCTCCGCCATCTCGGCCACGCGTATGGAGGGGCTGACTTCCAGAATGCTTAAAATCTGGTCGTGCCGCAGTGTTTTCTTAGACATTTCAGGCCCGTTGGCTGCCTCTCATGCATGAATATACGCAATTGCCACAAAGAATCGAAACAAAAATGACCGACTTCGGTCAAAAAATGTTGTTAGTCAAAAATTAGGTGCTAACGTGGTGACCAACTGCAAAGGGGAATCGCGTGTTCAACTACGGATACTTTTCCTTCGACTCGAAGGACGACCTTCTGAAGAAGGCGGCGGAATACTGGAATCCGGGCAAGGTCAGCTTCTGGAAGGAAGCCGGCACGCCGATGGTGATCGACCGCCGCGAGGGATATTTCCTTTACGACATGTCGGGCAAGCGGCTGATCGACCTCCACCTGAATGGCGGGACCTACAATTTCGGGCACCGTCATCCCGAACTGGTCGAAGTGCTCAAGTCCGGGCTCGATTATTTCGACATGGGCAATCACTGGTTCCCCTCCGTCGCCCGCGCCGCCTTTGCCGAGAAACTGGTCGCGACGGCGCCGCACACCAAGTACGCGATCTTTGGGGCAGGCGGGGCCGAGGCCGTGGAAATCGCCCTGAAAACATCGCGTTACGCCACAAAGCGGCGCAAGATCGTGTCGATCATCAAGGGATATCACGGCCATTCCGGTCTGTCGGTCGCGGCCGGGGACGAACGCTTTTCCAAGATCTTCCTGTCGGAAAAGCCCGACGAATTCATCCAGGTGCCCTTCAACGACGTCGATGCGCTGGAGCAGGTGCTGAAGAACCGTGACGTGGCCGGTTTCATCATCGAGACGATCCCGGCGACTTACGGGTTTCCCATGCCCGAGGAGGGTTATCTCAAGGCCTGCCAGGATCTGTGCCGGAAATACGGCACCAAGTTCATCGCCGACGAGGTGCAGACCGGCCTGATGCGGACCGGCACGATGTGGGGCTGGCAGGGATACGGCCTGACACCCGACATGTTCGTTTGCGGCAAGGGGCTGGGTGGCGGCATCTACCCGATCAGTGCCTGCCTTGCCACGGAGGAATGCGGCCAGTGGCTGATCGAGGACGGTGCGGCCCATATCAGCACCGCCGGCGGCTCTGAGCTGGGCTGTCTTGTCGGGCATCACGTGATCGAGATGCTGCAACGTCCCGAGGTTGTCTCGAACGTGCATTTTGTGGCGGAGTTCTTTGCCCGCGGCATGGAAGAGATGATGGCGCGCCACAGCGACATCTTCGTGGGCGTGCGCCAGCGGGGCGTCGTTCTGGGGCTGGAATTCGACCACCCGGAAGGTGCTGTCGCGGTGTCGCGCGCGCTGTATGAAAATGGCGTCTGGGCGATCTTCTCGTCGCTCGACAAGCGCGTGCTGCAGTTCAAGCCGGGCGTCGTGCTGGACGTCGACACCTGCCAGGAGATCATGGACAGGTTCGATGCGGCGATGCCGCGCGCACGGGAACTTCTGAAAAGCATGAGGCGGGCAGCATGAGCGAGCAGGCTACACTGGACGCGCCGCGTCTTTCGGTCCCGGACAGGGAGCTGTCGCGCGCCCGGATGAAGGTGGGCCGTGCGGCATGGGCGGCGCGCTACTACAAGGATTTCAGCCGCGACGCGGTGCTGGCCATCGCCGAGGCCGTGGCCAAGGCAGGCTACGAGAAAGCGGCGCAGTTCGCCGAGGAGGCGGTGGCCGAAACCGGCTTTGGCGTGGTAGAGCACAAGACGATCAAGAACCGTCTTTGCACCCATGAGCTGCTGGACTACTACCGCGACCTCGACCTGGTGACGCCCCGCGTCGACGAGGCGCGCAAGATCATCGAATTGCCGAAACCCGCCGGCGTGGTCTTTGCCCTGGCGCCCGCGACCAACCCGGTCGCAACGGTCTATTACAAGGCGATGCTGGCGATCCTGAGTCGCAACGCCATCGTGCTCAGCCCGCATCCGGCCTCCAAGTCGGTTTCGGCGGCCGCGGCCCGGCATATCGCACAGGCGGCCGAGGCCGCGGGCGCCCCCGCCGGCCTGATCCAGTGCGTGGAAAACCCGTCGGTTCCGCTGGTGCAGGACATCATGGCGTCCGACCGGATCAACGTCATCCTTGCCACGGGTGGCACCGCGATGGTGCGGGCCGCCTATTCCTCGGGCAATCCCGCGCTCGGGGTGGGGCCGGGCAATGCCGTGGCCTATATCGACCCGACCGCCAGGGTGGATGCCGCCGCGCGCTGCCTGGTCGAAAGCAAGGCGTTCGACAATTCGGTGCTTTGCACCAACGAAAGCGTCGCGATCACGCTGGCCAGCAACCGGGGCAACATGGAGCGCGCGCTGCGGTCCGCCGGGGCGCATGTGTGCAACGCCGCCGACACCGACCGGCTGCGCGACTACCTGTTCACCGAGAAGGGCTTCAACCTGGAGGCCATCGGAAAGAGCGCCACCTGGATCGCCGAGCGCGCGGGCCTGCGCGTGAACCCGTCGACGAAAATCCTCGTGCCGGTGGTGGAAACGCCGGGCCAGGACGACCTGCTTTTCCGCGAGAAGCTGTGCCCGGTGCTGACGCTGACCGCCGCGGGGGATTTCGAACAGGCCCTGACATTCGCCAAGCACACCACGCGGCGCGGGGCGGGGCATTCGGCGGCGTTCCACGGCGAGGATACCGACCGGCTGGTGGCCTTCTCGCAGGGCGTGCCGGTCTACCGCGTGGTGGTCAACGCGCCGTGTTCGCAAGGCGCGGCGGGATTCGCCACGCATCTGCCGCCGTCCTTTACCATCGGGACAGGCTTTGCCGGGCGCTCCTCGATCGGCGAGAATCTCGGGCCCCAGCACCTGGTCCAGTGGACGCGCATCGCCTATGGCAAGGACGCGCCGGCGGACCTTGGCGGCGTAGACCTCGATGCGGTCTCGTCGGGACGCGCGATGCCTGCGGCCCCCGCCGAATCATCGCAGCCTGCGGACCCTCAGGGGTCGGGTGACGTCAGTCGCGACGAGTTGCGCCGGCTTATCCTGGAAGAACTGCGCAGCCTGAAAGGGGGTGACGCATGACCGATCTTCGTGCGTCGATCTTCATCGATCAGCTTCAGCCCCAGACCCTGGCCTATATCTCGACCTGGATGCGGGGCACGCTGCCGCGTCTTCGGATGGCGGCGCAGATCGTCGAAATCGCGCCCGGGCTGGATGTCGAGGCGCTGACCGATACGGTGCTGAAAAGCGCCGATGTCCACGCCGGCCTCCTGGTGGTCGAACGCCAGTTCGGCACGCTGCAATTCCATTCGCGCTCTACCGCCGAGGTGCATTCCGGGGCCGCGGCCATTCTCGAGGCGCTTGGAAAGTCAGCTGACGACGTGGCACCGCCCAAGATCCTTGCCTCGAAGCTGGTCACGAATGTGGACGACCAGCACGCGTTTCTGATGAACCGCAACAAGCTGGGGTCGATGGTGCTTGGCGGTGACAGCATCTACCTGCTGGAATGTCAGTCCGCCGCCTATGCGATCCTTGCCTGCAACGAGGCGGAAAAGGAAGCGGACGTGAAGCTGATCGACATGCGGATGATCGGCGCGAACGGGCGGCTGTACATGGCCGGGACCGAGGCCGATGTCCGGAATGCGAGAAATGCGGCAGAAGGCGCATTGCGTGATGCAGGAGCGTCGTGATGTCAGCCCTGAGGGACGAGATCCGCGCGATCCTGCGCGAGGAGATTGCCGCGCTGCGCAACGAGGCGGGCAGCATGGCGCCCGCGCGCGAACAGGTGCGTATAGCCTCCGGCGCCGACCTGACCCGTTTTGCCCAGGAGCTGGTGCAGCGGGCTGCCGAGCCGGGCTTTGCCGACCGCGTGGCGCGGGGCGAGCTGGTGTTCGACCTGGCCACCCCGATGCCCTCGGCCGCGCCGGCCGCTGCCGCGCCGCCGATTGTTACCGGGCCCCGACGCACCGCGCCGGACCGGCTGGACAAGTCGCTGATCACAGAGCGCGACATCAATGCGCTCTCCGTGTCCGCCCGCAGCCTGCGGATCGCGCCATCAAGCCGGCTGACGCCGCTTGCGCGCGACGAGGCGCGGCGTCGCGGCATCCGGATCGAAAGGGATAAGACATGATACAAGCGCGTGTGATCGGAAAGGTCTGGTCGACCCGTCGCGTGACGTCGCTGCCACGCGGCGCGCTGCTGGAGGTGGAAACGGACGGCGGCGGCAAGCTCATCGCCTACGACCCGCTTGGATGCGATGCCGGAGAGACCGTCCTGGTGACGCAAGGGTCTGTCGCCGCCAGTTACTTTCAAGGCGACACGGTGCCCGTGGACGCCCTGATCATCGGCTCCATCGACGACAAGAAATAACAGTCAAACATGAAGGAAGATACTCATGGCTAACTTAGCAATCGGAATGATCGAAACCAAGGGATACGTCCCCGCGCTTTCCGCGGCGGACGCCATGGTCAAGGCCGCGAACGTGGAAATCGTCGCGCGCAACGAAGTCGGCGGCGGGCTCGTCTCGGTTGTCGTCAAGGGCGACGTCGGCGCGGTCAAGGCCGCCACCGAGGCGGGCGCAGAGGCGGCCAGCCAAGTCGGCGAAGTGACCGCGGTGCATGTCATCCCGCGTCCGCACGCCGATCTTGGCAAGCATTTTTCGGCCGCGGCCGTTTCCAAGTAAGCCCGGGCAGGGGGACAGGACAGGATCATGACGGAACTTCGCGTATATCTGCCGATCAAGGATCTGCAGCCGCAGTTCGCGGCCTATCTGTCCTCGCCCCTGCGGGCGCGCGCCTATCCGCCGTTCCGCGGGCAGAACTCGCTGATCATCGAGGTCGCGCCCGCGCTCAGCATCCACCGCATCGCCGACCTGGCGCTGAAGGAGGCCCCGGACATGGAGCCGGGCATCCTGTTTACCGAGCGCCAGTTCGGGTTGCTGGAGCTGCATGCCGACGACATGAAGGATCTCGACGCCGCGGGGCGGGCGATCCTGAAGGGGATCGGTGCCAAGCATACCGATCAGCTTGCGCCGAAGGTGCTGTACCATGACATCATCGAGGACCTGTCGGA
This sequence comes from Roseovarius sp. THAF8, assembly GCF_009363735.1. Classification (NCBI taxonomy): domain Bacteria; kingdom Pseudomonadati; phylum Pseudomonadota; class Alphaproteobacteria; order Rhodobacterales; family Roseobacteraceae; genus Roseovarius; species Roseovarius sp. THAF8. The sequence continues at coordinate 1,294,501 of NZ_CP045410.1, read as the reverse complement.
CCAGCACGCCATCATCTTGAACCGATCGCGTGACGGTTCCATTCTGGTGCCCGGCGTGGCGCTCTTGATCTACGAGATGACGCCGGCGCTTTTTGCCTGCGTCGCCGCCAACGAGGCCGAGAAGGCCGCGCCGGAGGCGGTGATCAACGACGTCCAGATGATGGGCGCGACGGGGCGGGTCTTCATGTCCGGCAGCCTGGAGGACATGAAGGTCGCAAGGGACCGGATCACGGAGACATTGAACGAAATCAAAGGCCGCTCCGCTTGAACGGAGCGCAATAAACCAACCAACAGGAGAGAAAAATGAAAAAGGGAATTTCGAGAAGACAGTTCGTCGGTCGTTCGGCCGCAATGGCCGGCCTGGCCGCCGCAGGTCCGCTCAGCCCCGCTTTCGCGGCGCGCAGCGACCGGATGAACATCCTTTGCTGGGAAGGCTACAACTCGGACGAAGTGCTTGGACCGTTCCGCGACGCGCATCCCGACGCGACGGTGCGCGCCGAAAGCGGCACGTCCGACCCTGACATGATCAACAAGCTTCGCGCCGGGGAAACCTCGGTCTGGGACCTGATCAACGTCAACCAGCCCTGGGCGCGCGACCGGCTTTACCCGGAGAACCTGATCAAGCCGCTCGATAAGGATCGCTTCCTGCCGTATTTCGACAAGATGCTGCCGTCCTTCAAGAACCCTCCCTACGAGCTGTCCTTCGCGGATGACGGGGAGCTTATCGGGATGCCGCAGCGCTACGGTCCGTTCAGCTTTGTGGTGAACACCGACAAGATCAGCCGCGAAACCGCCGAAGAGCAGGGCTGGAACCTCTTCCTCGATCCGGCGATGAAAGACCGTTACGGCGTTCTGACCTATGACAACTGGAACGTCATGCACATGTGCCTGACCGCCGGGCTGAACCCGTTCGAGCCTGTCGAGGGCGACAATGTCGAGAAGTTCCGCGAAACCGCCCGGACGATCTTTGGCGGCGCCAAGCTGATGACGGACGATCTGGTGGCGATGAACACCGCCCTGATCAACGGCGAGATCGACGCCTATTTCACCGGCGGCACCTATACCGCATCGCCCGCGCGCTATGACGGCGCCACAAATGTCCGCGCGATCACGCCCCTGTCCGGGCCGGTCGACGGCAAGGGCGGCGTGGTCTGGATCGAGTTGACCTCGCTGGTCAACAACCCGGACCCGAGCGACCTGGCGCAGGACTTCCTCGAATTCGTGCAGACGCCGGAAATCTCCAAGGCCGTGGCCTTTACCGAGGGCACGTACAACCCGGTCAGCCAGATGGGCGACGATGCCGTCATGGCGCTGTTCGACGCGGATGAACTGGACGCGATCCAGATGGATTCGCTCGAGGAGGAGATGTCACGATCGCTCGACTACCAGGTCGTGGCCTCCTACGACACGCTGATCGACATCTACACCCAAGAGCGCCGATCGTAGGCGCGTTCGGTCCCGGCGCTTGGGGCGCCGGGACCGTCTCTTCTGATTTTCCTATTTTCAAGGGTAGAGCATGAATTCCTCGCCTTTTCTGAGCCTGCGCGGCGTCGTGAAGTCCTTCGGAAACTTCACCGCACTTGATCGGATCGATCTCGACATCAAAGAGGGCGAGTTCTTCACGATCGTCGGCCCCTCCGGCAGCGGTAAATCGACGCTCATCCGCCTGCTCGTGGGCATGGACGACCTGACGGGCGGTGAAATCCGGTTGCGTGACAAACGCATCGACGACACCCCCGCGAACAAGCGTCCGACCTGCATGGTGTTTCAGTCGCTGGCGCTGTTTCCGCACATGACGGTCGGCCAGAACATCGAGTTTCCGCTGAAACTGCGCAAGGAAGCCCCGGACCGCCGCAAGGCCAGGGCGCTGGAGCTGCTTGACCTGCTGCGCCTGCCGCAAAGCTATTACGACAAGCGCGTCTCGCAATGCTCCGGCGGCGAGAAGCAACGCGTCGCCCTGGCGCGCGCACTGGCCTTCGACCCCGAGATCCTGTTCTTCGACGAACCGCTTTCGGCGCTCGATTACCGCCTGCGCAAGACGCTGGAAAAAGAGCTGAAGGACCTGCACGCCCGCACCGGCAAGACCTTTGTCTACATCACCCACTCCCTCGAAGAGGCGATGGTGATGTCGGACCGGATCGCCATCATGAAACAGGGCAGGATCGAGCAGATTTCGGTGGCCGACGAGATCTACGGCGCGCCGGTCAGCCGGTTCGTGGCCGAGTTCATGGGCGAAGTGAACCTGTTCGACGTGACGGTTGCCGCCGATGGGGCGGTGTCGAGCGATGTTCTGCCGAGCCGGTCCGGAGTGAAACTGAAGCGGGCGGGGCAGGGGGCACGTGGCCTGCTCATGGTGCGCCCCGAGTATGTGGGCTTTGCGGACTCCGCCGATGCCTTCGACTTTACCCTGTCCGGTCCGCTGCACGGGGAATACGCGCTTGGATCGCGCATCCAGTACGAAATCGAGACCCCGACCGGCATGGTCACGGTCGAAAAGCTTCGCGAGGACCGGCGCAGCGTGTCCGAGGGCGAAACGCTGACCGTCGGTTTCAATGTCGAAAACACGCATTTCATCGACGAGGCCCCATGAAGACCCTCGATCAAAAACTCGGGCTCTTCTCGGCCCTGCCGGTTGTGGTGCTGCTGGGGCTGGCGTTTCTTGCGCCGCTGCTGGTGGTGGCGCTGTTCTCGATCATGCCGCCCAAGGTCTTTTCGCTCGCCAATACGCCGGACTTTTCGGCCTATGCGGTGTTCGTCCAGCAGGGCTATTACAAGTCGCTCCTGTGGTCGCTGGGGATGGCGCTGGCCTCCACCGCGATCCTGCTGGTCGTGTGCTGGCCGCTGGCCTATGCCATGGCCAAGATATTCAAGCGGTTCACGCTGGTGCTGACCATCGCGATCGTCATGAGCCTGTTCGTGTCGGAGAATATCCGGCTTTTCGGCTGGGTCCTGACCCTGATGAAAGGCGGCCTGATCGAAGGACATTTCCGTGCCTTCACCGGCGTCGGGTTCGACAGCCCGCTTTACGGCGTGCCGATCATCGTCTTCGGTCTTGTCTATGTCTACCTGCCCTTCATGCTGTTCCCGCTGGCGCAGGGCATTGCGATGGTGCCCGACGACACACGCCAGGCCGCCTATGACCTTGGCGCGTCGCGCTGGCAGGTCCTGTGGCAGATCGAGATCCCCCTGGCCGCCCCCGGCATCGTCGTGGGCTCGCTGCTCAGCTTCGTGCTGGCGGCGGGGGCGCTGGCCGAATCCAAGATCCTCGGCGGGCAGGCCGTCATCGCCATCGCCGACGACATCGAGACCGCATTCACCTTCGGCCAGAACTGGCCGCTGGGCTCTGCCCTGTCGATGGTGCTGATCGTGATTATCGGCACGCTTGCGCTCTTCGGTGTCTCGAAGGTCGACCTTGACGCCATCATGGGAAGGAAACGCTGATGAACGCCAGTCGTCTGACCCGGACCGTCCTGTTCATCTACGGGATCGCGATGATCGCGTTTCTGTACCTGCCGCTGGTGTCGGTGGGCTTCGCGTCCGTGTCGCAGGCGCGGTATCTCACCTTTCCGATCCGGCGCTACTCGACCAAGTGGTACGGCGAAGCACTGGAAAGCAGCACCGTCAGCGAGTTGCTGCTGACCTCGCTTTCGGTCGCGGTCGTGGTAACCATCGTGTCGCTGGTCTTCGCGTTCTTCGGCGCGCTGGCCTTTGCCCGGTATCAGTGGCGCTTTCGTAACGCGTTTCAGAAACTGATCCTGTTGCCGATCTTCTTTCCGCAGACCGTGCTGGGCCTGGCCCTGTTGATGTGGTTCAACTCGCTTGGCATCATTCCCACGTGGAAGACGGCGGTCGTCGCCCACCTGGTCTGGATCACGCCGATCGCCACGCTGATCGTCGCCATCCGTGCCTACAGCTTCGACCCGGCGCTGGAGGAAGCGGCGCGCGACATGGGCGCAGGCACCTTCACCGTCCTGCGCGAGATCACGTTGCCGCTGCTTATGCCCGGACTGGTGTCGGCGGGCCTGTTCGCCTTCCTTCTCAGCTGGGGCAACTTTCCCCTGTCGCTGTTCACCACCGGCGCGGATTCGACCCTTCCCGAATGGCTCTATGCGAAGATGGTGTCGGGCTATTCGCCGCTCGTGCCCACGCTTGGCATCATGTCCGTGGTCGGGTCGTTCCTGCTGATCCTGTTCGCCTTCGCGGTGGTCTGGCTGATGCGGGCAAACAAAGAGGCCAGAACGGCCCAGGACTGAACCAACACAAGACCACACCAACACGGAGGAAATTTCATGCTTACGTCACTCAAAGGCAAAAGCGTCATCGTCACAGGCGGGTCCAAGGGCATCGGCCGCGGGATCGCCACGGTCTTTGCGCGGCAAGGCGCGAAGCTGACGATCGCCGCCCGCAACGAGGATGACCTGAAAAAGGCCGCAAGCGAGATCGAGGGCGATGTCCGATACGAAGTGTGCGACGTGGCCGACTGGGACTCGGTCAAGGCCATGGTGGACAGCACCGCCGAGGCGCAGGGCGGCCTGCACGTGCTGTGCGCCAATGCCGGCGCATTCCCGCAGACCAAGATGATCGACATGGACCCCGCCGAATGGGACCAGGTCATGGCCACGAACCTGCGCTCGTCCTTCCTTTGCGTGAAAGCGGCGATTCCGCATTTCGAGAAGGCGGGCAAGGGCCGGGTCGTGATCACCTCGTCCATCACCGGACCGCATACGGGCTTTCCGGGCTGGGCGCATTACGGGGCCTCGAAATCCGGCCAACTCGGCTTCATCAAGACGGCGGCGATGGAATTGTCGCGCTACAACACCACGATCAATGCCGTGATGCCGGGCAACATCTATACCGAAGGTTTGCAGGATCTCGGCCAAGACTATCTCGACACCATGGCCGCGTCGATCCCGCTCAAGCGCCTGGGGGATGTCGAGGATATCGGCAATGCCGCGCTCTTTTTCGCGTCGGACGAAGCCGGCTACATCACCGGCCAGCAAATCGTTATCGACGGTGGCCAGATCCTGCCCGAATCGCTCGAGGCGATGGAAGAGATCTGACGACCGAAAGAGACGACAGGAAGGGAGATCGCGATGTCCGGATCGGATATGCCACTGGAAGAATTGCTGCGCCATCTTGACCGGCTCGCGCAGCAGTCGCTCTCGCTGTGGGACGTTCCCGACGGGGCCAAGGCGCGGCTGATCAACGTATCGGAAAACGCGACCTACCTGGTGGAGGCGCCGGACGGCTACAGGTCCGTCCTGCGCATCCACCGCGAGAACTATCATTCGCACCGCGCCATCGAGTGCGAGCTTGCCTGGCTCGAAGCGCTCGACCGCGACGGGGTGGTCACCACGCCCGGCTATTATACCGGCAGGAACGGCGACCCGATCCAGCGCGGCAAGGTCGATGGCCTGCCCGATGCCCGCTACATGGTCCTGTTCCATTTCGTAGAAGGCTCGGAGCCCGATGAAAGCGGTGACATGACCGAGGGGTTCGAGGAACTGGGCACCATTGCCGCGCGCTGTCATGACCACGTGCTGGGATGGGACAAGCCGCAGGACTTCGAGCGCCTGACATGGGATGCCGACGCGATGTTCGGCCCCCAGGCGACATGGGGCGACTGGCGCGACGCGCCGGAGGTCACGCCGGAGGTCGCGCAGGTGCTGGAAAAGGTGGAGCAGACGATCTGCGACCGGCTCGATGCGTTCGGCAAGGCGCCCGACCGCTTCAACCTGATCCACGCCGACATGCGTCTGGCCAACCTTCTGGTGGATGCCAACGGCACCCGCCTGATCGATTTCGACGATTGCGGCTGGGGGTGGTTCCTTTACGATTTCGCCGCCGCCATCAGCTTTATCGAAGACGACCCGCGCATTCCCGCCATGCGCGAGGCCTGGGTGCGCGGCTATCGCTCCGTCCGCGAGATGAGCGACGAGGAAGAGGCCGAGATCGACACGTTCGTGATGTTGCGGCGCATGGCGCTGCTGGCTTGGATCGGCAGCCATATCGAGGCGCCCGAGCCGCAGGAACTGGCGCCGGGTTTCGCGGCCACGACGGCGCGGCTGGGCCAGGCCTATATGGACAGGATCGGGGCCTAGCCCCCGTTGGCAAGAGGGACCGACATGAGCAACTGGAAAACCGCGTTCCGCAGCTTTTACTACGAGACCGCCGAAGAGCCCGAGGACATCGCGCTCGATCCGGCGAGCACCGCGCTGCTGGTGATCGACATCCAGAACACCTATCTCGAAGCTCCGGACGACGACATCGAGGCCCGACGCTGGCAGCCGTTTTTCGACCGGATGAACGATATCGTCATTCCGAACAACGCGCGGCTGATCGAATGGGCGCGTGCGGAAGGGATCGAAGTGATGTTCGCCCGGATCGCCTGCCAGACGGAAGACGGCCGCGACCGCTCGCTCAGCCAGAAGAAACCGGGGTTCAACTATCTGCTCTTGCCCAAGGGGCGCGAAGACAGCCAGATCGTCGACGCGCTCGCGCCGAAAGGCGACGAGATCGTGGTCACCAAGACCACCGACAGCGCGCTCACCGGGACCAACCTGCGGCTGATGCTGCACAATATCGGCATCCGCCACGTGATCGTGTCAGGCATCTTCACCGATCAATGCGTCAGCTCGACGGTCCGCTCGCTGGCCGACGAAAGCTTCGAGGTGCTGGTCGTTCATGATGCCTGCGCTGCGGCCACCGATGCCTTGCACGAAGAGGAGCTGAAGATCATCAACATGATCTACTGCCACGTCGTGGGGATGAGCGACCTGGACGGGTTCGTCACCCGCGGCTGAAGCGCTCTGGTGTTGGCCGGGGGCGACGGGGGCGAAGCCCCGGTCGCGCTTCAGACCCGAATGCCGTAGAGGGATCGGGCGGCTTGCGTGTCGTCGAAACGCGCCGCGACCTCCTGCAGGCCTTCGGCGTAGGAGGCGGCGTGCTCGAACCGTGTGTGCGGCCAGTCGCTGCCCCAGACAAAGCGACCGGCGGGCAGGAGGCCGGTCAGCCGGTCGAGATGCGCGCGGGTGTCCCGCGTGCCGCGATAGGGCGCGCTCAGCTTGACGAAGAAGCGTTCCCGGTTCGGGCAGGCCACCAAGGCATCGAGCCAGGGCTCGGCCTGCGCGTCCTGCGATATCGGCAGGCCCATGTGGTCGATGACGACGGCAACGGGCAACCCGGCCAGGGCAGGCAGGTAATCTGCCCATCGGTCGCTTTCGAGCTGGACCTCGACATGCATCCCGTGCGCGTGAAGGAGGTCGAGGAACCGGCGCACCTGTCTGTCCGCGGGATCAGGCAGCGCCGCGCCGGCGACGAGGTTCCAGCGCACGCCCCGCACCCCCGCCATCGCGAGGTCGCGGAGGTCGGATTCGGGCGCGTCCATGCCGAGGCATGCAATGCCGGCGAACCGATCCTGGTCGAGCAGCGACAGTGCCTTCAGAAGCTGGGAGTTGTCCGTTCCCAGAAAGCTGACCTGCACGATGACTCCGCCGCGCAAACCATGATCGGATTGAAGCCGCAGCCATGTGTCGAGCGGTGCGGGCGCGTGCGGGACATACCGGGCGCCCGGCACCGCACGGATGTGTTCGTAGACATGGGCGTGACAGTCGAAATTTATCACCGGGAGTCCTCAAGTTATGTACTTATATATAGAACTAGTTGACTGGCGTGGTCAACACGCGTATACCCGGCGTCGGAGGAGACCACATGGCCCAGGCATTGAACGTCAGCGACAACCGGCTTCCGGCTTACCTGCGTCTGCGCGACGATATCGCCCGCCGGATTGCCGCGGGCGAGTGGAAACCGGACGAGGCCCTGCCGTCCGACAACCGCCTGGCGGCGGAACACGCGCTTTCGGTCGGCACCGTGCGGAAGGCGTTGCAGCAACTCTCCGACGAAGGACTGCTTGAACGGCGCCAGGGCGCTGGGACGTTCCTGCGCAAGCCCGCCTTCGATGCGACGCTGTTCCGGTTTTTCCAGGTGCGCGAGCACGGTTCGGAACAGAGCATTCCCACCAGCCGCCTGATCTCGCGCGCGCTGGTGACGCCAACCGAGCATGTGGCCGCCGCGCTGGGGACGACCGAGGTCATCCGCATCGAACGCCTGCGCTGCCTGTCCGAGCAGCCGTTGCTGTTCGAGGAGATATACATTCCGCAGTCCCGCTTTCCCGGATTCGCGACGATCCCGGCGGACGAGATCGGTCCGCTGCTCTACCCGGTCTATTTCGAGCGTTTCGGCGTCTTCGTGGCGCGGGCCGAGGACGAAGTCAGTTTCGGCACCGCAGATCACGCCGTCGCCCAGCGTCTCGGGCTGGGCGAGGGCGCTGCTGTCGCAACCATCGAACGCACGGCCTTTGCCATGACCGGCGAAGCCGTTGAATGGCGGGTCGCCTACGGGCGGGCCGACCGATTTCGCTATCGCAGCCGTATCGGCTGAGACTTACCACCAGAGGGAGGAAACCCATGAAGACCCTGCTTATCGGCGCCAGTGCGCTGGCCCTGTCCACCGTGGCAGCTTTTGCAGAATACCCCGAACGCGCCATCGAGGTGACGATCCCGGCCCCTGCCGGCGGCGGCACCGACACGAGCGCGCGCAAGCTGGCCACCCTGCTCGAGGAAGAGCTTGGCCAGTCCATCGCGATCCTGAACGTGGCCGGCGGCGGCGGCTCTGTCGGCGTGACCCAGTTCATGATGGACAAGCCCAGCGGATACTCGCTGCTGGCGACCTGGAACAGCCCGATCACCACGGTGCCGCAAGTCCAGAGCGTCGCCTATGACATCGACAGCTTCACCCCCATCGCGTCGACCTCCGAGACCGCCTACACGATGTGCGTGGGCCCCGACTTTCCAGCCGAGACCGGCGAGGAATTCCTGGCCGAGCTTGCGGCCAATCCGGGCAAGTACACCTATGGCAACGACGGCATCGGCGGCACGATGCAGATGGCCGCCGAGCGCATCTTCCAGGCCAAGGAGATCGAGGCTGTCGCCATTCCCTTTGGCGGGGCGGGCGAGACCTTGCAGAACTTCCTTGGCGGGCACGTCGACATCTATGGCGGTTCGATCTCGCCGGTGCTGCCCTATACCGAGTCCGGCGAGGCCAAGTGCCTGATCGTGACCTCGGCCGCTCCGGTTGAAGCGTTGCCGCAGGCCGCGGGCCTGGAAACGCTGGGGCTTGGCGACGAGGAAACGCTTTTGTGGCGGATGGTGCTGGCACCTGCGGGCCTCGATCCGGCCATCGCGGAGCGTCTGTCCGCGGCGCTGGAGAAGACCGTGAATGATCCGTCCTATGTCGAGTTCCTTGCGACGAAAGGCGAGATCCCGAATGTCGTGACCGGAGACGCGCTCGCCGAGCGGCTGCGCAACGAATACGACGCGCTTGCCAAGGTCGCCGAAAAGCTGGGCCTGGGCGGCTGATGGAACGGCGGCAGGATATCGTTCTCGGCACTGTCTTTGCCGCCCTTGGTATCTTCGCGGCGGTCAAGGCCGCCGCGTATTCCGGTGCGTCGGGCACCTATCCCATGGTGCTTGGCCTGGTGCTGTCCGGTTTCGGCCTGCTGGTTGGGGGCAGGGGCGTGGTCCGGGGGCGGGCCGAGCCGCGCCCGCTGACCAACCATACCGGGCGCGTCTTCATCACCGTTGCGATCGGCGCTGTCTATCTGGCGATCGTTCCGATCCTCGGGTTCTACACCGCATCGGCGCTTGTCGTCCTTGCCCTGCCGGTCGCCCTGGGCTTCCGGCAGCCCGTCCTTCTGGCGTTGGCGACCGCCGTCTTCATCGGCATCGTGTGGGCCGTCTTCTCGATTGTTCTCGAAAAGCCGCTGCCGACAGAGTTCTGGCAAACCTTCTGACCGAGGCGATTTCATGGATATCGTGACCCAAGTTCTTTCGGGCGTCTTTGCGCTCGGGCCGGTGGCGGCGATGCTCGGCGCGTCCATCCTGGGCGTGTTCATCGGCGCGTTGCCGGGCCTCAACCCGGTCATGGCCATCGCGCTTCTGCTGCCGCTGACCTATTCGATGGAACCGCTTGTCGCGCTTGGCATGGTCGCGGGGATCTACAACGGGTCGATGTATGGCGGCGCGATTCCGGCGATCCTGCTGCGCATTCCCGGCACGCCGGCGGCCATCGCGACCACGTTCGACGGCTATCCGATGGCGCAGCGGGGCGAGGCGGCCCGCGCGCTCAAGATCGCCTGCTGGTCCTCGGCGCTCGGCGGCACCGCATCGGCCATCGCGCTGATGACGATCGGCCCGATCCTGGCGCGGGCCACGCTGGCCTTCGGACCGGCAGAGTATTTCTGGATCGCGATGTTCGGCATGGCCTCCATCGGCGTGCTGGTGGGGTCCGATGCGGCCAAGGGCCTGATGGCCGCGACCCTGGGCCTGCTGCTTGGAACGGTCGGCCTCGACCAGTTGTCCGGCGCGGCGCGCTTTACATTCGACCAGGTCTGGCTGCTGAGCGGCCTGGACCTGATCGTGATCCTCGTCGGTCTTTACGCCCTGCCGCCGGTCATCGCGCTGGCCGAGTCGGCGGACCTCAAGGGGCTGTCGGCCGCGCAGTTGAAACTTGAACCGGCAAAGGTGCCGTGGTCCGAGATCCGCGGCTTCGTCCCGACCTGGATCCGCTCGTCGCTGATCGGCATCGGTGTGGGCATCCTGCCCGGCGCCGGTGGCAACATCGCGGCCTTCCTGAGCTACAATGCGGCCAAGAGTGCCAGCGACGACCCCGACAGCTTTGGCAAGGGCAATCCCGCCGGCGTGGCGGCGGCGGAATGCGGCAACAATGCCGACAACGCGGCCTCGATGATCCCGGCGCTGACACTTGGCATTCCCGGCAACGTGGTCGCCGCGCTGGTGCTGGGCGCGCTTTTGATCCACGGTCTGCAGCCCGGACCGCAGCTGTTCCACCAGAACCCGAGCCTTGTCGGCGGGTTCATGGTGCAGATGCTGCTGACGTCGCTTTTGATCCTCGCCGTGGGCGGGGCGGCGGCAACCAAGGTCTTTGCCCAGGTCCAGCGGCTGCCGGGTGTGCTGCTGGTTCCCACGATCCTCGTGCTGATGGCCGTCGGCGTCTATGTCATCAACGGCCGGATCGTGGACTTGTGGATCATGTTTGCCGCCGGTCTTGCGGGCTATGTTTTCGAGAAGGTGAACGTCCCGCTTGCGCCGATCGTCCTTGGCCTGATCCTTGGCCCCATGGCGGAGCAGAACGTGCGCCGCGCGCTTCTGATCAGTCGCGGTGATGTCACGGAGCTGGTGACGCGACCGATCTCTGCCGTGATCGCCCTTGCCACGCTCGGGCTGATCCTCCTGCCGATCCTGTCGGCCGTCTCGCGGCGGCGGCGCAGAGCCTGACCGGAGGTCCCCCCGAACGGTCGGGGAGATGTCCAGGGCGTCTCTTCCTCCAGAGACGTTCCGGAGGTCGGGACCGTGAGGCCAGGTGTGCATCCGTGGGTGGTGCTCGGACCTCCCAGGGGCCACATCTTTGACACTTGGCGGTTTTGGCACGGGCCGAGATTTCGCATTCCGGGAAGGCGGCAGGCCCTCCCGTCTGGCAATCCGTTCCGCGTTCGGTCACGATCCGGGGCCTGCTGATTCGGTCGCGGGCCGGGCGCCGAAGCCCCAAGAAGCCGCAATGGTGTTTGGCAACGCAGGTCGTTTGATTGCACGGATTTTATGCTACGCTGACTTACTCAACCTTTATTGAATGGTTTTGACACATGCCTGACAATACTTCGAATTCATACTCTCTCAGACCATTGGAAAAGCCGGATCTGACTGCGATTACACAGTGGTTTCAGGACGTGGGGGATCTGGCGCTATTTGATCGCAACTCGCGCGTCCCCTACGATATGGCGACCTGTGAGAAACTGTGGAACATGACTGACACGCCCCAGGACCAGGACGACAAGTGCTGGTTCACGATCACATCCGAGGCCGCCGGCGTTGCGGGTATCGTCGGCCTGGAACGGATTTCGCATGTCAATCGCGACGCGGTCATAGCGCTTTTTGTCGACCGCGCGATCCGGCGACAGGGACTGGGCATTCGGGCATCTGCGCTGGTGCTGGATTTCGGATTCCGGCAGCTCGGGCTGAACCGGGTGACATCCTATTACCGCAAGGACAACGCGGGCAGCCGCGACCTGACCAGCCAGGCCGGCTTTGAAGTCGAGGGCACGATGCGGCAGGCCTGGTTTTCCGGCGGGAAGTACCACGACATGATCGTCGTCGGTCTTTTGGCGGAGAACTGGAATGCGCGGCGGGACGCGCTCGCACATGAACTTGGAGAAGAAACGGTGATCGCGTTCGGCGACGGGACGACGTCGGGATCGAAATGGCCACCGCAGAGGTCCGCAGCGCTCTGAATGGAAGCAGGATAGTTGACCCCGCAGGAACCTATTTTCAGACAGCGGCTCGGGGCTGTCCTGTTTGCCGATGTCGTCGGGTATTCCCGGCTCATGGGGCGGAACGAGATCGACACCTACAAGGCCCTGCGCGCTCTTCTGGAACGGCTCGAGGCGGCCTGTGTCGAGCACGGCGGGATGTTCGTCGACGTCAAGGGCGACGGTATCCTCGCGCGGTTCGACACGGCGACGGATGCGGTGCTGTTCGGCGTGGAACTGCAACGCATCACCGAGCGCAGCAATGCCGCCGTGCCCCTGGCCAAAAAGATCAGCTTTCGGGTCGGGATCCACCTTGGTGAATTCCTGCTCGACGACCGCGGCATTCATGGCGACATCGTCAACATCGCGGCCCGACTGCAGGAGATCGCGGACCCCGGTCGTGTCTTCGTCAGTTCCAGCGTGTACGAGCAGGTTCGCGACAAGCTGCGCCTGGGCTACGAGTTTCTTGGCCCGCAGATGCTCAAGAACATCGAGCAGCCGATCCCCATCTTCTGCATCCGCACCGAAGTCGAGGGCGCGACCATGGCGGCCACGGTTCGACCATCGTCGGCGTCGATGCAGTATAGCCGGCCGGACACGCCCTCGATCGCCGTTCTTCCCTTCGATATTCGCGGCGGCGACGACTCCGAGAGCTGGTTTGCGGAAGGGTTGACCGAGGACATCATTCTGGCGCTGTCAAAGTTCAAGAACCTGTTCGTCATCAATCGGAACACGAGCTTTGCGTTCAGGACGCAGGACCTGCCCCCGAGCCAGGCCGCGGCGAAGCTGGGGGTGCGCTATGTCGTGCGCGGCAGCGTCCAGCGCGCGAAGACGAAGCTGCGGATCAAGGTCGAACTGATCGATACGGATTCATCCCGGACGATCTGGGGCGAAACCTACAAACGCGATCACGAGGACATCTTCGAGATCCAGGACGAAATGACCTCGTCGATCGTCGGAGCGGCGGCGGTCCTGGTCGAGGCAGAGGAACGTCGCCGGTTCAGTGCGTCGATCCCTTCGGATCTTGCGGCCTACGGCTTTGTGCTGCGGGCCCAGCAGTTGATTTTCAAATACACCCGGCAGGACAACGAGCATGCGCGGATGCTTTACGAGCAGGCCCTGTCACTGGACGGGAAATATGCCCGTGCATCGGCGGCGTTGTCGCGGACCCTGAACATCGACTGGCGCTATTCCTGGAACGCGGACGGCGACGAGGCGCTCGACACCGCTCTTTCCTATGCCCGTCGCGCCGCCGACCAGGACCCGACGGATGCTCGCGCCTTCGGAGAACTCGGTTTCGTGCACCTGTACCGAAAGGAACACGATGCGGCGCTGGGGGCGTATGATCGAGCGCTCAAGCTTAATCCGAACGATGCAGACCTTTTGTCGGATTACGCGGATGCCCTGGCGCATTCCGGGCAGAACGAGGAGGCGATCCAGCACCTGCAACGGGCGATGCGGCTGAACCCGTTCTTCCCGGACCAGTACCTGTGGCACCTTGGCGGGGCTTACTATAACCTCAAGCAATATGACGCGGTGATCGAAACCGTCAGCAAGATGAACAACCCGACGGAGGGGCAGCGGATGCTGGCGGCGAGCTATGCGCAGCTGGGCCAGACCGAACTGGCGCGCAAGATCGCGGAGAAGCACCGCACCGTGCATCCGAACTTTTCGATCAAGCGGTGGGAACAGATCATTCCCGACCGCCTGGAAGAGGACACGCAGCATTTCCTGGAAGGTCTGAAGAAGGCCGGGTTCTGACGGGGCTATCAGGCCTCGCCAAGGACCCATCCTTGAAACCAACTGCCATTAACCAAGGTTCAAGTGGCGCTTCAGTCGCCCGATCCACGTGCTTTCGCGCCACTCACTTTGGCACCGCTTACCTTTGCGCCGCTTACCTTGGCACCACTGACCTTAGCGCCGCTGACCTTGGCCCCACTGACCTTCGCGCCGCTCACGCCGCCACCGTCACCGGCAAAGTAGGCCTCCAGCAGGACCTGCTCGAACATGCCGGTCGAGACGTCCATGCGCATGGTCTGATCGGCCTTGTCATAGTTCCAGACCCGGATGTCGTTCGCGATCTGGAAGTCGGCGGCGGCAACGCCGCTTTTCGACGGGTCGCTGGGTGCGCGTGCCCCCAGGTTACCGGGCAGGTCGCCATCGGTGGCGCTTTGACCCTTGCCATGAACGAGAAAGATCACGGGTTCCGGCAGATCGAAATACGTGCCTTCGTGGGCGAAGCCGTAGATCTTGGCGAACCCGGGCGACTGCTCGCATTCCTTGTCGTCGGCCAGGGCGAACTGTTCGTCGAGATGCTTGTTGCCGCCAAGGCTTCTGGACGGGCTGCGCTTGTAGACAAGATCATCGAGAATGCGGCCGAACAACAGCACTTCTGAAAAGCTCAACAATGACTCCGACATGATGTCCTCTTTTAAAATGTATTTCAGGCAGGATGCCACAAACTCGGAGGATCGCCAAAGGTATTTGCGCCGCTACGGGTGCGGCACACGCGTCCGGACCGACGCCGCGTGGCTGTTGCCATCGGGATCGGCAAGTCGTGGCCCCACCCGCGCCAGACCAATGTCGCGCACGCGGAAATTGCCTTCGATGATCTGTTGGTACGCCCCGCCGGAGATATCGCGATCGACGGCCAGCAGCGCCTCTTCGACATGCGAATAGCTCAGCCCGTCCGCGTCCAGCATATCCCACGCGTCCGCAAGATAAGAGCCCATCAGGTCCCGCGCTTCCAAAAGCGCGATGCGGAAACCTTCGGGATCCCGCGCGTAGCGCTCGTCGAATAGGGCCTGCATCACGGTGCTGTAGTCGGGCGTGCCTTCGAGCCGATCGGACAGGTCTTCGATCTCGGGCGTAATCAGGCCGTGGTCCAGCAACCGTTCGTGGAACACGTCGATCAGGATATCGAACAAGGCGCCGGTCAGCGGTTCCGACAAGGCGTGTTCGCTCGTCCAGCCGCACGCGAAATCGGACAGGAGCCTGTCGTTGGCCGCCATGCGGATCTGGGCCGTCTGTGCCGTTTCGGCGAACCGATTGAGGCGATTGTAGGTGTAGAGGTTGCCCCGCGTTTCGTCGAGCAGCGTCTCGACCACCGACCCGAAATGCAGCGACGCCAGAAGTGCGACCATGTCGGCGGCGGATTCGTGGAAGCCGTAATATTCGCCCGATGCGTTGTCGTCCGAGGGCAGGCCGATGACGCTGTAGATCAAGGCGTGCCCGATTTCATGGGCGACGACATCGAAATTCAGGCTGTAGGGCCTGTATTCTCCCCCGTGTTCCGTGGTGCCGCCGGTTTCAAGGAACCCCCAACCGATATGCGCATTGTCGAGGCTGGGCAGCAGCGACAGTTCCAACCTGTCGTAGTCAGCCTCGAAATGCCACGGGATCCGGCGTCCGAAATACCCTTCCCAGACATCCATCGTGAAATGCGCCGAGCCGAACAGATGCGCCGCCTCGAATTCCGGGTCGCCGGGCGCGATGTGGAGGAAGTTGCCGTATTCGTCCGGGACGGCCGGCGCATTGCGCTGTCCGTGCCAGGGCGGCAGGTACATGCCCGGCCCGAAGGGCCCGGGAACGATGGCGCCGTAAGGTATGGTCTTGCCGATGGGGTCGACCACGTACATGCGCGGCCCGGACGGACCGGGGCCGATCGTGCCGGGCGGGGCCGAGATTTCGACCAGTTCCAGTTCCGCCGCGGCCTCTCCGAACGGGGATTGCGGAAACAGAAGAAAGCGCGTGCCCGGCGCTTCATCCTCTGCCGCGTAATCCGGAAACTGCATCAGATCCTCCGTTTCGTCCTGGCGCGTGCTTCATGGGCGCGGGTCAGCCCCGGCTGCCGGCACTCTGGGTGTCACCTTCATCTGGGTTATACCGGAACTCGCGTGCGATGAGCGCGATAAGTTCGTCGCGGCCTTCCAGCCCGAGCGATCGGGCGAACGCGTCCGGATCGTCAGGCACCGCGCGGCCGAGACGGGTTTCGAAGAACCAGACCAGCAGGCGCAGCCGGTCCGGCGATGCCTGCGGGCCGGACTCTTCGGCGGTGGTCCGGGCCTTTGCCTCGGCCCGGTGCTTCAGCTTGGCATAGGCACCCGTCCAGCGCAGCTCGGACAGGATATGCGCGTCCAGCCCCGGCGACCGTGCGGCACGTGTGTCTTCTATCAGGGCGGCCTCCGTCAGCAGGGTCTCGTAGCTTTGCCCGTCAAGGTCGTTCGCGTCGAGCCAGGTGAGAAGGGCGTCACGGCGGGCCAGGGTGTTCCGGCGCCGATGGCTGTCCATCACCGCGCGCAGGGTGTCGCGGTCCGCCTGCGCACCGCGTCGTGCGGCATTCTCCAGGGCAAGGCTGCGCAACATGGCCCGGTCGCGTGTGGCTTCGTATCTTTCGGGGTCCAGTCGCAGTTCGTCCAGCACGGCCCCGGCGGCGGCGGTTCCGGTTTCGCCTTCCTCCTCGATACGCCGCACGAGACCCTGCCAGACCAGCGTGCGCTCGACCCTCTGCGCCTCTGTCCCGTCGCTTCGGGCGTCGCTTTCCAGGAACGTGGCCATGCGATCCAGCATGGATCGGGCATCGTCGCCTTTGGCGTCGACCTTTCCATCGGGAAGCCAAGCGAAGAACGCTGCAAGGCCCGGCTCATGCAGAAGCCGCGCCGATATTTCGTCCCAGGTGCGGGTCTTGTAGTGGAGCGATTTTGCGGTTTCGGTCAGAAGCGCGGCCGCGTCGGGCGTCAGGACCTGCGCGGAGATGGCGCGTTTCACCGTGGCGCGGACGGAGACCATGGGCTCGCTCAATGCCACGAACCCAAGCTCTGCCGGACCGTGCAGGACGGCGACTTCGTCATCGTCGGCGATCTCGCCTTGCAGGTAGGACTCGAATATCGCACCGACGCCGATCATGCCGAAGTCGTGCAGTTCGGCGGCCCGCAGGGCGCCCATGCTGGCGCTTCCGAAGACCGGGATGCCTTGCTCCAAGGCCCAGAGGATTTCCTTGTGCCAGACCGACGGCACCCCTTCGAAATAGCCGTCGATGATACCGATGGCCGGTGGACGCCGCCGCGCCGCGCGATAGACGTCGCCCTGGGCCACGGGCGGCAGAACCTCGGCATCGAGCACGGTCCGAATATCCTGGGCGGCGATGGTCGGGCCTGCAAAGATCACGGGCGTCATGCGGCACCTGCCTGCAATGCCCGTGCCCTTGGGCCGGCGACGAAATCCGGGTCGTCATGCGGTGCCTCGAGCCCCGGAATGACCGCGCGGATCACGGAAATCCCGATGTCCGGGCGCGACAGGTCGACCGTCACGACCTGGTCCATGCCGGCGGAAGACAGGCGCTGCAGCAACCATGCCAGGTCATCCTCGAAGGTTTCCGTCGTCGCGTTCGGGGCATCGGTGAAACGGCGCACCGGCATCGCGCCGGCGATCAGGTGACGCACGTAGCGCCCCCTGGCCGCCACGGCCCGGGTCGTGAATTCCGAAGGATCGAGATCGTCGCGTGCGCCGGAAATGTAGGTCAGCCGGGTCTGCGCCGCCTCGGTCACCGCGCGCAGAAGGGCGATGGCGCGGTCCGGGTGGCAGCCGTCCCCGATCCCGATATGGCCTTGGATGTCGCCTGCCTCGCGGATCATGCAGCGAAAGGCGGGCACGCCGATATCCGACGTTGTCTCCCACAGCCCGATGTCCAAGCCGGCCCCGACCACTCGATTGAGCGCGTCGCGGCACCTGGGGTCGTCAACCGATGCGGGGTCGATCCGCGTGTCCCCGGACCCGTGATGCCAAAGCGTTGTCGCGTCCCGCTCGATCAGTTCGCAGATCGCGTGACAGGTCGCCTCGGTCGTGTCGTTGCCGGAGGCAAGGCCGTTCGTGGTACGCGGGAACGTACCGTGCCCGCCATCGGGTGGCCCGGTATAGTCGGTGTCGACCATCTCCAGCGGCACCCAGCAGGCGACGTCCTGACCCAGATCCCGCCCTTCGACCCACAGGATCCGGCGATGCGGGTCGAACCTGGCGCCGGTGACGTCCGGCAGGCGCATGACGTCCGCGACAGCCACCTCGGCCTGCAACCCGGCAAAAGACTCGCGGCGGATCGGTCGTACGACCCTTTCGGCGTGCCAGGTCTCGACAGCCTCCATGACGCCCGAAACCCGCGCCGCCTCCAGCGACAGCCCTTTGCCCAGCGACACCGCGACCGAGCGGGAATTCGGCCGCGTCACCATGACCGTCGGCAAGCCGATACGGTCGAGGCCCGTCAGGTTGGCGATGCGGGTGATGCCCATGCGGGACAGATGCGGCCGGACGCGCTCCAGCGTTTCGGCGGGATCGCACAGGCGATGCGTATCAAGCAGGTATTCTTTCCTGGACGACATGCGAATGACTTTGCTTTCAGCGGCTTCGACGGAAATCGGTAATCAAATGCGGCGATGACACATCCCCGCTTGCAAGAGTGATCCATCGCCCGTCGCCGGTCAATGTGGCCGATGACGAACGATGTCTTGCCCGCATCATTCTCCAGATTTCGAAAAAGTGGTATAACCGACGAAGGCCGGAGCCCACCGAACGGAGCCAACGGATGCTGAACGGTATTCCCGAAGACGTCTATCACTGGATCGGATATCTTGGTGTCGCGCTGTATCTCGGGGCGTATGCCTTGCTGCAGACCGGGGTGATCCGCGGGAACGGCTATGCTTACGTGATCCTGAATTTCCTCGCGGCGTCCTTCGTTCTTGTCGGTTTGACGGTCGCGTTCAGCTTGTCCGTGGCGATTGTTCCGATCCTCTGGATCCTGATCAGCGTCGTCGGGCTTGTCCGCATGTTGCTGCTGGATCGCATGGCCCGATTGAACGAGGAGGAAAGCGCCTTTGTCGACAAGATCTTTCCGGAGTTCTCCAAGACAACGGCGCGCAGGTTTCTTGACCACGGTATCTGGCTCGATGCCGAACCGGGCATCAGGATCACGCAGGAACACGAGCCGGTCACGCATCTTACCTTCCTGGCCCGCGGCTCGGCCGACGTGTTTTCGTCGTCGGAGCGGATCGGCAGGGTTGTTTCCGGGCTGGTTGGCGAATTGAACGTCATGCAGAAGGGGCCCGCATCCGCGACCGTGCGCACGGCAGAACCAAGCCGCATCTTCATGATATCGTCCGAGGCCCTGGCGGAGCTGGCGGCGACGGATGTCGAATTCCGGCGCGGGCTGGAAAGCGGGATGAACCTTGACACCCGCAGCAAGCTGGTTGCCGCCAACAAGGCCCTGACACGACAGAAGGCAGCGGCAGAGTGACCGAGAGCGGGATCCTGATCTTTCTCGTCCTGATACAGGTCAAACACTATTTCGCGGACTTCCGATGGCAGACGGGTGACATGCTCGCAAACAAGGGGGAGTTCCTGCACCCGGCCGGGTTGGCGCATGCAGGGCTTCACGGTCTGCTGAGCTTGCCGGTCATGGCGCTTGCGGGTCTGGGCGGGCCCGGTCTGATCGTCGGGCTGGCATTGGCCGAAGTTTTCGTGCATCACGTGATCGACTGGAAAAAGGCCAACCTTCAGAAAGAAAAGGCCGATCTTGGCGAGGCCGGGTTCTGGAGGCTGGTCGGGCTGGATCAGGCCGCACATCAGCTGACCTATGTGGCGATACTTGCGGTCGGTCTGCTGTAGTTGGTTTTGCCGGTCGGAACAGGCACGTGTTTGCGGAGCATCCAATGAAGATCGCGGACAAGCAGAAACAGAAGTACCTGTGTGCCTGCCCGCTGTTCTCGAACCTCGGGAAAGACGTGGTCGAGCGCATTGCGGCGCGGGCACAGGGTGTGTTCCTTTCGCGTGGAAAAGTCCTGTTTCACCAAGGCGATCCATCGGACGGCCTTTACGTGCACTGCACCGGGATGGTCCGGGTCAGCATCGTCAATACGGATGGTGACGTCCTGACCCTCGCGGTGCCGGAACGGGGGGCGCCCCTGGGCGAGATGACCCTGGTCAGCCCCGATCCCCGGTCGGCCACGGTGACCGCGATGGAGGATTCCAGCCTGCTTCACCTCGAGACGGGCACCATGATCGCGCTGCTGGCCGAAGAACCGGCGCTTGCGGCGCACCTGATCGGGTTTCTGTCGCAGCGGCTTCGGGAGTCGAACGAGACGCTTCAGAAATTCGCATTCGACAACCTGTCGCAACGGCTGCTTCAGAAGCTTGCGGAGCTCGGGTTGAAACACGGCACGCTCGACGACGAGGTGTTGGACCTGGGCCGGAAGTTTTCCCAGAGCGCGTTGGCCGAGATGCTGGGCGTCACGCGAGAGGCGATCAACAAGCAGTTGAAGCTTTTGCAGGACCAGGGAACGATCTCGATGCGCAAAGGCGTCATTCAGATCATGTCACCTGCGGATATCGTCAAGAACACGCCCGGTCGTTGAATCCTTGCGAGCTGTTTGACCCCATGCACAGGCCGGGAGATCTTCGCGACCGCTGTGGTGTCGGTTTGCGCAACAAAATTGTTTCAAACCCGGCCGGTGACGACAAAATCGAAAACATGTGATCCCGTTCACAGTCGGGCGCTTGGCTTTGGTTAATAATGCTTAACAGGGGGACAGAGCTTACCTCCGGGATTTCTGGTAGCAGCCTTGGGTATTAGCCAACTGCGATTCAGGCTAGGGCGGTCAAGGCCGTCTGGGCAAACCGGGGGCAAGACAGTGAGTGGTCTGTGAGAACTGTTCTCTCGGGTTGGCAGGATACTAGCTGGCCGAATTGTACATAGGAAGCATCATTTTTTAGTACCAAAGCTCCCGGGACGGGCTGGCAGCTGTGTCAAAGCAGTATGCGGTTCGGACCCGGGTTTTTATACTGGTACGGACCTTTCGAGGCGTGGTGACAGCCCGGATTGCCTTCGGACGGGACGTCCGACCAGTTCTGCATTTCCCACCTCTTGCGCGGGAATATTGCTTGCCGCCATGGAAACCACCCGGAAGTATCCTTGGGGTCGGACAGGACTTCGCGTGATATCCTGCTGCAGTGTTTCTCTAACGTGCTGACAGGTGAGCGCCTGGAAATGGCGTAACCCGTCAGCGCGTTGGGAACAAACTGGCGTGATTTAGCGGGAGAGGATGTCGGCGAGCGGGCCTTGGTGTCTCCAGAACCGGCGGAAGTTCAAGGCCGCCGCCGGCAGGAGGTGGCCGCTGCCCGAGGCAGCGGCCGGTTCATCATTGCGTTCACACGTCCACCGACACCTTGCCGATGGGGTGCGAACAGCAGGCGAGAATATAACCCTCGGCGATATCGTCTTCCGAGATGCCACCGTTATGCACCATGTGGACCTCGCCCGCGCTTTTGCGGACCTTGCAGGTGCCGCACACGCCGAAGGTGCAGCCCGACGGGATGTTCAGCCCGTTGGCCCGCGCCGCCGACAGGATGGTGTCTGTCTCCGAGACATTCGCGCTGACGCCGGAGAGGGCGAACTCGATCTCGGCCTGTGCGGCCTGGTCGGGGACGACATCGTCGATCTCGGGGATCTCGGCCTCGGTCGCCGCCGGTGCGTGGAAGCTTTCCTGGTGGTAATGCGCCATGTCGAAGCCGAGACCTTGAAGCGCCTCGCGCACTGCCTGCATGAAGGGCTCGGGCCCGCAGCAGAAGACTTCGCGTTCGAGGTAATCCTGCGCCATCAGCCCCAGCATCAACTGGTTGAACGTGCCGCGATAGCCGGTCCAGGGCGCATAGCGGTCAGGGGTTTCGACCACCCAGTGCAGGTCGATGCCCGGCACGCGGCTGGACATGTGTTCCAGCCGTTCGCGAAAGATGATCTCGCCGGGGCGCCGGGCGCAGTTGATGAAGACGATGTCGGGTTCGGTTCCCAGGTCGAACATCCATGTCGTCATCGACATCATCGGCGTGATGCCGGAGCCGGCCGAGATGAACAGGTACTTCTCGGCGGGGTGATCGAGATGGGTGAAAAGGCCCGAAGGCCCCAAGGCCCTGATCCGAACGCCGGGCACGAGGTTGTCGAGCATCCAGCGCGTGCCCACGCTTTCGGCCTGCGCCTTGACCGTGACCGAGATCGACCGCGGCCGCGACGGCGAGGACGATATCGTGTAGGTCCGGCGCACGGTGCCGCCCGGCGCGGGGATTTCCAGCGTCAGGAACTGGCCGGGGCGATAGTCGAACAGCGCCCCCGACGGCGCGCGAAAGGTAAAGGTCGCGGTGTTCGGTCGCTCGGGAATGACCGAGACGCATTCCAGCATCTCGTCATCCGACCAGATCGCGCGGGCGGGAACGTGGGACAGATCGTTCATCGGATCACTCCGCCGCCATCGCGACAGGGTCCAGCCGCTGGCGCATCGTGTTGCAGTACCACTCGACGAAGCCGATCACGCCCGTTTCGTGGATCGGGGAATAGGGGCCGGGTTCGTAGGCCGGGGACAGGATGCCAAGCTGGTTGTCCTCGACCACGCGGCGGTCCTCGTCATTGGTGGCGACCCAGACCTCGGACAGGCGCGTGACGTCGTAATCCACGCCCTCGACCGCGTCCTTGTGCACCAGCCACTTGGTGGTGACCTCGGTCGTCATCGGCGTCAGGGGCGTGACGCGGAAGACGATGGAGTGATCCGGCAGGAAATGGTTCCAGGTCGTGGGGTAATGGTATTTCAGCAGCGTGCCCGCCGTGTCATCGCTGACCCGGCCCAGCCATTTCGACACGGCGGGCTTGAGGTCCATGGTAAAGCTCTTGGCGCCGGGCAGCAGCGGCATCCGCGCGAGGCGGTATTGCATGTCGTCCGACATGCGGAACTGCGACGGGACGCCCTGTGCCTCCAGCCGGTCGAAATGCGCCTGAAGATGGGGCGGGGTGACGCCTTCCTCGATGCCGGTGACGGTGGGGTCGTCGGTGAAGGAGCGGCAGAGGCCCGGATGGTTGCCGCCGCAGTGATAGCACTCGCGGTTGTTCTCCCACACCAGTTTCCAGTTGCCGTGCTCGACGATCGAGGTCTCGAAGGCGAGCTTGGCATTCGTCAGGTCATGCACCTGCAGGTAGGGCTGCGCCAGTTCGGCGAAGGCGTCGAAATCGGGGGCATCGTCGGCCAGGCAGATATAGACCAGCCCGCTGAGGATACGGCAATGCACCGGCTTCAGCCCGTGCTTGGTGGGGTCGAAGTCAGGCCCCATTTCCCGCGCCCACAGCAGCCGCCCGTCCAGTTCGTAGGTCCATTGGTGATAGGGGCAGACCAGCTTGGGCGCGTTGCCCTTGGCCACCTTGCACAGAACCGAGCCGCGGTGGCGGCAGGAATTGTGGAAGGCGCGGATCTCGCCATCGGCGCTGCGCACGATGACGACGCCATAGTCGCCGACGCGGTGGGTCACGAAGCTGCCCGGCTTGGGCAGTTCGCAGGCCGGCACGGCAAAGAGCCAGTCGCGGTAGAAGATGTTTTCCATGTCCGCGCGGAACACGTCCGCATCGGTATAGAATGCCTGCTCCAGCGCATGGCCCGGCCGACGCCGCGCCAGCAGATCGCTGATCGGTTGGGTGTTCATCCTTGGCCTCCTGCCGCGCCCCGCGGCGAATTCGGGCAGGAGGTCGGCACGCGCGGTCCGCAGGTGCGGCAAGCGAGGAGCCGGACCCGAAGCAGCGCCCGCACCGCCACCCGCGGTTTGACGTCATTGCAAGGCTGGTTTCCGGACTCCGGTGCGGCCCTTGTGCGGGACCTCGTGGCGCGAAACCTTCCCGGGGCTCCTCTTCCCCAGTGGTCGTGACCGCGCCCGTTGCAACACCGTTACCGTTGCGGGGGCAGTGCCGGGATTTCACCGGCTTCCCAATTCTCCGCCCGCAGGCGGCACCTTGCAACTTCCCCGATTATCACAGGCCGGGCGGCGCAATATGAGAATTGCGACACTCGCTGAAGTGAATCAGACATCCTGCACGATGGGACAAAAATCGCTGCAGCAAGGCAAACTATATATTGACAGTTTCGTGTGCCAGAACCCAATATGGTGTTGCTTTGGTGCCCGCGACTCAACGTTGTGGGTGAAAAGGGAAGCCGGTGCGACACCGGCGCTGCCCCCGCAACTGTAAGCGGCAAGCCAAGGTCCGGAACCACTGGTGAGGCAACACCGGGAAGGCGGACCAAGGCGCAAGAGCCGCGAGCCAGGAGACCTGCCAAGGCGCAGTGAACGACGACCGCGGGCGGAGGGCCCGGGCGCGTGTCAGGGGCCCTGGTGGCCTGCTGTTCCCGTGTCCTGTCCCGCCATTCGCAAACCAAAACAAGGGACAGAGCACCATGAGCATCACCGTCTATTCCAAACCTGCCTGCGTGCAGTGCACCGCAACGACCCGAGCGCTGGACGCCCGTGGCCTCGCCTATGACATCGTCGACCTGACCGAGGACACCGCCGCGATGGAGCATGTACAGGACCTGGGCTACCGGCAGGTGCCTGTCGTCGTCGCCGGAGACGATCACTGGGCCGGGTTCCGTCCCGACATGATCGGCCGGCTCTGCTGAGCGCATGGCGGGGCTGGTCTATTTCTCGAGCGGGTCCGGCAACACGCGGCGCTTCGTCGAAAAGCTGGACCTGCCGGCACGGCGGCTGCCGCGTGTCGCGAGCGATCCTGTCCCGCAGATCACCGCGCCTTTCGTTCTGATCTGCCCGACCTATGCCGATGGGCATGGCAAGGGCGCAGTCCCAAAGCAGGTGATCCGCCTGCTGAATGATCCCGCCGCCCGCGCCCTGCTGCGCGGGGTCATCGCCAGCGGCAATCGCAATTTCGGCAAGACCTTCGCCATGGCCGGCGACGTGATCGCCGCCAAATGCAGCGTGCCCGTGCTCTATCGGTTCGAACTGGCCGGCACCGACACCGACATCGCCCGCGTGCGCGCCGGGCTCGACATATTCTGGAGAGAGACATGCTTGACGCCAGCCTGACCGCCGACCTCGACTATCACGCGCTGAACGCGATGCTGAACCTTTACGACGATCAGGGCCGCATCCAGTTCGAGGCCGACCGGATGGCGGCGCGGCAGTTCTTTTTGCAGCACGTCAACCAGAACACAGTGTTCTTCCACTCGCTGGACGAAAAGCTGGGCTACCTTGTCGACGAAGGCTATTACGAGCCCGAGGTGCTGGACCAGTACTCGAAGAACTTCCAGCGCCGGATCTGGGACGCGGCCTATGGAAAGAAGTTCCGCTTCCCCAGCTTTCTGGGGGCGTTCAAGTATTACACCTCCTACACGCTGAAAACCTGGGACGGGCAGCGTTACCTGGAACGGTACGAGGACCGCGTCGTGATGAACGCGCTGGCGCTGGCGCGCGGCGACGAGACGCTGGCGCTGCAACTGATGACCGAGATCATCGAGGGCCGGTTCCAGCCCGCCACGCCCACCTTCCTGAATGCCGGCAAGAAGGCGCGGGGCGAGTTCGTGTCGTGCTTCCTGCTGCGGCTGGAAGACAACATGGAAAGCATCGGGCGGGGCATCAACTCGGCGCTGCAATTGTCAAAACGCGGCGGCGGCGTCGCCCTGGTGCTGACCAACATCCGAGAGCACGGCGCCCCGATCAAGGGCATCGAGAACCAGTCCTCCGGCGTTATCCCGGTGATGAAGCTGCTGGAAGACAGCTTTTCCTACGCCAACCAGCTCGGGGCGCGGCAGGGGGCCGGGGCGGTCTATCTCAATGCGCATCACCCCGATATCCTGCGCTTCCTCGATACCAAGCGCGAGAATGCGGACGAAAAGATCCGCATCAAGACGCTGTCGCTTGGCGTGGTGATCCCCGATATCACCTTCGAACTGGCCAAGAAGAACGAGGACATGTACCTGTTCTCGCCCCATGACGTGGAAAAGGTGTACGGCTGCGCGTTCTCGGACATCTCTGTCACCGAGAAATATCACGAGATGGTCGACGATCCGCGCATCCGCAAGAAGAAGATCAACGCCCGCGCGTTCTTTCAGACCATCGCCGAGATCCAGTTCGAAAGCGGGTATCCCTACATCATGTTCGAGGACACGGTGAACCGCGCCAACCCGATCGCGGGGCGCATCGCCATGTCGAACCTTTGCTCGGAAATCCTGCAGGTAAACGAGGCGTCGGAGTTCAACGACGACCTCAGCTATGCCCGTATGGGCGCTGATATTTCCTGCAACCTCGGGTCGATGAACATCGCCCGCGCGATGGACGGCGGTGACCTGGCCGGGGCGGTCGGCACAGCGATCCGGGCGCTGAACGCGGTGTCTGAAATGAGCGCCATCGACAGCGTGCCGTCGATCCGCAAGGGCAACGAGGACAGCCACGCCATCGGGCTGGGGCAGATGAACCTGCACGGCTACCTCGCGCGCGAGCGCATCCACTATGGCTCGCCCGAGGGGATCGACTTCACCAACATCTATTTCTGCACCGTGCTCTATCACGCGTTGCGGGCATCGAACGCGCTGGCCCGCGAGCGGGGGCGGTCGTTCAAGGGGTTCGAGGCCTCCGATTACGCCGACGGTACCTTTTTCGACAAATACGTCAGCCGCGACTGGGTGCCCGAGACCGAGCGGGTGACGACGCTTTTCGCGGAGGCCGGTGTTGCCGTGCCCACCCAAGAGGACTGGGCGAACCTGCGCGACGCCGTGATGGCGGACGGGCTTTACAATCGCAACCTTCAGGCGGTGCCGCCCACCGGCTCGATCAGCTACATCAACTACGCCACCTCCTCGATCCATCCGATCACGTCGAAGATCGAGATCCGCAAGGAAGGCAAGATCGGGCGCGTCTATTATCCCGCGCCCTACATGACCAACGACAACCTGGAATTCTACCGCGACGCCTACGAGATCGGGCCCGAGGCGATCATCGACACCTATGCCGCGGCCACGCAGCATGTCGACCAGGGGCTGTCGCTGACGCTGTTCTTCCCCGCCGAGGCCACTACCCGCGATATCAACCGGGCGCAGATCTACGCGTGGAAGAAGGGGATCAAGACGATCTACTATATCCGCCTGCGCCAGATGGCCCTGGAAGGGACCGAGGTGCAGGGCTGCGTCTCGTGCTCTCTTTGACCTGACGCCCCGCAACCGCACCGCCGCAATACCGACGCGATACAGACGTGATGCCGACGTCGAAAATCCGCCCCCAAAGGCCCGGAGACCACCATGAAAGACCTCGCCAAAACCACCCGCGCCATACCCCGCGCCGTCAACTGGAACCGCCTCGAGGACGAGATCGACCTCGACGTCTGGAACCGCCTGACGGTCAATTTCTGGCTGCCGGAAAAGGTGCCGTTGTCGAATGACATCCCCAGCTGGTCGCAGCTGACCGAGGACGAGCGACAGTTGACGATCAGGGTATTCACCGGGCTTACGCTGCTCGACACGATCCAGAACACCGTGGGCGCACCGAGCCTGATGGAAGATGCGATCACGCCCCATGAAGAGGCGGTGCTGAGTAATATCTCCTTCATGGAAGCGGTCCATGCCCGCAGCTATTCTTCCGTGTTTTCAACCCTTTGCCAGACGGCCGAGGTGGACGAGGCGTTCCGCTGGTCGGCCGAGAACGAGCACCTTCAGGCGAAGTCGCGCCTGATCCTCGACGAGTACGACGCCACCGCCTCGCCCCTGCGAAAGAAGGTGGCCAGCGTATTTCTGGAGTCCTTCCTGTTCTACTCGGGCTTCTACCTGCCGATGCACTGGTCCAGCCGGGCACGGCTGACCAATACCGCCGACCTGATCCGCCTGATCATCCGTGACGAGGCGATCCATGGCTATTACATCGGCTACAAGTTCCAGCGCGGACTGGAGCGTCTGCCCGAGGCCGAACGGCAGGAGATCAAGGATTTTGCCTTCGGTCTGCTGTTTGACCTCTACGAGATCGAGGCGCGCTATACCGAGCAGCTTTACGATCCGCTGGGACTGACCGAGGATGTGAAAGCCTTCCTGCATTACAACGCCAACAAGGCGCTGCACAACCTCGGGTTCGAGGCGCTATTTCCCGACGAGGCCTGCAAGGTAAATCCGGCGATCATGGCGGCCCTGTCGCCCAACTCGGACGAGAACCACGATTTCTTCTCGGGCTCGGGGTCCAGCTATGTCATCGGGAAGGCCGTCGCGACAGAAGACGAAGACTGGGATTTCTGAAGTGAGGTCTTCACTTTTTCGGGACGACGGGCCTGTGCGAGTCTTGCGGCTGAGACGCTAGAGACCAGCGGATGTGCCGAGGCACCTCGTTCCTTCGGTGCTGACGTCGACCATGCGGGTTTCAACATGTTCTCAGAAGCCGAAGACCGTCATAGACGGCCGCATGGATATTACGGGAGGCAACGGCGTCGCCGATCCGGAAAAGCGAAAAGCCGGATTGCGCGTTGCGGATGAGGGTCTGGGGGCGTCCGGCCAGGAGAGCGTCCCGGTTCACCTCGCCCAGGTTGCGGGAGAGGGGTTTGAGGTCGAAATAGAGGTCGTCCAGGGGAATGGTGCCGTTGTTGACCACGACCTGGTCCACCTCGCGCGTGGACTGCGCGGCACTGAAATCGCTGCCCAGCCTGGCCAGGAGACGGTTGCCCGCGCGCTCGATCGAATGCAGCCGCCAGGTGACGGTGAAGGTTACATCGCGCGCCTGCATCTCGCGCAGGAAGGGCGTCAGCGTCATCGGCATCACCTCGGCCGACAGGGCGCGCTCGGGGCTGACGATCTCGACCCTTGCACCGGTGGCCGCGATCATCTCGGCCGCTTGAAGGCCGGCCGCGTCGCCGGAATTGTCGAACACGAGAACGTTGCGGCCGGGCTGCGCATCCCCCGAGAGGATGTCCCAGCTGGACACGGTCAGGTCCTGACCGGAGGTGAGCGGCACCTCGTGGGGCAGGCCGCCGGTGGCGACGATCACCACGTCCGCGCCGGCCTCGGTGACGGTTTCGGTCTCGGCGAAGCTGTTGAAGTGGAACCGCACGCCCAATCGTTCGCATTCGGCCATGCGCCAGCCGATCAGCGACAGGATCTCTCGCCGCCGCGGCGACTGGGCCAGCAGCCGCACCTGTCCGCCGGGGTCGTTCGCGGCTTCGTGAAGCTCGACCCGGTGGCCCCGCAGGGCGGCGACGCGCGCCGCTTCGAGACCGCCGGGGCCGGCGCCGATCACCAGCACGCGGCGGGCCGTTTCGGCGGGTTCGATGCGATGGGGCTGTTCGCGTTCCCGCCCGGTCGAGGGGTTGTGGGCGCAGAGCGCGGCGGCCCCCTGAAACCGGCGGTCGAGGCAGAAGTTGGCCCCGACGCAGGGGCGGATGCGCTCTTCTTCGCCGGCGGCGATCCGGCGTCCGATATCGGGATCGGCCAGATGGGCGCGGGTCATGCCGATCATGTCCACCATGCCGGAGGCGATGGCGTGCCGCGCGGTGGCGACATCGGCCACCTTGGCGGCATGAAAGACGGGCATTCCGGTGGCCTTGCGCAGGCTGGCCGCGGCGTCGAGATGTGGCGCGCTGGGCATTCCGTGAACCGGGATCATATCGGTCAGTCCGGCATCGGTGTCGATATGGCCACGGGTCACGTTGAGGAAGTCCACGAGGCCGCTGTCGCGGAGGCGACGCGAGATTTCCCCCCCCTCTTCGGCGTCGACGCCGTCGGCGCACATTTCATCGCCGGCATAGCGCAGCCCCAGAAGGAAGTCCGGGCCGACGCGGCGGCGGGTCTCGGTCAGCACCTCCATCGCGAGACGCATGCGGTTTTCGAGCGATCCGCCATAGGGCGCGTCAAGGTGATTGGAGCGTGGCGACCAGAACTGATCCAGCAGGTGGCCGGTGGCGAGAAATTCGAGCCCGTCGAGGCCTGCATCACGCATCCGTTCGGCGGCGGTTGCGTAATCGTCGATGATGCGGGCGATATCCCAGTCCTCGGCCAGCTTGGCCGCGTGCCGGTGCGCGACCTCGCGCTCGTGGCTGGCGGAAATCGTCGGCAGCCAGTCGCCCCGGTCCCAGCGGGTGCGCCGGCCGTGATGGGTGAGCTGGATCATCACCGCGCAGCCATGATCGTGGCACTCGTCGGCCAATCTGCGCATCAGCGGTACGATCTCGTCGCGATAGGCCTGCACGCCGCCTGAACTGGGGGCACTGTCGGGCGAGACCGCGGCGGAGCCCATCGTCATCGTCAGCGCCACCCCGCCGCGGGCCCGCGCGACATGATAGGCGCGATAGCGCTCCTTGGGCAGCCCGTCCTCGGAGTAACCCGGCTCGTGCCCGGTGATCAGCAGGCGGTTCTTGAGCGTCAGCGGCCCGATCTGGAAGGGCTGCATCAATGGGTCTTCGCGCATGGGTCGGTCTATCCTCGTTGGTGGCGGTTGTCTTGTCACCCGGGCCGGTGCGATCCCGAGCGCGCGGGGTTCAAGGGCAGCTTTGCAAAAAACAAAGCGCATATGCTGTGGTATCCGGGCCGGAAACCGCAGAAAAAACCGTGACGATTGGTCGATACTGTGTAGGAAGTGGTATTCGACCCCGCGCGGCACGGCCCGACGTGCCTGCGCCGCGGAAGATGAGGGATATGCGTACGCATGGTAAGACAGGTTGGCGAGCCCGGAAATGACGCATTGTCCGCGGGAGACGCGTCGACGGACGACAGCTTTCGCGTGGACAAGTTCGTGGCCACCGCGCACCGGATCAGCCTGGCCGACCGGGCGCTGTTGCACGAACTGACCGTCGGGGTTTTCTGGCCGCACCGATGGCGTGATCTGGATGTCTTCATTTCGCTGGGCGAAGGGTACTTGGCGGTCGACGAGATCGGTCGCGCCATGGGGTCGGCCATGTGTTTTCGCGCGGAGCCGGATTTCGCGATGCTGGGCATGATGGTGACCGCGCCGCGGCTTCAGACGATGGGAACGGGGCGTTGGCTGTTGCGCAGGGTGATGAAAGAATGCTCCAAGGCGGACTTGCGGCTCAGCGCGACGCGGCAGGGATACCGGCTTTACAAGGAAGCGGGCTTTGTGCCGCTGACGACGATCCGGCAGCATCAGGGCATGACGCGGCGGGTTCAGTCGCCCGATCCGGTGCCTGGCGTCACCGCGCGCGCGATGGAGGTGGAAGACACCGCCGCAATCGCGGCGTTGGATACGCAAGCGTATGGGGCGGCAAGGGACAGGATCCTGGCGGAGATGCTGCGCCTGTCCGATGGCATGGTCGTCGAGCGGGAGGGCACGATCTGCGGTTTTGCGCTGCGCCGCCGTTTCGGGCGCGGGTGGGTCATAGGACCCGTGGTCGCCGAGACCGAGGACATCGCGATGATGCTGGCCGCCCCGCTGATCAAGCGCAGTGAAGGCGAGTTCGTGCGCCTTGACACGCCAGTGGAAAGCGAGAAGTTCAGCGCTTTCCTGTCGGCCATCGGTATGGGGGTCTACGACACCGTCACCGAAATGTACCTGGGCCGGCAGCGTCGACCGCTGGACGGCCCGCGGATGTTCGGACTGGCGGCCCACTCGCTTGGCTGAGCGCGGCGGGCATCAGGCCAGACGATCCTTGAGCGCAAACCACATGCCGACGAAGGGCAGGAACCAGGGACGGCCGGAGTAACCCGGCACGGTCGGCCAGTCGAGCCCGGCCAGAGGGTTGGTGTCTTCGCGGCCCATGGCGAGGTCGGCGAGCGACGCGCCCACCAAGGTCGACATCTGTGCGCCGTGCCCGGAGTATCCCATGCCGTAGATCATGTCGTCCATCTCGCCGGCGCGGGGCAGCCTGTCCTTGGTCATGCCCACAAGCCCGCCCCAGCAATAGTCGATCGGCACATTTGCAAGCTGCGGAAAGATCTGCGCCATGCCGGCGCGCAGGATGGCCCCCGACTTGGCGTCGGACCGCTGGTCGGACGTGGCCGAGAACCGCGCGCGTCCGCCGAAGATCAGGCGGTTGTCGGGCGACAGGCGGAAATAGTTTCCGATGTTCATGGAGGTTACGCAGGTGCGGTTGCCGGGCATGGTCGCCGCGACTTCGGCGTCGTCGAGCGGGCGCGTGGCCACGATGAAGGAGCCGACCGCGATGATGCGCTTGCGGAAGGGCTTGAGTGGGGCGGCGCCGTGGACGCCCGAGTAGGCGTCGGTCGCGGCGATCACACGCACCGCCTGGAGGTGACCGCGCGGGGTTTCGAGCCGCCAGCCGCCATTCTGCCTGTGCCGGGCCGTCACCGGCGCGCCTTCCCAGATCCGCGCTCCGTGGCCGGAGGCGGCGCGGGCCAGGCCGGTGACGTAGCGGCCCATATGCATCATCGCCGATTTCGGCTGAAGCGTCGCGCCGTGGAAGGCGCGAGAGCCGATTTCATCGCGCAGTTCGGACGCCTCGAGCCAGCGCGCCTCGGGGTCGACCTCGCGGGCGATCAGGTCGCAGTTCGCGCGCAGCCCGGCGACATGGCCGGGTTTGGAGGCGAGCTTGAGCTTGCCCGAGCGGCGGAAATCGCAGGAGATACGTTCCTCGGCAATGATATCCTCTATCATGTCGATCGAGCGATCGTAGGCCTTGTAAAGCGCGTGGGCGCGTGTTGCGCCCAGATGTGCCTTGGCGGCGGCATAGCCATGCGCAAGGCCGTTGTTGAGATGCCCGCCGTTGCGGCCCGATCCGCCTGCGCCGACATGCTGTGCCTCGAGCAGGGCCACCGACACGCCCGCGCGCGCCAGTCGCAGCGCGGCGCTGAGGCCGGTGAAGCCGCCACCGATGATGGCGACGTCGAACCGTCCTTCGACCGGGCCTTCGCAACCACCCTCGAAGGGCGCGGCGGTGTCGAGCCAGTAGGAGGTGTATTTCATTTCGTTCACCGCGTGCGTCAAAGCCCGACCAGTGCGGGCAGTTTCGAGATGTCCGGAATCTCGGTGTAGCCATAATAGGGATTGGCCGGTTCGTGGCCACGATTGACCCAGGCTTTGTGCGTCATGCCAAGATCATGTGCCGTCATCAGGTCGTAGCGGAAACTTGAGGAGACGTGCAGAACATCCTCGGGGCCGCAACCCAGCTGGTCGAACATGTACTCGAAGGCCTGCATCCGGGGTTTGTAGGCCTGCGCATCCTCGGCGGTGAAGACATGCGTGATGGGCACGCCGAGGTTGGCGATGTTGTGCGGGATCTGGCTGTTCATCGCGTTGGTCAGCGCAACGAGAGGGATCTTGCCGGCGATCTTGGAGAGCCCGGCGGTGACGTCGGGATGCGGACCCCAGGTGGGCACGCGTTCATAGATTTCGGTGGCGACAGCAGGGTCGAACGCCACGCCGTTGCGCTTGCAGGTGCGTTCAAGCGCGTTGTGCACAACCTCGGCATAAGGTTTCCAGGCCCCCAGAACTTCGTCCAGGCGGTAGGCGGAGAAATCCCGGATGAAGACCTCCATCGCGTCGGACGACAGCACCTTGCCGTAGTGATCGCGCGCGGCCTGGCTCATGTCGAAGAAGATCATGGTGCCGTGGCAGTCGAAAGTGATGAACTTGGGGGTGAAAGGCATGGGGGTCTCCGAAGGGTTCAAGATGCTTTCATCCTCGCCGTATCCGGACGGAATGGATTGCCGGGTTTTCCGCGCCTGCCGCAGGATATCGCGTTGATCGGGCGGGATGCGGCAAAAGGTGCCGTGGTATCGTGGCGATGCGATGCCCCTGATCGCCGCTTTCCATCCAGGATACACCATGCAGGCTTGCAAGCCGAAACAAGAGGAGTCGAGACGACATGCCATTTTCGTGCGCACCCGAAGATATGCTGGAAGAACTTGTGGGCCACGAGACGGTCGTGGGGCGCCCGAATCTGTCTTTGATCGAGGAGGTGGCGGACTGGCTGGTGGGTCACGGCATATCCTGCCGTATCCTGGTTGGGCCGGAGGGCGACCGGGCCAACCTTTTCGCCACGATCGGGAACGCGGATCGGCCAGGCTATGTTCTGTCGGGCCATGTGGACGTGGTGCCGGCGGGCGAGCCGGAATGGCAGGGCGATCCGTTCCGCCTGCGCAGGCGCAACGACCGGCTGATCGGGCGGGGCGCGTGCGACATGAAGGGGTTCGTTGCCGCGGTCCTGGCGGCGGCGCCCGGGTTGGCCGAGATGAGGCCCGCCGTTCCGATCCACATCGCGCTGTCCTATGACGAGGAGGCGGGGTGCAAGGGCGTGCCGCACATGATCGCGGCGATGCCGGAGTTATGTGCGCCGCCGCTGGGCTGCATCGTGGGCGAACCCACGGGGCTCGTGCCGGTGCTGGCGCACAAGGGCAAGGCCGCGCTGCGCCTGCGGGCGACGGGCGTGGCCGGTCACAGCTCGCGGCCCGACCTTGGGGCGAACGCGATCCATGCGTTATTGCCGGTGCTGCTCGCGGCCCGGGCACAGGCGCAAGCGCTGGAGGCCGAGGGTCCGCGGGACGACCGCTTTGCGCCGCCGTGGTCCAGCCTGCAGATCGGCACGGTGGCGGGTGGCCAGGCGCTCAACATCATTCCCGAGCGGGCGGAGGCGGAGATCGAGGCACGCGCCATCGCCGGTGTTGAGCCCCGGTCGCTGCTGGCGCCAGTGATTGATGCGGCGGAGAAGGCGGGTGTCGGCACCGAGTGGCTGTCGAGCTACCCGCCATTGGCGCTGGACGCGGGCGATCCGCTGGCCACGCTGGTGGCGGAGTTGTCGGGCAATTCTTTCGTCCGCGCCGTCAGTTTCGGGACCGAGGCGGGACTTTTCCAGCAGGCTGGCATGCCCGCGATCATCTGCGGACCTGGCGACATCGAGCGGGCGCACCGGCCCGAGGAATACCTGACACGGTCCGAGTTGCACGCCTGCCATGCGATGATTCTGGGGCTGGGCCAGCGCTGTGCCGCCTAGGGCGGCATTTCCTGCGGCGCGGGACACCGGGTGCGACAGAAAACTGCCGGACGCATTTCGCATCAGGCGAAACATGCCGATCCGTGCAGCCTAGCATCCAGAAAAATCAGCAAGAGTGAGTTCATGTCCGAGGCACCCGTGCAGACGCAGCCCGCAGAGAAACTGGAAATCCGGCCGCTTGGGCCAGAACATGTGGACGGCGCGCTGGCGCTGTCTCGCCAGGTTGGCTGGCCGCACCGGAAAGAGGACTGGGACCTTGCCCTGGCCGTTTCGGAGGGGGTTGTCGCGACCGAGGGCGACAGGGTGACGGGAACCGCCTGTTGCAGCCGCTTCGGTTCCGTCGCGTTGATCAACATGATCATCGTCGACGAGGCGATGCGTGGGCGTGGCCTTGGCCGCCGCCTGATGGAGGCCGCGATGGCGCTGGGCGCAGGCGACGAGATGCGTCTGGTGGCGACGCGCGAGGGACTGCCCCTCTACGAGAAGCTGGGATTCACGGCGACGCACCAGATCTTGCAGCATCAGGGCATCACCCGAGCCGCCGCACCGCAGCTTGTCGTGCGCGACGGCAGCCTGTCCGACATCGGCCGCCTTGCGGAATTGGACCGGGGAGCGTGCGGGCTGGAACGGCAGGCTCTGCTGGAGCGGATCGCGGCGCAGGGTCAGGTGCTTCTGGCGGAGGAAGGCTTTGCGCTGTTGCGGGAATTCGGACGCGGGCACGTGGTCGGGCCGGTGGTGGCGAAGGACGCGGTCGTGGCGCGCGCCCTGATTGCCGTAGCGGCAAGCCGGACCGAGGGCCGCTTCCTGCGTATCGACCTGCCCGAGGCGGCTGGACTGTCGGAATTCGTCACCGCCCTGGGGCTGGAACACGTGGGCGGAGGAACCGCGATGGTTCGCACGCCTGCGCCCGCAACGCCCTCAGACTATACGACTTATGCGCTTGTATCCCAAGCCCTTGGATAATCGGAGATAAACATGCTCGCAAATTCGCTCGTTGAACTTGACCGCCGGCACCTGGTGCACCCGCTTTCCTCTTTTCGCGGGCATGAGGCGCGCGGCGTACGCGTCATGCGGTCCGCGCAAGGGGCGCGGGTGACCGATAACGAGGGGCATGAACTGATCGACGGGTTCGCTGGACTGTGGTGTGTCAATGCAGGCTACGGCCAGGAAAGCGTTGTCGAGGCCGCCGCGGCGCAGATGCGGGAACTGCCCTATGCCACCGGGTATTTCAATCTGGGCGCGGAGGCACCGATCCGGCTGGCGGCGGAACTGGCCGAGCGGGCGCCGGGCGATCTGGACCACGTCTATTTCAGCCTGGGCGGGTCGGATGCGGTGGACAGTGCCGTGCGGTTCATCCGCTACTACTGGCATGCGCAAGGCAAGCCCGAGCGGGATCAGTTCATCTCTGTCGCGCAGGGGTTTCACGGTTCGACCTCGGCGGGCGCGGGTCTGACGGCGCTGCCGGTTTTCCATGAGGGGTTCGGTGTGCCCTATGACTGGCAGCACAAGATCCCGTCGCATTATGCCTATCGCAATCCGGTTGGATCGGACGAGGCCGGGATCATCGCCGCCTCGACCGCGGCCCTGCGTGCCAAGGCCGAGGAACTTGGCCCCGAGCGCGTCGCCGCGTTCTTCGTCGAGCCTATCCAGGGATCGGGCGGGGTCCTGGTCCCGCCCAAGGGATGGATCAAGGCAATGCGCGAGGTGTGCACCGAGCTTGGCATCCTGTTCGTGGCCGACGAGGTGATCACCGGGTTCGGCCGGACCGGGCCACTGTTCGCCAGCGAAGAGGAAGGGATCGTGCCCGACCTGATGACGGTCGCCAAGGGACTGACCTCGGGTTACGCCCCCATGGGCGCCGTGTTCATGCGCGACCACGTCTACCAGACGATCGCCGAAGGCGCGGGCCAGAAGCTGATCGGGCACGGGTTTACCTATTCGGGGCACCCGGTCTCCGCGGCGGTGGGCCTCGAGGTCCTGAGACTCTACGAAGGCGGGCTTCTGGAAAACGGCCGCCGGCAAGGCGCACGACTGCAGGCCGGGCTGGCCGGGCTTTCGGACCACCCGCTGGTGGGGGATGTGCGGGGACGCGGAATGCTGGCGGCGGTGGAGCTTGTCACGGACAAGGACAAAAAGACACCGCTGCCCGCAGCTGCGCTGGAGGGCGGTACGCGGCTGTTCGACCGCGCCTACGATAACGGCTTGATCGTACGGGCTTTTGCCCAGGGCATCTTGGGTTTTGCCCCGCCGCTGTGTTGCACCGATGGAGAGATCGATCAGATCATCGAGCGCACTCGCCGGGTGCTGGACCTGACGTTGGAAGATCCCGAGATCCGCGAGGTGATGCGCGCATGACCTTGCTGTTGATCGGACCATCCGAACGGGGGCGGGTCTGGCGCCAGATCTTCGATGAGGCCGGGGAGCCGATGGTATTCGGCGAGGACGCGGTGGACGATCCGAAGGCGGTCTCTCACCTGGCCTGCTGGAACCCGCCCGATGACCTGGGGCGCTATCCCAACCTGAAGACCGTGATCAGTGTCGGTGCCGGGGTCGACCAGATGCCGCCAATGCCGCAAGGCGTCGCCCTTGTGCGCACGCTGGCGCCCAGCGTCGACGAGATGGTTCGCGACTGGGTCCTGATGGCCACCCTGATGCTGTACCGCGACATGCCGCGCTATCTTGCGCAGGCCTCCGAGGGCGAATGGCGCGCCCATCCGCCGCAACGGGCCAGTGCCGGCCGGGTGGGGATCATGGGCCTGGGCCGGATCGGACGCGCGGTCGCGGAGGTCGCGGGGGCGCTGGGTTTCGATGTTGCGGGCTGGAGCCGGTCGGGCGCGCCCGTCGCCGGCGTCGATGTTTACGGGCCGGATGATCTGGAGCCATTCCTGGCGCGGACCGACCTGTTGATCTGCCTGCTGCCGTTGACCGATGAGACGCGAGGGCTGTTGTCCTCACGCGTTTTCGCAATGCTGCCCCGGGGGGCTGCGCTGGTTCATGCGGGACGCGGCGCGCAGCTGGACATGGAGGCGATGCGTGCTGCGCTGGACGACGGACACCTCAAGTCCGCGATGCTGGACGTGACAGAGCCCGAGCCCCTGCCGAAGGACCATTGGGCCTGGCAGGATCCGCGGGTCATCGTCACGCCGCATATCGGCGGGCAGACGGATTCGGAAGAAGGGGCGCGTCACGCCCTGGCTGTCATTCGCGCCAGCCGGACGGGCGATGATCTGCCGGGTCTCGTACACGGAAAAAAGGGGTACTGACGCAAGAAAATGCCCCGGCATTTCGCACCGCGCAACCGGGCAAAACGAAAGAATCTGCCGCTTCGCAAGCAACTTTCGATCCCACACCGCCTGCTGACGCGGCCAGTATCAATGAAGGAAAGGCGCCTTCTACGCAGGTAACGCGGTGGCAGGCAACGAAAAGGTTCATATGGCACAGATGACAGCGACAAAACCCTTGACCACCTTCAGCTACGTGAGTTTCGACGTGGTCGGCACGCTGATCGATTTCGAAGCTGCGATCACCGGGGCGATTGACAGCGTCGCGGTGGAGGCGGGTGTCGACCTCGACTTGGAGAAGGTGCTGTCATTCTACGGCGCACTGCGCAGCGAGCCCGAGGCGGAACTTTTCCCGGATGACCTGGCACGGTGCTACGGCCGTATCGCCGCCGAGTTCGGGTTGCCCGACACACCCGAATTGCGCACACGCATCGTCGAGGCGGTCGGGGATGCCGACCCTTTCCCCGACAGTGCCGAGGCGCTGGCGCGGCTGGGCGAACGCTACCGGCTGATTGCCATGACCAACGCCCGCCGGTGGGCTTTCGAGCGCTACGACGCCAAGCTGGGTCATCCCTTCTGGGCCGGTTTCACGACCGATGACACGGGCACCGAGAAGCCGGACCCGGCCTTCTTTCACAAGGTTTTCGCCCATGTCGAGGCGACAGGCGGTACGCCGGAGCAGATCCTGCACGCGGCGCAAAGCCAGTATCACGACATCGGAATCTCGCGGCAGCTTGGCATGACGAATGCCTGGATCGAGCGTCGCCACGGGCAGGCCGGGTACGGCGGCACCATCAAACCCGAGGCCGTTACCGAACCCGATTACCACTTCAAATCTCTTGCGGAACTGGCCGATGCGGCCGACCGCGCCGCCGGGAATTGAGCCCGGCATCCAGTCGCGAACCGGCCGCCAGAGCCGGGCGTGGCCAAACCTGAACCAGAAACCGACTTAGCAACAGGGAAGACAAGACATGACCCACAAGAAACCCAACAACTGGACCGGGCGCGACGACGCCATGGTCGAGGATGCGATTCGCCGCGGTGCCTCGCGCCGCGATCTGCTGAAGATGCTCATGGGCTCCGGTATCGCCCTTGGCGCCGGGAGCAGCCTGCTGATGAGTGCAAGCCGCGCCGTGGCCGAGACGCCCAAGAGCGGCGGTCACCTCAAGGCCGCGGGCTGGTCCGCCTCGACCGCTGACACGCTTGACCCCGCAAAGGCGTCGCTGTCGACCGACTACACCCGCTGCTGCGCGATCTACAACCGCCTGACCTTCCTGAACGAGGCAGGCGAAGTCGAGATGGAACTGGCCGAAGCGGTCGAGTCCGAAGACGCACAGACCTGGAACGTCAAGCTGAGACCGAACGTCACCTTCCACGATGGCAAGACGCTGAGCTCTGCCGATGTGGTGTTCACGCTGAAGCGCCACCTGGATCCCGATGTCGGCTCGAAGGTGAACTCGATCGCGTCGCAGATGGCCGAGATTTCGGCGGTGGACGATCTGAACGTCAAGATCGTTCTGTCGGAACCCAACGCCGACCTGCCCACCATCCTGTCGCTGCACCACTTCATGATCGTGGCCGATGGCACCACGGATTTCGCCAAGGGCAACGGCACCGGCGCATTCAAGGTGGAGGAGTTCGAGCCGGGCGTCCGGTCGATCCTGGTGAAGAACCCGGATTACTTCAAAGAAAGCGGGCCCTACCTGGACAGCTTCGAATACTTCGCGATTCCCGACAACAATGCCCGCGTCAACGCGCTCTTGTCCGGGGACATCCACCTGGCCGCGGCGGTCAACGCGCGGTCGCTGCGGATGATGGAAGGCCAGCCGAACGTCGAGACGATGATCAGCACCTCCGGCAACTATACCAACCTGAATATCCGTCTGGACCTGGAGCCGGGCGCGAAGGCCGGGTTCATCGAGGGCATGAAGCACCTTGTGCGCCGTGAGCAGATCCAGAAATCGGTTCTGCGCGGTCTGGCCGAGATCGGCAATGACCAGCCGGTTTCGCCCGCGAACCGCTATCACAACAGCGAATTGGCGCCGAAGGCCTATGATCCCGAGAAGGCCAAGGCATTGTTCGAGAAGGCCGGTCTGATGGGCCAAACGATCCCGATCATCGCGTCGGACGCCGCCAACGCGTCGATCGACATGGCGACCGTGGTGCAACAGGCCGGTGCCGAAATCGGCATGACCTTTGATGTGCAGAGGGTGCCGTCGGATGGCTACTGGTCCAACTACTGGCTGAAGTCGCCTGTCCATTTCGGCAACATCAACCCGCGGCCGACGCCGGACATCCTGTTCTCGCTTCTGTATCATTCCGAGGCGCCCTGGAACGAAAGCCAGTACAAGTCCGAGAAGTTCGACAGCATGCTGGTCGAGGCGCGCGGAATGCTGGACGAGACCAAGCGGACCGACATGTACTGGGAGATGCAGGAGATGGTCGCCAACGAGGCCGGCACGATCATCCCGACCTACATCTCGAACGTGGACGGCATGGCCAAGGAAGTGAAGGGCATGCGTCCGAACCCGCTTGGCGGGCAGATGGGTTATGCCTTTGCAGAGTACGTCTGGCTGGACGCCTGAGGCCCCGGCTGAACCAAACGCCCGCGCGTGGTATCATGCGCGGGCCACTTTCATTCCTGACACGCGAGGCGCCTCATGCTCCGCTCGACCACAACATGGATCCTTGTCGGCAAACGGCTGGGTATCGCGTTCCTGACGCTGATCATCGTGTCCTTCGCGGTGTTCTTCGCGACCGAAATGCTGCCGGGTGACGTGGCGCAGATCCTGCTGGGGCAGGCGGCGACCCCCGAGGCCGTGGCCGGCCTGCGCGATGCGATGGGCCTGAATGAACCTGCATTGCAGCGCTTCCTGGGGTGGTTGGCGGGCCTTGCCACGGGCGACATGGGGCGTTCTTACGTCAATGGCATCGATGTGGCCGAGTTGCTGGGCGGACGCTTGCAGAATTCGTTGCGGCTGGCCGGGATCGTGACC
Organism: Roseovarius sp. THAF8; assembly: GCF_009363735.1. NCBI lineage: Bacteria > Pseudomonadati > Pseudomonadota > Alphaproteobacteria > Rhodobacterales > Roseobacteraceae > Roseovarius > Roseovarius sp. THAF8. The sequence goes on along the minus strand of NZ_CP045410.1, from coordinate 1,253,113 downwards.
GCGATCTGCGTGCCGGTGGCGCTGACCCTGGGGATCGTCGCCGCGATGTACCGCGGCTCGTGGCTTGACCGGGCCGTGTCCGTGGCGACTATCTCGGTCATCTCGGTGCCGGAGTTCATGGTCGCAACGTTGGCCGTTCTGGTCTTTGCCGTCTGGCTCGATTGGCTGCCGGCGCTAAGCTATGGCGTCAACGTGGACAGCATCGGCGCGATGTTGCGGGCCTATGCGATGCCGGTCATCACCCTGAGCTTCGTCGTGTCGGCGCAGATGATCCGCATGACCCGCGCCGCCGTGATCGAGACGATCGAGACGCCCTATGTCGAGATGGCGCTGCTGAAAGGCGCGTCGCGCCAGCGCATGGTCCTGGTTCACGCCCTGCCAAATGCCCTAGGACCCATTGCCAACGCGGTGGCGCTGTCGCTTTCGTATCTCGTGGGCGGGGTGATCATCGTCGAGACCGTCTTCAACTATCCCGGGGTCGCCAAGCTGATGGTGGATGCCGTCTCGACCCGGGACCTGCCACTGATCCAGTCCTGCGCGATGGTCTTCTGCGTCAGCTACCTGACGCTGATCACGCTGGCGGACATGGTCGCAATCCTCTCGAACCCAAGGCTACGCCAGTGATGACGACAACCAACGGCTCTTCCCGCAAATTCCGCCTGCCGACGCCCGGAAACATGGGCTACAGCTTTGGCTGGGTCGGCAGGATCGGCGCCGCGATCATACTGTTCTGGGCGATCGTCGCGCTGGTCGGCAACTGGATCACCCCTTATCCCGTGGGCGAGATTGTCGACTGGGACTATTTCAGCGGCGTCAGCGCGGCGCATTGGATGGGCACGGATTACCTGGGCCGGGACATCTTCTCGCGGGTCCTGATGGGCGCACGTTACACGGTGGGGATTGCCCTGGCGGCGGTGACGCTGGCCTGTTCGATCGGGGTCATCCTGGGGATGATCGCGGCGGTCATCGGTGGTTGGTTCGACACGCTGCTGTCGCGGCTGCTGGATGCGTTCAACGGCATCCCCTCGCTGCTTTTCGGCCTTGTTGTCGTGGCTGCCGTGGGCTCCTCGATCCCGGTTCTGATCCTGACGCTGGCGGCCATCTACATGCCCGGCTCGTACCGATTCGCGCGGGCGCTGGCGGTCAATATCAACACCATGGATTTCGTCACCGTTGCGCGCGCGAGGGGTGAGGGCACGCCCTACATGATCGCGCGCGAGATATTTCCCAACATCCTGGGGCCCGTGCTGGCGGACCTGGGCTTGCGGTTCGTCTTTATCGTTCTGGTCCTGTCGGGACTGTCGTTCCTGGGGCTCGGCGTTCAGCCGCCCTATGCGGACTGGGGCGCACTGGTGCGCGAGAATATCGAAGGGCTGAGCCTTGGGGCGCCGGCGGTGATCTTTCCCTGCATCGCCATCGCGTCGCTGACCATCTCGGTGAACATGTTCATCGACAACCTTCCCACCAAGATCAGAGACAGGGCAGACTGATGACAGATACACCACTTGTTTCCGTCCGCGACCTGCACATCGGCGCGGTGACCGACTCGGGCCGCAAAGTCGAGATCATTCGCGGCGTGGATTTCGACATTGCGCCGGGCGAGATGCTGGCGCTGATCGGAGAATCCGGGTCGGGAAAGACGACGATCGCACTGTCGCTCATGGGCCATACGCGCCGGGGCTGCGACATCAAGGGCGGCACGATCCGGGTGGGCGAGCATGACATCACCGGCATGAGCGAACGCAAACGGGCGCGGCTGCGTGGCTCGGACGTCTCGTACGTTCCGCAATCGGCGGCGGCGGCGTTCAACCCCTCGAAAAGAATCATGGACCAGGTGGTCGAAGCCACGCGCATTCACGACCTGATGCCGCTGGACAAGGCGCGCGAACGTGCGCGGTCGCTCTTTCGAGCGCTTGCGCTGCCCGATCCCGACACGATCGGGGATAGGTATCCGCACCAGGTGTCGGGCGGGCAGCTTCAGCGCCTGTCGGCGGCCATGGCCTTGATCGGTGATCCGCAACTCGTGATCTTCGACGAACCTACGACGGCGCTGGATGTCACCACGCAGATCGAGGTCTTGCGCGCGTTCAAGCGGGTGATGGAAGACGGGGGGATGGCCGGTGTCTATGTGAGCCACGATCTGGCCGTCGTGGCGCAGATCGCGGACCGGATCGTGGTGCTGAAGAACGGCGAGATCCAGGAGCAGGGCACGACCGAGCAGATCCTGAACGCGCCGAAACATCCCTACACCAAGGAATTGCTCGCGGCTTTCGACCCGGTGCCGCACGAGGCCGTCGCCCAGGTCGAACCCGAGAAGGAGACGCCGATCCTGGAGGTTCGGAACCTGTGCGCGGGCTACGGCCCGATGAAGGATGGTGAGCCTCTTGCCAAGGTGATGAAAGATGTGAATTTCGAGTTGTATCGCGGTCGGAACCTGGGCGTGATCGGCGAATCGGGCTCTGGCAAGTCGACACTGGCGCGGGCCGTCGCCGGAATTCTGCCGGCCTATCGCGGCGAGGTGCTGCTGGATGGAAAGGTACTGGATCCGTCGCTGGCCAAGCGCAGCAAGCAGGAATTGCGCCGTGCTCAGATCGTCTTTCAGTTGGCCGATACGGCGCTGAACCCGGCGCATTCGGTGGGTGCGATCATCGCGCGGCCCTTGAAGTTCTACAAGGGTTTGCGCGGAGAGGCCTGCGATAAGCGCGTGATCGAACTCTTGAACATGGTCCACTTGCCACCGGCTCTGCGGCACCGCCTGCCGTCGGAACTGTCGGGCGGGCAGAAACAGCGTGTGAACCTCGCGCGTGCGCTGGCGGCCGAGCCGGAATTGATCCTGTGTGACGAGATCACCTCGGCGCTGGATACCGTCGTGGCCGCTGCGATTCTGGAGCTGCTGAAGGAACTGCAGCAGGAGCTGGGCCTCAGCTACATGTTCATCAGCCACGACCTGTCGACGGTCGAGGCGATCTGCGACGACGTTCTGGTCATGTACAAGGGCGAGGTCGTCGAGGCTCTGCCGGCCGCGCGCATGTCCGAGGAAGCCAAACATGCGTATTCGCGTCTGCTGGTTTCTTCAGTGCCGCAACTGGATACTGGCTGGCTTTCCGGCCTCGAGCAGGATCCGGAACTGTTGGCGGCATTCTCGGACCGATAGCGCGAGCGCGGCGTGTCACTGGGTGTCGGCAAAGAGCCGGGTCAGTGGCAGTTGCCGCTTGACGAACGGGGTCTTCATCACGACGAAGCTGAAATAGCGGTCGATGACCTCGCTGCGGTCGATGAGGTCCTCGATGATTTCCTGATAGTCGCTGATACCGGACGTGACGAACTTTGCCAGATAGTCGTAACCGCCCGAAATCAGGTGACATTCGACACAGTTGTCGATCTTTTCAAGGGCCTCCTGAAAGCGGGCGAAATCTATCTGACGATGGTTCTTCAGCGTGAATTCGGTGAAGACGGTCAGCGTCTCGCCCAGCTTGGCCACGTTGATCAGCGCCGAATAGCCGGTGATGTAGCCAGATTTCTGCAACTTCTTCACGCGGGTCAGGCAGGGGGAGGGCGACAAGTGGACGAGATCGGCCAGTTCGACATTCGTGATCCGGCCGTTGCGCTGCAACTCGGCCAGTATCCTGACGTCGATGCGGTCCAGCTTTTGCGAATTGCTCATCAGTCCTGTCCTTGCATGAAACGGCGCCCCACGCCATGCCGTGGTTTGCCCGCCCACGAGCCCCGGCAAATACGCAACGATCTGCCGGTCAATTTCCCATATGCGGCACAAAGCACCGAAACTCTACAGCTAGGTTTCGAGAAACACATGGAATAATCATGCCTGCACCTTTGCTTGAAATCGAAACGCACAGCGAAATTCCGGAGCACGCCGATTGCGTGGTCATCGGCGGCGGGATCGTCGGCGTCAGCGCCGCGTACTGGCTGGCCCGCGCGGGACAAAGCGTCGTCCTGCTGGAGAAAGGCCGGATCGGTGCCGAACAATCCAGCCGCAACTGGGGCTGGTGCCGCCAGCAGAACCGCGATGCGCGCGAGTTGCCGTTGTCCACCCGGAGCCTTGGCTTGTGGGAAGAGATGACTGCCGATATCGGCGCGGACTTGGGCTTTCAGCGCTGCGGGTTGTTGTACCTGTCGAACGATGCGGCTGAACTGGACGGCTGGGCGCGCTGGGGACGGTTTGCCCGCGGCGAGGGTGTGGACACGCGGATGTTGAGCGCAGACGAGGCAACGCAGCGCGGATCGGCCACCGGCAAGGACTGGCAGGGCGGTGTATGGTCGCCCAGTGACGGTGTTGCGGACCCGTCGCGTGCGGCCCCGCTGATTGCGACGGGGATCATCCAGCACGGCGGCACTGTCGTGCAGGGATGCGCGGCGCGCGGGCTGGAAACCGAAGACGGCGCGGTCTCTGGGGTGATCACAGAGCGCGGGACGATCCGCACCCGGGTGGCGGTGATGGCCGGCGGGGCCTGGGCCGGCAGCTTCATGTACCGCCACGGCATAGGGTTCCCGCAGGCCTCGGCGCGCAGCTCGATCCTGTCGGTGGCGCCCGGCGCGACGGGCATTCCGGATGCGCTGCACACTGCCAAGGTGTCCGCCACGCGGCGCCGGGACGGCGCCTATACGCTGGCGGTCTCGGGGCTGGCCAATCTCGATCCGACGCCGGGGGCCATAGCCGGGGCGCGACATTTCCTGCCCATGTTCGCCAGGCGATGGCGGGTTCTGCGCCCCGGTGGCGCACAGGCGTGGCGCGCCGGTTTCGAGACGCGCAAGGCCTGGGCGTTCGACCGCGAGACGCCGATGGAGCACACCCGCATTCTGGATCCAAGACCCAGCAAGGCGCTGATCGACCTGACGCTGAAGCGCGCGCGTGCGCTGTTGCCCGGGTTGGCCGGGCTGCCGGTGCAGGCGCAATGGGCGGGTTATATCGACAGCACGCCGGACGGCGTGCCGGTGATCGACGCCGATATCGGCACGCCCGGGCTGGTGCTGGCCGCGGGCTTGTCCGGGCATGGCTTTGGTATCGGGCCAGGCGTCGGGCACCTGGTGGCGGACCTGGTTCTTGGGCGCACGCCGATCACCGAGACCCGGCAATATCGTCTTGCCCGTTTCGGCAAAGGGCAGTGGGGCAAGGTTGCCGACTTCTGATCTCATGCCGCGAATCGAGTGATGGAGAAATCTTCCAGCGGTGTCTCGCACTGCCCCGTCGCGATCAGTTCTGCCATGGCCGAGCCGACGCCTGGACCCAGCTGAAACCCGTGCCCGCAGAACCCGAAGGCGTGGAAGAGGCCCGGTGTCGTCCCCGAGGGCCCCATGACGGGCAGAGCGTCGGCCACGTAGCCTTCACAGCCCGACCATTGACGTATGATGGCCACGTCCGCCAGCGCCGGAACCAGCTTGAGGACCGCCGCCACCTGGGCGGGCAGGCGGGCGGGATCGGGTCTTGCATAGCCCGGCTCCTCCGCAACGCGCACGCGGTCGACAGCGCCGCCAAAGACGACGTTGCCGCGTTCGACCTGGCGCAGATAGGCGCCGTGCGCCTGGGACCAGACGCCAACCACGGGCGCGATACGGTGCGGCAGAGGCTCGGTCACCGCCATCTGCGGGCCCCAGGTTTCCAGGGGCACGTCCTCGCCAAAGCGTGCGGCGATGGCGCGGCCCCAAGCGCCGGCACAATTCAGCAGGTGGGCGGCGTGAAACGTGCCCTTGGCGGTCTCGACCGTGAAGCCCGTGCCGGTCCTGCGGATGTCCGAGACCGGGGCTTCGTCGATCACCGACGCGCCCGCCCGTGCCGCCGCGTCCGCGAAGGCCGGGCCGATCAACCGGGGATTTGCGGATCCATCGCGCGGCGAGAACGAGGCCGCGATGGCGTCCGGGCCGATGCCGGGAAACCGGGCGTGCAGTTCCGCCGGGTCGAGTTCGTCAAGGACCAGGCCCTCGGCTTGGGCCGCCTGGGCGTAGCTGCGCATATCCTCCAGGCTGTCGGCGTCGAAAATCAGTCTCAGATGCCCGGTGGGCCGGAACTCCACGTCGCGACCGAGGAGTGTCTCCGCCTCGTTCCAGATCGCCAGCGAGCGGGCGGCCAGGGGCAGTTGCGACAGGTGACGCCCACTGCGCCGGATGTTGCCGAAGGAGGCCACGGTCGCCCCGGCTCCGATCCGGGCGCGCTCGATCAGGTTGACGCGGACTCCGCGACGGGTCAGGAAATAGGCCGAGGCCGTTCCCATAAGACCGCCACCGAGAACGATTGCATCCATGCAGCACTGTCCTTTCGACACAGGAATTTGCGCAATGAGACGCTGCAAGGCCGCTTGTGTCAAAGACCGGATACGTGGCACGCTATAAGTCGCACCTATAGGATATGAATGATGCGCGCACGTCAGCTTGAAGTCTTTACCGCCGTCATGCGGGCCGGAACCGTCACAGGAGCGGCGCGACTGCTCAACATATCTCAGCCCGCGCTGAGCCAGATCCTTATTCACACCGAGGCGCAACTGGGCTTCGACCTTTTCGACCGGGAAAAAGGCCGCTTGCGGCCGACGCCCGAAGCGTTCGAGATTTACCCCGAGGCCGAGCGCCTGTTTGCCGGGCTCGAAGGGTTGCGGCGCAAGACGTCGGATTTGCGACTGGGCCGGGCGGGCCTGGTGCGCATCGCCGCGTCGCCGCCACCGGGAATGTCGCTGCTGCCTCGGGCGCTTCGGGCGTTTCGCGCGGATCACCCCGAGGTGGTGCTGCGGACTCACGTGGCGCCGCTGGCGGCGATGGTGGATCTGCTGCGCACAGGGGATGCGTCGATGGCACTTGCGCTGGATGACGACCTGCCGCCTGATATCACGGTCGAACATATCGGCACGACGCATTTCTGCTGCCTGCTTCCCGAAGATCATGCTCTCGCGGAAGCAGAGGCGCTCGACTACAGCGACCTGAAGGACGAGACGATCATCTCGTATCGCAGCCAGACCCGACCGCATGACGAGCTGGACATGGCGATGCGCAGGCGCGGCGAGACCTTTGCGCCGCAGATCGAAATCGACAGTTCGATCTCGGCGGCGGGGTTCGTGCGCGCCGGGCTGGGCGTGGCGCTGGTCGATGCGCTATTGCCGTGGGCACAGTTTCCCGGCGTCGTGCCGAGACCGCTGAGCGACACGCCGAGCCTGCCCGTGTCGCTCCTGGTGGCGCGCGACAGGAGCCTTTCCCGCGCCGAGGAGGCGATGCGCAAGCTGCTCCACGCGACACCCTTGACCGAGCCATAAGCCATCCTTATGCGCCGCCGCGCGATCAGTCTTGGACGGCGTGCGGCTTATCTGGTCCTGTCATGGCAAATCACGGAAAGGACCAGGCAAGATGGATGGCACTCGCGCCCCGGCGGACTGGAAGGTCGGCGTCGATATTGGCGGCACCTTCATGGATTTCTGCGCGCTGGACACGACCAGCGGACGCATCGCGTCGCTCAAGGTACTGACCACGCCCGATGATCCGGGGGCCGAACTTCTGACTGGCCTCGACCTTCTGGCCGAGCGCGAGGGGCTCGACCCTGCCTGCGTGACGCGGTTCGTGCACGGGACAACGGTGGGCATCAACACCATCCTTCAGCGCAAGGGCGCGACGCTGGCGCTGATCACGAACGAGGGTTTCGAGGACGTCATCGAACTGGCGCGGCTTGCCATGCCCGACATGTACTCGCTGTTCTGTCACAGGGCAGAGCCGCTGGTGCCGCGCGACCGAGTGTTCGGTATTCCGGTAAGACTGCGGGCTGACGGCAGCGAACCACTGGCGCCGACCTCCGAAGCCGTGCGGCAGGCGGTTGAACACGCGCGCGGTGTCGGTGCCGAAGGGATCGTGGTGTCGTTCCTTCACAGCTGGCGCAACGGGGCGCAGGAAACAGCGGTGAAGGGCATGATCGAGGCCGAGGCGCCGGACCTCTTTGTTTTCACCTCATCCGAGGTCTGGCCGGTCATCCGGGAATATGAGCGCAGTTCCACGGCGATCCTGAACGGCTATGTCCACCCGCGGGTATCGGGTTATTTGGCGGCGCTGGAGGAAAGACTGGCGGGGCGCGAGGTGCCGGCGAAGGCGTTGCTGACCAAGTCGAACGGCGGCCTGATGAGCGCCTTCGAGGGGCGACGCGACTGTGTTTCGATGCTCCTGTCGGGCACGGCCTCGGGAGTGATGGGCGCGGCTTGGCTGGCGCGGCAAGCGGGGGCATCGAGAATCCTGACATTGGATATCGGCGGGACGTCGGCGGATTTTGCGCTGATCGTGGACGGAGAGGTCCAGTACGGCTCGGACGAGAAAATTGGCGACTTCCCGCTGCATATCCCGTCGGTCTCGGTCAGTTCCATCGCCATCGGCGGTGGCTCCATCGCCAGTGTCGACCGCCAGGGCGTGCTGCGTGTCGGGCCGGAATCCGCCGGATCGACCCCGGGGCCTGCATGTTATGGGCGCGGCGGCACCGCACCTACCGTGACCGATGCGATGGCCGTCTGCGGCTGGTTGGGGCAGGTTGAAATGGCCTATGGCCAACTGAACATCGACCGCGACCTTGCCCGCGCGGCGGTTGCGCGTCTTGCCGGGCCGGTGGGTCGCAGCGTGGAAGAAACCGCTCAAGCCATCCTCGATATCGCGGTGTCGGAACTGTTCGTCGAGGTCGAGAAGCTGGGCTCTCGGGCCGGGGTGGACCTGCGGGACTTCACGCTGATGCCGTTTGGCGGTGGCGGGCCGATGCTGGGGGCGTTTCTTGCGCGTGAGTTGGGCATGGCGCGGGTGCTGGCGCCACGACGGCCAGGGGTGGTGTCCGCACTGGGTGGCCTCGTGGCAGACATGCGGGGCGATTTCCTGCAGACCGTCTTTACCGGGCTTGATACCGGCGCCGTGCCTCAACTGCGGGCCGCGTTCGAAGCGCTGCGGCGCGACGGGCAGGCCTGGCTCGCGGCGCAAGGTCACGATGGCCCGGCGGAGGTGCGGCTGTCGGCGGACATGCGCTATGCCGGGCAGAGCTATGAGATCGAAACGGCGCTGGAGCCTGACTGGCTGACCGATCCGGCACGCATCGCCGGGGCGTTTCATGAGGCGCACCGCCAGATCTATGATTTCGAGGACCGAAATGGCGCAATCGAGATTGTGAACCTGCGGCTTTCGACCATCGGCATCACGCCCAAGCCCGACATGACCGAAGAGGCTGACACAGGCGCGGCGCCCGCGTTGCCCGCGCGGCACGTACAGGTGCATCTGCACGGCGCCCGCGACATTCCTCTGTTCATGCGGACCGACCTTGTGCCGGGGGCGGCGTTCCACGGTCCGGCCGTGGTCTGCCAGGAGGACACAACTCTGGCGATCCCAGATGGCGCCGCGGCGCATGTCGACCGCCATCTCAATATACACCTTGAATTCGCGGAGTGACCCCATGACCGACAAGATGACCCTTCGGGTTCTGGCAAATCACGCCCGCGCCGCGGCTGAGAACATGGCCTTTACCTTGCACCGCACGGCGCATTCCGCCTTCGTCAAGGAGACGCAGGACTTCACGGTCATGATCATGGACCGCCTGGGCGATACCTTTGCCGTGCCTATGGAACTGGGTGCGACGTGGTATCCCGGACTGACCTACGGGCGGGCCATCGACATGATCGACGATTACCGTCCCGGCGACGTGGCCTTTACCAACGACCCCTATTCCGGGCACGTGGCGACCCACGCACCGGACACGCACCTGTGGAAGCCTGTCTTTTGCGACGGCGAGATCGTGGCCTGGACCGGCGGCCATATCCACAACACAGACATGGGCGGCGCTGTGCCTGCGTCACTGTCGCGGTCGCTGACCGAGATCCACCAGGAAGGGGTACGTTTCCCGCCCATGAAACTGGTGAACGAAGGTGTTTTCGATGCGCAGATCCTGCGGATCATGGAGACAAACGTGCGCAAACCGGGCCTGAATATCGGCGACATCAAAGCGCTGGTGGGCGCGCTCAACACCGGCGAGCGCAAGGTTCATGCGATGCTGGACCGCTTCGGGCGGGACGGATTTCTGACAGGCGTCGCGGCACTCAAGGATCAGGCGGAAGCGCAGGCGCGCGAGATTCTGGAGGCGATCCCCGACGGTGAGTATACATTCGCCGATTACGCCGACGAGGACAGCGATTTCGCCAATCCCTGCCGTCTGAACCTGACCCTGCGCATCCGTGGCGACACCGCGGAGCTGGATTTTACCGGATCGGACCCGCAACTCGGCTCGTCGCTGAACGTGCCGTCGGGTGGCGACCCGCGCCACACGATCCTGATGGTGGGGGTCTACTATGTGCTTTACACCCTCAATCCGCAGCTGTTGCTGAATACCGGCATCACGCGGCCATTCACCTGCATCGCGCCTGAGGGGACCGTGCTGAACCCCGTCGCACCGGCGGCGGTGGGGATGCGGTCGCTGACCTGTGCGCGGCTGCGCTCGGTCATTTTCGGTGCGTTCAGCCAGGCGGTGCCCGAGCGGATGCCCGCCGCGCCCGCGGGCAACAACTGCATCGTCAACGTCATGACCCATGACGAGCGCAGCGGACAGAAGATCATCGCGGCGGTGAACCCCGTGGTGGGCGGCGGCGGCGGGATGCCCGACCGTGACGGCACCAACGGGTCGGGCGCGGACGCCGCCTATCTGCGCAACACGCCGATCGAGATCACCGAGACCGAGGTGCCGGTGGAATTCGTGAAATACGGTCTGGCCCAGGATACCGGCGGGGCAGGGCGCTGGCGCGGCGGGCTGGCCACGGAAATGGCGTTCCGCGTCTTTGCGCCCGACACGCGTATCACGGCGCGCAACCGCGACCGTTCGCGTTTCCGCCCCTGGGGCGTTCTGGGCGGGCGCGCGGCGGGGCTGGCCGAGATGGTGGTCAATCCCGGCACGCCGGAGGCCCGCGGGATGGGCAGCGCCGACACCGCAATCCTGCAGCCGGGCGATGTGCTTTCGCTGCGGTCGGCCGGCGGTGGTGGTCGCGGCGACCCGATGGAGCGCGAAGCCTGGCGTGTCGCACTGGACGTGCGGCGCGGGCATGTATCCGAAGAGGCTGCCCGAAGCGAGTATGGCGTGGTGATCGTCGCCGGAGCGGTGGACGAAGAGGCGACCGCCAGGCTGCGGGCCGAGTCCCGTGCGCATGAAGGACATTTCCATTTCGGACCCGAGCGAGAGGCGTTTGAAGCGCAATGGACGGCCCCGGCCTATGCGCGCCTGACCGATATCCTGATGGCGCTGCCCGTGCATTGGCGCTTTTTCGTCAAGACGGAGATATTCCGCAGGATGGACGGACGCGCAGGCGCCGAAGGTGTCAGTGCCGCGTTCGAAGAGACCTGCGTTCGTTTTCCGGATATCCCGCACTTGCAGGCCACTGTCGAGGCCGCGGAATGAGCCAGGCCGGTCCGACGGAAACAGGGCGCCTGCAACGGGTGGCCGAGGCGGACCGTCCCGTTCTGGCCTTTACGTTCGGAGACCGTACGCTTTTCGGTTTGCAAGGCGACACGGTGCTGACGGCGATCCTGGCGTCGGAGCCCTCGCTGCGGGACGCGGAATTCGGACCGGAACGGCGTGCGGGGTTCTGCCTGATGGGCGCGTGCCAGGATTGCTGGCTCTGGCAAGAGAACGGCCCGCGATTGCGCGCCTGTTCGACATTGCTGCAAGAGGGGATGCGGTTGCACCCGGCCCCGCCCGACCGCTGGCCCGGGCCATGACGCGCGTTCTGATTGTTGGGGCGGGGCCGGCGGGCATCCGCGCGGCGGAAACGCTCGTCGCCGCCGGTCTGTGCCCGGTTGTCGTGGACGAGGGTGCACGCGCCGGAGGCCAGATCTATCGTCGCCCCCCCGAAGGCTTCCTGCGCCCGCCGCGTACCCTGTACGGATCCGAGGCCGGGAAGGCCATGAACTTACACGAGACGTTCGATGCCCTCGTGCGTGACCGGCAGATCGATTATCACCCTCGGTGCAGTGTCCTGGGTCTGCAGGACGGGAGCGCTCAGGTGCTCTCTCCTGACGGTGTCCTGTCGCTGCCGTACGATTGCCTGCTGCTCGCGCCCGGCGCGACCGATCGGCTGGCGCCGGTGCCGGGATGGCAGATGGCCGGCGTCTACACGCTGGGCGCCGCGCAGATAGCGCTGAAGTCCCAGGGCGTGGCGCTCGGACGGCGGATCGTGCTGGCGGGCTCCGGGCCGCTTTTGACGCTGGTGGCCTCGCAGCTGATTGCCGCGGGGGCGACGGTGGCTGCGGTGCTGGACACCGCGCCATGGCGTGCTCAAGTCCGGGGCGGTATCGGTATGGCGCTGGCCCGGCCGGGGGTCACGTTGCGCGGTCTGCGGCTGCGGATCGGGCTGGGCCGGCGATACTCGGCCGGTGTCAACCTGACGGGGATCGAGGGCGATGGGAGCGGCCCTGCCGCGATCACCTGGCGGGACGCAGGCGGTCGGCATCATCGCACGCCCTGCGATACCGTGGCGCTTGGGTGGCACCTGCGCGCCGAGACGGCGCTGGCCGATCTGGCGGGGGCAGAGTTCGCGTGGTCGGATACATGGGCGCAGTGGCTGCCCCGGACGGACATGGCAGGACGGGTCCGGGACGGGCTGTATCTGGCGGGGGACGGGATGTGTCTTTTGGGAGCCGACGGAGCGGAGATCGCCGGGCGGTTGGCCGCGCGCGCCTGCCTTGCCGATCTGGGGCATCCCGTGGACACGGGGGAGCAGGATGGCGATATTCGAAGGATGCGGCGCATGGCCCGTTTCGCCAAGGCGGTCGCCGCCGCGTTTCCCTGGCCTGCGGAGATGGTCCGGGCCGTGCCGGACGGAGCGGTCCTTTGCCGCTGCGAAGGCATCACCGCGGGCGAGCTGCGCCGGAGCCTGAGCCTGTCCGGAAAGGAGGCGAACCGGGCCAAGTCGCTCAGCCGTGTCGGCATGGGGCGCTGCCAGGGTCGGTACTGCCAGATTGCGGGGGCCGAGGTGATGGCGGCGCAGGCGGGGTGCGATCCGGCCTCCGTGAGCCGTCTGCGATCACAGCCGCCGGCGCGTCCAGCGCCGCTTGGCCTGTTGGCCGCACGCGCCGACGCGCGCGAATGAGCGACACAATCTTCTGCGTCCCATGATGGCGTTGGCGGCGAAAAATGCCGCCATCCGAACGCTTTCGGCAAGTGTTGCCAATCCGATCACGTCAGACTGTGGACAACCAACGAGAGGTGACCATGACACTTGCCTTCGATCCTGCGGAGCTGACGCTGCCCCGCGGGCATTACATCGGTGGACGCTATGTGCCCGCCCGCGGCCAAATCACAGTGACGGCCCCGTCGAACGGTGCCACGCTGAGCGCAGTGCCCCAAGCGGACATGGCGGTGGTGGACCGCGCGGTCGAGGCCGCGCGCACCGCTCTGCGCACGTCCGGCTGGGGGCGTGCGGCCCCGCGCGAACGGTTGCGCGCGCTGCATCGGTGGGCCGACCTGATGGAAGAGGAGGCCCCCGTACTGGCCCGGCTGGAAGCGGTCTGTTCAAGCCGCCCCGTGTCCGACACGGTGGCCGGGGACATCCCCGTGACCGCCGAGCAGATCCGGTTCTTCGCCGAGTTCGCCGACAAGGAATGCGACACGCTGGCGCCCACGGCAGAGGGAAGCCTGGGTATGATTACCTCGGAGCCGCATGGCGTGGTGGGCGCCATCACGCCGTGGAATTTCCCGATCTCGATGGCGGGATGGAAACTGGGACCGGCGCTTGCAGCCGGCAACGCAGTGGTTCTCAAACCGTCCGAGATGACGCCCTGGTCCGCGCTTTACATGGCCGAGCTTTCAGTGCGTGCCGGTCTGCCCGAAGGGCTGGTCAACGTGGTTCTCGGGGACGGTCCCGAAACCGGCGGGGCGATCACGGGGCATCCCGGGATCGACAAGATCTCCTTTACCGGGTCTACCCGCGCCGGTGCCGCGATCATGGAAAACGTCGCACGCTGCGGCATCAAGCCAATGACGCTGGAGCTGGGCGGCAAGAGCCCGATGATCGTTTTCGAGGATGCCGATCTCGACCTTGCGACAGAGTGCCTGGAGCGTGGCATATTGCCCAACGCGGGCCAGTTCTGCGTGGCAGGGTCGCGGATGATCGTGGCCCGCAGCATCGCCGACGAGCTGGCCGGGCGCCTGACCGAAAGGTTCAACCGGCATGAGCCCGCAGCCACCTGGGACGCACAATCCGGGTTTTGCCCGATCATCTCGGAGGCGCAGCTTGGCCGTATCGACAGCCTTGTACGCGCCTCCTGCGAGCACGGGGCCGAGCCGCTGTGCGGTGCTGCGCGGTTCGATCGTGAGGGCAGCTATTACCGGCCGACGCTGCTGGCGGGGCCGTCGCCGGACAATCCGGCCGTCACCGAAGAAATCTTCGGTCCCGTCGCCACCTTCCAGACGTTCGAGACCGAGGAAGAAGCCATCGCCATGGCGGCGCATCCGACATACGGTCTGTGTTCCGGCATCTTCACCCGCGACCTGGCCCGCGCGCTGCGCGTTGCGGGCCGCATCGAGGCGGGGACGGTCTGGATCAACCGCTATGGCCGATCGCGCGACCACATCCTGCCCACCGGCGGCTGGAAGGCCAGCGGGTTGGGCAAGGACCTTGGTCGCGAAGCCTATACCGCCAACCGCCGCACGAAATCCGTGCTGGCGACTATCTGAATGAGTAAGACAAAGGAATTTCCATGAGCGAGCACCAGATTGCCTTGATCCCCGGCGACGGGATCGGAGTTGACGTGACGGAGGCGACCATGAAGGTGATGCACGCCGTCGCCGAGGTGGAGAATTTCACGCTTCGCACCGGGACCTTCCCATGGTCCTGCGCCTATTACCACGAGACGGGCGCGATGATGCCGGAGGACGGGATCGAGACCCTGCGCGGCTTCGACGCGATCTTTCTGGGGGCGGTCGGCTGGCCCGAGACGGTGCCGGACGCGGTTTCACTGCACGGTCTGCTGCTTCCGATCCGCAAGGCGTTCGATCAATATGCCAATATCCGCCCGCATCGTCTGTTGCCGGGCGTGGAAGGCCCGTTGAAATCCGACGCCTTCGATATCCTGTGCATCCGCGAGAACACCGAAGGCGAATATGCGGGGGCGGGCGGGCGCGTGCACCCGGGGCGCGACAACGAGGTGGCCGTGCAGACCTCGGTCTTCACGCGGCAGGGGGTGGAGCGCATCCTGCGCTTTGGCTTCGAGCAGGCGCAAGCACGGCGCGGGCACCTGACCTCGGTCACGAAGTCGAACGCTCAGCAGTATTCCATGGTTTTCTGGGATGACATGACGCGTGCGGTTGCGGCCGATTATCCCGATGTCACGGTAAGCCATGTGCATATCGACGCAATGGCGGCCAAGATGGTGATGAACCCCGAGGATCTCGACGTGATCGTGGCGTCCAACCTGTTCGGCGACATCCTGACGGACTTGGGCGCGGCCATTCAGGGCGGGCTTGGGTTTGCCGCGTCGGCCAATATCTGTCCTGACCGGACCGCGCCTTCGATGTTCGAGCCGGTGCACGGCTCGGCCCCGGATATCGCGGGCAAGGGGATTGCAAACCCTATTGCGGCCATCTGGTCGGGGGCGATGATGCTGCGCCATCTGGGCGAAGACGGTGCCGCCGATCGGGTGGAAGAGGCCATATCCGCGACGACGGCTCAGGGCATCGGCATACGCCCCGGCAGCCACGGTACGGACGATATCACCAATGCGGTGATTGCCGCGATGAAAGGTTGAACGATGAAGCTATCCGACCCCGATCTTTTTCGCCAAGCCGCGCTGATCGACGGTGAGTGGATTGCGCGTCCTGACATGGAGGTTACCAACCCCGCGACCGGCGCGGTCATGGGCACCATGCCCGACACGACGGCCGACGAGACTGAGCGCGCCATTCAGGCCGCCGAGGCGGCGATGCGGGATTGGCGGGCGCGAACCCATGCCGCGCGTGCCGATATCCTGATGCGGTGGCACGACCTGGTGCTGGAGCATACCGAGGATCTGGCGCAAATCCTGACCGCCGAGCAGGGAAAGACGCTGGCCGAGTCGCGGGGAGAGGTTGCCTATGGCGCATCGTTCATCCGCTGGTTCTCCGAAGAAGCCCGTCGCATTGACGGGTCAATCATCCCGTCGCCGGTACAGGGCAAGAAGATCCTCGCAATGAAGGAGCCGGTGGGTGTCTGCGCGATCATAACGCCCTGGAACTTCCCCATCGCCATGATCACCCGCAAGGTCGCGCCCGGTCTGGCTGCGGGGTGCAGCATGGTGGTCAAACCGTCTGATTTCACGCCTTACTCGGCCCTCGCGCTGGCCGTTCTGGCAGAGCGGGCCGGTCTGCCGAAGGGGGTGGTGAATGTTCTGACCGGGCGGCCCGAGGTCATTGGCAAGACGCTGACATCATCGCCGGTGGTGCGGAAACTGTCCTTTACCGGCTCGACGCGCGTGGGCGCTCTTTTGGCCGAGCAATGCGCCCCCACGCTCAAGAAGCTCTCGCTGGAGTTGGGTGGCAACGCACCTTTCATCGTGTTCGACGACGCCGATCTCGACGCGGCGGTCGAAGGGGCGATGCTGTCGAAATTCCGCAATGGCGGGCAGACCTGCGTTTGCGCGAACCGTATTCTGGTGCAGGCCGGGATACACGACTCATTCGTGGCGGCGCTGTCAGAGCGGGTGAACGCGCTCAAGGTCGGGCCGGGGGATGCGGAAGGCAGCGACATCGGGCCGATGATCAACCAGGCCGCGATCCAGAAGATCACCGCCCATGTCGAGGACGCCCTGTCGAAGGGCGCGCGGCGCAGTACCGAAGTGCGCGAACTGGCAACGCAATATGCCGATCCGATGGTGCTGACCGATGCCACGCCCGACATGCAGCTTGCCGGGGAAGAGACCTTTGGCCCCGTGGCGCCGGTCTTCAGGTTCGAGACTGAAGACGAGGCGCTGGCGCTTGCCAACGGGACACCCTTCGGATTGGCGGCCTACTTCTACACGCGCGATCTGGCCCGCGCGTTCCGGGTGGGCGAGGCGCTGGAATTCGGCATCGTCGCGCTAAATACCGGCGTGGTCAGTCATGCCGAAAGCCCGTTCGGCGGGGTCAAGGCATCGGGGCTTGGCCGCGAAGGGGCGCGGGAAGGCATCGAGGAATATCTCGAGACCAAGGCGTTTCACGTGGGCGGACTTTCGGTGTCCTGAGGGACCGGCCGGGCGTCGGGCGCAGGACGCCCGCCGCACCGCCCGCCGTCAACGCCCAAGGGATGAACGGTTCTCGGCGCGAACTGTCAAGGTTCGCATATTGCGTCGGGAGAGGCAGAGTTGGTCGCGTTGAAATCGATCAATCACTAGGCGCGGGTCAATCAACCGAATGCACTCTGCTCAAGGGCTTGGCATTCGCTCGACGATCTTAATGGTCGTCATCTCCGTGCAGAGTGAAAGCACGTTCTCGGAACGACACAGGATAGCTGCGCATTCCTTCAGCGTGCTGGGCCGCGTGCCGTTCTGAATTGCAATCCGCACCTGCCTGTGAAATGGACCACCCTTAGGCAGCCAGTCATCCGCTACCCAGAAAAATCAAATCTACTGGGGAATGGATTATGCGCACTGTCACGCCGTATGCGTCGGCTATCTTCATCATCGGAACCGGGAGCGCGTTTGCGCAAGCGCCCGAACCGTTCGTTCTGGGCACGATCTATATCGGTTCGGATGCCACCACCTCCATCGGGATCGACAACGAGGACCTGACGCGCACGACGCCGAAGGATCTGCAGGAGGTCTTCAAGTCCGAGCCGTCGGTGTCGGTGGGTAGTTCGTTGCCGATATCGCAGAAAATCTATGTAAACGGAGTCGAGGAGAACAACCTGAACGTCACAATCGATGGCGCGCGGCAGAACAACCGAATCTTTCACCACAGCGCCACGACCTATATCGACCCAGAACTGCTGAAGGCGGTGCGGGTCGACCCCGGCGTGGCGCCGGCAGATGCGGGACCCGGAGCGATGGCCGGCGCGATCGCGTTCGAGACGAAGGACGTGGGCGACCTGTTGGAAGAGGGACGCACGTTCGGCGGGCGGTTCATCACCGAGTATCAGAGCAATGGTGATGTCTTTACCAACAGCCTGGCGCTCTTTGGCGTGTCCGGGCGGTTCGAGTATCTGGCCTTCGGGAAGTATGCCGATGGCGGTCTGCGCGAGGACGGCTCCGGCGTGGATATTACCGGCTCGGGCACGGGGCTGACCAGCGGGTTGGCCAAGGTGGCGTTCAACGCCGACAACGGCGGGCGGCTGGAACTGGGGTACGAGATCGTGCGCGACGATGCGCAGCGTCCCCTGCGGGCGGATTTCGCGGGCTTGCGCGGCGTTCTGGACACGAGGACCTATACGCTGGAGCGCCAGAACCTGGTGTTGTCCTATGAGTTCGGGAACACCACGGCGATGTGGAATCCGTCGGTGCAGATCGCCTACAATTCGACCGACCTTTACACCGGGCCGATGCCGGGCGCCACGGACGCCTATGCGGGCAAGACCACGAGTTTCACGGGCAAGATCCAGAACGAGTTCCAGGTGGCGAATGGCACCGTGAATGCGGGTCTCGATTTTTACAGCGACGTGGCGGATATCAACGGCGAGGGCACGGCGGTATTCTTTGCCGAGGAGAAGGCCACGAATATCGGCCTCTTCGTGCAGGCCGAGCTGGACCTGACGGATCGGTTCCGCCTGTCGACAGGCGC
Organism: Roseovarius sp. THAF8; assembly: GCF_009363735.1. Lineage (NCBI taxonomy): Bacteria > Pseudomonadati > Pseudomonadota > Alphaproteobacteria > Rhodobacterales > Roseobacteraceae > Roseovarius > Roseovarius sp. THAF8. The sequence goes on along the minus strand of NZ_CP045410.1, from coordinate 1,234,398 downwards.
GCGATACGATTTCCAAGAGTTCGAGGGCGTCGACGGCACGACCTATGACAATGACGGGCTGTCGGCGAACATCGCCGGGGATTTCGACGTGACCGACGCGATCACGGTCAGTGCCGGGGCCTCGCGCGTGTGGGGCGGTATCGCATTGGCGGAAAGCTTCCTGTTCGACACCGCCTGGACCTATCCGGCGTCGATCGAGCCGGTGACCTCGGAGAATTATTACCTCGGGGCCAATTACCGGGTGGGCAACTGGGACTTCAACGCCAAGCTGTTCAAGACCGATATCGACAACGCGCGGACCCTGCTGGACCCCACGACAGGCCTGTTCAACGGCGGGCCGGGGCAGGTTTCGGACCTCGACACCGAGGGGTACGAGATCGGCGCGGCCTATACATGGTCGAGCGGGTTCGCCCGCATCGCCTATGCCGATATCGACACCAAGATCAACGGAGGTCCTGCCGACAGCTACACCGGGCGTTACCTGACCACGCCCCTGGGGGACAACCTTGTGTTCGAGGTGGCCAACACGTGGGATCGGCTGGGTCTGACGTTGGGTGCGGATGCGCAGATCGTGTTCGACAAGTCGGCGGCGGGCGCGCCCGGGGGCGAGATCGACGGGTTCGAAGTGGTCAACGCCTTTGCCGAGTACACGCCGCGCCGGATGGAGAACCTGACCGTGCGGGCGGAGATCGACAACATCTTCGACGAGACCTATACCGAGCGGGCGACCTACGGTCAGGAATTCGCGACGGTGACGCCGCTGCGGGAGCCGGGCCGGTCCTTCAACCTGCGGGCCACGCTGCGGTTCTGAGCATGGGCCTGCCCGTGTGGGCGGGGGTCCGTGCAAGGCGTGTTGATTATCGCGACCGTAAGGGTCGCGGTCATCAAAGGGCGAAAGTCCGTTGTGAGCCCGTTGCCAGACAAAGGCGTCAAGCACCTAGCCGGTGAACAGCCGCGAAGCGGCCCGGCCATCGTCAGCCCCTCCCTTGGGCTGGCGATTTGGCTGAGGCTGGGCGCAATCATCATACTGAGGATGTCTTTGGCAGGCATAAAGTGCGTCAGAATTCCCGTCGGATCGCCATCCCAGGGGCTGACGCTCGCCTCCGTCGTGAACGGCAGCAAGACCTGCATCTCGGCCATTCACTTTCATCGCAGCGAATGTACGGTGCGAACCCATATTTGCCATAGTAACAAAGCGCTGGCGCGGAACAAGGGCGAAGCCCGCCGCGTATCGCCGGGCCGCTCCGTCTCGCCAGAGGCGTGCCGACTATAGTTGGCGCACCTTTGGTGCGACGGCACGGCGATTTGGCAGGTGACGTGCCACGCTCTCAGGTTGGATGTGCCTGGCAGGCATAAACTGCCCATCACCATCGTCGGTTCGCCGCACCACGGCCCGTCGATGCGCGTCTCCTCACCGTGGCAAAATAACGTCCGCTTCGTTCCGCTGAGCGGACAGCCGTTGGGGGGCGCGGCGCAGCACCAGGGTCACGCTGCGGTCCATTCCATGCCTGCGATCTTTTCGCGGTGGGCGAAGGTCACGAGGTGGCTGTCTATGACGCCCTTGGCGGCGGGCACGTTTTCGTCCTTGTCAACTTCGAAGCAGATCGTGAGGCCCTGAGGGTCGGCCTCCATGATCGCGCGGCCGAAGACGAAATCGGCACGGCCGTGGTTGCCGTCCCAGGTGGCGTCGATCTTGTGGGCGAAATGCTTGCAGAGCTGGGTGAGGTATTTGGCGCCGTGCTCGGTTTCGATGCGTCCGATGAGGGTTGGCATGGCTGGCTCCTTTTCGTGAAGTGTTGGGCGTAGACTCTTCTTTTCGCTGCGGTTAAGCACAGCGCGACCGCGCCTGCAAAGCCAGACTTCCCAGCCATGCAGGTTTTTCAAGACAGAGGGAAGACATGCTTCGAAAATTCGCTTTTGCGCTTTGCCTTACGGCAGGGCCGGTTGGTGCTCAGGATGTGACCGTCGAGACGTTTCGCGGCGCTGTGGCCGTTGCGCAGACCCCTGAGACAGTCGCCGTATACGACATGGCCGCGCTCGATACGCTGGAGGCGCTGGGTGTCGAGGTGGATGGTACGATTTCCAATGTTTACCTGGACTACCTGGAAGACGCGGCGGAGGGCGCGGCGCGGATCGGCACCCTGTTCGAGCCGGATATGGAGGCGCTTTACGCGTTGCAGCCGGACCTGATTGTGGCCGGGGGGCGCAGCCATGACAAGGTGCCCGATCTTGCCAAGATCGCGCCGACGATCGACATGACGATCCATGTGGAGACGCTGGCGACGGGGCTGAAGCGGCTGGAGGCCTACGGCGCGATTTTCGGCAGGCAGGACGAGGCGGCGGCATTGGCTGACAAGTTGACCCGCAAGCAGGCCGAAGTAACCGAGGCCGCCGCTGGCGCGGGCCGGACGCTGATCGTGATGACGAACGGGCCGAAGGTTTCGGCCTACGGCCCGTCCGGGCGGTTCGGCTGGCTGCACACGGCCTTCGGGCTGGAGGTGGCCGCCGAAGAGGTGGCGGGCTCGGACCATGGCGAGGCGATCAGTTTCGAATTCATCCGTCAGGTCGATCCCGACGTGATCCTGGTGATCGACCGCAGCGCCGCGATCGGCGACGTGGAGACGGCGACATCGACGCTGGACAACGTGCTGGTGCGCGAGACGAAAGCGTGGCGCAACGGCAAGGTCATCACCCTCGATAGTGCGCCGATCTACATCGCGGCGGGCGGGGTTCAGGCGCTCAATCTCACCATGGACCAGTTGCTGGCCGCATTTTCCGGAAGCTGAACTGTGGGGAAGATCGTCCTCGGGGTGGTGGCGCTGCTGGCGCTGTCGGTCGTGTCGCTTTTCATCGGCGTGATCGACTTGCGCCCGGCTGCGCTGTTGCAGGACCCCGCGGCGCTGCAGCTGATCGCGGTGAGCCGCGCGCCGCGCCTGTTTGCGGTTTTGATCACCGGGGCGTCGCTGGCGGTGGCGGGGACGGTCCTGCAGATGCTGGTGCGCAACCGTTTCGTCGAGCCGATGACGGTGGGCAGCGGTGAAGGCGCGGCGCTGGGCATCCTGTTGGTCACGCTTTATGCGCCGGCGGCATCGCTTTTTGCAAAGATCGCGATGGCGTCGGCGACGGCGTTCGCCTCGACCGCCGGTTTCCTGGCCATTGCCCGGCGGCTGCCGCCGACGCAGCCCTACATGGTCGCCCTCGTGGGGCTGGTCTATGGCGGGGTGATCGGGGCGGCTGTGACCTTCGTGGCCTACCAGAACGACCTGTTGCAGATGATCGGCGTCTGGGTGACCGGAGAGTTCTCGGCCGTGTTGCAGGGCCGCTACGAGACGTTGTGGCTGGCCGCCGTCGCGGCGGTGCTGTGCTTCGTGGCCGCCGACCAGTTTTCGATCCTGGGGTTGGGGCACGCGGCCAGCATCAACCTTGGGCTCAATTACCGGCAGGTGATGCTGTTCGGGCTTCTGGCCGTGTCGCTGGTCTGCGCGCTGACCGTTGTGAGCGTGGGGATCATTCCTTTCGTGGGTCTGATCGTGCCCAACATCGTATCGCGCATGATGGGCGACAACCTGCGCCGCACGCTGCCGGTGATCGCGATGATGGGCGCGGGGCTGGTTTTGGCGGCGGATATCGTGGCCCGCGTGCTGCGCTATCCGTTCGAGATGCCCTCGGCCACGGTGCTGGGGGTGGTGGGCGCGGTTGTGTTCATCTGGCTGCTTTACCGTCCGGCGCGCCATGCACCGTAGGCGTCTGATCGTTCTTGCGGTGCTGTTCGTGGCGTCGGCGGTGGCCTACATGACGATCGGCGCGCGCGGCAACTGGGGCTTCGTGCTGGAGTTTCGCGGCGCGAAGCTGGCGGCGCTGTGCCTTGTGGCGGTGGCGCTGTCGACCTCGACGGTTCTGTTTCAGACGATCACGCAGAACCGCATCCTGACGCCGTCGATCATGGGGTTCGACGAACTGTTCGTGCTGATCGTGGCGATGGGCGTCTTCGTTTTCGGGATGACCGATTACCTTCTCGTAACCTCGTGGGTGCAGTTCGTGGTGTCGCTGGTGCTGATGACCGGGGCGTCGATGCTGCTGTTCGGGACGCTGTTGTTGCAGGAGCGCCCCGACCTGATGCGGATGATCCTGACCGGGCTGGTGCTGACCGTGCTGTTCCGATCTCTGCGCACGCTGTTGGTGCGGATGCTGGACCCCAACGAGTTCAGCGTGGTGCAAGTGTCGTCCTATGCCCGGTTCCACCAGATCGAGACCGGGCTGCTGGCCATCGCGGCGGTGACCATCGGCGCGGCGTTGGTCGGCGCATGGGCCATGCGGCACCGGCTGGACGTGCTGTCGCTGGGGCGCGAGGCGGCGATAAATCTGGGCGAGGACGTACGGCGCGGCACGTTGCAGGTGCTGTTCCTGATCGGCGTGCTGGTGTCGGTAGCGACCGCGCTGGTCGGGCCGACGGCGTTCCTGGGGCTGCTGGTGGTCAGCATCGCCCATGCGGTGACGCCTACGGGGCGACATGCCGTGCTGCTGGTTTCGGCCGCGCTGATTTCGGCAACGACGCTGGTCGGGGGACAGGCCCTTCTGGAGCGTGTGTTCGGGCTGGTGACACCGCTGACCGTGGTAATCGACCTTGCGGGCGGCGTGCTGTTCCTAGTGCTGGTGATGAAAGGATTGAAGCGATGATTTCCGTGACGGGCGTGAGCCACGACCTGGGCGGCACCATGGTGCTGCACGATATCGAGCTGGAAATCCCTAAGGGCAAGGTGACCGCGCTGATCGGTCCGAACGGGGCGGGCAAGAGCACGCTTCTGTCGCTGATCGCGCGGCTGGCGCGGCATCGCACGGGGCGGATCATGGTGGACGAGCTGGAGGTGGGCGTCTGCGCGTCGAACGCGCTGGCGCGGCGGCTGGCGATCCTGCCGCAAAGTTCCGAAATCGCGCCGCGCCTGACCATCGCGGAACTGGTCGCCTTCGGGCGTTATCCGCACCATCTGGGGCGGCCGGGCAAGCACGACCGCGAAAAGGTGGCCGAGGCGCTGACCCTGTTCGACCTGGACCCGCTGGCACAGCGGACGCTGGACACGGTGTCGGGCGGGCAGCGGCAGCGGGCACTTCTGGCGATGATCTTTGCGCAGGACACCGACTACATGCTGCTCGACGAGCCGCTGAACAATCTCGATATCGCGGCGTCACGGTCGCTCATGGCGCTGTTGCAGAGGCTGGCGCAGGAGCACAGGCGCACAGTGGTAATCGTGTTGCATGACATCAACTATGCCTGCGCCTATGCCGATCATATCGTGACCATGAAAGGCGGGCAAATCGGCCCGCAGGGGGATGCCGAAACACTGGTGGACGGCAGGCTGATGCAGGACATTTTCGGAACCGACGCAGTGGTGCACAGGATCGGCGGGCGGACCTTCGTGGCGGTATGAACAAGCCCGTCCGGATTCCTGGCGTCTTCCCGCTTAGGATTCGGAGGCTAAGGTCGCCAAGCTTGAGCGGAGCGTCTCAGCCGTTGCCTTGGGGCGGCATGCCGCAACGCGGGCCGTTCATGCCGCTGGCCTGCCGCCTGTTTCGCAAAGCATAGACTGTGATGTTCCGATCTTCGGCGAAGCACCGAGCGGGGCCCCGAAACCTGACGAACGGTCTTCGGTTGTGCGGGCATGTCTTGATTGTGCTATCGTGTTCGTCAGGAGGGTCTCATGGTTGAGCGTCATCATGTCGAGGAGATCGCGCAGGTTCTGGACGGTCATGCGTCTGGTCGGGACGGTTACGTAGATGCCTCCTGGCGTCGGTGTGTCGAGCTTTACGGGATGGACCCGACGCGCAGCGATCCGGCCCATATCGTAACGGACACGGAGTTTCGCATACATCGCGATCAGGCTGACTGGATGATCGGCGCGGCGCGCTCCAGCCTGCAAAGCCTGTTTCGGCAGGTCACAGGACAGAACTACGTTCTGCTGCTGACGGACGCAAAAGGCGTCTGTGTCGACTTTTTCGGCGATGATCTGTTTGTCGACGAGTTGCGCAACGCAGGTCTTTACCTCGGTTCGAACTGGTCCGAAGACCTTGCCGGTACCTGCGGTGTCGGGGCATGCATCTTCACGGGCGAGCCGGTGACCGTGCATCAGGACGATCACTTCGGAAACGCCCACACGGGGCTGTCATGTACCGCAGCGCCGATCTACGACAGCCTTGGGCAACTTGCGGCAGTGCTGGATATCTCTCTGCTGCGCTCTCCGGCCCCGAAAAGCAGCCAAAACCTGGCCATGTCCCTGGTTACGGCGGCCGCCCGGCGGGTCGAAATGGCGAACCTCATGGCGGCCAGCCGTCGCGAGTGGGTGCTGAGGTTTTCCTCCAGCCCCGAATTCCTCGACGTGGACCCGGAAGCGGCCGTATCCCTCGATGGATCAGGTCGGGTGATCGGGGCCACGCGCGCCGCTACACGGATGCTGTCGCGTGGCAAGAGCCTTATCGGTGAAAGGATCGACAGTCTTCTGGGGTTGAACGTCGATGACCTGCCTGACCTGATGCGGGATCGTCCCACCGAAGAAAGGGTCGTGGCTTTGGGAGACGGAGGCGCCGTGTTCGGCCATGCCATATCACCGCAGGCTCCGCGCAGGGCGTCCGTGGGTGCGGAGGCTTCGGAAAGACGTGCGCTGAGCGGTTTCCATGCAACCCTCGCTGGAAGCGATCCAACCTTGATCCGGCTTTTGTCGCAGGCGGACCGGCTCGCGCCGACGCAGGTGCCGTTGCTCATCTGCGGCGAAAGCGGCAGCGGCAAGACCAAGCTGGCCCGCGCCATTCACATGGCATCCCGCCGCGGGCGTTTCGTTGCCATTGATTGCGCCGGAACGCAGCCCGAAGAGATGCGTGACGCGCTTAACTGTCAGTCGGGGCCGGGAACGTTGCTGCTGCGCCGAATCGAGGATCTGCAGCCGGACACCGCGCGGGTTCTGGCGGGGCTTCTGGATGCGAACCCGGATTTGCGCCCGATCTCGACCACCACATACGCGCCGTCGGACCTGATGGTGCAAAAGATCATGCCATCTGCGCTGTACTTCCGGCTTTCTGGCTCCGCACTGGAACTGCCGCCCCTGCGCGAAAGGCAAGACCTTGGCTGGTTGATTGACCGCCTGCTGAGACGTCGCCGCGGCGGGGAAATGCGCCTGACACCTTCGGCGCGGGCCGAACTGACTGCGCGCACCTGGCCAGGCAACCTGCGCGAACTTGGCAATGTGCTGGATGTGGCCTGCGCGATGGCGGAAACCAACGTGATCGATCTGCCCGATCTACCTCCCGCCCCGCAGTCTCGGGCGCACGAGCAGGATCTGGAGGCGGTTCTGGACGCCTGCAACTGGAACATGGCCCGTGCCGCACGTCGATTGGGGGTCAACCGTTCCACGGTTCTGCGCCGCATCCGCAAAGAAGGGTTGCGGGCGCCCGACTGAAATGTTGCGTCTTGTTGCGTGTGCAACATGCTGGAGCGCGGCAATCACACATAGGACGACATTGATCGGATTTCCGTGGAATGGCCGCAGGGCCATTCGCCACTCTTTGCTCATCACATTGCTGATGAGGAGGAACCGCAATGCTCGATTCGACAGTCACCACACAGATGCAAGAGGTGCTCGACAGCCTGAACGCCGCCTTGGAGGAAGGCGACGTGCAGGCAGCAAGCGCTCTGTTTGCCACCGACAGTTACTGGCGCGACCTGGTCGCCGTGACCTGGAACCTCAAGACGGTAGAAGGACCGTCTGGAGTTCAGGACATGCTGACGGCGCAATTGAAACACACCAAGCCGCACGCGTTCGCTATCCAAGAAGACGAAGCTCCCGGCGAGGATGGCGGTGTCGTCACCGCATGGATCACTTTTGGAACCGCCGTGGGCCGCGGTTGGGGCCTGATGCGCCTGAAGGATGGGCGGATCTGGACACTGCTGACTGCGCTGCAGGAATTGAAGGGCTTCGAGGAAAACAGCGGCAAGCGCCGTCCGTTCGGGGCAGAACACGGCGCCGCCAAGAACCGCAAGTCGTGGAAGGAAAAGCGCGAAGCCGAGGCCGCCGAGCTTGGATATTCCGAGCAGCCATACACCGTGATCGTCGGTGGCGGGCAGGGCGGCATCGCCCTTGGCGCGCGCCTGCGCCAGCTGGGCGTGCCGGCCATAGTTCTCGACAAACACGACCGGCCCGGCGACCAGTGGCGGTCGCGCTACAAGTCGCTCTGCCTGCATGACCCGATCTGGTACGATCACCTTCCGTACATCAAGTTCCCCGATAATTGGCCGGTCTTCACGCCCAAGGACAAGGTGGGCGACTGGCTGGAAATGTACACCAAGGTCATGGAACTGAACTACTGGAGCCGCTCCGAAGTCACCAGCGCCAAGTTCGACGAGGCCGCAGGCACCTGGACCGTCACCGTCAACCGCGACGGCGAAAACGTCACCTTGCATCCGACGCAGCTGGTGCTGGCCACGGGCATGTCAGGCAAGCCCAACATGCCGGAGTTTCCCGGCATGGACAGCTTCAACGGCACGATCCAGCACAGCTCGCAGCATGAAGGCCCGGACGCCTGGAGCGGCAAGAAAGTGGTCGTCGTCGGATCGAACAACTCGGCCCATGACATCTGTGCCGCGCTCTGGGAGGCAGATGCTGATGTGACGATGGTTCAGCGCTCGTCTACGCATATCGTGCGGTCCGATACGTTGATGGATATCGGGCTTGGCGCGCTCTACTCCGAGGAGGCGGTGGCCAATGGCGTGACGACCGAGAAGGCCGACATGATCTTTGCCTCGCTGCCATATCGGATCATGCATGAATTCCAGATCCCGCTTTATGACCAGATGCGCGAGCGGGATGCCGAGTTCTATGCCGGGCTTGAGAAGGCCGGGTTTGAACTCGACTGGGGCGATGACGGGTCTGGCCTGTTCATGAAATACCTGCGACGCGGCTCGGGGTATTATATCGACGTGGGCGCCAGCCAGTTGATCATTGATGGCGAGATAAAGCTGGTGAAAGGCCAGGTAGAGCGCTTTGACGCGACCGGTGTCGTGCTGTCGGACGGCACGCATCTGGACGCCGACCTGGTGGTCATGGCGACTGGATACGGCTCGATGAACGGCTGGGCCGCAGACCTGATCAGCCAGGACGTTGCAGACAAGGTTGGCAAGGTTTGGGGGTTGGGCTCCGACACAACCAAGGACCCCGGCCCCTGGGAAGGCGAGCAACGCAACATGTGGAAGCCGACTCAGCAGGACAATCTCTGGTTCCATGGCGGCAATCTGCACCAGTCTCGCCATTATTCCTTGTACCTTGCGTTGCAACTGAAGGCGCGGATGGAAGGCATCGATACCCCCGTCTACGGCCTGCAGGAGGTGCATCACTTGTCGTGATGCCGTGACCGGGCAGCACCTAACATGGCGCGCCCAAGTGCCCGGCACCTTCCTCCCGCCGGGCGCACCCTTAACTGACACTGGAGAAAAGAAATGAAAGCAGCACGTTGGCATGGCGTGAAGGATATTCGCGTCGAAGACATCACGGAACCAAAACCGGGCAAAGGCGAGGTGAAGGTCAAGGTGGCATGGACCGGGATCTGCGGTAGCGACCTGCACGAATATCTGGCCGGGCCGATTTTCGTGCCGGTGGATGACGATCACCCCCTGAGCCACGACAAGGCGCCGATCACCATGGGGCACGAATATTGTGGTACCGTCGCGGAACTGGGCGAGGGCGTCACGGATATTTCGGTGGGCGACCGCGTCGCCATCGAGCCGATATTTGCCTGCGGGGAGTGCGCCGCTTGCCTGGAAGGGAAATACAACCTGTGTGACAGCCTCGGTTTTGTAGGCCTGTCCGGCGGGCACGGTGGTTTTGCCACCCACAGCGTTGTCCCCGCCCGCATGGTGCACAAGATGCCTCAGGCGCTATCCATGGAGCAAGGCGCGCTCGTCGAGCCTGCTGCCGTCGCCCTGCACGCGGTGCGCCTTTCGAAGATCAAGGCGGGTGATAAGGCCGCTGTCTTCGGCGCGGGTCCGATCGGACTTCTGGTTGTGGAGTCGCTGCGCGTTGCCGGCGCGTCGGAGATTCACGTCGTGGAACCCTCTGACGTGCGGCGGAAAAAGGCGCTGGATCTCGGCGCGACGTCGGCGGTAGACCCAACCGCGACCGACGCTGTCGCGGAGGTTCGAGAAGCGACGGGCGGGGTTCATGTTGCCTTCGAGGTGACCGGCGTACCTCAGGTACTGCCGCAATGCATCGACGCCACGCGCCACGAGGGACAGGTTCTGGTCGTGTCGATCTGGGAACAGGAGGCCTCCTTCCAGCCCAACACAGTCGTACTCAAGGAGAGGCAGTTGCAGGGTACCATCGCCTATCGCAATGTCTACCCGGCGGTAATGGCGCTCATGACCCAAGGGTATTTCAGCGCCGATCAACTGGTCACCAAGCGGATTCCATTGGATGAAATCGTCGCAAAGGGCTTTGAAGCGCTTGCGGCGGAGAAGTCTCATGTGAAAATCCTGGTCGAAGCGCCCGACTGATGTCCTGCGGCAGTAGAATTCCGGCCACCCCGATCACAGGCGGCGGCCGGAGCCCCTTACAGGGGTCATCCACACCCCATGTATTGCATCGGTTTGATGTGTTTTGGCGCTGGCGGTTGGCACTGCAATTCAAACGCTCGCGAAAAAACCTATGCTGGACGCTGCATCTTCGCGCAGCAGGCTGTCCCTTTCCGGTCGCCCATCGGTTCGGGAATTTACCAAGGGTTCGGTGCTGTTGTCAGTGCACCAAATGTGCAGGTCGCCGAGGCCCCTCACATGGCCCAGAACGCGGTTATGTAAAGTTCGCTTGCCGGAAAGTCCATGGTCTTTGCGGCACTTCGCAGACGGCGTGCAGCCTTCTTTTCACCGGCGAACTGTCCGTCGTCAGATGATTTGGAACACGTTGGCCTGACGGTTAGCGGAGGCTCTGGCTCTTTCATGGTTTAGGCTACGCGGCTGTCTGGCGATGAAGCAAGCGCCGCTTCTCGATTGTCTTCTGTTTGATCTCCTTTCGTCGTCTGAGGATGGTGTCTGCCCTGCCGAAGTAGACGTCGGCCGGGGTCAGGTTCCCGAGGCTTTCGTGGTACCGCTGGTGGTTGTATTGCTCGACAAAGTCGCCGATGGACTCCTCGAGCGCGCCGGGCAGGTAGTAGTTCTCGAGCAGGATGCGGTCCTTCAGGGTCTGGTGCCAGCCACTGCCCGGCAGGCGATTGCAAAGCAATCTGCCGAGAGGGACTCGATCTTGCCCTGGGTCTGGGGATGGTTCGGCGCGCCGCGGACGTGATCCATGCCCTGCTGTTCGAGCCAGGCGGCCAGATCGCCAGAGATGTAGGACGATCCGTTATCGCTGAGCAGCCGCGGTCTATGGGCGACCGTCGCGCCGTCGCATCCTGAGGCAGCCAAGGCATCCTCCAAGGTCGATGTGACATCCCCGGCGCGGATCGTCGTGCAGAGCTGCCAGGCAACGATGTAACGGCTGTAGTCGTCGAGGATCGTCGAGAGATAGAACCAGCCGTCGTGCCGAAGGCACGCCTCCGGCGTGACCGATAACCTTCAGATAGGTGAAGTCGGTCTGCCAGAGCTGGTTCGACCGGGTCGTCTTCTCGTGGAACTCATCCGCTGCCTTGATCACCGCGAGGGCCGGGCTCGTGACGAGGTCATGGGCCTTCAGGAGCCTGTAAACGCTGGCCTCGGAGACGAAGTAGCGCTTCGTATCCGTGAACCGGACCGCGAGATCACGTGGCGACAGCTCCGGTTCATCCAGGGCCAGGTCCACGATCTGGCGGCGCACGGTGTCCGGGATACGGGTCCAGACCCGACCAGGCCGCGAGGACTGATCCTCAAGACCGGCTTCGCCCAACGAGAGGTAGCGGTCGTACCAGCGATAAAAGGTGGTCCGCGGGATGCCGAGCATCCCAAGTGTGCGCTTAACCGGCAGGTGAGACTGCTCAACGATACGAATGATCTCCAGCTTTTCAGAGGCTGGATATCTCATGCGTCGTCGTCCCCATCTCTATGGACTTGCCCTGGAAAAGTGGAGAGCGTTTAGCTCACTTCGCGGGCCTTTCGCTCGAATGCTATCGGGCTTTGGAAGCCGAGCGATGAATGGCGTCTGACGGGATTGTAGAACCCGTCGATGTATCTGGCGATGGCGTTTTCGGCCTGTTGGCGGGATTTCCAGGCGACCGGCCAGATCAGCTCCGACTTGATGGTTTTGAAGAACGTTTCCACCATTGAGTTGTCATAGCAGTTCCCGCGCCCGCTCATCGAGATCAAGATGCCACGTTTGCGGAGCCGCGCCTGATAGTCCACCGAGCAGTATTGCGATCCGCGGTCGGAATGGTGAACCAGTCCTGGCTCAGGGTTGCGAGCGGCCAGAGCATGGCGCAGGGCTGCGATGGCGAGGTCACGCTTCAGACGATCACTCGTGGCCCAACCGACGACGCGGCGCGAGAAGAGGTCCAAGACAATGGCAAGGTAAAGCCAGCCCTCTGCCGTCCAGATGTAGGAGATGTCCGCCCCCCACTTCCTGTCCGGACAGTCCGCCGCGAAATCTTGTGCCACGAGGTTGGGCGCCACAGGCCAGGCATGTTCACTGTCCGTCGTCCGTTTAAAGCGCCGCTTTTGCCGCGCGATCAACTGGTTCTCGCGCATCAGTCGTGCCGTGCGGTGCCGCCCTATCTTGAGCCCCTCATCGACGAGGTCGCGGTGCATGCGGGGACTGCCGTAGGTCCCGTTCGACAGCTCAAAGGCCGTTCGAATGTGGGCAAGATGGATCATGTCCTGCTGCTGGCGATGACAGGCAGGGCGGTCCCGCCAAGCGAAGAACCCGCTCTGGCTGACACCGAGAACATGACACATTCGCCGGATCGGGAAGCTGGCCTTCTCCGCCTCTATGAAAGCGAAGCTCATCGACTTGCGTCTTTCGCGAAGAAGGTTGCGGCCTTTTTTAAGATGTCGCGCTCCTGCTTCAGAACCGCGTTCTCGCGTCGCAACCGCTTCAGCTCCGCGTGCAGATCGACCGATGCCTCGACCGGCCCACCAGCGTCCCGCTCGCGACTGAGCCATCGCGTCAGTGTCGAAAGCCCGATCCCCAGATCTTCCGCGATCTCCCGTCGCGTCCGGCCGCTGGTCAGCGCCAGCCGCACCGCTTCACGCCGGAACTCCGGCGTCGGTCTGTTTCCGTTTCCCATAGAACACCTCCTGGTTCCTCAGTTGGTGCTCTCCACTTTTCCAGGGCAAGTCCAGATGATCCTTAACGCACACTGAGCAAAATCTAGAAAGGAGCCGAAATGCTTCGATACGAAGACGACAGCGAGGTGTGGTTCAGAGAAGTCATCGATGACCAAATTGAGGAGGCCCGGAAACGGGCTTTCTCGATCATCGAAAACGCCGTGAAGCAAGAGGACGGGTGCTTCGTCACAAACACCGAACGACCTCAGAAGATACGCTTCCACGGGCGCACGATCGACGCCTACCGCTTCATCTGCTGCGTGTTGACCGGCGAGGTCGCGTCGCGGGATCGGGTGGTGCGTCACCGCTGCCACAATCGTCGATGCGTCAACCCGGACCACCTCCGGATCGGGTCGCAGAGAGACAACAAGCACGACGACTGGGAGCATTGGGCCTACGGAACGGACCCGGACTTCCTCTGACGGCCAAGCGGGAATGCCTCCGCCGGAACCACCGAGCCGCTCACCCGCGGCACCCGGCGGGGGCACTTTCCGGGGCACTTCGCCGCCCGGACGGCGTCGCGGTCTCAGCGGGGCAAGGATCGGAGAGAGATGGCTGGGGTGGTAGGATTCGAACCTACGATACACGGTACCAAAAACCGATGCCTTACCACTTGGCTACACCCCAACGGTGCCGCGCTAATTACTCTGCTCTTCGGTGCGGTTCAAGGGCTGAGATGAATTTATTTGGCGGTTTCTTGATGCCCGTGGTCGGACGCGAGATCACTCGAGAATTTCGCCCGATTCCACGCCCCACAGGGCCGCCTTTTCCGCCCAGCCGCGATAGCCGCCGGCCATCAGACGGCACCAGTCGATCGCGCACTCGTCAATCCGTGCGACCACGCCCATTTCCAGCTGCGCCACCATCATCGCGCCGGGGTCGGGCTTAGAATATAGGTTTGCCATGTCGGACTCGACGATCACCGTGCGCGTGCCGGACAGAAGCGAATAGTGAATCCAGCCACCCTGACCGTCGCGGTCGCGGACGCGGCGCCAATGGCCATGCTCTGCAATGATCTCCAAAGGCAGGTCGCGCCGCTTGAACACCCAGTCGATGCGGTGTGTCAGGCTGGGTCCGCGTCGGACGTTGGCCTCGGCGGCCTTCATCGACACGAAACGCGGCAGGGGAAGGTTCGTGACCGGGCCGCGTTCCTCTGTGTCCTGAGGGAGGGCGGGCATTGCCAGCACCGCGATCAGGGCGGCCCCGATTGAGGCGGAAAACCGTTTCATGGCGTCAATACTGCTCACTCATATGACCCGGGGTTCTTGTGCCCTCGGTCGTCCTGAGTCACTGTACAGAAGAACACGCATTATGGAAGACGGGGGAAACGCTATATGCCATCTGGTCGACTGAGTGTTGTCGTAACGCGACGCCTGCCGGAGGCTGTCGAGCGGCGTATGCAGGAATTGTTCGACGTCACGCTGCGCGAGGACGACAGGCCGATGAGCCGTGACGCGCTGGTCGAGGCTGTCAAGTCGGCAGATGTGCTGGTGCCGACGCTGAGCGACCAGATCGATGGCGGGCTGATCGGGCAGGCGGGCGAACGGTTGAAGCTGATCGCGAATTACGGCGCGGGGGTGGACCATATCGACGTGCATACCGCCCGGCAGCGCGGCATTCTCGTGTCGAACACCCCGGGTGTGCTGACAGACGACACCGCCGACATGACGATGGCGCTGATCCTGAGCGTGACCCGCCGCATTCCCGAAGGGCTTTCGTTGATGCAGAAGGAGGACTGGCCCGGCTGGTCCCCGACCGCCATGCTCGGCGGCCGCATCGCCGGACGGCGCCTGGGTATCCTCGGAATGGGCCGGATCGGGCAGGCGGTGGCGCGGCGCGCCGCGGCGTTCGGGATGCAGGTGCATTATCACAACCGGCATCGCCTCCGGCCCGAAGTCGAGGACGAGCTTGGCGCGACTTACTGGGAAAGCCTCGACCAGATGGTGGCTCGGATGGATGTGCTGAGCGTGAACTGCCCGCACACGCCGTCGACCTTTCACCTGATGAATGCCCGGCGCCTGAAACTGATGAAGCCCGACGCGGTGCTGGTGAACACCAGCCGGGGCGAGGTGGTGGACGAAAACGCCCTGACGCGGATGCTGCGCGCCGGAGAGATCGCCGGCGCCGGACTGGACGTCTACGAGAACGCCGGCGCGATCAACCCTCGCCTGCGAGAGCTGAAGAACGTGGTCCTGTTGCCCCACATGGGGTCGGCTACGGTCGAGGGGCGGCTGGAAATGGGCGAGAAGGTCCTGCTGAACATCAAGACCTTCGACGACGGCCACCGCCCGCCGGACCAGGTCGTACCGTCCATGCTGTAAGGCTTCGCGCGAGCGTCGCAAACACCGGAGAATGCCCATGCGCCTGCTTCTTGCCAGTCTCGCCGTGTTTCTTGCCGGGATGGCGGTGGCCCAGCAGGCCGCCGACGGGGTCCAGCCTGAAGGCGAAGGCGCGGGCGCGGTGGTCACCTCCGAAACCGTGGCCGCGGCGCTGGACGCGAAACAGGCGGGCCGTCCGGTCGAGGCACAAGGCTGGATGGTGGCGGCGGCCAATCCGCTGGCGGTCGAGGCCGGGGCACGGGTTTTGCGCGAGGGGGGCACGGCGGCGGATGCGCTCGTGGCGGTGCAACTGGTGCTGGGGCTGGTGGAGCCTCAAAGCTCTGGCCTGGGAGGTGGGGCGTTCCTTGTCTGGTATGACGCCGAAAGCGGCGCGTTGACCACGCTCGACGGTCGCGAGACCGCGCCGCTGGCCGCCTCGCCGACATTGTTCCAGGATGAGGCGGGTGAGCCGTTGTCCTTTTACGATGCGGTCGTGGGCGGGCGGTCGGTGGGGATTCCCGGTACACCTGCGCTTTTGCAGGAAGCCCATGAACGCTGGGGAGGCGCCCCTTGGGAAAGCCTGTTCACCGAGGCCACGACCCTTGCCCGGGACGGGTTCGAGGTGTCGCCGAGACTGGCGGCGATGGTGGTGCAGGACGCAGTCCGCCTGTTCCGGTTCGGGGCGACGCGCGATTATTTCTTTCCGGCAGGCCGGCGCATCGAGCCCGGTGATCGCCTGAAGAATCCGGCCTATGCCGACACCTTGCGCCGCTTTGCCGAAGAGGGCGCGGAGCCGTTCTATACCGGAGACATCGCCGCCGACATCGTGACCGCCGTGACGCAGGCGGAGGGCAACCCCGGGGTGATGGCGGCAGTCGACTTGGCGATCTATCGCGTCAAGGAACGTGCCGCGGTCTGTGCGCCCTACCGGGGCTTCGACGTGTGCGGGATGGGCCCGCCATCCTCGGGTGCGTTGACCGTCGGGCAGATCCTGGGTCTGCTAGCACCGTTCGATATCGGGGATCTGGGACCCGACAGCCTGGACGCATGGCGGCTGATCGGAGATGCCAGCCGTCTCGCCTTTGCCGACCGGGGCCGGTACATGGCAGACAGCGATTACGTGCCCGTGCCAGTGAAAGGCCTGCTGAATCCGGGATACCTGGCCGGTCGCGCGGAACGTCTGAACCGCAACACCGCTTTGCCGGACGTCTCGCCGGGAGAGCCCGAGTTCGACCATGCGCTCGATCTCGGGGACGATGCCTCGATCGAGTTGCCCTCGACCTCGCATGTCTCGATCGTGGACCGCTTCGGGAACGTGGCGTCGATGACCACCACTATCGAGAATGCCTTCGGCTCGCGGCTCATGGTGCGGGGGTTCCTGCTCAACAACGAGCTGACGGATTTCTCGTTTCGCAGCCATGAGGATGGCCGGCCCATCGCCAATCGGGTGGAGCCGGGCAAGCGGCCGCGCTCTTCCATGGCGCCGACCATCGTGATGAAGGACGGCGCACCCGTGCTGGCCGTGGGCAGCCCCGGCGGCAGCCGCATCATCGGTTACGTGGCCAAGACGATCATCGCGCATCTGGATTGGGGCCTCGATGTGCAGGCGGCAGTGGAATTGCCCCATCTGGTCAACAGGTTCGGCACCTATGACGTGGAAGTGGGGACCGGGGCGATGGAGCTTTTGCCGGGACTGGAAGCGCTGGGTTTCGAGATGGCACCGCAAGTGCTCGTCTCCGGGCTGCACGCGATTTCCATTGGCGAGACGTTGCAAGGCGGGGCCGATCCGCGGCGCGAAGGTATTGCCCTGGGCGAATAAACCGCGCCGGGAAATCGCCCCGCAGCCATCCCAATCCTGCCCGAATTGACTGGCATGCCATGTCGCAAACACGTTGCGGAGCAGGGCATGATTAACGCATATTCCATCGGGTTCGTTCTGACCGCCGGGACCATCCTGGCCGGTGTGGATTATTACGATCAATCGAACAGGGCCGGCTTTTCGTTCGGGCAAATGACGCCTGGGGCCTATATCGAGACCATTCCGAACAGGTTCAGCGCCGCCAAGGATGAGAAGCTGGCCGAGCAGGCCGAGCGCGAGCGCCAGAGCCGCTGGCGGCAGGGCGGCCAGCTCTATCTGCCCGAGGCACCCGAAGGCTGGGAGCGGCGCGCCCTGCTGGAAGGCGACGACAGTGCGATCCTGCCGCCCGAGGCCGGGGTGGACGGCTCTATGAGCAGCTCTGCCGGCAAGGGGTTTCTGCAACAGATGGAGGCGCGCGACCACGTCAAGCAGCTCAAGGAGCGCGCCAAGCAGTCCTGGATCTATCAGCGCGGAACCGAAACCGTCCTTGTCGAGGTGCGGCTGGTGAAGCGGCCCAGCTCGAACTCGCTTTTCGGTGTCGTGGCCAGTGCGATGGATGGCGCCATGATGAACGCCTTCGAGCGCAATGTGGGATACGGCGTGACCGGCGGGTTCGGCCTGACCGAGAAGCTGGCGCATGACGGCGAGCGGCCCTATCACTTTCGCTATCTCGAAGGGTCGATCGGCTTCGGCAACGAAGTGCACCTGCGGGTCCACGCCAACGCGTCGCGCGACGCCACGCAGGAAATCCTGAGCCGGATCGACTATGACGGCCTGAACAGCCTGCTGCCGCGTCCGGTGCCGAGCGTGGGCAATGACGTGGGCCTGCCCGACGGCATCGACCCGGTCGCGCTGAGCCTGGAGTTGCGCCGCCTGAAGACGGAGTTCCTGGGTCTCCGCGCGCTGGAGGCGCAGTACAAGATCGAGAATATCGACACCGGCGCCATGGTTCTCAGTGCCTATTCGACGCGCCTTGGGGGCATGGGCGGCGACATCGACATCACAGGCGGCAAGGTCACCGACCTGAGCGGGTTGATCGAGCTCGGCTATTACCGGGGCCGCGAGGCCGTGATGGCGGGCAAATCCGCCGAGGAGGTGCAGGCCGAGGTCAAGCAGATGGTCGACACCGTGATGATGGTGGCCGATGCCGAGACCGCAGCCGCGGCAGCCCGCGCCGCCAACGCGCCCGAGCCGGAAATGTCGCCCGAGCTGCAGGCCGAGCTTGGCGCGCTGAGCGAGGCCACGAACATGCCGCTCAAGACCGCTCCGGCATCGAACGCGCTCGGCACGGAAGCGATTGCCGCCGCCAACCGGGCACGGGACATGGAGGCATCGGCGGGCGGCAAGATCCTGATGCAGGTCGACGAGGAAAACAGCGACCGCGACGCCGGGATGATCTTTTCCAAGGCCATCGGCCTTGTCGAATTCGAAACATTCCGCGCTGCGCGCAATGCCAGTGACGAGGAAATGGAGATGGGCATGGCCATCGCCGCCTCGGGCTTCGAAAGCAGGCACGACCTGCCGCAGGGCAGTTGCGGCTTTGACATGGCTGCGCTGCGGGTGGAATGCGACACGTCGAAGGGAATACAACCCGGCGGCCTGCTGTCCAAGCTGATCACCCAGGTCACCGGCGGCGAGGAAGCCGCGTCGTTGACGCCCCAACCCACGGAACCCGCGGCCATGCCCAAGCGGCTCGAGTTGTCCAGTGGCAGCGGAAAGTCCGGCCAACGCTGCGTCGGAAGTTTTTGCGACTAGACCAGAGCTGTCTTAACGAATCCTGAAGGCGCCGTGCCCGAGTATGGGCGCGGCGCGTCGTTTTTGTTCGGTGACATGTCGGATGGACCCGCCGCATGTTTACAGGCGTGATACAACGCTCGCCAGCATGCCTGCCAAGGGAGTCGGATGTCATGAAAACCCAAGTAAAAGCACTGATCGTGGGCGGCGGTGCCGTCGGGACCTCGATCGCCTATCATCTGGCCCGCGCAGGCTGGGAAGACGTCATGCTGATCGAGCGTGACGAGCTGACCTCCGGCTCGACGTGGCACGCCGCGGGTCTCTTGCCGTATTTCAACATGTCTTATGCGACGACGCATATTCATGACTACTCGATCAAGTTCTACAAGACGCTGGAAGAAGAGACAGGCCTGAACGCCGGCTTCTCCGTCGTGGGTAACCTGCGCATGGCCCAGAGCAAAGAGCGTATGGATGAATATATGCTTTACGCCTCGACCGCCGAGACTTGTGGCGTGCCGTATGAGTGGATGACGCCCGCGCAGATCAAGGAGCGGTGGCCGCTGGTCAATACCGACGATCTGGAAGGCGCGATCTATCACCCTACCGACGGCTATATCAACCCCGCCGACGTGACCATGGCGATGGCCAAGGGCGCGCGCCAGCGCGGCGTGATGATCGAGCGCAAATGGCAGGCCGACGGCTTTGAATGGAAGGGCGATCACTGGGATGTGACGCTGACCAAGATGGTCGAGAAGGGCGGCAACCTGGTGTTCTCGGACGAGCAGATTGTCGTGTCCGCAGAACATGTTGTGACCGCCAGCGGCAACCACGCGCAGCGCACCGCGCGGATGCTGGGCATCAAGATGCCGGCGATCCCGGTGGAGCACCAGTTCATCGTGACCGAGCCTGATGCCGAGCTGGTCAAGTACCGCCAGGACGGTGGCGAAGAGCATCCGGTTCTGCGCGATGCCGATGCCAAGTGGTACGTGCGCGAAGAGCGGGGCGGCTGGATCCTTGGGCCGTATGAACTGAACGCGCCGGCGCGGTTCGAATACTCGGTGCCGGACACGTTCCGCGCTGACCTCTTCCCGCTGGATCTGGAGCGGATCGAGGAAGAATACATGTCGATGATCCACCGGATCCCGTCGACGGAAACCGTTGGTTTGAAAGACGATTACAACGGTCCGATCTGCTATACCCCCGATGGCAACCCGCTGGTCGGGCCCGCGCCGGGGCTGCGCAACATGTGGTTGGCCGAGGGCTTCAGCTTTGGCATCACGGCCGCCGGTGGTACGGGCTATTACCTCGCGCAGCTGATGGTCGAGGGCGAGGCCGAGATCGACATGGCGAGCCTCGATCCCAAGCGGTATTCATCGAACTGGATGACGACCGAGTTCGCCGCGCGCAAGAACGAGGAAGCCTACGAGCACGTCTACATCCTGCACCACCCCGACGAGGAGCGGCCCGCCTGCCGCCCGCTGCGCACGGCGCCCGCCTATGACCGGCAGAAGGCACGGGGCGCGCAGTTCGGCTTCGTCAACGGGTGGGAAAGACCCAACTATTTCGGGCCCTTGGATGCCGATGACAATTTCGATCACGACGCGCGATCGTTCCGCCGCGGCGGCTGGTGGGAGCACACCAAGGCCGAAGCAGAAGCCGTTCGCAACGGCGTGGGCCTGATCGATGCAACCGCATTCACCAAGCACGTGGTGAAGGGACCCGGGGCGACGGCGTTTCTGGACTGGTTCACCTGCAACAAGCTGCCAAAGGTGGGCCGCATCAACCTGACCTATGCGCTGACGGATCATGGCACGACGCGCACGGAATACACCATCGTCCGGACCGGCGAGAACGCGTATTACTGTGTCTCTGCAGGGGCTTGGACGGAATATGACGCCGATTACCTGCGCAAGGCGGCCGCCGACAAGGCCGAAGAGTTCGGGTATATCGAGATCCAGGACGTGACGAGCCAATGGGGTGTCTTCGCCATCGCAGGGCCGAAATCGCGTGCCGTTCTGAACGAGGTGATCAAGGACGCGGATCCGGCTACGGCCTTGAGCAACAAGCGTTTTCCGTGGTTGTCGTGCCGCGAGATCGAGCTGGGCATGTGCCCCGTTAAGGCGATCCGCGTGGCCTATACCGGCGAGCTGGGCTGGGAATTGCATCACCCGATGGAGATGCAGAACTACCTGTTCGATCTGCTGGAAAAGGCAGGCGAGAAGCACGGCATGAAGCTGGTCGGGGCACGGGCGCAGAACTGGCTGCGGCAGGAGAAGTCCTATCGTGCCTTTGGCAACGAGCTGGGCCGCGACGCGACCCCGCTGGAGGCCGACCTGCCGCGCTTTGTCGATCTGGATAAAGACTTCCACGGAAAGGATAAATTGCAGGAGACGGGTGTCCGTTCCAAGTGCTGCACCGTTCTGATCGACGGGCCGGAGGATGCCGATCCGTGGGGCCGCGAGGTGCTTTATTCGGAAGACGGCACGCGGGTCGGGCGGCTGACCTCGGGTGGCTACTCGGTGCATTTCGGCAAGTCGATCGGGATGGGCTATGTCACGCCCGATCTGGCCGTGGAAGGCACCAGGCTGAAGGTCAAGATGTTCGACAAGCTGTGGGACGCGACCGTGACCTGCGACAGCCCGTATGACCCGAAAAACGAGACCATCCGCAAGGATGGGTGAGGGGTGCGCGACCCTGGGCGTTAAAGCCTGAAACCCGGGTCGGTATCACGTCGGTATTTCAGTGGTAACGCGTCGGTGCCTTGCGCACCGGCGCGTTTCTTAATGGAGCGTCCCAAAAGCGGTTAAAACTGTGTTAAGACTCGGGGGAAACCAGACCCCGGGAGGATACCATGACACGCCGAACAACAAAGGGCCGCGGCCGCCGCTATGACAGCGTTCTGGACACGGTGGGCGACACGCCCGTGATCCGGGTGAACCGCATCGTGCCCAAGGGCGTGACCGTCTACGTCAAGGCCGAGGCGTTCAACCCGGCGGCTTCGGTCAAGGACCGGCTGGCGCTGAACATCATCGAGGCCGCCGAAGCCGATGGCAGCCTGAAGCCGGGGCAGACGGTGGTGGAGGCCACGTCGGGCAATACCGGGATCGGGCTGGCGATGGTCTGCGCCGCCAAGGGCTATCCGCTGGTGGTGACGATGGCCGAGAGTTTCTCGGTCGAGCGGCGCAAGCTGATGCGGATGCTGGGGGCGAAGGTGGTGCTGACGCCGAAGGCGCTGAAGGGGTTCGGGATGTACACCAAGGCCAAGGAACTGGCGGAGGAGAACGGCTGGTTCCTGGCGAGCCAGTTCGAGACAAAGGCGAACGCCGATATCCACGAGGCCACGACGGCGCGCGAGATTCTGGGCGATTTCGAGGGCGAGCGGCTGGATTACTGGGTGACGGGCTATGGCACCGGCGGGACGGTGACGGGCGTGGCGCGGGTGCTGCGGCGCGAGCGGCCCGACACGAAGATCATCCTGAGCGAGCCGGCCAATGCGGCGATCATCTCTTCGGGGTATGTGAATACCCGCAACGACCAGCATCAGCCCACGGAAAGCCACCCGAATTTCGAGCCGCATCCGATCCAGGGTTGGACGCCGGATTTCATTCCCTACGTGATCCAGGAGGCGATCGACAACAGCTATTATGACGAGCTGATCCCGGTTGCCGGGGCCGATGGCGTGAAATGGGCGCGTCGGCTGGCGGCGGAGGAAGGCATCTTTACCGGCATTTCGGGCGGCGCCACCTTCGCGGTCGGGATGCAGGTGGCGGAGACCGCGCCGGAAGGGGCGGTGATATTGGTGATGCTGCCCGATACGGGCGAGCGGTACTTGTCGACGCCGCTGTTCGAGGGCGTGCCGGAGGAGATGACCGAGGAGGAGGCGGAGATTTCCCGTTCCACCCCGTCGGCGCAGATGGGGTAGGGGCGTCGTCGATTCGGATGTGGTCTTTGCGGACAAAGAAGACGCTCGATCGACAGCCCCGGCGCGGAAACGGGCCGCAGGCCCCGCGCCATCGACGGGCCGCCCCCACGGCCCGGCGATTGGGTGAAATACGGTGAATCGCTCGATCCTGTTTCGGATTTGGCTTGGATAAAGTGCTGCCGAACCACCGTCGGATCGCCGCGCCGCGGCCCGTCGATGGCGCTGGTCTATCGACACCATCGGGAAAGAGCCGCGTGGCTTAAGGCGATCTGACCTGGGCGCGCCTTATCGCGTGCGCGCCCGAAGCCAGCGTTGCCAGGTGCTGCTGTTGCCGGCAAAGACGTTGATGTCGACGCCGCCCGCCACGCCCGGCACCACGCCGGTGCCGGTGTACTGCCAGAAGCTCCAGCTTTGGCCGGGATAGGTCGTGGCGAGCGTGCGCGCGGTGGAGCGCAGCCAGAATTCCTCGTTCAGCTGGCCGATGCCGGTCTGGCGGTAGAATTCCAGCGTGGTGTAGATGATCGGGCGCTGGCCGTAGTGACGTTCAAGAATGTCCATGAAGACCCGCGCCTGGCGGCGCACCTCGGCGCCCGGCGGGCGGGTGGTGCAGGTGGGCGAATAGGGGTTCCATTCCAGGTCGATCACCGGCGGCAGGGCGCCGCTTTCGCGGGGGACATTGCGGATGAACCAGCGGGCCTGCACCTCGGGCGGGGTGCAGAAATAGTAGAAATGGTAAGCGCCGCGCGGGATGCCGGCCTGACCCGCGCCGGCCCAGTTGCGGGCGAACTTCGGGTCGAGCCTGTCGCCGCCTTCGGTCGCCTTGATGAAGGCGAACTCGATGCCGGACTGGCGGACGCGGGCCCAGTCGATGTCGTTCTGGAAACGGGCGACGTCGATGCCGTGAATGTCGTAGGCCCAGGGCGGAGGGCCGTCCCAGTCGACCGGATCGTTGTCGCCGAATTGGGGGCCTGCGCAGGCGGAGGTCAGGGTGAGCAGGCAAAGGGTCAGTGCCGCGACAAGAAACCGGATCATGCAGTGTCCTTTGATCGTACCATTACCAGGGCGAGGTTGTTGGCCGGCATCTCGGTGCGCGCGATGACGTCCAGACCTGACTCGCCCGCCCAGCGTAACATGTCGGCGTCGTTCTTGTAGCCCGCTTCGGGATGATCGGCGCGGATCGCCGCGTCGAACCGGGCGTCGCCGTCAGATGTAGCCCGGCCATCGCGCAGGAAGGGGCCGTAGGTGATGAAGCGGCCCTGCGGGGCGAGGGCCTTGCCGGCCTCGGCGATCAGCGTGCGGGCGGCCTGGGTCGAGACGAGGTGCAGCAGGTTGACCAGCAGGACGAGGGCAAATCCGTTGTGGGTGCCAGACCAGCCGGCTCGGGTCGCGTCGAGGGCAAGCGGCGGCAGGATCGCGCCTTGGGGTGCGTCGGCGGACCAGGCGGCGATGGAGGCGAGGCGGTCGTCGGTGATGTCGGTGGGCTGCCAGGTGAGACGGGGCAGGTGGGTGGCGAAATGAGTGACGTGCTGGCCGGTGCCGCTGGCGAGTTCGAGCGCCATGCCCGACGCCGGAGCGTGGGTCTTGAGCAGGTCGAGAAGTGCGCCCGCGTTGCGCTCGGCGGCGGGGGCGTGCAGGCGGGCGCCTGTGCCCTTGTGGGCGACGGAGATGCGGGGGGGCGTGTCTGTCATGGGGGACAGTTGGGACGGGATCGCGCCATCGTGCAAGGGCGATTTTGCGGACAGGAGGTCCCGGGTCAGGCCCGGGACGGGTGGGCGCGGGAGGCATAGGGCGCCGATGGGTGTCGGAGTTGGCGGACGGCGCGGCGCGTGGGTTGTCGCCCACCAGAGAGGCGGGTTGGCACCCATCAAAGAGGTGGGTTTCACCCACCCTACGAAAGCGCGGAGGTCATTCCCGATTGGACCCGAGGATGACCGTGGGCCCCGCCGGGTTGGCGGGGCCTTGATGTTTATTGCGGGATCTCGGCGTTGATGCCTTCGACGAAGAAATCCATGCCCAGGAGCGTGCTGTCATCGGCCACTTCGCCCTCCGCCAGCCAGTTCGAGCCGTCCTGGCGGTTCAGCGGACCGGTGAAGGGGTGGTACTCGCCTGCCGCGATGGATTCTTTCATCGCCAGCGCCTCTTCCTTGACCTCCACGGGCACGGCGTCTGTGATCTCGCCGATCTCGACCATGCCGGGGGCGATGCCGTCCCAGGTCTCGGTGCTTTCCCAGGTGCCGTCGATCACTGCCTGGGTGCGAGCGATGTAGTAGGGCGCCCAGTTGTCGATAATGGAACTCACGCGCGGTGCGGGCTTGTATTCGGCCATGTCGGACGCCTGCCCGAAGGTGATGACGCCCTCGGCCTTTTCCGC
This sequence comes from Roseovarius sp. THAF8, assembly GCF_009363735.1. Classification (NCBI taxonomy): domain Bacteria; kingdom Pseudomonadati; phylum Pseudomonadota; class Alphaproteobacteria; order Rhodobacterales; family Roseobacteraceae; genus Roseovarius; species Roseovarius sp. THAF8. Next base: position 1,208,931 of record NZ_CP045410.1, on the reverse strand, counting down.
CGCCGCCTGGGGCGCGGTCGAGTCGGTGTGTTGCAGGATCACGTCGGCGCCCTGGTCGATGAGCGCGGTGGCGGCGTCGGCCTCTTTCGGGGGATCGAACCAGGTGTAGGCCCAGATCACCTTGAACTCGACCTCCGGGTTGACCTTCTTCGCGTGGATATAGGCGGCGTTGATGCCGCGGATGACCTCGGGAATCGGGAATGAGGCGATGTAGCCGATGATGTTGGATTCGGTCATCTTGCCGGCGATGTGACCCTGGATCGCGCGCCCCTCGTAGAAGCGGGCGGAGTAGACCGAGACGTTGTCCGCCGTCTTGAAGCCGGTGGCGTGCTCGAACTTCACATCGGGAAATTTCTGCGCCACGGCCATGGTGGCGTCCATGAAGCCGAAGGAGGTGGTGAAGATGAGATCCGCGCCCTGCAGGGCCATCTGGGTGACGGCGCGCTCGGCATCGGCGCCTTCGGGGACGCTTTCCTGAAACACTGTCTCGACCTGGTCGCCGAAATGTTCCTCGACGGCGAGGCGGCCCCGGTCGTGTTCATAGGTCCAGCCGCCGTCGCCGACGGGGCCGACATAGATGAAGCCGACCTTGGTCTTGTCCTGCGCCTGCGCGGGCAGGGCGAGGCCGAGCGACAGCGCCGCCATGGCCAGAATTCGGGTGAGGATCATTGAGGTCTCCCTATTAAGGTTTTTGGCCTCATTGCGAGGCGTGGAACGTTCGGCCCAGCGAGCCGGGCGCGCGGGATTTGTCGCCGGACATGATGACCAGCACGAGGATGGTGATCAAGTAGGGTGACATCGAGAGGTATTCGACCGGGATCGGGATGCCGGTGGGCTGAAGGTTGAGTTGCAGCACCGAGATGCCGCCGAAAAGCCAGGCACCCAGGAGGACGCGGCCGGCCTTCCAGCTGGCGAAGACCACGAGAGCCAGCGCGATCCAACCGTAGCCGGCGGTCATGCCTTCGGTCCATTGCGGGACGCGCACGAGGCTGAGATACGCGCCGCCCAGCCCCGCGCAGGCGCCGCCGAAGAGGATGGCCAGAAGGCGCACGCGCACGACCTTGTAGCCCAGCGCATGGGCGGCATCGTGGTTCTCGCCCACCGCGCGCAGGATGAGGCCCAGCCTCGTGTATTTGAGCATCGCCCAGACGGCGACGACAAGCGCGAGGGCGAGGTAGACCATCGGGTCGTGGGAAAAGAGGATGCGGCCGACGACGGGCAGATCCGACAGGACGGGGATGTCGAGGCTGCGCGTGGCGGGCGGCTTGATGCCCTGGTAGCCCTGGCCCAGGAGCGCGCTGAGCCCCAGGCCGAAAAGCGTGAGGGCAAGGCCCGAGGCGACCTGGTTGGCGAGCGCGACCTGGGTCAGGAGGCCGAAGAGCAGCGCCAGGACCGCCCCGCCGAGGGCTGCCGCCACGAAGCCGATGAAGGGCGAGCCGGTGTTGACCGCGATGGCGAAGCCGCAGATCGCGCCGGTGATCATCATGCCCTCGACGCCGAGGTTCAGGACACCGGCGCGCTCCACCACCAGTTCTCCCAGCGCGGCCAGCAGGATCGGGGTGGAGGCCACGATGAGCGAGGCCAGAAGCAGGATGGGGTCGATCGCGGAGAGGTCCATCAGGCCACCTCCGCCGATTTCCACCGCAGGCGGAAATGGGTCAGCACGTCCACGGCCAGCAGGAAGAAGAGCAGCATTCCCTGGAACATCTGGATGGCGGCGGCGGGCAGGCCGAGGTTCGACTCGGCAGCCTCGCCACCGATATAGGTCAGCGCCATCAAGAGCCCGGCCAGCAGGATGCCGACGGGGTGCAGGCGGCCGAGGAAGGCCACGATGATGGCGGTGAAACCGTAGCCCACGTTGAAGTCGATATTGATCTGGCCGGCGGGGCCCGCGACCTCGAACATGCCGGCAAGGCCCGCCAGCGCGCCGGAAATCCCGAGGCAGATCAGGGTCAGACGCGCCGGGTTCACGCCCGCGAACCGCGCGGCGCGGGGGGCCTGGCCTGTCAGCCTGATATGAAAGCCGAGGATGTGCCGGGTCAGCAGGACATAGGCGAAGATCACGGCGATTGTGGCGGCCACGACCCCCCAATGGATGCCGGTATCGGCGAAGATCTCGGCATTGTGGGCCGACGGATAGTCGCGCAGGTTGCGCGAGCCGGGAAAACCGCGCCCCTCGGGATTGCGCAGAAGGCCGAGCGCCATCTTGGCCAGCAGTTGCTCGGCCACGTAGACCAGCATGAGCGAGACGAGGATCTCGTTGGTGCCGAAGCGGACCTTCAGAAAGCCCGGGATCATCGCCCAGGCCCAGCCGCCAAGGGCGCCTGCGAGAACCATCAACGGGAAGATGAGAGCGGATTCGGTGGGGTAAAACGCCAGCCCGACGCCGGCGCCGGTGAGCGCGCCGATGATATACTGCCCTTCGGCGCCGATGTTCCAGATGTTCGCCCGGAAACCGAGCGCGAGGCCGATGGCGATGAGGATCAGCGGCGCGGCCTTCACCAGCAGTTGCGGGCGGTAGTAGAAGGCGAATTCGCCGAAAAGCGGTTCCCAGAAGATCGTTCGGATGGCCTCGACCGGGCCTTGCCCGAGCGCGGCGAACATCGCGCCGCCGGCGATCATGGTGATGACGACGGCCAGCACCGGGGCCAGCGCGGACCAGGTGCGGGACGGCTGGGGGCGGCGTTCGAGTTTCAGCATGGGGTTTGTCCTGTACGGGGGGCGAAATCCCGTGTCTTCCTCTGGCCGAAAATATCCCCGCCGGAGGCAAGATACTCTTTCTGCGCGGGTTCAGACATGTGCCACCTCCATGTCGTGGGCACCGCCCATCATCAGGCCGACCTGCTCTGTCGTGAGGTCGGCGGTGGGATGGATCTCTGACAGGCGACCTGCGTTCAGCGCGGCGAAGCGGTCGGAGATCTGCATCAGCTCGTCGAGATCCTGGCTGATGACCATTATGGCAGCGCCCTTGGCGGCAAGGTCCATCAGCGCCTGCCGGATGAAGGCGGCGGCGGCGGCGTCGACGCCCCAGGTGGGCTGGTTGACGATCAGCACCTCGGGGTCGTGCGCCATCTCGCGGCCGATGACGAATTTTTGCAGGTTGCCGCCCGAGAGGGCGCGCGCGGCGGTATTCGGCCCCGGGGTGCGTACGTCGAAGGCGGCGATGACCGTTTCGGCAAAGCCTTGCGCGCGGGGCCAGTGGAGGAAGCCGCGGTTGGAGAGATTCTGCTTGGTGGCGCCGGTGAGCATGGTGTTTTCGGTCAGGCTCATCTCGGGCGCGGCGGCGTGGCCCAGGCGTTCCTCGGGAGCGGCGAACAGGCCGAGGTTGCGACGGGCCTGCGGGGGCAGGCGGCCGATGGGTTTCTCGTTGAGGCGCAGGGCGTCGGACGTCATCGGCAGCTCGCCCGAGAGCGCGGCGAGGAGTTCATCTTGCCCGTTGCCCGCGACGCCCCCGATGCCAAGGATTTCGCCGGCGTGCAGGGTGAGGGACACGTCCCGGAGCGACGTGCCGAAGGCCGAGGGCGCGCGGGCGGAAAGCTTATTGAGCGTCAGGCGTGGCGCGCCGGGTTGCGTGTCGCGCTTTGCCGGGGTGGCGAAGGCGCTGCCGACCATCATCTCGGCCATCGCCTGTGCCGTGGTCTGCGCGGGGTCACAGGTGCCCACGTTGCGGCCCCGGCGCAGGACGGTGGCGCGGTCGCAGAGCGTTCGGATCTCTTCCAGCTTGTGGGAAATATAGAGGATGGCCACGCCCTCGGAGGTGAGTTTCCGCAAGGTCTTGAACAGGATCGCGACCTCTTGCGGGGTCAGGACGGATGTGGGTTCGTCCATGATCAAAAGGCGCGGCTCTTGAAGCAGGCAACGGATGATCTCGACACGCTGGCGTTCGCCTGCCGAGAGCTCGCCCACGATGCGCCCGGGGTCGAGCGGCAGACCGTAGGTTTCCGAGACCTCGCGGATCCGGGCGGCGAGGGTGCGCATGGGCGGCGGGGCTTCCATGCCGAGCGCCACGTTTTCGGCCACGGTGAGCGCGTCGAAAAGCGAGAAATGCTGGAACACCATGGCCACGCCCTGTTGCCGCGCGTCGCTGGGTTTGGACGGTGCGAAGAGAGCTCCATGCAGGTGCATGGTTCCGCTGTCCGGCTTGACCAGCCCGTAGATCATCTTGACCAGCGTGGACTTGCCCGCGCCGTTTTCGCCCAGAAGGGCGTGCACCTCGCCCGCGCGGATGTCGAAGCTGACGTCCTCGTTGGCGACCACGCCGGGATAGGCCTTGGTCAGCCCGTCGATGCTGAGCAGCGGTTCCGTCACGCGCCGTTGTCCCCCCGGTTTCGCGGTCCCCCGTCCCTGTTAGCGCAAGGCGGGCGGGCACGGCAATGGCGCGCGTGGGAGACGCGGCGTCGGGCGGGTGCGGGTGATGCGGATTTGGGCAGATGTCGGGCTTGGCGAGGGGCGCGGCGCTGGATAGTGTGTCGGTATGAGCAGTTCCCCCCGATTCATCCATCTTCGCGTCCATACCGAGTATTCCCTGCTGGAAGGGGCGGTTCGGCTGAAAAAGCTGGCCGACCTTTGTACAAAGCATCAGATGCCCGCGGTGGTCGTGACCGACACCAACAACATGTTCGCCGCTTTGGAATTTTCCGTCACGGCGCAGGGGGCGGGCGTGCAGCCGATCATGGGCTGCCAGATGGACCTGCAATACATGACGCCCGAGCCGGGCAAGCGGCCCGTGCCACCCGCGCCGGTGGTTCTGCTGGCGCAGAACGAGGAAGGCTACGAGAACCTGATGAAGCTGAACTCCGCGCTGTACCTGCGCGGGGACGGGCAGTTGCCGCATCTGACGGTGGATGACTTGGAGGCGCATGGGGCCTCGGTGATCTGCCTGACCGGCGGGCCGGAGGGGGCCGTGGGCAAGCTCTTGCAGCTGGGGCAGCGCCCGGCGGCGGAGGCGCTGATGCAGAAGCTGGCGGGGATCTTCGGGGATCGGCTTTATGTCGAGTTGCAGCGGCATCGTGGTGAAGCAGGCGTGCCGGAGGCCGAGGCCCAGACCGAGCGCGGGTTCGTCGAGATGGCCTATGCCATGGACCTGCCGCTGGTGGCGACGAATGACGTCTATTTCCCCGAAGCCAAGATGTACGAGGCGCATGACGCGATGATCTGCGTCGCGGAAGGCGCCTATGTGGATCAGTCCGAGCCGCGGCGGCGGCTGACGGCGGAGCATTATTTCAAGTCGCCCGCCGAGATGGCGACGCTGTTTGCCGACCTGCCCGAGGCGCTGGAGAACACGGTGGAGATCGCGCAACGCTGTGCCTTTGGCGCGTATCGGCGCGACCCGATCCTGCCGCGCTTTGCCGATGACGAGGTGGACGAGCTGCGGCGGCAGGCGCAGGAGGGCTTGAAAGAGCGTCTGGCTGTCATTCCCCATGCGGCGTCGGTCGAGGAGTACGAGAAGCGGCTGGAGTTCGAGCTGGGGATCATCGAGGGGATGGGCTTTCCCGGCTACTTCCTGATCGTTGCCGATTTCATCAAGTGGGCGAAGGACCACGACATCCCGGTGGGGCCGGGGCGCGGCTCGGGTGCCGGCAGTCTGGTGGCCTATGCGCTGACGATCACGGACCTTGATCCGCTGCGGTATTCCCTGCTGTTCGAGCGGTTCCTGAACCCCGAGCGTGTGTCGATGCCCGACTTCGACATCGACTTTTGCATGGATCGCCGGGAGGAGGTGATCCAGTACGTTCAGCAGAAATACGGGCGCGACAAGGTGGGGCAGATCATCACCTTCGGTGCGCTTTTGTCCAAGGCCGCGGTGCGCGACATCGGGCGGGTTTTGCAGATGCCTTACGGCCAGGTCGACCGCCTGTCGAAGATGATCCCGGTGGAAGGCGTGAAGCCTGTAAGCATCGAGAAGGCGCTGGCGCAGGAGGATCGTCTGCGCGAGGAGGCCCGCAACGAGGAGGTCGTGGACCGCCTGCTGAAATACGGGATGCAGGTTGAGGGATTGTTGCGCAACGCCTCGACGCACGCGGCGGGCGTGGTGATCGGGGATCGCTCCTTGGATGAGCTGGTGCCTTTGTATCAGGACCCGCGCTCGGACATGCCAGCGACGCAGTTCAACATGAAATGGGTCGAGCAGGCCGGGCTGGTAAAGTTCGACTTTCTGGGCCTGAAGACGCTGACGGTCATTCAGAACGCGATCGAGCAGATCCATGCGGGCGGGCGGGATTTGCATACCGCCGCCGATGGCAGCCGGATCTACGAGCCCAACGAGGGGGCCGAGAACGATATCGGACAAATTCCGCTCGATGACGAAAAGACCTATGCGCTTTATGCCAAGGCGAAGACGGTCGCGGTGTTCCAGGTGGAAAGCTCGGGCATGATGGATGCGCTGAAGCGGATGAAGCCGACCTGCATCGAGGATATCGTGGCGCTGGTCGCGCTCTACCGGCCCGGGCCGATGGAGAATATCCCGAAATACTGCGAGGTGAAGAACGGGCTGAGTGAGCGGGACCATCTGCACCCGTCCGTGGATCATATCCTGGACGAGACGCAGGGCATCATCGTCTACCAGGAACAGGTGATGCAGATCGCGCAGGAGATGGCCGGGTATTCGCTTGGCGGTGCGGACCTTTTGCGCCGGGCCATGGGCAAGAAGATCCAGGAGGCGATGGATGCCGAGCGGCCCAAGTTCATCGCCGGGGCCAAGGAAAACGGCGTCGATGATGCCAAGGCGCTGGAGGTCTGGAACCTTCTGGACAAGTTCGCCAACTACGGCTTCAACAAGTCGCACGCTGCAGCCTACGCCGTGGTCAGTTACCAGACGGCGTGGCTGAAGACCAATCACCCTGTGGAGTTCATGGCCGGGGTGATGAACTGCGATATTCACCTGACGGACAAGCTGGCGATTTACTTCGAGGAAGTGAAGAAAGGGCTGGAATTGCCTTGGGCGCCGCCCTGCGTGAACCGGTCGGACGCGACCTTCCATGTGAAGGACGGCGTGCTGCATTATGGCTTGGGCGCGCTGAAGAATGTGGGCGTCGAGGCGATGCGGCTGATTGTGGCGGCACGGCGTGAGGGGGGCGAGGAGGCCCCGGATCAGGTCCGGGGCGGGGGCGGCGAGAAGCCGTTCGTGACGCTCTATGATTTCGCGCGGCGGGTGGACCTGAAGGCGGTCGGCAAGCGGCCGCTGGAGATGCTGGCGCGGTCGGGGGCGTTCGACGAGCTGGACCGCAACCGGCGGCGCGTGTTCGACAGCCTGGAGGCGCTGATGCGCTATTCGGCGGCGATCCATGAACAGAAGGGCTCGGCGCAGGTGTCGCTGTTCGGCGAGGCGGGTGAGGACCTGCCGGAGCCGCGGCTGAGTCCGGTCGAGGATTGGCTGCCCGCCGAACGGCTGACCGAGGAATATGCCGCCGTGGGATTCTACCTGTCGGGGCATCCGCTGGACGATTACATGGCCGCGCTTAAGCGAAAGGACGTGAAAACGCTCGACGAGGTGAACGAGCTGGCGGCGCGGTCGGGGGCCGTCGTGGCCAAGATGGCGGGCGTCGTCGCCGGGCGGCAGGAGCGGAAATCGGCGCGGGGCAACCGGTTTGCCTTCGTCCAGTTGAGTGATGTCACGGGAGGCTACGAGGTGACGATGTTCTCGGACACGCTGGAGGTGGCGCGCGAGCATCTGGAAACCGGCAACCAGGTGGTGATCGTGGTCGAGGCGACGATGGAAAGCGATCAGCTGAAGTTGCTGGCGCGGTCGGTGCAGCCCGCCGATGCGGTGGTCGCGGATGCGGGCGCCAGCGGGCTGAAGATTTTCGTCGACAGCGAGGCCGCCATCGGGTCGGTCGCGCAGGTGCTGAGCAATGCGCCAACGACCGCGGCGCGGGGCGGGCGCGGGCCGATCCGGTTCTGCCTGATGAACGAGGCGCTGCCCGGCGAAGTGGAGATCGACGCGGGTCGGGAATTTCCGGTGACGCCGCAGATCAAGGGCGCGATCAAGAGCCTGGAAGGCGTGGTGATGGTCGAGGACCTCTGAACCGGGCTCGAGTGATTCGGATCGGCAACACTCCACCGGCGCGGCGGCGGGCCAGTGGACCGGATCGCGGTTCTGGGCTAAGTCGTTGACCGGATGCGATGGGACCCCGGGAGGACCATGCGGAAAATTGCGTTGTTTTGCGTGCTGGCCCTGGCGGGCTGTGGCGCGCCCGAGGCCGAGATCGGCCGGTTGTCGGAGCAGGACCTGGCCGAGGATGCCCGGACCATGGGCGCGGTGCCCGGACCCGAAGCGCAGGCAGAGGCCGAGAGCGGCGGGTTCCTGGCGCGCCTGCTGGGCGGGAACGCGCCAAAGGCGGAGGCCGCGGACAATCCCGAAGACGCGGAGGCCGGTGCGTCCGTGGAGACGGCCAGCCTGACGCCCCCGGAAACCTATGGCGCCACGCGCGAGGTCGAGCGGACACCGCAGCGTCGCGGCCTTTTCGGGCTGCTGGGCGGCGGCGGGAGCGACACCCCCGCCGAGGGCGCCACGAGCGAGGTCGCGCCGGGCACGGTGCTGCCCTATGGCAAGGTCGCCCGGATCTGCGGGCTGAGCGACAGGCAGATGGGCAAGCGGGTCGAGACCCTGCCGGAAGGGCGGGGCAGGTACGCGCTTTACGACAGCGCACCGGGCAGCACGGCGCTGCGGAGCTTTTACCTGACCGGGTTCGACGACGGCTGCGCGCGGCAGTTCTCGGCCGCCGTCGCGGTGCTGGCCGGGGCCGAGTCGCACGAGCAACTGCGCTATGGTCTGCCCGCGGAGGTGCAGCCCTACAGCACGACCGACAAGGCCTACGAGGACCTCAAGTCACGCGTGTGCCGGGTGGGACGGGGCAAGCCCTGCGGCACCCGGATCAACCGGCTGGAGCGGGACACGGTGTTCGTCAGCATCTACGAGCGGTTCGGCAGCAATGCGCAGTGGAACACGGTCTTGGTGCATGACGGCGCGGTGGTGGCGCAGGACCGCAAGGGGGGCTGAGCGCCCTTCGCATCCGGTCTTGCCTACCAGTGGGGCGGGCGGCTGTCGCCGACGACGCTCTGGCCGTCCATCGTCGACTCGCGTTCGGCCTCGCGCTCCAGCAGCAGCTGAACGCGGCGATTGAGCAGGGCGATCACGGTTTCCTGCCGGGCGACCGTGTCGGACAGGTCGTCCACGGCCCGGATCAGGTGGGCGATTTTCTCTTCGAGTTCTTGCATATGCGACCTTGGGGCTGTGTGCCAAAACATGATCAAACCTTGTCTGCCCGCGATCAAGGGGAAAACAAGTGATGCTAGGTCACAGTCGGGCCCGCGCCGTGCTTGCCCCGCAACGCGCCTTCGGCTAGACCGCGCCGCAAAGCCCTTAGCCAAGGAATTAGGGACATGGCGAAGATCAAGAAGGCCCCGCGCCCCAAGGCGGAAACGCCCAAGGGGTTCCGCGATTATTTCGGTGTCGAAGTCACCGAGCGCGCCGATATGCTGCGCAAGATCGCCGGGGTCTATCATCGCTATGGGTTCGACGCGCTGGAGACGAGCGCGGTGGAGACGGTCGAGGCGCTGGGCAAGTTCCTGCCCGACGTGGACCGGCCCAACGAGGGCGTCTTTGCCTGGCAGGAGTTCGACGAGGACGACAAGGGCGACTGGATGGCGCTGCGCTATGACCTGACGGCGCCCTTGGCGCGGGTCTATGCGCAGTATCGCAACGACCTGCCAACGCCTTACCGGCGCTACGCGATGGGGCCGGTGTGGCGCAACGAGAAGCCGGGGCCGGGGCGGTACCGGCAGTTCTATCAATGCGACGCGGACACGGTGGGCACGGCCAGCATGGCCGCCGATGCCGAGATCTGCGCGATGCTGGCGGACACGCTGGAAGAGGTGGGCATTCCGCGCGGGGATTACTTGATCCGGGTGAACAACCGGAAGGTTCTGAACGGGGTGCTGGAGGTCATGGGCCTTGACGAAGGCGACCAGCGCGACGCGGTTCTGCGGACCATCGACAAGTTCGACAAGGTGGGCGAGGAGGGCGTGCGCGCGCTCTTGACCGAAGGGCGGCTGGATGCGTCGGGGGCCTATATCGACGGGGTTGGGCTGACCCATGCGCAGGCCAAGCCGGTGCTGGCGTTTCTGACGTCCAAGGCCGAGGACGCGGCGGATACGCTGGCGAACCTGCGCGACGCGGTGGGCGAAAGCGCGATGGGCGCGGAGGGCGTGCAGGAGCTTGAGGCGATTGCCGACCTGTTGGCGGCGCAGGGCTATGGCCCGGACCGGATCGTCATCGACCCGAGCGTGGTGCGAGGTCTTGGGTATTACACCGGGCCGGTTTACGAGGCGGAGCTGACCTTCGAGATCTTTGACGACAAGGGCCGGAAGCGACAGTTCGGCTCGGTCGCGGGGGGTGGGCGTTACGACGACCTCGTGAAGCGGTTCACCGGGCAGGCGGTGCCGGCGACGGGGGTCTCCATCGGTGTCGACCGCCTGCTGGCGGCGCTGCGCGAAAAGGGGCGGATCGGGGGCTCGGTCGAGGGGCCTATCGTGGTGACCGTCATGGACCGGGACCGGATGGCGGATTACCAGGCGATGGTGTCGGAGCTGCGCAATGCGGGCATCCGCGCCGAGGTGTACCTTGGCAATCCCAAGAATTTCGGCAACCAGATGAAATACGCGGACCGGCGGGGAAGTCCCGTCGCGGTCATTGCGGGCAGCGAAGAGTTCGATGCGGGCAAGGTGCAGATCAAGGATCTGGTGCTGGGCGCGCAGATCGCCGAGAACGCGACGCTGGAGGAATGGAAGGAGCGCCCGAGCCAGTTCGAGGTGCCGCGCGACCAACTGGTCGCGAAGGTGCGCGAGATGCTGGACGGGCAGGAAAACGGACAGGGCTGATGGGACCGACCCCCGACAACCGTGCGGCGGTCAAGGCCGAGGCGGCGCGGCTGCGCGACATGTTCGAGGCGGCGGGCGCGGTGCCGGTGGAGACCTCGGTACTGCAACCGGCGGACACGCTTCTGGATCTGTATGGCGAGGATATCCGGGCGCGGGCCTACGTGACCTCGGACGCGCTGCGCGGCGAGCAGATGTTGCGGCCCGATTTCACCGTGCCGGTGGTGCAGATGCACATGGCGCACGGCGCCGAGCCTGCCTGTTATACCTATGCGGGCGAGGTGTTCCGGCGGCAGGAAGAGGACCCGGATCGGGCCAATGAATTCCTGCAAGTGGGGTTCGAGATGTTCGACCGGCGCGCGCCCGAAGAGGCGGATGCGCGGGTCTTCGCGGTGATCCACGAGGCGGTGAAGGATCTGCCCTTGCAGGCGGTGATCGGCGATATCGGCATCCTGATGGCCGCGGTCGACGGGCTGGAGACGACCGAGCGGCGCAAGGTGGCGCTGCGCCGTCATATCTGGCGGCCCCGGCGGTTCCGCGCGCTGATCGAGCGGTTCTCGGGCCGGGCGCCGGTGCCGCAGAGCCGGGCGGCGCTCTTGAAGGCGAAGGACCCGATGGCCTCTGATGCGCCGATGATCGGCCTGCGCGGGCCGGACGAGATTGCGGCGCGGATCAAGGCGCTGCGCGAGGACGCCGGGACCGCGCCGCTGGCGGCGCGGGAGGTCGAGTTGCTGGACGCCGTGCTGGCGGTGCGCGAGACCGCCGACAACGCGCTGGAGCAGTTGCGCGACATCGCGGTGGACATGCCGGCGATTGCCGGGGCGGTGGAGGTTCTGGCCAAACGGCTGGAGGCGCTGGAGCGCGCGGGACTGGCGCCCGATAGCCTGGAGTTCGAGGCCAGCTATGGCCGCACCCAGATGGAATATTACGACGGCTTCGTCTTCGGCTTTTCGGTGCCCAAGCGCCCGGACCTGCCGCCCGTCGCCACGGGCGGGCGCTATGACGCGCTGACCCGGCGGCTGGGCGGGGGGCACGAGATCCCGGCGGTGGGCGGCGTGGTCCGCCCCGACCAGGTGCTGGCGCTGGAGGGCGGGGCATGAGCGTGAAGATCGGTGTGCCCTCGAAGGGCCGGTTGATGGAAAAGACCTTTGGCTGGTTCGCGGACCGGGGCGTGGAGCTGGGCCGGAGCGGCGAGGAACGCGAGTACGCGGGGTTCGTGCGCGGTGTCGAGAATGTCGAGCTGGTGCTGTTGTCGGCGGGGGAGATCCCGCGCGAGCTTGCGGCGGGCCGTATCCATCTGGGCGTGACCGGGCAGGACCTGGTGCGCGAGAAGTTGGGCGGCTGGGAGCAGGTCGTGGAAGAGGTCGAGGTGCTGGGCTTTGGCGCCGCGGACCTGGTGCTGGCGGTGCCGCAGGCCTGGGTGGACGTGGGCACGCTGGATGACCTGGATGCGGTGGCGGCGGCGTTTCGGGAAAAACACGGGTATCGCCTGCGGATCGCGACGAAGTATCACCGGCTGGTGCGGGAATTCCTGCGCGACAACGGCGTGGCGGATTACCAGCTGGTCGACAGCCAGGGCGCGACCGAGGGCACGGTGAAGAACGAGACGGCGGAGGCGATTGCCGACATCACCTCGTCCGGGGATACGCTCAGGGCCAATCACCTGAAGACGCTGGAGGACGGAATGATCCTGCGCAGCCAGGCGACGCTGTTTCGCTCGCGCCGGGTGGCGCATGACCCGGACGATCACGCGGCGCTGAAAGCGCTTCTGGATACGCTGGGCGTGGACTGACGACGTCTCTTGAGTATTTCCGGGAGTGTGACACCCCGCCGGTGCGATGATCCGGCGGCGGTGCGGAACGTGGGCGGAGGGATTGTGAGTATTTTTGGCAAGAAAAAGCCCGGGCTGCGGTGATGCAGCCCGAAGCGCGGCAGCCCTATTCGTTTCGGGACGATCCGGCGGTGCCGGGTTTCGATGACGGCCGCATCGTCGTGGTGATGGATGCGGGATGTGCGCTCTGTTCCCGCGCGGCGCGTCGGATTGCGCGGCTGGACAAGGAGGACCGGGTGCGGATCGCGCCGATGCAGGGCGGGCTGGGGCGGGCGCTGCTGGAGCATTGCGGGCTGGATGCGGAGGACCCGGCGTCCTGGCTGATGATAGAGGAGGGGCGGGCCTGGGGGTCGCTGGAGGGCATGGCGCTGCTGTTTCCGCGGCTGCATTGGGCTTATGCGCCGATGCGGCTGGTGTGGGCGTTGCCGGTGGGCTTGCGCGACTGGATCTATGCGCGGATCGCGCGGAACAGGTACGCGGTGTTCGGATATTCGGACCTGTGTGCTCTGCCGGATGCGGAAGTTCACAGACGGTTGCTGCGGTGACGGTCTATGCGCGGCTTCTGGGCGCGGACGGGTTGGCCGCGCTGGCGCCGGAATGTCTGGCGCTGCACAAGGGCGACGGGGTGTTTCACGGGCGGATCACGGTGGAGGTGACGCGCAACCCGGTGCTGCGGGCGGCGCTGCGGATGGCGGGGTTTCCGCTGGAGGTCGAGGATGCGGAACTGCGGTTCGAAAAGCGCGGGCGCGGCGACAGGGACGTCTGGACGCGCCGCATGGACGGTCAGGTGATGGAGACCGTGCAATGGGCCACGCCCGAGGGCAGGCTGGCCGAGCGGTTGGGGGCGATGGTGGCCATCAGCAGGCTGGTGCCTGCGGAGGGGGGCCTGGACCTGACGGACTGGCGGTTCCGGTGCCTGGGGCTGCCGGTGCCGGGGTGGATCGCGCCGAAGGTCGCGGCGCGCGAGCGTCCCGACGCGGGGCGCTACCTGTTCGAGATCTCCATCGGGTTGCCCTGGGGGCGCGCGCCGGTGCTGCGCTATCACGGGTGGTTAGACGTGGCCCAGGCGGCGGACGAGGGCGGGTAGGTCGGCGACGGTGTCGATGACGTGATCGGCGCCCGCGTCTTTCAGCAGGGCGGTAGCGTGAGCGCGGAGCGGGTCGATCTCGGCCTCGGTGAGGGCGGCCAGTTCCTCGGGCGTCTTGCCGACCGCGTTGCCGGAGAGGGCGACGCCCACGGTGACGCAACCCGCCGCAACGCCTTCCTTGATGCCGGGGGCGGTGTCGTCGATCTTGAGGATCGTTGAGGGCGGGTAGGCGACGAGGTCGATCATGCATTTGTACATGCCAAGCGGGCCGGGGCGGCCCTCGGGCAGGTCGTCGGAGCATACCAGGTTGTCGGGGGCGTAGCCCTGTGCGGCCGCGACGGGCAGGACGTGGGTCATGATCGAGCGGCTGTAGCCGGTGGTGGAGCCGATCTTGAGGCCCATTCGGCGCAGTTCGGCGATGGCTTCGGCGCAGCCCGGCACCAGCGTGGCGTAGTCGGACGCCACCTTCTCGTTCATCGGCACGAAGACCTTGTAGACGGCATCGACATCGGCGTCGGTGGGCACGCGGCCATGCCGATCCTGCCACTGGCGGGCGAGCTCGGGCATGTCGAGCATCGTGCGGATGTGGTCCCACTTGGGCGCGCCCATCGGGTCGCGGGCCTGTTCGATGGTGGCGGTGATGCCGAACTGCGCGAAGGCCTCGACGAAGACGCCCATGGGCGCGAAGGAGCCGAAATCGACGGTGGTGCCGGCCCAGTCGAACACGGCGGCGGTGAAGCGGGTCATGAAAGCGGTCCCTCGTGGCGGTTCGGTCGGGTCTAGCGGGCGGATTTGATGGTTTTGTGACAGATGTCAGAGGCCCGAGAGGAAGGCCGAGAGGGCCGGGCCAAGATGGTCGGAGACATAGCCGCCCTCCTGCACCAGCACGATCGGCAGGCCGGTATCGGCCAAGGTGCGGGCGATGCGGGTGAAACCGGGGGTGGTGAGGGCGAGCGCCTTAAACGGGTCGTTTTGATGCGCATCGAGGCCGAGCGCCACGACCAGCGCGGTGGTGCCGAAATCGGTGACGCGGGTCAGTGCCGTGTCGAGGGCGGGGGCATAGCCGTCGTCATCCGTCAGGCGGGGAAGGGGCAGGTTGAGATTGGCGCCGAGGCCGGGGCCGGTGCCGCGTTCGTGTGCGTGGCCCCAGAAGAACGGGTAGAAATCCGACGGGTCTTTATGGATCGAGACGGTGAGCACGTCGGCGCGGTCGTAGAAGATGCCCTGGGTGCCGTTGCCGTGGTGCACGTCGATATCCAGAATGGCGGGGCGGTGGCCCGCGCCCAGCAGGCGCTGCGCGGCGATGGCGGAGTTGTTGAGAAAGCAGAAGCCGCCGGCCTGGTCGGCATAGGCGTGGTGCCCGGGCGGGCGGCAGAGCGCGTAGGCGTGGGGTGCGCCGGAAGCCACCGCATCGGCGGCGGCGATGGCGGATTGAGCCGAGGCATAGGCGGCGTCCCAGGTGTGCGGCCCGATGGGGCAGGCGGTATCGGCCTGGTGATAGCCGGCCTGGCCCACCGGCGAGGTGGGGTAGCTGTCGCCGCGCGTGCGCGGGTGGATATTGGGAACGACCTCGGGCGCGGCGCCGTCGAGGGCGGACCAGCGGGCGTGGATGGTGCGCAGGAAGGTGATGTATTCGGAACTGTGCACCGTGGCGATGGGCGCGAGACCGGCATCGGGTGGGTCGGTAAAACTGCAGCCCGCGGCCAGGGCGGCCTCCTGAAGGATGCCGATGCGTTCGGGCGCCTCGGGCGAGGGCTTCGGCACGCCTTGGTGCAGAAAGGTTTGCGGCGCGTGATCGGACTGGGCCGTGGCGAGGTAGGCGTGCATGATCGGGTCCCGTTCGAGATGGTGCGGCACTCAGGTTAGCCCGGAGCGTCGGGGAATGACACCGTGAGGCTCGGCGAAAAGATGCACAGGTGCGCGCGGTGACGGCACGTCTGCAGCGGTTTCGCGGGTTCACGATATTGTTTGCGCCAGTGAGGAGCGTGCACGAGAATCTGCTTTGGCAAGACAAAAATCAAAGTATTTTCAGATGCTTATGTGGGATTCATGTCAAGCCCCAGCGGTTCTCTTCACCGTGAGCAATCGGATAAAATCATCCATGCAAGAAATTTTTGGGAACTCGGACGGGGGCACGTGGTTCTTATCCCAGATCGCAGCACGGTGCTGCACTAGCGAAGGAGATTACCATGTTTAACCGTACGATTGCACTCGCAGCCGCATTCTCGACCGCAGGCGCCCTTGCCGCCTACGCTGATTCCACCGTCGGCGAAGATGTGACCAACAAAGGTCAGGTTCTCGAAAACGCCGCCGAAGTGACGGACGGCAAGACCACCGTCGAGACGAAAACTTATTCTGAAGATGGCGACGACATCGTCGTGATCGGATCGCAGACGTCGGGTTCGGCCGATGAAGGTGTCGACGACGAGGTCGCGCAGGACGAAACTGGCTCGGAGAACACCGAGAGCGAAAACATCCTGCTGATCGCAGAGCCGGGCACCCAGATCTTTACCGTGACGGGCGAGCCGGTCGGTACCGTGTCCTACACCGAGGACAACGGTGAGATGGGTGGTCTGGTCTTTGTCGACCTCGACCCCGAAGCCGGCTACCAGGTGCCGACCGTCGGCATTCAGGTGAAGTCGCTGCAGACGACCAACCAAGGTAAAGCGCTCGAGTACGCGTTTTCGGTCGACTACCTGCGTGACCGCATTGCCGACGCGATCAACCGCGGCTAACGCCAGCTGTGACGTAGCGAGTATGAACCGGGGTGCTTCGGCGCCCCGGTTTTTTTGTGTTCTGAGCGCGGTTTTGCCGGTGCTCTGGGCCCGGTGGCGACGGCAAAGATATTGCGGCCGGAGCGGAACCTCTGACGGGTGGGGGCGTTGTGAGAGCAATACAGATCGCAACACGTTACACCTACGTGAGGAGACGGAAAAATGAACGCGAAGACCAAAGTGAAAGATATGGTGAACGACGGAAAAGAAGCCGTCACCAAGGAAGCCGAAGCCCGCATGGACGACGTGCGCGACGACATGGCCGAGCATGCCGATACCGTTTCGAGTGCGGCCCGGAAGGCCGCTGGCGAGTTCGAGGATTACGATGCCGTGAATTCGATCCTGACCCAGGCGAGCGAAGCGGTTGAAGACGCGACCAACCGCCTGCGCGAACGGTCGATCCCCGATCTGGTCGACGATGTGTCGGCCTTTGCCCGCCGCAACCCGCTGCTGTTTCTGGGCGGTGCCGCCCTGGCGGGGTTCGCCGCGGCGCGTTTCCTGAGTGCAAGCGCCCCGGCGGAGGACGAACCCGAACTGATCACGGCGGATGAAGACGTGTGGTCGGGCTATCTGCCCGAAGCGCCGAAGGCGGAAAGCCGCGACTGATGACGGACCGACCGAAACAACCGCTTGGCGAGGTTGTGGCCCGCATCCTGCGCGAGGCGCGGGGATTGCTGGCGGCCCACGCCGACCTGGCCGGTCGCGAGATGCGTCAAAGCGTTCGCTCGGCCAAGGCGGGTCTTATC
This sequence comes from Roseovarius sp. THAF8, assembly GCF_009363735.1. Taxonomy (NCBI): domain Bacteria; kingdom Pseudomonadati; phylum Pseudomonadota; class Alphaproteobacteria; order Rhodobacterales; family Roseobacteraceae; genus Roseovarius; species Roseovarius sp. THAF8. Next base: position 1,191,618 of record NZ_CP045410.1, on the reverse strand, counting down.
CTGCTTGCCGGTGCGATGCTGTTCGCCCTGGTCAGCATCCACGCCCTTGGCGTCGTCGCCGTTCTGGCGCTGGCGGACTTGGGCCTGGGGCTGGGTACGGCTGCGGCGATCGTGTTCGGCGTGTTCGTCGTGGTGACGATCGTGCTTGCCATGATCGGGATGCGGCGCCTGTCTGCCCGCGCGATGATGCCGCGGCGGACGATCGACAGCCTGAAGTCTGACATTGCAATATTCGAGGAGAGTCACAATGACCGCGAAGTCTATGGAAAAGCTTGAGAAAGATGCAGAAGAGCATCGCACCGGCCTGGCCGATGCGATCGGTGATTTCGCCGACACCGTGAACCCGGCGCGGTTGGGCCGCCAGACGGTGCACGACGTCGCCGAGTACGGCCGCAGCGCCACGCACAGCATCGCGCAATCGGCCAAGGACCATCCAGTGGGCCTCGCGCTGGTCGGCATCGGTGCCGCCATGCTGGTCGCCGGGGGTACCGCCCATCAGAAAGGTGCGTTGCCGAACCTGCGGCGCAACAGCGAGTTGAGCCAGGACGAGCGCATTGCCCGGGCCGCCGACCGGAACGCCAAGCGCGCCCAGGTCGCGGTGGGCCGCGCCAGCCCGTCCTCTTCGCGGATGCGCCGGATGCTGGACAGCGGACTGGACCGGCTTGGACCCGAGGCGCGCGACCGCGTGATCTCGATGCGGCTGAAAGCGGTCGACGCGCAGGAAGCTGCGGAGCGCTATGCCCGCGGTGCCGCGAAATCGGCGGTCGACACGCATAATTCGCAACCGCTGGTGACCGGGCTGGTCGCTGCCGGGATCGGCGGGCTTCTGGGCGCCCTTCTGCCCAGCACCCGCCGCGAAGCCGAGATCATGGGGGCGCGTCGCGACGCGTTTCTGCGCGCGGCCGAGGAACGGCTGAGCGCCGAGATCGCCGAGCTCGAAACCCGGGGCAAGGCTGCCGTCAACGAAGCGGTTCGCGCCGGTTCCGAGCAATTCCAGACCAAGGCAGGGTAAATACCAAAGGTGGCCATGGATCATGCGTCGTCAAAGCTGGTTCGCACCTGCCTTGTCATCCTGACCTTCATCGCAGCCGTCGCCGCGGCCAGACAGGCACAGAACCTGCTGGCTCCGGCGACGTTTGCCATCGTGCTGGGCGTCGTTCTGTCGCCTGTCGCCAGTCGGCTTCACGGTCTTGGCGTGCCGCGCTCTGTCAGCGCGGCCTGTGCGCTGATCATGGCGGCCGCGTTGATCTTCTTGCTGATTGTCGCGTTGGGGCCGTTGCTGTCGGCACTGATCGAACAGGTCCCGCGCATCCAGCAGCAGTTTCGCGGATGGATGAACGAATTGACGTTCATGCTGCGCAGTTTCGGCGGGATGACGATCGACCTTGAGCGGACGATCTCGGAAGGGGGCGAGGACGCGGTCGAAAAAGCGATTCCATCGGTTGCCGAAGCGTTGTGGCTGGCGCCGAACCTTCTGGGGCAGTTGCTGATCTTTTCGGGTACGCTCTTCTTCTTTCTGCTGACCCGCGACGAAATCTACCGCGCGGTGCCCCAGTACAGGGTGGCGCTGCAACAGGCGGATCGCGCCGTGTCGCATTATTTCGTGACGATCACTCTGATCAACCTGGGTCTTGGCACCGCGCTGTGCGGCGTCCTGATGCTGATCGGGATGCCCAATCCGATGCTGTGGGGGGCGGCCGCGTTCCTGGCCAACTTCGTGCTGTACCTGGGGCCGCTTGCCATCATGCTGTCGCTGCTGCTGGCGGGGTTGATCGCCTTCAGTTCGGCCTATGCGATGGTGGCGCCGGCGTCGTTCCTGATGCTGAACGCGATCGAGGCGCAGTTCGTGACACCGGCGCTGGTGGGCGCACAGCTGAAGGTCAATCCGCTTGTCGTTTTCCTGTCCATCGTATTCGGACTGTGGCTTTGGGGGCCACTTGGCGGTATCGTCGCGCTGCCGGTGGTGATTTGGGCCTATGCCCTGACCACCGCGCAATCCAAGCGCGGGACCGCGTCCGAATACAAGATGGAACAGGTTGCATGACATGTCAGGACGCTGACGCATATCGTTTCTCGCCACTGCCCATCGAGACGAACGCGCAAGGCGCGGCGCGGCGTGTCGGCGTGGAGGTGGAGTTTTCGGGGTTGAGCGAGCGCCGCGCCGCGTCGATCCTGCAGGAGACCTTCGGCGGAGAACTTGACGACAGCAACCCTCATCAGCTGTTTGTGCGCGGCGGTGCGCTTGGCGACCTGGAAGTCGAGCTGGACACCGTGCTTGGCAAGACGGGGATGGGGGCGGAGAGCCAAAGTCGGCTGAAGGACCTGCTGCGCGGGCTGGTGCCGGTCGAGATCGTCACCGAACCGTTGCTTCCCGACCAGGTGGCGCTGTTCGACACGGTCATGCCGGTGCTGCGCGAGGCGGGCGCGAGCGGATCACGGGACGGGGTCTTCCTGGGCTTCGGCGTGCATCTCAATGCCGAGGTGGTAGCGCCGGCCGACCCGCACACGATGCGCACGATCCGGGCCTTTGCCCTGCTCGACCCGGTGCTGCGGGCCGAGAAGGGCATTGACGTGACCCGCCGCGTGCTGCCTTTCGTGACATCCTGGCCAAGGGCGCTGGTGGACCTTCTGATCGAGGAAAAGCCGGATCGCCTGGCGGCGCTGATCGACCTCATCGACCCGTATGTGCGCAGCCGCAACCACGCGCTGGACCTGCTGCCCCTTCTGAAACACGCTCGGCCGAAACTGTTCGAGGCGAGCTATCCCGACGAGCAGAGCACGACGGCGCGGCCTGCCTTTCATTTTCGCCTGCCCGACAGCCGAATCAACGAGCCGGGCTGGTCGCTGCGGGAGCCGTGGGAGATGTGGCGCACGGTCGAGGAGGTGGCGGCGTCGGATCGGCTGGAGCGGTTGGAGGAGGCGTGGACCGAGCGAAAGCGGGCGCACGGCGTGTTGCGCCGCGACAGCGCATGGGTGCGCGTCGCCAGCGATATCCTGAGCCGCGACGACGCATGACGACAAAGCCGGTCATTGCCGTGACGACCTCGCAGCGGTCGGGGTGGCGGATCTTTCCTCTGGTGTGGTTCAACCTTTGGCTGGCCGGTGCGGGCGCGGTGCGCTGGGGTGTGGGACGTCCGGCGAACCTGGAAGAGGTCGACGGCCTGATCATCGGTGGTGGGGACGACGTGGGGCCGGAGCTTTACGGTGGCACGATCGGCCTGTCGGCGGAACTGGATCGCGACCGCGACGACCTGGAGCGCGAACTGGCGACCGAGGCGCTGGAACAGGGTGTGCCGGTCCTGGGCATCTGCCGGGGCGCGCAGATGATGAACGTCGCCTTCGGCGGATCGCTTGACCAGAATGCGTGGCAGACGTTCGGCAAGGCGAAAAAGATCAAGACGATCCTGCCAAAGCGCGATGTGGACGTTCTGGAAGACACACTTCTGGCGCGGATCTGCGGGCCCGAGCGGATGCGGGTGAACGCGCTGCACACGCAGGCCGTCGACGGCCTGGGGCGCGGATTGCGGGTGGCGGCGCGCGACAGCTGGGGCATGATCCAGGCGATAGAACGTCCGACCGACCCGTTCGCGGTGGGGGTGCAGTGGCATCCCGAACACCTGTTCTATGCCAGGCGCCAGCGGCTGCTGTTCAAGGCGTTGGTGGTCGCCGCACGGGCCTATCGCGCGTCACGCGCGCAGGTCGACGCGGTCTTGAAGGACGCATGAAAAAGGGCGCCGCGAGGACGCCCTTTCTGGCTCGTTCGGGGCAGATCAGTAGCCCGAGAGAATCTTGTCGACGTCGCGGCGGACTTCGTCCTTGTCCTTGCCGACCTTCGCTTGCAGCTTGCCGATCATCTGTTCGCGCTCGCCGCGCGCTTCTTCCAGGTCGTCGTCGCTGAGGTCGCCGTAGATCTCGCGGAGCTTGCCTTTGATCTGGGTCCAGTTGCCTTCGATGCGATCTTGGTCCATCTCGAATTCTCCAATAATCCTAGGGGTTTGAGCCGTCCCACCGCGGGGCGGCCCGTCATCTCGTCTGTATAGGGAAAACGCAATTCGCTGGCCGGAGTTCCAGCCGTTGCCGCCGTCAGACGATATTTTCCGTCACGCCGGGCAGATTGAGCCAAGTATCGCGCAATTGGGCACTGTCATGCTGGACCAGGAAGCCGTGACGGTTCTCGGGGGTCATGACGCTGTTCTCGGCAATCTTCTTGGACCACCAGGGGAACATGGTGTCATGTGCGCGTGCCTCGGGCGGCAGATCCTCGAACCACCAGTGCGCCATGAGCCGTTCGCGCAGGGTCTGGATGCGCTCGGGCCGGGTGACGCGCACCGCCGCTTCGGTATCCCAGTAGAGCGAGCGACCGTTGAGATTGGCCGATCCGACCAGCGCGAACGAGTCGTCCTGCACGAGGATCTTGTTGTGGACGTGGATCAGCGGAGAGCCCGAGAGCGTCTGGATCGTGTCGCGGGCGGCGAACCGGGGCTGCACCGGCGTGGCGACGATGATGCGGTCGCCGAAGCTGTCGCGCACCATTTCGATCGCGTCGTGCTGAAGCGACATGCCATAGCGGGCGTCGACGCCGATCTCGCTGGAATAGGCGACCTCGTCGGGCAGGCCGGGCAGGATGAGGATGGCGTGGAGATCGGGCCGCCGGCGGCCTTCCTTGGCCAGCCGCCGGGCCAGGCCACGAGCGCGGAAATACTGGGTCTCGATATAGACCATGTCCTTGGCGCGCTTGAAGGCGCGGACATGATCCTCTTCGATCTCGTGCAGCAGCGTCTTGGGCGAGACGTAGGGCAGTTGCGTCGGACGCGGGGCCGAGAGCGTGCGCCGGATGTATTTCATCGGCGCGGGCTTGCGGCAGGCGTCGATGCTGGTGAGGAAGGTCTTGACGTGATGCGCCGCCTCGATCGCCTCGGGACCGCGCACCAGAAGCTGGACGTCGGACCATGTATGCGCGGCGATCCGGTCATGCTGCGGCGTGTCGTAGCGCCGTTCGTTCAGGTCGAGGCCGCCGACGTAGACCACCTCGTCGTCGATCACGGCGATCTTCTGGTGATGCGACGTGGTGTGCAGCTCGGGCAGGGCACCATTGTCCAGGCGCACGGCCTCGCGCAGCTTCTGGTCGTCGCTGAGCGCCATCAGCCGCTTGGACCGGCGCCGCAGGACAGCCGGAAGGAAGGCCAGCCAGGGGAGGCGCCCGGCCTTGGCCGGGTGGAGGTGCGGGGTGACACGCAGATTGTGGATCGAGCAATCGGAGACTTCGGCCAGCGCGGCGGCCTGGCGCACGGTACGCCAGGTCAGTCGGTGCAGTTCGGTGGCGAAGATCGGATCGAAATCACTGACGGTGATGTGGATGCGCACGCCGCGGCAGAGGACGTGTTCCAGAAGGTCGAACCACGTCTCGCCGATTTCGCGGGCCTCCGGGCTGCGCAGCTGCGTGGCCAGGTCGAAGATGCGAAAGGAGCCCCAGATATGCGATTTGGCAGCAAGCACGGCGCGCTCGAACACGGGCCACGCCTCCTGCGCGGTTATCATCACCTGGAAGTCTGGATCGTCGCCATTCTGCATCACGTTGCCGAGTCGAAGTCCTTTCGTTCGAACGTGACGTGCAGACCGTAGTGGTCGTCGTCTTCCGTCACCTCCTGGTGGCCGTCAAGCTGGCTGACAAACGCCTTCATCAACTTGGTGCCAAGGCCGCTGATGGTCTCGACCTCGGGGATGGGCCGGAGCATGATCGGACCCTTGGAGTTGATGACGCTGAGCTGATATTGCCCGCCGGACTGTTCTTTCAACGTAACCCGGACGGACGGGGTTTCATCCTTTTTCGCCCCGACATATTTCAGCGCGTTGGTCAGTGCCTCGGCCAGCAGCATCGAGAGCGGCACCGCCTGGTCGGGGTAGAGCGGCAACGCATCGAGTTCGCGCTCGATCTTGATGCCGGGGACGGTCATCATGGTGGAGATGTCGGTGACGACCGCTTCGAGCAGCTCGTTGGCCTCGATCGTCAGCAGGTCGGGCGTGGTGTAGAGCGTGCGGTGCAGCATGGCGAGGCCGTTGACCCGCCGTTGCAGGCTGGCCAGCATGAACTTCGCCTCGGGCGTCTTGGCGCTGCGCAGCTGCATGTTCATGATCGAGGCGATCATTTGCAGGTTGTTCTTGACGCGGTGGTGCACCTCTTTCAGCAGCACCTCCTTGTCCTTCAGGTCCTTGTCCTGCCGCGCCTCGGATTCGGCGATGATGATCGCCATGCGGTTGAAGGCGCGTTCGGCCTCGGCAAATTCCTCGGGCGGGTTTTGCAGGCGCAGGGGGAAGCCGTCACGCTGGCCCAGCGCGAAGCGGCGCATGGCGGAGCGCAGATCGCGGACATGGCGGATCACGACGCGGCGCAGTTCATACCAGGCGAAGGCGAGCCCGGCCGCCCAGATCGCAAAGGGAAACAGAAGATTCAGAACGTAGAATGCGAGCGCGCCGCCCCAGACGGAGGTGCGCGCGGGCCAGCTTGCGATGACGCTGACCTGGTCCTGGAAGATGCTGGCCACCGCGTAGATGCGTTCCTCGCCAAGGCCGTCCTCGCCGGTGAAGGTGGTGCCGACATGGCGGGTGAGATCCTCGGGGTCGATCATCTGCGGCAGGATGTCATCGGCATTCTCGCGGCCGCCGCTGGCGGAAATGGTCTGGCCATCATTGGTGAAGGTGACGAAGCGCAGTTCATGGTCGTAGCGGGGCGATGTGAGCGGCTGGTAGGTGAGGCGCAGCGGCACCGAGAGCGAGACAATGCCCGTCAGGCTGCGATCGACATAGACGGGATGGTTCACGACCAGCACGGGTTGCTGGCTTATGGAGCCGAGCGGCGCGACATAGACACTGGGACCGTCCGCGTCGAGCGCACGTTGCAGGCGCTCGAGCGTGCGGAAGTCGCGCACTTCGTCTCCCTCGGAGCCGCATTCCATGATGCCCGAAAGCTTGGTGTAGCCGGCAAAGGCGATGTGGGCGTTGCTTTCGGCGAATTCGCGCATGACCTCGCGGCAGGCGGGGGCGTCGTCGAGGATCGACAGCGCTGCCAGGCCTTCGGCAGAGCCGAGAGTCTGCTGGATCAGTTCGCGTTCGTCGCGGGCGGCCGAGGTGGTTTCGAAGAAAAGCGCGTTGCGGCGCAGGTTCTCGGTCTCGTCCAGGACCTGGTCGGTCTGATAGACGGCGATGACGCCGAGCGGGAACAGCGCCAAGGCCAGCAACGCAAAAAGACGGAACGACAGCCGGTTGACCATCGTTCCGTATGCGTCGAGCAGGGCTTTGGACTTCTTAGGCAACGCTTTTGTTCGCCGATACGATGCCCGCGGTGACCGCGTCCGTCGTTTCGAGTACCTGATCCTCGTCCAGATGCATCAATTCCACCAGTCGCGCACGGGCGCGGTTGACACGGCTCTTGATCGTACCCACGGCGACGCCGCAGGTTTCCGCGGCTTCCTCGTAGGAAAAGCCGCCGGCGCCGACCAGTACCAAGGCTTCGCGCTGTTCGTCGGGCAGCTTGTCGAAGGCAACGTGAAAGTCGCGCATCTGCAATCTGCCATCGTGGTCCGGCTTTTTCGCCAGCGACGCAGCCAGTTCGCCGTCGGTGTCGGACACCTCGCGGCGCGCCTTGCGATGATGGGAATAATACGTGTTGCGCAGAATTGTAAAGAGCCAGGCGCGCATGTTCGTGCCGGGCTGAAACTTTTCGATATTGGTCCAGGCTTTGACCAAGGCGTCCTGCACCATATCGTCGGCCAGCGCGGAGTTGCGCGTCAGGCTCATGGCGAACGCCCGCATGGGCCCGAGGTGTTCGACCAGTTCTTCACGCGGGTCGCTCATGAATTGTCGTCCGTCCCGGAAGATTTGTCCGCGCCGTGCCCGCTTGTCTTGAGCTGCTCCAGCAGGTCAGTGAAGCGAGACGGCAAAGGCTCACTGGCCACATCCTCGAATGCGCGCTTGAGGTTTTCGTCGATGGTATTTTGCACTCTTGAATTCCGTTTATCTCGAGTCATTTTGTCTTTTGGCCACATTTGTATAGTGTGTCTGGAACTTAACCACGCTATGCGTGTTGGGTTCCATGAAAGTAGAATAAAACTGGAAGCTATCAAATGAGCGAAACCAACTCCGCGGAACTTAGCGAACAGATCGGTGCAAATTTGCCTTATTTGCGCCGGTATGCACGTGCATTGACCGGGTCGCAGGAGCGCGGCGATCAGTACGCGGTGGCGGCGCTGGAAGCGGTGCTGAGCGATCCCAGCGTTTTCGACGCCTCGATCGCGTCCAAGACGGCCCTGTTCAAGGTTTTCCAACCGATCTGGGCGACATCCGGCGCGGTTTTTTCGGACGACGAGACCGGGCTTCAGGCGAAAGCCCAGGCGCACCTGGCGAAGTTGACGACCAACACGCGCGAGGCTCTGCTGCTTCATACAATCGAAGAGTTCAGCTTTGCCGAAGTGGCCGTGATCATGGACATTTCGGAAGACGAGGCGCGGTCACTTGTCGATATCGCCTATGACGAGATGTCGAGCGTTCTGTCAGGACGCGTGATGATCATCGAGGACGAGGCGATCATCGCGATGGACCTCGAGGGGATTGTCGGCGACATGGGGCACCGCGTGACGGGCATCGCCCGCACCGAGGCCGATGCGCTGAAGCTGTTCAACGAGGAAACGCCCGACCTGATCCTGTCGGACATCCAGCTGGCCGACGGTTCCAGCGGGATCGACGCCGTCAATGGCATCATGGAGAATGCGCCGGATGTTCCCGTCATCTTCATCACGGCGTTCCCGGAACGCCTGCTGACCGGCGAAGGGCCGGAGCCGGCATTCCTGATCCCGAAACCATACCAGTCGGACCAGGTCCGCTCGGCGGTGAGCCAGGCGATGTTCTTTTCGTCGACCGAGACGCTGAAGGCCTGAGACCCGCGTCAGCGCGTTTCATTGAAAAAGCCCCGGCGTGCGCCGGGGCTTTTTTCGTTGGGCAGGGACGCAAAAAAGGGCCAGCGGTGTCGCCGGCCCCTGCCGCTGCGTCGGTGGTGCGGGCGGGTCACCAGTGGGTGCGGTTGAAAGCCCGCGCCACCAGGGCGATCACGAAGAGCACCATGAAGATCACGAACAGCACCTGAGCGATGCCGGCCGAAGCTGACGCGATGCCGCCGAAGCCGAAGATCCCGGCGATGAAGGCCACGACCAGAAATATAAGGGCCCAATGAAACATTTGCTCGATCCTTCGATTACAGTCGATACGCGACCATAACGATCAAGCTGCGCGCGGGTTCCGGTGGATTTTCGCGCGTTGGAGGAGACTTGCCTATTGCGGGTCCGGCACGTCCACGGCCGTGATGCCGCCGGAAATCGCCCCTTCGAGATCGATGTCCGTGAAGGGCCGCGACACCACACGCAGGCTTGGAGAGCCCGCCGCGACGCCGCTGTCGTCCAGCAGCACGATGTGCGTGCGTTCGGCGCTGAGCGCCGTCAGCAGGGTGCCGCGATCCTCGGTATCGGGCAAGCCGATGAAGGCGAAGGAGAAGTGTCTTTCGCTGAGCAGTACACGCGCACGGTCGGTATCGCTCTCGACGATCACCTCTCCGAGTGAACGCGACTGAGCGAAATCCGCCAGATCGGCGGCTTCGAGCGTTTTACGTGAAGACACCAGCACAAGGTCCTCGCGCGGCGATGTATTTTGCATTTACTACCCCCTCGGTATTGGTTGAATATGACACAGAATCATGACGTCCACATTAAACTGCGACATAGATTGAGAAGATGGCCATCGATTGCGCTGCCTGCCCACTGAGAGAGCTTGAGCTGTTCGCGCCGATGTCGGACGAAGAGCTTGAATTCATGAAAAGTTTCAAGACCGGCGAGCTGACGGCCGAGCAGGGCACCGAGATCCTGGCCGAGGGGGCCTCGTCGACGCAGCTTTACACCGCGCTGAGCGGGATGGGGATCCGCTACAAGACGATGGAAGACGGGCGCCGGCAGGTGGTGGGCTTTGTGCTGCCGGGCGACTTTGTCGGATTGCAGAGCGGCGTCATGGGAGAAATGCAGCATTCGGTCGAGGCCACGACGACGATGAAGCTGTGCGTGTTCAACAGGTCCGATTTCTGGCGGCTGTTCAAGTCGCAACCCAAGCGGGCGTTCGACCTGACGCACCTGGCCGCGCGGGAAGAGCAGATGCTGGGCGAGGCGCTGGTCACGATCGGACAGATGAACGGGGTCACGCGCGTGGCCTGGGCGCTTTACAGGTTCTTCCAGCGGCTGCGGGCGCTGGACATGATGAAGAACGGCCGTGTTCCGCTGCCCTATCGCCAGCAGGATCTGGCCGATGCGGTGGGCCTGTCGCTGGTGCATACGAACAAGACCCTGACGCGTCTGCGAGAGGCGGGCGTGGCGACATGGCAGGACGATTTCCTGGTCGTGCACAAGGAACAGGAACTGGCCCGCCTGGGCAACGTGGAACCCAACACGATCTCTTTGCGTCCTCTTATCTGAATGATGGAGGATATCGCCCGTGGCAGAGCGGCTGGTCTATTACCCGGACAGCAACCCCGGTATTCGCCGCGAGAAGCGGGGGCGGGGCTTTTCGTATATCAACGTGGACGGCACGCGCATCGACTGCCCCAGGAAGCGTCGCGAGCTGAAGGCGCTGGCGGTGCCGCCGGCCTATACCGATGTGTGGATGGCACCGATGGCCAATGCGCATCTGCTGGCCACCGGGCGTGACGCGCGGACACGCAAGCAATACAGGTATCACCCTGACTGGTCGGCGCAGCGGTCGCAGACCAAGTTCGACGGTCTGGGCACGTTCGCCCGGAGCCTGCCGCGCCTGCGGCGCTGGATAGATCACAACCTGTCGGGCGACGTGGGCAGCGAGGACATGGCCGTGGCCGCGGCGCTTGCGCTGATCGACCGGGCGGCGTTACGGCCCGGCGCGAAGAGCTATGCTGACGAGAACCGGACCTATGGCGCGACCACGTTGCAGGCGCGCCACATGAGCATCGAGGGAGACTCGGTCGAGCTGTCGTTCAAGGGGAAGGGCGGAAAGCCGGTCGAGAAGACCCTGAGAGGCACCAAGCTGGCCAAGGTGCTGGAAGCGTGCCAGGACCTGCCCGGGCCATCGCTGGTGTCGTGGGTGGATGAGGACGGAGCCGCCCGCGCGGTATCGTCCGAGCAATTGAACACGCGCCTGGAGGCGCTGTGCGAGACGCGCGCCACGGCCAAGACGCTGCGCACCTGGCACGGCACGTTGGCGGCGTTCCTGGCAGCGGAGGACGCCGAGGAGATCAGCATCAAGATGCTGGCAGGCGCCGCTTCGGAGCGGCTGCACAACACGCCCGCCATCGCGCAGAAAAGTTACGTCCACCCCGATGTGCTGGATCTGGCGCGGGCGGGCACTGGCGCGCGCAAGCGGAAATTGCCGCCAATCAAGACCGCGCGGGACGGGTTTCGGCGCGGCGAGGAAGCGCTGATCAAGTTTCTTTCGTGATCGCCAATTTTTTTCGGAACCGCGCACCAGCCGCGGCGTTGGGCCAGTGAAACGAGACGGATAGGAGACGATATGTCAGCACCCGAAACAAATCTGGAAACGCAGAAGAAACGCCATATCGGTCCGCTTGGCGGTATGTTGCTGGTGGTTGCGTTCGCCGCGATCCTGTTCGGGTTGTTCTACATTTTCGCAACCAGCGACGACCCAACAGATGACGGTGCCTCCGCACCTGCAGCGACCAGCGAGGAACCTGCAGCCGCCGAGGACACCAACTGAGCGGTGCAGACCGGCACTGCGGCAGACATCATCGTGCCGGGTCTGTTCGTGGCTCTGAACCTTGTACTCGTCGCATTCGGCATAGCGTCGAAGAACAGAATGAAACGGCAAGAGCGCGCGGAATGCGCGACTGACGCCAACACATAGCGCTGACTGCATCCCCGTCCCCTGTCAGCGCGGCGCGCCCGACGCGCCCAGCACCGCAGTCCGTCCCAGACTGCGGTGCTTTATTTCTGGGAACCGTAATTGATTTCAGTCGTTTACAGGATGAACCTTATGAGAGGGGAGTAACGATGAAACGCTTTGCATTTGCCGTACTGATGGGAACCCTGCCCGTGACCGCGACCGCTGGATCACTGGCGGACGAATTGAAGGCCTACGTGGTTGCTGTGGACGTGGCCGCGCTGGACGACGAGGCCCGCGCCGAGCTTCGGACCATCATGGACGATCCGGCCAAAAGCCATGGCAACAAGGTGCTGAGCGTTCACACCGTTCTTGACCGGAACAACGCGCTGCGCGATGTCGACATTCACGGCGGCCCGCTGGACGAAGGCGAGGCGCAGGTCGATCTGGCTTCGCTCAACTGAACGAAATCGTTGGAACTGAGCGTCCGACATGCGCGTGCCCGCAGCCCGGGCGCGCGCATTTTTCCTGCGCGGCGCTTCTCAGCGCTGTTCTTCTACTTCCGGCATGACCTGGGCGTAGGTCAGAACGGTGAAGATCATCGTGCCGCCCACCACGTTGCCGAGCAGGACGGGCAGGAAGAAATCCAGAACGGCGGGGCCGACCGCGAGCTGGCCCTGGACCATGAGGTAGGCCATTTCGACGGATCCGGCGATGACATGGGTGAAATCGCCGAGCGCGATGAGCCAGGTGAAGAGCACGATCAGCCCGATCTCGTTGCGCTTGGACGAGGGCAGCATCCAGACGATCGCGGCGATCAGCACGCCGGCGGGAATACCGCGCATGAAGCCTTCGAGCGCAGGAAAGCTGGTGGCATGGCGGCTGAGATCGGTGAAGGCGGCGGCGACGTCATCGGACAGGACACCGCCGAAGGCGAAGAACGCGGCGACGATGAAGGCGCCGACGATGTTGGCCACCAGAACCGCGCTCCACAGCCGGGCGGTGCGGCCAATGGTGTGGGCGCACGGGTCGATCATGACGGGGACGACCGTGGTGATGGTGTTTTCGGTGAACAGCTGAAGCCGGGCCATGATGACCAGCACGAAGCCCAGCGAATAGCCGAAATTCTCGACGATGTAGGCCCATTCCGCGTCCGGCAGGTGGGAGCGCAGGATCGCCTCGGTCAGGACCGAGAAGGAAATCAGAAGGCCCGCGGCGATGCCCGAGAACCACAGGGCGGTCATCGGCCGTTCGAGCTCTTCCTCGCCGTTGCGGCGGATCGACTCGAAGATCAGGCGCGGTGACAGCGCCGCGGCTTCCTCGATGGCTTCCTTTTCCTTTTCCTGCTTGATCAGATCGTTATCGGACTTCGACATTACCCACTCCGGTCATCGGCTCATTGGCTGCACGTATCGCGGTTACACCACGTTTGCGGGAACAAATAGGGCTGCGCGACGTTTTATCTCCAGCATTATTCGGAGACACCGTCATGGCACAGTCGAACGGTTCGTCCATCAAGGACGAAGACACTTACGAGGCGCTGCGCGACAAGGGCTACAGCAAGTCCAAATCCGCGCGGATCGCCAATGCCCAGGCCAATGACGACATGGCACCGTCGAAGAAAGGCGGCAAGGCGCCGCCCTACGAGGAATGGTCGAAAGCCGACCTTTACGATCAGGCCCAGAACGTCGGCATCGAGGGTCGGTCGGACATGACCAAGGAAGAGTTGATCGATGCGCTGAGGCGCGACTGAGATGGCGTTTTCCCAGGGCGACACCGTTGAATGGGACTGGGGCAATGGCACCGGTCAGGGTGAGGTCAGGAAAGTCTACACCCAAAAGACGACCGTCAAGATCAAAGGATCGGAGATTACGCGGGAGGCCGACGACGACTGCCCGGCGTACCTGATCCAACAGGAAGACGGCGACGAGGTGCTGAAAAGTGCCAGCGAAATCCGCAAAGCCTGAAACAAACGTGAGACTGACGCGTTAGACACGCAGAAAAGGAGACAAGCATGTTGGAGATTGGTGGCCTTGGTGGCCTTATCGTTCTGGTCCTGGATATCTGGGCCTTGGTGAATATCATCGGCTCGGGCGCCTCGACCGGCAAGAAGGTCCTGTGGAGTTTGCTGGTGATCATCCTGCCGATTATCGGCTTCATCATCTGGCTGATCGCAGGCCCGCGCAGCGCGGCGGCCTCGAAGGTATAACTGTACTGAAATTCTGAATTTGCGGGGCGCATCCGGTGGATGCGCCCCGTTTTCGTTTCGCGCCGTCCGGGGCAAGGACGGGCGATTTCTATTTCTGATAGATTTGTTTGGGTATTGAGTGTCCGGGCCGGATGTGAGAGACATTCGCCAAAGCGTCCCCAAGCCGAGACCCGTCTTTTGCCAGGCCGACGCACGAACATGGCCGGCTGCAGAAGACCGGGGATGCACACGAAAGCGCGACTTCAGGGCAAGCGGCGTTCCAAATCCCCCATCTTTCGCGATAGTCACGGCCGTGAAGCGCTTGACCGCGCCGAGAATTGGTTTGAAACGTGGCCCGGCCTGCATCTTGCGGGATGCGGCGCGGATCACGTGAAAGGGAGACGCGAGATGAAAAGGTTCACCACCGCCCTCATGGCGATGCTGACGGGGATCGCCGGCATGCAGGCCGCAGTGGCGCAGGAAGAAGAGCTGGGCGAGGCCGTCCTGATCGAGCTGAACGCCACCAAGGCGAACGAAAGCAGCTGCACGCTGACCTTCCTGGTGATAAACGGCCATCCCACCCAGATCGACAAGGCGGTTTACGAGACCGTGCTGTTCGACAGCGAGGGCCAGGTGGATCGCCTGACCCTGTTCGATTTCGGCGCGCTGCCCCCGGGGCGGCCGCGTGTGCGGCAGTTTTCCGTGCCCGGCATGGCCTGTGACGGGCTGGGCCAGGTGCTGATCAACGGGGCGCATACCTGCGAGGCGGCCGAGCTGCCCGACACCGCCTGCGAGACCGGGCTGAAGCTGGAGACGCGCACGAATATCGAGGTGACGGGATGAACGGGATTCTGGAAAGCCTGCGCCAGGTTGCGGACCTGGGCGGTCCGGTCGTCATGATCCTGCTGGCGGTGTCGGTGGTCACGCTGGCAACGGTGCTTTACAAGCTGTGGCAGTTCTCGGCTGCCGGGGTGGGACGGCACAAGGCGATGAAAGAGGCGGTCGAGTCGTGGGACGAGGGTGACCTGGCGGCCGCGCTGGCGGCGCTGAAGCAATCGAAGAGCTACCTCGCTCCGGTCGTCGAGATGGCGTTTTCCGCGCAGCCACAGAACCGCAAGCGGCTGGAGGCGGAGGCGGAATCGCGGTTCGCGCGGCTGGAGCGCGGCTTTCGCCTGCTGGACAGCGTGGCGCAGCTGGCACCGCTGCTGGGCCTTTTCGGCACGGTTCTGGGCATGATCGAAGCGTTCCAGTCGCTGCAGGAGGCCGGGGCGCAGGTCGATCCTTCGCTTCTGGCGGGCGGTATCTGGGTGGCGCTGCTGACGACCGCCGTGGGGCTGGCCGTGGCGATGCCGACCTCGATGGTGCTAAGCTGGCTGGAGGGCCGGATGGACGGCGAGCGTGTCACCGCAGAGCGGGCGATTTCGACGGTGCTGCATCCACAGGGCCGCCCGGCGCCTGCGGCGGATTTCGAAGCGGAGCCGGGCCGTGCGTAAGACCTCGCGGCGCAGGCGCTTGTCGATGACGTCGCTGATCGACGTGATCTTCCTGCTGCTGTTGTTCTTCATGCTGTCATCGACCTTTTCGCGCTTTGCGGAGGTCGAGCTGGCCGCAGCGGGAGCGGGGGGCAGCGGCAGCAGCGAGACCAAGATCAGCTTTCTGCGCCTGAGCGACGAGGACCTGAGCCTGAACGGACAGCAGGTCGAACTGGACGGGTTGAGCGCCGCCTTTGCCGAGATGCCGCAAAGCGACGAGGCGCGGCCCGTGGTGGTCAGCCTGCGCGACGGCGTGACGGCGCAGCGCCTGACCGATCTGCTGGTCGTGCTGCGCGGCATCGAGCGCGTCAGCATCAGCGTGCTGGGGTCCTGAGATGCGCAAGGTCAAGACATCCTCGCGACGGGAGCCGACCATTGCGCTGATCAACATCGTGTTCCTGATGCTGGTCTTCTTCATGGTGGCGGGCACCCTGTCGCAACCGCTGGACAAGGATCTGAGCCTGGTGCGGACGGCGGACCTGGAAGGGCGGTCGCCGCCCGACACGCTGGTGGTGCATCCCGACGGGCGGATGAGCTTCCGGGGCGACGATGTTGCCTCGGCAGAAGACTTCCTGGCGCGGCGCAGCGAGGAAGACCGCGCGTTGGTGCGCGTGGTGCCGGACCAGGAGTTGTCGGCGCAGACGCTGGTGAACCTGGCGCGGGACCTGCGCGGCGCCGGGGCGGAGCGCGTGGTGATCGTCACGCAGAGGGGGCTGGAATGATCGCGTCGTCGCGTCTTGTGAAAACCGTGGCCGTGACGGCGGCGCTCGTGGTGCACGGCACCGTGGTGGCGGCGGTGTTCCAGGGCGAAGCGATAGAGATCGAGGGCGATGCGGGCGGCGTCGAGGCCAGCATCGGCAACAGCTTTGCCGACATGGCGGCGGGGGTGATGACGCCCGACGCCACCGAGGAAGTCGTCGAGGAAACGCCCCCGGAAGAGGTCTCGGCGCAGGACATGCCCGAGGAAACCGCACAGGACCGGCCCGAGGACACGTCGCCCGAAGTCGCGCCGCAGGAGACCGCCGAACCTGTCGAGCAGGCCGAGACCGCGCCGGTGACGCCGACCGAAACGCCTGTCGAAAACGTGCCGGAGCCGGCCGAGGCCCAGCCTGTCGAGCAGGCGGAGATCACGCCGAACGTGCCGCTGGTGCCCGTGACCCCGTCGGAGTCCGTGCCGGAGGAAAGCGTGCAGCCCACAGAGCCGGAGCAGGCGGAAATCCTGGAGCCGGTGGACGAGTCGCCGAGCGCGGTGACCCGGTCGTTGCGGCCCAAGCCGCGCAGTGCGGAGTTCGAGGAAGCGCACAAGCCCGAGCCGCCGAAGGCGCAGCCGAAGCGGACCGAACCGAAGCCGCAGCGCACGACGCAGTCAAAGCCCAGGACCCAGCCCAAGACCCAGCCCAAGGGCAACGCGCAGCAGAACGCGCGCGCGGGCAGTGCCTCGGGGACACAGACGCAGACCAGATCGACGGCGCAGGGATCGGGCAAGTCGCAGGCCGCGGGCAATGCCGCCGCCAGCAACTATCCCGGACAGGTGATGCGGAAAATCTCTCGCGTGCCGCGTCCGCGGGTGGGCAGCCGGGGCACGGCGGTGGTGGCGTTCCGCATCGGCGGCAATGGCGGGCTGGCGGGACTGTCGATTGCCCGCAGCTCGGGCTCGGCCAAGCTGGACCAGGCGGCGCTGCGGATGGTGAAGCGCGCCGCGCCCTTCCCGCCGCCGCCCGCAGGCGCGCGCACCAGTTTCTCGATCAACATCAAGGGCAGCTGACGGCGCTTACCGGACGATCCGGTGATTGCTCAGGCCCCAGTCGGTATAGAGATCGGCGATGATCGTGCCGAACTGTGCCTCGGCCGTGTCCAGCGCGCCGCGCGTGTCGTGCGATCCGCCGAAGATCGCCGCCGGGTCGCCGACCGAGATACCGTCGAGGCCGGTGACGTCGGCCACGGTGGTGTTCATGGAAATGCGGCCCAGGATGGGGGCCTCGTGCCCCCCGATCAGGACGGTGCCGGTGTTCTGACCGGCGCGGCGGACACCGTTGGCATAGCCGATGGACAGGCACGCCAGGCGGCGGGGCGTGTCAAGAACGCAGGTGCGGTCATAGCCCACCGTGGCGCCCGCGGGGTAATCGGTGACGCTGACCACGCGGGTCTTGAGGGTCATCGTGGTCTGAAAGCCCCATTCAGGCTTGAGGATGCCATAGAGCACGGCGCCGCAGCGATACATGTCGGTCCGGACCGGCTGATCGGAGACCAGCGTCAGCGAACTGCCGGCGTGGACGAGCGTGCCTTCGCGCGAGAGGTTGCCCTGGTCCAGGACCCAGTCGGCGTGCTTTTGAAAGAGCGCGGCGCTGGCGCGCAACTCGTCGGGCGCATTGTCGGGAAAATGAGTGCAGATGGCCGTGATGCTGTCGCCCAGCCGGTCGAGAATGGCGCGGCAGGCGGCGCGGCCCTCTTCCGTGCCGATTTCCAGCCCGTCGCGGGACATGCCCATGGCGTTGAGCGACAGGTGGGCGCGGACCGGCGCGCCGGAAATTTTCAGCGCGGCGAGGTTCTCGGCCGCCTCGATCGTGCCGACCTGTTCCTCGACCCGGTCGGGCAGGGCGGCGCGGGCCTCGATCGGCGTGGCGGCGCGCAGGCGGATCAGCTGGCCGGTGTAGCCGGCGGCGCGCACGGCGCGGGCTTCGGCGTTCGAGGTGATGGCGATGCAGTCGATGCCGTGGGCGCGGACCAGCGGTACGACGGTGGCGATGCCGTGGCCATAGGCGTCGGCCTTCAGCACGGCGCAGAACCGGCGGCCCTTGGGGACGAGGCCGAGCGCGATTCGGAGGTTGGCGTCGATCCGGTCGCGATGCACCTCGCACCAGGCGTCGGGGATCGCGGGGTCGGTCATGTGTCGGGCAGGCCCAGGAGGCGGTCGACGATGCCGGCGAACTGGTCGATCACGACGGGCAGGAGCGCATCGGGGAAATCATAGTCGGGGTTGTGCAACTGGGGCATGTCGGTGCCCGCGCCGACATAGAGCATCGTGGCCTTGGCGCCGTCATCGCCGATGCGCCCGAAATCCTCGGACCAGCGCATGGGGGTGGGCATCTCGTTGACCTCGTGCCCGAGATCATGGGCCACATGGCGGGCGATGTCGGTGGCGTCGGTGTCGTTAACCACGCCGCGAAAGACGTCGTGCCAATGGATGTCGGTGACAAGGTCGCCCTGGGCCTGGGCGACCTTGTGCAGGGCCGTGTCTATCAGCTGATCCATGCCCTCGTTGGTCATCGTGCGCAGCGTCACGCGCAATTCGCCATCGGCGGGGGCGATGCCGAAGGCAGGCTCGCCCAGGTTGGCGTGGGTGAGGGTGGCGAGGGTGAAATCGGCGTCGGCGATGGTGCCGCGGCTGAGGGCGGGCAGAGCTGTCATCAGGCTCGCCATGGCGCGAGCGGGCGAGAGGCCGTCCTCGGGCAAGGCGGCGTGAGAGCTTTTGCCGGTGAACAGGATCTGCATCCCGCGCGAGGCGCAGTTCGCGGGGCCGGAGCGCAGGCCGATCTCGCCCAAGGGCAGCCCCGGGACGTTGTGGTAGGCGAAGGCGTAGTCAGGCCGGATCTGGGGCCATTGCGGGTCCTCGATGACGGCCTGCGCGCCCGCGCCGGTTTCCTCGGCCGGCTGGAAGAGCAGGATGACGCGGCCCCTGGCGGGGCGGGTTGCGAGGCGCATGGCGACACCCATCAGCGTGGCCATATGACCGTCATGGCCGCAGAGGTGACCCTTGCCGTCGATCTGCGAGGCATGGGGGATGTCGTTGATCTCGCGGATCGGCAGACCGTCGAGTTCAGAGCGCAAAAGGACCGTGGGGCCCGGCGCGCGCCCGGTGAATTCGGCGGCGACGCCGTGGCCGCCGAGGCCCTGCCAGATGCGGTCTGCCCCGAGGGCGGTAAGTTCGCGGGTGATGCGCTTTGCCGTCTCGACCTCGTCGCCGGAGATCTCGGGCTGGCGGTGCAGGTCCTGGCGCAGGGCGGTGAGGTAGGCGATCTGGTTGGAGGGCAGCGTGGTCATGGGATCCTCAGAAGATTTCAAGAAGGCCGGCGGCGCCCTGGCCGCCGCCGACACACATGGAGACGACGCCCCATCTGGCGCCCCGGCGGCGGCCTTCGAGCAGGATATGCCCCGCCATGCGGGCACCGGACATGCCGTAGGGGTGGCCGATGGAGATGGCGCCGCCGTTGACGTTGAGTTTGTCGTCGGGGATGCCCAGCTTGTCGCGGCAATGGAGAAGCTGCGCGGCGAAGGCCTCGTTGATTTCCCAAAGGTCGATGTCGTCCGTGGAGAGGCCCGCGCGTTTCAGCAGGCGGGAGATGGCGTGGACGGGACCGATGCCCATCTCCTGCGGCGCGACACCGGCGACGGCGAAGCCGCGCAGGGCGCCGAGGGGCGTGAGGTTGCGGCGGGTAGCCTCCGTTTCGGACATCACGACGAGGGCAGCGGCGCCGTCGGAGAGCTGGCTGGCATTGCCGGCGGTGACGGTTTTGCCCTCGCCGCGCACGGGGTGGAGGTTGGCGAGCCCCTCGGCGGTGGTGCCGGGGCGGTTGCATTCGTCCTCGGCGAGGCGGACGGGCTCTTCGTAGGTTTCCTTGGTGGTCTTGTCGGTTTCGAGCTTGGTCGCCTCGACGGGAATGATTTCGTCGGCGAAAAGGCCGGCTTCCTGCGCCTTGGCGGTGCGCTGCTGGCTTTGCAGGGCATAGGCGTCTTGTGCGGCGCGGGTGACGCCGTAGCGGGCGGCGACGACCTCGGCGGTGTCCAGCATGGCCATGTAATAGCTGTCGGGCACCAATGGGTCGCGGTAGCGGTGGGCGTTCCAGTGATCGTTCTGGACGAGGGAAATGCTGTCGAGGCCACCGGCGAGGGCCACGTCAACGCCCTCGGCCCGGACCATGTGCGAGGCGATGGCGAGCGCGTTGAGACCCGAGGCGCATTGGCGGTCGATGGTGGCGCCCGCGACGCTGTCGGGCAGGCCGGATGCTTGCGCGATGTGGCGGGCGACGTTGACGCCGGAGGTGCCTTGCGTGAGGGCGGAGCCGAAGATGACGTCTTCGACCTCGGCCCCCTCCAGCCCGGCGCGTTCGAGCACGGCGCGGACGGCGGGCGCGGCGAGGCTGGGGGCCGTGAGGGTGTTGAAGGCGCCGCGATAGGCCTTGCCGATGGGTGTGCGGGCGGTGGAGACGATGACGGCGTCGCGCATGGCTCAGGCCTCCTCGGTGCCGCACCAGTCGGCGATGAAGAGTGCTGTGGTCTGGGTGACGCGGCGGAGGCTTTCGAGGTCGACCCGTTCGTTGAAGCCGTGGATCGCCTCGGCCCGGGGGCCGTAGACCAGCGCGGGCGCGTCGGCGTAGAGGCCGAAGAAACGCGCGTCGGTGGTGGCGGTGATTGGCTCGCGGGTGAGGGGGGTGCCGGTGACGGTCTGGTGGGCGGTCTCAAGCGCGGTGACGGCGTTGGTGGCGGTCTGCGAGCTGTCGCGGGAGAGCGCGTACCCTTCGGCGTGAAAGCCGTGATAGACGATCTCGGGCAGGGAGTTGCGCAGGAAGGCGTTTTGCAGTGCGGCGTCGCGGATGACTTGGCTGATTTCCTGTTTGGCAGCGTCTAGGGAGTGGCCGGGGAAGAGGCCCATGCGCACGTCGAAGACGGCCCAGGCGGGGACGGAACTGGTCCAGTCGCCGCCCTGAAACTTGCCGATGTTGAGGTTGAGCGCGTGGTCCATGTGGGCGTATTCGGGCGGGCGGTTGGCGGCGTCGTTCCAGCGGTGTTCCATGTCGTGCAGGGCCTGGATCAGTGGAAAGGCCGCCTCGATGGCGTTGGCGCCTGTGCCGGCATAGGCCACATGGGTGGGCAGGCCCTTGAGGTGGACCTGAAACCACAGGACGCCAAGCTGGGCCGAGACCAGGTGTTCGGCGAAAGGTTCGGGGATGAGCGCGGCCTCGGCGGTGTAGCCACGGGCGAGACAGGCGAGCGCGCCGTTGCCGGTGCATTCTTCCTCGACCACCGATTGGAAGTGGACGTCCGCCGCCGGGGCGAGGCCGCAGGCGCGGAGCGCGTCGAGGGCGAAGAGGTTGGAGGCGAGGCCCGCCTTCATGTCTCCGCCGCCGCGACCGTAGAGCCAGCCGTCGGCCACATGCGGCGCGAACGGCGGGCTGTCCCACATGTCGAGGGGGCCCGCGGGGACCACGTCGATATGGCCGTTGAGGATGAGGGAGCGGCCCCGCGCGGTTCTCGAGCGGTGGGTGGCGACGACGTTTACCGCGTCGTCATAGGGGCCGAGGACCGGGGAAAAGCCGGGGAGGTGCTGAATGTCGGCGAGGTCGATCTGCCAGCGGTCCACGTTGTAGCCACGGTCGTTCAGTTCGGAGGCCATTAAGTCCTGCGCGGATTGTTCGTTGCCCCGAGTCGAGGGGTGGGACGTGAGTTCGGTCAGGAACGCGACTTGTCGGTCGAAGGCGGCATCGACGGCGGCGCAGAGGCGGGTTTTGAGGTCTTCGGTCATGGGGGCTCAGAAAGTCGGAATGGGGGCGTCGGGAATCGAAAGGGGGGCGTCGGTGGCCTTGGTCACGTCCTCGACGCTGGTGCCTTCGGCGAGTTCGGTCAGGGCGAAGCCGTCAGGGGTGACGTCGATCACGGCGAGGTCGGTGAAGATGCGGGTGACGCAGGCGCTGGCCGAGAGGGGCAGGGCGCAGGTGGCCTTGAGCTTGGGGTTGCCGGCGCGGTCGGTGTGGGTGGTCAGCACCGCGACGCGGCGGGCCTTTTGCGCCAGTTCGATGCCGCCGCCCGCGCCGGGGCTGAACTTGCCGGGGATCTTCCAATTGGCGAGATCGCCGGTCTGGCTGACCTCGAAGGCGCCGAGCATGGTGAGGTCCAGCCGGCCGGAGCGGACCACGGCGAAGCTGGTGGCGCTGTCGAAGTAGGCGGAGCCGGGGACGGGGGTGACATAGGCGCCGCCCGCGTCGATCAGGTTGCGGTCGGCGCGGTCGGGCGAGAGGGCGGGACCGATGCCGGTCATGCCGTTTTCGGTGTGTAGGCAGACCGGGAAATCGGCGGGCAGGTGATTGACCACCTTCGTTGGCAGGCCGATCCCGAGGTTGACGACCATGCCCGGTGCAATCTCGCGCGCGGCGCGGGCGACCATGCGATCCCTAGCGTCGGACAACGGCGTAATCCTCTGATATTTCAGGCAGTTCCGTGACGTGATCGACAAAGACGCCGGGGGTGTGGACGGCATTGGGGTCAAGCTGTCCCAGGGGCACGACACGCTCGGCCTCGGCGATCACCAAGGGCGCGGCCATGGCCATGAGCGGGTTGAAGTTTTGCGCGGTGGCGACATAGGCGAGGTTGCCGAACGGGTCGGCAGTGTCGGCGTGGATGAGGGCCACGTCGGCGCGCAGGGCAGGCTCGACGAGGTAGGGCGTGCCGTTCATCTCGACCACCTGCTTGCCGCGAGCGAGTTCGGTGTCGATGCCGATATCGCTGAGGATCGCGCCGATGCCGGCGCCGCCCGCGCGGATGCGTTCGGCCAGGATGCCTTGGGCATTGAATTCGACCTCGAGCGCGCCGGAGTTCATCAGGCCGATGGCGTGGCTGTTGAGACCCAGGTGCGTGGTGATGAGGCGTTTGACCTGCCCGCTTTGCAGCAGGTGGTCGATGCCCATGCCGGGCTCGTTGGCGTCGTTCTTGATCAGGGTGAGGTCGCGGGCGCCGTGGGCCACCAGCGCGCGGATCAGGGTCATGGGCGTGCCGGGCACGCCGAAGCCGCCGACCATGATGGTGGCACCGTCCTTGATCTGGGCAATGGCGGCCTTGATGGAAGTGCGCTTGTCGGGGAGCCTCATGCCGCTGACTCCACCGGCAGGCCGATCTCAACCGCGAAGGCGTCGAGGGCGTCGCGAAGGATTGCCATCATTTCGGCGATTTGATCGACGGTGATGATGAGGGGCGGGGCGACGAGGAAATGGTCGCCCTTGGTCCCGCCGCGCGTGCGGCGGGAATAGAGGATGAGGCCGCGGGCATAGGCCAGTTCGACGAGGCGGTCGTGGGCGTTGAGTGCAGGGTCCAGCGGTGCCATCGTGGTGCGGTCGGAGACAAACTCGAACGCGGTCAGAAGCCCCTTGCCGCGCACGTCGCCGATGAACGGGTAGCGGTCCATCAGGGCGCGCAGTTCGGCCATCAGGACGTCGCCCATCCGGGCGGCGTTGCCGATGAGGTCGTGGTCCTCCATCTCTTCCAGCACGGCGAGGCCGGCGGCGCAGGCCAGCGGGTTGCCGGCATAGGTGAAGCCGTGGGCGAAGCCGACCGCGTCAAGCACCGGATCGACGAGGCGGCGGCCCGCGACCATAGCGCCAAGGGGCGCGTAGCCCGCGCCGAAGCCCTTGGACATGGAGACGATATCGGGGGTGATGCCCCAGTGTTCGGCGGCGAGGAATTTACCGGTGCGGCCCGCGCCGGTCATGACCTCGTCATAGATCAGCAGCACGCCGAACTCGTCGCAGATTTCGCGGATGCGGCCGTAATAGCTGTCGGGCGCGACCAGCGCGCCGGTGGAGGCGCCGCCGACGGGCTCCATGATGAAGGCAAGCACGGTGTCGGGGCCCTCGGCGAGGATCTTGTCGCGCAGGAGGTCGGCGTATTTGAGGCCGCGCGCCTCTTCCGTGAGGTTGTCGCGGTCGAGATAGGTGGTGGGGGCGGCGACCTTGGGCATCCCGCTCAGCATCGGCGCGAAAGGATCGCGCAAGGGGGCGTAGCCGGTGAGGTCGAGCGCGCCGAAGGTGCAGCCGTGGTAGGAGGGGAAGCGCGAGATGACCTTGTAGCGGTCGTTTTGGCCCTGGGTCAGCGCATACTGGCGGGCGAGTTTCACGGCGCTTTCAACGGCTTCGGAGCCGCCGGAGACGAAGAAGACGCGGTCAAGTCCATCGGGTGTCATGGCGACGGTTTTCGCCGCCAGATCCTCGGACGGGTGGGTGCGGAAATGCAGGCGGTAGCCGAAGGTGGCCTTGTCCATCTGCGCTTTCATCTTGGCCAGCACGCGCGGGTTGGAGTGGCCGATATTGGAGACCATCGCGCCGCTTGAGCCGTCGATGTACCGCTTGCCCGCCTCGTCGATCAGGTAGATCCCCTCGCCGTGGTCGAGGAAGGGTCGCGGGTTGCGCGACTGGTAGAAGAGGTAGGACGTGGTGTCGGTCACTTGGCGCCTGCAAGATGTTTGCGAAGAAATTCGCGGGTGCGTTCCTTGGTGGGGTTCTTGAAGACCACGCTGGGCGGGCCTTCCTCCACCACGACGCCCTTGTCCATGAAGAGCACGCGGTCGCAGACCGAGGCCGCGAAATCCATCTCGTGGGTGACGATGATCATGGTCATGTGTTCCTCGGCCAGTTTCTTCATGACCTGGTTCACCTCGTCCACCAATTCGGGGTCGAGGGCGGAGGTGGCCTCGTCAAAGAGCATCAGCTTGGGCTTCATGGCGAGCGCGCGGGCGATGGCGACGCGCTGCTTCTGGCCGCCGGAGAGTTGCGAGGGGTAATAGTCGATCCGTTCCAGCATCCCGACCTTGTCGAGCTGTTCCTCGGCCAGCTTGTCGGCCTCTTCGTTCGACAGGCCCTTGAGCAGTTTTGGCGCCATGGTGACGTTGTCGCGGGCGGTCATGTGGGGGAAAAGATTGAAGTGCTGGAACACCATGCCGATGTCCTGGCGCATCTGGTTGATGTGCTTTTCGTACTGGCGATAGGGCAGGTCCCTGTTTACCTGCACGCCGTCGAGCCAGATCTCGCCGCCCGTCAGCGCGTCGAGGTCGTTGATGGCGCGCAGGAGGGTGGACTTGCCCGAGCCGGAGGGGCCGATGATCGCCACGATCTGGCCGCGGGCGACGTTGAGGCTGATATCCTTGAGTACTTCCAGCTTGCCGAAGGATTTCTGGGCGTGCTTGATTTCGACGAAATGGTCCTTGTCGGTCATGGTTGGTCTCCTGACGATCAGCGCGAGATTGCGATGCGGCGTTCGATACGGCGCTGCACCCATTCCATGCAGAGGTTAATGACGTAGTAGAAGGCGGCGGCGACGAGGTAGAACTCGAACGGCCTGTAGGTGGCTCCGATCACGCGTTGGGCCGAGAGGGTCAGCTCGCTGACGCCGATCACCGAGACAAGCGCGCTGTCCTTCAGAAGCGCGATCATGTTGTTGCCGATGGGCGGGATCACGTCGCGCACGGCCTGCGGGATCACCACCTTGCGCAGCGCCTGGCCACGGCTGAGGCCGACGGTGCGGGCGGCCTCCATCTGGCCCTTGTCGACCGAGAGGATGGCGGTCTGGATCAGTTCGGAATTGTAGACCGCGAAATGCAGGCCAAGCCCGATGATGCCGGCGACGAAGGCGGGCAGGTCGATGCCGATCTGCACGAGGCCGAAATAGATCAGGAAGAGTTGCAGGAGCAGCGGCGTGCCCATGAAGACCCATTCCAGCAGGCGGAAGGGCTGGCGGATGATCCACGGCGCGTAAAGCGCGATGACCGCGAAAATGATGCCGCCGAAGAAGCTGACGAGCGCGGCGGCGACGGCGATGAAGATCGTCCAGAGGCAACCCAGCAGGATCACGTCGAGGTGTTCCGGAACAACCGTGAAGTCGAGGCCCATTCTGGTTTTCCTTTCCGGTCAGTTAATCTGGACGCGGCGATCGAGCCAGGCGACGGCCCGGCCGGTGGCGTAGATGATGATCATGTAGAGAAGGCCCGCGAGCAGGAACATTTCGAACGGTTTGTAGGTGGAGCCGATGTAGCGCTGGGCGGTGTAGGTGAGTTCCACGACCGAGATGGCCGCGACCAGCGCCGTGGACTTGATGAGCATGTTGAGGTTGACGCCGAGCGGGCGGACCATCAGGCGCGCGGCCTGGGGCAGGGTCGTGTTGTAGAACGCCTGCCAGCGGCTGAGGCCGAGAGTGCGGGCCGCCTCACGCTGGCCCTTGGGGATCGAGATGATCGCGCCGCGGATGGTTTCGGTCATGTAAGCGCCCACGTTGACGCCGAGGCCGATGACGCCCGCCTCGAACGCGTCGAGCTGGATGCCGACCTGGGGGCCGCCGAAATAGAGGATGAAAAGCTGGATGAGCGCGGGCGTGCCGCGAAAGACGCTGACATAGGCCGCGCCGAGGAAACGGAAGACCGCGAGGCGCGACAGGCGCATCGCCGCGCCGAGCGCGCCACACGTAAGGCCGAGCAGGGCGGTCAGCACGGACAGTTGGATCGTGACCCAGGCGGCCTGCAGGAAGAAGGGATAGACCCTTTGCATCAACTCTATGTCCATGGCGTTTCCTTCTGGCAGGTCGCGGGGCCGGGGCGTGGCGAAGACATTCCGGCGAAATCGGGAGCGTGGCTGAACAGGTCAGGGGCAAGACGCACCGCGCCCGGGCGGTCAGCCGGTCCAATCCGGGGCAGGGGTCCGGAAGGCCCCGCCAACCTGCGATGGCGGCGGGGCAAAAGGGCTTAGCGGATGTCCGCGCCGACCCATTTTTCGGCGATTTCCATGTAGGTGCCGTCTTCCATCATGGAATCCAGCGCCTCCTGCATGGCGGCGGCCAGTTCGGGGCTGCCTTCGCGGATGGCGATGCCCGCGCCGAAGGGTTCGGTCGTGGGGTCGGCGAACATCTCGTATTCCTGGCCCTTCTCGCCCATGGCGAGGATGGCGGCGATGGAATCGTTCACGATGGCGTCGACGCGGCCGTTTTCAAGCTCCAGGAGCAGTTCGGGCAGGCCCTTGTAGGTGCTGACGTTGTATCCACGCTCGCGCGCCCAGTCCTCATGGGTTTCCCCCAGGGTCAGGCCGACCTTCTTGCCTTCGAGATCCTCGAGGCTGGTGATACCCGAGCCGGGCTGGGTGAAGATGGCGCGCTTGTCGGAATAATAGGGGCCGACGAAATCCACGACCTCGTCCCGCTCCTCGGTGATGGTCATGGAGCCGACGATGGCGTCGTACTTGTTGGACAGAAGCCCGCCGATGATTCCGTCCCACGCGGTGGTGACGATCTCGGCCTCGAGCCCCATGCGCTTGGCCATCTCGGTGCCGATGGCGGGGTCGAAGCCCACCACCTCGTTCTGGTCGTTGACGAAGTTGAACGGCGGGTAGGCGCCGGACATCGCAATGCGGATGACACCCTTTTCCTTAAGGGTTTCAAGTTCTTCCGCGGCGGCGGGGGCGAGGCCCGCCACGGCAAGGCCCATGGCCGCGACAACGGATTTCAGAACGGTTCGGCGGATTGTCATATGTGTCTCCATGTTGATTTTCGGCGCCGGGTCTTTTGCCCGTGCGGCATTGGCGGCCTGCGCCGCTTGCGCAAAAGCCTTGCATGGTCGGAATTATCGCGCAAATAAATAATAAGCATTCTTATTATAGAGAAAATCTATGAGCCTGCCGCAGCGCCGTCGCTTTCCCTGGAACCTGGACTGGAACCTGTTGCGCACCTTCATGGTGATCGTCGAACAGCGCGGCATCTCGAAGGCGGCGAGCCATCTGGGCCTGAAACAGCCCACGGTCTCGGCGGCCCTGAAGCGGCTGGAGCAGAGCATCGGCAAGACGCTGGTGATCCGCAAACCCAACGAGTTCACCATCACGCGGGCGGGGCAGGTCCTGTATACCGAATGCGCGACGATCTTCGGCACGGTGTCGCAGATCCCGGCGATCCTGGACGAGGACAAGGCCGAGCTGCGCGGGCACTTGTCCATCGCGATCACCTCTTCGGTGATATCGGAACATTTCGACGGTGTGCTGAACCGCTTTGCGCAGGCGCATCCCGGCGTGACCTATTCCTTCACGGTGTTCGAGAGCGACGAGGTCGAGACGATGATAAAGCTCAACCGCGCCAGTTTCGGGATCTGCCTGCTGACGACGATGCCCAAGAACCTGAGGACGATGGTGCTTTACCGCGAATATTTCGGCCTTTACTGCGGCGCGCGGCATCCGTTGTTCGGGGCGGATGCGATCCTGCCGGAGGATCTGGAGGGCGAGCCGTTCGTGGCCTTCCAGACCGAGGCGGAAGGCGGACCGCTGGAGGCGATCTCGCAGCTGCGCGCCCGGCTGAACCTGTCGCGCAACTGGCGCGGCGTGTCGTCCAGCCTGAACGAGATCCGGCGCATGATCATGGCGAATGTGGGGATCGGGGCGCTGCCGCTGCACGTGGCGGCGCAGGACGTGGCGGCGGGTCGAATCCGCCAGCTGCCCCCGTTCGATGATCTGCCGATGGTCGACATATACTTGCTGAGCAACCCGTCGCGACGGCACTCCGAGGCGGAGGCGAAGTTCCTGGAGGCGGTCGAGGACAGCCTGTCACGGACCGCGCTGAAGGATCGGACCTATGGAGCGTCGGCGCCGGTCTGACGGGATCGGACGCGAATCCGGCAGGGCATCGGCCCGATCCGGGCGTGCGCCTCGACCGGAGCAGTCACCCGAAAGCCGAAGGGAAGTGTCGCGTGTGATCGCCTTTGGGGTAGATTGGTGTGCTTGCGATAGCTACCATTTTCGACAGGCTGCACGCGAGCGGGTCAGGGATGCAAGGTGACTTGTCGAAACGAGTGCCACAGGGATAAAACGGTGACGGATCTGAGCGATTTGAAATTCCACACGGGCCGACGGTGCGTTGACCGCGGCCGCGACGGTAAGTCGTGTCGACTAGTCGGATACTGCAATGCAGGATGAGCAACGGGCCTTGCGCGTCGGTTTGGTGCTCGGCGATCCCAACGCGGCAAGACCTGACAGTGCGCGTCTGGTCGAAATCCTCGATGACATGGACCTGGTCGACCTGGTGTGCATCGTCGCCTCGGGCGAGGAGGCCACAAGCGCAACCAGCCTTATGTCGTCCGCTTTGGCGCTTGAAACGGCCGTCACCCGGCAAACCGCGCGGGACGTACCGATACCCGGCCTGCATGACCGGGACATCCTGCCCGCGGATCCCGGGATCGTGCCGGACCTTGACCTTATCCTCGATGATTCGGGAATTCCCGCCGTCGAAGAGCTTGCCGGAAACGCGCAACATGGAATTTGGCGGCTTTCGACGGTTGATCCGGTGAGCGGGCTTCATGCTGCGGTGACGAATGCGCCGGTCACGCCGGTCCGCCTGTGGAGTTTCACGTCGGAGAAAGATGGCTGGCGGAGGATTGCCGAAACGGAGTTTGACACCAAGTTCCTGGCCTCGCGCAACCTGCTGTTTCAACGCGAGAAGGCCGTGCGCTTCCTGACCGGCCAGTTGGCGCGCCTTGCGCTGTGCGAGGTGCCGGCGCTGGAGGAGCTGCCGGACGAGGTGCCTGACGACAAGGCGGCGTCGGTTCTTCAGTTGCCGCAATATGTCGGGCGCGTTGCGGCGGAAGCCGCAGTGCGCAGCGCCAACACGATCCGTGCGCGCATGGGCGGGCGTCCCGGGAGATTTTGCTTGCGGCTGGCGGAGGGCACCGCGCTGACCTTCGATCCGGTTTCGGCGGTCGAGTTCGACGCGCCTGCCGGGTCGTACTGGGCAGATCCGTTTCTGATTGCGCATCAGGGCGCGGTCCATGTGTTCTTCGAGGTGTTCGATTACCGCTCGGGGCGCGGACATATCGCGGCAGGCCGTCTGAACGCGGGGCGGCTGGATTTCGTCGGGGATGCCATCCGGACCTCTTATCACTTGTCCTATCCGTTCGTGTTTCAGCACGGCGACGACATCTTCATGCTGCCCGAGACGAGCGAAGGGAAAAGGCTGGAACTTTGGCGTGCGACCGACTTTCCGCTGGGGTGGACGTTGCATGCAACGGCGATGGAGGGTGTAAGCGCGTCCGACAGCACGTTGGCCAAGGTGGGCGGGGATTGGTGGTTGTTCACCAATCTTTGCGAGGACAGTTTCGATGATTTCTGCTCCGAGTTGCATCTGTTTCGTGTCGATGGGCCGGACCTGGCCGAGATCACCCCGCATCCGATGAACCCGGTCGTGGTCAACTCGCGCACCGCACGCGGGGGAGGGCGCGTGTTTCAGCAGGACGGGCGGTTGTTTCGCCCGAGCCAGGACAATTCGCATGGCACGTATGGGTACGGGCTGAACATCATGGAGATCGAGGCGCTGGACATGGACCGCTACCAGGAAAGGCTGGTGCGCCACATCACGCCGCGGCAGGTGCCCGGAACCATCGGCATCCACCATATCGACGTGTTGGACGGACAGGTGATCTTCGACGTTCGCAAACGCTGAACGGGCAGGTCAGATCGCGGGCATCACCAGTATCCGGCTGCGCAACAGTGCAGCGATGCAGATCGACCAGACGGTGATCTCGGCTGCGGCAGTGGCCAGTAAGAGGGTCGCCGAGCCGCCCGCAAGCGGAAGCAGGCCGACAATATAGATGACCGACAGGCACAGGGCGGTCAGGCCAAGCCCGGGCAGCGTGATCTCTACCAGGTCGGCCACGGTGATTCCGGCGGCACGCATCATCAGGGTCACCGATACGCACATGGTCACACAGGTCTTGAGCAGGACCGCCAGCGCCGCGGCTTCGGGGGAGTGCCGGCCGATGGCGAAGAGCAGTGTGACAAGCAACAGCGTGTCGCCCAGCCGCACGAAGAACTGCTGCTTTGAACGGCCCAGACATGTCAGCGTCGGCTCGAGAAGAAAGCTGAGGCTTTCTATGAGGCGCGCGATTGCGATGATCGAGATGATCGTGACGGCGGCCGCCCAGGAGGGGTCAAACACAGCCGTGACGATATCGGACGCCAGGACGCTGACGGTGATCATGGCCGGCGCCATGAGGGCGAAGCACAGCGCGACATTGTTCTTCCAGAGGGTTCGGATGTCAGATTGGTTGTCCGACGCTTCCTTGCGCGCGAATTGTGCCCAGCTGATGATGCCCATCGGCTGTGTCACGACGTCCGCGGCCGTGTTCGCGATGCGCGAGCCGGCCCGGTAGGCGCCCACCGCGGCGGGATTGAGAAAGGCGCCGAGGATCAGGTCCGCGCCATAGTTCGACAGCATGCCCAGCGAGGACGAGCCCCAGAGCGGCCAGGCCTCGCGCAGGCCGCTGCGGATGGTCGCACGCTTGATGCGGGGTTTCGGCACGATGCGCACGAGCGCTGCATAGAGCACCAGGATGAAGGCCATCGAGGTCAGACGCGACATGACCAAAGCCTCGATGCCGAAGCCTGCCCGGAACATGCCAACAGCCGTCGCCAGGGCCACCAGCTCTGACAGCAGAACCAGGATTGCGGTGGCCCGAACCCGACCGTCGCGCACCAGATGGGCTTCGAGCCATGCGCTGAACGAGGCGAGGACCGGAATAGGGGCGAGGCCGACCAGGGCGAAGGCCGTTCCAAGGTCCGACAGGTTGCCGATGGACAGACCGATGAGAACCATCGTCATCGACCCGGCGGCGCCGATAGCGAATTGCAACGCGAATAGCGTGTCGCGATCCGCTATCAGGTCCTTGGTGCGCAGGATCGTCTGATAGACGCCGGTATACATGAGGGTGGTGAAGATGACGCACAGTGCCGAGGCGATTGCGAAGCTGCCGAATTCCGCAAGGTCCAGCGCGCGAGACGCCACGAGGATGAGCACGAAGGCGCAGACCTGAGAAACCACCCTGGAGGCGACGCCGACGGCGAAAGGCGACAAGAGGGTCCGCAGCATCAAATCCCTTCCCGATCCGATCGCGCCAAAGGCTCAGGGCCCCTTTGGCCTTACTGTCTGAATTCCGTGTGATTCCAACAGGTCGATGAACCTGTCTCGGAACTGGGTCTCGTCGAAACGCGCGGCATGCGACATGATGAGCCGGCTGTCCAGCCGTTGCAGCTGTTCGGATTCGAACAGTCGCACCGCGTCGACCAGAGAATCGGCCGTCTGGTCGTGGAAGAGATGGCCGGTCTCTCCGTCCACCACGGTGTCGAGCACGCCGCCGCGACCATACGCGATCACGGGCCGACCCGCCGCCATGACTTCCACGGGCAGGATGCCGAAATCCTCTTCGCCGGGAAAGATCAGGGCCCGGCACGCGGCAAAGTAGGATTTCAGCTTGTCGTCCGAGACACGACCCAGGAAGCGGATATTGCGCCCGGCGCCCCGGGCCAGGGCACGTCGCGCCTTGTCAGGTCCGCCGATGACGATCAGGGGCTTGTCGAGGCGATTGAACGCCTCGATCGCGAGATCGGGGCGTTTGTAGGAGGTCAGTTCGCCGGCATAGAGGTAGAACGATCCGACTTCGGTATCGGGCGAAGGGGCGAAAGCCGACACGTCGACGGGCGGATGGATCACGTGCGACGTGCGCCGCCAGTACTTCATGATCCTGCGCTGCACGAAATGCGAATTCGCCACAAAATCATCGACCCGTGCAGCGCTCGTGACGTCCCAGCTTCGCAACCGGCTGGTCAAGGGCCCCATCAGGGCCCTGGTCAGCGGATCGGTGTTCTTGCGGTAGAGGCCGTACTGGTCCCAGATGTAGCGCATGGGGGAATGCACATAGCTTAGATGCAGGGCATTGGGTTGCGGGATCACCCCCTTTGCGGGACCGGATTCGGACGAAATCACAAGGTCGTAGGCGGACAAATCCAGGTCTTCCAGCGCGCGCGGCATCTTCGAGACATACTTGGTGTAAAAGCGCCGCGCCATCGGCAGCCGCGCGATGTTCGTCGTGAAGACCCTGTGGCGCCGGATCGTGGAGCTGACTTTGCCAGGATCGTAGACATGCGTGTAGATGTCGGCATCGGGAAAGAGGCGGCAGAGGGCTTCAAGCACTTTTTCACCGCCGCGCATGCCGACCAGCCAGTAATGTATCAGCGCGACGCGCGGTTGCGCCCCGTGCAGAATTGCGGGGCCGTGGGACGCAGAGCCACGCACCTCGGCCTCGGACCGGCCGGATTGCCCGGGATCGAGGGGTTGAACGAGTGATACGTCGACCGTACTCATGCCATTGGGACCTTTTCGCCTACGTGCGCAACTTGTTTAACACAATGCCTTCGACCGGCAGTCGCAGCTTTTGCAGCATGGCCAGCCCTTCCTTCACTTCGCTGCGCCTGGTCTTTTCGCTTTCGATGACAAGAACGCGATTGTCCGATGCCTTGGCGACGATGACGGAAAAGGCCGAGGACAGGAGCGCAGGTCCCTGCAGAATGACCATGTCGTAGAGCTGTTTGAGTTCTTCGACGATCGCCTCGATATCCAGGCTCGAAAGCTCCTCTGCGATTTCGGGCGAGGGGCGTGCGCACACCAGAACGTCGAACGGCATGTCTTCAGGCGTGCTGATGGCCTGTTTCAGGTCGCACTCGCCTGCGATTACATCTGCCAGGTCATGCTGAACCTTCCAATGGAATTGCCGTGCCACGGTTGCCTGGCGCAGGTCGAAATCTACGAAAATCGCGGCGCGACCGGAGCGCGCCGACACTTCCGCCAAGGCCAGCGCCGTGGTCGTGCGGCCTTCGCCTGGCTTCGTGGACAGCACCGTCACGCTTGTGGAGATCGCGAATTCATCGCGCATCAGCAGCATCGTCATGAGCTTGCGAATATTCTCGGCGAAAGGCGAATACGGCTTCTTTCGAATGTGTTTCAGGAAACCGCGAGTCGAGAACCAGCGTTCGGCGGGCAAGGTGGCGACGACGGGAAGGCCGATCTCGTCGGCGACCTCCCTCGGCGTTCGGAAGGTCGTTGCGGTCAATTCGGCCATGAAGGCCCAGACGGATACAAGGGCCAACATCGTGGTGCCGGCCAGCGCGGCCATCAGTTTCGGCCTCGGCGCAGAGGGGCTCAACGGCAGGGTGGCGCGCTCGATCAGCTTGGCCTCGGCGTTTTGCAGGCGTTCCTGGGTGCGCGCGTCGGTGAGCTTTGAAAGCAATGCCTCGTAGGTCTGGCGTGCGGCCTGTGCCTGCCGTTCGGTCTTGCGCTGGGCGATTTCACCGCGGGACATTTCGACGACGCGCCGTTCCATCTGGCTGATGGTCTCGCCGATCGCGTCCTCACTCAGCCGCGCGACCTCGTATCCGCTTTCGAGATTCTCCAGTTCGAGACGCACTTCCAGGGCGATTTCGTCCTCGATCTGTTTCAGATCGCGGAGGATGCGGGCGCGGCGGGGGTGATCGGGCCCCACGGTTTCGGCCCATCCGGCATCAAGCTGACGCAGATCGACAGCGCGCTCTTGCAGGTCGTCCATGGCAGTGCTTGGCACCAGGGCCGCGGCCGCAAGCGGGCCCTGGTTTTCCATGACCTGACGCAGCTGAAGCATCTGCGCCTCGGCCGTCGTGCGCGCGGCGCGCGCTTCGACCAGTTGATTGTTCAGCCTCGATATCTGTTCGCTGGCGTTTTCCAGCGTGCCGCCATTCGCAAGCAGGCTTTCGGTCCGCATCTTGGCGACGTCTTCTTCCGTCTTGGCCACTTCATCGCCAAGCGCTTCCAGCCGCTCTTCGAGCCAACTTCCGGCTTGTCGGATCGTTTGCCTGCGGGTGTCGACCTGATTGGCGAGGTAACGCTCTGCCAGCACGTTGGGCAGGTCCATCGTGAGCTGTGGATCGCGCGACGAAAACGACATCACGATGACATAGCTTTCGTTTTCGGCCCAGACCGTCAATCGTTCGCGCACCGCCCAGACAAGCCCGTCCATGAGCGTTTCCTGCGGCAGCTCGTTCAGTTCCGGAACGAGGGCGAGGATACGCTCGCGCCCGACCGTTTCGATGACATCCTGAAGCAGGAGATTGGAGGTCAGAATCGCGATTTCGCCGTTGATCACCTGTTGCGACGGTTCGCGGTTTTCAAGAACCTCGATGCCGGTGAGAAACTGGGCACGGCTGGGGTCGAGCAGGATTTTCGTTGTCGCGCTATAGGAGAAGGGCAGAAGGCTGACGAGGAAATATGCCGTGTATGCGGCCAACGCGCTCAGGCCCAGGATCAGCTTCCAGCGGCGCAAGAACTGTCCCAGAAGCGCGCGCATGTCGACGGCGTCAGGATCACGCGATCTGCTTGCGCCGTGCATCGACGCGTCGACCCGCATCCGGTCGGACTCCGGGAAGACCGTATTCATCCGAGACCACTCCAGTTTACAATCACTTGTCTTACCCTGCCGTCAAAATCACGCCGCTTTTCAAGCGGACGGACAGACACGTATACATGCCGATCCGAATGCGGCTGGGATACTAAATTCGTAAAAACCCCCGTCCAATTAAGCTTGGGAGCGCCGCTTCGAGTCAACGAATACCGGGAAATGCATTTGATCTTGGGTCAGAATGTGAACAGTCTTGGAGAATTGTTGCTATTCGTGCGTAAAAGTGAACGCTGAGCGGGTTTTGGGAGATCAGGTTTCGGGTGTTCTGCATGATGATTCGCGCTGTGCGATAGAGCCGACGATCACTCTCGTCCCAAGACCATTTTGGTGTCCTTGTGAAGGCAATTCTGTGGCATAACCTGCTGGGTTTCGCCATCTGTCATGTCTGGTTCCTGGTAGCCGCACGATAATCGAGGCTTGTCGGCATACGGCCTGCACGCAGCTTTCGCGGACCGGGGTCGAAGGTCTTATCGTTGCCAAATCATGTCCAATTCACGCGATGCCACCGCACTGCTTACGCGCTTGGGGTGCATGGCGCGCGGTTTGAGCGAAATTGGACAATTTTCTTTGTTTGAGCGCGGGATCGTCTAGTCTTGGTACCGCGACACGCGCCAAGGTGCGGGGCGGTGCGTTTTTTCAAAGTTCGTCGATGAACTGCGCAGTCGATTATTTGTAGGGGCCTGATTTGGAAATCGTTCCAAGCACATTTCTTGCGCTTGTTGCTGCCGCAACGCTGCTTTGGATCGGCCCGTTCCGGGGACTTTGGGCATTCGTCGGACTGGCGCCGTTCGGCGCCGCGGCCGCCTTCAACCTACCGGCGCTCGGTGGGGCCACGATAGGGCAGCTCGAATTCACGTTGTGCATCGTCTTCTTCATAGCCATTGCCCGTCATGGCGGGCCGGATCGTATTCTTGGGACCCTGATGCCCTTGCAGCCCGGTTTCTTCCTGCTTCTGCTCCTGATCTACTGCTTCATCTCGGCTGTGTTCTTTCCGCGGATCTTTGCGGGCGATACGGAGATCTTCGGATTGTCGCGCGCGGTGAACGAAGATCGGATCATCTCCATCCCTCTTGCGCCATCGAGCGGCAACATCACGCAGAGCTTTTATTTCCTTTTGTCGTCCCTCGTCTTTCTGGCCTTGGCGACGCTCTATCGCCTGCGGCCGGATGAAGGGGCGGTGTTCAAGGCACTGGTGATTTGCACATCGGTCAATTTCGCGCTCGGGATGATCGACGTGGTCTCTGCCGCTGCCGGATTGAAGACACTGATGGACCCGCTTCGGACGGCGAATTACGCCATGGCTGTTTTCCATGAAATGGCGGGTATCAAACGCATGGTGGGCGGCATGCCCGAAGCTTCGGCGTTCGGTTCCTTTTCTGTCGTGCTCTTCGGATTCTGGCTGCATTACTGGACGGTGTCGGCCAGGTCACGGCTGGTCACGGCGATGCTCCTGATCGCGCTTTTCTGTGTCCTGCGCTCGACCTCGTCGGGGGCCTATGTCGCGCTGGTATTGCTGCTGATATACTATTCCATAGCGGTACTGTTCAGATCGGCCGGAGGGGCGTTTCCGAGACGGGTGGCCTTCTATCTTGTCACGACGATCGCGGTCGCGTGGCTGGCCGGCATCGCGATGCTGGTCGGGTACCATATGTTCGACGTCGTGGAGCGGTTCCTGAACGAAACGCTTTTCAGCAAGCTTCAAAGCGACTCGGGCGTCGAGCGGATGGCGTGGAATGCCCAGGCGTACAAGAATTTCACGGATACGTGGCTGATGGGGGCGGGGCTTGGCAGTGTGCGGGCATCGAACTGGTTCATGGCTTGCCTCGGCAGCCTGGGGGTCCTTGGTACGGCACTTTATCTCTTGTTCCTGGCCTCGTTGTTTTCGGCACCGGCAAGAACCGGGTCGAAACCACGCGACAACGTCATTCAAGCCCTGAAGGTGGCGTGTCTGGCGCAGATCATCGCGGCAATGCTGACGGCAGCTACGCCGAACCTGGGCACGCTCTTTTTCATCTTCGCGGGCCTGGTTGTCGGGCTGTCGCGCAGCCGGATCGTGGTGCGGGCGGACAACGCCTCCCAGTGGCTTGCGCACCCGCGACCCGCGCATGGACTGCGCCGGAGGCAAGTGCCTTGATCCGCGCCGTGCGACCTTGGGTTCTGGCCTTCGTGGCGATGACGAGCGCCGTTGCAGCCGAGCCGCTGCGGGGGCCTTTGCTGGGTGCGGCGTCGAATTTCGGCCAAAGCTGGCAGCCGGAGGCGCTCGCGGGAGGTCGAAAGCTGGGCGTCGAGGTGTTTCGCGACGAGGTGATCTGGAACCACGTGGAACAGTCGGACGGACGGCTGGAGTTCGGGTCAATGCGCGAGGCATACCCGGAGATGCTTGCGGAGCTTGGCGCGAATCTGCTTCTTCTGGCCTATAGCGGGCACCCGAACTGGGAGGAGGGGCATGTGCCGCAAGACGCAGAGGGGCAGGCGGCGTTCGCGAATTATCAGACGCGGATCCTGCAGCGGTTTCCCGCCATAGAGGCGATCGAGATCGGCAACGAGTTCAATTCGTGGGAGTTTGCGGAGCTCGAAGGCTGGCCACCCGACCTTCAGGCGCGGGCGGAGGCCTATGTGGACCTGCTTGCGACCACCGCGGGCGCCGTTCGAGCGATCAGGCCGGAGATCGAGATCCTGGGCGGAGCGGCGCATTCGGTTCCCGTGGCGTGGGCCGAAGCCGTGGTTGCCGCCGGTGGTCTGGTGCACATGGATGCCTTCGTGTTGCACCCCTATACGAGCAAGCCGGAAATGATCGGGCGCCAGATCGACGTGCTGCGCCAGGTGCCGGGCCTGTCGGACATGCCGATCGCCATCACCGAGTTCGGCACCACCGATGCCGACCAGGCCCCGGATTATCTTGTGCGTATGTATTGCCAGATGGCGCTTGGCGGCGTGAACCGTGCAATCTGGTACCCGTTCAGCCCGCGTGGCGACGGGCTGGTCCCCATCGTTGACGATGACGGAACGCCGACGGCCACGGGGCAGGCTTTCGCGCTTATCCGTGCGCATCTCGAAGGCCGGGTCGCAAGCGATGTCGCACCCGACCCCTTTACCTATGCGTGCAAGTTCGGCCAGAGCGCGTTGGTGATATGGGGCGCGCCGCGCGGCGTCATGTTGGCCCCGGGTTTGCGGGCATTGAACAGCGCGGGCCTCATGCTGGAGGCACCTTTGCGGTTGTCGCGCGACAAGACGCTCTTGATCCTTTCGGATGGCCCCCCGGTCGAGCTGGGTGACACGGTCAGGCTCGGTCCTCAGCGGGTGCTGGCCGACAGCTATGACGGGTTTTCGTACCTGGAGGTCGAGGACAGGTCCCTGTTCGTCCGGCGGGGTGAGACCGACCTGCCGCTGGAACCGCGTCCTGGGCAGGAGAGCGACGGCGTCCCCTGGACCCCCTATCTGGCCCTGCCGCAGGACGGGACGGTCCGGGTTGGCGCGGATTGGGCCGTGCCGTCATCCTGGGGGCCGGACGACCCGGTGTCGGTTGTCTATCGGTACGACACGCGCGCGCCGCGCGAGGTCGATCTGCGCGTAGAGGTCGCGCCGGACGCGGACAGCACGGACGGGGTTCTGTTGACAGTGCGGCACGAGGGGCGCGTCGTGTCGAAGACCGTCGTTTCGACGCCGACGACCCTGCGATCCGACGGGATAGCTCTTGGTGCCGGTGAAGGCGTGGAGGTCATCCTGGGGCCAAACCGCAGCGCCGAGGGGGACCACACGCGCTGGCGCGTGACCGTACTGAGTGCGCAATGACAGAGGTCATGGCATCGACGCCGTCGCGGTACGCTGCTGACGATAGGGTCGAGCGCGTGGTGGTGTTCAACGATCACAGTAGCCGCAACGGCGGAGCCGCGATCCTTGCGCTGCTTCTGATCCAGAAGCTGAGGGAACGCGGGCTGGCCGTAAGTTTCGTCACCGGGGATGCGGGCGACAATCCGGAACTTGCCGATCTGGGCGTCGACGTGATCGCGTATGGTGGCAGCGATCTGCTGAGCCGGTCGAAGGGGGAGGCCCTTGCCCGGGGATTGCATGACGCTGCGGCGGAGAAGTTTGTCGCCCGGGCCGTTTCCGGGCTGGATGGGCCGGGAACGGTCTATCACATGCATAACTGGTCCCAGATCTTTTCGCCGTCGGTCTTTCGGGCCCTGAGGCCGGTCGCGGACCGGGTATTCCTGCATGCCCACGACAATTTTCTGGCCTGTCCGAACGGGATGTACATGAATTATCGCCGTGGTCATAGTTGCCCGCTGGTGCCGCTGAGCGCGGCCTGCTGGATGACGAACTGCGACAAACGCAACTATGCGCACAAGCTTTGGCGTGCTGCACGCCACGCGGTCTTGTTCCGGCACATTGACCGGCAAGCGCCCTGGGCCGGTGTCATCGCGATCCACGAGCAGCAGGTGGAAAAGTTCCGACGCGCGGGGTACCCGGAACGTCTGTTGCGGGTCGTGCGCAACCCGGCCGAACCCTACACCGCTACGCGGGTTGAGGCGGAGGAGAATGATCTTTTGGTCTATGTCGGCCGCTTGGAACGGGACAAGGGGGTCATGGACCTGGTCGAGGCCGCGGCACGCACCGGCCAGCGATTGAGGCTGATCGGGGTTGGCGATCTGCATGACCGGATCGAACGAGACTATCCCACGGTTGAACTGGCAGGGTGGCAGCCCGCGGACCGGATCGGTGCGCTGGTCGCCGATGCGCGCGCGCTAGTCATGCCCTCCCGACATCCCGAGACCTTTGGTCTCGTGATTGCCGAGGCCGCGCAATGCGGCCTTCCGGTGCTTGTCTCGGACCAGACGGCGTTGGCGGCGGATGTCGAACGCCTGGGCTGCGGGCTGGCCTTTGATGTGTTCGATCCTGCGGACGTCGATGCCAAGCTGTCACGCATCCGGGATATGAACAGCGCGGAGGTCGCCGGAATGAGCAGACGAGGTTTCTCCGACGGATCACTCCTGTCGACGACACCGGACAGTTGGGCTGACATGCTGGTCGAACTCTATGGTGCTGCCGTGGCGCGTTGAGCGACGGAGAGCCGGCGTCGTGCCTATACCTGTCCGGCCCGAAGAAGGCGGTTGAACGCGCGTCGCTTGAGATCGAGATACCGGGGCGGAAGCACGGTTTCCGCGGTGCGATAGGTGAACTTGCGGAAACGCCGCGCCGCGCCGGGCGGTGTCAGGCCGCGTTCCAGTGACCCTTCGCAGAGCGCGCGCGTCTCGTTGGCGAATTCCTTTTTGTAACGCTCGTCGCCGCGCCCTAGATCTATCTCGGTCAGTCCTTCTTTCGCGGCCTGCCGGACACAATGCAGCAGCAACCCGAGCCCGGGCGTGTACCGAGACGCCGCGTTGTCGTAGGTGGGAAACCACCAGTGCCAGGTGTTTTCCGACCTCATCCCGAAATGCGCCGCGACAAGGCGGTCGCCCGCATAAAGCGAAGAGAGGCGGCCCGAGAATTCCGGCTGATCCGTGCCGCGAATCCGTTCGAGGACCTGCATCGCCCACGGCTGATCGAGCACGAACCGCGCGCCCATCGCAGCGATCGCCGCCCGCTTCCAGGTCAGAAAGGTTGTCCAGGTATCGGCTGCCTTGTCATCCGTTTCGAACCGGACCGGCCCAAGTTCGCGCTCCATTTTTCGCA
The DNA here is from genome assembly GCF_009363735.1 of Roseovarius sp. THAF8. Taxonomy (NCBI): domain Bacteria; kingdom Pseudomonadati; phylum Pseudomonadota; class Alphaproteobacteria; order Rhodobacterales; family Roseobacteraceae; genus Roseovarius; species Roseovarius sp. THAF8. The sequence continues at coordinate 1,150,289 of NZ_CP045410.1, read as the reverse complement.
GTTTGCGCTCGACGTTTTTGAGTGCGCTGCCAGAGTTCATCCGCCCCGCACGCCAGGCCTCGATCCCGTCCGAGAGGTCTATCAATGGTGACCCGGTCCGTCGAAACGCATTTCTTTCGAACAAGGGGGTGTCGCGGAGCGCATGGTCGAAATCGTATGTGGAGAGGCCGCACGCCACCAGTAAATCGCGCGGATGCAAGGCCTCTGGCGCCTCGCCCACGATGCCCTGGTAATCGGCAATCGGCGCGGCCAGTGGTGCCCCACGCGCGCCGGGCCGACGGTGAAATGGAAAGAACCCCTTTATGGTGTCGCCGTCCCGCAGGATGGCGATTTTGACGTCACTGCGGACGTCGGCAACGACCTGAAGGAACGCGAGCGAAAAGAACGGGCTGCGCAACAGAGGGTTGCCCGCCTGCAATTGGCGCCATGTCTGCATGAGCCCGGAATCGAGGTCTGACGGGTCGATCAATTCGATACCAGGCCGGAGCTTGCTTGAGATAGGGTTCATGTCGGCAACAGTAGTGGAGGGCACTGGTTGCGTATAGTGAGCAAAACTCGGGGCCCTTTGAAAAAGGCCTGCCGAGATACGCGTGTAACCGGGTTCCCGCAGGGCGGGCGCTGCCATGTTTCGTATGCGGCGATGGATTGACGCGCGCGGCAAATTCTTTCTAGCTGGGTGCGCCATTCGCAGGAAAGCAATTCGCCCGATGTTCACGTCCCAGTCCGAAGCCCGTGTTGCCATAATTGTCGCTTCGAAAGGGCGATCGGACGTATTGCAAGGGCTTGTTCCATTTATCAACCGGCAAACCCTGAAACCGGCGAAACTGGTTTTCGCGGTCACCAGTCCTGCCGATGCCGATTTCGACCTTGAGACCCTTCTGGACCCGGCAATCTCGGGTGAGGTGATCATCAGCGCGGCCGGGGCGTGCAAGCAACGCAATCGCGCCCTGGACAGGCTGGGGGACGACATCGACTTTTGCGTTTTCTACGACGACGATTTCTACCCGTCCCGTCATGCATTGTCCGAACTGGTGCGGGGCTTCGGGTTTCACGAGGATGTGGATGGCATTACCGGGACGCTTGTCGCGGACGGCATCAACGGGCCCGGGCTCTCGCCCCAAGAGGCCGCGACCATGCTGAGCGATTGGGACACCGCTTTCGACCCTGATCCTCAGGCCCCCCCGCGGATCGTTCGGGACACACTTGGGCTTTACGGCTGCAACATGGCCATACGCAGCAGTGCCGCTCATGGTCTGCGGTTCGATGAAGTGCTGCCGGCCTATGGATGGCAGGAAGATGTCGATTTCGGTGCGAGACTGCCTGGGCGCTGCGTTCAGATCGAGAACTTCACGGGTGTGCATCTGGGAACCAAGGCAGGAAGAGAGAGTCGCGGTGAGCTTCTTGGGTACAGCCAGGTCGTGAACCTGCACTACCTGTGGCGGAAGGGCACGGTCACTGCCGGTCACGCCCTGAACCTCGTCCTGAGAAACGTGGTGGCCAACCACGTCAAGGCGCTCCGGCCGGAGCCGTGGATCGACCGTGCGGGCCGGATGCGTGGGAACTGGCGCGGTCTCTGCGATGTGCTGCTCGGGCGGGCGACTCCAGGCAGAATCGATTCGCTCTAAAGGCGTTTCGACGGTCATCGCGATCGAGCGATTTTGCTCTACCGCTCTTGTTCAGGGACGATTTTTGTCCGCAAGCACCCGGTTTGAAGCGGTCTCACAAGGTATTGGAAACAATCTTTTTCAAGCCTGCAGTGCAATCTGTCGCGAAAGAAGAGTTGCGAGAGGCGGATGCGCGCTCTGCGTGTGTGGAGTCGAATTTCCTTAATGGAAAGTTAAAACATGTGATATGTTGGATTGCGGCAATTTGATGTCATTTTAAGGAAAGGTTTCGGGCGATAGCGGCCCGAAAATTGGGGGAAATACTATGTTTGTGTTTGAAGATCCTGCTAAGCAGGGTCCAGTTGAGGTATTGCCTAATGGAAAGGTCGAAGTTCCGTCATATTTGAGCGGTCGCACTGACGCCCGAAGATCCGCATCTGTAACCAAGTTATTGCTCGATAAGGTCATTGCCGGTTCCGCTCTTCTGGCTCTTTTTCCCGTGATGCTGGCGGCAGCAGTAGCGATCAGGCTTACAACTGGCGGTCCCGTGTTCTTCCAGCATCGAAGGGTGGGCCTCGGCGGGCAACAATTCGGCTGCCTCAAATTCTGCACGATGGTTCCGGATGCCGAGAACCTGCTTCAGTTCATTCTGAAGACGGACCCGGTCGCGCGTGCCGAATGGACGGCAAACTACAAGTTCGAGAATGACAGCCGTGTCACGTGGGTTGGACGGTTTCTGCGGCGCACCAGCATCGACGAGCTGCCACAGCTGATCAACGTGCTGCGCGGCGACATGACGCTAGTCGGACCGCGGCCGATCACCCAGGCGGAGCTGGAATTCTACGGATTGCACGCAGCGTACTACAAGTCCGTGCGCCCGGGGTTGACCGGCCTGTGGCAGGTCAGCGGACGCAGCGATACGGATTATCCCGAACGTGTCGCACTTGATGTACGCTATATTCGGTCGGCATCCCTTTCGTCGGATCTGAAGATCCTGCTTCAAACAATCGGAATTGTTCTGGCACGTCGCGGTGCTGTATGATGGCGTATAGATCCCGGTAAAAGGCGTTGCCTCGATGCGATCGGTTGAAACGGTGACACAGCTCCAGAGGTCTGATCTCGCTCTTGCACACACTGACAGCGTCTCGTCTGTCAGCCGTATCACGATCAACGGCAAGTTCCTGCAAGGTGATCTGATGCGGAACGGCGTGCACCGGACCGCCCTGAACTTCTCCGCCCAGATCATGCGGCGGGCGCAAGGGGTCATACCGGCCAGGATCGTGGCACCGCACGTGAACGACGTCAGGACCGTAGGCATGCTTGGCCTGGAGCCTGAAGTGTTCGCCGGCCGGCTTGGCAAGGGCCAGGGGTGGGAGATGTTGACCTTGCCGGCGCTGACCCGTGGGGAACTTCTGGTCAATTTCTGCAATCTGGGTCCGATCCTGCATCGCAACAGCGTCGTGATGATCCATGACGCGCAGATCCTGACACAGCCCCAGTCCTACAGCCGGCGGCAGGTGCTGGGGTACCGGCTGCTCTGGCGGCAGATCTCGCGGCACGCGCGCGCGATACTGACCGTGTCAGAGCATTCGCGCCAGACACTCGCGGAGCTGGGTTTTGCGCCTCTCGACAAGACGTTCGTGGTGCATAACGGGACGGACCATATCCTGCGCACCGCCCCGGACGAAACGATACTGCAACGGATGAACCTGGCCGACCGGCGCTTTGTAGTGGCGTTGGGATCGCTGCAACCGCACAAGAACCTGGCGACTTTGTTCCGCGCTTTCGAGGCTCCGCAACTGGCCGATGTCCCATTGGTGCTGGTCGGGCAGCCCGGGCGCCGGGACTACGAGGCGCGCGGGTGGTCCCCGCCAAGAAACGCAGTCTTCGTGGGGCCGGTAAACGACGCGGAATTGCGTGCGCTCTATACGCAGGCAACGGCCTTTCTCTTTCCGTCGGTCACGGAAGGGTTCGGCCTGCCTCCGATCGAGGCGATGCATTGCGGGACGGCCGCGCTGGTGTCGGACGGCGGCGCGATCCCGGAGGTCAGTGGCCCGGGTGCTTGCGTGTTGCCGACGCGTGATCCCGGTGCGTGGGCGGAGGCAGTGCTGAAATACCTGGGGGACGACGCCGCACGATCGGCGCTTGAGGCCCGGGGGCGGGTGCGTGCGCAACAATTGACTTGGGATCAGGCCGGGGCGACACTCTGGCAACGCCTTTCTACGATGCTTTAATACTTATTCGGCGCGAAAAAAGGCGCCTTACATCATTGGACAACACCATGCCGAGAGTCGGATTCAAGGAACTTTTCAGGTTGGGTCACGTGGTCGCCGACGGGCAACTGCTCCGTTATGCGAAAGGAGACCGCGGATACACCAGCCGGTTTGAAACCGCCTTCGCAGAGACAATGGGCGTCGAGCATGTCCTGACCGTCAACAGCGGCACCAACGCGCTTGTCGCGGCTTTGGCCGCGGCCGGCATCGGGCCGGGGGACGAAGTTCTCGTGCCGGCCTATACTTGGGTGTCCACGGCAATCGCCCCCATGGCCGTCGGGGCCGTGCCGGTGCTTGTGAACATCGACGAAAGCCTGACAATCGACCCCGAGGACATAGAGCGCAACATAACGCCTCAGACCAAGGCCATCATGCCGGTGCACATGCTCAACCTCGTTTGCGACATGGACCGGATCATGCAGATCGCACGCGCCCATGACCTGAAGGTGATCGAGGATGCCTGCCAGGCGATCGGCGCGACCTACAAGGGCCGCCGGGTCGGCAGCATCGGCGACGTCAACGCCGTCAGTTTCAACCATTACAAGAACATGACGTCCGGCGAAGGCGGCGCCGTTCTGACCAATGACGACCGGCTTTTCACGCGGGCGCGGATGTTTCACGATCCTGGCAATTTCATCCGGGGTCACGAGCGAAACAACGAGCCACTGTTTTCCTGCCTGAACATGCGGGTGTCGGAGCTGACGGGCGCAATGCTGGATGCGCAGTTGGCACGGCTGGAGCCGCTTCTGACGCGACTGCGCCGACGTCACCGCATGATGGCGGAGGTCTTTGAAGACGCGCCCGGTGTGCGCCTGTCACCGCATCATGATCCGGAAAACGCTATCGGCATGGCGGTGATCTTCGACCGCGAGGCGGATGCACGGGCCTTCGGCCAGCTTCGCGGCTTCGAGCGGTTGATCGAAACCGATCGGCATGTCTTTACCAATTGGGAAGTGATCTTTTCAAAGCGCTGGTTCGACCCGCGCATGAACCCCTATCAGTGGGCCAAGCGCGACATCGAATACCGCGTCGAGGACTTCGAGAGGACACTCGATATCCTGCGGCGCACCTGTCGGGTCGCGCTAGGCGCGCAGTACCCGCTGCCGATAATGAAGTTTCGGCGGCGCGCGGTGGCGCGGGCTTTGCAGCGCGCACCCGGCATTTCCGGCAAGGCTTTGGCATGATCCATGAACCCAGCATATCGGTCAGCAAACCTGTGACCTTGCCGTCCGCGCCGGCGCTCGAAATCGTGGTCATCAACGTGAGGCAGGCGGAGGAACGACGACGTCGTATCACGGCTCAGTTCGCCACGCTCGGTCACCCGTGGCGGTTCTTCGAGGCGCATACGACGCTCACCAACCCCGCTCTGCGGTATGATCCCGCTCGGATCCTGCGCACTTATGCGCGCCAGATGACACCATCACAGCTTGCGCTTTGTTCCAGTCATTACACCGCGATTGCCGACTTTGCCGAAAACGGTGCAGGCGATTACCTGCTGGTTTTTGAGGATGACGTGCTCTTCGACACCGCGTTCCCTCTTGATGCACTCACCCGATACTGCAGCGACACAGGGATCGATTACATACGGCTATTCGGGATGTATTACGCGGCGGCCAAACAGCTAAATTTCTTTTTCGACAGGTCAATCGTGCGCTATCGGTCATCCCCGGCAGGCGCGCAGGCGTATATGCTTTCCCGGAAAGGCGCGGCACGCGTGATGGAGACATGCCGCGATATCGAGACGGCCTGGGATCTGTCGCTTGACGAGTTCTGGAAGACCGGGCTTCCGATCTACTCGGTCTATCCGTTTCCGGTGATGGAGCGTTTCTCGGCGAGCTCGGTGCCGATGAACGAGTATGGGCCGCTGTCTCCGCGCGAGCGGCTCGCCTGGTTGGCGCATCGCGCGCGCAACAAGCTGCGAAAACTGCGAGCCAACCTTCGGTTGGCGCAAGCCGACAGGTCGCTGCGCGCCCGCGATCCGGGCTTTCAGCAGGTCGACGACGACATGATTCGCCATGGTTGAAGGCGACGGCGCCCGTCGCGTGCCCGCCCGGCCGAGCCGGCAGACGTGGCGCATGCGTGATCTGCACGAGATCGATCCGTGCGAGGAATTGCCGTCGGATGTCGTGATCGTCGGCGGCGGGGCCGCAGGGCTGACCGTGGCACAGGGCCTCGCAGGGACAGAGCGCGAGGTGCTGGTGCTGGAAAGCGGCGGTCTGGAGGAAACCGAAGCGGCCGAGGCCCTGAATGCCGTCGATACCGAGCCGGGGCTCTGGAACGAGGACCAGCAAGCCCGTCGCCGCGATTTTCACGGTGCGCAAACGGACTTGTGGGATCACGCCAGGCAGGGCTTCGGTGTCCGTTGCCGTGTGCTGGGTGGTTCCACTCAAGCCTGGGCGGGCAAATCGGCAGCCTTCGACGCGATCGACTTCTCCGCCCGTAGCTGGTTGCCAGACAGTGGTTGGCCCATCTCGGCCGGCGACCTTGCCGAGCCGCTCGAGCGCGCGGCACGTACCCTCAATCTGGGTCCGAACTGCTATGACGAAGAGCTTTGGGCGCTGATGAACCGAGAGGCGCCAGTGCCTTGCCCGGACCGGGATGTGCTTGGTTCGTATTTCTGGCAGTTCGCGCGTTCGCGTATCGCGCCGATGGAAGTCATGCAGATGGGTCATGAGTTTCGGAAGAACCAGCCACGGAACTGCCGCGTCGTGACCGGGGCGACCGCGCTGACCATTTTGTGCGATGCCGCGGGCGGGCGTGTCACGGGGGTGCGTGTCGCCGATGCAAAAGGTGCGACCCGGGTCATTCCTGCCCGGCAGGTCGTGCTTGCGGCGAGCGCGATCGAGAACGCCCGGCTTCTTCTGAATTCCACGGACCAGCCCGGTCGTGGGCTGGGGAACCGTCATGGTGTCGTCGGGCGCTATCTTATGGATCATCCAAGTGCGGTGGTCGCACATTTCGAAGACGACGCGATCATACCAATGTCCAGGATGTTCGGCTTTTTCGGACTGAGAACCGAACACGGCACCAGCATGTACATGCGGGGCCTGGCCCCGACGGCCGCAGTTCAGCAGAAGGAAGAATTGCTGAACTGCGCGGTGTTCATGCCGAGCGAACGCGCGGCTGACGATCCGCTTCCGGCGGCGAAGCGGATTCTCAAAGGGCAAAGCGAAAACACGTTGCAGGATATCGCGAACGTCCTGCGCTCACCGGGTATCATCGCAAAGGGTCTCGCGCGCATGGCAGCGCAGCACCCGCGATTTCCCACCGGCTTGACCCGTTTCGCCGTCGAACAGGTTCTTCGCTTCCGCCCGAATTTCGCCGCCGAGGAGTACCTTACCGGCGGCATGCCGCACAAGCTTACGGGTCTGGCCGTTCAGGCGATATGCGAGCAGGCTCCGAATGCCGAGAACAGAGTATCCTTGTCGGACCGGGTCGATCGCTTCGGGCAACCGCTGCCTCTCGTGCAGTGGCGCGTGGGAGAGCGGGAGACGCGCACATTGGCGCGACTGGGGGAATTGGTCGCGCTTGAGTTCGAACGTGCCGGGCTGCCATGTCCAAGGCTTGACCCCTGGGTGCGCGATGGGGGCGATGCCCCTGCGACGATCATCGACATGGCGCATTCCTCCGGTACGACGCGGATGGCCACGGATCCGACGAAAGGCGTCGTCGACGCGGATTGCCGCGTGCACGGCTTTTCCAACATTTACGTCGCGGGCGCTTCGGTTTTCGCAACCAGCGGCCATGCCAATCCAACGCTGATGATCGTTGCCCTGGCTCACAGGCTGGCCGATCATCTGCGGGCCGCCCCGGCAGACAACGCATGATCCGCGTGGCAGCCGGTTTCTGGAAGCGTCGTGAAGGCCAACCACGGTGTCCGCACCCTTGTGTCGGCGCCACTGACCCGGGTCTTGTTCAAGAGGGTTTACTGCAAGTAATCTGCTAAATCAGGCCCAAAGATGGGGCTGAATGCGTTAATGACAGCGGAAGTTCCCCCTAGGGTGCTGTCATTCACGGGGAGAATTTGGAGGCGAGTACCGCCGTGTTCCGCGGGTCGCGATTCGTCGCTTTCCGTATTACTTTCAGTATCTTCCAGGAAATGTCTTGTCGCGCCCTGTCGCGACCTGTAGCCATCAATAACACGGCTTTGGGCGGGTACGTGAGGGGTCAGAATTTCGGGGGCTCGGAAAGCGCCTGGTTCGATTCCGTGTTCGAACAAAAACGGGCCGATTTCGGGAGGGCGAGGCATGCCAAAACGTGCGAAAGAGCTCGGGTCGCTTGAAGTCAAGCGCCTGAAAGGAAAAGGGACTTACGCGGTTGGAGGGGTAGCTGGGCTGGCGCTGCAGATCGGGCAGTTCGATTCCCGATCCTGGGTTTTTCGTTACCGGTTCCGGGGGCGCCGACGGGAGGCAGGCCTTGGCCCCTATCCCGACGTACCGCTCGCCAAGGCGCGGGAGTACGCGCGGGAGGCGCGCGACCAGATCAGGCAGGGGATAGACCCGATCACGCACCGCCAGTCGCTCCAGCGCAAGCTGCTGACTTTCTCCGAGGCCGTGGCCCTTTACGACGACGAGAAGGCGGTTGAATTCCGTAGCAAGGTTCACCGGCGCCAGTGGCGTGCGTCGCTGGAACGCCACGCCGTACCTGTCATCGGCGATATGCCGGTGGCAGAGGTTGAACTGCAGGATGTCCTCGACGTTCTCCGACCCATCTGGACCACCAAGACTGAGACAGCGTCCAAGGTGCGCCAGCGCGTCGAGCGCGTGCTCGATTACGCGACAGTTGCGGGGCAACGGGCAGGAGAGAATCCCGCACGTTGGCGCGGGAACCTCGATATGATCCTGCCGGCGCCCACGAAGCTGACCGGCGGGCGCAATTATCCCGCGCTGAAGCTCGACGATGCTGTGGACTGGTTCGCCGCTCTTTTGTCGCGCGAGGGGCTGAGTGCTCGCGCCCTCGAATTCCAGGCGCTGACGGCCGCGCGCTCTGGTGCCGTGCGGTTCATGACGTGGGACGAGATCGACCTCGACAGGAAGCTCTGGACGATCCAGCCCGGTCGGACGTCGTCGAAGATCCCGCCGTCCGGGCGGCCGCACCGCGTGCCACTCTCATCGCGCGCGATGGCCCTGCTCGACGAGATTCCGCGCCTTGCCGGCGTACAGCTTGTCTTCTGGAACGGTAAAGGCGGTGAGCTCTCCGATGCGGCGCTCGCCGCGGTCATGCGCAAGATACACGAGGCAAGCCTTCGGAAAGGGGAAGGCGGGTTCGTTGATGCGCGCCTGACGACGCCGGCCGTGCCGCACGGACTGCGCTCGACGTTTCGAACCTGGGTGGGAGAACACACGCAGTATGATGGCGACATGGCGGAGATCGCGCTGGCCCACTCGGTGGGATCGAAAGTGCGACAGGCCTATGATCGTGCAGACCAGGTCGAAAAGCGCCGGGACATGATGGAAGACTGGTACAGGTTTCTTGCCGGCGAGCCCGGGCAAGCCGGCGGTTCGATGGGCGAGGGTGACGCTTTGAAAACCGAAATGACGGAGACGGGCAAATGAGTAAATGGGAGGACAAGGTCTCGGCAATCTACCGGCTCAGGTTCAGTAATCCGGAGGACGCGCTGCGCGAAGTTGCCGACCAGGTGCTGGAAGGCAACGACGATCCGCTTTTTCGCACGATGCTGGCGCACATGATCCATCCCGATCGGCGTCCGGTCGGGGGGAGGAAGCTCGTGCTTAAGGGGCCGAAACACGCTCCGCCGAGGGCGAGGAACTGGGAGCTGGAGGAATTCGTGGAAATCCAGGTCGATATCCACAATGTCCCGACAAAAGTCGTGTTCCACGCAGCCGAGAAGAGGTTCGGCGTTTCGCGCACGACGGTCACCGACGCGCTGAAGCGCTGTCGAGAAGACCGTGACCCGGATGTATTCAAGGAGCACAAAGAGATGGTCCTCGGACTCTCAAAGCGCGATCACCCGCACTATGTGCCGATCTCAGATCCAAAGAAGTAGGAGACTTATTCGGACTCCTTCGATGTCGCAATCGGGCGAATCGTGTGAATAATGGGGAGCATCCATCACAACAAGGATGCACTAATGACCCATCAAACTTATCTCTCCGACAAGCAAGCAGCCGCGCGATACGCTGTTGACCGTGCCGCGATATGGCGCTGGTGCAAGGCAGATCCAGACTTTCCCACGCCGGTCAAGCTTACGCCTGGAACGACGCGATGGCGGCTTTCCGACCTCGAAGCATGGGAGGCTCTCCGTGCAGGCGGGGGCGGAGAGGCGTGATGCGCGTCGTTGACTTTGCAAAGGCACTGCAGAGGAGGGTGACCGTATGAATGCTCCTGTCTCGCTCAATGTCGAAGAGATCGAGAACCCGTACACGGAACCTCCTGCAAACACGGCGGTGTCGCCGACACGTTTCACCTGGCAGGATCCCGAACTAATCCCGCCGAGGGACTGGCTCTATGGTCGACACCTGATGCGCGGTATCGTTTCGCTGACAGTCGCGCCCGGCGGCGTGGGCAAGTCGAGCCTGATGGTGGTGCAGGCATTGGAGCTGGCCTCTGGACGACAACTGCTCGGACATAGTGTCGGCGCTCCCAGTCGGGTTTGGCTGTTTAACCTCGAGGACGACAGGGACGAACTGCAACGCCGCGTCGCCGCGGCGATGAAGCACCATGGCCTCGATCCCGGCGCCATCGGCGACCGCCTCTTCTTGGACAGCGGGCTCGACCAGGAGCTTCTTCTCGCCAGCGAGAGGCGGGATGACCTGTTCCTGAACGAGGCGGTGTTCCGGAGACTTGAAGAGGAAATCCGCCGGGAGAAGATTGACGTTGTCATAATCGATCCGTTCGTTTCGGCGCATCAGGTCAATGAAGCCGACAACGGGAAAATTGATCGCATCGCGAAGCATCTCGCGCGTCTTTGCAAGGACTGCAACTGTTCTATTGAACTCGTTCACCACACTCGGAAGCTCAACGGGACGGACGTGACCTCGGAAGCCAGCCGGGGGGCCAGCAGCCTTCTTGCAGCAGCGCGATCCTCGAGGACCATCCAGAAGGTCAGTGAGAAGGACCGTCGTGAGTGGGGCGTGGCCGACGACAAGGGCACGTATTTCTTCGTCGAGCGGGACAAGGCCAATCTCGCCCATTCAGGTGGTCGGGAAGTTTACCGGACTGTTTCAGTTGCTCTCGGTCAGGGAGATGACGTGGCCGTCGTGGAGCGCTTTGAACCGCCGGATGTTTTCGATGGAGTATCGCTGGCTCATCTGCTGCAGGCCCAACATGCCATTGATGGCAAAGAGTTTCGTTATTCGTGCCAGTCCGAACGCTGGGTCGGTAACGTGGTTGCGCCTATTCTGGGCCTCGACAGTAAGAAGAACAAGGCAAGGATCAAGAAGATGGTCGATACCTGGATCAGTAACGGCGCCCTGCTGAAGACTACGACCCGAATCAATTCCCGGGAGACTCCGATCGTAGTGGTCGGTGAATGGGCCAACGAATGAGAGCTCCATGCGTTCTCCCGTCTCGCACCACCACCACGCCCTCATAAAGGAGGGCGTGGTGGTGGTGGAAGCGGAAAATTGGAGGGGGGAGGGGGCAAGACAAAATCGAATTCGGAAAGGACCGGAGAGGGAGCCTTTCTTTGCAGCGAATGGAAATTGAATAGAGAAATCCAATCTCAGATTGCTCTGAAACGCCAGCTCGAAAGCCCCCGCTAGCCCGACAATACTGTCAACTGGATTCTTTTCTACCAACCCATGAAACTGTCCGTCATGGCCTGAAGCTAGTATGCTCCCAAGTTCTTCTTATAGGCGTGTAAAGCTTAAGGTGCTCAGATGATCAAATACGCTTCAGCGACCGAGCTGAAAGACCGCCTAGATGCACATGCGAGGATCGGACTTATCGATGTTCGAGAGCATGGCCAGTACGGCGAAGGACACCTTCTTTTCGCTTCAAACTGTCCGTACAGTCGGTTGGAGCTGCGCGCGCCGCTGCTGTTACCCGACAGGAAAGCCGAGATTTATCTGTACGACGAGGGCGAAGGTGTCGCCGAACGCGCTGCTGACCGGCTTGCGTGTATCGGATATGAAGACGTGTTGGTTCTTCGCGGCGGTCTGGCCGCGTGGCAAGCGGCGGGATACGGGACGTTCAAGGGGGTCAACGTGCCAAGCAAGGTTCTGGGCGAACTGGTCGAAGTGGCGGAACGTACTCCGCAGATCAGCGCCGAGGCATTGGAAGACCTGCAAAAGAACGAGGGCGGCTTGAGCCTGTTCGACGGCCGGCCCGCCCGGGATTACCGCAAGATGACGGTGCCCGGTTCGCGACATCTGCCGAATGGCGAGATGCTCTATCGGTTCGCCGCGCTGGGCCTTCCCGAAGACCAGCCGGTCGTCATTCATTGCGCCGGGCGCACCCGTGGCCTGATCGGCGTGCAGAGCCTGATCAACGCAGGTATTCGGAACCCAGTTTATGCAATGGAAAACGGGACCCAAGGGTGGGCGCTGTCGGGCAGGAAGCTGTCCCGCGGCAATGACGCGGCGCCTTTGCCGGACCTTTCAGTGGACCAGTTGGAGCAAGGGCGCGCGTTCGCCGAGCGTTTTATCGCCCGGTATGACCTGCCCGCGATAGGCCCTGGGGAAGTGCCGGCGTGGCGCGACGAACAGGCCTACGTGATCGACGTCCGCTCGGATGCGGAATTTGCGGCCGGTCATGTGCCTGGGGCAGTGCATGCACCGGTCGTCCAACTGGTTCAGGCGACGGATGAATGGGTGGCAATGCGCCGGGCGCGGATTGCGCTCTTCGACGACAATGGCGTGCGTGCAGCCCTGGCGGCATTCTGGTTGCGGCAGTTGGGTCATGACGCAGTTGTCGTCATGGATGGATTGAAGCTCGTGGCAGACGATTCGGCCCGTTCAATGCCCGAGAGGCTCTCTGGTATCACATGTGTCGAACTGGCTAGGTTGGGCTGTTCAGCAACCGTAATCGACCTTCGTTCAAGTATGGCCTATCGCGCCGGCCACATCCCGGGAGCGCTTTGGGCAATCCGGCCACGTGCTGAAGACGTCAAGGCGGAGGTCGAGGGATCTGTGGTGCTCGTTGCCGATGATTCTGGCGTCGCGACACTCTTTGCGTCGGAACTTGACGACGAGACTCTGGCGGATTGCCGATATCTCGAAGGTGGGATGGAGGCGTGGACGCGGGCCGGTGGCGCGATTGAGGTCACCCCTGAAAGACCGGCGGATGACGAGGCCATTGATTTTCTGTTTTTCGTCCATGACCGCCACGACGGCAACCTCGAGGCGTCACGGCGCTATCTTGAGTGGGAAACCGGCCTTGTCCGGCAATTGGACCTCGGTGAGCGGAGGGCTTTTAAAATCATACGGACAAAGGCGCATGCGGATGTGTGAGGGGGCGTAGGTGGGTGTGGTACCGCAAGGAATTTCCACCAAGCAAACGATCTAGCCGGGAGCAGGCCCGTGATTGCGCTTTTCATGAGAGAGCGCCATTTCGTAGAGCGCCTCGATATGGTCGCCGTACCTGACTGTGGACCGGTGCAGGTAATAGGAGACCCGAGGCAGCGACGGCAGGCCGAACTCCGGACCCAGGATCTTGACGTCGCTGCGAAAGGCGCTCAGTGCTCGAGGGGTTATACCCAGCCCCGCTTCGACCGCGAAACGCACGCCGGTGGGGCTGGCGGTTGTCAGGCGCTCGTAATAGGGCAGGCCGGCCATGTCCAATGCGTTGAGACCGATCCGGCGGAACATGCTGGGCTCGTCGGTCAGGATCAGAGGCCAGGCGGCTTCGTCGGGGCGTTCCCAATCCTGCGCGGCGACCCAATGGGCCCGCAGCAGCTTTATCAGCTTGCCTTCGCGGTTGCCGAGGCGCCAGGTGCTAATCGCCAGATCGAGACCTCCATCCTCAAGCGCCTCCATCAGGGCGCGACTGCGGTCGATCTGAAGAATGACCCGGTTGGTCGGGTGTAGGCGGGCGAACTCTCGTAAAATGCCTGGGAGGATCGCGTTGGCGATTTCGAGCGGCGCGCCGATGCGCACGATCTCAGACGCGTGGCTGCGCTCTGCGGACAAAATGGCATGGTTACACATAGATATGATTTCACGGGCGTGTCGCAAAAGGGCATGCCCGGCCTCGGTCAGCTTTCTTTGACGCCCGGCGGTAATAAAGACCGGCCTGCCGACAGCGTCCTCTAGGCTTCGCATTTGTTGCGTGATGGCTGACTGGGACCGGCCGAGGACGTCTGCCGCAGCGGTAAAGCTGCCGTGTTCGTCTATCGCGATCAGGGTCTTGAGATGTGCAATCTGCAAATCCGGGTGCATGGTGAAAGTCCTAAAGAAAAACTTATGGGTTCTCCAAAATTATTAATTTTTAAAAAGGTTTTATTCAAGTAACAGTCTCGCTGATCAAACGCGCCGGCCTTCCTGCAGGGATTGTCGGGATTTTTTTCAGGTACAGGGAAGGAAAAATATGAAACACCTCACACTTGCAACGGCGCTCAGCGCAATTGTTATGGCAGGGTCCGCCTGGGCTCAGTCGTACCCCGAAAAAGACATCGACCTAGTTGTTCCGTTCGATCCCGGTGGCTCCGTTGATGTGACCTCTCGCATCATCGCGGAAACTGCGAACACGATCCTCGAAGGTGCGGAGATAAATGTCGTGAACCGGTCCGGCGGCGGCGGTGTCGTCGGCCAGACCAGCGTCGCGACGGCCAAAGCCGATGGTTACACTGTTCTGGCGATGACCAGCTCGGTCGTGACGAACCCGCAGATGAAAGGTGCCTCGTACGAAGTGACCGATTTCCGGCCGGTTGCCCTTTATAACCTGGACCCCGAGGTCATCGCGGTTCCGGCGGATTCGCCCTATGAGACCGCCGAGGAGTTTCTTGCCGCGGCCGAGAACGAGCGTCTGAACATCGTGGTCGCCGGCATTGCCACGTCGCACCACATGTCGGGCCTGGCCATCGAACGCGCCACCGGGCTGGAGTTCACCTATGTCCCGACCAAAGGGTTCGGTGCGCAGGTTCAGGCGATTGCCGGGGGTCATGCCGACGCCGCGCTGTGGCCGATGGGCGAAGCGAGTGGCCAGGTCGGCCCCGACGGTGTGCGTATCCTCGCGATCGCGTCCGAGGAACGTCACGAGGATTTCCCCGATGTGCCGACCTTCCAGGAGGCCGGGATCGATATTCCGATCTGGGCCACTTTCCGCGGATGGGCCGTGCCAAAGGGCACGCCGGATGAAGCCGTGAAAGTGCTTTCGGACCTCATGAAGTCGGTCTACGAAACCCCGGAATACGTCGAGAAGATGCAGGCGGCCGGCTATGTGCCGGTTTACCGCGACGCGGAGGGCTTTGAATTCGTGGTCAACAACTACGCGGATCAGACCTCGGCGATCATCGAGGAAGCTGGTCTCGGGCAATAAGGCCGGATCGACGCCCCCGGCACAGGCCGGGGGCTTATTCATGTCGAGGGAAACGATGAAGTCTAATGCGCGCGGGAAGGGTCTGTTGGGACACAGCGATACCTGGGTCGGTCTGGGTACCTTTGCTTTCGGAGCTGCGGCCACAGCGATGGCCAGTGGATTTGATCCTATGTCGCGCAGCTATCCGCTGCTGTTGTCGATTTTGCTAATGGTTTTCGGCGCAGGGCTGATCTTGCGTGTCGTCCTGTCCTCGCCTGAGAATGTATCCCTTGCTCTGCCGGGGAAGGTCGCCGCCCTCGCGACACTGGTGATCCTCTTTTGGATCGCAGCGCTGTCGCTGGGGCTGGGTTTCGTCTTGCCGACGCTGCTGATGCAGATCGCTTTCCTTGCGATTTGCGGTATCCGCCCGTTCGGGCGCGTCGTGATTTACGCTGCGCTTGTCACGCTTGTGGGTTACGCGGCTTTTGTGTGGGTGCTGGGCGTTCGTCTGCCCGAAGCCCTCTCCCCGTATCTTATCTGAGGCAGGACCATGGAAATGATCCTTCTAGGGTTCCAGACCCTTACCGATCCTATGGTCGCGATGATGCTGCTGGTTGGCGTGATCGCCGGAATGGTTGTCGGCTCGATACCCGGTATCAATGACAACATAGCCTTTGCGGTCTTTATTCCGTTCTCGTTTTCGATGCCGGCCGATCAGGCATTGGCTCTGATGGTCGGAGTCTATTGCGCGGCGGCGACGGGCGGTGCCATCCCGGCCATTGTCATCAAGGTGCCTGGAACGGCCTCGGCCCTGTTGACCGCGGAAGACGGGAACGCCCTGGCCGGCAAGGACAAGGCCGGGCTGGCGTTGTCTATTGCCATCACCTCTTCGGTCGTGGGCGGCCTGCTGAGTTCTGTCGTGTTGCTTCTGTTCGCACCTTCGCTGGCGAAGGTGGCGCTGGAGTTCGGCTATGTCGAGAATTTCGCGCTGACGATCTTGGGCTTGTCGAGCGTGGTCGGGCTGCTGCGCGGCAATATTTTGAAAGGGTGCATTTCTGCTGTAATCGGCCTGCTGGTCGCGACGATCGGGTTCAGTCCGATGACAGGCTCGCCGCGCTTTACTTTCGGCAACGTCAACCTGATCGAAGGCATTCCCTTCGTGCCGCTGCTGGTCGGGTTGTTCGGCATCGCCGCGATGCTGGACCTGAAGGCCGATATCCTTAAGGACCGCGACGCCAATGTGACCACGCCGTCCCTGCCGAAGATCGGCTCGCTAAAGCTTTCGCGTGGGCTGGTTCGGCGGCTTGCGCCGGTCTGGGGCATCAGCGCGGCCATCGGCAACGTGATCGGAATGTTGCCCGGTGCGGGGATGCTGATGGCGATTTTCCTTGCCTATGACCAGGCCGCGCGCCGCTTTCGCAACAAGTTCGCCGGCAAGCCCGGCGAGAACGACTGGGGCGATGGCGCCCCCGAGGGCGTCGCCGCGCCCGAGGCCGCCAACAATGCTGTCACGGCCAGTTCGATGGTGCCGTTACTGTCGCTCGGCATTCCGGGAAACTCTACCTCGGCGTTGTTCATCGGTGCGCTGGCGCTGCATGGCATGGTGCCCGGTCCGCTGCTGTTCACCCAGCATGGAGACGTGGCTTGGATGATCATCGTCGCGTTTCTTGCCGCCAACATCTTTCTGTGGCCGGTGGCATGGCTGGTGCTGCGCACGGTGTCCCGGTCGATCTTTGCCATCCGCAAGGAAGCGATGGTGGGTGTTATCGCGATGCTCTGCCTGATGGGGGCCTATTCTGACGGCGCGAACATTTTTAATATGTGGGTCGCCATCGTTGCGGGCCTCGTGGCCTACGTGATGCGCCTGGCCAGCATTCCGCTTGGTCCGGCAATCCTCGGTCTGGTGCTGGGGCCGCAGCTGGAGGCGTCGCTGAACAACTCTCTCAACATCTCGCAGGGAAACTGGCTGGTGTTCGTTGATCCGGTCAATCACCCGATCAGCTTCGGCATGATGATCTTTTCGGCGTTGTTGTGGATCGTGCCGATCCTTGTGGGGCTGCGTGACCGGGCCGCCATGAAGAAAGACAAAAGATGAATCGCGAAACCATGTTGATGCACTTCGGCCGGACACAGACGCCGGGGCCCGCAAACCCGCCGATCGTGCGCGCATCGACCGTACTGCACGACACGGTCGAATCTTACCGTGAAACCAAAGCCGCGCGGGACACGGATGACCGCGTTCTGTCCTACGGGCGCCGCGGCACAACGACAGCGCACGAATTGTCTGCGGCACTGTGTTCGCTGGAAGAGGCCGAGGCGTGTTTTCTGTTTCCCACCGGCGTGGCTGCCATTGCAGGTGGCCTGATGCCGTACCTTGCGTCGGGCGACCACCTGTTGGTGGTGGACACGATCTTTCCCGCGACGCGCAGCTTCTGTGACACGGTTCTGGCGCGCTACGGCGTTGAGGTCGATTATATTCCGTGGAGCACGACAGACCTGTCGGAGTACGTAAAGCCAAGCACGCGCCTCGTGCTGGCCGAAAGCCCCGCCTCGCAAACCTACGAGGTGATGGACCTGCCCGCGCTTTGCAAGAACGCGCACGATCACGGGCTGATCGTGGCGGCGGACAACACTTATGGGTCAAGCTGGCTCTATCGGCCGCTGGCGCTGGGCTGCGACGTGTCGATCATCGCCGGGACGAAATACATTGGCGGCCACGCGGACAGCATGATGGGTGCGGTGGCTGCAAGAGGGCAGGCGGTGGATGCTTTGCGCAAGCACACTGCGACGACTGGCCAGACGATCAGCCCGGATGATGCCTATGCCTGTATCCGGGGCCTGCGGACCCTCGGACTGCGCATGGAACGGCACGGCGAGAATGGTTTGGCACTGGCGCAGTGGTTCCAGGGCCGGTCGGAAGTGTCCAGGGTCTTGCATCCCGGTCTGCCCGACCATCCGGGCGCAGGTATCTGGGCCCGGGATGCAAGCGGCACCAATGGCCTTTTGACGGTGGATTTCTGCGACTGGTTCGATGCCGAGCGCTTTGTCGATCGCCTTCAGCTATTCTCTATCGGCAGTTCCTGGGGCGGTTTCGAAAGCCTTGCAATGCCCTGCACCCCAGACTATGGCCGCGCTTTCGGATCGGACACCGGCGCCCGCGCCATGATCCGCTTTCACGCCGGGCTTGAACATGTCGACGACCTGATTGCCGACTTGGACCAATCTTTCTGCAACGCCTGATGGCTCCATCACGGGCACGATTACCGCGCCTGAAAAACCAAACATGACTAGGAGAGTACCTCATGGGAACGAGTGTCTTTGATTCCGAATTGCTGATGAACGCATGGTCCACCGCCGAGATGCGCGACGTCTTCAATGACCGTGCCCGCATGCAGGCCTGGCTAGATGTCGAAGCGGCCCTGGCGCTAGTGCAGGCTGAGCTGGACATTATCCCGGTGGAGGCCGCCAAGGAAATCGCGGCGAAATCCAACTACGACGCTATCGACCTCGACCTCGTGCTGGAACATCTTCGCGTCACTAAGCACCCCTTGGTTCCCACCGTACGCGCGCTGGAACATGCCTGCGAGGGCGGCGCCGGCGAATATGTGCATTTCGGGGTCACAACGCAGGACATCATGGACACCGCGCTGGTGCTGCAATTGCGTAGCGCGACGGAAATCCTGCGCCGCGATCTGAAGGCCATCGCCAGAGACTTGATGCACCTGAGTGAGGAGCATCGCAACACCCCGATGATGGGGCGGACACTGTCGCTTCAGGCCATTCCGGTCACGTTCGGGTTCAAGACCGCGATCTGGATGTCGGAAATCGACAGGCACCTCGAGCGGCTGGACGAGATGGAAAAGCGCGTTTTCGTCGGTTCCATCGTCGGCGCGGTTGGCACCAAGGCCTCGTTCGGTCCCAAAGCGGACCAGATGGAGCACGCGATCAACGAGCGCTTGGGTCTCGGCACGCCGAACATTTCTTGGCAGGCTGCGCGTGACCGTTTCTACGAGTTTGGATCCGTGATGGGCGGTATCAATGCCACGCTCAACAAGATCGGCAACCAGCTTCTGCTGCTGGCGCATAACGAGTTCGACGAGATCGCGGAGCCGTTCGGGAAGGGGCAGGTCGGTTCGTCGACCATGCCGCACAAGCGCAATCCGGCGGTGACCGAGAATTCCGTCACCGTCAGCAACACGCTGAAGTCGAATATCAACATGCTGTCGGACATTACCAAGCACGAACATGAGCGCGACGGCGCGGTGTGGAAGATGGAGTGGAAGATCCTGCCCGAGATCTGCCTGATGCTCTCCGTCGTTTTGGATAACCTGAAGTTCGTCTTTTCAGATCTTGACGTCCGCAAGGAGAGCATGTTGGCGAACCTCAACTTGTTGAAGGGCTACGCGCTTGCAGAGCGGGTGATGTT
The DNA here is from genome assembly GCF_009363735.1 of Roseovarius sp. THAF8. Classification (NCBI taxonomy): domain Bacteria; kingdom Pseudomonadati; phylum Pseudomonadota; class Alphaproteobacteria; order Rhodobacterales; family Roseobacteraceae; genus Roseovarius; species Roseovarius sp. THAF8. The sequence goes on along the minus strand of NZ_CP045410.1, from coordinate 1,130,568 downwards.
TGCGCTGTCCGACAAGATGGGCAAGCAGACCGCGCATGAAGAAGTCTACGAGGCGGCCATGCGCGGGCTGGAATCTGACATCCTGTTCCGCGACGCCTTGTTGGCGAACGAGGCGATCCGTGCGGCCGTCAGCGAGAAGGAGCTGGATGCGCTTCTGGATCCGACCACCTATGTGGGCGCGGCACCGGAACTGACGGATAATGCAGTCGCCTCCGTACGCTCCAAAGGGCGCATTTAAGGCGCGAGGTCCGGACCATGACGTATTCCCAAGAGCTTGCCGCGTTTGTCTGCACCCTTACGACGGAGAAAATCCCCGAAGGCACGCGGGCCCGCGCGCGCCAGTTGATGACCGACACGCTTGGTGTCGGGCTCGCCGGGACGCGCCATCCGAACTTCGAGAACGCAATGGCCGCCGTGTCGGCCATACCCGGGACACGCGGTGACCATCCGGTCATCGGATGTTCGACACGATTCTTGGCCACCTATGCGGCGTTGGCCAACGGGGTGGCGTGCCATGTGCTCGATTTCGACGACACGCACACGGCCTCGATCGTGCATGGCAGCGCCATATTCTTGCCGCTCGTCCTGGCATTGGGCGAAGAGCTGGGCCGGTCGGGCAAGGACGTGCAGACAGCTTTTGTCGCGGGCTGGGAAGTCGCCGCTCGGGTCGGGATCGCTTCGGGGAACAGTTTCCACAACCGCGGCTTCCATTCGACAGCGATTGCCGGAATCTTCGGGGCAACGGCGGCGGCAGGCAAGCTTCTCGATCTGACGCCGGAACAAATGACCCATGCCTTCGGCCTGGCCGGCAGCCAGGCCTCGGGGATCACGGAATTTCTGACGAACAGCTCTTCATCCAAGGGATACCATGTTGGCTGGGCCGCCCGTAACGCGATGGAGATCGGGTATCTGGCACGGGCAGGGGCGACCGGGCCGCTCAGCGTGTTCGAGGGCACAAATGGTCTCTTGGCCACACATGGCTTGCCGGACCGTATCGATCCGCCGCAGCTTGTCGCGGATTTGGGTGCTCGATGGGAGGCGGAGCGGGTCTCGATCAAGCCCTATCCCTGTTGCCACTTTGCGCATGGCGCGATTGATTGCGCAATTGCCCTGCGGCAGGACGGGATTGTAGCGACCGATGTGCAGAACATCCACGCGATCATCGACGAGGTGGCCGCCGGTTTCGTCTGTGACCCGATCGAGGCCAAGTGGGCTCCGACAAGCGCATACGGTGCGAAGTTCAGCCTGCCCTATCTGGTGGCCTCGGGGCTTATCGACGGCGAGGTGTCAATGGCATCCTTCGACGACAGCTCCATTGCGCGCGACGACCTGCTAGCATTGGCCAGCCGGGTGTCGTCGGAGCACGCTGAAAAAGGCACCACAGGATTTCCGAAGTATTTCCCGGGCCATTTAGTGGTCACGCTGACAGATGGCCGCAAGGTCGAAAAGCGGGTGCCCATCAACCGGGGAAATCCCGATGCGCCGCTGAGCGACGTGGAGGTTGCCGACAAGTTCTTTCGAAATGTCGATGGCCTTCTCAGCAAGCGTCGAGCCAAGATGATCGTAGAGAAGATAGGGGCATTGGAGAGCTTGCAGGACCTATCAGACCTGTCGCGCGAACTGGTGATGTAGTCCGGAGAAAATCAGTCGCCAGGACCTACCCAGCCGCGAGCCGCACTACGGACACCCCGTAGTTGGCCTCATTACGATTAAAGTCGGTCGGCACTCTGGGTGCGGTCAAGGCTGCCCAACAGCCGGTAAACTCCTATTTCCGGATCGCGCCCACCAGAGCCTCGAGAAAGCTTTGTGTTTTGGCTGGGTCAAGCCATCGCATCACGGCGACGACGTCATCCTCCGGGTTGATCCAGATGCAATGTCCACCCGCTCCCAGCGCGCTGAAGGCGCTGGACGGCAGATTGGAATTGGCGTCACCGCCGCGGTTCAGCCACCACAGGAAGCCGTACTTGTCGAGTGTCGACGTCGGCAAGATGGATTGCGCCATCCAATCTGCGGGCAAGATCTGTTGACCATCCCAGCAGCCGTTTTGGCTGATGAACAGTCCAAAGCGTGCGTGATCATCGGCGCTGATGACCAGACCGCCGCCCCAATGGCCGCCGCCGGTGACCGATTGCACTTTCTGTCCGTCAATCTCTACCCAAGATGTGGAGTACCCGTCCCAGCGCCAGCCGTTCGACGCGCCGATCGGGTCCATTATCCGTTCGCGCAGGATATCCGGCAGGGGACGGCGGAACCGGCACAGCAAGGCATAGGCGAGGGCATTCACCCGAACGTCGTTGTATTCGTAGTAAGTTCCGGGGCGGCCAACCTGGCGCAATTGCCCCTTGCGGCTATTGTCCGCGCCGACACCGATCTGCCGAAAATGGTCAATCTGGTCGTCCTTGCCGAAGAGCTCTCCGCGCCATTCGCTGTTCATTTGGAGCATGTGGCGCCACGTTATGGCGCGGTTTTGATCGCTGGAAAAATGTGGCCCCTCAACGGTGGCGCTGACGGGTTCGTCCAAGTCCGTGATAAGCCCGTCCTTCACGGCGATGCCGGCGAGGACAGACAGGTAGCTCTTCGCGATCGAAAACGTCATGTCTGGCCGGTCTGTATCACCCCAGTCCGCGACACGTTCGCCGCGATGCAGGATGACCCCGGCAGGACCGCCGCGTTCGGTCACGGGACCGACGACCTCGGCCAAGGGACCGGACTCGTTCCATTCCGCACTTCCCGCATACGTGCCGTCCGCGTGGTACATGCTCCGTGGCCAGTTGGTTTCATTTGCGAGGGCGATATCGACAACGGGTTGAAGGGCCGGATCTACGGCTTGAGACGTCATGTTTGGTCTTTCTTTTGTTTAAGTTTTGAAGCTTTGGATGCCTCGACGGCGTGATTTGTGTTGCCGGGAAGGCTCAGGGCTGCGCGCCTTCATTGACGCGTTTTGCAGAGAGAAGGATCAGTTCCGCCAACCGGTTGATTGCGGGAGTTCTGGTTCGCCAGCGGGGGAAGAAAATCACGTATTCCAGCGTCAGCTTTGGCACGAAAGGGCGGATGACCATGTTCGGCCTGATACTGGACCGCGCGACAAACCCATCGGAGACGGAAACCCCCAATCCTCGTGCCGCAAGTTCGCAGGCCACGACCCCATTGGGTGTTTCAAGCCGGATGTTCGGGGATGCTCCCTTCCTTCGGAACAGTGCGTCAATCCGCTGGCGCATCACCGTGCGAGGGCTGTTGATGACCAGGGGTTCGTCAATCAAGTCTTCAAGCGATACCTCGTCTTGCGCGGCTAAAGGATGATCTTCGTGCATCACAGCGACGGCATCTACTGATGCCATAGGTTCGATATCCATGGAGCTGTCATCCAGTGGCAGCACCGAAATCCCGACGTCGAATTGCTCGCGGCCAAGCCAGATGTCGATGTCGATGCGCGTCCGGCTGTCAATCGTGGCGGTGAACTGAGGGTCTTCTTCCGTAATGGTTGCGATGGCCTCAGCGACGAGGGCATTGGTCACGTGAGGCGCAGTCAGGATGCGCACATGGCTGCGTTGATGGGCCTTGATACGCCGCGCCTCGTTCTCGATTTCGTCAAGGGAAGACAACGCACGTTCGACCGGTGAGTAGAGTTCGCGGGCTTCACGGGTCGGATTGAGGCGCCGGCCCTTGCGCACGAAAAGGGTAAAGCCGACCTCGTCCTCCAAAATGGACAAAAGCCTGCTGACCTGTGGCTGGGTCCGATGCAGCCGCTCGGCCGCGTCGTTTACCGACCCGCCCTCCATGAAGGCGCGGAAGGCCAGAAGACTTTTGTGGTTCATTACGTAGCCCTCAAAATACATGCGTTTTTAGCATGTATAAGTACAAAAACCGCATTTGACTTATATGATAAGCCTGCGGCAGGTTCGTGCAAAGCAGAAAATGTCGGCGGGAAGCTGGCGCGGGAATAGGTTGGCTGATGTCAGACTTCGACGGAAACAGTGCGGCTTGGGTTAAAGCGCCGTCGCAATACCTGGAACAGCGTCCGGTGACGTACACGCTGCCAAAACGGCCCCAGTCGCAATATGTCGAGATGAAGGACGGGTGCCGGCTGGCCGTCGATACCTACCTGCCACAATCGGACACGCCAAGTTCCGGCGACTTTCCGACGATATTGATCCTGACGCCCTATTATCGTCGGTTTGCACTTCGGGATGGATACAGCGCGGCGACAGAACCCAGCCCGAACATTGCTCTTTACCGTGACTTCTTCGTGCCGCGCGGATACGCGTTGGTGGTCGTGGATGTCCGTGGCACAGGGGCGAGTTTCGGGACCCGGGACAGCTTTCGCTCTCCGACGGAGCGGGAGGACTTTCACACGATCGCGGACTGGATTGTCGATCAGGATTGGTCGGACGGGACGATCGGTTCCACCGGTATCTCGTACCTCGGGGCGGCTGCGTGTTTCCTTGCAAGTACCGGGCATCCCGCGATCAAGGCCATCGCGCCGCTTTTCGCGGTCTGGAACACGTACGCGGATCATTTCTATCCCGGTGGCGTGCTGCTGAACCGACTTGCGACGACATATGATGATATCATGGTCGGTCTGGACCACGACCGCCCCGATGTGCTGGAGGCGTTCTCGTATTTCAACAACCCGGATTATTCCGGTCCGCAGCCCGTGGACGAAGACCCTGACGGAGCGCTGAAATGCGCGGCTGTGAAGGAGCATCTGGGCAATTTCCACATGCCTGATTTCATCACCGAGTTCAGATTCACCGATGATCGCCTGCCATATGATCCCGATTTCGGCAGTCATTCGTTCAGCCCGTATCACTATGCCGACAAGATTTCATCTGATGTCGCAGTCCTGTCCGTATCAGGCTGGTTCGATGGCGCGGGCTTCGCCAACGGCTCCATCGCGCGGTTCCTGTCCCTGCCGAATCCTAACCAGCATGTGCTGCTAGGGCCTTGGGATCATGGCGCACGCAGCAACGTATCGCCTTGGCGGGAAGAAGTGAGCAGTGAATTTCCCATGATGGGCGCGGTCTTGCGTTTCTTCGACCACTACCTGATGGGGCTTGATACGCAGCTTCAGGAAGAAGCCCCCATCCACTATTTCGCGCTGCACGCCGAAGAATGGCGCACGGCTCGGCAATGGCCCCCGCTATCCGAGGCCCGCCGTCTTTATCCCGACCGGGAGAGCGCCTTGTCCTTCGAGCCGGGCCTCCAAGGCGAGGACAGCTTTCGTGCCGATTTTACGCGGGGAACCGGCTCCGGCACGCGGCACGAGCGTTTGTCGGCGCAGCCGGTCACGGACTACTACGCCGACTGGTCCGAGAAGGAGAGCGGTCTGCTCTCATGGACGTCGCCACCGCTGGAAGCCGCGTCCGAAATTGCCGGACATCCGGTCGTGAACCTGTCGATAAAGTCCAGCGAGGCCGACGCGGTTCTGCACGTCTACCTGTCCGAACTGGAAGCGGATGGCAGCCTGCGATACGTCACTGAAGGTGTGTTGCGCGCCCTGCACCGCAAGGTAATTCCCGCGCCCGCGGATCAGAACTGGACATGGCCGTACCGAGATTACAGTCGCAAGAACAGCGCGCCGCTGGTGCCCGGCGAGCCCGCAGAGCTCAGGTTCGCACTGTTGCCGACCGCTTGGCGCTTTGCCCGCGGCAGCCGGATTCGCGTCTCCGTCGCGGCAGCGGATGCCGACCACTATGTGCAGTTGCCTTATGGGCGCCCGCCCGAGATCGCGATCCTACGTGGCGCGGACGATGCCACCTGGTTCGAGCTGCCGTGGCGCGAGACCGAATAGACAAACAACAAGACCACCAACAAGGAGAAATACCAAGTTATGCTACTTTCGAGAACCATATTGGCGAGCGGGATCCTTGCGATCACTGCCGCGTCGGCCCAGGCTGGCAAGGAGAACGACACGTTCGTCTGGTCCACATCCACGGAAATGGACACGGCGGACATCTACTACGGCAACCAGCGCGAGGCGCTGATCAATGCCTACGCGATGTGTGACGGCCTGTTGCACCGCGACCCGATCACCAATGAGTTTCAGGCCTTGCTGGCAACCAGCTGGGAATGGACCGACGATACCACGCTTGAGCTGGAGTTGCGTGAAGGTGTCAAGTTCCACGATGGCACCGACTTCGATGCGGAAGACGTGGCCTATACCCTCAACCACGTGTCCGATCCCGACAGCGACATGAAGATCCGTGTCCTGGTGGACTGGATCGACAATGTCGAGGCGGTGGACACCAACAAAGTCCGCATCAACGCCAAGCGGCCGACACCGGCGGCTCTGCAATACCTGACGGGCACTTCGCCGATCTATCCGTCCGGCCACTACGAGGATGCGCCTGTCGTGCCCGGATCCGATGGCGCCGACCGTCGTGACTGGGGCGCTGTGCAACCGGTCTGCACCGGACCCTACAAGCTGGCAGATTACGTGGCAGGCGAGTCCCTGACGCTGGAAGCCAACCCTGACTATTTCGAGGACAGCCCCAAGGGCAAACCGTCGATCGGGACCCTTGTCTACAAGACGATCAAAGACCCCGAGACACAGATCGCCGAAGTCGTGACCGGTGGTGTCGACTGGATCTGGGGCGTTCCGCCCGAGAACGCGGAAATGCTGTCATCCATGGGCAACCTGACCGTTGTATCCGCGCCCACGATGCGGATGTCCTTCCTGTCCCTGGATGCAGCGGGCCGGACGGGCGATACGCCGATGACGGACCTGAAGGTTCGCCAGGCAATCGCCCATGCCATCAACCGCGAGGCGATAGCCGAAAATCTGGTCGGCGACGGCGCAGAGGTTCAGAAATCAATGTGTGCGCCGGTCCAGTTCGGTTGCGAAACGGAAGTGACGCAATACCCCTACGACCCGGAAAAAGCCAAGGCTCTGCTGGCAGAGGCCGGCTATCCCGACGGTTTCAGTGTCCCGTTCCATGCGTATCGTGACCGCGCATATAGCGAGGCGGTCCTGAACGATCTGCGCGCGGTGGGTATCGAGACCGATCTGCAATTCCTGCAGTGGCGTGCCCTGCGTCCGAAGATCGTCGATGACGAAGTGCAGATCGGCCATCTGACCTTTGGCTCGAACGGGATCCTCGATGTGTCCGCTTCGACCAGCTACTACTTCACGGGCAGCCCGGATGACTATGCCCGTGATGAAGAGGTCAAGGCCTGGCTTGAAGAGGCAGACCGCACCACCGATCAGCAAGAGCGTGAGGAACTGTATTCCAAAGCTTTGAACAAGATCGCGGATCAGGCTTATTACATCCCGCTGTTCATGTACGGCCGGACCTACGCCTTCAACAAGGATCTGGACTATCCGGTGACGCCGGATGAGATGGCGCACTTCTACTTGGCCGAGTGGAAGTAACCCACCCCGATCCAGCAAGCATGCATGTGGGGGGCTGAATGCCCTCCACGTGTTTCGCCAGGAGACCCCATGCTCGTATATTTATCCAAGCGGCTCTTGATGACGATCCTCGTCATTGCCGTGACTTCGGTGATCGCTTTTCTTCTTGTACACCTTTCCGGTGACCCGGCGGCGGCGATGGCCGGCGAGGGGGCCAGCCAAGCCGATATCGAGGCTGTTCGGGCGACCTATGGTTTTGATCGGCCGCTTTATGTCCAGTACCTGGATTGGGTGACTCGTGTCCTGACCGGTGACCTTGGCCGTTCGACCTATCTGCGGGCCGACGTGACCGATGTTCTGGCGCGGCACGTTCCGGTGACGGCAACGCTTGGCGTCTGCGCCCTGGCGTTCGCACTGGCCCTGTCGATCCCGCTGGGCGTTCTGGCGGCCTTGCGGCCAAATACGATTATCGATCGGTTTTCGCTCTGGTTGGCCGTGGCGGGGCAGGCTCTGCCATCGTTCCTGTTCGCTCTGGGCTTGATGTACCTCTTTGGTGTCTACCTGCGCGTGCTGCCAATCTCGGGGAGCGAGACCTGGTGGCATTTCATCATGCCGTCGGTCGCGCTGGGCTATTACGCTACCCCGGCGATCATGCGCCTTACGCGTTCGGGCATGTTGGACGTGATGCAGTCCGATCATGTGCGTACCGCGCGTGCCTATGGTCTTTCGCCTTGGCGCGTGGTCGTACGGCATGGGCTGCGCCATGCGATCATTCCCGTTGTTTCACTGGCTGCCGTGCAACTTGGTTTCATGCTGGGCGGATCGATCGTGATCGAAACGATTTTCTCTCTCAAAGGGATCGGACACCTCGCGTGGGAATCCATTCAGCGCGCCGATATCGAGGTGATCCAGGCGATCCTCTTGGTCATCGCGGCGGCTTATGCCGTGCTCACCCTTCTTGCCGACCTTCTCAATGCGGCCCTTGACCCGCGGATCCGGATCTCATGACTGATTTGACCACCTCCACCCAAGACGCGTCCCCTGTGTCGATGTCCCCTGGCCGGGTCGCGTTGCGCCGCGCCATGCGCCACGGCGGCTTCTGGATCGGCGGCACGATCATTTTCGTGATCGTCCTGATGGCGGTCTTTGCGCCGCTGCTGACGCCCTACGATCCTTCGGTTCAAAGCCTGTCAGAAGGCTTCGTGCCACCCGTCTGGGCGGAGGCCGGCAGTTGGGAGCACCCGTTGGGAACCGACAACCTTGGCCGGGACTACTTTGCGCGGCTTTTGTACGGCGCACGAATCTCGCTCGGGCTCGGTCTTCTGACGGTCATCATCTCGGGTACGATCGGAACCGCAATGGGCATCACCGCCGGTTATTGGGGCGGATGGCCGGATATGATCATCAACTTTTTCATCACAGTGCGGCTTACACTGCCGGTGGTTCTTGTGGCGCTCGTCGTGGTGGCCCTGATCGGCAGTTCGCTCTGGCTGCTGATCCTCGTGATCGGTCTGTTGCTGTGGGATCGTTTCGCGATCGTCGTTCGAAGCGCGACGCAGCAACTGGCGCAGCGCGAATACATTACGTCCGCGCGTGCAATCGGAAGCTCAACGCCGCGGATTCTGTTCCGGGAAATACTGCCGAATATCACGGGGCCGTTGGTGGTGGTGACCTCCATCGAAATCGCACACGCCATTCTGCTGGAAGCCGCGCTGTCCTTCCTGGGGTTGGGTGTGCAACCGCCTGACGTATCGTGGGGTCTGATGGTGGCAGAGGCGAAGGCGCAGCTGCTGTTCCGCCCCTGGATGATCGCGATCCCGGGCGCCGCCCTGGTTTTTCTGATTTTCGCGATCAACCTTATCGGTGATGCGCTGCGCGACGTTACAACGCCAGAAGGAAAGGCCTGACATGACCGATGACACGCGAATCCTGAGTGTCCGAGGGCTCAATGTGCAGATCCCGGTTCCGGGTTCGACCCTGAGACCGGTAAGAGATGTAAGTATTGATGTCGGACGTGGCGAGACGGTTGCCGTGGTTGGCGAATCAGGCTGCGGCAAGAGCCTGACGGCCTTGGCGATCATGGGTCTTCTGCCGCGTCAGGCAAAGGTGCAATCCGATGCTTTACGCCTGAGTGCGGAGTCGCTTTCCGAAGCCAGTTCAACGCGCTGGCGGCAGCTGCGTGGTGACCGGATCGCCATGATCTTTCAGGACCCGATGACGGCACTGGATCCCTGTTATCGCATCGGGGACCAGATGTGCGAGATCCTGCAGCAGCACCGCAGAATTTCGCGATCCGGCGCCATGGCGCGGTCGCTGGATCTTCTGGGCAAGGTGGGCATTCCCGCGCCGGAAGAGCGGTTGAAGCAATATCCGCACCAGTTGTCGGGCGGGTTGCGCCAGCGGGTCATGATTGCGATGGCACTGTTGTGCGAGCCCGAGCTTATCATCGCGGACGAACCGACGACCGCCTTGGACGTAACGATCCAGGCGCAGATTCTGCGGCTATTGCGGGATATCCAGCGCGAGACGAACATTGGCCTTTTGCTGATCACCCACGACCTTGGCGTCGTGGCTGGCATGGCTGACCGGATCGTCGTGATGTATGGCGGCGAAGTTGTGGAGGTCGGCACCTGCGACCAGGTGCTGGCCCAGCCGCTGCATCCTTACACCGAAGGGCTCGTGCGTTCGATCCCCGTGCCCGGTGAGACAAAGCAGGGCGAGGCGCTTGGGTATATTCCCGGGATCGTACCGCGCCAGGTGGGCGAGCGCACAGCCTGCGGTTTCGTGGATCGCTGTCCCTATGCGACCAGCGCATGCCGCGAGGGACCGCTCGCCATGCGAGACGCTGGCGATGGGCGGCTCATGCGGTGCATTCTGCCCACGAATGGCAGCGCGCGCGACCCGGATGTCTGGATCCTGCCCGACGAAACGTCTCCCAAAAGCGCAACCAACAGCGGGAGCCTGTGATGCCCGAAGTTCTGACGATGCGAGGTGTTACCCGCGACTACAGCGTGGGCAGCGGGTTCACGCGCAAACAGACATTGCGTGCCCTGCGGGGCGTCGATCTGGGTGTTGAACGCGGTAAGACCCTTGGTTTGGTGGGGGAATCCGGCTGCGGGAAAAGTACGCTCGCCAAGATCTTGCTGGGTGTAGAGGAGCCATCGAGCGGTGAGGTTCTGGTCGGTGGTAAACCGATCCAAAATTACGACCGGATCGAACGCGCCCGCCTGATCCAGCCTGTATTCCAGGATCCGTATTCATCGCTCAATCCTCGGATGACCGTGGAAGCGATCATAGCCGCGCCGATGCGCGTGCGCGGCGAGGGCGGACGCTCGCTTCAGGCGAAGGTTCGAGAGTTGGCCGGTGAGGTCGGTTTGCCGAGGCACCTCGTGGAGGCCTATCCCAGCCAGCTATCGGGTGGACAGCGACAGCGCGTGGCCATCGCGCGTGCGTTGATCGGCGAGCCTGAGATCCTGATTTGCGACGAGCCTACCTCGGCTCTGGATGTCTCGGTGCAATCGCAGATCTTGAATCTGCTTCACAATCTTAAGCGACAGCTGAACCTGACGATGATCCTGATCAGCCACAACCTTGCCGTCGTCCACCACCTCGCAGACGACGTCGCGGTCATGTATCTTGGCCAGATCGTCGAGCGTGGACCGAGCCGCGATATCTTCGAGGCGGCGCGCCATCCGTATGCCGACGCCTTGCTAAAGGCTGTGCTGCCGCCGAGAGCCGGTGTGCGCCTGCCCGAAATGGGATTGGAGGCCGAGTTCCCGAGCCCGGTCAATCCGCCAAGCGGCTGCACCTTCCATCCCCGGTGCCAGAAGGCGCGGGCCCTTTGCGCGGAACAAGTTCCCTGTCGAACTGATGCGGATGCCGAACACAACTATCGCTGCCACTTTCCAAACAACTCGAAAGAAGAAGAATGTCCGCCAGTTTGATCGACTATCGGGTCACCGACCGCCGCGCCTTTGCCGCTGGTAAGACTTTTGGGGAAACAGGTGCGTACGAGCGTCTGAAGGGCAGGGTGGAGTTCCGTGTCGATCCTGCGGCACCGAGCGTTCGGGATGTGACAGATATCGAACTGGCCCCTCGTGACGAGACCGGGCGGGTCAGATTTGCAGCGGACTTTTGCATTCTGCGCCCGGTGGACTCTGACAGGGGAAACAACCGGATTTTTTATGATTATGGTAACAGGGGCGATAAGCGGGCGTTGCAGTTTTTCAATATCGCCACGGGCAGTAATGACCCGTTGGAAGAAGTCCATGCCGGCGATGGGTACCTGATGAACCGGGGTTATACGGTCGTGTGGATGGGATGGCAGGGCGATTTGCTGCCCGGTGACGGTCGCCTGTTACTGGACGTTCCGGTGGTCACGGATGAGGGCGCGCCGATCACTGGGACGATCTGCACAGAATTCATCGCGTCGGAGCACGGACGGCATGAGATGCCGCTCAGTACGCTGGCGTCCACGCGAAGCTATCCGGCCGTTTCGCTGGATACGACGCGCGCGACCTTGAGCCGGCGCGCCTACGCCAATGCGCAGAGGGAGGAGATTTCGCCGGACGCGTGGGCATTCGCGCGGCTGGAACGCAGTGGAAGCGTCGACAGCAAGAAAACGGACACCGCTCTGATCCCATCGGACAGCAACATCTATCTGCACGATGGTTTTGAACCCGGCTGGATTTACGAACTGGTATACGAGGCCCGCGACCCGCTGGTGCTGGGTCTTGGACACGTCGCAGTGCAGCAGTTCATAAGCTTTCTGAAAAAGGGCGATGCCAAGGTAGACGGGCAGCCGGCGCTTGCGCTCCATCCATACGAAAAAGCTTATGCATGGGGGCGCTCGCAGACAGGGCGATGCATACGGGATTTCGTCTATCTGGGTTTCAACGATGACGGCCAGGGAAACCGGGTTTTCGATGGCGTGATGCCGCACGTGGCGGGCGGCGGCAAGATGTGGATGAACCATCGTTTTGCCAATATCACGCTGCTGCCCGGTCAGGAGCACGAGAACCACTATTCGCCCGTTGACAGCTTCCCTTTCTCGTATGCCCACAGCAAGGATCACCTGACGGGCGCCGAGGACGCCATTCTGAAGCGGCCCGAGACCGACCCGCTTGTGATCCATACCGATACTTCCTGTGAATACTGGCATCGGCGTGCGTCTTTGGTGCATACCGACACGCGTGGCGAAGATCTGCAGCAACCCGACGGCGTGCGGATCTACCTTTGGGCCAGTTCACAACACTTCGCGGATCCGTTGATGACTTCGCCCAGTGCCGGGCTCGGTCAGACCATGTGCAACGTGGTGGCAACACATTACTTTTTCCGCGCTGTGCTCGACCGGCTTGATACTTGGGCAACCGATGGTGTCGCGCCGCCGCCTAGCGTGTACCCGAAGCGGGCAGATGGGACCCTGATATCGGCAGAAGATTGGCGTGCGGTCTTTCCCGCTATACCGGGCGTGGCTCTGCCGCAGGGACCAAGCAGGTTGGAGCAACTCGACTTTGGTCCCGATTTTGCCGAAACGGGCGCCATCAGCGCCCCTGCGCGCATTGTTTCGGAGCAGGGATACGCCGTCCTGGTACCTGCCGTGGATGAAGATGGAAATGACCTTGGTGGGCTGCGCGCGCCTATGGCCGCAGCGCCACTAGGCACCTATACCGGGTGGAGTTTGCGCCGCCGAGACATGGGGCATGGCGCGATGGTCGGGATCACCGGCAGCTACATTCCGTTGCCGGATACCGACGAAGAACGGGCCCAGACCGGCGACCCCCGCGCGTCCATCCTGTCGCGCTTTGAGGATTCCGCTGCCTACGAGGAGGCAATCCGTGATGCGGCGGAGGCACTCTGCGAGAAGGGTTACATACTGAAAAGCGACATCGCGAACTGTGTGGCTTTCGCGCAAGATTGGGGGCGTCCAAGACATCTGACGCGTCTGCCTGTTGCGGCTGCCCTTAGCGGGTTCGACAATGGAGACATTACCACATGACACGGGATGCGATGATTGTCTGCCCGCAGCCGGAGGCCTCCGAGACGGGCGCGGATATTCTTCGGATGGGGGGAAATGCCATCGATGCCGCCGTAGCCTGCGCCTTTGCGCAAGGCGTGGTCGATCCTTTGATGTGCGGCATTGCGGGCTTTGGTAGCATGGCCGTTTACCGGTCCGAAACCGGAAAGACGGAATACCTCGATTTCCACGCCCGCGCGCCGCTTTCCGCACATGCAGACATGTGGGCTGATCTGGTCGAGGGCGAAACCCGTGACGGGTTCGGTTTCGTTTTGAAGGGCCAAATTAATGACATTGGCTATCAGTCCATCTGCGCGCCTCCGGCATTGCAGGCCTATGCAGAGGGTCATGCCAAGTATGGAAAACTACCATGGGAAACTGTGCTGGCGCCGGCCATCGAATGGGCAGAAGAGGGATATTTTGTACGCCCTGCCATGCAGACCTTCTTTGCCGAAGGATCCGGCATGGGGCGTGCCGCTACCGCCGAGAGACTGGCCTTCAGTGCGGCGGGTCGCGCGCTTTATTGCCGGGAGGATGGGCAGCCCAAGGCGACCGGCGCAGAGATCCGCAATCCGGATCTTGCCAAGACGCTGCGCACGATCGCGACCGAAGGTGCAGACACGTTCTATAGGGGCAAGATCGCGGAACAGATCCTTGCGGATATGCAGGCCAACGATGGCTTGCTGGTCGCGGCGGATCTGGCCGGTTGCGCACCCGATTGGCGCGCGCCACTTGAAGGCAGCTATCGCGGGCGAAGAATCGTGACGAACCCGCCACCGGGTGGCGGTGTGATGCTGCTGGAGATGCTGAACATTCTTGAGAATTTCGACCTAGCGGAAATGGGACACAACAGCCCGGCCTATCTCGCTCTGGTGTCTGAAGCGATGAAACGCGCAACGATCGACAAGGACCGCTTTGTGGGCGACCCGCGATTTGTGCACGTGCCGCTCGACCGCCTAACGGACAAGGACTACGCCGCAGACCTCACCGCCGAGATAAATCGTGGCGAACGAGCGACGGTACAACGCCTGCAGGCAGCGGATGTGGTGCCGCGTGACACGACTCATATCTCGGTGACAGACGGCGAGGGTAATTGCGTGTCCATGACACATTCGCTCGGGATGCCCTCGGGCGTAATCACGCCAGGGTTGGGCTTTATGTATAATGGATGCATGGGCGTGTTTGACCCGCGCCCGGGCCATACCGGATCCATTGCTCCCGGCAAATCGCGTTTCAGCGCGATGTGTCCCACTATAATGTTCGATGGCGAGGACCCGGCAATGATCCTGGGCGCGCCCGGCGGGACACAAATCGTAATGGGTGTGCTTCAGACAATTTTGAACAGCGTAGATTTCGGCATGTCGGTTTCCGAGGCCGTCTCCGCTCCGCGTTTTTCATCGACCGGAAATGCAATCGATGTTTCCAACAGGATCCCACGATCTGTGACTAAGGTACTGGAGGGCGATGGCCGGGATGTCATCCGAAATCCTTATGGCCATACGATTGGCTGGGTCCACGCGATCAGCGTTGCGGACGGGCGGATAGATGGCATGGCTGATCCAGGCCGCGACGGAGTCGCCTACCGTGTGACACCTGCGGAAGTAATTTCGAATTAACCGCAGAAGAACAGTTTCTTTGCACAGAGCGATCGATGGAGATTTAACTATGAACTATGGCTCCACGCGGCCCGATTGCCTTGATTTCAACCCGTTCAAGGCGATTATCACACCTCGACCCATCGGGTGGATCGGCACGCTGGATGGCAGCGGTCGCGCTAATCTGGCGCCCTATTCCTTTTTCAACGGTCTGGGCGCCTATCCCGAGCAGGTTTACTTTGCGAGCGATGGCGCCAAGCACAGCTTTGTCAATGCAAGGGACCGTGGCGAGTTTACATTTTCCTTGGCGACAGAAGATCTGGCGCAGGCGATGAACATTTCCTCAGAGAGTTTGCCGTACGGGACGAGCGAGTTCGATGCAGCGGGTCTCGAAAAGGGCGATCCGGTTGAGATTTCAACGCCTTTCGTGGCGGAAAGCCCCGCAGCCTTTGAATGCGTTACGATCCAGACCCTGCAGTTGGAAGATCGAACCGGGAAACTGATCGATCGTTACATGGTCATTGGCGAGGTGGTCCGTACCCATATCCGCGATGAGTTCATCCGCAATGGCCGTTTCGACACTTTGAAAGCCCGTCCGATAGCGCGGATGGGATATCGCGACTATACGACCGTAAACGAAGCTTGGGAACTGGTGCGTCCCGATGACTGAAGACAGATGACACCTCCAATCACCTGAAATGTTGTCACGATTTCCAAATGCTCAATAAGATAAGATCGCGCCTGTACTTGAACCGATGCGTTCAACTGTTCATGGTGTACTCTGGCGCGCTTATATTCGGACTCTTCGCGCATTGGATTCGCTTTCCGCTGCCTTGGATGATCGGGGCGATGGTCTTTGCCTCCTGTGTCCGGCTGGCTGAGCGGCCATTGCCGGTTCCGGGCCAAACGCGTCAGATCGGGCAGATCCTGGTGGCGACATCGGTTGGCTTGTCTTTCACGCCGGATGCGGTGGCCGCGATGGGTTCCTTGTTGGTTCCAATGTTCGGCACCGCGATTGCGACCATTGGCTTGGGGTTCGTAGTCGCGATGTTCCTGATGCGGGTTAGTAAAACCGACGTGGTCACGGCCGTGCTTGCGTCTATACCGATGGGCCCGGTGGAAAGTGCCAATCTGGCGGAGAGGTACGGTGTGCGCCCCGGTCCCGTCGTTTTTGCGCAGACCCTCCGGATCATGCTTTTGGTGATCCTAATTCCACCAGCGATTGTTGCAATAGACGGGACTATAAAGGACCCAGTCGCAGCCTTGAGCCAAATGAACTGGACCGCCTCGGGCGCGACTCTCCTGGCTGTGGCAGGTCTGGCTGGAGCGTTTCTTGCCAGAGCAGTACGCCTTGCCAATCCTTTCTTCGTAGGGTCGCTGGGTGGGGCAGCTATGGCCGCAGCCTTCAGTTTTCCGATTACAGCGTATCCCTATCCCATTCTGGTATTGGCCCAGATCTTCTTGGGTGTTTGGCTGGGGGCGGTTTTCGACCGGGATCTTCTGCGAGGCGCACGCGGTTTCATTCCGGGTGCAATTCTAGCATCATTGCTGTTGATTGTCCTATGCGTCGGAATGGGCGTGGCGCTCGCGTGGATTACAGGAGAGACTTGGCAGGTGATGTTGTTATCCACGGCACCAGGTAGTGTCACTGAAATGGCGCTGACTGCGAAAATCCTGCAAGACGGGCTAGCAGTTGTAACAGCGTTTCATGTGGTCCGGATTTTCATAATCTTGCCGTTTGCCGGAAGTATTATTGGGCTAACCGTACGATTTTTTGGGCAATCGGAACCTCGGTAGAACGAAGAAAAATTCTTCGTATCGTTGATACTTGTTCCATCTAAACATACCAAAAAACAATTCATTAGCGAACGGGCGATGAAATTTGTCTCGAGATTTATCGAGTATGCCAATAGTGCCGTGCGACATGCTGATCAGACGCCTGGTAATTTTTGCATAACGTTTGACCTGCTCCCCTGAAATGTCCTCGATTTAAGGTTAGCCTGTTCTCCACCGAAGGAGACAGATGATGAAGAGACGCCGTTTCAGCGAAGAGCAGATCATAGGCATCTTGAAGGAGCACCAGGCTGGTTTCGGTGCGAAGGAGCTGTGTCGCAAGCACGGGATCAGCGACGCCACGTTCTACAAGTGGCGGTCGAGGTATGGCGGCATGGAGGTGTCTGACGCCCGGCGTCTGAAGGCATTGGAGTCTGAGAACGCGAAGCTGAAGAAGATGCTGGCGGAGCAGATGCTCGACGTTGCCACCCTGAAAGAGATGCTCGGAAAAAACTTCTGAAGCCCGGTTCGAGGAGGAATGCCGTGGACTGGGCTATGAAGACCAAGGGCTACAATCAGCGACGCGCCTGTGCGCTGGCCGGGATCGAACCGCGTGTGTATCGGCGCAAGACGAAGCGACCGGAGGACACAGAGCTGCGCGCTCGGATGAAGGAACTGGCTTCTGAACGGCGGCGGTTCGGGTATCGTCGGCTGCATATTCTGCTAAGGCGCAAAGGCTGGGAGCTCAATTGGAAGAAGCTCTATCGTGTCTACCGCGAAGAAGGGTTAACCGTTCGTAAACGGGGCGGTCGCAAGCGTGCGGTGGGCACCAGAACGCCGATGGCGATCCCGCAGGGACCGAACCAGCGGTGGTCACTCGACTTCATGTCCGACGCGCTTGAGGACGGTCGCAGGTTCCGGGTGCTGAACGTCATTGACGACTTCACCCGGGAATGCCTGGCAGCTGTCGTCGACACATCAATCGGCGGTGCACGTGTCGCCCGCGAGCTGGACCGTATCGCAGAACTGCGCGGCTACCCTTGCATGGTGGTCAGCGACAACGGCACCGAGCTGACCTCGAATGCGATGCTGAAATGGCAGGAGAACCGCAAGGTCGACTGGCATTACATTGCTCCCGGCAAGCCGATGCAGAATGGCTTGGTCGAGAGCTTCAACGGCCGGATGCGCGAGGAATGCCTTAACGAGCATCTGTTCCCGTCTCTGCGCCATGCCTGCCGCATGATTGCGGCATGGCGCGAAGACTACAATCAACACCGCCCGCATTCGAGCCTCGACGGGCTCACGCCACGGGAGTATCACCAACGGTCAGAAGAGGACCAAACCCTGAACAGAGCTAACTGATAAATGCGGACTCCAAGGGGAGCAGGTCAGAACGGTTTCTACACCTGAACGGCCCGGATTAGGGGGCAACGTCAGCAGTCGCTTATCAACTCAGCGAGGAGTCGTTTGATGAAGCTGCAGTTGCCAAAGGCTACCAACCTTTGCCCAAAGCGAAACGCAGTGAAGTACCTCAAGAGTGCCACCGAACCGGACTTCGCACACGTACGTGACCATAGCCATATCTTCGCCAACTAGTTCGACGGAGTAATCCGCTAGGGGCGACTTAACTTCAGTTAGTTGAGCGCGCTTCTCCGCAACGAATTCGCTCGTTCTTTCGTGGCGTTGCCCGGAGCGATCAACTTCGACGAACTTTGCCGAGATTGTGTAGTTTTGCTCGTCACTATCGAAATGTAGGTTTTTGTCCCAAAGCGATTGCTCTAAATCTGCAAGTATTCTTTGATCATTTACAGTCGGTTTCATCACAGCGACGTAACTATATTTTCTCTGCTCGGGGAGTGGTTCGTTGGTGATGGCGCAAAGCTTGATTGCCGCTCATATGGACTCTTCCGATCCACTTCAAGTCAGTTCGTTCAATTGTGGATTGTAGTGAGCAGAGGAACAGAAAGCTAACCTTTTTGGGCTAATGAATTTACTATGACTTACAAAATGATTGAGTATTGTTCTTTGAACCGTATCCATACTTCCTCAGTCATGGGTTAGTCGAAGACGTTCAGAGTGCTTACAATTGAGTTCTTGGAAAATCTTTCTATAAATTTTCACCAACCAAGGTATTAGGTTTTCCGGAGTGCCAATGTCCAACTACGACCTTCGTAATGCATCTGAAGAGTGGAAACACTTTTTGGGTCGTCATGACGCCGCTTTAAGGCAGTTGTTCATGTTGTCGCTCGATCCTGATATCGACATGGACGAAAAGATATCGCGGCTGCTGCGACTGGGCTGTGATGCGCTCAACCTGCCACTTGGAATTGTCAGCCGCATTGATGGCAGCGTGTACGAGGTGCATCATGTATCAGGACCTGAATGGGCTCCTGAACCAGGTGCGACCTTCGATGTATCCAAAACGTATTGCACCCACACCCTCGTGGCAGATGACGTGAAGTATTTCCATCACGCGAGCCAATCCGAAATCGCCGACCACCCATGCTACCAGGATTTTGGATTGGAGAGCTATATCGGCGTTCCGCTGCGCGTGGGTAACGTTCGCGTCGGAACCTTGAACTTTTCAGGTCCCGATGAGCGTAAAGCGTTCAGAGCGATGGAAGCCGAGTTGGTGAGGCTGTTTGGGCGGTGGCTGGGCCAGGAATGGCTCAAGTCGGAA
Source organism: Roseovarius sp. THAF8 (assembly GCF_009363735.1). NCBI lineage: Bacteria > Pseudomonadati > Pseudomonadota > Alphaproteobacteria > Rhodobacterales > Roseobacteraceae > Roseovarius > Roseovarius sp. THAF8. The sequence continues at coordinate 1,111,153 of NZ_CP045410.1, read as the reverse complement.
CGCGCACGCGAGATTGCGGAGAAGACCATGCTCCTCAATGCCATTGTTGAGGCTGTTCCAGACGCGATCATTACAGCGAACGATGAGCGCAGGATCCAAATGGTCAATTCGTCCGGCGAGAAGTTGTTTGGCTTGGACCGAGGCAAGCTTGTGGGGCAAAGCACATCGGTTCTTTACCCCAGCGTCGATGAATACGAACGCCAAGGTGAACGGGTCTACGACAAGGCGATGCAGAAGGCCGTAAACCGTTTCGAAATGAACCTTCGCAAGAAGGACGGATCAATATTTCCAGGCGAAGTCTTCATGGCCCCACTAAATGGCGACGCTGGCGCAAAACTGGGCGTCGTGGGGGTGGTGCGAGACATCAGTCAAGAAGCAGCACTTCGCAAGGCCAAAGATGAACTCATCGCGACCGTATCGCATGAACTTCGTACGCCGATTACTTCGATAAACGGCGCTGTGAAACTCCTTACGATGGAACGTGAGCGGCTCCCAGAAAATATGCAGGTGCTACTTGATTCCGCCACACGAAACGCTGATAGGCTCATACACCTTGTCGAGAACATTCTTGACTTGGAAAAGCTCAACTCAAGTGAGTTTGCAGTCGATTACCGTCAGATTGACCTGTCGGCTTTGGTCGCCAGAGCAGTTGAAGACATGCGCCCTTACGCTGCTCAGTACAACGTGAACCTTGACGTTGCTCCTGAGCAGGCGAATTCTGCTACCGTGACTGGCGACGAAGCTCGTTTGCTTCAAGTGCTGAGTAATTTGCTATCGAATGCAGTAAAGGCCTCTTCAGCCGGAGGGGTCGTTGACGTCGGGGTAACCTCCAGTGGCAACGGCTTCTGGATCCGTGATCATGGCAGGGGCATTCCTGTTTCTTTGAGGCATGAATTGTTCGAACGCTTCACGCGGTCACCGGAGAGTTACTCTGCCACGCAAAAGGGAACCGGTCTCGGCATGAGTATTGTAAAGTCCATTGTGGATCATCACGGTGGACAAATCAGATTCGATACTGTGGAGGGCAAAGGAACGACATTTATCGTCTCGCTGTCCCCCGAAGCGAGTGATGACGCGAAATAGGTGAACCGCGCCGGGTTTGCCGGAGGCTCCAACTCCTGAGTAGGATGGAGCATCATGAGCAAGACAACGAACAAGTATTCCCCGGAAGTGCGCGAGCGAGCGGTTCGCATGGTTCTGGACAATCCTGGGCAACATGAGAGCCGTTGGTCGGCGATCCTGTCAGTGTCCTCGAAGATCGGCTGTGCGGCACAGACGCTGAATGAGTGGATCAAGAAGGCCGAGGTCGACAGTGGCAAGCGGGCCGGTGTCACGACTGAGATGACCGAGCGGCTGAAGGCACTGGAGCGGGAGAACCGGGAACTCCGGCAGGCGAACGAGATCCTGCGGAAGGCCAGCGCATATTATGACCCCTCTCGGCGAATGCATGCATTCGCCTGCCGGGCAGCGAGGCGGAGCTCGACCGCCGACCGAAGTCATGATGGCGTTTATTGAAGCGCATCGTGCGGAGCTTGGGGTCGAGCAGATTTGCAGGGAACTGCCGATTGCCCCGTCTATGTTCTACGATCATCTGGTCAAACGCGCTGATCCTGATCTGCTCTCGGACCGGGCGAAGTGGGACGCGGAGCTGCGCCCCGAGATCGAGCGGGTTTTCGAGGCGAACTGGCGGGTCTACGGGGTGCGGAAAGTCTGGCGACAGCTCGGGAGGGAAGGCTTCGATGTCGCCCGTTGCACCGTCGCACGGCTCCCTCTCAGGACATTGCTGCGCAATGCCCTGCTGGGCAGTGGATGAAGGACATGGGACTTCACGGCGCTATCCGCGGCAAGCCGCACAGGACCACGGTGCCGGACAAGACGCTGCCGTGCCCCTTGGACAAGGTGAACCGGCAGTTCCGTGTGCCCGCGTCGAACAGGCTCTGGGTTTCAAAATTCACCTACGTCGCAACCTGGTCGGGCTTCGTCTACGTCGCTTTTGTGATCGACGCCTTCGCGCGCCGCATAGTCGGCTGGCGGGTCAGCCACACGGCCCATTCCGGGTTCGTGCTTGATGCACTGGCCCAAGCGGTTCACCAGCGGCAACCGGGCGCGGGCCTCGTGCACCACAGCGATCGCGGATCGCAATATCTGTCGATCAAATACACCGAGCGCCTGGTCGAGACCTGCATCGAGCCCTCGGTCGGCAGTGTCGGCGACAGTTATGACAACGCACTCGCAGAGACGATCAATGGCCTGTTCAAGGCCGAGGTCATCCACCGCCGTGGCCCAAGGCGCAGCTTCGACCCGTGGAATACGCCACCCTCGAATGGATCGACTGGTTCAACACCCGCCGCCTGCTGGAACTGATCCTCCCCCACTGAAGTGGTCCTCCGCTATGTTCAGGAAAACGGAGGAACCACATGGCAATCAAGCGGCCGAAGCGGACACTCTTGCAACAATCTTGGCAGGTATCCGAAACGGCCGCAGACCGTCGTTTGAGCTGGCAAAATGCTGCGCTCCGCATGAACGGCCGCAATGGCGGAGCGCATTTCAGCATTTTGAATTGGTGGGCAAGGTCTGCTGAGGGCCGGGAGCGTACGTGCGACGTTGATCCGAACAGGGTCGGCTCGGCGGGACGAAGTTGCCATTCACGTTCTTAATTGGAACGGCCGCTTCCGCCGCTAGATTATCCGTTGATCCAGTTCTGTCGGGTCTTTGACATCGACATGCCAGAACGCAACGGCCCCGTCAGGAAGCTGCCTCAGCACTCTTTCGAAATCCCTGTTGTCGGTGCAACGCCGGATTGCCCAGGCCGTCGCTTCGATGGCGTTGCCTGGCGTCAGGTTGTGGTTCACGCGTACCTGCTTGACCTCGTCGGTGAGAGCCTGCCGTTCCGCAAATGGAACCGGTGGTTCGGAAACATCCCAACCCTTCACAAAAATCGCGCGGAGGACAGTCGGAAGCACGCCTGCGAAGGCCAGTCCCTGCTCTGCCGTCAAGCGGCGTCTAAAGACCTGCAAAACGGCATCCACGGCAGTGTAGGCCATATTGTCGGATTCAAGAGACATGCGTTCTTTCACATCATCAAGAAAGGCGCGCCACTCTTTGGAAGCATGGCGGTATGTCCACGGCATCGGCATTTTTGGTCTCGCCTTCTCCACCTTCAGTCATCACCAAATATAGCCGGAAGATAACCGAACCGTCGAGCCGAGACCTCCGCAAGAGCAGACCTTCGGGCACTTCGCAGCATCGGTGACTCGGGCTCAAAGCTGACCTCAGCTGCGTGCTGCTCCGATGTCGGCTTTGGGCCGTTTGCCGACGTTCTGCTTGACCCCGCCGAGTGCATGAAATACTCCTCTGAATTGTTGAGCGGGCGTTGTGTAATGGTAAGACCTCAGCCTTCCAAGCTTTTGAGTTGAGGGTCGGCTAACGATTAGGGAAAATCTTTCTAGTCGGCGTCTCAAGCTGAGGCTAATATTCCGTACAATCCACCTACAAATCAGCGTTTCGATCGCACGGTTTGCTTATTGTTTGCTGCGCATGAAATTTCGAACCTGCGAGATTTGATATTTAGCTATTCTGATTTGGGTGGGTAGTTGTGATTGAAAAACTCAAGCGTGAATTATTTATCAATATAAATATATATTTAAATAGATAATTTGGAGGCGAGTACCGGAATCGAACCGGTGTACACGGATTTGCAATCCGCTGCGTCACCACTCCGCCAACTCGCCGTCCGTGGTGGGCCGATCGGCCTGAGATGCCTGATTAGTGTTTCGTGCAGGCGTTGTCCAGACCCCGCGCGCGGATCTGGAAAGCTTCGGTGCCAGCGGTCGCCTTTGCCGTCGGTGAAGACCGGCGTGACGCACGCGTTCTGGCCGGTGTTTCGGTCTTCCGAGCGCTGCGATACCACCGCGCTCATAACGACGTCCGGGACGATCCGCGCATGGGGATCGCGTCCGCCGGGTGGGACGGGGGACGCGGGCGGTCACGTCGGACCTGGGCGCGGCGTGCCTTTGCGGCGTCGCGCGCAGTGTTGCTTCAAAGGGTCGCTCTGACGCTTACGGGGTTATGGGCATTGTGAGGGTCGAGGGTTTGTGGCAGAAACTCCGTGAGGACAATGCAGCTACAGGAACGTCCAATGACGGATTACTCCGCACGCCGGACCATGATGGTCGATACGCAAGTGCGCCCGGCCGACGTCACCAAGTTTCCAATCATCGATGCGATGCTCGCGGTTGCCCGCGAGGCGTTCGTGCCCCGCCACCTGAGAGAGGCGGCATATGTCGGGGAGAACATCGACCTCGGGGGCGGGCGCGTCGTGCTCGAACCCCGGACCCTGGCCAAGATGCTGGATGCGCTGGATATCCGGTCGAACGAGCTGGTGCTCGATCTGGGATGCGGGCTTGGATACTCCTCTGCCGTCGCGGCCCGCATGGCCGAGGCGGTCGTCGCGGTCGAGGAGAACGAAGACCTGGCAGAGGAGGCGCGCTCGATCCTGTCGGAGCGTGGAGCCGACAACGTCATCGTGCATGAGGGCCCCCTGGCCGAGGGCGCGGCCGAGCACGGGCCCTACGATGTGATCATGATCCAGGGCGCGGTTGACGAACTGCCGGAGACGATCACCGACCAGCTGAAGGAGGGCGGCCGCATGGCCTGTCTCTTCGCCGAGGGCCGGCTGGGAGCGGTACGTGTGGGCTACAAGGTGGATGGCGCGATGAATTGGCGTTTCGACTTCAACGCTGGGGCCCCGGTTCTGCCGGGCTTCGAACGACAAGCGGCGTTTTCGCTATGACCTGCGGGGCGCAAGTGACGGCCGGTAGGGGCCGCGTTTCCAAGGGGCGCGCGCTGTCGTCGATCAGAGCGTGTTTGCTCGCGGGTGCGGTTGCGGTGGCCGGGATGACCGGCCTGGCGGGGGCTGCAAAATCCGAAACGCTGGGCGAGGCGCTGGCCTGGGCCTACGAGTACAGCGGGTTGCTCGAACAGAACCGCGCCCTGTTGCGGGCCGCCGACGAGGATGTCGCGCAGGCCGTGTCGCAGTTGCGCCCGATCATCAACTGGACCGCGGACATCACGCGGGATTTCGGCAAGGCGAAGACCAGTGGCCTGATCAATCCGGTCCGCAGTACGAATTTCAACACCGGCATCGTGCTGGAACTGTTGTTGTTCGATTTCGGACAGACCCGATTCCGCATCGACGCGGCGAAAGAGACGGTTCTGGCGACGCGTGAGTCGTTGCGCAGCATCGAGCAGCAGGTTCTGCTGCGCGCCGTTGCGGCGTTCTACAATGTGCAGCGCAACCGCGAGTTCGTGTCCTTGCGGCAAAACAACCTGCGTCTTCTGCGGCAGGAACTGAGGGCCGCGCGGGACCGTTTCGAGGTCGGCGAGGTCACGCGCACGGATGTCGCGCAAGCCGAGGCGCGGGTTGCCAGCACCGAGGGTGAACTGGCGGAAGCGCAGGGCAATCTTGCGCAAGCGGTGGAGGAATACCGCGCCGTCGTCGGGCGCACGCCGGGTACCTTGCGGACGCCGGGTGGGTTGCCGAATCTTTCCGCCGGGATCGAGGCCTCGAAGAACATCGCGGCCCGCAATCATCCGGATATCCTGCAGGCCCAGCGGCAGGTTGCCTCGGCCGATCTGACGATCCTTGCCGCCGATGCCGCGATGAAGCCACGGTTCACGGCCCAGGGGCGGCTGGGAGTCGGCGAGGATCTGGACGGCAGCGATTACACGCGCTCGGGCAGTGTGGGGCTGAACATGCAGGCGCCGATCTATCAGGGCGGTCTGCTGAGCTCGGCCAAGCGCCAGGCCCAGGCGCAGCGGGACGCGGCGCGTGGCAATCTGCACGTGGTGCGTCGCGCCGTCATTCAGGATGTGGGCAACGCCTTTGCGATCCTGCAATCGGCGCGGGTCGTGCGCGAGGCGAGCCGCGAGCAGGTGCGTGCGGCGCAGGTCGCCTTTCGCGGTGTGCGCGAGGAAGCGACGCTGGGAGCGCGGACGACGCTGGACGTGCTGAACGCCGAGCAGGAACTTCTGAACGCGCGCAGCAACCTGATCTCGGCCGATGTGGACGTGGCAGTTGCAGCCTACCAGGTGCTTTCGGCCATCGGACAGCTGACGGCCAAGGACCTGAAGCTCAACGTGCAGACCTATGATCCGGCGGCCTATTACAACCTGGTGAAGGACGCTCCGGTGCCGATCAGCAGGCAGGGCAAGCAGTTGGACCGGGTCCTGAAATCGCTCGGGCGGCAGTAACGGCCCGGGACGATACCGCCCAGTGCGCAAAAGCGTTTAAAAGGCGGCGTTCTAAAATGTTGTGCGAATTTGCGCCAGTCGCTAGACTGTCGCGCAGGCAAGAATGGTAGTTGAGCATGTCTGATCCCGTCTCGAATGCGGAAATCGAGGACGTCCTGTCGTCTATCCGCCGGCTGGTCTCGGCTGATAAACGTTTCGAATCGCACGTGGCGGAACCACGGCACGGGGCATCGGGCCCGAGTACATCGACACAGAGCGCAGACGCGGAAGACCGCGCGCTGGAACCCCAGGGTGCCGCCGGGCCTGGCGAAGCGCGGCTGGTGCTGACACCGTCATTCCGGGTCAGGCCGGAGGAGGAAGATGTCGCCGCCGACCCAGCGGGGGACGACGCCGAGCACCTGGCGCTGGAACAGTGGCAGGTCACGCCCGACTCGACTGTCGAGGCCGCCGGGTCAGACACCGAGGAGGTTGATGACCAATCCGCGGACGCATGGGACAACCATAGCGAGGATGACTCGCAGGTGGGCGAGACGGCCGAACCCTGGCCCGAGGCCGACGACGATGCCATGGCCGCGTCGCATGGCGACATGCGGACGGAGGATGATGCGCATCTCAAGGACTGGCTGACCGCCGAAGATACGGCCGAAGACACGTCTGACGATTCCGCCGATGACCGGCAGGATGATACTCTGCCGGACGACGGGGATGCGCAAACAGGCGCGGATTTCGAAACCGCGGCTTTTGTCGACGACGACGTGGCCTTCGACTATACCGATCCGGACGTGCCCGAGGACGCAACCGAAGCACTGGACCGCGAGCCGGAAACATCGGAACTCGAGGCGCGGATCGCGGAGGTCGAAGCCGCCGTGGCCGCCCGTGAGGACCAGTGGGAGCCCGATGGCGCCTCCGAAGACGCCTATGCCGGCGGACGGACCGAGCCTCTTCCCTGGGAAGATCACGTCGAGACCGCGACCCCGGTTTTCATTCCGCGGGCCGCGCATCACGACACGGCGGAGTCGCCGCAGGACGACGCCCCAGACGAAATGCCGTCGCCCGACTCCTCCGCCTCCGGCGAGTCGACATCGCCGGGCGAGGCCGACGGGTCTTTCGGTGAGAGCCCGGAGGAGCAGGGCGCGGACACGGCCCGGGGCGCGGAGACCTGGTACCGCGAAGACACCGATGCGGTTCTCGACGAGGACGCCCTGCGCGACCTGGTGAGTGAAATCGTTCGGCAGGAATTGCAGGGCACCCTGGGGGAGCGTATCACCAGGAACGTCCGCAAGCTGGTGCGCCGCGAGATCCATCGCGCGTTGATGGGCCAGGAACTGGAATAACGGCGACGCCTTCGGTCCGGCCGGGGTGAATTCATAGCCATCCAGCCTGGCGCCCGTAGTCCGCTTGCAGGCGCGTCAGGCAATTTTCCGAATGCAGGATGGGCGTGGCCCAGGTGGCCGAGACCGGGAGCCATGCCGGGTGCGTCCAGGTACATGGTCGCCGCCGCAAAGCCCGAGGACATGGCCGCGGCGCCTTGCCGCAGACTTGCGGCGAGGCTCACATCCCTGCCATCGGCACGGAGTGCCGCCAGAACGGCGAGCGTGGCCTTGCTGCCGGGTGTCAGGACAAGATCGGAGAGCGCCGGGCCGGGGGCTGCGGCCTTGGCCGGAGTTCCGTGGCGCCTTCGTTGTCGCAACATGACCCCAGGAACGAAAAAGCCCCGCCAGTGAGGCGGGGCAAATTCTAGTTCGACGACGTGGAGGATCAGGCGGCTTCGGCCTGCGCGGCGGCGTTGCGACGCTCGCTTTCCTCGCGCGACAGGGCAACCGAGGTGCGCACACCCTTGCCCACAAAATCCATCAGGCCGGAGACCACCCGTTCGTTCGGGTCAATGCCCGCGCAGGACAGCACTTCGCGACCATCGCGAGAGCGCGCCCAGCGGGCAATTTGTTCCGGGCCATTGCCGTATTTCTTGTCGTCGGCAATCGCGTCGTCCAGAGCAGCCAGTACGACGGCTGCGAAAAGTTTGCGGGCACGGTTTCCTTGCTCTGCATTGAAAGCCGTACCGTCAACGAAATCTTTCATGTTTCGTCCTTGTTTTTATTGCTCTTGTGTCTCAGGCGTGGCGCCGGTTATGACGGGTTTTCAGCGATTCGGATAGTCCCGAAACGCATAACACGTCTGCGCGGTTTGCATGGCTTGCTGCGAATGCAGCACGATATGTCGTCGTCTTGCATGACATCACACGACTAGATATAGGTTTGGGCGAACATCGATCAACCTCTTGTCATGGTTTCGCCACAATGCCCAAAATCAACGGAAACGAGATACGTCCCGGTAATGTCCTGGAACACAATGGCGGCCTTTGGAGCGCCGTCAAAGTCGACCACGTCAAGCCCGGCAAGGGTGGCGCGTTCGCCCAGGTCGAGCTGCGCAACCTTCGTAACGGATCAAAGCTTAACGAACGGTTCAGAAGCGCGGACAAAGTCGAACGTGTGCGCCTCGAACAGAAGGATCAGCAGTTTCTCTATGAAACCGACGGTATGTTTGTGTTCATGGATTCAGAGACTTACGAACAGATCGAATTGCCTGCCGACCTTCTGGGCGAGCGTCGGCCATTCTTGCAGGATGGCATGACAATCACCGTAGAATTCTATGAAAACGAGGCGCTGAACGCGACCCTGCCGCAGAAAGTGAACTGCCGCGTGGTCGAGACGGAGCCGGTCGTGAAGGGGCAGACGGCCGCCAACAGCTTCAAGCCGGCCATTCTGGACAATGGTGTCAAGGTCATGGTGCCGCCCTTCGTCGGACCCGACGAAGAGATCGTCGTCAACACCGAGACGATGGAATACGCCGAGCGCGCCTGAGCCGGTACCGCCCGGCCGCCTCGGCGGCTGCGGCGAGACGTCGCATCAGTCGGGCAGGCGCAGGGTTGCGTCCTCGGCCTGCATCGTTCCGGTGGCCCGATCGAATCGAAGATAGGCGATGGCGCGATTGCCCGATTGGGTGAACAGCGTCCCCGCAGGCTTGCCGTCGGCCGTGATCGCCGTGCCGACCGGGGCGCTGCCCTCCAGGTCGACCGAGGCGAACCCCTTGCGCAATTCGGTCTTGTGCTTCATCCGCGCGGTCACTTCCTGCCCGACGTAACACCCCTTGCGGAAATCCACGCCGTTCAGCCGCTCGAACCCGGCTTCCAGGATGAAGGTGTCGGGCGTAAGTTCGATGTTGGTTTCCGGGATGCAATGGGCGACGCGGATCGCGTCGAAATCGCTGCCGTCATCGCCCGCCTCGGCGCCATAGAGACGCCATCCCAGCGCCGAATGGCGCGGATCGTCGAAGGCCCCGTCGGGCCGTTCGCCGGTGCCGCGCCAGACCGCAAGATCCGTCTCGGTGATCTGCACATCGGCGCGCAGCTTGTACATGTTGAGCCGCTGGACGAGGCCATCGGCCAGGTCTGCCGCGACGTCCAGGAGGATCTCGCCGTCCCGGGGCACAAGGAAGAAATCGGCCAGATACTTGCCCTGGGGCGTCAGCATCGCGGCGTAGACCAACCCGTGGTCCAGCTTCCTGATGTCGTTGGTGACCAGCCCCTGAAGGAAATCGCGCGCCTCGGGGCCGGTGATCTGAAATATCCTGCGGGTCATGGCGGGCCTCGTCTTTGTCATGGCCGTCATATAAGAAAATCGGTGTGAATTGACAGGGCCAGCAGCGATGCGCGCGAAACTTTCCGTGGTGATGCCGACACTGAATGCCGAAGCCGGGCTGCGGCGCTCGCTGCCCGCCCTGGCCGAAGGGCTGGAGGCCGGGCTGATCCGGGAGCTGGTGATTTCCGACGGGGGATCCGACGACGCGACGGTTCGGGTCGCGGAGGCTGCCGGCGCGAGGCTGGTCGAAGGGGCGGCGTCCCGCGGGGGGCAGTTGCGACGCGGGGCAACGGTGGCGCAGGGCGATTGGCTGCTGTTTCTGCATGCCGACAGCGTTTTGTCGCCAGGCTGGGCCGAGATCGTCAAGGACCATATCGCGGCGGGGCGCGGCGCGGCGGCGTTCCGGCTGGCGTTCGACGCCAGGGGCGTGGCGCCAAGGCTGGTGGCGGGATGGGCCAATCTGCGCAGCAGGCTCTTCGGGTTGCCATATGGCGATCAGGGGCTGTTGATCCCGCGCATAATGTATGATGCGGCGCGCGGCTACCGCGACATCCCGTTGATGGAAGACGTGGCCATGGCGCAGGCGCTGGGGCGGCGGATCACGCTGCTTGGTGCCGTCGCGACCACCAGCGCGGAGCGCTACAGGCGCGAGGGGTGGCTGCGCCGGGGCGGGCGCAACCTGCTGTTGCTGCTGCGGTATCTTGCGGGGGCGCGCCCCGAGGAGCTGGCGCGGCGCTACTGACGCGCGTTCAGAACCACGGTTTGTACGTGGCCTGGAAATCGGCCTGCAGGTCCAGGTGATCGTATTCGGTCCGAAGCCAGTGCTCGAACGAGATGGGCGCCTGCGCGTTGCGGGCCTCGTAGACGTCGAAGATATGGTCGAGCGTGCCCGTCTTGGAGCGCCGGACATGCAGATAGCGCAGGCCAAGCTGGCGGCGTGCGACGTCGATCGGTGCCCCTTCGATCACCAGAAGATAGATCGCCGAGGCGAGGCCGGCCCGGTCGGCGCCGGACTTGCAATGCATGACGAACGGCTTCTCCAGCGTTCGGAACGTGTCGATCAGCGCCAGCAGGTCCTCGGCAGGGGGGGCATGGCGGGCCTGAAGGCTGATGCTGACGAGGTTCAGGCCCAGTTTGCGACAGGTTTCGACCTCGGTGTGGTAATGCGCCGACGGGTAATCGCCGCGCAGGTTGAGCACCGTGTTGATGCCCTTGGCCTTCATCCTGGCGAAACGTTTCAGCGTCGGGTGGTTGGAGCGATAGACGCCCGGTGCGATCTGAAAGAAGTTGGTCCAGACGGTGCGCAGGATCTCGTGGTCGAACCACAGGTTGTAGATACGCGCACGGCGGCGGTTTTCCGGCGTCGACAGGTCGGTGTTGTAAGACGCGCGCAAGTCGCGTTCCCAGTTGCTGATCCGCTTGAAGAAATTCATCTGGGCCCTTCGCCATGGTCCGGTGACGCCCCCATGTAGGGGCAGGTCGCGCCCGTGGCAAGGAACGGCGATTGACGGCGCCCGGGATGCGGCTAAGTTGCACGCAATTCTTGACGTGGAGACGTGTGATGAGCGGTGCCGGCGGACGCCCCTATCTGGCCATTCCCGGCCCTTCGGTCATGCCCGACCGGGTGCTGCGCGCGATGAACCGCGCCTCGCCCAACATCTATGCGGGCGAGCTGGTGGACATGATGCCGAAGCTGGTGGCGGACTTGTGCGGGGTCGCGCGCACCAAGGGCCACGCGGCGATCTATATTGGCAACGGACACGCCGCGTGGGAGGCGAGCCTGGCCAACACGGTGCAGCCCGGGGAAAAGGTGTTGGTGCTGGCGACGGGGCGGTTCGGGCATGGCTGGGCCGAGGTCGCCGAGGCGCGCGGGATCGAGGTGCAGTTGCTGGATTTCGGGCGGCAGGCGCCGGTTGACTGTCAGGCGGTCGAGGACGCGCTGCGCGCGGATAAAGCACATGAAATCAAGGCGGTGCTAGTCACGCATGTGGACACGTCTTCTTCGGTTCTGAACGATGTGCCTGCGGTGCGGGCGGCGATGGACGCGGTGGGGCATCCCGCGCTGCTGGCGGCCGACTGCATTGCCTCGCTGGCCTGTGACCGGTTCGAGATGGACGCTTGGGGCGTCGACGTGATGGTCGCGGGCAGCCAGAAGGGGCTGATGACGCCGCCGGGGCTGGGATTCGTCTTTTTCAACGACAAGACCTCGGATGTGCGCCGGAGGGTTCCGCGCGTCAGCCGGTATTGGGATTGGGTGCCGCGCACAGAGCCGGAGCTTTTCTACCAATATTTCGGTGGCACGGCGCCGACGCATCACCTGTACGGTCTGCGCGAAGCCCTTGATATGCTTGGCGAAGAGGGGATCGAGGCCGTCTGGGCCCGGCACGAGCGGCTTGCCCGCGCGGTCTGGGCCGCGTGCGAGGTCTGGGGCGCGGAGGGGCCGCTGAGGTTGAACATTGCGGACGCGGCACAGCGCAGTCGAGCGGTGACCTCGCTGGCGATTGGCAAGCCCTTGGGCGAAGACCTGCGCCAGTGGGTCGAGGCGCATATGGGCGTCACGCTGGGGATCGGATTGGGCATGCAGACCGAGGATGACCCGCGCAGCACCGGCTATTTCCGGATCGGGCATATGGGGCATCTGAACGGTCACGCGCTGCTGGGCGTGCTGGGGGCTGCCGAGGCGGGGCTGACTGCGCTGAATATCGCGCATGGCGACGGCGCGGTGCAGAGGGCGGCGCAGGTTCTGGCCGCGCCTTAGGCGTTCGAGCGGCTGAATCGGGTGATCAGCAGGTTCAGCCCATAGCCCACCGCCATCACCACCGGCAGGCCGAACACCATCCACAAGGCCATGAAAATCCAAAGCAAATTGACCAGCCCCATGACCAGTGCGGCATTGGTGTAATTCGGTGCTTCGGGCATCTGGCGGCGTCTCATGCCCGTGATCTTAATGCAGGACCCGCTGCTGTCAGTTAATTTCTACGCACGGGCTGCGGCCAACGCCTTGGGCAGGGTCTCTGCCAGCAGATCGAGGTCCTGCGGGCGGCCACAGCTGACGCGGATGCAGCGGTTGAGCGGGGCGACACCCGGCATGCGCACGAAAAGGCCACGCCCGATCAGATCGTTCAGGACCGCGCGGGCGAAATCACCATCGCGGCCGCAATCCAAGGCGACGAAATTGGCCGCCGAGGGCAGGCTGTGCAGGCCGTTGGCGGCGGCGATCTCGGCGATGCGGTCGCGGGCCTCGGCCATGCGTGCGATCGTCTTGGCCAGCCAGTCCTCGTCCTGAAGGGCGGCCAGGGCGCCGGCCTGGCCGATGCGGTTGACGCCGAAGTGATTGCGAATCTTGTCGAAGCTCCGGATCAGGTCGGGCGCGCCCATGGCATAGGCGATGCGGGCGCCTGCGATGCCGTAAGCCTTTGAAAAAGTGCGCATTCGGATGACGCGCGGGTCGTCTATGGGTATCTCCGGCGCGGTGCCGTCGGGGGCGAATTCGATATAGGCTTCGTCCAGCATCAGAAGACAGCCCGGTGGCAGGTCGTCAAGCGCGGCGCGGAGTGTTGCCCCGTCATGCCAGGTGCCCATCGGGTTGTCGGGATTGGCGAGGTAGACGAGTTTGGCGCCAACCTCTTTCGCTTTGGTTAACAGCGCGGCCGGATCCTCGTGGTCGTCCTTGTAGGGCACCTTGTGCAGGTCGCCGCCGAATCCCGCCACGTGGTAGTTGAAGGTGGGGTAGGCCCCGTCGGAGGTGACGACGGCATCGCCGGGTTCGATCAGCAAGCGCACCAGATAGCCCAGAAGCCCGTCAATTCCTTCGCCCACAACGATATTTTCAGGGTCCACGCGGTGATGCGCGGCCAGGGCGCGGCGCAGATCATGGCTGGTGGCGTCGCTGTATTTCCAGATGTCGCCCACCGCCTCCTGCATCGCCGCGATGGCCTCGGGCGAGGGGCCGAAGACGTTCTCGTTGGCGCCGAGACGGGCGGCAAACGGGGTGCCTGTTTCGCGCTCGCGGACCTCGGGGCCGACGAAGGGGACCGAGGCGGGCAGGGCGCGGACGATATCGGTGTAGCGTGGACCGGTCATGCAGAGAGGTAACGTCAAAGCCGGGGCGGGTGCAAGGCGAAGGGGAGAGAGGTTAACGCCCGAAACCCGCGTCGGTATCGCGTCGGTATTTGGGTGGCATCGCGTCGGTGCCATTGTCCGGCACCCGGAAAGGTTAACGCCACGCCCGGGGCGGACGTGGCGTTATGAGTATTTCAAGCAAGAAAAAGCCGGGATTTTTCAGCCCAGTTCGGCCAGACGGTCGAGGGCGGCGCGCAGCTTGGCTTCTTCCTCTTCCCGGGCGGCGAGGTTCTCGCGGGCTTCCTCGACCACCTCGTCGGGGGCGCTTTCGACGAATTTGGGGTTGCCCAGCCGGCCGCGCAGACCGCCCAGTTCCTTTTCCAGCTTGCCGAGGGTCTTTTCCAGCCGGGCCTTTTCCTCGGCCACGTCGATGACATCGGCCAGGGGCAGGCCGAAACTGGCGCCCTCGGCTGGAATGGTGATGCAGCCCTTGGGGAAGCTTTCGACGACTTCCAGGGCCTCGATCCGGGCAAGGCGCTTGATCATCGTGGCGTTGTTGTCCCAGGCAAGGCGCGCGGATTTCGAGAACTCGGTGACCAGAAGCGGCGTGTAGAGGCCCACCGGCACATGGACCTGTGCGCGGGCCGAGCGGACGGAGTCGATCAGGGCGATGACCCAGTTCATCTCGGCATCCGCCTCGGCGTCGATCAGCTCTTCGCCATAGTCGGGCCAGTCGGCGTGGATCAGCATCCCTTCGCGGCTGGCCAGCGTGCCCCAGAGCTCTTCGGTGATGAAGGGCATGATGGGGTGCAGCAGGATCAGGCACTGGTCGATGACCCAGGCCATGGTGTCCTGCGTTTCCTGCTTCACCTCGCCCGTGCCGTCCAGCAGGAGCGGCTTGGAGAACTCGACATACCAGTCGCAGACCGTGCCCCAGACGAAGGCGTAAAGCGTGTTGGCGGCATCGTTGAAGCGGTATTGCGACAACGCGGAATCGACGAGCGCCTTGGTCTTGGCGGTTTCGCCGAGAATCCAACGGTTTACGGTCTGTTTCGGTTGCGGAATGGTGCCGGTACTGCCGACCGCCTCGTTCATTTCGGCGAAACGGGCGGCGTTCCAGAGCTTAGTGCCGAAATTCCTGTAGCCTGCAATGCGTTGTGGCGACAACTTCAAGTCACGGCCCATGGCGGCCATGGCCGTCAGGGTAAAGCGCACGGCGTCGGCACCGTATTCGTCGATCAGCTCCAGCGGGTCGAGCACGTTGCCGAGCGACTTGGACATCTTCTTGCCCTTCTCGTCGCGGACGAGAGCGTGGACATAGACATCCGAGAACGGCTTTTCGCCCACGACGGCGTATTGCATCATCATCATCCGGGCGACCCAGAAGAAGATGATGTCAAAGCCGGTGACCAACACGCTGGTGGGAAAGTATTTTTCCAGTTCGGGCGTCTTTTCGGGCCAGCCCAGCGTGCCGATGGGCCAGAGCCCCGAGGAAAACCAGGTGTCGAGCACGTCGGGGTCGCGCCAGACCGGGTAGACCAGATGCGTGGGATCCTGGCTGGCGGTGTAGTCGGCGAGGCTGGAGGCGAGCTTGTGCAGGGCATCCTCGCGGTCCTTCGCCTCGACCACGGTCATCGAGGCCAGCGGCGTGGGCAGGTCGGTCAGCTGCGCGGTGAAGGCCTGTGCGGTCGTCTCGAAATCATGGCCGCATTCCATCAGCGGGGCGAAGTGGCTTTCGTTGAGAACCTCGAGCATTTCAACGAGATCCAGCGCGCCATCGCCTTCGCGGTCGCGGAAATCGGGTGCGCTGAGGTCAAAGCCGTACCAGACCGGAATCTGGTGCCCCCACCAAAGCTGGCGCGAGATGCACCAGGGCTCGATGTTTTCCAGCCAGTTGAAATATACCTTGCGGTCCTGCTCGGGCATGATGGTGACGTCGCCGGATTTCACCGCCTCGATGGCGGGGCCGACGATCTTGTCGGTGGCCACGAACCACTGATCGGTCAGCATCGGCTCGATCACGACCTTCGAGCGATCGCCGAAGGGCTGCATGATCGGCTTCGATTCAACGAGCGGGAGGTAGGCCGGGGTTGACCCCGGCTCGGCGCCGTCCTCGGGGGCCGGGGTGAACCCCGGCCTACTTTTGTCCTCGTGTTGGACGGGGACCATGACCGCCAGACCCTCGTCGGTGATCTGCTGGACGACCTTTTCACGCGCCTCGAAGCGGTCGAGGCCGCGCAGGTCGTCGGGGACGAGGTTGATCGTGTCGGCCTCGGCCTCGGTCAGGCTGCGCTCGCCCTTGGCCACGGCCATGGCGATCTCGGCCATCTTCGCATAGGGGGAGCCGTCGTCGCGCATCGCGCCCTTGGTGTCCATCAGGCGGTACATCGGGATGCCGCCGCGCTGTGCCACGGCGTAGTCGTTGAAGTCATGCGCGCCGGTGATCTTGACCGCGCCCGAGCCGAAATCGGGGTCCGGATACTCGTCGGTGATGATCGGAATGAGGCGGCGATGTTCTTTCGGTCCGACCGGAATTTCACAGAGTTTCCCGACGATTGGCGCGTAGCGTTGATCCGACGGATGAACCGCGACCGCGCCATCGCCCAGCATGGTCTCAGGCCGCGTGGTGGCGATGGAGATATAGTCGCGCGTCTCCTCCAACACGACATTTCCATCGTCGTCGCGCTCGACATAAGTGTAGGTCGCGCCGCCCGCCAGCGGATATTTGAAGTGCCACATGTGGCCCGCGACTTCGGTATTCTCGACCTCGAGATCTGAGATCGCCGTCTCGAAATGCGGGTCCCAGTTGACCAGCCGCTTGCCGCGATAAATCAGGCCCTTTTCGTACATGTCCACGAAGACCTTGATGACGGCGTCGTGGAAATTGCCCTCCTCACCCTCGGGGGCCGAGGGCGCGCCGGACATGGTGAAGGCCTCGCGCGACCAGTCGCAGGAAGCGCCGAGGCGCTTCAGCTGCCCGATGATGGTGCCGCGCGACTTGATCTTTTGTTGCCAGACGCGTTTCTCGAACTCTTCGCGGCCCATCTCGACGCGCGTGGGCTCGCCATTCGCGGCCATGTCGCGCTCGGTCACCATCTGCGTGGCAATGCCGGCGTGGTCGGTGCCGGGCTGCCACAGCGTGTCGAAGCCGCGCATCCGGTGCCAGCGGATCAGGATGTCCTGCAACGTGTTGTTGAAGGCATGGCCCATGTGCAGGCTGCCCGTCACGTTGGGGGGCGGGATCATGATGGAAAAGGTCTCGGCCCCGGGCCTGGCATTGGCGCCGGCCTTGAAGGCGCCGCTCTCTTCCCAGGCGGTCGAGAGGCGCGGTTCGGCCTCGGCTGCGTTGAAGGTCTTTTCCATCGCCATGATGCAGGTCCCGTGCTTGGAAATAAGGTCTTGGGTCGAATACCGAAAGCGCGGGGCAAGGGAAAGAGGCAGGCTTTTCCTCTGGCCGAAAATATCCCGGGGTGAGCGTTGAAACGCAGTTTCAACGTGAGGGGCTGGCCCCTTTAACCCGTCTTCGGACTCAGCGCGCCGCCGCCACCTCCGGGTTCACCAGTGGTTCGCGTGCGCCGGGTCGGATCACCTGAGGATCATAGGGCGTGCGGGCGAAGACCTCCTCGACCATGGGCGCGAAAAACTCGAGCGGCAAGGTGTTGTAGCCGGGGTCGAACGAGGCCTGGTCCCAGCGTTCGCAGAATTCGGCGCAGTCGTCGAAATACGCATGCCCGGCGTGGCGGTCGCGCTTGTTCGGGTCGGCTCCGTCGAGGTGGTGGCCGTAATAGAGCATCTGGAAATCGCCGTGGGTGGCGACGCACCATGTGACCTGTTCGCGCACGAAGGGTTTCAGGATCGTGGCGGCGTATTCGTCGTGATTGTAGGGCGCGTAGATGTCGCCGATGTCATGCAAAAGCGCGCCGACGACCCAATCGGTATCCGCGCCGTCGCGCCAGGCGCGGGTGGCCGATTGCAGGGAATGCCCAAGGCGTGTGATCTGGTAGCCCGACAGGCCCTCGTCCAGCTCGACCAGCGCCTTGAGCAGGCGCCTGGCGGTGTGTTTCGTATGGTCGATTTCGTGGGCGGTCAGGAATTCGTAATCTTCCTTGGTGCCGTCCTTCATCTGGGTGAAGCTGACCTTGTCCATGGCGCGGAGTCCCCTTTGCGTTTGCCGCCATGCTAGGGGCAGGGCGCCCAAGTGGAAAGGGGGGTCGCCGCGCTGGCGCTTGCGGCCTCTTGCGGTGCGCGACCGGCCCGCGTATACGCGCGGCCTGACCCCAAAGGAGCCCCAGACATGCCCGGCAGTGCCAATCTCAACATCATGCTGAAAGCCGCGCGCAAGGCGGGGCGGTCGCTGGTCAAGGATTTCCGCGAGGTCGAGAACCTGCAGGTCAGCATGAAGGGCGCGGGCGATTTCGTCAGCCGCGCCGACATCGCCGCCGAGGCGATCCTGAAGGAAGAGCTGATGGGCGCGCGACCCACCTATGGCTGGCTGGCCGAGGAAGGCGGCGAGGAAGAGGGCCAGGACCCGACGCGGCGCTGGATCGTGGACCCGCTGGACGGGACGACGAATTTCCTGCACGGGCTGCCGCATTGGTGCGTTTCGATCGCGCTGGAGCACAAGGGACAGGTCGTGGCGGGGGTCATTTTCGACGCCGCCAAGGACGAGATGTTCCTGGCCGAGAAGGGCGAGGGGGCGTTCATCAACGAAAAGCGCCTGCGGGTGTCGGGGCGGTCCACGCTGATCGAGTCGATCTTTGCCACCGGCGTGCCCTTCGGTGGGCGCGGCGACCTGCCGGCGACCTTGCAGGACCTGGCGCGGCTGATGCCGACCTGCGCCGGCGTGCGGCGCTGGGGATCGGCGGCGCTGGACATGGCCTATGTGGCGGCGGGCCGCTACGAGGGGTTCTGGGAGCGCAGGCTGAACGCCTGGGACATCGCCGCGGGCGTGATCATCGTGAAAGAGGCCGGCGGCTTTGTCGAGCCTCTGACGCCGGGCGCCGAGTTGCTGGAGCGGGGCGACGTGGTGTGCGCCAACGAGGCGATCTTCGACAAGTTCGCCGGGATCATCCGGAACACCTGAGGCCGGTCCAGAGTGTTTCCGGGACACACCGGATCGCTTTTCGCTGCCTCTTGAGACGCAAAAAGCGACGCATTTTGCCGACCGACTTGGAAATGCCTCAGGTCTTTTTCGCGTCGGAGGGGTGGTTGACGCCGTCGTTCCACGGGATCGGCTCGTAATGGGCCGGGTTCTGCCCGTCGATGCAGCCCAGGTTCACGCCGTATTCATTGGGGTCCGAGCGGCGCTGGTGGTGGGTGTAGATCCCGCAGGTCTTGCAGAAATAGTGCTGTGCCGTGCCGGTGCCCCAGGTGTAGAGCGTCAGGTTGTCGGCACCGTCGGTGATCGTCAGGCGGTCGAGCGGCACGCTGATATTGGGCGCGGCGCGGCGGCGGCAGAAGGAACAGGTGCAGCGCATCGCGCCCTCGATGGGGCCGTCGATATCGACCGTGAAGCGCACCGCGCCGCAATGGCAGCTGGCCTTGTGCAGGGTCATTTGCGGGTGACCTTGGGGATGTTCGTGCGGCTGAGCTTGTATTTCGCCTCCGGGTGCGGCGGGTGGCCTTCGGTGCGGTCCCAGTAGGCGGGGCCGCCGCGGCGCAGGAAAAGCGGCAGGGTCAGGATCAGCCCCGCGACGAAGCCGCCGGCATGGGCCCAGTAGGCCACGCCGCCATCATCGGCGCTGCTGCCCGCGCCGCCGAAAAGCTGGAAGATGAACCAGAGGCCGAGCATGATCCAGGACGGGACCGAGATGATGCGGATGATGAACACCAGGAAGATGAAGATGTCGATCTTGGCCTTGGGGAACAGGAGCAGGTAGCCGCCCATCACGCCGGCGATGGCCCCCGAGGCGCCGACCGTGGGCACCTGGCTGAGCGGGGCCGAGACCAGCTGTGCCCCGCTGGCGGCCAACCCGCAGGCAAGGTAGAAGAGGAGATAGCCCACGTGCCCGAACTCCTCTTCCATGTTGTCGCCGAAGATCCACAGAAACAGCATGTTGCCCGCAAGGTGCATCCAGCCGCCATGCAGGAAGGTCGAGGTGAGAAGCGTGCTGTAGGTGCCTTCGGCGGTGACCAGCGCCGGGACCATGGCCCAATCGTAGTAGAACAGCATCAGCGCCCGGGGATCGCCCGAGAGTGCGGGGAAGTAGCTGAGAAAGATGCCGATATTGAGCGCCATCAGCCCGTAGGTGACGAATGGGGTGCGCCCCGAGGGGTTATGGTCGCGGATCGGGATCATGGGCGCAAAGTGGCCGCGCGCCGCGGGACAGTCAAGCGGGCGCGTGGAGTGGGGCGGACGCGTGGGGTGGGGCGGGCAGAATTTGCGCAAATTCTGCTTTGGAAAATGCGTATTTTCCAGGCCATTTTCCGCGCGGAAAATGGGCGGGGTGGCGGGCGCTGTGTCATGGCTCAGACCCCGCGCCCGGTGGCGGGCGGCGGGGTCTGAGTATTTTCGGCAAGAAAAAGCCGGGGTGTCGGCTTTGGCTCAGGCGACGCCACCCAGAAGCGCCGCGTTGCCGCCTGCCGCCGTGGTGTCGACGCAGACATGGCGTTCGCCCATGACATGGCCGGTATCGGGCAGGCCGGTGATCAGCGGCAGGATCGGGCCTTTGCGCTGGCTGAGGGCCTTGGCGTAAGCGCGGGCCGTGTCGGCATCGCCCCACCAGAGCGCACCGGAGAAACCCGAGAGCATGGTGAGCGAGTCCGGCTCGACTTGGCCGGTGGCACGCAGGGCGCGGCCGCCGAGGGCCTCGACCGCCTTGGCCTGGGCCTCGGCCATGTCCTTGGTGGGGCCGAGGCAGAGGAGCGGCGGGCGGGCGTGGGCCGTGAGCCGGTTCGACTCGCCGGTGGGGCCGGGCAGGACGATGGCCTCGACCGGCTGGGGCGTGTGAGTCTTGGCGGCCTTGTCGAGCGCGGATTGGAGCGCTTTTGCGTCCATCGTGCTGTTCCAGGTGGCATCCGTGTGCTCGGCGGGGCGGGACGTGTAGCGGGCGAGGTAGTTGGGGCCGCCCGCCTTGGGGCCGGTTCCCGAAAGCCCTTCGCCGCCAAAGGGTTGGCTGCCCACGATGGCGCCGATCTGGTTGCGGTTGACGTAGATGTTGCCGGCATGCACCGCCTCGGTCACGTGCTGGACGCGGTCGTCGATCCGGGTCATCAGGCCGAAGGTCAGGCCATAGCCGGTGCCGTTGATGGCGTCGATCACCTTGTCGAGGTCGCGCGACTTGAAGGTGGCCATGTGCAGGACCGGGCCGAAGATCTCGCGCTGCATGTCCTCGATCCCGTTCACCTTGATCAGCGTGGGGGCGATGAAGCAGCCCGAGTTGGGTGAGGGGATCTCGTGGATCAGGCGGCCGTCGGCGCGGGCCTGTTCGATATGGGCGGCGATGCCGCTGCGGGCCTCTTCGTCGATGACGGGGCCCACGTCGGTGGAGAGCGACCACGGTTTGCCCATGGAAAGCGCGTCCATCGCGCCGGTGAGCATCTCGGTGAAGCCTTCCGCCACGTCCTCTTGCACGTAGAGGCAGCGCAGGGCGGAGCAGCGTTGGCCCGCCGACTGGAAGGCGGATTCGACGATGGCCTGCACGGCCTGTTCGGGCAGGGCGGTGGAATCGACGATCATCGCGTTGAGTCCGCCGGTTTCGGCGATGAGCGGCGCGCCGGGGGCGAGGTTCTTGGCCATTGTGGCGCGGATCTTGAGCGCGGTCTCGGTCGAGCCGGTGAAGGCCACGCCGCCGACGCGGGCGTCGGAGGTAAGCGCCGCGCCCACGTCGCCCGCGCCGGGAAGCAGTTGGACCGCCGTGTTCGGCACGCCGGCCTTGTGCATCAGCGAAATTGCGTAATGAGCGATCAGCGGCGTCTGCTCGGCGGGCTTGGCGAGCACGGCGTTGCCGGCGGCCAAGGCGGCGCTGATCTGGCCGGTGAAGATGGCCAGCGGGAAGTTCCACGGGCTGATGCAGGTGAAGATGCCTACGGGTGGATCCTGCGGCGCATTGGCAGCGTAATAGCGCAGGAAATCCACGGCCTCGCGCAGTTCGGCCACGGCGTCCATCGGCGTCTTGCCGGCCTCGCGGGCGAGGATGGCGAAGATTTCGCCGAAGTTTTCCTCGTAGAGATCGGCGGCGAAGTTTAAGATTTTTGCGCGCTCCTCGATCGAGGCGTCCCAGGGCGCGGCGGCGGAAAGCGCGACCTCGATGTCGGCCTTGCTGGCCGTGGCGATGGTGCCGGGGCTGTCGGACGGGTCGGCGGGGTTCGAGACCGTTTCGGGGTCTTCCGGGTCCGCTTTGCCCGCGATCAAGGGGGCTGCATCCCACGTGGCGTTGGCGAAGGGGCCGCGCGCGGCTTCGATCACGTCGAGCGTCGGCTGGTGCTTGAGGTCGAAGCCCTTGGAATTGGGACGTTCCGGCAGGAAGAGCTCTGGCCCTGTGGGCAGTTGCGGGCGGTCATCCTGATAGGCGTCAAACGGGTCGCGGGCGACGGTTTCGGGGGCCACATCCTCGTCCACGATCTGGTTCACGAAGCTGGAGTTGGCGCCGTTTTCCAGAAGGCGGCGCACCAGATAGGCCAGCAGGTCGCGGTGGGCGCCGACAGGGGCGTAGATGCGGCAGTTGGTGCCGTGTTCCTTCATGACGATGCTGTGCAGCGCCTCGCCCATGCCGTGCAGGCGCTGGAACTCGAACGTCTCTGGGCCCTTGTCCATCTCGCGGGCCATGTCGAGGATGGCGGCGACCGTGTGCGCGTTATGCGTGGCGAATTGCGGGTAGATGTGATCGGTCATCGACAGGAGCTTGCGCGCGTTGGCGATGTAGGAAATGTCGGTGGCCGGTTTGGAGGTGAAGACCGGGAAGCCGTCGACGCCTTCGACCTGGGCCTGCTTGATCTCGGTGTCCCAGTAGGCGCCTTTCACGAGGCGAACCATGATGCGGCGGTTCAGCTTTTGCGACAGGTCGTGCAGGTAGTCGAGCACGTGGGAGGCGCGTTGCCCGTAGGCCTGCACCACGACGCCGAAGCCGTCCCATCCGGCCAAGGATGGTTCGGAAAGCGTGGCCTCGATCACCTCGAGCGAGAGCGACAGGCGGTCGGCCTCCTCGGCGTCGATGTTGAGGCCCATGCGGGCGGATTTCGCGAGGATGGCGAGCGAGCGCAGGCGGGGCATGAGCACGTCCATGACCTGATGCTGCTGCGCGACCTCGTAGCGGGGGTGGAGGGCCGAGAGCTTGACCGAGATGCCGGGGTTCTTGCGGATTTCCTTGTGCGTGCAGGCGTTGGAAATAGCGCTGATCGCGCGGGAATAGGCGAGATGATAGCGGATGGCGTCGGCGTCGGTGCGCGCGGCCTCGCCCAGCATGTCGTAGGAGTAGGTGTAGCCTTTCTTCTCCATCTTCGCGGCGCGGTCCATGGCCGACTCGATGGTCTCGCCCAGCACGAACTGGCGGCCCATTTCGCGCATGGCGCGGCCGACGGCGGTGCGGATCACCGGCTCACCCAGGCGCCGGATGGCGCCGCGCAGGTGGCCGACGGGGCCGGGATTGTCGTCCTTGAGGACCTTGCCGGTGAGCATCAGCGCCCAGGTGGAGGCGTTGACCAGCGGCGAGGTGGAATGGCCCATGTGCTTGCCCCAGTCCGACGGCGCGATCTTGTCCTCGATCAGGGCGTCGATCGTGTCGGCGTCGGGCACACGCAGGAGCGCTTCGGCGAGGCACATGAGCGCGATGCCCTCGTCGGTGGAGAGGCCGTATTCGGCCAGGAACACCTCCATCAACCCCGGGTCCGACTGGTTGCGGATGCGGCGCACGAGGTCGGCGCCGGATTTCGAGATGCGCACGCGATCCTCTTCCGTGAGGCCCGCCACCTCGGTCAGGCGGGCGACGGTTTCGGCCTCTTCGGCATAGGTGGTCTGGTCGATCACACGGCGCAGGTCGGAATCGTAGGGCATTGCGGTCCTCTTGCTGGGGGATGGCGATTTGGACTAGTGTACCACTGTATATCTGTTCTGATTTCCCGATTGATGTGGTTTGGCGGGATAAAGAGACGGTAATTCGCCGGGGAGACAAGTCAAATGGATGCAAACGAGCTGGATCAGTTCGACAAGGCGATTCTTCGCGTGCTGGTGGCCGAAGGCCGGATCAGCATAACCGAGCTGGCCGGGCGGATCGGGTTGTCGAAGTCGCCCACCCAGGCCAGGCTGCGCAAGCTGGAACGCGAGGGCGTGATCTCGGGCTACCGGGCGCTGGTGGATCCGATCCGGCTGGGGCTGGACCATGTGAGTTTCGTCGAGGTGAGCCTGACCGACACGCGGGAAAGCGCGCTGGCGGAGTTCAACACGGCGGTGAAGCGAATCCCGGAGATCGAGCAGGTGCATCTGATTGCGGGGAATTTCGATTACCTGATGAAGATTCGCACGCAGGACATGCAGGATTACCGCCGGGTGCTGGCCGAGCAGATCAGCACTTTACCGCACGTGTCGAAGACCTCGACCTACGTGGCGATGGAGGCGTTGAAGGAGAACGCGCTGTCGGAGGTGTTCTGAGCGGGGCGTATTTGCGCGTTGATTTCGGCGGCGGGCGGCGCATCATTGAAGCACATGAGACATTTGCTGATTGCCTGCGTGCTGGCCGGCCCGGCCCGGGCCGAGACCTGTCCTGACGCGCCTGACCATTCGGCGGAGCTGTCGCGGCTGATCGATGCGGCGCAGGCCGCGCCGGACGAGGCGGCGGGGCGGGCGCTGTCGGACGAGATGTGGGCGCTGTGGGCCGAAGCGCCGGACGCCAGGGCGCAAGGGTTACTGGACGAGGCGATGGCGCGGCGCGAGTCGTATGATTACGACGCGGCGATGGCGGCGGCCGAGGCCTTGGTGGCGTATTGCCCGGATTACGCCGAAGGGTACAACCAGCGGGCGTTCATCCATTTCCTGAGAGAGGATTTCGAGGCGGCCTTGCCGGACCTGAAACGGACGCTGGAGTTGCAGCCGCGCCACGTGGCGGCGCGGACGGGGCAGGCGCTGACCCTGCATGCGCTGGGGCGCAACGGCGAGGCGGCGCTGGCCCTGCGAGAGGCGCTGGCGCTGAACCCGTGGCTGGGCGAGCGGCACCTGTTGCCGGTGCTGGAGCAGGGCGAAGAGGAGTTGTGATCGCGCAAGTGTCACGCTACGACGGGGGCCTGAGCCCGCGTGGTGGAATGGTAGACACAGGAGACTTAAAATCTCCAGGCCGAAAGGCCGTGCCGGTTCGAGTCCGGCCGCGGGTACCAGGGGGACGGGCCAAAAGCTTTGAGAAAGCTTTTGGCAAATCTTTTCAGAAAAGATTTGCCGGGTGCCCTCAGGTGCGGGTGCCGGCGAAGCGCGCCGCCCACTCCTCGCGCTGGTCGTCGGTGATCTTGGCGAAAAGCACGTCCGGGACGGTGAAGGCGTCGCCGGGTTTCAGGCTTTGCAGCGCCTGATCCACGTCGTCGGGCCAGTGGCAATCATCGGTCTGCATGGCCTGCAGCATCGCAGCGGAGGCGTCGGGGATGAAGGGCGCGGAGATCACGGCATATAGCCGAATGAGGTTGAGCGCGAGGCGGATCTGCATGGCGGCCTTTTCGGGGTCTTCCTTGAAGGTCGACCACGGGGCGGCGGTTTGCAGGTACTCGTTGCCCGCGACCCAGATGGCGCGCAGTTCAGTGGCGGATTTGCGCACCTCGATGGCTTCCATGTGTTTCTCATACGCGCGGATGCGGGTGGTGAGCGTGTCGATCAGCGCGGCCTCTTCGGGGCCGTAGCTGCCCCCCTCGGGGACGGCTTCGCCGAATTTGGAGCGGCAGAACTTGGTCACGCGCGAGACGAAATTGCCCAGGACGTCGGCGAGATCCTTGTTGACGTTTGCCTGGAAGTTTTCCCAGGTGAACTCGGCATCTGAGCTTTCAGGGGCGTGGCTGAGCAGCCACCAACGCCAGTAATCGGCCGGAAGGATGTCCAGCGCCTGGTCCATAAAGACGCCGCGCCCGCGCGAGGTGCTGAACTGCCCGCCATCATAGTTGAGGTAGTTGAACGACTTGATGTAGTCGACCAGCTTCCACGGCTCGCCCGACCCGAGGATCGTGACCGGGAAGCTGAGCGTGTGGAAGGGCACGTTGTCCTTGCCCATGAACTGGGTGTAGCGGACATCCTCGGCGCCCTTGTCGGTGCGCCACCAGCGTTCCCAGTCGTCGCCCTTGCCCGCCTCGACCCATTCGGCGCCGCAGGCGATGTATTCGATGGGGGCGTCGAACCAGACATAGAAAACCTTGCCTTCCATGCCGGGCCAAGGGGCGTCCCCGCGCTGGACCGGTACGCCCCAGTCCAGATCGCGGGTGATGCCGCGATCCTGCAGGCCGTCGCCGTCATTGAGCCATTTCTTGGCGATGGAGGTGGTCAGCACCGGCCAGCCTTGCCGCGTGTCGATCCAGTCTTCCAGCCGGTCCTTCATCTGGCTCTGGCGCAGGTAGAGGTGCTTGGTCTCGCGCATTTCGAGGTCGGTCGAGCCGGAAATGGTCGAGCGCGGATTGATCAGGTCGACGGGGTCAAGCTGCTTGGTGCAGTTGTCGCACTGGTCGCCGCGGGCGCTCTCGAAGCCGCAATTGGGGCAGGTGCCCTCGATATAGCGGTCGGGCAGGAAGCGACCGTCGGCGTTGGAATAGACCTGTTTTTCGGTCACTTCCTCGATCAGGCCGGCGTCATAGAGCTTGCCGGCGAAATGCTGGGTGAGCTTGCGGTTCTGCTCGGACGAGGAGCGGCCGAAATGGTCGAAGCTGAGGCGGAAGCCCTGGCTCAGCTTGTCCTGCACTTGCCACATCTCGGCGCAATATTCAGCCACGGGTTTGCCGGCCTTGGCGGCGGCGAGTTCGGCGGGCGTGCCGTGCTCGTCGGTGGCGCAGAGGAACAGCACCTCGTGCCCCCGGCCGCGCAGGTAGCGGGCATAGAGATCGGCAGGCAGTTGGCTGCCCACGAGATTGCCGAGGTGCTTGATCCCGTTGATGTAGGGAATGGCGGAGGTGATGAGGTGGCGGGCCATTGCGAGACGTCCTTGGGGCTTTGAGCGTCCATGTAACGCAATGGCGCGGCCTGTGCCAGAGGCGGTTGGCGTCAGGGATCGGTGCGCGTGTCGTCCTCGCGGGCGGTGCGGGTCAGCCGCCCGATCAGGAAGGACGTGCGGGGCGACCAGACATAGCGGGTGCGGGCGCCGGCGCTGGGCCGGGCCAGCATCCGCACGAGGCTGAAGACGATGAGCACGGCATGGGCCGTGGCGATCATAACGAACATCGCCTGCGGGCCGAAACGTTCGATCAGGGCGGAGGCCACGTAGGGCGCGGCGATGGCGCCGAGGGCGAAGAAGAACATCAGCGCCGCCGAGAGTTCCACGCGTTGTTCCGACGTGGCGAAGTCGTTGGCGTGGGCGGCGGCCACGGAATAGATCGGGAAGGCGGTGAAGCCGAAGAAGAAGGCGGCGATCATCGCGCCGTTGGGCGAGGTGGTTCCGGCCAGGGCGGTGACGATGCAGCACAGGATGGCGGCGACCGAGAGGCCGATCATCACGTGGCGGCGGTCGAACTTGTCGGCGAGCCAGCCGGCGGGATACTGGGCCAGTGCGCCGCCGAGGACGAAGGCGGCGAGGAACCAGGCGATCTGGTCGAGCGCGAGGCCGACCTGCTGGCCATAGAGCGGCCCGACCATGCGGAAGGTGGCGCTGGAGAGCGCCGCGACGATCACGGCGGCGGCGGCGAGCGGTGAGCATTCGACCGCCAGCATGGGGCGCAGGCGGGGGGCTTTGGGCGTTTCCGGCTGGCGCACCGTCGTGAGCGTCAGCGGCAGGAGCGAGGCGCAGCAGATGATGGCGAGGATGTTGTAGGAGACGTAGGAGGCCGGTTCCAGAACGGAAATCAGCATTTGCGCCACCAGCGACGCGCCCATGTCGGCCACCCGGTAGATGCCCATGGTGCGCCCGCGCGTCTCGTTCGTGACCTTGGCTTGCAGCCAGGCCTCGACCACCGTGTAGCAGCCCGCGATGCACAGGCCCGAGGCCACGCGCATTAGCGCCCAGGCGATGGGGTCGATGATGATCATGTGCATCAGAAGGCCGATGGCCC
Source organism: Roseovarius sp. THAF8 (assembly GCF_009363735.1). Classification (NCBI taxonomy): domain Bacteria; kingdom Pseudomonadati; phylum Pseudomonadota; class Alphaproteobacteria; order Rhodobacterales; family Roseobacteraceae; genus Roseovarius; species Roseovarius sp. THAF8. Next base: position 1,083,044 of record NZ_CP045410.1, on the reverse strand, counting down.
CGGCGGCGGTGAAGGCGGCGAAGGCGCGGGAATGGCCGACCGAGCCCATCAGGCGCGGCGCGAACCAGCAGCCGATGAAGAAGCCGAAGAAATGCGCCGAGCCGAGAAAGCCGATTTCCTGCGTGGAGAAGTCGAGCGTCAGCCCTGACAGCGCATCGAGCGGTGCCACGCCGCCGGTGGAGAGCTGCAACAGGATGACCGACAGGAAAAGGGCCGCGAAGGAGATGATCATGCGCATGGGGCCAACTTGGCACGCGGGCGTGGCGATGTCCTGCCGCGTTTTCGACAGAAGGGCGTCGTTTTCGGCGTATGTGGGTGCAAAGCCCTGACGCGTGCGCCGCTTTGGCCAAGTGCCTGATTTTGCCGCGTTCACGGGCCGGCAGGCAGGCGGCTTGTATGCGGTGCGGGAATCCCGGCATATGGCGCAAGGCCTTCAATGCGACAGGAGACGTCATGATCCAAGAGACCCCCGAACTGATCCATGCCATCCGGGACCGCTTTGCCCATGTGGAGAGCTGCCCGTTCCAGGGCGAGCGGATTTTCTTCGAGAACGCGGGCGGGGCGCTGACGCTGAAAAAGGTGGTTGAGACATCCGGTTTTTACGCCGCGATCCCGGACAACCCGGGCCGGGCGAACCCGGCGGGGCAGGGCATCCAGGACGTGATCGACCGCGCCAAGGCGGATCTGGCGGTGTTCATGAACGCTTCCTCTGGGCAGTTCTTTGCGGGCGAAAGCGGGACGGAGTTGCTGTTTCGGATGATCCGCACGGCCTGCGTGAACGCGCCCGAGGGGGGCAAGGTGATCGGGTCGTCGATCGAGCATCCGGCGTCGCGCAGCGCGGCGCGGCGCTGGGCCGAGGTGGCGGGGCTCGAATATGTCGAGGTACCGCATGACGATGCGCTGGGTGTCGTGACCGCCGAGGCCTATGCCGAACGGATGACGCCCGACGTGGCGGTGGCGACCATCGTCCATGCCTCGCCGGTGACGGGGATGGGCATGGACGTGGCGGCGATTTCAGCGGCGATCCGGGCGGTGGCGCCGGAGGCGGTGATCATCGTGGACGGTATCCAGCACGCGGCGCATGGGCAGCTGGATATCGACAGCTACCGGGCCGATGGCTATGCGATTTCGCCCTACAAGGTATTTTCGCGGCACGGGTTCGGGATCGGCTGGATCTCGGACCGGCTGGCGGTGATGCCGCATGAGCGGCTGATCGGGTCGCCCGAGGATGCCTGGGAGATGGGCACGCGCGATGCGGGGTCCTATGCCACCGTGTCGGACGTGGTGGCCTATTTCGACTGGCTGGGCGGCGAGGTGTCGGGCGAGACCGACCGCCGCCGCCGGATCGAGGCGGCGGGGCGGGCCATTCATGCCTACGAGACGCACCTGACGGACGCCATGATCAAGGGCACCGGCAACCTGCCCGGTCTGCGCGACATGGATCACATCACCATCCTGGGCGGGGCCGACAACCCGGCGCGCGAGGGGCTGGTGTCGGTGGTGGTGGAGGGTGTGCCTTCGGCGAAGGTGGTGGAGCGGCTGAACGCGCAGGGTATCCGCACGCATATCCGCAAGGACGATCATTACAGCGGCAACGTGCTGAAGCCGCTGGGCCTGAGCGACTGCATCCGCATCTCGATGTGTCACTATAATACCGAGGCCGAGGTGGCGCGGCTGCTGACCGCGCTGCGCGAGATGGGCGGTGCGGCGTAAGGCGGTCAGGTGGCCGACGCGGGCCGACACTTCGGCGCCTCGACGGCGTGACGCGCGGTGACACGCCCGGTGAAGCGGTCGGTCTGGACCCGCAGGCAGATCCGGTCGCCGGGGGCAAGCAGCGGGGTCAGGCGGTTCGGGGCGACGAGAGGGAAATGCCGGCCGGTGTCGGTGGTGGCGGTATAGGCCGGGCGGGTGCCGAAATCGGTCTCGATCTGGGTGATGCTGTCGATGCGGGCAATCATGAAGTCGACGCTGGCCGGGATGCGGACGAAGAAGATCGCGAGTAGCACAAGCGTACCCGCAAGCAGCAGGGCTGACGCCCAGAAGGCGCGGCGCCCCAGCAGGTCGCGCCAGAGCGCGGCGGCGAGGCCGGGTGTTTTGCGTGTCCCGTCTGTCACTTAAAGCGTCCCGCCTTTGGCCTGACACATCAGATAACGGCGGGGCGTGCGCATCAATCAAGCCTTTCACTGCGCTTCGCCAAAAGCTGTGATTCAGGTTTTTGGCGAAACGCTTTAGGCAGGATTGCCAGTTTCCTTGCAGGGCTCGAGCGCAAAGGCGCCCCTGGCGCGGGTCACGGCCCATGTCGCCGGGGGCAGGGTGCGGGCGCGGCGGCGCGCGAGGGTCCAGCCCAGCCGGCCGGGGGCGTGGGCGGGGGCCATGTGCCAGCGGCTTTCGACGCCGGGGGCGCCGCCCTCGCCGGGGGTGAGAATGAGGCCCAGCGGCGCGCCGGCACCTTCGGCCGCGCCGGTTTCGGCCGCGAGATGCAGGCGGCGGACCTGGGTGAGGTTGGGCAGGTCCGGCAGTTCGGCCACGGCGAGGGGCACGGCGCCGGAGCGCAGCACTTCCTCGAGGCACCAAAGCAGGTCGATGGGCTGGCGCGGCGACAGGAAGGTGAAGCGTTCGGGATCCGCCAGCGCCACCATGCCGTCGGGGTTGAGCCGGTCTGCGGCCCAGTCGGGCGCGATCCAGAACACCGGGCCTTGGGTGGCGGCGGCCACCAGCATCGCCGCCATGTGCCGCGCCGGCCCGCACAGTTCATGCAGGCGGGCGGGGGTCAGGGCCATCTCGCCCAGCACGGTGAGCGCGGGGCGGGTGCGGTGGCTGCTGCGCCGGGTGAGCAGGGTGGTGTCCATGCCGTTCAATGTAATTTGTTCGCTATTTGTTCTCAATCTCGAAATACGGGGTGACGCCCGCGTCAGAGCCGCTACATATGGGGCTTTGACCACAGGCAAGACGGAGCGGGACATGCAGCGCAGGCAGTTGGGACGGACGGGGATCGAGGTGAGTGCGCTTTGCCTCGGGTCGATGACATGGGGCACGCAGAATACCGAGGCCGAGGGCCATGCCCAGATCGACATGGCGCTGGACCGGGGCGTGGATTTCATCGACACCGCCGAGATGTACCCGGTGAACCCGATCGCGAAGGAGACCATCGGGCGCACCGAGGAGACCATCGGCACCTGGATCGCGCGGACGGGGCGGCGCGGTGACGTGGTGCTGGCCACGAAACATTCGGGCGAGGGGATGCAGCATGTGAGGGACGGCGCGCCGATCTCGTCCGCGACGATCCCGCAGGCCATCGAGGGATCGTTGAAGCGGTTGCAGACTGACGTGATCGACCTTTACCAGTTTCACTGGCCCAACCGGGGCAGCTACATGTTCCGGCAGAACTGGACCTTCGATCCGTCGGGGCAGGACCCGGCCGCGACGCGGGCGCATATGGAGGATGCGCTGGGGGCGTTGCAGCGCGAGGTGGAGCGGGGCACGATCCGGGCCTTTGGCCTGTCCAACGAGAGTGCCTGGGGGACGGCGCAGTGGTTGCGGGTGGCCGAAGAGGTGGGCGGGCCGCGGGTGGCCTCGATCCAGAACGAGTATTCGCTGATGTGTCGGCTGTTCGACACCGATTTGGCGGAGCTGAGCGTGAACGAGGATGTGGGCTTGCTGGCGTTTTCGCCGCTGGCGGCGGGGCTGTTGACCGGCAAGTACCAGGGCGGCGCGGTGCCCGAGGGCTCGCGCCTGTCTTTGAACGAGACGTTGGGCGGGCGAAAGACCGACAGGGCCTTTGAGGCGGTGGACGCATACCTGGAGGTGGCGCGGCAGTTCGGGCTCGACCTGGTGCAGATGGCGCTGGCCTGGTGCCTGACGCGGCCCTTCATGGCCTCGGTCATTTTCGGGGCGACGTCGCTGGAGCAGTTGGACCTGGCGCTGGGCGCGGCGGAGGTGACGTTGTCCGACGAGGTTCTGGAGGCGTTGAACGACACGCACAAGGCGCATCCGATGCCCTATTGAGGCGTGGGAGTGGTGGGTTTCACCCACCCTACGCAGCGTGGGAGCGACGGGGTCGGGGTGGTGGGTTTTCACCCAGCCTACGCGATATCCGACTGAAACCGCCTGTGTGGCGGGCGTTGCCGGGGGCTTTGCCCCCGCGGCGAAACGGTGTTTCGCCGCTCCCCCAGGATATTTTCGGCCAGAGGAAGGGGCGGGGCGGACCTAGTCCGAGGTTTCGGCCCAGCAATGGCGGATGTGGTCCGGCAGGTCGCGGGCGCCGATGGCGGCCTCGCGGACCAGGTTGTCGAAATGCAGGGTCAGGGCCTCGACCCGTTCGGTGTCGCGGAAGGCGAGGTAGTTGCGGCCGATATAGATGACGGCCAAGAGCGGGCCGAAGATCGTCACGGGCGCGGAATAGAGCCGGCGGGCGTCGAAGAGATAGAGGCGCAGGCGCGGGTAGAGCTGTTCGGTGATCTCGAGCAGGTAGTCGACCTGGCTCTGGCGGATCTGGCGGGGCAGGCCGTGGTAATAGCCTTCGCCGGCGATGAAGCTGTGCATCTCGAAGAGCGGCAGGGCGATCTCGTAATCCGAGCGGGTGCCGCGCATCCAGTCGAGCCGGTCCTCTGACGCGCCGATGGCCTGTTCGGTGGAGCGGCCCAGGTGGGGCGCGTATTCCCATTCCAGCAGATCGCGGGTCTTGAGCATGTCGGGCAGGCCGGCGGGGACGTGGCGGATCTTGTAGCCCGCGGCCTCGCGGTGCCAGGTGAAGATCTGTTCATCGACGAGCGCGCGGGGCGCCTCGGTCAGCGAGAGCGTGTTGGCGAGGATGTCCGCGGCGGTCTCGGGCCGGTCGGTGAGGCCCAGGAGCCAGTCGGCGGAGACGCCGAGCGCGCGCGCGCATTCGCCCACCACCTGCGCGTTGGGCAGGCGCGCGCCGGTGCCCTTGAGCAGTTGCGAGATGGTCGAACGGTCGACGCCGACGCTGCGCGCCAGCGCGCTTTGCGAGGTGCCGCGCAGGCGCAGCGCCTCGTTCAGGCGGGTGCGGAACAGGGTGGCGCGGTCGCGTTTGTCGGATTTCTGGATCATATGTTGGATTTTATCAACAAACGGGAGGTTTGTTAATCATTCTCTGACTGCCCCGCTGACAGGATTTGTCGTAACGGTTTTGTGAAGGACGGAATTGGGGACAAGATGAAAGTGGAACTGGAAGGCGGCGCCGGACCGGTGCCGGGGCCGGAAGCGCGTGCGCTGGCGGACGTGGAATGGCCGACACTGGGACTGTTGGCCGCCTGTTACGCGGGTTGGGGCGTGGCGCTTTTCTGGCTGGCAGGGCTTTGGCTGCCGGCAGGCGTGGCGGTGGCGGCGATCGGGATCACGCTGCATTCGTCGCTGGTGCACGAGATGATCCACGGGCACCCGACCCGAAACGACAGGTTCAACGAGGCGCTTGGGTTTTTCAGCCTCGGGCTGTGCGTGCCCTACCGGCGGTTCATGGACCTGCATCTGGCGCATCACCGTGACAGCCTGCTGACCGATCCCTATGACGACCCGGAATCGAACTACCTGGACCCGGAGGTCTGGGGGCGGCTGCCGGACTGGTTCCGGGCTGTGCTGCGGTTCAACAACACGCTCTTGGGGCGGATGATCGTGGGTCCGGTGCTGGGACAGGTGGTGTTCATGCGCGGCGACTGGGCCGCGATCCGGGCCGGGGACCGGGGCGTCGCGCGGGCCTGGGCGTTGCACGGGCTGGGCGTGGCGGCGGTGCTGGGGGTCGTCGCTGTCTCGCCGATGCCGGTCTGGGCCTACCTGGTCAGTGCCTACGCGGCCTATGCGATCCTGAAGATCCGCACCTTCCTGGAGCACCGGGCGCATGAGCGCGCCAGCGGGCGCACCGTGGTGGTCGAGGATGGCGGGCCGCTGGCGTTTCTCTTTCTGAACAACAACCTGCACGTGGTGCATCACATGCACCCGCGCGTGGCGTGGTACCGCCTGCCGGCGATGTGGCGGCAGAACCGCGAGACCTACCTGCGGCGCAATGGCGGGTATTACTACCGCTCTTACGCCGAGATTTTCGCGCGGCACCTGTTGCGGGCGAAGGACCCGGTGGCGCATCCGCTCTGGCGGAGGAAGTAAAAGACCGGCAATAGGGACCCATGACAGGACCAATTGACCTTCATCCCGCATCACCGGTTTCAGTTCAAAATTCGGACTCTCCAGGCGTTTTCGCGCAGGAAGGGTGGCCCCCTTTCAAGCGGAAACAACGCAGAGAGCATGAATTTTGGCGAAATCACAGAGCGACGCGGCGGATTTTGCCTCCCGCGGCGTCGATCTGCGCTTGCGATCAACCAGATCGCGGCGCGCAAATCTCCTGGCGGGCGGCAAAATCCGACACGCGCCGGTGGTGCGGGATGAAGCTCAATTGGTCCTAGAACCGTGGATCCTTCTTGCCGTCATGGCGGCGTTTTTTCAAACGCTGCGCTTCATGTTGCAGAAATCGCTGAGCATGGGGACGTTGAGCGCCCTGGGCGCGACCTTCGCGCGGTTCGCCTATGCCGCGCCGCTGGCGGCGGTGCTGGCGGGGGGCTATGCGGCATGGTCCGGGCAGGGGCTGCCGGCTGTGGGCGGGCGGTTCTGGATCTACGTGGTGAGCGGCGGACTGGCGCAGATACTGGCGACGTGGTGCGTGGTGCTGCTGTTTGCCGAGCGCAACTTCGCGGTGGGGATCACGTTCAAGAAGACCGAGGTGGTGCAGACCGCCCTGGTGGGGCTGATCGTGCTGGGCGACCGCATCAGCCTGCCTGGGCTGGTGGCAATCTTCCTGGGGCTCGTCGGCGTGCTGGTGTTGTCGGACGTGCCCGGCGGCGCGGGCGGCTGGTGGCGTCGGGTGACCAGCCGGGCGCCGGCGCTGGGGCTGGCCTCGGGGGCGTTCTTTGCGGTATCGGCGGTGACCTACAGGGGGGCGACGCTGGAAGTGGCCAGCGACGATGCGTTCCTGCGGGCGATGATCGCGGTGGCGGCGGTGACGGCGGCGCAGAGCCTTGGCATGGCGGCCTATCTGTGTTGGGGCGAGCCGGGGCAGTTGGCCCGCGTCTGGGCGGCGCGGGGCCGCGCGGTGTGGATGGGGGTGACGAGCCTGCTGGGCAGTGTCGGCTGGTTCACGGCCTTCACCTTGCAGAACGCGGCCTACGTGTTCGCGGTGGGACAGGTGGAGGTGATCTTTTCGCTGATAGCCTCGGTGCTGTTCTTCCGCGAGACGGTGACGCGGCGCGAACTGGTCGGGATCGTTCTGGTGAGCGCCAGCATCCTGTTGCTGGTGTTGCTGGGCTAGCGGCGCCGGGCGTCAATCAGGCAGGGGCGCGCCGTAGAGGCGTTTGAAGAGGTTGCTTTCGTCGTCATTGCGAAAGAACGGCACCGAGGCGGGCGGCGCGGGATCGTGGGCGCGGGCCTCGATCTCGGCCAGGACGACCTCGGTGATGAAGGGCAGGTCATAGTCGTGGCGGGCGGTGGCCAGCGGCACCCACTGAAGATGGCTGAGCTCGTCGCAGGCGGGCGAGAAATCGTCCGGGTCCGAGGCGAGCGCCGTGGCGTCGACCAGGAAGAACCGCGCGTCGAAGCGCCGGGGGCGGCCCGGGGGCGTGATGGCGCGGAAGACGAATTGCAGCGCGGAAGCGTCGGGCAGGTGGCCGGTGGCTGCGAAACTTTCCCAATCGGCGGGCGGCGGGCCGGACCAGTCGCCGGGCTGGCCCAGAACCTGGCCGGTTTCTTCCCAGAGTTCGCGGATCGCGGCGGCGGCGAGCGCGTGCGAGCGGTCGGTTTCGCTGTCGTCGCGCAGGCGGGCGGCGCAGCCGTCGGGCATGGGGCGGGCCAGCGGGATGTCCGCGTCGCCCGCATCCACAGCGCCGCCGGGAAAGACGAACTTGTTGGGCATGAAGGCGGCCCTGGCGCCGCGCTGACCCATCAGCACGCGTGGCTCGGTCATGCGGTCGCGCAGTACGATCACCGTGGCGGCGTCGCGGATGGCGGTCTTGTCGGAATGTTTCGGGTAGCTTGCGGTCATTCAAACCCTGTCCTTCGGGGCCGAAGGGTCAGGTGTCGTCCCCGAAGCCGTGCATCTGGCGCGCCCACTGGAAGCCGACGATGGCCCCTTTCAGCCGGGGCAGAAGGTAAAGCGAGAGCGTGACGCAGCCAATAGCGAAAATGGTGAAAAGCACCAGGGGTTCGGGCCGCCACGTCGTGAAGGCGATGTGCAGGAGCGGCGCCATGAGGTGACCCACGACCAGGATCGTCAGGTAGGCCGGGCCGTCATCGGCGCGGGCATGGCTGAGATCTTCGCGGCAGACCGGACAGGTCTTGCGCAGCTTGAGATAGCTCTTGAGGATCGGACCCGACCCGCAATTGGGGCATGTGCGGCGAAATCCGCGAAAGACCGCGGGCCAGAGCTCGCGCTCGGTGGTGTCCTGTTTCCCCGGCGTCGTCGGCGCCACGGAAGCGGAGCCGTGCGTGTCGTGATCGGTGCTGGTCATGTGCCCTCGCGCGTCAATGGCAACAGAGGTGCGCCGTCCGGGAGCAAATTGGAAGGTGACAGGCTGTCCGTGCGTCGGGATGTCGCAAAGGATGGGCCGGGTCTGCCCGGAAAAATATCGGTGCGGGGCGACGGAACGCGCGGTCGCCGTCGTTTAGGGGTGTAGATCGCGATGGCAGGCGCGGTCGCAAACCTCAAGACGCGGCGCAAGATCGCGTTGCAGCAGACCTGACCGAGATGGAGCATAGAGATGAAGAACCTGATGATCATGAGCGCCCTTGGCATGACGATCGCACTGGGCGGGGCCGTGCAGGGCGTGGCCGCGTCGGGCGAGGGCAAGGGCCCGCGTCATTCGTTCGAGGACCTGGACACGAACGGGGATGGCCAGATCACGAAAGACGAGATGCAGGCGCGCATGAAGGCGCGGTTCGATGAAGCCGACACCGATGGCGATGGCGTGATGAGCCTGGAGGAAATGCAGGCCCGCGGGCAGGAAAGGGCCGCCAAGCGTGCCGCCAAGATGATCGAGCGGCTGGACAGCGACGGCGATGGCGGCGTGAGCTTTGACGAAGCGCAGGCGCGGCGCGGTGGCAAGATGTTCGACCGGGCCGATACCGATGGTGATGGCGCGATCAGCCAGGCCGAGTTCGACGCCGCGCGCGAGAAGATGCGCGAGATGCACGCCAAACGGCACGGCAAGAAGACCGGGCAGAACGCGGAGTGATCCGCGCGGTTGCGCCCCGGCGATGGCTTAATGGCTGGCCGGGGCGGGCCGGTCCGGCGTAAGAACCGGACGCAAGGTGACGGGGCAGGATAGACGACCGGGACATGACGATGCCGTTCGATGCCATGGACGACGTGCCCGACGAGGCGCTGCTGGTGCTCTTCGCGAACGGAGAGCGGGCGGCGGCGCGGGCGTTGACATTGCGGCTGAGCCCGCGCGTTCTGGCCCATGCCTTCCGGCTGTTGGGCAACCGGGCCGAGGCCGAGGACGTGGCGCAGGAGGCGCTGCTCCGGCTGTGGCGGGTGGCGCCGGAATGGCGGCAGGGGGAGGCGAAGGTGACCACCTGGCTTTACCGCGTGGTGGCGAATCTTTGTACCGACCGGCTGCGCCGGGGCTGGCGCACCAGGCCGCTGGAGGCGGCGGGCGATCCGGCGGAAGACCGGGCCAGTGCCGCGGAGGACATGCAGGAGCGGGCCCGGGCCGATGCGTTGCAGGCGGCGCTGCAGGACCTGCCCGAGCGGCAGAGACAGGCGGTGGTGCTGCGCCATATCGAAGAGCTGGGCAATCCGGAGATTGCCGAGATCATGGGGATCAGCGTCGAGGCGGTGGAAAGCCTGACGGCGCGGGGGAAACGGGCGCTGAGCGAGGTGCTGGGCGCCAGGAAGGATGAACTGGGGTACGCGGAATGAGCAAGACCGGCAAACCTGACGACGGGATGGAGGCGATGTTCGCCGCGGCCCGCACCCACGCGCCGGAACCGGACGCGGATTTCCTGGCGCGGGTGCTGGGCGACGCGGAGGCCGTGCAGGCCGGGTTCGCGGAGAGGGCTGGGGACATGGCCAGCGCCAGTGCCGGGGCCGGGGCGGCGCGGCTCTACCCTGCGCCGGCCCGCGGGCTGCGCGGGGTCTTCGCGGCACTGGGCGGATGGCCCGCCGTGGCGGGGCTTGGCGCGGCGGCGCTGACCGGAGTGTGGATCGGGGTCGCGCCGCCCGAGGGATTGAGCACGGCGGCGCAGAGTGTCTGGGACCAGGATGTCACGCTGGCCTTCGAGCCGGACCTTGGCACCGATCTCTTTCCCGGCGAGGGAGGATGAGCATGAGCGACGGAACGGAGATGACTCCGCGCACGGGGGCACCGCGCTGGATGAAGATCCTGCTGGTGGTGTCGCTGGCGTTGAACCTGTTGGTCATCGGCGTGGCCGCCGGTTTCGCGATCAAGGGCGGCCCCAAGTGGCGCGGCGGCCCGCCGGGTGGCGCGGGCGCCATGCACCGGGCGCTGAGCGAGGCGGACCGGGCGGAGCTGAAGCAACGCATGATCCGCACGTTCCGGGCCGAAAAGGGCGGACGCGCGGCGTTCCACCAGGAGATGGAGGGGCTGGTCGCTCTGCTGCGGGCCGAGACGTTCGACGGGGCCGCGGCGGAAGAGCGGATGGCGCGGCTGCGGGAGATGTTCGACGGCCGGATGGCCTCGGCCCAGGGTCTGCTGGTCGAGTATTGGGGCGAGATGAGCGCGGCCGACCGGGCCGCCTATGCCGACCGGCTGGAGGCCGAGATGCAGCGGCGCAAACGCTGAGGCCCGGCCGCTGTCAGGCGGCGGATAAATGCGAGATCGTGACCGTGTCGCGCCCGCCCGACTTGGCGGCATAGAGCGCGTGGTCGGCATCGGCCAGGAGCCTTTCCGGTTCGAGGTCGCTGTCCTTCACCGCCGGGTTGGCCACGGTGGCGCCGATGCTGACGGTCAGGGAGAGCGGGGCCTCGACCCCTGGGATGGCAATCGCGGTCTCGCGCACGGTACGGCACAGGTGCTTGGCCATGGCGCGTGCGGCGGCGATCCCGGATTGGGGCATCAGCACAAGGAATTCCTCGCCGCCGATGCGCGCCAGGCTGTCGCCGGGGCGAAGCGCGTCGCGCAGGGCGCTGGCGACGCGCGTGAGGACATGGTCGCCGGCGGCGTGGCCATACGTGTCGTTGACGCTCTTGAAGTGATCGAGATCGGCGACCATCAGCGCGAAGGTCTGTTTGCTCTCCCGGGCGGTCTCGATCAGGCGGGCCATCTGCGCCAACGCATATCGGCGGTTGTAGAGGCCGGTCAGCGGATCGGTAACCGCGGCGTTCAGGCCGGTGCGCAGGCGGGCGCGCTGCAGGTCGTCGGCCTGTTTCGCGCGCAAGAGCGCGTCGATGCGAAGGGCGATTTCCCGGGGGCCGGCATCGCGGGTGGCGAAATCGTCGATGCCCATGTCCAGCAGCTTGACCGCAAGCCTGTCATCGGCGGCGTCCAGCAGCGCAAGCACGCGGGACTGGCGGGTGCGCGGCGCGCTGCAGAGTTCGGCCAGGCGGACAAGCGCGGCCTCGCCGGCATCTGCGGGCAGGGAGACGAGCAGCACGTCGGGCGGTGCGGTCAGCCCCGAGAGTTGCCCTGCGCGGTCCATGCGGAAGGTCTCGAGCCGGTGGCGCATGTCCTGCACGAGCCGGTGACACAGCGCCTGGTCCGTTGCCGTCCCGCGGTGCAGCGCCGCCACCAGCCCGCGCGGGGCGAAACCGGCCTGCGCCTCGGCCAGCCCGAGCGCGTGGGCGGCGCCGCTGGTGAGGTCGAGATCGACCTCGACCGGCGCCTGCCGCGACAGCGAGCGCAACCGCGCCAGGAGCACCTTTTCGCTGTAGGGTTTGAGCAAGACGTCGCAGGCGCCGCATTTCAGCAGGGCACGCCGCGCGTCGGGGGCCCGTTTCGCGCTCAGGACCAGCACCGGCAGCCGGTCGCAGCCGGGCAGGGCGTGGATGTCGCGGACCAGGTCGCAGGCGGAGCTGTCGGGCAGTCCATCGGTCACCAGAACCGCCTGCGGCCTGTCGTGCGCGATCAGCGTCAGCGCCTCTGCCGCGCTGCCGGCCTGTTCGACGTGGAAATAGGCGGCTGAAAGCTTGACCTTCAGCACGATCCGGTTGGTCGCCAGACCATCGACGATGAGAACAGTGCCCGGCATGTGCCGCCGCCTTTCCGACTTGCTCTTTGCTATGGCAAGACTATCCCTGTCATTGGTTAAGAAATCCTTGCCGGGAGTTAAGCAATATGGCCAACCAGCGAGAAGCCGCCGAGACGATCGCGCTCAAGGCGCTGACGTGGATCGCGGGGCACGAAAACCTGCTGGACGTGTTCATGGGCGCGGCCGGGGCGGGGCGGGACGATCTGCTCACGGGTGCGCAAGATCCTGATTTTCTTGCCTCTTTGCTGGATTTTCTGCTGATGGACGACGCGTGGATCATGGAGTTCAGCGAGGCCGCGAACGTGCCGCCCGAGGCGGTTGTCGAGGCCCGCGCCGCGCTTCCGGGCGGGGTCCAGACCCATTGGACGTAAATTAATTTCGAGGACCATAAGGTGAACAAACCCGCAAGAAAGGTTGATGGGCTGCTGTTCGACAAGGATGGCACGCTGTTCGATTTCCACACCACCTGGAGCGCCTGGGCCGGTGACCTGATCGAGGACCTGGCGCAGGGCGACGCGGCCGTGCGGGCGAGACTGGCGTCGGAGATGCATTACGATCTGGACGAGAGGCGGTTTCGCCCGACGAGCCCGATCGTCGCGGGCACGAACCGCGAGGCCGCCGAATGCGTGGCGCGTGCCGTGCCCGACCGCAGGATCGAAGAGCTGGAGACCTTCCTGATGGAGACCTCGGCCGCGGCGCCGCAGGCCGAGACCGTGCCGCTGGCGGCGTTCCTGCAGGCCCTGGCCGCCGAGGGCCTGGCGCTGGGCGTGGCGACCAACGACACCGAGCATGGCGCGCGTGCGCATCTGGGCAAGGCCGGCGTGGTGGACCAGTTCGATTTCATCGCCGGGTTCGATTCGGGCCACGGGGCCAAGCCCGCGCCGGGGCCCTGCCTGGCCTTCGCCCGCGCCATGGGCCTTGCGCCCGGGCGGGTGGCGATGGTGGGCGACAGCACCCATGACCTGCTGGCGGGGCGCGCGGCGGGGATGCAGACCGTCGCGGTGCTGACCGGCACGGCCACGCGGGCCGACCTGGCGCCCTTTGCCGATGTCGTGCTGCCGGATATCGGGCATATCCCGGCCTGGATGATCGCGTGAGCGCGGGCGTCTCGCGCGGGGTTCTGCTGGCACTGGTCGGCACGGTGGTGCTGACGCCGGACGCGATGCTGATGCGGCTGTCGGGCATGGAAGGCATCCAGATGACCGGCTGGCGCGGTTTGTTCATGGGCACGATGATGCTGCTGGCCTGGGCGGTCACCAGCCGGGACCGTGGCGGCGACATGGCCCGGCTGCGCAGCGGGCCGGGGGCGATGATCGTCGTGGCGCAGGTGCTGAACTCGATGCTGTTCTGTATGGGCATCGCGTCGGCCCCGGCGGCGGTGGTGCTGATGGGCGTGGCGGCGGTGCCGGTCTTTTCGGCGCTGCTGAGCCGGGTGGTGACGGGCGAGACGACCTCGGCGCTGACCTGGGCGGCCATCGCGGCGGTGATGGCCGGAATCGGGATCGCCTTGCTGGGCGGCGGGCATGGCGACGTGGCCCTGAACTGGGCCGCGGTGACGGGGGCGGGCTTTGGCCTGGGCGTGGCGTTCGTGCTGGCGCTGAATTTCGTCACGGTGAGGGCCAGCCCCGACCTGCCGATCCTGCTTGCCATCGGGGTCGGCGCGTGGATCGCGGGCGGGATCGGATGGTCGGTGACCGGTGTGGAGGCGATGTTTCAGGGCCGGGTCTGGGCCATGGCGATCACCGGGGGCGTTGTGCTGCCGGTATCATTCTTCATGCTGTCGCTGGCCGCGCGCCACACGCTGGCGGCCAATGTCAGTCTGCTGATGCTGCTGGAAACGGTTCTGGGGCCGCTGTGGGTGTGGATCGGCGTGGGGGAACGGCCCACGGCGGCGATGCTGGTCGGCGGTGCCATCGTGGTGGGCAGCCTGACGGTGTATCTGTCGATCCTGCGGCGGCGGGCGGCGCTAATCGTGCCGCGATAGTTCACCTGCGACAGGTTCTGTCGCAAAGCGGCAAACCAGCCGGCCGGCCCGGTGGTTGCATGGAAGGGTCCAGCAGGAGACTCACCATGGCAGAGACAGCCTTACGCAGGAAACGCAGTGGCGGGCGGGCCGGAAACGCGACACGCAGGGGCACCGCCGTCATCGAGCAGATGCCCTGGAACCCGCCGATCAACATCGACCGACCGGTCGAGCCGCTGGACGAGGCCGGGATCCAGGCGATCCATGACGGTGCGATGCGCATCCTCGAGGAGATCGGCATCGAGTTCCTGAACGCCGAGGCGGTGGAGGTTCTGCGCGGCACCGGCGGGTGCGACATCAATGGCGAGAACGTGCGGATGGGGCGCGATTTTGTGATGGAGATGATCGGCAAGGCGCCGAGCGAGTTCACCATCACGCCGCGCAACCCCGATCATGCCATCACGATCGGGGGGCGGCACCTGAATTTCGGCAATGTCTCGTCGCCGCCCAGTTACTGGGACATGGGGATAGGGCGCAAGGTGACTGGCACGCGCGAGATGTGCGCCAACCTGCTGAAACTGAGCCAGTATTTCAACTGCGTGCATTTCGTCGGTGGCTACCCGGTGGAGCCGCAGGACGTGCATGCCAGCGTGCGGCACCTCGATGTGCTCTATGACAAGCTGACGCTGACCGACAAGGTGGCGCATGCCTATTGCCTGGGCCGGGAGCGGGTCGAGGATGTGATGGAGATGGTGCGCATTGCCGGCGGCCTTACGGACGATGCGTTCGAGGCGCGCCCGCACATGTATTCCAACATCAACTCCACCTCGCCCCTGAAGCATGATTTCCCGATGCTGGACGGCTGGATGCGCCTGGCGCGGCGCAACCAGGGGCTGGTGGTGACGCCGTTCACGCTGGCCGGGGCGATGGCGCCGGTGACCATGGCGGGGGCGGTGGCGCAAAGCCTGGCCGAGGGGCTGTGCGCGATCGTGCTGGCGCAGGCGATCCGGCCCGGCGTGGGCTGCGCCATCGGCACGTTCACCAGCAATGTCGACATGAAATCGGGCGCGCCTGCCTTCGGGACGCCGGAATACATGCGCGCGACGCAGATGACGGGGCAGATGGCGCGGTTCTATGGCCTGCCGATGCGGGCGTCGGGTGTGTGCGCGGCGAACGTGCCGGACGGGCAGGCAATGTGGGAAACCTCGAACAGCCTGTGGTCGGCGGTGCAGTCGGGGGCGCACATGGTCTATCATGCCGCCGGCTGGCTTGAAGGCGGGCTGATCGCCAGCCCCGAGAAGTTCATCATGGATTGCGAGATATTGCAGCATATCCAGCGCTACATGGACCCGATGCTGACCGCGACCGGCCCCGACGAGATTGCGCTGGAGGCGGTGCGCGAAGTGGGCAACCAGGGGCATTTCTTCGGCATCCAGCACACCCAGGACCGCTATACCACGGCGTTCTACCAGCCGTTCCTGAGCGACTGGCGGAACTTCGAGGCATGGGAGGCCTCTGGCGCGGCATGGACCCCGCAACGCGCGCACCAGGTCTTTCGCGACATCATCGCGAGCTTCGAGGCGCCCCCTATCGACGACGCGGTGCGCGAGGAACTGGAAGCCTTCGTCGCCCGGCGCAAGGAGGAAGGCGGCGCGCCGACCGATTTCTGACGTGTGCGCCGGCCGGAAATAGCGACAATTGGAAACGTCCACGGCTTGTTAACGCCGTTCTGCAAAGGCTTTGCCGGAAGCAGGAGCGTGACATGCACGGGCTGATCAACCGGGCCATCGAACTTTTCATCCGCGATACCTATGGGCAGGACACCTGGGGCGAGGTGGCCGGCCGGTCGGAGCTGGTGCCGCAGGACTTCGAGGCGATGCTGGACTATCCCGACGCGGTGACGCGGGACGTGCTGGCCGGGGTGTCGCGGGTTCTGGACAAGCCCGAGGCCGCGATACTGGAGGATATCGGCACCTACCTGGTGTCGCATCCCACCGCCGAGGCGCTGCGGCGGCTGCTGCGGTTTTCCGGCACGGATTTCACCGATTTCCTGCATTCCCTGGATGATCTTCCGGCGCGGGCGCGGCTGGCGGTGCCACAACTGATCCTGCCGCCGATCGAGTTGCACGATCACGACGGGCACAGGTTTTCGGTCGCCGTCGGCGCGGGGCGGTCCGGCGGATTGTCCTTTGGTTACGTGCTCTTGGGGTTGCTGCGGGCGATGGCGGACGACTACGGCGTGCTGGTGACGCTGGATCACAAGGGGCGCCGCGACGGGGTCGAGACCATCGAGGTGCGCGTGCTGGAGACGGCCTTTGCCCGGGGGCGGAGCTTTTCGCTGGGGGCGGCCCAGTGACGAGCGACAGGATCGCGGCGTCGGGGACGCTGCTGGATGTGCTGTGTCCGATGCACCTGGTGCTGGATGCGGACGGGCGGATCGTCCATGCGGGACCCACCGCGCAAAAGGTCCTGGGCCCTGCGGGCCCGGTCGGCCGCGCGTTCCTGGAGCTTTTCGACGTGAAGCGGCCCCGCCTGGCGCCGGGGGGGGCGGGCCTGCGCGCGGCGGTGGGCCGACGGCTGCACTGCGTGTTGCGCGACGCGCCCGGGATCGAATTGAAAGGCGTCGCGGCCCCCTTGCCAGGGGACCGGGGCACCGGGCCACCGGGCGGGTTGATCGTGGACCTGTCCTTCGGGATCGGCCTGATCGACGCCGTGGGCCGCCACGACCTGACCAGCCGCGATTTCGCCGCGACCGACCTTGCGGTCGAGATGCTGTACCTTGTCGAGGCGAAAGCGGCCGTCATGGACGCCTTTCAGAAACTGAGCCAGCGGTTGCAGGGGGCGAAGGCCGCGGCGGAGGAAGAGGCACATACCGACACGCTGACGGGATTGCGCAACCGCCGTGCGCTCGACCCCGTGATCCGCCGCCTGATCGCGCGCGGCGCGGATTTCACGCTGATGCACCTGGACCTGGATTACTTCAAATCCGTGAACGACACGCTGGGCCACGCGGCGGGCGACCATGTGCTGCGCCGCGTGGCGCGCATCCTGCGCGAGGAAACCCGCAGCGAGGACACGGTCATTCGCGTCGGCGGGGACGAGTTCGTTCTGATCTTCGCCGAGGCGCCTTCGGACGCGCGGCTGGCCGAGCTGGCGCAACGACTGATCCGGCGGCTGGAGGAACCCTTGAGCATCGGCGGCGAGATGGCGCGGATTTCCGGCAGCATCGGGACCACGCGCAGCGCGAACTACGCCACGCCGCGGCTGGCGGTGATGATGGACGATGCCGACCTTGCGCTTTACGCCGCGAAAGAGGCCGGGCGGGGCTGTCACGTGGCCTTTGCGCCCGACCTGCGCCGCGCGGTCGCGCGGCATACCGTCGACGCCGCGACGGGCGACTGAGCACGGGCCGGGGTCTTGTGCAACGGGACCGTGCCCTTTAACCGTTGGGCGCAAATCGGGGCAAGACGGACAGCGGTCATATGACACGGGTCTTCATCACCGGCACGGCCGGGTTCATCGGCTTTCACCTGGCCAGGCTCCTGCTGGACGAAGGCATGGTCGTGCACGGCTTTGACGGGCTGACGGATTACTACGACGTGCGGCTGAAGGCGCGGCGGCACCAGATGCTGTTGCAATCGCCCGAGTTCAAGGCGCACGAGGCGATGCTGGAGGACGTGGCGGCGCTGGACGACGCGGTCGATGACTGCGCGCCCGACATCATCGTGCACCTGGCCGCCCAGGCCGGCGTGCGCTACAGCCTGGAGAACCCGCGCGCCTATATCGACGCCAACGTGGTGGGCACGTTCAACGTGATGGAGGCCGCACGGCGGCACGAGGTGCGCCATCTGCTGATGGCCTCGACCAGTTCGGTCTACGGGGCCGAGACCGACATGCCCTATGCCGAGACGCAGAAGGCCGACACGCAGATGACGATCTATGCCGCCACCAAGAAGGCGGCCGAGGCGATGGGCCATTCATATGCCCACCTGTGGAACCTGCCGACGACGATGTTCCGCTTTTTCACCGTCTACGGGCCCTGGGGGCGGCCCGACATGGCGCTTTACAAGTTCGTCGACGCGATCCTGGAGGGGCGTCCCATCGACGTCTACAACCACGGCGAGATGTACCGCGATTTCACTTATGTCACCGACCTGGTGCGCGGCATCCGCCTGTTGATGGACGCAGCGCCGGTTCGGCCCGACCGCCCCGAGGACATCGCCGAGGGCGACAGCCTGTCGCCGGTGGCGCCCTACCGGGTGGTCAATATCGGCAATTCCGACAGCATTCGCCTGACCGATTTCGTGGACGCCATCGAGGCGGCGCTGGGCATGACCGCCGAGCGCAACCTGATGGATATGCAGAAGGGCGACGTGCCCGCCACATGGGCCGACGCCAGCCTGCTGCACAGCCTGACCGGGTATCGCCCCGATACGGATGTGCGCGACGGCGTGAAGCAGTTCGTGGCGTGGTTCCGCGAGTATTACGGCAAGTAATTCCGCCACGTTCATGGCGGGGTCCTGAAATTGGCAATGGTCAAACGGGCGGGTTCGCGTTAGGGGGACGCTCGCGCGAAAAATACCATTCAGGATACCCCCCGTGAAACGCACCTTGCTGGCCGACTGGGCCAAACGCTTCGATCTGTCCGAACTGAGCCTGACGCCCGGAGAGCGGCTGAGCCCGACGCGGCTGCGGATCGAGCTGTTGTCGGGGCTGACCGTGGCGCTGGCGCTGGTGCCGGAAGCGGTGGCGTTCGCCTTTGTCGCCGGGGTGCATCCGCTGGTAGGGCTTTACGCGGCCTTCATCGTGGGGCTGATCACCGCGCTGATCGGCGGCCGTCCCGGCATGATCAGCGGGGCCACGGGCGCGCTGGCCGTGGTGATGGTGTCGCTGGTGGCGCAGCATGGGGTGGAATACCTTTTCGCCACGGTCGTTCTGATGGGGATCTTGCAGATGACGGCGGGGGTCTTGCGCTGGGGCAAGTTCATCCGGCTGGTGCCGCATCCGGTGATGCTGGGCTTCGTCAATGGGCTCGCCATCGTGATTTTCCTGGCGCAACTGGGCCAGTTCAAGGTGCCAGGCACTATGGAGAACACCGGCCACGGGATGAGCGGTGGCGAATGGCTGTCGAGCATGCCGCTCTACACCATGCTGGCGCTGGTGGCGCTGACCATGGCGGTGGTCTGGTTGATGCCGCGCGTGACCAAGGTGATCCCGGCGCCGTTGGCGGGCATCGGGCTGGTGGCGGGGATCGTCGTGGTGTTCGGGCTGGACGTGCCGCGCGTGGGCGACCTTGCGTCGATCCAGGGCGGATTGCCGTCCTTCCATGTTCCGACCGTGCCGCTGACGCTGGAGACGTTCGAGATCATCCTGCCCTATGCCGTGATCCTGGCCGCGATTGGCCTGATCGAGAGTCTGCTGACCTTGAACCTGGTAGGCGAGATGACGAATAAGCGCGGCGGCGCCAGCCAGGAATGCATCGCGCAGGGCGTGGCCAACACCGTGACCGGGTTCTTCGGCGGCATGGGCGGCTGCGCCATGATCGGGCAGTCGATCATCAACGTAAAATCGGGCGGGCGCACGCGGATCGCGGGGATCTGCGCGGCGGTGTTCCTGCTGATCTTCATCCTCTTTGCCTCTCCGCTGATCGAGCAGATCCCGCTGGCCGCGCTGGTGGGCGTGATGTTCATGGTGGTGATCGGGACGTTTGCCTGGAACTCGCTGCGCATCCTGCGCAAGGTGCCCTTGTCGGACGCGCTGGTGATCGTGCTGGTGACGGTGGTGACGGTGCAATACGACCTGGCGATTGCCGTGGTCGTGGGCGTGATCGTGTCGGCGCTGACCTACGCGTGGAACAACGCCAAGCGCATTCATGCCATCACCGGCAAGGAGATGGACGGCACCAAGGTCTACCGCGTGCAGGGGCCGCTGTTTTTCGGCTCGGCCAGCGGGTTCGTGGAGCTGTTCGACCCCGACAGCGACCCCGACAAGGTGGTCGTGGACTTCGCCGAGAGCCGGGTCGTGGACCAGTCGGCGTTGCAGGCCATCGAGGCGGTGGCGGGCAAGTACCTGGCGACGGGCAAGCGGTTGCAGTTGCGGCACCTGACGCGGGATTGCCACCGGATGCTGAACAAGGCCGGACACCTGATGGTCGACAGCGACGACGACCCCGATTACGGGCTGGCAGTGGATTACGACGTCAAGACGGGGGTCCTGGGCGCGGGGCATTGACGGTCTGCCGGGGCGGGGCGCGTGGGTTTTCACCCACCCTACGTAACGGTGCATCCCGGACTTGATCCGGGATCTCCTTGCCATCTTGGTCCCGGGTCAGGCCCGGGACGGCGCCCGCGTCCTGCACTTGCGCGCGGAGTCAAGGCACGGCTCTGCCGTGCCGCCGCGCATCGCCGGGCCGCCCCAACGGCACGGCGATTTGGTACAGCTTGGTGCTCCGCTCGCAGGTGTTTCGGATTTGGCAGCGATAAAGCGCTTTAGATGGGCCGATGGATCGCCGCACCGCGGCCCGGCAATGCGCGGCCGGTCTCTTCAGTTTTCCCCCGGACGCGCGAGGGCGAATTTCTCGCGCACCACGGTGTAATCCTTGTAGCCCATCCGCGCGAGCGGGTTGAAGCTGAGCACGTCGAAGATGCCGTTCTTCAGGCAGTCGTCGCGGATGTAGACGCCGGTGACCTCGCCGAACACCACCTTGTTGGCCTCGCCGGGCAGGTCGACGATCTGCGTCAGCTTGCATTCCAGCGCTGCGGGCGCGGCGGCCACGCGGGAGCAGGGGATGGTCTCGCAGGCGGCGCGTTCGAGGGCGGCATCGGTGAACTCGTCGGTGTCCCTGGGCCAGGGGCCCGAGGTCCGGTTCATCGCGTCGCGCAGGGCGTATTCCACGATGTTCACGCAAAAGACGCCGGTGTCGCGGATATTGGCGACGCTGTCCTTGGTGTCGCCCCTGTCGGGCTTGGTCGAGGTCGAGGAGAACATCACCTGCGGCGGCACATAGGCCACGGCGTTGAAGAAGGAATAGGGCGCGAGGTTTTCCGCCCCGTCGCTGCCGCGGGTGGAGATCCAGCCGATGGGCCGGGGTGCGACGATGGCGTTGAACGGGTTGTGCGGCAGGCCGTGGCCGTCTTCGGGGCGGTAGAACATGAGCAACTTTCCGGGTTGGGACGAATGCGTTTGGACATAGGCCTAAACGCGTGCTACGCGACGATCCACCTGTTTTTCGAAGGATAATGCGCCCCCGTGTACGAGTTGCACCAAGAGACACGCGAGGATTGGTGGGAGGTCGAGGCGCTCTACGACCTGTGCTTTGCGCCCGGACGCGAGGCGCTGTCGTCCTACCGGCTGCGCGAGGGCGTGGCGCCGGTGGCGGCGCTGTGCCTGGTGGCGCGCGACGAGGGGGGCATCCTGGCCGGGGCGATCCGGGTCTGGCCGGTGCGGATCGGCACGGCGCGGGCGTTGCTGGTGGGGCCCATCGCGGTGCACCCGACGCGGCAGGGCGAGGGCCTGGGCGGGTACCTCATCCGCGAGGCGTTGCGGATCGGGCATGAGGCCGGCTGGGACCGGGCGATGCTGGTGGGGGACGCGCCCTATTACGCGCGGTTCGGGTTTACCCGGCTGGACAAGGTGAAGATGCCGCCGCCTACCAACCCCGAACGGGTGCTCGGATACGCGCTGACCCCCGGGGCCTGGGACGGGATTGCCGGTAAAGTCGTGCGTGACGCTTGAAAATGCGGGCGCGGTGCCCGATCTTCTAGGCATGGGCAAGAAATCCTATTCCGAGATCCTGCCGGCGGCGATTGATGCGACCGCGGTGGAGGCGCGCCTGAAGGCGCTGGCCGAGCGGCATCGGCGGGCCGGAAATGTCGGCATCCAGGTGCTCAACATGATCGGCAGCCAGGCGGAAGGCCTGTTGTCGCGCCTGCCGGCGCCGGTGCGGTCGCGGCTGGACGACAGCACCGAGCGGGCGCTGCGGCTGGCGATGGACACGGCGCACCGCTCGCGCGGATACGTGGCCGAGAGCCCCGGCTGGCTGAGCCGTGCGATGACCACGGCGATGGGGGCCGCGGGCGGCGCGGGCGGACTGCCGACGGCGCTGGCGGAACTGCCTGTCACGACCACGGTGCTGCTGCGGGCGATCCAGGACGTTGCGGCGGAATACGGCTTCGACCCGGACGAGCCGGGCGTGCAATACGACTGTATCAAGGTATTCGCCGCAGCCGGGCCGCTGGACCACGACGACGGCAGCGATCTGGCCTTTCTCAGCACCCGCGTGGCGGTGACCGGCAAGGCGGTTCAGGCGCTGGTGGCGAAGGTCGCGCCACGGCTGGCCACCGTGCTGGGTCAGAAGCTGGCGGCGCAGACGGTCCCCATCCTGGGGGCGGCGGCGGGGGCGGCGACCAACTATGCCTTCACCAGCTATTACCAGCAGATGGCGCATGTGCATTTCGGCCTGCGCCGCCTGGCCATAGAGGCCGACCGCGACCATGCCGAACTGCTGGAGGATTTTCGCGAACTGGTGGCGCTTCCGAGCGTCAAGCGCGCCTGAGGGCCGGGCCGGAGAAAATTCGTACGAATTTTCTGCGGCTCAGAGCTTGCCCTTGAGGTAGTCCATGACCGCCGGACGGACCGATTGGTCGCCCGCGATGCGCACACCGTCGATCACCTCGTAGAGCTCCTCCAGATCGACCCGGCGAAGGATGGATTTCACCGGCCCGATGGAGGCCGGGCGCATCGAGAGGCTGCGCAGGCCGATCGCGGCAAAGCAGGCGGCCTCGACCGGGCGGCCGGCATCCTCGCCGCAAAAGCTCAGCGGCGTGTCATGCGTCTCGCAGCGTTTCACGATGGATTCGATGAAGCTCAGAAAGCTGACGTTTAGCGTGTCGTAGCGCCGCCGCACCAGTTCGTTCTCGCGGTCGGCGGCGAAGAAGAACTGCTTGAGGTCATTGCCGCCGATCGACAGAAAATCGACCTCTTTGAAGAAAGAATCAGGCGCGAAGGCCAGCGACGGCGTTTCCAGCATCGCGCCGATCTCGATCTCGGAGGGCAGGGGGTGTCCGAGGATGCGCTCGCGATCCAGCGCCTTGTTCATCTCGGCATTGGCGGCGGAGAATTCTTCGCGCTGGGCGACGAAGGGGAACATCACCGACAGCGGGCGCCCTTTGGCGGCGCGCACGAGCGCCTGCAACTGCATCCGCATCACGCCGGGCTTGTCGAGCGCCACGCGCACCGCGCGCCAACCGAGGGCGGGGTTGGGCTCGTCCACCACCTTCATGTAGGGCAGCACCTTGTCGGAGCCGATGTCGAGCGTGCGGAAGCAGACGCGCTTGCCGCGGGCCGCGTCCATGACGTGGGAATATAGCTCGCTCAGTTCCGAGCGGCGGGGCATGTGGGCGCGCACGAGGAACTGAAGCTCGGTGCGGAAGAGGCCCACGCCTTCGGCGCCCGAGCCTTCGAGGCTGGGCAGGTCGGCCATGAGGCCGGCGTTCATGTGCAGCGCGAGCCGGGTGCCGCAGAGTGTTTCCGCCGGTTTGTCGCGGATCGAGGCGTAGCGTTCCTGGGCCTGCGCCTGCATCGCCATCTTGTCGCGGAAGGCTGTGACCACGTTGTCGTCGGGGCGCAGGTGCACGATGCCCTGATCGCCGTCGACCATGATGAAATCGCCGTTGAGCGCCTCGTTGGTGATGCGGCTGGCGTGAATGACCAGCGGGATCGCCAGCGCGCGGGCGACGATGGCGGCGTGGCTACCGACCGAGCCTTCCTCAAGCACAATGCCGCGCAGTTTGCGCCCGTAATCCAGCAACTCGCCGGGGCCGATATTGCGCGCGATCAGGATCGGATCGTCGGGCATTTCCGCCCCGGTTTCCGACCCCTGGCCGGTGAGGATGCGCAAGAGGCGGTTCGAGAGATCGTCAAGGTCGTGGAGCCGGTCGCGCAGGTAGGGGTCGGTGACTTGCGTCATCCGGGCGCGGGTGGTGGATTGTTCCTTTTCCACCGCCGCCTCCGCCGACAGGCCGCGTGCGATGTCCTCCTCCATCCGCTTCATCCAGCCCTTGGAATTGGCGAACATGCGGTAGGCTTCGAGCACCTGGAGCTGTTCCTTGTCGCCGGTGGCCGCCGTCGAGAGCATGCGGTTGACGCCCACGCGCAGGGTGTCCACGGCCTCTTCCAGCCGTTCCAGTTCGCGGTTGGGATCCTCGGCGATGGGGTTGGTGACCACGACGCGCGGCTCGTGCAGCCAGACATGGCCCTGCGCGGCCCCTTCCTGGGCGATGCCGCCGCGGAACAGGACGGGCTGCTGGTGGCGGGCCGACATGGCCGCACCTTCGCCGACGAAGGCGCCCAGCTCGGCCATCTCGGCGATGACCATGGCGACGACCTCGACCGCGTAAAGCTCTTCGTCGGAATATTCGCGGGCCTGCTTGGACTGGACCACCAGCACGCCCAGGGTTTCGCCCAGCCGCTGGATCGGGACCCCCATGAAGGAGCAATAGGCCTCTTCCCCGGTTTCGGGCATGTAGCGAAAGCCGCGGGCGGCGGGCGCGTTGTCGGTGTTGACCACCTTGCCGGTGCGCGCCACGCGGCCCACGAGGCCCTCGCCCAGCTTCATCCGGGTCTGGTGCACGGCGTCGCGGTTGAGACCTTCGGTGGCGCAGAGCTCCAGCGTGTCCTCGTCGCGGAAGAGGTAGATCGAGCACACCTCGGTGCGCATTTCCTCGGCGATGAGCGCGGTGATCGCGTCGAGCCGGGCCTGTCCGGCGGCGTCCTCGGCCATGAGCGCGCGCAGGCGCGAGAGCATCTGGCGGCTGTCCGTCTCGATATGATCGCCGGAAGGTGACATGGCGTTCGGAAGCCTTTCCATTGGGCCGTTCTGGCCGGAGCCGGGACGTTTAAATCACAGGTTGCCGGCATTGTGAAATGGCAATGTCGCGCGGCGACGCGCGGGGCGGCGCAGCCCGGTGAATTGCCTCGATATTGCCCGATTGGTGTCGGATCGCGCTTGTCCCTGCCGCAAGAGCGGGCCGGCGCGGGGCTGTCGAAAGCGGGCGTGGCGTCGCTGGCGCTGCCCCGCCGCAGGGCGCCGGGGCGGCCCGTCAGGCGGTCTTGTCCAGCTCGAACGCGTCATGCAGCGACTGCACGGCCAGTTCCATGTACTTGCGGTCGATCAGCACCGAGATCTTGATCTCGGAGGTCGAGATGACCTTGATGTTGATGCCTTCGTCGCGCAGCGTCCGGAACATTTTGGCGGCGACGCCCGACTGGCTGCGCATGCCGATGCCTACGGCCGAGACCTTGGCCACGTTGGTGTCGGCCACGAGGTCGTGAAAGTTGATCTCGCCCTTTTCCTTGGCGCCCTTGAGCGCCTTTTCGGCGCGGGCCACCTGGTTGGTGGGGCACGAGAAGGTCATGTCGGTGCGGCCTTCCTCGGAAATGTTCTGGATGATCATGTCCACGTTGACGCCCGCGTCCGACAGCGGCCCGAAGATGGCGGCGGCGATTCCGGGCCGGTCGGCGACCGAGATAAGGGTCATCTTCGCCTCGTCGCGGGAATAGGCGATGCCGTTGACCACGTTTGATTCCATGATTTCCTCCTCGGCGCAGACCAGGGTCCCTGCGTCGTCCGATTGTTCCTCGAAACTTGATAGCACGCGCAGGCGCACGTTGTAGCGCATCGCCAGCTCGACCGAGCGGGTCTGCAGGACCTTGGCGCCGAGCGAGGCCAGTTCCAGCATCTCCTCGAAGGCGATCTTGTCGAGCTTGCGCGCCTTGTCGGTGATGCGCGGATCGGTGGTGTAGACGCCGTCGACATCCGTGTATATGTCGCAGCGTTCCGCGCCGAAGGCGGCGGCGAAGGCCACCGCTGTCGTGTCCGATCCGCCCCGGCCCAGCGTGGTGATCCGGCCCTCGGGGCTGACGCCCTGGAAGCCCGCGACCACGGCGACCTGCATGCCTTCGCCGAACTTGGCGTTGATGTTGTCGGTGGGGATTTCCTCGATCCGGGCGGCGGAGTGGGACGAGTTCGTCCTGAGCGGCACCTGCCAGCCCTGCCAACTGCGCGCCGGGATGTCCATTTCCTGCAAGGTCAGCGCCATGAGGCCTGCGGTGACGGCCTCGCCCGAGCTGACCACGGCGTCGTATTCGCGGGCGTCGTAGAGCGGCGAGATCTCGTCGACCCAGCCCACCAGTTCATTGGTGCGCCCGGCCATGGCCGAGACGATGACGATCACGTCATAGCCCTTGGCCACCTCGACGCCCACGCGTTTCGCCGCGCGGCGGATGCGGTCGATATTGGCCACCGAAGTGCCGCCGAATTTCATCACGAGCAGGGGCATGGCTGCGTCCTTGGGTCAGATCGCAGGTGCTTTACGCGGGTGCGCGGGGAAGGGCAAGAGCGGAGCGTGGGTCGGGCGCGGCCAGGAAAATTCGTACGAATTTTCCTGGGCATTTTCTTCGGTGAAGAAAATGGCGGGTCAGAACGGGTGGTCCTGGCCGTCCCAGGTCTTGAAACAGCCGGTGCTGTCGGTGTCGAGCGCATCGAAACGCTCGATCAGGCCCGCAGCGGCCTCGTCCACCGAGATGTCCGCGCCGTCACCGCCCATGTCGGTGCGCACCCAGCCGGGATGGTAGATCCCGACCGCAAGCCCCAGGGGCGCCAGGTCCTTCGACAGGTTGCGCCCGAGGTTCAGGGCGGCCGCCTTGGAGGCGCGGTAGATGTAGCTGCCGCCGGGCGCGCGTTCGTGGCTGGCCATCTGGCTGGAAATGATGGCAATCCTGCCCGCCTGTGCCGCCTGCAGGCAGGGCAGCAGGGTTTGAACGGTCAGGAAGACCCCGGTCACGTTGGCGGCGAAACTGTCCGCCCACATCTTGGCCGGGTAGCCGTCGGGCAGGGTCTCGCCCTTGTCAAGATAGACGCCGGCGTTGCAGATCAGCAGATCCACCGGCGCGCCGTCGAGCCGCGCGGCGAAGGCGCGGTGACTGGCCGGGTCGGTCACGTCGAGCGTGTATTCGGCCTCGGGGTCGCGGGATGTGCCGGTGACGTCGTCGCCCCGGGCGGCATAACCCTTGGCGAGGGCGGCGCCGATGCCGCGGTTGGCGCCGGTTATGACAACATGCATGGCAAGGCTCCTTGGGGTCGCGGTGGGGGTCTGCGCCATGCCGGGGGGCGGCATTGCGAGAGGCTAGTTCGACTTTCGGCTCGGGACGAAGGGCAGGGGCAGGATCGGCACGCCGTCCTCGATCAGCCTGCGGGCTTCCTCGGGTTTCGCCTCGCCATGAATGGGGCGGTCCGGGGTGACGCCGTCATGCATGTCGCGGGCCCGTTTGGCGAAACTGGTGCCGACATATTCGGAGTTTTCCTCGACCTGCCGTTTCAGGGCCTCAATGGCGCGGGCGCGGTCGTCGGTGGGGGCGGAAAGGCCGTCGCCTGCCGACGGGGCCTGCTGGGCCGGGGCGGCGTTTCGGCTGGCGCGGACACTGGGGGCCATCATCGCCTTTTCCACCGAGCCGTTTCCGCACACGGCACAGGACACCATGCCGGCGGCGTCGAGCTTGTCAAAGGCCGCAGCCGACTGGAACCAGCTTTCGAACTGGTGGTCATTCTTGCATTTCAGGGTGAACTTGATCACCGTTCCGCTCCGCTATCCGACGTGTAACAAATAGGCAAAATCCCGGTACAATCAAGCAGAAGCGCGGTGCCGGGCGATTTACAACTTGCGCGGGTCGAAGGTTTTCAGCAGGTGCGCAAGCTCGGGCTCATTGACCCGTTTCGCGGCCTTCTTGAGGCTCATCCAGCGGCGTTTGCGCTGTCCGGCCTCGGGAAAGTCATCGGTCAGGGCGTTGACCTTGACCGGGTAGACCATGACGACGCACGGCAGTTTGTCGGCGGTGCCGACGCCCTTGGAATAGGAAAAGAGCGCAAGGCACGGGCCCGCGACCTTGCCGCGCACGCCGGCCTCTTCCCAGGCTTCGCGCAGGGCGCTGTCGCCGGGGGTTTTGCCTTCGATCGGCCAGCCCTTGGGGATGATCCAGCGCCCGGTGCGCCGGGAGGTGATCATCAGGACCTGCGGCTGGCCCGCCTTCATCCGGAAACACAAGGCGCCGAACTGGGTGCGCACGTCGCGCTTGTCGGGAATCTGCAGCGCCAGGGGAAGCTGATCTTTGCTGTGTAGGGTCATCGGGTTCTCTCCTGCCCGTCTGCTCAGACCGGAATGTATATACGAAGTATTAGCACGATTTTATTCGATTCACATGAATTTTCCATGATAGCCGCGCATTCCCTTGCCGCGATGCAGCGCGCCGTCGGGTCCGAAACGTAAATGGTGCTGTGCCACGGCTCTTGTGTCGCCTCCGCAGGTGCAGGATACTTGCGCCGATGTTACGCATTTTCGGCCTTCTGACAATCATTTGCACGATGCTGGCGACGATCGCCCCGGGGCGGGCGGATGCGCCGGTCACCATTTTCGCCGCCGCGTCCCTGCGCGGGGCGCTCGATGCCGCGCTGGAGGGGGCAGAGACGCACGTGCGCGTGTCCTATGGCGGGTCGGGCACCATGGCGCGGCAGATCGCGCAGGGAGCGCCCGCGGACGTGGTGATCCTGGCGAACGTGGCCTGGATGGACTGGCTGCAGGAGCAGGCCCTTGTGGACGCCGGCAGCCGCCGGGACCTGTTGGGCAACCGGCTGGTTCTGGTGGGCCCGAAAGGCGCGGCGCCTTTGGACCGCGCGGATGCCGCCGCGCTGACGGGCAGGCTGGCCGGGGGGCGGCTGGCCGTGGGCCACACCGAGGCCGTTCCGGCGGGCATCTATGCCAGGGAATGGATGCAGGCGGCGGGCCTTTGGCAGGCGCTGCGCCCGCAACTGGCCGAGAGCGAGAACGTCCGCGCGGCGCTGGCGCTGGTGTCGCGCGGCGAGGCGCCGCTGGGCGTCGTCTATGCCAGCGATGCGCAGGCCGATCCGGGCGTCGTGGTGCTGGCGGAGATCGACGCGCGCTTGCATGCCTCGATCGTTTACCCGGCCGCCCTGATTGCGGGGCGCGACAGCGAGGCCGCGCGCGGGGTGCTGTCGCATTTGCAGCGCGACGCGGCGCGGCAGGCGTTCGAGCGGCATGGATTCGTGGTGCTTGGGGACGATCGGTGACCTTTGGCCTGACCGAAGCGGAATCCGCGGCGCTGGCGCTGTCGCTGAAGGTGTCGTTCTGGGCGGTGCTGGTCAGCCTGCCGCTGGCTGTCGCGATGGCGTGGGTGCTGGCGCGCAAGCGGTTCCCGGGAAAGGCGCTGCTAAGCGCGCTGGTGCATTTGCCGCTGGTCCTGCCGCCGGTGGTCACGGGGTATCTTCTGCTTTTGACCTTCGGGATGAACGGGGCGGTGGGCCGGGTGCTGGCCGACTGGGGGATCGTGTTCGCCTTTCGCTGGACCGGCGCGGCGCTGGCGGCGGGGATCATGGGATTTCCGCTGATGGTGCGGGCGATACGGCTGGCGATCGAGGCGGTGGACCCCAGGCTGGAAGAGGCGGCGGAGACGCTGGGCGCGGGCCGGATGGCGCGGTTTCGCACCGTGACGTTGCCGCTGATCGCGCCGGGCATCCTGGCGGGCGTCGTGCTGGGCTTTGCCAAGGCGATGGGCGAATTTGGCGCGACCATCACGTTCGTGGCCAACATTCCCGGTGAGACACAGACCTTGCCCTCGGCGATCTATGCCTTTCTGCAGGTTCCGGGCGGGGAGACGGCGGCGATACGGCTGGTCGTGCTGGCGACCGTCGTGGCGCTGGGCGCGGTGCTGGTGTCGGAATGGCTGGCCCGGCGCGTGGCGCGGCGCATCGGTCAGGACGTGACGCGATGAGCCTGAGCGTCGAGATCGGGCATCGGTTTCCGGGGCTGGACCTGGACGTGGCGTTCGAGGCCGGGGCTGGGGTGACCGCCCTGTTCGGGCCGTCGGGCGCGGGGAAGTCCAGCGTCGTCAATGCCATCGCCGGATTGCTGCGTCCCGATGCCGGGCGGATCGCGCTGGACGATACGGTGCTGTTCGACGGCAAAGGGGGCGTGCACGTGCCGGCGGCGCGCAGGCGTATCGGCTATGTCTTTCAGGACGGGCGGCTGTTTCCGCACATGAGTGTCGGGGCGAATATCGAATACGGCGCCCGCTTTGCGCCCGGTGGGCTGGACCGGCCCGAGATGGGGCGGGTCGTGGGGCTGTTGGGGCTGGAGGCGCTGCTGGGCCGGCGGCCCGGCACGCTCTCGGGCGGGGAGAAACAGCGGGTGGCGCTGGCGCGGGCCTGGCTGTCGCGGCCGCGCCTGCTGTTGATGGACGAGCCGCTGGCGGCGCTGGACGAGCCGCGCAAGGACGAGATCTTTCCCTACCTGGAGCGGTTGCGGGACGTGGCACAGGTGCCGATCGTCTACGTCTCGCACAACCTGGCCGAGGTGGCGCGGCTGGCAGATGATCTGGTGGTGATGCAGCGCGGGCAGGTGGTGCTGTCGGGCAGGGCCGAGGCCGTGCTGAGCGATCCCAAGGCGCTGCCCCTCGTTGGCGTGCGCGAGGCCGGGGCGATCCTGCCGGCGCGGGTGGCCGAGCACGGGGCCGACGGGCTGAGCCGCCTGGTGCTGTCGGGCGGTGAGTTGCTGCTGCCCGGCGTCACCGCGCCCGAGGGCAGCATGATCCGGCTGCGGGTGCTGGCGGGGGACGTGCTGCTGTCACAGGCGCGGCCCGAGGGGTTGTCGTCGCACAACGTGCTGCCGGTCGGGATCGTGGCGCTGCATCGCGGGATGGGGCCGGGGGTGGCGGTTCAGTTGCGGGCGGGCGATGACATGTTCCTGGCGCGCATCACCCAGAGGGCGGCGTCGGAGATGGGCCTGGCCCCCGGCAAGGCCTGTTTCGCGATCCTGAACGCCACCGCGATCCCGCGCGGCAGCATCGGCGGTGCCGTGCCTTCGCAGACAGGGTAGATCCTGCGAGTTGACATTTCTGACTAAATCGATCAGAAATTAGGTCAAGCCAGCCGGATCGGTCAGCCACCCCCTGAAATCGCAAGCAATGGAGCGCGATCATGCATGTGATCCGACAGACAGAATCGGCAGGCTTGGAGCCGCGGCACGCGGGCGTGCCGGACGTGAACTTTCCCCTTCTCGGGTCGGCGATGGCCAGCGGGCTGTGCCTTGACCTGATGATCGAACGGCTGCTGGAACGCGCCGGGGAGGTCCGGGCATGATCCGCGCACAGACCAAGGCGATGCCGCAGCTGGTGGCCGATACCGAAACCAGCGAAGCCCTGTTTGACGCAAGGGAGTTAACGAAAGGTCGCACGACCGCGCAGATCACGCTGGACGACAAGGTCTACACCTTGCGGATCACGCGGGCGGGCAAGCTGATCCTGACCAAATGAGGGCGGTCCGGGCGATCCCGGATCATGTCCGGGATGGCTCTGCATCTTTGGCGGCCGCGCGACGTGGCGGCCGGCCAAACGTTTCTGTCGGGTTTTTGCTGGCAAGTCGCGGCGGGATGTGGCAGCGAAGGGCGCCAACACCCTTTGAGGACCCGCTCGCCGCATGTCGGAAAGCCTGCTGCACCGCCTGGCCTGGATCGTCGTCGCGCTATGCGTGGCGCCGATCATCGCGTCCGCGCTGGCCGCGTTCACCGGCGACCTCGACACCTGGCGCAACGTGTTGTCGAGTGTCCTGCCGCGCTATACCGCGACGACGCTGATCCTCGTGGTCGTGGTGGGGCTGTCCACCGCCGTCATAGGCTCGGTCACCGCGTGGCTGGTGACGGTCTATCGCTTTCCTGGACATCGCTGGCTGGAGATCGCGCTGGCGCTGCCGCTGGCCTTTCCGGCCTATGTTCTGGCCTATGCCTATACCTATCTGCTGGATCATCCCGGCCCGGTGCAGACCCTCTTGCGGGATGTGACGGGGTGGGGGCCGCGCGACTACTGGTTCCCCGAGATCCGCAGCCTGGGCGGTGCGGCGCTGATGCTGATCATCGTGCTTTACCCGTATGTCTACCTGCTGGCGCGGGCGTCGTTCCGGCAGCAATCGTCGAACGCGTTCCTGGTGGCGCGCACGCTGGGGCGCTCGCCGATGGCGGCGTTCTGGCGGGTGGCGCTGCCGATGGCGCGCCCTGCCATTGCCGGCGGTGCGCTTTTGGCGGTGATGGAGACGATCGCGGATTACGGCACGGTGGCATTCTTCAATGTGCAGACCTTCGCCACGGGGATCTACCAGGCTTGGTTCAGCCTGGGGGACCGGCCCGCTGCGGCGCAGCTGTCGCTGTGCCTTTTGATGTTCGCGCTGCTGGTGGCGGGCCTGGAGCGGGCGCAGCGGGGCCGCGCGCAGACGGCGGGACGCGGGGCACGGTTCGACACGCTGGAGAAGCCGCGGCTGACCGGCGGCGCGGGATGGATCGCGACACTGGTCTGCCTCGTGCCGGTGCTGCTGGGCTTCATCGTCCCGGTCATCATGCTGGGCACGATGGCGGTGGGGTCGGGCCAGAACCTCTTTGCGGCGCGCTATATCGGCTTCATGCAGAATTCGGTCCTGCTGGCCTCGGTCGCGGCGGTCCTGACGGTGATGGGCGCGATCCTGATCGGGTTCCGCGCGCGCACCCGGCCCACGCGGGGCAGCAAGGCGCTGGTGGTGGGCGCGGGACTGGGATACGCGGTGCCCGGCGGCGTCATCGCCGTGGGCCTGATGGTGCCGATGGCCGCGCTCGACAACCTGATCGACCGGATCATGGAGAGCAATTTAGGCATCGATACCGGGCTGCTGATCACCGGGTCGATCTGGTTGATGGTGCTGGCCTACATGACCCGGTTCATGGCGGCGGCGCTGAATGCCTATGACAGCGGCATGGCGACCGTGCCGGGGCATTTCGATGCCATCGGGCGGTCGCTGGGGCAATCGGGGCCGAAGCTGTTGATGCGGGTGCATCTGCCGGTGGCGCGATCCTCGGTGCTGACGGCGCTGCTGATCGTGTTCGTGGACGTGATGAAGGAGTTGCCGGCGACGCTGATCCTGCATCCGTTCAACTTTCAGACACTGGCGGTACAGGCGCACCGGCTGGCCGCCGATGAGCGGCTGCACGAGGCGGCGGTGCCGTCGCTGGTGCTGGTGGCGTTCGGGTTGTTGCCGGTGATCATCCTCTGCCGGTCGATCGGGCGTGAGGAGCCGGGGCGCCGCGCGGCGCGGCTGGGGGCGGCTATGAAAGCCGGTTAAGAGCGGTTTCGCCACGGGCTGCGCCCGCGTCGACCGGGGCGAGAGGCGCTGCCTCTCGCGCTCTCCGGGATATTTCCGGCCAGAGGAAGAGCTGTGGCAAGGAGCGCGCCGGCCCGCGGCATGGCGGGCCGGCGTGTAATCGGTTCAGCTGGTTTGCAGGTAGCTTTCCAGGCTGTCGTCCAGCGCATCTTTCCACGCCGTGTGGTGCGCGGGCGCCTGCTTGCCTGTCATGGGCGAGACATAGCCGTGGTCGCGGAAGGCCATGATGTCCTTCTTCTTGTGCTTCTTCCAGGCGTAGAACTGCTGGCAGGCCATCTCGACATCGAAGCCGGGATAGTCGGTTTCGGCCATCAGCTCCTCGGTATAGTCGCCCTGGTAGCGGATGCAGGCGTAATCGTCCTCGAGCGCGTCCTCGTCGGCCTGGCGCTTTTTCCAGTCGGCCTCCATCGTCGCGGTGTCCGGCAGGGCGATGCGGCCCAGGATGCAGTCGCGGACCCACCAGGCCTGAGCGTCGAACATGTTGAAGGTGAACCACTGGTCCTGCATCCCGAGGTAGAACATACGGGGATTTTCGATCCAGACGACGCCCTTGTAGAGGTCGTCCGCCGCCAGGCGGTTCGCGGTTTTCAGGCGCAGGTCGTCGGGCAGGAAGGGGAAGTGGTGCTTGTAGCCGGTGCACAGGATGATCGCGTCGACCTCGCGGGTGTGGCCATCGGAGAAATGGGCGGTCTTGCCCTCGACCTTCTCCAGTGCCGGCACCTCGTCCCAATTGTCGGGCCAGTCATAGCCCATGGGGCCGGAGCGATAGCAGGTGGTGATCGAATTGGCGCCGTATTTCCAGCATTGCGAACCGATATCCTCGGCCGAGTAGGACGCGCCCATCAGCAGGATGTCCTTGCCCTCGAACTCGCGGGCATCGCGGAAATCGTGGGCGTGCAGGATGCGGCCGTTGAACGTGTCGAAGCCCGGGTAGTGGGGCACGTTGGGCGTGGAGAAGTGGCCGGTGGCGACGATGACGTGGTCGTACTCTTCCTCGGTTTCGGTGTCGGAGCTGGAGTCGCGGGCGGTGACGGTGAATTTCTCGGTCTTGTCGTCGTAGCGCACGTCGCGGACCACGTTGTTGAAGCGGATCCAGTCGCGCACGCCGGCCTTTTTCACCCGGCCCTCGATATAGTCGAAGAGCACGGCGCGGGGCGGGTAGCTGGCGATTTCCTTGCCGAAATGTTCGTCGAACGTGTAATCGGCGAACTCGAGCCCTTCCTTGGGGCCGTTGGACCACAGGTAGCGGTACATCGAGCCGTGGCAGGGCTCGCCATCCGCGCCGACGCCGGTGCGCCAGGTGTAGTTCCAGAGACCGCCCCAGTCGCTCTGCTTTTCGTAGCAGACGATGTCGGGGATCTCGGCGCCCTTGTCGGCGGCGGATTGGAAGGCGCGCAATTGCGCCAGTCCGGACGGTCCCGCGCCGATGACGGCAACTCTTTTCTTGGCCATTGTATCTTATCTCCCTAGATTGGTGTGGACCAATTATTGACTTTGGTTCTTTTGGTTCCTTTTACTAAGCCAAAGACTGGACCAGTCTGTCAAGGATTCCTTAAGGGAGCGTGCGGTGGCCGCGGAAACATCAAGTTTTGCTCAGAGATTGGCCCTTTCGGGGGTGATGCCGCGCCTGTCGGTGGGCATGGCGCGCACGGTGGATATCGGTTTCCTGGCGCCGTTGTCGGGGCAGGCGGAAAGCTGGGGGCTGCCCGGATTGCAGGGCTGCCGCATCTGGGAGCGGTGGCTGAACAACGCGGGCGGGGTGCTGATCGGGGGGCGGCGTTATCCGATCCGCATTCACTCATATGACAGTGGAGAAAGTGCTGACGCGGCGCGCGAGGGGGCGCAGGCGCTCATGCGCGACCACGACATCAAGCTGATGATGATGCTGGGCGGCGACGCCTATCGCGCGGTGGGGCAGGACCTGATGGACAGGCGCATCCTGACCTCGACCCTGCTGCCCTCGGACCTGTCGCCGGACGCGCCTTACCTCATTGCGCCGTCGGAGGTGCATCCGGTTTACGTGGTCACGGGAGTGGAGTGGCTGACGCAGCGGCATCCGGAGCTGAAGACCGTCGCGCTTTGCGCGCAGCAGGACGGCATGGGCCTGCCGTCGCTGGCCACCTACCGCGCGGCGTTCAAGGCGGCGGGGGTCGAGATCGTGCACGAGGTGCAGTACCCCGCGGAAGGCGCACCGGCGGAGAACGTGGTGGGGCCGATGCTGGCCGCGAACCCCGATGTCCTGTGCTGGTGCACGAGCTATACGCCAATGGTGCACGCGATGACGGAATATGCACATGCCAAGGGATTCAAAGGCCAAATCCTGTCCTGCACCTGCGATCATTACGGTCACCTGGTGGAGAAGCTGGGCGCGGAGTTCATGGAAGGCGTGGTGTTCCAGTTCCCCGATTTCGACGATCCGGCGCTGAGCGAGAAGGCGTTCTTCTTCAACCGGCCGCATGCGTTCTACGAGGAATACAACGCCGCCTATCCCGACAGCTGGACGGCCGTGAGTTGGGAATACGCGGCGATCCTGGATATCTGGCACGCCGCGGTCGAAAAGGCCGACAGCGTGGCGCCGGCAAGCGTGCTGGCGGCGATGAAACAGCTGGGCGAAGTCACACATGCTTTCGGTCCCGCCGAGTGGTGGGGCACGGAGATGTTCGGGATCGACAACGCGCTGGTGGGCGACTGGCCGGTGGTGCGTATCGAGGAGGGGCGGGCCAGGGTCGTGGCGTTCGGGTCGGTGCCGGGATGGCTGCGGCGGCACGAGGATCTGTTGCGGGCGGAGATGCAGGACCTGGGGCAGATGTGGCAGCAGCGGCTGTCCTATGAGCGGGTGCTGGCGCTGGGGGCGCGCGTGGTGCAGGGCGAGGGTGCGACTGAAGGGTAAACGCGGGCGAATCGGGCCGAGTCGGCGTGTCGGTATTTCGTCGGTATCCGGGTGGTATTCCGACGGTGCGTTTTTTGCTGATTTGGCAGATTGACGGGGCGTGCGGTGCAAAAGCCTTTTGAAGGCTTTTGCCAAGACTTTTCTGAAAAGTCTTGGCCTTGCGTTAACCGGGGTTAATGCGCGTCAATCATCCTGAAGAAGCAGTTTTTGTTCCTCGACGAGATGCAGCTTGATGAACTCCACCGCCTGGCCGACATCGCGCGAGGCGATGGCGTTGTAGAGCGTGTTGTAGCGTTTCTGGTAGTCCTGCATCCGGCGCGGCGTGAGCGCGCGGCGGCGCAGGCGGGTGCGATAGCTTTCGCGGTAGGTGTCGATGGCCAGCCGGTAGCAGGAGGCCAGAAGGGCGTTGCCGGTGCCTTCGGCGATCTGCAGGTAGAGCTGTTCCTCGAGCGCGATGAAGGCGTCGATATCGGTGGTGACAGTCTCGATCCGCGACAGGGTTTCTGACAGCGCGGTCAGCATCCGCGGGGTCATGTTCACCACTGCCAGCCGGACGATTTCGGGCTCGAGGATGCCGCGCACGACGAGGTGGTCGAGGGGGCTGGTCTCGCCGGCGACGGAATCGGGCGAGGGGGCGGCCTGGGGCGTGGAGCGGTAGGTGACGAAGCTGCCGGCGCCGGGGCGGCGGCGGATCACCTCCTGGCCTTCGAGCACGTCGAGCGCCTCGCGCACGGTGTTGCGGGCGACGCCCAGTTCTGCGGCGAGCGTGCGTTCGGACGGCAGGCGGGTGTCGCGGGGGTATTCCTCGGACTTGATGCGCGCGAAGAGCGTGTCGACGACGATCTGCACGGTGGCGCCGACCGGATGGGCGAGGCGCAGTTCGGGGGCGGTGTCTTGGGTTTCTGTGCTCATCGGACCAGACCAATTTCGGTGTAACTGGTATAAATTGGTCTGGTGGGCGCGTAAAGCGTGGTCATGCGCCCAGGGCCCATGCTATGTCATCTTCCATGACCGAGCCTGCGCCCCTGATGTCCAGCTTTCACGCCGTCGAGGCGGAATGGATCGATTATAACCAGCATATGAACATGGGGTATTACACCGTCCTGTTCGACCGCGCCGCCGACGAGGCCTATGCCGAGATCGGGTTCGGGCCGGAGTATCGCGACGCCAGCGGCTGCACCACCTACACTGCCGAGTTTCACGTGCGTTACCTGCGCGAGCTGAAGCTGGGCGACCGGGTGCAGGCTGCGTTCCGCATCCTCGACCATGACGAGAAGCGGTTTCACAGCTACCAGGAGCTGATCCGCGAAGATGGCACCGTGGTGGCGACGGGCGAGGGGATCGCGCTGCATGTGGACCAGTCGGGACCGAAGGTAGCGCCGATGCCCGAGGCGATCCTGGCGCGCCTGCGGCAGGTGGCCGAGCAGCACGGGAAACTGCCGCGCCCCGAAACGGCGGGACGCGGCATGGGATTGCGGCGCCGGCGTTAGGCGCAACGCGCCTTTCCTCCCCCACGGAGCGGCACCGCATTCCGTTCAGTTGCCCGACGTGAGACCCCTTGCCAGGAAGGTCTCGTAGAATTCGATCGCCGAGTAGCACATCGTCACCGAGCTATCGTTCGGGTTGTACCAGGCGTTGATTTCCTCGCAATCGCGGAAGGTGACGGTCAGGTCGCGGGGCCAGACGAAATACTCCTCGAAGACCCGCAACAGCGTCGGGATCAGATCGTTGAATTTCATCAGCGCCTCGGTGGTGCGGCCGTAGTCCGTCTGCGTCGGCTGGAAAACGAGGTTGATCTTGCCGCCGGGTTGGTTGGCGGGGAAGCGGCCGGGCAGGTCGGGGCCGAGGTTGCGGCCGCGCAGGGCCAGCAATTCTTCCCAGGCTTCGAACTTGGTCTGGTATTCCTGGGCGCAGCGCTGGCGGGAGCGGTCGGTGAAGTCGACCTTGTTGGCGAGCGGGTCGAAGACCTGCGGCTCGGAGCCGTAGATGATGCAGAAGGAGTTGCGGAAGCGCTTGATGTCGGGCGCGTGCTCGTCCTGCCAGTCATGGGTGACCTGGTGCTGTTCGAGCGCCTTGGCGGAGTAGTACCACAACAGCGTCGAGCTGCTGATGATGCCGGTGATGTACTCGGCGGTCTGGGGTGTGGCGCCTTCCATCACGCTGGCCATCGCGAAGGCCGAGAAGCTGTCGGCGGTGTCTTCCTCGGGGCCGGTGGCCGGCAGGTCGGTTTCGCCGATCACGGCGTGCGCCATCTCGTGCAGGAAGATGCCGAGGGCGACGCCCATGCGGCGCTGGGCCTGGTCCGCGGTGAGGCCGGCAATCGGGGACGTGCCGGGTGTCTGCTGTCCGCCTTCCTGCTGGCCGGGGATGGGGGGAGGGCCGCCGCCGCCGGTGTTGGGAATGGGCGGAGGTCCGTCGCCGCCGGTATTGGGAATGGGCGGAGGTCCGTCACCGCCGGTATTGGGAATGGGTGGCGGGCCGTCGCCGCCGGTATTGGGAATGGGTGGCGGGCCGTCGCCGCCGGTATTGGGAATGGGTGGCGGGCCGTCGCCGCCGGTATTGGGGATGGGTGGAGGGCCGTCGCCGCCGGTATTGGGGATGGGCGGAGGGCCGTCGCCGCCGGTATTGGGGATGGGTGGAGGTCCGTCACCGCCGGTATTGGGGATGGGTGGAGGTCCGTCGCCGCCGGTATTGGGGATGGGTGGAGGTCCGTCACCGCCGGTGTTGGGAATGGGAGGAGGACCGTCGCCGCCGTCATTTGCAGGCGGGGTGGGCGGGCCATCGTCGTCGCCGCCGGGCGTGGGCAGGGGGGTGTCGCCGCCCGGTGTCGGCAGCGGGCTTGCGGTCCGGATCGGCTCGACCGTGAGGCCGGTAAAGCCCGCGACGCCGGTGCCATAGGTGATGATCCCGGTGCGGCGCGACACCGGGCCGCCGAAGCTGGCGTTGATCAGCGTGTCGCCGTTCAGCGTCGCGTGGACATCGGTGCCTTCGACCTCGAGCCTGAGGACATCGCTGCCGTCGAGCTGCGCGGAAGTGGTGTCGAGCGGCTGCGGATTGAAGCCGTCGGCGTTGCGCACGATCACGAACGGGGTTCCGTCGCTGGCAATGCTGACGGCGAAGTAGCTGTCGGCGGCCTCGTAATTGAAGATCATGCCGGCATGCATCGGCGCGGGCTCGTCCGACTGGGCAAAGAGCGTCACGGCGACCGAGAAATCGGTATCGGCCATGTCGGTCAATTCGGTCCAGTAATAGCGCACGTCACCGGGATCGCTGGTGTTGCGGAACGTGGCCCAGCCGCCTTCGGTGCCGACGGTCCAGGGGTCGTCCCGCCCGGTCTCGACGACGCCGGAAAGCGGGCCCAGATGCGGATCGAGCGGCGATTGCGCGTGGCCGGGCAGCGGCAGGGCAAGAACGAGGGCGCAGGCAAGCACGCCGGTAAGGTATGGAAGACGAGAACGTGGCACGGAGGCCTCCCCCTGATAGGTCTGTGCGGCGGGCCGCTGGTGGTTGACGGACAGTAAACCCGAAAAGGCGGTCTGGCGGCTTCACCCAATTGGGTGAGGACGCGGCTGCGCCGGGGCGCGATAGTCGGTCTGATGCAGCGCGGCGCCGGGGCCGCGCGAAACCGCGGGGGGACCGTCTTGCGCCTGTTGATCGCTTTCCTGTTTACGGGCCTTGCCGGTCTCGCCGGGCCGGAGGCGGCCCGCGCGCAAGCGGAGCGGACGGAATATTACATGGCGCATGCGGGCCGGGAGGCGGGCCCGTATTTCATCGACGAGCTGCGCACCCGGATGTTGATGGGGCGGCTCAGGCGCGACACGCCGGTCTGGACGACCGGCATGGCGGCGTGGCAGCCGGCGGCGGAGGTGCCGGAGGTGGGCGCGCTGTTCGACCCCGCCCTGCCGCCGATTCCGAAGGAGCGCGATTTCGGCCGGTTCGTGCAGGGCACCTGGACGTCGGAGCCGGTCACGACCGAACTGCCGGGCCTGGGCCGGGGCGTGGCCACCGGCGAGACGGTCTTTCGCGCCGATGGCACCTACAGTTTCACCGGGCAGGTCGACCTGACCGACGCGGCCGGCGCGGCGCGGGCCATGAGGCTTGCGTCGGAGGGCGGCTATAGCGTGACGCGCAAGGCGCCGGACCGTTTCGAGATCGTCTTTGCCGCGCCGCTGGTCATGACCCTGCCGAGCGGCGATCCGGCCGGGGCCGACCGGGTCGAGCGGACCGAGGTGCCGCCGGCGGAGTTCGAGGTGATCGACGACAATACCATCCGCGACGCGCAAGGCACGGTGTCGCGGCGCAAGATCTAGATGTGCTTGGATTTTTATGGGAGAGGAAAATGTTCATGAGACGACTGGCGATGAGGATTGCGACGGGGTTGATGCTGGCGGGGCTGATGCTGGCGGTGCTGCCGCTGGCGGCGGCGGCGCAGTCGGACCCGTTCTACGTGGTGGAAAACGGCCAGCAGGGCGGACCCTATTCGATGGAGCAGCTGGCGGCCAAGGCGCAGAGCGGCGCGTTGCAGCAAACCACGCTGGTCTGGGCCAATGGCATGGCCGACTGGACGCAGGCGGGCAGCGTGCCCGCGCTTCAGGGGCTTTGGCAGGCGACGCAGACGCCGCCCGACCAGCCGCCCACCTTGCCGGAGACGCAACCGACAACGCAGCCCACCAACACCCCGACCACCCAGCCGACCGGGAACCCGCAGCTGGATGCGCTGGCCGAGCAGGAGCGGCGCGACATGGGCGTTCCGGCGACGAACCAGCTGCACAGCGGGGCGATGCACGGACCCACGCCCAATTCCATCCCCGGAGGTCAGCTGATCACCACCAAGGGGCTGACGGAGATGGTCCAGCGGCAGATGCCCTATGCGCTCTTTGACGTGCTGGGCGGCAACGAGACGCTGCCGGGGGCGATCCCCGCGGTGGGCGCCTCGCAGGCGGGCAGTTTCCAGGACCAGACCCAACAGCAGATGGGGCAGTTCCTGAC
Source organism: Roseovarius sp. THAF8 (assembly GCF_009363735.1). Classification (NCBI taxonomy): domain Bacteria; kingdom Pseudomonadati; phylum Pseudomonadota; class Alphaproteobacteria; order Rhodobacterales; family Roseobacteraceae; genus Roseovarius; species Roseovarius sp. THAF8. Next base: position 1,041,749 of record NZ_CP045410.1, on the reverse strand, counting down.
CCAGCTGACGCAGGGCAAGACCGACACCCCGCTGGTGTTCTACTGTTTGTCGGTGGAATGCTGGATGTCCTACAACGCGTCGCTCAGGGCGATCAACCTCGGGTATACCAACGTGCTTTGGTATCGCGGCGGGATCGAGGCCTGGAAGGCGGCGGGGTTCCAGACCGTGCCGGCGGGACAGATGCAGCAGGGCCAGCAGCCGCAGCAGTTCAACGCGGAGTGATGTGAACGGGGCGCCCAGAAAATTCGTGCGAATTTTCTGGGCTTGAGAATTTTCGTACGAAAATTCTGGTCGCTTACAGCCCGAGTTTTTGGGCGACGATCTCGTTGACGGCCTTGGGGTTGGCCTTGCCGCCCGTGGCCTTCATCACCTGGCCGACGAACCAGCCGGCGAGCTTGGGATTGACCTTGGCCTTTTCCACCTGGGCGGGGTTGTCGGCGATGATCTGGTCCACGGCGGTTTCGATGGCGCCTGTATCGGTCACCTGTTTCATGCCGCGCTCTTCGACGATCTGCGCGGGGTCGCCGCCCTCGGTATAGACGATCTCGAAGAGGTCCTTGGCGATCTTGCCGGAAATGGCGTCGGAGGCGATGAGGTCGACGATGCCGCCCAGTTGTGCCGGTGACACGGGGCTGTCGGTGATGTCGTGGTCGTCCTTTTTCAGGCGGCCGAAAAGCTCGTTGATGACCCAGTTGGCGGTCAGCTTGCCGTCGCGGCCCGCGGCGGCCTCCTCGAAGAAGGCGGCGTTCTCGTGCTCGGCGGTCAGGACGTTGGCGTCATATTCCGACAGGCCGAAATCCTTGACGAAGCGGGCCTTTTTCTCGTCGGGCAGTTCGGGCAGGGACGCGGCGATATCGTCGATCCAGCCCTGTTCGATCTCCAGCGGCAGGAGGTCGGGATCGGGGAAGTAGCGGTAGTCATGCGCCTCTTCCTTGGAGCGCATCGAGCGGGTTTCGTTCTTGTCCGGGTCGTACAGGCGGGTTTCCTGATCGACAGTGCCGCCACCCTCGACAATGGCGATCTGGCGGCGGGCCTCAAAATCGATGGCCATCTGGATGAAGCGCATGGAGTTCATGTTCTTGATCTCGCAGCGGGTGCCGAGATGCGAGAAATCGCCGGTTTCGCGGTATTTCTCATACGCGCCGGGCTGACAGATGGAGACGTTGACATCCGCCCGCAGGTTGCCGTTCTGCATGTTGCCATCACACGTGCCGAGATAGCGCAGGATCTGGCGCAGCTTGCCGACATAGGCGGCGGCCTCTTCGGGGCCGCGGATATCCGGGCGGCTGACGATTTCCATCAGGCACACGCCGGTGCGGTTGAGGTCGACGAAGGACATGGCGGGGTCCATGTCGTGGATCGACTTGCCCGCGTCCTGTTCCATGTGGATGCGTTCGATCCGCACCAGCCGCGCGATGCCCGGCTCCATGTCCACGAGTATTTCGCCTTCGCCCACCAGCGGCTCGTAAAGCTGGGAGATCTGGTAGCCCTGCGGCAGGTCGGGATAGAAGTAGTTCTTGCGGTCGAAGGCGGATTTGAGGTTGATCTGCGCCTTGAGGCCGAGGCCGGTGCGCACCGCCTGTTCGACGCAGAATTCGTTGATGACGGGCAGCATCCCCGGCATGGCGGCGTCGACGAAAGCGACGTTGGAATTGGGCTCGGCGCCGAAGCGGGTGGAGGCGCCGGAGAAGAGCTTGGCGTTGGAGGCCACCTGCGCGTGGACCTCCATCCCGATGACGAGTTCCCAGTCCTGTTTCGCCCCGGCGATCACCTTGGGTTTCGGGGTCTCATAGGTCAGGTCCAGCATGGGGTGCGCGCTCCGTTCAAGGTATCAGCGCGGTTCTAGGCCAGAGCGGGCGCGCGGGCAAGGGCGTCTGAGCCTTTGGCCCGTGACGGGGAACGGCGCGTCAATCGGGATGCGAGGGCTGCACGGGCGGCACCTGGGCCAGCCAGAGGGCGTGGAAATCGGGCAGGCCGAGGGTGGCGACGGTTTCGAGGTCGGGGCCGAGGATCTCGTAGATCATGCCGTCGGTGCCGCGATTGCTGAACCACGCGATGCAGTCGATGTCGCCGCCACCCTCGCTGTGCGGCGGGCCGCCGGCCGGTTTTTCGACGAAGCTGAGGGTGGGGCGGATCTCGGTCAGGGTGCCGGAGGCGTCGTAGAGGCGCAGCTCTCCCTGCAGGATGAGGGTGCTGTAATCGGCGTGGTGCCGGTGCAGCAGGATGCGCTGGTTGGCCGCGAACTTGAGCAGCAGGTCGACGGTTTTCGCGTCCGGGTCCACTTTCAGGATGTGATACCAGACGTGGTCAAACCCTTCGAGCGTGTTCCAGGTGACGTTGGACTGGTCGAGAAGGCCGGCGGCGGGCGCCGATGGGGTCGGGGGCCGGCTGAGGTTGGTGTCGGTCATTCTGTTCTCCGGTGGAAATGCCGGCAGGATAGCACGGCGCTGGGCGGCGACGCTTGCCAATCGGTGCCAGGGGCTGTTTGCTGCCGAAGCCGGGCGCGCGGTGGCCCCGGCGCGGCGCGGGGAGGCGCGGCGGATGCGGGGCTATACACGGGCAAGTGCGTTGGGGCCGATCGCCGAGGTCGTCGAGGGGCGGGGCGGTTCGATCGAACGGGTCTTTCGCAGCGTCGACCTGCCGCTGGCGCTGCTGGACAATCCCGAGATGGCGCTCCCCCTGCAGGAGCAGTTCCGGGTGCTGAGTGCCGCGGGGCGTGAAACCGGCGATGCGTTCTTTGGCGCGACTTTGGGGCGCGAGGTTAAAGCCGCGAAGCTGAGCGACTTCGGCCGGTGGATCGGGGAAGCGCCGACCCTGGCGGGGTCGATCGACCGGGCGAACCGGTGCCTCAACCGATACCTGCAGACGGCGACGGACCTGACATTGCGGGTGCGCGGGGACCGGGCCTGCTGGTCGATCGGGTTTCTCGATCCGGGCGGGGACGGGCGGTTCCAGAACGAATTGTTGGGCGTGAGCTATCTGATCGACGCGGTGCGCTTTTATGCCGGGCCGGGCTGGCGGCCGGCGATGGTGCACGCGACCTGCGCCGGACGGGCGGAGGCGGCGGCGCTGGAACGGGTCTTCGGCGCGCCGGTGCGGCATGGCGCGCGGGTCTCGGCGGTGGAGTTCGACCTGTCGCTGCTGGCGGCGCCCGGTCCGCAGACCCGCAGGGCCGAGGGCGGCGGGGGGCCGGAGCTGCCGCTGGCGCGGGGGCCGGCCGGCGAGGTGGCGGCGTTGGCGGCGATCGCGCTGCTGGAGGGGCAGCCGCGCATCGACTGGGCGGCGGGCAAGCTGGGCATGAGCCGGCGGTCGCTGCAGCGCGTCCTGGACCGCGAGGGGGTGTCGTTCCGCGGCGTGCTGGACGGGATGTTGCGGGATCGCGCCCTGGAGATGGTGCGCGCGGGGGTCGTGCCGCTGACCGATATCGCGCAGCGGCTGGGCTACAGCGACGCGGCGCATTTCAGCCGCGCGTTCCGCCGTTGGACCGGGACGACGCCATCGGAGGTCCGCGCCCGGGCCGCCGCCGGGCGGCTGCGTCGGCCGCAGTGAGGGGACGGCTGCGGGCGGCGCGCTTGGCAACCGGAGGGGTTGAGGGGTAGGATGATGGCATTGCTTTATGGTTGTGCCGGGTTTTCCGGCGACACGTCATTTCTAGAAAGGCCTTTGCCATGCCCAAGAACATCATCCTGCTGTGCGACGGGACGTCGAACGAGATTGCCCGCAACCGGACCAATATCCTGCGGCTTTATGGCTGCCTGAAGAAGGACGAGGACCAGCTTGTGTTCTACGATCCCGGGGTGGGGACTTTCGGGGCCGAGAATGCCTGGCTGAGCTTCTGGCGCAGGGCGGTGGAGATCTGGGGCCTGATCACCGGCTGGGGGCTGGATGCCAACGTGAAGGAGGCGTACCGCTTCCTGGTGGAGCATTACGATGACGGCACGCGCGAGAACGTGGCGGACGAGGCGCCGGACCGCATCTATATCATCGGGTTTAGCCGGGGGGCCTATACTGCGCGGGTCCTGGCGGGGTTCATCCATGCGCTGGGGCTGATCGAGGCGCGCAACCTGAACCTGCTGAACTATGCCTACCGGGCCTACAAGAATATCGGGCAGGCGACGGGGCGGGACGTGACCGATGCGCGCGAGCCCGAGCGCAACCCCTTTGCCGAGGTGCGGCTGTTCGAGCGGATGCTGCGGCCGCGGCGGCCGGCGATCCGGGCGCTGGGCCTGTTCGATACGGTGGGGTCGGTGATCGAATGGAGCGCGCGGCTGCCGCGGATCCGCAACCATGCGCATGTGTCCGAGAACCCGTCCGTGCGGTCGGTGCGCCACGCGCTGGCGATCGACGAGCGGCGCACGATGTACCTGCCGACACCCTGGCCCGGGGGCGGCGAGTACTGGGGCAGCGCGTTCCGGCCCCAAGACGAGCGCAAGATCGCGCCGCAGGACGTGAACGAGGTGTGGTTCTCGGGTGTGCATGGGGACGTGGGCGGCGGCTATCCCGAAAAGCGCAGCCAGTTGGCGAAATTTCCGCTGGCCTGGATGATCGACGAGCTGCGTCCCTTGGGGGTGATGTTCAAGGAACCGACGGTGCGGCGGCTGGTTCTGGGAGAGGATACGGAGGGGCGCTATGTGGCGCCCGATCCGCTGGCGCGGCCCAACGAGTCGATGACGTGGGGCTGGAAGGTGGTCGAATTCCTGCCGTTCTACAAGACGCGCTACAGCCTGAGCCGGCGCAGGACGTTCCTGGGGTTCTACCTGCCGCTCTGCGAGTACCGGCATATTCCTCAGGGCGCGCGGGTGCATGGCTCGGTCTTTGTCCGGCGTGGGACGAAGGCGGATTATCCGCAGCCGAACATTCCCGAGGATCACGTGGTGGTGGGTGAGGTGGAGGGGGACGCCTGACGGAGGCCATCGTCAGCCCCTGGGGTGGCGATCCGACGGGCATTGTGAAGCACTTTATGCCTGCCAAATACATCCTCGGAATGATTGTTGCGCCCAGCCTCAGCCAAATCGCCAGCCCAGGGGAGGGGCTGACGATGGCCGGGCCGCTTCGCGGCTGTTAACCGGCTGGGGGGCGATGCAGATGGCGTACAAGGGCTCGACCAGACATTCGTTGCGGGCAGCAAATACGGCTTTGCGGGACATTGTTAGCTTTCGCTGCGGCTGCGCCGAGGTCAGCTTTGACGTAACTCTGGGTGGCACAAACGGTTGTAATCGACCGCTTACGGACGCTTAACGCACAGGCGATTCGCGGCGTTCCGGCTCATGATATCTTGACAGTGGATTGCGGAATTGCTCTCGTGAGCGAAATCGGCGCACATCTGTTTGGGGGAAAGTATATTATGCGAAATATATTCTGCGTAGTGACGGCAGGCTTTTTATGTTTCTCAAGCTACGCAAGTTCTGAAGAAACGGGCGCTGAGTGGCGATACTATACCTACGAGTCGAAAAAGAATCTCTCGGCTGAGGATATCGCAAAGGGTTATCCAGTATGTGTCAGTGGAGACTGGTCGCCCGAGAATTCTGGCCACCCGGATCACGCCGCTGGATGGTTAGTAAGGAGACACGGCCCCATCACAACACAGCAAAGCGTGATTAATGTTTTTCAGGCCACGGCGTCCGGCTTGTGCGATCTGGCAGCTGTGGCTTGGCACGAAACCGACCTTCGGGACTTCGCGCTAAACGAGGTAAACAAGTGGGGATTCGTGGAGATAGTGGGCCTGCGCACCACCGATCCCTGAGCGCTCAGGCCGCTAGATGCTCCGGAGTAACGCGGAAAAGCGCCATACGTTTTGGGCGCCCCTCGCCCATCAGCCTACACCCAGAACGTAGGGGCGCTTTTCAAACGACAACGGGGTGTGGATGACCGTTTCGTCCGCGCACCCGACATAAACCCTCGGCCAGAACCAATTCGTCAAAACGGTCTTTTTTGTCACTGACCGTTGGTTCACCGAACTGATGGAAAATCTTGTGACGCAAACCCTTGGCGAAACCCAGTTTGATTTTGTCACGTTTCTGGCCACCTCTTGAGAACCGGACACTCGTGCGCAGTGCGGCATTAGGTAAAGTGGGCTCAAACCGTACATTCGCTGCGATAAAGATGAATGGCCAAATTGCGGACGAAGTGGACGTTGTTTTCCGACGGCGATGCGCGGCGGGCTTCGCCCTTGTTCCGCGCAAGCGCTTTGTGGCTCACAGCGCGGGCAGGCGGTACATGCCCTGGCGCGAGAAGGCGAGCGAGGAGCCGTCGGCGATATGGCCGGCGAAGCGGGCGGCAATGATGCGCAGGGCGGTCTGGCGGCCCTTGGCAATGAGCGCGCGGCGCGACGGCAGAAGCGGCGCGTGGCCCGGCATCAGCAGGGTCTGCGACCAGATCAGCGGATGCAGTTCCTGCAGGTGATGTTCGAGAATCCAGTCGACGCAGTCGTGGATCTCGGCCCGCGTGCGGTCGGCATGGGGCGACAGCACCCGGTCGCCCGCGCCGGGCGCCATGGCGATGGCGCAGAAGGCGGCCAGTAAGTTGATCACGTGCTGGTCGTCCTTGCGGGCGAGGATGTCGCGCAGCCCCTCGACGAAAAAGCCCGGTTCGAGCAGGTCGAGCGCGCGCGGCTCGAGCGCCAGGGCGTCGAGATAGGCCCAGGTGTAGGCGCCGGCGCCCCAGGTGTCCTGGGTGCGGGCGGCGACGCGGCGGGCGGCGACCTCGAGCGCCTTCACGCCACCGGCATAGGGCGGCAGGATGTGGCGGCCAAGCGCGCGGATATGGCGGTGGCCGTCGGGATCGAGCGCGATCAGGGCCCCGTATTCCTCGGCCACGCGGCGGCCGCGCTTGTCGCAGGCGGCAATGAGGGCGCAGCGGGCGGCGGCGATCGAGGGCGAGTCGATGACGGGGCCGTCATAGGGTTCCAGGATGGCGTCGGCGCTGGCGATATGGCCGGCAATGGCGCGGGCCGCGGTGGCGGGATCGTCGCGGGCGGCGATGTTGCGCCAGGCCCAGGCGATGTCGATATGCGCCAGCGCCACGACGAGGGCCGTGGGGTAGTCGCCCGGCATCTCGTCGAGCACTTCTTCCAGCGCCTCGATGGCCTCGGGCGCCGGGGGCTGGCCGTCATGCAGCGAATCCTCGGCGGCGGCGACGATATCGCCGCGCGCGCCCTGGGCCAGCAGCAGCGAGGCGGTTTCGCCGCCCGGAGTGGCCAGACGGGTGTGATCGGCGTACTGGATCTTGTCCGACAGGGCCTGCCACGCTTCCTGTCGGGCGAGTTTCTGGCCGCGATCCTGGTGGGTGGCGCGGGCCATTTCCTCGTCCGAGACCGGCAGCGAGGGCACGATGATGCGCTTGGCCAGCGAATCGATATCCTCGGTCGAGCGGCGCGGCGCCGGGCCCGGGCGGGAGGGCGCGCTGCGCGCGGCGAACCACTTGCGCAGGCCGCGGGGCGGCTTGGTGGACGGGGGGAGGGGCGCGCCGCCTTGCGCGCCGTCATGTCGGGACTGTCGTGCCATACCTTCGGCCTGCTCGTAATGTCGGGACCTTTGTGACAGGGCAATCCGGCCAAAAAGCGGCAGGGACGCGGAGACAAGAGGGAAATTGCCCATGGTCTCAATAGTCTTGCCTTGGCGCGGGGTTCCGGGCAGACTGCGCCGATGCTCAGGTTCGCTGCCCTTGTGATATGCCTGTGCTTTCAGTCACTTGCCGCGGCCGAGGAGGACGGCGTGGTGCTGAGGGACGGAGTGGTGACACGGGTGTCGCCGCCCGCGCGCGACGGCAATGTGCCGCGCACGCGGTGGGAACATGTGGGCGGATCGCGCCTGTGGACCCGCGCGGCGCTGGCGGCGCTGAAGGATCACGGCAAGCCCCTGACCGACATGGTGCCGCGCGACATCGAGGAGTGGTGCCCGGCCTATCCCGATGCCAGCCCGGCGCAGCGACGGGCCTTCTGGGTGGGGTTCCTGTCGGCGCTGGTCAAGCACGAGAGCACCTATCGGTCCCGCGCCGTGGGCGGCGGCGGGCGGTGGTACGGGCTGACGCAGATTTTGCCCGCAACGGCAAGGCTTTACGGGTGTCGCGGCCGGAGCGGGGGGGAGCTGAAGCACGGGCCGACGAACCTGAGCTGCGCGATCCGGATCATGGCCAAGACAGTGACGCGGGACGGCGTGGTGTCGCGGGGGATGCGCGGCGTGGCGGCCGATTGGGGGCCGCTGCACAGCGGCAGCAAGCGGCGCGACATGATGGCGTGGACGCGGCGGCAGACCTATTGCAAGCCGATGAGCACCGTGCGTCCGCGGCTGCGGCCCGACGACCTGGTGGTGGTGCGCACGCTGCCCGCGCCCGAGCCCGAGGCGATCGGGGTCGAACCCGCGGTGCAGGACCTGCCCGATGTCGTGGGTCGCGCGCCGGAGGCGGAGACGCCCGAGGCGCAGGAGGTGCCGGCGGCGGCGGATGCCGCGCCCGAGCCGCAGCCGATTCCCGTCAGCGAATAGTCCCGATCATTTGATGCGGAAGGCGCGGCGGATCTCGTCGAGCGCCTCGCGCTGTTTGGCGTTGAGATCGCCCGTTCCAGCCTGTGCCGTGGCGGTGACGACCGACAGGAGCGGCTCGAAGCTGGCCTGACCGTCAAGCTTGTAGAGCTTGCGGCCGAGGCGCGGTACGGCGGTTTCCGGGCCGTGGCATTCGGAGACGAACCAGTGGCCGAGGATCAGCGCCTCGTCGGCGTCGGAGGCGCACATCTGCAACTGCTCGCGCAAGGCGGCATTGAGCGCGTCGCGCTGCTCCTTCGTTGGCAGGTCGTCCATTTCCACGAAGGCTGTGCCGAGGGCGGCGATGGCGAGGTTGGGGTCCTCGATGGTCTCGACCGGGTGGATGTTGGTCTGGCGCTTGAAGCCGAAGCGGCGGGCGGCGGAGCGCACGTCGCGGGCCAAGTCGGAGAGGTCGGAGGCGACATGCGCGGCGTTGCGGGCGCGGATCACAAGGAAATAGGCCGCCGTGGCGAGGCCGATCAGGCCGAGAATGATGTGCATACTTGGAAATCCCTTGCGACAAACTGCGATCAGATAAGCGGCCCCCGCACGGCGGCGCAACGGCGTTTTGCGGAGCCGCTTGATCTGTCAGTCGCGGTGTGGCCGAAAAGGGTTCTAATCCAAGTGCGTTGGGGGGAACAGTTCGGTGGACCGGATGCCGAGCCGGGCCATTGACGGGCCGCGGTGCGTCGAACCAACGCTGGAGCGGATGCACTTTATCTTTGAGGTCCCGCAAAACCTCTGAACGGCGCGCTGACGTTGACCAATCGACGTGCCGTGGTGGCGGCCCGTCGATGGCGCGGCGGCGCGGCTTGCCGCGCCTTGATTCCGCGCCGAGTGGGATGCACCCCGAATTTAGCTGCCGCGGATGCGGGTCACCATTTCGGTGGTGTCGGGGCTGAGGTTGGGCGTCGACAGGATGCGGTCGAGCTGGGACGTGATGAGACCCTGGCGGGTCTCGTCGTAGCGCCGCCAGGTCTCGAAGGCCGAGCACATCCGCGCGGTGGTTTGCGGGTTGAGGGGGTCGAGCCGGATCAGCCAGTCGGCCAGAAGGTCGTAGCCTGCGCCCGAGACGTGGTGAAAGCCCGCCGCGTTCATGGTGAGCGCGCCCAGCGTGGCGCGGAAGCGGTTGGGATTTTTCATCGTGAAATCAGGGTGTTCTGTGAGGTGGGCCGCCGTGGCTGCGGCGTCTTCGGGGGCGGCGTGGACGACCTGCATCATGAACCACTTGTCGATCACCAGGCGGTCGTTCTGCCACTGGGTGTAGAAGGATTGCGTGGCCGCCGCGCCCTTGCCGGCCTGAAGCAGGCAGGAGAAGGCGGCAAGCTGTTGCGTCATGTTGTCGGCGACATCGAACTGTTTCTGTGCCTGCGCGCCGCCGTCGAGCCGGTTGATCAGGCTGAGGGCGGCGTTGGCCAGCGACCGGGCGCCGGATTGTGCGGCGTCGGGCCGGTAGGGCTCGGACACCTGGAACTGGGCATAGAGCCGCGTGGCGGTGTCCTGCATCCGCTCGGCGCGGGCGTGGCGCAGGGTCTCGATGGCGTCCCAGATGGCCTGCGGGTCGGGGGTGGTGCCGGTGTCGAAAAGCGTCTGTGCAAGGTCGTCCTGGCTGGGCAGGCCGAGGGCGAGGGCACGGAAGGCCGGGTCGAGGCTGTCGTCGCGGGCCATGGTGTGCACGGCGTCGATATAGGCCTCGTCCGGCGCGGCGCCGTCGCGGATCATGGCGACGAGGGCGTCGCGGGCAAGGTCGCGGCCCGCTTCCCACTTGTTGAAGGGGTCGGTGTCGTGGGCGAGCAGGAAGGCGCGTTCGTCGTTGGTTGTCTCGCGGTCGATGATGACGGGTGCGGAGAAGCCGCGGAGGATGGAGGGGATGGGTTTCGACGAAAGGCCGTCGAAGGTGAAGCTTTGCTTGGCTTCGGTCATTTCGAGCACCTTGGTGGGCTGCACCTCGTCGCCGTTGGGCGACAGCAGACCCACGGCGATGGGGATGACGCGGGGCGGCTTGTCGTCCTGTCCCGGGGTGGGGGGTGTGTGCTGCTCGAAGGTGAGGATGTAGGTGCCGCCCGAGAAATCGTCGGTGACCGAGACGCGCGGGGTGCCCGCGTCCTCGTACCAGCGCTTGAACTGGGAGAGGTCGCGGCCGGTGGTGTCCTCGAACACCTTGAGCCAGTCCTCGATCGTGGCGGCGTCGCCGTCATGACGGGTGAAATAGAGGTCGAGGGCTTGGTAATAGGCCGCGTCGCCGACGAGGGTTTTCAGCATCCCGATCAGCTCGGCGCCTTTTTCGTAGACGGTGGCGGTGTAGAAATTGTTGATCTCGACAAAGCTGGCGGGGCGGACGGGGTGCGCGAGTGGGCCGTTATCCTCGCGGAACTGTCGGGCGCGTAGGGTGATGACGTCGTCGATGCGCTTGACAGGCTCGGACCGCATGTCGGCGGTGAACTGGGCGTCGCGGAAGACGGTGAGGCCTTCCTTCAAGCAAAGCTGGAACCAGTCGCGGCAGGTGATGCGGTTGCCGGTCCAGTTGTGGAAATATTCATGCGCGATGATCGCCTCGATCCGCTCGAAATTCATGTCGGTCGAGGTTTCGGGGCTGGCCAGCACGGCGGAGGAGTTGAAGATGTTCAGCCCCTTGTTTTCCATCGCGCCCATGTTGAAATCGTCGACCGCGACGATGTTGAAAACGTCGAGGTCGTATTCGCGGCCATAGACGTCTTCGTCCCATTTCATGGACTTCTTGAGCGCCTCCATGCCGAAGGCGCATTTGTGCTCGTCGCCGGGGCGGACCCAGATGTTGAGCTCGACCTTGCGCCCGCATTTCGTGGTGAACGTGTCGGGGTGGTTAATGAGGTCGCCCGCCACCAGCGCGAAGAGATAGGCGGGCTTGGGCCAGGGGTCGTGCCATTCGGCAAAGCCGTCGCCCGCGTCGCCGGGGTTGCCGTTGGAGAGCTTTATTTTCTCGTCGCTTTCGATGCGGACGTCGAACGTGGCCATCACGTCGGGGCGGTCGGGGTAATAGGTGATCTTGCGAAAACCCTCGGCCTCGCACTGGGTGCAGTACATGCCGTTCGACATGTAGAGACCTTCGAGGGCGGTGTTGCGGATGGGTGCGATCTCGACCTCGGCCTCGAACGTGAAGGGGGCGTCGGGGGCGGCGACGGTGAGGCCGCGGGGTGTGACCTCCGGCGTGACCTCGGTGCCGTCGATGCGGGCGGCGATCAGGGTCAGATCCTCGCCGTCGAGGCGCAGGGGGCCGCCGGGCCCGTCGGGATTGGGGCGGAAGGCGATCTTGCTGATGACGCGGGTCTTTTCCGGGTCGAGACGGAAGGTGAGCGAGACATGATCGACCAGATGCGCGGGGGGCGTATAGTCGGCCAGATAGATCGGCTGGGGGGCGGCGTCTTTCATCGCGTGTCTCTCCGTCTGGGAAGGTTCGTGCGGAGGGTAGGGCGATGCGAAAGGGGAGGCAACGTGGAAACGGGAGGCAGGTGCAGACGGACGCCCCCGGTCCCCTGGGGCCCCGGGATGCAATGTGGCGCCCCGACAGGTGCGGTGCCTCCGCCTGCGCCCTGAAACTAGGCGAGGGGGCTTGGGAAAGGGTTAACAGGGCGGCAAATTTGCAGTCCCGCTTGTGCGCCTGTTGAGGTTTTCTTATTCGTTGGTGATATTATCCTAAAGTCGCAACCGCAGCAGACGAAGGACACACATGACGCGCCCCGTGATCGGCATTATCGGCAACAGCTACGCCATCGACGACCGCTATCCCGTGCACGCGGTGGGGCGGATGAACTCGGAAGCGGTGTCGGAGGTGTCGGACTGCATTCCGATGCTGGTGGCGAGCGATCCCGCGCTGGTGAGCGTCGAGGAATTGATGGCGATCTGCGACGGGTTCGTGCTGACCGGCGGGCGGCCCAATATCCATCCCGAGGAATATGGCGAGGCGCCCACCGAGGCGCATGGCGCGTTCGACCGTGAGCGCGATGCGCTGACCCTGCCGCTGGTGCGGGCCTGCGTGGCGCAAGGGCAGCCGATCTTGGGGATCTGCCGTGGCTTCCAAGAGGTGAACGTGGCGCTGGGCGGCACGCTGCATCCCGAGATCCGCGACTTGCCCGGGCGCGACAACCACCGGATGCCGCCCGACGGCACGCTGGAGGAGAAATTCGCGCTGCGCCACGAGGTCACGTTTTCCGAGGGCGGCGTTTTCCATCGGCTGATGGGGTCGGACAAGGTGATGACCAACACGCTGCACGGTCAGGGCATCGTCAAGCCGGGCAAGGGTATCGTGGTTGACGGCCACGCGCATGACGGCACGCCAGAGGCCGTCTATATCGACGGTGCGCCGGGGTTCGCGCTGGCGGTGCAATGGCACCCGGAATGGAACGCCGCGAACGACCCGGTCAGCCGCTGCCTGTTCGAGGCGCTGGGCGATGCCGCCCGCAAATGGCAGGCGGGCGCGCGTGGCCCCGCGCTGCGCCTGGCGTGAACGGGACGGCGTGAAGACGCACCGGGCGGCACCCCCGGGCTAGTAGAACGCGCCTCCGGTGTCTTCGATCAGAAGGGCGGCCTCGTGTTTCCTGAGGCAGGTGCGGGCGGTTTCCAGGTGGTGGCCCGGCGCGGTGCGCAGTTCGGGGAAAAGCGCGAACAGCTCTTCGCGGGCGGGCTCTGCGATGGCGTCCAGGCCGACATCGCCGGCGTGAAAGCTCTCGGTGGCGTAGCCTTCGGCGTAGATCACCTCGTGATGGTCGAACATCAGGTGAATATAGGTGACCTGGTCGCAGGGCTGGCGCAGGACCTCGCGGCCATCGAGCAGATGTGTCGCGGGCACCAGAACTTCGCTTTCACCGAACAGAAGCTCGGCACGGTAGCCGGTATAGAGGATGCGGTGCTGGGGCGAGACCAGCAGGCCCTTGCGCGTGGGGTCGAGCGCGGCCGCGCCGACGCGGATCGGGGCGAAACGGCCTTGGCCCTCGACGGTGCGCCTGCCGATCCAGCGGATCGGGCGCAGGCCCTGGTCGCGGGTGACGACGAGGTCGCCGGGTTGCAGGGTTTCGATGGGACGGTCGCCGTGGCTGGTGAGGATCATCGTGCCGGGGGTGAAACAGATGATGTTCTCGATCTCGGAGAAGGTGACGGGCGTGCCGTCGGCCATGGTGAAGCTGCCCGAGAGGCCGCCCGCCGCGTCGTCGGTATTGGAGAACGTGATTGAGTCGCGGCTGACATCCGGGGTGAGGATCAGCGTGTCGCCATTGGTTTCGTCGCCCTCGCCGCCGGTGAGGTCGATGGCGGCGTTGCCGGTGCCGGTGGTGTCGAGATCGGTCAGGCGGAACGTGTCGTCGCCGTCACCGCCCTGTACGGTGTCGCCCTGGTCGACGAGGATTTCGTCGTCGCCCGTGCCCGCTTCGATCTGATCGGCCCCGGTGCCGCCGTCGATCGTGTCGTTGCCCGCGCCCGAAACGATCGTGTCGTCGCCTGCCCCCGCCTGAACCGAATCGTCGTTGGTGCCGGTGGCGTTGTCGGCGGCGTCGATGGCGTCGCCTTGTGGGTCGACGGTGTATCCGGCGTCGATCAGGTCGGCACCGCCGGTGCCGGTGACGATGTCGTCGGGCGCGGGGATGCCCATGGCCGCCAGCGCGTCCTCGTCCGAAAGGTCGGCGGGGGCGATGCCGACAAGGGTGAGGCTGTCGCCGCTGGGAAGGCTGAGCAGCGCGTTGCCGAATCCGTCGTCGCCCACGGTGATGTCGCGGGTGTTGAGCCGGTTGCCCGCGGCGTCGGTCGCGTCGGAAAGGTCAAGCTCATCGCGGCCGGTGAAGGTGCCGTCGCCGTTGTCGGTGGGCCCTTCGAAACCGGTGACGGTGTCGGCGCCATCGCCATCGGAGAAAACCAGCGTGTCGGTGACGCCGTCCTCCGCGCCCAGGTCGATGCGATCGTTGCCGGTGCCGCCGGCGACGGTATCTTCGCCCGCGCCTGTCAGCAGCGTGTCGTCGCCGTCGCCGCCGAGGACGGAATCGGCGCCGCCCGGTGCGGCGGTGGTGGCGTGGAGTTCCACCGCGTCGACCGAGACACCGTTGGCATCATTTGCGCCCGCGCCGCGGAAATCCAGCGTGCCGGTCCCGTCGCCCGCGCCGCCGGTGAGGGTGTAGGTGTAGGTCTGCCAGCCGCCGTCGGGCGGGTCGATGGTGTCGACCAGTTGGCCGTTCCAGTAGACCTGGAGCGTGTTGTCCTGCGCCGTGCCGTCATCGGCGCTGGACAGATCGCCCGCGTCGAAGCTGAGCTGGTAAATCCCGTCCGGCTGAAGGCCCGCGACGGTTTGCGAGATCGCGAGGTGCTGGCCTGCGTCGCCTTCCATGTCGAGCCAGTTGGCGCCATCGGTCGCCGAAAGCCCGCCGCGGCCGTCATTGTGAAAATCGACAAGGCTGCCGCCGGAGTCGGTCCATCCCGGCACGCTGCCGGTTGTGCTCTGGAAGCCATAGACCGTGGTCGTCATGCCGGTGGTGTCTTCGAAAGACCCGTTGACGATCAGGTTGGGGCCGGTGGGCGTGACGTCATCCGCCGAGATGCGGTCGTTGCCGGTGCCGCCGAGGATGGTGTCGGCCCCGTCGCCGCCGAAGATGTGATCGTTGCCGCCGTCACCACCCATAAGGTCATCGCCGGTGCCGCCGTGAAGCGTGTCGTCGCCGGCGGTGCCATAGGCGGTGTCGTTGCCGCCCTCGGCGAAGACGAGGCTGCCGGTCGCGGAGGAGTCGAGGCCCGGCGCGTCGTCGATGAGATCGTCGCCGTCGCCCGCGCGGACGGTATCGGCGCCGTCGCCATAGTGGATCGTGTCGTTGCCGCTGCCGGTGGTGATGGTTTCCGCCGAGCTGTCGCCGATGATGCGGTGATCGCCGTTCCCGAAGTCGAGCGTTTCGAAATAGTCGAGCAGGGTGCTGCCGCCGAGGGTGGCGTCGGAGGCGCCGCCATAGCCCGCTTCGCCCACGGTAAAGGTCGTGGTGCCATCGCTGAGGATGATCCGGCCCGATGCCTTGTCGATGTCGATGTCGAAATGCGACGGCAGGCCGGAGACGTCGAGCGTGTGGCCGCCCGCGGCTTCGGAGATGGCGGCCCAGAAGGCAGGGTCGTTCCAGTTGGCGATGGTGACGACATAGGTGGTCATGGCACTCCAACACCCCGCATGTGGTGGGACGCCATGACCGATAGCGGCAGGTGGGGGCTGTGAGGGGCCCGGTTTCTCATTCTGTCTGCTCGATCTGCCTGGGTAACCGCCAGCCCTTTGGGGCCGGTCATTTGAAGCTCAGGCTAGGGTCCGCCGGTGACGGGATTCAGCAGTAAATGAGGCCAAAAAATGGAATTTGCCTGCAATGCGAGGTAGTTTCACGCGGCCATTGCGAGGCGCTGCCTGCCTTCCACCAGAAGTCTTGCCTCGTGGGGTTTGAGGCAAAGGCGGGCGGTGTCGCCATAGGCGGTGAGATCGCCGCGCAGGTGCGGGAAGACGCGGAACATATCCTCGCGCGAGGTGTCCGAGAGCGCGCCCACGCCCACGTCGGCGGCGTGAAAGCTCTCGGTCGCCGCGCCTTCGGCATACACGATTTCGTGCCGGTCGAGCATCATGTGGAAATAGGTGACCAGCCGGCGTTCGGCGATGCGCACGTCGTGCTCGAGACCGACAAGGTGTTTGGCGGCCACGAGAACCTCGCTTTCGCCAAAGAGAAGCTGGGCGCGGTAGCCCGAGAACATCAGCCGGTGCTGCGGCGAGACCAGGAGCGGGCGGCGCGCGCCGTCCATGACCGTCGAATTGACGGCGATGGGGGCGAACTTGCCGCGGCCTTCGACCGTGCGATGGCCCATCCAGCGAATCGGCTGGGGGCCGCTGTCGCGGGTGATGACCAGATCGCCCGGGCGCAGCGTTTCGATGACGCGTTCGCCCTGCGGCGTCAGGATGCGGGTGCCGGGGGTGAAGCAGATGATGTTCTCGATTTCCGAGAAGCTTACCGTGGTGCCGTCGGGCAGGGTGAAATTGCCCGAGAGCCCGCCCGTATCGTCATCGGTGTTGGTGAAGGTGATGTCGTTGCGGCTGACGTCGGGCGTCAGGCGCAGCGTGTCGCCGTTGGTCTCGCCGCCTTCGCCGCCGACGATGGTGATGGTGCCTGAGCCGGCCTCGCCCAGGTCGCCCAGCACGAAGAGGTCGTCGCCGTCGCCGCCAAAGGCGCGGTCGCCCTCGGCCAAGTACATCTCGTCGTCGCCGAGGCCGCCGTGGAGCGTGTCGGCCCCGGTGCCGCCGATCAGCGTGTCGTTTCCCGCCCCGCCGAAGATGGCGTCGTTGCCGGCACCGCCGCTGAGGCTGTCATCGCCACCGGACGCGACTGGCGGTCCTATGACGTGGCTGCTGTCCGCAAGGTCCGAGGTGACGCCACCGGGTGTCGTGACCTGCCCCGAGATGACTTCGGCTCCGGCGTTTTCCCAGTGCCGGACCTCGATGGTGTATATGCGGCCGGCTTCCAGCTCGACTGTTCCCGACCGGGTCGTCGCGCCCTGGTGGAAGTCGTTGTTCATGTAGCCGGCCGTGCCGCCGCCCTGGTTGGTGAAGGTGAGGGGGTCACCGTTTTCATCGAGTAGCCGGATGGTCGAGCCGTCGTCCGAGGTTGTCGAGAACGTGTAGGTGCCGCCCTGGGACGCCAGGAACTGCGAGGTGTAGATCACGCCGAAGTCATCGGGGTCGCCGGTCGTGCCTCGGGCCTCGTTCACGAGGGTATTCGAATCGAAGCCATCCGACTGGCCCGAGCCGACAAGCGTTCCCGACTCGATGTCGAAGGCCTGTCCGTTGGCGGCCCCGAAGTCGTAGTTGTAGACTTGGTAGTCCCATTGCCCCGTGGCGGGCGCGTCGTCGCCGTAGATGACGTCGTTGCCGTCGCCGCCAGTGACGGTGTCGGAGCCGCCTTCGGCGTAGATCGTGTCGTTGCCGGTGCCGCCGTCGATGCTGTCGTCGCCGGGGGCCCCGTCGCCGAGCTGGTAGTCGGCGTCGAGCCGGTTGGCGCCGATGGTGGCGCTGTCGTTGCTGAGCGTGCCGAGCGTGATCGACTGGATCGGCTGGCTGGTCAGGATCGCGTTGTCGGCGTTGTTCGTCAGCTCGGGCAGCATGAAGGTTTCGCCCGTGGTGGTCTGGATGACCACGGCGGTGAAGGGTTGTGAGGTGCCGTCGGTGAAGGTGACGGTGGCGTTGTAGACGAGGCCGGAATCGATCTGGTAGGTGACGCCGTCGATGACGATGGTCTCGGGCGTCTGGCCGTTGTCGTCGGATTGCAGCGTGCCGTCGCTGTTGCTGTCGAAGGTCTGGGCCGACAGAAGCTGCTGGTAGAGCGGGTCGTCGCTGCTGCCGTAGGTGCCGCTCAGGTTGCCGGCGTTCTCGCTGGCGGTGTTGGTCTCGGTCGGGTCGACATCCGCGTCGCTGCCCAGGCGGAACACGCTGAAGGTGCTGCCCACGATATTGGTGCCGCCCGAACTGCTGGATTCGCGCGGGTCGCTGTCGCCGTAGAGGATGTCGTTGCCCGAGCCGCCGAGGATCGTGTCGTCGCCCGAGCCGCCGTAGACGGTGTCGTTGGCGAGCCCCGCCACGACGCTGTCATTGCCCGCGCCGGCATGGATGAGGTCGGCATTGAGCCCCGCGCCGGTGCCGTCGCCGCCATCGGCCACGTCGCCCTGGGGATCGCCGCTATAGCTGCCGTCGATGGTGTCGTCGCCATCGGTGCCGTCGACGATCTGGTCGGTGTAATCCTGCGCGCTGAAGGCGATGTCGCCCGCTGCGGCGTTGGGGTTGGAGTCGTAGGCCTGCACCTGATAGCTGCGGCCGGCCACCAGCGGCACTTCGGACAGGGTGTAGTTGCCGCTGGCGGCACCGTCCTCGACCTCGAACTGGATGACCTGGAAGGTCTGGCCCGTGACGGTGTCGCGCAGGGTCCAGACAAGTTCGGCGTCGACGTCCGATGCGATCGAGGTGTTGCCGCCCACGGTGACATTCGCAGTGGCGGATTCGCCGCCCGCGCTGTCGTCGTCGAGGGTGAATTCCTGGATGCCCGTCTCGTTGTCGGTGATGACGGCGGTGCCCGTGGCGGTGCCGGGACCGCTCCAGGTGAAGGTGCTGCCCGTGCCGGTCGGGATGTTGCCGGCCGGGTTGTAATTGTAGAACTTGACCTCGTAGGTGGCCATGGTCTTCCTGCCTTCCTTTATCCGTCCGCGGTCTTGTGCCGCGTGACCCGGGCGCATTCGTCTGCTGCTCTTGCGCCGGTTGTTTCCAACGCGGATACAGAGCCTCCGTGGCCGGAAGGCGGGAGATTTTTGGCGATTTTGAGATAAATTGGGTCTTTTTGCGGGCGTGACCGTCGGGCGGCAGACGAGCGTCAGAGACCCAGCTCGGCCCGCTTCTTTTTGGTCAGGCCGGCCACGACCATGTCGTAGGAGGCCCTAAGATGGTCCCTCAGGCTGTCGTCGGAGAGGCCCGGGTCGGCATGCACCTGGAGCCATTTCATGCCGCGGGAGGCGAGATAGGGGGCCGGGCGGATGCCGGGCTGGTCCCGGAGCACGTCAAAGGCGATGTCGGAGGCCTTGAACGTGTAGGCGACGCGCCCCTGGTTCCAGCCGGCGATGGCAAAGACCTTGCCGCCGACCTTCCAGACATCCGCGTTGCCCCATTGCACGACATGGCTGGTGGCGGGCAGCGCCGCGCAGAAGGTCATGAACGCGTCGCGGGGCAGCATTGTCAGACTTGGCCGCCGGCGATTTCGATGGTCTGGCCGTTGACGCTTTCGGATCCCGGACCGCAGAGCCACGCGACGGCGGCGGCGACCTCGTCGGGGGCGATCAGGCGCTTGTGGCGGTTGGCGTCGACCATCATGGAACGGGCGGTGTCGGCGTCGACCCCGGCGCGGGCGCTGATGGCATCGACATTGCGGGTGATGATGTCGGTGTCGACATAGCCCGGGCAGACCGCGTTGAAGGTGAAGGGGCTGCCCATGTAATCCTCGGAAAGGGCGCGGATGAGGCCGATCAGCCCGTGCTTGGAGGCAGAGTAGGCGGCGGCGCCCTTGAGGCCCCTGAGCCCCGCGATGGAGGAGATCGCCACCACGCGCCCCCAGTCGGTGGTTTTCATGGAGGCCATCGCGCTGCGGATGGTCCAGAACGCACCGTCGAGGTTGGTGGCCATGGTGCGGTGCCAGAAATCGGTGTCGGTCTTCGACAGGCTGCGACCCTCGGCGATGCCGGCATTGGGCACGCAGACCTGGATCGGGCCGCGTGCGGCGACGGAGGCGGCGATGCCTTCGACCACGCTGGCCTCGTCGCGCACGTCCATCGGTTGCGGGTGCAGGCCGTGGCCGCTGGCGGCCTTTTCCAGAACCTCAGGGCGGCGGCCGGTGATGGTGACGTCGGCGCCGTTGTCTTGCAGCGCGCGGGCGATGGCCAGACCGATGCCGGTGCCGCCGCCGGTGACCAGTGCGTGTTTTCCTTTCAGTGTCATGCGCATGACTGTGCCGCAGGCCGGACGGCTTGCCAAGGGCGCGATTTCTGCGGCAGAAATCGGGATGGAAAATGCGTATTTTCCATTCCAAAATTTGCACAAATTTTGGACCCGCCCAGAAGGAGACCGGCGTGCTGAAATGGATCGACATACCGCCCGTGTGGCTGGCCGGGGCGGCGGCGCTGGCGTGGGTGCAGGCGTCGCACTATCCGGCGGGGCTGAGCTTTGGCGGGGCCTGGGCGGATTTCACGGGCGGTCTGCTGGTGGGGGCGGGGCTGGTGCTGATGGCGCTGGCGCTGATCGAGCTGAGGCGCCACAGGACCACGCCGATTCCGCACCTTGAGGCCGAGCGGCTGGTGACCTCGGGCATCTACAAGCGCAGCCGCAACCCGATCTACCTGGGCGACGCGCTGATCCTTGCGGGGTTGATCCTGCGCTGGGACGCGGTGCTGAGCCTGCCGCTGGTGCCGATTTTCATATGGATCATCGAGCGGCGCTTCATCCTACCCGAGGAGGACCGGTTGCGACGAAAGTTTCGAATGAATTTCGCGCAATACTGTCATAAGACCCGACGTTGGGTTTGACACCCTGCGACAATCGCTACATTCCAAGGTGATAAATTTTGTGTGATAAGGCGTACCCGACCTTTAGGGTGCGGAAAGCGACAGGCCGAGGGGCCGCCACAAGTGACCGTCAGAAAACGGGGGGAGTGAAAGTTGAAGATCGGAACACCAAAAGAGGTGATGGAAGGCGAAGCGCGGGTGGCGATGACGCCGGACTCGGCGCTGCAACTTCAGAAGCTGGGCCATGATTGTGCCATCGAGGCCGGAGCGGGCGAAGCCGCCGGTTTTTCGGATGCCGATTACAAGGAGGCCGGTGTCGAGATCATCAAGTCGGCCGCGGCGCTGTGGAAGGCCAGCGACATCGTCGTCAAGGTGCGCGTGCCCACCGACACCGAGGTCAAGCGCCTGACCAAGGGCCAGACCCTTATTTCCTTCTTCAATCCCGGTGGCAACGAAGAGCAGATGAAGATCGCCGCCGAGAAGGGCGCGACCGTGATCGCGATGGAATCGGTGCCGCGGATCAGCCGCGCGCAGAAGATGGACGCGTTGTCGTCCATGGCCAATATTGCCGGCTATCGCGCGGTGATCGAGGCGGGCAGCAATTTCGGCCGTTTCTTCACCGGGCAGGTCACTGCTGCGGGCAAGGTGCCGCCGGCCAAGGTGCTGGTGGTCGGTGCCGGTGTGGCGGGGCTTGCCGCGATCGGCACCTCGACCAGCCTGGGCGCGATCACATACGCCTTCGACGTGCGGCCCGAAGTGGCCGAGCAGATCGAATCGATGGGGGCCGAGTTCGTGTTCCTCGATTTCGAGGAGGAGCAGAAGGACGGGTCGTCGACCGGCGGCTATGCCGCGCCCTCGAGCCCCGAGTTCCAGGAAAAGCAGCTTGAGAAATTCCGCGAGCTGGCGCCGGACATCGACATCGTCATCACCACGGCCCTGATCCCGAACCGGCCCGCGCCGGTGCTGTGGACCAAGGACATGGTCGAGATGATGAAGCCGGGGTCGGTGATCGTGGACCTGGCCGCCGAGCGCGGCGGCAACTGCGAGCTGACCGAGAAGGACAAGAAGATCGTCACCGACAACAAGGTGACCATCGTGGGCTATACCGACTTTCCCAGCCGGATGGCGACGCAGTCTTCGACGCTTTATGCCACCAACATCCGTCACATGATGACCGACCTGACGCCCGAAAAGGACGGCAAGGTCGATCACAACATGGAAGATGACGTGATCCGGGGCGCGACGGTGACCCACAAGGGAGAGATCACCTATCCGCCGCCACCGCCCAAGGTGTCGGCCATCGCGGCGGCCCCGAAGAAGGAAAAGCCCAAGGAACTGACGCCGGAAGAGAAGAAGGCGCAGGAAGTGGCGGCCTTCAAGAAGCAGACCATGAACCAGGTGGGCCTGCTGGGCGTTGGCGCGTTCCTGGTGCTGCTGGTCGGCACCGTGGCGCCGGCGAGCTTCATGCAGCATTTCATCGTCTTCGTGTTGTCGGTCTTCATCGGGTTCCAGGTGATCTGGGGCGTGGCGCACAGCCTGCACACGCCGCTGATGGCGGTGACGAACGCGATCTCCTCGATCATCATCCTGGGGGCGCTGACACAGATCGGCTCGACCTCCTACCTCATCACGCTGCTGGCCGGTCTTGGCATCTTCATGGCGGCGATCAACATTTTTGGCGGCTTCCTGGTGACACGGCGCATGCTCGCCATGTTCCAGAAATCGTAAGGGGGTAAGGGACGATGGATTTCGGATTTACCATTGCGGCCTATGCGGTCGCGGCAGTTCTCTTCATCCTCAGCCTGGGCGGCTTGTCCGGGCAGGAAAGCGCGAAACGCGCTGTTTGGTACGGCATTGTCGGTATGGGCATCGCCGTTCTGGCGACGCTGATCGGCCCCGGTTCGGGCCTGTGGCTGGTGTCGCTGATCATGATCGCGGGCGGCGCGGTGGTGGGCTATCAGCTGGCCACCAAGGTGCAGATGACGCAGATGCCCGAGCTGGTGGCGATCATGCACTCGCTCGTCGGTCTGGCCGCGGTCTTTGTCGGCTTCAACGCGGATATCGAGCTGGGGCGCGTGGCGGCGCAGTTCGCCGATGCGGGCCTGCCCTTCCCGCGGCCCGAGGAAGTGACGGCGGAAGGCGTGGCCTTTGCCAAGCAGTTCACCGGATTCGCCGCGATCGTCGCCAAGAAGACGGCGGTGGAAGTGTCGATCCTGAAGGTCGAGCTGGTGCTGGGCATCTGGATCGGTGCCGTGACCTTCACCGGGTCGGTGATTGCCTATGGCAAGCTGGCCGGCAAGGTCGACTCGGCCGCCACGAAGCTGCCGGGCGGGCATATCCTGAACGCGGCGGCGGCAGCCTTGTCGCTAGTGCTGGCGATCATGTACCTGAGCGGGTCGGGCAGCTGGACGCTGGTCGTTCTGACGCTGCTGGCGCTTTTCATCGGCTATCACCTGATCATGGGGATCGGCGGTGCGGACATGCCCGTGGTGGTCTCCATGCTGAACAGCTATTCCGGCTGGGCGGCGGCGGCCATCGGCTTCAGCCTGGGCAACGACCTCTTGATCGTTGTGGGTGCGCTTGTGGGCTCGTCGGGTGCGATCCTGAGCTACATCATGTGCAAGGCCATGAACCGGTCCTTCGTCAGCGTGATCCTGGGCGGCTTTGGCGGGTCCAGCGGTCCGGCGGCGGAAGTCGAGGGCGAGCAGGTGCCGATCGACGCCGACGGCGTGGCCAATGCGCTGAACGAGGCCGACAGCGTGATCATCGTGCCGGGCTACGGCATGGCGGTGGCGCAGGCGCAGCAGGCGGTCAGCGAGCTGACCAACAAGCTGCGGGCTCAAGGCAAGGAAGTGCGGTTCGCGATTCACCCCGTCGCGGGGCGTCTGCCGGGGCACATGAACGTGCTTCTGGCCGAGGCCAAGGTGCCCTATGACATCGTGCTGGAGATGGAGGAGATCAACGACGATTTCCCCGACACCGACGTGGTGATCGTGATCGGCTCGAACGACATCGTCAACCCCGCCGCGCAGGACGATCCCAACAGCCCCATCGCCGGGATGCCGGTGCTGGAGGTCTGGAAGGCCAAGAACGTGTTCGTGTCCAAGCGCGGGCAGGGCACGGGGTATTCCGGCATCGAGAACCCGCTGTTCTTCAAGGACAACACGCGGATGTTCTATGGCGATGCCAAGGACAGCGTGACGGCGCTGTTGTCGAAGATCGGGTAAGGCCCGGCCTTATGGAATTGGAAAGGGCCCGCCGGCTGGCGGGCCTTTTTCGTTGGGGCGCGGCGGAGGTCCCGGATCAGGTCCGGGACGTCTGGGCGGGTGCCGTTGCGGGTTGCAAAACGTATATACAATGAATATAGATTTAATATGCGCTCGTCGTAGGTACGGCAGGAGGCGCAGGACATATCTGAAAGGAAGACACGATGGCGAAGAAAGCCAAGATCAAATCGCTGAAACAGGAAGTGGCAGACCGCAAGAAGAAGGTCGCCAAGCAGGAGGCCAAGCTGAAGAAGGCCAAGAAGGCGCTGAAGAAAGCGGCCTGAGCAATAGGCGGGCAGGATTGGAAAGGGGCGTCGGGCGTGGGTTCGGCGCCCTTTTTCGTGCGGTGCGGGCGCGTGGGTTTTCACCCACCCTACCGAGCGGTGGATGGAGAACGTGCGTTCAGGGCCGAAACTGGCTAAATTTGCGCCAGTATACAGTTGCATTCCGCTAAGTTATTGAAAGTGCGCTTCAATCTATTTTCATCTCCGGGCCGTGTCGCTAGGGTGCCGGGACATGTCAGGACGCGAGAGCCATGCCGCCCATTGAAGATCATCCGCTGCGATACGAGCTGTCGAACGAGCTGCACGCGCGGCCCTTTCCCAACCTGAGCGCACCGGCGACCGGAGTCTTCCTGGCGATCAAGCGGGTCGAGGGGGCGGCGGCACGGGACCGGGGCGATGACCTGGCGCATCTGACGGCGCTGCTGGACCGCTATGGCGCGGTGCATCCCAAGCCGGGTGCCTCGCATTACTCCGGCGATATCGGCAAGCACCATCTGAAGTGGGAGCGGCATACTGAGTTCGTCACCTATACCGCGTTCCGTGACGGGGTCAGCGACCGGCCCTTCGATCCGGCGGAGTTCGAGGTTTTTCCGGGCGACTGGCTGAGCGAGGCGCCGGGGCACCGGATGACCTCGGCCATGGTTCGGATCGAGACGCAGAAGGACGAGGACACGGTGCGCCGGAACATCCACGACTGGTTCGTGGCCGACAGCGTGGCCGTGGCACGGGTGCTGGACGACAGCGCCATCATCGCGGGGGACTTCCGCATCGACCCGGCGGGACATCTGCGGTTCATGGTCAATGCGTCGGCCGATATCGGCACGCGGCGGATGGGGCGCGTGGTGCAGCGCCTGTTCGAGATCGAGACCTACAAGACCATGTCGATGCTGGGCTTTGCCCGGGTGGGCGAGATGCGGCCCGACATGGGCGCGCTGGAAGAGCGGCTGACGCATCTGATCAGCAACATGCCGGGCGGGTCGGTGGCCGCGGAGGACACGCTGGACGACCTGTTGGAGATTTCGGCCAAGCTGGAGGGGATGGTGGCGCGGTCGTCCTATCGCTTTGGCGCCACTTCGGCCTATGAGCAGATCGTGAAGCAGCGGATCACGGTGCTGCGCGAGGAGCGGTTCAACGGGCGGCAGACCTTCGGCGAGTTCATGATGCGGCGCTATGATCCGGCGATGCGCACGGTGCGCTCCACCAAGGACCGGCTGGACGCGATGTCGGACCGGGCGATGCGAGCGGGCGAGCTGTTGCGGACGCGGGTGGACGTGGAGCGCAGCGCGCAGAACCAGGACTTGCTGGAGAGCATGAACAAGCGTGCCGACATGCAGCTGCGGCTGCAACGCACGGTCGAGGGGCTGTCGGTGGTGGCGATCAGTTACTACGCGGTGTCGCTGGCGGGGTATCTTCTCTACCCGCTGACCGAGCCGACGGGGATGTCGAAGGAGATGCTGACGGCGATCGTGGCGCTGCCGGTGGTGGCGGCGGTGTGGTGGATGATCAAGCGGGTGCGCGACAAGTTGGATTAGGGGCGGCGTACCCGCCAAAGGTGGGTTTTCATCCACCAAAGGTGGGTTGTCACCCACCAAAGGTGGGTTGTCACCCACCAAAGGTGGGTTTTCACCCACCCTACGTAGCGGCGCGGCGTTGGTTGTCGTCCAATTTAGGCGGTGTCGCGGGGGGACGCCAAAGCGGCGTCGGTGGGACGACGGCGGTGGGGGACGCTGGCAGGAGTGACGGCAGGGCATAGGGGCTGCCGAATCGAAAAGGGGCACGCGATGTTTCAGGCTTTTGCGGGGATCTGGGCGCTGCTGATCGGGATCGTGCTGATCATGCTGGGCAACGGGATGCATTTCACGCTGATCGGTCTGCGCGGGGATATCGAGGGGTTTTCCTCGGGCGAACTGGCGGTGGTGACATCGGGCTATTTCGTGGGCTTTCTGCTGGGCGCGCGCTATGCGCCGCGGCTGATCCGGCGGGTCGGGCACGTGCGGGTCTTCGCCGCACTGGGCAGCTTCATGTCGGCGGGGCTGATTGCTTTTCCGCTGCTGGCCGAGCCATGGGCGTGGACCTTGCTGCGCATTTTGATCGGGTTTGCCATGTCGGGCATTTACGTGACCGCGGAAAGCTGGCTGAACAACGCGGCGACGAACGAGACGCGGGGCAAGGTGCTGTCGGCCTACATGATCGCGCAGACGCTGGGGATCATCGGTGCGCAGGGGCTGTTGAACCTGGGCGAGACGGCGGGGGCGTCGCTGTTCATCGGGGCGTCGATCCTGGTGTCGGTGTCCTTTGCGCCGATCCTGCTGTCGGTGACGCCGGTACCGGCGGCGGAGGTGATCCGCGCGATGCCGTTGCGGGAGCTGTTCACCGGCTCGCCGCTGGGGACGGTGGGGATTTTCCTGCTGGGCAGTCTTTACGCCACGCAATCGGGGATGGGCGCGGTCTATGGCGCGCAGATCGGGATGGGCAAGGGCGAGATCGCGCTGTTCATCGCGATGCTGTTCGGCGGCGCGCTGGTGCTGCAATATCCCATCGGGTGGCTGTCGGACCGGATCGACCGGCGCAGGGTGATCTTCGGCGCGGCGGCGCTGGGGGCTGCGTTCTGCCTGCTGGGCTGGGCCATGGGCGGGACTTTCTGGCCGCTGATGGCGGCGGCGTTCCTGACCGGGGGCGTGACGACGCCGCTGTATTCGCTGCTCTTGGCCTATACCAACGATTTCCTGCCGGTTGAGGACATGGCGGCGGCGTCGGGCGGGCTGGTGCTGACCTTCGGCATCGGGGCCATCCTGGGCCCGCTGGCGGCGGGCTGGGTGATGGACGTATCGGGGCCGGCGGCGTTCTGGCTGGTGCTGGCGGCGGCGTTCGCGGCGATTGCGGCCTATGCCGCCTACCGGATGACGAAACGGGCCGCGACGCCGGTGGACGAGACCGAGAGCTACCTGGGCGTGCTGCCGGCCTCGTCGGCCTTCGTGGTCGAGGCGGCGGGCACGTGGTCGGCGGAGCAGGGCGAAGACGACACCGACGCCTGACGCGGCGGGGCCGATGCCCTGCTTTTTGCTTTACAGGTTGCGCATACTCGCCTTAGGTCGAGGGATTGGTTCTCGTACCCGTCTTTTTTTCAGTACCTGCAAATTCAGAACTCGCACCGGGGACATTGAAATGGCTGCAAATTCAGAGTCGGCGCACGCGGACCCGTCGTGGTTCGTGGCGCCCGGGGAAACCGATTACCTGGCATGGTTCGTGGTGGTCCTGCTGTGCCTGGCAATCTACGGGATGGTCGTGCTTTATGCCGCGTTCGACAGGTGGGCCGAACATCAGTCGCAAGGCACGCCGCTGGCGAAGACCATTCCGACGATGCTGACCATCGCGCTGTTGTACGAGATCTTTCCGCTGGACCATTTCAACATCCTGCTGCCGCTGAGCGCCATCCTGATCGCGCTGATGGCGGATTGGGCGCGGTTCAACCTGGGGCATGTCGAGGTGGGGCTCGAGGGCACGGCGAGACGGCGCGGGAAACGGCACATGCGGAGAGACCGGCGCAGCCCGGGGGGGGACGGCGCATGATTGAGCTTCTTCTGACGTCGTTTCCGGTGATCATCCGGTATTTCCAGCTGAAGTGGCGGGGCGAGGCGCTGAGCGTGTGGAACATGAAGACGGCGGTGGTGATGTGGGCCGTCATGGCCTTTGCGCTGTTCCTGGTGATCTTCTATTTTCATCCCAAGAGCTATTCCGGGCTGGTGCCATTCCGCACCGTGTCGGTCGTGGCCCAGACCAGCGGGCCGGTGACAGAGGTGAACGTGGTGAACGGGCAGCGGGTCGCGGCGGGCGATGTGCTGTTCCGGATCGAAGACGCGTCGCAGAAGGCCGCCGTGGCCGAGGCCGAGGCGCAGTTCGAACAGATCGCGGCGTCCGAGACCAAAGCGCAGGATGCGCTGCGGGTTGCGGAATCGCAGGTGCGCCAGGTCGAGGCGAACCTGGCCAAGCTTTCGGTGGACTTGCAGAATGCGCAGACCCTGGTGGAGCGCAACGTTGGGCGCGAGGACGACGTACGGACCGCGCAAGCCGCGCTGGACGCGGCGCAGGCCGGGCTGGCCGCGGCGCAGGCGCAGGTGGATGCGGCAACCTCGGACCTGGAAGAGGGTATCCCGGCGCAGCGGCGCGCGGCGGAGACCAGGCTGGAAAGCGCCAAGGTGGCACTGGAGCGCACCGTGGTGCGCAGCTTTGCCGCCGGTACGGTCACGCAGTTGGCGATGAGCGAGGGCAGCCCGGCCTCGACCCTGATCCTGAGCCCGGCGATGGTGATCATCCCGGAACGGAGCGCGGACACGCCGGTGCGGATCGTGGCCGGGTTCTCGCAGGTGGCGATGGCCAACCTGCACGAGGGGATGCCGGCCGAGATCGCCTGTGACGCCAATGCCAACCTGTCGTTCCGCAACGCGGTCCTGCCGGCGCGGGTGGTGGCGATTCAACCCGCCATCGCGACCGGGCAGGTGACGCCGGGGGCGAAGCTGCTGGATCCCAACAGCGTACGGCAGCGCGGGTCGGTTCTGGTCTACATGGAACTGGTCCATCCCGAGCACGAGGAGATCGTCCTGGATGGGTCGGGTTGCATCGTTCAGACCTACCGCACCGACCTGCCGGGAACGGGCGGGCACCTGGTGGCCGCGACGGGCGTCGTGAAGGCGGCGGGGCTGCGGCTGAAGGTCTGGGGGTCGATCATCTCGGGCGTGGGGCTGGCCGGGGGCGGCGGGCACTGAAGCGCCTTCCGGTAAACCCGGATCACGGCTGACCCGCCAAAGACCGCGCCGCACACAAGCGTCGTACGCGTTTTGCCTTTGGCTGATGCCTTTGGTGAAAGGCGAAACGGTTTAGGATCCGGCCAACCGGACCCCCCCCGTCTCTCAGAACGCCTCGGGTTTCGCCTCGCGGGCCATGTGGTCGAGCACGGCGTTGACGAAGCTGCCTTCCTTGCCCTCGGGATAGAAGCTCTTGGCGACATCGACGAATTCGCTGATCACGACCTTGACCGGCGCTTCGCCCTCGAGGAACTCGGCCCCGGCGGCGCGGAAGAGAGCGCGCAAGGTGGGATCGATGCGGGCGATGGGCCACTTGGCCACCAGCGCGCGGTCGGTCATCTGGTCGATCTTCGATTGCCAGTTCACCGCCTGTTCGACCAGCTTGCGGAAAAGGTCGATATCGCCGTCGGCCATGTCGATGCCCTCTTCGACTTCCTGCCCGAAGCGGAAATCGAGGAATTCGCGGATGATCGTCTCGTAGGACTGGCTGGAATGTTCCATCTGAAAGAGCGCCTGCACGGCGTAGAGCCGCGCGGCGGAGCGCATCTTGCGTTTCTGGTTGCCCGATAATTCTGTCATGCGGTGGGGTTGTCCTTGAGCGCGCCTGCGAGCCTGTATTCCTCGGAGTCGGGCATGAAGCCGACGCCTTTGCGGGTGCCCCATTTACGGGTGAGCGCAACGAGGTGCAGGGCGGCGGCGGCGGCGCCTGCGCCCTTGTTCATCTGCTCGGGGTCGGCGCGCTCAATGGCCTGCTCGCGGTTTTCGACCGTGAGGATGCCGTTGCCGATGCAAAGGCCCTGAAGGCCCAGAAGGGTGATGCCGCGGCTGGAATCGTTGCAGACCGTCTCGTAGTGGGTGGTGGCACCGCGGATGACGCAGCCCAGGGCGACGTAGCCGTCGAAGTTCGACAGGCGCTCGGCGATGCCGATGGAGGTGGGGATTTCCAGCGCGCCGGGGACTTCGATGAGGTCGTAGGTGGCGCCGGAGGCTTCGATCTCGGCGCGGGTGCCTTCGATCATCATGTCGGCGATGTCGCGGTAGAAGGGGGCCACGACGATCAGCAGTTTCACCGGCTTGTCGAACGTGGCGCGGGGCAGGGTGTATTCGGTTCCGGCCATGGCGTTATCCTTCGCTGAGGGGGTGCGTGCCGACGATGCTGATGCCGTAGGCGTCGAGCCCGAGATAGCGGGTCTTGGGGCTGTCGGTGACGAGGATCAGTTCGTGCAGGCCCATCGTCGACATGATCTGAGCGCCGAGGCCCGTCTGCTTGATTGTCCGGGGCGTGTCGTCCTCTTCCATTTCCGAGGCGAGCGAGGGCCGGGGCTGGCGGAACAGGAAGACCGCGCCGCGGCCTTCTCGGGCGATGATGTTCATGGCGCGGGGCAGTTTGCCGGTGGGGCCGTCGGATTTGGCGTCAAGGCCGATGCCGAGCACGTCCTCGAGCGCGTTGAGGGCGTGGGTGCGGGCCAGCACGGGCTTGCCGTCGGTGATGTCGCCCTTGGACAGCACCACGTGTTCGGTATCGGTGATCTGGTCGGCGAAGATGCGCATCTCCCACTCGCCGCCATGGGACGAGGTGACGGTCTCGCGCCGGACCTCGCGCACGAGGTTGTCGTGCTTGTGGCGATAGGCGATGAGGTCGGAGATGGTGCCGATCTTCATGCCGTGAGTCTTGGCGAAGTCCACCAGGTCGGGCAGGCGGGCCATGGTGCCGTCGTCCTTCATGATCTCGCAGATCACGCCGGAGGGGTTGAGACCGGCGAGGCGCGAGATGTCCACGGCGGCCTCGGTATGGCCGGCGCGCACGAGCACGCCGCCGTTGCGGGCGCGCAGCGGAAAGACGTGGCCCGGCGTGGCGATATGGGCCTGGGTGTTCTGTTCGTTGATCGCGGTCGAGATGGTCAGCGCGCGGTCGGCGGCCGAGATGCCGGTGCTGACGCCCTCGCGGGCCTCGATGCTGACGGTGAAGGCGGTCTCATGGCGTGACGAGTTGTTCACGGCCATCATGGGCAAGCCAAGGCGGTCGATGCGCTCGGATGTCATGGGCAAGCAGATGAGACCCTTGCCGTGGGTGGCCATGAAGTTGATCACCTCTGGCGTGGCGAATTCGGCGGGGATCACCAGGTCGCCCTCGTTTTCTCGGTCTTCGTGGTCGACGAGGATGAATATGCGGCCGGCCCGCGCCTCGGCGATGATTTCCTCGGTGGGAGAGATCGCGGAGCGCAGTTCGGCCTCGACGGGACCGGGTTTTTCGAAAGCTTGGGTTTCGGACATCTGGCGCCTCTGGGGTTACAGGCCCGCCAGATAGCGCAGGGGTTTGCGGAAGGCCAGAGGGGATGTCGGGTTAAGGCCCCCGGCTGACGGGTTCGGAGGTGTCCGTCGGACGACATGTCGCGGCGGAACGGCACCGATCAGCCGGTGGCGCGGGTGCTTTTCCTTGAGGAGCGGGAACGTTGTGCTACACTTATGTGCAACGCGCAAAGGAGTCGTCCAATGCCCAAGCTCATCCGCATGTATATCATGAACGTCGCCATCGGCTTTGGCCTTGCGGCGGTCTTCGTGGGGATGCTCTTGTGGTTCGATATCGCCAACCTGTGGCACCTGGTCAGCCATTCCGACAAGGGCTGGCTGGCGGTCCTGCTGCTGTGGGTGTCGAACGGGATCGTCTTTGCGGGCGTGCAGTTCGGCATCGCGGTGATGCGGATGAAGGACGATGACGACGATGACGGCCCCGGTGGCGGGCTGCGCCAGCACGTGATGCGGCGGGACCATGCGACCATCCCGGTGCGGGTGGATCAGGGCGAGCGTCCGTTCTGGAGCAAGCGGTAGGCTTTTTCGAATTGAATTTGTGAGACACGCTGTTCGGATTGCGTCGGGGTTGCGCAAGCGTCGCGCGCGTGGGTTTTCACCCACCCTACGGTCATCCACGTCATCCTCGGGCTTGACCCGAGGATCTCTGGCGTCGGGCCATCCGGGATAAGGGTATGATTCCAAGCCACGGCGCGGCGCACTGTGCGGAAGGTGTGACGGGCCCGCACGCAACCGTTTGGTTCTCTCATTCCCGAGGACCTGTATATACAGGTGGGCGCCGGGTAACCGGACCAGGGCCCGGACAGAGCCAGCTCCCTCGGAATTGCTTAAGGCCACCGGAATGCAACCGTTCACGAGAAGGGCAGCACCCGTCACCCCATTGAGGTAAGGCGTCGGAGGCGGTGCGGCAAGGGGCTATTCCGCGGCATCCGAAATAAATCCGTAGTCCCGCAACTGCTCGGGGAGCAGGACGTAGATCTCGTCGGGCGGTGTGGCGAGCGCGTGGGTCATGACCATCGGATCGATGCCCATCTCGTCGAGATAGCTCATGACTTCGCCCTGGCCCGCCTGGATATCCTCGACCGCGAAGGAAGCGGGGAGGATCGTGCTTTCGCCGAAATAGTGCTGGTGGACGCCGACCTGGGCGGCTTCGTCGATCTCGCGCGTGGCGCCGCCGGCGAGCATGTAGGGGCAGGCGGAGAAGCAGTATTCGCCCGCAAGCATTCGGGTCGTCAGGCCGGTGTCGCGGAAGTGGCGGCCCAGGGCCAGCGCCTCGGACACGGTGCCGCCGGGGGATTGCAGGATGAGGGTCTCGGGGGCGGGTTCGCTTTCGTCGAGCCGCTTGATGATGCGGGCTGCGTCGCCCTCGGCAATGCCGCCCTCGAGCCGGTAGGTAGTGCCGTCTTCCTGCGTCAGCACAAGGCGCTCGGGCAGCTCGCCGGGATCGCGGGCGGGGCGCGTGGCGGGGCGGTCGCGGTCGGGGCGGAAGAGGCGGCGCTGGTCGCCGGGGCGCACGGGTTCGGTCAGGCGGGGGGCGTCGGGGGCCATGCCCGGCAGACGCAGGCCCGAGACGCTGACATCGCCCAGTACCAGCAGGGCGCCGATGCCGATCTGGAAGATCAGCGCGCCGGTGAGGATGCGTGCGACGGGGGGGCCGTGCTTGCTCTTGGTTTTTTCGTCCCGGTCGGCGTCGCTCATGGCGTGGTTCCGGTGATGCGCTTGACCTTGTGGCCATCCTCCCGCGTGTCCTCCTGCCCGGGTTTGCGCGGGGCGGGCGTGTCCTCGATCTCGTGGGCCACGGCGATGGCGGCGCGCAGTTCGGCGACGGTCATGGTGTCCTCGATATCGGTGCCGTCGCGCATCGAGCGGATCATGCCGTGGGTGATCGACAGGATCAGCACGAGGACGGCGGGCAGAAGGTCGATGGCGATGGCCCCGGCCCAGGAAGGGACGAAGTTGCGGGCATAGAGGATGACCGCGTCGGCCGACGAGACGGGCGTGTAGGTGACCTCTGGTGCGGGTTCGAGTGCTGCGACCTCCTGTGCGGCGCGTTCCAGCGTGGCGGCGCGCTGGCCCAGGACCTCGAGCACCGAGGTGATGGTGGCGGCCTGGTCGCCGCGCCCGGCCTCGGTGCGGCTGTCGAGTTCGGGCAGCACGACGGAGGCCGAAAGATCCTGCGCGGCGCGCTCCACGAGGGGGGCGACGGTCAGCTGGCGCATCTGGGTGATAAGGCCCTGCAGGCGCACGGCGGCCTCGGAAAACTCGACCGAGCGGGCCTCGACGGGCCCCGGTTCGACGGTAAGGGAGCGCATCCGGCTGAGGATGGTGTTGCCTTCGGCGAAGGCGGTGTCGACGAGCGGGGTCTGTTCGGCGATCTGTGCCTCGAGCGCGGCAAGTTCGGCGGATTTCTGGCGCAGGACGCGGAAGACGGCGCCGCGGCCGGCAAGGCCGGAGAGATTGCCGGTGGCCTCCTGTTCGCTGAGATCCTCGAAGGATTGGCGCACGCGGGCGACGTCGCGGCCCAGGGCCTGGCCGGAGAGGGCGATCTCGTGCGCGCGTTCGAGGCTTTGCTGGTAGTCCTGCACGGTTTCCGCGAGGTGTTGTTCGACCGCCGCCGACCCGGCCAGCGCGGCGGCGTTGAGCCAGCTGGACATGGCGATGATGGCGACCGAGCCGAGGCCCATCGCGCCCAGGAGGCCCACGCGGGCGCGGGCTGTGGTGACGGCGGGGAAGAGGCGCAGAAGATAGGACCAGAACACGAAGATGCCCACTGAGACGGCGACGGAATAGGCGAGTGCGGCGAAGGTGGACATGACGCCGGTGTCGTCCAGCAGGGACGACACGCCGAGATAGGTGTAGATGCCCGAGGCCACGGCCAGCACGCCGAGGGCGGTGCCGGAGAACGTCTCCAGCCAGTCGATATGGCCTTCGAGATCGCGCGCATAGCGGGCGCCGCGGGTGCGGGCGGAGTCTGTGACGGGATCGGGCATGGCGGACCTTTTGCAACGACAGGAAGGGGCGCGACCGTGCCAGACCCCGGAACATCAGTATGAAATGGTTAACAAATAGCACAAGACAAGGCTGCGTGATGTGCATTTCCCGTGCAGGGGGTTGCCAATGTTCACGTATTGTTCATAAATTGGCCAGATGCAGGACTTTGCAACGGATATTCCCGCGATGCAGCCCGGCCAGCTTTTGGCGCGCGGGGTGTGCCGGCATTTGCTGGGGTATGATTTCGCCACTGTCGAGGAATTCTCGCCTGAGCGGGGCAAGCGCGTGGACGTGATGGCGCTGGGGCCGAAGGGCGAGATCTGGGTTGTGGAGTGCAAGTCGAGCCGGGCCGATTTCACTTCGGACCTGAAATGGGACGGATATCTTGAGTGGTGCGATCGGTATTTCTGGGCGGTGGACGAGGCGTTTCCGACGGACCTGTTGCCCGAGGGCACGGGGTTGATCATCGCGGATGCCTATGATGCGCAGATCATCCGGATGGCACCGGAACACAAGCTGGCGGGCGCGCGGCGCACGGCATTGACACGGCGGTTTGCGCGGCAGGCGGCGCTGCGGTTGCAGGGGGCGCGGGATCCGGGGCTGTAGGACGGCGTTTTCTGCGCAGAAAACGGGATAGAAAATGCGTATTTTCTATTCCAAAATTTGCGTAAATTTTGGGTGCGGGCGGCTAGCGTTTCGTCTCGGCGGCCTTGGCAGCGGCGAGGATTTCCTCGGCGATCTCGCGGGCCTCGTCGGGCTCGAAATCCATGGGGATCTCGGTGGCGCCTGCCATGATGAACAGGCGTACCATGCCCTGGTCGGTGGGACCGATCTGCAGATTCGCCTCGATGTCGCGTTCGTCGTTGATGCCCACGGCCGCCTCCTGGATAATTGGAATGGCCTACCGCCTTGGCCGCGTGAAGGCAAGCGGGTTGGAATGGGCGGGGAAGTGTCAAAGAGGCTTGCAATCGCGGGCCGGGAAAGTTAAATCCGTGCCGCGTGCCGCCTTAGCTCAGTTGGTTAGAGCGCCTGATTGTGGATCAGGAGGTCCCCCGTTCGAGCCGGGGAGGTGGTACCATCCCCCTTTCTTGCAGATCGAACCCGTTGCGCGGCTAGTCGGTGGTGACGTCGATGGTCTGGCGCAACTCGCCCGTGGTTTCGTCGAAGATCAGGATCGTGTCGGCGTCGGTGACTATCGCGTACCAGCCATCGGCGCGGGTGAAGGCGGTGGGCGTGGTGCCGTCGGGCAGGGTGATCTCTTCGGGCAGTGCCGGGCCGGACGCGCCGGAGAACTTGGTGACAAAGAGTGCGACGATCACTAGAAACCCGAGAATCATCACGCCCGTCAGGACGGTCACGAGGGTGCGCAGGTAGCGCACCATCTTGGGGTCGACCGACGGCGGCTGAGGAGTGTCGTTCATGGGCGCTGCCCCCTTTGAGTCCAGTGTCACCGTGCGGATCGGGGCCGATCCGCCGCCGCGCCTTGATAAGGCGCTTGCGCGCGATGTGCCAGAGGAAGCGTCGCTGTCGCGCACGCGGCTGGCGCGGCTGATCGCCGAGGGCGCGGTGCGCGTGGGTGGTGCGGTGGTCGACGATCCCAAGGCGAAAGTGGTCGAGGGGGACATCATCGAAATCACCGTGCCTGTCGCCGCCGAGGTGGACGTGGTGGCGCAGGAGATCGCGCTGGACGTGGTGTTCGAGGATGACGACCTGATCGTGATCGACAAACCTGCCGGCATGGTGGTGCATCCCGCACCCGGCAGCCCGGACGGGACGCTGGTGAACGCGCTCTTGCATCATTTCGGCGGCGCCCTGTCGGGCGTGGGCGGAGAGAAGCGCCCCGGCATCGTCCACCGGATCGACAAGGAGACCAGCGGTCTGTTGGTGGTGGCGAAGTCGGACCGGGCGCATCACGGGCTGGCCGCGCAGTTCGAGGCGCATAGCGTCGAGCGCAAGTACCTGGCCGTCGTGCACGGGGTGCCGGATGCCGCAGATCCGCGGCTGCGCGGCGTGCGTGGGGCCAGTTTCGAGGCGGGCAACATCCTGAAACTGACGACGCAGCTGGCGCGGCACAAGACCGATCGGCAACGGCAGGCGGTATTGTTCGAGGGCGGGCGGCACGCGGTGACGCGGGCGCGCGTTGTCACCCCGTTCGGGGTGCCGCCGCAGGTGGCGCTGATCGAGTGCTGGCTGGAGACGGGGCGCACGCATCAGATCCGGGTGCATATGGCGCATGCGGGGCATGGCCTGATCGGCGACCCCGTTTATGGAGGGCGGCGCAAGCTGAATGCGAAGGCGTTGTCGCCGGGCGCGCTGGACGCCGCGCAAAGTTTCCCACGGCAGGCGTTGCATGCGGCGCTGCTGGGGTTCGAGCATCCGGGTACGGGGGAGATGCTGCGCTTTGAGGCGGCGCTGCCGGAGGACATGGCAAACCTGCTGCAGGAACTGGGCGCGCCGGCCTGACGTTAATATGACAGCACAGCACGTGTGCGTGAGCAAACGTCACATCACTGGAAAACCGGTCTGGTTTGATTCATAAATAATTAAACCATTCGGTTCACCTGTCTTGAATCCGGGCTGATGGCTGCCCATATGGATGTTAAGACAATAAACATTGGAGGGTCACAGGGTTGAGCAATTATGCAAATCTTCCTGCGCCGTCGCCCGAAGCCGGGCTGAACCGCTATTTGCAGGAAATCCGGAAATTCCCGCTGTTGGAGCCGGAAGAGGAATACATGCTGGCCAAGCGCTGGGTCGAGGAACAGGACACCGAGGCCGCGCACCAGATGGTCACCAGCCACCTGCGCCTGGCGGCGAAGATCGCCATGGGCTATCGCGGCTACGGCCTGCCGCAGGCCGAGGTCATTTCCGAGGCCAATGTGGGCCTGATGCAGGCGGTCAAGCGGTTCGACCCCGAGAAGGGCTTCCGCCTGGCGACTTATGCGATGTGGTGGATCCGGGCGAGCATCCAGGAATACATCCTGCGCAGCTGGTCCATGGTCAAGCTGGGCACGACGAGCGCGCAGAAGAAGCTGTTCTTCAACCTGCGCAAGGCCAAGGCCCGCATCGGCGCGCTGGAAGAGGGTGACCTGCATCCCGACAAGGTGAAGCAGATCGCGACCGACCTTGGCGTGACCGAGGACGAGGTGATCAGCATGAACCGCCGGATGTCCGGGGGCGACGCGTCGCTGAACGCCACGGTGGGTGCCGAGGGTGAAGGCACGATGCAGTGGCAGGACTGGCTGGAGGACGAGGATGCCGACCAGGCGGGCGACTACGAGAAGCGCGACGAGTTGGAGGCGCGGCGCGAGCTGCTGGCCGAGGCGATGGACGTGCTGAACGACCGCGAGAAGGATATCCTGACCCAGCGCCGGCTGAGCGAAAAGGCGGTGACGCTGGAGGATCTGAGCGGCCAGTACGACGTGAGCCGGGAACGGATCCGGCAGATCGAGGTGCGTGCCTTTGAAAAGCTGCAGAAGCGCATGCGGTCGCTGGCCGCGGAGAAGGGCATGATGGCGACCGCCTGATCCCGGGCAGCGCACGCAACTCACGCGACGGCACCGAAAATTGGCCCCTTCCGCATTGCGGGAGGGGCCTTATTGTTGCCAGGTGAGTCGGAACCGAAGGAGGCGTCCGTTGCGCGCGCTGTCTGTTTTATGCCTGTTCGTGATGGCGTCCTGCGCGCCGCGTCCCGCGGCGCATTATGCGCCGAGCGTGCCCGAGGCGCATCTGCAGACGCTTTATGTCGCGACGCAGAAGGCGCTGGACCGTACCGGGCAGACCTTTGGCGCGAAGCGCTCGGGCGAGGTGCGATATTTCCGAGCCGATATCTCGATCCCCCCGACACATAAGGCCGGTCACGTCCAGTGGCCCGACGGGCCGCCGGATGCGGCGACCGATTTCGTCGTGGCGGCGACGGATGTCTATCCGTCCGCCGCGGCATTCCTTGGCGACGTGAAGGGGGCGCGGCCGGGGCGCGAGACGCAGGTCTTCGTGCATGGCTACAACACGACGCTGTCCGACAGTCTTTACCGGCTGGCGCAGATGCGCGAGGATTTCGAGGTGGCGGCACCGTCGGTGCTGTTCGCCTGGGCCTCGGCCGGGGATCCGCGAGGCTATGTCTATGACCGCGACAGCGTGCTTTATGCCCGCGATGACCTGGAGGATCTGCTGAACGCCTTGACCAGCGGGCCGCGGGACCGGGTGACGCTGCTGGCGCATTCCATGGGGGCGCAGCTGGTGATGGAGGTGATGCGGCAGGCGGCGCTGAAAGGCGACCGGCATCTTCTGGACCGGATCAGCGGCGTGGTGCTGATGTCGCCCGACATCGACCCCGATGTGTTTCGCCGGCAGGCCGAGGCGATCGGCGAGCTGCCGCAGCCGTTCCTGATATTCGTCACGCAACAGGACAGGGCGCTGAGCCTTGCCAGCCTGATCACCGGGCGCAAGAAGCGGCTTGGGGTGATCGACGGGCCGGAGGCGGTGGCGGGGCTGCCGGTGAAGGTGATCGACTTTACCGCGCTGGCGGATGGCGAGGGGCTGGACCACGCGGTGGCGATCACCTCGCCCTCGGCCATTTCGGTGCTGAACGGGATGCTGGAGCAGGCGTCACTGGGGCGGGATGCGTTCGAGGATTACATGGTGCTGGAGGCGCAACCGTGACATGGCCCCGCGGCATCCTATATATGCCGTTCAGGAGGAATTTTGACATGGCCGGTGGATGGGCGCGCGACGGCGCGGTTTCCGAACAGATCGAAGCCTCGATCGAGGACGAATTGGCGCGGATGAAGGCCGCGAAACGCCCGGTGGGCGAGAGCCTGACTCATTGCGCCGAATGCGAGGAGGAGATCCCGCAGGCGCGGCGCGAGGCGTTGCCGGGCGTGAAGCTGTGCATCGATTGCAGCCAGGAGCGTGACGGCGCGCAGCACGCGCGGGGCGGGATCAACCGGCGGGGCTCGAAAGACAGCCAGCTGAAATAGGCGGCTGTCGCGGGGGGCTCTGCCCCCCACGGCGAAACTGCGTTTCGCCGCTCCCCCCGG
This sequence comes from Roseovarius sp. THAF8, assembly GCF_009363735.1. NCBI lineage: Bacteria > Pseudomonadati > Pseudomonadota > Alphaproteobacteria > Rhodobacterales > Roseobacteraceae > Roseovarius > Roseovarius sp. THAF8. The sequence continues at coordinate 1,002,474 of NZ_CP045410.1, read as the reverse complement.
GATATTTTTGGCCAGAGGAAGAGATGGGCTCAGCACCTGGGCGCACGGCCGGTGAGGCGGCGCCAGACCGGGACCACGTCGAGCGAGGCCACGGCAATGCCCAGCGGGATCATCCAGAAGCCCAGCACCGGCAGGAAGCCAAAGATCCCGCCGATGATGAGCAGAATGCCAAGCACCAGCCGCAGCCCCGGGGGCACGCGCGACCGGATGCGCACGAGGGCGCGTCTGAGCCGGGTGCGCAGGCTGTGGGGGCCGCGTGGGCGGGGCAGGGTTCAGTCCTCCATCGCCTCCAGTTCGTCGATGAAGCCGGAGATCATGCTGAGGCCCTTGTCCCAGAAGGCCGGATCCGAGGCGTCGAGGCCGAAGGGGGCCAGAAGTTCCTTGTGGTGCATCGAGCCGCCTGCCTTGAGCATGTCGAAATACTTGTCCTGGAAGCCTGCGGGATTTTCCTCGTAGACGGCATAGAGCGCGTTCACCAGCCCGTCGCCGAAGGCGTAGGCGTAGACGTAGAAGGGCGAGTGGACGAAGTGGGGGATGTAGGCCCAGAAGGTCTCGTAGCCGTCCATGAAGTCGAAGGCGGGGCCGAGGGATTCGCCCTGCACGGACATCCAGAGGGCGCCGATGTCCTCGGCGGTCAGCTCGCCGCCGCGGCGGGCGTCGTGCAGCTTGCATTCGAAATCGTAGAAGGCGATCTGGCGGACAACGGTGTTGATCATGTCCTCGACCTTGCCGGCCAGCAGCACCTTGCGCTCGGCATTGTCCTTGGCGGCATCCAGCAGTTTGCGGAAGGTAAGCATCTCGCCGAAGACGGATGCGGTTTCGGCAAGGGTGAGGGGGGTGGACGACAGAAGCTCGCCCTGTTCGGCGGCCAACACCTGGTGCACGCCGTGGCCGAGTTCATGCGCCAGCGTCATGACGTCGCGCGGTTTGCCGAGGTAGTTCAACATGACGTAGGGGTGCACGTCGGTCACGGTGGGGTGGGCGAAGGCGCCGGGGGCCTTGCCGGGTTTGACGGCGGCGTCGATCCAGCCCTTGTCAAAGAACGGCTCGGCCAGGTCGCCCATGCGCGGGTCGAAATCGGAATAGGCGTCCATGACCATGCCGCGGGCGGCCGGCCAGTCGATCTTGCGCGGCGCCTCCATCGGCAAGGGGGCGTTGCGGTCCCAGACCTGCATCCGGTCGAGGCCGAGCCACTTGCGTTTCAATTCGTAGTAGCGGTGACTGAGCTTGGGATAGGCGTCGACCACGGCGTTGCGCAGGGCTTCGACCACCTCGGCCTCGACATCGTTGGAAAGGTGCCGCCCGGTCTGGGGTGTGGGCATACCGCGCCAGCGGTCGATGACCTCTTTTTCCTTGGCGGTGGTGTTGTGGACACGGGCGAAAGTGCGGATGTTGGCCTGGAAGGTGCGGGCAAGCTCGCGGGCGGCGGATTCGCGTTTGTCGCGGTCCTGTTCGGTGAGCAGGTTGAGGGTGGATTCGATGCCCAGGTCCTCGCCGTCGACGTCGAAGGTGAGGCCGGCGATGGTCTCGTCGAAGAGGCGTTCCCAGGCGTCGCCGACGACGCCGAGGTCGTGCAGGAATTTTTCGAGCTCGTCGGAGAGCTGGTAGGGCTTCATCGCCTGGATGCGGCGGATGACGGGCGCGTAGCGGGCCAGATCGGCGTTTTCGGCATACATCTCGGTGAGCGTGTCGGCGTCGAGCCGGTTGAGTTCGAGCGTGAAGAAGACCAGAGGCGTGGTGTAATTGGTGATCTTTTCCTGGCAGTCGGAGAGGAACTTGGCCCGCTCGCCATCGGTGGTCTGCTGGTAATAACGAAGCCCGGCGAAGGACATGATGCGGCCGGCGACCGACGAGATTTTCTCGTTCCGCTGGATGCATTCCAACAGACCGGCGGCGTCGAGATCGGCCAGCTTGCCTTCGTAATCGCGGGCGAAGTCGGCGCAGGCCTGTTCCAGCCAGTCGAGATCGCGCTTGAGTTCCGGCGCGTCGGGCGCGGTGTAGAGATCGTCGAGGTTCCATTCCGGCAGATCGCCCAGGTTGTCGGAGCCGGAGGCGGCGTTGACGTCGAAGGCGGGTTTGGGAAGCTGGAACATGCGGATCTCCTGAAATGCGTGGCTGGCCAAGACATAGGGGGCGAGGCGGGCAGGCTCAAGCGGTGGATTGGACGCGGGGCCGATTGACAAGGGCCGCGGCGCGCCTCAGACGGTGTCGGGACCCGCAAGGGCACGGTGCAGGAGCAGGGCATTGGGCGAGAACGGCGCGGTCACACGGTGGTTCAGCCAATAGCGGCGGGTGGTGGTCAGGGTGTCGTCGCCAACCGGGACCAACTGGCCGCTGCTGACGAGGGTGTCGAGCATAGGCAGGCTGGCCAGGGCGATGCCATCGCCGGTCAGGGCGCGGCCGATGCTATGGCCATAGCTGCGGCAGGTCTCGACGGGGCGCGCGGAGAGGGGAGAGCCGGGCTTGCGGTCGTGCCAAATACGCCAGTTGATCCAGTCGGGTGCGAGACGGGGATAGTCCAGCAGGGGCAGATCGGGCCGGTCGGAAAAGGTGGCGGCGATGGCGGGCGTGGCGGCGGGGGTGATCGTTTCGTTGAAAAGGGGTGTGCCGGTCCAGCCGGGCGGCGGTGCGTCGCCGTAGTGGATGGCGAGGTCGAGCGTGTCGGCGGTGAGGGCACTGGGGTCGTCGGCGGTGAGCACGCTGACATTGCAGGCATCCGGGCTGGTGGCGAAGGCCTGGAGGCGCGGGTAGAGCCAGAACATCGAGACCGCGCCGTTGGCGGCGATCTGGAGGGTGCGGGTGTCGGTGACACGGGCCGTATCGAGGGATGCCGTCAGGTAGTCGAGCGCGAGGCGCACGGGCTCTTCCAGGCGGCGGGCGGTGTCGGTGGGCACCGCGTGGCGCGCGCCGCGGTCGAAAAGCGGCGTGCCGAGCCAGTCTTCGAGTTGGCGGATGCGTTTGCTGACGGCGGCCTGGGAGACCATGAGCTCGGGCGCGGCGGCGGAGAAGCCGCCGCGTTTCATCACGGTGGTGAAGAAGATGAGAGTTTCCAGCGGGGGAAGGTCTCGGCGGTCCTGATTCATTCCTCCAGGTTATCCATGAGCGTGAGAATTTCCAGCGTTTTCGAGGTGCGCTTGGTCGGATATGGAATGACAAAACGTGACCCCGAGGAGGATGACATGGCGGAACTGGACTGGCACGCGGAACGCGCGGACCTTGCGGAGCTGGCTCTGCTGGACCGAGCGCCGGAGGATGAGGGGATCGACCTTGTGGCGGTGCGCGGCTACCGGCTGGGCCGGGTGCGGGCGGAGATGCGCAAGCGGGATATCGCGGCGGTTCTTTTGTCCGATCCGGTCAACATCCGCTATGCCACGGGGGCGCGAAACATGCAGGTGTTCAGCCAGCGGAACGCGCCGTCGCGGTACCTGCTGCTGACTGAAAGCCGCTCGATCCTGTTCGAGTTCACCGGCTGCGCGCATCTGGCCGACGGGCTGGAGACGATCGACGAGGTGCGCGCCGCGCGCACGGCGAGTTTCGTGGCGGCGGGGCCGGATATTGCCAGGCGGGAACGGGCCTGGGCCGCCGAGATGGCGGACCTGGTGACCTCGCTGGTGGGCAAGGGGGCGACGCTGGGGATCGAGCGGCTGAATGCCGGGAGTGCCATTGCGCTGCGCGATGCGGGGCTGAGGATCGTGGATGCGCAGGAACCAGTCGAAATGGCGCGGGCAATCAAGTCGGCGGAAGAGATGAAATGCGTCAATGCCTCGCTGCGGGCGACCGAGATCGGCGTGTCCAAGCTGCGCGCGGCGATCCGGCCGGGGATGACCGAGGCGGAATTGTGGTCGGTGCTGCACCAGTCGATCATCGCGCAGAACGGGGATTACGTGGAGACCCGCCTGCTGAATGCCGGGGAGCGGACGAACCCGTGGTTCCAGGAGACGAGCGAGAACGTGATTGGGGTGAATGAACTGATTGCGCTGGATACGGACGTGGTGGGGTGCCACGGCTATTATTCGGATTTCTCGCGCACCTTCCATTCGGGGCCTGGCAAGCCGAACGCCACACAGCGCGAGCTGTACAAGGTGGCGTATGAGCAGGTGCATCACAACATGGGCATCCTGCGGCCCGGCATGACGTTCCGCGACTATGCCGACGCGGCCTGGGACATCCCGGAAGAGTATTACGCCAACCGCTATTACCTGTCGGCGCATGGCTGCGGAATGACGGGGGAGTATCCGTACCTCTATCACCACGGGGATTTCCCGGATGCGGGCTATGACGGCGTGATCGCGCCCGGCATGACGCTGTGCGTGGAGAGCTATATCGGTGCCGAGGGCGGCACGGAGGGCGTGAAACTGGAGCAGCAGGTGCTGATCACCGAGACGGGCGTGGAGCTGCTTTCGCGCTTTCCGTTCGAGGATGATTTGTTGCGGTGAGCGGGTAGATTATTCGTACGAATAATCTTGGGGGAGAAAATTCGTACGAATTTTCTTTAGCCGTAGTGGGTTAGCATGTCGCGGAGGTCTTCGATCGTGTTGGCCTCCTGCACCGGTTTGTCGTGGCGCCAGCGTTTCATGCGGGGGAAGCGCAGCGAGACGCCGGATTTGTGGCGGGTGGATTCCATGATGCCCTCGAAGGCGATCTCGAAAACGTGCTCTGCCTTCACCTGCCGAACGGGGCCGAAGCGTTGCAGGGTGTTCTTGCGCACCCAGGCGGTGATCTTGCGAAATTCGGTGTCGGTGAGGCCGGAATAGGCCTTGGTGAAGGGCACGAGGTCGTTGCCGTCGCGCACGGCGAAGGTGAAATCGGTGAAGAGATTGGCGCGCCGGCCGCTGCCCTGCTGGGCATAGATCATCACGGCGTCGATGGTCAGGGGGGCGAGCTTCCACTTCCACCAGTCGCCTTTCTTGCGGCCGGAATGGTAGGGGGAGTCCTTGCGCTTGAGCATGAGGCCCTCGGCGCGCGCGTCTCTTGCGGTCGCGCGGGTTTCGCGGAGGTCGTCCCAGGTGGTGAATGGGATCAGGGGGGACTGGCGGATGGGCGCTTCGGGCGAAAGGTCTTGCAGAAGGGCTTCGAGCCGAGCGCGACGCTGGGCGAACGGCGTTTCACGCAGGTCTTCGCCATCCTGCTCCAGAAGGTCGTAGGCGTAGAGGATGACCGGCGCGTCCTTGAGCAGTTTCTTCGGCACGGTCTTGCGCCCGATGCGTTTTTGCAGGGCGTTGAAGGACATCGGGCCGGTGCCGTCCCAGGCCAGGATCTCGCCGTCGAGCACGGTGCCGGGCGGCAGGTAGTCGCGGGCGCGGGCCAGTTCGGGAAAGCGGTCGGTCATCAGCTCCTCGCCGCGCGACCAGGTGAAATGCTCGCCCCCGCGCAGGATCAGCTGGCCGCGGATGCCGTCCCATTTCCATTCGGCCAGCCAGTCCGCGGGGTCGCCCAGCGACTCGGGTTCCTCGTCGTCGAGGCCATAGGCCAGGCAGAAGGGATAGGGGCGCGAGAGGTCGGCGCTGGCGTCATGCGCCTCGATCAGCGCGTGCCAGGAGGTGTTGTCGGGCGTCCAGTCGCCCATCAGGCGGTGGGCCAGTTCGGCCTCGTCGCGCCCGGTCGCCTGCGCCAGCGCGCGGGTCATCAGCTTGCGCGAGATGCCGATGCGGAAACCGCCCGTGAGCAGCTTGTTGAACACCAGCCGTTCATGGGGCTGCATCTGGTCCCAGGCATCGAGAATGGCCGCCTTGCGGGCCTCTTCGGTCTCGACGTCGAGGGCGCGGAGGCGGGCGATCCAGGTGGCGAGGCTGTCGTCATGGTCGCGGGCGGGAGGCGGCAGGACGAGGGCGATGGTTTCCGACAGGTCTCCGACGATGGGGTAGCTTTCCTCGAAGAGCCAGAGCGGGATGCCGGCGCGTTCGGCGGCCCATTCGCGCAGTTTCGTCGTGGTGATGGCGCGGCGGGGGCGGCGGCCGGAAAAGAGCGCGACGGTCCAGAGCTTGTCGGCGTCGGGCGCGGTGGCGAAATACTCGGCCAGCGCGGCGACCTTGGTGTTCGTCTTGGTGGTCTGGTCGAGCGTGGTGAAAAGAGCGGTGAAGCGTTTCACGGGCGCACCTCTTCGAGGATGCCTGTGACGTTTTCGACCGGGATGAAGCCGAGGCCCCCAACGGCTTGCGGCACGCGGCTGTCGATGGAGTTGTCCCGATTGTCGCCGAGCACGAAGAGATGGCCGGCCGGCACGGTGAAGACCTGTGTGTCGTCAAGGCGGCCCGGGCCGATGTCGAGAATGTAATGGGCCGTACCGCCCAGCGTTTCGGTGCGCATCTCTTTGAGGCAGTCCGCACCGTCCGCCACCGGGGCGTTGGAACACCGCGGACGGGCGCCGTCCGGGCCTTGCGGTATGTTCGGTTCGGTGAAGGGACCGGACTCCTCAGTTGGAACGGGCGCGCCATTGATGAAGAGACGGCCCGAACGCATTTGGACAGTCTGGCCTGCGGTGGCGACGATGCGCTTGAAAAAGGCCTTGCCGGTGACCGGGTGCCGAAAAGTGATTACGGCGCCCGGGACAAGGTCTGCGGGTGTGACATCGGTTCGGCTGATGAAGCACTGGCCGGGCAGGATAGTGGGCTTCATGGAGCCGGCGGGCGCCCAGTAGCTGTCAAAGGGGCCTGTGAGGCATTTGAGGCAGACGCAGACAGGCTGGGCGGCGGCAGGAACGGCCAGCAGAATGAGCAGGGCAGCAAGTCGGATCATGCCGCTGAGTCTCCTGCCTGATCGTCATCGGCTGAGTCGAGGGACTCGCCGGTAAACTCTGTGGGGACAACTTGGGCGTTCCAGCCTTCCTCATTCAGGTATCGCGCGAAGATATCGGTGTAACCATGTGTGGCATATATGTTTTCCGCGCCGGTCGCCTTGATGGCAGAGATCAGACCGGGCCAGTCGGCATGGTCCGACATGACGAAGCCGCGATCCACGGCACGGCGGCGGCGCACTCCGCGCAGGCGCATCCAACCAGAGGCGAAGCCGGTGGAGGCCGGGCGGAAGCGGCGGGCCCATGTGCTGCCCAGGGCGGAGGGTGGCGCGAGCACGAGCGCGCCGGGATGGTCCTCGGCCTTGAGGTCGGGCGTGACGTGAAGCGTGTCGGGCAGGGCGAGGCCCTGGTCGCGCAGGACGGCGTTGGTGTTTTCCACCGCACCGTGGGTCAGGATGGGGCCGATGGCGGGATCGAGCAGCGACAGGACGCGCTGCGCCTTGCCCAGCGAGTAGGCGCCGAGCAGGGAAAACGTGCCGGCGGCGGCGTTGGCGGCCCACCAGTCGTTGATTTGACGCGCCGAATCTTCTTCGGGCGTCCAGGTAAAGACCGGCAGGCCGAAGGTGCATTCGGTGATGAAGCTGTGGCAGCGCACCGGCTCGAACGGCTCGGACAGGCGGTCGGCCTCGGTCTTGTAGTCGCCGGAGACGACCCAGACCTCGCCTTCGACCTCGACCCGGATCTGGGCGGAGCCGGGAACGTGGCCTGCGGGGTGGAACGAGACGCGTGCATCGCCGATCCGGCGTGTCTCGCCATAGTCGACCGTGTCGAGGGTGATCTCGCCCAGGCGGTGGCGCATGACGGGCGCCGCGGCGGCGGTGGAGAGATAGCGGGCGTGGCCGGGCCGGGCGTGGTCGGCATGGCCGTGGGTGATCAGCGCCCGGTCCACGGGGCGCCACGGGTCGATGAAGAAATCGCCGGCGGGGCAGTAGATGCCCTGAGGTTTGAATTGCAGAACCATGCGAGGGAGGTAGCGTAGCTGCAGGCTGGGGCCAGAGGATGAACGCTTGCCGTCACGTGGAGTCGCGGTATGGTCGCGCAAAAGCGACAGGGAAAGAATGCCATGCGGTTTGTCAGATACGGAGAGCCGGGGCGGGAAAAGCCGGGGATGCTGGACGCCGAAGGGCGGGTGCGCGACCTGAGCGGCGTGGTGGCGGATATTTCGGGTGCCGTGCTGGGGGGCTTGCCGAAACTGGACCCGGAAAAGCTGCCGCTGGTGGAGGGCACGCCGCGGCTGGGGCCGCCGGTTGCCGGGATTGGCAAGCTGATCGGGATCGGGCTGAATTACAGCGACCACGCCGCGGAGATCGGGATCGAGCCGCCCGCAGAGCCGGTTGTTTTCATGAAGGCCACGTCAAGCATCGTCGGTCCGGATGACGACGTGGTCCTGCCGCGCGGGTCGACCCATGCGGATTGGGAGGTGGAGCTTGGCGTGGTGATCGGGCGCGAGGCGAAATATGTGACCGAGGCCGAGGCGCTGGATCATGTGGCGGGTTACACCATCGTCAACGACGTCTCGGAGCGGCATTTCCAGATCGAGTGCAGCGGGCAATGGACCAAGGGCAAGAGCTGCGACACGTTCGGGCCGGTCGGGCCTTGGCTGGTGACGCCGGAGGCAGTGGGCAACATACAAAGTCTTGATATGTCGGCGGATGTGAGTGGCGAGCGGATGCAAACCGGCAACACGTCGACCATGATCTTTACCGTCGCGCAGATCATCGCGCATCTGAGCGAGGTCATGCGGCTGGAGCCCGGGGACATCATTGCCACCGGCACGCCGCCGGGGGTGGGCATGGGGCGGGACCCCAAGCGCTATCTCAAGCCTGGCGACGTGATGGAGTTGCAGATTCAGGGGCTTGGGCGTCAGCGCCAGACGGTGCGCGCCGATCCCTGACGCTTGCGTAGAAGTCAATCAGCTTGCCGATCAGGGCGTCGCGGATTCCGGGCGCTTCCTGAAGCACCTCGTGCCGCGCGCCCTGGGCGATTTCCAGTTCGCCGCCGGGCCAGCGTGACATGCGATCATGCACGCGGGAGACGTCGACGATATCCTCCTCGGACCCCAGAAGGCACAGGCAGGGCAGGTCGGGCGACGGGCGGCGCCACATGCGGCGTGTGCCCATCAGCGATTCGTAGAGCCAGCGCAGGGACGGGCCGCCGATGGTCAGTTCCGGGTGCGCGGTGACCTGGGCGATCATGTGCTGATAGCTTTCGACGTCGGTGGTCAGGCGGTTTGTCTCGAACGGTTCGGCCAGCACGTAGCTTTGCGGCGAGGTGCCGGGGGCGTAGACGTGATCGAACCCCACGCTGCGGCTGCTCCAGCCCAGCGACCAGGCGACGGGGCGGAGCGCGGCGGAGATGCGGATGCCCCACATCGGCGCCGAGAAGGACGCGCCCGCCACCGGCAGGCCGTCCATCACCGACTTGAGCGCGATGCCGCCGCCCATGGAATGGCCCAGAACGAACCACGGTTTGGGCAGGTCCAACTGCCGCGCGGCGTCGACCATGGCTGTGACGTCGTGCTGGTAATCGTCGAAATGCAGGACATGGCCCGACATCTTGTCTTCGATCAGACGGTCGGCCAGGCCCTGGCCGCGCCAGTCGATCACGAGTGTGGTCAGACCCGCGGCGGCGAATTGCCGGACGGTGCGGCCATATTTCTCGATATACTCGGTGCGACCGGGAAAGAGCAGGAGCGTGCCTGCACTTTCGCCGGCGTCCTGCTGCGGGCGCCAGAGTCCCAGGCGGATGCGCACCCCGTCGGCGGTGTCGCACCAGAAGGCGCGGCCACCGTCGGGGCCATCGGCAATATCGGCAAAGAAGGGCGCGTCCGTCAGCATGGGTGTTACGACAGGACCGAGCCGAGTTTCATCGCAGTGCCCATGTCGCCGTCGACGGCCAGTTTGCCGGACATGAAGGCGGCCGTGGGGTCGAGTTCGCCATCGAGGATGGATTGGAACGTGTCGGCGTCGGCGGTCATGGTGACGTCGGTTTCGTCATTGCCTTCGCGCACGCCCGACTCGTCGATCACGATGGAGCCCTCGTTCTCGATCACGAACTTTGCGCTGCCGTCGAAGCTGCCGTTCATCTTGGCGGACAGGGCCTCGACCGCGGATTTGGTTACGTCGCTCATGTCAGTTCCTCCAGATTTGATCGACCGGGGGCTTTGATTCCCGGCCATGCGCGCTAAACTGGGAGTGTTATGGGCGTTATGAACCGACTTTCCAAACATATCGTGGCGGCATTTGTGCTGTTAGTCACGTTTTCCTTACCCGCGGCGGCGCAGGATTCGGCGCTGGATTCGCTGTTCGAGCAGTTGAAGACTGCAGAGCCGAGGGAGGCCAGCCGGATTTCCAAGGAAATCGAACTGGCCTGGACGCGGTCGGGTTCGGCCACGGCGGACCTGCTGCTGAAACGCGGACGCGATGCGCTGGAGGCCGGCGATACCCGCGCAGCGATCGAACATCTCACCGCGCTCACGGATCATGCGCCGGATTTCGCCGAAGGATATCACCTGCGCGCGATGGCCTATGCAGATGCCGACATGTTCGGCCCCGCGCTGGCCGATATCGAGAGGGTGCTGGCGCTGAACCCGCGGCATTACAATGCCATCGCCAGCCTTGGCGGCATTCTTTATCACGTCGAGAGCTACGCGAAGGCCAAGCAGGCATTCGACCTTGTGCTGACCCTTCATCCGCATCATCAGGAGGTGGAGGAAATCCTGCCGATGGTCGAGCGTGAAATCGGCGGGCGGGACCTGTAAGCGCAAGAAGACAAGAGGCAAGTCCCATGGGCGAGCAGTCGAGGATCCTGGCGGTCCTGGGCCCGACGAATACCGGGAAGACCCATTTCGCGATCGAGCGGATGCTGGGCTATCGCACCGGCGTGATCGGCCTGCCGCTGCGCCTGCTGGCGCGGGAGGTTTATGACAAGATCGTCGCGGTGCGCGGCCCGTCGGTGGTGGCGCTGGTCACCGGCGAGGAACGGATCGTGCCGCCGCGGACGCAATACTGGGTCTGCACGGTCGAGGCGATGCCGGAAGGGATGGGCGCGGATTTCGTCGCGGTGGACGAGATCCAGCTGTGTGCCGACCCCGAGCGGGGGCATGTGTTCACCGACCGCCTATTGCGGATACGGGGCCAGAAGGAGACGCAGTTCCTGGGCGCGCACACCATGCGCGGGGCGATTGCGGCGCTGGTGCCGGGGGCGGAGTTCGTCGGCCGCGAGCGGATGAGCCAATTGACCTACACAGGTTCGAAAAAGATAAGCAAGATGCCCGCGCGCTCGGCCATCGTGGGGTTTTCGGTTGAGAATGTGTATGCCTTTGCCGAACTTCTGCGCCGCCAGAAGGGCGGTGCGGCGGTCGTGATGGGGGCCTTGAGCCCCCGGACGCGCAATGCGCAGGTCGACCTATACCAAAATGGCGACGTGGATTACCTGGTGGCCACCGATGCCATCGGCATGGGGTTGAACCTGGACATAAATCACGTTGCGTTCTCGTCCCTGACGAAGTTCGACGGGCGGCGGATGCGCAACCTTGCGCCCAACGAGCTGGGCCAGATCGCCGGGCGCGCGGGGCGCGGCATGACCAGCGGCACGTTCGGGGTGACGGGCGAGGCGCCCGAGCTGCCCGACGACATGGCGCAGGCGATCATGGACCATCGCTTTACCCCCATCCGCAAGCTGGAATGGCGCAACGCGTCGCTGCAGTTCGGGACGGTTGGCGCGCTGATCGCGTCGCTGGAACAAAAGCCCGAGAACGACTGGCTGGTGCGCGCCCGCGAGGCGGATGACCTTGTCGTGCTGCGCACGCTGGCCGAGGATGCCGAGATCGCGGCACGGGCCAGCGACGGCGCTTCGGTGCGGCTGCTGTGGGATGTGTGCCGGGTTCCGGACTTTCGCGGGATCAGCCATGCGGAACATGCGGGGCTGCTGGAGCGTATATTCAGTGACCTGCACGAACATGGCCGGGTTGGCGAGGAGTGGCTGGCCGGGCATGTGGCGCGGATCGACCGGACGGAAGGGGATATCGACACGCTCTCCAAGCGTTTGGCATATATCCGCACATGGACCTATGTTGCCCAGCGAAAGGGCTGGGTCGGGGACGAAAACCATTGGCGCGAAACGACCCGCGCTGTAGAAGACCGCCTGTCGGATGCGTTGCATGACGCGCTGACGCAAAGATTTGTGGACCGGCGCACCAGCGTGCTGATGCGGCGGCTCAAGCAGAAGGACGCCATCGTGGCCGAAGTGAATGACAAGGGTGAAGTGACCGTCGAGGGCGAATTCGTCGGACGGTTGGAAGGGTTCCGGTTCCGCCAGGACAAGACGGCGGGTGGACAGGAGGCCAAGGCGGTGGCGCAGGCGAGCCTGCAAGCCCTTGCGCCGCATTTCCACCTGCGGGCGGACAAGTTCTATAACGCGCCCGATACCGAGATCGATTTCACCGAGCAGGGCGGCCTGATGTGGGGCGAAAGCGCCGTCGGCAAGCTGGTGGCCGGTGCCGATCCGCTGAAACCGCAGGTCGAGGCCTTTGTCGACGACACCGCCGGACCCGAGGTGATGCAAAAGGTGCAGCGCCGGTTGCAGCATTTCATCGACCGCAAGGTGGCGACCCTGTTCGAGCCGCTGTTGAACATCCAGCGGGACGAGGAACTGAGCGGGCTGGCGCGGGGCTTCGGCTTTCAGCTGGTCGAGAATTTCGGGATCATCCCGCGCGGCGAGGTGGCCGACGAGGTCAAGGCGCTGGACCAGGATGCCCGCGGGCAGTTGCGCAAGCATGGTGTGCGCTTCGGACAGTTCACGATTTTCATGCCGCTTCTGCTGAAGCCGGCGCCGACGCGCCTGCGGCTTGTGCTGTGGTCGCTGAAGATGGGGCTGCAGGAATTCCCCGAGGCCCCGCCGCCGGGCTTGGTGACGGTTCCGGCCGGAAGCTCTGCGCCGCGCGGGTTTCACTCGATGTCGGGGTACCGCGCCGCCGGCGAGCGGGCGATCCGGATCGACATGCTGGAGCGGCTGGCGGATATGTTGCGGTCCGAGGACAGCCGCGGCGGGTTCGAGGCCAACGCTGATATGCTGTCGATCACCGGCATGACGCTGGAACAGTTCGCCGACCTGATGCAGGGCCTTGGCTACAAGGCCGAGCAGGGCGAGCGCGAGAAGGTCAAGCCGGTGGATGCGGCGCTGGACGACGCGCCGGAGCCGTCGGAGACGGGCGCGCCGGACGAGGTTACGACCGCCGAGGAGGCGGTGGAAAAGATCGCCGAAGACGGTCTTGCGCCCGTCACCGAGGTGCCGCCCGAGGAACCGGAGGTCGCGCCGGACATTCCCGAGATGTCCGAGACCGAGGTGCCGGTCGGTGACGTGCCGGATGCGGCCAAGGACGAGACCGAGATGGAGGTCTTCTACACGTTCACTTGGGCCGGGCGCGCGGCGAAGGCCCGCGGCGAGGGGCGTGGCAAGCCGCAGGGTGGCAAGCCGAGGCCCAAGGGCGGCAAGCCCAAAGGCAAGGGCAAGCCGCGCCGCGAGGAGGGCGCCAAGAGCTTCTCCTCGAAGCCTGCCAAGAAAGACAAGATCGACCCTGACAACCCCTTTGCCGCCGCCCTGATGGGGCTGAAGGACAAGTCGTGACATGAGTGACGCGGGCCAGCCGAAGATACGGCTGGACAAGTGGCTTTGGCACGCGCGGTTTTTCAAGACCCGCAGCCTCGCCACGAAGCTGGTCACTGGCGGTCATGTGCGGGTCAATTCGCAAAGGGTGTCGAAAGCATCTTCTTCGGTGAAGCCGGGCGACGTGCTGACGTTTCCGAAGGAACGAGATATCCGGGTGATCCGCATCGTCGCGGTTGGCGAAAGGCGGGGGCCTGCACCGGAAGCGCAGGCGCTGTACGACGATCTGGATCCGCCGAAGCCGCGTGACTGGCAGGCGAAGCCGCAAAACCCGCGTTATGAAGGCAAGGGGCGGCCCACCAAGAAGGATCGCCGCAAGATGGATCAGGAAACGCGATAGTGCGCCGCGGAAGGGCGTCTGGCGCTTGAATGATCCGCCGGACTGGATTAGGTCAGCGCGAGGAGATCACGACCGGGGCGAAAGATGACCTATATCGTCAATGACAATTGCATCGCGTGCAAATACACCGACTGCGTGGAGGTGTGCCCCGTGGATTGTTTCTACGAGGGGGAGAACATGCTTGTGATCCACCCCGACGAATGCATCGACTGCGGCGTCTGCGAGCCCGAGTGCCCCGCCGACGCGATCCGTCCCGACACCGAGCCGGACATGGAGAAATGGGTCGAGTTCAACCGGAAATACTCCGAGATGTGGCCGGTCATCGTCACCAAGAAGGACCCGCTGCCCGAAGCGGACGAACGTGACGGCGAAGACGGCAAGCTGGAGAAGTACTTCTCGGAAGCGCCGGGCGAAGGCGGCTGACGCGAGGGGCTGCGGGCGCAAACCGATTCGTTTGATCAAACGATCGATGGCTCAGGTTTTGGGACAAGAACGCGCGGTAACCACCTGACGCCGCAGGTATAATCAGCCTGACCTGCTGAGTCCGCTTTCAGTGGCCCCTTTTTTGTGATACACTACCGTTACAAATGTAGACACCGCCCATATATTATCCATCTGCCCGCGCTGACGCATGGGAGGTGGATTTCTTTGTGCTTGACGCCACGCCCCGATGGCCCGCTGCCGAGGGGATGCTCCGCCAAGTTTGAACTGGGAAGCTTGTGAGGAAAACCTGAATGAGCAAATCGAAGAAGTCCGAGTTTCGCCCTGACGATTACGTCGTATACCCTGCGCACGGCGTCGGCCAGATCATGTCGATCGAGAAGCAGGATATCGCCGGGATCGAACTGGAACTGTTCGTGATTTCCTTTGAGAAGGACAAGATGACTCTGCGGGTTCCGACCCATAAGGCGACCGAAATCGGCATGCGCAGCCTGTCGAGCCCGGATGTGGTATCGAAGGCGATGACCACGCTGAAAGGCAAGGCCAAGGTGAAGAAGGCGATGTGGTCGCGCCGGGCGCAGGAATACGAGCAAAAGATCAACTCGGGTGACCTGATCGCGATTGCCGAGGTGGTGCGCGACCTGCACCGCACTGACGACCAGCGCGAGCAGAGCTATTCCGAGCGCCAGCTGTATGAGGCGGCGCTGGAGCGTCTGACCCGCGAAGTGGCTGCCGTGAGCGGTGGCGACGAGGTGCAGGCGGCCAAGGAAGTCGACGAGGTATTGATCTCGCGCGCGGCGTGATGCGAGCCGACATCTGAAACGGAAGGGCCGTGCCGGTGGGCGCGGCTTTTCCTTTTCGTGTCTTGCGCCGAGAGATCCCGGATCAGGTCCGGGATGACGTGAGGGTGTTGGGCCGCGCGAATGAGGCGCTCACGCCTCCTTGCGGTCGTCCGAGATGTCCTCTGCGGCCTTTTCCTCCAGCTGAGACAGCAGCATGGTCTGCAATTCCGCCTCCAGTTCCTTGGCGCGCTTGATGTAGGCGCCGTTCTGGATGGTGGGAATATTGGGGTCCCACAGGGCCGCCAGGTCGCGGACAGAATCGCGGTCGTGGTGGTAGAAGGTCTTTTGCAGCTCTGCCGCCTCAAACTCGGTCAGTCCCATGTTTTCAAGCACGTAGCGGCCGGCACGCAGGGAGCTGTCGAAAAGCTCGCGCACGATGTCGTCGGCGCCGGCCTTGTAGAGGCGGAAGACGTGGGTGCGGTCGCGGGCGCGGGCGACGATGTGCAGGTCGGGCCGTTCGCGTCGGGCGAAGGCCACGAGCCGGGTCGTGGCGTCGGGATCGTCGAGCGCGGCCACGAGCACCTTGGCATCGGCGAGGCCCGCCGCGTGCAGGAGGTCGGGTCGGCCGGGATCGCCCAGGAAGCCCTTGATGCCGAAGCGGCGCATCCGCTGGATGGCGGCAAGGTCATGATCCAGAACGACGGTGTCGAACCCCGAGGAGCGGACCATGCGGTTGACGATCTGCCCGAAGCGCCCGATGCCGGCGATGATCACGGGGCCTTTCGCGTCGATCTCGTCGGCTTCCTGTGCCTCGGACGGGTCGGTCATGCGGTTCGACAGGTGGTCGTAGAGGATGAACAAGAGCGGCGTGATCAGCATGGAGATGGCGATGACCAGCAGCAGGGTTTCGCGCAGTTCCGGCGGGATCACGTTGTTCTGGCCGGAAAAGTTGATCAGCACGAAGCCGAATTCCCCGGCCTGCGCCAGACCCAGCGTGAAGAGCCAGAGGTTGCGGCCCGTAAGGCCGAAGATGCGCCCCAGACCATAGAGGATGCCGCCCTTGATCAGGATGACGGCAAAGGCCAGCCCCATGATGGTGAAGAACGAGGCGAAGAGGATCGAGAAGTTGATACCCGCGCCGACGGTGATGAAGAAGAGGCCTAGGAGCAGGCCCTTGAAGGGTTCGATATCGCTTTCCAGCTCGTGCCGGAATTCCGACGAGGCCAGGACCACGCCCGCGAGGAACGCCCCGAGGGCCGGCGACAGGCCCACGAGGCTCATCACGAAAGCGATGCCCACCACGATCAGGAGCGCCAGCGCGGTATACATCTCGCGCAGGCGGGCGTGGTGGATGAAGCGGAAGACGGGGCGGGTGGCATAGACGCCGAAGATGATGATGCCGGCCACGGCCCCCAGCGTCAGGAGCGTGACACCCCAGCCCGGGAGGCTGTCGATCATGGACTGCGCCACCTGTGCGGGGGCACCGCCATGGTCGCCCTCGGCGGCGTGGCCTTCGTCGGCCAGCCGTTGCAGGGTCTCGCCCAGGATCATGTCGGGGGTTTTCGGCAGGGCCAGAAGCGGCAGGAAGGCCAGCATCGGGATGACGGCGATGTCCTGGGTCAACAGCACGGAAAAGGTCGAGCGCCCACCGCCGGTCTGCATCAGGCCCTTTTCCGACAGGGTTTGCAGGACGATGGCAGTAGAGGACAGGGCGAAGACCATGCCGATCGCCAGCGCCACTGACCAAACCACGCCAAGCGCCATGCAGCCTGCCATGACGGCGGCCGTGGTGAGCGTGATCTGCAAACCGCCCAGCCCGATCAACTTGTGCCGCATGTCCCAAAGCGCCCTGGGTTCCAGCTCGAGCCCGATGATGAAGAGCATCATGACCACGCCGAATTCGGCGAAATGCTGCAATTCCTCGGCGTCGTGGCCGCCCAGCAGGCCCGGAATGTGCCCGATGGCGATACCGGCGGCGAGATAGCCCAGCACCGATCCCAGCCCCAGACGAGCGGCCAGGGGCACCGCGATCACGGCGGCTGCGAGAAACACGGTGGCCTGAAAGAAAAATCCTTCCATCGGGGTCCTTTGCGGAATTCGGAGCACGGGCGGGGCACCGCCTTGAGGCAGAGTATGCGGCGCAGGTGACGCTTGTGCAAACGACTTGGTGCGGGCGCGAGGACGCGGGAGGCGTTTTTTCGGGCGTTGGTCCGGATTGGCGTCGTCGGAGCCTTCGGCGAGGATTTTTCAGGCCGGAAGGAAACGGCGCGGGCGCCGCCGAGGCTCAGCCGCGCGGCATGGTGAGCGTCACCTGCCGCCCGGATTTGACGTAGCGCAGTTCGCTGGTGCCGATGGCGGCGACGCGCCCGCCATCCAGCCGGTCGCCGACCTTGACCTTCTTGTAGCTGCCATTGGCCAGGCGCACGAGCGCGCGGCGGTTGGAATTGCTGCCGTAGACGCCGATGAGATTGACCTGGCGCATGCGCAGCGCGTTCTTTTCGGTTGCGGCGCGGGCGACGGTGGTGGGCGTCGGGTCGCTGGGCGAAATGCGCTGGTTGCGAGGCACGGCGACGGCGGCGGTGCGGGCTTCCTGCTGTTCGGCCAGGCGCTGGCTGCGCTGGACGATTCGGTTGAAGTTCCGGGGTCGCGCGTTGGGCTTGGCCGAGACCTTGACCGCCTGGGCCGTCGCCCCGGCGAAGGGATCTGGGGCCGGGACCGCGGCGGCGGCCTGAAGCGCGGCGGTGACCGCATCGGGATCGGGCGAGATGACATCGGGCGTCGCGGCAGCAGCTTCGGTGGCCGCTTCCGAGGCCGCGGCGGCCTCTTCGGCCAGTTCCTGCGCGCTTTGCGGGCGCAGGCGGGGCCGCAGGGTGGCGAGTTCGTTGCGGGTGCGGCCGCCCAGGGTTTCGCGTTCGTTGGTTTCGGACAGGTCGCCGGGCCGGACACGGGGGCGCAACGCGGCGATGCGTTCGAGCGCCTCGATGCGGGCGGCGGCCTCGGCGGGGTCCTCGCCCGGTTGGGCCAGGGTCTCTGCCGGGCGGTCCGGCGGCACGAGCGCGGGCTGACCGGCATAGACCAGAACGCCATCGGGGGTCAGCGCGCCTTCGGGCGTCGGCTGCACCAGGCCGCGCGTGTCCATGGTGAACATGGTGTCGGCGGCGGCGGGATCGGCCGGCGTGTCGGGGCGCGTGTCGCCGCGCAGGCTTTCGGGCGCGGGCAGGGCAACTGCGTCCTGCTCGACGACCTTGGGGTCGATCGAGGTGAGGTAGAAATCGTCGAGGCTTTGCGTGCCGGGATCGGTGGGCGCGTCGGGGGCGCGTTGCCAGATGCCGGTGACGGCATAGCGCGTGCGGGCCTGTTGCTCGGTCAGTTCGGCCGGGTTCGGCGCGGGCTGCGGGTCTGCGCGGGGCGTCTCGGCGCCGTCGGAGGTGACGCCGGGCAGGGCGGCGAGAACGCTTTCGCCCTCGTCCGTCTCGCCGGTACCCGAGGCAGAGGCGCCGTCGGTATCGCCGGGCGGGACCTCGGCGTCGGGTGTCGCGGCGATCTGTTCCCGGGGATCGGGACCGCCGCGCAGGACGCGGGAGATGCCGTCTTCGAGGAAGATCGACGCCCAGGCGGCCACGCCCACGAGGAAGATCAGCAGCACCGCGGTCAGGATCAACCCCAGAAAACGCGGCTTGCCCCCGACGGAAGCGGTCTTGCGCGCGCCGAAGACGGTCATGCGCTGGCGCTCCTGCTCGCGCTGGGCCTCGGGCGAGGGGCTTGCGGCGGTGCGCGCGGGCTGGCGTTTGTCGGGCTTGGGCGTTTTGCGGCGCGAGAAGAACGACAGGGCGCCGGAGGACGCGGCAGCCTGGCCTTTGCCGGCAGGCGCGGCGAGGGGCGCGTTGGGGGTGTCTTCGGGAAGGTCGAACGGCGCGGGCCCGGTGCGGTCGGCCATGAAGGCGGGGGGCGGCGGAATATCGCTGCCGTCGTCCTCGACATCTGTGTGCGCGCGCCCGGGCGGCCCCTCGGCGGTGGAAGGCTCCGCATCGGGTGGGGTGAGGCGCGTGTCGTCGGAGGCGCGTAGCGTGGCGCCGATCCGGGCGGCGGCATCGGCAGGCAGCGCGTCTTGCGGTTTGCCTGTCACCTTGGCGCCGGTGCCAGTGCCAGTGCCGGTGGCGGGGCCGGTGACGGACGGCGTCGCGGCCGTCAGCGTGGGTTCGGCGCGCGGCGTCTCTCGGGACGGGGTCTCGGCGGCAGGCGACGCGCCGTCGCGGGTCGCGCCGCTGAGGCGGCGCGGGGCGGTCGGCAACGTGTCCCGCTGCGCGCGGATCGAGCTGAAGGCGACAGGCGCTGCAGGCGTGTTTCCGGCAGCGTCGGTGCGCTCGTCTTTCGCGTCCGGATCCGTACCGGCATTTGCGACACCGTCACCGTCTTGCACGTCCGTTTCCGCGACCGCGGGGCCGGGCGTCGGGTTCGGCGGAATGTCCGGGTCCGGTTGCGGCATCGGCTCCGGTGGGATGTCGGGTTGTGGCGTCGGAGGGACCTCCGGCACAGGCTCGGGATCGGGCTGAATCTCCGGTTCGATCTCGGGGTCCGGCGCGGGCGGAACCTCCGGCTCGGGTTGTGGCGGAAGATCGGGCTCTGGCGCGGGCGGCACTTCGGGCGGCAAGTCTGGCTCGGGTGCGGGGGGGCGCGCGGCATCGGCGGCGTCGGTCGCGCCTTCGAGGGCGGCCTCTGGCGCGGCGCCGGAAGCGGGGGCCGCCGCGCCGTGCAGCGGGGCCGTGCCGATGACCCGGATGGCGGCGGTGTCGCGCTCTATGCGTCCGCCTTCGGGCAGGAGAGACGGGGCGCTTTTCGTCTCGCCGAACCACGGCTCGCCCACGAAATCGCGGCCTTCGGGGGCGGCGACGAAACAAAGCGGGTTGAAGCCGTGTTCGGTGGCAAAGGCCTCGGCCTCGGCCAGGGTTTCGCGGGCGACGGCGGCGATATGCACCTGCCCGGCGGAAATCGACCAGTCATAGGCAAGGTCGTCGACCGCGTAGGGCGTCGCGCCATCGAGGGCGCGGTGCACGGCCGAGGCGATCTCGTCCGCTTCGAGCCCTTCGGAATCGAACTGCAGGAAGCGAATCTGGTCGTTGGGGATGACCAGCTTGGAGCGGATCGGGTTGCTGTCGAGTTGCCCGGCCCGGTTTCGAAGGTCGGACAGCGCACCGGCGAGGTCGCTGCTGTCGAGACTGACCTCGCCCACCATGTGCCAACCGGGGAAGGCACGATGCAGAAGGCTGATGCCTTCGAAGGACAGGGTCAGGGCAAAATTCGGTTTCATTCACAACGCTCTGGCACCACGGACCCGGCAGGGGTAGCCCCCTGCCGCACGTGGATTCTACAGCAGCTTACCGCCGAGGGAAAGGCAAACACCGATCACGGTTGCCGCGATCGGCGGAGACCCCCGACGGTCAGGTGCCCGCCTTGGCCAGCGCCTGTTCGAGATCGGCGATGATGTCGTCGGCATCCTCGCAGCCGATGGAAATGCGCACCACGTTGGGGGCGGCGCCGGCGGCGGTCTGCTGTTCCGGGGTCAGCTGCCGGTGGGTGGTGGAGGCCGAGTGGATGATCAGCGAGCGCGTGTCGCCGAGGTTGGCGACGTGGCTGAAGAGTTCGAGACTGTCGACCAGCTTGACGCAGCCTTCGTAGCCCGACTTGAGTGCCACGGTGAACAGGCCGCCCGCGCCCTTGGGGCAGACCGTCTTGACGCGCTTGTGGTAGGGCGAGGATTTGAGACCGGCATAGGTGACGCCCTCGACCGCGTCGTGCTTCTCCAGCCACGCGGCGACGGTTTCGGCGTTCTCGACGTGTTTCTGCATCCGCAGCGACAGCGTCTCGATCCCCATCAGGGTGTAGTGCGCGGCCTGGGGATTGAGCGTCATGCCGAGGTCGCGCAGGCCGATGGCGATGCCGTGGAAGGTGAAGGCGAGCGGGCCGAACGTTTCGTGGAACTTCAGGCCGTGATAGGCAGGTTCGGGCTGGCTGAGCGAGGGGAACTTGTCGGACGCGGACCAGTCGAAGGTGCCCGAATCCACCACGACGCCGCCGGTGACGGTGCCGTTGCCGGTGAGGAACTTGGTCATGGAATGCACGACCAGCGTGGCGCCATGTTCAATGGGGCGGCAGAGGTAAGGCGTGGCGGAGGTGTTGTCGACAATGAGCGGCAGTCCGGCGGCGTCGGCGACGTCTGCCACCGCGCGCAGGTCGGCGATGTGGCCGCCTGGATTGGCGATGGATTCGCAGAACACCGCGCGGGTGTCGTCGTCGATGGCGGACTTTATGGCGTCCATGTCGTCGATATCGACGAACTTGGCCGACCAGCCGAAGCGCTTGATGGTCTGGCTGAACTGGGTGATCGAGCCGCCATAGAGCCGCGTGGAGACCACCACGTTCTTGCCCGGGCCCATCAGCGGGAACAGCGCCATGATCTGGGCCGCGTGGCCCGAGGAGCAGCAGACGGCGCCGGCACCGCCTTCGAGCGTGGCGACGCGTTCCTGAAGCACCGCGACGGTGGGGTTCGTCAGGCGGGAATAGATGTAGCCCACCTCCTGGAGGTTGAAGAGGGCGGCGGCGTGCTCGGCGTCGCGGAACACGTAGGCGGTCGACTGGTAGATCGGTGTCTGGCGCGCGCCCGTGGCCGGATCGGGCCGGGCGCCGGCGTGGATTTGCAGCGTGTCGAAGCCGAATTGGTGAATGCGGTCGTCGTCGGACATGGAAAGCCTCCCTTATGGCGTTTGTCATTTGGGTAAGCGATGGCGGGACGCAGGACAAGCGTATTGACATGGTCTTGCGCGGACAAGAGCCGGACCAATGGCTATTTTTTCGGGACGCGCCCGTAGCGTCCGCGCAGGGCGGGCGCGGTTCCGGTGAGAAGGTAGAACGCGCTTTCCACGATCCGGCGCATGAGGCCGCGTGGGCGGGGCGGTGGCAGATCGTCATCGGGAATGCTGTCCGACGCGGAGTGGGAAAGCACCTCGACGTCGGAGGTTTCCAGGGCGTCGAGAAAGGCCGCGGCCTCGGCCGCGCGGGCGGTTTCGACCATGATCGGTACACCGCCCAGGGCGACCGAAAGGTACTGGGCATTCGAGAGCGTGTGGTAGCCCGGCACGAAGACGCGAAAGCCTGCGCCTTCGAGGGCGGCGACGGCCAGCATCGCGTCGGACGGGCCGAAGACCTGCGCGATGCGGGTCAGGCCGGGTACGTCACGCAAGGCCATCAGCGTATCCAGAACCCGTTGCGGCGGATGGTGTTGCGGATCGCCTGTTCCTTGCGCGGCATATTCTCACGGTCGAAGAGGTCGCGCACCTTGTGGCCGCGGCCATGATAGATCATGAACTTGATGGCGTCGTAGTTCTTGAGCAGTTTCTTGACCGGGTTGGGGGCGCTGATGTCTTCCAGCAGTGCGACCACGTCGTCATTTTCGCGGGCGTATAGCAGCGGGAACATGCGGTAATGGCACGTGACCTCGCCGTCGAGGAGACCGTCGGGCAGCGTGTCGCGCCCGCCGCCCAGCGAATGAATGACGAGCGGAAGCGCCACCTGGTCGAGCCAGGGGTCGAGCGACTGGCAAACCAGTTCCGGCGGCGGGTCGTCGCGGATCGCCAGCGCATAGTCGAGGAAACGCTGGCCGAAGACATGCGGGCACTTGTAGAAGAAGAACCCGGCGTTGAAGTAGAGGTAGCGGCGCCAGTATTCGTCGGGCAGGGACGGGTCGAGCGAGGACTCGAAATCCAGCCCGAACTTGTCGTAGAGCGATTTCCACGTTTGTGTGTAGCCCGGCCCGTAAAGCTGGATCTCGGGCCAGGTGCCTTCGCGCTTGAGCGAGGCGGTGGGGCGGTCGAAATCGAAGGGGACCCGCGTCAGGTCGCCGGTGATCAGGGTGTCGGTGTCGAAGAACACGAACGGCTCGCCCTCGGGCAGGGCCATCAGGCATTCGATTTTGTTGCCATAGGGGTAGGCCTGCCCGAAATGCCGGGATTCGAAGGGCAGGGTCTCGGCACCGTAGCTTTCCAGGAGGGCGCGGATGTCGCCGCGCATGGTCGGGTCGTTCTTCCATAGCGGGCCGGGCTGGGGTTCGGCCACGAAAAGGCGGCCTTTGAAGTCGGGGCTGCGGGCGCGCAGGGAAGCGGCGAACAGCACCGCCTCGAACTGAAGCCGGCCGGAATGACCCACCACCACGATATTGAACGCTTGGTTTTTTGCCTTTTTCGCGGCCATAATCCGGTCACGCCTGCCTGAACTGCCCTTTGAAGCCAGTATAGGCCGTGTGCTGCGATTGCGCGAGAGGCAGTTGCGCAGATTTTTGAAAGGAAAGGTATTTTCGGATGATCGAGTGGATTTTCGTTGGCCTTGCCGTGGCCTTGGGCGGCGGAACGGGGAGCCCGGACGGGGCCGCCGTGGCGCAATCGGCACGGGACGGGGGCCAACCGCCCGCCGGGTTCGAGGCCGAGGACCAGACGCCCACCGGCAAGTTCACCACCGCCGCCGAGATCAGGCCGATCATCGAGGCCACGCGCGGCAACTGGGTGGCGGTGCGCGAATATGATGGGCAGGACCTGCTGTACCTGACGCATCTGCTGAGCTGGCGCTGCGGGATGCACCGGGTGCGCGTGGGCGTGAACGGCGGCGCGATGGAGGCCTGGCCGTTGCCGCCCTGCCAGACGGACACCGCTGCCCCCAACGCTTTTCCCGACGATGCGGTGATCTACAAGAGCTTCGGTCTCGGCGAGATCGAGAGCATCGCGGTCGAGATCCTGTATGACGACCTTGGCACGGCGGAGGGGGTGTTCGGGCGGAAAGAGGTTTTGATGCCCTGAACGCGCACGTCTTTCTTGCCCCGCGCCAAAGGTTTTGCGAAAACCCCAAAGAGCGGGCGCGCCTTCAAATCAGCCGTGGCGTACCTATATTGATGTTAAGGTGATTAACTTTACGCGAAAGGGAACGGTGATGGCGAATTTGGATGCGCAGGTGCGCGAAAGTCAGGAGCAGGTCGCATCGGCGCAGGCGAAGATTGCCGAGCTGACCGGCAAGATCGAAAGCGCGCGGTCCAAGATCAAGGGCGGCGAGGATGCGAGCCTCGATATCGAAAACGCGACGCTGGATGAGGTGCACGCGCATACCGAGACGATGAACGCCAACATTGCCGAGCTGATCATGGGGCTGGACGATGTGACCGCGGGCTTCTCGCGCGATTTCGACGAGATGCGTACCAAGACGGGCTGGGAAAGCTTCGTCGGTATCTTCAACCGCCATAAGGCCGACAGCATGCGGCAAGAGCGGATCCGCACCGCCAGCATCGACGACAAGTTGCAGGACCTGATTTCCAAATCCGACATCATCGTGCAATTGCTGGAAGGTCAGCTGCGCACGCTGGAAGAGCACAAGGTGAAGGTCGAGACGAACCTTACCGAGACGCTGGACGAGCGCGAGGCGACGGTGGGCGAACTGGAAACGCTGCGCGCGGACATCCAGGGGATGGACCCCAAGATCATCGAGTTGGAGAACAAGATTGCCAACGAGACCGACGCGGCCGCCCGCACCAAGCTGGAAAGCGAACTGGCGGAGATGAACGCCAAGTATAACGAGATGGTGCAGCAGGAGCAGGTCAAGCTGGCCAAATCGCAGACGCTGGAGCGCTATATCGAGAAGGGCAAGACCTGGGTCGATTCGCTGCAGAACCAGGCGGCGACGCAGATGGTGCTGATCAACAAGCTGCAGACGGACACCAAGCAGCGGGTCGTGCTCTATGATGCTCTGACCAAGTCGTTGAAGACCGCGCAGCAGCAGGACGTGGCGCACCGGATCAACGAGATCGGAGTCAAGACCGACCAGGAGGCGCAGAGCGCCATGGCCGGCATCGGCGCGGCCACCAACCAGAAGATGGCCGACATGCTGGAGGCGCACGAGGATCACATGGTCTTTGCCCGCGAGGTGCTGGAGGCCAAGGCCAAGGCCGACGAGCGGTTCGCGCGGCGGTTCTCCAAGATCATCGAGAAGCATGACGCCAACGCGTATGGCGGCTAAGGCATGGGGCTTGGAACGCTTGCCATTGGTCTGTCTGTCGTCTGCCTGGTGGTGTCGTTCGTCTTTACCGTGCCGGCCTGGATGAACCTTGTCGGGGTGGGGTTCGGCATTGCAGGGTTGATCCTGATCGGGTTGTCGCGCCGGCGTGGCGGAGGCGGGACGTGAGTGCGTCTGTCCCAAACAGCAGAGAAAGGCGTCGCGATGGCCGAAAAAGAGACGTTTCCAATCGAGGTCGTGGTTATCTGCGGAGCGTTCCTTGGCATGATGCTGGCGGGCTGGCTGGGGCATTTCAGCCTGGCGCTGGTATTGCTGGGTGTCTGCCTCATCGCGATCCTGTGGTCGGTGATCGCCAGCCGGGGTGCGTCCGGCAATGGAGCCGAGGGCGGTTTCAGCGGCGGCGCCGATGCGGGTAGCGGAGGCGGTGGCGGCGCCTGTGGCGGGGGTGGCGAATGATCGCGGATGCTCCGACATCTGACCGGGCCGCCCTGACCGAGCTTTTCGCGTCACGCCGGTACTTCGCCAAGTTTGAGCGGATCACGGGGCATCTGAATCGCGTGGCCGCCGTGATGCAGGCCGAGGGCAACCTGGGCAAGAAGGAGGTCGAGATTCTGACCACCTATGTTCAGGGCATCGCCTATACGTTCAAGGCGCTGAGCATGAAATACCTGCTGGTCGGGCGCGACACCGGGCAGTTTTTCGGCTCGCTGGCGATGGACGTGACCGAAAGCGGTTTTCCCATGTTCTCGGAGCTGATGGTGATGGCCAATGATGCCGCGCAAGCGCGGCGGCACCTGGAGGGAATGCCGGATACCGAAACGCTGAAGCGCGAAATGGTCGAGCAGATCATTTCCGAGCGGACCATTCCGACGCGCCTTCAGTTCGCGCTGTCGCAACGGCTTTACTACGAGGAGATGTTGCGCGGGCATCTTTTCTGGGCGCAGAACGATCCACAGATCCAATGGGTGAGCGGGCTGGACGAGCGGCGGCGCTACCTGCTGCACTGGGCGGTCTATGACAGCCAGGTGAACCTGCCGACGATCTACTTGATGGAGGTCGAGGATACGGGCCGGGCGCCGCTGGGCAAGGACGAGCGGCGCTGGCCGGAATGCCAGGCGCACCTGATGGCGCAATCCCTGGGCGGATTGAAGTTGCTGACCATCGCCAAGGGGTTCGACGAGAGCTTCGACGACCTGCATCCCAAGCGGCTGCGTCGGTTTCACGTCGGTCCGATGTACAGCCATGCCTTCACGCGGCAGACCGGGCCGCTGAGCGAGGTGCTGGCGCAGGCCGATGCGCCGGTGGGGCAGGACTGGGCACTGGCCTGGACCGACGAGGTGCTGGAAAGCGAACGGGTGATCGAGGAGCGCGCGGGCTGGTTCGGCACCGTGGAGCGCGAGGTTTTCGCGCTGGACCCCTTCTCGGGGAAAGGGGCCGAGACCGGGGCGACGCGGATGGAGCGCAGTATCATCCTGCCGGAGCGGCCCTATCAGGTTCTGGCCGAGAAGACCCCGCCGGGGTTTTCGTCGGTCACCAAGTACGTGGTCAGCCCGGGCGGCCGGGTGTTGAGATATTGAACGCGAGGTGGGGTGAGACCTCACCCTGCGCCAGTTTGGTAGGGTGGGTTTCAAACCCACCACCGGGGAGAAGAAGATGAGTTTGACGGCCGACACAATGGAATTGCGGGAAGAGGATATCGCCAAGCATTACGATGCTGCCGCAGCGATGCTGGCGGGGTTCGATCATACGCCGCGCATCGCCAAGCCGGGCGACGCGCCGCAGGAGGAGAAGTCGGCCGGGTTAGGCACGCGGCGGCGGTTTCGGACGACGACGCCTGGGCTGGTGACACGCTCGACCGCGCGACCCGAGGGCGTGCATCTGGTGGAGCGGATCGAGACTGCCGATGGAGACGACCCGCTGGTGAGCCCGATGCAGGCGACGGTATTGCATGGCCTGCGGCGGGCGATTGCCATCGCGCTGGCGGTGGGAGAGCAGTTTTCCGACGCCACGGGCCTGGCGGATCTGCGGCGGGCGAACCTGGCCGGGTCGCTGGGCGCGGATCGCAAGACCGAGTTCACCGAGCTTCTGGGGGCCGAGGCTCTGGCGGTGGGGCATGTCTTTGCCAACGCGACGGCTTTCCTGCTGGCGCCGCACGGCTCGGAGGTGAGCGTCGAGGTGGGCGAGGTCGAGGAGGTTCTGACCGACAATTCGCAACTTGCCCTGCATGGCGCGTTGTGGGAACTGGACCAGGATATCGCGGCCCATGCGGGCGACGATGCGCGGCTGGTGGCGACGGTCAGCGCCTTTGCCGAGCAGTTGATGGAGAAGATCGCGCTGCGCGCCCAGAATGCCGGGCGGTTGAGTGCCTTCACCGGCGCAAGCTGGCGCGTCGAGGCGGATGATTTCACCATTCGCGGCTTTGACGCGGCATCGAAGGGCAAGTCCAGCACCCTGACCATGACCTTCAAGCAGCCGCACGAGGTGGTGGGCAACCATATCGCCAAGTACCAGGCGCTGAAGCTCAGCAAGATGCTGATGGCCTATGATTTCGAGCGAAAGCTGAACCCGTTCGCGGAACTGGGCGGGTTCATCTTTACCTTCATGGGCGACGGCAAGCCGGGGACGGGCAAGACGACGCTGATCCAGATGATGGCGGGGCTGATCAAGGGCTATTGCGACAACGCGGGATATCCGTTTCGGTATCAGAACCTCAGCACCGAGAGCATCGACAGCTACCAGGGCAAGTCGGCGCAGAACGCCAAGGCGTTCATCAACACCGTGATCGATCCCGGCGTGATCGGGTTCGGCACGATCGACGATATCGACCAGCTGGCGGGCAAGCGCGGCGACCGGCAATCGAGCGCGGGACAGCTGGAGATCACCGCCGTGCTGATGGAGAGCTTTGCCGGGGCCAACACGGTGGTGCGGGGAAATTGCACCTTCGGCATGTTCTCGAACTATCCCGAGAACGTGGACGACGCGCTGCGCCAGCGGGCAGGGGCGCGGTTCCTGGTGGACGGGCCGCAGACGCGGGAGGATTATATCGATATCCTTTACCTGCTGATGGGCAAGAACCATGACATTCCGCTGGGCCAGCACGAGGTCTATGCCGCGCAGGAGATCAAGAAGGCCGTGGCGGCCTCGTTCGAGAGCCACGCGCTGCCCCACGAGGAGGGGCTGATCCGGGTCTATGAGCGGGTGGAGAAGGATATCGGCGCGCTCGACACGATTGCCAAGCTGGGAACCTATCTGAAAGGCATCCAAGAGGCGGACGAACGCTTTACGGGCCGGGCGATCAAGAACATCACCGACGCGGTGAAGGTGCGGGCGATGGATTTCGAACTGCCGGACGAGTGGATGGAAAAGCCCGACCTGTTCCTGTTCAAATCCTATGACGAGAAGAAGGGGATGATCGAGGAGTTGCGTCAGCCGATCACGGTGGAAATGGTGATCCAGGAGATCAACCGCTACGCGGACAGCGAATTCCGCTATGCGGACAAGTCCGACGAGGTGGCGATCGAGGCCATGGTGCGCGATTTCGGTCGGACGGAAGAGGCCAAGCGGCGGTACATGGCGGAGAAGGAGAGCGGTGCGTGAGAGCACGTGCGCCAAGCGGCAATGAACGACACGAGCGTGACATTGGTGAACACCGGCTTGCCGCTGGCCATCATCGGCGGGCTGGCGGCGTTGCTGCCGTGGCTCTTGACGCCGCGGGGGACGCGGTCGCATGGCCGGGTTCTGGTGTCGGTCGTGCTGTCGGTCCTTCTGCTGCTGGCGGCGAGCGCGGGTGTGTTCGCGCTGTTCGACAAGCGCAGCCTTCTGGGCGGGCAGACGCTTGCCGGGCAGGGGATCATCGCATGGATGTACTTGCGCAGTTCGTTGGGGGCGGTGGCGGTATGGGGTCCGGTGCTGGCCTTCGTGTGGCTGGGGCTGGCGCAGCGGGTGGAGCGGTTGAAGGAGAAGGATGTTGTGAGGGGGCAGCCGTGATAGGCGCGTGTGCAATCATGGCACCTGGCCGTCCCGGGCTTGACCCGGGACCTCGGCGCCGGAAAAGAGAGGCCCCGGATCGGGTCCGGGGCGCGGTGGCGCTTGGGGCAGGCCGGGGGTGGTGGGTTGAAAACCCACCCTACGGAGGGGATGCATGGAACGTCTGATCAGATCCGGCCTGATGTTCGGCAACCTGGTGCATGTGGCCAGCCCGGCGCTGGTGGAGCGATACAATCGCGCGCTGAAGCACCTGACCGGCAAGACCACGAGCCTGACGGATTTCTATGTCGATATCTCGGGCTATTCGCCGGAGGTGGGGCATGAGCTGGGCGATGACCTCTACCTCAACCATGCAGGCGTGAACCGGCAGTTCATCCTATTGACCACGGAGCAGAAGCGCGCGCCGCTCTTGAATGCGCAGTTCTCGACCAGCCGGGGCATCCTTAAGCAGTTCATCGAGGAAAACGAGCCGGCGCTGTTTGCTCTGACGGCGCGGGACGCGGTGGCGGGCGAGTTGGTCAATTCGGTCTATGACATGTCTAGCCCCGCGCGCCTGTTCGATATCCGCCGTATCACCATCGAGGCGGACACCACCAACGGGGCGCTTCGGCAGGCCGAGAAGCTGGATGAAAAGGTCGAGCGGTTCATGTCGGAAGAGGACGCCTGGTTCGACGACGTGCTGATCGCCGAGATGATCGAGCTGGCCGGGCAGACCGGGGACGTGCTGCGCAATCCCATCGATCTGAAGGAGATGAGTTTCGAGCAGCGCAATTACTGGACCGATCATTTCGGCGGCGTGTACCTGTTTCAGGACCTCGAACTGCCGGGTGTGATCTGCGTCTCGGACAAGACCCCCTTCGAGGGCGAGCGGATCGAGTATGTCTTTGGCATCGACGAGCGGAACCGGATTGCCAGTTTCCTCGATCTCAACGGGTTGGTGGAGCCGATCGTCAAGGCACGCGGCATAGATGCGTCGGCGATCCTGCGGCAGAAGATGGATTTCATGCTGGTCGATGCGCTGGCGGATGAAGGCGTGGAGTTCGCGGGCCGCAGCCGGGCCGAGATGCGCCGGCTGGCGCGGCGGCACTCGGACCTTTTGCCGGAGGAGTTTCACACGCTCAACGCGCTGCTGAACTGGGCCGAGAATGGCGGCCCCTGGCCGGTGATAAGCTCGGACAATCCGGCGTATTTCTACACGCTGCGGGCCGCGGCGAACAAGGATGCGGACCTGGTCAACATGCTTCTGGCGGAGCTGGCGCCGAAGGATGTGAGGCAGCTGTTCATCTGCCACAAGAGCCTTTTCTACCGCCGTTACGAGACATGGGCGGACACCAAGAGGGCCTATGTGGTGGACCTGTTGCTGAACGAATACCAGGTGGACAAGATGGGCACGCGCGCGGCGCTGTTCGGGCACGAAGCCCCGATGGAAGAGCCGGCGCCGCCGAGACCGCCCGAGCCCGAGCCGGAGATCGAGGCGGTTGTGCGGCGGGTCGGCCCCTGGGGGCCTGTGACGCGCCGGGCTGGCAAGGGCACGCCCTATTCGGCGGACAGGAAGACGAGGAGATAGGACATGGCGGCACTGGCGAGACTTCTGATCATCGGGTTCATCGTCTGCACGATCCTATATGTCGTCCTGTCGATCTATTCCCGGAGCGTGCGAAAAGGCAAGCTGCGCGAATGGTGGGAGGAGGAAGGCCGGCCCGGCGACCTGGACGCCTACATCGAAAAGGGGCTGGAGGCGTATGACGGATCGCTCCGGCGCAAGCTGATCCTCGGGGTCTATGTCGTCCCGTTCAGCATCGTGGCGGCGATCATCTACTTCACGAATTTTCACTGAAGGGGGTGGGACGTTGGTTTACTTGAAATGGCTGTTCTGGAGTGTCTTCTGGGTGCTGGTGGCCGCTTTTTTCCACTACACCCTGCCACAGACCGATATCGTGCGGGTGACGGACACCTATGAAAAGCGCATAGATTTCGGCGAGAACAGCCTGTTCTGGGCCAGTCCGGATGCCGGCAACGACATGACGCCGATCAACCGCGACGTCTTTTTCATCCAGACGGTGCGGGCGAATGGCAGCACGATGGTCTATCGCAACGAGGATACCGGGTGGGGCTGGCCGCCTTACTTCAAGTTTGACACGTCCAACCTGCAGGCCGAGGCGGCCGATCTGAAATCCACCGCCGAGGCGCCGCGATGGGCGGCGCTGAAACATTACGGCTGGCGCAACGAGTTCCTGTCGATCTTTCCCAACGGTGTGAGCATCTGGCCGGTTGCGGGGCCGGATGCGGGCAAGCCCTTCCCGTGGCTGAACCTGCTGATCCTGACGGGTTTTGCCATCGTGGCCTTCGGCACCTGGCGGGTCTGGCGCGGGTTCCGGGCCAGGCGGCTCGACCCGGTCTGGGACGGGGTCGAGGCCCGTTTCGACGCTGCCGGGAATGCGATAGAGGACCGACGCGGGCGCGTCCGGCGCTGGCTGGATACCTGGCGGCCGAAGGACAAGCGCCGGGACTGACGCCCCCTGGATGAGACCCCGGTCAGGCGCTTCTTGCCTCGGGGGCGTCGAGGACACGGCCTTGGTCTGTCACGCGCATGGAGTCCGTCACCCAAGCCGGCAGGACCAGCGGAGCCAGCGGGTTGGGAGCGCCATTCAGAACCTGGTCGCGCAAGGCGGAGATCATTTCGCCGCGCTTCGACTGACGTCCGGACATGATGTGCAAAAGGGCCTCGACCTGCATCGCGTCAAGCTGCGGCCGCGGCGCGGCGGGATGCAGGACGAACGGCTTGGGGTCGAGCCCGATGTCGCGCAGGAAGCTGCGCAGATAGGTTTCCGGACCAAGCTTGATGCGCTCGAACTGGCGCGATTTGACCTGCAGCCCGGGGGCGAGCGCGCATAGCGTCTGTTCCAGGGCGGAGAAGTCGATGGAGTTGAAATTCACGCTGCGGCAGAACTGTTCCAAGGTCAGCGTCGTGTGGTTCTGACGAATGGCGTCGGAATACAGGCTGACGAGATAGCTTTCGGCGTTGCGCGTATAGAGCAGCAGCCGGGTATCCTCCAGCGGCAGACCAGCCTGGGCATATCGCAGATTGGTCGCAGCCTGCGGATAGAACGCGGGGTTCGTCTCGTTCCAGAGCAGGGATTGCGTCATCGTGGGGCCAAGCCGGTTTTCGTCGGAAATCAGAACGGTTTCCGCGCCGGCCTTCGAGGCAGCGCTGGTGATGGCGGCGTTCAACTCGGCGAAAGCGCCATAGTCCTGCGGCGTGGAGCCGGGCTTGTGCCGTCGGCGGATCATGCGGACCTGCCTTTGCACGGCCTTGGGCATTTCGGCATTCACGTAGAAGACTCGTTGTGCCCGCAATTGCTCACGATTGAAGGAAAGATTTTGCTGCAACAGCAGGGACGCCGTCCTGTGGACGCCCAGATGGATCACGTATTTCATGGACCTGCCCGGTGCCTGTTTTGTTTTTATGCAATAATCCTACCGCATTCGGTGCAGCCGCGCAAGATTCCGCTGATTCGCCGGGTGCGAAGACCCGCATCCGTGCGCGGGCGCGCGTGCACGGATCGTTGTGACAGGGGCCGTGACCGAACAGGCCGGAAACGCCGGTCAGGTTTCCGTTGCGACGTCGGGTGCTGCCGCTTCGAATCTCGCGTCGGCGATGCAGCGGCGGACAACCGATGCTTGATCCAGCACGAGGACCGGGTTGCTGTGTGACGGGCGTGAGGGAACCCGCAGGCATCCCGCGAGGTCGCCTGACACGAGCCGGGCCGCTTCCGGATCGCGGATCGTGGGCACCTCGAAAAGGTCCTCGGGGCCGGTCGTCACGATTTCGTCGATGGAGTCGACGGTGATGCCGTATTTCCGCCCGCCATTTTCGAAGATCAGCACCTTGTGCGCCTGCGCTCCGGTCTCGGGAAAACCGTAGAGGACACGCAGGTTGATGAGGGTGATCAACTCGCCCCTGAGGTTGAGAATACCGTCGACGAAGGCGAGCGCGTAGGGCGGTTTCAAAAGCGACGAGGGGCGGTCGATGACCTCGTTGACGCCGGAGATGTCGAAGCCCATCTCGATATCCACGGAGAACAGGATAAAGGTCGAACGGCCGCGTTCCGTCCTGAAGTTCTTTGGCTTGGTCTCGACATCCGTCGAGGGATAGATTTCCTGGCAGGAGCGCGCGGCGAGCGCCAGCATCTCGTCCTTCAGCAGGCTGTGATGGTCGAGCAGGATGACGATCGTTTCGTCCTGGCGCACGAGGCAGCCGGACACGACGTCGTGCCGCGGCAGGCCCACGTTCGCGAAGGGCAGGATGTCCTTTTCATAGAACGTCATGATGCTGTCGATCGAGTAGACCAGCAGGCCGATCCGGCCTGCGGGCAGGTCGAGGACAAGGAGCTTTCGCTTCTCCAGCATGCCGGCCTTGAATTTGTAGGGCGTCTCGTTGCCGATCATCCCGCGAAAATCGACCACCGGCAGGGTGCGTCCGCGCAATTCCACGTTTCCGATGACGTAGCCGTGGGCGAGCTGGGAGGTCTGCAGCGGCGGCATATCGGTGATTTCTTGTACGAAACGCAGGTCCAGGGCGCAGGTCGTGTGACCGAGTTGAAAGGAAATGCAGTTGAAGCGCTGGCCCAGATGGGTCTTGCGTTGCTGAGCGTGATCGATCCGGGCGACGCGCGGGATCTTCTCGATCTGCAGGATCTCGTAGGGGTCGAGAAGCTGCACCATGCGGGCGCCGTCGTCCAGCTTCAGCACGCCTTCGACAATGATGTCCTTCAATCCCTGCGGGTCGCGCAGGAAATTGACCCGCGTGGCATTCATGCCCTGAATGATGGCGCCGGTATCGTCGAACAGAAGCCCGACGCAGAGGTCCCCGTTCTCGATGATGGCCACCTTGCGCACGGAGGTTTCGGATGCGGGCGCAATTCCCAGGAGGTGACGCAGGTCGATCACCGGGACGATCGTGTTGCGCAGGCAGAAGAGCCCGACCATGTGCGGCGCGGCCAGGGGGACCTCGGAATAGCTGTCGGGGGCGTTCACGACCTCCTGGATGACATCGACGGGCAACGCGAACTCGGTCTCGTCAAGCCAGAAGGAGCCATAGACGACGTTGCGCGCGGCATGCACGCCGGGCGCCGTTTCCATGGCCGCGGCCGGCGCGTCGGCCTTGCAGGACGCGCCGGGTATGGGGGCCGGACCACCCGGCGCGGTCGCGTTGGGGGGCGTTTCAGGCGGGTGCGACATCATCCCTCTCCAAGGCGCGGAATGGGCGTGATCGTGAAATCGCCGGTAGTGCAGTCGATCGCCACGCGACGACCGTGTGTGCCCCCGGTATCGTCATGCACGATGCGAAGCCCGGCGTCGCGCAGTGCGGCGCGTGCGAAATCGGCGTTGACCTGGCCGACCAGGCGTTCGGGCTCGGTCTCGTGGGGCAGGGTCATGTTTGCGCCGCCGGCGATGAAAACGCGCATCTTGCGGCGCTCGGTGTCGGCGACGTTCATCTGGCGCAGAAGCGCCTCGATCGCGTGATCGACATGGCGCCCGCTGCCCTTGGCTTTGGGAGGGCCTTCGGACTTGGCCAGCAAGGCATGGGCGAGACCGCAGATGCCGTTTTTCTTGTCCACAAAACCAAGGCCGATGCAGGAGCCGAGTATGGCGTTCAGTGTCTGTCCCGGGCGACCGATCTTGACCTGGCCGATCTGGACATGGAGCTGATCTTCACCAATCATGTCAGCGGCTTTCCACGCTTGGGCGCGGGGCGATAGATCATGGGTTCGATGATCGCGAAATCGGTCCGAAGCCGGGCGATGCTTTCGCTTTCGCCGATATAGAGAAAGGCATCGGGTGCCATCGCGGTGTGCACGTTTCGCAGGATGGCCTCCTGATCCTCGGGGGTGAAGTAAATCAGAACGTTGCGCAGGAAAACGGCGTCGAAACTGGCACCGCCCGGCAAGGGTTTCAGCAGGTTGTGCAGCTTGAACGTGGTGCGCCCCCTTATCTGGGTGTCGACCTTGTACCCGGCAGTATCGTCGCCGCCCATGAATCGATCAAAGAGGTCCGCGCCATCCGCGCGCAGTTGGGTGAGGGCCGGCACGGCGTAAAGACCGGCCTCGGCCTGTTTCAGGACCTTCGACGAGATGTCGGTGCCCGTGCACCTGTAGTCGAACCCCTCCTGCGTGCTGCGCGTGTGCTCAAGGATCATGCCCGCGGTATAGGCCTCTTCGCCGGTCGAGGCGGCCGCGGACCAGATGCGCATCGGGCGTCTTGTGTTGCGTTCCATGAAGGCCGGGATGGCGACATCGCGGAAATGTTGCCAGATGCGGGGCGTTCGATAGAAAAACGTCTTGTTCGTCGTGACCCGGTTGATCAGTTCCTGAAGCTCGGCCTTGTCGGAGGTCACGCGCGCGATATACGCCTTGAAGTCCTCGTCCCTGGTTTCACGCAAGCGGCTACGCAGCCGGCTGAGCAGGAGAGACGTGCGATTGTCCCCGATCGTGATGCCGGTGCTGTCGTGGATGATGCCCCTGATCTTGTTGAATTGCGACTCGCTGAGCGAAAGTTCTCTTTCTGCTGTCATGGTGTATCACCTGTCCTTGATCACACGCCCAGTTTGGAAACTTCGGTCTTGAGGTCTTCCGCGCCGGTGCTGAGTTCGTTGGTGGCGGCCGCGATGTTGTCGGAGGCGATGACGGCCTCCTCGGAGGCTTCGACGATCTGCTGAACCGAGTCCGCCACATCGCGTGCGGCGGTTTGCTGTTCGGTGACGGCCACGGTGATCTGGGAAATGGAGTCGGTGGTTTCGCCGATGCCTTCGAGGATCTTCTTGAAGGCCGCTCCGGCCTCGCGCGAGACGTCGCTTCCTTGCGAGACCCGCTTGACCGTTTCGTTGATCAGCTTGGTGATTTCCTTCGTCGCCTGCGAGGACCGCTCGGCCAGCTTGCGTACCTCGTCGGCCACGACCGAGAAGCCGAGCCCGTGTTCACCGGCGCGCGCGGCCTCGATGGCGGCGTTGAAGGCCAGCATGTTGGTCTGCCCCGCGATTTCGCTGATCACCTTCACGATTTCGTTGATCTGCTCGGACGAGGCGTTGATCAGGTCCATGGACTCGATCGAGCGGTCGATGGCGCCGGCGCCGATATCGGCCTCCTGCTTGGTGCGTTGGGCGATGTCGTCGGACAGGCGGCTGTTCTGGGCGATGGAATCGATCGAGGCGCTGAGTTCCTCGACCGAGGCGCTGATTTCCTCTGTGGTGCATCCCAGCGTCTGAGCGCCTGCCGCCACTTTCTGAGCCTGTTCGGTGATGCTTGCGGATTTCTCGGCGAACTGGCCCGAGATGCGGGTCACGTTCTGTTCGAGCTCGACCTCGGGTGTGATGTCGAAGGCGAACTTGACCACCTTCAGGACTTTGCCGTCGTCGTCGATAATGGGAGTGTAGGTGGCGCGCAGGAACAGGTCCTTGCCGTCGCGGTCGATGCGGCGGTACTTGCCTTCATCGTGTTCGCCCGACGCCAGCTTTTCCCAGAAACGCGTGTAGTCTTTCGAGGCGCTGTATGCATCGTCGCAGAAGATCCGGTGATGCTTGCCGCGGATTTCGTTCAGGGTGTAGCCGGTCGCGGCGCAGAAATTCTCGTTCGCGTCCAGTATTTTGCCATCGGGCGTGAACTCGATCATGGCCTGTACGCGGCTGACGGCTGCCAGCTTGGCGGTCTGTTCCAGCGCATCCAGCTTACTTTTCGTAATTTCGGTGGCGAACTTGACGACCTTGATCGGTTTGCCGGTGGCGTCGAAGATCGGATTGTAGGAGGCGTTGATCCAGATCTCTCTGCCGTCCTTGGTGATGCGTTTGAATTCGCCCGCCTCGAACTTGCCCATGGCAAGGTTCATCCAGAAATCGCGATAGGCATCGGAGCGCACGTAGTCGCTGTTGCAGAACATGCGGTGGTGCTTGCCCACGATCTCGTCCAGCGAATAGCCGAGCGTGGAGAGAAAATTGTCGTTGGCCGTCAGGATCGTGCCGTCAAGCTCGAACTCGATCACCGCCTGCACGCGGTGCAGGGCGTCGGCGAGGCCTTCGAGCTGCGTCAGGTGGTTTCGGTCATCCTGAACGTCGCCTGAAGCGTCGTCTTTCACGGTGGTACTGGTCTTGGTCACGGCACATCCTCACACGCAATGGTCCCTTCACTCGGGTAAGGTCGTACGCGCTGGAGATTAATGTTTTCCTTTCCGCAACAGGCAGATTGCGGTGGATATGCCTTAAATACCGTCGATCCAGGCGCGGGGATGAGGGGCGGGCACAGGTGGAGCGGACCCGTGGGGATCTCCAGTGCAACCGCGACGTTCGAAAGTTTGGTGTTGCGTCCTGAAAAATGGTGGGCGACCTAGGAATCGAACCTAGCGTGCGTCTCCGCGAGGGAGTTACAGTCCCCTGCCACACCTTGCGGCCTGTCGCCCACTGAGGCGCGTGTTTAGAAGCGGGCCGTTGCCCCGTCAACCGGAAAATCGCTTGCGATTGCGGTGGTGCGGGGCCATTGTCCGGCGCCTGTGAAGGAGGCCCCCGGATGGCGATGAAGAAACCCAAGTGGGTGGTGGAAAAGGAACAGGCCAAGAAGGCCGCCGCGTCGGAAACGGTATGGTTGTTCGGCTTGCACGCGGTGCGCGATGCGCTGGAGAATCCACGGCGCCACAAGCTGCGGCTGGTGGTGACGAAGAACGCCGCCGACAAACTGGCGGACGCCATCGCAACGTCGGGCATGACGGCGGAGATGGCCGATCCGCGAAAGTTCAGCGCGCCGCTGGATCCGCAATCGGTGCACCAGGGCGCCGCGCTGGAGGTTAAGCCGCTGGACTGGGGAACGCTGGAGGATGTCTGCCTGGGCGACGGAACCCGGCCGCCGCGCGTGATGATGCTGGACCGGGTGACGGACCCGCATAACGTGGGCGCCATCCTGCGGTCGGCGGAAGTCTTCGGCGCCTCGGCCGTGATCGCGCCGCGCCACCATTCCGCGCCCGAGACCGGGGCGCTGGCCAAGACGGCGAGCGGGGCACTGGAGCGGCAGCCGTACCTGCGCGTGCGCAACCTGTCGGACGCCATCGCGGCGCTTCAGGGCATGGGGTACATCGTGCTTGGGCTTGACGGCACGGCCGGGGAAACGATCGAAGAGGCGCTGGTCGGCGTACAGGACCGTCCCGTGGCGCTGGTGCTGGGGGCGGAAGGGCCCGGGTTGCGGCAGAAGACTCGCGAGACCTGCGACAAATTGGTGCGGATCGGCTTTTCCGGCGCGTTCGGGTCGCTCAATGTCTCAAATGCGGCTGCCGTGGCCCTATATGCATCGAGAGGACAAACCGACTGACCAACCGACGGGGGGCTGATGGGCCGGAAGATCGCCACGTGCTGTTACTGCG
Source organism: Roseovarius sp. THAF8 (assembly GCF_009363735.1). Lineage (NCBI taxonomy): Bacteria > Pseudomonadati > Pseudomonadota > Alphaproteobacteria > Rhodobacterales > Roseobacteraceae > Roseovarius > Roseovarius sp. THAF8. The sequence goes on along the minus strand of NZ_CP045410.1, from coordinate 964,019 downwards.
GAACGCGGGCTGTTCTGGTGTTCGACGAGACGCTGCATGAACTGACCTGCCGGGCATGCGGTGCGCCGTTGCACGACATGAAGATGATGCCGCGATCCCCCCGGGCGCAGGATGTCCGACAGAAGAAGGCGCCGGTGGATCGCCGCACGGGACGGCCCGTGGCCGAAAAGCCCGAGTGGCATGGTGGAGCCGACCCGAGGCGGCGCAAGAAGAAATCGAAAAAGCGGCGCAAGCCGATGTTCGGACGGCTGCTGGAGGAGGTCTGGGACGTGGTGGAAGACATCATCGACTGAGATCCGGCGGATTCTTACCGATTCTTCACACGTATTTTACAACCTCTTTTTATCTAAAAATCAGTACCTATCTCACATGTCAGAAGCGCCGAACTGGAACTCCGGCGTTTCTCTTCACTGTCCCTCGTTCCGCGACTGGCGCCCGGGTTATCCCGGGCGCTTTTTTCTTTTTCGCAAGCGCTTTAGGGTGGTGCCATGAACGAACGGTACACAGAGTCCCATCTGCGGAATATCCTGAAGCGCACCAAGCGCATCGCGGTCGTCGGCGTGTCGATGAACGAGGTGCGCCCGAGCTTCTACGTGGCGCGCTATCTGAAGCTGAAGGGCTACGAAGTGGTTCCGATCAACCCCGGCCACGCTGGCAAGACCGCGTTCGGGGCAATGGTGCTGGGATCGTTGAGCGACATCGAGGGCGAGTTCGACATGATCGACATCTTTCGCCGGCCCGAGCATGTGCCCGCGATCGTGGACGAGGCGCTGGAGCGGTTCCCGGCGCTGCAGACGATCTGGATGCAGATCGGCGTATCGCACGAAGAGGCCGCGGAAAAGGCGCGGGCACGGGGCGTCGACGTGGTGATGAACCGTTGTCCGAAGATCGAATACCAGCGCCTGTTCGGCGAGTTGCGGATGGGCGGGTTCAATACCGGCGTGATTTCATCGAAATTGTAGGAGCCATGACGGCGCTCAGGCGGCGGGGATATCCGCGGCGATGCGCATTTCGCGCAGCGGTTTGACGCGGGCGATGGCGCGGGAATAGATCGGGTGGGCCTTGTAGGCCGCGAGCGCGGCCTCGTCGGGGAATTCCACATAGACCACGAGATCGACTTCCGCGCCGGTCAGGGTGTCGGCATGTATATTCTGTCCGACCTCGAAATGGGTGCTGTGGGGGATCTGGCCAAGCATTTCCAGACCGGCGCGAATTTCGGGCAGGTCGGCGGGATCCTTGGCGGTGAAGAAAACGATGTGGCGAATCATTCGGACCTGGCGGCTTTCTCGGCGAGGCCGGACTGCGATTGGCGGGCGGCGAGTTCCGTCATGACGTCATCCACGGAGACACCGCGGCTGTGCAGCATGACGAGCAGGTGAAAGAGCACGTCGGCGGCCTCTGACGTCAAGCGCGGTTTGTCGTCCCTGACCGCTTCGATCAGCGCCTCGATGGCTTCCTCGCCGAACTTCTCGGCGACCTTCTCGGGGCCCTTGGCCAGCAGCTTGGCGGTCCAGCTGTCCTCGGGCGAGGCGCTGGCGCGGGTGGCGACGATCTGTTCCAGCTCTTCGAGGGTCATGCGCCGATCCTCATCGGGATGCCGGCCGCGGCCATGTGAGCCTTGGCCTCGGCGATGGTGTGATCGCCGAAATGGAAGATGGAGGCGGCCAGCACGGCGGAGGCGCCGCCCTTGGTGACGCCGTCGACGAGGTGGTCGAGAGTGCCGACGCCGCCCGAGGCGATGACCGGGATCGAGACCGCGTCCGCGATGGCGCGGGTGAGGGGCAGGTTGAAGCCCGAACGGGTGCCGTCGCGGTCCATCGAAGTCAGCAGGATTTCCCCGGCGCCCTTGTCCTCGACCAGCTTGGCGAACTCGATGGCGTCGATGCCGGTGGGCTTGCGCCCGCCATGCGTGAAGATCTCCCACTTGCCGGGGCTGACCGTCTTGGCGTCGATGGCCACCACGATGCACTGGCTGCCGAACTGGTCGGCGGCAAGGCGAACCACGTCGGGGTCGGCCACGGCGGCGGAGTTGAACGAGACCTTGTCGGCCCCCGCCAGCAGCAGTGCACGCACATCCGCGACGGTACGGACACCGCCGCCCACGGTGAGCGGGATGTAGCATTGCTCGGCGGTGCGGGTGACCACGTCGAGCATCACCCCGCGGTTTTCGTGGGTGGCGTGGATGTCGAGAAAGCACAGCTCGTCGGCACCCGCGGCATCATAGGCGCGGGCCGCATCCACGGGGTCGCCCGCGTCGCGCAGGTTGACGAAGTTCACACCCTTGACCACGCGGCCATCGGCCACGTCGAGGCAGGGAATGATGCGGATCTTGAGCATGGGCCGTCCTTTCGCGCCTGCCTTCTAGCGCGGGCGGCGGGCGGTGCCAATGGGGCTTTGGGCGCGCGCATCTCCAGGCGGCGATTTTTGAACCCCGCCGGGGGGATGGGCGACGGACAGGTGTCGGCGCGGTTCTGCGCCTTACTCCAACCCTTGCGAAAGGACCACGCCATGATGTCTTTCAAATCCACCCTCGCCATGCTGTCGCTGGCCATGACCGCCGCCGTCGCCGCGCCGGCCGCACCGGCGCAGGCCGAGACCATCACCTGCCCGCACAGCCAGATCCGGCGCGAGGTGACCACGGGCCTTCCGGGAGGCTGGTGGAACACGCCGATCGTCAACTCGCTGACCGAGGCGCGGGTCACCAATATCGGCGGGCGCGCGGCGCTGCAGTGCATCTACGGACCCGCAGGGTCGATCCAGCGCTATGCGCCGGACGGAGCGACCTGCCGGGTGCGCGGTCGGCAGTTCGAGTGCAGCCGCGGGTCGGCCTCGGGCGCAGGGGCGCGGACCTTCTCGACCGGACCGCTGGAGATCCCGCAGACCTGGACCGCGGATCTTGACCGTGGGGCGGTGGGCCGCGGCAGTGGCGTGGACATCTGGTTCCAGGCCGAGACGGCGGAGCTTTTGTACCTGGCGCCGCGCAATGGCGCGCAGCTGGGTGTGGGCGACCGGCGCAACCGGGGCTTTGACGGCTGTCGAGCTGCGCGGTACAGCGCGAACCGGGTGTCGCTGCGGGATATTCCGGTGGGGTCCTACATCTGCGCCAAGACCAACGAAGGGCGGATCAGCCAGTTTCGCGTGAACGCCGTGTCGGGCGGATCGCCCAAGACGCTGTCGCTTGGCTATACGACCTGGCAGTAGGCCCGCCTTCAATGGCCCGCCTTCAATGGAAAGTCAGCACCCGGTCCTCGGCCGGGTGTTGGCGTGCGTGAAGGCGGGGCCCGGCGGGATCGAGCCGATTCCGCGAATACCTGTTTCCACGCGGTGCGGTCGGCTTAGCTATAAGGGTGGACGGACCCCTTGCAGGAGATATTCGAGATGAAACGATTTCTGACACTTGCCGCCGTGACCGCGCTGGCCGGCCCCGCATTCGCAGATGACGATCTGATGAAGGTGCAGTCCAGCAGCGACGTGGCCAGCACGATGGACGCGCTGGAAGCGGCGGTGGAAGGTGCCGGTGCCACGGTCTTTGCCCGCGTCGATCATGCCGGCGGGGCCGAAGGTGTCGGGATGCAACTGGCCCCCTCGGAGGTTCTGATCTTCGGCAACCCCAAGCTGGGCACGCCGGCGATGCAGGCCGACCCGCTGGCGGGGCTGTTCCTGCCGATGAAGGTGCTGGTGTACGAAGATGCGGATGGGCAGGTCTGGCTGGCCTACGAGGACCCCGAGGAAATGTTCGACGAACTGGACAGGATCGACGACGACGCGGAGTATATCCAGCAGATGACCGGCGCGCTCGGCAAGCTGACCGAGAAGGCGGCGGGCGGCTAAACCGGCGTTCGAATTGCAATGACAAGGGCCGCTTCGTGCGGCCTTTGCTGATTCGGCCGGGTGGCGGAGTGAATACCCGCTCACGCGGCAAGACGCGGATTGGCGGTAGCGGGAAAGCCGGGTACTGACGGGCGGCAACAGTATCGAGGCAGTGAGTGAGAAAATGATGAAAAAACTGATGGGGGCGTTTGTCGCCGTTTTGGCTTGCGGTGCGGCAGTGGCCGAGGAGTCCGACATCGATGCCCTGGCGGCTCGGCATTTCGGCCCGCTGATGGAGACGCACGACATTCCGGGTATTGCCCTGGGCATAACCCATGGCGGGGACAGCCAGTTCTTTACGATCGGGCTTGCGGCGCGGGACGACGGCGTGGCGGTGACGCCGGATACCCTGTTCGAGTTGGGATCAATCAGCAAGCTCTTCACGGCAACCCAGGCGGCGTTGATGGAGGTGCGGGGCGAACTTGACCTGGATGATCCGGTGTCAGCCTACATTGAACCGCTGAAGGGAAGCGCGTTCGGCGCTCTGTCGCTCGCTGACCTTGCGACGCACCATTCCGGTGGCTTGCCCCTTCAGGTGCCGGACGGGGTAAGTGACATCGATGCACTGATTTCCTGGCTGAAAGACTGGGCCCTGTCGATGAGGGGTGCGCGCAGTTATTCGAACATAAGTATCGGTTTGCTGGGTCATATCGAATCGCGGATCGCCGACAGGAGCTATGCCGAACTGATGGAGCAGGGCCTGTTTGCCGAGATGGGGTTGCGGGACACGTTTGTGGACGTGCCAGAGGCGGTGATGCCGCGCTACGCGTATGGAGTGGATCGCGATACGGGAGAGGCGATCCGCGTCGGTCCCGGTGTGCTTGGTGACGAGGCTTACGGGGTCAAGTCCTCGGCTCGGGATCTGGTGCGGCTGCTGGACCTCTACCTGGGACATGCTCAGGCGGGTGATGATCTGACGCAAGCCTTGGCGCGGACGCGTGAAGGGTTCGGGACGACCGAAGCTTATGTACAGAACCTGATCTGGGAAGAGTATCCTTGGCCGGTCGATGCGGACCGGATGGTCCGAGGCAACAGCTATGACTTCATACTGGAGCCGCAGCCGATGGAGCGCATCACTCCGGCCCGGGCGCCGGGACAGGACGTGATCCTGAACAAGACGGGGGCGACTTTCGGCTTCGGGGCCTATGTCGTATTGCTGCCGGCGCAGGATCTTGGCGTGGTCTACCTGGCCAATCGCAACATCCCGAACGAGGCGCGTGTGCGGGCGATGCACGGATTCGTGACGGACCTTCTTGAAGGACAGTGACACGGGTCGTCGTGCCGGTCTCGCGTCAGGCGGAGAGGGTGCGCAGGGCCACTTTCAGGTCCAATGCCCCGTCGTAGAGCGCCCGGCCCGAGATCGCGCCGTTCAGTGGGGCGCCGCAATCCCTCAGCGCGACGAGGTCGTCGAGGGACGACACACCGCCCGAGGCGATGACCGGGATCGAGACGGCGTTGGCGAGTGCCGCCGTCGCCTCGATGTTCGGGCCCTGCATGGCGCCGTCGCGGTTGATGTCTGTGTAGATGATCGCGGCGACGCCCGCGTCCTCGAATGACCGGGCAAGGTCGGTGACCATGACATCGGTTTCCTCGGCCCAGCCCTTGGTCGCCACGCGGCCGTTGCGGGCGTCGATGCCCACGGCCACCTGGCCGGGGAAGGCCTGTGCCGCCTCGCGCACGAGGGCAGGATTTTCGACCGCCACGGTGCCGAGGATGACGCGGGCGAGGCCCTTGCCGAGCCAGCGGTCGATCGTCGCCATGTCGCGGATGCCGCCGCCAAGCTGGGCGGGCACCTTTGTGCGTTCCAGGATCGCCTCGACCGGGGCGGCGTTCACCGGCTCACCGGCGAAAGCGCCGTTGAGGTCGACGAGGTGCAGCCATTCGCAGCCCGCGTTCACGAATTCCATCGCCTGCGCGGCGGGGTCGTCGTTGAACACTGTTGCTTTCTCCATTTCGCCCTTGAAGAGGCGTACGGCCTGGCCGTCCTTGAGGTCGATGGCGGGGTAGAGGATCATGGGTGGGTCATCCGGGCAAAGGGCTTTGCCGCGATGTGCCATAACGGGACGGCGTTTGCAACGCGACGTGGCGTCAGGCTTGATAGGGGCCGGGCGGTGGCCGCATGCTGCGTGGCATCATTTGCGGGAGGAGATACGCATGAGAACGATGACACTGGCCTTCGTGGCCACCTTGATGAGTGCCGGCGCCGCCTTGGCTGACCCTGTTCTGGGAACTTGGCAGACAGAACCCGACGACGGCTCTTTCGCACATGTCAAAATGCAGAAATGCGGCGACGCGATTTGTGGCGTGTTCACGCGGACCTTCAATGAGAACGGCGAATACAAGTCACCGAATATCGGCAAGCAGGTCGTGCGTCAGATGAAGCCGGCAGGCAATGGACGTTACGAAGGCAAGGTCTGGCGCCCGTCCAACAACAAGGTTTACATTGGAAAGCTTGATTTGAACGGGAACACGTTGCAACTGCGCGGATGTGTCGCCGGCGGGCTTATTTGTGCGAAACAGACTTGGAAACGGGTCAACTGAGGTCCATGGCATAGTTTGTTGCGAAGGCCGCGACGGCGGCACGTGGACAAAGGTGAAATAAGCCCTTTTCCGCCTGATACGGAACTGTGATTGAACGAATTGGCCGGGCCGCACGTCTTACCTGTAATATGTTGAAATCAGGTAGGAAGGAGGCCCGGCCAATGCGTATGGCTATGTCTTTTGCACTGTTAATCGGAACCACGGGTGCGGCATTGGCCGATCCGGCGACGGGCACGTGGCAGACCGAGCCCGACAAGAAGGGCATCATTGCCCATGTGAATGTGTACGACTGCGGCAACGCCGTCTGCGGCAAGATCACGCGTACCTTCAATTCGCAAGGGCAGGAGGTGGCGGCCGCGAGCGTCGGGCACAAGGTGATCCGGAACGCCACGCCGACCGGCAATGGCAAATACGAAGGGCGCGCCTGGATCCCGGCCCATCAGCGCGAATATCCCGCGGGCATGACCCTTCGGGGCGACCGGATGACGGTCCGGGGCTGCATGGGGCCGGTCTGCATGTCGCAGAACTGGACCCGCATCCAATAGGCCTCAGGGCGTCCAGGCCAGGAAATTGCGGATGATGCGCAGGCCGGTGGCCTGGCTTTTCTCCGGGTGGAACTGGGTGCCGACGAGGTTGTCGCGGCCCACCACGGCCGTCACCGGCAAGCCATAATCCACGTGGGCGATCCGCTGGGAGAGGTCCGCGACCTCGAAATGGTAGGAATGCACGAAATAGGCGTGGTCGCCGGTGCTGACGCCGTCAAGCACGGGATGGGGCGTGTCGATCACAAGGTCGTTCCAGCCCATGTGCGGAACCTTCATCGACGGATCCGACGGCGCGACCGAAACGACCGTCCCGGCAATCCAGTCAAACCCATCCGTCTCGGTATATTCCAGCCCGCGCGTGGCCAGCATCTGCATCCCGATACAGATGCCCATGAAGGGGCGGCCCTTGTCGATGACCGTCTCCTTCATCGCCTCGAAGAGGCCGCGATGGTCATAAAGCTCGTTCCGGCAGGCCGGGAAGGCGCCGTCGCCGGGCAGCACGATGCGCGTGGCCGTGCGTACGGTCTCGGGGTCCGAGGTCACGACGACCTTGCCGGCACCGGCCTCGGACGCCATGCGCTGAAATGCTTTTTCGGCCGAATGCAGGTTGCCGGATTCGTAATCGACGATGACGGTTGTCATGGGCTCAGAGCGTGCCCTTGGTGGACGGGATCGCATCCGATTTGCGCGGGTCGATTTCGAGCGCATCGCGCAGGGCGCGAGCGACGGACTTGAACGCGGCCTCGGCAATGTGGTGGCTGTTGATGCCGTGCAGCGCGTCGACATGCAGCGTGAGCCCGCCATGGGTGCTGAACGCCTGGAAGAACTCGCGCACCAGTTCGGTGTCGAATGTCTTGATCTGGGCGGTGGGCATGGCGACGTTCCACACCAGGTAGGGCCGGGCGGAAATATCCAGCGCGGCGCGCACCAGCGCGTCGTCCATGGGCAGCAGGCAGGAGCCGTAGCGGCGGATGCCTTTCTTGTCGCCCACGGCCTGCGTCAGGGCCTGGCCGAGCGCGATGCCCACGTCCTCGACAGTGTGGTGGTCGTCGATATGCAGGTCGCCCTCGCAGCGGATGTCCATGTCGATCAGGGCGTGGCGGGCCAGCTGGTCCAGCATGTGGTCGAAGAACCCCACGCCGGTCCGGTTGTCGTAGGTGCCGGTGCCATCGAGGTCGATCGTGACCGAGATATCGGTTTCGGCGGTCTTGCGGGTGATGCTGGCGCTGCGCATTGGGTGCGTCCCTGAGTGTTTGCCGCGCCGTTATAGGCGGGCTTGGCAGGCGCGCCAAGGGGGGCGGAACAGGTCGGGAGGAACGTGGTGCCGATTGGCACGAGAACCGGCATTCTGCCGGTTCTGTCGATCAACTTGGAGAGAAATTGGAGCGGGCGATGAGATTCGAACTCACGACCCTTACCTTGGCAAGGTAATGCTCTACCCCTGAGCTACGCCCGCGTCCGTTGGGTGAGGCGGAGATATAAAGTCTCGCGCGGGGCTGCAAGGGAAAATCGCAGCTTGGGCGGATTTTTTTGCCGCGGCGTCCGTCAGTTGCCGTAGCGCAGGATCAGCTCGACATAGACAAGGGTGGAGGCAAGCAGCAAAAATGCGAAAAACAGGGCACGACGCTTTTTCGTCGGGGGCGTCGGCACATCCGGGTCTTGATCATGCAATCCGGTCACGTCACGTCTCCTTCGGTAGAGACTGCGGCAAAGGCAGCAGGGTGCAACTGAGGGTAGTATCCTGACAGCCATCGGGCAAGCAAAACCGGGGGGCGGGTGCCAAGTGGCGGAAAAGCGCGCCTGGCCCTGAGGCGACAACGCGGACGGTGGCGCCATGCGGCAAGCCGCGAAGCCGCAGGTCAGCCGCGTTGGGTGTCGTAACAGACGCGGTTTGCAGGCGGCAGAGTGAAGTCCTCGGTGTGCACCACGATCCCGTCCGGGCCAAGCAGCAGAAGGCCGTAGGCCCCCGGCTCGTCCACCGAAAGGCTGGGATCCTGAAAACCGAGCGCCATGGGCATCTGGTGACATGGGCTTTTGAAAATCGCGGTGGGGATGCGGTTGCCCGCGCCGGTGGCGAACCCGCCCTGGATCGTGCGGTGGATATGGCCGGCGACGATCTGGTGGACGGAGTCGTGCCCTTCCAGCCGCGCGGCCAGCTGGCGGCGCGATTTCAGGCCGATCCAATCCATGCCGCCGAACCCTGTCAGGATGGGCGGATGGTGCAGGAAGAGGATCACCCGGCGGCCTTGTGCGCCTGCGATGGCGGCTTCCATCCAGTCCAGCCGATCATCGCACAAAAGCCCGCTATGGGTGTCGTCGGCGTCTTCGTTGAGGGTGTCGAGCAGGACAAGGCGGGTGTCGTCGAGGTCGATCGCATCCTGGACGAATCCCTCGGGCGTTTGCGGTGCATCGGTGAACACCGACCGGAAGGGAGCGCGGCGGTCGTGATTTCCCAGCATGAGCGACACCGGGACCTGCACGTCTGCCAGCGCGGCTTGCAGGCGGCGGTACTCGGGGTCGGTCCCGTGATGGGTGAGATCGCCGGTGATGACGATACGGGCGGCATCCGGGTGGTGTTTCTGCGCATGGGCGAGGCCCTGGGCGAAGCGTGCGGCGGGATCGAGGCCGATGATCGTCTCGCCCTCGGGCACGAAATGGATGTCGGTGAAGACGATGATTTTCTGCATGACATCCCCCGGCGTTCAGACCGGCGCAGCTTTGTCGGATTCGCGGGTTTTGGAAAGGGGGCTGTTGGCCGGGGTGGGGCGGGGCGCGTCGGCCTGCGCGCCCCGCCCGGGATGGGTCACTCAAGTTCGACCAGTAGGTCCTTGGCGTCGATCTGGGCGCCGGGCTGGACGTGCACGGCCTTGACGGTGGCGTCACGTTCGGCGTGCAGGCCGGTTTCCATCTTCATCGCCTCGATGGTCAGGAGCAGGTCGCCCGTCTTGATTTGCTGGCCTGCGCTGACCGCCACGGTGGCCACGGCCCCCGGCATGGGTGCACCGATATGGTCGGCATTGCCGGCCTCGGCCTTGGGCCGGGCCTGGACGGTTTCCTTGACGCGGCGGTCGGGGACACGAATGGTTCGAGGCTGGCCGTTCAGTTCGAAGAACACCCGCGCCTCGCCGTCCTCGTGGGTTTCGCCCACGGCGACCAGCCGGATTTCCAGCGTCTTGCCGGGGTCGATCTCGGCCGAGATCTCCTCGGCCGGTTCCATGCCGTAGAAGAACGTCTTGGTGGGCAGGGTGCGGACGGGGCCGTAGACTTGGTGGCGCTCCATGTAGGCATCGAAAACCTTCGGATACATCATCGCGCCCATCAGGTCCTCGTTGTCGATCTCCTCGTCCTCGAACTTGTCCTGAAGCTCCTTGTGTCGCGCCTCGAGATCTTCGGGCTCGAGCAGGGTGCCGGGGCGGACGGTGATGGGTTTCTCGTCCTTCAGAACCTTGCGCACGATATCGTCGGGGAAGCCGCCGGGGGCTTGGCCCACGTAACCTTTCATCAGGGTGACAACGCTTTCGGGGAAGCTGACCTCGGTCTTGGGGTCGAGCACGTCTTCGCAGGTGAGGCCCTGGCTGACCATCATCAGCGCCAGGTCGCCCACGGTCTTGGCGATGGGGGTCACCTTGATCACGTCGCCGAACATCTGATTTACGTCGGCATAGGTGCGGGCAATCTCAGGCCACTTGGCCTCGAGCCCCAGCGAGCGGGCCTGGGCGCGCAGGTTGGTGAACTGGCCGCCGGGCATCTCGTGCAGGTAGACCTCCGACGTGGGCGATTGCATGGCGCTCTCGAAGGCGGCGTAGTGCTCGCGCACGTTTTCCCAGTAGATCGAGATCTTTCGGATTGCGTCGATATCGAGCCCGGTGTCGCGGTCGGTGTGGCGCAGGGCCTCGACCACCGAGCCCATGGTGGCCTGGCTGGTGTTGCCCGACAGCGCGTCCATAGCGCAGTCCACGGCATCGACGCCCGCATCGGCGGCGGCGAGGATCGTGGCAGAGGCCACGCCTGCTGTGTCGTGCGTGTGGAAGTGGATGGGCAGGCCGATCTCTTCCTTCAGGGCCTTGAAAAGCACCGTGGCGGAGGCGGGTTTCAGAAGGCCGCCCATGTCCTTGATGCAGAGGATATGGGTGCCGGCCTCTTTCAGCTCCTTGGCCATCTTGAGGTAGTAGTTCAGGTCGTACTTCGCACGGTTCGGGTCGAGGATGTCGCCGGTGTAGCAGATCGCCGCTTCCAGCACCTTGTCGGCGTCGCGCACAGCGTCCATCGACACGCGCATGTTCTCGGTCCAGTTCAGCGGATCGAAGACGCGGAAGATGTCGACGCCGCTCTCAGCCGCCTGTTTGACGAAGGCCTGCACGACGTTGTCGGGATAGTTGGTGTAGCCCACGCCGTTTGAGCCGCGCAGCAGCATCTGGGTCAGCAGGTTGGGCATCCGTTCGCGCAGGTCGCGCAGGCGCTGCCACGGGCATTCGTCGAGAAAGCGGTAGGCCACGTCGAAGGTGGCGCCGCCCCAGCATTCGACCGAGAAAAGCTGTGGCAGATCATGGGCATAGTTCTCGGCGATCTGGATCATGTCGATAGACCGCATGCGCGTGGCCAGAAGGGATTGGTGGCTGTCGCGCATGGTGGTGTCGGTCATCAGCACCTGTTTCTGGGCGGACATCCAGTCGGCCACCGCCTGCGGGCCGTCGCGGTCGAGGATCTGCTTGGCGCCATCGGTGATCGTTTCGTTCTTCGGCTTGGGCGCGCGGGGCAGGGCGAGGTCCTCGCGCGGTTTCACGCGGCCCTGGACCTCGGGGTGGCCGTTTACCGTGATGTCGGCGATGTAGGTGAGCACCTTGGTGCCGCGGTCGCGGCGGGCGGCGAAGTCGAAGAGCTCGGGCGTCGTGTCGATGAACTTGGTGGTGTATTCGTTGCTGAGGAAAATGGGGTGTTTCAGCAGGTTTTCGACAAAGGCGATGTTCGTGCTGACGCCGCGGATGCGGAACTCGCGCAGGGCGCGGTCCATCCGGGCGATGGCGCCTTCGGGCGTTTGCGCGTGGGCGGTGATCTTGACCAGCAGGCTGTCGTAGTAGCGGGTGATGACGCCGCCCGAATAGGCCGTACCGCCGTCGAGGCGGATGCCCATGCCGGTGGCCTCGCGGAAGGCGGTGATGCGGCCGTAATCGGGGATGAAGTTGTTTTGCGGGTCCTCGGTGGTGATCCGGGTCTGGATCGCGTGGCCGTTGAGGGTGATCTGATCCTGTGACGTCTTGCGGGTGGCTTCCTCCAGCGTCTTGCCTTCGGCGATCTTGATCTGGGCCTGGACGATGTCGATGCCGGTGACCTCCTCGGTCACGGTGTGCTCGACCTGGACGCGGGGGTTCACCTCGATGAAGTAGAACTGGTCGGTGTCCATATCCATCAGGAACTCGACCGTGCCGGCGCATTCGTAATTGACGTGCTTGCAGATCTTGTAGCCCAGCTGGCAGATCTCCTCGCGCTGCGCGTCGGTCAAGTAGGGCGCGGGCGCGCGTTCGACGACCTTCTGGTTGCGGCGCTGGACCGAGCAGTCCCGCTCGAAGAGGTGGTACATGTTGCCATGCTTGTCGCCCAGGATCTGGACCTCGACGTGACGGGCGCGGGTGATCATCTTTTCCAGATAGCCCTCGCCGTTGCCGAAGGCCGCCTCGGCCTCGCGCCGGCCCTCGCGGACCTTCTCGGCCAGCTCTTTTTCCGACTCGATGGGCCGCATTCCGCGCCCGCCGCCGCCCCAGGAGGCCTTGAGCATCATCGGGTAGCCGATCTCGGACGCTTCCTTGCGAATCTGGTCCATGTCCTCGCCCAGCACCTCGGTGGCGGGGATGACGGGCACGCCGGCCTCGATGGCGACGCGGCGGGCGCTGGCCTTGTCGCCAAGGGCACGCATTGTCTCGGCTTTTGGGCCGATGAAGGTGATGCCGTTGGCCTCGCACGCATCAACCAGCGCGGGGTTCTCGGACAGAAGGCCATAGCCCGGATGGATCGCGTCGGCGCCGGATTTCTTGGCGACGCGGATGATCTCGTCGATCGAGAGATAGGCCTGCACGGGGCCCAGTCCCTCGCCGATCCGGTACGCCTCGTCCGCCTTGAAACGGTGCAGGCCCAGCTTGTCCTCTTCGGCGAAGACGGCCACGGTGCGTTTGCCCAGCTCGTTTGCGGCGCGCATGATGCGGATGGCAATCTCGCCCCGGTTGGCGATAAGAATTTTCTTGAACTCGGCCATGGCCTGTCCTCCCGTCATGTCGTTCGCTGCGGTTGCTCAGCAGTTTTTGCGCCGCAGTGCAGCGTTGCGCCTGTTTTTAGGTTTTGCAAGAGGGTAGCGCAATCCGACAAAGTGGGTACATCCACCGCCGGGCGATTTTCTTGGCCGGGCGGGTAGTGAAGCTACCCGATCGGGAGACCGGCGCCGCATCCCGGGGGGCGTGTCGAGGCCGGGTCGCCGCGAGACTGTACGGGTGCGCAGGTTAACGTTTCGTGAAGGTCGGGCGCTATGGTCGCTCAGTCCGTGTCCGGCAGCAGGCGGCCGCGGGCATCCCGTGGGCGGCCAAGGCCCAACTGGCCCATGTTGGCCTCGAGATCGGTCTTGAGGATATGCACCAGATGCCCCGGGCCGTCCCGCCCGAGGGCGGCGAGCGCGTAGTGCCAGGCCCGTCCCAGCATGACGAAATCCGCCCCCAGGGCCAAGGCACGCAGGATGTCCAGGCCGCTCTCGATACCGCCATCCAGGAGGATCGGCAGGTCGGTTTCGGCGCGGATGAGAGGCAGCGCCTCGATCGTGGCCGGGGCCGCGTCGAACTGGCGGCCGGCGTGGTTGGAGATCCAGATCGCGTCGACGCCTTCGGATTGCAGGCGTGCCACGTCGCGATGATCCTGAACGCCCTTGATGACCAGGGGGCCATCCCAATGCTCGCGCAGCCAGGCAAGATACGACCAGTCCGGGGAGGTGCGCAGCAGGTAGCCGGCATGCTTGTTCGAGGGTAACCCCTTGGTATCCGGCGCATAATCGTCGATGAAGCGCATCCGGGGCATGCCGCGACCGGACATGCCCATGGCCCAGGCGGGGCGGATCGCGATCTGCGCCAGGACGCGCGGCGTGATCCGGGGCGGGGTGGTCAGGCCTGACCGCACCTGGCGTTCGCGACGCGAGGCGATGGGCACGTCCACGGTCAGGACCAGAGTGGAAAACCCGGCCGTCCTGATGCGTTGGATCATGTCCTTGCGGATTTCGGGATCGCGCGGCGGATAGAACTGGAACCAGGCATGCGGGCCGAGTGAACCGGTCAGATCCTCGGGCTTTTGCGTGGCCACGGTGGAGAGCGTGTAGGGGATGTTCGCCCGTGCCGCGGCGCGGGCCAAAAGCTGTTCCGCGCCGGGCCAGATCATGCCGGACATGCCCACGGGAGCGATGCCGAATGGCAAGTCAAACTCTTGTCCCAAAAGGGAAGTTTTCAGATCCGGGGCGATCTCGCCATGCAGGATCGAGGGCATCAGGCGGACCGCATCGATCTGCGCCTTGTTGCGCCGCGTCGTGGCCTCGGACCCGGTGCCGCTGTCGAGGTATTCCCAGACGAAATGCGGCAACCGGCGACGGGCGCGGGCGCGCAGGTCGGAAATGGCGGGAAAACGGGCATCGAGCGACATGGCAAAGCGATAGCAAGCCGGGATGCGCCCGGAAAGGGAAATCATCCGGGGGGCGGGGTTAACGGTGCGGATCGATTCGAAATGTCACGTCGGTATCGCGTCGGTATCCGGGTGGTATCGCGACGGTGGGGTTTTCCGCGTTTGCCGGGGTTGACGCGACGCGCGGTGCGCGACGGGCCGGAGGCCGCGAATGTTGAGGGAAGGTTAACGCCCGGGCCGCCCCGCGGCGTTTTCCGGGCATCGGGCGGGCAGGTCCCGGATCGGGTCCGGGACGGCTGCGGACAAACCGACGCCGCCACCCCTGTACGGGATGGCGGCGTTCTGGTCTCGTTCAGCGATGCGTCGCGGCGTCACGAATTGCGCGCTTCCTCGACGGCGTCCATGCAGGCTTTCTCGTCGCCGGCTTCGAGCGCTGCTTTCGCGGTTTCGATGGCATCCTTGGCCTCTTGCGACATCTCGGAGTCCGAGTTGGCATCCGAGTTGGCCGTGGCGCTGGCGTCGCCCGAACCGTCCTGCTGCGCGGCGGCGTCCTGTCCGGAGGTGGCCACGGAGGATGTATCGGTCTCGAGCGGGGCGGTGTCGCCGTCCTTGACGACCTCGCCATCGCCTTCGGCCGCGTCCGAGTTCATGTCCTCGGCCTGTGCCGACAGGTCGGTGTTGGAGCTGCTGTCGGACGTGTCCGTGTCCGAGGTGCTGGCGGCGCCGTCCACGCTGCCGGACGCGTCGGCGTTTGCATCCGGGTCTTCCAGCGGGGCGAGGCTGCCGTCCTTGGAGATGCCGCCTTCGACTTCCATTCCGGCCTCGCCGGTGAGTTGTGCCAGTTCATCCTGGCAATCCGCCAGGGCGGGGCCGGAAAGACCGGCAATGGTGCATAGTGCGAGCACACTTGTCATCTTGCGTTTCATGGGGATCCTCCTCCTTTTTCCATTGCCTGTCTAACGGGGATACCGCCGGTTCGTTCCAATCGGTGCCGCAGGGAAGGCGGGATCGCGCCGATCCGATCCGGGCGGTCGGTTCGTGGCATGGGTGAAAATTCGTACGAATTTTCGTGGGGAATATCTTTTGTGGGGCGGAAGTGGGGCGGTCGCGGACGTTAACATTGATTGAGAAACGTTATTGCGGGCGCGCCCGGTCGGTGGGAGTGAAATCGGGGGTATGGTTTGGCGGGCGCCGTGTTGACCTTTGTTATCGGGTTTCGGGCGCGGGAGGGTGTGTTGGATGGGCGAGGTTGAACTGGCCGCTTTGCTGTGCGCGTTCCTGGCGGGAAGCGCCGAGGAGCAGCGGCACTATTTCGACGTGGCGGGCATGAAGCGGTATGTGCGCGTGGATTGCGAGACCCGGGACCATGTGATCGAGCTGGGCCTCGACGGCAGCGCGAGCGCGCGGGATTCGCTGCATCAGGCGCTCTTCGCGCAGCATTTGACGGGCAAGAAACCCGCGGTGATCCTGATCGACCGGGACGGGTATGAAGGCCGGTTCGAGTTCGAGATGCGCCATGTGACCAAGGCGGCGGGGGTGCTTTACCTGCGGTGTTCTGAAGGGGCGATCCAGCGCTGGGCGGCCACGTCGGGCCTGCGGCGGGGCGCGGCGGGGGCGGATGACCTGCCGGGGCCGGGGGCCGTTGCCAGCCGTTGCGATTTGCAGGCGTTGCGGCGGAAGCGGGACGCGGGGTCGTAGGCGTGGGGCGTTACATTCACGCATGAAAGGTGGGTTTTCACCCACCCTACGCGGCGTCAAGGGGGGTGAATAAGTGTTAACGGGTTGGAACACAGTGTGAACATTGGCTTTTCCTCGGGACGCGGCTTCGCTATTCTTGGGCCATGAGCAGTTTCGACGAATCCGATGCCTTCGAGAGCGCGTCACTGGCGACGCGCGCGATGGCGGCCCGCCCGACGCCCTATCTGGACGACCTGAACCCCGCGCAGCGCGAGGCGGTGGAGGCATTGGAAGGGCCCGTGCTGATGCTGGCAGGGGCCGGGACCGGCAAGACCAAGGCGCTGACCACGCGCATGGTTCACTTGCTGAACACGGGCACCGCAAGGCCGAACGAGATTCTGGCCGTGACCTTCACCAACAAGGCGGCGCGCGAGATGAAGATGCGCGTGGGCCGGGTGATGGGCGAGGCGGTCGAGGGGATGCCGTGGCTGGGCACGTTCCATTCGATCTGCGTGAAGCTGTTGCGGCGGCATGCGGAGCTGGTGGAGCTGAAGTCGAACTTCACCATTCTCGACACCGACGATCAGTTGCGGCTGCTGAAGCAGTTGGTGGCGGCGGCGAATATCGACGACAAGCGCTGGCCCGCGCGGATGCTGGCCGGGATCATCGACCAGTGGAAGAACCGGGCGTGGACGCCCGATCAGGTGCCGGCCGCCGAGGCCAGTGCCTATGACGGCAAGGGCGTGGCGCTTTACAAGCAGTACCAGACCCGGCTGCGCGAGTTGAACGCGGTGGATTTCGGCGATCTGCTGCTGCACATGGTGACGATCTTTCAGACCCATGACGACGTGCTGGAGCAGTACCGGCGCTGGTTCCGCTATATCCTGGTCGACGAGTACCAGGACACCAACGTGGCGCAGTATTTGTGGCTGCGGCTGTTAGCCGGGGGGCACCGGAACATCTGTTGCGTGGGCGATGACGACCAGTCGATCTATGGCTGGCGCGGGGCCGAGGTGGGCAACATCCTCCGGTTCGAGAAGGATTTTCCGGGCGCCACTGTTGTCCGGCTGGAGCAGAATTATCGCTCGACGCCGCATATCCTGGCGGCGGCCGGGGGCGTGATTTCGGGCAACAAGGACCGGCTGGGCAAGGAATTGTGGACGCAAGCCGAGGAGGGCGAGAAGGTGCGCCTGATCGGTCACTGGGACGGCGACGAGGAGGCGCGTTGGGTCGGGGAAGAGATCGAGGCGATGCAGCGGGGCACGCGGGGGATGGCGCCGATGAGCCTCGACCACATGGCGATCCTCGTGCGGGCGTCGCATCAGATGCGGGCCTTCGAAGACCGGTTTCTGACGATCGGGATGCCGTACCGGGTGATCGGGGGGCCGCGCTTTTACGAGCGGATGGAGATCCGCGATGCCATGGCCTATTTCCGGCTGGTGGTCAGCCCGGCCGATGACCTGGCCTTCGAGCGGGTGGTGAACACGCCGAAGCGGGGCCTGGGCGACAAGGCGCAGCAGAAGATCCAGGTGACAGCGCGGCAGAACGGCGTGTCGCTGTTGGAAGGCGCGGCGATCCTGTTGGAAGAGAAGGGGCTGACCGGGAAAGGAGCCTCGGAACTGGGCAAGCTGCTGGACGGTTTGCGGCGCTGGGGGCGGCTGGTGGGGGACAAGGATGTCAGCCACGTGGAGCTGGCCGAGATGGTGCTGGACGAGAGCGGCTATACCGAGATGTGGCAGCTGGACAAGACGCCCGAGGCGCCGGGGCGGCTGGAAAACCTCAAGGAACTGGTGAAGGCCTTGGAAGGGTTCGAGAACCTGCAGGGGTTCCTGGAGCATGTCAGCCTGATCATGGACAATGAGAGCGAGGAGGCGGGCGAGAAGGTCAGCATCATGACGTTGCACGCCGCCAAGGGCTTGGAGTTTCCGGCCGTGTTCCTGCCGGGGTGGGAGGATGGCCTCTTCCCCAGCCAGCGGAGCATGGATGAGAGCGGGCTGAAGGGGCTCGAGGAGGAGCGTCGGCTGGCCTATGTGGGGATCACGCGGGCCGAGGAGGTGTGCACGATCTCCTTTGCCGGGAACCGGCGGGTCTACGGGCAATGGCAGAGCCAGATGCCGAGCCGGTTCATTGACGAACTGCCGGAGGATCACGTCGAGGTGCTGACGCCGCCGGGGCTGTATGGCGGGGGCTATGGCGCGGCGGGCGGTGGTCTTGGCACGATTGAATCCCGTGTCGCCGAGGCCAATGTCTATAACTCGCCGGGCTGGAAGCGGATGCAGGCGCGGAGCCAGCAGCGCCCGGTGAGCCAGCCGCAGGAGGCGCGCGACATGGTGATTGACGCCCAGGCGGTGAGCGCGCACGAGATGGGCGAGCGGGTGTTTCACCAGAAGTTCGGCTATGGCGCGATCATCGGGATCGAGGGCGACAAGCTGGAGATCGATTTCGAGAAGGCCGGGGTCAAGAAGGTGGTGGCGCGGTTCGTGACCGGGGCGGATGATATTCCGTTTTGACGGGGTCGGGGTTCGGTGATCCGAAGGGGCGCGCTGCGCGCGCGCAGGTCGTCTCGACGCCGCGACAGGCGGCGTCTCGGGGCGCGGGTGGTGATGTGACGCGTTCACCCGGCGGGCCTGGTTGTCGGGCCGGGGCCTCCGGCGGGGATGTTTTCGGCCAGAGGAAGGTGGCCGCGCCGGGAGGGCGCGGGGCGTCAGGCGCGGTCGAGCCGGTCGCGCAGAGCGAGGATCTCGTCGCGCAGGCGGGCGAGGTCTGTCATGTCCATGCCGGTTTCGCGGGTGATGCAGTCGGGGATATGCGCGGCGTCGGCCTGAAGGGCGCGGCCCGTGTCGGTGAGATGCACGCGGACCTGGCGTTCGTCCGCGGTGTCGCGTTCGCGGCGCAGAAGGCCGCGGGTTTCCAGGCGCTTGATCAAGGGGGTGAGCGTGTTGGATTCAAGCTGCAACTCGCGGCCCAGGGCGCCGACCGTGCGGGCGTCCCCGAACCAGAGCGCGCTGAGCAACAGGTATTGCGGATAGGTCAGGCCCAGCGGTGCGAGGAGCGGCTTGTAGGTCTGCTGCATCCGGTGCGCCGTAGAATAGAGCGCGAAACACAGCATGTCGGGTGGGGGGAGGGTGCTCATTGCGGAAAGATATGTCGTGCGCGATTTGATCGCAAGCGTTGACAGGATGGGCGACCGATATATGTATCGTGTACGATTTAATCTTGAGCGATGAAAGGGAGCCTTCATGTCGACCGATATCAAGTACTGGACCGAAGCCCATGCCACTGGCGGTGGCCGCGAAGGGGTGGCGCGCCTGAAGAACGGTATGCTGACCTTTACCATGGACACGCCAGAGGCGCTGGGCGGGGCCGGCAAGGGACACAACCCCGAGGAGCTGTTCGCGACGGGCTATGCCGCGTGCTACTTGGGCGCGATGCGCTTTGCCGCGCAGAGCGAAAAGCTGGGCGAGGTGCCTCAGGATGCATCGGTCGATGCCAAGGTAGGGATCGGACCGCGTGAAGACGGCGGATTCGGTCTGAAGGTGGACCTGAAAGTGTCGATGCCGGGCGTGGACGAGGACACCGCGAAGAAGATCATGGAGCGCGGGCATTTCATCTGTCCGTATTCCAATGCGACGCAAGGCAATATCGAGGTGAAAACCGAGCTGGCCTGACGGCTGGCCTATTGCCGGCGTGGGCCCGGGCGAGGCAAGACCGTGAATCGTGCTTCGTCCGGGTCTTTTCGTGCGTGGATCAGGGCGTTTCCGGGAAAAACCGGATCGCTTTTCGCGGCCTCTTCGAACGCCAGAAGCTATGCATGTTTCGGACTGACCCGGAAACGCTTTAGCCGAACACCCGGGGAAAGGTCTTTTGCAGGGCCACGTCCACGTCGCTCAGGGTGACGGGAAGGCCGAGATCGACGAGCGAGGTGACGCCGTGGTCGGTGATGCCGCAGGGGACGATGCCGGAGAAATGATCGAGGTCGGGTTCGACGTTGATCGAGATGCCGTGGAAACTGACCCATTTGCGCAGGCGGATGCCGATGGCGGCGATCTTGTCTTCGGGCTTTTGCCCCGTGGCGGTGAGCGGCTTGTCGTCGCGCGTGACCCAGACGCCGACGCGGCCCTCGCGGATCTCGCCGGTGACATTGAACTGGTCGAGGGTGGCGATGACCCAAGATTCCAGTTGTTGCACGAAGGCGCGGACGTCGCGGCCGCGCTGGCCCACGTTGAGCATGACGTAGACGACGCGCTGCCCGGGGCCGTGATAGGTGTATTGTCCGCCGCGTTTCGTGGGATAGACCGGAAAGCGGTCGGGATCGGTGAGGTCGGCGGGTTTGGCGGAGGTGCCGGCGGTGTAGAGCGGCGGATGCTCCAGGAGCCAGATCGCCTCGTCGGCGTCGCCGCGCGCGATGGCCTCGGCGCGGGCCTCCATCTCGGCGCAGGCGGTCTCGTAGTCGACGAGGCCGGGGGAGGTGATCCAGTCTACCATCGGCGTGCTTTGGCAGGTGGCGCGGATTTTGTCAAAGCCGTGGTTTTTGGCCTTCACAAGCCGGGCGCGATTGCCTATACGGCGCTGCACCAAGGCGTTCGTTCAGAGCGTCTTTCGGTCACGGGCGGTCGTGGCGGAATTGGTAGACGCGCAGCGTTGAGGTCGCTGTGAGCTAACACTCGTGGGGGTTCGAGTCCCCCCGACCGCACCAGTCCCGAACACCCATTCGCGTTGCGCGATGATCGAGGGTGGAGGGCGGCATGGATGTTCATTCGAAAATCGGCGTTCGCGTGGTGGGGTTGAACCCCACCCTACGATTGCGGCGTTCCCGTCACCCAGATTTGGGCGATGGCGCGGTCGTCGGCCATCATGATCGTGGGGAAGACGGCCTGCCAGAGGTCCTCGGCGCGGGCGGCGCGCTGGGCAATCGCCGGAGTCGAGGCGAGGTTTATGGCGACAAGGTCGGCCTCCATTCCCGGGGCGATAGTGCCGATGCGGTCCGAGAGGTGCAGGGCGTCGGCGCTGCCCGCTGTCGCCAGCCACCACAGCTGCGCGGGGTGCAGGGCGGTGCCGGAAAGCTGGCCGATCTCGTAGGCGGCGGCCATGGTGCGCAGCATGGACAGGGACGAGCCGCCCCCGGTATCGGTGGCAAGGCCGATGCGGTGGCCGTCCTCGAGGCGCGCGGCCATGTCGAAGAGGCCGGAGCCGATGAAGGTGTTGGAGGTGGGGCAGTGTATGAGCGCCGCGCCGGTCTCGGCCAGGCGGGCGCGTTCGCGGGCGGTGAGGTGGATGGCGTGGCCATAGAGGCCGCGGGAGCCGAGAAGGCCGTGGGACTCGTAGGTGTCAAGATAGTCGCGGGCCGTCGGGAAAAGGGATTTGACCCAGTCGATTTCCTCGGCCTGTTCGGAGAGATGCGTTTGCATGAGACAAGTGGGGTGTTCGGCCCAGAGCGCGCCGAGGGCAGAGAGTTGATCGGGCGTCGAGGTGGGCGAGAAGCGCGGGGTGATGGCATAGGTCAGCCGGCCGGTGCCGTGCCAGCGGGCGATGAGGGCGGCGCTGTCGTCATAGGCGGATTGCGCGGTGTCCAGGAGGGCGGCGGGGGCGTTGCGGTCCATGCAGGTCTTGCCGGCGACGGCGCGGAGGTTGCGGCATTGCGCGGCCTCGAAAAAGGCGTCGGCGCTGTGGGCGTGGGAGGTGCAGAACGTCGCGACGGTGGTGGTGCCGTTGGCCAGTATGAGGTCGAGGTAGCGGTTGGCGATCCGGTGCGCGTAGGCGGGATCGGCGAGGCGCATTTCCTCCGGGAAGGTGTAGGTTTCCAGCCAGTCGCGCAGGCGTTTGCCCCAGCTGGCGATGATGCCAGTCTGGGGGTAATGCGCGTGGGCGTCGATGAAGCCGGGCGAGATGAGATGGTTGTCGTAACGCTCGATCCGGGCGTCCGGGGCGGCGGTGCGCAGGTCCGCGAGGGGGCCGGTGCGGGTGACGTGGCCGTTCTCGATCAGGACGGCCTCGTCGAGGCGGGCGGAGCCGGCGGGGTCGCCCTGGAACGGCGAGCGGGTGAAGCAGAGGACCTGTCCGGTCAGGATGCGCGGGGGGGTCATGCGGTGTGGTGTCCTCGGGGCCGGTCCGGGGGCAGGATAGGTGCGCGGAAGACAGGCGTAAATCCCGCATATTACGTTGTGATTTCCCGCGGCTTTGTCCTACATGGTGCCGCAGAACCGGGGAGCGCGCGATGGCCGAGAAAAACCAGCAGGACGACGTGACCGAAGAGCGCGAACCCGCGCAGGTGCCCGAGCCCGAGCGGGAGCCCGAGCGCGAGGACAGCGCCTATGTGCTGGATCAGAAGGTCGTTGGCCGGATCATGTATGCCGTGGATATCGGCGACCAGGCGATGCTGTGGCAGGAGCTGGAGCCGTTTCACCCCGCCGACATCGCCGACCTTCTGGAACAGATCAATTCCTTCGACCGCCGCCGGCTGATCGAGCTTTACGGGCACGAGTTCGACGGCGACGTTCTGACGGAACTGGACGAGACGATCCGCGAGGAGGTGATCTCGATCCTGGCGCCGGAGGTTCTGACCAACGCGGTGCGCGACCTTGAGTCGGACGACGTGGTCGACCTGGTCGAGGACATGGAGGAAAGCCGGGCGGCCGAGATCCTGGGTGTGCTGGAAGACAGCGACCGGACGCTGGTGCAGCAGTCGCTGAGTTACCCCGAATATTCCGCCGGGCGCCTGATGCAGCGCGAGGTGGTGATGGCGCCCGAGCACTGGAACGTGGGTGAGGCGATCGATTACCTGCGCGATCAGGACGACCTGCCGGACCAGTTCTATCACATCGTGCTGGTGGACCCGCGGCTGAAACCCGTGGGCAACGTGACGCTGGGCAAGCTGATGGCCTCGAGGCGCGAGGTGATGCTGAGCTCGCTGGTGGAGGAGACGTTTCATGTCATTCCCGCCGAGCAGTACGAGGGCGACGTGGCCTATGCGTTCAACCAGTATCACCTGATTTCCGCGCCCGTGGTGGACGAGGACGAGCGGCTGGTCGGCGTGATCACCATCGACGACGCCATGGCGGTGCTGGACGAGGAGCACGAGGAGGACATCCTGCGCCTGGCCGGTGTGAGCGAGGAAGGGTCCTTGAGCGATCGCGTGATCAGCACCACCAAGCGGCGGTTCCCGTGGCTTGCGGTGAATCTGGTGACGGCGATCATGGCCTCGTTGGTGATTGCGCAATTCGAGGCGGCGATTGCGCAGATCGTGGCGCTGGCGGTCTTGATGCCGATCGTGGCGTCGATGGGCGGCAACGCGGGGACGCAAAGCCTGACCGTGGCGGTGCGGGCGATTGCGACGAAGGACCTTACAGGGTCGAACGTGTGGCGGTTCATCCGGCGCGAGGTGCTGGTGGGGCTGGTCAACGGAGTGATCTTTGCCGTGGTGATGGGGATCGTGGGCGTGCTGTGGTTCGGCGGGCCGGAGCTGGGCTATGTCATCGGAGCGGCGATGGTGATCAACCTGGTGATGGCGGGCCTGGCCGGGACGGTGATTCCGGTGGTGCTGGACCGCGTGGGTGTTGACCCGGCGCTGGCCTCGGGGGCGTTCGTCACCACGGTGACGGACGTGGTGGGCTTTTTCGCCTTCCTTGGTCTTGCGGCGGTGGTGCTGCTGTGAGCGATCTGGCGGAGGTGAAGGCGGCGGCGCGCAAGGCCGCCTTCGCGCGGCGCAAGGTGGCGTTTGACGCGGCAGAGGGCGCGGGGGCGGGCCTGTTGTCCGGCGTGCTGGCCGGGTATCGCGGCGTGCCCTTGGCGGGGTACATGCCCATCCGCACCGAGATCGACCCGTTGCCGGCGATGGCCGAGGCGGCGGCGCATGGCCCGGTGGGCGTGCCGGTGATCGAAGCCGAAGGGAAGCCTTTGAAATTCTCGCGCTGGGAGCCGGACGGAGCCCTGCGCGACGGGCCGTTCGGCGCGAAGGTGCCGGAGGTGGATGACTTCTTCGAGCCGGAGATCCTGATCGTGCCCTTGGTGGCGTTCGACCGGAATGGCGGTCGGCTGGGCTATGGCGGGGGGTTCTATGACCGGACGCTGGAGCTGTTGAGGGGTAAGCGGGCGACGCTGGCCATCGGGTTCGCCTTTGCTGCGCAAGAGGCCGAGGGGCTGCCGCTGGAGCCCACGGACCAGCCGCTGGACATGGTGGTGACGGAGAAAGGGGTGATCGGGTTTTGACGGGGGACCGCCGGCCTGCCGTGTTGAGCCGCGCGATTGCCAGACCGCCCGGACGGGCTGGCGATTGGGGTACGCTGGCGATTTGATTTGAGGTCTTGCGGAAGTTGCAGAGATAAAGTGCCCTGACCATCGGTCGGGTCGCCATCCCGCGGTCTGGCGTTCGCGCGGCGTACCGATGCCGTTTTTCAAGGAGATGAACATGGACACCCACGCCTACACCGCCAGGGTGGTCTGGACCGGCAACCGGGGCGATGGCACGCGGACATACAAGGGCTATGACCGGACGTGGAACATCGAGACGCCGGGCAAGCCGGTGGTGGCGTGTTCGAACGATCCGGTGCTGGGCGGGGACCCGAAGCTGCACAATCCCGAGGACCTGTTGCTGGCGACGGTAAGCGCGTGCCACATGCTGTGGTACCTGCATTTCGCCAGTGATGCGGGTATCGCGGTGCAGGGCTATGTCGACGATCCGCTAGGCGAGGCGGAGGTGGAGCCGTCCGGCAAGGGGCGGTTCACGCGGGCCGTGCTGCGCCCGGTGATCACGGTGCCCGAGGGCACGGACCTGGAGGCGGCGGACGCGATCCACGGGCGCATTCACGACGTCTGTTTCATCGCGCGGTCGGTGGCGTTTCCGATTGTCTACAAGGCGCGCTACGAGGTGGCGGCGGGCTGAACGGGGGCGGGGAGGTCCCGGGTCAGGCCCGGGACGGCGGGGGAGCGTCGGTGGCTCTTGCCCTTTGGAGGCGGTGTCTCTACCAGTTTCGGCATGAGGATTTTGTATCTTGGAGACGTGATGGGCCGGGCCGGGCGGCAGGCCGTCGCGGAACGTTTGCCGGGCCTGCGCCAAGCGTGGAAGCTGGATTTCGTCGTGGTCAACGGAGAGAACGCGACCGGTGGTATGGGTCTGAGCGGGGCACATGCCAAGGCGCTGCTGGAGGCGGGCGCGGATTGCCTGACGCTGGGGGATCACGCCTTCGACCAGAAGGACATGCTGCAATTCATCGAGGGCGAGCCGCGGATCGTGCGGCCTCTGAACTTCGCCAAGGGCGCGCCGGGACGCGGTGCGGCGGTCTTTTCCGACGCGCGCGGGCGCAAGGTGATGGTGGCGCAGGTGCTGGGGCAGGTGTTCATGAAACGCGCCTTCGACGACCCGTTCAGCGCCGTCGACACGGTGATGCGCGCCCATGTGCCGGGCGGCGGGGTGCAGGCCAGCCTGATCGACATCCATTGCGAGGCCACCAGCGAGAAGATGGGGATGGGGCATTACTGCGACGGGCGGGCGAGCATCGTCGTGGGCAGCCACACCCATGTGCCCACCGCCGACGCGCAGATCCTGCCGGGGGGCACGGCGTTCCAGTCGGATGCGGGCATGTGCGGCGACTACCTGAGCGTGATCGGGATGGAGAAGACCGAGCCGATGCGGCGCTTCGTGACCGGCATGGGCAAGGAGCGGTTCACGCCGGCGCTGGGCGAGGTCACGCTGTGCGGCCTGTATGTCGAGACGGATGACGCCACCGGCAAAGCCACGCGTGTCGAGATGGTCCGCGAGGGCGGGCGGCTGGCGCCGGGTGGCCCATGAAATCGGATCTTTGGCTTTATGCCATTCTGATTGCGATGGGGTTGGGGTGGGGCCTGACAATTCCGCTGGCCAAGATTGCCGTCAGCACCGGGCACCAGCCGGTCGGCCTGATTTTCTGGCAGCTGGTGGTGGTGGTGCTCTGCCTGGGCGCGGTGACTCTGATCCGGGGCCGCAGGATTATTTTCGGCCGGGCCTATCTGCGGCTCTTCGTGATGGTCGCGCTGTGCGGCGCGGTCCTGCCGGACGTTTTCTTCTATCTTGCCGCGGCGAAACTGCCGGGCGGCGTGATGTCGATCGTTGTCTCGAGCGTGGCGATGTTCTCGCTGCCGATCGCGGTGGCGCTGGGCAATGAGCGGTTCGAGTGGCAGCGCCTTGTCGGGGTGGTGATCGGCCTTGCGGGCATCGTGATGCTGGTGGGGCCGGAGGCGAGCCTGCCGGGCGCGGCCTCGGCGGGGTTCGTTCTGCTGGCACTGTGCGCGCCGGCGCTTTACGCAACCGAGGGCAACCTGGTGGCCTTGTGGGGCACGCAGGGCCTGGACCCGATGCAGGTGATCCTGGGCGCGTCGCTTGTCGGGCTGGTGATCTGTTTGCCGGCGGCGGTGATGAGCGGGCAGTGGATCAATCCGATGGACGGGATCGGCGTGCCCGAGCTGGCGCTGGCGGCGGGGGCGGCGCTGCACGCGCTGGTCTATGCGACCTATGTCTGGATGGTCGGGCGGGCCGGGTCGGTCTTTACCGCGCAGACGTCCTACATGGTGACGGCGGCAGGCGTGTTATGGTCGATGGCCCTGTTGCAGGAAAGCTATGCAATCTGGGTTTGGCTGGCGCTGGGTACGATGATGCTGGGCATGTTCCTGGTGCAGCCCCGGGCGGCACGGGTTCTTGTGCCGGGGCGCGTGATAGATGAGAATGCCGAAGCTGGCATGACATCGGACCGGGACGGGCAGAGCTGATGCAATTCATGGAACTTTCGCAGGGCGCCCAACCGCTGGTCGCCCTGGGCGTGGTCGCGGTGATGTTCGTGCTGTTCATCCGCGAGGTTTACCCCACCGAGGTGGTGGCGCTGAGCGGGGCCGCCGTGCTGTTGGCGCTGGGGGTGCTGCCCTATGACGCGGGGCTGGAGGTTCTGGCCAATCCCGCGCCCTGGACCATCGCGGGGATGTTCGTGGTGATGGGGGCGCTGGTGCGCACCGGGGCGCTGGATGCGTTCACCACGGTCGCGGACCGGCAGGCCAAGGTGAACCCCAAGCTGGCCATCGGGATGCTGATGGTCTTTGTTGTTTTCGGCTCGGCCTTCATGAACAACACGCCGGTGGTCGTGGTGATGATCCCGATTTTCGTGCAACTGGCGCGGACGCTGGGGGTGACGGCCTCGAAGATGCTGATCCCGCTGAGTTACGCCGCGATCCTGGGCGGCACGCTGACGCTGATCGGGACCTCGACCAACCTGCTGGTCGACGGGGTGGCACGGTCGCAGGGGATGGAGCCGTTCGGGATATTCGAGGTGACGCCGCTGGCGCTGTGTCTGGTGGCCTGGGGGGCGGTATACCTCTATTTCATCGCGCCGCGCCTGTTGCCGGACCGCGAGAGCATGGCGGACATGCTGTCGGACCGCTCGAAGATGAAGTTCTTCACCGAGGCTGTGATCCCGCCCGACAGCAACCTGATTGGCCGCGAGGTGACGGGCGTGCAGCTGTTCAAACGCGAGGGCGTGCGGCTGGTGGACGTGGTGCGGGGCGATATCTCGCTGCGGCGCAACCTGCAGGGGGTCGAGTTGCAGGTGGGCGACCGGGTGGTGCTGCGCACGCAGATGACGGAACTGCTGAGCCTGCAGCGCAACAAGGAGCTGAAGCGGGTCGACCAGGTGTCGGCGGTGGAGACGACGACGGTGGAGGTGCTGATCACGCCGGGCTGCAAGATGGTGGGGCGTTCGCTCGGCTCGCTGCGCCTGAGGCGGCGGTTCGGGGTCTATCCGCTGGCGGTGCACCGGCGGAACCAGAATATCGGGCGGCAGCTGGACGACCTGATCGTGCGGGTGGGCGACACGCTGCTGTTGGAAGGGGCGCCGGAGGACATCAAGCGGCTGGCGGGCGAGATGGACCTGGTGGACGTGAGCCAGCCCTCGGCCAAGGCGTTCCGGCGCGGGCACGCGCCCGTGGCGCTGGCGGCCCTGGCGGGGATCGTGGTTTTGGCCGCTTTGGGCGTGGCGCCGATCCTGGCGCTGACGGTGATCGCGCTGGCGGTGGTGCTGCTGTCGCGCTGCATCGACGCGGACGAGGCATTTTCCTTTGTCGAAGGGCGGCTGCTGGCGCTGATCTTTTCGATGCTGGCCATCGGTGCGGCGCTGGATGCGTCGGGCGCGGTGCAACTGATCGTGAACGCGGTAGCGCCAGGGCTGTCGGCATTGCCGCCCTTCCTGATCGTCTGGGCGATCTATCTTCTGACCTCGGTGCTGACGGAACTGGTGAGCAACAACGCGGTGGCGGTGGTGGTGACGCCCATTGCCATCGGGCTGGCGGATGCGATGGGGATCGACGCGCGGGCGCTGGTTGTGGCGGTGATGGTCGCGGCCTCGGCCAGTTTCGCCACGCCGATCGGGTACCAGACCAACACGCTGGTCTACGGGCCGGGGGGCTACAAGTTCACCGATTTCCTGAAGGTCGGCGTGCCGCTGAACCTGAGCGTGGGACTGCTGGCCAGTGCGCTGATCCCGTTCATCTGGCCGCTATAGGGCGGTCGCGGGGACTTCGAGTATTTTTGGAACAGTGAAAGATCCGGTGCGCCGTCCCTGACGGGTGACGTCCCCAAATCGTGATCACCCGCACGCCTTGGTTGTGGTACGCTGTAATCACAGGCGGGTGTTCCGCCAAGTGACGAGACCCGCCCAGACCCAATCCGACCGGGGATGCCCGGCCGAACGGAGGAATGGAGTGTCTCATGGTCAAAACAATCGGAAACCCGCTGTCATGGTTCTTTCAGGGCGTGTCTGGCGCGAGCCGGTCGGTGGGCGATGCCACCGTCGCGCTGAGTGGCGAGGCCGGTGCCACACCGAAGGTTAGGTCGTTGTCACACAGGGATCTGAGTGATGCCTTGCACAAGGGCTATGCCGATTTCAGCCGCTTTCGCAGCGACGTGATGTTTCTGGTGATGATCTATCCGGCGATCGGTCTTTGCCTGTCCTTCTTTGCCTTCCACAGGGCGATGCTGCCGATGCTGTTCCCATTGGCGGCAGGTTTTCTGTTGCTGGGGCCGGTCGTGGCGATCGGGCTTTACGAGATGAGCCGGCAGGCGGAGCGGCGCGAGGAGGTGGGCTGGAGCGCCGCTTTGTCGGTGGTCCGGGCCGAGAATGTCGGGCCGGTGCTGGTGATGGCGGTGTATCTGCTGGCGGTCTTCCTGATCTGGATGCTGGCCGCGATGAAGATCTATGACTGGACGCTGGGGCCGCAGCCGCCGCAGAGCCTGACAGGTTTCATGACGGACGTTCTGACGACCGGGCCGGGCTGGACGATGATCGTTGTCGGCATTGCCGTCGGCGCGGTCTTTGCTGTGACGGTACTGGCGGTCAGCCTGACGACCTTTCCGATGCTGATCGACCGCCGGGTCGGGCTGGCTGTCGCGGTGGCGACGTCGCTGCGCGTGATGCAGAAGAATCCGGCCATCGTGGCCCGGTGGGGGGCCATCGTGGCCGTCCTGATGCTGATCGGGACGGTGCCGTTATTCCTTGGGCTGATCATAGTGCTGCCGGTGTTGGGCCACGCGACATGGCATCTTTATCGTGCGGCGGTGGGGTGGGTGTAGCGTGTCTTCGACCCCCGATCGCAAATCCGGTTGTGCCCAAAGATGCAGAGCCGCAGGGCCGGTCTCATTCGGTCGTGGGTACTGTTGCGCGGCGGGGCTGGGCCGGTGGGCGGCTGAAGGCGATGCCTTTGCCGCAGACGGGATCAGCCGACGCCGCTTTGATCATTCGGCTGCATGGCGTGGCGGGGAAACCCCGCCCGCCCATGCAGTGGGGTCTACCTGTCAGCTGCCGCCACGCGCGCCTTGAGTCGCGGCCATGGCGACGCGGGTGATCGCGTGGATCTTGGTGAGGCCATCCTCGCCCGCGGTGTCATAGTCGAACTGGAGCCGATCGCCAGCGGCAAGGTCGGCGGGCAGGACGATGTCGCCGGGAATGTACCACACTGTCTTGTCAGAGAGCACGAGAACGTTGGTGTCGCGGTCGAATGAGACCACGTTGCCTTGGGTCTGGTCGGCGAATGCAGGAAGGGCCGCGAACGCGGCAAGGGCCGTTGCGATGATGATGCGCATGTCTGTATGTCCAGGGGAGGAAAGCACTCTTGGCGCGACCCCGCGCCTTGTAGCCGCCGGGTGGAGCCTCGCACCCGGATGCAGCGAAGATCGGTTGAGGCTGCCCCTGCGTCAAGATGCACGGTGTGAAATCTTGCGGGGCGCGCGCGGTTTCGGGCGGATTTTCGCGCGTCGGATGCCAAGAAGCTTGCCTGAAATGCCGGCTTGGGGAAGAAACCCCGAAACAACGAGGGATTCTCTGATGCGGCGTTTGATGGCCTTCATGCTGGTTTGCGTGGTTGCGGGATGCAGTGCGAAGGAGGCGCCGGAGCCGCGTGCCGCGCACAGCCCGCCGCTTTATCCCAACGAGACGCCGCAGCTTCGGGCGCTGATCAACCAGTATGCCGACGACTACGAGGTGCCACGGTCGCTGGTGCACCGGGTGGTGCAGCGCGAGAGCGATTATCGGCCCGGGGCGCGCAACGGGCCCTATTTCGGCATGATGCAGATCCTGCCCGCCACCGCACGGGGCATGGGGTTTCAGGGCGCGCCGAGCGACCTTCTGGATGCGGAAACCAACCTGAAATACGCGGTGAAGTACCTGCGCGGCGCATGGCTGGTGTCGGACGGCAGCGAGCCCGACGCGGTGATGTGGTACGCGCGGGGCTATTACTATGCCGCGCGGGACAAGTGTCTGCTGGTTCAGACCGGCTTGCGCGAGCGCGAGATCGCGCGGCACTGCCGCTGAGGCGGCGCGGCCTGGGCGGCCCGGATCGCGCGACATGACACGCCGGGCATGGGGGCGGTCCGGGGCCGGGCGGCGCGCCTGTCATCCTTCAAGAGATAGCCGCCGGTCTGGTCCAGCGCGGCGGCGCGGAGCGGGCGATTGGCGGGATTGCACAGGGGCCTGCGCCTGATTTATAGAGGCGTGAACTTTACGCATGTCATCGGAGGCACGTCATGGCCGGCCATTCCAAATGGGCCAATATCCAGCACCGCAAGGGCCGTCAGGATGCCCAGCGGGCGAAGCTCTTTTCCAAGCTGTCGAAAGAGATCACCATCGCCGCCAAGATGGGCGACCCGGACCCCGACAAGAACCCGCGCCTGCGACTGGCGGTCAAGCAGGCCAAGTCGCAGTCGATGCCCAACGACAATATCGACCGGGCGATCAAGAAATCGGTCGCGGGCGAGGGCGAGGATTACGAGGAAATCCGGTACGAGGGCTATGGGCCCAACGGCGTGGCGGTGATCGTCGAGGCGATGACCGACAACCGCAATCGCACCGCCAGCACGGTGCGCTCGACCTTTACCAAGCATGGCGGGAACCTGGGCGAGACCGGCTCTGTCGGGTTCATGTTCGAGCGCAAGGGGCAGGTGACCTACCCTTCGGATGCGGGCGATGGCGACACGGTGATGATGGCCGCGATCGAGGCCGGGGCCGAGGACGTGGAATCGGGCGAGGACGGGCACGTGATCTGGTGTGCCGATACCGACCTGAACGATGTCTCGACCGCGCTGGAGGCGGAGCTGGGCGAAAGCGAGGAGACCAAGCTGGCCTGGCGTCCGACGACCACCACCGAACTGGACCTGGAAGGCATGCAAAAGCTGATGAAGCTGATCGACGCGCTGGAAGACGATGACGACGTGCAGAATGTCACGACGAATTTCGAGGCCAGCGACGAGGTGATGGACCAGCTGGCGGCGGAGTGATCCGGCCCGCGTGGGTTTGAGGCGGCGCCCCGGCGGGGCGCCGTTTTGCGTTCGAGGCGGTTTCGTGCGCGGAGCCTGCGCTGTGCCGAGTTGTGGACCTTTTTGCGGCGCTGCGGCATGCTGCGCGCAGCCAGGGGAGTATAGACATGCAGATCGAACACGAAGACGGAGAGAGCAAGGGGCGCTATGTCACCCGGATCGACGACGGGCCGGAGGCGGAGCTGACCTATTCCAAGCTGGGGCGCACGGGCATGATCATCGACCATACCGGCGTGCCGGACGCGTATCGCGGCAAGGGCGTGGGGCTGGCGCTGGTGACCCGCGCGGTGGAGGATGCCCGCGCGGCGGGGCGCAAGATCACGCCGCTTTGCCCGTTTGCCGCGTCGCAGTTTCGCCGGCACCCGGAGTGGGCGGACGTTCTGGCCTGAGCTTGAAGGTGTGGCGCGTGTCGTCGCGCGGCGCTTCAACGTCGCAATCGCGGGTTGCGTCAGGGGCCGCTTGGCGGCAAAGTGAGAGTCCCGAAGGTGCCGCGCAGGTCGCGGAGAATTGGGAAGCCGGTGCAAGTCCGGCGCTGCCCCCGCAACGGTAAGGATGGGGGATACCGCAGATGGCCACTGGGGCGACATGCCCCGGGAAGGCGCGCGTATCCGCACCCCCGCCAAGCCCGGAAACCAGCCTTTGGGACGACGTCGAACCGCGGGGGGCGGTGCGGGCGGTGGACCGGAAAAGCGGTTCTCGCGCGGCCTTCCCTCGCCCCAGTCCGGCCCGGGGTGCGGCCGGAGGAAGAGCAGAAAGCATGAGCCTGACACCGATCATGAACGGGTTGGAGCGCAGCGGGGCCACCGGCGCCGAGGCCGAGGCCGTGGCGCGGCTGGGTTTCCTGGAGTGGGTCTTTGGCTATCCCGGCGCCGTCACGGCGGGGGTCGTGCGCGAGGCGCTGGCCGAACCCGCGGTCCGGAATGCCGACAGCGCGGCGGCCAGGGCGTTTGCCCGCGTGCTGGAGGAGGCGCGCCACGCCGCGCCGATGACGCGGGGCCGGCGCGGGCGGGCCGCAAGGGTGGTGCATTGATCCCAGGCCCTTGATCCTGCCGCGTGCCGGCGGGGTCGCTGGCTGTTTGCCGGCGCGGGGGCGGTGCGGCGAGGGCCTTGTGAACGCTGTCGGGGTAAAAAAGAAAAAACGGCGACGCCAGGGAGGAGGAGAGGCGCCGCCGTTCTTTACGTCGGGCCCCAGGGAGGAGGAAGGGACCGTTCGTCAGGTTTGGGTTCCAAGGGAACCCAGGTCTTGCCGGGACCGCACAAGGGAGGAGAGGCGGTATCCCGAACAGGTACCAAACGGGAGGAGAGGCACCTGATTGTTTTCGCGAGCGTTTGGCGCTGTGACCGTTTCCGTTCGCTGTTGAGTTAAAGATAGCGATATGCTGCGCATGCACAATACGTTTTGCTGCAACGCAGCTATGCAGTTGGCGCATAGAAGATCGGATCATTTTTTACGTGTGAAATCACCGCTTTGCCAGTTTTTTGGGCGGGGTTGAAACGGGGGTTGCACCTGCTTCTGGAAGTGCCACTTTCAACGCCGCAGATGCATGGAGACCGGGCATGACGAAAATACTCGAAAATGTGCGCCGAGAGCTGGACCGGCTGGAATTGCCGGACGGCGGGACGGTGATTTCGCGCGACATGGTGCGCGCGATGCGACTCGAAGGCGGCGAGGTGCGATTCGTGCTGGAGGCGCCCAGCCCCGAGATGGCCCGCCGGATGGAACCGCTGCGGGCCGCCGCCGAGCGTGCGGCGCTGTCGGTCGAGGGGGTGACATCGGCGCAGGTCGCGCTGACCGCAGAGGCGCCCGAGGCGCCCGAGGCGCCCGCGCCGACGCTGAAGGTCGGGCGGCATCCCGAGGGCGGCAGCGCGTCGATCCGGCCGAGCGGGGTGAAATCGATTCTCGCGGTGGCGTCGGGCAAGGGTGGCGTGGGCAAGTCGACCGTGGCGTCGAACCTGGCGGTGGCGCTAGCGCGGGCGGGTCGGCGCGTCGGATTGCTCGATGCCGATATCCACGGGCCGAGCCAGCCGCGCATGATGGGCGTGACCGAACGCGCCCAGAGCCCGGACGGCAAGATCCTGACGCCGTTGGAGGCGCATGGCGTCAAGATGATGTCCATCGGCCTGATGATCGAGGAGGATCGCGCCGTGGTGTGGCGGGGGCCGATGCTGATGGGGGCGTTGCAGCAGATGATGGCCCAGGTCGACTGGGGCGAGCTGGACGCGCTGCTGGTCGACCTGCCGCCGGGCACTGGGGACGTGCAGCTGACCCTGTGCCAGAGGGCGCAGCCCACGGGGGCGCTGGTGGTGTCGACACCGCAGGACGTGGCGCTGTTGGATGCGCGCAAAGCGATCGACATGTTCAACACGCTGAAGACGCCGGTGCTGGGGCTGATCGAGAACATGTCGATGTTTCACTGCCCGCAATGCGGGTACGAGGCGGCGATATTCGGCCATGGCGGCGTGGCAGCCGAGGCCGAGAGGCTGGGCCTGCCGCTGTTGGGGGCGTTGCCCATCGACCTCGACACAAGGCTTGGCGGCGATGCCGGGCGGCCCGTGGCGCTGGAGGACGGCGCGGTGTCGGACGCCTATGCGCGGCTGGCGGAAAGGTTGGTGCAGGGCGGGATGGCGTAGCCGGCGGGATTTGCAGCGACAGTCTGATGTGGGTTTATTGCGGACAAGTGTGATCTACATCCCCGAGCGCCATCGCCGGGCCGTGGGGGCGGCGATGGCGCGGGGCCTGCGGCTTGACTCCGCGCCGGGGCTATAGATCGGACGTCTTTTACGTCCGGCATAACCGACGTGAAGAAAGACACGTGTCGCGCGGAATCAAGGCCGGAGGCCGCCGCGCGATCGCCAGACCACCCCCCCGGGCTGGCGATTGGGTGACGGTGGTGCTTCGATCCGAGTTTTTGCGGACGTGGCGCGGATAAACTGCGCCGAACATCGGTCGGTCGCCAGCCCGCGGTCTGGCAATCAAGCGGCTTGTGAGGCTGACGTTTGGTTTGTCCGCAATTCGGCCATTCATCTTTATCGCGGCGAATGTACGGTCCGAGTCCGTGAGAGACACTAATATCGAGCCCCCAGCCGGTTAACAGCCGCGAAGCGGCCCGGCCATCGTCAGCCCCTCCCTTGGGCTGGCGATTTGGCTGAGGCTGGGCGCACCGATCATTCCGAGGATGTCTTTGGCTGGCATAAAGTGCTTCAGAATTTCCGTCGGATCGCCATCCCAGGGGCTGACGCTTGCCTCCGTCTTGAACGGCAGCGAGGTCTCGCACAGCGGACCTTGGAGGGTCTCGGAGCATCGTAGCTGCGGCGAAAGGCGGCTACTAGCCCTTACCAACTTTCGAAATTGGGCCCCCGGCCGGTTGACAGCCGCGAAGCTGCCCGGCCATCGTCAGCCCCTCCCTCGGGCTGGCGATTTGTCTGAGGCCGGGCGCAACAACCCTTCCGAGGATGTATTTGGCAGGCATAAAGTGCTTCAGAATTTCCGTCGGATCGCCACCCCAGGGGCTGACGCTCGCTTCCGTCGTGAACGGCGGAAAGGTCCGCTGAGCTGCCGGTGCGTGCAGGAGCGTGCCCCCACCGTCACGGTGGCCTGATCCCCCGTTAACCCCCCGTTGATACTTCCCGAAGCCCGGGTGCGGTCCGTGTCGCGCCTTTGCTGGCAATCACGTGACGCCTTGGGGGAAGGCCCCCGGGCGCGGAAAGGGAAATTCATGAACAAGGCAATCACCGATGGCATCGTCTTCATGCCGCCGCCTTTTGCGAACGGGCTGGATGTCTGGTCGAGCGAGAACGGCACGCCGGGGTCGGACACCTATGATGGCGCCGCCAATGCCGCCTTCGTCCCCGCCGACCAGGATTTCGGCGGCGCGCTGGAGGTCCAGAAGGTCCAGGGCACGCAGAAGCTGCGCTACATGGGCGAGACGCCGATCCTGCCGGGCTGTTACCTGCAGATCACCGCGCGGGTGAAGGCGGTGTCCGGCAGCCTGCCCAACGTGCGCATCGCCGGGTGGGCCGGCGGTGCGGGCGGCACTCACGTGACCGGGCTGACCGAGACCGGCCCCAGCGTGACGCTGACCAGTTACGGCGAGGTTTTCGAGGTCAGGGCCATCGTCGGCAGCGGCGACCGTGGCGGCGTGGACATGGTGTGGGGCACCGAGCCCCTGTACGGGCATTTCGGCATCGACCTGACGGGGCCGAACGGTGGCGTGGTGCGGATCGACGACCTGCGGATCGAGGATGTGACCGAAGTGTTCCTGCGCGACATCATCGGCCTGGTGGACGTGCGCGACTATGGCGCGAAGGGCGACGGCAGCACCGATGACCTGCCCGCCTTCGAGGCCGCCGACGCCGCCGCGAACGGCCGCACGGTCCTGGAGCCTGCGGGGACCTATTACCTGGCGGACAGCCTGACCATGCAAAGCAAGGTCAGTTTCGAAGGCGAGGTCACGATGCCGGTGGACAAGATCTTCGAACTGGTCAACGATTTCGACTTTTCCAAGTACGTGGATGCGTTCGGCGGCGATACGGAGATGGCCTTCAAGAAGGCCTACCAGGCGCTGCTGAACAACCCCGGCCACGTGGAGCTGGACATGAAGGGCCGCAAGGTGGCGCTGCGCGAACCCGTGGACATGCAGGCCGCCGTGCCGAACCGGACCACCTACAAGACGCGGCACGTGATCAAGAATGCGCAGTTTTCGGTCTTTCCGGGGCCGAACTGGGACACCGATACCGTCACCTCGCAAGCCACCTACAACGCCAATGACAACAAGCGGCTGACCAATGTCGCCAATGTGGCCAACATCCAGGTGGGGTCGCTCGTGACCGGCAACGGGGTGGGCCGCGAGGTTTACGTGCGGGCCAGGAATGTGGGCGCCCAGACGGTGACGTTGAGCCAGCCGCTCTACGACGCGGAAGGCACGCAGAACTATACGTTCAAGCGTTTCAAATACATGTGGGATTTCAGCGGCTTCGCCCAGGTTTCGAAGTTCGCGGTGTCCAATATCGAGTTCCAGTG
The DNA here is from genome assembly GCF_009363735.1 of Roseovarius sp. THAF8. NCBI lineage: Bacteria > Pseudomonadati > Pseudomonadota > Alphaproteobacteria > Rhodobacterales > Roseobacteraceae > Roseovarius > Roseovarius sp. THAF8. The sequence goes on along the minus strand of NZ_CP045410.1, from coordinate 926,902 downwards.
CGGCGGCGATTGCAGTGCCGTGCTGCTGCCGCCCGCCGGATCGGCGATCCATTTCCGGGATTGCTTTTTCACCCAGCCGCGCGACCGGGGCATCACCAGCCACGGCGAGGGCGACCAGGGCATGATGATCGACCGCTGCCAGTTCCTGTCCCGGGAAAGCCCGCTGCTGGTACCGGACCGGACCACGATCGGCGTCAACTGCAACGGCAATGACATCAAGATCCGCAACTGCCGCTGCAATTTCTTCAAGCATTTCGCGATCCTGGCGGGGTCGTCCAGCATCATCATGGGCAACCACTGTTTCCAGGGCGACAGCGCCGATCCCGGCCCGCGCAGCGCGATTTTCGTGCTGACGCGGACCAACAATCGCGGCACGATCACCGGGAACTATATCTGCGACGGGTCGATCGAGTGGGCCAACGAGTATGACGAGGCGCCAGATTTTTCGAGCGAGTTCTCGTTCAGCGCGCTGTCGATCACCAGCAACGTGTTCCTCAGCCAGAGCACCGCGCCGTCGTTCAACTTTCTGATCGTGAAGCCCTACGGGCCGGGGCATTTCATCAACGGGCTGACGGTGACGGGCAACACGGTGCGGCTGATCGACGGGCCGATCGACCGTTTCGAGGGGATCGACACCAGCTTTGCCACGCTGAATTTCGAGCGGTTCCGCAACATCCGCTTCGAGGACAACGCCTATTTCAACGTGAACATCCAGGTGGAAAACCCGCTGGTCCTGCAACATACCGAGGCCAGCGCGCAGAAGACCTGGGTCGTGGCGCCGCATCCCAAGCTGCCCTTCGAGGCCTGGGCGCAGACGGTCGAGGCGATCGTGCCGGAAGGGCCGATCCGCGAGGCCAATGGCGACGCCTATTTCGGCATCCCGTATTATGACGGCAAGGAAGGCCCGAACAAGGATCAGGTCAACCTGCGCTGGGAAAAGGCGGTCAGCGGGACGGTCACGATGCGGGTCAGGATCGACGACCTGATCTGACGCGAGGGTCGTTCGCGACCCCTGTCAGAACTGGTGCCAGAAGCCGATTTTCAGCTTGAAATCATCGGCTTCTGCCACGCCGGCGACCACGCCGATCTCGGCATGATATCCCGGGGCGATCCGGTGGACATAGGACGGCGCCAGCTTGGCGTAAGGGGCGCTGTCGGTCGGGATGCCCGTCTGCAGTTGCAAGATCACCTTGGCGTCGGGGCCGGGGCTGAGGCCGAACGTGATGTCGGTTTCCAGCACGCCGTCGAAACTGTCGATGATCACCGCCCGGCTGTCGACGCTGATCCAGCCGGGCGTGTCCCCAAGCGCGACCCCGCGCCCCAGGCTGAGGCCGGGGCGCAGGGCGAAGGTTTCCCGCGCCATCCCGAGGCCGAATTCGGCGGCGAGGCGCAGGGGGCGGTCGGTGGCGCCGACGGGCCAGCGCAGAAAGGCGATGGCATTGGACATGTCGTCCTCGTGGCCGCCCGCGTCGAGGCCGAGCGTCAGCCGGTCGGTCAGCCCGTGTTCGGCATAAATCGAGCCGTAGAAGCCGCCGCCGTCGGAGAGGCCGCCCTCGGCGTCGATCTCGATCGAGGTGCTGAGAAACGTCCGGTCCTCGGCGCGCAGCCACGGTCCGGCCAGCGCCGGGACGGGGGCGGCGAGCAACAGGACCGGAATGACGACGCGCTTGAGCGGCATAGCACCTCACGCGGTCAGCTTGGTCAGATTTGGTAAATGCCAGGTTAATGCGGCCCGGTCAGCCGGGCCTGTCGCGGGGCACCGCGATCAGGCCGAGCTGGCGTGCCCCGGCCACGGACAGGATATCGGAATCGAAGCCCTGCGGCTTTTGAAAGCTGCGGATGGCGGCGCGCGTGCGACGGTCCATCTCGCCGTTGATCGGCCCACGATAAAGCCCGCGGGCCTTGAGCGCGCGCTGCACCGAGGCGTTGAATTCAGGCGTCAACTCGGCCCGGCAGGGGACCTGGAACCGGGTCACGCGGCGTTCCTGCACGATCTTCTGTGCGGTCTCGGTGCGATAGCTGGCGGGGCGCGTGACGGTGCCGTCCCCGGCGACCTCCGCGGGGCTGACCAGGATCTGTTCGGTCACGGTCTCCACCACGGCGGGCGACGTATCCTGGGCCCAGCAGGTGCCGGGGGCCGCGCCGGGGGGCGGGGTGTCCAGCCGTTGCACCGCGTCGGGGGCGGCGGCGGTGCGGGGCACCTCGCCACAGGCGGCCAGCGCAAGGAATGCGCAAGGGGCAATCAGGGTCGGTCGGATCATCTGCTCGTGCCTTTTTAGGCGTGTTTTGCAGCATCTTACCCGGTTTCACCCGCTTGGGGAAGCGTGCAGTCATCCGCGCTCTCCAGCAGGCGGTCGAGCAGGGGCGAGATATCCTCGACCTCCTCGGCGATGACATGCACCACGCCCGATTGCCGCTGGATCCGGCCCGTGATGCGTAACAGCCGTCCGGCGATGACGGCCCGGCGGTATTGTTCGTAAAGCGCGCGCCAGACCACGACGTTGACCACGCCGGTCTCGTCCTCCAGCGTCAGAAAGATCACGCCCTTGGCGGTGCCGGGCCGCTGGCGCAGGATCACGAGGCCCGCCACCGTCACGCGCGCGCCTTCGGGCGGATCGGCCAGGCGCGCGGCCACCAGCGCGGCCGGCGGGCGGGGCCAGTCATGTGGGGCGGCGGCGGTGAGAACTCTCATGGGAACAAAGATAGAACATGCTGGATTTTAGGCAACTCTTTTCCCGGCGATGTCGCAAATGGGACTGGCATCGCCTACATGGCGCGGCTAGGAACCCTTGAAAAACGCAAGCGACGGGAGCCCGATTTCATGGCCAAGATCACCTATATCGAACATAACGGCACCAAGCACGAGGTGGAGGTCGCCAACGGCCTGACCGTGATGGAAGGCGCGCGCGACAACAACATTCCCGGCATCGAGGCCGATTGCGGCGGCGCCTGCGCCTGTTCGACCTGCCATGTCTATGTCGACCCGGCCTGGGTCGAGAAGCTGCCGGCGAAGGACGACATGGAAGAGGACATGCTGGACTTCGCGTTCGAGCCCGACCCCGAGCGCTCGCGCCTGACGTGCCAGCTCAAGGTCAGCGACGCGCTGGACGGCCTTGTCGTGCAGATGCCCGAGAAACAGATCTGACCCGCCCCTTCCTCTGGCTGTAAATATTCCGGGGGTGCGGGGGCTGGCCCCCGCTTTACAACGCGTGCGGGGGCTGGCCCCCGCTTTACAACGCGTGCGGGGGCTGGCCCCCGCATCGGTCTGACCGGGCGCAGCGCGGTCCGAACCTCAGTCCAGCGCCCGCCATCCGATATCGCGGCGGCAGAACCCTTCGGGCCAGTCGATCCTGTCGATCATGCCATAGGCCCGGTCGGCGGCCTCGCGCAGGGTGTCGCCCCGCGCGGTCACGTTCAGCACCCGGCCGCCCGTGGCGGTGATCTTTCCGTCCGTCTCGCCGGTGCCGGCGTGGAACACCATGTGAAAGCTGTCTTCCGGGCAGTCGTCCAGCCCGCTGATGACGCTGCCTTTCTCATAGGCGCCGGGATAGCCCCTTGCCGCCATCACCACGGTCAGGGCGTGGTCGTCGGCCCAGTTGGCCTCGACCTGGTGCAGGCGCCCCTCGGCGGCGGCCTGCATCAGGTCCAGCGCCTGTGCCCCGAGGCGCAGCATCAAGACCTGGCATTCGGGGTCGCCGAACCGCACGTTGTATTCCACCAGCCGGGGCTGGCCGTCCTTGATCATCAGCCCGGCGTAGAGCACGCCCTGGTAGGGCATGTCGCGCTCGGCCATGACGCGCAGGGTGGGGCGGATGATCTCCTCCAGCGCCTTTTCGGCCACGGCGTCGGTCAGGACAGGCGCTGGGGAATAGGCGCCCATGCCGCCGGTGTTGGGGCCGGTGTCGCCGTCGCCCACGCGCTTGTGATCCTGCGCGGTGCCCATGGGCAGGGCGGTCTGGCCGTCACACAGCACGAAGAACGACGCCTCTTCGCCGACCATGAATTCCTCGATCACCACCTCGGCGCCGGCGCTGCCGAAACTGCCGCCGAACATGTCGTCGATGGCGGCGTGGGCCTCTTCGACCGTCTGGGCGATGATCACGCCCTTGCCGGCGGCCAGCCCGTCGGCCTTGACAACGATGGGTGCGCCCTGCTCCGTCACGTAGTCCTTCGCCGCCCCGGCGTCGGTGAAGTGGCCATAGGCGGCGGTGGGCGCGTTGGCGGCGTCGCAGATCTCCTTGGTGAAGCTCTTGGAGGCTTCGAGCTGGGCCGCCGCTTGCGACGGGCCGAACACCAGAAAACCCGCGTCGCGCAGCCGGTCGCCCACGCCCGCGGCGAGCGGCGCCTCGGGGCCGATGATGACGAACTCGATGGCGTTGGCCTCGCAGAAATTGACCACGGCGGCCCCGTTCTCGATGTCCAGGCTGGCGCATTCGGCGATCAGCGCGATCCCGGCATTGCCCGGCGCGACGATCAGCTTGTCGCATTTGGGGTTCTGCATCACCGCCCAGGCCAGGGCATGTTCGCGCCCGCCGCCGCCGAGAATGAGGATATTCATCTGTACCAAGACTCCGGTTTTGTTGGTTCTCTAATCGGTCGCCTTCGGGGTGGCAAGGACCCCGCCCGAGGCACGCCGTGATCCCGGGCCGCGGCTGCCAGGGGCGCGCCGCGTGCACGCCCGAGCGGACAGGTGCGACCGTCTGTCGAGGGAACGGATCGGGTGCAGGCGGCGTTTTCGGGTCAGAACGTAGATGTTATCCAGGAGTAATGAGATGCCCAAACTGCACAACCGACGAATCGCCATACTCGCCACCGATGGCTATGAACAATCCGAGCTGGAAAAACCCCGCGATGCGCTGCTGAGCGAGGGGGCCGAGGTACATATCGTCTCGACCCATTCCGGCCAGATCCGTGGCTGGAATGAAAACGACTGGGGCGACTCGGTGAATGTCGACAAGACGCTCGACGACGCCAGCCCCGCCGACTACGACGCGCTGGTGTTGCCCGGCGGCCAGATCAATCCCGACATGCTGCGCAACGACAAGAGCGCCGTGCGCTTCATCAAGGCGATCTTCGAGGCCAAGAAGCCCATCGCCGCCATCTGCCACGCGCCGTGGCTGCTGGTCGAGGCGGGTATCGCCAAGGGGCGCAAGCTGACCTCGTTCCATTCGATTCGCACCGACATGGAGAATGCCGGCGCTATATGGGAAGACAGCCCGGTCGTGGTCGACCAGGGCGTGGTGACCAGCCGCAATCCCAACGACCTGCCGAACTTTTGCGGCAAGATGATCGAGGAAATCTGTGAAGGCCGTCACGACGCCCGTGCCGCCTGACCTTTTCAACCGGGGCGGGATGCGTCAAAGATGCGGTCATGTCCGACCTGATTGACGATCCCGACCCCGGCGCAAACGCCCCCGAATTCTCGGTCTCCGACCTGTCGGGGGTGATCAAGCGCATGATCGAGGGAGAGTTTTCCCACGTGCGAGTGAAGGGCGAGGTGGGACGCGTGAGCCGGCCTCGCTCTGGCCATGTCTACATGGACCTCAAGGACGATCGCTCGGTACTGGCCGGGGTGATCTGGAAGGGTGTCGCCAGCAAGCTGGCGGTGCAGCCCGAAGAGGGGATGGAGGTCGTGGCCACGGGCCGGCTGACCACGTTTCCCGGGCAGTCCCGTTATCAGATCGTCATCGAAGACCTGAAGCCGGCGGGCATGGGCGCGTTGATGGCCATGCTGGAGGCGCGGCGCAAGGCGCTGGCGGGTGAGGGCCTGTTCGCTCCCGAGCGCAAGAAGCGGCTGCCCTACCTGCCGGAAGTCATCGGGGTGGTGACCTCGCCCTCGGGTGCGGTGATCCGGGATATCCTGCACCGGCTGCGCGACCGTTTTCCCCGCAAGGTGTTGATCTGGCCTGTCGCCGTGCAGGGTGAGAAATGCGCGCCCGAGGTGACGCGGGCCATTCAAGGCTTCAATGCGCTGACACCGGGCGGGGCGCTGCCGCGCCCGGACCTTCTGATCGTGGCGCGCGGCGGGGGCAGTATCGAGGACCTGTGGGGGTTCAACGAGGAATCGGTGGTGCGCGCCGCAGCCGCCTCGGAAATTCCGCTGATTTCCGCCGTCGGGCACGAGACGGATACGACGCTGATCGACTTTGCCTCGGACAAGCGCGCGCCGACGCCCACGGCGGCGGCGGAACTGGCGGTGCCGGTGCGGCTGGACCTGCTGGCCTGGCTGGACGGGCAGGAAGGCCGGCTGTTGCAGGCGCTGAAGGGGCAGGTGACGGCCCGGCAGCAACGGTTGCGCGACCTGAGCCGGGCGCTGCCCCGGGGCGAGGCCCTGCTGGACGGGCCGCGTCAGAGGCTGGACGGGATGTCGGACAAGTTGCCCGGGGCGTTGCGCGCGTCGATCCAGGTGCGGCAGGTCAAGCTGTCCGAAAAGGCCGGGGCGCTGCGGCCCGGTATGCTGCGGGAGCGCGTGCGGAACCGCCGCGAGGGGTTTGCGTCGCTGGCCGCGCGGGTGAACACGCGGGCCTTGCAGCGCGACATCAACCAGAAACGCACGGAGTTCGACCGCATCACGAAGCGATTGTCGGACGTGGGCGCACGGCAGGTCACCACCTGGCGCGACCGGCTGGCCGCGCAGGACCGCTTGCGCGAGACGCTGGGTTACAAGGCGACACTGGAGCGGGGCTATGCCGTGGTGCGCGGCGACGGGGCGCTGGTGACGACGAAGGACGCGGCACAGGCGGCCGGCGCGCTGGAGATCGAGTTTGCCGACGGGCGGCTGGCGGTCGGTGGGGGCGATGCGGCCGCGACCCCGTCCCGGGCCGCCGAACGGGAGCCTGCGGCAAAGCCCGCGCCGAAGCCCAAGAAGACACCGCCCGAGCAGGGCAGCCTGTTCTAGCGCGGTTTCACACGCCGATCTCGGGGCCGAGGCAGTGGAGCGGCTCGCCGGTCTGTTCCGTCTCGTAAAGCTGGGTCCGGGCCGGGTCGTTCTCGAACTGCGCGACGAGGCCCGAGCCGGAGCGCCGGAAGCTCCAGCACTGGGGGTCGGGCTTGCCCTCGTAGACGAAACAGATCAGCCCGTCATCCTCGTACCACTCGCCGTCCTGGCATTCCCCGTCGAGGAAGGACCAGCGCACGCGGCGGTTGTCGAGATATTCCTCGCCGCCATAGGGCGCGCCCTGGGCGCCGTAATAGAAGGTCTTGCCGCGGGTATAGGCGTCGAACTCGTCGGCCGACATGAGGTCCTGGGCGACGGCGAAAAGGGGTGTGGCGGCAAGGACGCAGGCAAGCAAGAGGCGCATGGCGTGATCCTGACAGATGCGGACGGGGGAGACCACGGGTTATTCGCCCGGCACGGGCCTGGCCGCGGTCACGCGGGCGCGATCCCGCCATTTGGCGCAACGGCGGTCCATGATGCGGCGCCACAGCGTGGGGAAGAGCGCGATGGTGGCCATCAGCGGCAAGGGCAGGGGCAGCATCGGCATGGTCGCGGGGTCGAGTTGCAGCGCGGGATAGCCGCGCGCGGGGGTGACATGGTGATCCGAGTGGCGCGGGGCATTCAGCATCAGCGCCGAGGAGAACCAGTGCGGCGTGTTCCAAGAATGCTGCGGGCCGACGGGTTCCAGCCGGCCATCGGGCAGGGTGGCGCGGCGCAGGCCGTAATGCTGAACGTAATCCGACAGGAGGATCTGCATCTGCGCATAAAGCGAGAGTGCCAGAAGCGCCGCCAGCGCCGGGACGCCGCCGATCAGCGTCGCGGCCAGCATCAGCGCCGCGGCGCCGCCGATGTAGAGCGCGTAAGGATGGCTCCAGAGCGGCTTGCGGCCGGCCCGCAGGCGGGTCTCGGCCTTAAGGCCCGCGCGGAACGATCCCGCGCTGGCCCGCAGGGCGTAGCGGTAGAACCCTTCGCCGGGCCGGGCGCTGTTGGGGTCGCCGTCGCTGCCCACGTGGACATGGTGCACCCGCAGGTGGGCGCTGGCGTGGTGGCCGACCAGCAGCGAGGTGTAGATCAGCCGGCCCAAGAGGCGCAGGGACCGGGCCTTGCGGTGGATGAGTTCGTGCGCGACGGGGTGCGAGATCTGGCCGAAGAAGAGCCCGGTGGCGAAGCCCGTGAGAAACCGTTCGACCCCCGACAGGCCGGACGGCCCCGCAATGGCCCAGAGCGCGGCGGCATAAAGGCCGAAATGCGCGAGGCCGAGCGCGGCCAGCAGCGTGTCGGCGGCGGGAAACTCGGCCTTGGGGTCGGTATTGGCGGCCTCGACCGCGATCAGGCGGTCCAGAAGGAAGGTCAGTACCGTGAGATACCCCAGCGCCAGCCACGCCCAGGCACCGCCCCACGCCGCACCCAGCCCGATCAGCAGGACGGGCAGGCATGTCGCGATGGTGAAAAGACGCAGGTCTTTCATGGGGCCTCTGGGATCTTTCTTTGCCGGAACCCTTAACATGGGGGCGATTACGATTCGCTCAATCTTCGATGTCGGGTTGGCCGGATAAACCTGCGGCGGCGTGACGAGGGAGCAAGGTTTATACCCCTAGGGATGATTTTGGGGGTATGTACTCTGCTTTTGATTGAGGGTGGGAGCTTGGACGTGCGCCGTGGGCCGGGCGTGATCCGGTCAGTCGTTGCGGTAGACGGCGCAGATGCAGCCCGCCTTCTTGAATTTCGCGCAGTCGCGCCAGGCCGCATCGCGGCTGTCGCGGCCGAGGCGGGCCATGAAATAGCCGCCCTTGGGGCTGGCGCGGCTTTTCTGGAACAGCAGGTCGGGGTCTTCCTTGCCGATCAGGCCGGCGCAGGCGCGGGTCTGGGCCCTGAACTTGGCCAGGGACGCTTTCTTGGTGACACCAAAGGCCATCTGGATGCCCCAGGGTTTGACCTTGGGCAGGTAGGATTTGAGCGCGGTCATGCGGCGGTTGCGGGCGAGGTCAAAGCACGCCTTGTCGAAGGGCAGATCTTGTGACAGGCGCAGATCGGGTGTCGGCACGGGCTCTTCGGTCCAGTTGGGGTAGGGGACGCCGGTGATGATGCGAACGTAGTCGACGGTCTCCTGCGCCAGCCCGCCGGTGCCGGCGATCAGCCCTTCGGCGCGGCGCTCGCCGCCGTTATAGCCGATGGCGGCGAGGCCGGGATTGCCGTAGCGCCGGGCCATTTCGGCCAGGTACTGCGCGGAATGCTCCAGCGCCTCGGCGGGGTTGTAGGGGTCCGAGAGGCCGCGCAGCCTGGCCGTTGAGGGGATGAACTGGGCGATGCCGCGGGCGTTGGCGGGGCTGAGCGCGTTGGGATCGAAACGGCTTTCCTGCCAGATCAGGCGGGCGAAGAAATGCGGGTCGAGCCCGTGCCGGGTGGCGAAGGTCTCAATGGCGTTGCAGGTGTCGTAGACGAAATGCGCCTTGCGGATGCACAGGGGCGGCCCCCACTTGTCGGTGGAACAGATCGTGTCGGGCGGCGTCGCCAGCGCGGGGCCGGGGACCAGCATCGAGACGAGAAGGACGAGGCGAAGAAGCATGTCGGCATGGTTGCGTGCGGGACGCCCTTGTCAATGGTGGGTTTTCATCGGGGGCGGGGCGGTTTAACTGGAGAGGTCAGAAAGCAGGGGTGTCTCAATGGCGTTTTTCCGCAAGCTGAAGGATCGGTTGTTCAAGTCTTCCTCGAAGCTGGAGGAAGGGCTGGACGCGATTGTCGAGGACGGGGGCGAGGCCGAGGAGCTGACCGAGGCGGCGGAACCGGACCCAAAGCCGGAGCCTGCGCCGGAAACTGAGCCGGAGCCTGACCCTCAGCCGACTCCTGAGCCGGAACCGGCGCCTGAGCCGGAACCAGAACCTCAGCCGAGGCCTGACCCGGAACCAGAGCCCGAGCCTGACCCGGAGCCCGAGCCTGACCCGGAGCCCGACCCGGACCCGGACCCCGAGCCACGGCCCGAGCCGCGTCCGACGCCTCCGCCGGAGCCGCGTCCCGACCCGTCGCCGCCGGAAGTTCCCGCGCCGCCGAGCGAGGTGCCGCCAGCCGCGCCGCAGGAGGTGCCGCAGACTCCGCCCCTGGAAGACCCCGTGCGTGCGCCCGATCCGCAGCCCATGCCGACGCCGATCGAGATCCCGCCCGACACGCCGAAGAGCGAGGCCGCGCCTGCCGCGCGCGCGGGTATCCTGGGGCGTCTTCTGGGCCGGGGCGAGGCCAAAACGGTGGTGCGCCGGGTGCTCGACGACGATATGCTGGAACAGCTCGAAGAGCTGCTGATCACCGCCGATATGGGGGTCGACACGGCCCTGCGCGTCACCGCGAACATGGCCGAGGGGCGGATGGGGCGGAGGTTGTCGAGCCAGGAGATCAAGGAGCTTCTGGCGCGCGAGATCGCGCGGATCATGGAGCCGGTGGCCAAGCCCATGCCGCTGTACCCCAAGCGTCCGCAGGTGGTGCTGGTGGTGGGGGTCAACGGATCCGGCAAGACCACCACCATCGGCAAGCTGGCGAGCCAGTTCAAGGCGGCGGGCAAGTCGGTGGTGATCGCCGCGGGCGACACGTTTCGCGCCGCCGCGGTGGAGCAGTTGCAGGTCTGGGGCGACCGCGCGAGGGTGCCGGTGCTGACCGCGCCCGAGGGCAGCGACCCGGCGAGCCTTGCCTTCGATGCGATGGACAAGGCGGAAAAGGACGGTGCGGACCTGCTGATGATCGACACGGCGGGGCGATTGCAGAACCGCGCCGACCTGATGGAGGAACTGGCCAAGATCGTGCGCGTCATCCGCAAGAAGGACCCGGATGCGCCCCACAACACCCTGCTGGTGCTCGACGCCACCACCGGGCAGAACGCGCTGAGCCAGGTCAAGACGTTCCAGGAACTGGCCGATGTCTCGGGGCTGGTGATGACCAAGCTGGACGGCACCGCGAAGGGCGGCGTGCTGGTGGCGCTGGCCGACAAGTTCGGTCTGCCGATCCACGCCATCGGGGTGGGCGAGCAGATCGACGACCTGGCGCCGTTCGACCCGGAGGATTTCGCCAACGCGCTGACGGGTCTGGAGGCATGATGCGGCGGCTCGTGATGAGCCTGGGCCTTGTTCTGCCGGTGGCCGTGCAGGCCCAGCCGGTGATGGACCGGGAGACCTGTCGGACGGGCTGGCAGGCGGTCAACGCGGCGATGGGGCAGGCGTCAAGGTTCCAGACCATCGAGCCCATGGTCACCGATGACGGCTGGTGCCGGATCGACCGCAGCGTGGCGGATCTGCGCGACAAGGATTTCTCGGAATTGGAGTGGCGCGCGACCGGCGTTACGCAAGCGATCGAGGAAAGCGGTTTTCCGGAAAGCCTGGAGGCGCGTTTTTCCGGCATCGACATGATCGAGGCGTTCGGAATGGACTTGCCGCCGGAGCGGGCTGGCGCGATGGCCGGCCTGACCGTGATGGCCGAGCGTGACCCGGAAACGCTGGATTTCGCGATCCGGGCGATGGACTTTGATTTCGGCGCGCTTGGCGCGGCCAAATTCAGCCTTGTTGGCGGGGGGATCGACCTGTCGGGGCTGAAGCGGATGCAGATCACCATCGGGGGGATGCGGATCCGCGAGGCGGCCCTGTCGCTGGACACGACGCCGGAACTGTCGCGGGCGTTGAGCGCGGGCCTTGCGGGTCAAGAGCAGCTGGCGTTGATGCGCGAGGTGGTGCGCGTGTTGCCAGACGACACCGTGTCGGAGGAGAGCCGCGCGGCGCTGGTCGCCTTTCTGGAGGCCGCCCCGGCGCAGGACGGCACGCTGGAGCTGCGCGCCACGTCGGAGGCGGGGATGGGCATGATCCAGTTGGCCGGGGGCGGAATGCGGCTTGGGGAAAGTGTCAGCGATGAGGATGTGAAGGACGCGGCCGCGCTGCTGTTGAGCGGGGTGCGGATCGAGGCGACCTGGGCCCCCCGGGACTGAAACGCAGACCCGACGCGGGGGGAGGCACGGTCAGTGCGTGCCCATCAACTTCTCGATCTGGCCCAGCACGAAGAGCACGATCACGACGATGGCAGCAGCCATGGCGGCCAGCGGGATCTGGCCCGCGCCGCAGCCAAGGCCCACGGCGCCGGCGAGCCAGAGCGAGGCGCCGGTGGTGACGTTGCGCACCTTGTCGCCCGCGGTAAAGATGAGCCCCGCGGCAAGGAAGGCGACGCCGGCTGTCACCGCCTCGATCATGCGGATGGGATCGTTACGCTGCTCGCTGTTGCCGCCGCTGAAATCGAGCGCGGCCAGTTCGCGGCCGATGATCACGAACAGGCAGGCTGCGACGGACACCAGGATATGCGTGCGCAGGCCGGCGGGCTTGTCGCGCATCTCGCGTTCGAACCCGATGAAAGCGCCGAGCACGACGGCGACGCTCAGGCGCGCGAAGGCGACCGAGGCCGGGACCACTGAGAACGTGCCCTGCACCTCGTTCACGATCTGGTCCATGAATGCCGCGAGCATGGGTTGCATGGAGGATCAACTTTGCAGTGCTGTCAGGGTTCCGTCGCGTCGCCAAAGGGGCCGTTTGGCGGGTTTGCCCGCATGGCGCGGGAGGCAGGGCTTGAATTGCCGGTTTCCGAGACGAGGTAAGCCTGACGTCGATGCCGCAGACCGCGGCTCGCACCCCTGGAATAGGAGCTTTCTCATGCCCGACGCCCTGTCATCCGCCGCCGCGTTTCCCGTGATCGAGATCGACCGCCTGGACGGCGGGACGATCCGCCTTGGCAAGCCCGAGGCACTGCCGTGGCACCTGATTTTCGTCTATCGTGGGATCCACTGCCCGATCTGCCGCCAGTACCTGCAGGACCTGGAGCCGAAGCTGCAGGAATTCGCGGATATGGGGATCGAGGTGGTGGCCGTCTCGGCCGATACGGAAGCCAAGGCGCGGAAAATGCGGGCGGACCTTTCCCTTTCGGTACCGCTGGGGTACGGGATGGACGTGGCGCAGATGCAGGCGCTGGGGCTCTATGTCTCGGACCCGCGCTCGCCCGAGGAAACCGACCGGCCCTTCGCGGAACCCGGCCTGTTCCTGGTCAATCCGGAGGGCGATTTGCACATGGTGGATATCTCGAACGCGCCGTTCCTGCGCCCGGAGCTGGAGAAGTTGCCGTCGCGGATCAGGTACGTCCTGGATAACGACTATCCCATCCGGGGCACGCATGAAGGCTGAAGGGCGGACGGGACCGCGCGGGGGGTGTGACACCGGCGCATGAGCGAATGGATCGTCTCGCTTGAGGGGACCGAGGCCGGTCACCAGCTTGCCCTCGGGCTGGCCTTGCTGGCCGCGGTCCTGCACGCTCTCTTCGGGGCGTTGCAGAAAGGGCGGCACGATCCGTGGCTGACGCGGGGGGCGATCGACGGGTCCTACGCGCTGATGGCGGCGCCGTTCGCCCTGTTGGTGGTGCCGTGGCCCGAGCCGCATTTGTGGCCGATATTCGCCACCGCTTGGCTGATCCACACGCTCTACAAGATATTGCAGGCGATGGCCTACATGCGCGGCGCCTACACGGTGGTCTATCCGGTGGTGCGGGGCACGGGGCCGCTGTTTACCGTGATCGGGGCCTACCTGCTGTTCGGCGAGACCTTCAACGCGGTGCAATGGACCGGCGTGGGCGTGCTGCTGGCCGGGATCTATGGCCTGGCGATCTATAACCTGCGCACGATCAAGCTGGACCGGGAGACCATGCCCGCCGCGCTGGGGCTGGCGGTGCTGACCGGGCTTTTCGTGGCGCTTTACACCACCTACGACGCCTACGGCATCCGGGCCACCGCGGACCCGTTCACGTTCTTGGCGTGGTTCTTCATGATCGACGGGCTGACCTTTCCGGTCATTGCCTATCGCCGCTGGCGCGGGATGGAGACCCCGCCCGAGCCCGGGCCGCTGATGCTGCGCGGGTTTGCCGGCGGGGTCATCGCGTTCTTTTCCTTCGGGTCGATCATGATGGCCACGCGGCTGGACAAGGTGGGCGAGGCGGCGGTGCTGCGCGAGACCTCGACGGTGTTCGCCGCCCTGATCGGGTGGCTGATCCTGAAGGAAACGGTGGGGCCGCGGCGGATCGCGCTGATGGCATTGATTGCAGCCGGCGCGGTCATAGTTGAGAGTGGCGGCTGAAACGGAAAGGCGAGGCGATGGACGACAAGAACGCGAATGGCAAACTGAAGGCGGTGCTGGAATTCGGCCCGGTGCTGGGGTTCTTCGTGGCCTACCTGATGCTGAAGGACCGCGTGTTCACCATCGGCGGGACCGAATACGAAGGCTTCATCGTCATCACGGCGGTATTCATCCCGGTACTGCTGGCCTCGACCGCGCTGATGTGGAAGCTGACGGGGCACCTGTCGAAGATGCAGATCTTGACGGCGGTTCTGGTCGTGGTCTTCGGCGGGCTGACGGTGTGGCTGAACGATCCGAAATTTTTCCAGATGAAACCTACGATCATATACCTGTTCTTTGGCACGGTTCTGGGCATCGGCCTGCTGCGGGGGCGGTCCTATCTGCAATACGTGATGGACGGGCTGATGCCGCTGACCGACGCGGGCTGGATGATCCTGACCCGGCGAATCACGATCTTCTTTTTTGCCATGGCGGCGCTGAACGAGCTGGTCTGGCGCACGCAGAGCGAGGAAACCTGGGTCTATTTCAAGACCTTCGGCCTGATGGCGGCGATGTTCGTGTTCTTCATGATGCAGGGCAAGCTGATCGCCGAGCATGGCACGGATGACGGCGGCAAGTCCTGATCCGTTCGGCGGCCGTTTCGTCTAGTCGGGTCCTTGAAACCCTGCGGGCCAAGCTGTCGCCCCATTGATCCGGCACGCAGGGCGGCATGACATGCGCCGCGATGGATGTCGGCGATGATGATCGCGGCCTTCGCGGTCCACGCCGCTTATTGGCTCACCGTATTGCTGGTGATGCCGCCCGACGACAGCCCCGCCTGAGACGCCCGGGACAGGAACGGCCAGGCAGGCAGCGCGGGTCGGGGCCAGGGCAGCACCCGCGACCAGCGCGGATCGGGCATGTCGGGCAGTTGCGCGCGAAGCCGCGACAGCGTGACATGCCGAGGCTCGCGCAGCAGGGCGCGGTAGAAATCGAACAGCCCGTCGCGCAGGTAGGTCGACCAGTGACAGTAGAACCGCGCCCGCCCGGGCGCCACGCGGAAACCCGCGCGTTCCAGCGAGGGCAGGGTGTCGGGGTGGTCAAGCTGCACGGTCAGGGTGTTGGGGCGTTGCGGCAGGGCCTGCGCAAGGCTGCGGTCGCCGTGTTCGGGGGCCGAGATCAGGCGTTCCATCAGGAAATCGAAGAGGTCGTTCTCGCGCGTGGTGACGCTGATGATCTCGGCGGCGTGGCCGGCCTCGCTTTCGATGGCGGCCCGGGCGGCGGTGCCGTATTCGGCCCCGTTGAGCAGCAGGACGCGACCGATCGCGCCGGCGCGCAGGTGCGGCAGCGCCCCGAGCGCCACGCGCGCGCCCATCGAATGCGCCACCAGGTGCACGGGGCGGTCCGGCGCCACCCGGCGTATCATCGTCACGAGCTCCGCAAGGCACAGCCCGGCCCGTTCAGCCTGTCGGTAGGCATTCCAGATGGTGCCGCGGGCGGACCAGCCAAAGCCGATCGCCAGCCCTTCGTCGGGCCTGTCCGCCCCGAACCCCAGCCCGCGCGGCCAGCTTTTCGCCTTCCACGTGCGGATGTCGGGATCGAGCGCGAGGATGTGCTTGTGCGGGCAGGCGGCGGGATGGCCGGGGGCGTATTTGAAACCGTGCGTCATGACGATGATCGGGCCGGGGCGGACCAAGGCGCGGCGAAGGCTGGGCAGCGGCGCCTCTTCGCTGCCGTGCAGGCACGGACCAAGAGGCGTGGCGTCGATCTGCAAGAGCGGCATCTTCGACCCTTTCTACTACATCTTGTGGGCAGCAGTTACTCCAGCCATATGACGGTTGATTGAAGCTTGGGTTACATCACCGTGACGGTGCCACCGGGCCACAGCGGCGCGGCGCAGCTATCGGTTGACGGGCCGCGCTTGGGGGCGTAGAGCAAAGACGTGGCGATTTGTTACCGGATTGCGGGCCACGTTAAACATCTCCGCTAAAAGGTCAGGATGAAAGCTCCCTTTCGCTTGACCAGCTTGGGAGCTTTATTTTTTGGGCGGATCGCCCGGAGGTCGATGATGAAAAACGAATGGAACAGACGCACCAAGCTGGTGCATGGCGGAACGCGACGCAGCCAGTACGGCGAGGTGAGCGAGGCGATATTCCTGACGCAGGGATTCGTCTATGACAGTGCCGAGGCCGCCGCGGCGCGGTTCGTGCAGGCGGGCGATGACGAGTTCATCTATGCCCGCTACGGCAACCCGACGGTGGCCATGTTCGAGGACCGAATCGCCGCGCTCGAAGGCGCGGAAGCCGCGTTCGCCACGGCGAGCGGCATGGCGGCGGTCAGCGGCGCGCTGATCTCGATGCTGAAGGCGGGCGATCACGTGGTGTCGGCGCGGGCGCTCTTCGGGTCCTGCCTTTACGTGCTGGAGGAGATCCTGACGCGCTATGGCGTTGAGGTGACCTTTGTCGACGGCACCGACATCGAGGCGTGGCGCGCGGCGGTGCGGGACGACACCCGGGTCGTCTTTTTCGAGACCATCGCCAACCCGACGCTGGAGGTCGTGGACGTGGAAGCGGTGGCCGGAATCGCCCATGCCGTGGGGGCCAAGGTGGTGGTCGACAACGTCTTTGCCACGCCGGTCTTTTCCCGTGCCGTGGCGCAGGGGGCCGATGTGGTGGTCTATTCCGCGACCAAGCATATCGACGGGCAGGGCCGCGCGCTGGGCGGTGTGATCCTGGGCACCGAGGAGTATATCCGCAAGACGGTCGAGCCGTACATGAAGCATACGGGCGGTTCGATGTCGCCCTTCACCGCGTGGGTGATGCTGAAAGGGCTGGAGACGATCGACCTGCGGGTGCGGGCGCAGGCCGACAATGCGCTGGCCCTCGCAGATGCGCTGCAGGGGCATCCGGCGCTGGAGCGGGTGATCTTCCCCGGGCACGCCAGCCACGCGCAGCACGATCTGGTCAAGCGCCAGATGGGCAAGGGCGGCACGGTCATCGCGCTGGACATCAAGGGCGGGCAGGCGGCGGCGTTCCGGTTCCTGAACGCGCTGGAGATCGTGGTGATCTCGAACAACCTCGGCGACGCGAAATCCATCGCGACCCATCCGGCGACGACGACGCACCAGCGACTGTCGGACGAACAGAAAGACGCGCTGGGCATCACGCCGGGTCTCATACGGCTGAGCGTGGGGATCGAGGATGCAGAGGACCTGGTGGCGGACGTGAGCCAGGCGCTGGAGGCGGTGACGCAACAGTGATCCAAGACAGCGTTTCTGACGTATCTCATGTCAAAGTGGTAATTTACCGTGATCTGGCATAGATACGGTGCTGTCGGCAGCGAGCGAGGACCCGACCATGAATGTGCACCCGAGTGACATGAAGAAGGTTGCGGACCGCAGCGACGCCAAGGAGGCGTTGGACATTCTGCGCGCGTGGGCGGAAACGGCCACGCCAGAGGAGGTGGCGGATCTCGATCCGGCGATTGCCCGGCTTCTGCCGCAGGGCGAGCTGTCGAATTACCCGGCTCTGCGCCGCGACTACCCGGAGGATTTCAAGCCCGACGCGGCCTACAAGGCTAGCATGCCCGATCTGCAGAACGGCCCGTCGTCGTTGATCAAGGGGGCACGGCAGCAGTTGCAGCATGTCGGGATCTCGAATTTCCGGCTGCCGATCAACTTTCACACCCGCGAAAACGGCGACCTGACGCTTGAGACCTCGGTCACCGGCTCGGTCAGCCTGGAGGCCGAGAAAAAGGGCATCAACATGTCCCGCATCATGCGCAGCTTTTACAAGCACGCCGAGCGGACCTTCAGCTTCGAGGTGATCGAGGCGGCGCTGGAAGACTATATCTCGGACCTCGACAGCATAGATGCGCGTATCCAGATGCGGTTTTCCTTCCCGATGAAGATCACCTCGCTGCGGTCCGGGTTGGAGGGATACCAGTATTACGACATCGCGATGGAGCTGGTCGAGCATGACGGGGTGCGGCGCAAGTTCATGCATTTCGACTATGTCTATTCTTCGACCTGCCCCTGTTCGCTGGAACTGAGCGAACATGCGCGGCAGGCGCGGGGGCAGCTGGCGACCCCGCATTCGCAGCGCTCGGTGGCGCGGATTTCGGTCGAGGTTGTGGGCGAGGAGTGCCTGTGGTTCGAGGATCTGATCGAACTGGCCCGCACGGCGGTGGCGACAGAGACCCAAGTCATGGTCAAGCGCGAGGACGAACAGGCCTTTGCCGAGTTGAACGCGGCCAACCCGATCTTCGTCGAGGATGCGGCGCGGCTCTTTTCCGAGCAATTGCTGAACGACGCGCGGATCGGCGATTTCCGCGTGATCGCGAGCCACCAGGAAAGCCTGCACAGCCACGACGCGGTCAGCATCACGACGAAAGGCCCGACCTTTGCGTCGGAAAGCCTGGATCCGAAGCTGTTCACGACGCTGTTTCACGTCGGATAGGCCGCGTGGGGGGTGTAGGCGCGTTTTGTGCTGAAACCTTTGGCAAAAGCCCGCCGGAATCGGTCGCGACGCTAGCTGCGACGCGGCATAACCTTTTCTGCACGTGCAAAGCTGGTATAACTCCCGTGCAATCTTGCCCGCAGGGGCGATTCAAAACGGGATAGAGCAATGGATATGTATTCGGCACCGCTGAGGGCGTCCTTGATGGGCCTGCAGCTGAGCGGCATGATCGTGGAAAAGCAGCTGAGAGTGATGCAGGTGCTTGGACGCGCCACCTATGAATCCCAGCTTCAGTTCATGGGTCTGGCCTTTGACCTGCCGGCCCTGGCCCCGGTGCGGGCGCAACCGGCCGCCAAGTCGCGGCCCGCGGCGAAACCCGCGGCAAAGCCGGCCCCCAAAAAGACCGCATCGAAGCCGGCGGCAAGGGCGACGGCCAAGCCCGCGCCCAACGCGGGGGCCAAACCGGCCTCGAAGGCCGCGGCGAAAACGACCCCGAAACCCGCAGCCAAGCCGGCAGAGAAACCAGCCGCGACGCCGGCGACCAAACCCGCTGCCAAGGCGGCTGCGACACCGGCGGTGGACAAGACGCCCTCGAAACCGGCGAGCAAGCCGGCCCCGGCAAAGGCGGCAGACACGCCGGCAAAACCTGAGCCGGCGCCGGCCCCGCAGCCAGCGAGCCAGGGCGCGGCCAAACTCGAGACGAGCAACGTGACAGCCTTTCCCAAGCCCGAGGCCGGCACGGAAAATGACAGTGGCGCCAAGCGCCCGCGCCAGCCCTCGGCCCCGCCGGCGATGCCCGATCGGTTCGCCGATCCCGACAAGGCCGCGGATTCGTAACTCGCGGCGTCAGCCGGATCGGATGATGCGAAGACAGAATAGGCGCGGCCCCTGCTGAAGCGGTGGCCGCGCTTTCCTGTTCCGGTGAGGTCGTGGCCGCCGGAAACCCGCCCGGACCTTCGAGCCTTGCACAGAATGCAAACCGGGGCTTCCACCTTGAAAGTGGTCGTCCGTGGTCTGCAGGTATACCTGTCGACCAGGGAGGAAACTGAAAGATCAACACACGAGGTTTCCAAGATGGCTACCAGCACAACCAACCTGAACTATGACCACGGTCTCAATCGCCTGTTTCGCAAAATTCCCGAGGCACTGCGGAAACTGACCCAGGCCATGACGCGCAAGACCCAGATCGAATGGGCGGCCTGAGCGCCGGAGGCTGCCGGACCGGGATGTCTGGCCGGTGCCTGTCAGCGCCTTGCAGGGCGCACTGACCCATCGCGAACGAAAGGGCCTGTGACCGGCCCGATGACGACGCCGCCCTTTGGGACGCCTGCAACGGCACCTGGTCCCGAGGGCGGTTTGAGTCGCGACCAGGCTCTTGCGGTAGCGGGGCAACAGGGGCATCGGGGCGAGGGCGTCGAGGTGGCCCGAACGTGTCGTCTGCCGTCCGGCGAGACGCTGCTTTGGCGAAATTCCCACATGACAGTAAGGACTTGCGTTCCGCCCCTACGCTCGGAGGCGGCCGATGCGGTCCCGCCGGTCGGGCGCACCCCGCGGGGTTGCACCAGTTGCAAGTCTGGGTTTCGGGTATGGCAGTGGTGCTGACCGATCGTTTGGCCTACCTTGGTGTCAGGGAGGAAACCGAAGCAACATTCTTGAGGTTTCCAAATGGCGACTAGCACAACCAATCTTGATCAAGGCGGCTTTTTTACCCGCTTGTTTCACGGCATCGTGGACCGTTTCGACCAGCACGCGCGCATCATGTCGCGTCGCAGCCTGATCGAGGAACTCACGGCGAAGAGCGACGAAGAACTGGCAGAGATGGGCATCAAGCGCGAAGACATCGTGCGCCACGTCTTCCAGGACCTGTTCTACGCCTGATTGCCTTTCCCGTTCCTTGGGGGTTCCGGCCAGGCCGGGCCCCCGCGGAGCGGCTTGACATAGCTCAGAACCGGGGCCAAGGCTTTGCTCCATGGTGGATTTTCGCCCGGTTGGATATGTGATTGGCCTGACGGTCATGGCGCTGGGCTTGGCGATGGTCCTGCCGATGATGGTGGATATCGCGGAAGGGCGCGGCCACTGGCAGGTTTTCGCGGAAAGCGCGATCCTGACGGTTCTGGTCGGTGGCCTTGTGGCGCTGTCGTGCAGGAACGGCGTGCGCGAAGGCCTGACCATTCAGCAGACATTCCTTCTGACGACCGGGGTCTGGGTGATCCTGCCGATCTTCGGCGCGATGCCGTTCATGTTCGGGGCCACCAATTCGAGCCTGGTGGATGCCTTCTTCGAGGCGATGTCGGGCCTCACGACGACCGGCTCGACGGTCCTGTCGGGGCTGGACACGCTGCCGAAGGGGCTGAACCTGTGGCGCGGTATCCTGCAATGGCTGGGGGGGATCGGGATCGTCATCGTGGCGATGGTGTTCCTGCCCGAATTGCGGGTCGGCGGGATGCAGATCTTCCGCTCGGAAGCGTTCGACACGATGGGAAAGATCCTGCCGCGCGCGACCGAGATCGCGTCGCGCATCTCGGTGATCTACCTCGGGCTGACGCTGGCCTGTACGGCCTGCTACATGATGACGGGGATGAACGCGTTCGACGCCACCATGCACGCGCTGACGACGGTGTCGACGGGCGGCTTTTCGTCCTATGATGCGTCCTTCGGCACCTTCCAGGGGCCGGCGGAATGGGTGGCGACGGCGTTCATGATCCTCGCGGCACTGCCCTTCGTGCGTTACGTGCAATTGCTGGGCGGGAGCAACGTTCTGTTGAAGGACAGTCAGGTCCGGGCCTTCCTGATGACCATCGGTGTCCTGATCGTGGGCACCGCCGTCATCCTGATGTCGATCTTTCCGCACCATCCCGAACAGGCGCTGCGCGAGGCGGCGTTCAACATCACCTCGATCATCAGCGGCACGGGCTATGCCAGCGTGGACTACATGGAATGGGGAACCTTCCTGATCGCGGTGTTCTTTTTCCTTGGCCTGATCGGGGGCTGCGCCGGGTCGACCAGCTGTTCGATCAAGATCTTCCGCTACCAGTTGCTGTTCGCCTCGGTCAGGGCGCAGTTGCAGCGGATCTATTCGCCGCATGGCGTGTTCACGCCGCGCTATGACGGCCGGCCGATTTCCGATGACGTTCTGACGTCGGTCATGTCCTTCTTCGTGTTCTTCGTGGTCACACTGGGGCTGGTGGCCGTGGCGCTTGGCATGACGGGCCTGGATTTCACCACCTCGGTGTCGGGGGCCGCGACGGCAGTGGCCAATATCGGCCCGGGGCTGGGGGAGGTGATCGGGCCTTCGGGGAACTTCCAGCCGCTCAACGACACGGCCAAGTGGATCCTGATCGCCGCGATGCTGATCGGGCGGCTGGAGATGCTGGCCGTCTACGCCATTTTCACACTGTCATTCTGGAGAGCCTGATGACCCAACGACCGCTCGGTGCGCAGATATCCCACATGTTGAAGGCCCGCGGGGTCGACGTGATCTTCGGTATTCCCGGCGTGCATAACGTGGAGATGTATCGCGGCATCGAGGAGGCGGGCATCCGCCACGTGCTGGCGCGGCACGAGCAGGGGGCGGGGTTCATGGCCGACGGCTATGCCCGGGCCTCGGGCAAGCCGGGGGTGGCCTATGTCATCACCGGGCCGGGGCTGACCAACGTGATGACGCCGATGGGGCAGGCCTATTCGGACAGCGTGCCGATGCTGGTGATCTCGAGCTGCCTGGACGAGACGGCGGCGCGGCGCGGACAGTTGCACCAGATGATCGACCAGGAGGGTGCGGCGCGCTGCATCTGCGACTGGAGCTTTGAGGTGAAATCGGCGGGGGCGACCTATGGCCTGATCGAGCGCGCGTTCAACGAGTTTACCTCCGCCAGGCCGCGCACAAAGCACTTGCAGGTACCGATCGCCCTGGGCGGCAGCCTTGCCGATCCAGCACCGACCCCTGTCGAGGCGCGCGCCAAGCGGCCCGTGGCACGGGCCGAGGACGTGGCAGCTGTGGCCGAGGCACTGCAAGAGGCCAGCACGCCCATGATCCTGTTTGGCGGCGGCAGCGTAGGGGCAGGCGAAGCGGCCCGGGCGGTGGTCGAGCGCAGCGGGGCGGCGACGATCACCACCTATGCCGGGCGTGGTGTGGTGGGGGCCGATCTTCCGCTCGATTTCGGGGCTTACCTGGCGCGGCCCGATAGCGCCGAGGTGCTGGCGCGGGCCGACCTGGTTCTGGTCGTGGGTTCGGAGCTGTCCGAGATCGATCTGTGGCGGGACGAATTGGGCCACAAGGGCCGCATGATCCGGGTGGATGTCGACCCCGTCGAACTGGAGCACCCCCGCGCGGAGTTGTGCATCCTGTCCGACGCGGGCGCGTTCTTGGCGGCGCTGGCCGAGAGCCTGCCCGAGCGCGCCGAACCGAAATGGGATGCGGCGGAGGTGGCGGCCACCAAGACCCGCTGGCGGGCGGAGGTGGTGGCCGAGCGACCTGGGATCGTGCCCGTTGTCGATGCGCTCCACCAGGCTTGCCCGGCTGAGACGATGATCTATTCGGACATGACGCAGTTTGCCTATGCCGCCAAGGAGGTCTGGCCGATGGACCGGCCCGGCCATTGGCATCATCCCTTCGGATACGGCACGTTGGGCTACGGTATGCCTGCCGCCATCGGCGGGGCCATCGCGCGGGATGGAAAACCGACACTGGCCATCTGCGGCGACAGCGGATTTCAATACACCATGCAAGAGCTGGGCACGGCGGTCGAGCATGGCCTGCCGCTGCCGATCATCCTGTGGGACAACGGGAAGCTGAAAGAGATCGAAGACGCGATGATCCGGTCCCAGATCGCGCCCAACGCGGTGGTCGCGCGCAACCCGGATTTCTGTGCGCTGGCGCAGGCCTATGGCGCCCATGCCGTGCAGCCCGGCAGCCTGGAGGACATGGGGCGGGCGGTGCGCGGGGCGTTCGACGCGGACCGCCCGACGCTGATTCACGTCAAGGCCGGGATCGGGGGCTGACGGCGGGCGACGCGTATGTCGGGGCCGGTGAACGCGCGGCGCATCCCGGACTTTCATCGGTTCTCGAAGACCCAGGTCGCGGGGCCCGACACGCTCAATAGACGTCGTTATAGGGGCTGTAGCTGACGATATAGGCCGGGCAGCCGGGGCGGGCGGTGTTGATGATCAGGTACCAGACAACCTCGCCGCCGCGACCGGCGCGGGAATATTCGCAGCCCTTGGGATGGGTCCACCATTGCCCTTGGTGGTTCAGCGCGGGAGCGGCCCCGCTATCGCGGGCGAGGTGCAGGGAAGCCGCGACATCCGCCGCCAGGTCGGCCCTGGCAGTCGTTGCGGTCGTGGCGAAGGAAAAGCCGAGCGCGAGCGCGCCGAGAACGGTTGATTTGAACATGTCGATCCACTCCGGTTGACGGGCCGCATCGTGCGGCCGTGGCCCCACACCACCTGACGCGTGGTATCGGGGCCGCCGGTGGCCCGCCTTTGGCCGGAATGTGGCGTCAAGGCGGGCTTCGTGATCGGTTTTAAGCGGTTTTTCGTTATTCCCAGCAGCTGACCAGAACGGTCATGCCGGAAACGCGTTCCGACAGGCTCTCGGGCGGCATCTGGCCGTCGCCGTTGGTGGCCGAGGGGGTGACGCCGGCCTGTTCCAGCACCTGGCGTATCGTCTCGGCATTGGCGGCAAAGCTGACGCCTTCGGGCAGTTGCCGCGTGCCGGAGTCGTGGGGCAGCAACATGCCGACCACGGCGCCGCCCGCATCGACGACGGGGCCGCCGGCGTCGCCGTCCAGCGCGTTGAGCGCCAGGCGCTTCATCTCGCGCTCGCCGTTGAGACCCTGCACATCGGCCAGCTGGCCGAACGTGACCGAGGGCGCACCCAGCACGCCGCCGTAGGAATAGCCGGCCACGGCCACGTCCGATTGCAGGCGCGGGGCGTTTTGCTGAAACGCGGCCACGGCCAGCGGTGCCAGCGGCGTGCGCGGGCGCAGCACGGCGATGCCGGTGTCGTCGTTGGCGGTCTGGATCTCGGCCTCGATGGTTTCGTCCAGGGTGATGCGGCCGCAGGACGCGACGACCTCGGAGGTGGTCACGACGGTGCCGGACCGATCGACGTAGAAGCCCGAGCGCGAGAGCTTGGGGGTGCGGATTTCAAGTCCGGCGACCAGGTTGATGCTCTGGACCTCGTTGCTGCCCGCGGCGGGGTCGAGCACGGTGTCGAGGCGCGAGAAGCTTTCCTGCATCTCGCCCAGCATCCGGGTGCGGCGTTCCTCGTCCCCGGCGGGCCAGACCAGCGTGAACCCCTTGATCTGGCCATCGCGCAGCCATGCCTGCGTGTGCGAGATGGTATAGGCGCTCTCGCCGATCAGGGTGAAGGCGTCGCCGTCGAGATTGCGCGGGCCGGTCTCGGGCACGATTTCAAGCGTCTGCATGATGTCGTAGAGGCCCGCCAGCGTGGCGCGGTCGCCTTCCTGGCTGATCAGCAGGACCTTGGCGTCGATGTCGCCGGTGGCGTCGTAATGGGCGAAAGGCGGCTCGTACTTGGTGAATTCCACCACGCCGGTAGGCAGTTTCATGGCGATACCGGCGCCGGTGTCGCGCACGACGCGCAGGTCCAGCCCTTCGAGCACGGCGTTGTACTGGCGGAACAGCTCGGCGCGTTGACGGGTCGTCAGAACGCCGGTCGCCTCGAAATTGTTGGCCTCCTGCCAGCGGGCCATGGAGCCGCGCGTGCCGCGCCCGAAAGCCGCGTCGATCGCGCCGCCGTAGAAGCCGGCCCATTTCAGGGCTTCCTGCAACGCGGCGCGTTCCTCGCGGGTCAGCAGCGCCTCGCCGGCGCGGGCCTCGCGGACGGTTTCATCCGACGCTTCGGGCTGCGGCTGGGGCTGTGGCTGGGGATCGGCCTGGGCCGTGTCCTGGTCGCCGGTGCCGGTCGTGGCATCCTCGGTGTCTTCGGCGACCTGCCGGGTGGGGCGGTTCAGCACGTTCGCGCCCACCGGCCAGAACTGACGCTGGTACTCGCTTTCTTCGGCAATGTAGCTGTCGCGGGGGATGAGCCGGGCCGAGCGCAGGTTGCGCAGGATCGTGTTGGCATCCGCCTCGCTGTAGGGGCCGAGGGCGATGCCGTACCAGCCGCCGCCCAAGGCAAAGCCGTTCACGTCCTGCATCTGTCCGGCGTATCGGCGCAGGCTGGCCTCGGCCTGGGCAAGGCTGGGTTGCGCCTCGATCTGGATGAAAACCTGGGCCTTGGCGGCGACCGGCGCCACAAGGGCGACGGCCAGGAATACGAAGGTAAGAAAGATGCGCGACATGTACGTCCCTTGCCGAGTTCGGTGTTGTTTCTGCTCTTCCCCGCTTTTTAGCAAATCTGCGGGCGCGTGCATCCTAAATATGGCCTTTCAGGGCAATTGACCCTTGGGTGAGAGCGCCGTAGGGAAGGGCCGAGCATCACGAGGGGCGACCCGGAGGACATTCCATGAGCGACAGCACCGGCAAACCGCGGTCATTCCAGGACATCATCCTGCGTTTGCAGGCCTACTGGGCCGCGCAGGGCTGCGCGGTGATGCAGCCCTACGACATGGAAGTGGGGGCGGGCACGTTCCACCCGGCGACGACCTTGCGTTCGCTGGGGGCGCGGCCGTGGTCGGCGGCCTATGTGCAGCCGTCGCGCCGGCCCACGGACGGGCGTTACGGCGACAGTCCGAACCGCTGGCAGCACTATTACCAGTACCAGGTCATCATCAAGCCGAGCCCCGCGAACCTGCAACAGATCTACCTGGGGTCGCTGGAAGCGATCGGCATCGACATGGGCCTGCACGACATCCGCTTTGTCGAGGACGACTGGGAGAGCCCGACGCTGGGCGCCTGGGGCCTGGGATGGGAAGTGTGGTGCGACGGGATGGAGGTGAGCCAGTTCACCTATTTCCAGCAGGTGGGCGGGCATGACTGCGCGCCGGTGTCGGGGGAGCTGACCTACGGGCTGGAACGGCTGGCGATGTACGTGCTGGGCTATGACGACGGCAACGAGATGCCGTTCAATGACCCCGATGCGCCGATCCCGCTTTCCTATGGCGACGTCTTCCGCGAGGCCGAGGCGCAATATGCGCGCTGGAACTTTGACGTGGCCGACACCGACATGCTGTTGCAGCATTTCATCGACGCGGAACAGGAATGCGAGCGCATCCTGGACCAGCCCGAGACCGACCCCAAGACCGGCCGCCGGATCGTGATGGCGCTGCCGGCCTATGACCAGTGCATCAAGGCCAGCCACATCTTCAACCTTCTGGACGCGCGCGGCGTGATCAGCGTGACCGAGCGGCAGGCCTATATCGGGCGGGTAAGGGCGCTGGCGAAGAAATGCGCCGACGCCTACGTTCTGACCGCCGATGCCGGGTATGCCGCGTGACGCCGCGCGGAAGGGGCGACTGATGGGCAAGGTTATCGGGATCGGGATCGTCATGATCGCACTTCTGGCCGGGGCGGCCATGTATTACCTGCAGGTCTACCATTTCTACGAGCCGGTGGAGGCGACCGGCACCGATGACGTGCGCATGGTGAATCTGGCCACCGGCGCGCCCGAGCCGGTGCTTTACGACGATTTCCAGGCCATCGACGCCGCCAGCAGCCCGATCCGCTATCGCGCCTGTTTCACCACCGAGATGAGCCAGGCGATGCTGACCGAGACCTACGAGATGTACGAGGGCGCAGAGCCGCTGACAGCACCCGGCTGGTTCGACTGTTTCGATGCCGAGGCGATTGCCGAGGAACTGCAGTCCGGCACAGCGCTGGCCTTTCTGGGCGAGAAGAACATCCATTACGGAATCGACCGCATCGTCGTCGTCGCCGAGGACGGGCGCGGCTATGCCTGGCACGAGCTGAACGAATGCGGCGACAAGGCCTATGACGGCACCGTGGTGGGCGAGGAATGCCCGCCGCGTGAAGATAATCCAGAAGATTAAGGAACTTTAGACCGGCTTCGCACGCTGTCCCACCAATGTCCACACGCCGCGGAGGACGCGCAATGGCCGATCAGAGAGCACCCGACTGGGTCATTCCGATGATGCGGGCGGGGTATTCCGCAAGGGGGCTGGTTTACCTTATCCTCGGCGGGCTGACGATGTCCGCCGCCCTGTGGGGTGGCGACGCCGAAGGGACCAAGGGCGCGTTGCAGACGCTGCGCGATGCGCCGTTCGGGCAGATCCTGCTGTGGCTCGTGGCGCTGGGGTTCGTGTGCTACGGCATCTGGCGCTTCATCGCGGCCTATTTCGACCTTGAGAATCGCGGCGACGAGGAAAAGGGCCTGTTTCAGCGGCTTGCGCTGGTGGTGACCGGGCTGATCCACGTGGGTCTCGGGTTCGCGATGGCGTCAGTGGCGCTGGGGGTCGGCGGCAGTTCCGGCGGCGGCGGCGCGTCCGATTGGACGGCGAAGGTCATGCAGATGCCCGGCGGTAAATGGATCGTGGGCGCTGCGGCCCTCGGCATTCTGGGCGCGGGCGTCCACTATGTGATCAAGGGCTGGAAGAAGAAGTACAAGCGGTACATCCAGAACAACGAGACAACGCAAAAGCTCGAGCCGTTGTTGCGCTGGGGGTTCGTGAGCTATGGCATCGTCCTGGCCATCGTCGGCCTGTTCCTTGGCCTTGCGGCGATGAATTCCGATCCGTCCTCGGCCATGGGGATCGGCGGTGCGCTGGACTACATCCGCGGCATGACCGGCGGGCGGGTCCTGCTGGGCGTGATCGCGCTGGGCATCATCGGCTTCGGCATCGAGAACTTTGTCGAGGCACGCTATCGCATCGTGCCGGGCGTGGGCCACAGCAGCGACATTCAAAGCATGGCGCAGGCCGCCAAGGCGAGGGCCAAGTCCACGGCGCGGAGCGCTGCCGCCAGCTAATTGCCGTCAATCGGCTTGCCGCGCCGCGGCAGGCCCGTTAAGCACCGGGACGTTGACCCAAGACGTTCCGGTGACATCATGCCCGACCTTCTGATCGAACTCTTCTCCGAGGAAATCCCGGCCCGAATGCAGGCAAGGGCTTGTGAGGACCTGAAAAAGCGGATGACCGACGG
Source organism: Roseovarius sp. THAF8 (assembly GCF_009363735.1). Taxonomy (NCBI): domain Bacteria; kingdom Pseudomonadati; phylum Pseudomonadota; class Alphaproteobacteria; order Rhodobacterales; family Roseobacteraceae; genus Roseovarius; species Roseovarius sp. THAF8. The sequence goes on along the minus strand of NZ_CP045410.1, from coordinate 898,334 downwards.
GCTGGTCGAGGCCGGCCTGACCTATGCGGGGGCCGCGGCCTTTGCCACGCCGCGGCGGCTGACGCTGGCGCTGGAAGGGCTGCTGTCCGAGAGCCCGACCTTGCGCGAAGAGCGCAAGGGGCCGCGCGTCGATGCGCCGGAAAAGGCGATCGAGGGGTTTCTGCGTGGTGCCGGCGTGACGCGCGACGCGCTTGAAGTGCGCGACGAGAAAAAGGGCCAGGTCTATTTCGCGACCATCACCAAGCCGGGCCGTCCGGCGGCGGAAATCGTGGCCGAAGTTCTGGACGACACGATCCGCAACTTCCCGTGGCCCAAGTCGATGCGCTGGGGCGCGGGCAGCCTGCGCTGGGTGCGGCCCTTGCATTCGATCCTGTGCATCCTGACCGACGACGCGGGCGAGGCGCAGGTCGTGCCGCTGGACGTGGACGGCATCAAGGCGGGCGACAGCACTGAAGGGCACAGGTTCATGGCGCCGGGGCGGTTTTCCGTCACGTCCTTCGAGAATTACGCGGCGAAGCTGAAGCGCGCCAAGGTCGTGCTGAACCCGGAGGAACGTGCCGGTCATATCTGGCAGGAGGCCACGAACCTGGCCTTTGCCCGTGGCCTTGAGGTGGTCGAGGACAATGGGTTGTTGCAGGAGGTCGCGGGGCTGGTGGAATGGCCCGTGCCGCTGATGGGCGGGATCGGGGCCGAGTTCCTGGACCTGCCGCCCGAGGTGCTGCAATCGTCGATGAAGGAGCACCAGAAGTTCTTTTCGGTGCGCAACCCGAAGACGGGCCGGATCGAGCAGTTCGTGACGGTGGCGAACCGCGAAACCGCCGACGAGGGCGCGACGATCCTGGCGGGCAACCAGAAGGTGCTGGCTGCGCGGCTGGCGGATGCCAAGTTCTTCTGGGAGAACGATCTGCGCATCGCGAAAGAGGGCATGGGGCCGTGGCTGGACAGCCTGAAAAACGTGACCTTCCACAACAAGCTGGGCAGCCAGGCGGAGAGGATAGCGCGGATTGCTGCGCTGGCGCGGGAAATCGCGCCGGTGGTGGGGGCTGATCCCGACCTTGCGGAACAGGCGGCGAAAGTGGCCAAGGCCGATCTGAGTTCGGAAATGGTCTACGAGTTCCCCGAATTGCAGGGGATCATGGGGCGGTATTACGCCGCCGAGGCCGGCTTGCCCGAGGATGTGGCAGCGGCCTGCGAGGAGCATTACGCACCGCTTGGGCCGTCTGATACGGTGCCCTCGCACCCGGTCTCGGTGACCGTGGCGCTGGCGGACAAGCTGGATACGCTGGCGGGGTTCTGGGCGATTGATGAGAAGCCGACGGGGTCTAAGGATCCTTTCGCGCTGCGGCGGGCGGCGTTGGGGGTGATCCGGTTGGTCTTGGAGAACGGCATCTCAACGAGCATGCTACATTTCTTCGATCAAGCCATGAGACGTGCCAAAGAAGAGGCCAGCCCAGATAGGAAAGACGTCGAACTAAAGGAACTTGATGATCGCGTTTCAATCGTGAGTTTGATGGATTTCTTCCATGACCGCCTGAAGGTCTATCTGCGCGATCAGGGCATCCGTCATGACGTGATCGACGCCTGTATCGCGATGGAGGGCAATGACGATCTGGCTCTGCTGGTAAAGCGGGCGCGGGCCTTGCAGGATGTGCTGCAGACCGAGGATGGCGAGAACCTGGTGCAGGGGTTCAAGAGGGCGAACAACATCCTGACGCAGGCCGAGGAGAAGGACGGGGTCGAGTACTCCTTTGGCGCCGATCCCAAGTTTGCCGAGGACGCGACCGAAAAGGCGCTTTTCGCGGCGTTGCAGGATGCGGAGAAAACCATCGCCTCGGCCGGGAAGGACGAGGATTTCGCCCGAGCCATGGGCGCCATGGCCGCGCTGCGCGCACCGATCGACGCGTTCTTCGAGGCGGTGCAGATCAATTCCGAGAATGCGATCCTGCGGCGCAACCGTTTGAACATGCTGCATTCCATCCGCCAGATCTGTCTGCAGGCGGCTGATTTGCGGCGGTTGGAAGGATAGTGGGGCAAACCGCAGCGGTGGACCCGACAGGCCTTGCCTAAAAATTCGGCTTGCGTATTCTGCGGGCCAGAAAAGGAATTGCCGCAGTGCAGCAGGGCCCTGAACATATCACGCCGATCACTCCCGACGCGCCCATCGCGATCCCGACGCATGGCGGGCGGGCCAAGTGCCTGCAACGCCTCGTGCGGCTGGACTTGCCGGTCCCGCGCACGGTCGCGCTGTCCTTCGACGCGGTGAGGGGCATCGCGGACGGCGAGGTGCCGGACATGGCCTCCTTGCTGGACCCGTTCGACGAACTGCCGGTGCTGTGCGTGCGCCCGTCGTCCGAGGACCCCGACTGGGGCGGGCCGGGGGCGGTTCTGAACATCGGGATGAACGATGCGCGGTTCGTCGACTTGTCGGACCGGATCGGCAAGCCGGCGGCAGCGACGCTATACCTGCGGTTCGTGCAGGCCTACGCGGTGCACGTGGCCCGCGCCGACCCGGACATGTTCGACGAGCTGGACGATGATCCGGTCAAGGCGGTGGGCCAGGCGCTGGTCGCCTACGAAGAGGAAGTCGAGGAAGAGTTCCCGCAGGATGCGAAAGTGCAGTTGCTGGGCGTGCTGCGATCCATGGCGCGGGCGTGGCAGGGCACCACGGCACGGCTCTTGCGGCAGGCCAAGGGCGCGCCGGCCGATGCGGGCCTTGGCCTTGTGGTGCAGGAAATGGCGCTTGGCCTGGGCGAGGGCGAATGCGGCTCGGGCGTGATGCAGCTGGTCGACAGCGCGACGGGCGACCGGCGCTGCACCGGCCGCTACCTGAGCCAGAGCCAGGGGCGCGAGGCGCTGAAGGCCAGCAACGAGGCGCTGTACCTGCAGAAGGATCCGCGCGGTCCGTCGCTGGAGGAGCTGGCACCGGAGGCGTTCGCGCGGCTGAAGCAATGCACCAAGCTGATGCGCGAGAAGCTGCGCGAGGAAATGCAGGCCGAATTCACGATCGAGAACGGCGAGGTCTACCTGCTGGACGGGGTGCGCGTGTCGCGCAACGCCCGCGCTGCCGTGGCCATCGCCGTGGCGCTGGCCGAGGAGGGGATCATCACACGCGAGGAGGCGCTTATGCGGATCGAGCCGCGGGCGCTGAATGAACTTCTGCACCGGCAGATCGACCCCGAGGTCAAGCGCGACGTCCTGGCGCGCGGCATCGCCGCCAGCCCCGGCGCAGCCGCGGGAAAGATCGTCTTCAGCGCCGAAGACGCCCAGGCGGCGGAGTCGCGCGGCGAGGCGGCGATCCTGGTGCGGCGAGAGACCAGCCCCGAGGACATTCGCGGGATGCACGCCGCCGCCGGTGTGCTGACCGAGCGGGGCGGGATCACCAGCCATGCCGCCGTGATCGGGCGGGGCATCGGCAAGCCCTGTGTCGTGGGCGCCTCTGCGATTACCTTTCAGATCAAGCGCAAGCGGCTGGTCTTTCCCGACGGCCGCAGCCTGATGGCCGGGGATCAGATCACCATCGACGGCACCAGCGGCGAGGTTCTGGCCGGCGAGCCGCGCTTGCTGGAGGCCGCGCGGGACGAAACGTTCAAGACGCTGATGAGCTGGGCCGACGAGGTGCGCGACATCGAGGTGCGGGCCAATGCCGACACTCAGGCCGACGCCGAACTGGCGCTGACCTTCAAGGCGCAGGGGATCGGGCTGTGCCGGACCGAGCACATGTTCGTGGAACCCAGCCGCCTGGTGGCGATGCGCGAGATGATCTTTGCCGACACCAGCGAGGACCGCGCCTCGGCGCTGGAGGTGCTGTTGCCGATGCAGCGGGCGGATTTCATCGACCTTTTCCGGATCATGTCGGGAATGCCGGTCTGCATCCGGCTGTTCGACCCGCCGCTGCATGAATATCTGCCCGCCGACCGCGAGGGCATTCGCGAGCTGGCCGACGCGCTGGACCTGCCGGTGGCGGATGTGACCGAGCGGGTGGAATCGCTGGGAGAATACAACCCCATGCTGGGGATGCGCGGTGTGCGGCTGGGCATCGCGGTGCCGGAGATCTACGAGATGCAGGCGCGGGCGATCTTCGAGGCGACGGTCGCCGCCAGCAAGGAAGGCGATCCGGTCGTGCCCGAGATCATGATCCCGCTGGTGTCGGCGATGCGCGAGGTCGAACTGGTGCGCGAGAATGTCGACAACGTTGCCGATGCCGTGCGCCGCGAGACGGGCCGCGACTTCACCTATCGGCTGGGCGTGATGGTCGAGACCCCGCGCGCCGCGTTGCGCGCCGCCGAGATTGCGCCGCATGTGGCGTTCCTGAGTTTCGGCACCAACGACCTGACGCAGATGACCTATGGCCTCAGCCGCGATGACGCGGGGCGGTTCATGTCGCATTACGTCAAGCAGGGCGTGTTCCCCGAGGACCCGTTCCACGTGCTGGACGTCGACGGGGTGGGCGAATTGCTGGAGATCGGGGCGCGGCGCGGCCGCGAGGTGGCCCCCGACCTGACCCTGTCGATCTGTGGCGAACACGGCGGCAACCCCGAATCGATTGCCTTCTGCCGGACGGCGGGATTCGACTATGTGTCCTGTTCTCCGTTCCGGGTTCCGGTGGCGCGACTAGCTGCCGCACAATTGGCCGTGAAGGACAAGATCGGGTAGATCCCGGGCGGGTTCTCGCCATATCTGCCATAATTCCGCCGATCTTCGCTCTTGCAATCCCGCTGCATACCGCCCTTGCAGCGCCGCAGGCTGGACTCGCATACCCCTTTTATGTACCTCGTCGCGACTTGACGGGCCCGTAGGGTCTTATTTTGAAGGAGGCGAGCCTTGAGAACCCTCGCGACGATCTTGATGATGTGCCTTGGAACCGCGGCCGCGGCAGAGCAGGACATCAACCGTTTATATGCGCACGAGAACCGCGTGCTGAGTTCGATTCCCGAAGATATGGTGGCGCGCTACATGGAGCGTCCGGGCGTGGACGTGACGTATTCGCGCGACTGGCTGGCCACCCAGTCGGCCCAGACGGGCGGCGAGCAGTGGCGTTGTCTGGCCGAAGCGCTGTACCACGAGGCGCGCGGCGAAAGCGTTAAGGGTCAGTTCGCGGTGGCCGAGGTCATCATGAACCGGGTCGACAGCGCCCGCTTCCCCGACACGATCTGCGGCGTTGTGCACCAGGGCACGGGCCGCAAGTACCAGTGCCAGTTCACCTACACCTGTGACGGCGCCAGCGACCGGATCAGCGAGAAACGTGCCTTCGAACGGGCCGGCAAGGTGGCGTATCTGATGGTCAAGGGCGCCAGGCGCGACCTGACGGCCGGAGCGACGCATTACCACACCAAGGCCGTGCGCCCGAAATGGTCGCGCAATTTCGCCCGGACCACCACGATCGGAGTGCATCATTTCTACCGGATGCCGACGCGCGTCAGCTCGAACTGAGCGGGGCGGAGAATCCGGTTGACATGCAGGCCCGCGCGTTTAAAAGGCGGGCTTCATGACGAATTTCGCGGGGTGGCTGACATCCCGCCGCAGGAGAGATACCCATGGCGAAGCCGACCACAATCAAGATCCGCCTGAACTCGACCGCCGGCACGGGCCACTTCTACGTGACGAAGAAGAACGCCCGCACCATGACCGAGAAGATGTCGGTGCGCAAATACGACCCCGTCGCGCGCAAGCACGTCGAGTACAAGGAAGGCAAGATCAAGTAGGATCTTCCCTCCGAGCGTTTTCAAGGGCCGTGCCGATGGGCGCGGCCTTTTGCTTTGGGGCTTTCAAAAGCTGCGTGCCGAGACGTGGCGACTGCCGGCGACCTGAGCCGGGGGCTGCGACGGGAGGTTCCGGGTCAGGCCCGGGACAGGTGTTCCCGCCGCCGGCGGGCCACGAAAAAGGGCCGGTCTGATGACCGGCCCCTTGTTCGTTTCAGCCTGGTGCGCTGTCGTTATTCGCGCTGGCCCAGCAGGTTCAACAGCATCATGAACATGTTGATGAAGTCGAGATAGAGCCGCAGGGCGCCCATGATGGCCGCCTTGCCGAGCCACTCGCTGTCGCCGTGGTGGGCGTGGGCCAGGTACTCGTTCTTGATCGACTGCGTGTCATAGGCGGTCAGGCCGGCGAAGATCAGCACGCCGATGGCCGAGATCGCGAACATGATTTCGCTGGACCCGATGAAGATGTTGACGATAGACGCCACGATCAGGCCGATCACACCCATGATCAGGAAGCTGCCCCAGCCGGAGATGTCCTTTTTCGTGGTGTAGCCCCACAGCGAAAGACCTGCGAAGGCCGCAGCCGTGGCCAGGAAGACCTGGGCGATCGAGAAATCGGTGAACACCACGAAGATGTACGAGATCGAAACACCCATCACCGCGGCGAAGGCGTAGAAGAAGAGTTGTGCCGCAGCCGCCGACAGCTTGTTGATCACCGCGCCGAAGGCGAAGACCATGATCAGCGGGGCGAACATCACGATATAGCGTGTGAAGCCGGTGAACAGCGTTTCCATCATCGCGGCGTTGTTGCCCACGGCCCAAGCGGCCGCAAAGGTCAGCAACATGCCGATCGACATCGTGCCGTAGACCTTGTTCATGTGGGCGCGCAAGCCTTCGTCGATCGCGGCGGTACGCGCACCAGTTGCCGACCGGATCGTTTCGAATTGAGCCATTCAAGCCTCCGAATAAGTATCCCATTCAAACCTCGAGCCGAGGTTTGCAGACAATATCGTGTGCCCGGCGTCTCTTTTCAAGAAAATCCGAACCGAAATCGTGCGGAAACAGTCGGTTCACGTGTCAGCGACATGAAATGTCCCAGATCGGACGGCGGGCCTCGGCCATCGCCTCTTGGCAAGTGATGCCGATATCCTGAAGCGCGTGATCGTCGAGACGCGCCAAGGCACGGCGCTGGCGATAAATCTCGAGCGCATCCAGCAGGCGGGCGCGGCGAGGAGCCGGGTAGGGCGCATGACGACGGAATGACAAGGTGAGCATGAGTGCGTCCTTTCAATTTCAGTGATGGCGTGGCGCGCATCATTATTACTGTTGATATAAATGGCATGCCGGGTCATATAGGAAAAATGAATGTTTGGCTTGGATTGCATCAAGGAACATGATGAATGCGTAATCTCGACATGACAACCTTGCGGTCCTTTCTGGAAGTCGCCGAGCAAGGTGGTGTGACGCGCGCCGCGCAGGTGCTGAATCTGACGCAGTCGGCGGTATCGATGCAGCTCAAGCGGTTGGAAGACCTGCTTGGGATCGAACTGCTGGATCGCAGCAACCGGCGCATCGCGCTGACCGCCTCGGGCGAGCAGCTCTTGACCTATGCGCGGCGCATCGTCGATTTGAATGACGAGGCCGTGGGACGGCTTTCGGACGAGGTTTACGAGGGCACGCTGACCCTGGGGGTGCCGCATGACATCATCTATCCCGTCGTGCCGCGGGTTCTGAAGACGTTCAACAGCGTTTTCCCGAGGGTGAATGTGGTCTTGAAATCGTCCAGCACTGTCCGGCTGCACGACGCGTTGAAGAAAGGCGAGATCGACCTGATCCTGACGACCGAGAAAGCGTTGACGCCGGGCGGAGAGACATTGACGAAAATCCCGCTGAAATGGGTCGGTGCCCTGGGTGGCCAGGCTTGGCGAAAACGGCCCTTGCGGCTGGGGTTCTGCAATTTCTGCATCTTCCGGGCGCCGGTGCTGCGCATCCTGGACGCGGCGGGGATCGACTGGGAACTGGCGATAGAGTCGGACGAGGACCGCTCTGTGGAGGCGCTGATCAGCGCGGATCTTGCGGTCGGGGCGCTGCTGGAGACCAGCATCCCGCCGCATCAGGAAGCGATCAACACGCAAGGGGCGCTGCCGGAGCTGGGCTATCAGCAGATCAACATGTACGGGTCGGCCAATCGCGACGAGATCACGCGCGAAATGGCCGATCTGCTGCGGCAGGGATACCGGGCCGCGACGCCGACCCTGTTGCGGCAGGCCTGAGCGCGAGGTCTCAGCCGGTCGTGATGACGACCTTGCCGGTGGATTTGCGCGCGCGCATCAGGTCGAGCCCCTCCTGCGCCTTCTGGAGCGGCAGGATGTGGCTGACATGCGGTTTCAGCCGGCCGTCGGCATACCAGGCGAACAGCTGCGCCAGGCTGTCGGTGACGACCTGCGGCCGGAAGGCGAGGTAGCCGCCCCAGTAGAGCCCCAGAACCGAGATATTCTTGACCAACAGGTGGTTGGCCGGAATTTTCGGCACCTCACCACTGGCAAAGCCAATGGTCAGGATGCGGGCCTCGGGACGGCAGGCGCGCATCGCGGACTTGAACTGGTCTCCGCCGACGGGATCGTAGACGACATCGACGCCCCCCAGGGCGCGGCACGCCTCCCGGATATCCTCGGTTTCGGCGTCGATCAGGTGATCGGCCCCGGCCTTGCGGGCAACCTCCAGTTTGTCAGCACCGCGGGCGCAGGCGATGACGGTGGCACCCATCAGCTTGCCGATCTCGACCGCGGTCAGACCGACGCCGCCCGCCGCGCCGAGAACCAGCAGGGTCTCGCCCGGTTGCAGACGGGCCTTGTGATCGAGGCCGACATGGCTGGTGCCGTAGGCGATCTGAAACGCCGCCGCGTCGGTAAAGCTCATCTGATCGGGCAGGACCACTGCGCGGTCGGCGGGAAAGCAGCCCCGTTCCGCCAGGCCTCCCTGACCGCCGAAAACGGCAACGCGGCTGCCGATGGCGGGTCCTTCGACCCCGTCCCCCAGCGCCTCTACCGTGCCTGCCACTTCCATGCCGAGAGTGAACGGCGTGTCGGGCGTGTCCTGATACTCGCCCTTCAGCATCAGCAGATCGGCAAAATTCAGCCCGCAGGCATGGATTTGCAATCCGATCTCCCCGGCGGCGGGCCGGGGCGCCTCGATGTCCTGAAGGGTTGCGGTTGTATCGTGCGAATCGATCCGGAACGCGCGCATCTGGATGCTCCTCATCAATAATTGTCGGATCGGACCGGCATCTTGCCCGGATAATCGAAGTCCCGAAACGATGTCAAACGCGTGCTCTGGTTGTGGACAACCTATACAAAAGAAGTATATGCCCGTTTAGATTGTAGGTATAAGGGACCGATCCCTTATTCGGGGTGCAATACTTCTTGCTATACAGAATCTCAGCACTTATTTTCTCGTCAGTGTCGCTGGGATGCGCGGCCTATTATTTTTTTAACGCCCGCCCGGGAAATTATGACTTCAAACCGGGTTGGCACCTGAGGAAAGGACTGCCCATGCCGCACCCCGTAGACGTGCATGTCGGAAAACGTATTCGCCATCGCCGCTGGCTGGTTGGAATGACCCAACAACAGCTGGCTGAAAGCGTCGGCATCAAATTCCAGCAAATTCAGAAATATGAAACCGGCGCGAACCGCGTCAGCGCCTCTCGCCTTTGGGACATCGCGGATGCCCTTGACGTGGAGGTCAGCTTTTTCTTTGACGGTATCGACCACGATGGCGACGCAAGAAACGAGAGCGACATGATCCCGGCGGATTTGCTGGGCGACAAGGAAGCGCTTGATCTGATCCGGTCCTATTACGCGATCCCGGAAAACCAGCGCCGTCGCCTGTTCGATCTGGCACGGGTTCTCAGCGACGTCGCTTGAGCCGGTCCTAGAAGCCGTTTATCCCCGCCATGAATTTAAAAGGTGGGGATAAAATGACCCGGAACGACTCTGAAATTGTTAACACGGCGCACGCGCTTGCTGATGCGGCGCGCGCCGCCATCCTGCCGTGGTTTCGCGTCGGGGCGATTGACGTGGAAAACAAGGCGTTGGCGGGATTCGACCCGGTCACCGCCGCCGACAGGGCCGCGGAAGCCGCGATGCGCGAGGTGTTGGCCGAGCGCCGCCCAGACGACGCGATCCTTGGCGAGGAAATGGGCGAAACCCCGGGCACGAGCGGCCTGACCTGGGTTCTGGACCCGATTGACGGCACGCGCGCCTTCGTGGCCGGGGCGCCGACATGGGGTGTTCTGATCGCCGTCGCCGATCAGGGCGGCCCGGTCTATGGCCTGATCGACCAGCCTTACATCGGGGAGCGGTTCGAGGGCGGCTTCGGCCGCGCCGGGATGCGCGGACCGCACGGCGTGCGGGCGTTGAAGACAAGGGGGGAGGCGCCGCTGTCGCAATCGACCGTCTTCACCACCTTTCCCGAGGTCGGCACCGAGGCCGAGGGCGCGGCATTTCGGGACGTGGCCCGCCAGGCGCAGCTGACCCGCTACGGGCTCGATTGCTATGCCTATGCGCTCGTCGCCTGCGGGCAGGTGGACCTGGTGATCGAGGCCGGGCTCAACGCGTACGACATCCAGGCGCCGATCGCGGTGATCGAGGCCGCTGGCGGCATCGTCACGGACTGGAGCGGCGGGCCGGCACACGGGGGCGGGCGCGCCGTCGCGGCCGCGGGACGGCAACAGCACGAGGCGGCCCTGGAGATCCTTGCGCGCCATCTCTGAGGGCTGGCGTCTGGCGTGATCCGGCTGCAGCGGATAGGGTCGGCTCATGCCTGTCCGGATCTGCCTTCTTGCGGTCATCGTCGCCTTGACATGCCAACTGGCCGTGGCCCAGGACGCGACCGATCGGAGCGCCGCCGCGCGGGACTGGGTCAACAGCTTTCGCGCCGCGCGCGGACTTTCCCCCGTGAGCCTTTCCGACAGGCTGACCCGCGTGGCCTCGACCCATGCGGCGGACATGGCCCGAAAGGGGTATTTCAGCCATACCGGATCGGACAAGAGCAGCGTGGGGGACAGGGCGCGGCGCGTGGGCTACGGCTATTGTTTCATTGCCGAGAACATCGCCAAGGGACAACGCGGGCTGGACGCGGTTCTGAACGGTTGGGCCGGATCGTCCGGGCATCGCAGGAACATGCTGGCCCCGCGGGCCCGGGAGATGGCGGTGGTCGAGGCGCCGGGACGTATCTGGGTGATGGTGCTGGGGCGCAGCGGCTGCTGAGATAAGAGGCGTCACGACCGCCCTGAAAACACAACGGGGCACAGCAGGCGGCCGATCGGCCTGGCACAAGGGATACACCCGGATTGTGTCGCTTTTGCGGGGATTTGACGGTGGGCACTGGACCCTGCCATGGCAACATGCGATCACCAGAGCCTGGCCAGGCCACGACCGGGAGGGCGCCTCATGAACTTCGAAATCCGACCGCATGTCGCGGAGCTGCTGGAGCGGGTGCGGGCGATGGTGCGCGATGACATCATGCCGATGGAGGCCCCGTACCACGCGGAGGTCGAGAAGGGCGACCGCTGGAGCTATACCGAGCGCCAGGCCGAGATCCTGGAAGGGCTGAAGGCCCAGGCCAAGGCGACGGGCCTGTGGAATTTCTGGCTGACCGATGGTGAAGGCGGCGTGGGGCTGAGCACGGTCGAGTACGCTTATTTCGCCGAGGAAATCGGCAAGACGCCGATGGCGGCGGAGGTGTTCAACTGCAACGCGCCGGACACCGGCAACATGGAGGTGTTCCAGAAATACGGCACCGACGACATGAAGGCGCGGTGGCTGGCGCCGCTGCTGGAGGGAGACATCCGCTCGGCCTACCTGATGACGGAACCCGACGTGGCGAGTTCGGATGCCACGAACATCTCGCTGAGCTGCGTGCGGGACGGCGACGACTATGTTCTGAACGGCGAGAAATGGTGGGCGACAGGGGCAGGCGACCCGCGCTGCGCGGTCTATATCGTGATGGCCAAGACTGGCGATGACGACATGCCAAAGCATCAGCGGCATTCGATGATCGTGGTGCCTGCGGATACGCAAGGCATTGAAAAACTTAGGCCAATGACGGTTTACGGCGCTGATGATGCGCCGCATGGGCACATGCATTTCCGTTTCACCGATGTGCGGGTTCCGGCCGAGAACATGCTGCTTGGCGAAGGGCGCGGCTTCGAGATTGCGCAAGGCCGGTTGGGGCCGGGGCGCATCCACCACTGCATGCGCGCCATCGGGCAGGCCGAGGCGGCGCTGGAACTGATGTGCCGCCGCGCCTTGCAGCGTGAGGCCTTTGGCAAACCGCTGGCCCAGCTGGGGGCGAATTTCGATTATATCGCTGAGGCCCGGATGGAGATCGAGCAGGCGCGGCTGTTGTGCCTGAAGGCCGCGTGGATGATGGACCGGGGCGATGCACGGGCGGCGGCGCCCTGGATCAGCCAGATCAAGGTCGTGGCACCCAAGGTGGCGCTGAAGGTGGTGGACGAGGCCGTCCAGATGTTCGGCGCGCAGGGCATCAGCCAAGACACGCCGCTGGCGGCGATGTGGACGCATCTGCGCACGCTGCGGCTGGCCGACGGGCCGGACGCGGTGCATCGGCGGCAGGTGGCGCGGACGGAATTGCGCAAATACACGCAACAGAAGATCTGAGCGCCTGCCGCGCCGCCGGGCGCAAAATTTTTTCGAAAAAATTTTGCCACCGCGACAAGGCGTGCCTTGGCGCCATCCTGGCAGGCGGAGGTTAACGGGGTCTGAAAATTCCGTACTTTTGCGCTCGACATCCCGGCGCGCCGCGGGCTTTATGCCGCCATGAGTTCAGAGTTGAATGCGCGGCCCGGCTGGGGTGTTTTCTGGATGGTCGTGACCGGTGTGCTGTTTGTCGGTGTGACCGCCATGGTGAAGCTTCTGGGCACGCGAATCCCTGCGACTGAGGCGGCGTTTCTTCGGTACGTGCTGGGGCTGATCTTTCTTTTGCCGATGCTGGGTACGCTGAGCCGCCTGCGGCTGGACCGCGGCACCTGGGGCCTGTTCGCCGCGAGAGGGCTCGCGCATTCCGCCGGGGTGGGCCTGTGGTTCTTTGCCATGGCACGGATCCCGCTCGCGGACGTGACGGCGATGAACTATCTCTCGCCCATCTATGTCACGCTGGGGGCGGCGCTTTTTCTGGGGGAAAGACTGGCCATGAGGCGGGTCATGGCCATCGTCGTGGCCCTGATCGGCGCGTTCATCATCCTGCGCCCGGGGTTCCGCGAGCTGGGGCCGGGGCATTTCGCGATGTTGTTCACCGCGGTGGCCTTCGGCGGGTCGTACCTGCTGGCCAAGATGCTGTCCGACCGCTGTGCGCCCGGGCTGGTGGTGGCGATGCTGTCGATCACCGTGACGATCGGGCTGGCGCCCATGGCGCTGAGCAACTGGGTGCCGCCAACCCTTTGGGAACTGGCGATTTTGATGGGGGTCGCGGCCTTTGCCACGGGGGGGCATTACACCATGACGCTGGCGTTTCGCGCCGCCCCCTTGGCGGTGACGCAGCCGGTGACGTTTTTGCAGCTTGTGTGGGCGGTGCTGTTGGGGGTGACCTTTTTCGCCGAACCCTTTGATCCGTGGGTGATTTTGGGCGGGTTGGTGATCGTGGGATCGGTCAGTTTCATCAGCTGGCGGGAGGCGGTACTGAAGCGCCGCGCGGTGACCCCGGCGGCGCATCAGACAAAGTTCTGAATTACTTGGTTAATTTTGGCAAGAACGCCGAAAACGGCACGTCGGTATAACGTCGGTATCCGGGTGGTATCGCGTCGGTGCGATTTTTCGCGGGGGGCGGCCTTGCCGCACCGGGCGGCGCGGCAAGGGGCGATCCATATTTGCGTGTCAGGCCGTGAGCACTGCGTAGAGTTCGTCCTTCAGCCGGGCGCGCTCCTTGCGCATGTCCGTCTCGGCGGCGGGCGAGACCGGGGTCACGTTGGTTTCCGCCGCGTGGATCTGCCGGTTGACGGTGTGGTACTCCTCCATCAGCCGGGCGAAATGCGCGTCCGAACTTTTCAGCGCCGAGATGCGGTCGGCCATGTCGGGGAAGTCGTCGTGCAGTTCGTGCGGGGTGTGTGACATCCGGGGTCCTCCTTTGTGTTCGCGTGTCGAAGGAGAGGTTAGGCGCGCGCCGGGGCGCGCACCTTGATGCGGATCAAACCGGCGCGAGGATCAGCGTTGCGCGGTCTGCCATTCTGGGTGAATCCAGGCCTGGGCATTGTCCGCCGGAAGCGAGCGGTCGAGGACGTGATCGGCCATCTTCTCGCCCACCATGATCGAGGGGGCGTTGAGGTTGCCGTTGGGAATGCGCGGGAAGACCGAACTGTCGGCGACGCGCAGGCCCTCGACGCCGATCACGCGGCCTTGCGGGTCGACCACGCTGCGCGGGTCGTCGGCCCGGCCCATGCGGCAGGTGCCGCAGGGGTGATAGGCGCTTTCGGCGTGTTCGCGGATGAAATCGTCGAGCTGGTCGTCGGACTGCATGTCCGCGCCGGGCTGGATCTCGTGTTTCGAGAACGGAGCGAAGGCGTCCTGGGCAAAGACCTCGCGCGTGAGGCGGATGGCGCGGCGGAAATCCTGCCAATCGCTGTCGCAGCTCATGTAGTTGAAGAAGATCCGGGGCGGCGCGGCGGGGTCGCCGGAATTGAGGGTGACCGCCCCGCGGCTTTCGGAACGCATGGGGCCGACATGGGCCTGGTAGCCGTGGCCCTCGGCCGCCGCCTGGCCGTCATAGCGCACGGCGATGGGCAGAAAGTGGAATTGCAGGTCGGGATAGTCGACGCCCGCTGCGGAGCGGATGAAGCCACAGGATTCGAACTGGTTGGTGGCACCAGGGCCGGTGCGCCCCAGCAGCCAGGTGAGGCCGACGAGGGCCTTGCCCGGCAGGTTCCAGTATTTGTAGAGGCTGACCGGCTGGGAGGCGGCCATCTGGACGTAGACCTCGAGATGGTCCTGCAGGTTGGCGCCGACGCCGGGGCGGTCGGCGATCACGTCGATGCCGTGGTCGGAGAGATGCGCGCCGGGGCCGATGCCCGACAGCATCAGGAGCTTGGGCGAGTTGAAGGCGGAGGCGGAGAGGATCACCTCGGCATTCGCGCCGATGATTTCCTGACGGCCCTTGCGGGTGACCTCGACGCCGATGGCGCGGCCGTCCTCGAAGACGACGCGGCCCGCAAGGCCGCGGATGACGTCGCATTTGCCCGATCTGAGCGCGGGCTTGAGATAGGCGTTGGCGGCCGACCAGCGCTGGCCCTTGTGGACGGTCATCTCGAAGGGCGCGAAACCTTCCTGCTGTTCGCCGTTATAGTCGGGCGTCACCGGGTAGCCCGCCTGTCGGCCCGCCTCGATGAAGGCGCGGGTGAGGGGGTTGGCCATCTGGCCGCGGGTGACGTGCAGGGGGCCGTCATGGCCGCGCCAGTCGGGGTCGCCGCCATGGCCCGCGTCCGTCCAGTTTTCCAGGCGTTTGTAATAGGGCAGGACGTCGGCATAGCCCCAGCCGGTGGCGCCTTCGTCGCGCCAATGGTCGAAATCGCGGGCGTGGCCGCGCACGTAGACCATGCCGTTGATCGAGGAGGACCCGCCGATGACCTTGCCGCGCGGGGCGGCGAGGCGGCGATTGTTCAGGTGGGGTTCCGGCTCGGTGCGGTAGCCCCAGTCATACATCTTCATGTTCATAGGGTAGGAAAGCGCGCCGGGCATCTGTATGAAGGGGCCGGCATCGGTGCCGCCATGTTCGATGACCAGAACGGAATGGCCCGCCTCGGACAGGCGGTAGGCCATGGCGCAGCCGGCGCTGCCGGCCCCGACGATGACGTAATCGGCTTGCATCAGGGACCTCGCTTGGATGGTGGGCGAAGGAGCGGGGCGCTGCCCGCTCGCGGAAGGAGGGGGGCGCTGCCCCCCACGGCGAACCTGCGGTTCGCCGCTCCCCCCGGGATATTTATGGCCAGAGGAAGAGGCATCAGGCGCCCTCGGCCCGCAGGGTGTCGTAGGGGACCATGACGTGGGTTTGGTAGGCGGGGCGCCCGGTGAGGCGGTTGTAATAGGCCTCGACCGTCGGGTTTGCGGCGCGGGGGACGTCGATGGTGAACCAGCGGTAGAGCAGGTGGCCCGCGACGATGTCGGCGGCGGTGAAGTGGTCTCCGCAGATGTAGGGCTGTGCGTCGAGCTGGTCGGCGAGGCGCGCGAGGTGCCCGTCGAAAGCGGTTATGGCGGCGGCGAGACGGGCCTCGTCGCGGTCGGCGGCGGGGGTGCGGACGCGGGGCCAGAAGATGGGGTGGGTGAAGCTCGCCGCCAGCGTGGTCTTGGCCCATTCGGCCCACATGTCGACAGGGGCGCGCCCGGCGGGGTCGGCGGGCCAGAAGGCGCCGCCGTCGCCGTAGCGCGACGCGAGGTAGCGCAGGATTGCAGTGCTTTCCCACACCACGAGGTCGCCGTCGCGCAGGACCGGTACCTTGCGGTGCGGGTTCATGGCGCCGAATTCAGGCGTGTCGAGGCCGCCATGGGCGTGGCCGTAGTCGAGCCGCTCGCAGTCGAGGCCAAGCTCGGCGAGGGTCCACATGACCAGTTGCACGTTCGAGGAGGTGGCGCGACCATAGACGGTGAGCATCATTCGCCCCTCGGGAAGCGGGCGTTTTCCTCGACCACGTTGAGATCCATGTGGTTGCGCATGTAGCGCTCGGACGCCTTTTGCAGGGGCTGGTAGTCCCACGGGTAATAGCCGCCCTGGCGCAGCGCTTCGTAGACGACCCAGCGGCGGGCCTGGCTTTCGCGGACCTGGGCGTCGAAGGCCTCGAGATCCCAGCGGGCGGCGGCCTCGACGCGGAAGCGCTCGAGGGTGGATTTGTGCGCGGGGTCCTCGGCCAGGTTGGTGAGTTCCAGGGGGTCGGCGTCGAGGTCGAAGAGCTGTTCGGGGTCGAGCGCGCAGTTGGTGTATTTCCAGTGCTCGTGGCGCAGGCAGACCAGCGGAGAATAGGAGGCCTCGGCGGCGTATTCCATCGCCACGGGGCTTTTGCGGGTCGAGCCTTGGCCCGTTGGCACCAGGCTTTCGCCGGCGACCCAGGGCATGACCTCGGACATGTCGACGCCCGCGAGGTCGCAGAGCGTGGGGCAGACGTCGATATTGCTGACCGGCTCGGTGACGAGGCCGGGTTTCATCGTTGGGGCGGAGATCATCAGGGGCACGCGGGCCGAGCCCTCGTAGAAGGACATCTTGAACCACAGGCCGCGCTCGCCCAGCATGTCGCCGTGGTCGGAGACGAAGAGGATGATGGTGTCGTCCTCTTGCCGCGTGCCGCGCAGGGCCTCCATCACCTCGCCGATCTTGTCGTCGAGATAGGAGATATTGGCGAAATAGGCGCGGCGGGAGCGGCGGATGTCCTCGTCGGTGATGGTGAAGCTGCGCCAGTCGTTGGCATCAAAAATGCGCTGCGAATGGGGGTCGTGATCCTCGTAGTCCATCGCGGGCACGTCGGGCAGGAGGTGCTCGCAACCCTCGTAGAGATCCCAGTATTTGCGGCGCGCCACGTAAGGGTCGTGCGGGTGGGTGAAGCTGACCGTCAGGCACCAGGGGCGGTCGTCATGGCCGCGCCCGTAGTCATAGACCTTGCGGGTGGCGTGGTAGGCGACCTCGTCGTCATATTCCATCTGGTTGGAGATCTCGGCCACGCCGGAGCCGGTGACCGAACCCATGTTGTGGTACCACCAGTCGATCCGCTCGCCCGGTTTGCGGTAGTCGGGCGTCCAGCCGAAATCGGCGGGGTAGATATCGGTCGTGAGGCGTTCCTCGAAGCCGTGAAGCTGGTCGGGGCCGACGAAATGCATCTTGCCCGAGAGGCAGGTCTGGTAGCCGGCGCGGCGAAGATGGTGGGCGTAGGTGGGAATGTCGGCGGAGAACTCGGCGGCGTTGTCGTAGACGCGGGAGCGCGAGGGTAGAAGGCCCGACATGTAGCTGGCGCGGCCGGGGGCGCAGAGCGGCGAGGCGGTGTAGGCGTTCTGAAAGCGGGTAGACCGTTCGGCCAGCGCCTTGAGGTTGGGCGCGTGCAGCCAGTCGGCGGGGCCGTTGGGGAAGAATTTTCCGTTCAGCTGGTCGACCATGAAGATGAGGATGTTGGGACGTGTCATGTGGGGGCGCCTTTGGGAAGTGAGGTGTCGATGTAGTGCAACAGCACACCGATGGCGGTTTCGCCCGAGAGCGGTGCGCTGTGCAGCGCCTGCCGGATATAAAGGCCGTCGATCATCGCGGCCAGACCGCGTGTGAGGGTGCGGGCGTCTTCCGCCGGGGCAAGCTGGCGGAAGGCGTGGTGCAGGTTCGAGCGCAGGCGGCGGTGGTAGACATGCAGAAGGCGGCGCGCCTCGTCGGATTTCTGGGCCTGGACGTAGAAATTGAGCCAGGCGGCGATCATCTCGTCGCGGAACTGGCCCGGCGCGAAGCTGGCGCGGATGATGGCCTCGAGCCGTTGGCGGGGCGTTTTGGCCATGATCAGCGCGCCGCGCACCTCGGCCCCGTAGAGGGTGAGGATGTGGCGCATGGCGGCGGCGAAGATCTGTTC
The DNA here is from genome assembly GCF_009363735.1 of Roseovarius sp. THAF8. Taxonomy (NCBI): domain Bacteria; kingdom Pseudomonadati; phylum Pseudomonadota; class Alphaproteobacteria; order Rhodobacterales; family Roseobacteraceae; genus Roseovarius; species Roseovarius sp. THAF8. The sequence continues at coordinate 880,037 of NZ_CP045410.1, read as the reverse complement.
CTTGGAGCCGAAATAGTGATGCGCCAGCGCCGAGGACATGCCGGCGCGGCGGGCGATCTGGCTGACGGTGACGTCGAGCGAGCCGCGCGCGCCGATCTCATGGATCGTGGCCTCGACCAGCGCGGAGCGTCGAATCGGTTCCATTCCGATCTTGGGCAATTGGTCCTCCGTGACTGACGGCCCCATGCGGTATTGAGTTTTGATTGACTCGTCAATCAATAAACGTATTGTCTGCGTCAACAGGGGATAGGGATCAAGAATGGGAGAGGCGAAGCTTTCGCGTTGCACGGGGTCGCACGTGGCGTCTAAGGTTGCCGGGATGTCGTTTTCGGGCCACGCCGAGGGATCTCAGCGCAGCCAAGAGGCTTTTGACGCCAACCCTGAAATTGGCGGCCCCGGACATACGCGCGTCATGCGCAGAGCATAACAGAGTATCGTGTCAACAAGGGAGAACATGACATGTCATTGATCAAAGGCGGACTTCTGGACCGTCGCGGATTTCTGAAAACCACGGTCGCGGCGGGTGTCGCGGCGGGTCTGCCAGGGGCGTCCTTTGCCCAGAGCACGCCAAAGCGCGGCGGTGACCTGCGCGTGGCCAAGGGCCACGGACAGACGACGGACACGCTGGACCCCGGCCAGTGGGAGAACGGTTACATGCTGGCCTTGGGCTTCGGCATTCACGGCCGTCTGACGGAAGTGGCGCCCGACGGGTCGCTGGTGCCGGAACTGGCCGAAAGCTGGGAAGCGTCCGAGGATGCCAGCGAGTGGCGGTTCAAGATCCGCCAGGGTGTGACGTTCCACGACGGCAAGTCACTGACCGTCGATGACGTGGTCGCGTCGATCAACCACCACCGCGGCGAGGATTCGACCTCGGCCGCGGGGCCGATCGTGGCGCCGATCACGGACGTCAAGACCGAGGGTGACGACACGGTCGTGTTCACGCTGGATGGCGGCAACGCCGACTTTCCTTTCATCCTGTCGGATTATCACCTGGTGATATGCCCGGCGACGGAGGACGGCATCGACTGGCAGTCGGGCAATGGCTGCGGCAGTTATGTCCTGAAGAACTTCAACGCCGGTGTCAGCAGCCAGTTCGAGCGCAACCCGAACCATTGGCGCGACGACGTGGCCTGGTTCGACACGGTCGAGATGCTGGCTGTGGTAGACCAGAACGCGCGCACGACGGCGCTGGTCTCGGGCGACGTGCAGGCGATCGACCGGGTCGACCTGAAGGCTGCGGGCCTTTTGGGCCGCAACCCCGGCGTGACCATCGAGTCGGTGGCGGGCACGCAGCATTACACCTTCGCAATGTCCACCAACACCGATCCCTATACAGACAACAACATCCGTCAGGCCCTGAAATGGGGAATCAACCGCGAGGAGCTGGTAGAGAAGATCCTGTTCGGCTACGGCTCGGTCGGCAACGACCATCCGATCGGGCAGGGGCAGCGGTTCTTCAACTCCGAGCTTGAGCAGAAGACCTATGACCCCGACAAGGCGAAGTTCTTCCTGAAAGAAGCGGGGATGGACAGCATCGACATCAACCTGTCGTCGTCGGATGCGGCGTTCGGCGGCGCGGTGGATGCGGCGATCCTGTACCAGGCGTCGGCCAAGGAAGCGGGCATCAACATCAACGTGGTGCGCGAACCGAAGGATGGCTACTGGTCGGACGTGTGGATGAAGAAGCCCTTCACCGCCGTTTACTGGGGTGGCCGGCCTGTCGAGGACCAGATGTTCGCCACGGCCTATCAGTGCGGGGCGGCGTGGAACGACAGCTTCTGGTGCAATGACCGGTTCGAGGAACTGCTGGTCAAGGCCCGTGCCGAGCTGGACGAGGACAAGCGCCGGGAGATGTATTACGAGATGCAGGACCTGGTGGCCAACCAGGGCGGCGTGGTGATCCCGATGTTCGCCAATTACGTCTTTGCGGTGGGCGACAAGGTCGCGCATGGCGAGATGGCGTCGAACTGGGACATGGACGGCGAGCGCTGGATGGAGCGCTGGTGGATGGCCTGATATTCGGGTTTATTCGTGAGATTTGGAGGACCCCCGGTTTGGCCGGGGGTTTTTCTTTTGGCGGAGGGAGGTGAGTTGGAAACCCACCCTACGCGAGAGGTCCCGGATCAAGTCCGGGACGGGTGTATCTTGGTGCCATCGCACGGCTATCCGACCTTGTAGGGTAAGACTCCACGTTCGTCTGGGGTGACTTGCAAGCGGCGTTCCAGGGGCGGCACGGAGCGTTGGTGGCAGTGGGTGCGCTCGCAGATGCGGCAGGAGATTCCGATGGGCTCGTAGGCTTGCGAGAGCGTTAGGTCGAGATCGTCGGCATAGACTAGCGCGTCGGCGTGTTTCACCTCGCAGCCCAGGGCGATGGCGAAGCGGCGGACGGGTGCGCCAAAGTGCCCGCCGCGCTTGGAGACGTCGCGCGCGAGACTGATGTAGCGCACACCGTCGGGCGTTTCGGCCAGCTGGCGCAGGAAGCGGCCGGGGGTCTCGAATGCGCGGTGCACGTTCCAGAGAGGGCAGGCCCCGCCGAAGCGGGCGAATTGCAGGCGCGTGGCGGAGTGGCGCTTGGTGATCGTGCCGGCCTGGTCGACGCGGACGAAGAAGAAGGGCACGCCCTTGGCGCCGGGGCGTTGCAGGGTCGACAGGCGGTGGCAGACCTGTTCGATCGACGCGCCGAAGCGGGTGGCGAGGCGTTCGAGGTCGTGGCGGTGCTCCTGCGCCGCTTGCAGGAAGGCGGTGTAGGGCATCAGCGCGGCCCCGGCGAAGTAATTGGCCAGACCGATCTTGGCGATGTCGCGCGCGGCGGGGGACTGGAACCGGGCGAGGTCGAGCGTGGCCTCGATCAGCTTTTCCTGTGTCAGCAGGGCAACTTGCAGGAGGAGTTGAAAGCGGCGTGTCTCGGGTTCGGCGTGGTTCGAGAGATAGAGGATCCGCGCGTCACGGTCGTAGTGGCGCAGGCGCGCGTCGTCGCTGTCCACCACCTTTATGCCGAGCGTGTCCAGCCGCGCCTCGGCCAGCTCGGTGATGCGGCGGGGGCCGGAGGCGGGGCCGGCGAAATGCTCGGCCGCGCGGTCGACGGCGTCGATGTAGTTGTCGCAGTAATGGAAGAAGTCGCGCACCTCGTCCCAGGGGGAGGTCTGGGGGCGGGCATCCTCGCGCCCCAGCGCCTCGTCGAGGGAGGCGAGGCGTTCGTGGGTGTCGCGGTAGGCGCGGTGCAGTTCGAGAAAGGCGCGGGCCATGGCGGGGGCGTTGGAGGCCGTCAGGCGCAGGTCGCTGAGGCCGGGGATGTCGTCGGCGAAGACGGCGTCGGCCAGCGCCTCGCGCATGTCGGTCACCAGCCGTTCGGCGTCGCCGGTGGCCAGTTCCGTGACGTCGAAGCCGAATTCCTGCGCCAGCGCCAGGATCACCGTGGTGGAGACCGGGCGGTTGTTGTTCTCCATCTGGTTCAGATAGGGCAGGGAGACGCCGAGCTTGGCGGCGAAATCCTTTTGCGTCAGGGCGAGGCGCTGGCGCGTTTCGCGCAGCTTGGCGCCGGCATAGAGTTTCTGAGTGGCCATGGGCGGCTCGCTTTGCAGGTTTGCGTGGGCGCAGGTTTAGGTTTGCAAAGCCATATGCGCAAGGGCGGTGTTCAGATCGAGGGCACGCCCACCTGCCGTTCGCGCAGGATGACCAGGGTGATGGCGAGAATGCCGCCAAGCGCCGTCAGCAGCATCAGCCACACCAGCGGGAAGGCCCCGGTGCCGGGTCCGAGCAGGGCGCCGGCCAGCGCCGAGAGGCCCGCGCCGCCGCCGATCATCAGGAAGCCGGCAAGGCCACTGGCGGTGCCGGCGAGGCTGGGGCGCACGGACAATGCGCCGGCGGTGGCGTTGGGGATTGTCATGCCGTTGCCCAAGCCCATCAGGGTCATCAGGCCGAAGAACGTGTAGGGCGTGCTGACCCCGGCATAGAGCGTGGCGAGGTTGACGGCGTGGCCGATGGCGTTGGCGAGCGCGCCGTAGAACACCATGCGGTTGATGCCGATCCGGGTGGAGAAGCGGCCCGACAGGAAATTGCCGGTGAAATAGCCCACGGCGGGGGCGCCGAAGAAGAGGCCAAGCTCCGAGGGTGTCATGCCGAAGACCTCTGTGCCCACGAAGGGCGCGCCGCCGAGATAAGCGAAGAAGGCACCAGAGGAGAGGGCGGCGGCAAGCGCGTAGCCCCAGAAACGGTAGGAGGTGAACAGCTCGGGGTATTCTGCGAACTGGTCGCCGAAGGTGCGGCCTTCCAGCGGGGCGGTCTCCCCAAGGTCGGTCCAAACCAGCCAGAGCACGGCCGCGCCCATGGCGAAGAGCGCCCAGAAGCTGCCGTGCCAGCCGAAGGCGGCGTCGAGCATCCCGCCGATGGCCGGGCCGATCATGGGCACGACGGACATGCCCATGGTAACGTAGCCGATCATCGAGGCGGCCCGGTCGGCGGGCACCATGTCGCGCACCACGGCGCGCGACAGGACCATGGCGGCGACGATGCCGCCCTGGAACATGCGGAAGATCAGGAAGACCCAGATATTCGTGGACATCAGGCAGCCCAGTGTCGCCAGCAGGAAGATCACCAGCCCGCCAAGGATCACCGGGCGGCGCCCGACGCGGTCTGAGATGGGGCCGATCAGCAGTTGCAGGATGGCGTTGATGCCAAGGTATCCGGCGACGGCGAGTTGCATCACGCCGTAATCCGTCTCGAAATAGGCGGTCATGCCGGGCAGGGACGGCAGGAAGATGTTGAGCGCCAGTGTCGAGATCCCCGCCAGCACGATCAGGGTAAAGATGTGCGGCGGAGTCGTGCGGTCGAGGAGGCGAACTGTGGGCATGGCAAAGGCGCTATCCCGGAGTGCGGGGGATGTCCAGATGGGGCGGAGTCCGCCGGGTGATTTCCGGGAACGGGCGGCCGGGGCCGGCACGTTTGCAGTGGATCTCCATGGCCCGGCTCAAAGGCGGGCGCGGTGCGGACCCTTGATAAACGCGCGTCGCCGGAGCAGCATGTCCCCAAGGTTATTCGATCGGGACAGGTATTCCATGTTCCCAAGATATTTCGGGACGGATGCGCAGAAGCGCATGCAAAAGATGGCCTTTCAGCTTTCTTTCTTGCTGGAGGACGATCCTGACTTCGGCACCGAAGGCCGTATGTGGGGGATCGACGCGCCCGAGTTTGCCGAGACCCACAAGGTGGCCGCGCTTGCCTGGCTGCAGGGGGCCACGGTCAACCATTATGTTCCGAAATCCCGCGAAGCGCGATTTGCCGAGGACTATGCGCGCCTGGGTCTGGCGAATGACAGATGGGACCAGTTCATGGGAGGGCGGAACTGTTTGTCCCGTTGCGCGGACTTCCTTGAGGGATTTGCCGTGCCGGATCGGTACCGTCTGCACCGGGTCGGACCGGAGACGCCGGCGTCCATTCTCGACGCGCTTGAACAGACCGCATCGGCCTGCGGTGTGTTGCCACCCATGACGCCCGTTCTGTTCGGGCAGTTGCGCAAGGCGGCTTACTTCTGCCTCGAAGCCCCGGACGGAGGTGTTGCGGCCTGCGCGGGGGCCTGCATGCGCAATCATTCCGACAGCCGCTTCGGACAGGCCGCGTGGTGGGGCATGCTTGCGACGCGCGCAGAAGATCGCGGCCAGGGCCTGTCGCTGTATCTGGGGGCGATGGTGGCGTGCATCATGCACGCGCAATTCGGTGTCGAGGAATTCTATACCGGGGTGCGGTCCGACAACATGGTGTCACGGCACGTCTGCCAGAAACTGGGCGTGTATGACAGTGACTATGCCTGTCTTGCCATTCTCGATCCGGCGGCCTTCGGCGAGGGCGGCTATACAAAGTGATCGGCGTGCCGTGCGAGCGACAGGGGTCGTGCATCGCGACCGGAAAGATGCCGGGCGGGTTGCTGACGGAGCGGACGGTTTGCAGTTTTGCAAGTTAGCAGGCAGCGCTTCGCGGGATTTGGCAAATTTGCGGAAATCCTCTTGGATGGGGTGCGCGCAGCCGGTAGGGTCGCGCCAGCAAATCAAGGGGGCCTCGATGAAAGATATCCTTCAGGAACTGGACACGCGCCGCGGCAATGCGCGGCTGGGCGGCGGGCAGAAGCGGATCGACGCACAGCACGAGAAAGGCAAGCTGACCGCGCGGGAGCGGATCGACCTGTTGCTGGACGAGGACAGTTTCGAAGAGTTCGACATGTTCGTGGCCCATCGCTGTACCGATTTCGGGATGGAGAAGAACCGGCCCTATGGCGACGGCGTGGTGACCGGCTGGGGGACCATCAACGGTCGGCAAGTCTACGTGTTCAGCCAGGATTTCACCGTGCTGGGCGGGTCGGTGTCGCATACCCACGCGATGAAGATCTGCAAGATCATGGACATGGCGATGCAGAACGGCGCGCCCGTGATCGGCATCAACGACTCGGGCGGGGCGCGGATCCAGGAAGGCGTGGATTCTCTGGCGGGCTATGGCGAGGTGTTCCAGCGCAATATCGAGGCGTCGGGCGTGGTGCCGCAGATCAGCGTCATCACCGGGCCCTGCGCGGGGGGCGCGGTCTATTCGCCCGCGATGACCGACTTCATCTTCATGGTGCGCGACAGCTCCTACATGTTCGTGACCGGCCCCGACGTGGTCAAGACCGTGACCAACGAGCAGGTGACGGCGGAGGAACTGGGCGGGGCGTCGACCCACACGAAAAAATCCTCGGTCGCCGATGCGGCCTTCGAGAACGACGTGGAGGCGATGGCCGAGGTGCGGCGGCTGGTGGACTTCCTGCCGCTGAACAACCGCGAGCCGGTGCCGGTGCGCCCGTTCTTCGACGACCCGGACCGCGCCGAGACGAGCCTGGATACGCTGATCCCGGACAACCCCAACATGCCCTACGACATGAAGGAGTTGATCGTGAAGGTCGCCGACGAGGGCGATTTCTACGAGATCCAGGAGGATTTTGCCAAGAACATGGTCACCGGGTTCATTCGCTTGGAGGGCCGCACGGTGGGCGTGGTGGCGAACCAGCCGATGGTGTTGGCCGGGTGCCTGGACATCGACTCGAGCCGCAAGGCGGCGCGGTTCGTGCGGTTCTGCGACTGTTTCGAGATCCCGATCCTGACCTTTGTCGACGTGCCCGGCTTCCTGCCCGGCACCAGTCAGGAGCATAACGGCGTCATCAAGCACGGGGCGAAGCTGCTCTTTGCCTATGGCGAGGCGACGGTGCCTAAGGTGACGGTGATCACGCGCAAGGCTTATGGCGGGGCTTACGTGGTGATGAGTTCCAAGCATCTGCGGGGCGACATCAACTATGCCTGGCCCACGTCGGAGATCGCGGTGATGGGCGCCAAGGGGGCGACGGAGATCATCCACCGGGGCGACCTGGGCGATGACGAGAAGATCGCCAAGCACACGGCGGATTACGAGGAGCGGTTCGCCAACCCCTTCGTGGCGGCGGAGCGCGGGTTTATCGACGAGGTGATCCAGCCGCGCAGCACGCGCAAGCGGGTGAGCCGGGCCTTTGCGGCGCTGCGCAACAAGAAGCGCAAGCTGCCGTGGAAGAAGCACGACAATATTCCGTTGTAGGGCGGGATTTATCCCGCCATGGGCGGCGGGGTGAACCCCGCCCTACGAGATTGGTCGAAGGTACGAATTGAGATGAGCCGGGGGTTTCATATCCTGCGCGAGACAGGCGCGGTGACCGTGGCGCGGCGGGTGCCGGTGCGGTTCGACGTGAGCGCCGAGGCGCGCTTTGGCCCGCTGCGCAAGCTGGCGCTGGCGCAACAGGTGCGGCAGGACCTGTGGCGCGCCTTGAAAAACGTGCGGGGGTTTGCGCCGGTCGTCAGGGTCGTGGAGGCCGAGGATGGCGTGACGCTGACCGCGGGCGGGCAGGTCGAGGGGCGGCATGACCGCGCCCGGCTGGAGGAGACCGTCGCGGGGCTCTTGGCCGATCCGCGCCATGTGGCGCGCTGGACGAGGTGGGCGCGATGAAGGGGATGTTGGCAGGGGCGCTGGCCGCGCTGATGGCGCTGGCCGCCCCAGAGCAGGGCGAGGCGCAAGAGGAGGAGCGTCTTGTCCTGCCATCGGGGCTGGAGGCGGAATTGCAGGAGACCATCACCGGCGAGGCGGCGATGGGCATGACGGTGCGCTTCCGCTTCGTGGCGGAGGATTTCACCGGCACCGAGGATTTCGAGGTGCAGACCGCGGACCTTGAATACCTGTGCAACGACTATGCCCTGCCACGTCTGGCGCCTGGGGAAAGCCCGCCCGACAGGGTGGTGATCTCGGTGGCCGACAGGCCGTCGGAATTCGGCCGGTTCGACCCCGATGTGACGCAGATTTTCGAGAGTTTCTCGGTCAAGGACGCAACCTGTATCTTGGAGCTGTTCTGATGAATACACAATATGTTGCGGATCAAAGCGCGGCCCTGCGCGGGTTTGAGGCTTTCCAGACACAGGCAGGCGGGATCGCGCCGGGCAGATATGAAACGTTGACGGATTCCGCTATTGTCACACTTGGTTACATATCCGTGACCCATTCCTCGAACGAGGGGCAGATGGGGCGTTTGGCGCGCCATGTGCTGGAGTACAGAGACAGGAGACAAACATGTCGAACAGCATCAAGAGCATCCTCGCGGTTGGTCTGGTTGCCATCGTGGCAGCCTGCGGTCAGCAGCAGCAAGAAGAAGAATTCGTCGTGGTCGATCCGGAGCCGATCTCGGTCGAGCCGACCTATACCGGCAAGCTCAAGTAAGCACCCGAACGCACGACAGGGGCAGGCCCTCGGGCCTGTCCTGATCCACTCTGTCTTGATGGACGGCGAGACCCGGCGGTCCCTGCGCGGTTGCGGAGGCGGGTCATGATCAAGCACCGCGGCTTTCCGGGTCGTCTGCCCGGCAGCGATTTCCAGTTCACCATTCGCCGCGCCAACCCCAAGGGCGCCACCGCCATCGTGCGGCGCGAGCGCTATCGCGACCGGCGTCCGGCCGACAAGCGCGCCGACACCGCCTTTGTCCGTGCCCTGTGGGAGGCTTTCGGCGATCAGCCCTTCGAGCGGGGCAACCTGGATGCCGGGCGGCTGAGCTGGCTTTACGGTCGCGAAGTGCTGCCGGCCGAGGACCCGTTCGATTCGGAAAGCTACGAAGCGCTGCTGGTGCTGGACGTGGCGGCGGCAAGGCGCGCCTTTCCGGATGCGTTCGAGGAGGGAGGGCCGGCATGATTGGCGCAGCTCCGGTCCTTTATTTGGGCACGTTTTTGCCGACGACGCGCGGATTCACGCGAATTGCAGCCGATCACCCGCAGGATGAGACTTGGGGGTTGGCGCAATGCCAGATTGCGTGCACCGTCACTATCGTAGTGGCGGCCTTCCCCCAATGGGCCGAGACATACCGTCTAAACCGTTACCCTTCCCCTGATGGGCGGCCTTATGCATTTTTGCAGAGGCCGCCCTTTTTTACGTGCGAGTCAAAGCCTTACGCGGATAGGCGAGGTTGCGCCCAAATCTCCCGGCGCCGGAGGACGGGCTTTGATTCCGCCGCGGAACTGGCGTTGAGTGAACGCAATTCAGAACAAGACGCGCGAGGCGACATCCGATGCAGTTCCGTAAATCCCTTCCTCTCTTCCTGTGCCTTCCGGTTTTCCTGGCGGCCTGCGGCGACACCGTGCCGGAACAGGCGCTGTTCGGCGGGGCCGCGGGCACCGGCGCGGCGGCCGTCGTGGGAGGATCACTGCTTACCGGGGCGGCGGTGGGGGCCGCGGGCAACGTGGCGTTCTGCCAGGTCTACCCGGACAAATGCCTGTAGCCTGAATTCCGCGCCCTTCACCGGGCGGCTCAACCTGCATGAAACCACCCCTCGCGCCAGCGGGGCGGTGGTTTTTTCGTATCATCCCCGTCCGGCAGGCTCGCCGGGGCGGGCAAGACTGAAGGGGACGTGAGATGTTCAAGAAAATCCTGATCGCCAACCGGGGCGAGATCGCCTGCCGCGTCATCAAGACGGCGCGCAAGATGGGCATTCAGACGGTGGCGATTTACTCGGACGCCGACGCCCATGCGCTGCATGTGGAAATGGCCGACGAGGCGGTGCATATCGGCCCGCCGCCCGCGTCGGAAAGCTATATCGTCATCGACAAGGTGATGGAGGCCATCCGCCAGACCGGCGCCGAGGCGGTGCATCCCGGCTATGGCTTCCTGTCGGAAAACCCCAAGTTCGCCGAGGCGTTGGAAGCCGCCGGCGTGGCCTTTATCGGGCCGCCCAAGAAGGCCATCGAGGCGATGGGCGACAAGATTACCTCGAAGAAGATCGCCGCCGAGGCGGATGTGAACACGGTGCCGGGTCACATGGGCCTGATCGAGGACGCCGAGGAGGCGCTGAAGATCTCGGAAGAGATCGGCTTTCCGGTGATGCTGAAAGCCAGCGCGGGCGGCGGCGGCAAGGGGATGCGGATCGCGTGGAATGCCGAAGAGGTGCGCGAGGGGTTCCAGGCGTCGAAGAACGAGGCGGCGAGCAGTTTCGGCGACGACCGGATGTTCATCGAGAAATTCGTGACGCAACCGCGCCATATCGAGATCCAGGTGCTGTGCGACAGCCACGGCAACGGGGTGTACCTGGGCGAGCGGGAATGCTCGATCCAGCGGCGGAACCAGAAGGTGATCGAGGAGGCGCCGAGCCCGTTTCTGGACGCCGAAACCCGCAAGGCGATGGGCGAGCAGGCCCTGGCGCTGGCCCATGCGGTGGGCTATTCCAGCGCGGGCACGGTGGAGTTCATCGTGGATGGCGACAAGAACTTCTATTTCCTCGAGATGAACACGCGGCTTCAGGTGGAGCATCCGGTGACCGAGCTGATTACCGGCGTGGACCTGGTGGAGCAGATGATCCGCGTGGCAGCGGGCGAAAAGCTGTCGCTGAGCCAGGATGATATCACGCTGACGGGCTGGGCGATGGAAAGCCGGCTTTATGCGGAGGATCCTTACCGGAACTTCCTGCCCTCGATCGGGCGGCTGGTGCGCTATCGCCCGCCGGTGGAGGTGGCGGCTGGTCCCTTGCTGGACAAGGGCAAGTGGCAGGACGAGGCCGAGGCCGGCGAGACGGCGGTGCGCAATGATACCGGCGTCTATGAAGGCGGCGAGATCAGCATGTATTACGACCCGATGATCGCGAAGCTGTGTACGTGGGCGCCCGACCGGGGCGCGGCGATCGAGGCGATGCGCGTGGCGCTGGACAGCTTCGAGTTGGAAGGGATCGGGCATAACCTGCCGTTCCTGAGCGCGGTGATGGACCACCCCAAGTTCGTGTCGGGCGACATGACCACGGCCTTCATCGCCGAGGAGTACCCGGACGGGTTCGAGGGCGTGGAGCTGGAGGAGGCGGCGCTGCGGCGGATCGCGGCCGGTTGCGCGGCGATGCACCGGGTTGCGGAAATCCGGCGCACGCGGGTGTCGGGCCGGATGGACAACCACGAGCGCAAGGTGGGCGACGACTGGGTGGTCAGCCTGCAAGGCATCAGTTACGAGGTCAGCGTTGCCGCCGATCGCGGTGGCGCCACGGTGACCTTCGAGGATGGCGCCACGCACCGGGTGTCGAGCGACTGGACGCCGGGCGACGCGCTGGCGGTGCTGGACGTGGATGGCGAGACGGTGGTGCTGAAGGTCGGCAAGGTGTCGGGCGGGTTCCGCATCCGCAATCGGGGCGCGGACCTGAAGGTGCATGTGCGCACGCCTCGGCAGGCGGAACTGGCGCTGTTAATGCCCGAGAAACTTGCCGCTGATACATCCAAGATGCTGCTGTGCCCGATGCCGGGCCTGATCGTCAGTGTGAACGTTCAGGAGGGCGACGAGGTGCAGGAAGGCCAGGCGCTCTGCACCGTCGAGGCGATGAAGATGGAGAACATCCTGCGGGCCGAGAAGAAGGCCGTGGTGACGAAGATCAACGCCGGACCGGGCGACAGCCTGGCGGTGGATGACGTGATCATGGAGTTCGAATGACGCGGTGACCCTGCGCGGTCCTCATATCCTGCCGGCGGCGATGGCGGGCGCGGTCCTTCTGGGGGCCTGCGCGCGCGATGACGAGGCGTCGATGCGCGCGCGGCTGTCGCCGTGGTTCGCCTTGGGCGAGACGCTGGCGTTTTCGTCCAGGGCGCGCTGTGCCGCGGCGGCGTTCCGGCTGGTGAGCGCCGATATCGGGGCCGCGGTGCCCGTGGAGCGCAATGTGCCCGACATGCTGCGCGCGCTGCCCCGCCGGGGCGTGGCGGCGCTGGACGACCCCGATATGACGCCGGATGCGGCGATGGTGGACGCGGTCAACACGCAGCGCACGTTCGGGATGCAGATGCGCCGTGCGGGGCTGGAGGCGCGGCCTTGCATGGACGGCAAGGTGGGGGTGGAGTTCCGCCGCCTGCTGATGCGCCCGGACACCGTGCTGGCCTATGAGACGACCGACGGCACGCTGATGCTGATGGACCGCGCCAACCGGGTTCTGGTGGTCGCGGCGGGAGAGCGGACATGAACGCTGCGCGGGATCAGTTGCCGCTGAGCCGGTCGCGGATTTCCTGCTGCCGTATGGGCATCTTGTCGATGGCGCGGGACAGCTCGCGCACGCTCCACGGCGCTGGTTTGCGCAGCTCGACCTTGCCGTCCTTGCCGATGAGCGCCAGCATGAAGCCGCGCGGCCGCAACCTGCGGCGCAGGTCGCTGTCGGCGGAGGGGTCGGTGTCGGTCAGCACCACGACATCGCGCCGGTCCAGATCGTCCAGCCGGTCGGTGATGAAGTTCATCTGTTCGATGAAGCGCGGGTCCGAGGCGTTGTCGGCAAAGACGACGATAGGGCGCTTTATCCAGAGAAATTCGTTCAAATCGACGCTTTCGCCGTCAAGTATGATCCCGTCCTCCGGCGATCCGTCGGTCGCGCGGGCCGTGCCCGCGACGAGTGATATCGACGTAAGTGCCAGAAAAGAAAGAACGATCAGCTTGCGCATTGGGCCTCCTGCTGGACCAGATATAAGGCCCGACGCGCCGAATGCGAAGGCCGTTTGGCCGCAGGCCCGCGAAAATTTTACCGTTAATCCCGTGGTCAGGTCCCGCGGTGCAGGCTGGCGCGACGCAAGGTCGATCGCCCGCAGGCCGCGGGCCGCACGGGAAAGGCGCGGGATCATGGACGTTGTTCTGCATATCGGGGCTCACCGGACGGCCACCACCACGTTCCAGGCCTATCTGGCGGCGAACCGGGCGGCGCTGGGGCGGATGGGCATTGCCGTCTGGGGGCCGAAACAGACGCGTGACGGTCTGCTGACCGGGGTGATACCGATCGAGAGCGCGCGCCCGCCGCAGGAGCAGCTGGACCGCGCCCGCGCGAGGGTGGCGATCAACATCGCCCGCGAACGCAGGGCCGGGGCCAAGGTGCTGGTGATCAGCGACGAGAACATGATCGGGGCGCCGCGCCGCTGCCTGCGGCAGGGGCGGCTTTATCCCGATATCGGCCAGCGCCTGGCGCGCTTTGCCCATGCCTTCGACGGCCAGGTGACGCGGGCGCACCTGACGGTCCGCAGTCATGACGCGTTCTGGGCGTCGGTCGTGTCCTACAGCATCGCGCGCGGCAACAGGGTGCCGGACCGTGCCGCGCTGGAGGCGCTGACGGCCGCGCCCCGGCTGTGGCGGGACGTGGTGCTGGACGTGGCCTGCGCCTTGCCGGGGGTGGAGCTGAGCGTGATGCCCTACGAGATCTTCGGCGGACTGCCCGAGCGGGTGCTGGAACACATGACCGGGCTTGGCGCGATGCCGCGCGCCCATGCGCGGGACTGGAGGAACCAGGGCCCCGGCCTGGGCCAGTTGCGCCGGATCGTGGGCGAGCGAGGCGGCGACCCCGCGCGACTGCCCGAAGGGGCGGACAAGTGGCAACCGTTCGACGACACCGCCCTGCGCGACATGCGCGAAGCCTATGCCGATGATCTGTTCTGGCTGCGTGCCGGGGCGGAGGGATTGGCGCAGCTGACAGAGGAAACCGGCCCGGTCAAGACGGGGACAACCCCGCGCCCGGACCAGAGGAAAAGAGGACAAGACGATGGGATCGAAGACCGACGATTGGCGTAAGATCGCGGAAGGCGAGCTGAAGGGGCGCCCGCTGGAGGACCTGACGTGGAAGACCCTGGAGGGAATCGACGTCAAGCCGCTCTATACCGAGGATGATGTCGAGGGGATGGACCACCTTGGCACCATCCCCGGACAGGCGCCGTTCACCCGGGGCGTGAAGGCCACGATGTATGCCGGGCGCCCCTGGACGATCCGGCAATATGCCGGGTTCTCGACGGCCGAGGAATCGAACGCCTTCTACCGCCGCAACCTGGCCGCCGGGCAGCAGGGCGTCTCGGTGGCTTTCGACCTGGCGACGCATCGCGGTTACGACAGCGACCACCCGCGCGTGGTGGGCGACGTGGGCAAGGCGGGCGTGGCCATCGACAGCGTCGAGGACATGAAGGTGCTGTTCGACGGCATCCCGCTGGACCAGGTGAGCGTCTCGATGACCATGAACGGCGCGGTGATCCCGGTGCTGGCCAGCTTCATCGTCGCGGGCGAGGAACAGGGGCACGACCGCAGCGTGCTGTCGGGCACGATCCAGAACGACATCCTGAAAGAGTTCATGGTGCGCAACACCTATATCTATCCGCCCGAGCCCAGCATGCGGATCGTCAGCGACATCATCGAGTTCACGGCGAACGAGATGCCGCGCTTCAACTCGATCAGCATTTCCGGCTATCACATGCAGGAGGCCGGCGCGAACCTGGTGCAGGAGCTGGCCTATACGCTGGCCGATGGGCGTGAATACGTGAAGGCCGCGATCGAGGCGGGGATGGACGTGGACCGCTTTGCCGGGCGGCTGTCGTTCTTTTTCGCCATCGGCATGAATTTCTTCATGGAGGCGGCGAAGCTGCGGGCGGCGCGCCTGCTGTGGCACCGGATCATGACGGAATTCGGGGCGACGAACGACCGCTCGAAGATGCTGCGGACCCATTGCCAGACCAGCGGTGTTTCGTTGCAGGAGCAGGACCCTTACAACAACGTGGTGCGCACCGCCTATGAGGCGATGAGCGCGGTGCTGGGCGGCACGCAGAGCCTGCACACCAACGCGCTGGACGAAGCCATCGCGCTGCCCACGGATTTCAGCGCGCGGATCGCGCGGAACACGCAGCTGATCCTGCAGGAAGAGACCGGCGTGACAGCGGTGGTCGATCCGCTGGCGGGGTCCTACTACGTCGAGAGCCTGACCGCCGAGCTGGCCGAAAAGGCCTGGGAGTTGATGGAAGAGGTCGAGGAGATGGGCGGCATGACCAAGGCGGTGGCCAGCGGCATGCCCAAGCTGCGTATCGAGGAAAGTGCCGCGACCCGGCAGGCGATGATCGACCGGGGCGACGAGGTTATCGTCGGCGTCAACAAGTACCGCAAGGACAAGGAAGACCCGATCGACATCCTGGACGTGGACAACGTCAAGGTGCGCAAGGGGCAGGTCGAGGCACTGGAGCGCATCCGCGCGGAACGCGACGAGGACGCCTGCACCAAGGCGCTGGATGAACTGACGCGCCGCGCCAAGGAGGGCGGCAACCTGTTGGAGGCCGCGGTGGAAGCGGCGCGGGCAAGGGCGACTGTGGGGGAAATCAGCATGGCCATGGAAAAGGAATTCGGACGGCACCGCGCCGAGGTGAAGACGCTGGCGGGCGTCTATGGCAAGGCCTACGAGGGCGACGAGGGCTTTGCCGCGATCCAGAAATCGGTCGAGGCCTTTGCCGAGGACGAGGGGCGGCGGCCCCGGATGTTGGTCGTCAAGATGGGGCAGGACGGCCATGACCGGGGCGCCAAGGTGATCGCGACGGCATTCGCCGATATCGGGTTTGACGTGGACGTGGGCCCGCTTTTCCAGACGCCGGACGAGGCGGCGCAGGATGCCATCGACAACGATGTGCACGTGATTGGCATTTCCAGCCAGGCGGCGGGGCACAAGACGCTGGCGCCGCAGCTCATTGACGCGCTGAAGGAAAAGGACGCGGGCGATATCATCGTGATCTGCGGCGGGGTCATTCCGCAGCAGGATTACGAGTTTCTGAAGGGCGTGGGCGTGAAGGCCATTTTCGGGCCCGGCACCAACATCCCCGAGGCGGCGCAGGATATCCTGAAGCTGATCCGCGAGGCGCGGGCGGCCTGATGCGAAAGCGGCCCAAGATCCTGATCGGCATGGCGGCGGGGCTGGTGTGGGCCGTGGCCGTTCTGTCGATCGGACGCCAGATCCCGGTGCCAATGGCGATGATGCAGCCGACGCTGATGGGCGCGGCTTTTGGCCCCGGGGTGGTGCTGGCGCTGATGATCGGCGTGCTGGCGCAGCGGCGGTTCAATAGCGACGCGGCAATCGACGGGCAGGCGTTGACCGGCAAGGCTGCGATCGACGCCAAGGTCTTGCAGAACACGGTCGAGCAGGTGGTGCTGGCGCTGTGCATCTGGCCGCTGGTGGGGTTTTTCCTGGGCGCGGGCACCGTGCTGGCGCTGGGAATCGGCTTTGCCGTGGCGCGAGTGGCGTTCTGGGTGGGGTATCACGTGGCGCCGCCCTTGCGGGCGTTCGGATTCGCGGCGACGTTCTATCCCACGGTGCTGGCGGCGCTTTGGGTGCTGTGGCGGCTGACAGTGGGGTAAGCGATGCTGAAACTGGATCATTTCGCGGTGGCGGCCGAGACGCTGGAGGCGGGCCGCGCCTATGCCGAGGAGGCGCTGGGCGTGGCGCTGCGGCCCGGCGGGCAGCACGCGCATTTCGGGACGCATAACATGCTGCTGGGGCTTGAGGATGGGCTTTACCTAGAGGTGATCGCGGTGGATCCCGAGGCACCCGCGCCGGAGTATGCGCGGTGGTTCGATCTGGATCGCTTTGGGGGGCGGCCGAGACCGACGAACTGGATCTGCAACACGCCGGACCTGGGGGGCGTCGTGGAGCGGTTCCCGCAGGCGGGCGTGCCGGTGCCGCTGGCGCGCGGTGACCTGCGCTGGCAGATGGCGGTGCCGCAGGGCGGGCGGCTTCCGTGGGACAACCTTTTTCCGGCGGTGATCGAATGGCAGTGCGCGCAGCACCCGGCGCAGATGTTGCCGGCGTCGGGCTGCCGGCTGGACCGTCTGGTGGTGACGCACCCGGAGGCCGATGCGCTGGAGGATGCGCTGGCGCCGGTGCTGAGCGACGCGCGGGTGGTCTATGAGACCGGCGCGGCGGGCCTGCGGGCCGAGTTGACCACGCCGCGCGGGGCGTGCGTGCTGGCATGAAGATCCGGGCGGCGGAGGCGGGCGATGCAAAGGCGCTGGCCGGGATCGTCAATCATTACATCCGCGAGACGACGGTCAGTTTCACCGAAGACGAGAAGACCGTGCTGGAAATCGCCTTGGCCGTGAAGACGCGCGACGAGGCCGGGCACGGGTTCCTGGTGGCCGAGAACGCGGGCGGGCTGCTGGGCTATGCCACCTATGGGCCGTACCGCAACGGATCGGGCTATCGCGAGACGCTGGAGCATACGGTGCTGCTGCGCCCCGGGGCCGAGGGCAACGGGGTGGGCCGGGCGCTGATGGACGCGCTGGAGGACCACGCGCGGGCGCGCGGCGTGCATTCGCTGATCGGCGGGATTAGTGCCGAGAATGCGGGCGGGATCGCGTTTCATCGCAGGATCGGGTTTGTCGAGGTGGGGCGCGTGGCGCAGGCCGGGCTGAAATTCGGGCGGCGGATCGACCTTGTGTTGATGCAGAAACTCCTGTCCCCCGGGGGCCGCACGTCTTAGGTTGCGGCCCATGTCGATCTGGAGTCGCATATCCGAAGCGCTGTCGGCGCTGGCCAGTGGCGAGCCGCTGACCAGCGTGTTCGACCGGCTGCGCACGCCGCCGGAGCGGACGGTGGCCTTTGCCATCGCGGTGATCGCGCTGGGGGCGAAGATGGCCAAGGCGGACGGCCAGGTGACGCGCGACGAGGTGACGGCGTTCCGCGAGGTGTTCCTGATCGCCAGCGACGACGAGGCGGGGGCTGCGAAGGTTTTCAACCTCGCGCGGCAGGACGTGGCGGGATTCGAGGAATATGCACGTCGGATCAAGACGATGTTCGGCGACGACGCGGCAACCCTGAACGACCTTCTGGAAGGGCTGTTTCACATCGCGGTGGCCGACGGTGTCTATCATCCGGCCGAGGATGTGTTCCTGTCGGAGGTGGCGACGATTTTCGGCCTGCCGGAGCGGGAGTTCAACACGCTCAGAAGCCGCTTCGTGCCGGATGCCAGCCCGGACCCTTATGCGGTGCTGGGGGTGACGCCGGAAACGCCCTTGCCCGAGATCCGCAAGGTCTGGCGCGCGAAGGTGCGCGAGATGCATCCCGACCGGATGGTGGCGCGGGGCGTGCCGCAGGAGGCGATCAAGCTGGCCGAGAAGCGGCTGACCGACGTCAATGACGCGTGGGAGCAGATCCAGCGCGAGGCGGCCTGACCGATGCGCATCGCCACCTATAACGTCGAGTGGTTCAACGCGCTGTTCGACGCCCATGACCGGGTGTTGGACGATGACGGGCCATCGGCGCGGTACGGCGTGACGCGGGGCGATCAGCTGGCCGCCTTGGGCGTGGTGTTCTCGGCGATGGATGCCGACGCGGTGATGGTGATCGAGGCGCCGGACAGTGGCAGCAAGCGCGACACCGTGAAAGCTCTGGAAGGGTTCGCCAAGATGATGGATCTGCGGGCGCGCAAGGCGCTGATGGGGTTCGTCAACGACACCCAGCAGGAGATCGCGCTGCTGTACGACCCGGACGTGATGACGTGCCGGCATGATCCCAGGGGCGAGGAGACCGGCAAGAAAGGGTCGAGCGAGGCGCCGCGGTTCGATGGCGTGTTCCGCATCGACCTCGATATCGACGCGACCGAGGATCTGGTGGTGTTCTCGAAGCCGCCGCTGGAAGTGGCGGTGGAGGTGAAGGGCGGGTTCGGCTTTCGCATGATCGGGGCGCATCTGAAGTCGAAGGCGCCGCACGGGGCCACCACGCGGGACGAGGTGATGCGGCTGTCCATTGCCAACCGGCGCAAGCAGCAGGCGCAGGCGGTGTGGCTGCGCAAGCGCATCCGCGCGCATCTGGAAGCGGGCGAGCATCTGATGCTGTTGGGCGATCTGAACGACGGGCCGGGGCTGGACGAGTACGAGAACCTCTTTGGGCGTTCGTCGATCGAGGTGATCATGGGCGGGGCCGAGCCGGGCGAGATGCGGCTTTACGATCCGCACGCGCGGCGGGCGCTGAACCAGCGGATCGGCGCGCAGCACAGTTCGGCGCGGTTCTATCTGAAGGACGAGGGGCGGTATTTGCAGGCGCTTCTGGATTACATCATGATTTCCAGGGGGTTGCGGGCGATGGGGCCGAAATGGCGGATATGGCACCCGTTCGAGGACCCGGGGTGCTGGAAGGCGCCGGAGTTGCGCGACGCGCTCTTGGCGGCGTCGGATCACTTTCCGGTGACGCTGGATATCGACCTGACATCTTAAAATCGTCACCGGGACGCGCTATATTGGGGTCATGAAACGGATCATGCCCATCGCCGCCCTGTCGCTGTCCCTTGCCGCCGCGCCCGCACTGGCGCAGGAGGAAGAGGACGAAGGTTTTTCCCTGATGGAGCGGGGGGCGCAGATGTTCATGGAAGGCATCATGCGCGAGATGGAACCGGCGATGCGCGACATCGAGGGGATGGCGAAGGAGATGCAGCCGGCCTTGCGCAGTTTCGTCGAGGAAATGGGCCCGGCCTTTGCCGACCTGATGGGGCAGATCGACGATCTGAGCAATTACCATGCGCCCGAGATAATGCCCAATGGCGACATCATCATCCGCCGCAAGACCCCGCTGGAAGAGGAAATCGACCCGGGCGAGGAAATCGAGATCTGAGGCGGCGCGCCGCTGGCGTTTCGATCAGCCCGGGGACTTGCCCGGCGTGGCCCTTGCGCGGCGCGGGCGCAGCAGCTTGACGTCGAATTCCGCACCCAGCGTATCGGCGAGCGAGGCGAGGCGCGTTTGCGCCACCTCTCCGTAAAGCGGCACGGCCTCTTCGGTCAGGCGCAGGATCAGCTGTTTCTTCTTGGGATGCCAGGTCAGCTCGCCCAGCTGGGTGTCGGCCCGTAGCCAGAACATCGCGGCAAAGCGCATGGCCTTGCCCAAGACCTCGGCCTGGTGCTGGCCGCGCTCGTCCAGCAGTTCGGCCAGTTTCTCGAACCGGGTGCCCTCGCGCTTGTTGGAATAGCGGTGCAGGAGGGCGAGGCCCAGGAACACCCGTTCGGAATGCTTCAGCCCCCCGAGGTTGGCGCGGGTGGCGTTGTCGAAGCAATCCTCGGCGCGGTAGTCGGGATGCGAGCGCCAGCTGACGTCGTGCAAGAGGCAGGCGGCGCGGATGATGCGCAGCTTGTCGGGGCGGGCGCTGCGGAAGAGCGGTTCGACGAAGTGATAGATGGCGCGGCCATAACCGGGCAGGCGGGCATCCTTGGCCTCGGCAAAGCGGCAGGCCTCGATCAGGGGATCGCGGTCGCGCAGCTGCTGGGGCATTTGTTCGTACAAGAGCCCCTCGCGGATGCCATAGCTGGAGACGGCGATGTCGCGGGGGCCGAAGGTCTTGACCAGGCGGCGCAGCACCTCGGCGGCGTCGGGCACCAGCGCCATGCGCTGGGACGAGACGCCGGCGCGGTTGCGCAGCTCCTCGGCGTCGTTCTTGGCGATGTAATCGGCGGTCTTGCGCACGTCCTTGGGGGTCATGCGGTATTCGTGCAGGACGTGGAGGGGATAGCCGCGGCGTTCCATGTCGATCTTGGCGATGGCGCGCCACGAGCCGCCGACGAGGAACAGGCGGTTCTTCTGTTCGCCCAGCTGGTCGTGCATCCGCTCGAGCGTGTCCTTGATATAGGCCTTGCGGGCCTTCTTGCCGCCCTTGACCTCCTGCAGCGAGAAGGGGCCGAGGCGCGAGGTCAGGCGCTTGCCGACCTGGCCGCCGTTGATTTCGGCCAGTTCCATGGAGGAGCCGCCGATGTCGCAGACCAGCCCGTAGGAGCCGGGCCAGCCCAGAAGCACGCCCTGGGCCGAGAGGCGGGCCTCTTCGGGGCCGTCGATGACCCAGAGGTGGACGCCGGTCTCGCGTTCGATCTCTTCGCGGAAGGCGTCGCCGTCGGTGGCCTCGCGCACGGCGGCGGTGGCGACGGCTGTGAGCGGGCCGGTGCCCATGTTCTCG
This sequence comes from Roseovarius sp. THAF8, assembly GCF_009363735.1. Lineage (NCBI taxonomy): Bacteria > Pseudomonadati > Pseudomonadota > Alphaproteobacteria > Rhodobacterales > Roseobacteraceae > Roseovarius > Roseovarius sp. THAF8. Next base: position 858,795 of record NZ_CP045410.1, on the reverse strand, counting down.
GCCAGCCGGGCAAAACGTTTCATGGCCGCGAGCGCGCGTTCGCGGCCCTCGGGGTTCAGGCGGCCGGTTTCAGAGAGGCCCTGGCCCAGGCCGCACATGATTTTCTCGTTGTAAAAATAGGCCGGGCTGCGGGCGGCGCCGTCGAACACCACCATGCGGACGGAGTTCGATCCGACGTCGACCACGCCCACGCGGCTGAGCGCCTTGGCCGCGTCCTTGTCGAAAAGCGGGCGCCCGAAAGGGCCCCATTCGCTGTGTTCGGGATCGGTCGTGCCGTCCATGACATCCCCGGCTTGGTCTCGGCCCCCTATATGCGACAGGGGGCCGGGAGGGTCAATCGTCGGTATGGGTGAGTTTGGGCACGTCCGCCGCCCCGGCGGAGCCGCGGCCCGAGAGCGAGGGATTTTCCATGAAGAAGCGGTGGCAGTTGAAGGCGAAGGTGCCTTCCTCGATCAGGTCGCGGGTGAAGCTGCCATCGGGGGCCATGACCCAGGTCTGTGCCACGTCGGCGAGGTTGGCGGCCATGACCTGGCCCACGATCTGCGCCTTGACGGTGGGGTTGGTGATTTCCACCAGCGTTTCGACGCGGCGGTTGAGGTTGCGGCCCATCCAGTCGGCGGAAGACATGTAGACCTTGGCCTTTTTCGAGGGCAGGCCGGCGCCGTTGCCGAAGCAGACGATGCGGGAATGTTCGAGGAAGCGCCCGACGATGGATTTCACCCGGATGTTTTCCGAAAGGCCCTTGATCCCCGGGCGGATGCCGCAGATGCCGCGCACCACAAGGCAGATCTTCACGCCGGCCTGCGACGCGGCGTAGAGCGCGTCGATCACGTCGGGTTCGATGATCGAGTTCATCTTGGCCCAGATCTCGGCCGGTTTGCCGGACTTGGCGTGCTCGATCTCGGCGGCGATCATTTCCAGCAGGCGGGGTTTCAGCGTGGTGGGCGAGATGGCGAGGTTTTCCAGCTTTTCGGGCTGGGCGTAGCCGGAGAGGTAGTTGAAGACCTTGGTCGCGTCGCGGCCCAGCGAGGAATCGCAGGTGAAGAGGCTGAGGTCGGTGTAGATCTTGGCGGTGATGGGGTGATAGTTGCCGGTGCCGTAATGTGTGTAGGTCACCAGCTTGTCGCCCTCGCGCCGGACCACGGTGGAGATCTTGGCGTGGGTCTTGAGGTCGAGAAAGCCATAGACCACGTGGGCGCCGGCGCGTTCCAGCCGCCGGGACTGGCGGATGTTGGCGGCCTCGTCGAAGCGGGCCTTGAGTTCCACGAGGGCGGTGACGGACTTGCCGTCCTCGGCGGCCTCGCAGAGCGCCTCGACGATGGGGCTGTCCTTGGACGTGCGGTAGAGCGTCTGCTTGATCGCCACCACGTTGGGATCGCGCGCCGCCTGGGTAAGGAAGCGGATCACCATGTCGAAGGTCTCGTAGGGGTGGTGCAGCAGCATGTCCTTTTGGCGGATGGCGGCGAACATGTCGCCGTCATGGTCCTGTACGCGTTCCGGCACGCGGGGCGTGAAGCTGGGCCACAAAAGGTCGGGGCGGCTGTCGAGCACCATTTCCTTGAGGTCGGCAAGCCCGATCATGCCGTCGACCTCGACCACCTCCTCGGGGCGGACCTCGAGTTTCTGCATGATGGTCTTGCGCAGTTCCTCGGGCGCGCCGGAGGAGATTTTCAGGCGCACCACCTCGCCGCGGCGGCGGCGTTTCAGGGCCACCTCGAATTCGCGCACGAGGTCCTCGGCCTCTTCCTCGACTTCCAGATCGCTGTCGCGCAGGACGCGGAAGTTGCAGTGGGCCTTGTAGGTATAACCGGGAAAGAGGTGATCGAGATTCAGAAGCAGCAGGTCCTCGAGCGGCAGGGCGCGGTACTGGCCCGGCTCGGACGGGACGGTGACGAAGCGGTCGATCTGGTTGGGGATCGGCAGGAGCGCCTGAAGCGGGCGCTTGTCTGACTTGCGCTGCATCTGGAGCGCGAGCGAATAGCCCAGGTTGGGGATGAAGGGGAACGGGTGCGCGGGGTCGACGGCCAGGGGCGACAGGACCGGGAAGACCTGTTCGAGGAAGATGTCGCTGAGATGGGCGCGGTCGTCTTTCGTGAGGCTGTCGATGTCGAGGATGGTGATGCCCTCGGCCTCCATCTCCTGCCGCAGGGCTTCGAGCGTGCCTTGCTGCTGGGCCAGCAGCTTGCGGGCATCCTCGTCGATCAGGACGAGCTGTTCGGCGGGGGTGAGGCCATCGGCGGCGGGCGTGGTGTTGCCGGCATGGGCCAGTTCGCGCAGGCCCGCGACGCGGACGTTGTAGAACTCGTCGAGGTTGTTGGCGGAAATGGACAGGAAGCGAAGGCGCTCCAGCAGGGGCACGCGGGGGTTCTGCGCTTCTTCCAGGACGCGCCAGTTGAAGCCCAGCCAGCTGAGTTCCCGGTTGAAGAAGCGCCCGGGGCCGGTGACGTCGAGACCGTCGATCGTCACGGGGGCCGGGGCGGTGGATTTGAGGAAATCTGCGTTTGTCATGTGGCCCTTATGGGATTGCGACGTAACGATAAGGTGACGACTTTGCCGTTACAGCCCTGCGTTGTCCAGAACATCGCGGGCAAAGGGGCGGGTGAGGGCCCGTTTGCGCGACAATGCGGCGGAATCGAGCAGGGCGACGACTTCGCGAGCGGCCTCGAACGAGCGGTCGATGCGGCGCAGAAGATAGGGGATGACGTCCGGCGTGGGGGTCAGCTGGCGGTCGTCGAAGAGCTTGGCGAGGATCGCGGTCAACAGGCGGTCGTCGGGCAGGTCCAGTTCGACGGCGGGCGTGCCCTGCATCCGGCTGGCAAGGTCGGGCAGCGCGAGGTTCCAGTACTTGGGCGCGGCATTGGCGGTCAGCAGCAGGGAATGGCCCTCGGCCAGGGTCAGGTTGTGCAGGTGGAAGAGAGCCGTTTCAGCGGGTTCGCTGCCGGCGATGCCGTCGCAATCCTCGACGGCGACGTGGTTCTGAGCGAGGGCCGGGATGTCGGCCTGTGCGAGGTCGGCCGCGGAGATGATGGGGGCACTGCTTTGTGCCGACCAGACATGGGCGAGATGGGTCTTGCCCGCGCCGGGGGGGCCGTAGAGGACCAGCTTGCGGGCGGGCCACGCGTACCAGGTGTCGATCATGGCGACGGCTTGCGCGTTGGCGGCGGAAACGAAGAAATCCTCCCGCCCGTGCGCCGGTTTGGCGGGCAGGTCGAAGCTGAGCTGCTGTGCCATCATTCCGTATCCCGTGAGTCCTGCCCTTTATATAGGGCACTGTCGAGATATTGCTGCACGCCGAAGCGGGCAAGAACGCCGATGGCGGCAGCCATGGGCACGGCCACCAGCATTCCGACGAAGCCGAAAAGCGCGCCGAAGACCGACAGCGCGAAAATCAGCCATACCGGGTGCAGGCCAACGGAGTCGCCCACCAGCTTGGGCGTGAGGATATTGCCCTCGACCACCTGTCCCAGCACGAAGATGCCGGCGACGAGGCCGATGGACAGCCAGTCGCCCCAGAACTGGAAGAGGGCGAGGCCGATGGCGAGTGCGCCGCCGAGGACGGCGCCGACGTAGGGAATGAAGGTGACGAAGCCGGCGAAGGCCCCCACGACGAGGCCGAATTGCAGGCCCACCAGCATAAGCGCGACGGCGTAGTAGGTGCCGAGGATCAGGCAGACGGTGCCCATGCCGCGTATGAAGCTGGCGAGGGTTCTGTCGATCTCGGACGCGAGCCGGCGGATGACCGGCGCGTGTTCGCGCGGCAGGAGGCGGTCGATTTCGGCGACCATGCGGTCCCAGTCGTAGAGCAGGTAGAAGGCCACCACGGGCACGATCACCAGCAGGACCACCACGTTGACGAGTGAGCCCACCGAAGCCAGCACGGTTTCGACAACCTGTCCGCCGCGTTCCTGGATGGTGGTGCCGAGGCTAGCCAGCGATTTCCGCAGGGTCGAATCCTGGTCGACGATGTCGGGGAAGCGGGTGGTCAGGAAGTCCTGAAGGTCCTGAAAGAGTTTCGGCGCGATGTCGATCAGGTTGGCGGTCTGGTTGACCAGCGTGGGGATGACCAGAAGCACCATGATGACGAAGATGCAGATGGCCACCAGCGTGATGATCGTCACTGCGATGGCGCGCGAGGCGCCCAGGCGTTCGATCCTGTCCGCCACCGGGTCGAGGAAATAGGCCACGGCGCCGCCCAGCACGAAGGGCAGGATCACGTCGCCCAGGAACCACATGACAACGAGGAACAGCGCGATGGCGATGCCCCAGAATTGAAATTGTGTCCGGACGGGAAGGGCCATGCCACCTCGGGGGAACAAAACGCGTCGCCCTGTTTTTCGCGCAAGGGGCGCAGCGTTGCAAGCGCCTTCCGGCTTGTCTGGCGGGCGCTGAGGCCATAAACGGGGCCTAAGCACGCAACGACCAGAGGTTTCCCATGCGCCTGTCCAAGTATTTCCTGCCGGTCCTGAAGGAGACGCCTGCCGAGGCGCAGATCGCGAGCCACCGCCTGATGCTGCGGGCGGGGATGATCAAGCAGGCCAGCGCGGGGATCTATTCGTGGCTGCCCCTGGGCTTCAAGGTGTTGCGCAAGCTGGAAAATATCGTCCACGAGGAGCAGGTGCGGGCCGGGCATATCCCGATGCTGATGCCGACGCTGCAATCCGCCGATCTGTGGCGGGAAAGCGGGCGCTACGATGCTTATGGGCCCGAGATGCTGCGGATCCGCGACCGGCAGGACCGGGATATGCTCTATGGTCCGACGAACGAGGAATTGATCACCGATATCTTCCGGTCGCATGTGGGCAGCTACCGGGACCTGCCGCTGACGCTCTATCACATCCAGTGGAAGTTCCGTGACGAGATCCGGCCGCGTTTCGGCGTGATGCGGGGGCGCGAGTTCTTCATGAAGGACGGCTACAATTTCGACCTGACGAAGGAGGACGCGCTGCACGCCTATAACCGCCACCTGGTCAGCTACCTGCGGACCTACGAGCGGATGGGGTTGCAGGCCATTCCGATGCGGGCGGATTCCGGCCCGATCGGGGGCGACGACACGCATGAATTCCTGGTGCTGGCCGAGACGGGCGAATCCGAGGTGTTCTATGACAGCGAGATCACCGACCTGAAATTCGGCGAGCGCGAGATCGATTACACCGACAAGGCGCAGTGCCAGGCGGTGCTGGAGGAGTTCACGTCGCGCTATGCGCGGACGGACGAAACCCACGACGAAGCGATCTTCAACCAGATCCCCGAGGACCGCCGCCGTGTGGCGCGGGGCATTGAAGTGGGGCAGATCTTCTATTTCGGGACCAAGTATTCCGAGCCGATGGGCGCCACGGTGCAGGGGCCGGACGGCAAGCCGGTGCCGGTACACATGGGCAGTCACGGGATCGGCGTGAGCCGTCTGGTGGGGGCGATCATCGAGGCCAGCCACGACGACAAGGGCATCATCTGGCCCGAGGGCGTGACGCCCTTCCATGCCGGGATCGTGAACCTGAAACAGGGGGACGGCGAGGCGGATGCGGCGTGTGAAAAGCTGTATGCGGCGCTAAAGGCCAAGGGGCTGGATCCGCTCTATGATGACCGCGACGAGCGGGCGGGCGGCAAGTTCGCGACGATGGACCTCATTGGCCTGCCGTGGCGGATCACCGTGGGGCCGCGGGGCCTCAAGAACGGGGTGGTGGAGCTGACCAGCCGCCGTACGGGCGAAAGCGAGGAGATGGCGCCGGAGGCCGCAGTCGAGAGGATCGGGGAGATCTACGCGCCGCATCGCGGTGAGGCCGGCACGGTGGAACCGATGGCGGATCGGTCGTTTCACACCTGGATGTAAGGGCCTGCGGCGCGGGGCCTGAGCCGGTGCCGCGCCCGGTCACGATAATCTTGTTTCTGGATTTGCGCGAAACGCGCTATACTTGCCTCAAAACAAAAGACGACATAACGAGGCAGAGCAATGATTACCAAGGGACTGGCCCTGGCGGGCGGGCTGTGCTGTGCACTGGCCGCGTCGCAGTTTCCCGAGTTTTCCCAACAGTATAAGCAGCGTCTTTCGGGCGCTGTGGATGAATTGGCCTGGGTTGTGGAGCGGTTCGATGCCGATGCCGCGGCACTTGGTCTGAGCCGGGACGCGGCGCTGACCGACCTGGCGCGGGGCACCGCCATGGCGCGGGCGCGGAGCGAGAGCATGGGGCAGGTCCTGATCCGGCATGAGCGATTGTCTGCCCATCTGGAGCACCTGCGGACGACCAACTCGATCAGTGCGGCGCTGATCGGGTGGCAATACCTGGACCCGGAACTGGCGCAGAAGACCTGGGGCGATTTCGAGCCTGCGGTGCCGGTGACGATTGCGGGGGCTGGTTTCGGTCTTGGAGGGTTCCTGGCGGGGTATACGCTGATCGGGATGCTGCTGGGTGGATTGGGCCGGATGGTGCGGCGCAGGCCGGAGGCGACGCCGGCGGAGTAGGTGGGGCGCGGAAGGCGCAGACCTTCGAGAGGTTCAGAGTGTCTGATCAGGCAGCGGATGAGCCGCGCGATTGCCAGACCGCGGGATGGCGAACCCAGCGGTTTTGAATGCACTTTATGTTTGCCGCTTCCGGAAAACCTCGGATCGAAGCGCCAACGTCACCCAATCGCCAGCCCGGGGGGCGGTCTGGCGATCGCGCGGCGGCGCAGCAAGCTGCGCCTTGATTCCGCGCGGGCTTTGCGAAACCGGGGTTGACCTTATCCCGGCACCGGATACACCGCAGATACACATAAGATACCCAGAGGTCCTATCGTGGCAGTTCAGCCCAAGCCGTTTTCCGCCTTCGAGACGATGATCGCGTGGCGCTACCTGAGAGCCAAGCGGGCCGAGGGCGGGGTCAGCGTCATGACGTGGATCAGCCTCATTGGCATCACGCTGGCGGTATTCGCGCTGATTGCCACGCTGGCGGTGCGGGCCGGGTTCCGGGCGGAGTTCGTGGACACGATCCTGGGCTCGAACGCGCATGTGACGGTCTACAATGCCGGCACTGTGGACCAGCAGACGGGGCGGATCGACCGGCAGATCACCGATTACGAGGCGATGGCCGAGCGGTTGCGCGAGGTCGAGGGCGTCACGCGGGCCGCACCGCTGATCAAGAACCAGGTTTTGGCCAGCGTGCGTGACCGCAACGCGGGCGTCGAGGTGCGGGGGATCACGTTGGAGGACCTGAAGGGGTTGCCGCGGATCGTGGACCCCGAGACCTCCCAGGGGAATATCGAGGATTTCGTGCAGGACTCGGCCGAGACGGGCGTCTTTCCCATCGCCATCGGGTCGGGCGTTGCCAGCACGCTGGGGATCGGCGTGGGCGACAAGATCAAGGTGATCAATCCCACCGGCAACCGCACTGCGCTGGGAACCAGCCCGCGGGTGAATGCCTATGACGTGGTCTATGTGTTCAGCGCGGGGCGGTACGACATCGACAAGGTGCGCGTGTACCTGCCGTTCGAGGAGGCGCAGAGTTTCTTCAACAGCGAGGGCAAGGCCGACGAGATAGAGGTGATGATCGAGGAGCCTGAGCGCGTGGACGAGATGTCGCTGGACCTTTTGCGCGCCGCCGGAGAGAACACGCAGATCTGGACTTGGCGGGATTCCAGCAGCGGGTTTCTGCGGGCGCTGGAGGTGGAGGACAACGTGATGTTCATCATCCTGTCGATCCTGGTGCTGATCGCGGCGATGAACATCACCAGCGGGTTGATCATGCTGGTCAAGAACAAGGGGCGCGATATCGGCATTCTGCGGACGATGGGGCTGACAGAAGGATCGGTGCTGCGCGTATTCTTCATGTGCGGGGCCTTTATCGGGATCATCGGCACGGTGATGGGGACGATTTTGGGGTGTCTCTTTGCCGTCTATATCGACCAGATTTTTGGCATTATCGACAGTTTCAGCGATCAGCCGATCTGGACGCCGGACACGCGGGGGATCTATTTCCTGCCCGCCAAGCTGGAATTCTGGGACGTGATGAGCGCGGTGGGGCTGTCGCTGTTCTTGAGCTTCGTGGTGACGATTTTCCCCGCCCGGCGGGCGGCACGGATGAACCCGGTGGAGGCGCTGCGTTATGAGTGAGGCGATGCTGAAGCTGGCAGGGGTCGAGAAAGCCTATAACAAGGGCAAGGTCAACGAAGTGAGCGTGCTGTCGGGCATCGACCTGACGATCGGCGCGGGCGAGATGGTGGCGCTGGTGGCACCCTCGGGCGCGGGCAAGTCGACGCTGTTGCATATCGCGGGGCTGCTGGACACCGCCGACGCCGGTACGGTCGAGATCGGCGGCGAGGACATGGTGGGCCGGTCGGACCGCCGGCGCACGATCATGCGGCGGCAGGAGGTGGGGTTCGTCTACCAGTTTCACCACCTGCTGCCGGAGTTCACAGCCGAGGAGAACATCGTGCTGCCGCAGCTGGCCGACGGGATCGGCCGCAAGGTGGCCGAGGCGCGGGCGGCGGAATTGCTGACGCAGGTCGGTATTGCCGACCGGGCCGGCCATCGGCCCAGTGCGATGTCGGGCGGTGAGCAGCAGCGGGTGGCGTTCTGCCGGGCTTTGGCCAACAGCCCACGCTTGTTGCTGGCGGACGAGCCGACGGGCAATCTGGACCCCGGCACGTCGGATCAGGTGTTCGCGGCGCTTATGGAACTGGTGCGGGGCACCGGGCTGGCCGCGCTGATCGCCACGCATAACCTGGAGTTGGCGGCGCGGATGGACCGGGTGGTGAAGCTGGAGAACGGGCGGATCGTGGTGGGGTGAAACCCCACCCTACGCAAGCGAGAACGGGGGGTGCCATGCAGGTATCGCCTGACGAGATCGAGGCGACGGCGAAGGCGGCCCTGGTCGGGCATGGCGCCGAGGACTGGATCGCGGGCGAAGTGGCGGCGGCGGTGCGCAAGGCGGAAGGTTTGGGCAACCGGATCTGCGGGCTTTACTATCTTGAAAGCTATTGCCGGCAATAGCGGACGGGGCGCGTCAAGGGGGACGCGGTGCCCGAGGTGCGCAGGCCGCGGCCCGGTGTCGTCGAGGTGGATGCGAAGTTCGGCTTCGCGCAGGCGGCGTTTTCCAGGGCGCTGCCGGAAGCGCTGAAGGCCGCGCGCGAGGCGGGCACGATCAGCCTGGCGGTCTGTCACGCGCATACCTGCACCAGCCTGGGCTATTTCACGGCACAGACCGCGCGGGCCGGGTTCATCGTGCTGGGCATGACCAACGCGACGCCGGTGGTGGCGCCGCCGGGCGGCAAGCATCGCGTGATCGGCACCAATCCGATTTCCTTTGCCGTACCGGATGGCGAAGGCGGCGTGGCGATGCTGTTCGATCAGTCCACCACAACCGTTGCATTGGGCAAGATCACCATGGCCAAGGCTGCGGGCGAGAGCATCCCCGAAGGGTGGGCGGTGGATGCCGAGGGCCGGCCCACGACCGACCCGGAGGCGGCGCTCAAGGGCTCGCTGGTCAGCATGGGCGGCTACAAAGGCTGGGGGTTCGGCCTGATGGCGGAGCTGCTGGCAGCGGGCATGACCGGCAGTCGCGCGGGTGTGGACCTGGGGCCGCTGAAGGTGCCCGAGGGCGATCCGCATGATATCGGGGATTTCTACCTGATCATGGACCCGGAGGTGTCGGGCGGGGCGTTTTTCGACCGGCTCCGCCAGATTTCCGAAGCGGTGCAGCGGGACGAGGGCGCGCGGATGCCGGGGCAGGCGCGCGCGGTCAGCGATCCGGTGACGGTCGAGCCCGACGTCTGGGCGTTGGCGCAGCGGCTGGCGGGCGCGGATTAGCCGGAGCAGGTGGCGCGCAGCATGTCCATCGCGGGGGCGCGGCGGTCGTAGGACGCCTCGATGATGGCACGGCTTTGCGACGGGGTGCAATCGGCCAACCGGATGTTGCGACCGCGCTTGAGCGCCAGTGTCACGTCGTAAAGATCGTACTGATCGAGTTCAGCGAAGGTGGCGGCGCTGAAATGGGCGGGCACCAGGTCGGCCGGGTCGGGCTCTTCGTAATCCTGTGCGAGGGCGGCGCCGGCAAGGCTGACGCAGAGGGCTGTCATGGTGAGGACGCGGTGCATCAAAAGGCTCCTGTTGTCTGGTACCGGAAATATAGGGCGCGGGCCGCAAAAACAGAAGAGCGGTTTCAGTCTGCCGGGTGGCAGGCATCAATCGAAGCGGCCCGGGCGCCGGGGGGCGGCAGCCGGTCCAGTTCCGGTGCGCAGGGCAGGGCGGCGCTGTGGGCGTCGGGGCCGGTGAGGGCCATCACAAGCAGGCTGGCGCCGAGGCGCAGGGCGGGTTTCCAGGGAAAGGCGAGGGGCGGTGGCATGGGCGGCGTGTCCTTCGTGGCGTGTCGGATGCAGATGGGTCGGGGTCGCGGCCGGAGGGGTTCAAACGCCGAACGGGATCATCTGAGGCTCACGCAAGGGTGACTGGCGCGTGCGGGCGGGCCGGCTAGGTCACCGCGGGTAACGAGGAGGAACTGTTATGCGTATTGTTCTGTCGGCCGCCCTGGCCGCCCTGACCTGCCTTCCGGCGCCTGCGGCATGGTCCGCGCCGGTGACCTTTGATGGAAGCTGGAAACATCAGCGGTTCTCGCTGTTTTCGAGGAATGAGTATTCGCTGAGGGGCAGGGCACTGGACGTGGAGTCGGACGGCGCGGTGTCGCTGCTTTACCGCGAATTGCCACAGAGCGCATGGCAGGCCAATGGCGCGTCGTGGAGCTGGCAGGTGTCGCAAAGCGTGCCGCCCACCGATCTGGCCCGCAAGGGCGGCGACGACCGCAACCTGGCCCTGTACTTCGTGTTTCTGCCCGAAGCCGAGGCCGAGCGCGTGCGAGTCAGCCGCGTGACCCGGCTTTTGTCGAACGACGATGTGCGGGTGCTGGTCTATGTCTGGGGTGGCGCGCACGCGCGGGGCGCGGTGCTGAACAGCCCCTATCTGGGCGCGCGGGGCAAGACTGTGGTGCTGCGCGGCGCGGGCACGGGCGAGGCGCGCGAAAGCGTCGATCTGGCGTCTGATTACGCCCGTGCGTTCGGCGGGCAGGCGACGTCGCTGGTGGGATTGGCTGTGTCCGGAGATAGTGATGACACTGGCAGCACGATCCAGGCCCGGATCTCGGGGTTGCAGGTGCGCTAGAGTACCGGGGGAGCGAGAACTGCGCCTGTATGATCCATATCAAGGTGCGCGTGCTCGGATCGGTGCATACTGGCCGGTGTACGCCGTTTGAGTCGTGCCGGAGCACAAATTCCGGTCGCGGAGCGCGGCGGCGCCAAACGCCCGGAGGAGCGCATGAAAATGTTCGGTTTGCAGAAGGTTTGGACCAGACACCTGCGGCTGAGCGGGGCGGTTGCAAGTCTGGTCCTTGGCGCGGTGCCGGTCCTGGCGGAGGGGAACGCCGGGACGGGTGCCGCGCTTTATGCGCAGCATTGCGTCAGTTGCCACGGGCCGCAGGCGGATGGCCGGGGGCCGATGCGCGAGGTGCTGCTGGTGCAGCCTTCGGACCTGACGACGCTGACCGCGCGCCATGGCGGCGCCTTTCCCGTCGAGCGGGTGGCGCAGCGGATCGACGGGCGCGACCCATTGGTGGCACACGGGTCGAGCATGCCGGTCTATGGCGATTTCTTCGATAGTACCGAGCAGGTGGCGGTGCGCACCGAGGCGGGACAGCCGGTGATGGTGACGCCGCCGGTGGCGGACCTGGTGGCGTTCCTGCGGTCGATCCAGGCGCCGTAGACGCAGCCGGATTTGATGCGGAGGCGGGACGGGCTATCTCCTGCGAAAAGGAGTTTTGTCATGACCCGTTTTCTGTCTTTTATCCTAGTGATCTTCCTTTTGGCCTTGCCGGCCCGCGCGGATGATGCGGCGCGGCAGGTGATCTCGGACCAGCTGGATGCGTTTCAGCAGGACGATTTCGACACCGCCTTTACACATGCCAGCCCGATGATCCAGGGCATCTTCGGCTCATCCGAGCGGTTCGGGCAGATGGTGCGCAACGGCTATCCGATGGTCTGGCGGCCTGCGGAGGTCGAGTTCCTGGGCGAGCGGGACGAAGGCGATGCGCTGATGCAGGACGTGCTGATCCGGGGCGCGGACGGGGTGTATCACGAGCTGGAATACGAGATGATCCAGGGCCCCGGCGGCTGGAAGATCAACGGCGTGCGTCTCAAGCGCACCGGCGAGGGGATGGCCTGAGCGCGGCATTTATCGAGACCGGCTGACGGGGCGGTGCTTCCCGCAAGAAACGGGTCGCGACACCTTTGCGGTCGTGCCAGCAAGGGGCATGACCACAAGCCCTTCGATATCCGCGGCCTCGGCCGTGATGCTGCTGTCACTGGCCGCCGTCTGGGGCGGGTCGTTCTTTTTCGCCGAAATCGCGCTGGCCGAGGTGCCGCCCCTGACCATCGCGCTGCACCGGGTTTTCTGGGCGGTGCCGATCCTGTTGGGCGTCGTGTGCGTGCTGGGGCTGCGGTTGCCGCGCGCGCCGGGGGTGTGGGGGGCGTACCTGGTGATGGGGGCGCTGAACAACGCGATTCCGTTCTCGCTGATCTTCTGGGCGCAGGTGGAGCTGCAAAGCGGCCTGGCGTCGATCCTGAATGGCACGACGGCGGTCTTCGGCGCGGTGGTGGCGGGGCTGCTCTTGCGCGACGAGCCGCTGTTGCCGCGCAAGATCGTGGGGGCGTTGCTGGGGTTGATGGGCGTGGCGGCGATCATGGGGCCGGACCTGCTGCGCGGGGTGGATTTGCGCAACCTTGCGCAGCTGGCGGTGCTTGGAGGGGCGCTGAGCTATGCGCTGGCGAGCGTCTGGGCCAAGCGAGCACTGGCGGGGCAGGCGCCGCAGATGAACGCGCTGGGGATGCTGATGGGATCGAGCGTCCTGATGCTGCCGTTGGCGCTTTGGGTGGACGGGGTGCCGCGCCTCGACCTGTCGGGTCATGTCTGGGCGGCGCTTTTGTCGGTTGCGGCGCTGTCGACGGCGCTGGCCTACCTGCTTTACTTTGCCATCCTGCGGCGGGCGGGAGCGGCGAACCTGATGCTGGTGACGCTGATGATCCCGCCCTTCGCGGCAGGGCTTGGCGCGGCCTTCCTGGGCGAGCGGCTGGGGGCTGCGGCCTGGGGCGGCTTTTGCCTGATCGCGCTGGGGTTGTTGGTGACGGACGGGCGGGTGCTGCGGCGGGGGTGATCCATGTCACGGCGGCCGGGCGCGCGGCCTTGGGCCATCGTGTCACGTGGTGTGCGACATGCCGCCTGCGCGGTGCCATGTCCTGGGCCGAGGCTTGAGAAACCGGCATGCGATGCCCATCTGGAAGGCCATCAGTTTGGTTACAGGAGGACTGCCCGATGAAATGCCCGGTTGACGGAGAAACGCTGGTGATCACCGATCGCGCCGGTGTCGAGATCGACTATTGCCCGCAATGCCGCGGTGTGTGGCTGGACCGGGGCGAGCTGGACAAGATCATCGAGCGGACCACGCCCGAGGCGCCGGATGCCCGCGTGTGGCAGGCCGACAGTCGCCCCGAGAAGCGCAAGAAGCGCGGCGGGTTCCTGGAAGACCTGTTCGACTTCTGACCCCGCGCGGCGGATTTGCCGCGCCGACCATTGGCCCGATCTTTGGTCGCTGGGGCGTGGAATGTGCTATGATGGGCTTGTCCGTGGCTCGGCGGACAGGCCCGTGTTCTTTTCGAAAGCGCGTTACCTCTATATGTTTCAGGGCCTTTTGCTGCATGATTTCAGTGGAGGGAGGTCCCTGATGAATACTCGGAATCTTTTTTTCGCAATTGCGATGGCCTGCGGCGCACCCGCCGCCCTGGTGGCGCAGGATGAGGCGCGAACGGAAACGGTGCGCTTCGCCGCGGGCACGTCCGGCACGACGATCACCGACAGGATCACCGGGTATGAGAGCGTGCTTTATACCCTGGGCGCGGAGGCCGGTCAGCGGATGCAGGTGCGGCTGGAGCCATCGAACCTGGCCACGTACTTCAACGTCTACGCCCCCGGTAAGGGGCCGGGCGACGAGGCGATTGCCAATGCCGGGACCATGGGCGAGATGGTGCCCGACCTGAACCAGTTCGACGGGGTGCTGCCTGCGTCGGGGACCTACACGATCTCGGTCTACATGATGCGCAGTGCCGCACGGCGCGAGGAAGTGTCGGAGTACAAGCTTTCCATCAGCATCGAAGGCGCGACGGAGGACGTGGTCCGCAACGACTATGCCGACGGGCTGCAGGGCGGGCCGGATTTCTATCGCGTGGCGACCTCGGGCGGTGGCGTGCTGAACCTGCGTGCGGCCCCGTCGGGCGGCGCTGCCGTGGTGACGGTGCTGAACAACGGGCAGAACGTCCGCAACCTCGGGTGCCGGATGGAAGAGGCGCGGCGCTGGTGCCGGGTGGCGACGCTGGCCGATCCGGGGGTCGAGGGATGGGCCGCGGGCGACTACCTTGTGGAGGGCAGCGACGACCCTTCGGCAGGCACGACAGGCACGACCGGTGCGGCTGCGCAGGCCACGGACATGCCGGATGCCGCCGCGCAGGCGTGCCTGAAAGCGGTGACGGAAGAGACGGGCAACGCCGACGTGGTCCTGCTGAGTTCGGCGTTTTCCGAGGCCGGTACCGAGGTGATCGTGGGCGTGGGGCCGGGGCAGGCGCCGTGGCAGTGCATCGCCTATCGCGATGGCTCGACCACGCGGCCCATGTCACTGACCGACGAGGGATCGCTCTGACAGGAAATCCCGGCGCGACAAAGCCCTAGCACCTGCCGCGCGCTCTTTGTAGGGTCCGGGCAGGAGGGCTTTCGTATGCACAAGATCATCGCGCTTTGGGCGCATCCCCGCTCGATGTCCACGGCGACGGAACGGATCATGCGCGAACGCGGCGATCTGGACGTGCTGCACGAGCCGTTCATGTATGACTATTACGTGGGCCAAGGGCGTGACTTTCCCGGCTTCGAGCCGGTGCCGGGGCATCCGACCACCTATGAGGGCATCTGCGACATGCTGCGGGAACGGGCCGAGAGCGGGCCGGTCTTTTTCAAGGACATGGCGTTCTACGTGGTGCCGCGGATGCTGGACGACCCGGAGATGCTGCGCCGTATCACGCATGTGTTCCTGGTGCGTCCGCCGGTGGCGTCGCTTCTGAGCTATCACAAGCTGGACCCGGATTTCACGCGCGAGGAAGTCGGTATCGAGGCGCAATGGCAGCTTTACCAGGCGGCGGAGGACGCGGACCTGTCGCCGGTGGTGATCGAGGCCGAGGCGGTGCGGGCCGACCCCAAGGGCATCATGCGCGCGCTCTGGGCCCGGATCGGGCTGGACTATACCGAGGCCGCGTTCAACTGGCAGGCGCCGCCCGAGGACTGGGAGCATGTCAGCGCCTGGCACGAAGAGGCCAGCACGTCATCGGGCATCCGCACAGCGGACCCCGAAGAGATGCTGCGCAAGGAAATGGAATTCGAGGCGCTGGTCGAGACCGCGCCGCATCTGCGGGACTACCTGCACCATCATGCGCCTTATTTCCAAAAGCTGTCGGACCGGGCGCTGCGGGTCTGAAGCGGCACCGCCCGCCCCGGAGCCATCGCGGGGCGGGCGGCGCATCCGGGGTTCGGTGCCTTACTGCAACTTCTCGACGATGTTGCCGGCGAACGCGTCAACCATCGCGGTGTAGAATTCCATGCTGCCGGGGGTGAGCAGCATGATATCCGCACCCGCCGGCAGCAGGACAGCGGCCTGCTCGGCGCTGACGGTCAGCGTGTAGGCCTCGTCATAGTCGGAGCCGGCCCGTTCGATGATGACGTCGCCGGTGATCCGAGAATCGGCGAGATTCGCCGCGTTCTCGAATGACGAGGCCAGTTCGACCGAGGTGATGTCGATCATGATGTCGGCGCCGTCCTCGCCCTCGGGGGCGATCTGGTTGGCCAGTCGGACGGCGAGGGTGTTTTGCAGGTCGGCGGGCAGGTTGGCCCAGACACTGGCGGCGGTGGCGTTCTGGATGGAGCTCAGGTCCGCCTCGACGGAAATGTCGGACACGGCGGTTTCTGCGGCGGTCGCGGCGAGCGGCAGGGACAGCACGGCTGTCAGCGCGGTGGTTCTGAGAAACGATTTCATCATTCAACTCCTTCTTTGCGAACGTCGGGTGGCCCCGTGGCGCACCGCTCCAGGCGTTCGGCGACATAACCGCGTATCGGCATGGCCGGTTCCCGCGCAGGTCAATAATCGGCGGAAATGTGCCGTCATGATACGGTGCGCGGTTTGGAGGCGGTGGTGAGCGCTGTCGCGGGGCAACGCCGAGGGTCGCGCGCGTGCAGGGGCAGGAGCAGGTGATCGAGGGCGTGCGGGTGCGGCCGGTGGATACGATCTCGTTTTGAGGCGGCGCTGTGCTAGGCTTTACGCGAGGAGGAATCGCCCATGTTGAAGATCGAGGCCGGGGCCACGTGCCAGACTGTCGTCACCACGTTCGAATGCTCGCCCGGAACCTGTGCGGATTTGCTGGAAGCGCTGGAGGCGGCCTATGCGGAGTTCATCTCGAAACAGAAGGGGTTCATTGCGGCGGCGCTGCATGTGAACGACGCCCAGACGCGGATCGCCAATTACTCGCAATGGGAGCGTCGGGAGGATTTCCAGGCGATGCTGCGGAGTGACGAGATGCGGCGGCGGAACCGGGAATTCGCGGGGATGTGCTCGCGGTTTGAGCCGGTGATGTACGAGGTGGCGGGGGTGTTTTGAAAAAACCTCTTCGGCGCTTCGATTCTTCAATTTAGAACTCAAGCTCAATTGACGCGGATACTAGTGGAATGGGTCTGCTGATGATCCAAAGGGGTCTGCGTTTCCTCCGAAAGGATCCTTATCTTTAGTAATGTATTTCCAGCATTCAAAAAGAGATGTGATCGCCGCCGAAGAACCGCTAAGTGAAAAAGTAGCTAAGCGTCTTTCTTCGACCGTATAAACCGCTACGGCAGAACCTTTCTTCAACTCTTTAAGAAATTTGATAGCAGCTTGTGCATCTGTCATTTGCAAAGAGACGCCAATGTCTTCCGCATTTCCGGTCATATCCCAACGCGAGTAATCAATGTCTAGAAAGAATCTTACAGGCCTCGGTGTCAGGCTCCAATCTTGATCGAACAAGAACAGTGCCAATGAGTTGTTTTCATAAGCAACAATGCTCATGCTTTGGGAATTGCGATTAAAAGTATCAGCGCTGCACCAAAGCGATCCAGAAGACGTATTGTGGGTGAGTTCTACTTCCCAAGCGCCCTTTGCAAAGAGCTTTCTCTCGTCATACTCATCTGCAAAGCCAAAAGTCGTAAAAGCGGTAGCGATACACAACGAGATTACAGAACGTTTCACCATGCCCTTATTTAAGCAAATTAAGGTTTTCCTGTACAGTTCTCAGAATATTATTTCACCGCTTCTTCCGCTTCACATTCCCACCCCGTTGCCCCGGCCTGCCTGCCGTCGAGCGCCCCTGCGACTTCGTGGCGGCGTCCGACGCGGCCTCGACCGCCGACTGACGGGCCAGGGGGTCGTCGTGGACGGCGAGGTCGACGGCTTCGAGGCGTTTGACCTCGTCACGCAGGCGGGCGGCTTCTTCGAATTCGAGGTTCTCGGCGGCCTTGCGCATCTCGGTGCGCAACCCGTCGAGATGGGCCTGGAGGTTGGCGCCGACGAGGGGCTTGTCGACCTTGGCGGTCACGCGGTTCATGTCGACGTCGCCCTGGTAGAGTCCGGCGAGGATGTCCTCGACATTTTTCCTGATTGTTTCGGGGGTTATGCCATGTTCTTCATTATAAGCGATCTGCTTTTCGCGGCGGCGGTTGGTCTCTCCGATGGCGCGTTCCATGCTGCCGGTCATGCGGTCGGCATACATGATGACGCGGCCCTCGGCGTTGCGTGCGGCGCGGCCGATGGTCTGGATCAGCGAGGTCTCGGAGCGCAGGAAGCCTTCCTTGTCCGCATCGAGAATGGCGACGAGGCCGCATTCGGGGATATCCAGCCCCTCGCGCAAGAGGTTGATGCCGATCAGGACGTCGAAAGCGCCGAGACGCAGGTCGCGGAGAATCTCAATCCTTTCAATGGTATCGATGTCGGAGTGCATGTAGCGCACGCGGATTCCCTGTTCGTGCAGGTACTCGGTCAGGTCCTCGGCCATGCGCTTGGTCAAAGTGGTCACCAGCGTGCGGTAGCCGGCCTGTGAGACCTTGCGCACCTCGTCGAGCAGGTCGTCGACCTGCATCTCGACCGGGCGAATTTCGACCTGCGGATCCAAGAGGCCGGTGGGGCGGATGACCTGTTCGGTGAAGACGCCGCCGGTCTGCTCGATCTCCCACTTCGCCGGGGTGGCGGAGACAAAGACCGATTGCGGGCGCATGGCGTCCCATTCCTCGAACTTGAGGGGCCGGTTGTCCATGCAGCTGGGCAGGCGGAAGCCGTGTTCGGCCAGGGTGAATTTGCGGCGGTAGTCGCCTTTGTACATGCCGCCGATCTGCGGGACGGAGACGTGGGATTCGTCCGCGAAAACAATGGCATTGTCGGGGATGAACTCGAAGAGCGTGGGGGGCGGCTCGCCCGGGGCGCGGCCCGTCAGGTAACGCGAGTAGTTCTCGATGCCGTTGCAGACGCCGGTCGCCTCGAGCATTTCGAGGTCGAAATTTGTGCGTTGCTCCAACCGCTGAGCTTCGAGAAGTTTGCCTTCGCCCACAAGCTGGTCGAGGCGCGTGCGCAGCTCTTTTTTGATGCCGATGATGGCTTGTTGCATCGTCGGTTTGGGCGTCACGTAGTGCGAGTTGGCATAGACGCGGATCTGGTCGAAACTGCCGGTTTTCTCACCCGTCAGGGGATCGAATTCTGTAATGGATTCAAGTTCTTCTCCGAAGAAGCTCAACTTCCATGCGCGGTCTTCCAGGTGGGCCGGGAAGATCTCCAGAGAATCCCCGCGCACCCGGAACGAGCCACGCTGGAACGCTTGGTCGTTGCGGCGGTATTGCTGGGCCACAAGATCGGCCATGACGGCGCGCTGGTCGTAGTCGGAGCCGACCTTGAGGTCCTGCGTCATGGCGCCGTAGGTCTCGACGCTGCCGATGCCGTAGATGCAGGAGACCGAGGCCACGATGATCACGTCGTCGCGTTCCAGAAGCGCGCGGGTGGCGGAGTGGCGCATCCGGTCGATCTGTTCGTTGATCTGGGATTCCTTCTCGATGTAGGTGTCCGAGCGCGGCACGTAGGCCTCGGGCTGGTAGTAGTCGTAGTAGCTGACGAAATACTCGACGGCGTTGTTGGGAAAGAAGTTCTTGAACTCGCCGTAGAGCTGGGCCGCGAGGGTCTTGTTGGGGGCGAGGATGATGGCGGGGCGCTGGGTTTCCTCGATCACCTTGGCCATGGTGTAGGTCTTGCCGGTGCCGGTGGCGCCCAGAAGGACCTGGTCGCGCTCGCCGTCGTCGACGCCCGCGGACAGCTCGGCGATCGCGGTGGGCTGGTCGCCAGCGGGCGAGAACTCGGTCACCATCTCAAACCGCTTGCCGCCCTCGAGTTTCTCGCGCGCCTTCACGTCGGGTGCGGGCGCGTGCATCAGGGCGGTGGACTTGTCGGAATGGGCGTAGGGCATGGGGCAAATCCTTGAGACTTGTCCTAGAGTTGTTGCCTGCGCGCCCGAGTTCAAGGCGGGCCGGGTGCGGCGCCCGCAATGGTGACGGGTTTTGTCAGGGGCAAGCGTCGGGATTCGAGTATTTTCAGCAAGAAAAAGCCGGGGGGCGCGCGCAAATGGCCTCTTGTGACATGAGGGGCGCTTGGGGTAATCGGGGAGGCAAGACCAGAATGGAGAGACGCCATGCCAGCACGCATCTACCAGCCCGCGCGGACTGCCACCCAATCGGGACAGGGCAACAGCAATTCCTGGGTGCTGGAGCATGTGAACGAGTCCGGGCGCGATGTCGATCCGCTGATGGGCTGGACCAGTTCGTCGGACACGCAGGCGCAGGTCAAGCTGCGCTTTGCCAGCAAGGAGGCGGCGCTGGAATACGCCAAGGAGCACGGCATCGACGTGGTCGTGGCCGAGCCGCACAAGCGCAAGCCCAACATTCGCAAGGGCGGCTATGGCGAGAATTTCGCCACCAATCGCCGGGGCGCCTGGACCCACTGAGACGGTTGCACCGGCTGCGCCGGAGAGCGGGCCGGTGACGGACGGACCCTACAAGGCAGAGCTGTTGCGGGCGGTCGAGGCCGCCTATGACGCGTTCGGGCGCGGGTATGTGAGTGCGCAGCTCGAGGTGTGCCTGTGCCCTGTCTGCATGACCGAGGCGGCGCGCAGGGCGATCATCGCGACGCGGAACGACCGGCTGAGCGTGGCTCAGATCCGCGATTATTCCCACTCGGCGCATGGGGTGCCGGCGGATCCGGGCGACCTCAGGCTGTTCCTGCCGCGATACCTGGAGATCATGGCCGAGGACGGGTTGGTCGATGACATCGGCGTGGGCACGGAACTCTTGCGGTTCGGGGATGCGGTGCGGGCGAACCCGGGGCTGTTCACTTTGGGCCAGCGCGCGGTTCTGGACGCGTGGGCGCGGGCGATGATGTGGCATTTCGCATGGGCCGACACGACAGAGGAGGGGGCGGTCTACACGCCCTCGGCGCTGCTGGAGACGTTGCTGTGCGGCGGCTGGGCGCTGGAAGTGCTGACCGGGACGTTGGACGCGATCTTCGATCACCCGGAGCTGGGCAGGCCCGGCCTGTTGGCGTTTGGGGCCGCCGTGATGCGCCGGCCGAGGCGCACGCATGGAAAGCTTGCCCCGGACTGGTTCGCGCTGCGCTATTGTGGCGCGGCGGAGCGCGGGGGGCTGATCGCCTGGCTGAACGCGGTGGCGGCGTCGCACGGGGTTCTGGACCTGGCGGCGGGCGATAAAGAGGCGGCGCTGTGGGTTCAGAGTTTTGTCGCGTCCGCGGGGCAGTTCGATGCGGCGTTGCTGCCCGCGCGGGACTGAGAGGTAGGAGGCGGACGGGCGGCAAGCCCCGTCGGTTTGTCTCCGTGATCCCGAGGCGCGCGACGGGGGCGGCCGGGGCCATTTCCTGGGCAGGAAATGGGCCGGAAAATGCGCATTTTCCGGTCGCGGCATGTGGCGTGCGACGCCGCCCTTGCGGCGGGGGCGGTCAGGACCTAGAGCTTTGGACCATGTGGCGTGGCCTGATCCTGATCTGCTGCCTGATCGCCGCGCCGATGGCGCGGGCGCATCCGCATGTTTTCGTCAACGTGACGCTGACACTCGAGACCGATGCCGAGGGGCGCGTCGATGCGATCGAGGTGACCTGGGTCTACGACCCGCTGTTTACCATGCTGGTGCTGAGCGACCGGGGGCTGGATCCGGATGCCGATCTTGTTCTGACAGAAGAGGAAAAAGCCCTTTTGCTGGGGTTCGACCTCGAGGACTGGCCCGAGGGGTTCGACGGGGCGCTTTTTGCCCATCACGCGGAGGGCGCGCTGGAGCTTGGACCGGCCGAGGCGCTGTCGGTTGGGATGCGGGACGGCGCGCTGGTGACGCGGCATCGGCGGCCGGTGGAGGCGCTGGAGCTAGATGCGGGCGAGATGCTGCGGCTGGAGCCGTATGACCCCTATTACTATGCGTCGCTGAGCCTTGTGGGGGTGGAGGGCCTGCCCGAGGGCTGCGCGGCGCGGATCGTGCCGCCGGACAAGGAGGCCGCCGATGCGCGGGTGGCCGAGATGGGCAACAGCGACGACGAGATGTTCTTCGAGGAGGCCAAGGTCGGCGTCCACTATGCCTTTACCGCCGAGGTGACATGCGCGGGGTCGTGACGGCGCTTGGCCTTGGCGTGGTGGCGCTGGCGGTCTGGCTGTGGGGCTTTGGCGGTGCGTCCGCGTTGCAGGCCTGGGCGCTGGACGGGCAGCGCGAGGTACAACAGGCGATGGCGGGTTACCTGCAAAAGCTGCGGGCCGGAGAGGCCGGGGCGCTGGTGGGTCTTTGGGGGATCTGTTTCGCCTACGGGTTCTTTCACGCGGCGGGGCCGGGGCATGGCAAGCTGCTGATCGGCGGGTACGGCGTTGGGCGGGCGGTGCCGGTCAAGCGGCTGGTGGGCCTGGCGCTGGCATCGAGCCTGGCGCAGGCGGCGGCGGCGGTGCTGCTGGTCTATGCGGGGCTTTACGCGCTGGGGCTGGGGCGCGAGGCGGTGACGGGGCTGGCAGACCGGACACTGGCGGCGGTGAGCTATGGCGCGATTGCGCTGGTGGGGTTGTGGCTGGTACTGCGCGGGGCGATGAAGTTGTGGCGGGCGCGGGAGCACGGCCAGGGGCATGCAGCTGCTCACGAGCACACACATGATCTCGGTGACGGTATCTGTTCGACCTGCGGGCATCGGCACGGGCCGAGCGTGGAGGAAGCGGCCAATGTGCACGGCTGGCGGGAGGCGGTCGCGTTGGTGGGCGCGGTGGCGATCCGGCCCTGTACCGGGGCGCTGTTCCTGCTGATCCTGACATGGCGCTTCGGGATCGACCTGGCGGGCATCGCCGGCGCCTTCATCATGGGGCTGGGCACGGCGAGCGTGACCATGGTCGTGGCCGTGGCCGCCGTCAGCCTTCGGACAGGCGTGCTGGCGCGGCTGGCGACGGGCGGGGCGGGGGCCAAGGCCCTGCCGGTGATCGAAATGGCTGCCGGGGCGCTGATCGCCGCGGTGTCGCTGCAGCTGGTGGCGGCGGTGCTGTAGGCCGCCGTTGCGCCATGAGTATTTTCGGCAAGAAAAAGCGGGGCGGTGCGCGGAACCTGGCGGGCCGGTCGAAAGGGGTTTTTCCGGGGCGGAAAAGCCTCTAATGGCTGTGCCATGAGCGGGGGGATGACATATCGCGAGCACGGGCGCGCCGCGCTGAAGCTGGGGCTGCCGCTGGTGGGCAGTCACCTGGCGCAGATGGCGATCACGCTGACCGACGCGCTGATGCTGGGCTGGTACTCGGTCGAGGCGCTGGCGGCAGAGGTGCTGGGAGGCACGCTGTTTTTCGTGCTGTTCATTTTCGGGTCGGGCTTTGCCTGGGCGGTGATGCCGCTGGTGGCGGCGGCGCAAGGGGCCGGGGACGAGAGGCAGGTGCGGCGGGTGACGCGGATGGGCGGCTGGGCCTCGGTGCTTTTTGCCGCCTGCGCGTTGCCGGTGATGCTCTGGTCGGGGCCGCTTTTCCTGGCGTCGGGGCAGGAGGCGGGGACCGCCGCACTGGCCGGGGAATATGCCGAGATCGTGGGGTTCGCGCTGTTTCCGGCTTTGTTGGTCATGGTGTTGAAATCGCACCTGGCGGCGCTGGAGCGCACGCAGGTGGTGCTTTGGGTCACGGTGGGGGCCGTGGGGCTGAACGTATTGGTGAACTACGCGCTGATTTTCGGAAATTGGGGCGCGCCGGAGCTGGGGGTGCGCGGGGCCGCGGTGGCCTCGCTGGTGGTGACCAGTGCCAGTTTCGTGGCGCTGGCGGTCTATGCCGCGAAGGTGACGCCGGAACACGCCCTGTTTTCCCGGGTCTGGCGGCCGGATCGGGAGGCGTTCGGGCAGGTGTTCCGCCTGGGTTGGCCGATCGGGATCACCAGCCTGGCCGAGGTGGGGCTGTTCGCGGCCTCGACGGTGATGATGGGCTGGCTGGGCACGATCGCGCTGGCCGCGCACGGGATCGCGCTGCAGGTGAGTTCGCTGACCTTCATGGTGCATGTGGGTCTGAGCAATGCGGCCACGATCCGGGCTGGCAACGCGTTCGGGCGCGGGGACGGGCCGGGATTGCGGGACGGCGCGAAGGTGGTGCTGGCATTGTCGGGCCTCTTTGCCTTGGTCACGGTCGTGCTGTTCCTGGCGGTGCCGGAGCCGATGATCGCGGCGTTCCTGAACCCCGATGAGCCCGACCGGGCGGCGGTGATCGCCGTGGGCGTGGGCCTGTTGGCGGCGGCGGCGCTGTTTCAGCTGGTGGACGCGGCGCAGGTGATGGCGCTGGGGCTGTTGCGGGGCGTGCAGGACACGCGGGTGCCGATGTGGATCGCCGCCGTCAGCTATTGGGTCGTCGGCGTGCCGGTCAGTTACGCCATGGGGTTCTGGCTGGGCTGGGGCGGCGTGGGCATCTGGCTGGGGCTGGCGGTGGGGCTGGCGCTGGCGGGCGTGTTCCTGATGTGGCGGTTCTGGTGGTGGTCGGCGCGCAACGTGGCGGCGCGGGTCTTGCAAGAAGATGCCGAACCCGCTAGGTGAGCGCCCTGCGGTCGCAGCCTACCCGCGTTAAAAAACAAGGACCAAATCTATGGATACGATCGTGATCTGCTCTGGCGGGCTTGATTCCGTGTCGCTGGCGCACAAGGTGGCGGGCGAGGGCACGCTGCGGGGGCTCTTGTCTTTCGACTATGGCCAGCGGCATGTGAAGGAAGTGGAATTTGCCGCGGCCTGTGCGCGCCGTCTGGGCGTGCCGCACAAGGTTGTGGACATCTCGGGCGTGGGCGCGGCGCTGTCGGGCTCGGCCCTGACCGATGATGTCGAGGTGCCGGACGGGCATTACGCGGAAGAGACGATGAAGATCACCATCGTGCCCAATCGCAATGCGATCATGCTGGCCATCGCGTTCGGCATGGCGGCGGCGGAGAAGGCGCAGGCGGTGGCGGCCGCTGTCCACGGCGGGGATCATTTCATATACCCCGATTGCCGGCCCGGCTTTGTCGAGGCTTTCCAGGCGATGCAGGACGAGGCGCTGGAGGGCGTGGCCGAGGTGCAGCTGTATACGCCGTTCCTGACCGGGTCGAAGGCGGATATCGTGACCGAGGGCGCGAAGTGGGGAACGCCCTTTGCCGAGACATGGTCGTGCTACAAGGGCGGGGACGTGCATTGCGGGCGCTGCGGCACCTGCGTGGAGCGGCGCGAGGCGTTTCACCTGGCCGGGGTCGCAGACCCGACCGCCTATGCCGATGCGCAGTTCTGGAAAGCGGCGACGGGGGTGGCGTGATGTACACGATCACCAAGGAGTTCCATTTCTCGGCCAGCCACCAGTTGCACGGGCTGCCCGAGGACCATCAATGCGCGCGGCTGCATGGGCACAATTACATCGTTGTGATCGAGTTGCGGGCGGCAGATCTGAACCAGCACGGGTTCGTGCGGGATTACCACGATCTGGGCGCGTTCAAGCGGTACGTCGACGAGACGCTGGATCACCGGCACCTGAACGATGTGCTGGGGGATGATTGCGTGACCGCCGAGCGGCTGGCGAAACATTTGCACGACTGGTGTCGTGCGCGCTGGCCGGAAGTCACCGCTGCGAAGGTCAGCGAGACCCCGAAGACATGGGCGGAGTATCGGCCGTGAGCGACAAGCGCCTCATTCGCGTGTCCGAGATCTTCGGGCCGACGATCCAGGGCGAGGGCGCCCTGATCGGGCAGCCGACGGTGTTCGTACGCACGGGGGGCTGCGATTTCCGCTGTTCCTGGTGCGACAGCATGCACGCGGTGGACAACGACTATCGCGATATGTGGAAGGCAATGACGCCCGAAGCGATCATGGAGGACGTGGCGCGTCTGGCAGGAGGCAAGCCAATCCTGGTGACGCTGTCGGGGGGCAACCCGGCGATTCAGCCGATGGCGGACCTGATCCGGCTGGGACAGGCGCAGGGGTGTTACTTTGCCATGGAGACGCAAGGGTCGGTCGTGCGCGGCTGGTTTGAGGCGTTGGACATGCTGGTGCTATCGCCCAAGCCGCCGTCGAGCGGGATGCTGACCGATTGGGGGCTTGTAGCCGAATGCGTCGAGGCAGGCCAGGGCACGCAGACGATCCTGAAACTCGTGGTGTTCGACGAGGCGGATTTTGCCTATGCCCGCGAGGCCGCGGCGATGTTCCCGCAACTTCCGGTTTACCTGCAGCCGGGCAACCATACGCCGCCGCCGCCCGATGACGACACGGCCACGGTGGACCGCGACGGGCTGGAGGCGCGGATGCGCTGGCTGGTGGATCGGGTGACGAAAGAAAAGTGGTATGACGCACGGGTGCTGCCGCAATTGCACGTGACCCTGTGGGGCAACATGCGCGGGGTCTGACGGAGGACGGAATGGCGGAAGATATCTACAAGAATCTCAAACAGTTGGGCGGTGAGACGAAAGTGCCGCAAAGCCCGGAGGAGGCCGAGCTGGAGCGCGTCGAGAACCCGCAGGCCGACGTGGCCTATAACGTGCGGTTCACCGCGCCGGAGTTCACTTCGCTCTGCCCGATGACCGGGCAGCCGGATTTCGCGCACCTGGTCATTGATTACGTGCCGGGGCGGTGGCTGGTGGAAAGCAAGTCGCTGAAGCTTTACCTGACAAGCTTTCGCAATCACGGCGCGTTCCACGAGGATTGCACCATCTCGATCGCGCGACGGCTGATGGCGTTCCTGGAGCCGCAATGGCTGCGGATCGGAGGGTACTGGTATCCGCGCGGGGGGATTCCGATCGACGTCTTCTGGCAGACCGGCGAGATGCCGCAGGGGGTCTGGGTGCCGGATCAGGGCGTGCCGCCCTATCGCGGACGGGGTTGAAACGAGAAACCCCACATTCTTCGTCCGAAGAATGTGGGGCGAGAAAATTCGTAGAATTTTCTGGCGCTCAGCAGGGGCGCGTCACGTAGCCGCCACGGCCGTCCGCATAGGCGCACTGGTTGGTGCGCTGGTTGCGGGCAATGAGCGCGCCGGCGGCGGCACCAGCTGCAGCGGTAACCACGGTCCAGCCGGCGTTGGCGTCAAATGCCTGTGCCGCGATGGCGCCGGCACCGGCGCCGATCAGCGCGCCTTGCTCTTCGTCGGTCAAGTTGTCGCAGGCCGTCACTGTCAGGGCGGCTGCGGTCACAAGGGCTGTAATCTTGGTTTTCATGAGGTCCTCTTTCTTTTTGCTGTACCCTTAACGAGCTAGAGGCAATCTTGTTCCAAGTCAGATCACATGATTTTCATCCGCGTGAATCTGCATAATCGGGACGGCGGTCGGCGGAAATACGCTTTAGCCCCTCAACGCGGGGTCGTCGCGACGTTGCGTCGCCCGGAGTCCTTTGCCGTTGGTCCAAAGCCCCGAGCCGACGATGAAGAGCCACGCATCGGCGCTGATTGCGGCGGACAGCAGTTTTCGGAGCGGATGGCTTTGAAGACGCCCCTTTAACAGCGTGTGCTGTCTTGCCTGATTGCGACCGGGTCTCGTCAATCGGCGGGCCGGGCGGGGCGACCGGCCGGTTCGGGCGGTCGAGTGCGGGCAGAAAAGGCTGTTGCTCGGGGCGCTTACGGCTCATAACGGACGGTGGATCAACCCGAAGGACCCGTCCCCTTATGTCACCCGACCGCCCGATCTGGCTGCGGCTCGCGCCGGTCATCTTTCTTTGTCTGTGGTCGGGCGGCTATGGCGTGGCCAAGGTCGGTCTTGGCTATGCCGCGCCGATGGTCATCCTGGCGATGCGGTTCGCGCTGGTGGTGGCGGCGATGGCGGTGCTGTGGGCGGCGCTGCGCCCGCCCTTGCCCAAAACCCGGGCGGAATGGGGTCACCTGGCCATCGTCGGCCTGCTGATCCAGTCGGTCTATTTCGGAATGACGTATTACGCGCTGGAGGCGGGTGTGGCGGCGGGCACGGTGGCGCTGTTGATGACGTTGCAGCCGATCGCTGTGGGGCTGATCGCGCCGCGCTGGACGGGCGAGCGCGTCGGTTGGAAACAGTGGTGCGGGCTGATCCTGGGATTGATCGGCGCGGCGGTGGTGATCGGCGCGCGCTCGACGCTGGAGCCGCCGAGCGTGATGGGCTTTGTCTTTGCGATCATCGGGTTGGCGGGGATCGTCACCGCATCGCTGTGGGAAAAGCGGTTCGGGTTGCAGCACCACCCAGTCACCTCGAACCTCGTGGGCTATGCCGCCGGGCTGGTGGGAATATTGCCCTTGCTGGCGTTGCAGGAGGATCTGTCGATCGACTGGAGCTGGCCGTTCGTGGGCGTGCTCTTTTACCTGGTGGTGGGTAATTCGCTGGTGGCGGTGGGGCTTTTGCTGGCGATGATCCGGGTGGGCGACGTGGCCAAGGTGTCGGCGCTTTTCTTCCTTGTGCCGCCGCTGGCCGCGGTGATCGCGTGGGTCATGCTGGGCGAGGTGATGCCGCCCGTGGCCTGGGGCGGCATGGCGCTGGCGGGAACGGGGGTTCTGCTGGCCACGCGGAAGGCGGCGCGCTGAAACGAACGGGGGAGCGGAACGAATTGAGCCGGCGCCTGTGGCACCGGCCCCCTTGTCGCGGTGAGGTGGGCAGGAGGCCCACCCTGCGAGGTCAGCTTTTGTTCATTCTGTTGTCGATGAGGTCGTCGACGACGTCTGGGTCTGCTAGGGTCGAGGTGTCGCCGAGCGAGCCGTAGTCGTCCTCGGCGATCTTGCGCAGGATGCGGCGCATGATCTTGCCGGAGCGGGTTTTCGGCAGGCCGGGGGCCCACTGGATCAGGTCCGGCTTGGCGATGGGGCCGATTTCCTGGCGGACCCAGTCCTGCAGTTCCTTGCGCAGTTCGTCGGTGGGTTCCTCGCCGGACATCAGCGTGACGTAGCAGTAGATGCCCTGGCCCTTGATGTCATGCGGGTAGCCCACCACGGCGGCTTCGGAGACCTTGGCGTGGGCGACGAGGGCGGATTCGACCTCGGCCGTGCCCATGCGGTGGCCCGAGACGTTGATCACGTCGTCGACGCGGCCGGTGATCCAGTAGTCGCCGTCCTCGTCCCGGCGGCAGCCGTCGCCGGTGAAGTAATAGCCCTTGTACTGCTGGAAATAGGTGTTCATGAAGCGCTCGTGGTCGCCCCAGACGGTGCGCATCTGGCCCGGCCAGCTGTCGGCGATGCAGAGCACGCCCTCGGCGGGGTTGCCCTCCACCGTCTTGCCCGATTCAGGATCGAGCACCTCGAACTTCAGCCCGAAGAAGGGCTTCATCGCCGCCCCCGGCTTGGTGGCATGGGCGCCGGGCAGGGGGGTCATGAGGTGCCCGCCCGTCTCGGTCTGCCACCAGGTGTCGACGATGGGGCAGCGTTCCTTGCCGACGACGGTGTGGTACCAGCTCCAGGCCTCGGGGTTGATCGGCTCGCCCACGGTGCCCAGGACCTTGAGGTCGGAAAGATCGCACTTGGAGACGTACTCGTCGCCCTGGCCCATCAGGGCGCGGATGGCGGTGGGGGCGGTGTAGAACTGGTTCACCTTGTGCTTTTCGCAGACCTGCCAGAAGCGGGAGGCGTCGGGGTAGGTCGGCACGCCCTCGAACATCAGGGTGGTGGCGCCGTTGGCGAGCGGGCCATAAACGATGTAGCTGTGGCCGGTGACCCAGCCCACATCGGCGGTGCACCAGTAGACGTCGCCCTCGTGGTAATCGAAGGTGATCTCGTGCGTCATGGCGGCGTAGACGAGATAGCCGCCGGTGGTGTGCACGACGCCCTTGGGCTGGCCGGTGGAGCCGGAGGTGTAGAGGATGAAGAGCGGATCCTCGGCGTTCATTTCCTCGGGCTCGCAAGTGTCCTCGACCTTTTCGGCCTCTTCGTGCAGCCAGAAGTCAAGGTCGCGGCGCCAGGCGATGGGATCGCCGGTGCGCTTGACCACGAGGCACTTGACGTCGGTGGTGTCGTGCAGGAGCGCCTGGTTGACGTTGTCCTTGAGCTTGGTGACGCGTCCGCCGCGGGGGGCGGTGTCGGCGGTGATGACGAGCTTGGCGTCGCAGCCGTTGACGCGCGCGCCGAGGGCGTCGGGGGAAAAGCCGGCGAAGACGATGGAATGGATGGCGCCGATGCGCGCACAGGCGAGCATGGCATAGGCTGCCTCGGGGATCATCGGCAGGTAGAGCACGACGCGGTCGCCGCGGCCGACGCCGAGGTTTTTCAACACGTTGGCCATGCGGCAGGTCTCCGCATGGAGCTGGCGGTAGGTGATGTGCTGGGCGGCGTCATTGGGATCGTCGGGTTCCCAGATGATGGCGGTCTGGTCGGCGCGCTCGGCCAGGTGGCGGTCGATGCAGTTGGCGGCGACGTTGAGCGTGCCGTCCTCGAACCACTTGATCGAGACCTGACCGTAGGTGTAATCGACATCCTTGATCCTGGAATAGGGCTTGATCCAGTCGATGCGCTTGCCCTGCTCGCCCCAGAACGCCTCGGGGTCGGTGATCGAGGCCGCATACATCTCGTCGTACTTGGCCGCGTCGACATGGGCATTCGCCGTGAAATCGGCGCTGGGGGCATAGGTTTTATCGGACATGATTCCTCCCTCGGTGGTCTTGAATGTCTTGCAGGCCCGCCCCGGCGGCGAAATCGCGGCGGGGCGGGCATCCTCCTGGTGGCAGCCTAGGGAGGTTGGCGTCAGATGGCCAGATACTCGGCGCGAAGACTTTCGTTTTCCAGCACTTCGGACGCGGTTCCGTCGAAGGCGATGCCACCCGTATCGAGGATGATGCAGCGATCGGCGAGTTCAAGGGCGCGGACCGCGTTCTGTTCGACGAGGATCGTGGTGATGCCCTGTTCCTTGATGATGCGCAGGGTCTTTTCGATCTCGTCGACGATGACGGGGGCGAGGCCCTCGTAGGGTTCATCCAGCAGCAGCACCTTGATGTCCCGCGCCAGCGCGCGGGCGACGGCGAGCATCTGTTGTTCACCGCCCGAAAGCGTCACGCCTTCCTGGCGGCGGCGTTCCTTGAGGCGCGGGAAAAGCTCGTAAAGGCGGTCGATGGACCAGCCGATGGGCGGGGTGATCTGGGCCAGTTGCAGGTTTTCCTCGACCGTGAGGCCGGGGATGATGCAGCGGTCCTCGGGAACGAGGCCGATGCCGCAGGTGGCCGCCTGCGCAGATTTCATGTTGTGCAACGGCTGATGGTCGAGCCAGATTTCGCCATGCGCGAGTTGCGGATTGTCCATCCGGGCGATGGCGCGCAGCGTGGTGGTCTTGCCCGCGCCGTTGCGGCCCAGAAGCGCCAGGATCTCGCCCTCGTGGACGTTGAAGGAAATGTCCTGGACGATGTAGCTTTCGCCGTAATAGGCCTGCATCCCCCAGACCGACAGGAAGGCCGGCGCGGTTTCGGCGTGGTTGCGGTGTTTGGAAAAGTCGGGTTTGACGTTCATTTTTGGGGTCCTCCCGTCCCGGACCTGATCCGGGACCTCATGGGTTGCTGCGCAATCGGCGGGGCGGTCAGGCGCTTTCGCCGAGATAGGCTTCGCGGACCTTGGGGTGGCCCTTGATCTTGTCCGGCGTGTCCTCGACCAGGGGCGTGCCCTGGGCCAGGACGGTGATGCGTTCGGCGAGCGAGAACACCACGTGCATGTCGTGCTCGATGATGCAGATGGTGATGTCGCGCTCTTGCTTGATCTGCTTCAGCAGGTCGATCGTGTTGTTGGTGTCGGCCCGGGCCATGCCGGCCGTCGGTTCGTCCAGCAACAGCAGGCGCGGGTTCTGCGCGAGGCACATGCCGATTTCCAGACGCCGCTTGTTGCCGCGCGACATGGCCGCCGCGTGATCGTGGCGGGCATCCGCGAGATTGAGGCTTTCCAGCATGTCCTCGGCCTGTTCGACGATGTGCTTTTCGTCCATCGTGCTTTCCAGCGCGTGCATCCGGAAGGCCCCGTCGCGGCGCGCGAAGATCGGGATCATCATGTTTTCCAGCACCGTGAGGTCGCCGAAGATCTCGGGTGTCTGGAACACGCGGGAAATGCCCATCTGGTTGATCTGGTAGGCCTTGCGGCCCAGCACCGACTGGCCGTCGAACATGACCGAGCCGGTATCCGGGATGAGCTTGCCGATCAGGCAGTTGAGCAGGGTCGACTTGCCCGCCCCGTTGGGGCCGATGATGGCGTGGCAGGTGTTTTCCGCCACTGACAGGTTCACGTCACCCAGAGCCTGCAGGCCGCCGAAGCGTTTGTTGACGTTCTTGACTTCAAGAATACCCATTGTCGTCGCTCCTTATTCGGCCGGTGTGGATTGGGTGGCTTTTTCGTCGTCCGGGTTTGCTTTCTTGCCACGGAGCAGACGGCCGATGCGTTGCCCGCCCTCGACAAGCCCGCCGGGCAGGAAGATGACCACGGCCATGAAGATCAGGCCGAGCGTCAGGTGCCAGCCCTTGCCGATAAAGGGGTAGACGATGGTGATGACGAAATCCTCGAGCCCGTCGGGCATGAAGGCGAACCATTCGTGCAGGATGTCCTTGTTGATCTTCGACAGGATGTTTTCCATGTACTTGATCGCGCCCGACCCGAGGACGGGGCCGATGAGGGTGCCCGCGCCGCCGAGGATGGTCATCAGGACGACCTCGCCGCTCGCGGTCCAGAACATGCGTTCCGGGCCGGCCTGCGTGTCCATCGCCACAAGAAGGCCGCCGGCGAGACCGGCATACATGCCCGAGATCACGAAGGCCGCGAGCGTGTAGGGGCGGGCGTTGAGGCCGGTATAGTACATCCGGGTCTGGTTGGATTTCACCGCGCGCAGCATGGTGCCGAAGGGCGAGCGGAAGATGCGGATCGAGAGATAAAAGGCGATGATCATGAAGACCGCCGCGATGTAGTAGCCCGCGTTGATGGTAAAGAGCCAGTCGCCGAAGGACAGGTCAAAGCCCGCGCGCATGTCCATGCCGAAAAGGTTGGCGCGGCCGATCTCGCCCGGCTCCAAGTTCGACAAGAGCGGGCTGTCGGTGGACTTGATCTGAAGCCCGGTTTCGCCGCCGGTGATTGGTGTCAGCACCGAGTAGGCCAGGGCATAGGACATCTGGGCGAAGGCGAGCGTCAGGATCGAGAAGTAGATTCCCGAGCGCCGCAGCGAGATATAGCCCACGGCCAGCGCGAAGAGGCCTGCGATGATCACGCCGAGGATGATGGCCGGGATCACGTTCAACGTGACCAGCTTCATCATCCAGATCGCGGCGTAGGAGCCGACGCCAAGAAAGGCAGCGTGGCCGAAGGAGAGATATCCGGTGAGGCCGAAGAGGATGTTGAAGCCGATAGCGAAGATCCCGTAGATCACGAAGCGCTGCATCAGGTCGGGATAGCCCGCGTTGAACTGTGCCATGCCCGAGTTCTCGGGGAACGGGTTCAGGATGAAGGGGGCCAGCAGGGTGATCGCCACGACGATCAGCAGCAGGCGGAAGTCTTTCTTGTCGAGACCGAGCATGGCTTAGTCCTCCATGACGCCCTTGCGACCCATCAGGCCACGCGGACGTGTCAGCAGAATGATGATGGCAACCAGGTAGATGATGATCTGGTTGATGCCGGGCAGGACCTCGAGCACTTCGCGCATGGAGGCGAAGCTTTCCAGGATGCCCAGAAGGAACCCGGCCAGCACGGCGCCCGGGAGCGAGCCCATGCCGCCGACCACGACCACCACGAAGCTGAGCACGAGGAAGTCCATGCCCATGTGGTAGTTCGGCGAGTTGATCGGGGTGTACATGACGCCCGCGAGGCCCGCCACCGCGGCGGCGAGGCCGAACATGATGGTGAAGCGGCGGTCGATGTTGATGCCCAGAAGCTGCACGGTTTCCCGGTCGGCCATGCCGGCGCGAACCACCATCCCGAAGGTGGTGAATTGCAGGAAGGCGAAGACCGCGCCGATGATGAGGGCCGCGAAGGCAAAGTAGATGATGCGCCAGTAGGGGTAGATCACCACGTTGGGGTCGAGCCCCAGCATCGCGCCGAAATCGAACGATCCGCGGAAGGCGTCGGGCGCCGGCGTCGGGATCGGGTTGGCGCCGTAGTAGAACTTGATGATTTCCTGAAGGACGATGGCGAGGCCGAAAGTCACCAGGATCTGGTCGGCATGGGGCCGGTTGTAGAAATGCTTGATCAGCCCGCGTTCCATGATCACGCCGATCAACATCATCACCGGAATGGCGAAGAGGATCGACAGCGGCACGGCCCAGTCGATGATGGCGTCCCCCGTGGCCTGGCCGAACCAGTCGTACACATATGGCACCTGCACCTCGAGCGGGTTGCCGAGAAAGTCGGTTTGCGTTTCGTCGACGACGGTACGGGAGAGCGTGAGAATACGGCTCAGCGTGACGGCGCAGAACGCACCGATCATGAACAGCGCGCCATGCGCGAAGTTCACGACGCCCAACGTGCCGAAGATCAGCGTCAGGCCGAGCGCGATCAGCGCATAGGCCGAGCCTTTGTCCAGGCCATTGAGAACTTGCAGGATGATGGCTTCCATCGAAGTGCCCCTCGGATTTGCAGAGATGCCGGTTATGGTCACGGACGCGCGCGGGGCGCGTGGTCCGGCTTGCTGGTGGACACGGGCGCGGCAGGCGCGCCCGCGTCGGATGTTGTCAGGTCACATCCGTGCGATCAGGCGCCCGGGTTGCATTCGCCCAGGGATGCCTCTGCGCCGCCCATCTGCGGGTGGTCGGGGGCATAGGTCACCTGGTCGACCGGGGTCACCTCGACGATTTCGAGCAGGTCGAATTCGCTTTCAGGGTTCTCTTTCCCGCGCACGACCAGCACGTCCTTGAAGCACTGGTGGTCTTCGGCGCGGTAGAGCGTCTTGCCGTTGCCCATGCCGTCGAATTCGAAGCCTTCCAAGGCCTCGGCCACGGCGCAGGGGTTGAACGACCCGGCGCGTTCCACGGCATCGGCATAGAGCATCGCCTGGACGTAGCAGGTATGCGCGGCCTGGGACGGCGGGAAGCCGTATTTGGTGCCGAAGGATTTGACGAACGCCTTGGAGCCTTCGTCCTGCAGCGACCAGTGCCAGTTGGTGGAGCCGAAGATGCCCTTCACGTTGGCGCCGGCGCCTTTGGCCATCAGGCGGCTGTAGAGCGGAACGACGATTTCGAAGTTCTTGCCGTTCACCTGCTTTTCACGCAGGCCGAACTGAACCGCGTTGGTCAGCGAGTTCACCATGTTCCCGCCGTAGTGGTTCAGCACCAGCACGTCGGCGCCCGATTGCAGGACCGGCGCGATGTAGGACGAAAAGTCCGTCTGGGTCAGCGGCGTCTTCACCGCGGCGACGGTTTCCCAGCCCATGGCCTCGGTCGAGGCGCGCACGGCTTCCTCGGTGGTGTAGCCCCAGTTGTAGTCGGCGGTCAGGTGATAGGCCTTGCGATCGGTGCCGTAGTTGGCGGCCAGCACCGGCGCCAGCGCGGCGCCCGACATGTAGGAGTTAAAGAAGTGGCGGAAGCCGTTGGCCTTGCGGTCCTTGCCGGTGGTGTCGTTGGAGTGGGTGAGGCCCGCCATGAAGATGATGCCGGCCTCCTGGCAGAGCGCCTGTACGGCCACGGCCACGCCCGAGGACGAGCCGCCGGTCACCATGACGGCGCCGTCTTTCTCGATCATCGACTTGGCCGAGGCGCGGGCCGCGTCGGCCTTGGTCTGGGTGTCGCCGGTGACGTATTCGACTTTCTTGCCCAGGATGCCGTTGCCTTGCAGCGCATCGGACGAAAAGGTGCTCATCATGCCGCCGTCGCCGCCGCCGTTCAGGTGCTCGACCGCCAGTTCGTAGGCGCGCAGCTCGTCGGCGCCCTCGTCGGCATAGGGGCCGGATTGCGGTACGTTGAAGCCCAGCGTGACGGTATCGCCGGTGGGTTCGTTGGTGAAGGCCGCGGCGGAGCTTGCCGTGAAGATGGTCGGCAGTGCGACGCCGGCGCCCGCGATGGCGCTGGTCTTCAGCAGGCCACGACGCGTGAGGTCAGTTTTGGACATTGAATCCCTCCCTTGAGTTTTTCGCGGCCGGGGCTCCTCAGGCCCGGCCGGACGCACAAACGTGCTGTTGGCATTATTGAAGGGGGGTGAAAACCGTTCAACAAGCGCCTTTGGCCAAACACTTTTTTTGTAAATAAAATCTTCAACGCAGCGCAGAAATCTGTAAATTACTTTTCAGTCGTCGCGGAAGCGATTGAATTAAAGAGGAATCGGACATGGCCGAGCCGGGGATGGCTGGAACACGCATCAGGCAGCGGCGGCTGGTGGCCGGGCTGAAGCAGGCCGAGCTGGCCGAGGCGGCCGGAATATCGCCCAGCTATCTCAACCTGATCGAGCACAACCGGCGTCGAATCGGAGGTCGCACGCTGTTGCAGATCGCCGAGGCGCTGGGCGTGGAACCGGCGACACTGACCGAGGGCGTGGAGTCCGAACTCCTGGCGGCCTTGCAGGAGGCGGCGGGGGACGCCGAGGCCGAGGAGGATCTGGGACATGACGCGCCCGAACTGGACCGGATCGAGGAATTCGTCGGGCGGTTTCCGGGCTGGGCCGGGCGGCTGGCCGACCTGGGCCGGAAACGCGATGCGCTGGAGAGAACCGTCAAGGCACTGAGCGAGCGGCTGGCGCATGACCCGGAATTGTCGGCCACGCTGCACGAGGTCATTTCGGCGGTGACATCCATCCGCTCGACCGCGTCGATCCTGGCGGAGACGCGCGAACTGGAGCCGGAATGGCAGATGCGCTTTCACCGCAACATCAACGAGGACGGTGCGCGCCTGGCCGAGGGGGCCGAGGCGCTGATGCGCTACCTGGAGGCCGCGCCCGAGGCCGGGGCGGAAGTGACCTCGCCGCAGGACGAGATGCACGCGTTTCTGGAACGGCACGGGTTTCACTTTCCGCAGCTCGAGGGATGGGGCGCCGAGTCGCGGATCGAGTCGATGCTGGCGCAGGTCGAGAACCGCGCCGCGCAGGCCCTGTCGCGCGCAGCGCTGACGCAGTACCTGGAGGACGCTCGCGCCTTGCCGCGCGACGACATGCAGACCGCGCTGGACGCGCATGGCCTGGCACCGGACGCGATTGCGCGTGCCACAGGCAAAAGCCTGGCGCAGGTCTTCCGCCGCTTGGCCACGCTGCCGGAGGACATGGTCGGGCCCGTGGGCCTGATCGTGGTCGACGGGGCGGGCGCGTTGATCCTGCGCAAGACGGTCATGGGATTCACCACGCCGCGCAGCGGGGCGGGCTGTGCGCTATGGCCTCTTTACGAGGTACTGGGCCAGCCCGGGCGCCCGGTGCAGGCGGCGCTTCTGCAGGGCGACCTGCGCGTGCGCGCGATGGCCGTGGCCGAGGAGACGGTGCCTGCCAGCTTTGCCTCCCCGCCGTTGATGCGGGCCTACATGCTGATCCTTCCCGAACCAAGGGGGACGGACCGGGCGCAGGCGCGGCCGGTGGGGGTGACCTGCCGCATCTGTCCGATCGCGGGCTGCGCAGCGCGGCGTGAGCGGTCCGTCCTGCGGGACGCGTTCTGAGTGATGACCTTTTGACAGGCGACACGAGTTTCGCAATAGTCGTCGGACGGGAGACGAAATTGATCGGAGGGGAGGCCGGTTAGATGGGCAAGACCGTGCTTCTGATCGAGGACGAACAGAACATCATCGAGGCCGTGAGCTTTATCCTGTCGCGCGACGGCTGGGAGGTGAAAACCCATGCCAACGGCCAGAACGCGATGGAGGCGGTGCGCGCGAGAGAGCCGGACGTGGTGATCCTGGACGTGATGCTGCCGGGCAAGAGCGGCTTCGACATCCTGTCCGAGATCCGCGCCGAGGCGCGGTTCGAGCGGCTGCCGGTTCTGATGCTGTCCGCCCGCGGGCAGGCCAAGGACGTGGAAATGGCGAAGCGCGCTGGCGCGGACCGCTACATGACCAAGCCTTTTTCCAATGCAGAGGTCCTGGACGCGGTGCGCGCTCTGGTGCCGTCATGAGCCGTGACGGCGGACCGATATTCCTGGCGCGGCGGGCCTATTTCCAGCGCCGGATGATGGATGCGGCCCGGCTCTTGCCGGTGCTGGGAGCGGGCATGTTCGTGCTGCCGCTCCTGTGGAAGTCGGGCGAGGGCGCACGCACGGTCGCCGTGATGTTCTACATCTTCCTGTGCTGGGTTCTTCTGATCGGCCTGGGCTGGATCGTCTCGCGGCGGCTGTCCCCGGCGGACGCGCCGGACGCGCCCTGGGCCGGCACCGCGTCCGAACACCAGGTGCGCCCGTCCCGGGAGGGGTGAATGGGCGCGCTGAACGTCATTGTCCTGGTCAGCCTGCTGTACGTGGCGCTGCTGTTCTGCGTGGCCTTCGCCGCCGACCGCGCCGCCGCGCGGGGCCGGGGGACCTGGCTGCGCTCGCCCATCGTCTACACGCTGTCGCTGTCCATATACTGCACCGCCTGGACGTTTTACGGGGCGGTGGGGTTCGCCGCGCGGTCGGGGCTGGAATACCTGACGATCTACCTGGGGCCGACATTGGTGATGGTGGGCTGGTGGTGGACCCTGCGCAAGATGGTGCGGGTGGGGCGCAGCCAGCGGATCACCTCGATCGCCGACCTGATTTCCAGCCGGTTCGGCAAGTCGAACGCGCTGGCGGTCTTCGTGACCCTCCTCGCCGTGATCGGCACGACACCCTATATCGCGCTGCAGCTTCAGTCGGTGACGATATCCTTTGCGGCCTTCGCCGCCGCCGATCCGACCCACACCGGAGAGATCAGCGAGACGGCGACGGCGCTGTGGGTCGCGGTGGGGCTGGTGGTTTTCACCATCCTGTTCGGGACGCGCAACCTCGATGCCAACGAGCGGCATCACGGTCTGGTCATGGCCATCGCGCTGGAGGCGGTCGTGAAGCTGTGCGCGCTGCTGGCGGTGGGCATCTTCGTGGTCTGGGGCCTTGCGGGAGGCGTTGACGA
Source organism: Roseovarius sp. THAF8 (assembly GCF_009363735.1). Lineage (NCBI taxonomy): Bacteria > Pseudomonadati > Pseudomonadota > Alphaproteobacteria > Rhodobacterales > Roseobacteraceae > Roseovarius > Roseovarius sp. THAF8. Next base: position 820,261 of record NZ_CP045410.1, on the reverse strand, counting down.
GACCCTGGCGCGGATCGACCAGAGCGCCATCGCCCGCTGGGACGTCCCCGGAAGCCGCTGGGTGGGGCTGACGCTGCTCTCGGCGGCGGCGTTCATGTGCCTGCCACGGATGTTCCAGGTGATGGTGGTGGAAAACGAGGACGAGGGGCATCTGCGCACGGCGTCCTGGGCGTTTCCGACCTACGTCATGCTGATGAGCCTTTTCGTGGTGCCCATCGCGGCGGTGGGGCTGGACCTGAGCCCCGTCGGTGCCAACCCGGACCTATTCGTGCTGACGCTGCCGTTGGAGAACGGGCAGGAAGGTCTGGCGGTGCTGTCCTTCCTGGGGGGGTTCAGCAGTGCCACCTCGATGGTGATCGTGGCCGCGATTGCCCTGTCGACAATGGTGTCGAACCACGTGGTGATGCCGGTCTGGCTGTGGATGTCCGGCGGAAGTGCCGTGATTTCGGGCGACGTGCGGCAGGTGGCGATCCGCGCGCGGCGGTTGTCGATCGGCGTGATCCTGTTCTTGGGCTATCTCTATTTCCGGGTGTCGGGCGGCGGAACGGCGCTGGCGGCCATCGGCCTGATCTCGTTCGTCGGCGTGGCGCAGTTCCTGCCCGCGCTGCTGGGCGGGTTGTTCTGGCGCGGGGCCAACCGGCGCGGGGCGCTGGCCGGGCTGTCGGTGGGCTTCGCGATCTGGATGTACAGCCTGTTCCTGCCCAGCTTCGGCGCGTCGGCGGTGATGCCGCAAGCGGTTCTGGACGACGGGATGATGGGGCTGTCGTGGCTGCGGCCGCAGGCGCTGTTCTGGGCCGCCGGCATGGATCCGGTGGTGCATGCGTTCATGTGGAGCCTGTCGCTGAACATCGTTGTTTTCGTCGTCGTGTCGCTGGTCAGTTTCCCGCAGCCGGTGGAGCGGCTTCAGGGCGCGCAGTTCGTCAACGTGTTCGAGCATTCCGCCACCTCGGGCGGCTGGACCGGGGGGCTGGCGCAGAGCGAGGACCTGATGATCATGGCGCAGCGGATAATGGGCGCGAAGGAGGCGCAGGCGCTGTTCGCCGAGGCCGCGCGCGAGCAGGGGGTCGGCGGCTACCTGCCGGAACCGACGCCGGATTTCCTGAGCCGGCTGGAGCGGTCATTGGCGGGCTCGGTGGGCGCCGCGACGGCACATGCGATGATCAGCCAGATCGTCGGTGGCGCCAGCGTGTCGGTCCAAGACCTGATGGCGGTGGCGGACGAGACCGCGCAGATCATGGAATATTCCAGCCAGCTGGAGATGAAGACCGAGGAACAGGCCCGGACCGCGCGGCAGCTGCGGCAGGTGAACGAGAAGCTGACCCAGATTTCGGTGCAGAAGGACGCTTTCCTGAGCCAGATCAGCCACGAGTTGCGCACGCCCATGACGTCGATCCGGGCGTTTTCGGAAATCCTGCGCGACGGGGGCGACATGCCGGAGGCCGAACAGCGGCGCTATGCCTCGATCATCCATGACGAGGCGATCCGGCTGACGCGGCTGCTGGACGACCTGCTGGACCTGAGCGTGCTGGAGAACGCGCAGATCGTCCTGAGCCTCGAGGACGCCGAGCTTGGCCCCTTGCTCGATCGGGCGGCGGTGGCGGCGGGCCTGAGCGAGGGCGGCATGGTCATGCACCGCGATGCCGAAGCCGACCGGGTGCGCGTGCACACCGATACGGACCGGCTGGCGCAGGTGTTCATCAACCTCATGTCGAACGCGCGGAAATATTGCGATGCCGAAGCCCCGCGGCTGGACATCCGCGTGGCCGAGCGCAACGGAACGCTGTTGGTGGATTTCATCGACAATGGCAGCGGCATCCCCACGGACCAGCAGGGAACGATCTTCGAGAAGTTCGCGCGCGTCAGCGAGACCAAGGCGGGAGGCGCGGGCCTGGGGCTGGCGATCTGCCGCGAGATCATGGCGCGGCTGGGCGGGGGCATCGAATACCTGCCCGGGCAGGATGGCGGCGCGTTCCGGGTCTATCTGCCGCTGGCGGAGGGCGCCGCGGCCCAGGCGGCGCAATAGGCGGCCGGCGCATTTTTTCGCGGAGCCTGCGGGCCGATATCAATCCTATCGTAACCTTCTTGCGCTTAGCTTCCGCCGATCACCGGGCCCGAACGGCAGGCGTGGCCTGACCTGACCGGCGCGGTATGACGGCGATACGCGCGACACCACAGGAAGGAACGCGACTGGTCATGAGCGCAGAGCCCGCGGAGAGTGCATCTGTCATCCATCGCAAGGCCAAGGTGGCCCGCGACGAATTCGACGCGCGTGAAATGTCGCCGTCCAAGGCGTTGCGGCTGGCCCTGGCCAAGGCGGCCTCGGCGCAGTTCGAACTGTCGCTTGTCGTGCGGATGGTCGAGCATGAAGGCGTGGCGCTGACCGGGATCGAATCCCTCGCCGGCGAGGACGGCCTGCTGATCCTGCTGGACGGTCTGGATGGTCCGCCCGGCGCGATCAAGCTGGACCTGCAGTTCGTGATGGCGTTGATCGAGGTGCAACTCATGGGGGAGGTCCGGCAAGGCGCGGCGAAACCGCGCCCGTTTACCCCGACCGATGCGGCGATCGTCCAGCCTTTGATGAACGCGGTGCTGGAAGGGTATGCCGACCAGGTGGATGCGTGCGATCGGATGCCGCGGGCGGCGCGCTTCCGCTTTGGCGACCGGCTGGACAACGGGCGTGCCCTGGCGCTGGCGCTCTGGGCGCCGGACTATGACCTTTACCGTCTGAACGTGGATTTCGGGCCGGGGGCGAAGACCGGCGTGATGGAACTGATCCTGCCCGAACGCCCGCCCGAGCCGGAGGCAGAGACGAATGACGGCACCACGCTGGCCCGCAAGCTGGAAGAGAACGCGATGAACGCGCCGGTGATGCTGGACGCGGTCCTGGCCCCGCTGCGCCTGCCGTTGAAGGAGATTTGCGGCTGGGCGCCGGGAACGCTTCTGAAGCTTTCGCCGGAGACCGTGACCGGCGCGCGGGTGATCGGGGCGAAAGGGCACAAGGTGGCGCCTGCGGCGCTGGGGCAGCTCAACGGGTTCCGCGCCGTGCGCATGGTGCTGAAATCCGAACCCGGGGATGATGTCGCCGAGCGCAGCGATGGGTCCGGCGGCTCTGCCATGCAGGAGGCGGGCGGTCGATCGAGTGGGGAGGGCGCGGCCGCGCCGGATCAGACGGATCTGCCCGATTATCCGGACGCGCCCGCATTGTCGGACCTGACGGATCTGCCCGATCTGCCTGGCCTGCCGGACCTGGATGACCTGCCGGACCTTGACGAAGGTGAGACCGACCTGCCGGAGTTGCCGGGACTTGATGATGTCCGGGGGGAGCATGGCGAGGAGGACGGCGCACTGGACGCGCTGGTCGAGGAAGAGCTGGCCCGCGCCGCTGCGCGGTTCGAGGTCGAGGGGGAAGACGACGACCTGCCGATGCCGGGCGGACCGAGCCTTGGCGCGCCGGTGACATGAGACCCGCGGCGCTGTGTGGGCGAAGATTTGCGTCTGGACGCAGGCCCGCCGACCGTGCCGGATGCAAGGCGCCGCACCCAGAGGCGGACGCGGCCCGGACCCCCTTGCGGGGTGAGGCCGAGGGCCGATGGACGGCCCGACCAGGCGCGCCTGCGCCCAAAACGTGAGCGGGATCGAGCCGGAACCGGGAAAAACCAGCTTTTCCTGGGTCGGCATGCTTCTATTGAGGTGACGGTTCATGCTATGGTTGTGGCGCGAGGCCTGCGGTCATGTCGACCGGACGCGGCAGGCCGCCACTGGGAGGAGTTGCCATGACAAAGTTATCTCAGGAGATCAAGCAATTGCACCGTCAGATTCTGGATCTGAGCGAAGGTGAACGGTACCGTCTGCAGCCGCGCCTGGCAGGGCTTCTGGGGCAGATGCGCCACGCCGGAGAGCCGGTGCCCGCCGCGATGCAGCGTCTGAACGAGACGCTTCTGGATGAGGCGATTGAGGCACAGTTCGAGAATATGCCTGTCTGAACCGCGTCCAAGTGGCTCAAATCATTTGCATATAGCTGGTGCCGCGCTGTCTAGTGGCGGCAGTCTTCAAGTTGCCACGGGGCGCAAAGAGCCGTGTCCGAAGTGAATTATGAGGTGGCCGATGGCGTCGCCGTCCTGCGGCTGGCGCGGGGCGAGGCCAATGCCCTGTCTCCCGAGATGCGCGCGGGGCTGGCCGCCGCGCTGAGCCGTGCCGCGGAAGATGCAGAGGTGCGGGCGGTCGTTTTGACCGGAGCCGGGGGCACGTTCAGCTCGGGTGTCGACTTGGCGGAATACGACGGCCCGTTGGCGCCCCCATGGCTTGACGTTCTGACACAGCGGATCGAGACCCATTCCAAGCCGGTGATAGCGGCGCTGGAGGGCAGCGCACTGGGGGCGGCGTTCGAGCTGGCGCTGGCGTGTCACGCGCGGGTCGCGCGGGCGGGAAGCCGCGTCGCCTTGCCCGAAGTCGGGCTTGGCATGATGCCGAGCGGCGGCAGCACGCAACGCCTGCCGCGTTTGCTGGGGGCACAGGCGGCGCTGGAATTCCTTTTGACGGGACGGTCGGTCGCGGTGGAAGAGCCACGGCTGGCCAAACTTTTCGCAGAGGTGACGACGGAGGCGCCGCTGGAGGCCGCGCTGAGCATCGCGCGGCGCTTTGCGCAGGCGCCGGATTTCGCGCGTGTCTGGCAGATAGAGCGGGGATTCTCAGATCCGGCCGCCTATCGCCGGGCCGTGACCGAGGTGGCCGCAAGGATCGACACGCGCGACAGCGCCGAAGCCGATATCGTCCGCTGCGTCGAGGCGGCGCAGCTGTTGCCGTATGCGCAGGGGCTGCAGCTCGAGGCCGCGACCTTCGAGGCGCGCCTGACGCGTGCCGACGCGCGGGCGGCCCGGCATCTTTACGCCGCGGAACGGCGGGCCGGTGTCTGGCTCGAAGCGCAGCAGGGCACGGCGCGGCAGATCAAGACAGTGGTGCTGGTGGGGTCCGATCCGGTGTTGCCGGAGCTGGCGGTCCATGCGCTGGACAACGACCGGCGCGTGGCCATCCTGGCGGCCGGCCCGGCAGGCGAGGCGATGACGGCACGCGCGCGGGCGGTCTATGAAGGCGCGGTGGCGCGCAAGCGCATGACCGAGGCCGAGCGCGACGCGCGGCTGGCCCAGCTGAGCCACGGCGGCGATCCGGCGGTCCTGATGGCGGCGGATTTGGTCCTGGATGGCGGTGGCGGCGATGTCGGGGGATATCCGGTGCGCAAGGGCGCGGTCTGGTGCCTTGTATCGGGACGCGACCGAGCGGCATCGCGCCGGGCGCAACTGGGGCAGGGGGTTCCGGTGCTGGCGCTGCGCGCCTATCGCCCCGCGCATGTGCGCCCGCTGGTCGAACTCGCGGTGCCGGAGACCGCGGACCCGGACGCGGTGATGACGGTGAGGCAGTATTTTGCCGGGGCCGATCGCTGCGTAGTACGCAGTGCGGACCGGCCCGGGATGCTTGGCCACCGCCTGATGGGGGCGGTGCAGCGGGCGGCGCTGGCGCTGATGCGGGCCGGGGCCCCGGCGGAGGCGGTCGAGGCGGCGGCGCGCAGGTTCGGATTTGCGCGCGGGCCGCTGGAACTGGTCGAGGTGGACGGGATCGGCGTGACCGTGGCGCGATTGCGGCGGATCTTCGGCGGCGTGCCGGAACTGGCGTTGCTGGACGCCCGGGCCGACGCCGTAGCCGCCGGCAAGACGCCCGGCCAAGGCTTTTACGCATCGCACGGGCAGGTGCTGGTGCCCGATCCGGGGCTGGCTGACTGGGTAGGGGCATGGCGCGAGGGGCAGCGCGATCTGCCCGATCTTCCGGACGTGCCTCTGGACGTGGCGCTGCACGCCGCGATCCTGGCCGAAACCGGGCGGATGCTGGAGGACGGGACCGCTGCGCGCGCCTCGGATATCGACCTGTGCATGGTGCGGGGCTATGGGTTTGACGCAACGCGGGGCGGTCCGATCCTGGTGGCGGATGCGGACGGGCTGTTGCGCTACCTACGGGCCATGAAGGCGCTTATGCCGCTTGCCCCGGCGCTGTGGACACCGCCCGTTGAGCTGGAGGAGATGGTCAAGTACGGTCGGCGGTTCTTCGGCACCGGCCCCAGGCCCTAGCCAAGGGTGATCCCGAGGATTACCAGCATCAGGCCTATGACCGACAGGAACAAGGCACCCGTGTTGACCGGCAGAATGCGCTGCAGGGCGGCGCGCAGCTCTTCATCGGACAGGCCCGCGCGGCGGGCGCGGACCACGCGCAGGATGCACCATACCAGCAGGGCGAGGCCGGCCAGCGTGACTGCGGCTCCGAGCCAGATCAGAATTTCCATCAGGGGTCTCCGCGTTGGTCTTGCCGGTGCCGTTTCGGGTAGCGCATCGCGCCCCGGGTCGCAAGGCGCAGGGTGCGAAAACGGGCTTGCGGGGCCGGGGGCGCGCTTGTAGTCAGGGGGCCATCCCCCGGACCTTGGAGAGCCGTCATGGACGATCAGATTCCGCAAAGCAGCGCCGACAGCAGCTATCGTGTCACCGCCGACGAGCTGCGCCAGTTCATCGAACGCTTCGAACGGCTGGAGCAGGAGAAAAAGGACATCGCCGAACAGCAGAAAGAGGTGATGGCCGAGGCCAAGGCGCGCGGATACGACACCAAGGTGATGCGCAAGGTGATCGCGCTGCGCAAGCGCGACAAGGACGATATCGCCGAGGAAGAGGCGGTCCTGGAGATGTACAAGGAAGCGCTGGGGATGTGAGCCGGCCCGCGTTCAGGCCGGCATGCGTGGGTTGGCACCCACCCTACGGGATACGGCGCCGGTCCGCGTCTATGGCGCGATGAACTGGACGCCCTGGATGCGCTCGATTTCGTAGACGTCTTCGTCGTAGGCCTCGGACAGGGTGTCGACCAGTTCCGCCGTCCAGCCGGGCAGGTCGAGCTCTTCCTCGATCTCTTCGTCCTTCACGAACTTGTCCAGAAAGGCGGAGATGACCCGGCGCTTCTGAATCTCGGTCATGCCGGGATGCGACGCGAGGTAGGTCTCGAACCGTTTCATGCCCGCAGACGTCATGATTTCCTGAAGCAGCGCGAATTCGCCTTCGAATTGGGCGTGGGGATCGAGCCCCGCCATCTCGCGCACGACCTGTGACCAGATCAGGGGGCTGTCCTCGTTGCACCAGACGGTGATGGGCATTTCGGGGAAGGTGCGCCGGAAGCGCGCGATGGTTTCGGACCACCGGAATGCCGAAGGCTCCACGCCGTTCAGGAAATCGGCCATCGTGTCATGCGGCGTTTTCGCGAAAAGCGCGGGCAGATGGGTCGCGGGATCGCGCAGGCCGAGGAAGAGTTCGAGCTGATCGTTGGCGAAAATCTCCTGGAAGGCCGCGATCCGCGTTTCGGCGGCGGGATAGAACATGCCTTGGCCCACGGCCATCTTGGGCGTGCCGAAAAAGGCCTGGTTCGACAGGACGAGCCGGTCAGTGCCCGGATCGTGGTCGACCGCGGCCAGCACCTCGTTGCGCGTCTCGGCGGTGAGTCCTCTATCGGACACGGTGTTGAGGATATCCCGCAAAAGCTTGCGATAGGATTTCGGATCGGGGACGTCGGTGCCGATTTCGGCCAGCATCTCGCGGTTCGCCATCAACGTCTCGATCAGGCGATCCTCGTCCGTCATATGCGCCCCGGCGTGGATAACCACTTGCATTCTGTCACTTTCCGGTCATGAGCGTGCCGCCGCAATATAGAGGCTTTTGCGTGCAGTTAAACCGCTTTCGGCACCGTGCAGGGGACCGCAAGATTTCGTCTTGCGGTTCGTGCCCGGGATGCGTAATCAGACCGTCAGTGCCCCTATAGCTCAGCTGGTAGAGCAACTGATTTGTAATCAGTAGGTCCGCGGTTCGAGTCCGTGTGGGGGCACCATTTTCCCGATCAACACCGACTTGGGCCGCTTCAGGCTTTTCAGGACGCGGGTTTCCTTCGCATCCGAACCTTCCCTCGGCCCCCAGCGCACTGTAAACTGGCGGTCCTGGCCGAGCCATCGGGTTGCCGTCTGTCGGTCAAGTCGCTTTTATCGCAGGCCTTCGCGGGCGATGACGCGGGAGACGTCGAGGACCAGCTGGCCTCGGGCGCGGGCAAGCGCGGGGGTGCCGCCCTCGAGATCATAGGGCACCGCAAGCTCGAAGATGCCCGAGCGTTCGCGGCGGCCGTCGAGAACGCCGACGAAATACTGACCCGATCCGCGGAAGTTGCCATCGGCCCCCGCCACCAGGCTTTCGAAGCGCACTTCGAGGCGCGCGTCGGGCAGTTCCTCGAACGGCCAGGGCTCGGACGCGACACGGGCGCCGGAAAGCCGCGCAAGGTTGCGCGCGATCTCGAGCGCCACGGCGCGTTCCGGTGCGTCCGCCCAGCGGACATTCGCGTCGGTCACAAGCTTGCCGTCCTCATCCTCGACCGCGATTTCATCGGCCGCGGCATAGGCGGGCAGCGACACCTCGCGCACCTCGACCGTTCGGAACGAGATGCGGATCGTGTCGGCGACTTGGGGCGCGGCCACCGGGTAAAGATCGGCGGAGGGGCCGCCACAGGCGGCGGCCAGCGCGGTCATGGCGGCAAGGGCGAAGGGTCGGATACGGGTCATGGTCATCTTCCTCGGATAAGCGCGCTGGGGTTGCGTTCCAGCATTCGGGCCAGCGACGTCAGGGCATCCGCTGCCTGCGAGATGTCCCGCAGGGCGGCCTGGGCCTCGCGGCTGAGCGTGTCGCCCTTGTTGTAGCCGGCGATCGTCACGCTGGCCTGATCCAGGACATTGCCGAGACGCTCGACCAATGCCGGCAGGTCCTCGGCCGAGGTGGCCACCGCATCGGCGGCGTCACGGGCCGAGCCCAGCGTGGCGTTCAGGTTCTCGACCGCGCCGCCCTCGCGCAGTTCGGCCAGGGTGGCGTTGATCTCGTTCAGGGCCGCGCCCAAGTCGGCGGGCAGCTGGCGTGCGGCGTCGGTGTCGAGAATGGCCTCGGCCGAGGCGGCCAGTTCGGTCAGCTGGTCGGCCAGTTCCTCGACCGGAAGCGCTTCGGCCTTGGCGGCCACGGCCTCGATCTGTTCGACGAGGGCGGGGATGCCTTCGACCGAGGTGCTGACCCCGTTGGCGGCCTCCGCGGCGGCATCGACGGCGGCAACGAGGCGCTCCGTCAGTTCGGTTTCCTCGATATCCGCCAGCAGCGACTCGAGCCGGGTGGCGGACGCGTTGAGGGCGACGGGAATGTTCTTCACTTCCTCGGAGGCGACGATTCCGCGAATCTCGGACAGGATCGCACGCACCTCGCCAGGGGTTTCCTGAAGATCCTCGTTGGCCACCAGGGCCTGGGCGCTGTCGAGAAAGTCGATCGCGCTTCCCAGAAGTTCCTCGATCGGCAGGTTGTTGATGCGGGTGACCACGCCCTCGACCGTGGCGGCGGCGTCGATGATGTCGCTTTCCGTGGTCGGAATGTTCAGCAGGCCGGCCTGGGACGTGTCGGGTGTCACGGGTTCGGCGTCGTCGACCTGGGTGAGGTCGACCTTGAGCCCGCCGGTCAGGATGCTGGCATTGGTCAGGCGGGCCCGCAGGCCGTTTTCGATCCGCTCTTGCAGGAAGGCGCGGGCGGATTCCGGCGTGACATCGCCTTGCAGCCCGAGGCGGGCGGGCTGGATCGCCATCACGACACTGAGGCGCACGCGGCTGTCGCCGAATTGCTCTTCGTCGATGACGCCGAGGACGTTCTGCACCTCGCCGATCTTGAGCCCATTGATCTCGACTGGGGCGTCGACGGCGAGGCCGGACACGTTCTCGTCGAAGACGACGCGAACCTCCAACGTCTCGACCTCGCTGGCCTGGAAGAGGCTGTTGCGGGCCTCGGCTTCGGACGCGTAGACCTCGAAGACGGTGCCGTTGGAGACGGGATCGCCGCCTGACACGAACGTGTCGAAGGTGAGACCGCCGCTGACCAGCGTGGCGAGCGAGGAAAAGTCGATCTCGGCGCCCTGGGGGCCGACGGAAAAGGTAAAGCCCGAGGTTTCCCAGAAGCGGCTGGCGCTGGAGATGAGGCGGGTGTGCTCTTCGTAGATCAGGGCCTCGGCCACGGCGTAGTTGCCCTGTGGCGAGATGCTGGCCTTGCCGACGCGGCCCACTTCGATGCCGCGGAATGTGATCGGGCTGTCATCGGTCATCTTTCCCTCGGGCGTGGTCCGCAGCACGATCTCGAGGCCACCGCCGCCGGCCCGGAAGAGCGGCGCGTCGGCAAGCCCGTCGAAGCGGGTCTGAGGCGTGCCCGGCTTGCTGTCCCACGTGCCCTCGATGTAGACGCCCGACAGGACGGTATCGAGCCCCGTCACCCCGCGCGCCGTAACCTCGGGGCGGACGATCCAGAAACTGGCGGACACGTCGATGAAGTCGGCCACGTCCTTGTCGACGCGCACGGCGGCCACGACCGCCTCGAGGTCCTTGGAAAAGCGGACCTCCTCGACAATGCCGACGGCCACGTCGCGATAGCGCAATTCGGTTTCGCGCTCGGCGATGCCGGCACCGTTCTCGAACACGATCTCGATCACGGGGCCACGCTCGCTGTAGGTCTGCCAGGCGACGGCAAGGGCGATCACGATGGCGAGCAGCGGGATGATCCACACGATCGAGACACGGCTGAGCCGCGGCTTGCTCTGTTTATCGACCTGAACGGGGGGCGGTGTCTCACTCATCAGGCGGTCCGGTCCGTGGTGTCTGCGCCGGTGTGGTCGTCGAGAGCGTCCGCTTCGCGGGATTGGACATCCCAGATCATGCGGCTGTCGAAAGCTTGGGCAGAGAGCATCGTGAAAATCACCGAAAGTGCAAAAAACAAACTGGCGCGACCCGGATTGATGGCCGCCAATGTATTCAACTGCACCAAGGAGGACATGATGGCAACCACGAATATGTCGATCATCGACCAGCGTCCAATGTATTCAACGACTTCGTAGAGCAGCTGCCGCTGGTGCATGGAGATGCTGGAGACGCGCCGGACCGAGATGGCCAGAAAGGCGATGGCCAGAAACTTGGCCACGGGGATGGCGACGCTGGCAATCAGGATGATGAGCGCGATACCGGGAGACCCGTAGTGGAAAAGCTCGATCGCGCCGCCGACGATGGTGTCCTCCTGCACGGTCAGAAGCGTGCGGGTTTGCAACATCGGGTACATGTTGGCCGGGATATAACACAGGAAACCGACGATCCAGAAGGCCCAGACCCGTTGCAGGCTGCCGGTGTCGCGCGATTGCAGGTGCTTGCCGCACCGGCCGCAGGCCTCGGTTCCGGCTGGCCAGACCTTGGTGCAGCGGGTGCAGGCGACGAGGCCCAGTTCGCGGGCGCTCTTTATGTCTTGGGTTTGTCCAGCGAGTTCCATACCGACCACCTGCACAGGAAATTATCCTGAACGACTACGAGAAAAACCAGGGCGCAAAACATCCAGAAGGCGGGCCCAAAACCGACATCGGCCAGGTCCGTGATCTTGACCAGGGCCACAGCGCAGCCGATGGCGAAAATCTCGGCCATGGACCATGGGCGCATCGCCTCGGACAGGCGAAAGGCCTGCGTCGCGCCCCGCGCCGGTGGACGGTCGAGCACGATTGGGATCAGCACGTACATCGACAGCAGAACCCGCGCCAGCGGGATGAAGACGATCAGTGCCGCGGTGGCCAAGGCCAAGGCGATCATGGGGCCGTCGCTGAAGGCCAGCGCCGCGTCCAAGATCGAGACCGAGTTCGACGTGCCCGCGGCCGTGATCGTCAGGAAAGGAAAGACCGTCGCCGAGACGATCAGGATCGCCACGGTGAGCGACAGCGCGATGATCTGGAGCCCGGCCTTGCGCCGGGGCGTGATCAGCGCCGTGCCGCACCGCGCGCATTTGGCCCGCTCGCCAGCTTCGGGCCGGCGCAGGCTGTAGGCCGCATCGCATTGCGGGCAGACGATGACTTCGTCGAGATTGAGTGAGGTTTCGCGCATCAACACGATAATTAGTGTATTGCCACGGTTTGCAAGCGGCAATTCACGGACGGGACAGGCTGAAATCGGTGCGGGCCTTGCCGTCGCGCGGATTGGTCGCGCCACGGTGCGGCGTCAGCGGCGCGGCAAAACCGGGCCTCCCTGACAGGATGGCCTTGCGGGTCACGCCAAAGCCGCCACGATCGCGTCGAGCCCGTCGGTCAGCGCGGCAGGGCCGGGTTGCAGGATGAGGGGCGACTTGATCTCGAAGATGCGATTGTCGCGGACGGCGGGAATGGCGTCCCATCCGGGGCGGGCGGCGATTTTCTCGGGCCGGACCTTCTTGCCGCACCACGAGCCGATGATGATGTCGGGGGCGGCGGCGATGACCTGATCGGAGGTGACGAAGCGGTCGCGCGCCTTGTCATTGGCCGCCAGTTTGGGGAAGGCGTCCTGCCCGCCGGCGATCTCGATCAGGTCCGAGACCCAGCCGATCCCGGAGATCATCGGCTCGTCCCATTCTTCGAAATAGACGCGGGGGCGGGGTTTGCCGGCGGCGTTCGCGGCTACCTGCGCCAGCCGGTCGCGATAGTGATCGACCAGTTGAGCGGCCTTGGCCTCTTGCCCGACGGTGGCGCCCAAGTGGCGGATCATGGCGAGGATGCCGTGCAGGTCACGCTGGTTGTAGCCCATGACGGCGATGCCTTCGCGCAGAAGTGCTGCGGCGATGTCGGCCTGAAGGTCCGAGAAGGTCAGGACGAGGTCCGGCTGGAGCGCGAGGATCTTGGGGATGTCGGCGGAGGTGAAGGCCGAGACGCGGGGCTTTTCCTGGCGCACGCCCCTGGGGCGCACGGCATAGCCCGAGACGCCGACGATGCGGTCCTGTTCGCCCAGGATGTAGAGCGTCTCGACGGTTTCTTCCGTGAGGCAGACGATGCGTTCGGGAGGGAAGGTTTTCATGGGCTGTGATCCGCGCGGTTGGGTCCGGGCACGGTGCTAACACAGTTGGCCGGTGTGTCCATCCGGATCACCGATCAGCCGTGCGAGGTGTTGAGGTCCTGGATCAGGCGGCCGTGACGGCGGGTTTCGGTGATGACGTGGCCGAAGGTGGTCAGGCCCTTGCCTTCGAGCAGTGGGGTGAGTTTCACCAGCGCCTCGGCCGTCGCTTGCGCGTCGCCGAGGGCGGTGTGGCGCAGGTCGGGTGGAATGGTGATCCCGAGGCGTTCGCAGAGGGCGTCGAGCGAGTGTTCGGCGGTGGTGCCGAAGACGACGGCGGACAGCAGCACGGTGTCGAGGACGGGGTGGTCCCACGCGACGCCCATGCGGTCGGCGGAGCGGCGGAAGAAGCCGATGTCGAAGGGCGCGTTATGGGCGACAAGCACGGCGTCGCGGGCGAAATGGTGGAAATCGCGGCCCACGGTGTCGAAATCCGGGGCGTTCCGCACGTCGTCGTCGGTGATGCGGTGGATTTTCGTCGAGGCGGGCGGGATCGGGCGTTTGGGGTCGACATAGGTGTCGATGACCTCGCCCTCGACGAGGCGCCCATTGAGGATGCGCACGGCACCGAGTTGGATCACGTGATCGTCCTGCGGCGAAAGTCCGGTGGTTTCGGTGTCGAAGGCGACACAGCAGAGTGACCGCAGCGGCGTGTCGCGGATATCGCAGGCCTGCGCGGTTTCCATCAGGTCGAAGTCATAGACCAGCGGGCGGGCCTTGGTCGGGTCGACCTCGGTTTCCTGGGTGTCGAGAAGGAGCATGTAGCCGCCTTCGCCAAGGGGTTTAAGACGGACCTTGTAGCGTCGGGCGCCGGAGTGGTCGTGCAGTTCGGTGGAGATTTCGGCCTTGGTCCGGCTCATTTGGTCCTGGGCGGCGGCGAGGCCGGCGGCATCGAAATAGTCGCCGAGCGGAGCCTTGAGGCGGGGCGGGGCGATCTGGCGGAGGATGTCGGCGGCCTGTCCGTCGTAGAGCACGATTTCCTGGGCCGGGTTCACGAGGATCGTGGCGACGGGGATGTCGGTGAGCAAGGCTGTCAGGCGCTTGGATTCCGTGCGCAGGCGTTCGGTTTCGCGGGCAACCTGTGCGGCGGTGTCCATGACGCCCGCGCTGAGCGTGCGGGTGACGGCGTCGGCGGCGGTGGCGAGATCACCGAGGTATTTCGTGCTTTCGGGGCACAGGTCCTTGTCGACGCCGGAATGGGCGCGCAGGCGCAGGTTGGTCGAGAGCATCTGGATGGGCTTGGCGAGGTTTTCATCGAACAGCAGCCAGACACCGGCCAGAAGCGCGGTGTTGAGAAGTGCGAAGACGATGAAGGCGGTGACAAAGGGCGCGGCGGGAAGCGTGCCTTGGGCCCGCGACCAGCCGAACCAGAGCGCTGCGCCGGCCAGTGCCACCGCGCCCGTCGCCAGAAGGCAGAAAAACAGGAAGATGCGCAGGCGGAGGCTGAGGCGGGAGAGCATGTCAGGTCTCGCAGACGATACCGAGAAGCGGGTCGTCCTCGGGCAGGGGTTGCCAGTCGGCGTCGGTGACGGCGCCGTCTTGCGCGAACTCGGCCCCGTCGATCAGCAGGGCCGAGCGGTTGGCAGTGCAGTCGAAGAGGACAGGCGCCTTGTTGACCGGCGCCCAGCGGCCGAAGAAGTAGATGTCGGCGATGGTCTGGCCGGGCTGGTTGGCGTTGCGCCGGGCGTTGCCGGTATCGACGGCGGCGAAGCGTTCGGTATAGGGCCAGATCTGGGTCCAAGGGCGGATCCAGCTTTGCTCGTCGATCGTGACGGCGATTTGCATGCCTTCGGGCAGCGCTTCGGCGGTGCGGTCATACCAGGTGTATTCGTTGGAGATGGTCGCGGCGATCATGCCGAGACCTGCCGCCACGGGCGTGAGCCAGCGCGGCAGGCGGCGGCCCAGGGCGATGTTGACGATCATCAAAAGACCGGCGGCGGCGACGCCCGCGAAAATCGTGGCGAGGAGTTCTATGAACATTTGCTTACCCTAACATGCCTTTGCCCGACGATACCGAGGATTGCATCGTCTTGACCACGACGAAGGCGTCGCGCAGGTGGCTGCGCTCGAAATCTGAGAGGGTGGAGGGATCGAGGAAGTTGTCGGGCAGATCGCCCGCCTTGACCTGTGCCGCCTGGTGGTCGAGCCGCATTGTCGCGATGAGGTCGTAGGCATCCAGAAGATCGGCACCGCCCGAGGTCGAGAGGTGACCGGCGACCTGTGCGGCAACCAGCCGCGCGCGGGTATTGACCTGACGCAGCTGGCCTTGCAGTGCGTATATGCGGCCCAGATCCGTGATCGGCACGACGCCGTTGTGCTTGAGGTCGAGGCGGCGGCGATGCTCGCCCGAGCGGATGGTGGCGAGGCCGCGCAAAAGGCCCAGCGGGGGCTGGTGCTTGATCGAGTTGGAGATCATGTGCGCGGTGAAGATCGAGTTTTTGGCGGCCTTTGCGAGCGTGTTGGTTTGCAGCGATTCGAAGAGAGTGGGGTCGCCGCCGATGGGGCGCAGGTCGAACATGACCGAGGCCAGCATCTGCGCCTCGGGGTTCGGGCGGGCGATCCAGTCGTCGAAATAGCCGCGCCAGACGCGCAGGGGCTGACACCAGCGCGGGTTGGTCGCCATCATGTCGCCGGGGCAATAGAAGTAGCCGCAGGTGTCCAGCCCGTCGCTGACGAATTTGGCGAGGCTGGCGAAGTAAGGCATGTGGGCGTCGGTCACGTCATCCGAGAGGATCAGGCAGTTGTCCTGATCCGAGACGCCGGTCTGTTCCTGGCGACCCTGAGACCCGCAGGCGAGCCAGAGGTAGGGGACGGGGGCCGGGCCGAGTTGCGCCTCGGCCAGTGTCAGCAGGCGGCGGGTGACGGTGTCGGCGATGTCGGTGATCAGCCGCGTGACCACGTCATGACGGTTGCCCGAGCCGACAAGCTGGGCCAGGAGTTGCGGGTTCTCGGCGGTGGCGCGGGCCATGGCAGCGGCGTCGGCGGCGCGCGCGATGCGGCCCACCAGAGCGCCCGAGGACAGCGCCTGCACGCGGGTGAGGTCGGTCTGCGTGACGATGCCCACCAGCCGGGTGCCCTTGGTGATAGGAACATGGCCGATGCCGCGTTCCATCATCAGGTGCAAAACGTCGGTGCCGAGTGCATCGGGTTCCAGCGTCAGGGGGCTTTGGGTCATGATGCTGGAGATCGGGGCCGACGGATCGGTGCCTTGAGCCACGACCTTGCCGTTCATGTCGCGCACGGTGAGGATGCCGCGCAGGTCGCCGCTCTCGGTGATGCAGATCGACGAAATGTGATGTTCGTGCATTCTCGCCGCCGCGTCGCGGATCGCGGTGGCGGGCGTGCAGGTGAGCGGGTCGCGGGTCATCAGTTCGGAGACGCGCAGGGTGGTCAGGTCCTTGCGGTCGCTGCGCGCCGGGCGGCGACGGTCGAAGAAGCGGGCGACCTTGGCGGAGGATTTGATGAGGGCGAAAAGCGCGTCCGCCGGCATCACGATCAGCGTGGCGTCGGAGCGGGCGGTGGCGGTGCGACTGGCGATATCCTCGCGCAGGAGGGCGCGTTCGCCAAAAGAATTGCGGGGACCGAGCAGGGACAGCTGGACGTGAGCCTCGTCGGAGATCTCGATCTCGCCGGTGACGACGATGTAGAGGCTGTCGACGGTGTCGCCCAGTTTGAAGATGTCCGCTCCGGCGGCAAAATCGGCGGCGTCGCAGCGCGTGGACAGGTCATCGAGGTCGCTGTCGTCGAGGCTGTCATAAGGGTGAACGGAGCGCAGGAACTGCGCAAGGTCGCTCGACAGGGGCATGGTCAAGGCCTCTTGAGGGGGTGGTCGGGTCCACCTTGGCGCGGGCCGGACCGGATTTGAAGCGAAAGCCCCGCCGCATGTATTGCGGCGGGGCACTCGTTGATCTTAGTGGCCTTCGACGGCGGCACCGGCGCCACGGGGGACGCGGACGCTTTCGACGAGGTCCTTGATCTCCTGCGGGGTCTCTTTCGTGATGCTGGCGACGAAGAACGCCACCGCGAAGTTGACCGCGGCACCGATCGCCCCGAAGGAGGTCGACTTGACCGGACCCAGAAGCGGATCGGCATCGGTGAAGGTGTTGGTGTCGGGAATGAAGAACCAACCCTTGTGCAGGAAGATGTAGAGCAGCGTCACCGTGAGACCTGCCAGCATGCCCGCGACCGCGCCGGTGTTGTTGATGCGGGTCGAGAAGATCCCCATCATCAGCGCCGGGAAGATCGAGGCCGCCGCAAGCCCGAAGGCGAGCGCCACCGTCTGGGCGGCGAAGCCCGGTGGATTGAGGCCCAGAAGCACCGCGACCACGATCGCGGCGGCCATCGAGACCCGCGCCGCCATAAGCTCGGACCTCTCGGACATGTTCGGGGTCAACTGACCCTTCAGCAGGTCGTGTGAGACGGCCGAGGAAATGGCCAGCAGAAGACCCGCCGCCGTGGAGAGCGCGGCGGCAAGTCCGCCGGCGGCCACGAGGCCGATCACCCACCCGGGCAGGTTGGCGATTTCCGGGTTGGCCAGCACGAGGATGTCACGGTTGAAGTTCGTGAACTCGTTGCCTTCCCAGCCGTTCGCCTCGGCCTTTTCCTGAAGATCCGGATTGGCATCATTGTAGTACTGGATCATGCCGTCGCCGTTCTTGTCTTCCCAACCCAAGAGACCGGTCTGTTCCCAGGTGGCCATCCAGGCGTATTCGGGCGCGGTCTCGATCTGCTCGACGCTGACGGCGGCGCCGTCGGTGCCGTTGGGCCACATCAGTTCCGAGATGTTCAGCCGCGCCATCGCGCCGACGGCCGGGGCCGTCAGGTACAGCAGCGCGATGAAGACCAGCGTCCAGCCGGCGGACCAGCGGGCGTCGGACACGCGCGGCACGGTGAAGAACCGCATGATGACGTGGGGCAGACCGGCGGTGCCGATCATCAGCGACAGGGTGAAGAGCACCATGTTGATGGTCGAACCGTGCGCCGCCGTGTATTCGGCAAAGCCCAGATCGGTCACGATCTGGTTCAGCTTGGCCAGCAGCGGCTCGCCTTCGGCGGTGTCACCGAAAAGACCAAGCGCCGGGATCGGGTTGCCCGTCAGTTGCAGCGAGATGAACACGGCCGGGATCGTGTAGGCCAGGATCAGCACGCAGTATTGCGCCACCTGGGTGTAGGTCACGCCCTTCATGCCGCCGAACACGGCGTAGGCGAACACCACGCAGGCCCCGATCATCAGACCCCAGAAGGCGTCGATTTCGAGGAAGCGGCCAAAGGCGATGCCCACGCCCTGCATCTGGCCGATCACGTAGGTGATGGAAGCCACCAGCAGGCAGATCACGGCCACGAGGCGCGCGGTGGGCGAATAGAACCGGTCGCCGATGAACTCGGACACGGTGAACTTGCCGAACTTGCGCAGGTAGGGCGCCAGCAGCAGGGCCAAGAGCACGTAGCCGCCCGTCCAGCCCATCAGGAAGGAGGAGTTGTCATAGCCGGTGAAGGCGATGAGGCCCGCCATCGAGATGAAGGACGCTGCCGACATCCAGTCGGCCGCGGTGGCCATCCCGTTGGTGACCGGGTGCACGCCGCGACCGGCGGCATAGAATTCGCTGGTCGAGCCCGCGCGGGCCCAGATCGCGATGCCGATATAGAGCGCGAAGGATGCGCCCACGAACAGCAGGTTGAGAGTAAACTGATCCATGATTTACACCTCGTCCACGCCGTATTCACGGTCGAGCTTGTTCATCCGCCAGGCGTAGAAAAAGATCAGCGCCAGGAAAACGAGGATCGAGCCTTGCTGGGCGAACCAGAAGCCAAGGTCGGTGCCGCCGACCTCGATGCCCGAAATGAGTGGGCGCAGGACGATCCCGAACCCGAAAGAGACCAGCGCCCAGATAACGAGGCTGATCAGGATGAGACGCACATTGGCTTTCCAATACTGCGCGCTTGTTTTGTCCAGAGACATGTTTGGGGTCCCTCCTCCTAGTGAAATGGCCGGGCCGCGACATGCGGCCCGACCGGCGTTTCGTCATGCCACCCGTTGCGACAGGACGGTGTCCAGCCGGGCGGCGATCTCGTCGATCGCGCCCATGGCGGGCACGCGGGAAAGCGCGCCCTTGGATTGGTAATGCTCGATCAGCGGCGCGGTCTGGGCGTGATACGCCTCCAGCCGTTGCGCCACTGTTTCGGCGTTGTCATCGGCGCGGCGTTTCATGTCGGTGCCGCCGCAATTGTCGCAGATGCCGGGCTTGGCCGTGGGCTTGAAACTGTCGTGATAGCCCTCGCCGCAGCCGCCGCAGGTGAAGCGGCCCGAGATGCGGTCGACCATGGCCGCGTCGTCCACCTCGAGGCTGATGGCGGCGTCGATCTTTTGCCCGCTTTCAGCCAGCAGGGAGTCGAGTGCCTCTGCCTGCACTGCCGTGCGCGGAAAGCCATCGAGGATGACGCCGCCCGCGCAGTCGGGCTCGGCCAGGCGGTCGCGCAGGATGGCGATGACGATATCATCGCTGACGAGGTTGCCTGCGTCCATGACGGCCTTGGCCTCGCGTCCCGCCGGCGTACCGGCGGCGACGGCGGCGCGCAGAAGGTCGCCGGTGGAGAGTTGGACGAGCCCGTGCTTTTCCTCCAGCAGGCGGGCCTGCGTGCCCTTGCCCGCGCCCGGGGGGCCAAGCAGGATCAGGACCGGGGCGGTTCGGGGTGTCTTCGCGCCGTCCATGATCATTCCCCCTTGTTCATTCTGTTGTCGATGAGGTCGTCGACGACGTCTGGGTCTGCGAGGGTTGAGGTGTCGCCGAGCGAGCCGTAGTCGTCCTCGGCGATCTTGCGCAGGATGCGGCGCATGATCTTGCCGGAGCGGGTTTTCGGCAGGCCGGGGGCCCACTGGATCAGGTCCGGCTTGGCGATGGGGCCGATTTCCTGGCGGACCCAGTCCTGCAGTTCCTTGCGCAGTTCGTCGGTGGGTTCCTCGCCGGACATCAGCGTGACGTAGCAGTAGATGCCCTGGCCCTTGATGTCATGCGGGTAGCCCACCACGGCGGCTTCGGAGACCTTGGCGTGGGCGACGAGGGCGGATTCGACCTCGGCCGTGCCCATGCGGTGGCCCGAGACGTTGATCACGTCGTCGACGCGGCCGGTGATCCAGTAGTCGCCGTCCTCGTCCCGGCGGCAGCCGTCGCCGGTGAAGTAATAGCCCTTGTACTGCTGGAAGTAGGTGTTCATGAAGCGCTCGTGGTCGCCCCAGACGGTGCGCATCTGGCCCGGCCAGCTGTCGGCGATGCAGAGCACGCCCTCGGCGGGGTTGCCCTCCACCGTCTTGCCCGATTCAGGATCGAGCACCTCGAAGTGCAGCCCGAAGAAGGGCTTCATCGCCGCCCCCGGCTTGGTGGCATGGGCGCCGGGCAGGGGGGTCATGAGGTGCCCGCCCGTCTCGGTCTGCCACCAGGTGTCGACGATGGGGCAGCGTTCCTTGCCGACGACGGTGTGGTACCAGCTCCAGGCCTCGGGGTTGATCGGCTCGCCCACGGTGCCCAGGACCTTGAGGTCGGAAAGATCGCACTTGGAGACGTACTCGTCGCCCTGGCCCATCAGGGCGCGGATGGCGGTGGGGGCGGTGTAGAACTGGTTCACCTTGTGCTTTTCGCAGACCTGCCAGAAGCGGGAGGCGTCGGGGTAGGTCGGCACGCCCTCGAACATCAGGGTGGTGGCGCCGTTGGCGAGCGGGCCATAAACGATGTAGCTGTGGCCGGTGACCCAGCCCACATCGGCGGTGCACCAGTAGACGTCGCCCTCGTGGTAATCGAAGGTGATCTCGTGCGTCATGGCGGCGTAGACGAGATAGCCGCCGGTGGTGTGCACGACGCCCTTGGGCTGGCCGGTGGAGCCGGAGGTGTAGAGGATGAAGAGCGGATCCTCGGCGTTCATTTCCTCGGGCTCGCAAGTGTCCTCGACCTTTTCGGCCTCTTCGTGCAGCCAGAAGTCAAGGTCGCGGCGCCAGGCGATGGGATCGCCGGTGCGCTTGACCACGAGGCACTTGACGTCGGTGGTGTCGTGCAGGAGCGCCTGGTTGACGTTGTCCTTGAGCTTGGTGACGCGTCCGCCGCGGGGGGCGGTGTCGGCGGTGATGACGAGCTTGGCGTCGCAGCCGTTGACGCGCGCGCCGAGGGCGTCGGGGGAAAAGCCGGCGAAGACGATGGAATGGATGGCGCCGATGCGCGCACAGGCGAGCATGGCATAGGCTGCCTCGGGGATCATCGGCAGGTAGAGCACGACGCGGTCGCCGCGGCCGACGCCGAGGTTTTTCAACACGTTGGCCATGCGGCAGGTCTCCGCATGGAGCTGGCGGTAGGTGATGTGCTGGGCGGCGTCATTGGGATCGTCGGGTTCCCAGATGATGGCGGTCTGGTCGGCGCGCTCGGCCAGGTGGCGGTCGATGCAGTTGGCGGCGACGTTGAGCGTGCCGTCCTCGAACCACTTGATGGAGACCTGGCCGTAGGTGTAATCGACGTCCTTGACCTTGGAGTAAGGCTTGATCCAGTCGATGCGCTTGCCCTGTTCGCCCCAGAACGCCTCGGGGTCCTTGATCGAGGCCGCATACATCTCGTCGTACTTGGCCGCGTCGACATGGGCCTTGGATACAAAATCGGAACTCGGCGGATAGGATTGGGTTTCTGTTTCCGGTTGCATTGTCATTTGTCTCCTCCTTTGCACGTGACACGCTCGCAGCCGTCCTGTCGAGTCAATCCGTGCTTTGGCGGTGTTATAAAGGGTTTAGTAAAATTTTATAGTTAGCCATTAAGATCATTGACTTTTATTTGTAAATAATTTCCCTGTCCCGGCTGATGGTTTGAGAAGAAATTTACAAGAACGATTATTCTCGAGTGTTTACCGCGCTCTAGTGTTGGGCGCCTTTCGGCACGGGTATGCCGTTGTGTGCAACCGGCCGCCTGAAACGGCTCACCCATAACCTGTGACACATTGTCAGGGCGCTTCTTTACGGAAGGCAGAGGGGGATGAATCACCTGTGGTCCCAAGGCGGAGCTGCAATCGCCGCCCCTGTCGCGCGACAGGCTCAGGAGGTGGCGGTCCGGAAGACCAGGTGCTTCATGCCCAGATAGTTGACCGCGAGTGCGACCACCGATCCGCCGGCCAGCGCAACCACGGCAGTCGCGGCTGTGGCGCCGAGTGCAGACAGGATCAGGGCGTAGATCGCGAAGTTGACCGCTATGCCCGCGCTCTGAACCGCCGCATAGCCGGCATACTCGTGGTGCAGCGATTTCCGACGCGTTGACCGGAATGTCCAGCGCCGGTTGAGCGCCCAGGTAACAGTCATGGCCACGGCAAAGCTGACCGCCCGCGACAGGTAGGGATCGCCGCCCAGGGTGATCAGCGCCCATAACAGGCCGGCGTCGATCGCGAAGCCGGCACTGCCCACGGCGAGAAACCGGACGAAGGATCGGGCGGGGCGGGTCATTTCCGGGTGAACAAGGGCCCGCGTTCATCGCGGCGGGCGCTGCGCAGGCCGAGCACTCCGGGAACCGAAAGGTATTGCATCCGCTTTGCTTCCTGCCGTCCGCGTGTGACCGTATCGAGGATGAGACCGACAGCCCCCATCAGGAATGCCAGGATCATCAGGCTTGCCGACAGCACGGCGGTGGGCAGACGCGGGACGAGGCCGGTGGCGAAATATTCGGCGAAGACCGGGCCGGCGAGTGTCAGCGACATGATCGCGAAGACGGAGGCAATGGTCGAGAATACCAGAAACGGGCGTTCCTGTTTCAGGAGCCTGGTGATTGTGCTGAGGATACGCAGCCCGTCGCGGATGCTGTTGAGCTTGCTTTCCGAGCCGTCGGGACGGTCCTTGAAGCGGCCCGGCACCTCGGCGGTGGGCATGTCGAGCTCGAGCGCGTGCACGGTCAGTTCGGTTTCGATCTCGAAGCCGCGCGACATCATCGGGAAGGTCTTGACGAAGCGGCGCGAGAAGACGCGGAAGCCCGAGAGCATGTCGCTGCTGCCACGACCGAAGATCGTCCGGACGAGGCCCGAGAGGACCTGGTTCCCCAGCTTGTGGCCCGGGCGGTAGGCGGTGTCGGTTCCGGCAACCCGCACGCCGTTGACAAGATCCAGGCCTTCATCCGCCAGCCGGGACACCATCGCGGGGGCTGCTGTGGCGTCGTAGGTGTCGTCGCCGTCCACCATCACGAAGATGTCGGCCTCTACATCGGCGAACATCCGGCGCACCACGTGCCCTTTGCCCTGGCGCGGTTCGCGGCGGACGATCGCGCCGGCGCGGGCGGCGACCTCGGCGGTGCCATCGGACGAGTTGTTGTCGTAGACGTAGATATCGGCCTGCGGAAGGGCGGCGCGGAAGTCGCGCACGACGGTGCCGATGGCGGCCGCCTCGTTGAAGCAGGGGATCAGCACGGCGACGCGCGGGCCGGAGCCCGCGGTGGCCTGCGGATCGGCGTTGAATTCGCTGGGAAAAAGGACGGACATGTGCGGCGCTCTTGCGGTCGGTTTCGGGATGCAGAAAAGCCGGTGAAACAGGCCAAAATGCGGCAAATCTGCGGATTTGTGAGGTTCTTCGAAACAATGCTCTGGCGCAGGGGAAACACCTTTGGACGGTGTTGCGTCCGGCCGGGCATTAAGGCTTGCGCGGTCGGGGCTTCGTCGGGTTAGTGACCAGCACAAGAAAAGAGAGGCCGAGGGATGCAGGATACGGCGAGAGAGAGCAGGTTATTCGCAATCGTGCTGCTGCTGGCGGTCTGCATGGTCGTGTTCCGGGCGATGGCGACCGGGATGGCGCCGATAGACACCCTGAGTGTCTCGGACAACGACGACATCATGCGCTTCCTGATGGTGCGCGACTGGCTGGCGGGGCAGGGGTGGTACGACACCACGCAATACCGGATGCTGCCGCCCGAGGGGCTGGAGATGCACTGGTCGCGCTATGTCGACCTTGCGATCGCGGCAATCATCCTGCCCCTGTCGCTGGTGATGACCGAGGCGCAGGCGGCGGCGGTTGCGCTTGTGGCCTGGCCGACAATGCTGTTGCTGGCGCTGATCGTGCTCACAGGCCTGGCGGCGCGGCGGCTTTTCGGGGGTATGGCGGCGCTTGTGGCTGTGGTGGCGGTGCTGTTGTGGCCGCCCACGGGGCTGACCTATTTCGCGCCCGCACGCATCGACCATCACAATGTGCAGATCCTGCTGACCACGCTGATGCTGATCAGCGTGCTCTGGCCGGGCGCCTCGGCCCGCGGCGGCATAGTGGGAGGCCTTGCCGCGGCGCTGTCGCTGGCTGTGGGGCTGGAGACCATGATAACGATCGCCCTGGCCGGGCTGGTCCTGACGGTGCGGGCGATGATGTTGCAGGACGGCGCGGCGCGGCATGTGGCCGGCTTCTGCCTGGCGCTGGCATGGGGGGCGACGCTGTTCTTCATGGGGCAAACGGCGCCGGGCGGATGGCTGGTGCCGCGATGCGACGAACTGTCCTTGCCCTACCTGGCGCTGGCATGGACGGGCGCAGCGATTTGCATCGGCGTGGTGGCCCTGTCGCCGCGCCTGCCGAACCTGGCGTTGCGCGTGGTGCTGCTGGTGGCGCTGGCGGCGGCCGGGATCGTCGCCTTGAGCCCCCTGATAGGTCCCTGCGCAAGCGGACCCTATGACAGCCTGCCGCAAGAGGTGCAGGACCTGATAACCGGCCGGATCATCGAGGCGCGTCCGACCTTGCCTTACCTGTGGGAGGCCAATGGCCTGGGGTTCCGGTTCGTGGCGCCCGCGGCGATGGCCGTGTTGCTTGGCAGCCTGACCTGGGGCTGGCAGAGCCTGCGGGGCAGGGCCGGCGCCGGGACACCGGCGAGATTGGGCGTGTTGCTGCTTTTTGGCTGGCTTGGCGTGATCGGCGCGCTGTTCCAGATCCGGCTTGTATTGATGGGTGCGGCGGCGATACCGATGTTGGTCGGGGTCGTCGTCGCAACGCTGCTGGAGTGGGGAAGGGAAGGCCTTTTCGGGCGGCTGGGGTCGGTGCCGGCGCTGTTGGTTGTCGTGCTGACCCTGATGACGCCGACGCTGCATGGCCTGGCACATGGCGGCGGCGGTGCCGGCGCCACGATGACGGCCTCCGGCGGGCAATCTGTGGATGCGGATGCGTGCCGACAACCCCACATCCTGCGCAGCCTGAACTCGGTGCCCGAGGGCGTCATCCTGAGTTCCAGCAGCTATGGGCCACCGCTGTTGCTGTTGACCGGCCACGCGGCGTTGGCCGGCCCCTATCACCGCAGCGCGGACGCCATCGCGAACGGTGCCGTGCCGTTCGATGGCGATGAGCAAACCCTGCGTGCCGCGCTGGAGCGTACCGGGGCGGACTACCTGTTGTTGTGCCGGGATGCGCATTACGGAGACGGCACGTCCTTTGCCACGCAGCTGGCCCGGGGGCTTGCGGCCGGGGGGCTGATGCCGGTCGACGGCCCCGCGCCGGAGCTTGTTTTGCTGAGGGTGGAGCGCTGAAAGGCGGATGGCGGTCGGCAATGGTGCGGTGGATGTCGGCAACATGGCTTGACGCTGACCATGGTCCGGTCATTCTGTCGCCAGCGACAGGAGCAAGAGCATGACCGAATGGACAGGCGAAGCGGCCCCGGGCCGTCCGTGGTGGTGGGAGGCCGTGGAGCCCGAAGCCACCGAGGACGGCTTGCCCGATCATTGCGACGTGCTGGTCATCGGCGCGGGATATACCGGGCTGTCGGCGGCCATCGCGGCGCATGACAGCGGCGCCAGGGTGGTCGTGGCCGAGGCGGGCGTTCCGGGCGAGGGGGCCTCGAGCCGCAATGGCGGCATGGTCGGGGCGCACCCCCGGTTGAGCTGGGACAAGATGGCGGCGGCCTTCGGCGCCGATGTGGCCGACGATCTGCTGGCCGAGGCGGCGCCCGCGCTGGACTGGGCGAAGACGTTCATCGAGCACGAGAAGATACAGTGCGATTTCGAGGTCACGGGCCGGGTGCAACTGGCCTACACGCGCTCGCAATTCGATGGGCAGAAGCGGCTGGCCGACAAGGTGCGCGAGAAAAGCCGGGTGGAGGTGGAACTGGTCGAGCGGTCCGACCTTGGACGCGAGATCGACACGGGTCTCTATCACGGCGGTCTTCTCTTTCCGCAGCACGGGGCGTTGCATCCGGCGAAGTATCATCGCGGAATGCTGGAGGCGGTTCGGCGGCGCGGTGTCCCCGTCGTCAGCCACGCGCGGGTCGAAGCAATGACGCGGGAGGGCACGCGACTGGTGGCGCAGACAGCCAAGGGCCCGATCCGGTCCGAGAAGGTGGTATTGGCAACCAACGGCTATACGACGCGGCCTTTTCAATGGCACCTCCGGCGCGTATTTCCGCTGCCGAGCTTCATCATTGCGACGGAAGAACTGCCCGAGAATCTGATCGGGCACCTTGCACCCGGACGGCGCATGATGGTCGAAACCCGCGCGCGGCACAGCTATTTCAGGATATCGCCCGATGGCAAACGGGTGCTTTTCGGCGGACGGGCGGCCATGCGGGACGTGCCTTTGCACATCGCGGCGCAAAGGCAACGGCAAACGATGGTGGAGGTCTGGCCCGAGTTGGCAGAGGCGAAGCTGAGCCATGTCTGGAGCGGCTATACCGGGTTCAGTTTCGCGCAAATGCCGCATGTCGGCCAACATGACAGCGTCTGCTTCGCCATGGGCTTCAGCGGCTCGGGCACCGTGATGGCGCCGTATCTTGGCGCCAAGGCGGGTTGGCTGGCCGTCGGGGATGCACGCGCTGAGACGGCTTATGCAAGAACGCGCCTGCCGCGTCACGTGCTGCATCCGTTCGACAGGCCGCATTTCCTGAAGGCCGCCGACCTTGTTTTTCGTCACTGGGTGGACCGGGCCGAGGCATGGCAGGCGCGGCGGTCGTGACGAGGTTCGCGCCGCGAAACGAGTGCAGGGGTCCGCACCGGCAAAAAGTGCGGTTGCGATGAGAAACACATGCATCAAGCCGTCGCGCCTTTGGCTGGCCTGGCTGATGGGTCTGGCGGTTGCCGGGCCTGACCAGGGGGCGGCGACGGAGGCGTTCGCGGACGATTGGACGGCGCGGAAATGCGAGCTCTACCAGCAGGCCGTGCGGGACGCGATTACCTTGCAGGGGCCGGAAGGGCTTCGGATGGCGTTCCTGACAAGCAACCAGGAGTTCATAGATGCGCAATGTGCCGTGCGCGTCGAGATATGTCCGATGACGCCCGAGGAATGGGCGCTGGCCGACACCCTGCTGAAGATGACGATGAACGAGGGAATGGCCAGTACGTTCGTGCCGTTCGGGTGCCCCTAGGGGGCCGGCGCTAACCGTCGCGCGCCCGCACGAGCATGAAAAGACCGATGGTGACAAGTGCGATGCCGGTCCATTCCAGCGGTCCGGGGATTTCCGACAGGACCGGGATCGCCAGAAGCGTCGCAGAGGCCGGGACGGCCGCGGAAAAGCCCGCCGTGTGGGTCGGGCCCAGATGGTTGGCGGCAATGGCGAAGCACACCATGGCGAGGATGCCCGGACCCAGGCCCTGGTAGGCGGCCTGGAACAGGATTGTGCCGGTGTCGGCCTGCGCCAGGCCGGATGGTAGAAGGAAATACCACAACGGCAGAAAGACGATCGCGTTGGGCACGTTGATGACGACCAGCGCCTGTCGCGGTGTCAGCCGCCAGCGGCGGACGCCGAAGATATAAATCGACTGGATCGCCGCAGCGGTCAGGAAAAGCACGATCCCCAGCGCGGCGCCGTCGCCGGTGGTCCGGATGCCGGTGACCGCAACGAGGACTGCGCCCAGGGTGACGATCACGAGGCTGACCAGTTGCAGCCGATTGGGCAATGCCCCCGTGAAGACGGTGACCAGCAGCACGGTGAAGAACGGCAGCGCCCCGTTGGTGAAAACGCCCGCATAGGCCGCGGAGCTGTACCTGAGGCCCATGTAGACCAGCATCGCGTAAAGCGCACCGGAGCCGCAGAGCACGATAAGAACGATCGGGGTGAGGCCCAGGTGGCGCGGCCACCACGCCCATGCGACGGGCAGGGTCAGCACTCCGGTCACCATGAAGCGCAGCGCGGTGATATCGCCGGGCGTCAGCGCCGTCTGCACGCCGGCGCGCGAGAAGACAATGAAGCCGGACCAGATCACCAGGACGCCGAAGGCGGCGAAAAGCCCGAGCGTGCGGTTCTGGATGTCGTCGGGCAGGGCGGTCCGGGATGTCATGGCGCGATCAGTGGCAGAGGGTCGGGAAGGTGTCCATAGGCGTCGGCGCGCCGTCGGTATTGCGTCTGTCCCGAAACCCAAGAACGCCGGCCCTGGGAGGGGCCGGCGTTCAGCCTGTGCGGAGGAGGTGTTACTCCCGCGCTTCCTCTTCGAAGACCCGCTTTATGCGGTCAGGACTGCGGGCCGCCGCCTCGTCGCCGTCGAGTTCACGGCGTTCGATCCTGGCCTGCAGGACATGGAACCCAAGCCAGAACAGGACGCCGACGATCACGAGAATCATTTCGGTGCCGACCATGGGATAGATCGGGCCGATCTGCGCCAGGTCCGCGCCTGCCCAGGTTTCTACAGCTGTCGTTGACATGTCGTGACCCTCCTCAAGTCAGCAGGCCAAGGCGCTTGGCCTCGGCGATGTCGGCTTCGGACACCTCTATGGCATCCATTTCCTCGGCGATCTCCTCGGACATGTCGAGCCCGACAAGTTCGACCGCGGGTGGTACGCGCAGCATGCCCATGCCCATCAGGATCTTGGACACGATGAAGGCGGGCAGAAAGCCCAGTACGCCGAACATGATGACCGCGCCGGCAAACTGGCCCCAGGGCGTGATGACCGCGACTGTTTCATGATAGGCCGCCGTGGCCGGGTGGCCCCAGAGCATGAAGCCGCAGATGACCAGACCGATGAAGCCCGCGTAGCCGTGCACGGCCACCGCCCCCACCGGATCGTCGAGTTTGAAGCGGCGTTCGACCCAGAAATGCAGCTTGTAGGCGCAGACAGCGCCGACCGCGCCGATCAGCATGGCCTGGATCGGGTGGTAGAGGTCATTGCCGGCAGAGGCCGTAATGACCCCGGTTAGGCCAGCGGAGTAGGTCCAGAACGCTTCGCCCTTCGATACGACGTAGCCTGCCAGAAGCCCACCCGAGAGCGACATCAGGAAGTTGAACACGATGGCCGACAGGGTTGTAGGCGTGAGGTAGATAGTTGTCGCGGTGAAGTTCACCACGCCTTCGGCGCCGCCCAGCGTGCCGTGGTCGATGATCGGCACGTTGCAGGCGACGTAGAAGCCCCAGAAGCCGCAATAGATCAGGAAGAGCCCGATCGTGACCAGCCACTTGTTGTGCGGGTTGATGTTGCGCGGGGTGCCGTCTGGGGCGAACTTGCCGATCCTTGGCCCCAGCACGACAATCACGCCAAGGGCAAATCCTCCCGCGATGGCGTGGATCACGCCCGACGCATAGGCATCGTGATAGCCCAACTGTGTGACCATCCAGCCATCCGGGTGCCAGCCCCAGGCCGCGTCGATAATCCAGGTGCCCGAGCCAATGACCACGGCCAGGATCCAGAAGGCGGTGGGCCGGATGCGTTCGATGGTGGCGCCCGACACGATCGAGGCGGCAGTCCAGCTGAACAGCAGGAAGGCCGCCCAGAATACACCGTTCAGGCGGTTCCAGAAGCCGTTGCCCAGTTCGGCGCCGTAGCCTTGCGCGCTTTCGAGCGCCGGTCCGGGGCCGCCAAGGTGGGTGCCCATCAGTTCGGACCACGGCACGGCATTGTCGGATTGCGTGAGGCCGCCGGTGATGCCGGGGCCGTTGGGGAAGGCGAAGTAGATCCACCACCCGAAGAAGAAGAAGGTGATGGTCACCAGCGGCATGAGCATGGTGTTCTTCATCACGGTATGCATGTGGTTCTTGTGGCGGCTGGCGCCGACCTCGTACATGCAGAACCCGACGTGGATCAGGAACATGAGCGGTACGGTCACCCAATAATAGAACTCGGTGAAGATCACCGTAAGTGCACCGATATCGGTATCCAATTTACTGTCCTCCCAGTGTGGTGCGACCCGTTAGGCGACAGGAGGATGGCGCCGGCGGGTGCACCTATTTCATTTGCCGGCCGCTCTTGAACGGGGCCGATGTCCGGTGGGGCCTGACTTTTTGACCGCCCGGGTAAAGGCAGGATGCGTAATCATTGGGCATTTTGCTATTAAAAAAATCACGCAGTGAATAAAAAATTCCCGTGAAGAAAAAAATCTGTTGGGAGGCGCTGGTTTGCAGCTTCGGAAATCGTTCGGTCGCGTCATGCCATGCGGCGCTGTTTTTGGGTGGCACCGATTTGATCGGCTACACCACGCAGGGTGAACGGAATCGGTTCCGCTTTCCGGGAACGATGAGGCTCCGTCTTTTTAGAGTTGCCGGAGGCAGGGGGCTTGCACGTTCCCGCAGCGCCGGTCACCAATACGGGTATGTCCTGAGTGACAGGGAGGCGGCATGACGGGATTGCGACAGTCAATAAGCGGGCGCGAGGTGTTGCGGGCCGTCTGCTGCGCGATCCACGAACCTCGTGTCAGCGAGGCTCCACGGTCATGATGCAAAAGCCGTTCAGCGAAGACGAAGCCGTGGGGATGCTGGTGGGGCTGGCCGTGGGCGACGCGGTTGGAACGACACTGGAATTCCGCGAACGCGGCACCTTCGCGCCGATCACGGACATGGTGGGCGGCGGACCGTTCAACCTCGACCCCGGCAAGTGGACCGATGACACCTCGATGGCGATGTGCCTGGCGCAGATGTTGCGCTCGGCCAATGGCTGGGATGCCGAAGATGCGATGAAGCGGTTCGTGAACTGGCGCGACAACGGCTATCTGTCGTCGACCCGGGTGTGTTTCGATATCGGCATGCAGACCGACGCGGCCCTGACCCGGTTTCAGCAGACAGGGAATCCGTATTCCGGAGCGGTGGAGGACGAAAAGAGTGGCAACGGCGGCATCATGCGGCTGGCGCCGGTGGTGATCGCCTACGGCGCGGCGAAGGAAAGCGCGATGGCGGTGGCGCGCCTGCAAAGCCGCCTGACCCACGCCAGCCCGCTGTGTCAGCGGGCGGCGGCGAACATGGCGGAGTTCCTGGTGACGGGGGACCGAAGCCTGTTGCCGCGCCCGGAGGCGCCACCGGACGAGGCCAGCGGCTACGTTGTGCAGACGCTGCACGCGGCGTTCTGGGCGCTGACGCAGGGCGATACGTTCCGCGATGTCGTGCTGGCCGGCGTGAACCTTGGCGGCGACGCCGACACGGTGGGCGCCGTGGTGGGGCAGATGGCCGGGCGTCTTTACGGCTATGGCGGTATACCCGAGGAGTGGCGCGCGCGCCTTTACGACCATGACAAGATCAAAACGGCGGCGCAGGACCTGTATGCCCTGCGTCCGATCGACCTGTAACGGAAAGGATAGTCAATGAGCCTGTTCGATGAGGACCTGTTTCTGAAAGGGCTGGAGCAGAGGAAGGCCACGCTGGGGGCCGAGTACGTGGAGAAGAACCTTGCCGCCGCGGACGATTTCACCCGGCCGTTCCAGGAGGCGATGACCGCCTGGTGCTGGGGATTCGGCTGGGGCGACGAGGTGATCGACGCCAAGACCCGGAGCATGATGAACCTGAGCATGATCGGGGCGCTGGGCAAGATGAACGAATTCGAGATCCACTGTCGCGGGGCGCTGAACAATGGCGTCACCAAGGAGGAGATTCGCGCCATCGTTCATGTCGTGGCGATCTATTGCGGGGTGCCGCAGGGACTGGAATGCTTTCGCCACGCGCGCAAGGTGCTGGAAGAGCGGGGCCTGTGACGGCAAGGCCGCCTTTACAGGCGGTCCCCCGTGGGGACGGCGGAGCCCTGGCCCGCGCGTCATGCTGTGCGGGCACCCGCAGGAGGGGCGCGAACCCGGTCCGTTTGTGATTGCGCATCTGCCGGAAGGGCCTGTCGTTGATCGCGGAGCCGGTGTCGTGTGCGCGGGCCGAGGCCACGAGGTCCCGGACGCGTGGAGGCAGTGTGACGGAAATGTCGCGCCGCCGCGCCGAGTCGCGCAATACCCGGTCCGGCGAGTCGCCGCGCGGCCCCGGAAAGCCGAACCCGCACCCCGCCTGGTGCAGCCGAAGGTTGCGGGAAACCCTTAAAAAACGTAGCAAATCGAAGTTTTCAGCGGGTTTTGCGAAGTGCCGCAAAGATCTGTGTGTGAAATACGTCACAGAGCGTCCAACAACACGGCGCACCGGGGGCGGTTCGTTGACAGCGAGGGGGCATTTACAGCATTCATCCTCCCAAGCCGTGTCCTGGATCGGGGGCGGTGGAACTTGAAACTTTCCTGCTTTAAGGAGGGATAACCTTGAAAAAGCAACTTCTCTGCACCAGCGCAATCGCCCTCGGCGTCGCTGCTGCCCCTGCCTCGGCCCAGGACTGGAACCTGGATTGGGGTGGTTTCTTCCAACAGCACATCGCGTATGCCGATGTGAGCGTCCCCGGTGGTGTCGGCGCGCCTGACTTCGACGGCATCCAGATGTTCACGAACGCCGAAATCATCTTCACCCCGAACATCACGCTGGACAACGGCATGACCTTCGGCATCAACGTTCAGATGGAAGCTCTGAACAGCGGTGGTGGTGCAGACGGTATCGACGAAGCGTACATGTCGATCTCGAGCGACACGTTCGGCCGCATCGACGCCGGTTACGAAAACTCGGCCGGTTACAAGATGATGGTTGGCGCACCGCAAGTCGGCTCCATGGCGATCAACTCGCCGTCCGCCTCGGCCTTCATCCCGTTCACCGGGTTCGCAGGTGGTCAGTTCCGTCAAGCCGGTCTGTCGTCCTACACTGAGGTCGCAGGCAACAACGACGTCGCGCGTATCACATACTACACGCCGAGCTTCTCGGGCTTCACGGCTGGTATCTCCTACGCGCCGTCGGCTGCTGGTAACGCTGCAAACGCCGCACCGGTCAACCGCAACGCCGGCCTGGTCGACATCTTCGACCTCGGTGTGAACTACAGCCAGTCCTTCGGCACCACCGACATCACCCTGGCCGCTCGTTGGGGCACCGGTGACGCACAGGCAGCTGGTGTTTCCGATCCGGAAACCTGGGGCGTTGGCTTCCAAGTCGGCTTCAGCGGCTTCACCTTCGGTGCAGCATATGCTGAGAACGACAACGGCCTTGCCGGTGGCGCAACCGACCAAGAAGGTTACAGCGTTGGTGTGGCTTACGACGCGGCTGGTCCCTGGACCTTTGGCCTCGAAGCCTACATCGGTGAAATCAATGATGGCGGCGGTCTCGACGACCACTACGAGTACTACAAACTCGCTGCAAACCGTGACCTGGGACCGGGCGTCAGCTGGACGACCTACCTGCTGTACGGTGAGACCCGTAACGACTCGGTCGTGAACGGCGACATCGACGGCACCGCAATCGGTACCGCGATCAACCTGAGCTTCTAAGCTTAGCTTGAACGAGATTGAACGGCGGGGGAGTGTACTCTCCCGCCGTTTTCTTTTAGGGAACGGGCAACCGTTCCCTTTTTGATGTGCCACAAAGGATGGACATGAAACGAAGTATTGTTTGGTTGGCCTCTTACCCGAAATCCGGCAATACATGGATGCGGATTTTTCTGGCCAATTACCTGTCCGATTCGAAAGAACCTCTTAATATCAACCAGATCCAGCGATTTGGGTTTGGAGACTCGAAACCAGATCGTTACATGGCTGCGGCCGGCAGAAGGATCGACATAAACGATCCTGAAGCAACGCTTCAGGTGCGTGACCGGGTGTTGCAGGGTATCGTGGCAAACAACGCGGACGTGAACTTCGTAAAAACGCACAATTGTCGGAATCAGGCATTCGGTCATGAACTTATTCCGGCGCGATATACCAGACAGGCGATCTACATCCTGCGCAATCCTCTGGATATGGTTTTGTCATACGCCCGGCATTACGGCATGACACATGAGCAGACCGTTGAATTTATCGGCCGGACAGACAGTGCCAATCAGGCAGACGCCACAACCACCTGGCAGTTCCTGGGCAGTTGGAGCGATCACGTCAAGGATTGGACGCAAGGCGGTGCGTTCCCGGTCTTATCGCTGCGCTATGAGGACCTGCTGGATGAGCCCCAGACCCATTTCGCCAAGACGCTCGAGTTCCTGGGTGTGCCGGTCGTGCCTGATCGCCTCGAGCGGGCCATCCGCTTTGCAAGCTTCGATGAACTGAAGAAGCAGGAAGAGCAATCGGGCTTCCAGGAAAAATCCCCGAATTCGGAGCGGTTCTTCGCCAAGGGACAGGCGGGCCAGTGGAAGGACGACCTCGACCCCGCGCTGGTGACGAAGGTGCGGCGGGAGCATAAACGCATGATGAAGAAACACGGATATTACAGTGTCTGACCTGCGGCGTATCATCTGGCTGGCTTCGTTTCCGAAATCGGGCAACACTTGGCTGCGCAGCCTTCTGGCGCATTACTTCATGCCGCCCGGAATAGCGCCAGATATCAATAACTTGCGCCAGTTCACCACCGCCGATATCCGGCAGGATTTCTTTGACGCCGCCAATGGCGCGCCGTTCCGGGGCAAAAGCGTGGAAGACTGGCTGAAGGTGCGCACCAAGGCGCTGCACATGATCGCGGGATCCAAGCCGGGCAAGCATTTCGTCAAGACGCATTGCACGCCCGTCCGGGTGGGCCCGGTGGACCTGATTCCGCCAGAGGTCACGGCGGGGGCGCTTTACATCATGCGCAATCCCTTCGATGTCGCGCCGTCCTTTGCGAGACATACATCTGTCCCGATGGATGCCGCGATCACCAAGATGTGCGACCCGGAAAACGTGATGGGTACGCAAACGGGTATTCTGGATGCTCTGGGGCGGTGGGACGACCATGTCACCCGGTGGGCTACGGTGCCTGGAATGCCGCGACACCTGATCCGGTATGAGGACATGCTTGACCGGCCGGCCAAGACGATGGAGCGGTTGCTGGACTTTCTGAGCATCAAGCCCGACCGACCGAAACTGGCCAAAGCGATCAAGGCCACCAGTTTCGCGGCGATGAAGAAGCAGGAAGAAAAACACGGGTTCACCGAACGGCCCGCGGGGATGAAAAGCTTTTTCGCCAAGGGCAAAGCAGGCGGGTGGAAGGACGATCTGACGCCGGCGCAGGTGGGGCGGATCCGCGAAGAATTCGCGCCGGTGCTGGAACGGTGGTATCCCGAGATGCTGGATGAGACCGCCGAATTCGCCAGATCCGCCTGAGGCAACGCCTTAAGGAATTGCCACAACATTCTGAATTACAGGAATTTTACGCCGGACGCAGGCCGAGGGTTTCGCGCGTCTGGGCGATTGTGGCGACGGGCCGGTCGTATTTCGCACAGAGGTCGGCGGCACGCGCGATCAGCGCCGCGTTCGACGGTGCCAGCGTGTCGCGGTCGAGGCGTATGTTGTCTTCCAGCCCTGCACGAGTGTGGCCGCCCGCGGCTATGGCCCATTCGTTGACGACGATCTGATTTGCGCCGATCCCCGCGGCGCACCAATTGGCGTTTGGCACACGCTCCTGCATTGTGTTCACGTAGAAGTCGAACACCGCCTTGTCGGCGGGCATGGCGTTCTTCACGCCCATGACGAACTGGACATAGAGCTGGCCGGGCAGGACACCCGCGTCGTGCTTGGCAATCGCCTGCAGGATATGCGAGAGGTCGAAGGCCTCGACCTCGGGGGTGATGCCGTATGTCGTCATCTCGACCGCGAGCCAGTCCACGAGATCGGGCGGGTTTTCGTAGACGCGGCTGGGAAAATTGTTGGAGCCGACCGAGAGCGAGACCATGTCGGGCCGCAAGGACAGCATCCCGCCCCGTGCCTTGCCCGCGCCCGAGCGCCCGCCGGTCGAGAACTGGATCACGACGCCGGGGCAGTGCTTTTCCAGCCCCTCCTTGAGAGCCGCGAACCTCTCGGGGTCGGAGGAGGGCGACTCGTCGTCGTTGCGCACATGGGCGTGGATGATCGTGGCGCCGGCTTCGACCGCCGCGTGGCTGCTTTCGACCTGTTGGGTGACGGTGATCGGCACCGCCGGATTGTCGGACGTGCGGGGCACGGAGCCGGTGATCGCGCAGCACAGGATGCAGGGTTTGCCAGAGACGTCAGACATTGATCACGGTTTCTTTTTCGAATTGAACATGACTCCTGTGCGCGTAACTGCCATACCGAGGACGAATGGCCAAGGTGCGATCAACTGCATTTGCCGAGCCGGGAGGCTCATGTGCCGGCTAGTCCATGCGCATTGCTTCGGTCTCGATGTTGATGTCGACCGTGTCTCCCACCAATCCGTTCTCGACGCCGTAGGTCATGCCGAAATCGCTACGCTGGATGCTGGCATCCATCGACAGCCCGAGCACGAAGCGTTCGTGACCAAAAGGGTATGCCTCCGCCTTGTTCAACGTGACATTCAATGTGACCGGCTGTGTCTGGCCGAGGATGGTCAGTTCACCCTCGACCGTGCCTTCGGTGTCGGACGTTGGTGCGCCGCCATTCGCAGTAAAGGTGATTTCAGGATGATTGGACACGTCGAGGAAATCCGCCTTGCGCACATGTTCGTTGCGGGCATCGTGAAACGTGTCGACGCTTGTGGCGTCAATGGTCACGGTGACCTCGCCCAGTTCCTGCGTTTCGCTGTCGTATTGAAAACTGCCTTCGATCCCGGGGAAGATGCCGAGGGTCTTGGCATAGCCGACATGGTCAATTGTGAAATAGACCGAGGTGTGACTGGGGTCGAGTTCGTACCGGGCCATCTCGGCCTGGGCGGCGGCGGGCAGGGCGGCCAAGGCTGCGGCCAGCATTTGAATTCGCATGTTGTCTCCTATCTGTGGCATCCGGGGAATGACGGTTAATGGAAAGGTAGAGCGGCACGTGGCTCCTGCAACGGTGAAAACGGATAGGCCTGGTACCAGTCTGCGCTGTGTGAGTTGGAACGTGCACCGTGCGAAAGGCACGGATGGACGGGTCGACCCGGCGCGTGTGTGCGAAGCAATACGGACGGACTTGGCGCCGTGGACGCCAGACATGCTGGCGTTGCAGGAGGCAGACGAAGAATGCCGTCCGCATGGCCGGATCCTCGATGTGGCGGGGATCGCGGCGGATACCGGGCTGGAGTACCAGCACGACAGCGCGGCACTGCGCTGGGGACCGTCCAGCGACGGGTTCCTGGGGACGATCATGTTCCTGCATCCACGCTTCGACGTCTTGTATAGAGACGTCGTCGACCTGCCCGGGCATTGTCATCGCGGTGCGGTCGTTGTCGAGGCCGAGGCCGACGGAACGGCATTTCGAGTGATGTCGATGCATCTTTCGTTGTTTCAGCCCCTGCGGGTCGTGCAGATGCGGATCCTTGGGCAATACCTGTATCGCCGCCCCGAGATGCAGACCATCCTGCTGGGCGATTTCAATGAATGGCGCCCCTGGGGCGGGCTGATGTTCAATTCCCGGCTGCTTGGACGCGGGTTTCGCGGACCTGCAAGGCGCAGCTTTCCGTCGGGACGCCCGGTGTTGCCGCTCGACCGGATCCTGACGGACCGGGCCGGCGCTGTGAGGGAGGTCGAAACGGTGCGTACGCCGCAACTTCGGCTTGCCTCGGATCATTTGCCGATCCGGGGTATCGTGCACCTGGACGCGCCGAAATGATCGGTCGGTGGTGACCAAAATGTGATCTGGCCGCGAGTGTTGCACGTTCTATGTAAACCCACCAGTGGCAAGGATAAAGCATGGTCGACGTAACCCCACAACAGAATGGTCCCGGGATAAGTGTTCGTCCGCCGATGGCGGAGTTTGCCGCGACAGTGGCGCTGATGGGGCTGGGGCTGCTGGTGCTCTCCAGCACGGTGTTGTCGACGCCGCTGTGGTCCATCATGGCCTTCGGGATTTGCGTCGGACTGGTCTCGGTGGGCTTGCGCGGCGGATATCCCCACACGGTTTTCGGCCTGTGCAATACCGTGACGCTGGGCCGGGCCGCGCTTCTTTCCGTGCTGTTCGGCGCGTTGTTCGAGGTGAATGCGGTGTCGGCCTGGGTGGTCTTCTGGCTGGCACTGGTGATCCTCGCGCTCGACGGTGTCGATGGCTGGCTGGCGCGCCGCTCGCGGTTGAAGTCTGCCTTCGGAGCCCGGTTCGACATGGAAACGGACGCGGCGCTGGGGGCCTTGCTTGCGCTATGGTTGCTGATTTCAGGCAAGACCGGAGCCGAGATCCTGGTCCTGGGATTCATGCGCTATGGCTTCGTGCTGGCAGGTATGTTCTGGCCCGCGCTGCGCGCGGACTTGCCGGAATCGATGCGCCGCAAGACCATCTGCGTGGTGCAGATCGCGGCTCTGATTGCGTTGGTGTTTCCCCTGCTGCCGGCGGGCCTCGTGACACCGATCGCGGTGGCGGCAGCGGCCGTGCTGGCGATGTCATTCGCGGTGGACACGATCTGGTTGGTGCGACACCGCAAATGAGGCGGGCGCTGATCCTGATCTCCTCGGCGGGGCTGATGCTGTGCGTGCTGGCGTTGCCCAACCATCCCGGGCAGATGTCATTGTCGGGCGTGGCCTATTGGCCGATCGAGTTGTCGGTTCTGCTGTTCGCCATGCTGGCGGCGGGTCAGGTGCGTGGCCTGGCCACGGCGACAGCCTTGGCGCTGGTCGCGGTGACGGCGCTGAAGCTGGCGGATATGGCGAGTTTTGCGGCCTACAACCGCGGCTTCAATCCGGTGTCGGACCTCTTTCTGGTGGAGGCCGGATTGAGCCTGCTGAGGGACAGCATAGGGCCGATGCGCACCTTGCTGCTTGTTCTGGGCGCCTTCATGGCGACGGCGATCCTGTTCACGCTGTTGCGTGGCGGTCTGAAGGCGTGGCAACGGCTGGCGCTTCCGGCGCCGGCGAGAGCGCTGGCATTGGTTGGAGTCCTGGCGACGAGCGGTTGGGCGGTCGCCGATACCGGGCACCACCTGGGCTACTGGTCGTTCGCTCAAAGTCCGCCGGGGTCGGCCCGGACGACCCGGGTTGCCGTTGCGCGGATCGGCGATGCGCGGGAAACCGTGGCGGAACTGGCGCGGTTCAAACGGGCGGCGCAGGACGATCCGATGCGCGACATCGCGGGCGTTTTCGATCAGCTGCAGGGGCGGGACGTGTTGTTGATCTGGATCGAGAGCTATGGGCGCGCGAGTTTCGACAATCCGGAGTACGCAGGCACGCACAGCGCGACGCTGCGCGCCGCTGAAGCGGACCTGCGCGAGGCAGGTCTGGCGATGAAGAGCGGCTGGCTTACCTCGCCCACGGCGGGTGGTCAGAGCTGGCTTGCCCATGGCGCGCTGCACAGCGGATTGTGGACGTCGGACAATGCGCGGTACAGCGCGATGATCGCCAGCGGGCAGAAATGGCTGTTTCACTTCGCGCAGGCGGCGGGATATCGCACCGCCGCGGTCATGCCCGCGATCACGATGGCCTGGCCGGAAAGCGCGGCCATGGGGTTCGACCTTGTCTTCGAGGCCGAGGACATCCCCTACGAGGGCGCGCCGTTCAACTGGGTCACGATGCCCGACCAGTTCACGCTGGCCGCCTATGGCGACCTTCTGGCCGAAGACCCGCGCCCCGATTTCGTGCAGATCGCGTTGATTTCGTCTCATGCGCCGTGGACGCCGGTGCCGCGGATGCTGCCCTGGGAGGCCATCGGCGACGGGTCCGAGTTCAGCGACATGGCGGGGCAGGGTCCGTCCCCGCGAGAGCTGTGGAAGGATCGCGACGCGGTGCGCGATGCGTATCGAAGATCGGTGGATTACGCGCTGCAGGCGGTCTTTTCCCACGTGGCGCGTCTGGGGGAGGCCGCACCGCTGGTCATTGTCGCCGGCGACCATCAAGCGGCGGGGTTCGTGGCGGGCAGCGACAACAAGGACGTGCCGGTACACATGATCGCGCCGCCGGAGGTCTTGGGGTTCGTCGAGGCGTGGGGCTGGAGCGATGGCCTGATCCCGTCCGCCGCCGCGCCGGTGCGCCGGATGGACAGCTTTCGCGACGATTTCATCCGGGCGTTCACGTCGATGGAACAGATTGCAGGTGTCAGGGAATGAGAGCCTGGGCACTGAAACTGCTGGCGTCGGCGGGATTGATGGCGGCGATGCTATGGTGGACGGACACGGAAGAAGTGGCCGGACGCCTGGCCAAGGCGGATTGGACATGGCTGGCGGCAAGTCTCGGGGCCTTGACGCTTGCGACCGTTTCCATGGCCCGCCGCTGGCAACTGACCGCGCGCGCGCTGGATATCCGGATCGGATTTGGCGTCGCGTTGCGGGAGTATTACCTGGCGCAGTTGATCAATTCGGTCCTGCCCGGCGGCGTTCTGGGAGATGTGGGCCGTGCTGTGCGGGTACGCCGTCAAGCCGATTGGGCGCGTGCCGGACAGTCGGTTGCCGCCGAGCGACTGATGGGGCAGGTGGCAATGTTCACCCTGCTGAGCCTTGGTCTGGTCGGTGCCGTGATCGTGCCGGGCGGCACGGTGTGGCCGGGCGGTGTCTGGACCCTTTTGCTGATCATGCCTCTTTTGTGCGGCGTGGCCCTGTGGGTGGCACGGCAATTTCCCGCAACCAGGTCGTTTCCGGGGCTGATCCGGCGGCTGCTCGGGCACCGCAGGATCGTTCTGCATGCATTTTTCGGCGCGGGGCTGTTGGTTTTTGCACTCTACGCCTGCGCGCTGGCCACCGGGTCGGTCATACCGGCCGCCGGCCTGTTGACGGTTCTGCCGCTGGTCTTCTGCGCGATGCTTGTGCCGCTTTCGATTGCCGGCTGGGGATGGCGCGAAGGGGCAGCAGCGGCGCTGTTCCCGCTGATCGGCCTCACGTCCGATGCGGGTGTGGCCATGGGCATCTGCTATGGCGCGATGATGCTGATCGCGACCTTGCCGGCGCTGGTACTTCTTTGGGCGCCGAGTGCGAGCGCATCCGCGGCAGGGGAGGCCGCATCGCAATGACCCGCGCCGTTTTCGCCATTCCCGGAGACAAGGAGCAGCGCACCGGAGGGTACATCTATGACGCGACCGTGCTACGTCGGTTGAACGCTTTGGGGTATGATACCGCGCATGTGCAGTTGCCGGACAGCTTTCCTGACCCATCTTCCATGGACATGCAGAAGACGTTCGATGCCCTGGCGGCGATCCCGCGCTCTTGTCCTACCATCGTGGACGGGCTGGCGCTGGGCGCGTTGGATCCGGCAGGACTGTGCCGTGTCGCCGCGCCGATCGTCGGGATGGTGCATCACCCGCTGGGTCTGGAAAGCGGTCTGCCCGCAGACCGCGCCCGACGCCTTCTGGACAACGAGGCGGAGGTGCTGCGTCACGTGGCACATGTGATCGTGCCGAGCCAGCACATCGCGGACACCGTGGAGCGGGAGCTTGGGGTCGCGCGGGACCGCTTGACCGTGGCGCCGCCGGGGTTCGAGCAACTGGACGAGGACACCCGGACGGAGCCTGCCAAGGCGATGCCACCGTTGATCCTTTCGGTGGGTCTTTTGACGCCGAGGAAGGGGCATGATGTTCTTCTCAAAGCGCTCGCCCAACTGACCGACCTGGACTGGCATGCAGAAATCGTCGGCAAGGCGCATGAGGCCGAGACCGCCGAGAAGCTGCGCGCCGAAGCGGCGGCGCTGGGGCTTTCGGATCGCGTGCGGTTCGCCGGGGAGGTGAGCGAAGACGCGTTGCGACGCGCCTATGGCCGCGCAAGCGTGTTTGCCCTTGCGACCCGCTACGAGGGCTACGGCATGGTGTTGAGCGAGGCGATGCAGAACGGTTTGCCGGTCGTCTCGACCCGTGTGGGCGCGGTTCCCGAAACCGTAGGCGAGGCGGCGCTGCTGGTGGAGCCGGACGAGCCCCTGGCGCTGGCTGAGGCAATCAGAACCTTGCTGACATCGCCGGAAACCGCCCGAAGCTATGCCTGCGCCGCGCGAGACCGGGCGGCGTCGCTGCCCGACTGGACACATACGGCGCGTGTTTTCGCGGACGTTCTGGAACGGATTGGGTCATGAGCCTGTTACTCTTTCGAAAATGCGCGGCGCTCGTTCCGCATCACCCCGAAAAATGGAAGTTCCATGTTTGCAGTTGAAGTCCGCGATCACATCATGATCGCACATTCCTTGCCATCCCCCGTCTTCGGCCCGGCCCAAGGCCTGCACGGCGCGACCTTCGTCGTCGACGCAGCGTTCTATACAGAGGACCTGGACCCGAATGGCCTGGTGGTCGACATCGGCCTTGCGACCGAAGCCCTGAACGCGGCGCTGGAGCCGCTGAAATACGGCAATCTCGACGACAAGCCGGAATTCGACGGCAAGATCACCACGACCGAGTTCCTGTGCCACCACATATGGACGCAGCTTCGGGATACGGTCAAATCGAAGGGCCTGGGCGATGACGGACGTGTCAGGCGCATCCGGGTCCAGCTTCATGAAAGTCACGTGGCGCGTGGGTGGTATGAATCGGATATCTGACACGCAATTCCAGCCCGACTGGCTGAGCCTGCGCGAACCGGCGGACCACGCGGCGCGGGCCCCCGAATTGCTGCGCGAGGCCGTGTCATTGATGGCGCCCGGAACGCGGGTCGTGGATCTTGGCAGCGGCACCGGATCGACGGCACGCGCGTTTGCCGCCGCAGGGTTCGAGACGATGAGTTGGCGCTTTCTGGACACGGATGAAAGCCACTTGCAGGTGGCCAAGGCGCGGCATCCGGCGGCCGACTGCGCGATGTGCAGCGTGGAGGATGTGCAGGCGCTTCCGCTCGAGGATGCGGGGTTTGTCACCACGTCCGCGCTTCTGGACCTGATGAGCGCCGCTTGGGCGGACGCGTTGGCGAAACGGTTGGCGGCGGCATCCATCCCGTTTTACGCGGCACTCAGCTTCGATGGCCGAATGGAGTGGGACCCGGGCTTGCCGGCGGATTCCGACATCGTGCAAGCGTTCAACCGGCATCAGCGCGGCGCCAAGGGGGGGCAGGTCGCGATGGGGCCGGACGCCGCCGTGCAGACGGCGCAGGCCTTTGAGGCAAACGGTTTCGAAGTCAGGCTTGCGGACAGCGCGTGGCATCTTGGCCCGGACGATGCGGCCTTGCAGGCAGAGTTCGTGGCCGGCGTCGCGGTTGCGGCCGCCGAGGCCGGGGAAACGCAGGCCGAAAGCTGGGCCGAAGCGAGACGCAGAACAGTCAATCACACAGCCCTCGTGGTAGGGCACCGCGACCTGTTGGCGATCCCGGATGGACCGCCTGCGGAGACATTGCGGGAACCCCGGAGATGAGCATGGACGCACTGGATGTCACACCAAGGGT
Source organism: Roseovarius sp. THAF8 (assembly GCF_009363735.1). Taxonomy (NCBI): domain Bacteria; kingdom Pseudomonadati; phylum Pseudomonadota; class Alphaproteobacteria; order Rhodobacterales; family Roseobacteraceae; genus Roseovarius; species Roseovarius sp. THAF8. The sequence goes on along the minus strand of NZ_CP045410.1, from coordinate 776,949 downwards.
CTGGGCCCGTATCCTCGCCGCGCGGAACGACGAAGCGTGCTTGTGCTGCGGCGACTGGAGTTCCGGCGAGCGCGCCGCATTGACGCTTTACGGGGGGCTGACGCGGACATTGAGCGGCCAAAGCGTGGTGGCACAGATCGGCCAGTCGCTGGACGGGCGCGTCGCGACCGAGTCGGGTGATGCGCAGGATATTTCCGGCAAGGACGGGCTGGCGCATCTGCATCGCCTTCGGGCGCTGGCGGATGCGGTGGTGATCGGCGTGAAGACCGCGCTGCACGACAATCCGCGCCTGACCGTCAGGCTGGCCAAGGGGCGCAATCCGGCCCGCGTGGTGATCGACCCGAACGGACGGCTGCCCAATGACGCCGGCTTGCTGACGGATACGAGCGCGCGGCGCATCGTCATCCAGGCGGTGGACACGCCGCGTCCCGCCGACGTCGAGGTGATCCGTCTGCCGCGCGGCGCCTGGATATCGCCGGCGCAGATCCTGGCGGCCCTGCGCGGCCTAGGCCTTTACCATGTTCTGGTCGAGGGCGGGGGGATCACGATCGCGCAGTTCCTCGAGGCCGGTCTGCTGACCCGGCTGCACGTGGCCGTGGCACCGCTGCTGATCGGGGCGGGGCCCGCGGGCCTCAAGACCTCGCCGGTGCCCTGCCTGGCCGAGGCGTTGCGTCCCAAGACCGAGGTCTACAGCCTTGGCTCCGACGTTCTTTTCGACTGTGCGCTGGCGCCCGAGCCGCCTGCCGAAATGCTGTGGCCGCATCGCCTGAGCGACCGCCCGGCTTTGCGGCACTGAAATTGCTTTTCGAATGTCCCTATCCGCCCCTGATAATCTGAGAGTGTGTTCCATGTCGCCAGTACCTGAAAGTCTTCGACCCAGTATCGCGGAACGCCTGAGCCGGGCGAGCGCCGATCTGCGCCTTGGTCTGCCATGCCTTGTGGCCGACGCGGGGGCGCGGGCGGTCGTGGTGGCGATCGAACCGCTGACCCAGGAGCGTCTGGATGCGCTGCGCGAGATGTTCGGCGTGCCCGAGCTTGTCCTGACCGGGAACCGGGCGCGCGCGGCCATGGCACCTGTGCAAAGCGCCGATGTGACCGATGGCCCGGTGCGTATCCACCCGCCGAAACAGGCCGATATCGGCTGGTTCATGCGCCTGGCGGATGCCGGACAAGATGCGGCGGCGGGGCCTGTCGCACCGCTGCATCGCGTGCGATCTGAGGAGTCGCGCCTGCATGGCGTGGCGCTGAGCCTGGTGAAATCGGCAGAGCTGCTGCCGGCGGCGTTGGTGTTCGACGTGGCGCGGACCGCCGATTTGCCCGTGGAGCTGGCCATGACGCACGTGGACGTGGCAGAGACGCTCGGACATCTGGAAAAGGCGCCGGTGCTGTCGCACGTCGCGGCGGCCGGCCTGCCGGTCGAGGCGCATGACGCAGGCCGGTTGCACGTTTTTCGCGACCCGGACGGGCGGACCGAGCATTACGCGTTCGAAATCGGAACGCCGGATCCGGCGGGGCCGGTGCTGGCCCGACTGCACTCGGCCTGCTTTACGGGGGACGTGCTGGGCAGTCTGAAATGCGATTGCGGCCCGCAGCTGCGCGCCGCGATGCTGCGGATGGGCGAGGAAGGCGCCGGCCTTCTGCTCTACCTCAATCAGGAAGGGCGCGGAATCGGGCTGGCCAACAAGATGCGGGTCTATGATTTGCAGGCGCAGGGCCTCGATACCGTGGATGCCAATCATACGCTGGGGTTTGAGGACGACGAGCGCGATTTCCGCGTGGCCGCTGTCATCCTGCGGCAGCTTGGCGTCGGGAAGGTGCGTCTTTTGACTAACAATCCGGCCAAGGTGCGGACCTTCCGGGCACAGGGGATCGAGGTCGTGGAGCAACTGCCGCTGCGGGTCGGAAAGAACATTCACAACAGCGGCTATCTATCTGTGAAAGCGCTGAAATCCGGGCACGCACTTTGAGTACTGACGACGCCCGGGCATTGTGGATCGTTGACAGGCAGACGGTCGAGCTGCGGGCGGTCGATGTCCGTGCGGGACCGGAGGATGTTGTGATCGAGACCCTCTTCAGCGGGATCAGCCGCGGCACCGAGCGGCTTGTCTGGAGCGGGGGTGTACCGGCCAGCGAGCACGAAACCATGCGAGCCCCGTTTCAGCAGGGTGGGTTCAGCTTTCCGGTGAAATACGGGTACGCCGCGGTGGGCACCGTGCAGGGGGGCGAACGGGCGGGCGAGACCGTTTTCGTGCTGCATCCGCACCAGACGCAGTTCGCCGTGCCGTCCGAGGCCGCGTGCCCGGTGCCCGACACGGTGCCGGCGGCGCGCGCGGTGCTTGCCGCCAACATGGAAACGGCGCTGAACATCACGTGGGACGCGTGTGTGGCGCCGGGCGACAGGGTCAGCGTGATCGGTGCCGGCGTGGTGGGTCTGTTGACGGGTTATGTCTGCGCGCGGATCCCGGGAACCGAGGTGACGATGGTGGATGTCGATCCGCGCAAGGCGGCACTGGCCGACGCGATGGGCTGCGGTTTCTCGCAGCCGGCAGAGGCGGCAGGCGACAGGGACGTGGTCATCCACGCGTCGGCGACGGCGGAGGGTCTGGCAACGGCCATTGCGCTGGCGGGCATGGAGGCACGGGTTGTCGAGGCAAGCTGGTTCGGCACCAAGACGCCCGAGGTGCCCCTGGGGGGTGCGTTCCATCAGCGCCGTCTTCAGATCGTCAGTAGCCAGGTCGGACAGGTGCCCGCGGACAGGCGCGTCAGGTGGAGTTATCGCAGGCGGCTGGAAAAGGCGTTGGATCTTCTTGCGGACCCGGCGCTGGATGTCCTGGTGTCGGGCGAGTCACCTTTCGATCAGATTGCCCAGGATTACGGCGCGATCCTCGAGGACCCGTCCACGTTGTGCCACCGCGTCCGTTACGCCCCCGCGCTTTAGACGGTCGGCCCCTCGCACGTTCAGCCGCGTACACCGCGCAGCGCGCTGGTCACCACGAAGAGAACAGCGGCGACGCAGACGATGGAAGGACCCGTCGGGGTGTCTAGCAGATACGCAGATTGCAGGCCCGCGACCGCCGAGACCGCGCCGATGGCGGCAGCGGCAACCGCCATCTCTTCGGGGCTGCGCGACAGGGGTCGTGCGGCGGCTGCGGGAATGATCAGCATTGCCGCAATCAGAAGCGCGCCGACGACCTTGATCGCCACGGCGACGGTGATGGCAAGCGCCAGCGTGAGGATCAGCCGTTCGCGCCGGGGGTCGATGCCGCTGGCATAGGCCAGTTCGTCGCTGAGCGTCGAGGCCAGAAGGGCGGACCAGCGCCAGCCGATCAACGCCACCACCAGCGCGGCGCCGCCCCAGATCACGATCAGGTCGCCACGGGACACCGCTAGGATGTCGCCGAACAGATAGGCCATCAGGTCGATACGTATCCCGGACAGAAACGACACCGCCACCAGCCCGAAAGCCAAGGCAGAATGCGCCAGCACACCAAGAAGCGTGTCCATGGCATAGCCCCGTCCCGACAGCCCGTTGACGGTCAACGCCATGGCAAGCGAAACGGCCACGGCGCCCGCGAAGACCGAGATCTGCAGCGCGAGAGACAGCGCCACGCCCAGGATTGCCGCGTGGGCAGTGGCGTCACCGAAATAGGCCATCCGCCGCCACACGACGAAACTGCCGAGCGGGGCTGCCGCGCAGGCGACACCGATACCGGCCAGGGCGGCGCGGGTCATGAAATCATCGAGCATTATTCGGCGGCCTCGGTCTCGGTGCTGTTCGACGGATGGTCGTGCACGTGGTCGTGCGCGCAGGTCTCGTCATGGGCGTGGTCATGATCGTGCCGGTAAAGCGCCAGCGCGCCGCCGGTGCCCGACCCGAACAGGGCCTGGTATTCGGGCGCGGCCGAGACGGTTTCGGGCGTGCCCTGGCAGCAAACGTGCCCGTTGAGGCAGATCACGCGGTCCGAGGCGCTCATGACGACATGCAGTTCGTGACTGATCATCACGATGGCACAGCCGGTCTCGCGGCGCACGTCCTCGATCTGGCGGTAGAACGCGGCAGAGCCGGGCTGGTCGAGCCCTTGGGTCGCTTCATCGAGCAGCAGAAGGTTCGGACGTCCGATCAGCGCCCGTGCCAGCAGGACGCGCTGCATCTGGCCGCCGGAGAGGCCGGCCATCTGCCGGTCCGAAAGATCCGGGACCCCGGATCGGTCCAGTGCCTGCTCGATCGCGGCCCGGGACGCGCCGGAAGGCAGCCGCAAAAACCGTTTCACGGTCAGCGGCAGCGTTGGGTCGATGTGGAGTTTCTGCGGCACATAGCCGATACGCAGGCCGGCGCTGCGCACGATCTTACCGGACAGGGGCGCAACGGCGCCGATGAGCGCGCGCAAAAGCGTGGTCTTGCCCGATCCGTTCGGCCCCACGATCGTGATGATCTCGCCCGGTTCGACGGAAAGCGAGACTTCGCGCAACACCCGGACGGCGCCGTAGCCGACGCTGATATTCTCGACGGAGACGAGGCTCATGTGTCGGCCTTGTCGGAACAGGCGGGGCACAGGCCCTCGGCCTCGACCACGGTTCTTTCGATCCGGAACCCGGCCGCGCGGGCCGTCTCGCCCAATTCGCCGCTTGCGGGTGTCGCCTGCGCCTCTGCCACCGAGTCGCATTGGCGGCAGATCATGAAGGCGGGCGAGTGGTTGGCGCCGGGGTGAGAGCAGGCCACGAACGCGTTCAGCCGTTCGATCTTGTGCGCGAACCCGTTGGCGACGAGGAATTCGAGCGCGCGATAGGCCACCGGGGGCTGGGAGCCGAATCCGGCCTCGCGCAGGCGGTCGAGCATGTCATAGGCGCCAAGCGCACGGTGCTCCTGCAGCAGGATTTCCAGTGCCTTGCGGCGCACGGGCGTAAAGCGCAGCCCTTCACGGGCGCAATGCGCCTCGGCCTCGGAGATCGCGGCAGAGATGCAATTGGCGTGATCGTGCGTCTCGAAACCGAGCGGTTCGCTCGGGCCAGCGGGCCCTGATTTGTCGGTACTTGTCATATTATAACGTTTTGTATATGCGACATGCAATGTTATGTAATTACAAGAGGCCGTGATGTCCAGAACCCTTCTTTCCCTGTCCGCCACGATGGCGTTCGTTGCAGGCACTGCCGGTGCCGAAACGCCACAAGTCGCCGTGGATATCGCGCCGATCCATTCGCTGGTTGCCCGCGTCATGGACGGCGTGGGCCAGCCCGCGTTGATCGTGGCGCCGGGGGCAAGCCCGCACGAATACAGCTTGCGACCTTCCGACGCGGGGGCGTTGCAGGAGGCCGACGTGGTTTTCTGGCTCGGGCCTGACCTTACGCCCTGGCTGGAGGATGCGCTGGACACGCTAGCAGGACAGGCCGATGTGGTCGAGTTGTTGCAGGTCGATGGCACGGTAACCCTGCCGGTCCGTGAAAGTGCCTTGTTCGAAGCGCATGACCATGCTCATGGATCGGGCGGGCACGATGACCATGCGCATGACGACGACCATTCCGATCACGAAGGTGATGAGAAGAAACATGCTCACGCGGAGTCGGAGCATGAGCACGACCACGATCATGAGCACGACCACGAGACAGGCGCCGAGCACGGCGAAAGCAAGGAGGGCCATGCCGCGCACGATCACGGCCATGGCGGGCTGGACCCGCATGCGTGGCTGTCGCCCGACAATGCCGCCACGTGGCTGACCGCGATCGCTGCCACGCTGTCGGAAGCCGACCCCGCGAACGCCGACGCCTATCGCGAAAACGCCGCTGCCGGTGCCGACGAAATTGCCGCGTTGAAATCCGAGCTCGACGCGATCCTCGAGCCGGTGCGCGGCGGCAATTTCATCGTGTTCCACGATGCCTACCAGTATTTCGAGGATGCCTTGAACATGCCTGCTGCCGGGGCGATCTCGGTCTCGGACGCGGCCGACCCCAGCCCGGCGCGGATTGCCGAAATTCAGGCACGGGTGCGTGATGAGGGTGTGACCTGCGTGCTTTCGGAACCCCAGTTCGCCCCCGGAATCGTCGACGCGGTGATGGAGGATGCGCAAGCGCGAACGGATGTGCTGGATCCGCTTGGCTCGGACCTGGAGCCGGGACGCGCGCTTTATCCGCAGCTGCTGCGCAATCTTGCGACTACCTTGGCGGAGTGTCTTTAGGCCTCAACTGCCGGTCTGGATCTGATAGCCGGGCCGGGTGATAGCCTTGACCGAGGTGATGGGTGCGCCGTCGATCCAGGTCGTGCGTTCGATCACCATAAGAGCGGCCCCGACAGGTGTCTCGAGAAGGCCGGCGATCTCTTCGCCGGCCGAGATGGCATAAAAGCGCAGATCGAGCCTTGTATAGGGCTTGTTGTGGACAAGCCACTCGTTCGCGCTCTGCTCGGTGAAATCGAGATCGCGAATTTCGGGCGAGGTCCGGGGGCAGATCCAGCGGTCTTCGAGGATGTAGGGCCGGCTGTCGCTGAGGTGCAGGGCCTCGACGCGCACCATTGGGCGCGGCGTGTCGAGTTCGAAGGCCGAGAGCACCGCGCGTGGCGCATTGGCTTCACTGCGGCGGATCAGGTGATAGCCATAGCGCCCGCCGCGCTGTTCCACCTCGCGGCGGGTGATCGGGATGTCGAGCGTGGCGCGGGTGACCGGGTCGGGCCGCACCCGTGTTCCGCCCTTGCGCCGACGCTCCACCAGACCGCTGTCGGAAAGATCCTGCATGGCGCGCTGTACGGTGGAGCGCGCGCAATTCAGGTCTTCGGCAATGTCGGCATCCCGCGGCAGGCGATCGCCGGGGCCGTATTGCCCAGTCAGGATCTGGTCGTGGATCCGGTCGCGGACATCTCTCCACGACAGGCGAGGCGGCGCGGTCATATCGCCTGTCCCAGTTGCGCGGTGACAGCCAGGAACGCGTTGGTGATCCGGTCACGCGCGACGTGGCGACCGTTTTGGACCATGTGGCGCCCCGCGCTCCAGACATCGGTGACGCAACTGCGGCCACGGCCCGTGAAGACAAGACTGTCGAGCGCGGTGTCGCCGGAGCGATTGCACAGGAACTCGTTGTCGGTGGACACGGCGATGAGATCGGCAAGCCGACCTTCGGCAATCTTCCCCGAAGCTCGGCCCGCGGCCTGTGCTCCGGCCTGCGCCGCGGCGTCAAAGAGCACCCGGCCCGTTGAGCAGTCCGCCGTTGCCATCGCCGCGCGGCTGCGGTCGCGCAGGCGCTGGGAGTAGTCGAGCGTGGCAAGCTCTTCCCAGAGCGCGATGTGGATATTGGAATCCGAGCCGACGCCGAACCGTCCACCGGCGTCGCGGTAGGTGATCCCGTTGAAAATACCGTCGCCCAGGCTCGATTCCGTGATCGGGCAGAGGCCGGCGACAGCGCCCGTGCCGGCCAGCGCACGGGTCTCTGCGTCCGTCATTTGCGTGCAGTGGATCAGGCACCAGTCCGCCGTCACATCGGCATTGTCCAGAAGCCACTCGACAGGGCGGGCGCCGAGGTGGGCCTCGACCTCCTGAACCTCCGCGACCTGCTCGGCGAGGTGCATATGGATGGGGCCTCGGGGACAGATTTGGCGGGCTTGGTCCAGCGCGTCAGGTGGCACGGCACGAAGGGAATGGGGCGCGATGCCTATGGCAAAGTCGTCCGGGGCTTCGGCAATGAGCCTCGCGCTATCGACGTGCAGGCGGGCGAACAGCTCCGGGTCGCTGCCGAACCGGCGCTGGCCGCCTTCCAGCGCGCGCCCGTCGCAGCCGCCTTGCATGTAGTGCACCGGCAGCAGGGTGAGGCCGATGCCGGTATTCGTCGCGGCCGTGGTGATCCGCCCGGCCATTTCGGCCAACTCGGCATAGGGTTTGCCGCCGATATCGTGGTGCAGGTAGTGAAACTCGGCCACCGCGCCGTAGCCGGCCTCGAGCATCTCCATGAACACCAGTTCGGCGATGGCCTGCACGTGGTCCGGTGTCAGCCGGTCGAGAAAGCGGTACATCAGCTTGCGCCAGGTCCAGAAACTGTCGTTGGGATCGGGGCCTCGGGTTTCGGTCAGCCCGGCCATGGCGCGCTGGAATGCATGGCTGTGCAGGTTGACCGGCGCGGGCAACAACAGGTCGACGGTGTGCGCGCCGGGCGACGGCGTGCGGGAGATTCGCGTGATGCGCCCTTGGTCGATGGTCAGGCAAAGGTCGCTGACCCAGCCGTCTGGAGTAAGGGTCTGACGAGACTGGATTTCCTGCACGGGCGATCTCCATTGACAAAATATGTACCTACATATTAACGTTCCGTAGGCCGTGTGGCAAGGAGGGAAGAATGACCGATCATCTGACGATCACCAATGCCACCATCGCCTGCATGGACGGCTCCGAAGGCGGGTACGGCCTGATGCGGGATGCGGCGCTCCGGGTGCAGGGCGAGCGGATCGACTGGGTCGGGCCGATGGCGGATCTGGGCGACACGTCTGCGGAGGCGCAGGTGATCGACGCCGGAGGGCGGCTTCTGACGCCTGGTCTGATCGATTGTCACACCCACATTGTGCATGGCGGCAATCGCGCGCTGGAGTTCGAGATGCGCCTCGAAGGGGCGAGCTATGAAGAGGTGGCGCGCGCCGGGGGCGGGATCGTTTCAACCGTGACGGCGACGCGGGAAGCGGATGAAAGCCTGCTGCTTGCGCAGGCGTTGCGCCGCGCGGATGCGCTGATCGCGGAAGGGGTCACGACGATCGAGATCAAGTCGGGTTATGGCCTTGATATCGAAACGGAACTGAAGATGTTGCGGGTGGCGCGCGCGGTGGGCGAGGCGCGTCCGGTACGGGTGGTGACCTCGTTTTTGGGTGCGCACGCGGTGCCCAAGGGCGCGGATGCGGACACCTATATCGACGAGGTCTGCCTGCCCGCGCTGGAGGCGGCCCATGCCGAGGGGCTGGTCGATGCGGTGGACGGCTTTTGCGAGGGGATCGCGTTCGACGCTGCCCAGATCGCGCGGGTATTCGACAAGGCCGCGGCGCTGGGCCTGCCGGTCAAGCTGCATGCCGAGCAGCTGAGCAATATCGGCGGGACAAAGCTTGCGGCGGAGCGCGGCGCGCTGTCGGCGGATCATGTGGAATATGCGAATGAGGCCGACGCCAAGGCGTTGGCCGAAGCGGGCAGCGTGGCGGTGCTGTTGCCCGGGGCGTTCTACACGCTGCACGAGACGCAGAAGCCGCCGGTCGCGGCGTTCCGCGCGCACGGCGTGCCGATGGCGGTGGCGACGGACTGGAACCCCGGATCGTCGCCGATGGGGTCCGTCCTGCTGGCGATGAACATGGCTTGCACGCTCTTTGGCCTGACACCGGCCGAGGCACTGGCGGGCACGACGCACCATGCGGCCCAGGCGCTCGGGCTTTATGACCGGGGCGAGATCGCGCCGGGGATGCGGGCGGACCTGGCCATCTGGGATGTCGAGGAGCCGGCGGAGCTGAGCTATCGCATCGGGGTGAACCCGCTGCATAAACGGATCTTCGGAGGGCGGGCATGACCCTGACGCTGGTGCCGGGAGAGACCCGGCTGGAGACGCTGGAGCGGCTGTGGCGCGACGGTATGGCGGCGGTGCTGACGCCGGAGGCGCGTCCGGGGATCCAGGCTGCGGCTGGGCAGGTCGCTGCGGCGGCGCGTGGGGACGTGCCGGTTTACGGGGTGAATACGGGCTTTGGCAAGCTGGCCTCGGTGCGCATTCCGCCCGAGGATGTCGAGACGTTGCAGCGCAACCTGATCCTCAGCCATTGCTGCGGCGTGGGCGAAGTGCTGGAGGCCGAGACCACGCGCCTGATGATGGCGCTGAAGCTCTTGTCGCTGGGGCGGGGCGCCTCGGGCGTGAGGTGGGAGATCTGCGCGCTGATCGAGGGGATGCTGGCGCGGGGCGTCGTGCCGGTGATCCCGTCGCAGGGGTCGGTGGGTGCATCGGGCGATCTGGCGCCGCTGGCGCATATGGCTGCTGCAATGATCGGCGAGGGCGACGCGCTGCTGGACGGCGTGCGGATGCCGGCGGGCGAGGCGTTGGAGCGGGCCGGGCTGACACCCGTGGTGCTGGGCCCGAAGGAAGGGCTGGCGCTGATCAACGGCACGCAGTTCTCGACCGCCTGCGCATTGGCGGCGCTGTTCGACGGTGTGCGCGCGCTGAGGGCGTCGATCGTGACGTCCGCGCTGTCGACGGATGCGATCATGGGCTCGACCCAGCCATTGCAGCCCGAGATCCACAGCTTGCGCGGCCACAAAGGGCAGATCGACGTGGCCACCGCGATGTCGGCCCTGATGGCGGGCAGCGAGATCCGCGAAAGCCACCGCGAAGGCGACAGCCGGGTGCAGGACCCGTATTGCATCCGCTGCCAGCCGCAGGTGGCGGGTGCGGCGCTGGACCTGCTGCGCTTTGCCGCGACAACGCTGGAGATCGAGGCGAATGCCGTCACGGACAATCCGCTGGTGATCGAGGCCGGGATCGTCTCGGGCGGGAATTTCCATGCCGAGCCGGTGGCCTTTGCCGCCGACCAGATCGCGCTGGCGCTGTCGGAAATCGGAGCCATCGCGCAGCGGCGCGTGGCGCTGATGGTGGACCCTGCATTGAGCCATGACCTGCCGCCGTTTCTGACGCCCGCGCCGGGTCTGAATTCGGGCTTCATGATCGCCGAGGTGACGACGGCGGCGCTGATGAGCGAGAACAAGCACCTGGCGAACCCGTGTTCGACCGACAGCACGCCGACCTCTGCCAATCAGGAGGACCATGTGAGCATGGCGGCCCACGGGGCGCGGCGTCTGCGCCGGATGAACGCGAACCTGTCGATGATCTTGGGCGTCGAGGCGCTGTGCGCCGCGCAGGGGATCGAGGCGCGGGCGCCGCTGGTGACATCGGACGCGTTGCAGCGCGCGATTGCGACGATCCGGGCGGAGGTGCCGCGGCTGGAAGAAGACCGGATGATGGCGCCGGACATGGAGCGGGCGGCGGCGCTGGTCCGCGAGGACGCGCTGGCACGCGAGACGGGCGTGGAGGTCTCACTGTGAGTTTTCTTGAGATGACGCGCGGGCAGAGCCCGCTGGTGCTGGGCCTGCCCCATACGGGAACGGATGTGCCGCAAGACGTGGCCGAAGGATTGAACGAGACCGGGCAGGCGTTGGCCGACACAGACTGGCATATCCATCGGCTTTATGCCGGGTTGATGGGCGACGTGACCACGGTGCGCACGACCATCCACCGCTATGTCATCGACGTGAACCGCGACCCGGAGGGCGCGAGCCTTTATCCCGGCCAGAACACCACGTCGCTGTGCCCTGTAACCGATTTCGACGGGCAGCCCATTTGGCGCGAGGGCGCGGAGCCCGACGAGGCCGAGATCGCGCGGCGGCGCGAGGCGTATCACGCGCCCTATCACGCGGCGCTGGCGGCGGAGCTGGAGCGGGTGCTGAATATTCACGGGTTTGTGGTGCTCTATGACTGCCACTCGATCCGGTCGGAGATTCCGTTTCTGTTCGAGGGTGTTCTGCCCGATTTCAACGTGGGCACCGACGAGGGCCGGACCTGCGCGACGTCGATCCAGGATAGCGTGTATCGTAGGTGCGAGGCGGCACAAGGGTACACCGCCATCCTGAACGGTCGCTTCAAGGGCGGCTGGACGACGCGGCATTACGGGCGGCCCGGCGAGGGCCTGCACGCCATCCAGATGGAGCTGGCCCAGTCCACCTACATGCAGGAAAGCCCGCCCTGGGACTATGCGCCCGACCGCTCGGACCGCCTGCGCCCGCATCTGAAAACTATTCTAGACGACCTGATCCGTTGGAGGCCCGAATGACCAATCCCCGCCATAACCTGCGTGACATCTACCCGCCCACCGGCACCGAGATCACCGCGAAAAGCTGGCAGGCCGAGGCGGCGATGCGGATGCTGATGAACAACCTCCACCCGGACGTGGCAGAAAACCCGCATGAACTGGTGGTCTATGGCGGAATCGGGCGCGCCGCTCGGACATGGGATGATTTCGACCGGATCGTTGCCGGGCTGAAGGATCTGGAAGCCGACGAGACCTTGGTGGTGCAGTCGGGCAAGCCGGTGGCTATCGTCAAGACCCATGCGGATGCGCCGCGCGTTCTGATCGCCAATTCCAATATCGTGCCGCATTGGGCCAACTGGGACCATTTCAACGAACTCGATAAGAAGGGCCTGATGATGTACGGCCAGATGACGGCCGGGTCGTGGATCTATATCGGGTCGCAAGGTATCGTGCAGGGCACATACGAGACCTTTGCCGAAGCCGGGCGTCAGCATTACGACGGAGACCTGACCGGCAAGTGGATACTGACCGGCGGCTTGGGCGGCATGGGTGGGGCACAGCCCTTGGCCGCGGTGATGGCGGGTGCGTGCTGTCTGGCGGTGGAGTGCAACCCGGACAGCATAGATTTCCGCCTGCGCACGCGGTATGTCGATGAGAAGACGGACAGCCTCGACGAGGCGCTGGAGATGATAGACCGCTGGACCAAGGCGGGCGAGGCCAAGTCGGTGGCGCTGCTGGGCAATGCGGCGGATATCTTTCCCGAGATTCACAAGCGCGGCGTGCGGCCTGATATCGTGACCGACCAGACCAGCGCGCATGACCCGGTGAACGGCTACCTGCCGCGGGGCTGGGGCATGGCCGAGTGGCGCGAGAAGCGCGAGAGCGATCCCAAGGCGGTCGAAAAAGCCTCGCGCGCGTCGATGAAGGTGCATGTGAAGGCGATGGTGGATTTCTGGAACGACGGGGTGCCGACGCTGGATTACGGCAACAACATCCGGCAGGTCGCGCAGGAGGAGGGGCTGGAGAATGCCTTTGCCTTCCCGGGTTTCGTGCCCGCCTACATCCGGCCCTTGTTCTGCAAGGGGATTGGGCCGTTCCGCTGGTGTGCGCTGTCGGGCGATCCCGAGGACATCTACAAGACCGACCAGGCGATGAAGGAATTGTTTCCCGAGAACGAGAAGCTGCACACGTGGCTGGACATGGCGCGTGAGCGGATTTCCTTTCAGGGGTTGCCCGCGCGGATTTGCTGGATCGGGTTGGGCGACCGGCATCGCGCCGGGCTGAAGTTCAACGAGATGGTGGCCAGCGGCGAGTTGAAGGCACCCATCGTGATCGGGCGCGACCACCTCGATAGTGGCTCGGTGGCCAGCCCGAACCGCGAGACGGAAGCGATGAAGGACGGCTCGGACGCGGTAAGCGACTGGCCGCTGCTGAACGCGCTGGTGAATACCGCGAGCGGCGCGACCTGGGTCAGCCTGCATCACGGCGGCGGCGTCGGCATGGGCTTCAGCCAGCACGCGGGTGTCGTGATCGTGGCGGACGGCACGCCGGAGGCCGCGAAACGTCTGGAGCGTGTGCTGTGGAACGATCCGGCCTCGGGCGTGTGGCGTCATGCGGATGCGGGATATGAGACCGCGATCGACTGCGCGAAGGATCACGGGCTGCGCTTGCCGGGTATTCTGGGGAATTGAGGAATGCACTACGCTCCCGGACAGGAAGACTGCCCGCTGCCGTTTTCGCCTTTCAAAAGCTGTACGGTGCCGCGGCCTATCGGCTGGCTATCGACGGTCAGCGTGGACGGCGTGCACAATCTGGCGCCCTACAGCCAGTGGCAGAACCTGACCTTCGATCCGCCGATGGTGATGTTCGCGGCCAACCAGTACCCCGACGGGCGGCGCAAGGACACGGTGATCAACGCGGAAGAGACCGGCTGGTTCGTGTGGAACATGGCGACATTTGAGTTGCGCGAGGCGGTCAACATCTCGGCCATGGCCGTGCCGCCGGAAGAGGAGGAGTTCGATGCGGCGGGTGTCACCCGCGCGGCCTGCATCGACGCGCCGGGGATGCGCGTGGCCGAAAGCCCGGCGCATTTCGAGTGCCGCTATCTTTCGACGCATCGCCTGCGCGGCGACAGCAACGCAGGCTGGGTCGATGTAGTTTTTGGGCAGGTTGCCCGAATTCATGTCGACGACGCGGTTCTGACGCCCGAGGGCAAGCTGAACATTGCGAAAATTCAGCCGATCGCGCGGATGGGGTACTACGACTACACTTGCATCAAGGACGTCTTCGAGATGCGCATTCCGAATGCGTCGGACGCGGCCGAGGACGGGCTGGAAGGCAAGGCCTAGGCTTTCGACACAAACGATAACCCACTGACCAACAAGGAGAGACGTAATGGACAGACGCAAATTTTTGACGACCGCCGCCGTGGGCACTGCCGCCGCGCCGCTGGCCACTCCGGCCATCGCGCAGGACGTGCAGCAATGGAAGATGGTCACGGCATGGCCCAAGAACCTGCCTGGCCCCGGTGTGGCGGCGCAGATGCTGGCCGACCGGATCACCACGCTGTCGGGCGGGCGGATCGAGGTGAAACTGTTCGCCGCTGGCGAACTGGTGCCCGGGCGCGGCGTGTTCGACGCGGTCAGCGAAGGCACGGCAGAATTGTACCACGCGGTTCCGGCCTACTGGGGGTCGAAATCCAAGGGCATCCTTTTGTTCGGCTCGCAGCCTTTCGGGCTGCGCGCGGATGAGCAGGTGGGCTGGCTGTACCACGGTGGCGGGCAAGAGCTGTACGATGAGATGTACGGCCAGTTCGGCATCAAGCCGTTCCTGTGCGGCAACTCCGGCCCGCAATGGGGCGGTTGGTTCCGCGACGAGATCAACTCGGTCGAGGATCTGAAAGGGCTGAAGTTCCGCACCACCGGCCTTGCGTCCGAGATGTGCGCCAAGCTGGGGATGGCGGCCGAGGCCATGGGCGGGCCGGACATGTTCCAGGCGTTGCAGACCGGCGCGTTGGACGCGGGCGAGTTCATCGGGCCGTGGACCGACAGCGCGCTGGGCTATCAACAGGTGGCCAAGAACTATTACTGGCCGGGCGTGGGCGAGCCGTCCTCGGCCGAGGAATGCGGTGTGAATGCCGAGGTGTTCGGCGCGCTACCCGATGACCTGAAAGAAGCGGTGTCGGTGGCCTGCGAAAGCCTCTACAACCCGGTCTGGACGGAATACACCACCAAGCACGCGGCCTCGCTCAAGAAACTGGTCGAGGAAGACGGTGTTCAGGTCCGCAAGTTCCCGCAGGAAGTGATCGACGCCATGGGCGAGGCCGCCAAGGAGGTGATCGCCGAGCTGCGCGAGGACAGCGACGAACTGGTCAAGCGGATCACCGAAAGTTTCGTCGCCTATCGCGACAGCATCGGGGCCTACATGACCTATGCCGATAACGGTCAGATGAATGCCCGTGCCGCGGTGATGGGCTACTGAGACATCGGGCGCGCGGGGATCACCCTCGCGCGTCATGACCCAAGGGGCAGGGAAGGCCGCGACATGCTGGCACTTGCAGGGATGATCGACGCGATCAATCGCGGTATCGCCAGCGTTTTGCGGTGGTTCGCGCTGTTGATGGTGCTGGTGCAGTTCGGCATCGTGGTGGGGCGCTATGTCTTCGGCGTCAATTCGATCTGGGTGCAGGAAAGCGTGCTGTACCTGCACGCGACGCTGTTCATGCTGGCCGCCGGATACACCCTCTTGGTCGACAAGCATGTGCGGGTCGACATCTTTTATGCCAAGGCCGCCCCAGCCACGCGGCGGTGGATCGACATGGCCGGGCACCTGTTTTTGTTGCTGCCGTCCATGGCGGCGTTGCTCTGGTGGACCTGGCCATCGGTGCGCAATTCGTGGAAGATACTTGAAGGGCCCATATCTGTGGGCGGGATCGAGGCGGTGTTCCTGCTGAAATCGCTGATCCCCGTGTTCTGCGTGCTGGTCGCTCTGCAATCCCTCGCGATCCTGCTGCGGCTTGTCGCCGGGGAGGAGCCGGCGTGACCGAGTATCTCGACCTTCTGATGTTTGCGGCCTTGGTGGTGGCGATCCTGTCGGGCTTTCCGGTGGCCTTCAGCATCGCCGGGATCGCGGTGCTGTTCGCCTATCTGGGGTGGGGCCTGGGCGCGATGGATATCTCGCTGCTGGGCGCGTTCGGGCAACGGGTGTTCGGGCTGATCTCGAACCAGGTGCTGATCGCCATACCGCTTTTCGTGCTGATGGGGGCATTGCTGGAGAAAAGCCGCATCGCCGAGGAACTTCTGGACACGATGGGCCGCGCCTGCGGGTCGTTGCGCGGCGGGCTTGGCATCTCCGTGATCCTGGTGGGGGCGCTCTTGGCGGCGTCGACCGGGATCGTGGGGGCGACAGTGGTGGCGATGGGAATGATCGCGCTGCCGACGATGCTGCGATCGGGATACAATCCGAGCGTGTCGGCGGGGATCGTGTGTACCGCCGGAACCTTGGGGCAGATCATTCCGCCCTCGACCCTGCTGATCATCCTCGCCGACGTGATGTCGAACGCCTATCAGCAGGCGCAGTACGAGCAGGGCAAGTTCTCGGTCGAGGCCTTGTCGGTGGGACAGTTCTTTGCCGCCGCATTGATCCCCGGGTTTGTTCTGGTTTCGCTCTACCTGATCTACGTGCTGGTCCGGGGCGCCCTGCGCCCGCAGGACATGCCGCCGGCGGATGCGACCATGTCCAAGCCGAGCGGGCGCGAAGTGCTGGAGGCCATCGTGCCGCCCGTGCTGCTGATCTTTGCCGTTCTAGGCTCGATCCTGGGCGGATTGGCGACGCCGACCGAGGCCGCGGCGGTGGGCGCCGTGGGGGCGCTTTTGATGTCCGGTGCGCGGCTGGGCCGGATGCGCGGCCTGATCCTGATCTCGGCCGTGGCGCTGATCGCGCTGGCGATCGCGGCGGGCGTCTTTCCGGTGCGGTTGCAGCGGGGGGATCTGGGCGCAGGATCGTATGTGGCGGGCGGGATGTACATTGCGCTGGCGGTGCTGGGGCTGATCGGCGTGCTGGCCGCGCTGCGCAACGTGCTGGCGGAGCGGGTGGCGCATGATGCCGTCACCTCGACCATGACCATGACGGCGATGATCTTTGCCACGATACTGGCCGCGGGCATGTTTTCACTGGTGTTTATCGGGCTGGGCGGAGAGGACCGGGTGGCCTACTGGCTGGCGAACCTGCCTGGCGGGGCGACGGGGGCGCTGATCGTGACGATGATCATCGTCTTCTTCATGGGCTTCTTCCTGGATTTCGTGGAAATCTCGGTGATCGTGCTGCCGCTGGTGACGCCGTCGCTCATCCTGCTAGGGCACGATCCGATCTGGCTGGGGATCATCCTGGCGATCAACCTTCAGACCTCGTTCCTGACCCCGCCTTTCGGCTTTTCGCTGTTCTATCTGCGCGGCGCGGCGCCGCCGGAGATCACGACGGGCCATATCTATCGCGGGGTGATGCCGTTTATCGGATTGCAGGCCGTGGGTGTGGCGGTTGTCTGGATTTGGCCGTCACTGGCGACATGGCTGCCGAGAGTGATGTTCTGAGGCGCGCGTCAGAGCGCCACGATATGGTTGTCCCAGGCGCAGTCGATCCGGTCGAGCGCACGCGGGCCGTCCGCGCCGATGCCGATCAGACCGCCCAGCCCGTCGCTGGCGAGATAGCCCGCGCCACGGGTCGCGAGCCCGCAGATATCGGCGCGGGACAGGGCGCCGCGGAAGTCTCCGTCGTCGGTGAAACGATGCAGCCTGCCGCCCCGCGGCGAGGTGATGGCAATTTCCTTTTCGTCGCCGCGAAACGCGATACTGCCGGCGTATCCTTGCATGGCCAACTCATCCGCAAGCGGGGCGGACGCGAGGACCGGAGTGCTGCCGCGCCGATGCAGGCCGAGAAGCGGCGTGGCGCTGTCGGGCAGGCCTTCCCACTGCATCGCGAAGCCCACCAGCCCGTCGGCGCGAATGGCAAGGTGACGGATCGAATTCTGGTGCAGGTCGTCTGAAAGTGCGACCTGTTCGAGCAACGCGCCATCGAGTGACAGGTAGCTCAGATTGGGCCGCATCGTGTCGAGGTTCAGCTTGGTCCGGTCGGTGGGATCGGTGGCGATCCCGCCATTGGCGATCACCAGAGTGGCGCCATCCGGCATGAGGCGCAGGTCATGCGGGCCTGTGCCGCCGGTCGGAAATTCACCGATGCGATGGTATTCCGCGCTGGCGTCCCAGATGCCGATGTAGCCTTGGCTCGTGTCGCTGGCTTGTTCACTGGTGAAGAGCAGCGCGCCGCCTTCGGCGAAAACGCCGTGGCCATTGAACTGGCGCCTCTCGGGCGGGGTCAGCCGGTGGACGACAATGCCGCGCGCGCAGTCGATCACCAGGGCGAAGCTGCCGGGCCGGCGGGCGAAGGCGACGGCCTCGGCCCGGTGCGGATGTCCGGCCCCGGCATGTCCGCGGGCGGGCAGGGGGATGCGGAACGCAACTTCGGCGTCATCGGTCAATCCGTAGAGCGCGAATTGGCCATCGGGTTGCCGGGCTGCTGCCAGGAAATGCGGATTGCCGGCCGCGGCCCAGCCAAGATGGGGGACGCTGCCGGCGGCCAGCAGGCTTGCAAGGAAACCTCGGCGGGTGGTCGGCATGGTCAGTCTCCGTCGTGGGCATTGAAGCCGGGCGCGATGCCCAGCGGTTCACCGACCTCGCTTGCAATGGTGTCGTGCAGCGCTTTCACGGCCTGCTGAAGCACCTCGACCCGCAGCCGGCCCTGCGGTGTCGCGACATCGCCCAAGGCGGGGTCTTCGATGCGATCCGCGATTTTTCTGAAATGCGCATGGGCGTCTTCGGTGCGGGGCAGATCCCGGTCGGCCAGGGCGCGGGCAAGATCGACGGCACCGCCAACCGCAAGCCGAACGTTGCGCAGGGACCGCCCCGAGCGCCGCGCCTCAGCCTGCGCGGGGCGCGGCCGGTCGAAATCGCCCATTGGCAGACTCAGTCGTTTTCCGGACGTGAACTCCAACGATGACAGGACTTGGGTGAAGATCGCCCGCTTCGCCTCGGCGTCGGTCATGTAGGTCGTGTTGCCGGCCTCTCCTGCCGTGCGCAGTACCGGGGCAAACTCCGTTTCCCAGGCGGACTGAAGCGCCTCGGCCTGCCTGCCGAGATCGGCGGAGATCGTGGTCACGAGGGCGCATGTGTAGCTCTGTGCGGCGTAGTCCGAGAAGTCCGGATCGTAGAGCAGCATGTCCAGCGCGAACAATCCGCGTGCCGCGATCGAGACATCGGCATAGGCGTCCGGGTCGTGCGCGACCGGATCCTCGTCGGTGATCAGACCATTGAGGGCGCGCTGGGTGAAGCCGCGTGGATCGGGCCAGAACCCGACCGACAGGGCGCCCGTTTCGGACGGCCCGATGCGGAGATCCGAAATCGGCATCCACGCGTCGAACGTGTCCTGGAAAACGGGACGCAATGCATCCGCCCGGCAATCGTTTTCGGCCGTTTCGACGAGTTGCTCCGACGCCTCGGTAAATCGTTCCAGTCCCCGCAGGATGTGCTGTTCGAGGGCGTCATCAACCCCGGCATGGGCCGGTGCGGCCACAAGACCGAAGCTGAGGATCAGGGCGGACAGGTATTTCATAGGCTCTCCAGAAAGCGGATCAGGGCCGCGCGATCCCGGGGCGGCATTTCCGCCACCTTGTCACGGGCGGCGCGCGCCTCGCCGTCATGCCACAGAACGGCTTCCAGCAGCGACCGTGCCCGCCCGTCATGCAGGAACGTGCTGCGGCCGGAAACAGTCTCGGTCAGGCCGATCCCCCAGAGCGGCGCGGTGCGCCATTCCTGGCCGTCGGCGCGGCCTTCGGGACGATCATCGGCCAGCCCGGGACCCATATCATGCAAAAGCAAGTCCGTGTAGGGCCAGATCAACTGAAAACTGGCCGGGTTTTCGCCGTCCAGACGATGCGTGACGAAATTGGGCTGGTGGCAGGATGCGCATCCCGCATCGAAAAAGACCTTGCGCCCGCGCAGAACCTTTGGGTCGTCCACGTCGCGCCGTGCCGGAACGCCCAGCGTCCGGCTGTAGAAGGCAACGAGGTCGAGCCCGGTCTGGTCGATCTCGAGCCCGCCCTGTTCGGGGTCGCCGCCGTGCCGGGCGGCGGTACAGTCGGTCTGCGCATCGGTGCACTCACCCGCGCCAGCGCGATGGATCGGGTTCGAAATGCCGATATCGCCGGCGAAGGCGCTGGCGCTCTGCTCGAGCACGGTAGGATTGCCGGCCTTGAGCCCGAAACGGCCCAGCATGGGTTGATCATGGACGTCGGACCAGACCACCTGGGGTCGTCCTGAAATGCCGTCCCCGTCGCTGTCGTCCGGATCGGCGCGGCTGAGGATGTCGGCGGTGGGGATTGCCTCCAGCAGGCCCATGCCGATCATCTGCGGTGCGACCCGCGGGCTGAGCATGGCGTCCTCGGCCAGCGGACCGTAGCCCAGATCAACCGCGTCATAGCTGGGCTGTCGCAGGGTGACCGTCTCGCCGCCCGAGAGCGGGATCTCGATCTCTTCGTAGGTGACCTGAAGTCGGTATTCCGGGGCGTGGCCGGGCAGGCTGAAATCCTGCAACTGGCTGCCATAGGTCGGCTCGGGGCTGGTGGCGTGGGTCCCGGCTATGAAACGTTCGATGTCCTGCGGGGCTGATGCGGGCACCGAGACGCGCAGGAACATGGAAACCGCGCTGTCCCCGGGGCCTTCGGGAGGATGGCCGCGCCCGTCTTTCAGATGGCAGCGCTGGCAGGAGCGGGCATTATACAGCGGGCCGAGGCCGTCCGACGCGATCGTCGATGCCGGGGGAGACACCCAGAGCCGCCGGAAGAGACCGTTGCCGACGCGGAAATCGAGCTCCTGTTCGAATGTCAGGTTGTCGGCGGGCTGGGAAAAGGCGTCGGGCGTCTGCCGGGCGCGAACGGTCTGCGCCCCGCCGGAGTTTTCCTCAAAGGTCCAGGGTGCGGAGAAGTCCTTTGGAGGCGCGGTGACAGCGGCGACCCGGCGGCGTTCATCCTCGGTGCGGGGAATGACGTCGAGATGTATGTCCTGCAAATTGGCCCATGCGGACGGGGCCGTTTCCTGGGCGAGGGGGACGGCGGGAAGGACAGATGCCGCTGCGAATGCCAGCAACAGGGAAGGCTTGAATGTCATCGGGGGTCGTTCATCAAGGGAAAGGGGCGCGCCGCCGGGCGCACCCCCATGACGCCCGCAGGCGTTATTGAAAGACAGCGGACGGATCATCGAGGCTGTCGGAGCCTTCGATCTCGATTCCGCCAAGCTCGAGCGCGCTGACCACGCGCTCGATTGACCGGGTCTGTTCGATCAGACCTTCGACGCCGCCCATGATGAGTGCCTCGCCGCCCGCGTTGCCGCGTGCCAGCATTTCGTCATAGGCAAACCCTGCCTCGGCCGCGGACTTGATTCGGCCAAGGGCAAGGACGGCGTCGGAGAGGCGGGTGCGCATTTCGCGGTCAAGCTCGGGATGATCCTGCGCCACGAGGTCCGACAGGGAAGGACCGGAGACCAGCGTGCCATCGGTGCGCACGTATTCGCCCAGATAGACGTTGCGGATGCCGACGCCGTCGTAGAAATGGTCATTGTGGGTGTTGTCCGAGAAGCACGAATGCTCTTCTTCGGGATCGTTCAGCATCAGGCCCAGACGCATACGTTCGCCCGCGGTCTCGCCATAGCTGAGGCTGCCCATGCCGGTCAGGATCGCCGAAAGCCCTGCCTTGGGATCCTGCGTCAGGTTTTCGCGGGCGGCGCCGCCATCGGCCCATTGAGACACCATCCATTCTAGGTCCGACACCAGAAGTTCGGTCGCGGCCGTGAGATAGTCGGCCCGGCGGTCGCAATTTCCGTTGGTGCAGTCATCGCCCTGGGCATAGTCGGTCCAGGGACGGTTGCCGGCGCCGTCGTCATGGCCGTTCAGATCCTGGCCCCAGAGAAGGAACTCGATGGCGTGATATCCGGTCGCCACGTTGGCTTCGATGCCGTCGGCCTCGTGCAACTGGTCTTGCAGCAGGGCGGGCGTGATGTCCGATGCGTCGATCTCTTGGCCCGACAGGGTGAAGGTCGGGTTGGCGATGACATTGAGCGCGGCCAACTGGTTGGCATCGGTCGGTCCGCCATAGGCACCGTCGACATAGTCGATCAGGCCCTCGTCCAGCGGCCAGGCGTTCACCTTGCCTTCCCAGTCATCGACGATGGGATTGCCGAACCGGAAGACCTCTGTCTGTTGGTAGGGCACGCGCGCCTCGAGCCATGCCTGGCGGGCGGCGTGCATCGTGTCGGCGGACGGGGTGTCGATCAGCGCGTCCACGGCCGCTTCAAGCGCCTCTGCCGTGGTCAGGCTGTCCGAGTAGTTGGCATGTGCGATATCGGCGTAGGTTTCGAGCACCTCGGGTGCGCTTTGAGCCTGGGCATTGCCGGCACAACCCAGTGTGATCGCGCTTGCGGCGAGAAGTAAACGTGGCATTGGAGTCCCTCAATTCGGTCAGATGAGCGATCGCGGCGTTGAGCCGTAAGAATCGGTTGATGCCGGGACTCTTACAAAAATAGTCGGATACCTCAATTCCTGATTTAAAAACTCGGAAATTGAGGGGCTGCTCGGACATGTGCCCGGACCATCGGATCGAAACGCCAAGACAGACTGTATTGCGTGCAAACTGAGGTCTTGTGTCGACCCTGAAAGACTTGGATGGCGCAAGCCCGCCATCCAAAATGGTGTCTGGGGTCAGATCGCCCGGATCATCGGGTATCGACGCTTACTTGAGGTGCGCGCGAAGCATCCAGGCGAATTTCTCGTGCGTCTGCCCGCGTGCGATGCACAGGTCCTCGGTCAGCGTGTCGCCATGCTTGGCGGCAAGTTCGCCGGCGCCGGCTACGGTTTCGGCCAGGGTTTCCTGCGCTTCCTTCAAAAGGCGGATCATTTCTTCGGCGGTGGGGACCCCCTCGGCCTCGGGCACTTTCGAGCGCTTCAACATGCCGGCCAGCATCCCCTCGGCGTGCCCGTCCAACGCCTTGATGCGTTCGGCCAGGTCGTCCTGGGCGACGAAGTGGTCTTCGTACATTGTCTGGAACAACTGGTGCAGAGGGCCAAAGGCCATGCCGGTCACGTTCCAGTGGAAATTCTGCGCCAGCATCGTCGCGACGGCGGTTTCCGCGACGCACTGGTTGAGTGCCTCGGCGATCTGGGCGTTGGCGTCGGTCGAAAGGGATTGGGCCGTCTGGGTCATTCGTGCCTCCTGATTTGGTGTCCGGGAAAGGTGCTGGCTGGCAAATGGCTGGCTTGCACAACCTAATTAGGTCTCAATGACCCGATCGGCAAGCCAGTTTAGAATCTTTCTAAATCCGAGCGAAATTGTCAGCGACAGTCCCTAGAAGAAAGACGAGGTTGCGGTGGGCGTGCTTGGGGACGCGAGAATGCAGCAGGAACGTCGTGCTTGCCTGGTCGTTCGACTTGATACTGCGGGCCAGCGACATCAGCCAGTCCTCGTCGAAGGAGGTTTCACATTCGCCGTCGCGAAAGAGGATCGGGCGCCGGCCCAGAGCCTGGGACAAGCAGCGCACGAGGATCTCCGAGGCCGCGTATCTGGCCACATGCCCATTGACAGACAGCGTGGCGCAGGCCCCGAAAAGATCGACGTAGCTCTTGCAGCGCGCATCGCGAGCGACGTGCCGCAGGTGGTCGATCAGCGGGCCTGGCCCGGCCAGCGCTTGGGTTTCAAAGCCGCTTTCGGATCCGTGGCGGCATTGCAGGGCAGATGTCATTCAAGAGCCTCTTGGTTTGTCTCTCGGGTTCGAATTGCTATCGGCGCAGGTGTGACCTGCGCCGCATCAGGCCGCTTTTCCGCCGTCGAGAACGGTCAGGGACACTTTCTTTTTCTTGCACTTCTTCGCGTAGGCCTGATCCCAGTGTTTGTAGCGGCCCATGACGGTCTGCTGCGCGACGACCAGTTCCACGAAAGCCTCGCGCTGCTTGTCCTTCTTCAGTTGCTTGAAGGCGGATTTCTGCGCCTTGGTCATCGAGCAGCCGATGCAATGGCCGTCACGCTTGAACTTGCAGACGTCGATACAGGGACTTGGGACTTTTGACATTGGGCCTCGCTGGAAGATGGTTTAAGCACTGTCTGGCATGGGGTTCAGGTGGTCGGGGCGGCGGGTCTCACTTCGTCAGGATCAGATTGCCCGCGCGGGTGATGCGCAAGGTGTAGGTCTGGCCGTCGAGGACGATATTGGCCTTTACCCCGTTCACGATCAGGTCGCGGGCGTCGTAGACGGCGCCTTCGTCGTGGTCCACGATCTGACGCGGCTCGGGGACGGTGCTGGTCCGACTCATCACGGCCTCACCGCGTGGCTTGACGCTGTGCGCCGGCCAAGCTGTTCTGCGGCCCGGGCCGTGGCGTGAACGTCAAGGTCGGGGAGCATCATTCATGTTTCCTTCCAATGACATGCGGGCTGCCATTCGCGGTGGCCGGACCACGGGTGACGATCGCTGCGCGAAATTTCCCGACTATTCGACTCGGGTTTGTGTCATGCGTACAATATTCCGATTGTTTCAGTCAAGAAATCTCGGGCTGCGCCGCGGGCTTGCCTTGGGACATTCAGCGACCGGCGGCCTGATCCAGAAAGCGCAGGCGGTTGCCGAAGGGGTCGATCACCTCCATCTGGAGGCCCCAGGGCAAAAGCTGGGGTTTGGGCCGCATGTTGGGGTAGGGCGGCAGGGTGGCGTGCCAGTCGCGCAGGTTGTCGACATGAACCATCACGGTCGAGCCGGGCGTGGCATCGCCGTGATGTTCGCTGAGATGAAGGTGGAAATCCCCCAGGCGCAGGAAGGCATAGAGCGGCGCGTCGGGGAAGATGCGCACCTCGCCGGTCCATTCGAATCCCAGCCAGTCCACGTAGAACGACCGCGCCTTGCCTTCGTCGAAGCTGCGGAAGACCGGCGCGGTGCGGGTGACGCGGGGTGTCATGCGGGTGCGTCGGCGTCGATCTTCTGGATCGCGCTGAAGCCCTCGAATTTCGGTGTACCCTCATGCAGCTTGCGGCTTTCGCCGGCGCGCGCGTGGGAGGCACGGAATTCGGCGCTGGTGGTCCAGGCGCGGAAATGCTCTTCGCTTTCCCAGACGGTGTGCGACGCATAGAGGACGCGGCCCTCCTCCTGCGGCCCCCTGAGCATGTGAAACGACACGAAGCCGGCCATGTCCTTCAGCCTGCTTTCGCGGGTCAGCCAAAGCTCTTCGAACGCGGCGGCGTTTTCCTCGGGGACGGTGAAACGGTTCATGGCAAGGTACATCGAAAGCCTCATTGAATGTTCAGTGTCGCGCAAGGATCGTCCCGGTCGGCTGGCGGAACGATCCGGGTCTCGTCAAACGGTATATCGGTTTGCGACTCGACGAAACCGATGGCGTGGGTTGTGACCTGAGGCGCGGCGCGCGCGATCATCGCGGGAATGCCCCAGTCGGTTCTTGCGTGACCGTTGCCGGCGATCACGGCGACAGGGGGACCATATGCCTCCAGCGCCTCAAGCGCGGCGCGGGCGAAGACTGCGTCGCGGTAGCGTTGCACGGCGACCATGCCACCCATCATGTCCAGCGGCATGGCCTCGCAATGGGCCGCGAACTGCATCGCTTCGCGCGTCGCCTGTTCCTCTTGCGCCAACGGGGCGTCCAGACCGTAAAGCGTGGCGTCAGGGCCGAACACGGTGGCGGCGCCGTCGCTATAGACGGTCTTGACGCTGTCACGCGGCGCTGCCGCCCCGATGATCCGGGCCTCGTCCAATGGATCGAAGAGCGGCGCGTAGATCGGATAGTCGGGCCATCCGCTGGCCTCCCAGGCGGCCTCGATCCGGGTCCGGTCCGCGTCGGCCTTGTCTGCCTCTTCGGCGGTCAGCATCTCGAACACGACGGCGGTCGGTTGCAGCTCTTCCAGCACCGCGGCCTGGCCGAGATGCGCGTCCGGGTTGTCGTGGACTTCGCCGAGGATGACTATATCGGCGGCCGGCTGGGACAGCGCGGGTGCCGCGAAACACAGAAGAAGCGTGGCGAGGCGCATGGACGATCCTTTCAGGCAGAGGCCGCGTGCGGCAGAATATAGGGCACTCCCGACGGGGGAGGAGCGGAAACCCTCAAGCTGCAGCCATAGGCCTGCGACAGGATGCTGTCGGTCAAGACCCCGGCAGGCGTGCCGAAGGCCAGCCGCCGCCCCTCGGAAAGCACGGCAACCCGGTGGGCGTAGAGCGCGGTGAGGTTCAGATCGTGCATGACCGCGATGACGCCACCGCCCGCCCTGGCAAAATCCCGGGCGATTTCCATGACCTGCAACTGGTGCGCGATATCAAGGCTGCTGACAGGTTCGTCCAGCAAGAGCCAGCGCGGTTGGCCGTTCTCGACCGGGGTCCAGACCTGGGCCAGTACGCGGGCCAGCATCACGCGCTGCGCTTCGCCGCCCGAGAGTTCCTGGAACGTCCGGTCGGCATAGTCCGCCAGACCGACGCGCGTCAGCGCCGCCAGGGCGACCTCGGCGTGTTGTCCGGCGGTGCCGGCCTGCTGCCCGAGGCGTACCACCTCGATCACGGTGAAGGGAAAGGCAAGCCGTGACGCTTGCGGAAGCACGGCACGTTGCGCGGCCAATTCCCACGGTTTCATCCCCGCGATGTCCCGACCGTTGAGGCTGACGGTGCCGCGATAGGCGGCCGCGGCCGTCATCGCACCGAGCAACGTTGATTTGCCCGAGCCGTTGGGCCCGACGATCGCCGTGACCTCGCCCGGAGCGGCGTCGAGGGTGACACCGCGCACCGCGGGGCGGCGTCCGTAAGAGACATGAATGTCCGTTGCCACGAGACTCACAGGTCCACGAGCCCCCGTCGCTTGAGAAGGATCCACAGGAATACGGGCGCGCCAAGGACGGCGGTGACGATGCCGATGGGCAATTCCGCGGGAGCGATGACGACCCGCGCGATTACGTCGGCAAAGACCAGCAGGATCGCGCCGAGCAGCGCCGCGTTCAGAAGCAGCGCGCGGTGATCCGGTCCCGACGCCAAGCGTAGCAGGTGCGGCACGACGATGCCTACAAAGCCGATCCCGCCCGATACCGATACGGCGGCCCCTGTCGCTGCGGCGACCGCGAGGATGGCCAGGAATTTCACGCGCTGCACCTGTATGCCGATATGCGCGGCTGTGGCCTCACCCAGGGCCAGGCCGTTGAGACCACGGGCGAGAGTCAGGGACGCGCCTGTCGCAAGAAGGATCATGGGACCTGCTGCCAGCACCTTGGCCCAGTTGGCCCCGGCAAGCGATCCGAGCCCCCAGAACGTGAGGTCGCGCAGTTGCTGGTCATCGGCCATGTAGACAAGCACCCCCGAAAGCGCGGCGGCCAGGGCCCCGAGCGCGATGCCGGCCAGCAGCATCGTGGCGACGGAGGTGTGTCCGCGACGCGTGGCGACACGATAAAGCAGAAGGGTCGATCCCCAACCGCCGAGAAAGGCTGCGAGCGGCACCGCGTGCGCGCCGACCGCGCCTGCCAGCCAGGCCGGTGCCTGAGCGCCCAGCACGATCGCCAGGATCGCGCCCAGCCCGGCCCCGGCGCTGACACCCACGATGCCCGGATCCGCCAGGGGATTGCGAAACAGCCCCTGCATGACCGCCCCCGAGACGGCAAGCGCCGCGCCGACCAGCACGCCCATGACAAGGCGCGGCAAACGGATGTCCCACAGGACCACGCGTTCCATCTGGCTGAGGGGCTGGCCTTGGAGTATCCGGGCCGAGACATCGGACAGGCGCACATCCGTGGCGCCGACCTGAAGGCCGGCAAGACAGGCAACCAGCAGCATCCCCAACAGAAGCCAATGCAGCCTGTAAGCGCGTGCCACCCGGTCGCGCGGACGGCTATGCACATCTGTGATCGCCGCCATCGCCTAGATGCCCTGTTCGTAAAGCGCGGCATTCAGGTGGCGGATACCCTCGGCGGTGCGAGGGCCGAACCCCAGCATCAAAAGCCCGTCCATCCGCACGACCGCGCGCTCTCGGGCCGCCGGGGTCAGGCGGATCGCGGGCATGTCGAAGAGCGCGTCATCGGTGATGGCATGGTCGCCGGTCCGGTTCATCATCACGATCACGTCCGGTGCGGCCTGGCCCACGGCCTCGTCCGTGATCTGCTTGTAGCCTTCGAACGCGGAGATCGCGTTCAGCCCGCCCGCCATGCGGATGATGGCGTCCGCCGCGGTGCCGGTGCCGGACGCGTTGATCTTGCCGCCTTGGGTGGACAGGACGAAGAGGACGCGCTTCTTGTCCCCCTCGGGACGCGCGGCATCCGATATCGCAGCCTGCATCTCGGCCTTGACCTTGGCGGCCAGGGCGCCCGCCCGGTCCGGTACGTCGAGCGCATCGCCCACGACCGAGATCTTGCGCAGGATGCCTTCGGTGGTCAGCGCGTCGGGAACCTCGACGAATGTCACGTCTGCCGCGCGGATCACGTCAAGGGCCTCTGGCGGCCCGGCCCCTTCCTCGGACAGGATGAGCGATGGACCGACCGACAGGATGCCCTCGGGCGACAGCGCCCGCATATAGCCCACGTCCGGTAGGCTTTCGACGGACGGCGGATAGGTCGACGTCGTATCGCGCGCCTTCAGCCTGTGTTCCTGTCCAAGCGCCGCGACGATTTCGGTGACGGAGCCGCCAATGGACAGGACCGTGGCATGCGGGTTTTCAGAGGTCTTTGCCTGCTGTCCGCTGACGGAGAAGGCCGCGACGGCACCTACCATCGAGATGCCGATCGCGAGGAATGCCGCCCTTGCACCCGATTTGCACGTCATGCCGCCACCTCTTCGGCCGAATTCAGTTTCGAGACGATTTCGCCCCAGGCCGGGCGGGAATCGCGCCCTTCCTTGCCGACGCCGAAACACTGGAAGATCAGGCCGCCATCGGCATCGAAGGCTTCGACCGAGACGGCGGGACCCCGTTGCGTGGGCTTTTCGACAGCCCAGAGTTCCGCCACCTTGTCACGCCGCAGGTGCAGGTTGAAGCCGGGATCCATCACGTTCTGCCACGGCCCCATCGGGTGCAACGTGGCGATCGGCCCGGAATGGATCTGGATGCAGCCGCGGTTGCCGACGAACAGCATGATCTCGATCCCGGCATCGCGCACGGCGTGCAGCATGTCGTCCACCGCCTTGGGATCAAGCCGGCGCACGAAGGGTGCGCCAGCGATGCGGTAAGCGCCGAGGCGATTCATCTTCAGCTTGGAACACAGGCGCAGAAACTGGTGCGTGTCGGTCAGACGGGCCCACTCGTCGCGCAGGATATCGCGCTTGTCGAGGCGCGACTTCGGCGCTTCGGTGGGCTGGCGGGCTGCGACCGCCTGCGTGTCGGACTGATCCTCGACGGCGAGGTCCGCAACCAGCCCGGCCCAGGCATCGTGCCGCGAGGACTCGCGCAGGTGGATCTTGTGGATGGCGTCACCCGCCGCATCGAAGATCTGGATCGACCGGCGTGGTCCCGTCTCTGTCTCGGTTTCGACCGCGAATCCGTGTACCCAGTGCGATTGAAAGATCCGCAGGTCGATATTCTCGGTCAGGGTCATCGCGGCATGATCGCCGGGATGATAATTGCCGTACTCACCGACCTTTTCGTGCACGCAGGCCTCGACGCGGGTCAGGGCCATGACCTCGCCCAGTTGTTCGGCGGCAGGGATCACCCGGTCGGGATGCGCCGCGATCCGTGTCACGCCCCGGCCCACCTCGGCGGCCACCAGTTCTGCCTCGGAAATCGTCAGCGCCTGTGCCGCGTCGCGGGCGCGTAGCTTGGGGTTTTCCGCCCGGTGGGCGCGGATGTCGTCTGGGGTTGGGGAGGTGCGGTTGCTCATGGGGCATCCTTCGGTAAGCGTGCAGGTCCGATGGCTGCGCCCGGTCTTCCAACGGTGCGTGGCTCGTGAATTTACTTGACTGTTTTAGTCGGATTGGTTTAGCGCTGCAACCCGTCGCGATGGGGATCATCAAAAATCGCGAAAACGCCGCGCCAGCCTTTTGCAAGCAACGGTTCTACTTTTGCAAAAGGAGCGAGCGCATGCTCACCATGATGTTGCGCGGCACGACCGCGCTGATCTGTCTGTCACTGGCCGGAACGGCCACCGCGCAGGAGGAGCCGGGGTTCCTAGGAACGCTGATCCTGACACCCGGAAAACGGGATCTCAGTTTTGGCACGGCGTTGTCGCGGACCGTCATCGACGAGGAGGAGATCAAGGACCGGCAGGCGAGCACGGTCGCGCAGCTGATCGATTCCGTACCCGGCGTCACGCTGGTCAACGGCACCACGCCGCAGGGGTCGGGGATAAACATCCGGGGCTTCGGCGCGAACACGACCTACGGATCGGATCAGAAGATCGCGGTGCAGATCGACGGCGCGTCGGTCGGGTCGGAAGAGCTTTACCGCATCGGCACGCAGCTCTTCACCGATCCGTTCCTGTACAAAGAGGCCGAAGTGCTGCGCGGCACGATCGGCAGCTTTGCCTACGGCTCGGGGATCGTCGGCGGCGTCGTCCGGCTGGAAACCAAGGACGCCTCCGACTTTACGGGCGGGGAATTGGGTTTTGGCGGATCGCAGACGCTGGAATTCAGCACCAATGGCAACGGGTTCGTGAGCTCGACCAACCTCGCGTGGATGCCGGCGAAGGGAGCGGAGTTCCTGCTGAACTATACCTGGCGCGACCAAGGCACGCTGGAGGCCGGGGACGGCACCAAGATCGGCAACAGTTCGTTCGAGACGCCGTCGTTCCTGGCCAAGGCCAGATTCACATTCGGGCAGGATGATGCGCATTCGCTGATGTTCAGCCATTCGCGGACAGAGGCGGACGACAAGGATGTGCCCTATGACCAGTTCCAGACGACGCCCGGCAGTTTTGGCCGGGTCGACCGGCTGACGGACACGAAACAGACGACCGTCGAGTACCGTTTCAATCCCGCCAACGACCTGATCGACCTGCGCGCGAACCTGTCCTATGCGGATCAGAAGATCGACAATACCTACATCGACGGAAGCTCGCCCCTTCAAGGCGGACAGCCGGTGGCCGTGTTCTGCGCCAACCCTTTCTTTGGCGTGATCTGTGCAGACAACCGCTACCAGACGACCAAGCTGACCCTGTCGAACCGGGCGATGTTCACGACCGGCACGATCGAGCATGACATGCTGGCAGGGATCGAGGGCATTCACAAGAAGCGCCTTGATGCCAATAGCGCGCCGGGCGGGACGGACGACCGTTTCGCCGCCTTCGTGGTGAACGAGATGACCATCGGCCAGACGACCGTGACCCCCGCGATCCGGTACGAGACATCGCGGATCAAAAGCTCGGGGTCGCTCGGGAGCGCGTCTCGCAGCTATTCAAGTGACGCGCTGATGGGCGGCTTGGCCGTGGCCTATGATTTCGGCAACGGCGTTTCGGTCTTCGGCAGCGCGGCCTATACCGAGGGGCTGCCGCCGATCGACGATCTGGGTGACACCGCCACCGCGCAGCGCCGCCTGGCCACGACCGAGAAATCGCACACGTTCGAGATCGGGGCCGCCTACACCGGAACCGACATCTTCCGGGAAGGCGACTCGTTCACGCTGCGCGGAAACCTGTACCAGACGAAGCTGTGGGACATCACGACCTATACCGTGGCCGGCGCCATGGGAGGTGATCTGGACGGTGTCACGACCGAGGGGGTCGAGCTTGAGGCGTCCTACGGGACCGCCCGGGGTTTCTACGTCGACTTCGCCGGGCATCTGGGCGAGGGGCACGAGTACAATCCCGACGGCACCTCGCGGACATGGCGCAACTCTGCGGCAGACCGGGTGCAGCTGACGGTGGGTCAACGGGTTGGCGATTACCTCGATCTCAGCTGGGAGGTCATTCACGCCGCCGACCGCTTTGACGCGCTTGGCGCGGATCTGGGGGATACGACCGTGCATAACCTGCGCGCCACCTGGACACCCGGTACGCGTTGGCTGGAGGGCAGCGAAGTGCGTTTCGGGATCGAGAATGCCTTCGATGCGGATTACGTGGGGCACCTGTCTTCGCCCAACCGCAAGGCGCCGGGCCGGACCCTGAAAGTGTCGCTCAGCCGAACGTTCTGAAGGTGGACACGCCGGGCGATAGGTGGCGCTTGGCTCGGATAATAATATGAAAAATCCTACGGGCTGGCCCATGCCGGCGTCCGGCCCGAGGAGACTGTTTCATGCCCACGGATCCCGCCAGGCCCATGCCCGCGGGCGCGAGGTGGTCGCCAGTTCCTACACCATTTTCCGGGACATTTCCGGGTAGGCCCACAGTGCTCAGATCGCAAGTCGATACATTTCCTCGCTCTATCCCGGCAGAAAGCTCGGTCGGGGCCAAGATGCGTTCTGCTACTCAATACAAGAACGACAATCGCCCAACTTGACGAGCGGAATGGGCTCTGATCGGCGCTTTGACTCTCAAACCTGAGATTGTCCGTGACCTTGATCTTGTTGTCGTCCGCGAGACCAGTTCGGGCCTGTATTTCGGGCTTCCGCGAGGAATTTCGGCTTTGCCAGGCGGCGAACGGGCGGGAACGAATACGCTGACTTACTCCGAGTCGAAGGTCGAACGGATCGCGCGGGCAGGTTTCGAGTTGGCGAGACGGCGCACCGGGAAGTTGACGTCAGTCGACAAAGCAAACGTTCTTGAGACCATGGTGCTCTGGCGCGATGTGGTTTCCTAGGTTTCCAGGGAGTATCCGGACGTTGCACTGTCCCAACTTTATGTGGACGCTGCGGCGATGGAATTGTTGCGCGACCCCAAACAGTTCGATGTCATGGTGACTGAAAACCTCTTCGGGGACATCCTGTCCGATGCAGCTGCAACGGTTCACGGGACCGCTCCTGAAATTGCGGGACGAAATGTCGCCAATCCTATTGCAGCAATCCTCTCGGCGGCGATGATGTTGCGGATGTCCTTCAGGTTGGAAGAAGAAGCAACAAGGATTGAGCAAGCTGTCGACAGAGTGCTGGACTCTGGATTGCGAACACAAGACATATTCACTCTGGAAGGCGAACTCGTTGGAACAACTCAAATGGGGGATGCGGTCGTGGCGGCGCTTGTCTGAACGATGCAACACCTGAAGAAGTCGGCGGTCTATCAACGATGCTCTGGGCCCGCCGAATGACGAGTTCGACCGTCTCTGCGGTAATAAACGCCGCCCTTCCATCGCGCCGTGACGGCTGATCCGGCCAGCCTTCTGCAGATCTTCTACTCGATCCGATCCGACCGGCGTTCAAGGCAAAGATAGACCAGAACCTGTTGTCCCAATGGCTCTTGAGACTGCGCATTCCCACGGTGTTAACGAAAAACCGCGACCGGCTGCCTGCAACGGACATGTCGGGTAAGATCCTGGCCGTATTTCCGGGGCATCGCAAATGGCGCCGGTGCTTTCGAACGATCACTTCCCGGTCGATGACACTCTGGTGAGGCCTGACAAAACGCTTTGGAGTTGGAAACCCAGGCAATGATCGGACACTGCATGTACTGGAGCCGCTTCAAGCGAGCGCTTTTTACCGAGGCCTGCTCGCGCGTCCAGGTGCAGAATTACATTTGCTCACTCCGGCAGCAGGGTATTTCGGTTTCGTGAACCTGCTATCCGCCTCATATGCAACCCCTATGCGCAACAGCGCAAGGAAGTCACGTTGGAGGAGGTCCTGACCTCGCGCCCCCGTGGCCAAACCGCTGACCCTGCTGCAATGCTGCCCGTCGATGGTCGATGGTGCGGCCGCCGAGGTGCTTACGACGAAGCAGCCGAAGGGCAGGCAGAAGGCTATTCGCATCCTCGGCTCCGCCTTCCAATCCGGTCATCAGGAACTGGGCTGCGAGGATATTCTCGATGCGGAAATCGCCGCCCGCACTGCTCGCAAGGCCTATGAGGAGGCCAGCGTTCCGCCTGCGGACGTTGATGTCGTGGAACTGCACGACGCATTCACCATCGCCGAAATACTCTACTACGAAGCCCTGCAACTGGCCCCGCCCGCCGAAGGCGCCGGTCTGCTGCGCCGTGGTGACACGGCGCTTGGCGGCAGGGTTCCGGCAAACCCAAGCGGCGGACTGCTAGCCAAGGGGCATCCGCTTGGGGCAACAGGCGTCGCGCAGATGGTCGAGATCACATGGCAGCTGCAGGGTCGTGCCGCCGACCGTCAGGTCGAAGGCGCGAAGATCGGGCTGAAGCAGTGCACAGGCGGCGGCATTGCAGGCGTGGACCACGCG
This sequence comes from Roseovarius sp. THAF8, assembly GCF_009363735.1. Taxonomy (NCBI): domain Bacteria; kingdom Pseudomonadati; phylum Pseudomonadota; class Alphaproteobacteria; order Rhodobacterales; family Roseobacteraceae; genus Roseovarius; species Roseovarius sp. THAF8. The sequence goes on along the minus strand of NZ_CP045410.1, from coordinate 742,848 downwards.
GCATCCTCCGTCCATCTGCTGGGAGTCTTATCCGATGAGGACAGCTATCGTGACAGGCGGCGCGCGGGGCATTGGCCTCGGCATCGCCGAGGCGCTGGCGGCCTCCGGGTGCGCCGTCGCCATCTTCGACCTGAATCAGGAGGCTCTGGGGGAGGCGCAGGCCAGGCTCAAAGCCGACTTTCCGAATGCGCGGATCCTGCCGATGAAAGTGAACGTGACCGCGGTCGCCGAGGTATCGGCTGCCGTGGTCGAAGTTCACCGGACCCTCCGCTCCATCGACGTTCTGGTGAATGACGCGGGCATCGTCCGCGACAAGAAGATCACCGCCGTGAACGAGGCGGACTGGGACGACGTCATCGACACCAACCTCGAGTCGCAATTCCTGACCTGCCGTGCCGTCGCGCCAGTGATGATCGGCAGGGGGCGGGATGGATTGTCAATATCTCGTCCCGCGCTTGGCTGGGCGGCTATGGCCAGTCAAACTATTCGGCGGCGAAGGGCGGGGTGGTCAGCCTGACCCGCAGCCTCGCTCTGGAATTCGCGAGCAAGGGCGTGACGGTGAATGCGATTGCCCCCGGCACTGTGGAGACGCCAATGATCGAGGGCTTCCGCCGCGTAGCCTAAACCATGAAAGAGCCAGAGCCTCCGCTGACCGTCAGGCCAACGTGTTCCAAATCATCTGACGACGGACAGCCGAGCCCTCTGTGCTCACCGACCAGAAGGCTTTGGCTTGGGCTGATGCAGGCGTCGGCTGGTGTTCTTGCGGAAGGTGTTGCGCAGATCCTTGTTGATGAGGTCGATGTCGAACCAGTCCGGATCGAAATGCCCGCCGGCACAGCGAAGGTTGGAACTGTGGTCCTTATGGTTCGGATCGCGGATGGTGTCGAGGAAATCGGCATAGGACCAGGGGCCGCCGACGTCCTCGGGCGGCCGGGCACGGGCACCTTCGGTGCATTCTGCGTGGCGGGGCAGGGGATCGAGGGATAGCCACTCCTCGATCCGGATCACATGGGTCCAGTCATCCCCAAAGTCGTAGAGGTAGGTGAAGGTCAGATCCTGGCCGGTGAAATTCGCCAGCCTGACCCCGGTGTAGTCGAAGGTCTGCGGGCCCCCGAATCCATCCTCGAGCTGATCGGGGTCACCATAGCGCAACCCGCCGATCCGGAACTCATGCAGATGGCTGTCGGTCCAGCTGAACGCGGCCTGCAGCACCAGATGCAGCCTGTCGAGCGTCCAGTCCGACGGCTCGACAAGTCGCCGCCAGATCGGCGGGTCAATCTCCGCCAGAGAGACATGCAGGCGGACGGCATTCGCGGGCTTGTACAAGGCAGGTCTCCCCGATCAGATCGCAAAATCGTCTAGCGATTTTCCCGAAGCTAGGGCCTCCGCGATCCATGCCGGTTTGCGTCCGCGGCCAGACCAGGTGATTTCGGCGTTTTCCAGATGGCGGTACTTCGGCGCAGATGCTGCGCGTTTCCGGGTGGGAGCGGCTTCCGCAAGCTCGTCGAAACTGAAACCGAGTTCGCGGGCCAAGTCGTCCACCTTGGCGCGGGCTTCGGCCTTGCGACGGGCCTCGAAACTCGCGATGGCCTTCGCAACATTCTCTTGCAACTGCTTCAGCTCGGGGAGCGACAAGGCGTTAAGATCGATATCCGTCATTTGGTCCTCTTTTATTGCCCGTTGGCTTTGATCCCGAGCTTTCGGGAAGGAAGGCGTCCGGCGCTAGAAAGTAGGCACCGCGATTGCGTCACAGATAAGCGCAGATATCCTGGGGATTACAACACGTCGGGGATAGGGGTTCGCGAGTGTTGGCTTTTGCATTTTTTTGCGCCTGACTCGGCTGAATGCGAGGCTTGTCTGGGGGAACGGCTTCCCCCTGGTCGGCACTGGCGTTACCGACACACCCCCATCAGCGGGAGACCCCGCAACGCCCCCTGAGAGTGAAAGTGCGGGCGGGTTTTCCGTGACGGGTTGAGGGCAGGAGGAGAGGCCTGTGCCCTGGGTTCAGCCCTGGGGGACGGCGGTGGCGCAAGCGTTGCTCGCCATGCCACGAAATGCCAGCACAGGGAGGCAGTATTCCGGGATCAATGTCCTGATCCTCTGGGGCGCCGTCTTCCAGCAGGGCTATCCAACAAGAAAGCGTTGGCACGAGCACGTGCCGGGGAAGGGGACCTGCGGTCATCATGCGATTTGCGCATCAAAGTCCGGTCACCGTGGATATTGGCGCCATGAGAAAGTTTGTGACCAGCATCCGGTGCCGGTCTCGCGGAGTCTTCTGTTTGGCAACGCCGCGTCGGCAGAAGGGCGCCGCATGTCGCGGCGCCCGAGAGGTCAGCCGAGGCAGTCCGTCAAGCTGGACGCGAGGCTGCGCAGCAGCTGCGGGTAGAGGTCCTTGCCAGGTTCGAGATCTGCGCCCAGTGGATCCATCACGCCTGTCTGGGCGTCGGTGCCCCGGAAAACCGTGGTGACGAGGTCGGGATTGAATTGCGGTTCGGTGAAAGCGCAGTTGACACCCAGCTCGGCAACCTTCTGCTGGATTTCTTCGATCCGCGCCGCGCTGGGATCCGAGGCGTCGCCGAGGGTAATTGAGCCGCTCGCCGGGAAGTCGAATCGGTTCTCGAAATACTGGTAGGCATCATGGAACACGATGAAGTTCTGGCCCCGCACCGGGTCAAGTTGGGCAGAGATCTCGCCGATCAGGGTCTCGAGTTCGGCCTTTCCGGCGTCCGCATTGGCGCGGTAGGTGTCGGCGTTCTCGGGGTCGAGCTCAGACAGTTCCGACGCGATGACGTCAAGCCAAGTGCGCGCGTTTTCCGGGTCGAGCTAGGCGTGCGGGTCATGGCCGTGATGGTGGTGCCCCTCGTGTGCGTGCTCGGCATGATCATGATCATGGTCATGGTTTTGGTGGGCATGTTCCTCGCTGTCGTGATCGTTCGCTTCTTCATGGTCATGGTCGTGAGCGTCGTGATCATGCTGGCCATGATCATGGCTGTGCGCTTCGAATGTCGCACCTTCGCGGAACTCCAGTTCGGTGGTGCCCTCCGTTTCCATCAGCTCGATGACTTGAGCGTCGCCCGCCAGTGCCTCGATGGAGCCTTCCAGCCAGGGCTCAAGCGGCTCACCGATCCAGAAGACCGCATCTGCCCGATTGAGCGCCGCAGCCTCTGAGGGACGCAGCGAATAGCCATGGGGGGATGGACTTGCCCTGGAAAAGTGGAGAGCACCAACTGAGGAACCAGGAGGTGTTCTATGGGAAACGGAAACAGACCGACGCCGGAGTTCCGGCGTGAAGCGGTGCGGCTGGCGCTGACCAGCGTCCGGACGCGACGGGAGATCGCGGAAGATCTGGGGATCGGGCTTTCGACACTGACGCGATGGCTCAGTCGCGAGCGGGACGCTGGTGGGCCGGTCGAGGCATCGGTCGATCTGCACGCGGAGCTGAAGCGGTTGCGACGCGAGAACGCGGTTCTGAAGCAGGAGCGCGACATCTTAAAAAAGGCCGCAGCCTTCTTCGCGAAAGACGCAAGTCGATGAGCTTCGCTTTCATAGAGGCGGAGAAGGCCAGCTTCCCGATCCGGCGAATGTGTCATGTTCTCGGTGTCAGCCAGAGCGGGTTCTTCGCTTGGCGGGACCGCCCTGCCTGTCATCGCCAGCAGCAGGACATGATCCATCTTGCCCACATTCGAACGGCCTTTGAGCTGTCGAACGGGACCTACGGCAGTCCCCGCATGCACCGCGACCTCGTCGATGAGGGGCTCAAGATAGGGCGGCACCGCACGGCACGACTGATGCGCGAGAACCAGTTGATCGCGCGGCAAAAGCGGCGCTTTAAACGGACGACGGACAGTGAACATGCCTGGCCTGTGGCGCCCAACCTCGTGGCACAAGATTTCGCGGCGGACTGTCCGGACAGGAAGTGGGGGGCGGACATCTCCTACATCTGGACGGCAGAGGGCTGGCTTTACCTTGCCATTGTCTTGGACCTCTTCTCGCGCCGCGTCGTCGGTTGGACCACGAGTGATCGTCTGAAGCGTGACCTCGCCATCGCAGCCCTGCGCCATGCTCTGGCCGCTCGCAACCCTGAGCCAGGACTGGTTCACCATTCCGACCGCGGATCGCAATACTGCTCGGTGGACTATCAGGCGCGGCTCCGCAAACGTGGCATCTTGATCTCGATGAGCGGGCGCGGGAACTGCTATGACAACTCAATGGTGGAAACGTTCTTCAAAACCATCAAGTCGGAGCTGATCTGGCCGGTCGCCTGGAAATCCCGCCAACAGGCCGAAAACGCCATCGCCAGATACATCGACGGATTCTACAATCCCGTCAGACGCCATTCATCGCTCGGCTTCCAAAGCCCGATAGCATTCGAGCGAAAGGCCCGCGAAGTGAGCTAAACGCTCTCCACCAAAACCGGGCAAGTCCAACCAGCCCATTTCGAAGGCTCGAGATATCGCTTCGTGTCGAAGATCATGAAAGTGTAGATCTTCAATACCTTCGAAGAGTCCAACAAGACGAGTAAATGCGGTTGACAGACTATCAGATGCATACGGAAAGATTTTTTCGTCGACCTTCGGCATTGACTTGATGACTTGGAGCGCTTCGTCGCTGAGCAGCACCCAGACGTCATTGCCTTTCTTCTGACCGGGATGTTTCATATCACGGACAAGGATTTTCTTATCTTCGTAGTTAATATCGGCCCATCGAATTCTTGTAATTTCCGAAAGCCGGCGCGAGGACGCAATTGCGAAAGCAATGATCTTGTGTAGCGGAGCGGCATTACTTCGCGAGGATCGAGCGATGGCCTCTTCCATCAGGACGTTCAATTCTCCGAGCGTCGGCCGTCTATCGCGCTTATTGGCCTTCCCGACGATCTTGAGTTTGCGAAGCGTCCTCATCGCGTTCTGCATATCCTCGTATTTTAGAGGGATCTTGTAGGCCGTTTCTGCAACGGTGAAGAGGCCATATAAATGCTGCATGTAATTGTTGACGGTTGCGGCGGACCGGCCCTCTTTTTTCAAAGCGCGTGCAAGATCAATGAGAAATGTTGGATCAACCTCGTGGCAGCCAACATAAGTCTCATCCATGCCCTCAAGGGTCCGCAGGCACTATATCATCGTTTTTCCGACTTCCTTTTCGATGTCCAGCCGGTAGCGCTTGATCAACTCGGCGAAGGTGCAGTCTGGAGTCGGGAGCGAGAAAGTGCCCTCATGCCAAGCTTTCTCCGTCCGGGCGGCCCACTTCTCCGCCAACTTGCGCTGTGAAAAGGTTTCTGACTTCGAGAAGATCACCTTCCCGCTCTTCTTGATGCGCACCTGGGCGGTGAAGCTCGGTTTACCGTTCGTTCTGTTTCGTTTCGTGATAGTTGCCATTTCCAGCCCTTTCCTTGTGGGAAGGACGATGGGTTCGAGTGATTTTGCCCGGAAATTGGGGAGCAAAAAATCCTTGTAGCGTTCCCGCAGGCGGGTGCGTGACGTCCGCTGGCACCGGTGCTACAAGATGTTCTCCGAGTGCTACAATTGTAGCACCAGCTGTCCAAATCGTCGCGAATAGTCGCGAATGATCGCAAATCGTAGCCGCCATCGACGGAGGGCCAGCCAGTGAAACAAGGGATTCGCAGCATGACTGATGCTTCCCGTCTGTCCGTTGCACCGATGATGGATTGGACCGATCGTCATTGCCGGTTCCTGCATCGGCAATTGTCGCGGAACGCCTTGCTGTACACCGAGATGGTGACCGCGCCGGCATTGGTGCGAGGGGGGGCGCTGCACCTGCTGGACCATACCGCGGAGGAGCATCCGGTTGCGCTGCAACTGGGCGGATCGGAACCGGGCGAACTGGCGCAGGCGGCGGCGCTGGGGGCCGGGGCGGGGTATGACGAGATCAACCTCAACGTCGGATGCCCCAGCGACCGGGTGCAGTCGGGGACCTTCGGGGCGGTGCTGATGAAGCAGCCAGGTCTGGTGGCGGAGTCCTGCGCGGCGATGATCGGGGCGGTGGACACCGAGGTGACGGTGAAATGCCGGATCGGCGTGGATGACCAGGATGTCGAGACGGTGTTGCCGGACTTCCTCGAGCGGGTCAGCGCGGTGGGCGTCCGACGGTTCACCATCCATGCACGCAAGGCGTGGTTGCAAGGGCTGAGCCCCAAGGAAAACAGGGACATACCGCCCCTGGACTATGCCTTGGTTGCCCGGATGAAGGATCGGTTTCCGGACCTGCACATCTCGCTCAACGGCGGGGTGGAGACGCTGGACGAGGCGGTGGGTCACCTGGAGGCCGGGTTCGAGGGCGTGATGCTGGGGCGGGCGGCTTACCATCGGCCGGCGGAGATTCTGGGTGCGGCGGATCGGCGAGTGTTCGGCGAGACCGGACCGGACCGGACGGGCGAGGACGCGGTGCATGCCATGCTGCCATACATCGAAAATCATTTGATATCAGGCGGTAAGCTGCACCAGGTGACGCGTCATATGCTGGGATTGTTCGCCGGTCAGCCGGGCGCGCGGGCGTGGCGGCGGGTGTTGTCGGAAGGCGCGACGAAACCGGGGGCCGGAACGGCACTGGTCGAGGAAGCGCTGGCGCAGGTGACGGGAATTGCGGCGTGAAGGATTTCCTTGAGAGGGGATGGGCTCGGTTCGCGTTTGAGCCGTCTTTGGTGGCGTGGGCTGAGGCGGCGTTTTCCGTTGCGAAAGAAAGGGTTAAGGCGCCCGAAGAGCAACGCTGGATGTATTGCGAAGGCACGTGGTTCGTGGGGGTCGATACGCTGCCGAACGCGCCCGACGGAGCCGTGGGAGAGGCCGGGCCGCTGACAGGGGACGCATGGGAGGCTGTTACTGAGCTTTATGGCCGCTTGCCGCTGCATAGGGGGCAGGTGTCGGTGATGTATCCGGACTATCCCCGGCCCAAGGATGGCGAGGGGGACGCGGCCTTTGGTTACAGGCTGCGGCGGGATGCGGCGCATGTGGATGGATTGCTGTTGGAAGGGCCGGACAGGCGGCGGTTTCTGAAGGAGCGGCATGCCTATATCCTGGGGCTTCCGCTGACCGAATGCGGTGCCGGGGCCAGCCCGTTAAGTGTCTGGGAAGGCAGTCATAAAGTGATGCGCGCGGCCTTTGCCGAGGCGCTGGAGGGCGTGTCGCCCGAGGCCTGGGACAGGGTCGACCTGACGGATATCTACAAGGCCGCGCGTCGCGAGGTTTTCGACACTTGCGAGCGGGTTCTGCTGCCGGCGAAACCGGGGGAGGCTTATGTCGTGCACCGGCTGGCCTTGCATGGCGTGGCGCCGTGGGAGGACGGCGCGGAGGCGCCGGAGGAGGGGCGGATGATCGTCTATTTCCGGCCCGAATGGACGATCCTGGGGGATCAGTGGCTGACCGCGCCGTAAGGGACGCGACTCAAAGGTTAATTCGGGATGAGACGGCGAAATCGGCACGTCGGTATCGCGTCGGTATTCAAGTGGTATTGCGACAGTGCGCGTATCGCCGTTTTCCGGGATGAAAGGACCGCGCGCAGTGTTTGTCCCGGTGCAATCGTCGGCGCATTATCCAGACAGGCCGTGGGTGTCGTAGCGCTTCAGCGAGCGGAATTTTGCAAAAATTCCGGGCCGAAAAATTGCAATTTTTCGGTGCGCCGAGGGAGACAGTCCGCGCGGGCGGTTTCAGCCGCGCTTCAGACGGGCGGCGCGTCCCCCGCGGCGCTTGGTCAGGGTGGCGGCGCGGTCGGGAAGGTCGGCCATGACCGCGCGGCGTTCCTGGGGCGTCATCCTGGACCAGCGGCCGATCTCGTCGATGGTGCGATAACAGCCCGTGCAGATCCGCGCCTCGGGGTGGACGACGCAGATGCGCACGCAGGGGCTTTCGATTTCGTCGCGTTTCCAGACGGGGCTGTCGTTCATGGCTCGGCTTTCAGGTGGCGGATTCGGTCCAGCGCTCCTTGCAGGATATACGCCGCGGCCACGGCGTCGATCACCTCTGCGCGACGCTTTCGGGTCAAATCGGCCTCGATCAGTGCTCTTTCTGCCGCAACGGTGGAGAGGCGCTCGTCCCAGAAGCCGATGGGCAGATCGGTGCGCGCGGCGAGGTTGCGGGCGAAGGCGCGGGTCGATTGACAGCGCGGGCCCTCGGAGCCGTCCATGTTGCGGGGCAGGCCCAGGATGATCCCGGCGGCGGTGCGGTCGGCGGCGATGGCCAGAAGGCGGTCGGCATCGGCGGTGAACTTGGTGCGCTTGACGGTCTCGACCGGGTTGGCGGAGGACAGCAGCGCGTCGGAGGACGCGACGCCGATGGTCTTGGTGCCCAGATCGAGGCCCAGGAGCGCGCGGAAGCCGGGCAGGGCGGCGGCGAATTCGGCGAAGTCCTCGACGATCATTCGGAGTAACCGGCCTGCTTGGCGGCGTTGGTGATGGTGTCGATCACGGTGGGATCGTCGAAGCGCTCCTGCGCGCGGGCGATGAGGTCGCGCACGGCGTCGAAATCGCCCAGGACGGCGTAGGCGTTCGACAGCCGCACCCATTCGTCGGCGGTGCCGCCGGTCTCGTCGATGCGGGTGGCGAGGCGGTCGACCATGCCGCGGATCATGGTGGCGCGGTCCTCGGCGCTCATGTCGCCGGCGGCGTCGATGTCACCCTGCGAGGGGCCGGGGGCGGCGTTCTGGGCGGGCGGCTCGTAGCGGTTGACGCCGGCGCGCCAGGCCAGTTCCTCGATCCGGGGGCGGATGAGGGCGGTCCAGGGCGCGTCGGGGGCGCTTTCGCGCAGGAGGCCGTCCCAGGTGCGGAAGGCGATGTCGGGACGGTCGACCTGGATCATGTAGAGCCCCATGTAGTAGCGCGCGCGCGGCTCCTTGGGGTCGCGGGCGAGGGCGGCTCGGATGGCCTCGGCGGCCTCGTCCGAGACATAGCCGCCGGCGGCGGAGACCATCATGTCGGAAAGCTCGGCATAGTCGGCGGCGGTGGCGGCATTGCCCTTGAGCTCGATCACGCGGGTCTTGGCCTTGGCGGCGGCGGAGAGATTGCCGAGCGCGGCCTCGTTCCGGGCGAGCAGGATGTAGCCCTGAAGCTCGTCCGGGCGGCTCTCGACGGCCTCGCGCAGGCGGTCCATGAGTTCGAGATACTGCGGGTCGGCCTCGCCCATGTCCGGGGTGACGGGCTGGGACGCGTTGAAGCGCGCTTCGGCCTCGGCCTGGGGCAGGCGGTTGGCGCGGGCCGCGTCGGAGGCGGCCAGGCGGGCGGTGCGGGGCAGGTCGGTGTAGCCGGGCGCGCCCATCTGCGTGTAGAGCCAGCCGGCCCCGCCGACGAGGCCGAGAAGGGCGAGGGCGGCAAAGGCTTTGCCCGCAAGCGCGGGCTGGGCGCCGGTTTGGCCTGTGGCCTGAAGCTGGGCATCGGCGGCGAGGATGCGGCGGGAGACCTCCGAGCGGGTGCGCTCGGCGTCCTCGGGGGTGATGACGCCGCGGGCGAGGTCGCGGTCGACCTCCCGTAGCTGGTCGCGATAGACCTGCAGGTCATAGGCGGCAGGCGGCGCGTCGCCGACGCGGCCACGGATCAGCACCAGCCCGAGGATGGCGGCGCAGGCGAGGCCCAAGGCGATGGCGAGCACCCAGAATGTCATGTGATCTCCCTGTCTTCGAGGGTGATTTAACGATTGGGCGGGCAAACCGAAAGAGGCAAGTGGTCGCCCGTGGTGTCGCAGGGGCGGCTCGTCGGCGGCGTGTCGCAAATCACGCCATTCGTGCCGCATGAGGTGTCGGCGATACGCCCTGTCTGATACATACGGGAGCAATGACGAGGGCCGGGGGCGAATCCCCCCGGGCCCGACACTGTGCAAGCCATGAGCGAGACCCGCCTGATGAAACGTTATTCCGCCTTTGCCGTCGCGAAAGAAGCGCTGAAATATCACATGGGATGGGAGCGGGCCTGGGCCTCGCCGGAGCCCAAGAAGAAATACGACGCGATCATCATCGGCGCGGGCGGTCATGGCCTGGCGACGGCCTATTACCTGGGCAAGAACCACGGGATCAGGAACGTGGCGATCCTGGAAAAGGGCTGGCTGGGCGGTGGCAACACCGGGCGGAACACGACGATCATCCGGTCGAACTATCTGCAGGATGCGTCGGCGGCGATGTACGAGAAATCGCGCAGCCTGTACGAGACGCTGAGCCAGGATCTGAACTACAACATCATGTTCAGCCCGCGCGGGGTGATCATGCTGGCGCAGACCCAGCACGAGGTGCGGGGATACGAGCGGACGGCCCATGCCAACGCATTGCAGGGCGTGAAGACCGAGTTCATCAGCCCGAGCCGCGTCAAGGAACTGTGCCCGATCATCAATCTGGAGGGCCCGCGTTACCCGGTGCTGGGCGGGCTGTGGCAGGCGCGCGCGGGCACGGCGCGGCACGACGCGGTGGCCTGGGGCTATGCGCGGGCGTGCTCGGCCATGGGCATGGACGTGATCCAGAAATGCGAAGTGACGGGCATCCGCAGCGAGGGCGGCAAGGTCACGGGTGTGAGCACCAATCGCGGTGACATTGCCTGTGACAAGCTGGGCATCGTAGTGGCAGGGCATTCGGGGCATTTGGCGGACATGGCGGGCTTCCGCCTGCCGATCGAGAGCGTGGCGTTGCAGGCGCTGGTGAGCGAGCCGATCAAGCCCTGCATGGACGTGGTGGTGATGGCCAACACCGTGCACGGCTACATGAGCCAGTCCGACAAGGGCGAGATGGTGATTGGCGGCGGCGCCGACGGCTACAACAACTATACCCAGCGGGGCAGCTTCCATCATATCGAGGAGACGGTGCGGGCGCTGATCGAGACCTTCCCGATGATTTCGCGGCTGAAGATGCTGCGGCAATGGGGCGGGATCGTGGACATGACCGGCGACCGCTCGCCCATCCTGTCGAAGACGCCGGTGGACAATGTGTTCATCAACTGCGGCTGGGGCACGGGAGGATTCAAGGCGATCCCGGGCAGTGGCTGGGGCTTTGCCGAGCTGATGGCGAAGGGCTATTCGCCGCTGACGGCCGAATTCGGGCTGGAGCGGTTCTACGAGGGCCGGTTCATCGACGAAAGCGTCGCCGCGGGGGTCGCGCACTGATGGGGAACCGCCTCGGCATATCGGGCGTTGAAGTGTCGGAATCCAAAAGCAACGGAGAACCGACATGTCCGATCACAACAACAATAACCACACCCCGCCGCCACAGCATTCCGGCGGTGGCGGAGGCGGCGCAACGATGGCTTTCATCGTCGGCGGACTGGTCGTCGCGGTGGGCGTCATCGCCTGGGTCATGTTCGGTGACAGCGGCGGCGGCGGCGATGACCTCATCGGTGGTTCGGAGCCGTCGGACGTCAATGTCTCTGTCGAGACGTCCGATGACGCGGCCGATGACGTGGCCGACGCTGCCGAAGACTCGGCTGACGCCGTCGAGGGCGCTGCCGAGGACGTCGAAGGGGCTGCCCAGGACGTCGAGGACGCGGCTGACAACGTCGAAGGCGAAACTCAGCAATAACGCTTGCGGGGCAGCAGTCGGCCTCGCGCCTGCAACATGGCGGACCGCAGGGGCGTGTGACGCCCCTGTGTCGCCGCGTGCACACGTGGCGGAAAGCGGCCCACGCAATCGCGCCGAAGTTGCGGGAACCGGCCCAAACCCTGCGCGGGGTTTTGCCGGTTCTTCCGCGCATGCCCCTAGGGGCGCATTGTCGAACTTCCACCATGAGGAGTTCGAGAGATGTCTGACCAAGAACAATGGCAGCAAAGGCGCGGCTACGGGATGCCCGTCCATGACGCGGGCAGTGCGGGCCTCTTCTGGGTCCTCGTCGTCGTCGTCGCCTTGGGGGCGCTGGTCTTTGCCGGATCGCTGGGCAACGGCACCGCGCCGGACCTGTCCGATGTACCGGAAGGTTTCATCGTGCCCGACACGTCCGCGGACGGCGTGGCAGGCACGGCTGCTGTCGAAGAATAAAACGCTCCGCTTCGGCGGATGTGATCGCAACGTTATGGGCGGGTGCCACTCGGCGCCCGCCCTTGTCGTGCGACGTGCACGCGGACTCAAAGATGTGCCGGAGGCACGCGGAATCGACGTCCTGCCCGGTGCAGGCAACATGGAAAGGTGGATGGCATGCTGATCCTGGAATGTCCCTATTGCGGGGTGAAGGGCGAGGAAACCGAGTTCGCGGGGGGCGGCGAGGCGCATCTGAAGCGTTTCGGACCGGACTCGAGCGATGACGATTTCCACGCCTACCTGTTCAAGCGCGAGAACCCCAAGGGTGTGCACCTGGAACGCTGGCGGCACACCAACGGTTGCGGCAAGTGGTTTCACGCCGCGCGCAACACGGTGACGCTGGAGGTTTACGGGACCTATTCGGCGCAGACCACCGAGCCGCCGAAGGACATCAAGGACAAGATCTCGGCGAAGGTGCCGGGCTGGAGCTGGAGAGAGTTTTCATGAGCACGCGTCTGGCAAATGGCGGGCGTCTTGTTAACAAGGCGCACGCGATGGAATTCACCTTCAACGGCAAGCGGCTGAAGGGGTACGAGGGCGACACGCTGGCGTCGGCCCTGCTGGCCAATGACCAGATGCTGGTGGGCCGGTCGTTCAAGTATCACCGCCCGCGCGGGATCGTGGCGTCGGGGGGAGAAGAGCCCAACGGCCTGGTCAACATGGGCCGGGGCGAGTCGTTCGAGCCCAACCAGCGGGTCACGACCACCGAGCTTTTCGACGGGCTGGAGGCGACGAGCCAGAACCACTGGCCGAGCCTGGAGTTCGACGTGGGCGCGATCAACGCCAAGTTCTCGCGGTTCCTGCCCGCCGGGTTCTACTACAAGATGTTCATCCATCCGCGCCCCTTGTGGAAGCATGTCTACGAGCCGTTCATTCGCCAGTCGGCGGGGCTGGGCAAGGCGCCGAAGGACAAGGACGGCGACAAGTACGAGCATCTTTACGCGTTCTACGACGTGGTGGTGATCGGCGGCGGTGTCGCGGGGCTGATGGCGGCGCGCGCGGCGGGGGCTGCGGGTGCCAAGGTGCTGTTGATGGAGCAGACCGCCGCCTGGGGCGGACGGACGCCGGTGGATGGGCCGCTTTACAGCGCGACTGTCAATGACGGGCCTGTGGATAAGTTCGTGGATGAACTGGTCGCCGAACTGGACGAAATGTCCAATGTCGAGATGCGGCTGCGCATGATGGGCGCGGGCGTTTACGACCACGGCTATCTGCTGGGATACGAGCGGGTGAACGACCACACCCCCAAAGCCAAGGGCCCGCGGCATCGTTTGTGGCGGATTCGTGCAGGCCAGATCGTGACCGCGACAGGCGCGATCGAGCGGCCCCTAAGCTTTGCCGGGAACGATGTGCCGGGCGTGATGCTGGCCTCGGCGGTGCGCGATTACGTCGTGAATTATGGGGTTTCCGTCGGGGACCGTACGGTCGTGGTGACCAACAACGACGACGCCTACCTGACCGCGCTGGCGCTGAAGGCGGCGGGGCTCGACGTGCCTGCAATCATTGACGCGCGGGCGGCGGGCGCGGGCGTGCTGGCCGAGAAGGCCAAGGCGGCGGGCATCCGCGTGGAGACCGGCAAGGGCATCGCGAAGGTCAGGGGCGGCAAGCGCGTGACGGGTGTGGGTATCTGTGCACAAGCCGGCGAAGGCTCGGCCCTGGAAGAGATCGCCTGCGACGCGGTGGCGATGTCGGGCGGCTGGTCGCCGGTGGTGCATTTGTGGTCGCATTGCGGCGGCAAGTTGCTGTGGGACGAGACGCAGGCGATGTTCCGGCCCGACCCGGAAAAGGCCCCCACGGGTGCGGCGGGCGAGGCCTATGTCTCGACCGCCGGGACCGCCAGTGGTGAACTGGATCTGGGCGCGGTTCTGGCCGATGCCGAGGAGGCGGGGCGTGCGGCGGCCAAGGCCGTTGGCAAGACGCCGAAGAAGGCCGAGAAACCGACGGCGGAGGGCGTGCAGTGCAACGTCATTCAGCCGATCTGGATGATGCCGCAGGGCGCCAACGTGAAGCTGCGGATGAAGTCGTGGCTGGATTACCAGAACGACGTGAAGGTCAGCGACGTGCAGCTGGCGGCGCGCGAAGGTTATGAAAGCGTCGAGCACGCCAAGCGCTATACCACGCTGGGCATGGCGACGGACCAGGGCAAGCTGAGCAATATCAACGGTCTGGCGATCTTGTCGGATGCGCTGAACCAGCCGATTCCGCAGACCGGGACGACCACGTTCCGCCCGCCCTATACGCCGATTTCCATGGCGTCGATCGCGGGCGAGGCGCGGGGCGAGATTTTCCAGCCGCTGCGCAAGACGCCGATGCATGACTGGCACGAGGCGAACGGCGCCTACTGGGAGCCGGTGGGCCATTGGCGGCGTCCCTATACCTTCCGGCAGAACCCGGGCGAGGAGATTTCGGCAGCCGTCAAGCGCGAGATCAACCAGACGCGCGGGAGCCTTGGCCTTCTGGATGCCTCGACGCTGGGCAAGCTGATCGTGAAGGGGCCGGATGCGGGGAGGTTCCTCGACATGCTCTATACCAACATGATGAGCACGCTGAAGCCGGGGCGCTGCCGCTATGGCCTGATGTGCAGCGAGAACGGGTTTTTGATGGATGACGGCGTGGTGGCGCGGCTGGATGACGACACCTTCCTGTGCCACACCACCACGGGCGGTGCGGACAGCATCCATGCCCACATGGAAGAGTGGTTGCAGACCGAGTGGTGGGACTGGAAGGTCTATGTCGCCAACGTGACCGAGCAATACGCGCAGATCGGCGTGGTCGGGCCGAAAGCCCGCAAGACGCTGGAGAAGCTGACCGATGCGGACCTGAGCGCCGAGGCGCTGCCGTTCATGGCGTGGCAGGACATCGACTTTGGCGACGTCAAGGCGCGGGTGTTCCGGATCTCGTTCTCGGGCGAGCTGAGCTACGAGATCGCGGTGCCGGCGAGCCAGGGCCGGGCGTTCTGGGATCAACTGCTGGAGGCCGGCAAGGAGTTCGGCGTGATGCCCTATGGCACCGAGGGGCTGCACGTGATGCGGGCCGAGAAGGGCTTCATCATGATCGGGGACGAGACGGATGGCACGGTCATTCCGCAGGACCTGGGCATGCAGTGGGCCATCTCGAAGAAGAAGGACGACTATATCGGCAAGCGGGCGCAGCAGCGCAGCCATATGGCCGATCCCGAGCGGTGGCAGCTGGTGGGCTTGCAGACGGTCGACGGATCGGTCCTGCCCGACGGGGCCTATTGCGTGGCCGAGGGCGACAATGCCAACGGGCAGCGCAACGTGCAGGGGCGGGTGACCTCGACCTATTATTCGCCGACGCTGGATCGCGGCATCGCCATGGGCCTGGTGAAATACGGGACCGACCGGATGGACGAGGTGATCGAATTCGCCAAGGTGGACGGCACCACGGTGCCCACCCGGATCGTCAGCGCGGTCTTCTATGACCCTGAAGGGGAGAAGCAGAATGTCTAAGGCTGTCAGTGCTTTGCAAGGCGCAGTTTATCAAGGATACGTGGAGGTCCGGGAGATGGGCCTTCAGGGCATGATAACGCTGCGCGGGGATCTGTCCTCGGCCAAGATGAAGAAAGCCGTGAAGGACGCGTGTGGCGTGGACCTGCCCGGTCAGCGCGAGATCGCGGTCGCCGGGGACAAAGGCGCGGCGTGGATGTCGCCGGATGAGCTGTTGCTGATGGTTCCTTACGAGGGCGTCGGGGATGCACTCGCGGCGGTCGAGAAGGCGTTGTCAGGCGAGCATTTTCTGGCCGTGAATGTGTCGGACGCGCGGGCGGTGTTCCAGGTGCAGGGCGCGTCGGCCCGCGAGATCATCGCCAAGCTGTGCCCGGTGGACATGGCACCCGGCGCGTTCGAGCCGGGGCAGATCCGGCGGACGCGCATGGCGCAGATCGCGGCGGCGTTCTGGATGGTGGATGCCGAGACGATCCGGGTGGTCTGTTTCCGCTCGGTGGCGGAGTATGCGTTCAACCTGTTGAAGGATGCGGCGGAGCCGGGCGGCGAGACCGGGCTCTTCGCGTAAGGGTTCGCGCAGCATAGGTGGTTTGGACAAGGGTGGGTTGAAAACCCACCCTACGAGGTTTCGGGTCAGATGCTTTGTTCGCGCGGAATCAAGGGCCTTCAGGCCCGCCGCGCGATCGTCCGCTGACCGAAAGGCGATTGCAAGCAATCGCTGGAAGGGGGGCCGCCCGGACGGGCTGGCGATTGGGTGCCGTTGGCGCTTCGATCTGAGGTCTTCCGGCAGTTGACAAGATAAAGTGCATTGAAAGGCCGTTGGATCGCCATCCCGCGGTCTGGCGATCGCGCAGCTTACTTCTCTTCTGCACCCCTTCACAGCCCGCCCGCAGCGCAGGAACAAAACATCAGCCTTGACGTTGATCCCTTAACGCTACCATGTAGTCGCGAAATATCACCTCAAAGAAAAGGGGGCCCGAAATGGCTTTTGAACTTCCCGACCTTCCTTACGCACATGACGCGCTTGCCAGCAAAGGCATGTCGAAGGAGACGCTGGAATACCACCACGACATCCACCACAACGCCTATGTCACCAACGGCAACAAGGCGATCGAGGGGACCGAGTGGGACGGCAAGTCCATGGAAGAGATCATCAAGGGCACCTATGATCCCAATGCCGTGGCGCAGTCGGGCATCTTCAACAACATCAGCCAGTTGTGGAACCACAACCAGTTCTGGGAGATGATGACCCCCGAGGACAGCAAGATGCCGGGTGAGCTGGAAAAGGCGATCAATGACAGCTTCGGTTCGGTCGACAAGTTCAAGGACGAGTTCAAGGCCGCCGGCGGCGGTCAGTTCGGCTCGGGCTGGGCGTGGCTGGTCAAGGATACCGATGGCAGCCTGAAGGTCACCAAGACCGAGAACGGCGTGAACCCGGTGTGCTTCAACCAGACGGCGCTGTTGGGGTGTGACGTGTGGGAGCATTCCTACTACATCGACTTCCGCAACAAGCGGCCCGATTATCTGGCGAATTTCCTCGATAACCTCGTGAACTGGGAAAACGTCGCAAGCCGCATGTAGGTGCCGGCGACAGTCCAGAAAATCTGATTTCAACCCCCGGCCGGATGGCCGGGGGTTTTCTTGTCGGAGCCTTCCCGCATGACCGAAACCGCCAAGGGCGTTGCCGCCATAGTTCTGGCCTGTACCATCTGGGGGCTGTCGGGCCTGTTCTACAAGCTGCTGGCCGGGTTGCCCGTGCTGGACGTGCTGGCGCATCGCACGATCTGGGGCGCGGTGTTCTTTCTGCTCATCCTGGGCGTGCAGGGCCGGGTGGCGGTGCCGTTCCGGGCCTTGGGTGCGGGGCGCACGTTGCGGGTCCTGGCGGCGGCGTCGCTGCTGATCGGGTTCAACTGGATGCTGTTCGTCTGGGCCATCAAGTCGGACCAGGCGCTGGAGGCGTCGCTGGGCTATTACATCTTCCCGCTGGTCGTGGTGCTGTTCGGGTTGATGTTCTTTGGCGAACGGCTGGGCCGGGGCGAGACGCTGGCGGTGCTCTTGGCGGCGCTGGCGGTGATCGTGCTGACCGCGGGCCTGGGGGTGGCGCCGTGGATCGCGTTGGGCATCGCGCTGAGTTTCGGCGCTTATGGTGCGGTGAAAAAGCGACTGGACATGGGGCCGGTCGTGTCGGTGACGGCGGAGTCGCTGTTGCTGGTCGGGCCGGCGCTGGGCTGGCTGGCGTGGCAGGCGGCGCAGGGCGGGGCGGTGCTGGGCGGGTCATGGCCGCTGGCGCTGACCCTGATGCTGGCGGGGCCGATGACGGCGACGCCGCTGATCCTGTTCAGCTATGGCGCGCGGCGGATCGACCTGGCGAGTGTCGGCGTGCTGTCCTACCTCAACCCCAGCCTGCAATTCGCCGTAGCGGTCGTGATCTTTGCCGAGCCCTTCACGGGCTGGCACATGATCGCCTTTGCCATGATCTGGGGCGCGCTGGCGCTTTACAGCGTGGCGCGCTGGCGTTACCGGCCGGTCGCGCCGAGGCCGTCCATCAGGTCCTGAACCGTGTCGACGACCTGGGTGTAGTCGCGCAGGGAGGCGTCGGCGAATCCTTCATCGATGACATGGTCGATCAACTGGATGAGCCTCGTCCAGTAACCTTCGGTATCAAGAAGGAAAACCGGCTTTTCATGCAGGCCGATCTGGCGCCAGGTGAGGACCTCGAAATACTCGTCCAATGACCCTGCGCCGCCCGGCAGGACCACCACCGCGTCGCAGTTCATGAACATGACTTTCTTGCGCTCGTGCATCGTCTCGGTGACGATGTAGCGGGTGAGGTCGGTCTTGCCGACTTCCCATTTCACGAGGTGATCGGGGATGACGCCGAAGGTTTCGCCGCCTGCGGCCTGGGCCGCGCGCGCGACGGCGCCCATCAGGCCCACGTCGCCCGCGCCGTAGACCAGCCGCATGTCGTGTTCCGCGAGAGCCGTGCCAAGCGCTTTCGCCGCGGCCTCGTAGGCCGGGTTGCGCCCCTTGCGTGAGCCACAAAAGACACAGACGGAACGCTTGGGCATGAAAATCACCAATGGCTGACGGGGCTTCTTTTGACCGTTCTAGCCGGTGTTGCTAAACTCCTGCAACCGCAGAGCTGTCCTGCGGCCCGGGGGACGAAAACCATGAGCAAACTGTCTGGCCTGACCGGAGGATACGGCACCGCGATCGCGGCGGCGGCCGGGACGCTGGCTGTGGTGATCGGCCTTTTCGCCGGGGGGGTGTTCGACCGGGAGGTGGACGCGCCGACGCCGGAGACGGGCGCCTCCCGAGAGAGCGCTGCCGCGCCCGAGGCCGGGGCGGGCCAGACCGGGGCGGAGGAGATTGAGGCGGAGGAGACCGGGGCGGATCAGGCCCCCGACGCCGGGAGCGAGGCGGCGACCGACACGGCCCAAACCGACGCGGCGGAGACACCGGATGCCGAGACCGCCGACACAGCGCCCGGAACGCCGGCGCCGCCCAGGGTCAGCACCTTTCGGCTGGATCCCGATGGCCGGATGCTGGTGGCCGGGCGGGCCGAGCCGGGCTGGGAAACCGCGATCCGTCTGGACCGGAACGTGCTGCGCAGTTTCGTGCCCGAGGGCGATGGCCAGTTCGTGGAGTTCGTGACCGTCGATCCGAGCGCCGAACCGCGGGTTCTGTCGCTGAGCATGACCTCGCCCGAGACCGGCGAAGACATTGAAAGCCAAGGGGAAATCATCATCGCGCCGCTGCGCGCGCCGGCCCCGCCGGACGTGGCCGAGGGGGACGTGGCAGAGGCCGCGCCGGGGGATACGGTCGCGGCGCTGGAGACCGCCGGGATGAGCGAAGCGGAGAGCGTGACGCCTGACGCCGCGGTGCGGCAAGCGGGCGCTGGCGATCGGTCCGTGACGCAGGCGGCGGAGGCGGTCGAGGCGATTGCGCCCGAGGAAACGGCCGCGGAAATGACCAAGGAGCGCGCGGCGGAGGAGGCTGCGGGCGGGGTCGAGACGGCCGCGTTGTCGGATCCGGCGGAACCGGCGCAGGAGGATCAGCAGGGCGTGCCGGAGAGCGGCACCGAAGGCTCTGACGTGGCGCGGACGGCCGCGCCCGAGCAGGTCGACGGCGGCGGGTCTGACGGAGGCACCGAGAGTGTCGGGGCCGCTGGCGAGGGCGCTGCGGCGGATGAGGCTAGCACGCAGCAGGCCACCGCGCGGGATGCAGGGGACGACGCCGGGCCGTCCGCCGCGGGGACCGGACGCGATGAGGGAGCGTCCGCCCAGGCCGACACAGAACAGGCCGCCACGGGGGGTGGAGCTGGCGACGCGGAGACCGCCCGGGCGACAGGCGGGGCCGCTACGGGGCAGGGGACGGACGCCGCGAGCGGCGGCCAGAGTGCCGACAGCGCGACCGACAGCGCGACCGACAGCGCGGCCGACCGTGTGGGCGGCGGGACGGGCGATGACGCGACCGATCAGCCCGATCCTGCGCCGGGGGCCGCGGTGCTGATGTCGGACGCGGATGGCGTGCGGGTGATCCAGCCCGCGCCGGGCGATGCCAGCCCCGAGGTGATGGCGGTGGTGGCGCTGGATGCGATCAGCTATTCCGACACCGGCGCGGTGGAACTGTCGGGGCGGGGCGCCAGCGACGGGTTCGTGCGGGTCTACCTGGACAACACGCCGGTCACGACCTCGCGCATTGCCGCCGATGGCAGCTGGCAATCGGACCTGCCGGAGGTGGATACCGGCGTCTATACCCTGCGGATCGACGAGGTGGATGCCGATGGCAATGTCACCAGCCGGGTCGAGACCCCTTTCAAGCGCGAGGACGAGGCGCTGTTGGCGGACGCCACGCAGGCGGGCAAGCTGGTGCAGGCGGTGACGGTGCAGCCGGGATACACGCTGTGGGGGATTTCACGGCGCAATTACGGCGAGGGGATCGAATATGTGCGGATCTTCGAGGCCAATCGCGACCGGATCCGCGACCCGGACCTGATCTATCCGGGCCAGGTCTTTACCATTCCCGACCAGGTGGCGGTACAATAGGCCCGCAAAAGGAAAACCCCGACGCGGGGTGCGCGCCGGGGCCTTGCAACTTTCCTTGGCAAGCGTCGTGACGAAGTTTGGATCGGGGGCCACGACGCCGCTTACAAGAGGGCTCAATCGTTTTCTTCAGCCTCTTCCTCGATGTTGTCACCGAGATTCGACAGGTCGCGCCCGAACCCTTCGGTCGTCTCGCACGCGGCGAGGGCGAAGAGGGCGGTGAGTGCTGCGATGAAACGCATGTTTTTTCTCCATTTAAACGGGCACGTTGCTTGCCGTTGGCGGTGAAACGCAGCGCGGCGGGTTTGGTTCCAACGCGATTGCAGAAACTGCGACACAAGTGTGCGGCGGCACGTCTGGCCTTGGGCGCGGGCTTGGCCTATGTCAGCGGAGGAACCAAGGAGACCAGATGCGGCGCAGACCCACGACAGCGACGGAAATGCCGGACAACGCGCTTCAGGTGATCCGGCGCGTGGCGCCGTACCTGTGGCCCGAGGGGCAGAGCTGGGCCAAGCGCAGGGTGGTGCTGGCGCTCATGGCGCTGGTGCTGGCAAAGGTCGTGGCGGTGGGCACGCCGTTCTTTTACAAGGCGGCGGTGGATTCGCTGTCCGGAGAGGGCCAGGAGGCGGCGTGGATGCTGGGCGCGGGGGCCATCGGGCTGACCGTGGCCTATGGCATGGCGCGGCTGATGAACGTGGGCTTCCAGCAGTTGCGCGACGCGATATTCGCACCCGTGGCGCAGCGCGGTCTGCGGCGGCTGGCGCTGGAGACGTTCCAGCATATCCACCAGATGTCCATGCGCTTTCACATGACGCGCAAGACCGGGGGGCTGAGCCGGATCATAGAGCGCGGCGTGAAAAGCGTGGAGTTCCTGCTGCGCTTCCTGGTGTTCTCGGTCGGGCCGCTGATCCTGGAACTGCTGATGATCGGCGTCGTGCTGTGGACGCTGTTCGATTTCTCCTATCTTGCCGTGGTGATGGGCGTGATCGCGACCTACGCGGTCTTCACCTTCAAGGTGACGGAATGGCGGGTCAAGCTGCGCCGGCGGATGAACGAGCAGGACACCGATGCCAACCAGAAGGCCATCGACAGCCTGCTGAATTTCGAGACGGTGAAGTATTTCGGCGCCGAGGGCCGCGAGGCGGCGCGGTATGACCGGGCGATGGAAGGCTACGAGAGCGCGGCCTTGCAGACGTCCTATTCGCTGGCTTTCCTGAATGTCGGGCAGAGCTTCCTGATCACCGGCGGGCTGGTGGCGGTGATGGTGATGGCGGCGATGGGCGTGCAGAGCGGCGCGTTGACGGTGGGCGATTTCGTGATGGTCAACGCCTACATGATCCAGATCACCATGCCACTGAACTTTCTTGGCACGGTTTACCGGGAAATCCGGCAGAGCCTGGTCGACATGGCGCAAATGTTCGATTTGTTAGAGCAAACGCCGGATGTGACTGACGGATCGGATGCAAAAGGTTTGAAAATCGAAGGTGGGTCGGTGCGGTTTCGCGAGGTTTCCTTCGGGTATGACCCGGAAAGACCGATCCTGCACGATGTGTCGCTGAGCGTTGCGGCGGGAGAGACGGTGGCGCTGGTCGGCCCGTCGGGGTCGGGCAAGTCCACCATCGGGCGGCTGCTGTTCCGGTTCTATGACGTGAGCGGCGGCGCGCTGGAGATCGACGGGCAGGACGTGCGCGGCGTGACGCAGGAGAGCCTGCACGCCGCCATCGGCGTGGTGCCGCAGGACACGGTGCTGTTCAACGACACGATCGGGTACAACATCGCCTATGGCCGCGACGGGGCCACGCAGGACGAGATCGAGGCGGCGGCGAAGGCGGCGCAGATCCACGAGTTCATCGCGCGCCTGCCCAAGGGGTACGAGACGCAGGTGGGCGAGCGGGGCCTGAAGCTGTCGGGTGGCGAGAAGCAGCGGGTGGGCATCGCGCGCACCCTGCTGAAGGACCCGCCGATCCTGCTGCTGGACGAGGCGACGAGTGCCCTGGACACCGAGACCGAGCGAGAGATCCAGGACGCGCTGCGCCGGGCGGGCGAGGGGCGCACGGTGATCACCATCGCGCACCGTTTGTCGACGGTGGCGGATGCGGACCGGATCGTGGTGCTGGAAGACGGGCGGATCGTGGAGGAAGGCACCCATGCCGAGCTGCTGGCGCGGGAGGGGCGCTATGCGGGGCTCTGGGCGCGGCAGGCCAGCGAACGCGAGCGCGCGGCCTGAGGCGGCTTGTGGCGCGCGGGGCGGCGTTGTCTCTGCCTCGCCTTGCGGGGGGGGCGGAGGCAGCCTGATGGACGCGACGGACCCGTGGACGGCGCCCTGTTCGGCTTGTGTTCCGGGGGACGGTTTTGCCCGGGACGCGCGGCCTTAATTTCTTTTCTGGATACGTCGCGTCAGGCGTCTATTTCCTTGTGGAAGTGGGTGGGCGACCTGCGTTAAAGCGGTGCTTCACGGCCCGTTTTTCAAGAGTTCTTTCTGGTTTTGGTGCGAGCGGCCGACGCTGAAGACGCGCAAAGCAAGAGACGACATGTTCCGCGGTACGATCCTGTATTTTTCCGATGACGGAGGCGTCGCGCATATCTGGTGTGCGAAGGCCGGCAACCCCTTGTTCCGGGCGCGGGCGTCCGATTTTCCCGACCTATGGCCGGACTTGCGGGTCGGTATGGTGGTGACCGTCGTCGGCAGCACCGGGACGGACGAGGCGCAAACGGTCGTGACGCTGGAGATCGCGCCGCAGGACGAGGGGTGAGCGCCGCGCCTCCGGGCGTTGCGGCGCGTGGGTTTTCACCCACCCTACGCGGGCTTGCTCGCGGCGCGCCTCCGGGCGTCGTGGCGCGTGGGCTTTCACCCACCCTACGCGGGCTTACTCGGCGGCGCGGAGGGATTTGTCCTTGGGCGGTGTGTCGTCGTCGTCGTCCGAGCCGGACTGCGCCGCCTTGCGGTCGGCCAGCACGCCCTTGACGTCTTCGAGGGCGAGTTCGGGCTGGGTGGTGTCGTCCTCGTAGGCGGCGATATCGGGGATGCCTTCGGTCCAGATGATCTCGGGCGCGCGTACGCGGGCGGCCTGGCGCGAGAGGGCCCAGTCGCGGGCGGCGCGGCTGGAGCGGCCGAAAGAGAGCTTGGCCAGCAGCTGGGCGCCCCAGAGCACGTAGGTCGTGGCCCAGATGCGCAGCGCCAGCATCGAAGGCGTGAAGACCAGCGTCAGTACCGTGGCGATGCCCAGGCCGAAGACGACCGCGGTGGCCAGCTGTTTCCACCACAGCGCGGTGGGGCTGTTGAAGGTGTAGCCGCCGGCGAAGAAATCGAGGCTGAGGCCGAACATCATCGGCGCGAGGCCCGCCATGGTGGTGATCGTGGTCAGCAGGACCGGGCGGATGCGCGCCTCGGCCGTCCGCGTGATGGCCTCGATCCGCGGCATGTAGCGGGAATATTCCTGGTAGGTGTCGATCAGCACGATGTTGTTGTTCACCACGATGCCCGCCAGCGCCACGATGCCGGTTCCGGTCATGATGATGGAGAACGGCTGATTCATCACCAGCATCCCGATCAGCACGCCGGTGGTGGACAGGATCACCGCGAGAAGCACCAGCACGGCGTTGTAGACCGAGTTGAACTGCGCCAGCAGGATGATGAACATCAGGCCCAGGGCGCCCAGGAAGGCCTGTTGCAGGAAGGCGCCGGATTCTTCCTGGTCCTCGGCGTCGCCGGTCCATTCGTAGGAGACGCTGCGCGGCATGTCGGCGCTTTCGAGCCATGCCGTCAGGGTTTCGATGCGTTCGTTGGCGGTGAGGGGTGCTTGGGTTTCCTCGCCGTTTTCGCCGGTGGTGGTGACGGTGAGCCCGTCCACCACGGCGGCCTTGACGTCGAAATAGCGGGTCTGGTCGACGCGGTCGATCTGGGCGAGCTTGGGCACCGGCTGACGGGTGATGAAGTTCGACAGCGGCACGAGGCCGTCATCGGTGCGCACCTTGAGTTCATCCAGGGTAGACAGAACGCGGTCCTCGGCGGGCAGGCGGACGCGGATGTCGATTTCCTCGTCCGAGGAGGGCACGCGCATGGTGTCGAGCAGGATGCCGCGGGTCACCAGCTGGACCATCGCGCCCACGGTGGCCACGTCGGCGCCGAAGCGGCCGGCCTTTTCCACGTCGACGTCGATCTGCCAGTCGATGCCGGGCAGGGGGAGCGTGTCCTCGACCAGGTCCAGGCCGCGGGTCTCTTCGAACTTTTCGCGGGCGCGGGCGGTGAAGTCCTGAAGCTCCTGCCAGTTGTCGCCCTTGAGCCGCAGGTGCACGGGCTTGGCCGAGGCGGGGCCCTGTTCGAGCGACAGGATCTCGACCTTCATGCCGGGGATCCGTTCGAGCCGGGCGGTCAGTTCGTCGATGGTGCGTTCACCGCCCGCCACGGGGTCGTTGACGCGGCGCTGCACGTCGTAGCCGAGGACCGGGATGGTGAACCAGGTCTCAAAGGTGGTCGGGCGGTCCTCCCACTTGATCAGTTCGAACTGGACCTGGCCGATCGTGTCGAGCGGGGGGGCGGCGCCGCCGGTGTTGTTGTTCAGCCCGCCGTCGCCGGCAAAGGAGAAGGCCGAGAGGACGTTGGGATGCTCCAGCACGACCTCCTCGGCCTCGCGCACGAGCGCGTCCTTCTGGCCGATCGACAGGTTGCCGCGGGCGCGGACATAGACGATGGCGTTCTCGGGTTCGGAGTCGACGAAGAACTCGGTGCCGTTGTTGTTGTTGATGTAGAACATCAGCACCGAGCCGACGAAGACGAAGATGGCGCAGAAGGCCACCAGCGGCATGATCGGGTTGGCGGCGATGGCGTGGATCACCCAGCCGAAGGGCGAGCGGCGATAGCCCGCGTCGATGCGTTGCGCCCGGTGCAGGCGGGTATATTGCCGGATCGCGATGGCGGCGAAGACGATGAGCGCGAGCACGATGGCGGCGGCCCAGCCGATCCCGGAGGCCCAGGCGGCGCCGATGGCGGCCGCCGCGAAGATCAGGCCGCGGGCCATGGGGAAGGGCAGCTTGCGGGCCTGCCAGGCGTCAACGCTTTGCCACAGGAGCGACAGGCGGCGGAAAAGCGCCAGCACGCAGAGGAGCGCGGTGAGTGCGCCCGCGAGGGCCACGCCGCCGGCGAGAACCATGCCGAGGCCGAGGCCGAAGGCCGTCAGAAGCGACGGGATGACGGAGCCGAGGATGTCGCCGCCGTCCATGCCCGCGAACTGTGCCCCGGCCTGCCGGGCAAGGGGGCCGATGGCCTGACCGGCCAGCATGAGGCCGCCCACGGCGAGCACGGCGAGCGCGATATGCAGATACCAGCGGGTGGTGGCGATGGATTCGATCCGCTGGGTGAACCAACGCTCGATGCGGCCCGTGACGCCGCCCATGACGGGCAGGTAGACCAGCGCGACCAGCAGCGAGGCCGACAGCACGAAGATGAGCGTGACGGGCAGCATCATCATGAACTGTCCCGGCACGCCGGGCCAGAAGAGCATGGGCAGGAAGGCGCAGAGCGTGGTGGCGGTGGAACTGACCACCGGCCAGAACATGCGTTTGGCGGCGGCGACATAGGCGTGCATCGGGCCTTCGCCCTCGGCGATTTTCTTGTCGGCGTATTCGACCACGACGATGGCGCCGTCGACCAGCATCCCCACGGCGAGGATCAGGCCGAACATGACGATGTTCGACACCGGCACGCCCATCACCGCCAGGAGCGCGAAGCAAAGCAGGAACGAGGTGGGGATGGCGAAACCCACCAGAAGGGCGGGGCGGATGCCGAGCGCGGCCAGCGTGACGATCATCACCAGCGCGATGGCGGTCAGCACCGAGCCTTCGAGTTGCGAGACCATGGAGGCGATGATGCGGGATTGATCGTTGGAGGTGTCGACCTGCACCGCGACCTGAAGTTCGGACGGCCAGGTGTCCTCGGCCTCGGCCACGGTGTCGCGCACCAGGGCGGCGGTGTCGATGATGTTGAAGCCCTTGCGCTTGACCACCTGCAGGGCAATCGCCGTCTCGCCGTTGAAGCGGGCGGTGCCGGCGCGGTCCTCGAAGGTCAGGTTGATGCGCGCCAGATCGCCCAGCGTGACGACGCGGTCGCCATTGGTCTTGACCGGAAGGTCGTAGATGTCGCCGGTGTCGTCGAATGACGAGGGGATTTTGACCGAGAACGCGCCCTGGGCGCTGTCGACCTCGCCTGCCGCAATCAGCTGGTTGTTGTTCTGGACGACATTCAGAAGCTCGTTGGCGGTGACGTTGTAGGCCTCGAGTCGCAGGGGGTCGATGACCACCTCGACCATCTCGTCGCGGTTGCCGGCAATGCCGGCCTCGAGCACGGGCTCCAGCCCTTCGAGCCGGTCCTGCAGGTCCTTGGCGATGCGGGCCAGCGTGCGTTCGGGGACCGGGCCGGAGAGCGACACGATGATGATGGGGAATTCAGAGAAGTTGATCTCGTTGATCGTGTATTGCTCGGCGCCTTCGGGGAAGTCGGCCTCGGCGGCGTTCATGGCGTCGCGCACGTCGGCCATGATCTGGGTCTTGTCCCAGCCGAATTCGAATTCCAGCGCCACGCCGGCGTAGTTTTCCGCCGCCGTGCCGGTCATTTCCTTGAGACCGTCGAGATCCGACAGCTCGGTTTCCATGGGCTTGACCAGCAGCTTCTCGGAATCCTCGGCCGAGATGCCGGGGAAGTTGACCGAGACGAAAAGGGCCGGGATCTCGATATCCGGTTCGCCTTCCTTGGGCAGGGAGATGTAGGCGGTGGTGCCCGCGACGATCGACAGGATGATGAAGGCGATCACCATCCGGGCGCGTTGCGAGGCCCAGTCGACGATGCCGGTCATTGTATGGTCTCCCTGAAGGCGGGTTCGACAGGGACGCCGTCGGCGACGAATTCCTGGCCCAGGATGATGACGTCCGAGGTTTCTTCCAGGCCGGCGACGAAGACGCCGGTGGGGCTGTCGCGCAGCAGGGTCACGGGTTTGAACTGTGCCGTCTTGTCGGGGCTGACGATACGCACGCCCAGGGCGCCGTCATCGTCGAGCGTGAGCGCCGATTGCGGCAGCAGGTGCGCCTTCACGCCCTCCGATTCGATGCGGATCTCGGCGGTCTGGCCGTCGCGCAGGGCGAGATCCTCGTTCGGGACGCGGATGTCGACACGGAAGGTGCGGGTGGTGGGGTCGGCGGCGCGGGAGATGAAGGTGACCTCGCCCTCGACCGTGCCGCCGGAGGCGAGCCGCGCGGTTGCGGGCGCGCCGGCGCTGACCTTGGCGATTTCGGTTTCGGGGATGTAGCCGACCAGCATGATCGGATCGAGCTGGATCACGGTGGCGCAGAGCGATCCGGCCTGAAGAAGACTGCCAAGCTCGGCGGTGTCGGATTCCAGCAGGCCCGAGAACGGGGCCTTGATCGTCAGGCGCTCGATTTCCTTGCGGGCGGAGGCGACGGCGGCCTGGGCGCTTTCGACGCCCGAGCGGGCGGCCTCGATGCCCGCGGCGGCGGTTTCCTGGCCCGATTCAGCGGCCTTGAGCGCGGCCTCGGCGCTGGTGATCTGGGCCTTGGCGCCTTCGACGGCGGCCTTGGTCTGGGCCACGCGGGTCTGGGAGGCGAACCCGTCGGTCGAGAGCTTGTCGGCGGCGTTGGCGTTGATCTCGGCCTCGCTGAGCACGGCGCGGGCCTCGACCAGGCGGGCGCGGCTTTCCTCGACGCGGGCGGCGGCCTCGGGGACGGCGGCCTCTGCCTCGGGGATGCGGGACCGGGCCTCGGCCAGGCGGGCCAGCGCCTCGGCCAGGTTGGCCTCGCGCGTGCCGGGGTCGATCTGGCAAAGCGTCTGGTCCTCTTCGACGAAGGCACCCTTGCGAATGGGTTCCGAGACGATCTGGCCGGGGGTTTCGGCCCGCAGCTCGACCTGGCGGTCGGCCTCGGTCTGGCCGCGCACGGTGACGGCGGTGTCGATCGTGCGCGCGGTGGAGCGCAGGGCGACGACGCCGACGGTGCCTTCGCGTTCCTCGGGGGTTTCGGCCAGGGGGTCGTCGCCCTGATCGGTGTCCGGCGCGACCGCCTCGGCCAGTTCGGTGTCCTCGACCGGCGCGAAGAGCGCCGCGATGCTGTCGCGTTCCATCACGAGCGCGTAGATGGCCGCGCAGACCAGGATGGCGGCGAAGATGGGAAACAGGCGCATGAAATAACTTTCCGAGAGTCGTTTGCGTGAGTTTACGGGCGCTTGGCGTCGATCGCCATGCGTCTTTAACGCGGTTTACGCTGAACTGTCCGGTTTAGATTAGTCTCTTTGCCGGCATTGTTCAACCCGCCGCGACGCGTGGGCGCCCGCGCGCGTGCGCGATGTGGCGGGGCGCCCCTTGGCAGGGCCGGAGTGACGCGGTAAGAGGGGCGAAATTTCGAAGAAGGGCAATGCGCAGTGAGCCAGTCTGACAGTTTCATCGACGAGGTGACCGAGGAGGTCCGCCGCGACCGGCTGTACCGCAATTTCAAGCGGTATGGCTGGATCGGCATCCTGGCGGTGCTGCTGCTGGTGGCGGGCGCGGCCTTCAACGAGTGGCGCAAGGCGCAGGAGCGTGCCGAGGCCGAGGCGCTGGGCGACGCGATCATCGCGGCGTTGGGCGAGGAGGACGCGGCCGCGCGCAATGCCGCGCTGGACGCCATCCAGCCCGAAACCGGCGGGGCGCGTGCCATCGTGGGTCTGCTGGCGGCGGGCGAGGGCGGGGCCGACAACGCACCCCAGACCGCCGATCAGCTATTGCGCCTGGCCGACTCGGCCGACGTGCCGCTGGTCTATCGGCAGATCGCGACGCTGAAGGCCGTGGCGCTGCCCGGATCGGGCCTGAGCCCCGAGGACAAGCGCGCCCGGCTGGAGGGCATGGCGGCGAGCGGCGGCATCGTGCGGCTTCTGGCCGAGGAGCAGCTGGCGCTGGTCGACCTGGAGGCGGGCGACCGGGACGCGGCGCTGGAGCGGCTGCGCGGCCTCTATGAAAGCGCGGAAGCCACAGCGGGCTTGCGTCGGCGCGTCGAGCAGTTGATTGTTGCGCTTGACGGTGACATTGAAGAGGAGCCGGTCGGCGAGACCGACGGCAACTAAGCGTTCCGGCGGCCCCAGAGGGCGACGCCGGCTGAAAAGTACGGGGGCGATGGCGGTGAAGACGTTAGCGGGAGTGATTGGCCTGAGTGCGCTGTGCCTTGTTGCGGCCTGTGCGAAGAAGGAAAACATCCTGACCGGCGAGCGCCAGGAGATCAGCGACATCCTGCAGACCGAGCCGGGTGACTCGGCGCTGGCGCCGCAGGCGGTCTCGGGCGCGGTACCGCCGCTGGCGCTGCCGGCGGCCCGCAGCAACGCCAGCTGGGCCCAGAGCATTTCCAATGCCCGCACGCGGGTGGCGCATCCGGCGCTACGCGGCACGCCGCAGCTGGCCTGGACGGCGAATATCGGGCAGGGCGACAGCCGCAAGTCGCGCATCACCGCCGATCCGGTGGTCGGGGGCGGTCGTGTCTACACGCTGGATTCCCGCGCCCAGGTGACGGCGGTCAGCACTTCGGGCCAGGTGATCTGGACCCGCGACCTGGTGCCCGCGAATGACGGTGCCATCGACGGCAGCGGCGGCGGTCTGGCCTATGACAACGGACAGCTGTTCGTGTCGTCGGGCTTTGGCCTGTTGACGGCGATCGACGCCGCCACCGGGCAGGTCCAGTGGCAGCAGAACCTGCGGGCCACCGGATCGGGCAGCCCGACCGTGGCCGGGGACCTTGTCTATGCCGTCGCGGGCGACGAGCTGGCCTGGGCGCTGGACCGCACGGACGGGCGCATCGCGTGGCAGCTGGAGGCGACTTCGGACATCCGCAACGTGCTGGGCGCGCCGTCGCCCGCCGTTTCGGACAAGTACGTGGTCTTCGGCTTTGGCTCGGGCGAGGTGCAAGGCGCGTTCCTGAAGGGCGGCCTGCGCCGCTGGACCACGCAGATCGCGGGCAAGCGGCGGGGCTATTCCTCGGGGATCATCGAGGATGTGACCGGCGAGCCCGTGATCGAGGGGAACACGATCTTTGCCGGCAACCACAGCGGACGGACCGTGGCGCTGAACCTTGGCAATGGCGAGCGGCTGTGGACCGCCGCAGACGGGCCGCTTTATCGGGTGTGGCCCGCGGGCGACTCGATCTTCATGGTGTCGGACCGCAACGAGCTTCTGCGGCTGGCGCAATCCGACGGGCGGCGCCTGTGGGGCGTGAAGCTGCCGTTCTTCACCAAGTCGAAGCCCAAGAAACAGGCGCGGATCTTTGCCCATCACGGGCCGATCATCGCCGGGGGCCGGCTGATCATCGCGTCGAGCGACGGGCTGATGCGGTTCTTCGACCCGACCAATGGCGCATCTCTGGGACAGGTGCAGATGCCGGGCGGGGCGACGACCAACCCGGTGGTGGCCGGAAACACGCTGTATGTCGTGTCGTCCAAGGGCCAGTTGATGGCTTTCCGTTAAGCCGGACATGGTGTAACAGGGCGCTTTCGCAGGGGCCCTGATGCGCAGGGTCCGCGCGGTTCATCCGATCCGGAGCCTGACAAGATGAGTTTCACACTGGCAATCGTGGGCCGCCCCAACGTGGGCAAATCCACGCTGTTCAACCGGCTGGTGGGCAAGCGGCTGGCGCTGGTCGACGACCAGCCGGGCGTGACGCGCGACCTGCGCGAGGGCGATGCGCGGCTGGCCGACCTGCGGTTCACGGTGATCGACACCGCCGGGCTGGAGGATGCCACCGACGACAGCCTCGAGGGCCGGATGCGCAAGCTGACCGAGCGGGCGGTGGACATGGCCGATGTGTGCCTGTTCCTGATCGACGCGCGGGCCGGGGTGACGGCGCTGGACGAGATGTTCGCCGAGATCCTGCGCAAGCGGGCCGATCACGTCTTTGTCGCCGCCAATAAGTCCGAGGGCAGCGCCGCTGATGCCGGCGTGCTGGAGGCCTACAGCCTGGGGCTGGGCGAGCCGATCCGCCTGTCCGCCGAGCATGGCGAGGGGATGCACGACCTTTACACGGCGCTGTTGCCGCTGGCCGACGGGTACGCCGAGCGGGCCGAGGCGGAGGCGCCCGAGGTGGACGTGGCGGTGGACGAAGATGGCGAGGCGGACCCCGAGGGCGTGCGCAAGCCCACCAAGGCGCGCCCCCTTCAGGTGGCGGTGGTGGGGCGGCCCAACGCGGGCAAGTCCACGCTGATCAACAAGATCCTGGGCGAGGACCGGCTGTTGACCGGGCCCGAGGCGGGGATCACGCGGGATGCCATTTCGGTCAAGATGGACTGGGACGGGCTGCCGATGCGGATCTTCGACACCGCCGGGATGCGCAAGAAGGCCAAGGTGCAGGAAAAGCTGGAAAAACTGTCGGTGAGCGACGGTTTGCGGGCGGTGAAGTTCGCCGAGGTCGTGGTGGTTCTGCTGGATGCCGCCATTCCATTCGAGCAGCAGGATCTGCGCATCGCCGACCTCGCGGAGCGCGAGGGGCGCGCGGTGGTCGTGGCGGTGAACAAGTGGGACATCGAGGACGACAAGCAGGGCAAGCTGCGCGACCTGCGCGAGGCGTTCGAGCGGCTGTTGCCGCAGCTGCGCGGCGCGCCTCTGGTGACGGTCTCGGCCAAGACGGGCAAAGGGCTGGACCGGCTGCACGCCGCCATCGAGAAGGCCTATGACGTGTGGAACCGGCGGGTCAGCACGGCGCGGCTCAATCGCTGGCTGACCGGCGTGCTGGAGGCGCACCCGCCGCCCGCGCCGGGCGGGCGTCGGATCAAGCTGCGCTACATGACCCAGGCCAAGACGCGGCCGCCGGGATTTGTGGTGATGTGCAGCCATCCCGACAAGATGCCGGCGAGCTATTCGCGCTATCTTGTCAACGGGTTGCGGGAAGACTTTGACATGCCGGGCACGCCCATTCGCCTGACCCTGCGGTCGCAATCGGACAAGAACCCCTACAAGGCCAAGAAGAAGGCCGGGCCGTCGAAGCTGCGCAAGCACATCAAGGGGCGGGGCCCTAGCTGAGGCGGTCGGGCCGGCCGCGCAGCACGAGGAGCGCGAGGGCGACCACCCCCGCGCCGCTGAGCGCGAGCACCGGCCAGTTGACGGGATCGGCGTTGGTGACGGCGATGCCGACCAGCGCCCAGACGACCGCGGCGGCGAATTCCGGCGTGTCGGGACGCAGGGCCAGCATTGCCGCCGACAGGGCCAGCGCCAGCGCGATCATCAGCAGGGCGGCCGTCGATTGGGACAGGACCCCGTAGCCCGGCAGCAGGAGGCCGAGCGCCACGCAGGACGCGGCGGTCAGCCAGCCGGTATAGAGCGCGATCGGCGTGCGCAGCCAGATCCTGTCGCGCGTGCCCGCCCGCATGAGCGCCAGCGCAGCGGTGCCCCACATCAGCCAGATCAGCGCCGTGGCCCAGGCGGGGCTGATATTGGCCACCGGGATCCAGGCCGAGCCGAGGACGAGGCTGACGATGTAGGGCCAACGCATCGCGTCCCAGGCCGGGTCGTCGTAGCGGTTGATCAATCCGAACAGCGCCCCTGCCAGAAGCCAGATGTAGATCAGCCCCCAGATGGAGAAGGCATAGCCGGCAGGCTGAACCGGGGGGGTGTCCTGGGGGATCGGGAACTGCCCGGCGCTGAAGCCGTTGAACCCGCTGCTGTAGACCGGAGACATGGCGAAGAGAATGGCGGCCACCAACGCGAAGATTGCCTTGACCTTGTGCATGTTGCCTCCTTGTTTTCGGCGCCGCGACGCGCGCGATGAAATTTCACGAACGACCCTTGCAAATCACTGAAATAGTTTCAAATTACACTTGTCCACGGTATCATTCCTGTTGTGTCGTTTTTTCTTGTCCGTCCTTTGAGGGGCAGTCGATCATGACCATCCGAGACTATCTTAGGGATTATGCGCAAAAGTCCGACGGGATGGGCGCGCTGAGCCTTGGCGCGACCTTCGCCGTCTATGGCGCTGCTCTGGGCCTCGGCGCGTGGGCCTGGCCGGCCTGGTGGGCGGTGCTGCCGTGTGTCGTGGTGTTGTCCTTCGCGTCGGTGCGGCTTTACGTGTTGCAGCATGATTGCGGGCATTATTCGCTGTTCGCGACGCGGTGGGCGAACGACGTGGCGGGGCATGTCCTGTCGGTGTTTTCGCTGACGCCCTACCGGGTGATGCAGTTCAATCACAACCAGCACCATGCCTATCTGGGCAATCTGGAGCATCGCGAGACCACCGAGGTCTATACCATGACCTTGCAGGAATGGCGGGATGCCGGAGCCTGGACGCGGGTGTGGTACCGGATCTATCGCAACCCGGTCGTGATGCTGAGCCTGGGCGGGATCTATGCCTATTTCATCGCCTATCGCTGGCCGGTGAACACCATGAAGGTGGGCCCGTGGGGCGTGGTGGCGCACAACATCGCGGTCGCCGCCTATGTCGCGGCGGTCTGGGCGCTGCTTGGGGTGCCTGGGCTGGTGGTGCTGGGCGCAAGCGCGGTGCTGGCCGGCGTGATCGGGGTGTTCCTTGTCTACTTGCAGCATAATTTCGAGGACACCTACTGGGATCGCAAGCCGGACCTTGATTTCCGCAAGGCGACGCTGGAAGGTTCGTCGAGCCTGGACCTGGGGCATTGGTGGGATATCGGGACCGGCAACATCGCCTATCACGATCTGCACCATTACAACCCGCAGATCCCGTCCTACAACCTGCGCCGGGCGCAGAAGAACCTGCCCGACGACCTGCGCGTGCATGACGAGATCCGCTGGCGCGAGGCGCTGGCCAGTTTCCGGCTGAAACTGTGGGACGAGGAGAGCGGCAAACTGGTGCCGTTTCCGCGCCGCCGCAGCCCGCGCGAGGCGGCGGTGGGGGCCTGAAATTCTTCGTACGAAGAATTTCAGGTGAGATTATTCGCACGAATAATCTGGCGCGTCAGACCTGTTCGACGGTGACATCGTCGGAGGAGTAGAATGCGAGGTGGTCCTTGATCCGGGCCACGTCGGGCTTGGGGTCCTCGTAGCTCCAGGCGGCGTTTTCCAGGGTCTTGCTCTTGGTGACGATCGAGAAATGGCTGGCCTCGCCCTTGTGCGGGCAGGTGGTGCGGTGATCGCTTTCGTCGAGGAAGGCCATGGCGATGTCTTCGCGCGGGAAATAGATCACGTCGTTCAGGCCCTCCTCGGCCAGAACCAATGCGTTCCTGCTTTCGACCAGCACCGCGCCGCCTGCGCGGACCGTCCATGTGCCGTCTGCCTTGTGGATCGTGATCTTTGCCATGTCTTTTCCTTCCCTCGTGAAGCCACTTTAGGCACCGGGACAGGCCCCGGTGTCAAGCTGTTGGCCTGTGCGGTGTCGCGCAGGCATGTCACAGTTTCATGTCAGAGGGGCGCGGTGGCCCCGGTCAGCCAGTCGCGCGAGGCGTCGTCGAGACGCGGCCCGATGCGGTCGCGGCAGGTGGCGTGATAGGCGTTGAGCCAATCGCGTTCGGGGTCCGAGAGCGCGGCTGCGTCGATCAGGCGGCGGTCGATGGGCACGTAGTTGAGCGTGGTGAAGTGCAGCATCTGGCGGGTATCGTCGCCATCGGGGAGGGCCGGGGCGGGGGTGACCACCACGAGGTTTTCGATGCGGATGCCGAAGGCGCCTTCGCGGTAGTAGCCCGGCTCGTTCGACAGGATCATGCCGGGTTGCAAGGGCTCGGTCGAGGCGCGCGACAGGCGCTGCGGGCCTTCGTGGACGCATAAGTGCACGCCGACGCCGTGGCCGGTGCCGTGATCGTAATCCTGCCCGGCGAGCCAGAGGGGGTAACGGGCGATGGCGTCAAGATCGCGGCCCGCAAGGCCCTTGGGCCAGCGCGCGCGGCTCATGGCGATCATGCCTTGCAGCACACGGGTGAAGGCGGCGCGCTCGGTGTCGCCGGGCTGACCTATGGCGAGCGTGCGGGTGATGTCGGTGGTGCCGTCCTGGTACTGCCCGCCGCTGTCGAGGACGAGCAGGTCGCCGTCCTGAAGCGTGCGGTCGGTCGCCTCCGAGACGCGGTAATGCGGCAGGGCGCCGTGCGGGCCGGAGCCGGCGATGGTGTCGAAGGAGATATCCAGGAGCGCGCCGGTGTCGCGGCGGCAGGCCTCGAGCTTTTTCACCACGTCGATTTCGGTGATCGTGCCGGGGGCCTGGGCGTCGAACCACGCAAGGAAGGTGCACATGGCGGCGGCGTCGCGCAGATGCGCCTTGGTGGTGGCGGCGATCTCGGCGTCGGTCTTGCAGGCCTTGGGCAGGATGCAGGGATCGCCGGCATAGGCGGTGTCGGTGCCGGCGTCTTCGAGCAGCGTCACGATGCGCAGGGGCACCGAGCCGTGGTCGAGCCGGACGGGGCCGGAGAGGGCGCTGATGGCGGGTTCGAAATCCTGCGGCAGAGCAAGGGTGATGTCCTCGACCAGATGGGTGCGCACAGTGTCGTCGAGTTTAGCGGGGTCGATGTAGAGATCGACCTTGGCGTCGTCGTGCAGGATTGCGAAGGCGTGCGGGATCGGGTTGCGG
The DNA here is from genome assembly GCF_009363735.1 of Roseovarius sp. THAF8. Lineage (NCBI taxonomy): Bacteria > Pseudomonadati > Pseudomonadota > Alphaproteobacteria > Rhodobacterales > Roseobacteraceae > Roseovarius > Roseovarius sp. THAF8. The sequence continues at coordinate 706,814 of NZ_CP045410.1, read as the reverse complement.
GGGATGTCGCTGCCCCGGATGTTCAGAAGCCACGCAATGGAATCGGGCAGGGTGAGGATGGCGGCGCGGTGGCCGTCCTCCGCCAGGGTCTCGGCGAGCTCGCGGCGCTTGTCGGCGTGGGATTTGCCGGCGAGGTCGTCGGGATAGACGCGCACCGCGCCCGTGGGCGGGGCCGGGCGGTCGGGCCAGGTGCGGTCGAGAAGGTTTTCGGTGGGGGTGAGCGTGATCCGCGTGTCCTTGAGGCCGTCCTCGATCGCGGTGATCTGTTCGGGCGTGTAGAGCCAAGGGTCGTAGGCGACCGTTCCGCCGTTCGGCAGGTGCGCCTTCAGCCATCCGGCAGGCCGCGTCTCGGGCCAGTCCACAGGGGTGAAGTGATCGGTGTCGACCTGGGCGCGGACCTGGCCGCGGTAACGGCCGTCGATGAAGACGCCGGCGATGTCCTGCAGCACGATGCAAAAGCCCGCCGAGCCGGTGAAGCCGGTGAGCCAGGCCAGACGCTCGTCGCCCGCCGCGACGTATTCGCCCTGATGCGCGTCGGCGCGGGGGATCATGAAACCGTCGACGCCCTCGCGCTCCAGTTCCGCGCGCAGGAGTTTCAGGCGCGGCGGGCCCTGCTCGGGCGAAGACGTTTCGGTGAAGGACTGGAAGACGGTGTCGGGCAGATCTGTCATGGGCAAAGTGCTAGGGCCGCGCGGGGTGAAGTGCAAGTGCGGCGGTGAGGGGAGCCGATTTCTTGCAAGAAATCGGGTTGGAAAATTGGAATTTTCCAGCGCGGAATTTTGCAAAATTCCGCATGCGCCAGAGGTGAAATCCGTAGCCGCTTCAGATGCCTAGCTGGCGCGCTTCATCCCCATGACGCGGGCGCGGGCGCGCGGGTCGCTGTCGAAGAGCGCTGCGAGCTGTTCGGTCATCACCCCGGCCAGCTGGTCGGCGTCGGTGATGGTGACGGCGCGGTTGTAATAGCGTGTCACGTCGTGGCCGATACCGATGGCCAGAAGTTCCACCTGCTTGCGGCGTTCGACCATGGCGATCACGTCGCGCAGGTGCTTTTCGAGATAGTTGGCGGGGTTCACCGACAGGGTGGAATCGTCCACCGGGGCGCCGTCGGAGATGACCATCAGGATCTTGCGCGCCTCGCGCCGGCCGGCAAGCCGCCGGTGCGCCCATTCCAGCGCCTCGCCGTCGATGTTTTCCTTCAGGAGCCCTTCTTTCATCATCAGGCCCAGGTTGGAACGGGTGCGGCGCATGGGTGCGTCGGCGGATTTGTAGATGATGTGGCGCAGGTCGTTCAGGCGGCCGGGCAGTTGCGGGCGGCCTTCGTTCAGCCAGCTCTCGCGGCTTTGGCCGCCTTTCCACGCGCGGGTGGTGAATCCGAGGATCTCGACCTTGACGTTGCAGCGTTCAAGCGTGCGCGCGAGCACGTCGGCGCAGATTGCGGCGATGGAGATGGGACGCCCGCGCATGGAGCCGGAATTGTCCAAGAGCAGCGTGACGACAGTGTCGCGGAACTCAGTGTCCTTTTCGACCTTGAAGCTGAGCGGCGTGGTGGGGTTTGCCACGACGCGGGCGAGGCGGCCGGCATCGAGGATGCCTTCTTCGCGGTCGAATTCCCACGAGCGGTTCTGTTGTGCCTGAAGGCGGCGCTGCAGCTTGTTGGCAAGGCGGCTGACGGCGCCTTTCAACGGTTCCAGCTGCTGGTCGAGGAAGGCGCGGAGGCGTTCCAGCTCGATGGGCTCGGCCAGGTCCTCGGCGTGGATTTCCTCGTCGAAGGCGGAATTGTAGACGGCGTAATTCGGGTCGGCGTCCGAGATGGGCAGCGGGGGCGGGGGATCGAGCGGGGCCTCGCCTTCGGGCATTTCAGTTTCGTCGCCCTGTTCCTGGTCGGCCATGTCGTCCATGCTGACCTGGGCCTGGGCCTCGTCCTGCTGCTGATCCTGGGATTGCTCGGGATCGGCGTCGGCCTCGGCCTCGTCGCTGTCATCCTCGCCGGTGCTGTCGGGCTGTTCCTCTTCCTCCTGGTCCGCCTCGGCCTCGGTCTCGTCCTCGTCGTCGAGCGCGTCGGGGTCGTCGCCCAGCTGGTCGCCATAGCCCAGGTCGTCGATGATCTGGCGGGCGAAGCGGGCGAATTCGGACTGGTCGGACAGTTTGCTCTGCAGGTCCTCGAGGGTGCCGCCGGCCTGCTCCTCGATGAAGCCTTTCCAGAGCTCCATGACATTGCGCGCGCCGTCGGGCAGGTCGCGCCCGGTGGCGAGGTGGCGGATGAGATAGCCCGCGGCGTTGGCCAGGGGTGCCTCGGCGGCGTCGGTGATCTGATCATAGCCGCGGCGGCGGGCTTCGGCGCCGATCTTGGCATCGATATTGCCGGCGGTGCCGGGCATGTGGCGCGCGCCCATCGCCTCGCACCGGGCGGTTTCCATCGCCTCGTAAAGATCGCGGGCCATGTCGCCGGGAGGGCAGTAGCGGGTGTGGGTGCCCGCATCGTGATACTTGTGGCGCAGGGCCAGCGCGTCGGCGGTGCCGCGGGCCTGCAAAACCTCGTCCTTGGTCATGCGGCGGCTGATCTGGGGCAGGCGCATGGAATCGCCCGACACCCCGGCGGGATCGACCGAGTAGGAGACGTTAAGGTCGGGGTCGTCCGCCAGCACCTTGGTGGCCTCTGCCAGCGCCTTTTTGAAGGGATCGGCGGGGTTGTCGGAGTGCGCCATTCTGTGGGGACCCTGTCACGCTGCGGTTTCAGGGATGCAACCTAGGCTGACGGGCGCGGAATGACCAGTGGGCGCGGGGCGGAAATTGCCCCGCGTCAGAGGATGAGCTGGCGGCAGGTCGACAGGCGCCTGTGCATGTCGCGGGAGGCGCGGTCGGCATGGGTGGCGTCGGCGCTGCGCTGTTGCAGGCGCATGAGCTGCGCCATTTCGGACCAGCCGGAGGCCTGCCAGCTGCGGGCGCGGCGCGGGTCGATGCCGGCCTCGGCGGCATGGGGCAGCATGGCTTCGAGCAGCGACTCGAAGCTGCTTTGCAATGCCCGGGTCGCGTCGCTGTCGGGGTTGTGGGTCGCGCTTTGGCGGGTGGCCATGGCGGAGTAGCGCCCGGCGCAGGTGGCGAAGGCCTCTGCCTGCTCTGCAAGGCTGAGGGCGTTCGATGGAGCGGCCAGCGTGCTCGTTATCAGAAAAGCCGCCGCCGCCAGGGTGTGCTTTTCATTTGTCATGTAACGAATTTATGACGCGTGTATATTTTGCGTCAATACGGCGTATATACAAAATTTGTTTCATGGCGGTAAGGATGCCGCGGGGTGATTAAGGATTGGTCAATGGGGGAGGGGTGAGAGATCCTCGGGTCAAGCCCGAGGATGACGTTTAAAGGTGGCCGCGCGATTGCCAGACCGCGGGATGGCGAGCCGACCACCGTTCAGGGCACTTAATTTCCGAGTTCTCGCATAACCTATGATCGACGCGCCCACGTCACCCAATCGCCAGCCCGGGGGGCGGTCTGGCGATCGCGCGGCGGCGCGGGCGTGCCGCGCCTTGGTTCCGCGTGCCCCGCTACAGACACGACGTCATCCTCGGGCTAGACCCGAGGCTCTCTGAGTCGGAGAGGTCCCGGGTCAGGCCCGGGACGGGGCGTGTACCCGCCTCAGCCCAGCGAACCGTCCGCAAGCAGCCGGGTCTTGCCGCGCAGGTAGGGGTGCAGCGCTTCGGGCAGGTCGACCGAGCCGTCCGCCTGCTGGCCGTTTTCCAGCACCGCGATCAGGCAGCGGCCCACGGCGAGGCCCGAGCCGTTAAGCGTGTGCACGAATTGCGGTTTGCCGCCGTTGGCGGGCTTGAACCGACCGTTCATCCGACGGGCCTGGAAATCGCCGCAGACGGAGACCGAGCTGATCTCGCGATATGTGTTCTGGCCGGGCAGCCAGACCTCGATGTCGTGCGTCTTGCGCGCGCCGAAGCCCATGTCGCCGGTGCAGAGAACGATGGTGCGGTAGGGCAGGCCGAGCCGTTCGAGGATGCCTTCGGCGCAGGCCGTCATGCGGTCGTGTTCTTCGAGAGATTTGTCGGGATGGGTGACCGAGACCATCTCGACCTTTTCGAACTGGTGCTGGCGCAGCATTCCGGCGGTGTCCTTGCCCGCGCTGCCCGCCTCGGACCGGAAGCACTGCGTGTGCGCGACATAGCGGCGCGGCAGGTAATCTTCGTCGACCACGAGGCCGTTGACGATGTTGGTCAGCGTCACTTCGGCGGTGGGCACCAGCCACCAGCCATTGGTGGTCTCGTAACTGTCCTCGCCGAACTTGGGGAGTTGCCCGGTGCCGTACATCATTTCGGGGCGGACGAGCACGGGGGTCCAGGTTTCCGACAGGCCATTCTCCTCGACATGGGTGTCGATCATGAACTGCGCCAGCGCCCGGTGGATGCGCGCGACGCCGCCCGACAGCACCACGAAGCGGGAGCCGGAGAGTTTCGCGGCCAGCTCGAAATCCATGCCGGGCTTGACGCCGGCGAGGTCGTAATGCTCGACCGGGGTGAAATCGAACTCGCGGGGCGTGCCCCAACGTTTCAGCTCGACATTGTCGTCCTCGTCCTCGCCCTCGGGCACATCGTCGAGCGCGAGGTTGGGCAGGGTCATCAGCAGATCGGCCAGCTTCTGATCGAGCGCCTTGGCCTCGGATTGCATCGCGGCGACCTCGGCCTTTTTCTCGGACACGAGGGCGCGCAGGCGTTCGAACTCGGCCTCGTCGCCCTTGGCCTTGGCGGCACCCACCTCCTTGGAGGCCTTGTTCTGATCGGCCTGCGCGGTTTCGGCGGCCTGGATCTTGGCGCGGCGGTCCTCGTCCAGCGCGAGGATCTCGGACGACGCGTTCGACACCCCGCGACGGGCCATGGCGGCGTCGAACTGGGCGGGGTTTTCGCGGATGGCGCGGATGTCGTGCATCGTCTTGGTCCTCGGGGTCAGGTTGAGTCGTGGGGTGGGTTGTAGCAAGTAAAGCGCGCGGTATAACAGCCGATTTATTCTGCATGGAGGCGTTTGACGCGCCCCTGCGACATTGCCGCAGGCCCGCCGGTTCGCGCCTTGCAAAACCCAAAAGCCGGACTTAGGTTCGCGCAAACGCGGGCCGGGGGGCCTGCAAAGCCCGAAAAGGAATAAGATTCGCATGGAAGCCATTGGCCAGTTCATCCCGCTCATCCTGATCTTCGCGATCATGTGGTTCCTTCTGATCCGTCCGCAGCAGAAGAAGCTGAAAGAGCACCAGGCGATGGTGGCGGCGCTGCGCAAGGGCGACCAGATCGTCACGCAGGGCGGGATGATCGGCAAAGTCACCCGCGTGAAAGAGGGCGAGGAGATCGAGGTGGAGATCGCCGAGGGCGTGAAGGTGCGTGTCGTGCGCAATACCGTCGCCCAGGTCCTGTCGAAGACCGAGCCGGCCGCCTGATTTCGGGGCGCGTTCCGCCCCTTCGATAGATACAAGACAGACATAAAAGGCACTTCAGATGCTTCAGATCGACCTTTGGAAACGCGTGGTGATTTGGGGCCTGGTGGCCTTGGGGCTGCTGTTGGCGATGCCCAACGCGTTCTACACCCGCGTCGAGACCCATAACGACGCCACCATGGCGCTGGAGATGGGCGGCGAGGGCGAGGGGTTGCAGGAGCAGGCCGAGATGTGGCCGGACTGGCTGCCCTCGGGGCTGGTGAACCTTGGCCTTGACCTGCGGGGCGGGGCGCATCTGCTGGCCGAAGTGCAGGTCGAGGATGTCTACGAGGCGCGGATCGAGGCGATGTGGCCGGAGATCCGCGACCTGCTGCGCGAGGAACGCGACCGGGTCGGCCCGATCCGGTTGCAGGACACCGATGCGCCGGAGCTGCGCGTGCGTCTGGTGGAGAAGGCGGACGAGGCCGAATATGCGGCGAGCCTGGTGCGTGGTCTGGCGCGGCCGGTCGCCAGTGTCACCGGCGCGGGGCAGAACGATATCGCGGTGAATGTGGATGGCGACGCCATCGTCGTCACGCTGAGCGAGGCCGAGCGGCAGGCCAGCGACGAGCAGACCGTGCGCACCGCGCGCGAGATCATCGAACGCCGGATCAACGAGATGGGTACGCGCGAGCCGACGATCCAGCGGCAGGGCGCGGACCGTATCCTGATCCAGGTGCCGGGCGTGGGCAGCGCGGCGGAGCTGAAGGACATCATCGGCACCACGGCGCAGCTGACATTCCAGCCGGTGGTGAGCCGGACCACCAACGGCAACGAGACCCCCGGCGGCGGCAACGAGATCCTGCCCTCGGTGGACGAGGAGGGCGTGTTCTATATCCTGGAACGCGCGCCGGTGGTGACGGGCGAACAGCTGGTGGATGCGCAGCCGGATTTCGACCAGAACGGGCGGCCGGCGGTGTCGTTCCGCTTCAACCCCACGGGGGCGCGGCAGTTCGGAGATTACACCGCCGAGAACATCGGCAACCCGTTTGCCATCGTGCTGGACAACGAGGTGATCAGCGCGCCGGTGATCCAGGCACATATCGCCGGCGGCACCGGCATCATCACCGGGCAATTCACCGTCGAGGACAGCACCAACCTGGCCGTGCTTCTGCGCGCGGGCGCGTTGCCTGCCGAACTGACGTTCCTGGAAGAGCGCACGATCGGGCCGGAACTGGGGGCCGACAGCATCGCGGCGGGGCAGATCGCCTGTATCGTGGCCTTCGTGCTGGTGCTGGCCTTCATGTGGGCGAGCTATGGCATTTTCGGGCTTTTTGCCAATATCGCGCTGATCATCAACGTGGGGCTGATATTCGGACTGCTGAGCATGATCGGGGCGACGCTGACCTTGCCGGGCATCGCGGGGATCGTGCTGACCATCGGGATGGCGGTGGACGCCAACGTGCTAGTGTTCGAGCGGATCCGCGAGGAGATGAAGACGGCCAAGGGCGCTGCGCGAGCGATCGAGTTGGGGTATGAAAAGGCGCTGAGCGCCATCACGGATGCCAACATCACCACCTTCATCACGGCGCTGATCCTGTACGCCATGGGCTCTGGCCCGGTGCGGGGCTTTGCCATCACGCTGGGGCTGGGCATCATCACCTCGGTCTTCACGGCGATTTTCGTCACCCGCCTGATCGCGGTCATGTGGTTCGAGCGCAAGCGGCCCAAGACGGTGTTGCAGGGCCGGTCGCTGAAGCTGGTGCCGACCTTCACCAACTGGGATTTCTTCAAGCGGTGGAAGCTGTCGCTGGGGCTGTCCGGCTTTCTGATCGTGATCGCGCTGGGATCGTTCCTGTTGCAGGGGCTGAACTACGGCATCGATTTCCGCGGCGGCACGACCATCCGCACGCAGAGCACCGAGACGGTGGACGTGGGGCAGTACCGCGACGCCATCGCGCCGCTGGAGCTGGGCGATATCAGCATCACCGAGGTGTTCGACCCGACCTTCGGCCCGGACCAGAACGTGACCATGATCCGCATCCAGGCGCAGGACGACCAGGAGGCGGTGACCCAGGACACGATCGCGGCGGTCGAGGGGGCGTTGCAGGAGGCGGTGCCGGACATCACGTTCACCTCGGTGGAAAGCGTGGGGCCGAAAGTGTCGGGCGAGCTCATTCAGACCGCCGTGATCGCGGTGCTGTTGGCCATCGCCGCGGTGCTGATCTATATCTGGCTGAGGTTCGAGTGGCAGTTCGCGCTGGGCGCGGTCATAGCCCTGGTGCATGACGTGGTGCTGACCATCGGCATATTCTCGGAAGTGCAGATCCAGTTCGACCTGGCCATCATCGCGGCGCTTCTGACCATCGTCGGCTATTCGCTGAACGATACGGTGGTGGTCTTTGACCGAGTGCGCGAGAACCTGCGAAAATACAAGAAGAAGCCGTTGAAGGAAGTCCTGAACATCTCGATCAACGAGACGCTGAGCCGGACCATGATGACCTCTGTCACCACGCTTCTGGCACTGCTGGCGCTGTTCACGCTGGGCGGCGACGTGATCCGCGGCTTTGTCTTCGCGATGATCTGGGGCGTGATCGTGGGCACCTACAGTTCGATCTTCGTGGCCAGCACGGTGCTGATGTGGCTCGGGGTCAAGCGCGACTGGTCCAAGCCCGACGCCAATGCAGGGACGCAGTTCGCGAACATAGATGCCTGAACTCCTGAGCGGAGTGCTGGCCACACCGGGACTGGTGTGGCTGTGCTTCGCCATCGGGGTCGCGGGGCTGGTGCGAGGCTTTACCGGGTTCGGCACGGCGCTGATCGTGGTGCCGGTGGCCAATATCTTCCTGTCGCCCAAGGAAGTGATCGTGGTCATCATGCTGACCGGCATTGCCAGCAACGCGGTGATCCTGCGCCGGGCGTGGCAGCAGGGGCAGCCCAAGGAAGTGGGCGTACTGGTGCTGGCCGCGCTGGTCACCGTGCCGCTGGGCCTGGCGCTGCTGGACCTTCTGGACAACGACACGGTGCGCTGGATCATCACCGGCGTCGCCGGCGGCATGCTGGCCGCGCTGATCGCGGGCTGGCGCTATGCCCGGGTCATCACCCGGCCGGGGCTGCTGGCCATCGGGGCCGCGGCGGGGATCGTCGGCGGGCTGACGGGGTTGACCGGGCCGGTGGTGATCCTGTTCTACCTGTCGGGGCAGGCGGCGGTGTCCTCGGTCAGGGGCAACACGATCCTGTTCCTTGCCGCGCTCGACGTGGTGCTGATCGCCAACCTGTTGTGGCAGGGCGTGGTGACCTGGGAGCTGACCCTGCTGGCCGTGGTGATGGCGGTGCCCTACCTGATCACGACGCTGATCGGGCAGGCCCTGTTTGACCCCACGCGCGAGCGCCTGTATCGCTGGGCCGCCTACGGGGTGATCGCGCTGGCGGTCATCTCGGGCTTGCCGCTGTGGGACTGAGGAGGACGCGATGCGCCTGAACGAGGTAACATTTTCCGGCGTGAAACCGATCGACGGCTACGGGCCGGGTTTCTTCCGCGTGGGCGGAGAGGCGATCGAGGGCGCGATCTGCGCCGGCCCCGACGGCGTGCGTGCCTGGGGCGGGTACGAGGACAGCGCGTCGCTGGTGGATCTCGCGGGCGAGATCGACGTGCTGTTCATCGGCACGGGCGCCGAGACCGCGCATGTGCCGGGTGATTTCCGCACCGCGCTGGAGGAGGCGGGCCTCGGGGTGGAAGCGATGAACTCGCCCGCCGCGGCGCGGACCTACAACGTGCTGATATCCGAGGGGCGGCGCGTGGCCGTGGCCCTGTTGCCGGTCTGAGAGCGGTGGGCCGGCGATGCGCCTGACGGTTCGGGACCTTTGCGTGGCGCGCGGCGGCGTGCGGGTGCTGGACGGTCTGAGCTTTGCCGTGGCGCCGGGCGAGGCGCTGGTGCTGCGCGGGCCGAACGGCGCGGGCAAGACGACGCTCTTGCGCACATTGGCCGGGTTGCAGCCGCCGGTGTCGGGCGGCGTCGAGTATCCGGCGGACAGCGTTGTGTATGCAGGACATGCGGACGGGATAAAGCCGGCGCTGAGCGTGGCGGAGAACCTGAGCTTCTGGGCGCAGGTCTTTGGTCGAAAAGACATTTCCCGGGCTCTGGCGGCCTATGAACTGGAGCCTTTGGCCGACCGGCCGGCGGGATTCCTGTCTGCGGGGCAGAAGCGGCGGCTCGGGCTGGCGCGGCTTTTGGTGACGGGCCGCGCGATCTGGATCCTGGACGAACCGACGGTATCATTGGACGCGCGCGCGGTGGCGATGTTCGCCGCCGTGGTGCGGGCGCATCTGGCCGAAGGCGGCATCGCGGTGCTGGCCACGCATATCGACCTGGGCCTGGACGAGGCGACGGTGCTGGACGTGGCGCCCTTTCGGGCCGTGCGGCAGGAGCTGGACGATTTCGACGAGGCGTTCCTGTGACCGCGCTGCTGCTGCGCGACATCCGTCTGGCGGTGCGGGCCGGGGGCGGGTTCGGTCTGGGCCTTGCATTCTTCCTGATCGTCGTGGTGCTTGTGCCGTTTGGCGTGGGGCCGCAATCGGAGCTGTTGGCCCGGATCGCGGCGGGCATCCTGTGGATCGGGGCGCTGCTGGCCTGCCTCGTGTCGCTCGACCGGATCTTCGCGCTGGATTGGGAGGACGGCAGCCTTGACCTGCTGGCCACGGCCCCGCTGCCGATGGAGGCGGTGGCGGCGGTGAAGGGGCTGGCGCACTGGATCACCACGGGCCTGCCGCTGGTGCTGGCGGCACCGGTGCTGGGCGTGCTTCTGAACCTGCCTGTGCAGGGCTACAGACCGCTGGTGCTGTCGCTGCTTTTGGGCACGCCGGCGTTGAGCATGATCGGGGCGTTCGGGGCGGCGCTGACGGTGGGGCTGCGCCGGGGCGGGCTCTTGCTGAGCCTGCTGGTGCTGCCGCTTTACGTGCCGACGCTGATCTTTGGCGCCGAGATGGCGCGGCGGGGCGTGGACGGGCAGGATTACACCACGCCGATGCTGATGCTGGCGGGAATCACCTGCGGCACCATCGCGCTTTTGCCTTTTGCATCGGCTGCGGTATTGAGGGTCAACCTGCGTTAACGAAAGGATCTGCGCGCGTGGCATCACTCTGGGAATACGCCAACCCGAAGAAGTTCATCGACACGACGGACAAGGTTCTGCCGTGGGTGTCGGTGCTGGCGGTGCTGTGCCTGGCGACGGGGCTGGTCTGGGGGTTCTTCTTCACGCCGGACGATTTCCGGCAGGGCTCGACCGTCAAGATCATCTACCTGCACGTGCCAAGCGCGCTGATGGCGATCAACGCGTGGATCATGATGCTGGTGGCCTCGCTGATCTGGGTGGTGCGGCGGCACCATGTGAGCGCGCTGGCGGCACGTGCGGCGGCGCCCGTGGGCGTGGTGATGACGGTGATCGCGCTGGCCACGGGGGCGATTTGGGGCCAGCCGATGTGGGGCACTTGGTGGGCGTGGGACCCACGGCTGACGTCGTTCCTGATCCTGTTCCTGTTCTACCTCGGCTATATCGCCCTGTGGGAAGCCATCGAGAATGACGACACGGCAGCGGACCTGACCTCGATCCTGTGCATCGTGGGGTCGGTTTTTGCCCTTTTGAGCCGTTACGCTGTGCTGTTCTGGAACCAGGGATTGCATCAGGGGGCGTCGCTGAGCCTGGACAAGGAAGAGAACGTGGCGGATGTGTTCTATTTCCCGCTGCTGGTCAGCATCGCGGGGTTCGTGTTCCTGTTCATCGCGCTGGTGTTTTTGCGCACGCAGACGGAAATCCGTGCGCGGCGGATGCGGGCGCTTTTGGCCCGCGATCGGATGGAGGCGTGATGCCCGAGCTTGGAAAATACGCCGAGGCGGTGCTGTCGTCCTACGCGGTGTCGCTGGTGCTGCTGATCGCGCTGGTCGTCTTCAGCTGGCGGCGGTCCGTGCGCGTCAAGAACGCGCTGAAAGACGTTGAAAGAAAGCGGAAAACGGATGTCTAAGACCTCGTTCCTGATGGTGTTGCCGCCGGTGATCTTCGCGGCGCTGGCCGCGGTATTTTATATCGGGATGCAGCGCGAGGACCCCGACGCGCTGCCGTCAGCCATTGAGGGTAAACCAGCGCCCGCCGTCGCACTAACCGCGCTGGAGGGCAAGACGCCGTTCACCGACGCGGAGTTGCGCAGCGGCGGTGTGAAACTGGTGAATTACTGGGCCAGCTGGTGCGCGCCGTGTCGGGTGGAGCATCCGCATCTGGAGGCGCTGGCCGAAGAAGGCGTCACCATCTACGGCGTGAATTATAAGGATCAGCCGGGCAATGCGCTGGGCTTCCTGGAGGAACTGGGCGATCCCTACACGGCCATCGGGGCCGATCCGAACGGGCGCATGGCGCTGGACTGGGGACTGTACGGTGTGCCGGAGACCTATGTGATTGACGGCGAGGGGCGGGTTGTGCTGCGCTTTCCGGGGCCGATCACGCAGCGTGTCATGGACAGCCAGATCCGCCCTGCGATCGAACGCGCGCAGGGCGGCTGAGGCCGGTTTACTTTTCGCAGGTCTGCGCGGCTGTGGCCTGGTCCCCGAGGGGGCAGGCCGGGCGTGTATCCGGGCCGGCCAGGGCGCCGGTTATGGCCAGAAGGGCGATCAGGGCGACCTGTATCGCGATAATGAATTTCCGCATCGGTAGGCTCCGTCGTTTTTTGTCGTTGCTGCTCGTTAGTACGATTCAGTTAGGCCCAGTCGTCGCGCCGCGATAGTCAGGATTTCCACCGCTTGGCACACTTTCGCGTGTTTGCCGTGGTGGCGGCGGTATCTTGCGCGGACCATGCGGGATTGCTATTTGCGACATCAAGTCCGACGCATTCAGTCGGGAAAAAGACGAGGCAGACGTGCAAGATGTGATTCCGCGCCTTGAGACAAGGAACCTGGTGCGCCGTTATGACGGGCGCACGGTTGTGGACGACGTGTCGCTGTCCGTGCTGCCGGGGCAGGTGACGTGCCTTCTGGGGCCGTCGGGCTGTGGCAAGTCGACGACGCTGCGGATGATCGCGGGCGTCGAGATGCAGGACGCGGGCGAGATCTGGGTCGACGGCAAGCTGGTCTGCGACACGGTGTACCGCGTGCCGCCAGAGCGGCGGCATATCGGGCTGATGTTCCAGGATTTCGCGCTGTTTCCTCACCTGCGGGTGGGCGAAAACGTGGCGTTCGGCCTGAGCGGGACGGCGGACGAGAAAGCCGTCCGGGTCGCCGAGTTGCTGGAGCGCGTCGGGCTGGGCGGCTACGCGCAGAATTTTCCGCATGAGCTGTCGGGAGGCGAGCAGCAGCGTGTGGCGCTGGCCCGCGCGCTTGCGCCGCGCCCCAGCATCATGCTGATGGACGAGCCGTTCTCGGGCCTCGACAACCGTCTGCGCGACGGGATACGGGACGAGACGCTGGACATTCTGCGCGAGCAGGACACCGCCGTTCTGCTGGTGACGCACGAGCCGGAGGAGGCGATGCGCATGGCCGACACGATCGCGCTGATGCGCGATGGCCGGATCGTGCAGCAGGGCGCGCCCTACAACATCTACAACGCACCGGCGGACGGTGCGGCGGTGTCGTTCTTCAGCGACGTCAACGTGGTGCGCGGCGAGGTGCATGGCGCGCTGGCCGAAACGCCCTTCGGTCAGTTCCTTGCGCCCGGGGTGGACGATGGCCAGGTGGTCGAGATTGTCGTGCGCCCGCAGCATGTGAAGCTGGATTTCGACCGGGCGGGCAAGGGCCCGGCGCCCACGATCAGCGACGGTACGGCGGTGCGCGGGGTGGTGAAGCGGGCGCGGTTCATGGGCGGCGAAAGCCTGGTGGAATTCGACATGGCGTTCGGCGGGCCGCGCTTCAAGGTGACGGTGCCGGCGGTGTTCCTGCCCAAGGCGGGCACGCCGATGTGGCTGACCATTCGCCGCGACAAATGTTTCATCTTCCCGGTGGACTGAACCTCAGGCGTTGTCCTCTTCTTCGTCGTCCGGGACGATCAGCTGCAACTCGCCGCTGGCCTCGAGCGTGCGGATGACGTTGACCACATCGGTCATCGCCGCCTCGCCGTCCTTGGGTTTCACCTTGCCCAGGGCCTCGACCTCTTCCCGCAGGGCGTCGGCCATGCGTTTCGACATGTTCTCGAGGATGAAATCCGCGGACGCCCTGGTGTCTTCGGCTGTCCGGGCGTGGGCCAGCGCCTGAACCAGCGCGGCCTGGTCCACGTCGCGGGTGATCTTGGGCACGTCGATCGGGTTGAGCCGGTCGGCGATGTTGACGAAGGTGAAGATGGCCTTGCGCACCTTGGCGGCAAAGCTTTCATCGCTTTCGTCGAGACCGATCAGAACGTCGTCGCGGGTGGCGGCGGGAGAGAAGTTGAGGATCGCGCCCACGCGGTCCACCGCGCTGTCGGGAAAGGCGGTTTCCGGCACGTTGTGAAGCTGGGCGGCAAGCGACAGGCCGATCCGGTCCACGGCATCGGGCGTCACCGCGCCGGTCTGGGACATGGCGACGGCGATGCGGCGGGCGGTGTCGCCCGGCAGTTTGCCCAGGAGTTCGGCGGCGCGGGCCACGTCGAGCTTGGAGAGCAGGACGGCGGCCACCTCGGTGCTTTCGGATTGCAGAATGTCCAGGAGGTCGTCGGTGTCGGCGGTGCGGACCTGCTCCCACGGCTCGCCGAACTGGCGCACGCCGGCCTCCTTGCGCAGGCGCGAGGCGGTTTGCGGGCTGATGCGCCCATCCAGGGCGGTGAGGGCCCCGGCGACACCGCGCGGGAAGGTCAGGCCCATCGCCTCGACCTCGGAGGCGAATTCGGCGACGACATCGGCGAGCGTCGAGCGGTCGACATAGCGCATCGTGCCCATCTGCTGGGTCAGCCGGCGCTGCAGCTCGTCGGGCAGGTCCTGAAGCGGCACATCCGCGCCTTCGTTGATGAGAAAGCGCACGATGATCGCGGCCTTCTGCCGGCGGGTCAGCTGGGCCGCCGCGTTTGCGGACGGCCCCGGAAGCGCCAGTTGCCCAAAATTGCTGCTGCTCATTCCAGTCCCCGGATGACGTTCCGGCAACCTAGGGCGGGAGTGGTGAAGAAATGTCTAAAGCTAAAATTTGAAACGGCGCCGCCCGGTCCCCGGGTGCGCCGCCTCGACTTGGGATATGGCCCGCCGGTCAGCTCATCGTTTGTTCGACGCAGGTACCGGATGCGCGGTCCCACACCATGCCTTCGGCGCAGGACGCGGCCTGGTGCGATTTGCCGGGGCACATCGCGGCGGCGGAAAGGGTGGAGGCCAGAACGAGGGCCAGGGACGTGGTAATGGTCTTGGACTTCATGGGTTGAACTCCTTTTCACTAGAACCCCGATGGTAACACGAAAACGCGTCCGGGCCAGTGTTTCCGGCCATTTGTCGCATTGGATGGCCCGTTCTGCCCGGAAATTCAGCTTTCCCCGAAGACGCGGGTGAAAATCGTGTCGACATGCTTGGTGTGGTAATCCATGTCGAATTTCTCTTCGATCTGGTCGGTGCCCAGGGCGGCGACGACATCGGCGTCGGCGAGCAATTCCTCTTTGAAATCAGTACGCTGCTCCCAGACCTTGAGGGCGTTGCGCTGGACCATGGCATAGGCATCCTCGCGGCTGACGCCGGCTTGGGTGAGGGCCAGAAGGACGCGTTGAGACATCACGAGGCCCGGAAACTTGTTCATGTTTTCCAGCATGTTCTCGGGGAAGATGATCATCTTGTCGACCACACCGGTGAGACGGGCGAGGGCGAAATCGAGCGTCACGGTGGCGTCGGGGCCGATCATCCGCTCGACCGAGCTGTGCGAGATGTCGCGCTCGTGCCAGAGAGCCACGTTTTCCATGGCCGGGATCACCGCCATACGCACGAGGCGGGCGAGGCCGGTGAGGTTCTCGGTCAGGACCGGGTTCTTCTTGTGCGGCATGGCCGACGAGCCTTTCTGGCCCATCGAGAAGAATTCGGCGCCTTCGAGGACCTCGGTGCGCTGCATGTGGCGAATCTCGATCGCGACGTTCTCGATCGAGGAGGCAATGACGCCAAGCGTGGCGAAGAAGGCGGCGTGGCGGTCGCGGGGGATGACCTGCGTGCTGATCGGCTCGGGCGTGAGGCCCAGTTGGGCGCAGACATGTTCTTCGACCCGCGGGTCGATATTGGCGAAGGTGCCGACCGCGCCGGAGATGGCGCCGGTGGCGACCTCGGCCCGGGCGGTGCGCAGGCGGGTCAGGTTGCGGTCCATCTCGGCATAGAAGCGCGCGAAGGTCAGGCCCATGGTGGTGGGTTCGGCGTGGATGCCGTGCGAGCGGCCGACGCGCAGGGTCATCTTGTGCTCGAACGCGCGTTTCTTGAGGGCGGCAAGCAACCCTTCCATATCGGCGATCAGAAGGTCGGCGGCGCGGACAAGCTGGACGTTCAGGCAGGTATCCAGGACGTCCGAGGAGGTCATGCCCTGGTGGACGAAACGCGCTTCCTCGGAGCCCACATGCTCGGCCAGGTGGGTAAGGAAGGCGATGACGTCATGCTTGGTCACGGCCTCGATCTCGTCAATTCGGGCAACGTCGAAGTCCACATCCTTGGCCTTCCACACGGCTTGGGCATTCTCGCGCGGGATCACGCCCAGATCCGCCATGGCGTCGCAGGCGTGGGCCTCGATCTCGTACCAGATGCGGAACTTGGTGGCGGGGTCCCAGATGGCGACCATGTCGGGGCGGGAATAGCGAGGGATCATGCGAACGGACCTTTGGATTGAATGGCTGTCGGGCGCGGTTTAGACGGAGGAACGGATGGCGGCAAGACGGGCGTGGCGATTGGTACCGGACCTGGCAGAGTTCGAAGGCGCATGGCGGTTGGAGCGCGACGTGGTGCACGCGGGTGCGGCGCCGGCGCGGTTCGAGGGCGAGGCGCGGTTTGTGCCGGGGAAGGGCGGGCTGGTCTATCGCGAGGCGGGTGTGCTGAGCATGGCCGGACAACCGCCGATGCGGGCCGAGCGGGGGTATCTGTGGCGGGCGCGGGAAGGCGGCGGGATCGACGTGGCGTTCGAGGATGGCCGGTTCTTTCACAGCATCACCGAAGGCGGCGCGGCGCAGCACTGGTGCGACCCGGACATGTACGAGGTTCGCTACGATTTCGAGGACTGGCCGGACTGGAGCGCGCGGTGGCAGGTGCGCGGGCCGCGCAAGGAATACCGGATGGTTAGCCGGTTCACCCGCTTGACGGGACCGTGAAGGCGAACAACACGCCTTATTTCGGCCAAATTGTTTCGGTACGAGAGACAATAGCAAAAACAAGAGCCGGGCGGGCATGGCATCCGACCCGAGCCAGGCACAGAATAAAGCCGGATACAGAGGCTTCATACAGGCAGGGCGGCACCCGTCGGTGCCGCCCGTTTCACTGCGACCTGCACCGGAGCAGGGGTGTCAATTGTCGCCAGTGATGTCCCGCAGCATGGAATAGGTGAAGAGAAACGCGCCCAGGGGCGGCGTAACGAGCATGATCGAAAGCGCCATGGTGTGCACGGTCAGGCGCAGCGGCTTGGTGGGCGCGGCGCGTTTGCGGAGCCACTCCGGCGGGGAGGTGGTCATGCCGGGCACGTCTTCGGACAGGATGATGTCGAAGCGCTCTTCGACCGGGGGGTGCGATGACGCGCTGGGCGCGTCGGGCCGGGGCCGCGCGCCGAGATTGGCCAGGCCGGCGGGCGGGGCGACGGGGGAGGCGACGGGGGAGGACTGGCGCAGAAGATCGTAGAGCGACAGGACGAGGGCGTGATCGACCGCTTCGGGGGTCTCGCCGCGCATGATCGCGTCATAGGGCATGTCCTCTTTGACGCGGTAGACCAGCCGGTCGGCGAGATGCGCGTAGGAGACGTCGAAGTGATCACCCGTTTCGTGCGCGTCGGGCGGGGCGCCCACGGCCAGCACGAGATGGGCATAGCGATCCTCCGGGCATGGCGTCAGAAGGGCAATGGCGATGCGGACGCCGATGCGGTCGATCATCGCGACGCCGTCATCCACCCAGTTGATCCGGCGCGGCTGGGCGTCGGTGCCTTGCAGCATCCCGTCGATGGCCCGCACGATGTCGCCGGCCTGCGCCGCGGGCGCGCGGCGATAGCTGAACAGAGCGATGGAAGCCTGCTGGTCTTGGAACATTCTTTTTCCGTGGTGAACGGTCTTTGCGACAATCCGGGAGAGTCTCACGAATAGGGAGCAACTGCGTCCGGCGTTGGAAGAATCTGCGGCAAAATCAAGAACGCCGTCCCGTATAGGGGACTGTGGGGCGTGCACGAGGAAGGCGCGCCGCGCCTTTTGGTGGCGCGGCGCGGGGGGTGTCAGGGCAGGTCCAGCACGACGTGAGGCTGCCCGTCGGAGGTTTTCTCGACCGTGCGGCCGGTGGGGCCGAGGGTGCAGGACACCTGGCGGCGCAGGGAACTGAACCGGGGCGACTCGACCACGTCGACAGGGGTGTCGAAGGCGATGGTCAACTCGACATGATCCGGCCCCTTGGCCGTGGCCGACCTGACCGTGCCGGCAAAGGCGTGGCCCAGGTAGCGTCCCGAGACGCGCTGGCCGAGGGTCCAGGCACGGTTTGGCGGGGGCGTGGCGGCCCCGGACAGGCTGTTCCAGTCGCGGTAGCCCCATTGATGCGCCAGGTGTTCCAGCGCGGCGGAGTGGCTGACCGGGGTTCCGGCGCGGGCGAGAGTGTCACGAAGTTTGCGCGCATGCCCTTTGAGCACGTCGCGCGACGGCAGGATGGTCTGTGTCATTGCAGTTTTCCCAGATGGGGCGAAATCGGATCGGCAGGGCCCGCGTTGCTGCCCGGTCGAAGCCCCGGGTCAATGCAATGATCTGTCAGGGCTTCACCATGGCGCGACGGCCTGCGGGCGGCGGGGGCCTGACGCCCCGTGAATGCCGCAGATAGGGGCGCCGTGCCGTTGCGTCAAGCCCCGGGGCCGTCAGCCGTCGATCTTGGCCGCCATGATGGCGATGGCCTGTTGATAGACGGTGGCCGCGTTCCACTGCTTGATCACGTTGAAATTGGGCTGGCCCTGCTGGTAGCCGGCACCCGGACGCCAGCCCTTCTGGCGCAGGAAGTTGGCGGTCGAGACCAGCGCGTCGGCCTGATTGTAGAAATCCACCCGCCCGTCGCCGTTGCCGTCGACGCCGTAGGCGAGCGCGTTGCCGGGCAGGAACTGGGTATGGCCCAGCTCGCCATGCTTGGCCCCGCGCGTGTTGATGGTGATCGAGCCGCGATCCACCAGCTTGAGCGCGCCGATGGCGTGCGGGCGGAAGAAATCCGAGCGGCGGCAGTCGTAGGTCAGAGTGACGATGGCCGAGACGACCGAGCTGTCGCCCATGAAGCCGCCAAAGCCGGTTTCCATGCCGTGAATGGCGATGATGACGCCGGCGGGGACGCCGTAATTCTGTTCGATCCAGTTGTAGAAACCGGGGTTCTGCGCCTTGCGCTTGCGGCCTTGCGCGATGATCGTGTTGGCGCCGCGCACCTGCATGAACTTGTCGAGCGAGTAGCGAAAGCTTTTCTGGTTGCGGTCGGCGGCGATGGTGCCGGAGGCATAGCTGGTCTGGGCCAGCGCCTGGAGGCCGCGTTGGCCGACGCCCGCGGCCTGGGCCTGCTGGGCGAAGCCCGCTTTCCATTGTTCGAACCCGCTGGCGTTATTGCCGCACTGGGCATGGGCCGCCGCTGCGGCGGTCAAGGTGGCGGCGCCGGCGACGGCAAGCGCAAGAAAACGGGATTTGAATTTCAAAGACATTGAGCAGCTCCAGGTCAGACAAGCGGGATGTTAGCCGAGCCGGACAGGGGAACAAAGTCAATTCTCCAAGAGGTTCGGCACATCGGAACGGGCGTTCAGCGAGCGCCCGTGCGGGACGACAACGGTCGATCGGGCGCGTGTGTTCCGCGAAGATGCCTCCTGCACGTTATCCATGGGTGCGGGAGGCGGGCCGGTCAGCCCAGAACGGACTGGATCACCTGCGCGGCGGCGGCGGTGGCGCCGTTCGCCTGAAGCGACACGAAGAGCCCCGACAGCGCCGCCGCCTGTCCGGCGAGGCGCAGGTTCTCGCCCTTGACCAGATTGATGATCACCAGCGCCACACCGACCGGCAGTGCGATGCAGGCCACCGCGAGGGACAGAAGCCAGGCCGACAGGCGCAAGCGATCGGTCTCTTCGGCGATGTTCTCGATGGCGGGGACGACCATCTGCGGCGTGTCTTCGATAATGCCCTCGGATTCGCCCAGGAAATCCTTCCAGGGCAGGACCGGCATTTCCGGCGGGGGCGTGCGCTCGAGCTGTTCGTCCAGCCTGCTGTGCAGCTCGCCTATTCCGGTCAGGGCGCTGCGGGCGCGCAAGGTCTGGTCTCTGAGCGTGTCGGCTTCGGGCGTATCGCAGGCCGCAGGCTCGCGGGCCTCGAAGACCTCTTCGGTCGACAGGATCGCCTCTTGCTCGACCCATTGCAGGTGCTTCGGGCGCAGGTGATCGCTGAGGTCGATGGCCACGCGGGCCAGTACGGCGTCGATCGCCGGGCCGGAGTCGGGTGCCGCCGGGTCCCGTCGGCAGACGTCGATCCGCAGCAGGGTGTTCGCCTCTTCCTCCAGGCCCGGCAGCACGACATTGTCGCTGAGTGTCAGGCAGACCCGGTATTGCTCGGTCTCGACCCCGGCGTCCCTGTCGGACAGAAACCCGAGCGACCGGACGTCCTCGCAGAGGCCTTTCAACGCCTCGGCGGTGCGCGTGACCGCATCCAGGAGGTCGATCGATTTCTCTTCCATGAAGATCAGCCCCGCCATGACGCGGGTATCGCTCTGTGCCATCTTTCACTCCCCGGTTGTTCACTCTCACACCTGGATCATCCGAAGAGTTAATGGAGACAGTGTGTTTCAAATATGGAACCGATTGGGCACTTTTCGGAAACGGGCGGGATTCCGCCTGTCTGGGGCAGTTTTTCGCGTGATTTCGGACGGGCAGGACAGAAAACGGGCGCCTTCCGGAAAAGGCGCCCGCGTCGGTACAGGATGTCTGCCGGATCAGCAGCTGTAATACATGCCGAACTCCACCGGGTGCGGCGTGTGTTCGTACTTTTCGATCTCTTCCATCTTGAGCTCGATATAGCCGTCGATCTGGTCCTTGGTGAACACGTCACCGGCCAGCAGGTAGTCGTGATCGGCCTGAAGTTCCTGCATGGCTTCGCGCAGGCTGCCGCAGACGGTCGGGATGCCTTCCAGCTCTTCGGCGGGCAGATCGTAGAGGTTCTTGTCCATCGCCTCGCCCGGGTCGATCTTGTTCTTGATGCCGTCGAGGCCGGCCATCAGGAGTGCGGCAAAGCACAGGTAGGGGTTGGCCGACGGATCGGGGAAGCGGGCCTCGACGCGCTTGGCTTTGGGCGACTCGGTCCACGGGATCCGGACGCAGCCCGAGCGGTTGCGGGCCGAGTAGGCGCGCAGCACGGGAGCCTCGAAGCCGGGGATCAGGCGCTTGTAGCTGTTGGTCGACGGGTTGGTGAAGGCATTGAGCGACTTGGCGTGCTTCAGGATGCCGCCGATGTACCACAGCGCCTCGTCGGACAGGTCGGCGTACTTGTCGCCGGCAAATAGCGGCTTGCCGTCCTTCCAGATCGACATGTTGACGTGCATGCCGGTGCCGTTGTCGCCCGCGATGGGCTTGGGCATGAACGTGGCCGACTTGCCGTAGGCGGCGGCGACGTTGTGGATGACGTACTTGTATTTCTGCAGCTCGTCGGCCTGTTTGGTCACGGTGCCGAAGATCAGGCCAAGCTCGTGCTGGCACGACGCCACCTCGTGGTGGTGTTTGTCGACCTTCATGCCCAGCCGCTTCATGGTCGAGAGCATTTCCGAGCGGATGTCCTGCGCCTCGTCGGTGGGGTTCACCGGGAAGTAGCCGCCTTTGACGCCCGGACGGTGGCCCATGTTGCCCATCTCGTACTCGGTGTCGGTATTCCAGGAGGCGTCGATCGCGTCGACCTCGTAGGAGACCTTGTTGATCGAGTTCGAGAAGCGCACGTCGTCGAAGAGGAAGAATTCCGCTTCGGGGCCCATGAAGGCGCTGTCGCCGATGCCGCTGGATTTCAGGTAGGCCTCGGCCTTTTCGGCGGTGCCGCGCGGGTCACGCTCATACGCTTCGCCGGTGTCGGGTTCGACGATCGAGCAATGCACGCAGATGGTTTTCTCGGCGTAGAAGGGATCGATGTAGCCGCTGGTCGTGTCGGGCATCAGTTTCATGTCCGAGGCTTCGATCGATTTCCAGCCGGCGATCGAGGAGCCGTCGAACATGAAGCCTTCTTCGAGGAAATCCTCGTCGACCTCGTCGGCGATGACCGTCACGTGCTGCAGCTTGCCGCGCGGGTCGGTGAAACGGATGTCGACATATTCGACCTCCTCGTCCTTGATCGTCTTGAGCAGATCTTTTGCGCTCATGTCCATTGATCCCTTCGTTGTGGTTCCAGGTGTAGATTAAAGCGCGTCCGAACCGGATTCGCCGGTGCGGATGCGGATGGCTTGTTCGACGGGGCTGACGAAGATCTTGCCGTCGCCGATCTTGTCGGTCTTGGCGGCATCGACGATGGCCTCGATCGCGGCGTCGACCTGATCGTCGTCCAGCACGACGTCGATCTTCACCTTGGGCAGGAAGTCGACCACGTACTCGGCACCGCGATAAAGTTCGGTGTGGCCTTTCTGGCGGCCGAAGCCCTTGACCTCGATCACCGAGAGGCCCTGCACACCCACCTCCTGAAGCGCTTCCTTGACTTCATCGAGCTTGAAGGGCTTGATGATCGCCTCGATTTTTTTCATGGGTCGACTCCTCCGACTGACTTGCGGGATTTGAAGATCATTTCTGTTAACGCGGCACAATCGGATAGGGAGCTTGGGCGGGCATGTGGCAGGGTGATAAATTTGCGTGATTAAAATTTAGGCAGAATGCCTGAATTTTGTGCTCAAATGAATCGAAGTGAGGCGGGAATGACCGAATTGCTGACAGCGGCCCAGATGCGGGCCGTCGAAGAGGCCGCCATGGCGTCCGGCGAGGTGACCGGGCTGGAGCTGATGGAGCGCGCCGGACGCGGCGTGGTCGAGGCGGTGTTCGAGGAATGGCCCGACCTGGCCGCGACGTCGCACCGGGCGGTGGTTCTGTGCGGGCCGGGGAATAACGGTGGCGACGGGTTCGTGGTGGCGCGGCTGTTGAAGGACTGCGGCTGGGATGTTGCGGTGTTTCTCTACGGCGATCCGGTCAAGCTGCCGCCGGATGCGCGAGTGAACTACGAACGGTGGTCGGAGGTGGGGGCGGTTGGCGACATGAGCCGTGACATCGCGCATGGGGCAACACCTGACCTGTTCGTGGATGCCGTGTTCGGAACAGGGCTTTCGCGCCCGGTGGAGGGAAAGCTTGCGCAGGTCCTGGCGGCGTTCGATGGATTTCGTGCAGTAAGGCATGTTCGAACCGTGGCGGTGGACATGCCGTCGGGCCTGTGCGCCGACAGCGGTCGCGCGATGGGCACCTTTGCGACCGCCGATTTGACGGTAAGTTTTCACGACGCCAAGCTGGGCCATTACCTGTCGCGCGGGCCACACCAATCGGGGAAGCTGAGGGTCAAGGGCATCGGGTTGGAGCCGGGGGCGGGCGCCGAGGGCGTGGTGCGTCTGGTCGAGAGGCCTTGCAGCGGTCATCTGGAGAAGCGCGCGGAACGACACAAATACGGCCACGGTCACGCGTTGGTCCTGTCGGGCGGCGCGGGGCGCACCGGGGCCGCACGATTGGCAGCGCGCGGGGCGCTGCGGATCGGGGCGGGGCTGGTGACGCTGGGGGTGCCGCCCTCCGCGCAGATGGAAGCGGCCTGCCAGGTGACGTCGATCATGCTGGCCCGGGTCGAGGGCGGCGACGGGCTGGCGGACGTCCTGCAGGATGTGCGTTTGAGCGCGGTCTGCCTGGGGCCGGGCCTGGGCGTGGAGCGGGCGCGGGAGCTGGTGCCCGTCGCGTTGGGGCGTGGCGGGGTGGAGCCCCGCCCGATGGTCTTGGATGCGGATGCGCTGACGGCATTTGCCGAAGCGCCGGACGAGCTGTTCGGGATGCTGCACGCGGCGTGCGTGCTGACGCCGCATGGGGGCGAGTTTGCGCGGCTTTTTCCCGATATCGCCGAGCGGTTGAACGCGACCCCGGTGAAAGGCCCGGCCTATTCCAAGGTGGACGCGACGTGGGACGCCGCGGCGCGGGCCGGCTGCGTGGTGCTGTTCAAGGGCGCGGACACCGTGATCGCCGCGCCGGACGGGCGGTGCAGCATCAATTCCGCGCAGTACGACCGTGCGGCGCCGTGGCTTGCGACGGCCGGGGCGGGAGACGTGCTGGCCGGCTTCATCGCGGGGCTTCTGGCGCGGGGTGTGGAGCCGATGCAGGCGGCGGAGGCCGCGGCCTGGCTGCACGTGGACTGCGCGCGCAGTTTCGGCGCCGGCCTGATCGCGGAGGATTTGCCGGAGGAACTGCCCAGGGTGCTGCGGGACGGGGTCGGCTGAGAGGTCCCGGGTCAGGCCCGGGACACGTGAGGGACAGGCCTGGGACGGCCGGTGACAGAGGGGTTAGGCCGCTTGGGACAGCGCCGCGATATCGGCCGTGCTGGCGACTTCGAGCCCGTCGACATAGAGCACGTGTGGCGTGTCGAACTCGAGGGTGAAGAGCGTCATGTCAGCCTCGCCCTCGTCGGTGATGAATTCGCCGTCGACCAGTCGCGACACCGCGGCCACGGCCCGTTTCGCGCCGAACATCGCCTCGGCCCGCCAGTCGCGGATCAGCAGCAGTTGCCCCGCGGGCAAGAGCACGTCGCGCACCGGGCGCGTGTGGCCCAGCGAGCCGGCCTGCACGCGGATGGCGCGTGTCCGCAGGGTGGCCGACGCCACGCCCCGCAGCACCGCCATGCCGGTGTCGCGCGTGATCACGCGGTCGCCGGGCCGAAGATCCTCGATCGCTTTCTCGCCGTCCAATGTCATGACGATGGCACCTGCGGCAAAGCCGCTGGCCTGCACTCTGGCTCCGGACGGGTTGATCCCGCCTGTGCCCCCGACCGTTTTCGGTTCCATGGGCTATCTCGCTCTGTTTTCTGCCTCAGATTGTTGGACAGCTTACGTTAACATTTTGCAAATGTCGCGCTTTTTGTTGAGGTTCGGGGACGATTCAGGGCGCGTGTTGCCCGACACTTTCCCCTCGCATCCCTTCACGGGCTTTGCTAAGACCCGGCTCGATGCGGGTGTGGCGGAATTGGTAGACGCACCAGATTTAGGTTCTGGCGCCGCAAGGCGTGGGGGTTCAAGTCCCTTCACCCGCACCATTCCCCCATGAAATGAGCGTCACGCACAAGCGCGGCGCGTGTCTTCACCAAGT
Organism: Roseovarius sp. THAF8; assembly: GCF_009363735.1. Lineage (NCBI taxonomy): Bacteria > Pseudomonadati > Pseudomonadota > Alphaproteobacteria > Rhodobacterales > Roseobacteraceae > Roseovarius > Roseovarius sp. THAF8. The sequence goes on along the minus strand of NZ_CP045410.1, from coordinate 681,986 downwards.
CTTTCCGAAAATGTGATTGGACGCGTGATCGGCTCCCGGGGCTTAATCGGCGTGTTCAGGGATCAAGTCATTTCGCGGAGGATCATGGGATGAAGCGATTTTGGGTGAGTGTGGCGCTGGCTTGTTCGGCCCCGGTCTCGGCAATTGCCGCCGAGGGCGAAAGGGTCGAGGTCAGGGGCGAGATCATCGACACCTGGTGCTATTATTCCGGCGTCATGGGCGGGCCCGACGCGGTGGTCGGCACGGCGCATCACACCTGCGCGCTGTGGTGCTCAGCCGGGGGCATCCCCGTGGGACTCCTGGGCGAGGATGGCGAAGTCTACATGGTTCTCAAGATCGAGGGCGACGACGCCTCGGCGAGTGGGGACACCCAGCTGCGGCTGGCGAGCCACGAGGTGACGGCGGACGGCATGCTTTACCGTCGTGACGGGCTGAATTACCTGGTGGTCGAGGAGGTGGTTACGGATCACGGCATCACCAACCTGAGCCACGACGTCTATGGCCCGGTGCCGGGCTTTGCCATCCCCGAGCCGGCGGAATGAGGAGTGTGACCATGAAACGGATTGCCATGACAACGGCCGCGCTTTGCCTGGGCCTGTCCGCGGCGGCGCAGGATTTCTCGGAAGGCTCCGAGGCGAAGACCTGGAACCTCGCCGCCGAGAAACCGGCGCGGTTCGAGGCGACGGTGGTGGACATGCTGTGCGAATTGACCGGCGACTGCGCCGAGAATTGCGGCGGGGGCAAGCGGCAGCTGGGGCTCTTGCGGTCGGTCGACGGTGTGCTGGTCTATCCGAACAAGAACAATCAGCCCGCCTTTACCGGCGCGGCGCTGGAACTGGCGCCCTATTGCGGCGTGACGGTCGAGGTGGACGGGCTGATGATCGAGGACCCGGAGCTGGGGGCCACGAATATCTACCTTGTGCAGAAGATCCGCGAGGTCGGCGAAAGCGAATGGGTCACCGCCAACAACTGGACGAAGAAATGGGCCGAGGCGCATCCGGATGCCGGGGGGAAGCGGCCGTGGTTCCGGCGCGATCCGCGGGTGAACGGCATGATCGAGGACAGCGGGTACCTGGGGCTGGGGCTGGAGGCGGACGCGGCCTTTATCGAGGAGTGGTTCTGATGCGGGCCAGGCTGGCTGCCGCGGCGTTTCTGCTGGCGGCTGCGGCGCAGGCCCATGACGGCGAGGACCACGGGCAGGGCGCGAAGGCTTTGCCCGACGACCGGCTGGCGGCGGCGCTGAAGGAGGCGCCGGTCGCGCTGCCGTGGGAGGTTGGCGGGCCGTTCGAACTGGTCGACCACACCGGACGGGTGCGGACGCAGGCCGATCCCGAGGGTCGGCATCAGCTCTTGTTCTTCGGCTATGCCAACTGTCCGGGGATCTGCAGCGCGGCGCTGCCGCTCATGGCGGACGCGGTGGCGGAACTGGAGGCGGACGGCGTCGAGACGGCGGCACTGGTGGTGACGATCAACCCCGAACTGGACACGGTCGAGACGATGGGGCCGTCGCTGGCGAAGGTGTCGGACGATTTGCTGGGCCTGACCGGCACGCCCGAGGCGCTGGGTGTGGCCTATGAGGCGTTCCGGGTGGAGTTCGAGCACCTGTTCGACGACCCCGAGCACGGGCCGATCTACAGTCACGGCAGTTTCATCTACCTGCTGGACCCCGCTGGCGAGGTGCTGACGCAGGTGCCGCCCGTGCTGCCACCAGAGCAGGTGAGTGCGATCGTGCGGAAATACGTGGGAGGGTGAGAGGTCCCGGATCAAGTCCGGGACTGGGTCTTGGCCAGCAGCCCAAGACTCCGCTTGCACGCCCCAGCCACCATCAATAGATAGCCGGAGTGATTTTGACCGCCGCGGACGCCTCCGCGGCCTTTTTGCAATGGAAGGACGAACATGCAGGTCACAGAGACGCTCAATGAAGGGCTGAAACGCGGCTACACGATGAAATTGTCGGCCAAGGAGCTGGACGACAAGGTCATGGACAAGCTGAAAGAAGCGCAACCCGATGTCGAGATGAAAGGGTTCCGCAAGGGCAAGGTGCCGCTGCCGCTGCTGAAAAAGCAGTTCGGTGAGCGTGTCATGGGCGAGGCCATGCAGGAAGCCGTCGACGGCGCCATGAGCCAGCACTTCGAGGACAAGGGCGAGCGCCCCGCGGCCGAGCCGGCCGTCAAGATGGTCAACGAGGACTGGAAGCCGGGTGACGATGTCGAGGTCGAGATGACCTACGAGGCGCTGCCGGACATCCCCGAGGTGGACCTCAGCAAGGTGAAGGCCGAGAAGCTGGTCGTGAAGGCTGGTGACGCAGAGGTCGACGAGGCGCTGCAGAACCTGGCGTCCAGCGCGCAGGACTTCAAGGACCGCAAGAAAGGCACCAAGGCCAAGGACGGCGACCAGGTCACGATCGATTTCGTGGGCCGTGTCGACGGCGAGGCCTTCGAGGGTGGCAGCGCGGAGGATTATCCGCTGACGCTCGGCTCCAACAGCTTCATCCCCGGGTTCGAGGAACAGCTGGTCGGCGTGAAGGTCGACGAGGAGAAGGTGGTCAAGGTCAGCTTCCCCGACGAATACCAGGCGCCGCACCTGGCGGGCAAGGATGCCGAGTTCACCTGCACCGTGAAGGCGGTGAAGGAGCCGGTGGCCGCCGAGATCGACGACGCGCTGGCCGAGAAGTTCGGGGCAGAGAGCCTGGATGCGCTTAAAGAGCAGATCGCCGAGCGGCTGGAAGCCGAGTATGCCGGTGCCGCCCGCGCGGTGATGAAGCGTGGCATCCTCGATCAGCTGGACGGGCTGGTCAGTTTCGAGCTGCCGCCGAGCATGGTGGAAGCCGAGGCGAACCAGATCGCGCACCAGCTGTGGCACGAGGAAAACCCCGACGTCGAAGGCCACGATCACCCCGAGATCGAGCCGACGGACGAGCACAAGACACTGGCCGAGCGCCGCGTGCGTCTGGGCCTGTTGCTGGCCGACCTGGGCCAGAAGGCCGAGGTGCAGGTTACCGACCAGGAAATGACGCAGGCCGTCATGGAGCAGGCGCGGCAATATCCGGGGCAGGAGCGCGAATTCTTCGAGTTCGTGCAGAAGAACCCGCAGATGCGCCAGCAGTTGCGCGCGCCGATCTTCGAGGACAAGGTCATCGACCACATCGCCAGCGAGGCCGAGATCACCGAGAAAGAGGTGTCCAAGGACGAGCTGGAGAAAGAGGTCGAGAAGCTGGAAGACTGACGTCTGCCGGTTTGAGGGATAGGGAAGGGCCGTCCGGTGGGGCGGCCCTTTTGTTTCTGGGGCAGGCGAGGGGTCTGTTAGCGATGGCCGCTTCGAGCCCATATTGACGGATGCTGTAGGCTGCGCGACGGTCTGCTGTAACCGACCTACGCCATAGCGTGCTAGTCTATCCCAATGAGCGGGTACGCATGTTTCTAGTCTCGTCAGAATAGGGTAACGGAAAGTTTCTTGAATTAAGGAGTTCAGATGTCCCTATTTGATCTACCCGGAAATCCCATGATTGTAAGCGTGACCGGTACGCTTTATGCCCAAGCCGCTTCGCCGTCGACTGGGATCGACAACAGGGTGCACGGAAACACGATGCACTTCTCGCCAGATGGGAAAATTCTCTATTTCACGACATCCTGGACCGAGGTTTTCGGCGGTGAGGCGGACCGCATGACCGTTGCTGCAATCAATCTTGACACGGGAAAAAGCCGTGACGTTACACCGGGAATTGACTTGGGATCCCTGCGTAATGAGTTTTATGCGCAATTCTACATCGTAGGCGATCGCTCCATTGACGATTTCCAAATTAATGATGAGGGACAGGTGGTTGCGGTTGCCGGTGGCTCAATCATCACAGAAAGCTATGGTTACCCGATCCCAGTCCACATCGACGATGGCATTTATGTGCCCGGCGCTTCTGGCTGGCTGAATATCAGCGGCGGCCCCTTGCAAGGCGAAGCGTCATATGGGCCGAGCGATGATTCCGTGCTCGTGTCGCATAACAGAGTTTCAGACAGCGTTTACTTTGTGCGCGATCTGGACGGCTCTGATGCGACACAAGACCAGTATCCCAATGGTCCGTTTCTGTGGACATCTGCCAACGGGGCGCAACCAGTCCCCTTACCCGGTGGGTACGAGCGATTATTGCATGTGTCAGATGACGCCCGATATCTTTTTGTTGCACCGGAGTCCGAGGCAACCAGTCAGAACGTTATCCGCTATGATACCGCGACACAGCAAAGCGAAACCCTGGCAAGAGATGCCGGATGGTCGGGTGCCGGCAGTGTTTCCGAGCAAGGCGTGAACGACGTCATTGCAAGCAGCGACAACAATTTGTTTGTTCTGTTCACAAGTTCTGGAAGAGCCACAGAAGAAGTCCTGTCTACCAATTATTCTGCCGACGGCTCCAGTCAGTTGTATTTGCGTGACATGCAAACGGATGATGTGACGTGGGTGAGCGACGCAGAATACGTTGGGTCGTCAGGCGGTTTTTACGACGCGTTCACAGGCGGCATATCACAGGATGGGCGCTTCGTCATTTACCAAGATTTGGAAGGGCACGTTGTCCAGCGGGATATGTATTCCGGTACGCGTCATATCGTTTCGTCGGATGAAAATGGCCTTCTCATACCTGGTGCGAGTTCAGCCACGCTTTCAGCTGACGGGCGTTTTGTCGCTTGGCAATCCTCAAAGTCTTTTGTGCCGAATGACCGTGTCGTCAGTGGCCCAGATCCAGATATTTCCGGCATAAACAACCTATTTAGCGAAACCCTTTTTCTAACCGATCTCAAGGCCAGGGGTGTTTGGGATCAGATCCGGTTGACCGCAGATGCAGAGAACAACATCGTCGGCAGCCGGTACGACGATGTGCTCGTCGGCAATGCGGCTGGTAATGTTCTGGAAGGTTCTTGGGGGGACGACACTCTGCTGGGCGATGGCTATTCGACCGGCGATAACCCTGATGAAGCCGCCCAGATCGCACGGCTGTACCTCGCTGCTCTGGACCGTATGCCCGACGCGACGGACCGCGCCAACTGGGGGGAAAAGATGCTGACCGGGCGAGATAGCATCAAAGATATGGCTGTTGCGATCGTCAACAGCCCCGATTTCACAAACACCTACGGCGCTCTCAACAATGATGCCTTTGTGGATTTGCTCTACCGCAACGTGCTCGAACGTGAAGCTGATCAGGCCGGTTCAGCTCATTGGGTTGGGCAACTGGATGCGGGCGCCAGTCGAGCGAAAGTCATCCTTGGTTTCAGTGAATCGATTGAGTTCAAAACCAACACAAAGGCCGCAACGACCACATTTTTGGCAGAGACCGATCCGCAACTTTTGTTCGATGATGTCTTCCGGCTATATCACGCCACTTTGGGTCGTGATCCAGACGTAGCGGGCTTGAAGGATTGGACATTCCGTTTGGCAGGCGACACCGACTATACTGATATTGTTGCTGGCTTTATCAACAGTCCAGAGTTCCTGGCCAAGTATGGAGGGACCAGTGACAACGATTTCGTCAATCTGCTTTATCTGAACGTATTGGGCCGCCCTGCGGATCCCGACGGGGCGGCTGATTGGCTAGGCAGGCTGGCAGAAGGCCAAAGCAGAGCTGATATTGTTGAAGGGTTTGCGCAAAGCCAGGAATTCACGGCTAGTAGCGTACCCGGCCTTCTGGCGTGGTTGCAGGAGATTGGCCCGGACGATGTGCTTGTTTCTGGCCAAGGGGCCGATATCATGACTGGCGGCCTTCTTAGCGATGTCTTTGTTTTTGATCTTAATTCGGACACCGGAAACCGAGTACTGGATTTTGAGGAGTGGGATATTCTCAGGTTGGAGGGTTTCGGCTATGCATCAAACACCGAGGCGCTTGCGCATATGACACAAACTGGAGCGGATGTGATATTTTCGGAGCAGGGTGTAAGCTTTGTGATTGAAGAATTCACAGTCGCACAGTTAACGGATGTCGTGTTGGAGATATAAAACAACGAATCCTACACGCCCCCCAGCACTGCAATGCCGACATTGAAAAACTGCGGCGAATGGCAGTTCCGTCCGCACTGCCGACCTTGCAAACGAAGCACCCGCGCAGAATCAAGGTGCAGCTTGCTGCACCGCCGCGCATCGCGCCAGAGGCGTGTCACTTTATATGCGCGCCTTTGGCGCGACGGGCCGCCTCACCGGCACGGCGATTTGGTGAGGCCGGGTGCGCCGCTTGGAGGTTTTGCGGAGTTGGCGGGAATGAAGTGCTGTAGAACCGTCGTTGAATCGCCGTGCCGCGGCCCGTCGCGCCGGAGGCGCGCATATTAAATCACGCGCCAATGGCGCGATGCGCGGCGACAACGAACCACCGTCAACTTCTTCCCTCACTGCCGACCCGTCCCGGACCTGATCCGGGATGATGCCCCGCTTTCGCCTCAGGGGCCGCGCAGAACCCGACCGTCGACGCAAAAGGCCGCCCACGCTAAGCGGGCGGCCCTAAATCGCGGCGATATGCCTGCGCTTACTTGTCTTCGCTCTCGTCGTCCGAGCCGGCGTCGTCCGACGCGGTCTCTTCCTCGACCGCTTCGGCGATGTGCTCGTCCTCGGAGGCGGCGGCGCCGATGTCGTCGAAAAGCTCGGCGATCTCGAAATCGGCGGCTTCCTCTTCCTCGGCGGCCACGTCCTGGATGGTGCGGCCAGACGCCTGAAGCTCGGCCTCTTCGGGCGAGCGGGCGACGTTGAGGACGATATGCGCCTCGACCTCGGGGTGCAGGTGCACCTCGACGTCATGCAGACCGAGCGTCTTGATCGGCTGACGGATCAGGACCTGCTTGCGGTCGACCGAGTAGCCTTCCTCGGTGGCGACGGCGGCGGCGTCACGGGTCGAGACCGAGCCGTAGAGGTTGCCGCCATCGGAGGCCTGGCGAATCACGATGAACTTCTGTCCGTCGAGACGGGCCGCCAGGGCCTCGGCCTCTTTCTTGGAGTCCAGATTGCGCGCCTCGAGTTGTGCCTTCTGCTCTTCGAAGGAGGCGATGTTCTCTTTCGAGGCGGTCAGCGCCTTGCCTTGCAGCAGCAGGTAGTTTCGGGCGAAGCCGGGCTTCACCTCGACCACATCGCCCATCTGGCCCAGCTTGGCCACGCGTTCGAGAAGGATGACTTGCATGGGTCTTTCTCCTTATTTCACGGCGTAGGGCAGCAGGGCGAGGAAGCGGGCGCGCTTAATGGCGCGGGCCAGTTCACGCTGCTTCTTGGCCGAGACGGCGGTGATACGGGAGGGCACGATCTTGCCACGCTCGGAAATGTAGCGTTGCAGCAGCTTGGTGTCCTTGTAGTCGATCTTGGGTGCATCGTCGCCCGAGAAGGGGCAGACCTTGCGGCGACGGAAAAACGGTTTTGCAGCCATGGGTTAGTGTCCTTTCTTCAAGCCGATCAGGGGCGACGTTCGCGGCGGTCGCCACGCTCGTCACGTTTCTGCATCTGGACCGAGGGGCCTTCCTCGTGTTCGTCGACCCGGACGGTCAGAACGCGCATCACGTCCTCGTGCAGGCGCATCAGGCGTTCCATTTCCTGCACGGCTTCCGACGGGGCGTCGGTGCGCAGGAAGGCATAGTGGCCCTTGCGGTTCTTGTTGATCTTGTAGGCCATCGTCTTGACGCCCCAGTACTCGGATTCGACGATCGTGCCGCCGTTATCCGTGATCACGGTGCTGAAATGTTCGACAAGGCCTTCGGCTTGCGTGTTGGACAAGTCCTGACGCGAGATAAAAACATGCTCGTAGAGCGGCATGTGGATTCCACTTCTGTCTGGGCGCATTTCAAAGGCGGGCCTTGGATCCTTTCGCGGCCCGTCCACGAGAGACTGCGCGGTTCGATATACGTGCGAAAGGAAGTGGGCGTATACGACGCATCCCTGCGCTTGGCAAGGGGCGTTGGCCGCCGCGAAATTGCCCGCGCTCTGCCCTGATGCAGCCGAGGGTCTGCCGCATTTTGGTCGCGATTGCTGCGCAGGCTGGCCTTGACACCGAACCGGGCAAGGACAGGCCTATGACACATGCACTCGACGCGCGCTTTCAGAGCACCAGAACGGCAGACGACAGCGCGGTGGCCGATGCCCCCGAAGGCGCGGCGCGCCGGGCGCTGACCGCATTCGCCGGGGCGGCGCTCTGCATGTCGGCGGGGGGGCTGTGGCTGATGCCGTCCGAGGATGCGGCTATGCAGCTGATCAAGCTTCTGGCCTCGGTCGTGTTGCTGCTGGGCGGGCTGATCCTGTTCAACGGCCTGAACCGCGAGGCGCCCGGGCCGGAGGTGCAGATCGACCCGGTGAAGCGCCAGCTGCGGGTCTATGAATACGACGCCAAGGGCCGTTCGACCCTGAAAACCTGCCACGACATCGACGCGCTGCAGGAGCTTTCCGTCAACCGGCGCAAGTTGCGGGCGCGCGATGCGTCCGGCGTGCTGGTGCTGGAAATGCCGCTCGGCTCGGACGAGGAAGCCAGCGCCATCCGCAGTGCGATGCCGCGCTCCAGCTGACACGGTGTGCGCCCGCGCGGGGCGGAGCTGTTCATCGCTCCACACGAAATGTTCAATTCTTGCGCCTTGCGTGATGCGTCAAATGCATCATCTTCCGTCGGGATATTCAACGCACCACGGAAGGAGCACTTCATGAAATCCATCGCATTCGCGACCTCGATGGCCCTTGCGGGCCTCGGCACCGCCGCACTGGCCGCGCCGGAGCAATACAACCTGGACCCCAGCCACAGCCAGGTGGTGTTCACCTACGAGCACCTGGGCTTTTCGACCACCTACAACGTTTTCACGGGGTTCGAGGGCGAGATCATGTTCGATCAGGAAGACCCGGCGAATTCCAGCGTCTCGGTCTCGATCCCTGTGATGTCGATGTATACCGGCTGGGAAAAGCGGCTGGAGCACTTCATGGGCGATGACTTTTTCGGTGCGGAAGAGGGCGACATGATCACGTTTACCTCGACCGGCATCGAGGTGACCGGCGACACGACCGCCGAGATCACCGGCGACCTGACGATGAATGGCGTGACCAAATCGGTCGTGCTGGACGCTGAACTGAACAAGGCCGATGCGCACCCGATGCAGGAAAAGCAGTGGGCGGGGTTCGATGCCACGACAACTCTGATGCGCTCGGATTACGGGCTGGACTATGCCGCGCCGGCGGTCAGCGACGAGGTTCAGGTGATGATCTCGATCGAGGCCGAGAAGGCGGAATAAGCCTGCAGGTCATTCCAGTACGGTCAAGGCCCGCATCCGAGGATGCGGGCCTTTTTCATGCGTGCGGGTGGTGGGGGAGGTCCCGGGTCAAGCCCGGGACGGGGGGTGACTTGGCCTAGCGTTCGGCGGTCAGATCGAAGCGGATCTCGACCGAGGCGCCGACATTGCCTTCACTTTGTCCGCCGACGCCGAAATCGCGCCGGTCCACGGTCAGCCCGCCCGAGGCAGTGGCGGTGTCGCCGTCGATGGTGAGATCAAAAGGCATCTCGACCGGAACGGAATTGCCCTTTATCGTCAGCGTCCCGGTGGCGACATGCCCGGCGTCGCGCGATACAATTTCGGCAGAGAAGGTGGCCGTGGGATGGTCTTCGGCAGCGAGGTAGTCGGAGCCCTTGGCGTCGCTGGTCACCGAGCCCAGCGTGAGCGAGGCGATGGTGACGGTCACGTCGACAATGCCGTGTTTGCCGTCGCTGTCGGCGGTCTCGTCATAGACGATGTCGGCGGTCCAGTCCTCGAATTGGCCCGTCACCTCGGAGCCCATCTGGACCACTGTCAGGCCAAGCGTGCCGTCGGTGACGGTCCAGGCGTTCTCGGCGGTCCCGGCTGGGGCGGTGGTGTCGGCGCTTTCGGTCTCTGCGCCGGCGGTCTTGGCGGCCGGTTCGGCGGTGTCGGCCCCGGCGCTCTGCGCGGGTTCGGTTTCGTGCGGGAAATAGCCCGATGCGCTCCCCATGCCCAGGGCGGCGGCCCAGATCACCAGCGCGGCGACGGCGGGAAGGACATGCCCCGGCTGACGCACCGTCGGCTCCGCCGTGGTGCGACCCGGCAGCATCCGGCGCAGGGTGGCGTCGCGGTCGATCACGTGGTGTTTCAGGGCCCCGGCGACATGGGCGGCGAGGCTGATCCACAGCACCCAGTTCAGGATATAGTGCAGGGAGGCGAAGGTATGAGCCAGGCTGTCATTCTTGGGCACGAAGGGCAGCGATTGCCCGAACGGCCACCAGATGGGCGCGAAGCCGGTGGTGGCCGCATGGTGGATCCAGCCGGTCAGCGGCACGGCCACCAGAGAGCCGTAGAGCAGCCAGTGCACCGTTTCGGCGGCCCGTGCCTCGACCGGCTTGTCGCCATTCAGCAGGCCGGGCTTGGTCTGGCCCATGGCCCAGAGGCTGCGCAGCACGGCCACGAAGAAGACCGTGACGCCGATGGTCTTGTGCAGCGAGAACAGGAAGGCCGCGCGCGAGACGTCGGCGTCGGTGGTGGCGATGTCCGGGTTGCGGACCGCATGGGCGAGGTCGTTGGCGATAAGACCGAGCGGGATGGCCGAGAGAATCAGTAGCGCGGTCAGCCAGTGGAAGGTCTTGGTAACGGCACCGTAACGGTCGTGCGCATTGGCGAGGGGCATGGTGATGGCTCTGCTTTGGCGGAAAGTTCGTCTGCAATCTAGCCGAGCGCGGGGCAGGGGCAATGATAGCCTGCGCACAGCGGACGTGCGGCAGGGTCGGTTTTTCGGCCCGCGTCATTGCACCGCCCGACGCGTCACGCTATCCGGGTGCGATGAATGGGAGGGTTCACGCATCATGAGCAAGGCATTCGTATTTCCCGGGCAGGGTGCGCAGACGGTCGGGATGGGCAAGGCGCTGGCCGACGCCTATCCGGGCGCAAAGGCGGTGTTCGATGAGGTCGACGAGGCATTGGGCGAGAAGTTGAGCGATCTGATCTGGGAGGGCGATCAGGAGACGCTGACACTCACGCAGAACGCGCAGCCGGCGCTGATGGCCACGTCGCTGGCCGCGATGCGGGCGCTGGAGGCCGAGGGCGTGAGCATCGAGGCCGCGTCGCTGGTGGCGGGGCATTCGCTGGGCGAATATTCCGCGCTGGCCGCGGCCGGGGCGCTGAGCGTCAGCGATTGCGCGCGTCTCTTGCGCACGCGGGGCCGGGCGATGCAGGCCGCCGTGCCTGTGGGCGAAGGCGCAATGGCCGCGATCCTGGGGCTGGATTTCGCCACCGTGAGCGAGGTGGCCCAAGCCGCCGCCGCGAATGGCGGCGTGGTGCAGGCCGCTAATGACAACGATCCGGCGCAGGTCGTGGTCTCGGGCGACGCCGCCGCGGTGGAAAAAGCGGTGGAGCTGGCCAAGGAAAAGGGCGCCAAGCGGGCGATGCTGCTGCCGGTCAGTGCGCCGTTCCATTCCGCGCTGATGGCGCCTGCCGCCGATGCGATGGCCGCCGCCCTGTCGGAGGTCACGATCAAGGCGCCGCGCGTGCCTGTGGTCGCCAACGTGACGGCCGGCGCGGTGCAAGATCCGGCCCAGATACGCGAGCTGTTGGTCAAGCAGGTGACGGGATCGGTGCGCTGGCGCGAGTCGGTTGAATACATGGGCGCGCAAGGTGTCGACGATATCTGGGAAATCGGCGCGGGCAAGGCGCTCATTGGCATGGTCCGCCGGATCAACCGCGACATCGCCACCCGTGCGGTCGGCACGCCCGAGGACTTGACAGCGGCCGCGGAGTCGATGGCCGGCTGAGCCGGGACCAAGAAAATGGGATATTCTTGTCAAATTTCTTTGTGAAAGAAATTTGGCGCCAGACGAGAAGGAACGAGACATATGTTCGACCTGACGGGAAAGACAGCGCTGGTGACCGGCGCATCGGGAGGCATCGGCGGAGAGATTGCCAAGGTGCTGCATAGTGCAGGGGCAACGGTGGGCCTGTCGGGCACGCGGGTCGAGCCGCTGGAGGCGCTGGCGAGCGAGCTGGGCGAGCGGGCGCATGTGCTGCCCTGCAATCTGAGCGACCCAAAGGCGGTGGACGCGCTGCCGAAACAGGCCGCCGAGGCCATGGGCAGCGTCGACATCCTGGTGAACAACGCGGGGATCACCCGCGACCAGATCTTCATGCGCATGTCCGACGAGGAATGGCAGAGCGTTATCGACGTGAACCTGACCGCTACCATGCGCCTCTGCCGGGGCGTGATGCGTCCGATGATGAAGGCGCGCTGGGGGCGGATCATCAACATCAGTTCGATCGTGGGCGCGACGGGCAACCCCGGCCAGGTGAACTATGCCGCCTCTAAGGCCGGGATGGTGGGTATGACCAAGTCCATCGCCTATGAGGTGGCCAGCCGCGGGATCACCGCCAACGCGGTCGCGCCGGGCTTTATCGCGACGGCGATGACCGAGAAGCTGAGCGACGATCAGAAGGACAAGATCAACGCGCAGATTCCCGCCGCCCGCATGGGCACGCCAGAGGAAATCGCCGCGGCCGTGCTCTATCTTGCCAGCCCGGAGGCGGGGTATGTCACGGGGGCCACGCTGCACGTGAACGGCGGCATGGCGATGCTCTGACGCGCCGCCGCGCCGTTACGAAACAAGGGCAGGGGAATCCATTTGCCAATCGCGCCGCATATGCTATAGGCGGCGCAGTTTACGCTGGGGTAATACTGTATTACTCCGCAAATGCCCGTTATACGGGTCATGCAAGCCGCCCGATACAGGGGCATACTTAGCCGCTTGTCCGGTCGGGCGGGGGCACATAAAACGGGCGAATGACCCGGCTGAAGATGAGGAACGAAACATGAGCGATATCGCAGACCGCGTAAAGAAGATCGTGGTGGAACACCTGGGCGTCGAAGAGGACAAGGTCACCGAGAACGCCTCTTTCATTGACGACCTGGGCGCGGACAGCCTGGACACGGTCGAACTGGTCATGGCGTTCGAAGAGGAATTCGGCATCGAGATCCCCGATGACGCGGCCGAGAACATCCAGACCTTCGGCGATGCGGTGAAGTTCATCAAGGAAGCGTCGTAAGCCGCGACGAGCGACAGATTTCAGGAAAGGCCCCGCCGCGATGGCGGGGTCTTTTCGTTTGCGGGTTAGAAAACTTCGGGAACAGACTGTATCATGCCGATTTGAGACCAGCGTGCCCGGGCCGCCGGTCTAAACAGGGCCGGAGCCTGTACACAAGGCGGGACCCGCCCGAATCAGAAGGTGACTGACGCATGATCATCTACCCCACCATCGAACTGCACAAAGGCAAATGCGTGTCGCTGACGCGCGGTCGTCTCGAAGAACCCGTCATCTGGCATGTCGACCCTGTCGAGACCGCGAAATCCTTCGTGGCGTCGGGCGCGTCGTGGATGCATGTCACCGACATCGACGCCCTGGCGGGGCAAGGCGACAACAGCGCGCTGATCGAGCAGATCATCCGCACGGTCGGCATTCCGGTGCAGGTCGGCGGCGGTTTCCGGTCGCGCGACAGCGTCACGAAATGGATCGACAAGGGCGCGGGCCGTATCGTCGTCGGCACCATGGCCGCCTATGACCCCGACACGCTGCGCGAACTGGCAAAGTTCCATCCCGACCAGATCGTGCTGGCTGTCGATATCTTCCAGGGCTCGGTCATGACGGAAGGGTGGCGCACGAAAAGCGCGTTCACGCCAGAAAGCTATATCGCGGCGTTCGACGACGCGCCGCTGGCCGGTATCATCCTGACCGATATCGACGCCGATATCGAGGACAGCGACGGCACGCTGGGGGTGATCAGCGGGCTTGCCGGGCTGACCCGGCACTCCGTCATCGCGCGCGGCACGGTGCGCAGCGTCGATGACGTGTCGCGCCTGAAATACGTGCCCAACATCTCGGGCACGATGATCGGCCGGGCGCTTCTGTCGCGCGACGTGTCGCTGCAAGAGGCGCTGGAGGTGGCGCAGGGCGAGCGCGAGCCGGTCGCCGCGTTCCAGTAAGCCGAAGCCCGGGTTCGAAAAAGGGGGCGCGGAAGGCCGCGCCCCCTTGTCGTTGGCCTTGCCCCCGGTGGCCAAGGCGCGGTATGGACACCGACGAAGGTAGGACAAGAGGGCAGGTATCATGCGTCGAGTGGTCGTGACAGGTCTGGGTCTTGTGACCCCGCTGGCATCTGGCGTGGAGGAGAGCTGGCGCCGCATTCTGGATGGCAAGTCCGGGGCGGGCACCATCACCCGGTTCGACCCTGTGAACGTGGCCACGAAATACGCCTGCGAAGTGCCGCTGGGCGATGGCAGCGACGGCACGTTCAACTCGGACGATTACATGGAGCCGAAAGAGCGCCGGAAGGTGGATGATTTCATCCTCTACGGCGTGGCGGCGGCGGAACAGGCGGTGCGCGATGCGGACTGGCTGCCCGAGGACGAGGAAAGCCGCCTGCGCACCGGCGTGATGATCGGCTCCGGCATCGGCGGGTTGCGCTCGATCGAGGAAACGACGCTGCTGATCCGCGACCGTGGCGTGCGGCGGGTGTCGCCGTTCTTTATCCCGGGCGCGCTGATCAACCTGATCAGCGGCCAGGTCAGCATCCGCTACGGCTTCAAGGGGCCGAACCACGCGGTGGTGACGGCCTGTTCCACGGGCGCCCACGCCATCGGTGACGCGTCGCGGCTCATTCAGCATGGCGATGCCGACGTGATGATCGCGGGCGGCGCCGAGGCGGCGATTTGCGAGATCGGCATCGCGGGGTTCAACGCCTGCAAGGCGCTTTCCACCAAGCGCGCCGATGACCCGCAGGCGGCCAGCCGGCCGTATGATGCGGATCGCGACGGGTTCGTGATGGGCGAGGGCGCCGGCATGGTGGTGCTGGAGGAATACGAGCACGCCAAGGCGCGCGGCGCCAAGATCTATGCCGAGGTGCTGGGCTATGGCCTGTCGGGCGATGCCTATCACATCACCGCGCCCGCAGAGGACGGCGATGGCGGCTTCCGCGCCATGCAGGGCGCGCTGCGCAATGCGGGCATCGCGCCGGCGGATGTGGATTACATCAACGCCCACGGCACCAGCACCATGGCCGACACGATCGAGTTGAAGGCGGTGGAGAAACTGCTGGGCGACGCGGCCTCGACGGCGACGATGAGTTCGACCAAATCCTCGACCGGGCACCTTCTGGGCGCGGCGGGGGCGATCGAGGGCATCTTCTCGATCCTCGCAATCCGTGACCAGGTGGCACCGCCCACCATCAACCTCGATACCCCGGCGGTGGACACCCCGCTGAACCTGGCGCCGAACGCCAAGCACGAGCGCGAGATCAAGGTGGCGATTTCCAACAGCTTCGGCTTTGGCGGCACCAATGCCTGTCTTTGCCTGGGGGCCGTGCGCTGATGTGGCGGCATATCGCGTCGAACTTCCTGACCTTCCTGGTGGTGATGATCTTCCTGCTGGGCGGGGTCATCCTGTGGGGGCAGAACCAGTACCAGGCCACCGGCCCGCTGGAAGATCCCATCTGCCTGCAGGTGCCGCGCGGCAGTTCCATGAGGGCCGTGTCCAGTGATCTGGCCGCGCAGGGCGCGATCACCAGTGAGCGGATTTTTCGCATCGGTACGGATTACGGTGAAAAGACCCAGTTGCTGAAAGCCGGAAGCTGGCTGATTCCCGAGGGGTCCAGCATGGACGAGATCGCCGATATCGTGACCCGCGGCGGGGCCAGCACCTGTGGCACCGAGGTGGTGTACCGGATCGGCGTCAACGCCAGCGAAGTCGAGGTTCGCGAACTGGACCCGGCCACGAACCGCTTTGTCGAGGTCGCGGCCTTCGATCCGCAGGCCGAGGAGGTCACGCCGCCCGCCGAGTTCACCGAGGTGCGTGAGCAGGCCGACACCCGCTACCGCGTGGCCGTCGCCGAAGGCGTGACCAGCTGGCAGGTGGTGAACGCGCTGGGGGCGGTCGACGCGCTGGACGGCGAGGTGGCAGCGGTGCCGCCCGAGGGCAGCCTTGCGCCGAACAGTTACGAGTTCAGCTTGGGCGACACCCGCGAGAGCGTCCTGACCCGGATGCGCGAGGCGCAGGACCTGATCCTGACCGAAGCCTGGCAGAACCGGGCGTCGGATATCGCCGTCGAGACCCCCGAGGAAGCGTTGATCCTTGCCTCGATCATCGAAAAGGAAACCGGCGTGCCCACCGAGCGCGGGCAGGTGGCCAGCGTCTTCACCAACCGCCTTCTGCAAGGGATGCGCCTGCAGACCGACCCGACCGTGATCTATGGCATCACGAATGGCGAGGGCGTGCTGGGCCGCGGCCTGCGCCAGAGCGAGCTGCGCGCCGAGACGCCTTATAACACCTATGTCATCGACGGATTGCCGCCCACGCCCATCGCCAACCCGGGCCGTGCCAGCATCGAGGCGGCGGTAAACCCGGAAGACACGGATTACGTGTTCTTCGTGGCCCGTACGCTGGACCCGCGCGACGGCCACCTCTTCGCCGAAACGCTGGAAGAGCATAATCGCAACGTCGCGGCCTATCGCGCGCTGGAGGCGGAGCGCGCCAATCAGTAGGCCAAAGCTGGCGGCAGGCGCGGCACCGCACGGTGCTGCGACGACTGTTTAACCGAGATCTCTGAAACTGCAGGCGACCCGTGGCATGACCATCGGTCGCCTGTTTGCTTTGAGAGACACTTTTTCCGCGATGCAAGAACTTCGAGGTACCGGCCCGCATGCCACTGATCACGCACGATCGGACCCCTTCCAACGTGACGCTGTCCATAGATGCGCTCGAGGCGCAACTGGCGGACATGCGCGCGGATCTGGAGGCGCTCTATTCCCAGATCAGGGAAGGGAAGTTCGAGGACCTGAGAAACGCCACACGCGCCACGTCGGAGATCCGGCAGTGGCTGAGGATCGCGATAGAAGCGGAGACACAACTTGAAAAACGAAGAGAAAAAGAGCTTGGTGTCGCCGGTGCCTATGCCCTCGACCTCGATGAAGCCCGCGAAAGCATCGGATGTCGACTGGCTCGTCTCCGCAGGGCCCGAGACGCAGAAAGAGTTTCTGGACAGCCTGAGTGACGGCGAGATCCTGTCGCTGCCCTACCTGTTCGATTTCTGGGCGATGGACCACCAGCGCACGCCGGAAGGCGACTGGCGCGCTTGGGTCATCCTGGGCGGGCGTGGCGCGGGCAAGACGCGGGCGGGTGCCGAATGGGTGCGCAGCCAGGTCGAGGGCGCGCGCCCGCTGGATGCCGGGCATTGCCATCGCCTGGCGCTGGTGGGCGAGACCATCGACCAGGTCCGCGACGTGATGATCTTTGGCGAAAGCGGCATCCTGGCCTGCTCGCCCCCCGACCGCCGCCCGGTCTGGCAAGCCACGCGCAAACGGCTGATCTGGCCCAACGGGGCCACCGCACAGGTGTTCTCGGCGCATGACCCGGAAAGCCTGCGCGGGCCGCAATTCGACGGCGCCTGGGTGGACGAGTATGGCTGCGCCGCCGTGGACAAGGGCACCAACCAGCCCAACAAGTTCCTCGATCCTAAATCCTCCGAATCCACTCTGCCGCATTTCTCGGACGGGCGCCGCGACGAGTTGATCCAGCAGCAATACCTGCGCGCCTTCCTCGGCTACTGGAACGATCCCGACAACAATCCGCAATCGGATGTCTACGAGGGTGCGATGCTGGACATGGATCACGCCTATGCCTGGGCCTGGGACATGCGGCCCTATCCCTATTTCCCCAACAACCGCGGGCTCTGGAGCGATGGCGAGAACTACACCCGGGGCCATTGGCTGAACGGCCGCGTCTCCTCGCGTACGCTGTCGTCGGTGATCGACGAGATCTGCCTGCGTACCGGGCTGGAACATTGCGACACCTCCCGCGCCCACGGTCTGGTGCGCGGCTATACGATCGATCAGGTGTCCGAGGCCCGCGGCGCCCTGCAACCCTTGATGCTGCGCTATGGCGTCGACGCGGTGGATCGCGACGGGCGCCTGCATTTCGTGATGCGCGACGGTCAGAGCGACAGGCTGATCGACCTCGACACGCTGGTCCGCGACCCCGAGCGTGACGGCGTGCTGGAGGAAACCCGCGGTAGCACCGTGGAACTGGCGGGCCGCGTCCGCCTGCGGTTCGTCGAGGCCGACGGCGATTTCGAAGTCATCGCCGAAGAGGCGATCCTGCCCGATGACGCCACCCACGCCGTCTCGACCTCGGAATTTCCTCTGGCCATGACCCGCGCCGAAGGGCGTCAGACGGTGGAACGCTGGCTGTCCGAGGCGCGCGTGGCCACCGACACGGTCCAGCTGACCCTGCCGCCGTCGCAGCTGGACACCGGCGCGGGCGATGTCATCGCCTTGCCCGAAGGGCAGGGGCGCGGTCTCTTTCGCATCGACCGGATCGACCAGATGGCCGCCGCGCAGAAACTCGAAGCGGTGCGTATCGAACCCGAAAGCTATCGCCCCGCCGATTTCGCGGAGGAGGCTGTCACCCTGCGCCCCTTCGTGCCACCGTCCCCGGTCGCGCCGTTCTTCCTAGATCTGCCGCTGCTGACGGGCGAAGAGGTGCCGCACGCGCCGCACCTCGCGGTCACGGCCCGGCCATGGCCGGGATCGGTGGCGCTCTATGCGTCGGACGAGGATGCGAACTACACGCTGAATTCGCTGGTCACGGCCCGCACCCCCGTGGGCGTGCTCGAAACACCTCTGTTTCCCGCGGATCCGGGCCGCATCGACCGGGGTTCGGACCTTCAGGTGCGGATGCTGGCCGGCACGCTGCAAAGCATCAGCGACCTGGCGCTGCTGAACGGCGGCAACCTCTGCGCCATCGGCGACGGAACACCGGACGGGTGGGAGCTCATCCAGTTCCGCGAGGCCGAACTGGTGGACACAGACACGTACCTTCTGCGGCATCGTCTGCGCGGGCAGGTGGGCACCGAGCGCGCCGCGCCCTGGCCGGAGGGCAGCTACCTCGTGCGCCTCGATGGCACCGCCGAGCAGATCGACCTGGCCGAGGCCAAGCGCGGGCTGGCGCGCTACTATCGGATCGGCCCTGCGGGGCGTCCGGTGGACGATCCCAGCTTCAGCGCCGTGCGGCTGGCCTTCGATGGGCTGGGCCTGCGCCCGCTGTCCCCGGTGCACCTGCGGCTCGCGCCCGGCCAGGGGGGCGACCTGTCGCTCAACTGGATCCGGCGCACGCGGATCGACGGCGACCGCTGGGACACCGCCGAGGTGCCGCTGGGCGAGGAAAAGGAGGAATATGTCGTGCGCGTGGTCCAGTCAGACGCGGTGATCCGCGAGGTCACCGTCGCGGCGCCAACCTGGACCTACAGCGCCGCCGCGCAGGCCGCGGACGCGCTGAGCGGCCTTTACGAGTTGCAGGTGGCCCAGCTGTCGGCCCGCTTCGGGCCTGGGCGTTTTTCCCGCCTGACAGTGCCCGGCTGACGCGGCGACCTCAGCCCCGCGCGCAGTCCACGCAGCGCGTCGCGGCGGGGTCCAGACGCAGCCGGCCCGGGGCGATTTCCTCGCCGCAATCCTCGCAAGTGCCGTATTCGCCCTCGTCCATCCGGGCGAGGGCTGCCGCCAGCCGCGCCCGCTCTCCCGCGCGCCGCGCATCGGTGGCCTTGGCCATCGCCTGGTTCTGCAGCGCGTCCATCCGGCTCAGACGCCCCACAGATTGCTGGTCCAGCTCCACCGTCGCCTTGCCCGCCGCGCCGCGGGCATCCTCCTCGCTCAATTCCGCCAGCCGGGTCTTTATCAGCGCCCGGAAATCCTGTCGCTCTGCTTCATTCATTTTCGTGAACCCACCCATGACGCCTTTGCATTTTACGGATCGAGCATATCTGGTATAACCGATAGGCGCACCAAGGAGCATGCACATGGCCGAAACACATGCAAAGCTGGCAGAGCTTGACCCGGTCTGGGCCCGGATCAACACCGAGGCGACAACCGCGATCAAGGACGAGCCGCTCCTGGGCGGGTTAATCCATTCCTCGATCCTGCACCACAAGACGATCGAGGCCGCGCTGGCCTATCGCACGTCGATGAAGCTGGGCGCGGAAGAGATGCCCGAGCAGCTTTTGCGCGAGATCTGCGATATGGCCTATGCGGACGACCCAGAACTGGGGCAGGCCGCGCGCGCCGATATCGTCGCCGTCTACGACCGCGACCCGGCCTGCGACCGTTTCATCCTGCCGATGCTGTTCTTCAAGGGATTCCAGGCGATCCAGGCCTACCGCGTGGCGAACTGGCTGTGGCGGACCGACCGCCGCGACATGGCGCGTTTCTTCCAGATGCGCTGCTCCGAGGTCTTCGGCGTCGACATTCACCCCGCCGCCCGTATCGGCAAGGGCATCATGATCGACCACGCCCACTCCATCGTCATCGGCGAGACGGCGGTGGTGGGCGACAACGTCTCGATGCTGCACTCCGTTACGCTTGGCGGTACCGGCAAGGAAGAGGAAGACCGCCATCCCAAGATCGGCGACGGCGTCCTCATCGGGGCCGGGGCCAAGGTTCTGGGCAACATCAAGGTCGGCCATTGCAGCCGCATCGCCGCCGGTTCCGTGGTGTTGCAGGAGGTGCCGCCCTGCAAGACCGTCGCCGGCGTTCCGGCCAAGATCGTGGGCGAGGCGGGCTGCGATCAGCCTTCCGTGGCCATGGACCAGCTTCTGGGCGTGCGCTGAGGCGCGCCTTCGCCGGACCATCATGACTCTTGTTCCGACAGCGGCGCCCGGTGCGCCGCTGTTTTCGTGAGGTCGAGCGGCGCGGTCGGGCGCATCGCGCGCTGGGCTGTTGCGCCTTTCCCAGCAGCATGATCGCCGCATGGCCCCTTGGAACGCGTTGTACTCATCGTGAAAGGCCCCGCCAGCGACGCGCGCAACGGGCAATGAGCGATCCCGGAACATCTTGCCACCCTTTCGGGTAATACGTGAAGATGTGGCGCCACCCGGCGCGCAGAACTCAAGAAAGGGCATCTGCACCGGCGTGATGCAAAAGAGACGCACAAAAGGGGCTTCGGTGCCGCATCGCATGGTGCCCTCTGTCGACATCGCCACGACCGGACAGTAGACAGCCCGCCAAAGAGATCGAAAACGGGCCTGTCTGCCCACGGGAGGTGTCGCTCCATGATATCAAAGACCATCAGCTTTCTGCCCCTGGCCTTCGCGGTGCTTCTGGGCGCCTGCACCGAGGTTCCCGAGGACAGCGGTTCGTCCTTCGCCTCGTCGCGCAACGCGACCGACAACATGAGCCTGCCGCCCGCTGTGCTGGCCGAGGCGATTTCCATGCCCGACGCGGTATGGCAACGCTCGGCGCAACTGGCACGCTATGGCCACAGCTTCGACAAGGCGTTCTACCAGGCCGCCGCACAGCGCGAGGCGGCCAATATCGCCGCGCTGAAGCAGGCGTTTCTCGATCTCGGCCCCGGTGTCGATCCCGAAGAGGCCGGGCGCGCCGCCTACGTGGCCTACACCTATGTCGCGCAGCTGGTCGTCGAATACGAGATCGACAGCGGCGCACTCGCCCACAACACGCGGGTGAATTTCGGCACCAAGCCGCGCGGTCTCTGCTGGCACTGGGCGCATGACATGGACGCCCGCCTGCAGCGCGAGAACTTCAAGACACTGGAAATTCACCGGGCCATCGCCAATTACGACAGCATCCGGTTGGAACACAGCACCACGATCCTGGGCCGCCGCGGCGACTCGATGGAAAACAGCCTGGTGCTCGATCCGTGGCGCGGTGCGGGCGAGCTTTACTGGGGCCTCGTGCGCGAGGATGGCCGCTACGACTGGACCGAGCGCAGCAAGGTCTTCGCCTGGAAAAAGGCGCAGAAGGCCAAGCAGACGGGTACGCCGGCGTTCTGAACCCATTTCCCGCGCCGCGTAGGGTGGGTTTCAACCCACCACCGCCCTGAACGAAAAAGGCCGGGGAAATCCCCGGCCTACATTTTTGCCAAGCCGCGCCCTCAGGCCAGCATCACCATCGGGTTCTCCAGGTTCTCCCGGATCTTGTCGAGCAGCTCCGCGCCAAGCGCCCCGTCGATCACCCGGTGATCCACGCTCAGCGTCACTGACATCACCGTCGCCACCGTCAGTTCGCCATCCGCGCCGACCACAGGCTTTTTCACACCCGCACCAACGGCCAGGATCGCGCCATGCGGCGGGTTGATCACCGCGTCGAAATTGTCGATCCCGAACATCCCGAGGTTGGAAATCGCGAATGTCCCGCCCTGATACTCTTCGGGCGACAGCTTGCGCTCCCGTGCGCGGGTGGCAAGGTCCTTCATCTCCGCCGACAGGGCCGACAGCGACTTCATCTCGGCGTCCTTCAGGACAGGCGTGAACAGCCCGCCTTCGATCGCCACGGCCACGGCCACGTCCGACGGCTTCAGCTTCAGCACCCGGTCGCCGGCCCAGACCGCATTGCAATCGGGCACCGCCTGCAAGGCCAACGCGCAGGCCTTGATGATGAAGTCGTTCACCGACAGCTTGACGCCGCGGCCTTCAAGCTGCTTGTTCAGCTGTCCGCGGAATTTCAGCAGCGCATCCAGCTGGATATCCCGCCGCAGGTAGAAATGCGGGATGGTCTGCTTGGCCTCGGTCAGGCGGGCGGCGATGGTCTTGCGCATCCCATCGAGTTTCACTTCTTCGAACTCGCGGTTCTTGTACATCGCCACGACCGCATCGGTGCTGGGGCCAGCCGGGGCAGGGGCCGCCTGTCCGCCGCTTGCGGCAGGTGCCGCCTTCTCTTCGGCAGGCTTCGCCGCACCGGCCTTGGCACTTTCCACGTCCGCCTTCACGATCCGCCCATGCGGGCCCGAGCCCTTCAACTCGGTTAGGTCGATGCCCTTCTGCTTGGCGATCCGCCGCGCCAGCGGTGAGGCGAAGATACGCTCGCCATCTTTCTTGGGCGCTGCCGGGGCAGGGGTCACGTCGCCGCTCTCGGGCTTGCTGGCTTCGGCCTCTTTCTTCGGGGCCGCCTCCTGCTTGTCGTCCTTGGCCTCGGCCTTGTCGCCTCCACCACCAGACGCGCCCACGTCACCGATATCATCCGCGCTTTCGCCTTCCTCCAGCAGAACGGCAATCGCGGTGTTCACCTTGACCCCTTCGGTGCCTTCCTCGATCAGGATCTTGCCGATGGTGCCTTCGTCGACTGCCTCGAACTCCATCGTGGCCTTGTCAGTCTCGATCTCGGCCAGCAGGTCGCCGGAATTCACCGTGTCGCCTTCCTTGACCAGCCATTTCGCCAGCGTGCCTTCCTCCATCGTCGGGGAAAGGGCGGGCATCAATATTTCAGTCGGCATTGTCCCACTCCTTCATGGACGGAAATTTAGGATGAGGCAGTCCCGAGCACATAGACCTGTAATCATTGACGAAGTCTTTGCTTGTTTCTAGAGCGGCCTCCACATCGGCAAAATCAGACGCATCCACTTCTTTTCGCATTTCTGCGTTGACGTCCTTTGCCGACAGTCTTAGCGAAAAGGGCCGTTGATTTTGGTCTAGCATTATGTGCCATCCGAAATCTGTGAATTTCGCAAACGCTATTCGCATATTGCGCTCTCTCCTTACCGGTAGGTCACTTTGTTGACGGCCTCGATCACTTCCTTGGTCGAGGTCAGCGCCAGCTTTTCAAGGTTCGCGGCATAGGGCATCGGCACATCCTTGCCCGTGCAGTTGATCACCGGCGCATCGAGGTAATCGAACGCCCGCTCCATGATCACGGCACTGAGATGGTTGCCCATGCTGGCCACCGGGAAACCTTCCTCGACCGTGACGCAGCGGTTGGTCTTCATCACTGACGCAAGCACCGTGTCATAATCCAGCGGACGCAGCGTGCGCAGGTCGATCACCTCGGCATTCACGCCGTCCTCGGCCAGCTTGTCCGCCGCCTCCAGCGCATAGGTCATGCCGATGCCGAAGCTGACGATGGTCACGTCGTCCCCGGGCCGCGCGATGCGCGCCTTGCCGAAGGGAATGGTGAAATCGTCCAGCACCGGCACCTCGAAGCTGCGGCCGTAGAGGATCTCGTTTTCCAGGAAAATCACCGGGTTGGGGTCGCGAATGGCGCTTTTCAGCAGGCCCTTGGCATCGGCGGCAGAGTAGGGCTGTACCACCTTCAGGCCCGGTACGTGCGAATACCACGCCGCGTAATCCTGGCTGTGCTGCGCGGCCACGCGCGCGGCGGCGCCGTTGGGGCCACGGAACACGATGGAACAGCCCAGCTGCCCGCCGGACATATAGTTCGTCTTGGCAGCCGAGTTGATGATCTGGTCGATCGCCTGCATGGCGAAGTTCCAGGTCATGAATTCCACGATGGGCTTCAGCCCGCCCCAGGCCGCGCCCACGCCGATCCCGGCAAACCCGTGCTCGGTGATGGGCGTGTCGATCACCCGCTTGGCGCCGAACTCGTCCAGCAGACCTTGGGTGATCTTGTAAGCGCCCTGGTACTCGGCCACCTCCTCGCCCATGATGAAGACGTGCTCGTCGTTGCGCATCTCCTCGGCCATGGCCGCGTTGATCGCCTCGCGCACGGTCATCTTGGTCATTTCCGTGCCCTCGGGCCAGTCGGGGCTGGCGTCGGGCTGCGGCACGGGGGCTGCGGGCGAGGCCGCGACCGGCTCGGATTTCGCCCGGCTCTCATCGTCGCCATCGCCGCCGCTGTCTTCCTCCTTGGCGGAGGATTCACCACCGCCCGACGACGTCTCGCCGATATCGTCCGCGCTCTCGCCTTCTTCCAGCAGCACCGCGATGGGCGTGTTCACCTTCACCCCTTCGGTGCCTTCCTCGATCAGGATCTTGCCGATGGTGCCCTCGTCGACGGCTTCGAACTCCATCGTCGCCTTGTCGGTCTCGATCTCGGCCATGATGTCGCCGGAATTGACCGTGTCGCCTTCCTTGACCAGCCACTTGGCCAGGGTGCCTTCCTCCATCGTCGGCGACAGGGCGGGCATCAGAATTTCTGTAGGCATGTCTTTATGTCTCCTCGCAACCCGTCGCTCAGGCTTCCACGTAAATGTCCGTCCACAGCTCGGACACGTCCGGCTCGGCGCTTTCCTTGGCGAACTCGGCGGACTTGTTCACCACATCCTTGATTTCCTTGTCGATCGCCTTGAGGTCCTCCTCGCTGGCGTGCTTGCCCTCCAAGAGCAGCTCGCGCACATGCTCGATGCAGTCCTTCTCGTCGCGCATCTTCTGCACTTCCTCGCGCGTGCGGTACTTCGCCGGGTCCGACATGGAATGCCCGCGATAGCGATAGGTCTTCACTTCCAGGATATACGGCCCGTCACCCTTGCGGCAGTGCGCCACGGCCTTCGCCCCGGCTTCCTTGACGGCCAGAACGTCCATGCCGTCCACCGCCTCGCCGGGGATGCCGAACGCCTCGCCTCGGGTGTAGATATCGGGCGTCGAGGTCGAGCGTTTCTGCGACGTGCCCATGGCGTACTGGTTGTTTTCAATCACGAAAACCACCGGCAGCTTCCACAGGGCGGCCATGTTGAACGTCTCGTAGACCTGGCCCTGGTTCGCAGCACCGTCGCCGAAATAGGTGAAGGTCACGCGCCCGTTGCCCTTGTACTGGTCGGCCAATGCCAGCCCCGCGCCCAGCGGCACGTTCGCGCCCACGATGCCGTGCCCGCCGTAGAAATCCTTCTCGCGGCTGAACATGTGCATCGAGCCGCCCTTGCCCTTGGAATAGCCGCCCTCGCGGCCCGTCAGCTCGGCCATCACGCCATCGGGGTCCATCCCGCAGGCCAGCATGTGGCCATGGTCGCGATAGGTCGTGATCCGCTTGTCGCCTTCTTCGGCGGTGGCCTCCAGCCCGACGACCACTGCTTCCTGCCCGATGTAGAGGTGGCAGAACCCGCCGATCAGACCCATGCCATACAGCTGGCCGGCCTTTTCCTCGAATCGACGGACCAGCAGCATGTCGCGGTAGTATTTCTTCAACTCGTCGGCGGAAACGTTTGGTTTCTTTGTCGTTTTCCTGGCAGCCATGCGGGCGGGCTCCTGTGCTGAAAAGAATAGTTTAGCGTTAAACTATCTTATACAGGACTCGCTCCGATTTTTCGAGAGGGTTTTTGACGCAGCGTCAGATCCGGCAGGCGGGGCCGCGTCCCCGCTGCGAAGACCCGGGTCAGGCTTGCCCGTCGTCCTTGATATCGGGATCCCTGTACCCGTTGGGATCGAAGTCTTCGGGATCATAGGCCTCTTCATCGTCGCCGATCCCGGTCACGTGGGTCGTGCCGCTTTCCTCGTCATAGGCCAGCCCATAAGTCGCGCGGCCCTCGGATTTGTAGCGCGAATACTCGTGGTACCCGGCATATACGAAGGCCAGCGCGAAGGGCGAGACGATCAGGGCCGCCAACAGTTGCGCACTCATTTCTTGCTCTCCTCTCCTTGCCGTTCCCGCACGCGGGCGGTCGGATCCCGTTCCCGCATGCACACTTGCTCGTGTCCAATCACCTAGCCTACGCTTGCAACACGTCCAGCACTCGACCGGGGCCGTGCAGCGCACCGGCGATTTCGAAAGTGACATCATGTGCCCATCCTCCGCAAGCCCCGACTGCGTTGACCCGCCCTGCGGACCGGAGGAACACATCGTCTTGCTGGCGCGGCTCGCCGAGACCGGCGAGACCCTGTGCGTCAGCCTGCAGCCGGGCCTGGTCTACGGGTTCTCCCTCGGCGCGCCCACCGGCCCGCCGAGGATCGCGTTCAGCGTCGATGGGATGCACGTCGCCGGAGATTACGACTGGGTATGGATCGACGGCGCCGCGTGGGCGTCCCTCTCGCTCAGGGCCGAGGATGTGACCTGCACCATGCGCGTCGCGCGCGCCGAGCAAGGGGAACCGCCGCCAGGGGGCGTGCTGGAAATCACCGGCGCCACGAAGGAAACCCATGCGCTCGTGCCTGGCTCGATCCGCCACGATCTTCCGCTTGCCTGAAAATTCCATAAGCACCGGCCGGATACCGGGGCAGGGCGGGTCTCAGCGGATCACGATCTCGTCGGCCCGCAGCATCCCAAGCACCTCACGCGCCTGCTGGTCCAGCAGGTCGAGATCCAGGTACGTGTCCGACAACCGCCGCGTCAGGTTCTCCATCCGCGCGACCTTGGCATCCAGCACGGCCAGCTGTTCGCGCAATTCCGCCTCGCCCGATTCGATCTCGGCGCGGCGGAACACGCCGTAATCGCCCTGCACGGCCGCGAACGTGAAATACGCCCCCAGCCCGAAGGCTATGGCGAAATAGATCAACACACCGAATGCGGGGCGCCTGCGCGATTTCATGACTGCTCTTTCTGCCTCTGGTGCCCGCCTCTTTGCGTGCGGTGCCCGTGCACAATGACACAGGCGAATCGCTTTGTGAATCCCCTTTCACATCTAAGCGCTTAAAGGCTACTACTCGTCCTTGAGGAGAGTCATTCATGCCACAATTGCCCCCCGACGCCGCGCTGCTCACCCATGACGTGACGAACCAGCCCGCGGCCCGTGGCGACGTGGACCTTTTTGCCACCGATCCGGCCCTGGCCGACCATGCCGGGGCGGCAGGGGCCGACACCGCCCACTTGGCCGCATATGGTGAAACCATCGGCACCGCCGCCATGGCCGAGGCGGGCCGGGCGGCCAACCGGAACCCGCCCGAGCTGGCGCTTTTCGACACCGGCGGGCGCAGGCTGGACGAGGTCCGGTTTCATCCCGCCTATCACGACCTCATGCGCGCGGGCATCGGCGCGGGCTATGCCGCCATCGCCTGGGAGGGCGCGGCGGGCGGGCACGCAACCCATGCCGCGATGGTCTATCTGACCAGCCAGGTCGAACCCGGCGTGTGCTGCCCCATGACCATGACCTATGCCGCCGTGCCCGCGCTTCAGGCAGATAGCGGGCTCTTCGACGCATGGGTGCCCAAGCTGCTCAGCCGCGCCTACGATCCCGCGCCCAAGCCGCTGGCGCGCAAGGCCGGCGCGACGCTCGGCATGGCCATGACGGAAAAACAGGGCGGCTCGGACGTGCGCGCCAACACCACCCGCGCCGCGCCCGATGGCGACGCCTACGTGCTGCGCGGGCACAAGTGGTTCTGCTCGGCGCCGATGTCCGACGGTTTCCTGACGCTGGCGCAGGCGCCGGGTGGCCTCACCTGTTTCCTCGTGCCCCGCTGGCTGGACGGGCGGCGCAACACGATCCACATCCAGCGCCTCAAGGACAAGCTGGGCAACCGCGCCAACGCGTCCGCCGAAATCGAATATGCCGACGCGGTGGCCCACCGTCTGGGAGAGGAAGGCGAGGGCGTGAAGACCATCCTCGACATGGTCCACCACACCCGGCTCGACACCGCCATGGCCCCGGCGGGCCTGATGCGTGCCGCGCTGTCCCATGCCGTCCACTGGGCCCGCCACCGCACGGCCTTCCAGAAAACGCTGATCGACCAGCCGCTGATGCGCTCGGTGCTGGCGGACCTCGCGCTCGACTGGGAGGGCACGCTGGCGCTTGGGATGTTCGTGGCGGCGCAGTTCGACCGCGACACCGACGCGGCCCGCGCATTCGCCCGCGTCACCGTGGCGCTCGCCAAGTACATGGGCAACAAGCTCTGTCCCAATCTGGTCTACGAGGCGATGGAGGCGATGGGCGGCATGGGCTATGTCGAGGATTCAGGCCTTCCGCTTCTCTACCGCGAGGCGCCACTCAACTCGATCTGGGAAGGGTCGGGCAACGTGATCTGCCTCGACATCCTGCGCACCCTGCGCAAGGTGCCTTTGTCGGGGGAGGTCCTCAGCCGCGAGCTGGGGGCGGTGGCCGGTCAATACTGGCGCTATGACGCGGCGCTCAACGCCCACATCACCCGCTTTCCCCGCTTGCCGGACGAGGCCCAGGCCCGATGGTATGTCGAAAGCCTCGCCACGCTGCTGACGGCTTCCGTCCTGATCCGCCACGCGCCCCCCGCGGTGGCCGAAGCCTATGTCGCCACGCGGCTCGCGGGCGAGCGCGGCCGCACCACCGGCGCCATCGGCGCGGTCGACACAGACATGATCCTGTCGCGGCTTTAGGGCCTTCAGTGGACTTACTGTTTGCCGTTATCCCGGACTTGATCCGGGATCTCTTGCCCACGCGGTCCCGGGTCAGGCCCGGGCCCGGAACGTTCTCCCACCCGCGCGGAACAGAAGCGCGGCTTGCCGCGCCTCCGCGCATCGCCGGGCCGCCCCGTCACGCCGAAGGCGTGCCGATAATATTGGCGCACCTTTGGTGCGATGGCACGGCGATTTGGTGAGGCCGGATGCTTCGATCGCGTGTCTTACGGATTTGGCCGGGATAAAGTGCCCCGAACCACGCTTGGATCGCCGCACCGCGGCTCCTTATCTCTGCGTCCAAGCCAACCTGTCCCGGGCCTGACCCGGGACCTCTACACCTTCAGATGAAACGCGAACCGCTGCCTTCACGCGCTTTTCCGTAGCCCGTCATCCTCGGGCCTGACCCGAGGATCTCCCGCTATCAGCGATCCCGGATCAGGTCCGGGATGACGTCGCGCCTTTGACATGCGCGTGACTTCGCCACCCCGATCACCCGTCCCGAGCCTGACCCGGGACCTCCTGTCGTCAAAACTCGAAGTCAACGCTTGCTCAAAACGCCCCGCGCGGAACCAAGGCGCGCTTTGCGCGCCGCCGCGCTATCGCCGCTGACCGAAAGGCGATTGCCTGCAATCGCCGAAAGGGGGACCGCCCCCCGGGCTGGCGATTGTGTTCCGTGTGCACGTCGATTAGAAGTCTCGCGGATGGGGCAGCCATAAAGTGCCCTGAAAAACCGTAAGTTCGCCATCCCGCGGTCTGGCCATCGCGCGGCCTCTAACCCTTCAAATGTATCGCGAACCGCTTGCGTATCTCCGCATCCAGCATCGGGTTCAGCCGCGCCGCCGATCGCTGCGCCAGGATCTCCTCCTTCCGCGCCACGGCCTTCGCCACCAGGTCCGGCTTGCCCTTTTCCACCCACTCCTTGGGCGAGGACCTGTCCCCCAGATTGGGATAACAATGATCCCGCTGCATCCGCGCCAGCGTCGCCTCGGTGCCCAGGTAATGCCCCGGCCCCCCGATGCAGACCGCCTCCATCTGGTCCAGCGCCAGCGTCTCGTCATCCACCTCGATCCCGCGCACACAGCGCAGCGCCTGGCCGATCAGGTCATCGCCCAGGATCAGGCTCTCGTGACAGAACCCCAGCAGGGAGGCGTGCATTCCCGCCGCCTCGTAAACCATGTTCACGCCCGCCAGCCCCGCCATCACGTTCGAGCACATCTGCTCCCATCCGGCCTGCATGTCGGGCAGCTTGCTGTCCGAGGCACCCCCCGCCGCTCCGCCGGGCACGCCATAGAACTGGTGCATCTGCGCACAGCCCGCGCTCAGCAAAGCCTGCTCGCCCGAGCCAATCGACATCGCCCCGGTGCGCAGATCCAATCCGAACGGCCAGGTGCCGAAGATCGCCGGATGCCCCGGTTTCACCGCGTTCACGTAAACCAGCCCGGCCAGGCACTCTGCCGTCGCCTGCATAATCGCCCCCGCGATGGTCGAGGGCGCGGTGGCCCCGGCCATCCCGGCCGACAGCAGCAGCACAGGCATCCCGCCCTCGATGCAGCGCTCCATCACCTCGCAGGACTCGGTCGCGAACCGCATCGGCGGCACCACGAAGCAGTTGGAATTGCTCACGAAAGGCTGCGCGCGAAATTTCTCCTCGCCGCCCGCGATCATATAGAGCATCTCCATCGCCGGACCCACGTGATGCGGCTCGGTAAAGGACGTGCCCACATGCTTCGTCGTGCCCGTGCAGCAGGCATAGACGGTGTTCAGCTCCATCTCCATGTTGTCGGCAATGTCCCGCGCCACCATGGGCCGCTGGCAGAAATGCACGTTGTCCAGCACATCGACGATCCGCGCCGCATCATGCAGGTCCTGCACCGTGCTCTCGCGGTAGTTGCGCCCGTCCACATCCACCATGTTCACCGCGGCCCCCGCGGTGCCGTAATGCACACGGGCACCGCCCAGATGCAGGTCGTTCAGACCGTCGCGGCTGTAAAGCGTGATCTCGCGATTGGCGCGCGCAATGGTCTCCTCCACAAGCGCCCGGGGAAAGCGGATGCGCCCGTCGTCGCCCTGAACGGCTCCGGCGGCGGTCAGATAGGCGATCCCGCTTGCCGGCGCGCCCGACAGCCCGATGCGGTCCAGCGCATCAAGCGCCGCCTCGTGAATGCGCGCAATCTGCGCGTCGCTCAGCACTTTCAGCGTGCCGCCCTCCAGTCCGGGGCGTACGGGGCGCATCAAGGTATCGAGCGGGGCCGCCCGGCTGGCCCGGCGCGCGGCACGGCCTCCGGTACGGCGGGGGGAAAGGTTGTTCATGTCTTGGGTCCTTGGATCGCGGGAAAAAGGGAAGGCGAGATGCGTCTCAGCCCCGTCCCGGCCGCCCCCGTGCGGCCCGTCCGCGTTCCGCCCCGATGGTGCGGACCTTCAGAACTATCTTGCAGCGCTGCGCCATGCGCGGCCTCCATCGCCAGCCCGCACGCACGTGACCGCACCGCCGGGCCCAATGGCCGATTTAAGGCGGCAGGCTCGCCTCCGATCTGTCCCGAAAGCGACGCATGGTCCAAAAACGACAGAATCTTACGCCGCAGGGCAGCGAACATGAAAAAGGCCCGCGTGCGTTTCGCGGGCCTCAAAGTCGTTTGTTTGGTCGCTTACAGCGCCGCCAGGATCGCGGCGGGCAGCCCGACCATGCCGCCAAGGATGATCGCCATCGAAAGTCCCAGACCCTTGAACATGTGTTTCCTCCGCTTGAACCAGGTTACAGGCTGGATTTGTGCGTTCCGCCAAGGGCTTCGACGCGACCGGCGGTCGCAGGGGGCCGCGCGCAAACGCCGATGCCCGCCGTTTCCCGGAACAGTTTTGCCGGTCTTGCAGCGCCGCCGTCCCGGACCTGATCCGGGACCTCTCACCCCTCCGTCAGGCCGCCACGCCCGCCAGCTCCGACGCCATCTCCACCAGCCGCGCCAACGCCTCGCGCAGCCGGTCATCCGCCACCGTCAGCGCCACGCGCACATGCCCCGCCGCGGCGCGGCCGAAACTCTCGCCCGGCATCACCGCCACCTTGTGCCGCTCCAGCAGGCGCAGCGCAAAGTCCTCGCCCGACAGCCCCGTCGCCCGCACGTCCAGCATCACGAACATCGCCCCCTGCGCCGGGATCGGGCGCACCACGTCCTGGCCTTCCAGCAGCCCCAGCACCAGGTCGCGCCGCCGCCGGAAGGGGGCGGCCACCTCTGCCTCGAACGCGTCGCCCTTGCCGAGCGCGTAGCAGGCCGCCTCCTGCACGAAGCCGGCCACGCCATAGGTCGTGTGGGTCGACAGGTTGCCCATATGCGAAATCGCCTCCTCCGGTCCCACGACCCAGCCGATGCGGCTGCCGGTCATCGCATGGCTTTTCGACAGCGACCCGATCACCAGCGTGCGCTCGGCCATCCCGTCCAGCATCCGGAGGCTCAGGTGGTCGCCCTCCCACAGCTGCGTGTCGTAAACCTCGTCCGAGATCAGCCACATGTCGTGTTCCCGGCAAACCCGACCGATCCCCTCCAGCGTCTCGCGGCCATAGACCGCGCCGGTGGGATTGTTCGGCGTGTTGATCAGCAGGCTTTTCGCGCCCTGCGCCGCCGCTGCCGCGATATCCGCCGGATCGGGCTGGAACATCCGCTCGGGCCGCGCGGCCACCGCCACATCCTTCGCGCCCACCGCCCGGATCGTGCCGGGGTAGGTGGCATAGAACGGATCGATGTAAAGCGCCCGGTCACCCTCGTCACAGGCCGCGTGATGCGCCGCGAAGAGCCCCGCCTGGCCGCCCGGCACGACCAAGACGTTGTCCGGCGTGGTCGCCACACCCGTCCGCGCGGTCACCCGCCGGGCCACGGTCTCGCGCAGGTTCAGGTTGCCGTTGAACATCGAATAGCCCACATGCCCCGCCTTGGTGGCGGCATGCATCGCGTCCAGGATGCTGTCATCGGTGCCGATATCGTGCTCGCCGATGGTCAGCATGGCGACATCCTCGCCCGCGTCCATCATGTCCTTGGCCTTGTAATAGACGTCCCAGCCGTCCGATCCGCCGCCCGTCAGCCCCGTGATCCGCTTCGACAATGCCATGCCAGCCTCCTTCGCTCGGTCGCCGCCACATGGCCCGGCACCCTTCGCGAAGTCAAGCAGGTGGCCAGCCCTCTCAGATCTCGTCCGACCGGTCGCCCATCACATAGCGCGGCCCCGGCCCGCGCACCCGCGCCTTGTCCTTGGGATTGTAAAGCGCGCATGTCTTCAGCGACAGGCAGCCGCAGCCGATGCACCCGTCAAGCCGGGCCCGTAGCGCCTGCATCTGCGCGATCCGTTGGTCCAGCACCGCCCCGAACCGGCGCGAGATCCGCGCCCAGTCCGCCTTGCCTGGCGTGCGGTGCTCGGGCAGCTCGGCCAGCGCCGCGCGGATCTCGGGCAGGCTGAAGCCCAGCCCTTGCGAGATCATCACGAAGCTCAGCCGCCTGATGTCCGACCGTGCATAGCGCCGGTGCCCCGCGTCGTTGCGGTCGGGGCGCACCAGCCCCTCGTCCTCGTAGTACCGGATGGCCGACGGCGCGAGGCCCGTGCGCTCGGCGACATAGCCGATCGTCAGGCCGCGATCCGGCAAGGGTCTGACGGGCATGAGAATTTTCCCTCTTGGCTTCAAGTTTACTTGAAGAGTTACGCTGATTTCACAACGGAATCAAGCTTGCAAAGGAGCGCCCCATGAAACTCGAACATGTCAACATCACCGTCCCCGATCCCGGGGCCAGCGCCGCGATCCTGTGCGATCTCTTCGGCTGGCACGTCCGCTGGCAGGGGGCGGCCAAGGACAACGGCTTTACCGTTCATGTCGGCGACGACGACAGCTACCTCGCGCTCTACGCGCCCGACAAGGACCTTCAGCCGACGGGCGAGACCTATGGACGGATCGGCGGCCTGAACCATGTGGGCGTCACGGTGGACGACCTCGGGGGAACCGAGGCGAAGGTCAAGGCCGCCGGCTACACGCCCCACAACCACGCCGATTACGAACCGGGGCGGCGCTTCTATTTCGACGGCCCCGACGGGATCGAATTCGAGGTGGTGACCTATGACTGACAGCGCCCACACCCCCCGCGCCATCGGCCTTTTGCTCTATACCGGGGCGCTGCTGGGCGCCGGCCTGCCGCTGGGCAAGCTGGCCGCCGCGGCCGGGGTGCCGCCGCTGGTCTGGGCCATGGTGATCTCCGCCGGGGCCGCCGGCGTTCTGGTGCCGGTGCTGGTGGTCCAGCGGCGCTTCGCGCTGCCCCGGGGGCGGATGCTGCGCTATGCAGCCATATCCGGCACGCTCAGCTTTGCTGCGGTCAACGCGCTTCTGTTTTGGGTGATCCCGCATGTCGGCGCGGGCTATGCCGGGCTGATGTTCGCCCTCTCGCCGGTGGCGACGCTGGCGGTGACGGCGATGGCAGGCCTTGCCACGCCGCCCCGGCTGGGGATCATCGGCATCGGTCTGGGCCTTGCCGGTGCGGCGCTGGTGGCGCTGACGCGGGGCGGGGCGATTGGGACGGACGGGGCAGGGGGCCTGGGCTGGGCGGTCCTGGGCTTCGCGCTTCCGGCGATCCTGGCCATCGGCAATGTCTATCGCACGCTCGACTGGCCCGAGGGCGCACACCCCGCCGCCCTCGCGGCGTGGAGCCATATCTTCGCGCTCCTGGCGCTCGTGACCTTGCAGATCGCACTGACCGGCACGATGCCGCTCAACCATCTTCACGCCGTGCCGCATCTCGTCCTGCCGCAGATGCTGATCGCGGGCCTGACCTTTCCGGCCTATTTCGCCCTGCAACGCGCGGGCGGCCCGGTCCTACTCAGCCAGATCGGCTATGTCGCCGCCGCCGTGGGGCTGGCCGCCGGCACGGTGCTGCTGGGCGAGGTCTATGCCCCGCTCACCTGGGCCGGGGCGGCGGTGGTCGCCATCGGCATTGCCCTGACCATCCGCGCGCAGCTCTCCCCGGCGCCGGAGGTCCCCCGGCGGGCGCCCTCCGCGGGATGCGCTTGACCGGGCGGGGGCGGCCTTCTATGGTCGCCCCCATGACCGTTGCACCCATCACCATTTGCTGCATTACCCGCTGACATCGTCAGGCGGGCCGGTCTTCTATTCCATCCTTGAATGTTAGTTGCTAAGCCCGCCGCGGGACCACGCGCGCGAGGACGCCATGACAACACTAAAACTCCACAACACCCGCACCCGGAAGAAAGAGGTGTTCGAGCCTATCGACCCCGAAAACGTGCGCATGTATGTCTGCGGGCCCACGGTCTATGACCGCGCCCACCTGGGCAACGCGCGCCCCGTGGTGGTGTTCGACGTGCTCTACCGGCTCTTGCGGCATGTCTATGGCGCCGATCACGTGACCTACGTGCGCAACTTCACCGACGTGGACGACAAGATCAACACCCGCGCCGCCGAGACGGGCCGGGATATCGGGGACATCACCGCCGAGACGACCCAATGGTTTCTCGACGACATGGGCAGCTTGGGCGCGCTGGAACCCGATGAGATGCCGCGGGCCACGCAATACATCCCGCAGATGGTCGCGATGATCAAGAAACTGATCGCGGACGAATACGCCTACGCCAAGGACGGCCACGTCCTCTTCCGCGTCCGCAAATACGCCGATTACGGCAAGCTTTCCGGCCGCTCGGTCGACGACATGATCGCCGGCGCCCGGGTCGAGGTCGCCCCCTTCAAGGAAGACCCGATGGACTTCGTCCTCTGGAAACCCTCGGACGACACCCAGCCCGGATGGGACAGCCCATGGGGCAGGGGCCGTCCGGGCTGGCACATCGAATGCTCGGCCATGAGCTATGAACTTCTGGGCGACAGCTTCGACATCCACGGCGGCGGCAACGACCTGATGTTCCCCCACCACGAGAACGAGATCGCCCAAAGCTGCTGCGCCCACCCCGAGGGGAATTTCGCGCAGGTCTGGATGCATAACGAGATGCTTCAGGTCGAGGGCAAGAAGATGTCCAAGTCACTAGGGAATTTCTTTACGGTGAAAGATCTGCTCGATCAGGGCATTCCCGGCGAAGTGATCCGCTTTGTCTTTCTCAGCACCCATTACCGCAAGCCGATGGACTGGACGGCCGAGAAGGCAGAAGAAGCAGCACAAACCCTGTTTAAATGGCGCAAGCTGACCGAGGACGTTGTATCAGCAAACGTGCCGCGAGAGACAGTCCTTGAGGCACTAACAGATGATCTTAACACGCCCCTTGCTATCTCCGAATTATACAAGCTGGAAGTCCAGCCGAGAGCGCTTTTGTTTAATGCTCGCCTCCTAGGGCTTTTGCAGGAAGGAGATGGCGCTTGGTACTCTAAAAGAAAGCTACACTATGCAGCACACGACCGACTGAAGCTTTTGCTCCGAATGCGTCAAAAGGCCAAGGAATCGAAAGATTATGAGCTTGCCGACAGAATAAGAGAAGCCCTTAGCGAAAGAGGTATTTCCATCGTCGATATGCCGGATGGCATGGTTCAGCCGAAAACCTCGATTGATCAAGTCGACACCTACATGAAGAGTCTGTCGGAAGCGCAAAGGCGCGAAGTATTTGGGGATTTGCTCGGCGCCAAAGGGGAGCTAGACATGGGCGCGGCGGCAGATCGATACGTTGGAATAGTGGCTTCAGAGATCATTCGCGAACTGGAGGCCCTCAAATGATCCTGCCGTCAAACTGTTTCGCCCGGCGGCACGCCGGGCCGCGCCCGACCCTCCCCCCGGGAGGGCGCTTGGGTAACGTCACGCTCCGAACCAGTGTTGTGTGCGCGACACCCGCCTCGCGCCGCTCACCTGTTGCACATGCCCTCCCAGGGTCGGGCGCGGCCCTTCCCTCCACGGGAAACACCCAATGACCAAAACCCGCCTCAGCCTCTACGACACCACGCTGCGCGACGGCCAACAAACCCAAGGCGTGCAATTCTCCACGTCCGAGAAACAGGCCATCGCCACCACGCTCGACCAGATCGGCGTCGACTATATCGAGGGCGGCTGGCCCGGGGCAAACCCCACCGACAGCGCCTTCTTCGACGCGGCCCCCGAGACCCGCGCGCGCCTCACCGCCTTCGGCATGACCAAGCGGGCCGGACGAAGCGCGGAAAACGACGACGTGCTGGCGGCGGTCATGAACGCCGGCACCGCCTCGATCTGCCTTGTCGGCAAGACCGATATCTTCCACGTCGAAACCGCCCTCGGGATCACCCCCGACGAAAACCTCGAAAACATCTCCGCCTCCATCGCCCATATCGTCAAACAGGGCCGCGAGGCGCTCTTGGACGCCGAGCATTTCTTCGACGGCTACGCTCGCGACCCCGCCTATGCGCTCGATTGCCTCAAGGCCGCGCGCGGCGCCGGCGCGCGCTGGATCGTGCTCTGCGACACCAATGGCGGCACGCTACCGCACCGCATCGCCGACGTGGTCTCGGATGTCATCGCCGCCGGCATCCCCGGCGAGCGGCTGGGCATCCATACCCATAACGACACCGAGAACGCCGTCGCGGGCAGCCTCGCCGCCGTCGACGCAGGCGCGCGCCAGATCCAGGGTACCCTCAACGGCTTGGGCGAGCGTTGCGGCAACGCCAACCTTACCGCCCTCATCCCGACACTTCTGCTGAAAGAACCCTACGCCAGCCGCTACCAGACGGGCGTCACACCAGAGGCTCTCGAAGGCATCACCATGGCCTCGCGGCAACTGGACGAAATCCTCAACCGTGTCCCGATGAAGCAATCCGCCTACGTGGGGGCCTCCGCCTTCGCCCACAAGGCCGGGCTGCATGCCAGCGCCATCGTCAAGGACCCGACCACCTACGAACATATCGACCCCGCCACCGTCGGCAACGCCCGCATCATCCCCATGTCCAACCAGGCGGGCCAGTCCAACCTGCGCAACCGCCTTGCCGAGGCCGGGCTGGACATCGAAAAAGACAATCCCGCGCTCCCGCGGATCCTCGAAGAGGTCAAGACCCGCGAAAACCGCGGCTACACCTACGACATGGCCCAGGCCAGCTTCGAGCTGGTCGCCCGCCGCGAACTGGGCCTTCTGCCGGAATTCTTCGAAGTCAAGCGCTACAAGGTCACGGTCGAGCGCCGCAAGAACAAGTACAACAAGATGGTGTCCCTGTCCGAGGCCGTCGTGGTGGTCAAGGTCGACGGGATCAAGAAACTGTCGGTCAGCGAGTCGATGGACGAAACCGGCACCGACCGCGGCCCGGTGAACGCGCTCGCCCAGGCGCTGGCCAAGGATCTCGGCCGCTACCAGGACGCCATCGACGACATGCGTCTGGTGGACTTCAAGGTGCGCATCACCCAAGGCGGAACCGAGGCCGTCACCCGCGTCATCATCGACAGTGAGGACGGGCAGGGGCGGCGCTGGTCCACCGTGGGCGTGTCGCCCAACATAATCGACGCGTCGTTCGAGGCGCTGCTCGACGCGATAAACTGGAAACTCCTGCGCGACGGCGGCGAGGCCTGAGCGGTGGACGACGCCTTCCTGACGCTCCACCGCGAGATGACGCGTCAAGGCCCCGGCACATCGGAGGATGTCCGATGGGCCCTCAGCCAGCTTGACCTGCCCGATGCGCCCAATGTGCTCGACGCCGCCTGCGGTCCTGGTGCGGATCTCGTGACCCTGGCCGAATGTCTGCCCCGGGCGCAGATCGAAGGCATCGACCAGTTGCCCCACCTTGTCGAAGAGGCCCGCACGGCCACCGCCCGCTTCACCAACGTCACCGTATCGACCGGCGACATGGCGCAGATCACCGGCTTTTACGACCTCATCTGGTGCGCCGGCGCGCTCTATTTCCTAGGCGTCACCGAAGGGCTGACACTCTGGAGGCGCGCCCTCACGACCGATGGCGCAATCGCCTTCTCCGAACCCGTCCTCAGCCCCGAGGCACCGCAGGCCGCCCGCGATTTCTGGGCCGACTACCCGGCAATCTCCGACCTTGACGGCATCACCGCGCGGGTCGAGGCAGCCGGCTACGACGTGCTGAACCACCGCCTTGTCACCGGCAGGGCCTGGGCGGAGTATTACGCCGAACTCGGCGGCCGCATCGCCGCCCTACGCCCCGATGCCGACGCCGCGCTGGACCAAGTCCTCGACACCGCGCTGCGCGAAATCACCCTCTGGCGGCAGGCCCCCGGCGATATCGCCTACGCGCTCATCCTTGCGCGCCCCGGTTTCGGGCCTACCTGACGGTCATGGCGCTCGACCCAGACATCATGGCCTGCGCGGGCCTCGTCCATCGCGGCGACCCCGAGCGTTTCGCCGCCACCATGGCCGCCCCGGTGCCCGCGCGCGAAAAGCTCTTTCCGCTCTACGCCTTCAATGTCGAGGTTTCCCGTGCTCCGTGGGTCACGCAGGAGAGCATGATCGCCGAAATGCGCCTGCAATGGTGGCGCGACGTGCTGGAAGAGATCCGCACGGGCGCCGAGGTCCGCCGCCACGAGGTCGCCACGCCGCTTGCCAGGGTGCTGGACACGGACATGGCCGCACGGTTGGATGCGCTGGTCGAGGCCCGCCGCTGGGACATCTACCGCGACCCGTTCGAGGACATGAGCGCTTTCCGCGGCCACCTCACCAACACGTCCGGTCTGCTGCTGCTCGCCGCCGCCCGCACCCTCGGCGACGCGCCGGAAGAGCCGATCCTGAAAGCAGGCTACGCTCAGGGCGTCGCCAACTGGCTGCGCGCCGTGCCGGAACTCGAACGCCAGGGCCGCATCCCGCTCGTCGAAGGCACGCATGCCGCCATCCGCGCCCTGGCCGACGATGCGCTGACAGACCTCGCAGAGGCCCGCCGCACGCGCCCTGCGCCGGAAGTACGTCCGGCCATGCTGGCCCTCTGGCAGACCGACGCGATCCTGAAAAAAGCCCGCCGCGACCCCGCCGCCGTCTCGGAAAACCGCCTGACCCTGCCGCCCTTCCGCTCCCGCCTCGGGCTGATGCACCGGGCCCTGACCGGACGCTGGTAAACGGAGCGCCTGCGGCGCGCTCTATAGGGGAATGAGGGGCGCTGCCCCTCAAACTCCCCGGAGTATTTTCGGCAAGAAAAAGCCTCAGGCTGTCTTCGGCCGCATCACCAGCCAGATCAGCGCGCCACCCGCCAAGGTCAAAAGTGGCACCATCGCGAGGTTCACCGCTGTCCATCCGGCCTCCGCCGTGCTGCCCGAACAGTTCATCAGCCCGCCCGAGGCCAATGACGCCACCGTGACACCGCCAAAGACCAACAGGTCGTTCATCCCCTGCATCCGACCCCGCTCATGCACGTCATGAGCGCCCGCCAGCATGGTCGTCGCCCCGATGAACCCGAAATTCCAGCCCAGCCCCAGCAGGATCAAGGCGATGAAGAAATTCTCGATCTCCACCCCCTGCAGCGCCACGATTCCCGCGGCGGCCAGGATCACAAGGCCCGCGCCCACGATTCGCTCCACCCCGAACCGCGCGATCAGATGCCCGGTAAAGAACGAAGGCGCGAACATCGCCAGCACGTGGCCTGTCACGATGTCCGCCGCGTTGCTCTCGGTGAACCCGCAGCCCACCACCGCCAGCGGTGTCGAGGTCATCACCAGGTTCATCAGCGCATAGGACACCATGGCGCAGATCACCGCCACCGCGATTCGCGGCGTGGTCAGCAGTTCCCACCGGGTGCGCCCCCTGGGACTGTCCGGCGCGGGCGGCGGGGGTTTCGGAATGTCCAGGAAGAAGAACAGCAGCGCGCCGAAAAGGTTGATCGCGATCACCGCCAGGTACGTGCCCAGGAAAGGGACGACCATCGCCTGGCTCGTCACCTTCACCAGTTGGGGTCCGATGATGGCACTCGCCAGCCCGCCCGCCAGAACATAGGAAATCGCCTTGGGCCGAAATTCGTCGCTCGCCGTGTCCGCCGCGGCGAAGCGGTAAAAGCCCTGCGCCGACATGTAGATGCCGGTCAGGAAACTGCCCGTCAGGTAAACCGGAAAGGATGCCAGATAAAGGCCATAGCCCGCAATCGCCGCCCCGGTGGCCCCGCCCAAGGCCCCAATCAGGAAACCGGCCTTGCGCCCGAACCGCTGCATCACCATCGACAACGGGTTGGCCGAAATCATCGACCCCAGCACGATCAGCGAAATCGGCAACGTGGCGAAACACACGTTGCTGGCAAGGCTCTGCCCGGCCAGCCCGCCGACGACGAAGATCATCGCCATCTGCGCCCCCAGGAGGGCCTGCGCCAGTACCAGCACGATCACGTTACGCTTCGCGCGGCGGTCATCTTCAAGGGGCAGGGCGGTCTCGGTCATGCCGCCTTGCTAGACCCCTCTCGAGAGGCCCACAAGACCCGAAATCAATCCCAGCCCCTGCTTTTCCTCTGGCCGGAAATATCCCGGGGAGCGCGAGGGGCAGCGCCCCTCGCATCGGTCGTATTGCGCAACGCGCAATGCGAAATTCCCGATTGGCGCGAAGGGCTTGCCCCCCTATAGTCCGCCCGACCATGCCCGGACGACCCGTTCCCTCACACCAAAGGCCCAGCCCGTGACGCTCCTTTTGCTCGCCGGCACAGGCGAGGCCAAGACCATCGCCGCCCGCCTGCACGCAAGCGGCATCGCGGCCACCGCCTCGCTCGCCGGCGCCTCCCGCGCGCCCGCACCACTGGCCCTGCCCACGCGCAGCGGCGGCTTCGGGGGCGAGGCCGCGTTCCGCACCTACCTGAGCGATCAGGCGATCACTGCCGTGCTCGACGCCACGCATCCCTTCGCCGATCGCATCTCGCAGCGCACCGCCCGGGTCTGCGACGATCTATCGATTCCCTATTGCCAGGTCCTGCGCCCGCCCTGGACACCGGGGCCGGGCGACGACTGGACCCTGATGGACCGCGAGGAAGAGGCCGCCGCCCACATCCCGCCCGGCTCCACCGTCTTTCTCGCCACCGGCCGCCAGACGCTGCACCGTTTCGCCAACCTGTCCGCCTGCACCGTCATCAGCCGCCAGATCAACGTGCCCGACACGCCCTTTCCCTTCCCGAACGGCCGCTTTCTGCAAGGCGATCCGCCCTTTTCGGAGCGCCAGGAATACGACCTTTTCAAATCCCTCGGCATCGACTGGCTGATTGCCAAGAACGCGGGTGGCACGACACCCCGCACCAAGCTCGACGCCGCCCGCCGCCTCGGGCTGCGCGTCGCGCTGATCAACCGTCCGCCCCAGCCGGACGCCCGCCGCGTCGAAACTGTCGAGGACGCCCTTGCATGGGTGCGTTCGCTGTGACGGGGCGCATCATCCGCACCGATGCGGACGTGGCGGAAGGCGTGGCGCATCTCACCGCCATCTGCCCCCGCATGGCCCATGCCCACGCCCAGACCGGCCCGCTTCCCCTGCGCCGCAGACTCGACGGGTTCGCGGAACTTCTGTCAGCCATCGTCAGCCAGCAGGTCTCCACCGCCTCCGCCGCCGCCATCTGGGACCGCATGAAAACTGCAGGTCTCACTGGCCCGCGCAAGATCAAATGGGCCAGTGACGACAACCTCCGCGCCGTCGGCCTCAGCCGCCAGAAGATCCGCTATGCCCGCGCGCTCTCGGACGCCGGGATCAACTTCAAGGCCCTCCGCGATACTCCCACGGACGAGGTTATCGCCACCCTCACGCAAGTCCCCGGCATCGGCACCTGGACCGCCGAGATCTATGCCATGTTCAGCCTCGGCCGCGCCGACGTCTTCGCCCCCGGCGACCTTGCCCTGCAAGAGGCCGCGCGCCTCCTATACGACTTGCCCGACCGCCCCCGCGACCGCGCCCTGCGCGCCATGGCGACCGCCTGGAGCCCATGGAGATCGGTTGCAGCCCGCCAGCTCTGGGCCTACTACCGTGTGGCGAAACAAAGGGAAGGCATCAGATGACCCGCGTACTTCAGGCCGGCCGCAAGGAACCTCTCTCTGGCACGACCCGCTCCGTCGTCGTGTTCCTGCATGGCTACGGCGCCAATGGGGCCGACCTTCTGGGCCTCGCCGACCCGCTGGTCGAACACCTGCCGGATACGCTCTTCGTCGCGCCCGACGCGCCCGAGACGATCCCGATGATGCCCACCGGCTACCAGTGGTTCCCGATCCCCTGGATCGACGGATCGAGCGAGGAAGAGGCCCATCGCGGCCTGCAAGCGGCGTCGGAAGACCTCAACGCCTTCCTCGACGCGCTCATGGTCGACGAGGACGTGCTGCCCGAACAGGTCGTGCTCTTCGGCTTCTCGCAAGGCACGATGATGGCCCTGCACGTGGCCCCGCGGCGCGAGGACGAGATCGCCGGCATCGTCGGTTTCTCCGGCCGCTTGCTACAGCCCGAACTCCTCGCCGACGAGGTGGTCAGCCGCCCGCCGGTCCTGCTGGTCCACGGCGACGCCGACGACGTGGTGCCGCCACAGTCGCTACCCGAAGCCGCCGAGGCGCTGCAATCCGCCGGCTGGAAAGAGGTCTATGCCCATGTGATGAAAGGCACCGCCCACGGCATCGCCCCCGATGGCCTGTCCGTGGCGCTCGCCTTCATGCGCGACAAGCTCAGCCTCTGAAACCGACGCGGTTTCGCCGTTCATCTGGCGCAATCAAACGCAGTTTCGCCGTCCCCGCGTAGGGTGGGTGAAAACCCACGCATCCCCCGGCTACTCCCCCGGCACCCCCTGCAAAGCGCCGTCCTCCACCGCCTTGTCCGACGCCAACCAGGGGATCACCGCCCGCAAGGCCCCCCAGATCCCCACAACCAGCGCCGAGGACACAATCCCGTCCACCGCGTAATGCCACCCAAGGTGCACCGACCCCACCCAGATGAAGAGCGTATAGACGACGCCCGCCAGCCCCAGCCAGCGGCCAACCCCGAAGAACAACAGCGCCCACATCGCCGCCAACGCCACATGCATCGACGGCATCGCCGAGATTCCGTATCCCAGCCCGATCGCCCCGGCCTTGTACCCCGCCAGCAACTCCGCCTGGAAAACCTGCGAGGCGATCCCCGGCACCTCCGCCGCCTGTTCCGCCAGCCGGACTTTCAACGGCTCGAACACGCCCGCCTCGAACAGCGCCCCGTCATAGACCGGCCCCGCCGATGCAAACATTCCCGCCAGCACGCAGCCGATCACGAACCAGCTGATCAGGAACGTCCCGATGTAACAGGCCCGCGCCAGCGGCCCCGTTACCATCAGCCCGCAGATCACATAGGCGATCATCATCGGATAGAACCATGCGTGGTAGAACTGGTCGATCCACCATGTCGCCGCCGCGCTGCCGAACACCGCGTGGCTCAGCACCCACGGGTCATGCCCCATGAACATCATTCGGTCCCACGCGATGAAATCCGCATCCCACGTGAACCCAAAGTTCGGCAGCACAACCGTCTTGTGCACGGTGAAACTGGCCATCGTCACGATGAACGCCACCAGCGGCACGACCACGTTCAGAAACCTGGCCCGCCGCTGATGCGCCAGCCAGTCCTTCACGAACCCCAGCCGGTCCACAGGCGCCGGGCCGCGTACCGACTGCCGGATCAGGCCGCAACACAAGAGGATCAGCGCCCCCGCCGCCCACATGCTTAGGCCCAGCCCGGTGTAATGCACCAAGGGCACCGCGAAATGCCGCAACGAGACCGCCGGCGCGGCCCAGGTCCAGGCAAGAATGGCCGCGGTCACGGCCAGGAAAATGCGGTTTACGATGCGGTCCATGCCAAACCCC
The DNA here is from genome assembly GCF_009363735.1 of Roseovarius sp. THAF8. NCBI lineage: Bacteria > Pseudomonadati > Pseudomonadota > Alphaproteobacteria > Rhodobacterales > Roseobacteraceae > Roseovarius > Roseovarius sp. THAF8. The sequence continues at coordinate 637,289 of NZ_CP045410.1, read as the reverse complement.
GTGATCTCCAGCCTGCGTCGGATGCCACGCGGGCCGCCCCATTTTGAGGCGCGATTGCGGTCATTGCGTGGAAAAGGGCAGGGCGCGCATCCCTGCAGACATCCGCGTAGGGTGGGTGAAAACCCACGCGCGGGGGATCGCTAGAACCTGTTCGCCGGGATCTTGAAATAGCTCCTGCCGTCTTCCTCCGGCTCGGGCAGGCGCCCGCCGCGCAGGTTGACCTGCAACGCCGTCAGCATCCGGTCGGGCAGGGCCAGCGTCGCATCCCGGGTCTCGCGCCGGGCCACGTACTCGGCCTTGCTCGCCCCGTCCTTCAGGTGGATGTTCTCGCGCTTCTGCTGCCCCACCGTGCTTTCCCACGCAGGCTCTTCGCGGCTGTCCGTGCCGTAATCGTGCCCGATGAAGACGCGGGAGCCGTCCGGGTGGTCCAGGATCCGCATGATGCTGTCATAAAGTTCCGCCGCCGTCCCACCGGGGAAATCGGCGCGCGCCGTTCCGGCGTCCGGCATCATCAACGTGTCATGGGCAAAGATCGCGTCGCCCACGATATAGGTCACGGACCCCAGCGTATGGCCCGGCGACAGCATCACCTTCACGTCCAGATTGCCGATGTTGAAGCTGTCGCCATCGGCAAACAAGCGGTCGAAATGCGGATCGACCGGAAAGGCGTGCGGCGCGTTGTAATAGTCCCGCCATAGCGCCGCGATCTCGCGCACCTTCTCGCCGATCCCCGTCGGCGCGCCGGTCTGCTCCTTCAGCCAGGCCCCCGCCATCAGGTGATCGGCGTGCGGATGCGTGTCGAGGATCCATTCCAGCTCCAGCCCGCGTTCAGCGATAGTGTCCAGCGCCCATTGCGCCGGCGCGAACCCGGTGGAGAAAGATTTCGGGTCCAGCGTCTGCACCACGTCGATCAGTGCCGCCTTCCGGGTTTCGGGGCAGATGCAGATATACTGGCAACTGCCTGTATCCTCGTCATAAAACCCGATCACCTCGGGGCTGCCGGCGCCGGTCGACGCGGATGTCTTGCTCAGGATATCGTCGCTCATCCTCTCCCTTCCGAATGCTGTGGAACTGACGCGGCCCTACAACCCGTTCAACGGCACTTTCAGCACCGGGTTCCCATGTTCGTCCGTCGGCACCTTTCCGGCGCGCATGTTCACCTGCAAGGACGGTATGATCAGCTTGGGCATCGCCAACGTCGCATCCCGCTCGGTGCGGAACTTGACGAACTCGTCCCGCGTCTTGCCGCCGCCAACGTGGATGTTGTGCGCCTTTTCGTCGCCCACGCTGGTCTCCCACGCGATATCCCGGCCATTCGGCCCATAGTCGTGACACATGAACAGGCGCATCGCGTCGGGCAGGGTCAGCACCTTCTGGATGCTGTCATACAGCTGCCCGGCGTCGCCGCCCGGAAAATCTGCCCGGGCCGAGCCGCCATCGGGCATGAACAGCGTGTCGCCCACGAAGGCCGCGTCGCCCATCACATGCACCATGCAGGCCGGCGTGTGGCCCGGCGTGTACATGGCGAAACATTCCATCTCGCCCACCCGGTAGGTGTCGCCATCCTCGAACAGCGCATCGAACTGCGAGCCGTCGCGCTGAAACTCGGTGCCCTCGTTGAACACCTTGCCGAACGTGTCCTGCACGACCATGATCTTGGACCCGATCCCGATCTTCCCGCCCAGCTTCTCCTGGATATAGGGCGCGGCGGACAGGTGGTCGGCATGGACATGCGTCTCGATGATCCAGTCCAGCCGCAGGCCCTGATCCTTGATCTGCCGGATCAGTTCATCGGCATGGTCATAGGTGATCCGCCCGGCGGCGTAATCAATGTCCATCACGCTGTCGACGATGGCACAGGCGTCGCTGCCGGGGTCCTTGACGATATAGCTGATCGTGTTGGTCGCCGCGTCGAAGAAGCCCTGCACCTGAGGCCTCACACCCATGTTCACGGGATAATCGTTCATCTCATGCCTCCCTTCACGTCTCCGCCCGTCTTGGCCACAGCGGCAACCCCTTGGCCAGCCGCGCCAGCCCCAGTCCCACGCCCACCGCGGCCAGGAACAGGATAACCTCCCAGCGGCCGGTGCCAAGCGCCGGAATGGCCGCCCCGGGGCAGAACCCCGCGATCCCCCAGCCGATCCCGAACAGAGCCGATCCGCCCACCAGCCTGCCGTCGATCACCGCCGAGCCGGGCACTTGGAATCGCCCGGCGAAAAGCGGCGCAGACCGCCGCCAGACCAACCGATACCCGATAAAGGTCACCACCACGGCGCCCCCCATCACGAAGATCAGGCTCGGGTCCCAAGTCCCTGCGATATCAAGAAAATTCAGAACCTTCGCCGGGTTGATCATCCCCGACAGCGTGATCCCCGCTCCGAACACCATGCCGGTAAAGACAGCGAACAGAAGCCTCATCGCTCAGCCTCCCATCACGTGACGGAGGACGAACACCGTGACCACCGCCGTGCCCATGAAGACCGGCACCGCCACGATGGACCGGCGCGACAACCTCGACAACCCGCAGACGCCATGCCCCGAGGTACAGCCCGAGCCAAGGCTCGCCCCGAATCCCACGACGATCCCGCCGATCACAATCATCGCCGGGCTGACTGGCACGTCGATCCGGGGCCAGCGCCCGGTGACAAGGAACATCAGCCCCGGCACCAGCACCATCCCCAGGATCAGCGCCGCGCGCCACGACACCTCTTCGCGCCCTTCGGCAAAGACGAACCCCGACAGGATGCCGGTCGCGCCGAAAATGCGCCCCAGCCCCAGCATCAACATCACCGCCGCCAGCCCGATCAGCACGCCGCCGGCCAGCGACGCGAAAGGTGTAAACGCCGTCTCCATCATCTAGCGCGCGCAGGTCCGGACGCCGAGGATGGAGTAAACGGGGCAAACCCGGACCGCTGCGACGATCAGCATCACGACGCCGACGATCGCGGCCCCGTATTTCCAAACCGGCGCCTCGAACGCGGACAACCCGCTGAAGAACGCAAGATACAACAGCACGGCCCCCAAAGCGGCGCGCAGGATACGGTCGATGGTGCCTACATTTACAGTCATGGTGTCCTCCATGGAAATGATGCCCCGATCATGCCCGCCGGACATCGCCCGTGTCAGTGACATAGTCACTCTTGCGGAACTCCGAACCTCATTACGAGGCAAGTTTCGAACGACCTACGCCGTCGCCCCTCACAATCGCGCCGCGACCAGCAACCACAGGCACAGCGCGCTCTCGGCGACCATCGGCACCACATAGGCGGGTTCGATCACGTCCACCCAACCGGGCACCACAAGCCGCGCAAGGCTGCCCGCGGCGTAAACCAGGGCAGCCGCGGCGATGCCACCCGCGATCACGTTCGGCACCGCCGACCGCCACAGCAGCACGGACATGATCGCGCTGTTCACCGCGAACAGGATCAGCCCGACATCATATCCGATCGCGTGCAGGTCGGTCATATGCACCGCAAGGCGCGGCGCATCCGCCAGCACCATCGGCACGCTGCCAAGCGCCATCAGGCTCGCGCCGATCAGCAGCGCTTGTCCCAATCGGAACACCATTGCCGCCAGAGCCAGCGGCGCCGAGATATGACGCAGCAGGCCAAAGAACACCAGCGCAAGCGCCACATCCGCCAACAGCATCACCGTGTCGGCAACAAGACTGAGACGCAGTTGCCCGACAGCGGCACGTAACGCACGGGTGACCTCGTCGGGGGATCCCTCCAACAACGGACCGCGTAGCACCAGCTCGGCCGTCAGCCCGCACAAAATGATGACAAGGTAAAGCGCGCCGGCCAGTCGGACGATACGGGAATCCTTGTGCGACGCCGTCATGCCAGCATCCTTTCATACAGATCGCGCAGGTTTCGGCGTCTATATCACAAATCCGGGCGCTGGCACGGGCAGCGACGCGTACATCACGCGCTCTCCGCCAGCGCCTTCAGACCTGACTTGTCCTCCAGCCTGATCCGCCCCCGCGACTGCTGCACCAGCCCGCGTTTCTGGAAATCCGCCAGCACGCGCGAAATCACCTCCCGCGCCGTGCCCAACTCGCTCGCCAGGTCCTGGTGCGTGGCCGCGACCTCCTTCCTGTCGCCGGCCAGCGCCAGCAGCCGTTCGGCCAGCCGCACGTCGATCCGCCCGAACGCCACGTCGTCCACCACGCGCAGCATGTCGATCAGCCGCCGCGAATAGGCGTCAAAGACGAACTTGCGAAACGGTTCCGCCTCGGCCACCAGCCGGTCGAACTCGGGCTTCGGCAGCACCACGGCGGTCACGTCCGTCTCGGCAATCCCTTCGGCGTTGTACGCTTCTTCGGCCAACATGCAGGCGGTCGTCAGCACGCAACTGTCCCCGGCCTCGACCCGGTAAAGCACGATCTCGCGTCCGCCTTCCGAGGTTTGCGACACGCGAATGCGCCCATCGTAGAGAAAGAACAGCCGGTCCGGCACGTTGTCCGGCCCGAAAACCTGGGTGCCTTTGTCGATCTGCACGATCCGGGCCGCCCGGATCAGCCGGTCGCGCACGGCACGGGGCAGGGCGCGTGTCCCTTGGAACCGCTCGGTCCAGTCCGCGATGCCTGTCGTCCCGTCCGCGCTCATCTTTCCGCCTCTTGCGTGACTTTGTCACCGACGTCCGCCGCTGTGACGCCTAGGTTCAAACCACTCCCTGCCGGGCCAGCCGCCCGCTTCGTCACCAAGTTGCGCATGACGGCGCGCGGCGGCGCACCCGACAGACAGCCCGAGGCGGGGCCACGCATCCCGGCCCCGCCTCGCGCTTATCCCAGCTTGCGCAGCCGCTTGATCAGGCTCGACGTGTCCCAACGCCCGCCGCCCATGTTCTGCACGTCCTTGTAATATTGGTCCACCAGCGCCGTCACCGGCAGCGACGCGCCGTTCTCGTCCCCGGTCTTCAGGCAGATCCCCAGGTCCTTGCGCATCCAGTCCACGGCAAAGCCGTGCTCGAACTGGTCGTCCAGCATCGTCTCGTAGCGGTTCGCCATCTGCCAGCTTCCGGCCGCCCCCTGGCTGATCACCTCGACCACCGCGCGCCCGTCCAGCCCCGCCTTCTCGGCGAAATGCAGCGCCTCGGACAGGCCCTGCACCAGCCCGGCAATGGCGATCTGGTTGCACATCTTGGTCATCTGTCCCGCGCCGCTCTCGCCGATCCGGCGGCAGAGCTTTGCATAGGTCTCCATCACCGGCTCGGCCCTGGAATAAACGTCGGAATCGCCGCCGCACATGATCGACAACTGCCCGTTCTCGGCCCCCGCCTGACCGCCCGAGATCGGCGCATCGACATAGCCGATCCCGGCCTCCTTGGCGGCGGCATAAAGCTCCTCGGTCACCTGCGCCGATACGGTGGTGTGGTCGACAAAGGTCGCCCCCTTCGCCATCCCCGCAAACGCGCCATCATCGCCCAGGCAAACCGACCGCAGATCGTCGTCATTGCCCACGCAGGACATCACGAACTCCGCGCCCTCCGCGGCCTTGCGCGGGGTGGGGGCATGACGCCCGCCATGCGCCTTCACCCAGGCCTCTGCCTTGGCCGCCGTCCGGTTGTAAACGCACACGTCATGGCCCGCCGAGGCCAGGTGCCCGGCCATCGGATACCCCATCACGCCCAGTCCCAGAAATGCCAGCTTTGCCATCTTGATCTCCCTCGTGCCTTCGCGCCGCATTGTGAAGAGCGGCCCATTGTCTATGCCGGGATTTGTGACTATCCCCACCGGAATGGCAACCTAACGTGGGTGGGGCATGGCGCAAGTGTTCAAATGGCTGGTGCGGATCGCGGGCGGGATGATCCTGCTCGGCCTGGTCGCGCTGCTGGGCGTCTATTTCCTGCTGTCGCGCTCGCTGCCGGACTATTCCAAGGACCTCGACGTGATCGGCATCCTGGAGCCGGTCGAGATCGTCCGCGACAACGCCAACGTGCCGCATATCTTCGGCACCAACGACCCCGACACGTTCTACGGGCTGGGATATGCCCATGCCCAGGACCGGCTGTGGCAGATGGTGATGATGCGCCGCACCGTGCAGGGGCGCTTGTCCGAGGTGTTCGGCCCCCGCACTGTCGAGATCGACAAGATCCTGCGCCGCTTCGACCTCTACACGCTCGCCCAGCGGTCGGTCGAGGCGCAGGACACCCAGACGCTTGCCGCCCTCCGCGCCTATTCCGCCGGGGTGAACGCGCGGCTGAAGGAGATCAACGAATCCGCCCTGGGTCGCGGCGCGCCCGAGATGTTCCTTTTCAACAACCCCGTGGCCCCGTGGACGCCCGCCGATTCCATCGCCATCGTCAAGCTCATGGCGGTGCAGCTTTCCGCGCATCTGGAAGAGGAAGTGCTCTACGCCCACGCAGCGCTCGAACTGGACGATGCCGACCGCCTGGCCGACATCATGCCGCTGGCGCCCGGCACCGGCATCGCCGCGCTGCCCGAATATGCCAGCCTTTTCCCCGAGGGCACGCAATTCGCCCATAACAATGCCCCCGGAATCCCCGACCACCCGCTGTCGCCCTTCAGGAAACGGGCCTTCGCCGGCGCCTCCAACGCGTGGGCCGCCGCGCCCAAGCGCTCGGCCTCGGGCGGCACGCTGCTGGCCAACGATCCGCATCTGGGCCTGACCGCGCCCGCTATCTGGTATCTCGCCCGGCTGGAGCTTCAAACGGGGGGCGTCATCGGTGCCACCATCCCGGGCGTGCCCATCGTCATGGCCGGGCGCAGCGCCGATCTGGGCTGGGGGGTCACGTCCTCCTATCTCGACGATCAGGACCTCTTCATCGAGCGTCTAAATCCTGACAACCCGCAGGAATATCTCACACCCGACGGCTACAAGCCCTTCCGTACCGAAAGCACCATCATCCGCATCTCGGACAACGCCCCAATCACGCTGACCCTGCGCTGGACGGAGAACGGCCCCGTGCTGCCCGGCTCGCATTACAACCTCGCCGACGTGACGCCCCCGGGGCACGTCGCCTCGCTCAGCTGGACCGCGCTTTCCGACAGCGACACGACGCTCTCGTCGGCCATGGCCCTGATGCGCGCCGCCTCGGTGGACGAGGCGCTCGCGGCGGGAGAATCCTACATCGCTCCCTCGCAGAACCTCACGCTGGTCGACCAGTCCACCATCGCCATGAAGACCATCGGCGCCATGCCCCGACGCGACGCCGATCATGAAACCCGCGGCCGCTACCCCTCGCGGGGATGGGAAGACAAGAACCGCTGGCAGGGCACGCTGGCCTATTCCGCCAACCCCGAGTTCACGGCCCCCGCCGGTGGCATCCTGGGCAACACCAACAACAAGACCCTGGACCGCCCCTTTCCCAACCATGTCAGCTACAAGTGGGGCGACACGCAGCGCGTCTTCCGCTGGCGCCGCCTGATGCAGAACCGCGAGGTGCACACCCGCGACAGCTTCATCGAGGCGCAGCTCGACACGGTCAGCTTCACCGCCCGCTCGCTTCTGCCGCTCATCGGCAAGGACCTGTGGTTCACCGGCGAGGCCGCGCCCGAAGGCACGCCCGAACGCCAGCGCCAGCGCGCGCTCACGCTCCTGTCAGAATGGAACGGCGAGATGAACGAACATCTGCCCGAGCCGCTGATCTACGCCGCCTGGCTGCGCGAATTGCAGCGCCGCCTGATTGTCGACGAACTCGGCCCCCTGGCGGACGAGTTCACCCATCCCGACCCGGTCTTCATCGAGCGTGTCTACCGCGATATCGACGGCGCGTCGGCCTGGTGTGACATCCGACAGTCGACGGTCGAGGAAACCTGTTCCGACGTCGCCCGCATCGCGCTCGACGCGGCGCTGATCTGGATCGACGAACGCTATGGCAGCGCGCTGGAAAGCCTGCGCTGGGGCGACGCGCACCAGGCCACGCACGATCATCAGGTCCTGGGCGAGGTGCCGCTGCTGCGCTACTTCGTCAACATCCGCCAGTCGACCTCGGGCGGCGACAACACGCTCCTGCGCGGGCGCACGCGCGGGCAGGGACCCGACCCGTTCCAGAACGTGCACGGCGCGGGCTATCGCGGGGTCTACGATTTCGCCGATCCCGACAGCAGCGTGTTCATCACCGCGACCGGGCAATCGGGCCACTTTCTCAGCCGGCACTACGACGACATGGCCCAGCTCTGGCGCCGGGGGGAATACATCCCGATGTCGCTCGACGCCGATCTCGCGCGCGCCGCGTCGGTCGGGATCACCCGCCTGACACCCGCCGCCCCCTGATGGTCCGCGCGCCATTTTCTGCGCAGAAAATGGTCCGGAGAATACATATTCTCCGGTTGCAGAATTTGCGCAAATTCTGCGCCGCTCTGGTGCTCCGGTGATCCAGAAAATCGCACCGTCGCAATACCACTTGGATACCGACGCGATACCGACGCTGGTTTTCGCCGTGCAATGTGTCGAGGAGCATCGTGAAATTGACCTCTTCCGAACCCGCTGCTTAACTCCCTGACATGCGCGACATGCCTCTTGCCCAGATCGAAAACCTCGGCGTGACGTTCCGGTCCGATGCCGGCGACACCGTGGCCGTGCGCGACGTCTCGTTCGACATTCTGCCCGGCGAAACCCTTGCAATCGTTGGGGAATCCGGCTCCGGCAAGTCCGTGACCTCACTCGCCCTGATGCGTCTTGTCGGCTTTGATGGGGGCCGGATCACCGGCGGCCGGTTGATGTTCGACGCCGGTTCCGGGCCTCTCGAGCTCGGAAAACTGACGCAAAAACAGATGCGTAGCCTCCGCGGCGCCCGGATCGGCATGATCTTCCAGGAACCCATGACCGCCCTCAACCCGGTCTTCACCATCGGCCGTCAGCTGACCGAAGGTCTGCGTAAGCACAAGCACCTCAGCCGCGCCGCCGCCCGCACCAAGGCCTTGGAATTACTGCAAGAAGTCCGCCTGTCCGAACCCGAACGCCGCCTCTCGCAATATCCCCACGAACTTTCCGGCGGCATGCGCCAGCGCGTCATGATCGCCATGGCGCTGGCCTGCGAGCCGCGCCTCCTGATCGCCGACGAGCCCACCACCGCCCTCGACGTCACCACCCAGGCCGAGATCCTCGCCCTCATCGACCGTCTCCGCCACGACCACGGAACCGCCGTTCTTTTCATCACCCACGACATGGCCGTCGTGGCCCAGGTGGCCGACCGCGTCGTGGTCCTGAAGGACGGTGAAAAAGTCGAGGAAGGCCCTGTTTCGAAAGTCTTTTCGGAGCCTTCGCATCCTTACACGCGCAGGCTTCTTGCCGCCGTGCCGCGGCTGGGCGACATGCGCGGAAAACCTGCGCCACAGCCGTTCGCGCTCGACCCCGAAGCGTCGCCGAAGCCCATACCGGGGCAGGGCACCGAACTTCTCCGGGTCGAGCACCTGAGCACGCGGTTTCCGGTGAGGGGTGGGCTTCTGCGGCAGATCGTCGGCCGTGTTCACGCGGTCGAGGATGTGTCCTTCCGCATCAATGCCGGTCAAACCCTTGCCTTGGTTGGTGAATCCGGCTGTGGCAAGTCCACCGTGGGCCGTTCTCTTCTGCGCCTGGTCGAGCCCGATCGCGGCCGCATCTCGCTGGGCGGACTGGACATAACCGCCTTGCCCGCCGCCGACCTGCGCCGCGCACGCGCGCAGATGCAGATGATCTTCCAGGACCCTTACGGCAGCCTCAATCCCGTGCTGCGCCTGGCCGAGCAGGTGGCCGAACCCCTGCGCAATTTCACCAATCAGAACAAGGCGCAACGCACTGACCGCGTGACAGCCCTGTTCGACCGGGTCGGTCTGCCAGGCAGCTTTCTCGACCGCTACCCGCACGAGCTGTCCGGTGGCCAGCGTCAGCGCGTCGCAATCGCGCGCGCCCTTGCGCTTAACCCGAAATTAATCGTCGCCGACGAAGCTGTCTCGGCGCTCGATGTGAGTGTGCAGGCGCAGGTTCTGAACCTGCTGATGGAATTGCAGGCCGAACTGGGGTTGTCCTACCTCTTCATCAGCCATGACATGGCGGTGGTCGAGCGGGTCAGCCATCACGTCGCGGTCATGTATGCCGGGCGCATCGTCGAGCGCGGGCCCCGTGCCGCCGTGTTGGAAAATCCCCGGCATCCTTACACGCGGGCGCTCCTGCGCGCTGTCCCCGTGGCCGACCCGGCCCAACGGCAGCAGATAAGTGATTTGAGTTCCAAACAGATTCCGTCTCCGATACACCCCAAGGATCACGACCCCGGCCCGTCGCTCTATCGCGAGGTTTCGCGGGATCACGTCGTTCTGACTTCGGATTGTGGATACTGAAAGGACCGCCCATGCCCATCAAGAACCGCTTTGCAGAAATGCAGGATGAGATTACGGCATGGCGACGTGATATTCACGAGAACCCCGAAATCCTCTTCGATACCCACCGCACCAGCGCCCTGGTTGCCGAAAAATTGCAATGTTTCGGCTGCGACGAGGTCGTCACCGGGCTGGGCCGCACCGGCGTCGTGGCGGTCATCAAAGGGCGCGAAAACTCTTCAGGCCGCACTATCGGCCTGCGCGCCGACATGGACGCGCTGCCGATTCACGAGGCGACGGGGCTCGACTATGCCTCCAAGACGCCCGGCGCGATGCACGCCTGCGGCCATGACGGGCACACCGCCATGCTGCTGGGCGCGGCCAGGTACCTTGCGGAGACCCGCAATTTCAACGGCACCGCCGTGATCATCTTCCAGCCTGCCGAAGAGGGCGGCGGCGGCGGCAAGGAGATGTGCGACGACGGGTTGATGGAACGCTTCGGCATCCAGGAAGTCTATGGAATGCACAACTGGCCGGGGGTCGAACCGGGCCAGTTCGCCATCCGGCCCGGCCCGTTCTTTGCCGCCACCGACAAGTTCGATATCGTGGTCGAAGGCAAGGGCGGCCACGCGGCCAAGCCGCATGAAACCATCGACCCCACGGTCGTCACGGGCCACCTGGTGACCGCGCTTCAGACCATCGTCAGCCGCAATGCCGATCCGATCCAGCAAATCGTTGTCTCGGTGACCTCGATGGAAACCTCGTCGCATACATTCAACGTGATTCCGTCCCGCGTCACGCTGATGGGCACCGTGCGCACTCTCAGCAACGAGACGCGAGAGCTGGCCGCGACCCGGATGAAGGGCATCTGCGACCATATCGGCGCGGCCTTCGGGGCCGAGATATCGCTTGATTACGAGTACAATTACCCGGTCATGGCCAACCATGACGAACAGACGGAGTTCGCCGCCGAGGTGGCAAAATCGGTGTCAGGTCAATGCGATACGGCCCCGCTCGTGATGGGCGGCGAGGATTTCGCCTTCATGCTCGAGGAACGCCCCGGGGCCTATATCCTCGTCGGCAACGGCGCCTCGGCCCCGGTTCATCATCCGGAGTACAACTTCAACGACGAGGTCATCCCCGCCGGCTGCAGCTGGTGGGCCGAAATCATCGAACAGCGGATGCCGGCCTGATTCGGTCAGGCCGCGCAGTGGGCGCAGAACGGTGTGTCCGGCAGGAACTTCAGCCGGGCCTCCGGGATGCTCTCCCCGCAGGCAGTGCAGATACCATATGTACCCACCTTGATCCGCTCCAGCGCGGCATCGATCCGGCGGACCTCTTCCAGTTCCGCCAAACCCAGCGCCTCGAGCACCTCGTCACCCTGCCGCTCCGAGGCGCGGTCTTCCCAGTCCTTGGGTGGTGTCTCGTCCAACGTGCGTTCGACGGTGCTCAGATGCGTGGTCAGCGTTTCTCGGCGTTTTAACAACGCGATTTTCTGGGCTTCGTGCTTCATGGTGGCCTCCCTTTCGCGGGCTCCATATTCGCAAACCAAGCCCGTGCCGCCTTGATCGCGATCAAAGCCGCGCGGCTCGGGCGCGCAGCTTGGGGTCGAGCGCATCGCGCAGCCCGTCGCCCATGAAATTCACGCTGAGGACGGTGAGCGAGATCATCAGACCCGGCCAGAACACGCGCCAGGGGAACTCTGCCAGATAGACCACGCCATCGCTCAGTAGGCGCCCCCAGGTGGGAAAATCGGATGGAAAACCCAGGCCCAGAAAGCTCAGCGCGCTTTCGGTTATGATCGCGTTGGCAATCCCGAGCGTGGCCGAAACCACCACCGGCGACAGGACGTTCGGCAGCACGTGCCGGGTGATCTGGCGAAAGCGCGTGGTTCCCGCGGCGCGTGCCGCCAGGATGTATTCGCGCTCCCGCACGCTCAGCACGTCGGCCCGCACGATCCGTGCCACGGGCATCCAGCTGGTCAGTCCGATCGCGGCGACGACCAAAAGGAAAATTCCCATCTCCGTCCCCACCGCGGCACTCAGCGCTTCGCGGAACAGCATCACGATGACCAGCAGCAACGGCAGAAGGGGCAGGGACAGAAACAGGTCCGTCAGCCGCATCAACGGCCCGTCGAGCCGGGGAAAGAACCCGGCGGACACACCCACCAGCGTGCCCAGACATACCGACAGCACCATGGCCGCCAACCCGACCGCCAGCGAGATGCGTCCCCCCAGAAGCACCTGTGCCAGCACGTCCCGGCCCAGCTGATCGGTGCCGAAGGGATGCGCCAGGCTCGGCGCCGCGTTGCGGGCGGAGAAATCCAGCTCATCGGGCGCGATGCTCCACAGGGCCGGGCCAAGCAGTACGGCCAGCACGATACCGGCAAAAAGATATGCGCCGAAGACGGCGCCCTTGTGGCGCAGGAACTGGCGCCGGACGTCGCGCCAGAGGCCGGTTTTCGCGGGCGCGCGGTCAGTCATAACGGATTCTCGGATCGAGCAGACCATAGAGCAGGTCCGCAACCAGGTTGGCGAGGACGATCAGGACAGCGAACAGGAACGTCAGCGTCTGAACCATGGGCAGGTCGTTGGCCTTGATCGCCCCGATCAGCTGCGCGCCGATGCCGTTTATCGCGAACACCTGCTCGGTGATGATGGCCCCGCCGAACACCGCCGGGGCGCCCAGTGCAATGACGGTTACGACCGGGATCATCGAATTGCGCAGGACGTGCGCCATCACCACCGCCCACTCTCCAAGCCCTTTGGCCCGCGCCGTGCGCACGTAATCCTGGCCGAGGTTGTCCAGCATGGCAGAGCGCAGGTAGCGGCTGATCTGCGCCGTGGTCTGCACCGACAAGACCAGCACCGGCAAGACCATCTGCCGGACCTGATAGATGAAGCTGTCCCAATCCCTCACGCTATGCGTCGTCTCGTAGATGAAGGGCAGCAGGTCGAGCTGAACCGCGAAGACATAGATGACCAAGGGGCCGGTCAGGAACGGTGGCAGGGAATAGCCCAGCATCGTCACGAAGGTGCCGGCGTTGTCGAAGACCGAGTATTGCCGGTAGGCCGAGTAGATTCCGATCGGCAACGCCACGAGAATGCCGACCACATAGGCCGTGCCGACGACCCAGAGGGTCTGGGGCAGGGCGCGGGCGATCTCGGCCATGACGGGCGCACGGCTCTGCCAGCTCAGGACACGCAGCTTTCCGTCGGCGAGGGATGTTCCGAACACGCTATCCAACAGCACTTGCGGCTCGATCCAGAAGAATTGCACCATCCACTTCCAGAACCGCACATGCACGGGCTCGCCAAGGCCGAGCGCCTCGCGCATCCGGGCCTTTACCTCGGGCGAAATCGTTTGGGGCAGGTTGCCCATGGGGTCGCCCGGCGCGAACTCCAGCAACAGAAAGATGATCAACGCGATCAGGATCAGGGCCGGTATCGACAGCAGCAATCGGCGCAAAGCGAATGTCAGCATTCAGCCATGTCCATTGGCGGCCCCCATCGTAGCCTTTTCGGGATCACTCCGCCGACTTGCGGTACCAGTCCGCCGCGTTCCACAATTCGCTGTCCCAGGTGTTCATGACGACACCACCCAGGCTGTCTACATGGGCCGAAACCCGCCCGCGATGTACCAGCGGCAGAATCGCGAAATCCTGCATCAGCATGTCGTTGAGCGCCCGCGCCAGTTCGGCACGAGCTTCCAGGCCCGCGGTTTCGCGAAACTCTTGCACCAGGGCGTCGTATGCCTCGTTGCAATAGCGCGGCATGTTGGTGCCCTGCCACTGGTTTTCCGGTGTCGGAATGCGGTCACATGTCCAGCTGGCCATATACGCCTCGGGGTCCGTGCCATCGAACATCTGGGCGTACATCTGCACGTCGGCAAAGAACTTCTGATAAGTGTCCGGACTGTTGGGATCGCTTCCGAAAAAGACGTTCCCGTCGATGCTGCGCAGCTCGGTTTCGACCCCGATCTCTGACCACCAGCTCTTGATCGCCGCCTGAAAGGTCTGGCGGACCGCGTTGGTGGAGGTTTGAAACAGAATGCGCAGATCGATCCCGTCCTTGTCGCGGATGCCATCGCCATCACTGTCGGTCCAGCCGGCCGCGTCCAGCAGCGACTTCGCACCTGCCATGTCCTGGGTCTTGCAGGCCTCGTTGGCGTCGGAGGCATAGATTTCCGGCGCAGGCAGGATGTTGCAGGTCATCGCACCCGCTTCGCCATAGCCAATCTCGACGAGGATCGCCCTGTCGATCGCCAGGCTCAGGGCCTGGCGCACGGCGACATCGGTCAGAAACGGGTGGTCATGCGCCCGGGTCGCACGCTCGTCCCCAAGTGCGGCCGAGGGATCGGTCAGATTGAGGACGACACGTTCAACCAGCGTCCCGAACGCCGAGACGATGCTGCCATTGCCTGCCGCCTGCATCCCGTCCAGCACCTCGGGCGGCAGTTGCAGGTTCCAGGCGTAATCGTAGTCTGCGGTTTCCAGCACGGCCCGGCCCGCATTTTCGGCGGTGCCACCGCCCTTGATCAGCAAGCTGGCGAAGGCAGGCTTCTCGGGCTCCCGGAAATTCGGGTTGGCGGACATCTTGACGATGTCCCCCGCCCGGAACTCCTCCAACACGAACGGGCCGGTGCCTATGGGATAGAAATTGGCGTCTGTGCAGGTCGGCGCGCGGTCGCCAAGGCAATCGGCGAATTGCCGTGCCTGAAGGATCGGGGCCGAGGATCCCACGAATGCGTCGTAGGGAAACGGCTTTGCCTCGTCGAAGCGTATGACGACCGTCCGGTCATCCGGCGTATCGATGCCTGTGATCCCGGCGAACTTGTCGGCATGCGCGCAACCGCCACCCTCGGCGGTGCAGTATGTCCAGGTGAAACGGACATCGCTGGAGGTGACGGGCGTGCCGTCGGACCAAAGCAGCCCGTCGGTCAGGGTCCAGGTGACGGATTTCATGTCTTCGCTGACGCCGCCGTTTTCCAGCGTCGGGATCTCGTCCACCAGCCACGGCACCATCGTGCCCGTCTCGTCGTAGCGCGCCAGCGGCTCGAGGACCAGGCTGGCGGACTCGATGTCCTTGATGCCGCCTGTCAGATAGGGGTTCAGGATCGAAGGGGCCTGCCAGAAGATAACGTTGACCTGTCCATCGCTTGCCCGTTCCGCGGCGCAGACCTGCGCGACGCTACATGCAAACATCGCCGCCGCGGTCAGCTGTCCCCACTGCATCCCCGTGTCCTCTTTTGGTTCGTGCCACCTCCCACGACGCCGACAATGGCCTGTCGTGAACCCCTGGGTCGTGTGAGTGACGGGGTCCGGGCGTATGACGACGGCATCTGACCATTTGCCCGGCGGAAAATCAAGCGGTCAGCCCGGTCAGGGCAGACCGAAGACGCGACAAAACCTGTCTGCGCAAATTATGGGATCTACCTGGCGCCCGGCGCGATGATCATAATCATCTGGCGGCCTTCCATCTTCGGCATGTTCTCGACCTTGCCGATTTCCTTGATGTCCTCGGCCACGCGTTGCAACAGGTCGCGGCCCAGGTCCTGGTGCGCCATTTCGCGGCCACGGAAGCGCAGCGTGATCTTCACCTTGTCGCCATTCTCAAGAAACCGAAAGACGTTGCGCATCTTGACGTCATAGTCGTGCGTATCGGTGTTGGGGCGGAACTTCACCTCCTTCACCTCGATGACCTTCTGCTTCTTGCGCGCCTCGGACTCGCGCTTCTGCTGTTCGTACTTGTACTTGCCGTAATCCATGATCTTGCAGACCGGCGGATTGGCGTTCGGCGAGATTTCCACGAGGTCTAGACCGGCCTCTTCCGCCATGCCCATGGCCCGTTCTGGCGTCACAACGCCAACGTTTTCGCCATCCGCGCCGATGAGGCGGATTTCCGGAACGCGGATTTTATCGTTGATGCGGGGGCCGGTGTCGCGCGTCGGGGGCGCGTTGTGTGGTCTGCGGGCTATGGTTTTTGTCCTTCGATCGTTCAACAAGTTTGAGGTCGCAAGGTAACTGCGGCCAAGGGGTGTTTCAAGCGGCAAAATGGGCTGTCAGTGCCCCAAGCGAAGGTAATTTCCCCTTGCGCACGCCGATTTTACGCTTCATCTCGAAGCAACGTTAAGGCAGGCTGTGACTGTCTCTAGATACCTGCCAGTTGAGGGGAATACCAATGAGAAACATTTTGTGGCTGATCGTCGCCTTGGCCATTCTTGCCGGCGGCTACATGCTGTTCACCGGCAAGTCTCCGCAGGAGGTCGTGGAAGAGGTCTCCGAGACCGTGTCGACACCCGAGGAGCTGGGAAGTGCCGGCGATGCCGCCGGTGAAGCGGTCGAGAACGCCGTCGAGGACACCGGCCAAGCGCTCGACGAGGCTGCCGAGGCGACCGAGGAGGCTGCCGAAGATGCCGCGGCGGCCGCAGAAGATGCTGTCGATGCTGCCGGGGACGCGGCCGATGAAGCGGCGCAGGACGCGGTCGAGGCCGGCGACGATGCGGCCAATTTCGCCGAGGACACCGCGTCGGATGCCGCCAACACGGCCAGTGAAGCCGCGGATGATGCGGCGGAAGCCGCCGCCGACGCCGCGGATGCGACCGAGCAGACAGCCGAGGAAGTCGCCGAAGAAACAACGCAAGCCGCCTCGGACGCCGCAGATGCCGCCGCCGACACTGCAAGCGACGCGGCTGATGCGACGGAAGCAACCGCCGAGGATGCGGCTGACGAGGCCGCGGATGCGACGAGCGATGCGGCAGCTGCAACCGAAAACGCGGCAGAAGACGCCGCGAGCGCTACCGAAGAGGCCGCGGAAGACGCCGCGACCGAAGCCGGGGACGCAGCCGAGGCGACCGAGACCTCCATCGAGCAGTTGCTGACGCCCGAGGGGTTCGATTACGACAAGGTTGCGGACTACATCGACAATTCCGACCTTGGCCCGGTGCAGAAGACAGGGCTGAAATCCAGCCTGGAAGCCGCGCGGGACAATCCCGATATGTTGGACAGCGCGCTGGACGCGGTGCGTGAAGCGCTGAACATCTGATCGTATCAGGCTGCTGAAACAAGAAAACCCGCGCTGCGATCAGCGCGGGTTTTTTCGTGTTTGCTGACGAGGTTCAGTCGAGAAAGGCTTTTTCGACCACGTATTCCTTCGGATCGGAGTTGGCACCCTCGCGCAGGCCGTATTCCTCCAGCATTTCCTTGATCTCGAGGTTGAAGGCCAGGTTGCCGCAGACCATCGCGCGGTCGATCTCGGGCGTAAGAGGCTCAACCCCCAGGTCTTCGAAGACTTCGCCCTTGCGCATCAAGTCTGTGATGCGGCCCATCTTCGGGCTCTCCTCTCGCGTTGTGGTGGGGTAATAGCGCAGCTTCTCGTGAAAGCCTTCGCCGATCAGTTCGGCCAGCATCTCGTCGGTGCGGATGCCGTCGATCAGCTCCTTGCCATAGGTCAGCTCACCCACCTCGCGGCAGGTGTGGGTGATGATCACCTCGTCATAATCGGTATAGGTTTGCGGATCGCGCAACAGCGAGGCGAAAGGCGCAAAGCCTGTGCCCGTTGCGAAAAGCCAAAGGCGCTTGCCCGGCAAGAGGGCGTCATGCACCAGCGTTCCCACGGGCTTGGGCCGGAGGATGATCTCGTCGCCCGGCTGGATATGCTGCAGGCGGCTGGTCAGGGGGCCGTCCTGCACCTTGATCGAGTAAAACTCCAGCTCATCATCCCAGGACGGCGAGGCGATGGAATAGGCCCGCAGCAGGGGCTTTTCCTTGCCGGTCTTCTCGTCTTTCTGCATCAGCCCGATCATCACGAACTCGCCCGAGCGAAAGCGCAGGCTGGCGGGCCGGGTGGTGCGGAAGGAAAACAGCCTGTCGGTCCAGTGCTTGACCGCCGTCACGGTCTGGGCGTCGGGCAGGGTGGGGACTTTGACGGGTTTCGCTTCGGTCACGGTCACGGTCTCGTTCATCAGCAATCATAGCCCGAGGTCTTAGCCCGGGCGCCTCCTCGTATACTTTGATTCAGGTCAGATGACAGGGGTTATTCGGCGGGAATCCTGCCGCGCTCGGCGCCGCGCAGGCGCGCCTGGTAGTCATGCGCCTGCCAATCCGCCCGGAACAGCCATTGGTCCTCGGGCTGCCGTTGGGCCAGGTCGTCCGAGATTTCGACCTCGTCGAAGCCCGAGCGGCGCGCCATGGCGTATTGGTCCGCGATGACATGGCCACGGGCACGCAAGCGCCCCTTGAAGCCCATCAGCCGGAGTTGCCGCGCGATGGTGAAGCCGCGCCCGTCGGAAAAGCTGGGAAAGTCGACGCGGATCATCGGGATGTCAGATATCCGCCCGGCCAGTTCATTGGGGTCGTTGCTGGACGCAAGATCGATGGCACAGCCAGGATGCGCGTCGTTCAGCGCGGCGATGGGGCCGTCCCAGTCGTCGTTTGCAAAGCCTTGATCGGTCACGATAACGCTCATGCCGTTTCTCCTGTTCTGACGGGTTTTCCGTTGACGAAATGAATGCCGCATTCGGATTTGTCGGAGCCGCGCCAGCGGCCCGCGCGGGCGTCTTCGCCGTCGGCCACACGGCTGGTGCAGGGTTTGCACCCGATGGAAGGATAGCCCTGCGCCACCAGCGGATGCCGGGGCAGGCGGTTTTCTTCCATGTAGGTCTGCACGTCTTCGCGGGTCCAATGCGCCAGCGGGTTGACCTTCATCCGGCCCGTGGACTCTTCGGTCTCGAAGAAATCGAGCGCCGCCCGGTCACCGCCGTGATAGCGTTTGCGCCCGGTGATCCAGCCGTCGAACCCTTGCAACGCGTATTGCAGAGGCACCGTCTTGCGCAGGGTGCAGCAGGCGTCGGTGTCGGCTTGGTGCAGGGTGCCGTCGGGGTCCTGCTTGGCCACCGCGTCGGTGTCTGGACGAATGATGCGCAGGTCCTTCAGACCCAGCCGCTCGGCCAGTTCCTGCTGGTAGACCAGCGTTTCGGCAAACAGCATCTCGGTATCGAGAAAGATCACCGGCGTGTCGCGCTTCAGCACCGAAATCATGTGCAAAAGCACCACGGATTCCGCGCCGAAGCTGGACACGAGCGCCAGCTTGCCCGCCTCGGGGCTGGCCAGCGCATGGCGCAGCACGGCGGTGGCGGAGTTCAGGCGATACCACTCGTTCAGACCCGAGACTCGGGTCGGCAGGCTGGTGTCGATCTTACTCTGCAGCATAGGCCTTGTCCTGTTCGTAGAGGGCGGTCTTGAACGGCGCCATGCCGACACGGCGGTAGAATTGCAGGAACGTCTCGTCCCGGTCCTGCCGCTGGTCGAGATAGGTCTCGACGAGGCGTTCGACGGCCGGAATGATCTCGTCGGCCGAGAAGCCCGGTCCGGTACGGTCGCCGATAGCCGCGGTCTCGGTGTGGTCGCCACCCAGCGTGATCTGGTAGTTCTCGACGCCTGCGCGATCGAGCCCGAGGATACCGATATGGCCCACGTGGTGATGGCCGCAGGCGTTGATGCAGCCCGATATCTTGATCTTCAGCTCGCCGATATCATGCTCCAGCTTCAATTCGTCGAAGCGGGTTGCGATCTGCTGGGCGATCGGGATGGAGCGCGCCGTGGCAAGCGCGCAGTAATCCATGCCGGGGCAGGCGATGATATCCGAGATCAGGCCGATATTCGCCGTGGCCAGCCCGTGCTTTTTCAGAATGGCGTGCAGCGTGGGCAGGTGCGACTTATGCACATGCGGCAGGATCACGTTCTGCTCGTGGCTGATGCGCAGCTCGTCATGGCCGTAGAACTCGGCAAGGTCGGCCATCACCCGCATCTGGTCCGCCGTGGCGTCACCGGGCGTGGCACCGTGGGCCTTGAGGCTGATCTGCACGATTGAATATCCCGGCGCCTTGTGGGCGACGAGGTTCGTGTCGGCCCAGGACCGGAAAATCGGGTCGGTCTTGTACGTGGTCTCGAACACCTCGGTGCCGTCCTGCCGGAAGACGGGCGGGGCGAAGGCGGCCTTGATGTCTTCGAAGAGAGCGACGTCGATGCCCGAAAACGCGGGGCGGATAATCTCGAACCGCTCCTGAACCCGGGCGCGGATATCGTCGATGCCATGTTCGTGCACAGTGATCTTGATACGCGACTTGTACTTGTTGTCGCGCCGACCCAGCAGGTTCCAGACGCTGACCGTGGCCTCGATATAGGGCAGCAGATCTTCTTGGGCGACGAAATCGGACAGGACCTTGCCGATCATCGGCGTCCGGCCAAGGCCACCGCCGACGAGAACGCGGTAACCGATCTCGCCCTCACGCTCGACGATCTGGATGCCGATATCGTGCGCCTTGATCACGGCGCGGTCATTCGGGCTGCCGGTGACGGCGATCTTGAACTTGCGTGGCAGGAACTGGAATTCGGGGTGGTCGGTGGACCATTGCCGCAAGAGTTCTGCCACCGGGCGCGGATCGGCGATCTCGTCCTCGGCGGCGCCTGCGAAATGGTCAGCCGTCACGTTGCGGATGGTGTTGCCGGAGGTCTGGATGGCGTGCATCTCGACCTCGGCAAGCGCATCGAGGATTTCCGGCACGTCACGCAGCTCGGGCCAGTTGAACTGGATGTTCTGGCGCGTGGTGAAATGGCCATAGCCCTTGTCCCAAGTCTCGGCGATATGGGCGAGCTGGCGCATCTGGCGCGAATTGAGCGTGCCATAGGGAATCGCCACACGCAGCATGTAGGCGTGCAATTGCAGATAAAGGCCGTTCATCAGACGCAGCGGCTTGAACTCGTCCTCGGTCAGGTTGCCGGCGATGCGGCGCTCGACCTGGGCGCGAAACTGGCGGTTGCGCTCGGCGACGAAGGCCGCGTCGAATTCGGAATAGGAATACATCAGTTTACCTCGGCTTGTTTGCCATGGTCATAGTTGGACGGGCCGGTGCGGCGGAATTCCTCGCGGAAATGCGTCGGCTGCGGGCCGTCGTCAGAAGGTTTGGCATCGGCCAGATAGGGCCCGACGACCAGTTCGGGCTGGCCTTCGGCCTGCGCCAGCCGCAGCTTGGCGAGCGCCTCGTCGCTGATCAGTTCAGCCTCGGAAAGGTGCCGCGACCAGCGGTCATCGGCAGTTTGATACACGACGTCGCCTTCCAGCAGCGCGTTGGCGGTGACGACCTTGGGGGTGAATTCTCTGGGCATCAGGCGAACTCCTGGGTCGAGAGGGAAAGACTTGCCTCGGCGGCACGCGGTGCCAGGCCGATGAAGGTAAGGGCGGGGCCGTCGAGATCGGCGGCTTCCAGATCCTGCGCCATGCGGGCCACGGTGGTGTCGACGATGCGCTGTTCCGGGCGCGAGGCGTTCTCGACGATGCTGACAGGGGTGGCGCGGTCGGCGCCATGCATCAGCAGGCGGCCTTGGATGAAGCGGCTGGATTTCTTGCCCATGTAGATCGCGGCCACCTCGCCGGGTTGGGCCAGCGTGGCCCAGTCCTGCTCGGCATAGCCTTTCATGTCATGGCCGGTGACGAAACGCACCGCGGCATTGCGCTGGCGCTTGGTCAGGCTTTGGCCGATGGCGGCCACACCGGCAGAGGCGGCGGTGATCCCGGGCACGATGTGCCAGCCGATCCCGGCGGCATCGACCGCGTCGATTTCTTCGTCGAGGCGGCCGAAGACGGTCGGATCGCCACCTTTCAGGCGCACCACCTGCGCGCCGGTTGCGGCGTGTTCGACGATCAGCGCGTTGATATCCTCCTGCGACATCGACGGGCCAAAGCCGGTTTTGCCGGCGTCGATCAGCGTCGCTTCGCGGCGGGCAAGTTCAAGGATTTCGGGCGTGACAAGCCGGTCGTGGATCACCACGTCGGCGGCGTCGAGCGCCTTGCGGGCCTTGAGGGTCAGCAGCTCCGGGTCACCGGGGCCGGCGCCGACGAAGGCCACGTGACCCTTACGCTCTTCGGCCTTCACATGTTTGTCCAGAAGGGCGGGCAGGGCGTTGGTGACGGCCTCTTCGCCGCCTTCATCCATCGCACGCCGGCCGGTGCCGAAGTAATACTCCGACCAGAAGTCGCGGCGTTTGCGGCCCATGGGCAGTACCTCGACCGCCTTGCGGAACGCCTTGCCGATCCGGGCGAGAGTGCCCAGCGTGGCGGGCAGGCGCTCTTCCAGATCGGCCTTGATCGCGCGGGCCAGAACGGGGGCCGCGCCCTCGGTGCCGATGGCGACGGTCACCGGGTCACGATCCACGATCGCGGGCGTGATGAAGGCGCTGTCCTGCAGGTTGTCGACGATGTTCACCAGCGCGCCCTCGGCGCGGGCGATGGCGGAGGTGCGGGCATCCTCGGCCTCGTCCTCGTCCGCGGCGTAGAACAGAACGGCGCAGGTCGTGTCGCCCGGCTCCATCGCGCGACGCACGAGGCGCAGCTTGCCGGCGGCGTGCCAGTCTTCGATCTCTTGCGCGGGAGACGGGGTGAACACTGTCAGGTGCGCTTCGGTCTTCAGCAGCAGGCGCAGCTTGGCCAGGGCCGCGTCGCCGCCTCCGGACAGTACGACGCGACGGCCCTCGAGCGCGACGAAGATGGGAAAATGTTTCACGGGGGCTTGCCTCCGGCTGCGATTGACTTGCCCTTAGATATAGAAAATATTCCCGGTATTGCGCCACTGGTCGGCGCGAATAAGGACATGCGTTCCAAAATGCTTTCAGCGGACAGGGCGTGTTCCGGGAAAAGGGAAATTGTGGAATGAGTGTTCGCCTTGACGAACTGGATCGGAAAATCCTCTTGGAACTGCAAAAGGACGGCGGGCAGTCGCTGGACGATATCGCCAAATCCGTGGGCAGTTCGAAGACGCCGGTGTGGAACCGGATTCGCAAGATGCGGGAAGGCGGTGTGATCCGCCAGCAGACCTTTCTGCTGGATCCAGAAGCCTTGGGACTGGAGGCCTGTTTCTTTGTCCTGATCCGCACGTCAGAGCACGACAAGGAGTGGCAGGACAGGTTTTTGAATGCGCTGAGAACCCGGCCCGAGGTGATGGAGGCGCACCGGCTGGCGGGCGATATCGACTATATCCTGAAGGTCGTGGTCAGCAACGCGCGGGCCTACGACACCTTTTACCAGGCGCTGATTTCAGAGGTGAAAGTGCACAACGTTACCGCGCTCTTGTCGATGGAAGAGATCAAATCGACGACGATGTTGCCGGTCTAGCCGATCATGTCGATTGCTCCAGCGCCTTGATAATGGGCGAGAAATCCGCGGCCTTGAGGCTTGCGCCGCCGACGAGGGCGCCATCGACATTGTCGGTGGCGAAAATCTCGGCGGCGTTGTCGGGTTTCACCGATCCGCCATAGAGCAGGGGGATCGCACCGCCTTCCTCTGCGCCGAAGCGGCGGATCATGTCGGCGCGGATGAAATCGTGAACCTCGTCGATCTGGTCGGTCGTGGGAATCCTGCCGGTGCCGATGGCCCAGATCGGCTCGTAGGCGATCACCGTATTGGCCGCGGTGCAGGCATCGGGCAGGGACGCGGCGAGCTGGCCGCCGATGATTTCGAGCGTGCTGGCCGACTCGCGCTGCGCCAGCGACTCGCCCACGCAGACGATGGCGACCAGCCCGGCGGCGTGGGCCGCGCGGATCTTGGCGTTGACGGCGTCACTGCTTTCGCCGTGATCTTCGCGCCGTTCGGAATGTCCGAGGATGACGCTGGTGGCGCCGGCGTCGGCCAGCATCTGGGCAGAGATATCGCCGGTATGGGCGCCACTGACCTGCGCGTGACAATCCTGTCCTCCGATCTGAACGGACGCGTCCGCCATAAGCGCCGCAGCCGGATGTATCAGCGTGGCGGGCGGGCAGATGAGAATGTCCACGGACGGATCGGGATGCGCCTGTGCGAGAGCGGACAATTCCTGCAAGGCACTGCGCGTGCCGTTCATCTTCCAGTTACCAGCCGCCAGCTTACGCGCCATTCCTTACCTCCCGGTTAATTGACCGGAGTGGTAGCGGCTCGGGCCGGGCGGGGCAACGGCTACATGCCTTCGAACTTGATCGACTCGCCGCAGCCGCACGCCTCGGTGACGTTGGGATTGTTGAAGACGAAGCCCGATTCCAGTAGCGAGGTCTGGTAGTCGATCTCGGTCCCGAAAAGGAACATCTGCGCCATGGGCGCGATCATGACGCGGGCGCCGTCCTGTTCGACCACCTCGTCGTTAGGGTCGACCTCGGTCACATAATCCATGGTGTATTCCATGCCCGCGCAGCCGCCTTTCTTGACGCCGATGCGCAGGCCCTGGTGGCCGTCCTTGTCCATCAGGCGGGCAATCATCGACGCCGCTTTGGGGGTCATGGTGACCGCCTGCTTGCCTGGAATTCCGAACATGGTGCTGCCTTTCTCGCTGCGTTGCCCTCAATTTAAGCAAGCCACCGGGCAATCTCAAGCGGGGGCAGCAATTCCATCCAGGCGCGGGTGGCCTCGGCCACGAGAAAGGCCCAGGCAAAGGAGGCCAGCGTGCCGATGATCACATATTCCGCCGTTTTCTGATCCCGCGCGGCGGTGCCGAAGCGCAGGATGGATTTCGCCGTGATCAAGAAACCCACGCCAAGCGGTTGATTTGCCATGACGAAAAAGAAGATCAGGCCACGCTCGATCAGCCCGATCTGGCGGCCGCCGTTGCGCAGGCCACGTTGCTGGATCAGCGTGCCATGCGAGCGCATCAAGAGGCCGATGGCGTATTCTCCGGCGACCAGTGTCGCGATCAGGCCGGAGAGAAGCGCCATCAACGGCAACAGGGTGGGCATGTCGGCCCAGGCGCCGGTGGCCCAGAGGGTGGGGGCGTAAAACGCGACGGCGACAATCACCAGTAGGTGCAGGGCCTGATCGGCGAGAAACGCCGTCAGGCCCTTGAAATTGCCGTAGGTTTTGGCGCAGTCGATGGCGACGTGCAGGGCGGCGAGGGCCAGAACCGGCAACGCATCCACATGGCCCAGCGCGGCCATGGAGGCCACCAGAACCAGCGCCCCGTGCAGAAGCATGACGCCGAAATGGCGCTTGTGGCGGTGGATCCAGTCGGTTTGCAGGACGAAATCGGCCAGGACATGAGCAAAGAGGAGGGCGGTCAGGGTCTCGATCATTCCGACGTCTCCAGCAGTGTCAGGGCATCGTGCAGGGCCGGGTAGCCGGCGGCATGAAGCGCCTGATCAATGGCCTGGCGGGAAATGCCGAGGCGGTCGGCGGCGACACGGCGCGGTCCTGTTCCGGGGGGCAGCATCGCGGCCACGGCGCGGGCCTGCGCCTGGGTCCAGCCCTGCGCGATATGGTCGGCAAGTCGGAAGGTGGCGTCGAGCGGGCCACCGGCGGCGTGGGCGAGGAGCGTGTTGCCCGAGAGCGTTTCCAGCAGGCGGCCAGAGGCGCTGAACGCGGGGCCGTGGGCGCTGTTGGGGTTGGCGTCGGAGAGGGTGCCTTTGCCGGTCGCCACGGCGATGCGCGTTTGCACTGCAGGATCCAGCGCCATCAGGCTGGATTGCAGGTAAAGCGTTGATCTGAAGGTGTATTCAGCCGCGTTGACCGCCAGTTGCCAGCCGTCCCCGCCGCGTCGTCCGAAGGCAATCGTGGCGCCCTGGCCCCAAGCGGAAATGTCATCTGACAGCCGGTCGAGGCAGGCCATGACATCGTCCAGGCGGTCCGCCGAAAGGGCGGCGGAGTCGACGATATCGCCGGTGAGGACGGTCCAAATCATAGGCAAGTAATATTACTTGCTTTTGCAAAATGCAAGCGTTTTTGCTTGCCTTACATGAACCCGAGTTCGAGCCTTGCCTCGTCGCTCATCATGTCCATGCCCCAAGGCGGCTCCCAGGTCAGATCAACATCAACCTGTTTCACACCTGCTAACGGCTCGATCGCCTCGGCGACCCAGCCGGGCATCTCGCCGGCGACGGGGCAGCCCGGGGCGGTCAGGGTCATGATGACGCTGACCTCGTTCTGGGGGGTGATGTCGATCGTGTAGATCAGGCCGAGGTCATAGATATTCACAGGGATTTCAGGGTCATAGACCGAGCGGCACGCTTCGACGATCTGGTCGTAAAGCGGGTGATCCGTGCTGGAGGGCGCGATCAGCGGCGCGCCTTCGAGAGGTTCTGGCTGTTGGGTCATGTCACGTCCTGTGCCGTTATCCGACTGAATATATAAGGATATGAGAGCGCCGCGTCCAGAGGGGGTGCGGTGGATTAACGCCCCGATATCGGCCGGATCGGGCGGGGGTGACATGCGTGCACCCCGCGTGCACCGGGTGTGCACCGCCGCGGCGCGGCATCGGGCGGCCCGAAAGGGTTAACGCGCGCCGGGTGACGTTGCGTTCCCCGGGGTCACTTGCTGGTGCGTCGCCGCCGCACGGGTTCGGGGCGCACGCGGGCCTCGATATCGTCGTAGAGCATCCCGACGATGTTCTTGCCGGTGGAATTTTCGATCCCCTCCATGCCGGGCGAGGAGTTGACCTCGAGCACCTTGGGCCCCGCCTCGGCCCGTAGAAGGTCGACGCCCGCCAGCCCCAGGCCGAAGGCGCGGGCGGCGCGCAGGGCGGTTTCGCGCTCGGTCTTGGTGATGCGCACAGACTTGGCCGAACCGCCGCGGTGCAGGTTGGAGCGGAAATCGCCCTCGGCCCCGGTGCGTTTCATCGACGCCACGACCTTGCCGCCGATCACGAGACAGCGGATATCCTCGCCCGCGGCCTCCTTGACGAAATCCTGCACGAGGAAGTTGGCCTTGAGGCCGCGGAAGGCGTCGATCACGGACTCGGCGGCCTTCTTGGTTTCGGCCAGCACGACGCCCTTGCCTTGGGTCGATTCCAGCAGCTTGACGATCAGGGGCGCAGTGCCGACGAGGCCGATGAGGTTGCCGGTGTCCTGCGGCGAGGCGGCGAAGGCGGTGTTGGGCATACCCACCTTGGCGCGGGCCATGAGCTGATGCGCGTAGAGCTTGTCGCGGCTGGACGAGATACCGGCCGAAGGGTTCACGCAGTAAGTGCCGATGGTTTCGAACTGGCGCACCACGGCGGCGCCGTAGGAGGTGATCGAGGCGCCGATGCGCGGGATCACGGCATCGTAGCGGGGCAGGCGCTTGCCGTCGTAATGCACCTCGGGCGCCAGCGTGTTGATCGCCATGTAGCAACGGGTGGTGTTGATCACCTCGACGGAATGGCCGCGCTTCTCGCCTTCCTCGACGAGGCGGCGGGTGGAGTAGTTGTCCTCGCGCGAGAGCACCGCGATGCGCAGGGAGCGGTTGGGCTGGGCCTCGCGCATCTTCTTGGTGTGGTAGACGTCGTAGTTGAGCTCGGGCTGAAGGAAGCGGTCGGTGGCGACGATCGAGATGTGATCCTTGAGCGCGGTGCGGCCAAGGAGCATCCGGCTGTTCATGGTGGAACGGTTCGTGAGCGTGATCTCGATCGGCCAGGACTGGCCCGAGACCTCGAGCTTGCTTTCGATGACGTAGCGCAGTTCCTTCTCGCCGTTCGAGGACGCCACCTCGCGCCGGTCGACGATGGGGGCCGAGCAGGGGATCACCAAGTCGTCGCGGCCCGGGATCGGGTGGACGGTGAACCGGACCTTGGGTTTCGAGGAGGGCCCGAAGGTTTCGATGTCGAAGGCGTGGAGTGCCGAGGTGCGCGCGCCGGTGTCGACCTTGGCCCGCAACGCCGGAACGCCCAGTCCGGGCAGGGAAATCCATTCTTCCCAGCCAAAGTTCAGGATCTCGGGGCTGTCGGCGGATGCTGTCATGGGGTGGCCTTTTGATTGTGGATCGGTCGACGGTGGAACTGCAAGTTTCACCACGTAATCCATGTCGGCACAAGGTTACGGTGGGATGACGGTCGCGGGCGCGGCGCGTGAAGCTACTTGTTGATGTCTTCGTCGAAGTAGCGGGTCTGGTCGTCGGGCGCACGAAAGAGGCGGCGCAGTACCAGCCATGCGACGAGCGAGACGCCGGCGAAGAGAGCGACGAGAGTGGGGGCCGCGAACGGCCCGAGCAGAGCCACCAGCAGGGCCATGACCGCGGCGCCCACGGCAATGCCGAGGAAGATGTAGCCCGGCATCAGCAGTTCGAGGATGGCGATGGCCAGCGCGGCGCAGAGCCAGACCCACCAGTGCGACAGCAGGTCGATCATGGCTTGCCTTTCAGCATGGTGAAGGCATTGGCGAAGGCCTCGACCGCGTGGGCGGGCACGATGACGGTCTGCGATGACGGCCCTTGCCCCAGGGCGTTGAGCGCCTCGACCTGCTTCAGCGCGACCTGGTATTGCGCGGCTTCCAGCCCGTTATCGGCGATGGCGCGGGCCACGACGCCGGTGGCGTAGGCCTCGGCGTCGGCCTGGATGCGGCGGGCCTCGGCAGTTTTCTCGGCGGCGTAGAGATCGGCGTCGGCGGCCAGTTCGACGGCGCGTTTCTTGCCCTCGGCCTCGGTCACCTGGGCGCGGCGGGCGCGTTCGGCGTTGAGCTGTTGCAGCATGGCTTCGCGCGTGGCCTGATCGAGATTGACGTCGAGGATCTCGGCCCGGGTGACCTCGATCCCCCAATTGTCGACGGCGTCCTCGACATGCTGCTTGATCGTGTCGATCAGCTGCGAGCGATTGGCCTGCACGTCGTCGAGATCCATCTTGCCGATCTCGGCGCGAACGATCCCGGCGACGGTGGTGGCGATGGCGGCGTCGACGTCGCGGATGCGATAGACGGTCTTTTCGGGGTTGGTGATGCGGTAGAAGACCGAGGTTTCCACCTCGACCAGCACGTTGTCGCGGGTGATGGCGTCCTGGCTGGCATTGGGCAGCTGGCGTTCGAGGATCGAGACGCGGTGCCGGATCTTGTCGAGGAAGGGCACGATGAAGTTGATCCCCGGCCCCAGCACCGAGCGCAGGCGGCCGAAGCGTTCGACCACGTGCTGTTCGGATTGCGGCACGATCTTCACGCCCTTGAAGATCACGAGGAACAGCAGCAGGGCGAGCAGGATGTAGGACAGGTTGGAAGAGAGCAGGTCGATAATCTGGTCTTCGGTCATCGGGATCCCCGTTGAAAAGGTCCCGGCTTAATAGGGCCAGCGCGCGCGCCAATGCAAGGCTTCGATCCGTCGGGCGCGCGGGGTCAGCCGCCGGGATAATCCTGCACCGGACCCTGCGGCAGGAAGGGCTTGCCGGTTTCCTTTTCAAGCTCGGCGGCGCGGGTCAGCAGGCGTTCGCGGCAGGCGGTTTCGAGATCCCAGAAGGTGGACTGGTCGGGGGTGGGCAGGGCGAAGAGGACCTTCTTGCCGAAGATGTCCTGATCCTCGACCCAGACGCCGGCGTCGTCCTTCGATCCCAGCGTGCCGTCGTCGATTTCGTCCATGATCTGGAAGAACGCCGTGCGCAGCGCGCCGACATCGGCGGTCTGGGCGAAGGTGAGGCGGATCGGCCGGGTCATCTCGCGGTCGCCGGCGGAGAGGTTCTCGAAGGGATGCTTGACGAAGTGGCTGACCGGCACGATGAAGCGGTTGCCGGTCCAGATCGCCAGCTGCACATAGGTGAAATGGATGCGCTCGACGGTGCAGAAGCGATCCTCGAAGATGATCTGGTCGCCGATCCGGGCCGAGCGGTTGAGCGCGATCTGCACGGCGGCCAAGAGGTTGCCCAGCACCTCGCGGGCGGCGAAGCCCAGGACGATGGTGATCGCACCGGCCCCGGCCAGCAGGGTGTAGCCCAGCGAGTTGAAGACCTGCACCGAACTGAGCAGCGTGGCGGCGCCGGCGATGACGGCGAGGATGATGACGAACTTGCGGAAGCCCGACAGCATGGTGGCCATGTTGCGATAATGCGCGTTGCCCGGGTTGGCGAGTTCCTCGGGGCTGTTGAGGCTGACGCGGTCGAAGATCTCGTCGGCGACGCGCACGGCCGCAAGGGCGAAGCCGATGACATAGCCCAGAAGGACCAGGGGGCCGACGACGACGCTGATCGGGCCGGTGACCACCAGCAGGCGGTTGGTGGTGAAGCCGATGACGGCGGAAATCACCATGATCGTGGCGGGCAGGCGGAAGGCGCGGACGCAGGCCTGCACGATCCGCCGGCTGGAGAACTGGCCCAGCCAGCCGACGAGGCGATAGGCGATGTAGCCCAGCAGGAACGCGACGACGGTGATGACGGGCAGCGCCAGCCATTCCCAGATATACATCCCGAACGGGCCGCGTTCGCGCGCCCAGGGGGGCATCGCCATTTCAAGCTCGGTCGGCTTGAAGCGCTCGTAAAGCGCGGGGATGTCGCGCACGCTCTGCCGCGAGATGAGCCAGACCGCATCGCCGTTCGCGGGTTTCACGCGGTTGAG
The DNA here is from genome assembly GCF_009363735.1 of Roseovarius sp. THAF8. Lineage (NCBI taxonomy): Bacteria > Pseudomonadati > Pseudomonadota > Alphaproteobacteria > Rhodobacterales > Roseobacteraceae > Roseovarius > Roseovarius sp. THAF8. The sequence goes on along the minus strand of NZ_CP045410.1, from coordinate 606,744 downwards.
GCGCAGGGGCACGGGGCGCTTGTCCAGCTCCAGCATGTTGAGCAGGATCGAGCGGCGCACGCGGCCGGCGCCGGGGTCTTCCTCGGCCCCGTCGAGCCAGCCGTCGGGACGGTCCGACAGGTCGGTCCACGGGATCAAGACCTGGCGGTCGATGATCATCTTCAGCTGCCGCGCGAGATCGGCGCCGCGGTTGGCCTGCATTTCGAGCGGCAGATCGCCCAGGTCCAGCAGGTGGGCCGCGGCGCCGTACTCTTCCTTTTCGAAGAAGGCGAGGAGGGATTCCACCGTCGAGCGGGGCGTGTCGCGGTCGAGGGATTCAGGCGGCTGGGGCAGGCCGGGATTCAGCAGGTCGATCTCGAAATGAGGCTCCTGCGCAAGTGACGCGACCGCACCGGACACGAGGATGAAGAGCGCCGCCAGGAGGCTGCGCAGCGAGGCGGCGATAATGTGCATCGGTCTGGTCACGGGTCCCGTCGTTTTCGTGCCAGCATAACCCGGCCCGTGCCGATTTGGTTCATTTTCTTCCGCGCGGACCGGTCCGGGTTCGAAAACCGGGGTGATTGAAGCTTTCGCCAAAGGCGTTATGGAGGGCGCGGTGAGGTCAGAGGGTGATGATATGACGAACGGGTTCGCTTTCGAGCTGGGCGCAACGAACGGGCAAGCGCGGACAGGGGTGATCCGCACGCCGCGCGGCGAGGTGCGCACGCCGGCCTTCATGCCGGTGGGGACCGCCGCCACGGTCAAGGCGATGATGCCCGAAAGTGTGCGCGAGACCGGGGCGGATATCCTGTTGGGCAACACCTATCACCTGATGCTGCGGCCCACGGCGGAGCGGATCGACGCCCTGGGCGGGTTGCATCGGTTCATGAACTGGGAACGGCCCATTCTGACCGACAGTGGCGGGTTCCAGGTGATGAGCCTGGCGGGGTTGCGCAAGCTGACCGAGGCTGGGGTCACCTTCAAGAGCCATATCGACGGGTCGAAACACGAGCTGACCCCCGAGCGGTCGATGGAGATCCAGCGCCTGTTGGGCAGCGATATCGTGATGTGTTTCGACGAATGCCCCGCGCTGCCGGCGAGCGAAGACGAGGTGGCGCGGGCGATGCGCCTGTCGATGCGGTGGGCGGCGCGGTCGAAGGACGCCTTTGGCGACCGGCCGGGGCATGCGCTTTTCGGGATCATGCAGGGCGGCGTGACGCAGGATCTGCGCGAGGAAAGCGCGAAGGCTCTGGTGGATATCGGGTTTGACGGTTACGCGGTGGGCGGCCTGGCCGTGGGCGAGGGGCAGGCGGCGATGTTCGGCGTGCTGGACTATGCCACCGGGTATCTGCCCGAGGACAAGCCGCGCTACCTGATGGGGGTGGGCAAGCCCGACGACATCGTGGGCGCGGTGAAGCGCGGGGTGGACATGATGGATTGCGTGCTGCCGTCGCGGTCGGGGCGGACGGGGCAGGTGTTCACCCGGCGCGGCGTGCTGAACATCAAGAACGCGCGGCACCAGGACGACCCGCGCCCCCTGGACGAGGCCTGCACCTGTCCGGCCTGCCGCAACTATTCGCGCGCTTACCTGCATCACGTGTTTCGCAGCCAGGAGATCATCAGTTCGATGCTGCTGACCTGGCACAACCTGCATTACTACCAGGAGATCATGGCGGGGATGCGCGAGGCCATCGCCGAGGGCCGGTTCGCCGCCTGGGAAGCAGAGTTTCACGGCGGGCGGGCCGAGGGGGATATCACGCCGATTTAAGAGCTTTCGCAATGGCTTGGCCGATCCACCGGCTTTTGGCTCCAAACTGTTTCCAAAACGTGATCCGATTTCTCTAGGTGGTGGGCGGTTTTCCGCTTATCCTGATGTCATTACTGGGGAAATGAGTACTATTACAATGACTTATGCTGCCTTTGCCTTTAGCTGGATGTCCGTCGCGCTGTTCGCGGCCGTGCTGCTCGCCTAGTTCAGGCACGCGACGGACCCTCCGAGCCCTGAATTTCAGACCGGCACCACGCACCGGACCGATTCATTTTTTTGAACGCTTTGCCGGCAGAGCGCGACCCAGAGGCATCACGACACCGTGACAGGCTGGGAGCGATCATATGACATATGCGGTATTCACCTTCACCTGGGCCTCTATGGCGGTTCTGGCGGCGGTGCTGCTGGCCTGACCGTGCCGCGCCAGGGACGCGCCAAGACGCGCGTCCACGCATGGGCCGCGCCTGCGCGAAAATGCGCAATCACTGTTAAGAACGCGTATATTTGGTGCTTGTGCCTGTCTGCGCCGCGAGTCATGCTGGCACCAGCCCCCTTGTGGGCCGAGGTTGAAACTGGTCCGAGAGCGCCCAGATTAAGCCTATCGAAACGGAGAAGGCCGGTGGTTGCCGCCAAGTCGGGACCGGAGCCTTCTTGCCAATACAGGATACCGAGCATGCAAGATCCCCTTAACGCCTCTTACCCCGTGCTGCCGCTGCGCGATATCGTGGTGTTCCCGCACATGATCGTGCCGCTTTTCGTGGGACGCGAGAAATCCGTCCGGGCGCTGGAAGAGGTGATGCAGGACGACAAGCAGATTCTGCTGTCGAGCCAGATCGACCCGGGCGAGGACGACCCGAATTCGGACGGCATTTACACGGCCGGCGTGCTGGCCAACGTGCTGCAACTGCTGAAACTGCCCGACGGCACCGTGAAGGTGCTGGTCGAGGGTGTGGCGCGGGTGAAGATCACCGAATACCTGGAAAACGAGAATTTCTTCGAGGCGCGGGCCGAGTACCTGGCCGAGATGCCGGGCGACGCCGCGACGATCGAGGCGCTGCTGCGGACCGTTTCGGACGAGTTCGCGCGCTATGCCAAGGTCAAGAAGAACATCCCCGAAGAGGCGCTGGCCGCCGTGACCGAGGCCGACGATGCCGCCAAGCTGGCCGACCTGGTGTCGGGGCACCTGGGCATCGAGGTGGCGCAGAAGCAGGAACTCTTGGAGACGCTGAGCGTCAGCGAGCGTCTGGAGAAGGTCTATGGCCTGATGCAGGGCGAGATGAGCGTGTTGCAGGTCGAAAAGAAGATCAAGACGCGCGTGAAGTCCCAGATGGAGCGCACGCAGCGCGAATATTACCTGAATGAGCAGATGAAGGCCATTCAGAAGGAGTTGGGCGATGGCGAGGACGGCGAAGGCGAGATTGCCGAGTTGGAAGAGCGCATCGAGAACACCAAGCTCAGCAAGGAAGCCCGCGAGAAGGCCGAGGGCGAGCTGAAGAAGCTCAAGAACATGAGCCCGATGAGTGCCGAGGCGACGGTGGTGCGCAACTACCTGGACTGGATGCTGTCGATTCCGTGGGGCACGAAATCCCGCGTGAAGAAGGATCTGGGCCGGGCGCAGGACGTGCTGGACCACGACCACTATGGCCTTGAGAAGGTCAAGGAGCGGATCGTCGAGTACCTCGCGGTGCAACAACGCTCGAAAAAGCTGAAAGGCCCGATCATGTGCCTTGTCGGCCCGCCGGGCGTGGGCAAGACCAGCTTGGGCAAATCCGTCGCCAAGGCGACGGGGCGCGAGTTCATCCGCATCAGCCTGGGCGGCGTGCGCGACGAGTCCGAGATCCGCGGTCACCGCCGGACCTATATCGGCTCGATGCCGGGCAAGATCATACAGTCGCTGAAGAAGGCGAAGACGACCAACCCGCTGATCCTGCTCGACGAGATCGACAAGATGGGCCAGGATTTCCGGGGCGATCCCGCGTCGGCCATGCTGGAGGTGCTGGACCCCGAGCAGAACGGTACGTTCGTCGACCACTACATGGAGGTCGAATACGACCTGTCGAACGTGATGTTCCTGACCACGGCGAACTCCTACAACATGCCGGGGCCGCTGCTGGACCGGATGGAGATCATTCCGCTGGCCGGCTACACCGAGGACGAAAAGCGCGAGATCGCCAAGCAGCACCTTCTGGCCAAGCAGATCAAGAACCACGGTCTGAAGCAGAAGGAGTTCAGCCTGGATGACAGTGCCTTGACGGCGATCATCCGGCATTACACCCGCGAGGCGGGCGTGCGGAACCTCGAACGCGAGATCAGCAAGGTCTGCCGCAAGGCGCTGACCAAGATCATCAAGAAAGAGGCCGAGCGCGTCGACGTGACCGGCGACAATATCGACGAGTTCCTGGGCGTGAAGAAGTTCCGCTATGGGCTTGCCGAGGAGAAGGACCAGGTGGGTGTCGTCACCGGGCTGGCCTATACGTCGGTGGGTGGCGAATTGCTGAACATCGAGGCGCTGCGCCTGCCGGGCAAGGGCCGGATGAAGACCACCGGCAAGCTGGGCGACGTGATGAAGGAATCGATCGACGCGGCCTCAAGCTATGTCCGGTCGATCAGCCCGCAGATCGGGGTGAAACCGCCGCGGTTCGAGAACTGGGACATCCACGTGCACGTGCCCGAGGGCGCCACGCCCAAGGATGGCCCCAGCGCGGGCCTGGCGATGGTGACGTCGATCGTGTCGGTGCTGACCGGGATCCCGGTGCGCAAGGACATCGCCATGACCGGCGAGGTCACGCTGCGCGGCAATGCGCTGGCCATCGGCGGGCTGAAGGAGAAGCTGCTGGCGGCCCTGCGCGGCGGGATCAAGACGGTTCTGATCCCGCAGGAAAACGAGAAGGACCTGACCGAAATCCCCGACAACGTGAAGGAGGGGCTGGAGATCATACCGGTCGAACATGTCAGCGATGTCCTGCGGCTGGCGCTGGTCAAGGCGCCCGAGCCGGTCGAATGGGACGAAGCCGCCGAGGAGGCGGCTGCCGCCGAGGCCGCGCGAAAGTCGCGGGATGACGGGGCAGGGGCGGTGACCCACTAGGCCGGCCCAACCGTTCAGTGAAAAGAGAAAGGCGCCCCGGTCGGGCGCCTTTTTTTCATCCGGGCAGATTTATTCAAGGCCGCCTGCCGCAGGCCGCGCAGGCGCAGGCGCCGGATGACCGGCCGGTCGGTTCGGGGGCCCGATTGCGCGGTTTCGCAGTCTAGAACGCGCCGCCGGCCGCCGCGAAGAGGAAGACGTAAAACAACGTCAGCATCAGCGCATCGACCTTGGCCGTGGAATCTTCGACGGCGGCATCCGCGATAACCTGCTGATCGAGCACGGGGTCTGACAAGTTTCCGGCAAGGCCGGGTTCGATGAAAAGCAGCGAGGCGACAGCGGCGGCGACAATAACTTTCTTCATTGCGTGATCCCCAGTGATAATTGGCGACAGTTTATGCGGCCCGGTTGCCGGCACGTCAACTCGGCGGTGGTATTCCGTTCCAAATCCGGTATCGTGTGTCAAAAGTGCAAATATTAGAGGCCCAAAATGGCATCGCGCAGTACGACAAGCCCGAAATCCAAGGCCGCGGCCACGGCGCCCGCCGCCCCGGCCAAGGCGGATCTGGACGTGGTCACGGAGACGACCGCGGCGGAGATCGTTTCGACCGAACTCAAGAAGCAGGAGCTGCTTCAGCTGGTGGCGGACCGTGCCGATCTGAACAAGAACAAGGTGAAGCCGGTGGTCGAGGCCATGCTGGAAGTACTGGGCGAGGCGTTGGCCGAAGGGCGCGAACTGAACCTCAAGCCGCTGGGCAAGGTGAAGATCAACCGCCAGAAAGAGGTCGGCAACGCGCGGGTCACCGTGGCGAAGATCCGGCAATCGAAGGACGACGACACCAGCGGCAACGGCTAGGTTTGCCTGGATCCGCCTGCAGGGTGAAATTCCCTGCGCGGATCATGCGGCTTTGCTATTGCACCGATCTCGAAGGGGCGCTAAACAGCGGCTCCGGCGGGCGATTAGCTCAGTGGTAGAGCGCTTCGTTCACATCGAAGATGTCAGAAGTTCGAATCTTCTATCGCCCACCATTTCCCACTCTATACGTTCAGCATCCGCCAGAGCCCGTAGCCGATGACCAGCAGGGTCACGACGACCACGGCGGGCCAGCTCCAGCCTGGCCAGTGCGGCGGGAAGCGTTGGCGCAGGATCTGAAGCGACGTCGCCATGAACCAGGCGAGGGTGAGGCCGAGGAGCATGAAGAATGCGATGATCCGGGCATTGCCCTGGCCGTGCCTGCCCAGCCCCAGGACGTCGAGATAATGCGCGCCCCACAGGATTATGAGGGCTGCCGCCATCGCCAGGGCGGCCAGCAGGGCGGGCCGGCCATGGGGCAGGAGGGCCAGCACCAGAAAGAGCGCCGCCGGGAGTGCGAATGCAAGAAGAGTGAGGGCCATGCTCGTGCGCAGTCTTTTTCTTCGTTGCCGACGACCTTAGGCACGGGCACAGGCGTTCTGAATAGATTTCGGAACGCCCGTGTTCATTTTTGCCCGGCCTGTTGCGGGAAAGTTCGACGGCGCAGTCGGCGGGGCGGTCGGGTGCGAAGCATCTTGCAAGGCCATTGCGGTGTTGCTAGAGGAGCGCAACGAGGGGCGGTTAGCTCAGTTGGTAGAGCGCTTCGTTTACACCGAAGATGCCGGGGGTTCGAGTCCCTCACCGCCCACCATTCCCCCTAATGGAAACAGGATGGCAGACGCGCGCTTTCCGATGTCGAAACACGTGCCGGGGGTTGTTTCGCTTGGAGAAACATTCCGTTTTTGAGGATCGGAGTCATTCCAACCTGCATTCCACGCTGTTAACCATGTTTGCGGATGCCGGTGGGCCGACGGTTGCCACGGCAAGGCTCGATGCAGGGGAAGCAGGAGCACATGCAGAATTCACTGGACCTTATCAAGGTCGGCGGGGCCTGCGTCTCGGGCCTGGCGCGCAACGGGTACGCTATCGAGACGGTGTCGGATTTCGAGGCCGTGGAACAGCTGGTGCGGGAGCATGGCAAGACCAGCGTCACCGCGAAACTGTCGGCGCATTACAACGATTTCACCGAAGAGTCCGGCTTCTGGCTGGTGCTGCGCGAGGGCGAGACCTTCGTGGCCGCGGTGGCGACGCGGTTCGACAATGTCGGACGCGAGAACATGGGCGACTACATGCGCCGGACGATGCGCCGGCATTATCCGCACCCGTCCGGCGACACCTTGCTGGACTTCACCACGGCGCTGCCGCCGGGGTTTCACGGGCGCATGGCCTATATCGGAGAGCTTTTCGTCGCCCCGGGGCAGCGGGGGTCGCGGCAGCGCCTGCGGCAGCTGATGTTGCTGCTGCATTGCTGTATCGCCACGAAATGGCCGGTGGACTGGACCTATGCGATGATGCGGGACCGGGACGTGATGGCGGGATTCGCAACCACGTATGGTTTCACCGTGCAGGTGCCGGGCGTGGCGAGATGGGCCGATCCGGCGCCCGCGGGGCGGGGCGACAGCGAATGGCTGGTGGCGCTGTCGTCGGAGCACCTGTCTCACATGATGGCGTATTACGCCGGCTCACTCGAGAGCTTGTGAGTAGTTCAGCACGTACTTGTTGCCTTCGCCATCACGCACCGGCAGCAACAGCCGCTTGTAGGTGAAGCGCAGCGGAAAGCTGTGGCCGGGCAGCATGACGTCGATTTCCTCGATCGTCAGCTTGGGTTCGCCGCGCGTGGCCTCGACATGGGCCAGCCGGACGCTTTCGCACAGCTTGTCATCGAAGGTGGTGAAGAGATAGCGCAGGTGCTCGGCCGTCTGGATGCCGAAGCTTTGCGCGGCGAGGCTCTGGTGGCCGATCTTGTAGGGTTCGGGCAGGCGCGAATGCTCGTCCGGCGCAAGGTAGAGATCGACATGTTCGCTGAGCGTGTCGAAATTGGTCAGAACGCCGCCCTGCTGGTGCCACCAGGTCAGCACGTCGTCCAGGAGGGGGCGGGCGCCTCGTTGCGACAGCTTGCGATGCGCCTCGCGGGTGACGGAGGTCAGGATCCGCTCGGCCTGGGCCGTGACGATGCGGTTGTCGATCTCGCCGCCGGCCAGGGTTATCTGGTCGTTGAGACCGGCGATCTGGTTCGGCGTGATGCCGAGGGCGGAGCAGATCTTGACGACGCTGGAATAGCCCGGGTCACTTTTCGAGGACAGGAGGTTGGAAATATAACGCTCGCCCTGTCCGATCTCGAGAGACAGGCCTTTGTAATCATAGGACGAGCCCTTGATGTAGGTCTTCAGTCGATCATGGAAATCCAGCACGAGATACCAATCCTGTTTTACGGATCACGAGTCATTTATAAGAGGTCTATTGCAGTAACGTCAAATAGCGATTGACACTTCGCCAGTAAAGTATTTAGCCCCAACGCTTGGCACCTGTGCACCTGAATCCAAAGAAAAACACTGTTTCCGAAGACTGACGCAACGTCACGAAACGCTTGAAAACCTGCGTCGGAGCGGGTGTGGAAAAACCTGTCGATTTGACGCGGTGAACGCTTGACGGGACGGGCCGCGCCGCCTAAACACCCTCTCACGCTCGGGGCATGGCTTCGGGTTTGCAGCGGGCGGTTGTAGCTCAGTTGGTTAGAGTACCGGCCTGTCACGCCGGGGGTCGCGGGTTCGAGCCCCGTCAACCGCGCCACCGCTGCAAAACATTACGACCTTCGCGCGGTTGTAGCTCAGTTGGTTAGAGTACCGGCCTGTCACGCCGGGGGTCGCGGGTTCGAGCCCCGTCAACCGCGCCACGTCATCCCCTGCATTCAGTCGAAGAACCGGCGCAGCGCCGCGATGGTCGCCTCGGGCGCGGTGTCGATGAAGAAATGGCCGCCTTCGACCGTACCGGAGCGCATGTCGGCGCATTTCGGCTCCCACGTGGCCGGCACGTCATAGTGGCGGGCCATCGCCCCGTCGCGACCGTAGAGGATCAGCGTGGGGCAGGCGATGCGGGCGTCGAGATCGGCGGCATCGTCATGCACGTCATGGGCAATGGCGGCGCGGTAATCGTTGCACATGCCGCGGATCGTGTCGCGGTTGCGCCAGCTGCGCTGGTATGCGGCCAGTTGATCCGTGGCGAAATCATCGAGCGCGGCGGAGCCCCAGCCGGTGAGGCAGGACTGGTAATAGGCGTCCGGGTCGGCAGCGATCATGTCCTCGATCAGGGCGCCGGGCTGGGCAAGGAAGAACCAGTGGTAATAGGTCTGCGCCACGTCCATCCGCAATTTAGTCAGAAGGGTGTGCGTGGGGACGATATCCATCAGGCATAGCGAGGTCACGGCGTCGGGCGCGTCGAGCGCGAGCCGGTGCGCCACGCGCGCCCCGCGATCATGGCCTGCGACGGCGAAGCGGTCGTGGCCAAGGTGTGACATCAGCGCCAGTTGGTCGCGGGCCATTTCGCGAAAGCTGCAGGCGGCGACATCCCGGGGTTTATCGCTGTCGCCATAGCCGCGCAGGTCGGGGCAGACGACCGTATGGGTCTGAGCCAGCGCCGGGGCCACGTGGGCCCAGAGCGCACGGGTCTGCGGGAAACCGTGCAAGAGCAGCAGCGGCGGGCCGGAGCCGCCGATGCTGTAGGCGACGTGGATGCCGTTGACCTGCGCGGTCGCGTGGCGAAAGCCGGGGATGGGCACGGGTTAGCGCGACAGCCGGTCGAGCACGCGCGCCCAGCTGCGGGTGCCCTTGTGAAAGCTCTCGACGTTGTATTTCTCGTTGGGCGAATGGATCGCGTCGTCTTCCTGGGCAAAGCCGATCAGCATGGAATCGAGCGACAGGATTTCCTTGAAGAAGCCGGCGATGGGGATCGAGCCGCCCATGCCGGTGAAAACCGCCTCGCGATCCCATTCATCGGAGAGTGCCTGGCGGGCGGCCTCGAACTCGGGGCGGTCGGTGTTCATCTTCGCCGCCGGCGAGCCGTCGAGATCGTCGTTCCAGGTGACGCGGGCGTCGGGCGAAAGGCGGTCTTCGACATGCTTGCGGATGTTCTCGCGCAGGGCGTCGGGGTCCATGTCGTCGACCAGCCGGCAGGTCAGCTTGCAATGCGCCTCGGCGGGGATCACCGTCTTGGTGCCGGCGCCCTGATAGCCGCCCCAGAGGCCGTTGATTTCCAGCGTGGGGCGGGCCCATTGCTGGACGAGCGTGCTGTAGCCTGCCTCGCCATGCGCTTGGGTGAAGCCGACCGAGGACAGGTATTCCTTTTCGTCGAAGCCGCAGCTTTCCCATTGGCGCAGAAGCTCGGCCGGAACCTCTTGCACCCCGTCGTAGAAGCCGTCGACGGCAACGCGCCCGGTGTCGTCGTGGAACGAGGCGATGAGGCGCGAGATTTCCCGCAGCGGGTTCAGGGCGGGGCCGCCATAGTGGCCCGAATGCAGGTCGATGCGGGGGCCGTGGATGGTGAATTCATCCTTCATCATGCCGCGCAGCTGCGAGGCGATGGAAGGCACGCCGGGGGCCACCATGGAGGTGTCGCAGATCAGTGCAAGATCGGCCTGAAGCTCTTCGGCGTTTTCCTTCATGAAGGGGATGAGGGAGGGCGAACCCGATTCCTCTTCGCCCTCGAAGAAAAACGTGATGCGGCAGGGCATCTCGCCGGTGACGTGTTTGTAGGCGCGGCAGGCCTCGACGAAGGTCATCAGCTGGCCCTTGTCGTCCGAGGCGCCGCGGCCGCGGATGACCTTGCCTGTGTCGGTGTCCTGGATCTGCGGATCGAAGGGGTCGGTCTTCCAAAGCTCAAGCGGGTCGACGGGTTGGACGTCGTAATGGCCATAGAACAGGAGGTGCGGGCCGGTGCCGCCCTTGGGTCCGTCGGCGTGGCCCACCACCATGGGGTGGCCGGTGGTGGGGCGCTTCTCGGCCTTGATGCCCAGGCTTTGCAGGTCGGCGACCAGCCAGTCGGCGGCGTCCTCGGTGGGCTGCTTGAAGGCCGGATCGGTGGAAATGGAAGGGATGCGCAGGAGATCCGTCAGGCGGTCCATCGCGTCGGGCAACTGGTCGTCGATACGGGTGAGGATGGCGTCGAGGGACATGCGCGAACTCCGGTCTGAAGGAAATGTTGGCCGGACCCTACCACCGCGCGCCGGACTGTCCAGCGGGATCGGGGCGCCGGCCCCTTGCGCCTGCGACCAAAGGAGGGGCCGGGCGCGGTTGTCACGGGGGCAGGGGCGTGGCAATTTGTAACCTGTTGCGCGCCAAGCCTTAAAACTATATCCGGCGCAACAAGGGCGAAGCTGGCCGCCTCCGCGCCGCGCCTCGTCAGACTGCCAGGAGGAGATCCGCGTGGATTACACTGCCAAGCTCGATATCGCCTTGAACCGACTTCACGAGGAAGGGCGGTACCGCACCTTCATCGATATCGAGCGGACGAATGGCCAGTACCCGCACGCGACCTGGAAGCGGCCCGACGGGGGCGAGCAGCCGATCACCGTCTGGTGCGGCAACGATTATCTCGGGATGGGGCAGCACCCTGTCGTCCTGGCGGCGATGCACGAGGCGCTCGACGCCACCGGCGCAGGGTCGGGCGGCACGCGCAACATCTCGGGCACGACGGTCTATCACAAGCGGCTGGAGGCCGAACTGGCGGACCTGCACGGCAAGGAAGCGGCGCTGCTGTTCACCTCGGCCTATATCGCCAACGATGCCACGCTATCGACGCTGCCGAAGCTGTTTCCCGGGCTGATCATCTATTCGGACTCGCTGAACCACGCCTCGATGATCGAGGGCATTCGCCGCAACGGCGGGTCCAAGCGGATTTTCCGGCACAACGACCTGGACCATCTGCGCGAGATGATGGCGGCGGACGATCCCGCGGCGCCGAAGCTGATCGCCTTCGAATCGATCTATTCGATGGATGGCGATTTCGGTCCGATCGAGGCGGTCTGCGACATCGCGGACGAGTTCGGCGCGCTGACCTACCTGGACGAGGTGCACGCGGTGGGCATGTACGGTCCCCGCGGCGGCGGCGTGGCCGAACGCGACCGGTTGACCCACCGGATCGACATCATCAACGGCACGCTGGCCAAGGCGTTCGGCGTGATGGGCGGCTATATCGCCGCGAGCGAGAAAATGTGCGATGCGGTAAGGTCTTATGCGCCGGGCTTCATCTTTACCACGTCGCTGCCGCCGGCCGTCGCCGCCGGTGCGGCCGCGTCGGTTGCGCATCTCAAGCACGATCAGGACCTGCGCGACCGGCACCAGACCCAGGCCGGGATCCTGAAGCTGCGGTTGAAGGGGCTGGGCCTGCCGATCATCGATCACGGCACGCATATCGTGCCGGTGATCGTGGGCGATCCGGTGCACACCAAGAAACTGTCGGACATGCTGCTGGAGCGCTACGGCATCTACGTGCAGCCGATCAATTTCCCGACCGTGCCGCGCGGCACCGAGCGGCTGCGCTTTACCCCCTCGCCGGTGCATGGCCCGCGCGAGATGGACCATCTGGTTAACGCGATGGATGAACTCTGGAGTCATTGCGCGCTGAATCGTGCCGAACTGTCAGCATAATTTCGTCACAGGTGCATTGTTTCTTGCGCTATGCTAAGAGTGCATAAAGAAAAAGGGCATCGCGCGAATCGGACAGACCCGGATGAAGGGTTTCGCGCGGCGGGATAAACGCAGGCACGAAGTTAGAGGGCAGAACCTGATGATAGGGTTCCGATCCAAGCGATATACTGGGGAACCGGACGTCGAGCCGCGTGGTTTCGACGCGTTTGAGTTGCGCTTGGGCGACCTTATGCGCGGTGAGCGCGCGACACTGGGCAAATCCCTTCTGGATGTTGAACGCGAGCTTCGCATCAAGGCCTCCTACATCGCCGCCATCGAGAATTGCGATCCCGATGCGTTCGACACGCCGGGCTTCATCCCCGGCTACGTGCGGTCCTACGCGCGCTATCTGAACATGGATCCCGACCGGGCCTTTGCCGGCTTCTGCGCGGAAAGCGGGTTTTCCATCGCGCATGGCATGTCGGCCGAGGCCAGCAGTATCCGCCGCCCCGACGCGATGCCGATGCGGCGCAAGGCCCGCAGCGAAGATCCCATCGCCTTGCCGAAGACACCGTTCGTGCCGGCCACTGAATCGTTTCTGGCCCGGATCGAGCCGGGCGCGATCGGGTCGGCGATGGTGCTGACATTGCTGATCGGCGGCCTGGGCTATGGCGCGTGGAGCATCCTGAACGAGGTGCAACGCGTGCAGTTCGCCCCGGTCGAGAACACACCTGCGGTCCTGAGCGACCTCGATCCGCTGGACGGCGCCGTCGCACCGGCCCAGAGCGACGGCGAGACGCGCGAGAACGATCCCGCGACGACGGCGTCGGTGTTCGACGCCCCGCGCGACGAGCGGCTGGACCGGCTGTACCGGCCCGAGGCGCTGGATGTGCCCGTAATGGTCGCGCGCGACGCGCCGATTTCCACGCTGAACCCTGCCGATGTGGGGGCGTTCAGCGGCACGCTGCCGGAGGCGGACCGGACCTCGCCCGATTACGCGACGGCCACGGCCGGTGCCGCGCAGATCGCCGATGTGCCCCGGACGGGCCAGACGGGCCGGACCGGCGAAGAGCGCCAGGGACCACAGGTTCTGGCCGAGCAGCCCGCCGGCGTGAAGATGGTGGCCGTCCGTCCCGCGTGGGTCCGGGTGCAGGCACCCGATGGCAGTGTCATCTACGAGACGATCATGAACGCGGGCGACACCTGGGACGTGCCGGTGATGGAAGATGCGCCGACGATCCGGATCGGGGAAAGCGGCGCGATCTATTTCGCCGTGAACGGCGTGCACCATGGCCCGGCCGGGCAGCGCGGGCAGGTGACCTCTGGCCTGCCGCTGGATTCGAAGATGCTGGCCGATGCGCTGCCGGTGGCGAACCTGGACTCCGACCAGGACCTTTCGCGCTACGTGGCCGAACTCGAAGCGCGGGCCGAGACACCGCCGACACAGGACTGATCCGCGCCTGAAGGGCCGGACCCTTAATTCGCGATCCTTTCATTGTCATAGCCGCGCTGCATCCTTACCTTGGACGCAGGATTGAAACTTGTCTGGACCTGTACTGATGTCGCTGAACCACATCCGCCCGTGGCGTAATATCTATCGCAGGGAAAGCCGCCAGATCATGGTGGGCAACGTGCCGGTGGGCGGCGGCGCCCCGATCAGCGTGCAGACCATGACCAACACGGCGACGACCGATGTCAAGGGCACGGTCGCGCAGGTGCAGGCTGCCGCCGATGCGGGGGCGGATATCGTGCGGGTCTCGGTGCCGGACGAGGACAGCGCCCGCGCCCTGAAGGAGATCGTGCGCGAAAGCCCGGTGCCGATCGTGGCGGATATCCATTTCCACTACAAGCGCGGGATCGAGGCCGCCGAGGCGGGCGCGGCCTGCCTGCGGATCAACCCGGGCAATATCGGCAGCCAGGACCGGGTGCGCGAAGTGATCAGGGCGGCGCGCGACCACGGCTGTTCCATGCGGATCGGCGTGAATGCCGGGAGCCTGGAAAAGCACCTGCTGGACAAGTACGGCGAGCCCACGCCCGAGGCCATGGTGGAATCCGGGCTCGATCATATCAAGGTGCTGGAAGACAACGACTTTCACGAGTTCAAGATCAGCTGCAAGGCGTCGGACGTGTTCATGGCCGCCGCCGCTTACCAGGCGCTGGCCGAAGCAACGGACGCACCCATACACCTTGGCATCACCGAGGCGGGCGGGCTGACCTCGGGCACGATCAAGAGCGCCATCGGGTTGGGCAACCTGCTGTGGATGGGGATCGGCGACACGATCCGCGTCAGCCTGTCCGCCGACCCGGTCGAAGAGATCAAGGTCGGCTACGAGATCCTGAAATCGCTGGGCCTGCGCCACCGGGGCGTGAACATCATTTCCTGCCCCAGCTGCGCGCGGCAGGGATTCGACGTGATCAAGACGGTCGAGGCGCTGGAGGAACGGCTGGAGCATATCAAGACGCCGATGAGCCTGAGCATCATCGGATGCGTGGTCAACGGGCCGGGCGAGGCACTGATGACCGACGTGGGCTTTACCGGCGGCGGCGCGGGCAGCGGCATGGTCTATCTTGCCGGCAAGGCCAGCCACAAGATGTCGAACGATCAGATGATCGAGCACATCGTCGAGGAGGTCGAGAAGAAGGCCGCCGAGATCGAGGCGGCCGGGGAGGGAGCGCAAGCCGCGGAATGATGTCCGGTCAACGGCTTGCGCGGTGATCTTCGCGCGTTTCACTGCGTTTCGCGATATTCCGTGAGGCTGGTTGGCCCGGAAACGCCCTGATCAGCCTTCGTTGCGGATCTCCTCGGCGATCATTTCCATTTCTTCCTGCGGGACGTAGCCGCGCAGCATCTGATTTTCCATCACGAAGGAGGGCGTGCCCGAGATCTGAAGGGCGCGGCCGAGCGCGTGGTTTTCCTCGATCACGGTGGTGACCTCTTCGCTGCCCATCGCGGCGATGATGTCGTCCACGGGCAGGTCCAGCGGTTCGGCCATCCGGCGCAGCGCCGGTTCGGTGATGTCGCCGGAATAGGCCATGAGAGCCTCGCTGACGGCATGGTAGGCGTCGTCGCCGGCGACTTGCTGCGTGGCGATGGCAAAGCGCGACGCGGTGACCGATTGCTCGCCCAGGATCGGGAATTCCTTGACGATGAAGCGGATGTTGCCGTCTTCCTTCAGCAGGTTCGTCACCTCGGGATGGGCGCGTTTGCAGTAGCCGCAGCGATAATCGAGGAATTCGACCAGGGTGATGTCGCCGTCGGGATTGCCGCCGACCCAGGAATGGCCGTCATCGAAGAGCGCGTCTGCATTGGCGGCCACGAGATCCTTGTCGCTCTGCGCCTGGGCGTCGGCCTCGCGCTGTTCCAGCACGGCGACGGCTTCCATGATGACCTCCGGGTTCTCCATCAGGTAGGCGCGGACCTCGTCACGGAAGGCGGCGCGTTCGGCATCGGTCATGGCATCGAGGTCGAGCGCCTGTGCGGGCAGGGCAAGGCCCAGGGCGAGGGCGGTCGCGGTAACGAGGGGACGGGTCATCCGGGCTCTCCTTTGCGGAATACGTGGCGTGTTTGGGGCTTCGCGTGAATGGCGTCAAGCCGTGGCGGGCCAGGTGCATTGACGTGCGTCCGTTTTCCCTGTGAAACCCGGGTGTGGCCGCAATGTAGGGATATAAGGATGCGAAACTCAACCCGTTCGGAGGTCGATCCCTTTATCGTGATGGACGTGATGGAAGCCGCGCGGCGCGCCGAGGCGGACGGCCGGCACATCATCCACATGGAGGTGGGTCAGCCGGGCACCCCCGCGCCCGAGGGCGCAAGGGCGGCGCTGGCGCGGGCCACGCAGGACGATCCGATGGGCTATACCGTGGCGCTGGGGCTGCCGGCGCTGCGCACGCGGATCGCGCGGCTGTATGGCGAGTGGTACGGCATCGACCTGTCGCCCGAGCGGGTGGTGATCACGCCGGGCTCGTCCGGGGCGTTCATCCTGGCCTTCACGGCGCTTTTCGATACCGGGGCGCGCGTGGGCATCGGCGCGCCGGGCTATCCCAGTTATCGCCAGATCCTGAAGGCGCTGGATCTCTGCCCGGTGGACATCGAGACCACCCCCGGGCACCGCTATCAGCCCGTGCCGGGAGATGTGGCGGCGCACAAGCTGGACGGCCTGCTGGTGGCCAGCCCGGCGAACCCGACGGGGACGATGCTGGACAGGGACGCGCTGGCGGCGCTGATGGGGGCGGCGCAAGAGGCCGGTGCGGGGTTCATCAGCGACGAGATCTATCACGGCATCGAGTATGACACCCGCGCGGTCACCGCGCTGGAGGTCAGCGACGAGGCCTACGTGATCAACTCGTTCTCCAAGTATTTCAGCATGACGGGCTGGCGCGTGGGCTGGATGGTGGCGCCCGAGACACATGTGCGCCGGATCGAGCGGCTGGCGCAGAACCTGTTCATCTGCCCGCCGCATGCCAGCCAGGTGGCGGCGCTGGCGGCGATGGAGTGCGGGCCGGAGTTGCAGGCCAACATGGACGTCTACCGCGCCAACCGGGCGCTGATGCTGGAGGGCCTGCCGAAGGCCGGGTTCGACCGGATCGCGCCGCCCGATGGTGCGTTCTACGTCTATGCCGATGTCAGCCAGCTGACCGATGACAGCCGGGCCTTTGCCGCCGAGATCCTGGAGCGGGCCGGGGTGGCGGTGACGCCGGGGCTGGATTTCGACCCGGTGCGCGGTGGCGGCACGCTGCGGTTTTCCTATGCGCGGTCGACGGCGGATATCGAGGATGGCCTGGGGCGGCTGGCGGCCTTCATGGCGGCGCGGTGATCCGGGTGTGCGCCTGCGGCGCGCAGGTTTCGGGAGAGGAGGGGCGCTGCCCCTCCGGCCGAAACCGGGTTTCGGCCTCCTCCCCGGGATATTTCCGGCCAGGGGAAAAGCGGGCTGTGGGAATCGGTCGTGCTGGTGTAGAGTGGCGACAACCAAGACCGAAAAGCGGCTGAGCAGTATGATCCGGGTGTTTCTGGCAATGATGATGTGCCTTTGGGCCGTGGCGGCGGCGGCGCAGTCCTCTTTCGGCGGGCTGGCGCGGGTCGACATGGACGGCTCGCGGCTGTCGGATACGCGGCAGGGCCTGGTGCTGGAACTGGCGCTGAGCCAGGGCGTGCCGTGGCGGGTGTTCACGCTGGACGCGCCGGAGCGCCTGGTGGTGGATTTCCGCGAGGTGGACTGGCGCGGTGTGGACGCGGCCCTGCTGGACATGGCCGAACGGGCGCGGCAGGTGCGCATGGGCAGTTTCCGGCCCGGCTGGTCGCGCATGGTGATCACGCTGGCCGGGCCGTACGCGGTGCGGGCCGCGGACATGGCGCTTGAGCAGGAGACGGGCGCGGCGCTCTTGTCGATCGAATTGACGGAAGTGACCGAAGCCGCCTTCGCCGCGGCCTCGGGCGCGCCGAAGGTGCCGGGCTGGGACAGGCAGGATCCGTCGCCCGGCAAAGCCGCGCGCACGGCGGATCCGGGCCTGTTCACGGTGGTGATCGACCCCGGGCATGGCGGCATCGATCCGGGCGCGGAGAAGGACGGCCTGTCGGAAAAGGACCTGATGCTGGCCTTCGCGCGCGAGTTGAAGGACGTGCTGTTGCGGCAGGCGGATGTCGAGGTGGTGCTGACCCGCGAGGATGACAGTTTCGTCTCGCTGGAACGGAGGGTGGCGATTGCCCACCAGGTCGGGGCGGGGCTGTTCATTTCGCTGCACGCGGATGCGCTGATTGAGGGGCGGGCGCATGGCGCGACGGTCTATACCCTGTCGGACAGCGCCTCGGACCGCGCCTCGGCGGCGCTGGCCGAGCGGCATGACCGCGCCGACCTGTTGGCCGGGATCGACCTGACGGGATCGGATGACGTGGTGGCCGACGTGCTGATGGACTTGGCGCGGATGGAGACGCAGCCCCGGGCCGAACAGCTGGCAAAGGCGATCCAGATGGGCATAAGGGAGAAGGGGCTGCCGCTCAATTCGCGGCCCATGCGGATGGCCGGATTCTCGGTGCTGAAATCGCCCGATATTCCATCGGTCCTGCTGGAAGTGGGGTTTCTGAGCTCGGACCGGGACCGTGCCAACATCGCGGACGCGGAATGGCGCGCCCGGATGGCGCAGGCGGTCAGCGACGCCGTCCGGGCCTGGCGCCAGGCCGATGCGGCCAACGCGGAACTGGTGCGGCAATGAGGCGCCGACGGCCCGGGCGCACCGGAATGTGTTTTGACGGCGCATCGCGCGGCGCCTATAGGAAGGCGATCTTGAAAGGACCCGTATCTTGCTGAGACCCATCACCACATTCCTGGGCACGATCTTCAGTCTCGTGACGCTTGTCGTCGTGGTGATCGCACTGTCGATCGGGGCGGTGTTTCACATTTACGGCAAGGACCTTCCGAGCCACGAAAGCCTGGCGAATTACACGCCGCCGACGATCAGCCGGATCTATTCGGGCGAGGGGCGGATCATCGACGAATTCAGCCGCGAGCGGCGGCTGTTCACGCCCGCCGAGGATATCCCCGATCTGGTGAAGCAGGCCTTCATCTCGGCCGAGGACAAGAATTTCTACAGCCATGGCGGCTATGACGCGCGCGGGATCGCCGCCGCGGTGGTGGAGGCGGTGCGCTCGCGCGGGCAGAACGTGCGCGGGGCGTCGACCATCACGCAACAGGTGATGAAGAACTTCCTGCTGTCGGGCGACCGGCGGATCGAGCGCAAGATCAAGGAGATCATCCTGGCCACGCGGATCGAAGAGACGCTGAGCAAGGAAGATATCCTCGAGCTTTACATGAACGAGATCTTCCTCGGCCAGAATTCCTATGGCGTGACGGCGGCGGCGCAGACCTATTTCAACAAGCCCCTGCGAGAGCTTGCGCCGCACGAGGCGGCCTTTCTGGCGTCGATGCCCAAGGCGCCGTCGGACTATCACCCGGTGCGCGAGAGAGAGCGCTTGATGAAGCGGCGTAATTTCGTGCTGAAGGAAATGTACGAGAACGGGTATATCGACGAGGCGAGTTACGAGACCGAGGTGGCGATGCCGCTAAAGTCGGTTCAGAATGGCGATTTCGAGCCGTTTTCAGCGCAGCTGCCACCGCGCGATTACTTCACCGATGAGATTCGCCGCCAGCTGAGCCAGGATTTCGGCGAAGGCGAGTTCTTCTCGGGCGGTCTGGCGGTGCGCGCCACGATTGACCGCGAATTGCAGAACATCGCGGCAGAGGCGCTGCGCGAACAGTTGGAAACCTATGATCGCGGCACGGGCCGGTGGCGTGGCACGGGCAAGACCTTGCCCGCCGAGGTGCTGGAAAGCGAAGAGGCATGGCGCGCGGCGCTGGCCGAAACGCGGGTTGCGCGCGACATCGAGCTTGACGGGACGTGGTATCCGGCGGTGATCCTGGAGATCGGGGATCAGCGGATGCGCCTTGGCATCGAGGGGGTCGAAGAAACCGAGGCCGAGCCTCATGTGGTGCCGCGCGAGGACATCGCCTGGCTGCCCGGCAATTTTCAGGAAACCTTCGAGCGGGGCGAGGTCGTGCACGTGCGGCGCATGACCGCCGACAGCGACGGCAGCTTCATCCGCTGGACATTGCGGCAGGTGCCGCAGGTGCAGGGCGGCTTCGTGGCGATGGACGTCAACACCGGCCGCGTGCTGGCGATGCAGGGCGGGTTCTCCTATCAGCACTCGGTCTTCAACCGTGCGACGCAGGCCAAGCGCCAGCCCGGGTCGAGCTTCAAGCCGTTCGTCTACGCCTCCGCGCTGGACAGCGGCTATACGCCCGCGACGATCGTCGTGGACGCGCCGATCGAGATCAACACGCCGCAGGGATTGTGGCGGCCCAAGAACTCGTCGAACAAGTTCTATGGGCCCACGCCGCTGCGGACCGGCATCGAGCAGTCGCGGAACCTGATGACGGTCCGCCTGGCCGAAGAGGTCGGCATGGAAACCGTGGCGAGCTATGCCGAGAAATTCGGCGTCTACGACAACATGAAGCCGTTCCTGGCCAACGCATTGGGGTCCGAGGAGACTACGCTGTACAAGATGGTGGCGGCCTATTCGATGTTCGCCAATGGCGGCGAGCGGGTGCAGCCGACACTGGTGGACCGTGTGCAGGACCGCTATGGCCGCACGGTGTATCGCCATGACGCGCGGGATTGCACCGATTGCGGCGATCCGGGTATCCCGCGGTCGCGCAGCCCTCGCATCGTGTCCAACCGCGAGCGGGTCATGGACCCGGTGACGGCCTATCAGTTGACGTCGATGATGAAAGGCGTGGTCGACCGGGGGACGGCCCGCGGTGCGATCAACCTTCCGGTGCCGATTGCCGGCAAGACCGGCACCACCAACGACGCGCGCGACGTGTGGTTCGTGGGCTTTTCGTCCACGATCGCGGCGGGCTGTTACATCGGTTATGACCAGCCGCGCGGCATGGGGCGGAGCGCTTATGGCTCGTCGATGTGCGGCCCGGTCTTCCAGGCGTTCATGGAGAAGGCGATCCAGAAATACGGCGGCTCGGAGTTCAAGGTCCCCGAGGGCTGCGATTTCATCAACATCGACCGCTATTCCGGCTCGCGCCTGCCCGACGGTGCGTCCGGCCCCAACGTGGTGTCGGAATGTTTCCGCGAAGGCGAAGACCCGCTGTTCGGGATCATGTTCGACGGCGGCTACGCGATGGGCGGCGATTTCGACCTGTTCCAGGCGGGCGAGACCGAGCAGGTGCGCGAGGTCACGACCTCGACCGGGAACAAGGCGCAGGTCGGGCAGAAATCCAGCTTTGGCAACATGAGCTCGGGCGGGCTTTATTGAATCCGGGTACAAGACGAAACGGTGTGCCGTCGTCAGAGAAGTTCGGCCTTGGTCTCGACGGGGGCGAAACCGGCGGCCTCGAACAGCGCGCGGGAAGCGGTGTTGAAGTTCCAGTAGTTGACTGTGATACGATCCACGCCCCGCGCTTTTAGATCACGGACGGTATGTTGAACCAATGCCATGCCGACGCCTTGCCGACGGTCTGCTGGGTCTACGCAGATTTGATGCAGGTGGCCTTCAAAGTGGGGTGAGCGGATCGGACCGGATTTATCGATAACTTCCGACATGGAGAAGGCGAGGACACGCTCGTCCTTCGACGCCAGCCAGACTCGCCACCTGTCGTCCGAAATCGAAGCCGAGAAAAACGCGCGGCGACCTTCTGTATCGACGGGCATGCGAAACACATCCGGGCGTGACGTTGCGTGTATTGCTTGCACAATGTCACTTAGCCTCTCTATCGCCTTGAGGTCCTCAAGACGTGCAAGTCTGATAAACAAGCTCTTCATAGTACATAGATCATCATCGTGATTTGCGCAGGCTGACTTGTCGGTGCCTTGACGCCTTGATATCACCAAGCCCTGAGCAGACCCAAGGACATCGCCACAATGCGCGCCGAGATACAGACACTTGTTGCCGAGATAGAGACCTCGCTGGAGCTTTTGCGCCAGCGCATGGGGTGGGAGACCGCGCAGCACCGGCTGGAAGAGTTCAATGCCCGCGTCGAGGACCCCAACCTGTGGGACGACCCGGCCAAGGCACAGGCGCTGATGCGTGAGCGGCAGGCGCTGGTGGATGCGGTCGAGACGCACGATTCGATCAAGGCGGAGCTTGAGGACCAGACCGGCCTGATCGAGCTTGGCGAGATGGAAGACGACAACGAGGTCGTGGCCGAGGCCGAGGAGGCGCTGCGGCGGCTGGCCAAGAAGGCGGCCGCGAAAGAGCTGGAGGCGCTGCTGAATGGCGAGGCCGACAGCAACGACACGTTCCTGGAAATCAACGCGGGCGCGGGCGGCACGGAAAGCTGCGACTGGGCCAACATGCTGGCGCGGATGTATGTCCGCTGGGCCGAGCAGCACGGGTATTCGGTCGAGCTGCAGTCCGAGACGCCGGGCGACGAGGCCGGGATCAAGTCGGCGGCCTACAAGATCAGCGGGCACAACGCCTATGGCTGGCTGAAATCGGAATCGGGCGTGCACCGGCTGGTGCGGATCTCGCCCTACGATTCGGCGGCCAAGCGGCACACCTCGTTCAGTTCCGTCTGGGTCTATCCGGTGGTGGACGACAATATCGAGATCGAGGTCAATCCCAACGATATCCGCATCGACACCTATCGCAGTTCGGGCGCGGGCGGGCAGCACGTCAACAAGACCGACTCGGCGGTGCGGATCACCCACCATCCCACGGGCATCGTCGTGACCAGCTCGGAAAAGTCGCAGCACCAGAACCGCGATATCGCCATGAAGGCGCTGAAATCGCGGCTGTACCAGCTGGAGCTGGACAAGCGGAACGCCGACATCAACGCCGCGCACGAGGCCAAGGGCGACGCGGGCTGGGGCAACCAGATCCGGTCTTACGTGTTGCAGCCCTACCAGATGGTTAAGGACCTGCGCACCGGGCACGAGACCAGCGACACCAAGGGCGTGCTGGACGGCGACCTGGACCCATTCATGGCCGCCACGCTGGCGCTGGACGTGTCGGGCAAGTCGCGGGCCGAGGCGCAGGGCGAGGATGTCTAGGGCGATTGCCGCAGCGGGCCTCGTGATGATGCTGGCCGCTGGTGGCGCTTGGGCCGATGACGCCTCGGTGCGGGCCTACCTGTCGGAAAATGGCTGCGCCGTCGGGCCGCAGTCACGCATGGCGCAGGAAATGCCGACGCCGGAGTTTCGCGCCACTTTGACAACCTATGCCGAGGCGGCGCTGGCGCGGGGCGAGGCGGAGAGGCACGGCGACTGGATCGTGCTTGGACCCGGGATCTGCACCATTCAGCCGCCGAAGATCGACACCCGCTACGACATCGCCTCGCCGGTGGTTCAGCGCGGGATCGGGGCGGTCGACGCCCACGCGGAGTTCGCGGAATACGGCTGTTTCATCGTGGGCGAGGACATGCAGCAGGCGCTTGTGCAGCAGGACGGCCTCACCCGCGACGCGGCGGCGGTCGCCTATTACAGGATCATCGCGGAGGGCGTGCGGTCGGGCCGTGTCAGCTTTTTCTCCGACGATCCGCTGCGCACGCCGATGGGGTTTCAGGTGCTGACGGGCGCCTGTGCGGATGTGCCGAGAATCGACGCCATCCGGCGCAGCCAGGCGCTGATGCTGGAGCATTTCGACACGCTGGTGCGCGACAATGCCAGCCGCGTGACGTGTGAGGCCAACGTGGCGCCGGTCACCGTCGAGGTGGGGCAGACCCTGGCGGATGTCACGGACGGTGAAGTGGTCAATGCCTGGACGATGATGGATATGATGATGCTGGCCATCGGCGCGGGCTGGGTCGAGGGCATCAACGCAACCGAGCGTGGCACGCCGCGTCCACCGATCTGTTCCGATGTCGAGTGATCCGCTGACACTGACCGCCGCGGACCAGGCGCGCGCGATTCGGGAGGGGCGGTTGCGCGCGGCCGACCTGATGGCGGCGACACTGGACCGGATCGATACCGTGAACGGCCCGCTCAATGCCATCGTGTCGATGCGCGAGCGTGAGGCGTTGATGACCGAGGCGCGTGCGGCGGACAGGACCGAGGCGAAAGGCCCGCTTCACGGTCTGCCGCTCGCGGTCAAGGATCTGGCGGATGCGGCGGGCTTGCCCACCAGCCATGGCTCGCCCGCGTTCGCCGGGCAGATCGCCGCCGTGGACAGCCCGCATATCGCCCCCCTTCGCGCGGCGGGCGCGATTGTCATCGGCAAGACCAACACGCCGGAATTCGGGTTGGGCAGCCACACCTACAACCCGGTGCATGGTGTCACCTCGAACCCCTATGACCTGACGCGCAGTTGCGGCGGGTCGTCGGGCGGCGCGGCGGTGGCGCTGGCGGCGGGGATGCTGTCGATCGCCGACGGCTCGGACATGATGGGCAGCCTGCGCAACCCGGCGGGGTGGTGCAATGTTTACGGGATGCGCCCCAGCTGGGGCCGGGTGCCGGGCGGGGCCGAGGGCGATGTCTTTTTGCACCGGTTGGCCACCAACGGTCCGATGGCCCGCTGCCCCGGCGATCTTGCGTTGCAGCTGGACGTGATGTCGGTGCCGCAAAAGGGTGGCCTGCGGGGCCCGGATTTTGCACCGGTCCGCGCGCTGCGCGGCGAGGCGGCAGGCTTGCGCGTGGCCTGGCTGGCGGACTGGAACGGCGCATTGCGGTTCGAGGACGGTATCCTGCTGCTGTGTGAGGCGGCGCTGGATGTGCTGGGGCAGGTGGGCTGCGCCGTGGACAGCCCCGCCGCGCCGTTTTCCCGCGAGGCGTTGTGGCAATCCTGGACCGCGCTGCGCAGCTGGGCCATCGCGTCGGACAAGTCGCCGATGTACGAGGATGAAACGCTGCGCCGGCATCTCAAGCCCGAGGCGATCTGGGAAATCGAGCAGGGCCGCGCGCTGTCGGCGCTGGACGTGCACGCGGCGAGTGTGCTGCGCTCCGATTGGCTGCGCGCCGCAGACGCGTTTTTCGAGCGGTTTGACGTCATCGCTTTGCCCACGGCGCAGGTCTGGCCGTTCGACAAGACGCTGGACTGGCCGAAGGCCATCGCCGGGCAGGGGATGGACACCTATCACCGCTGGATGGAGGTGGTGGTGCCCGCGAGCCTGTTGGGTCTGCCCGCCGTTGCGGTGCCCGCCGGGTTCGGGCCGCAGGGCCTGCCGATGGGGCTGCAGCTGATCGGACGGCACGGCGACGATGCGCGCCTGCTGGAGCTGGCCGAGGCCTATCACCGCGCGACGCGCTGGCCCGAGACGCGGCCGCCGACACTGTAGGAATTACAAACCCAAATTCGGCTTTGCCGACGCGCGGGCAGGTTGTAGGCTTGTCGCCCGAGGGAGGATGCCATGGGCGAAAGGGAACAGCACGCGCGGCCGCTGGGTGTGCCCGAGCTTGGCGACGTCCGGCTGGACATGCTGGGGACGGCGCTGCGCCGGGGCTGGCGGGATATGTGCCGGGCGCCCGGCTATGCGATCCTGTTCGCGGGCGTGTACGTGTCCATCGGATGGGTCATGATCTGGGTTACGTGGGTGACGGGACAGACATACTGGCTGGTCTTCGCAGCCGTGGGCTTTCCGCTGGTGGGACCGTTCGCGGCGGTCGGTCTTTACGAGGTCAGTCACCGGCTGGAGCAGGGAGAGCCACTTGTCGCGAGGGACATTCTGGGTGTGATCTTTGACCAGAGGCACCGGCAGCTGCCGTCGATCTGCGCCGTGGTGATCGTGGTGTTCCTGTTCTGGTTCTTCCTGGCGCATATGATCTTCGCGCTGTTCCTGGGCTATTCGACCATGACCAACGTCTCGACCTCCTACGACATCTACCTGACGCGCGAGGGGCTGACGATGCTGGCCGTGGGCAGTGCCGTGGGTGCCGCCTTTGCGCTGTTGCTGTTTTCCATGACGGTGGTGGCGCTGCCGCTGCTGCTGGACCGCGAGGTGGATTTCGTGACCGCGATGATCACCAGCATCCAGACGGTGGCGGGCAACCCGGTGCCGATGCTGTGCTGGGCCGCGATCGTGTCAGTGCTGACCTTCGCGGCCCTTGCCCCGGCCTTCCTGGGGTTATTCGTGGTGCTGCCGCTTTTGGGCCATGCCACGTGGCACCTCTACCGGCAGATCGTGGTGGCGGGCGCGGAGGGTGCCGCGGAAGAGACCGGCGGCGACCGGAATGGCGCGGCGGCGACCTGAGATCAGGTCTTTTCCTCGGTCTTGGCGCGGTCCCAGAGGGCATCCATTTCGGCCAGGTTCGAGTCCTGCGGCGTTTTTCCCTGTTCGGCCAGCAGCGCCTCGATCCGCTCGAACCGGCGGGTGAACTTGGCGTTGGCGCGGCGCAGAGCCTGCTCGGGGTCGACCTTCATATGCCGCGCGAGGTTGGCCATGACAAAGAGCAGATCGCCGAACTCCTCCTCGACCTCGTCGGGGCCAAGCGTGTCGGCGGCCTCTTGCAGTTCCTGCGCTTCTTCGGTGATCTTGTCCAGGACGTGCGAGGCATCGGGCCAGTCGAAGCCCACGCGAGCCGCGCGTTTCTGTAGCTTTACCGCGCGCATGAGAGCGGGAAGGCCGGCCGCGACGCCGTCGAGCACGCCGGTCTGGGCCCTGGCCGCCCGCTCGGCCGCCTTGACGGCTTCCCAGTCGCGGGTCTGTTGCTCGGCGGATTTGTCGCGGTTCTCGTCGCCAAAGACATGCGGGTGGCGGGCGACCATCTTGTCGGCGATGCCGTTGGCGACGTCGTCGAAATCAAAGAGCCCCTTGTCGTCAGCGATCTGGGCGTGGAACACGGCCTGCAACAAGAGGTCCCCCAGTTCGTCGCGCAACTCGGACCACTGGCCGCGCTCGATGGCGTCGGCGACCTCGTAGGCTTCCTCGATGGTGTAGGGGGCGATGGTGCCGAAATCCTGTTCTATGTCCCACGGACAGCCGGTGTCGGGATCGCGCAGCGCCCGCATGATCGCGCGCAGCCGGGGCATCCCGCCCTTGGGGTCATGGATCAGGTCATCGGGCATTGCACCGTCCTTCTTTCTGGCGTTGAGTGGACCCTGACCGCAGAGCAAAGAGGAGTCCAGACGCTTGGCCATCATCAACCGGATCGCAGGATTTGCCGAGGACATGACGGCGTGGCGCAGGCATCTGCACCAGCGGCCCGAGCTTGGGTTCGACTGCTTTGAGACCGCGGCCTTCGTGGTGGAGCGGTTGCGGGAGTTCGGCATCACGCAGATCGAGACCGGGATCGCCAGGACCGGCGTGGTAGCGGTGATCGAGGGGCAGGGGCCGGGGCCGACCATCGGTTTGAGGGCGGACATGGACGCGTTGCCGATTCATGAGACGACGGGCGTGCCCTATGCCTCGCAGACGCCCGGGGCAATGCACGCCTGCGGGCATGACGGGCATACGACGATGCTGTTGGGAGCTGCACGGTACCTAGCCGAGACGCGCAATTTCAAAGGCCGTGTCGCGCTGATCTTTCAGCCCAGCGAAGAGGCCGGGCCGGGTGGCGGGCGGATCATGGTCGAGGAGGGCGTCATGGAGCGGTTCGGCATCGACCAGGTCTATGCCCTGCACACCATGCCGGGGGATGCCGAAGGGCGGTTCAGCACCACGCCGGGGCCGATCATGGCGGCGGTGGACACGTTCCATATCGACATCACCGGGCAGGGTGGGCACGGCGCTTTTCCGCACGAGACGCGCGATCCGGTCGTTGCGGCGGCGGGCATGGTGCAGGCGATCCAGACCATCGTCAGCCGCAATCACCATGCCTTGCAGGACCTCGTCGTCTCGGTGACGCAGATCCACACCGGCAGCGCCGAGAATATCGTGCCCGAGACGGCCTATGTGAACGGAACCATCCGCACCTTTGCGCCGGAGGTGCAGCAGATGGTGCATACTAGGCTGACAGAGATCATCGCGGGGCAGGCGGCCTCTTACGGGGTCGAGGCGGCCTTGCGGATCGAGGTGGGCTATCCGGCGACGGTGAACCATGCCGATGAGACGGGTTTTGCCGCCGAAGTGGCGGGCGAGGTGTCGGGCCCGGACATGGTTCAGACCGACCGCCAGCGCGAGATGGGGGCGGAGGATTTCGCCTTCATGCTGAACGCGCGGCCGGGGGCCTACCTGTTCCTGGGACAGGGCGAGGGGCCGGCGCTGCACCACCCCGGGTTTGATTTCAATGACGCGGTGGCGCCGGTGGGGGCGTCGTTCCTTGCCCGGCTGGTGGAGCGGGCGCAACCGCTGAACGGATAACGAGGGAGGGCGCAAGGATGGCGCTTGAGGACGCGAAGAAACAGGTGGACCAGGCGTTCACGCGGGACGACTTGCGTGGCCTCACGTTCGAGAACGCCTTTGGCGGAGCGCCGTCCTTCTTGCGGCGGAAATACAGCAAGGATCTCAGCGGCGTGGACGTGGCTATCACCGGCATCCCGTTCGACCAGGCGGTGACCAACCGCACCGGCACGCGGCTGGGGCCGCGCGCGGTGCGCGAGGCGTCGAGCCTGCAACCTTTCGATCCGCCGGTTTACTGGGACGGCTACAGCCCGCTGGAGGCGCTGGCGATCGTGGATTACGGCGATCTGGCATTCGATTATGCCAAGGTGTCGGAGTTTCCCGCCGCCCTGACCGACCATATCCGCGGCATCCTGAAGGGCGGGGCGGCCAGCATCGCGATTGGCGGCGATCACTATATCTCTTTCCCGATCCTGCGCGCCTATGCCGAGAAATACGGGGCCCTGTCCCTGCTGCATTTCGATGCGCATTCCGACACCTGGGCGGATGACGACATGGAGCGCATCGATCACGGCACCATGTTCTACAAGGCGGTCAGGGAAGGCCTGGTGGACCCCGAACGCTCGATCCAGGTGGGGATCCGCACGGTGAATGAGGATAACCTGGGTGTGCCGACCCTGACAGCGCGGGAGGTGCACGAGATGGGGCCCGCCGCCGTGGCCGCACGGATCAAGGATGTGCTGGGCGACGCGCCGACCTACATGACCTTCGATATAGATTGTCTCGACCCGGCCTTTGCGCCTGGGACGGGCACGCCGGTCTGGGGCGGGCTGGCCAGTTGGCAGGCCGCCGCCATCCTGCGCGATATCGCGGGGATCAACCTTGTGGGCGGGGACATGGTCGAGGTCTCGCCACCGTTCGACACGACCGGGGCCACGGCCATTGCGGGCGCGCATGTGGTGATGGAGATGCTGTGCCTCTGGGGCTGGACGCGGCGGTAAAAGGGAGCTGCTATGTATATTCTGACGCGGATCATTGTCTTTCTGGTGCTGGCGCTGATCGCGCTTGGTGTCTACGTGCGGCTTGCGCCGTCCTATGCCGAGGATTGGCACGATATGCCGAACGGTCTGGAACCCGGTGACGGCCCGGGACACGCCGTGCGTGTGGTGCCGGACGATGGCGACACGCTCGAACGGCTGGACGGCATCATTCGCGACACGCCACGGACCACCGTGTTGGCGGGGTCGGTCGAGGAAGGGATGGTCACCTACATCACCCGTTCGGCGCTGTGGGGATTCCCCGACTACACTACGGTCGCGCGACAGGGCGGTCAGATCGTACTCTATGGTCGGCTGCGGTTCGGCAAGTCTGACATGGGTGTCAACGCCAAGCGGCTGGACGGATGGCTGGCGCGTCTATGAGCTGAGGCAGCCGTCGGACACCTTGCGCCACATCGGTACGTTCAGCGACATCTGGCATTGTGCCATGAAGCTGCGCCCGTCGACCTGCATGCAGACTGTTTCACCCATCTCGATCCGCGCGCCGGATTTGTCGGTGCAGTAGCATTCGACGGTTTTGCCCTGTGCCGTGGCCAGCACCGGAGTGAACGCGAAAAGAAGGATAAAAATCCGTTTCATGATACGATGCTAGCACGCTTTGCCGACTTGACCAAGCGCCACGAATAGGCAACACCGCGCGGATGGTGCCTTTGGACAAACTTCGCGAGATCACGCAGCGGTTCGAGTATATCGAGGCGCAGATGTCGGCCGGGACGGGCGATATCGCGCAGCTCGGCCGGGAATACGCGGAGCTGCGCCCGGTGGTCGAGGAGATCCGCGCCTATGATGCGGTGCTGGACGGGATCGAGAGCGCCCGCGCCATGCTGGACGATCCCGAAATGAAGGAACTGGCCGCCGAAGAGCTGGACGCGCTGGAAGAGCAGCGACCGGCTCTGGAAGAGCGGCTGCAACTGGCGCTGTTGCCGCGCGACAAGGCCGATGCACGGCCTGCCATTATCGAGATCCGGCCCGGCACCGGCGGCGAGGAGGCGGCGCTGTTCGCGGGTGATCTCTTGCGCATGTACCAGCGCTATGCGGAAAGCAGGCGCTGGACCTTCGACATCATCGAATACAGCGAGACCGAGCTGGGCGGGGTGAAGGAGGTCGTGGCCAACATCAAGGGCGAGGGCGTCTTTGCGCGGATGAAGTTCGAATCCGGCGTGCACCGGGTGCAGCGCGTGCCGGAAACGGAATCGGGCGGGCGCATCCATACCTCCGCCGCGACGGTGGCCGTGCTGCCCGAGGCCGAGGACGTGGATATCCAGATCGACCCCAACGACCTGCGGATCGACACGATGCGCAGTTCCGGTGCGGGCGGACAGCACGTGAACACCACCGATTCCGCCGTGCGGATCACGCATATTCCCACCGGCATCGTCGTCACGAGCTCCGAGAAATCGCAGCACCGCAACCGCGAGATCGCGATGCAGGTGCTGAAAACGCGCCTGTTCGACATGGAACGCCAGAAGATGCATGACGAGCGCTCGGCCAGCCGTGCGGCGCAGGTGGGCTCGGGCGACCGCTCGGAACGCATCCGAACTTACAATTTCCCGCAGGGACGCATGACCGATCACCGGATCAACCTGACGCTCTACAAGCTGGACCAGGTGATGCAGGGCGACCTGGACGAGGTGATCGACGCGCTGACCGCCGATGCCCAGGCGGCGCTCCTGGCGGAGATGGAAGGGTGAGCCAGACGGTTGCCGACCTTGTGCGCCACGCCGGGGTCGTGCTGAAGGCCGCGGGGATCGAGGACGCCCCGCGCGAGGCGCGCAGCCTTGTGGCCCTTGCCCTGGAAACACAGGCCGACCGGATCAGCGTGATGGCACGGGACGCAGCGCCGGCTGCTGCCATGGCGCGCCTGGAAGCCTTGCTTGAGCGCCGCAGCGTTGCGCGTGTTCCGCTGACCCACCTGACCGGGTGGCGCGACTTCTATCGTCACCGTTTCGAGGTCAGCAGTGCGGTTCTGGACCCGCGTTGCGATACGGAAACGCTGGTCGAGGCCGCTTTGGAGCAGCCATTCGAACACGTGCTGGACCTCGGGACGGGATCGGGATGTATCTTGCTGTCGCTCTTGGCGGCCCGGCCCGGCGCGGCGGGGGTGGGCACGGATGTTTCGCCCGAGGCCCTTGCCGTGGCCGACCGCAATGCCCGCAGGCTGAACCTGGCCGACCGCGTGATGCTCTTGCGCTCGGACTGGTACAAGGCGGTCGAAGGCCGGTTCGACCTCATCGTGTCCAATCCGCCCTATATCGCGGTCGACGAAATGACAGGGCTTGCGCCCGAGCTGTCGCACGAGCCGCGGATCGCGCTGACCGATGAAAGCGACGGCCTTGAGGCTTACCGAAGACTTGTGCCCGGTGCCCCTGCGCACCTGCGCCCGGACGGGCGCCTGTTGGTGGAAATCGGCCACACGCAAGCGGCGGATGTGACCCGGCTGTTCGAAACTGCGGGCTTTCGCGAGAACGCGGTGAGGCGCGATTTAGAGGGGCGCGACCGAGTCGTCAGCGGCAAAATGCCGGCTGGACCCCCCTGAATCGGGCTGTTTTGCATGGTTTTTGCCGAAATTTCGACCTAAGCCCTTGTGAAAACCGTCGCGGCATGTTTACTGGACGTATCACAACGCCGTGGGTCCTTGCGACACCCGTATGTGAATTCAAGCCAGCACATTGATCCGGTCTTCACAGACGCAAGGGGCGTCACCCGGAACAAACAGCGCTTCAAGCAATAGGGCTGACAACCACTTATGAGATCATCGAAGTCACGTTCGCGGAACAAGTCCAACCGCAACCGTTCGCCCCTGGGCAATGTCGTCAACCGCGTGTTCGACAGTTCCGGCCCCGAGGGAAAGGTGCGCGGCACGCCGCAGCAAATCATCGACAAGTACAACCAGCTTGCCCGCGACACGCAATTGGCGGGCGACCGGGTTCTGACCGAAAATTTCCAGCAACACGCCGAACATTACCTGCGGCTTCTGGGATCGGCCCAGAAGGAGCAGGATCAGAAGCGCGAAGAGCAGGAGCGCCAGAACCGGGAGCGTCAGGCCGAACGCGACCGCGAACGCGCACAGCGCCAGGAGCGCGAGTCGAACGGCGAGAGCGATACCGGCAACGACGCGTCGACGGATTCGTTGCAAAGCGACTCCTTCGGCGACAGCGGTCTGGTCGAAACCCCGGAAAGCCAGTCGGACGACAAACCGCAGAAACCCAAGCGCGCCCGCAAGCCTCGCAAGAAGCCGGACAGTGGCAACGAGGGTGGCGGCGGCGAGCAGGGCGACAAGGGCGGGTCCGAGCCGTCTGCCGCGGCAGAGTAGCCCCCGGGCAGTCTTGGGGCCGCGTGCCCGTTGCCCGGACTGCGTTCGCGATCCGGGACGTTCTGTGGTTCAGTCATCAAACGTGCGCGCAAGGGCGCAGAACTGTTCCAGGCCGACGGTTTCGGCCCGGTCGGTGGGCTGGATTCCAGAGGCGATCAGCCGATCCTCGAGATCGGGTGCAAGACCCTTCAGCGCCGCTCGCATCATCTTGCGCCGCTGGTTGAAGGCGCGGGCGACGACACGTTCCAGCACCTTTGGGGCGGCCTCGAATCGCGGGGTTTGCCGCGCCTTGATGTGGACGACTGCGCTGGACACTTTCGGTGGCGGAGTGAACGCCCCTGGCGGCAGTTGCAGCACGATCTGCGCGTCGCTGCGCCACTGGGCCAGCACGGCCAGCCGACCATAGGCCTTGGATCCCGGTTGCGCGACGATACGCTCGGCCACCTCGCGCTGGAACATGAGTGTCAGGCTGTCCCAGAAAGGCGGCCAGGTGGCTGGCGTCAGCCACCGCACCAAAAGCTCGGTTCCCACGTTATAGGGCAGATTGGCCGCGATCTTGATGGGCGGCGTCAAAAGAGCGGCCGCGTCGATCTCCAACGCGTCGCCGTTGATGATGTCGAGCCGCCCGGGATAGGCGGCGGCAATATCCTTCAGCGCGGGGATGCAGCGCGCATCCTTCTCGACCGCCAGAACGCGGCGCGCGCCCTCGGCCAGCAATCCGCGGGTCAGCCCGCCCGGGCCCGGGCCGATTTCCAGGACATCGGCGGTGCCGATATCACCGGCCATACGCGCGATCTTGGCTGTCAGGTTGAGATCCAGAAGAAAATTCTGCCCCAACGACTTGCGCGCGGTCAGTCCGTGCGTGGCGATGACCTCGCGCAGGGGGGGCAGCGAGTCGATCGCGCTCATGCGCGCGCGGCGCCCATGCGGGCGGCCAGGCGGACCGCCTCTATCATCGATGTCGGGTTCGCTACGCCCTTTCCTGCGATATCCAGGGCCGTGCCGTGATCCGGCGAGGTGCGCACGAAGGGCAGGCCCAGCGTGACGTTGACGCCGCGGTCGAAATCCAGTGTCTTGATCGGGATGAGCGCCTGGTCGTGATACATGCAGATCGCCGCGTCATAGCCGGTTCGGGCGCCGGCGTGAAACATGGTGTCGGCGCTGAGCGGGCCGCGCAGGTCCATGCCTTCGCTCCGCAGCTTGTCCAGAACGGGCGCGATGATCTCGATGTCTTCGCGCCCCATCTTGCCGCCTTCGCCGGCATGGGGATTGAGCCCCGCAACCGCGATGCGCGGAACCACGATTCCGAAGTCGCGGATCAGACCGGCATGGGTGATGCGGATCGTGTGTTCGAGGCTGTCCGGCGTCAACGCGGCGGGCACCTGAGACAGCGGCATGTGAATGGTGGCGGGCACGACTCGCAATTGGTCGCTGGCCAGCATCATCACGACATGCTTTTCACCTGCAAGGTCCGCCAGGAACTCTGTATGTCCCGGAAAGGCGAACCCCGCACCGTCCTGAAGCGCTTTCTTGTGGATCGGCGCGGTGCAAAGCGCGCTGACGGCGCCGCGCCGCAGCAGGGTGACCGCCGTCGATATCATCTCGATGACCGAGCGGGCATGGTCGGGGTTTGGCTGCCCATGCGTCAAAGGCCCCTCGAAGCGATGCGCGAGCACCGGCAGGGCGCTTGTCGCATATTGAGGCGCGTCTTCCGGGGCGTCGATCCGGGTAACCGGCACATCCATGGGCAGGTGGTCCGGGTCACCCAGGAAGAGGACCGGCACCTCCTCTTTCAGCGCGTGCCAGGCACGGGCCGCGATTTCAGGCCCGATGCCCGCGGGTTCGCCACAGCTTATGGCGACAGGCAACGCGGCGGACCTTGCGGTCATTCCAGTTCGACGATCCGCGCTTCGGCCCGCAATTCCTCGAGATAGGCACTGGCGTAGCTGTCCAGACGGCGGCTTTGGATGAAATTGGTGAGCTGTTCGACGCCGGGCGCCTCGCCGTCGGTCTTGGGGGTTCGGCTGCACAGCATCAGCAGGACCAGCGTCTGACCGCCCGACCGGGTCACCGCGGTCGATATTTCGCCCGGATCCAGCTTTGTCAGCGCCAGACGGATGTCGTCCGGGATTTCGCTTGGTGCCTTGCTGCCGCGTTCCAGCACCTGCTCGGGTTGTCCATGGGCGATGCCGTAGAGGTCATCACAGGTGTCGGTATCGGCGTCGATCCGGGCGGCGCGGGCCAGGGCCTGCTCCGTGCGGCCACCGTCGATGTAATAGGCAGCATACTCGATTTCCTCGTACTCGCGCGCGGGCTGGTCGGTTTCCTCGATGTCGCGCAGCTGAAAAAGCGCAATGGCCCCCTGCAGCGGCAAGGGGTCGCTGACCTCGCCCGGGGCAAGGCCCAGCACGACCGGACGCAGACCTTCGGGCAGATCGTTGATCGCGACCCACTCCATGCGGCCGCCACGGCCGGCGCTCTCAGTGGCCGAGTAACGGCGCGCGGCGGCGGCGAATTCCGCCTCGGTGGTGTATTGGCTGATCTGGTTGGCACGGTCCTGGATCGCTTGCGGGTCGCCGTTGCCCAGCGGCATGATGATCTCTGACAAAAGCACGCGCACGCTGGTCTGGTTACCGATCGACAGCCGGGCGCGGGCGATGTCGTCTTCGTCGACGTTGATCTGAGGTGCGAACCGCGCGCGTGAGAACTCGCGCCATGTCATCCCGGCTCGGACGAAGTCGCGAAAGCTCGATTCGTCCACGCCCGCCTGTCCCAGGGATGTGACCATCTCTTCCGCGCTCAGGTTGGCGCGGCTGGCGAATTCCTCCATCCCGGCCATCAACTGTTCATCCTCCAGGACGAAACCGGCGTTGGTGGCGGCGTCCAGCTTCAGGCGGTCCTCTATCAGCTGCTCGCGGGCCAGTTTCTGCGGGTTGCCCGGGGCGCGGAACAGCTGAAGCATCCGCGCCCGCTGGGCGACCTCGTAGCGGGTGATGGCCAGGTCGTTGACCTTGATCACGGCCTCGAAGGGATTTTGCTGCGCCTGCGCCGCGCCGGAAAATGTGCCGGCCGCAATTGCGAACAGCACGAGAAGCGCGGAGTGAATAAAGGAAGGTCTTGGCATCATTGCTCGCATGTCCGGACGTAACTCTTGTCTCTTGTCTTGGTGGTGAAGCCACGAAGCCCCACCGTGAAACTGATATCGGTCGATGGCACGAGGATAGTGGAAGAGGTGAACCGACGCGAGGCCGAAAGCGAGATATCCACGCACTCGTTGGTGTATGTGACCCCGATCCCGGCGCGGACGGATTCGTCGCTGGCCACGTCGTAACGCCAGTCGGCGCTGCCGGTCCAGTGCCGGGACAGTCGGTAGGAGGCGTCGAACGCCCATTCGGAGATATTGTTCGGTCGGGCCTCGGCCACGTCATTGCGCAGCCAGATATAGGTGCCGCCCACCTGGGCGCGGTCGTTGCGCCAGCTTGCCCGCGCCTCGGCCTTGGTCGTGACGAAATCGTCGTCGAAAAGACCGCGCGCGGTGATGGCCAGGCCGTCGTCGGTCTTGAATTGTCCCGCAATCAGAAGGTCCGAATAGCGGTCCTGCAGGCCCGAGGAATTGGTAAAGGCAAACCCGCCGGCAGGATCGATTTGCACCTCGTCGCGGACCACCTGTCCGACGGCGAACGTGCTTTGCCAGCCCTTGTTCCCATAGCGGGTCCAGCTTAGCCCGTAGGCGGAGCTGAAGCCGCGTTCGCGCCGGTCCGGCGCGGTAAAGCGGGATGTGGCGAACAGGTTGCCTTCGTCGAATTCGATCCGCGTGCTTTCGTCATTGGGCACAAAGGGGTTGCTGCCCCCGACCCAGGCCAGCTGCATCACCGGTTCAACGACGTGCGTTGCACCGTTCGAGGTGGTTTTCACAAGCGGCCAGCGCAGCTCGACCGAGGCGGAGGGCGTGACTTCGACCGCGTCCGACCGGCTGGTGAGACCGGCCTGTCTAATGTGGAAACTGTCGACTGCCAAGCCCACCTGCGCCGAGGCCAGCACGCCGGGGCCAAGGGTCCAGCTTCGGTGCCAGTCCGCGCTGAGGGTAAAGCGGCCCACGTCGCGCCCATCGGCGAAGGGATCGAAATCGGGCCCGTCGATCGCAAGGTCGGACGAGCGATAATGCGCGTGGCTGAGAAAGCCGAGGCGAATCTCTCCGCCCGGAGCATAGGCCAGCTGGATGCGCTTTTCGTACTCCCCGTTCGACACGATTGTGGGCAGGGTCGAATTGCTCTCTCCGGCGCGCAGCGACCGAAACCCTGTCAGTGCCACGCGGATGTATTCGTCGCGCCGGGCGCGCTCGACCGAGATCTCGCTGTCCAGCCGGTCCTTGCCGGAATACCCGTAATCCAGCAGGTAGGTGTCGTCATTCACGGCTTCGATGTCGAAGCGCAGGGTGAAATCGCGCGGAAGGGCAAAGGTACCCTCGGCGAAAACGTAGGATTTGAAGCTGCGCCCACCGATATCATCGTCGCTGAGCGCGCCTTCGACCTCGACTAGGCCGTTACGGAACGCTTGCCTGTAGCGCAGTTCCAGTGTGCGGGTTTCGGTCGAGATATACGGCGTCACGGTCAGGTCCTTGTGATCGCCGATGCGGATGAAATACGGCACCCGCGCCCCGAAGCCCAGAAGCGACGAGTTGTTTAGCGTCGGCACCAGGAATCCGGTGGCGCGTTCCAGCGTCGGATCGGGCAGGCGCAGGCGGGGCAGGTAGAAGACCGGCGTGCCCAACACTTGGAACTGGGCACCGTCAAAGTAAAGCTGCCTTTCCTGCTGGTCGTGAACGACCCGGCGCGCGCGCAGTTGCCAGAGCGGTGGACTTTGCGAGTTGCAGACCCGGCACGAGGTGACGGCGGCCTTGTAAAGCTGGTTGTAGCGGCCGTTAA
Source organism: Roseovarius sp. THAF8 (assembly GCF_009363735.1). Taxonomy (NCBI): domain Bacteria; kingdom Pseudomonadati; phylum Pseudomonadota; class Alphaproteobacteria; order Rhodobacterales; family Roseobacteraceae; genus Roseovarius; species Roseovarius sp. THAF8. Next base: position 569,433 of record NZ_CP045410.1, on the reverse strand, counting down.
CCCGCGCCAGCTCGTTGGCGGCCAGTTGAATCTGGTCGTCCATCACGATCCGGGCTCCGGTCATCAGGCCATTGCGCATCTCGCGGTCCAGTTCCGCACTGTCGGCCAGAACGAACATGGTGCCGTCGGCTTCTTCCAGCGAGATCGGTCCGCTGACACTCAGGGTCTCGGTTGTCCGGTCATAGACGATCCGTGATGCCTTGAGCCTGCGACCGTCGTAGAGCGCCTCGACATTGCCGGTGGCCACCAGTTGCTCGTTTCCGTTGAGGAACACGTCATCGGCCACCAGCACTGCCGGCTGCGCCGATTCCCCGGACCCGGCCGGCAGCGCGCCGTCGACTCGGCCCTGCGCATCGGCGCCGGCGCCATAGCCGAAGGCAAGTGCAGTCAGCACCGCGCATATGGCCAGCCCGCGCCTCATCCATCCTCCAGGTGCAGCAGGATGCCAGCCGCCAGCATGAAGGACGCCACCGGCGGGGCCCAGGCCGCGAGGTAGACCGGGATCTGTCCGTTTTCTCCAAGGATCTGAGCAAAGTTGCGGATGTAATGCAGGGTAAAGCCCAGCATCACCGCGATCAGCACCGAGACGCCGGTGTTGCTGAGCCGCGCGTGCCGCATCGTGAAGGCGGCGGCGACCATGACGAGCGCCACCAGAAAGAGCGGGCGCGACAGCTCCATCTGGAACCACACGGCGTACCTGCGGGCCGAGAATCCGGCCTCTTCCAGCTGATTGATGAACGCGGGAAGGTCCCACAGCGAGATGTATTCCGGCTTGCCGAAGCTGTCGATGATGCGGTCCTGAGTGAGCGCCGACGGAAGCTCTAGCTGCGCGATCTCCTCGGCAGACGCCTCGGGATTCCGGCCTGGCGAAAGATCCCAGATCTTGGCGTTCTTCAGGTCCCACTGGCCGGCCGCGAGGCTTGCCGTCTCGGCCACGATGCGCTGCTCGGGTTCGCCCTCGGGGGAAAAGTTGATGAACGTCGCGTCATAGAGCGTGGTGACGTCGGAACTGGCCCGAGCGGCGTGGATCACGGTCTGGCCCTCGGAACTGCCCTGGCGCAGCCACAGGCCCTCGGACGCGATGGCCAGAACGCTGGTGCCGCCGCCCATGTAGGTGTTCACCACGTCGTTGTAGCGTTTCGACGCCGCCGCGACGAGCGGGTTGAGCATGGTGATCGACAAGACCCCGATCAGCGCCGCCACCGTGACGGGTGCGGCCAGGCTGCGCAGGGCCGAGCGGCCCGCGGCCCGCGTCACGACCAGTTCGGACGACCGCGCCAGCCGCAGAAAGAGGGCGACGGCGGACAGGATCACGACCAGCGGCAGGATTTCGTAATTGGCGTGCGGCACGTTGAGCAATACGACGCCAAGCACATCCACGAAGGGCAGGTCGGGAAAGTCCTGAAGCTCGTCCACGAGGTCGATCAAGGCCAGAAGGATCACGAAGACCGATGCGATGGCGACGAAGGTCCACAGGAACTTGCGGGCGAAATAATAGTGCAGGATCATGCCGCGCCCTCCGCCGGGCCCGAGGGGCCGCGGCGCGGCCCGAACGGCCAGAGCCGCCGCACGAAGCCGGGATGCGCCGCAAGGTAGAGCAGGATCACGGTCAGCCCCGCGCCGATGCCGGTCGGCAGGTAGATCAGGGGCCAGGCGGTTGCGCTCGCAAGGACCGCGCCCGACACGGCGCCCTCGACCATCTTGATCATCACCAGCAAGGTGAAGGCGCCCACGATCTGCCACCAGACGCCGAACCGGCTGTAGGTGCCCACCAGCAGCGTGGCAAACCCGATCAGGGCGGCGACGATGCACATCAGGGCCTGCGCAATGCGGCCATGCGCCTCGTAGAGAACCTCGGGCACCGTTCTGCCGGTGATCTCGGCCATCTCGGCCGAGCGGAAGAGCAGATCGCCGGTCAGCGCGAAGTCCACGCGGTTCAGGTTCGTGGGATCGCGCGAGATGAGCCTGCTGATGTCATAGGAAAAATCGTCGAAATGGGTCGTGAACAGGCGGTTGCCCTCGGCGCGCAGGTTCTGTGCCAGCCCCTCGACCATCACCAGTTTGGTACCGCCGCCTTCCTGAACGAGATAGGCCTGGGTGGAGGTGTAGGTTACCGGCGTCTGGGCGTTGCGCCGGTCCGACAGGAAGACATCGCGCAATTCGCCTTCGGGCGTGATGTCGCGGATATAGAAGGTAATGCCGGGGGCCGGGTGCAGGAACTCTCCCTCGGTCAGGAGCTTGGCGGTGATGTTCTGGCTGACCTCGGCCTGGCGCAGGCGCAACTGGCTCAGGCTCTTGGGGATCAGGTAGTGGCTGAGCACCGACATCATGAGCGCGATCAGGATCCCGTAGATCAGCACCGGGCGGATCAGGCGCCAGGGCGAATAGCCGGTGGCCTGCATCACCGTCATCTCGGACTCCGTGGTCATCCGGTTGGTGACATAGACCGCCCCGGCGAAGGTCGCGATGGGCAGGACCACGCCGATTACGCCGGGCAGGGTCAGGGCGGTGAACTCGAGGAAGATCCAGGCAGGCTGGCCGTCGCCGATCAGCCGGTCGAACATCCGCACCGCCTTGTTGATCCAGAAGATCGACACCAGCACAAGTGCGAAGAACCCGAACAGCACCATGAATTGCGACAGCATGTACCTGTCGAATCTGGTCACGCTTTCCCCCCGCGGTCTAGCAGCATTTCAGGGGAAGTTATGCGATTTGATTGCGGGGGAAAACCGATAAAGCGACGCGGGCCGGCGGTTTGCGGCCGGCACTGGCCTTCCACTTCGCGAGGCGCTAGGTCTGGTGACGAAAGACAGACAATTTCCGCGCAAGGAGCATCCCATGAGCACGCCCGTTTCCGTCACCTTCACCGACCTGGACCTCGACGCCATTGCCGCAGCGGAAGGCCGCGTCGCGGTGATCGTCACACCCAGCGGCAAGATGGGCCCCGGTGCGCGGCGCGTGAACCGGCTGACCAAGGGGGCGGTCAAGCGCCTGCTGGAAAGCGAGGCGTGGGAAAAGACCAAACCCGGGCAAGTGGTGACCTTGGCCTGGCCCACGGGCCTGGCTGCCAAGGCGCTGGACGTGCTGTGCCTGGAGCGCGGGGCGGACCCGGTCGAGACGCGCAAGGCTGGTGCGGCCCTGGGCAAGTTGAAGGGCGAGGCGCCGCTTCTGGTGCTGGCGGGCACCGCGCGGCGGCTGGGCGAGCTGGCGCAGGGGATCGCACTGCGGGCTTACTCGTTCGATGCGCGCAAGTCGAAGCAACCCGAGGAACCGGGCGCGGTGTCAATCATGGTCGGCAAGCCCGACGAGGCCACCGAGGCGGCGAAATCCGCCCTGGCGGTGGCCGAGGGCGTGTTGATGACGCGCGACCTGGTGTCGGAACCGGCGAACCACTTGACCACCGCCGAATTCGCCAAGCGCATCAAGGAGATGGAGAGCCTAGGGCTGAAGATCACCATCCTTGAAGAAGACGAGCTTGAAAGGCAGGGGATGGGGCTGCTGCTGGCCGTGGGGCAGGGGTCGGCTTCGCCCACGAAGGTTGCAGTGATGGAATGGTCTGGCGGCCGCGACGGCGATGCGCCGCTGGCGCTGGTCGGCAAGGGCGTGGTTTTCGACACCGGGGGCATTTCGCTGAAGGTGCCCACGGGCATGGAGGACATGACCATGGACATGGGCGGCGCAGGCGTGGTCGTCGGCACGATGCGCGCCCTCGCGCTGCGCCAGGCCAAGGCCAATGTCGTGGGCCTTGTCGGGCTGGTCGAGAACATGCCCTCGGGCGAGGCCTATCGCCCCGGTGACGTGTTTACCTCGATGAAGGGTGACACGGTCGAGATCATCAACACCGACGCCGAGGGACGCCTGCTGTTGGCCGATGTGCTGTGGTACGCGCAGCAGACCTACAAGCCCTCCGCGATCGTCGATCTCGCCACGCTGACGGGGGCGATGATCATTGCGCTTGGGCATGAGAACGCGGGCGTCTTTTCCAACGACGACAATTTCTGCGACAAGTTCCTGCGTGCCGCCAAGAACGAGGGCGAGGGGGCCTGGCGCCTGCCGCTGGGCGAGGCCTATGACAAGCAGCTCAAGTCCGACATCGCCGATATGAAGAACGTGGGCGGACGGCCCGCCGGCTCGATCACCGCGGCGCAGTTCCTGCAACGTTTTGTCGAGGAAGGGACGCCCTGGATCCACCTTGATATCGCGGGCGTGGCGCGGGTGACCAAGGACACGGATTTCGCCCCCAAGGGCTCGACCGGCTGGGGCGTCATGAGCCTCGACCGGCTTGTGGCCGATCAATACGAAGGGGAGTGATGGGCGCGGTTTATTTCTATCACCTGACCCGCCGTCCGCTGGAGGCGACGCTGCCGATGCTGCTGGACAAGGCGCGCGGCGCGGGATGGCGCGTGCTGGTGCGCGGCACGCAGGAGGCGCGGCTGGACTGGCTGGACGAAAAACTGTGGCTGGGGCCCGAGGAGGGCTTTCTTCCGCACGGGCGCGCGGGCGGGCCGCATGATACCCGCCAGCCGATCCTGCTGAGCACCGGCGCGGTGACCAACGGCGCCGTCTGCATCATGAGCGTCGACGGCGCCGAGGTGTCACCCGACGAGGTGCAGGCGCTGGAACGGACCTGCATCCTGTTCGACGGCAACGACGACCAGGCTCTGAACCACGCCCGTGGCCAGTGGAAGACCCTGACTGGCGCGAGTTGTTCTGCGCAATACTGGTCCGAGGAGTCGGGCCGGTGGGAGAAGAAAGCCGAGGCGTGAGGGACGCGCTTCCGTCTAGCGGGTCAGGATCATCTTTCCGTCGGAAATCTGCACATTCGAGAACCGCTCGAGATAGCTCATGCCCAAAAGCGATCGGTCCAGTTCGCCGCCATTGACCGACGCCGCGATGCCGCGGTCCTCCAGCGGGCCGATCTTCAGGCTGTCCAGGCGCACCGGCGCGGTGCTGACCGTGCCGTTGGCGGTGCCGGCCCGCCCGATGAAAGCGAGGTCGTCCGTGTTTAGGCCGGCGCTCTCGGCATCGGCCCGGGTCAGCACGATCAGCGTCGCGCCGGTGTCCACCACGAAATCCACCGGGGCGCCGTTCACCTCGGCCGTGACATAGTAATGCCCGTCCAGCGCCCGGCGCAACTCGATCTGATCTTCGCCCAAAGTCGTGTAGGATGCGGGGCTTGCGGTGTTGCGGATATCGCCCCAAAGCCCGACGGCGGCGATGGCGCCCACGAAGATCAGACCCCAGACCACGACATATTGCATGTTCTTGCCCAGCGAGGTGCGGTTCTGCGCGAAAAACCACGCGACGACTGCTGCGCCGAGCAGCGCGAGGTAGATCAGTCGTGCGGTGTCATCTCCGGTCATGGCGCAAGATATAAGCAGCGGCGCGTCAGCCCGCCAGCCCAAACCCCTTCAATCCGTCCAGCACGAACTGAACCGCCAGCGCGGCCAGCAGCATCCCCAGAAGGCGGGTGATGACGTTGATGCCGGTCCGCCCCAGGGCGCGTTCCAGCAGGCCGGCGGTCAGGAACAGCAGGAACACGAGCGTCACCACGCTCAGCATCACGCCGATGACCCAGGCGAGTCCCTCGATCCCGGGTTGCTGTCCGGCCAGCAGGATCACGGTGGTGATCGCGCCCGGACCGCCGATCAGCGGAATGGCCAGCGGGTAGATCGAGGGGTCGTCGCGGTCGTCTTCCTCGTCGGCCTGGTCCTTGCGCCGCTTGGTGCGCCGTTCGAACAACATGTCGAGCGCGGTCAGAAACAACAGAAGCCCGCCCGCGATCCGGAAGGCGGGCATCGAAATGCCGACGAAGTCCAGCACGGATTCGCCGAAGCTGGCAAACACGATCAGGATAAGCGCCCCGGCAACGCAGGCGCGCAAGGCGATGGCGCGGCGGCGCGCCGGGCTGTCGCCTTGGGTCAGCGCCACGAAAAGCGGAGTCATCCCGATCGGGTCGATGATGACGAAGAGCGCCACCCAGGCGGTGATGAGGAAACTGGGGTCCATACGCGTGGTTTGCGATGCGATGCGCGGCTTGTAAACCGCTTGTGACTAGTTTTCCGCCGCGTCCAGCCGTTCCAGTGCAGCCAGCCATAGCGCCTCGGCCCGGTCGAGTCCCTCCATCACCTCGGCATACTTGCGCTGCCAGGCTTCCATGTCGTTCGCCTTGGCATCGCTGTAGATCGTGGGATCGGCCAACTTGGCCGCGATCTTGTCGCGCATCACGTTCAGCTTTTCCACGCGCTGTTCGCAGGACTTCACGTCATGCCGCAACTCCAGAACGGTGTCGCGAGGGGGGCGTTTTGGCTTCGGCGCAGGCTTTTCCACCGCCGCCGTTGCCGCTTCCTTTTTCGGGGGCTTCTGGTCCAGCAGGGCGGCGCGATAGGTTTGCAGGTCGCCCTCGTAGGGCTTTACCGTGCCGTCCTTGACCAGCCACAGCCGGTCGGCCACCAGTTCCAGCAGGTGCATGTCGTGGCTGACGAGGATGATCGCGCCGGTGTAGTCCGTCAGCGCCTCGACCAGCGCCTCGCGGCTCTCGATATCGAGATGGTTGGTCGGCTCGTCGAGGATCAGCATGTGCGGCGCGTCGATCGTGGCCAGCATCAGCGACAGCCGGGCCTTCTGCCCACCCGAGAGTTTCGCCACCAATGTGTCGGCCTGTTCCGCGCCGATCCCGAAGCCGCCCAGCCGCGCGCGCAGCTTGGCCTGGCCGTCATCGGGATAAAGGCGCCGGATGTGATCGAGCGGGCTTTCGTCGAGGTGCAACTCGTCCACCTGGTGCTGCGCGAAATAGCCCACGCGCAGTTTCGAGGCGGCGTGTTTCTTGCCGTCCAGAACCTCAAGTTTACCCGATAACAGCTTGGAAAGCGTGGACTTCCCTTCGCCGTTGCGCCCCAGAAGCGCGATCCGGTCGTCCTGGTCGATCCTCAGCGTCAGGCGCTGCAAGACCGGCACGCCGTCATAGCCCGTGGCCACATTGTCCAGCCTCAGAATGGGCGGCGACAGCTGGTCGGGCTCGGGGAAGGTAAAGCGGCGCAGCGCGGCCTCTTGCGGGCGCGAGATCGGCTTCATCTTCTCCAGCGCCTTGATGCGGGACTGCGCCTGTTTCGCCTTGTCCGCCTTGTAGCGGAATCGGTCGACATAGGATTGCAGGTGGGCGCGGCGCGCCTCCTGTTTCTTCGCCTCGGCCTCGGCATTGGCCAGCCGCGCGGCGCGGGTTTCCGCAAAGGTGTCGTAGCCGCCCTGGTAGAGCGTCAGCTTGCGGTCTTCCAGATGCAGGATCGCCCCCACGGCGCGGTTCAAGAGTCCTCGGTCGTGGCTGATGACCAGAACGGTATGGGGATAGCGCGCGAGGTAGCTTTCCAGCCAGAGCGCGCCTTCGAGGTCGAGATAGTTCGTGGGCTCGTCGAGCAGCAGCAGATCGGGCGCGGTGAAAAGCACCGCAGCCAGCGCCACGCGCATCCGCCAGCCGCCCGAGAAGGCCGAGCAGGGCTGGTCCTGTTCTTCGTCGGTGAACCCCAGACCCTTGAGGATGGTCGCCGCACGGGCCTCGGCGCTCCAGGCGTCGATATCGGCCAGGCGCGTCTGAATTTCGGCGATCCGCGTGCCGTCCGTCGACGTTTCGGCCTCGGCCATCAAGGCGCTGCGCTCGGTGTCGGCGGCCAGAACGGTGTCGATCAGCGCCACCTCGTTGCCCGGCACCTCCTGGTCGACGCCACCGATGCGGGCGCGTTCGGGCAAGGAGATCGTGCCGGTGTCCAGCGGCAGTTCGCCCCGGATCATGCGGAAAAGCGTGGTCTTGCCGGTGCCGTTGCGGCCAACCAGACCCACCTTGTGGCCCGCTGGGATGACGGCCGATGCCCCCTCGATCAGGGGGCGGCCGGCGACCGAGAAACTTATGTCATCAAGACGCAACATGCGCACCGCATGCCGTATCGCGCCCGCGCCGTCAATCGCAGCTTTTCAATCATGCACCCCCATGCTATCGGGGCGCCGAACATCGGCGCAGGCATGGGGTTTGCGCCACGACTGATACGAAAAGAGGCTACTATGGCTGTCGAACGCACGCTCAGCATCATCAAACCCGATGCCACCAAACGCAACCTGACCGGCAAGATCAATGCCAAGTTCGAGGATGCCGGCCTGCGCATCATCGCGCAGAAGCGGATTCACCTGTCCAAGGCGCAGGCCGGCGTGTTCTACGCCGTGCATTCCGAGCGTCCGTTCTACGACGAACTGTGCGAATTCATGGCGTCCGAGCCGGTCGTCGTGCAGGTGCTGGAAGGCGAAGGCGCGATTGCCAAGAACCGCGAAGTGATGGGCGCCACGAACCCCGCCGATGCGGCCCCGGGCACGATCCGCGCGGAATTCGCGGAGTCGGTCGGCGAGAATTCGGTTCACGGGTCCGACGCGCCGGAGACGGCAGCGGTGGAAATCGCTTATTTCTTTTCAGGTCTCGAACTGGTCGGCTGACCGCACCGAGACAGAAGAGCAAAGACGGCGTGATCTTCGGGTCGCGCCGTTTTTGTCTGCGCCGGGCGCTTCAGATCGCGGCGAAGTCGGTGAAGACCTGTCTCGAGATGACCACCTTGGCGTCCTTGCGCACGACGTTGCGCGGTGTCGGTGCGGGTTTCTGTGACTTCTGGGGGAGGTCGGGGGTCGTTGCCATGTGCCTGCTCCTTTTTTGGGTCAGACCGGCCGGAAAGCGCCGACCGGCGCCTGGTTATCCGAACAGGGTTGCCGTCAACATGGACTTAAGTTGGGCCGAAATGTGGCGGGATTGCGGCATTCGCCGTGAAATTTGTATCGTAATCGCGTCCAAGACCGTGCAAGGGTAAGTTCCGAAACGAGAAAAAGTGCAGATCCCATGGCCCCCGGAAAGCTGAATCAGGACCCGCACAAGGTTCGTGAGCATCAGGACATGAACCTGGAAACCGCCATCGGGCGGGCCGTGCGCGAGTTCCGCAAGACCCGTGGCATGACCGTGTCGGACCTGTCGGACGTCACGGGCCTGTCAGTCGGCATGCTGTCGAAGATCGAGAACGGCGTCACATCGTCGTCGCTGACCACGTTGCAGGCGCTGTCGACCGCGCTGAGCGTGCCGATCACGGCGTTCTTCCGCCGGTTCGAGGAGCGGCGCGAAGTGGTGCATGTCAAGGCGGGCGAGGCCGTCGAGATGGAGCGCGCCGGTACGCGGGCGGGGCATCAATACAACCTTCTGGGCCACATCGGCGCCAACAACAGCGGTGTCGTGGTGGAACCCTACCTGATCACGCTCAACGAGGAATCGGACGTCTTTCCCACCTTTCAGCACGACGGAATAGAGTTGCTCTATATTCTGGAGGGCGAGGTGGGGTATCGCCATGGTGACCAGCGATTTCACCTTCGGCCCGGCGACAGCCTGTTTTTCGATGCCGACGCGCCGCATGGCCCTGACGAATTGCTGAGCTTGCCGATCCGCTACCTGTCGGTAATCTCTTATCCGCAGGGCGAACGATAAATATTCCCCACAAGAATATTTAATTCACCCCATTGCGTCTTCTTTCCCGCCGTATTAGCGTCTCTGCAACATAGGAGACATCGATATGTGTGGAATCGTTGGACTGTTCCTGAAGGACAAGACGCTTGAGCCGCGCTTGGGCGAAATGCTGACCGACATGCTGATCACAATGTCCGACCGCGGGCCCGACAGTGCGGGCATCGCGGTTTACGGCACGGATCGCGACGGGCAGGCGAAGCTGACCCTGCAAGCCGCCGAGCCAAGCCAGTTCGAGGGCCTTGCCGAGGAGATCGGCAAGGAGGTGGGTACCAGCCTCAGCCAGCGGGTGATCGATACTCACGCGGTGCTGGACCTGCCGCAGGACAAGGTGTCGGCGGCGCGGCAGGCGATCAAGCGGCTGCGCCCGGATATTCGTGTGATGAGCGCGGGCGATATCATCGAGATCTACAAGGAAGTCGGTCTGCCGGGGGACGTGGCGAAACGCTTCGACATTCCCAAGCTCACCGGCAGCCATGGCATCGGGCATACCCGCATGGCCACCGAGAGCGCGGTTACCACGCTGGGGGCGCACCCGTTTTCCACGGGGTCCGACCAGTGCCTTGTCCATAACGGGTCGCTCAGCAATCACAACGCGCTGCGCCGGCAACTGGCGCGTGAAGGAATCGAGGTGGAGACGCAGAACGACACCGAGGTCGCCGCGGCCTACCTGACGTGGAAAATGCAGCAAGGTCATACACTTGGTGAAGCGCTGGAGGCGGGGCTGGCGGACCTGGACGGGTTTTATACCTTTGTGGTCGGCACCAAGGACGGGTTCGGCGTGCTGCGCGATCCCATTGCCTGCAAACCGGCCGTGATGGCCGAGACCGATCAATACGTGGCCTTCGGCAGCGAGTATCGCGCGCTGGTGAACCTGCCGGGGATCGAGGACGCCCGCGTGTGGGAGCCGGAGCCTGCCACCGTTTATTTCTGGAGCCATTGAGATGCAGACATACGATTTGGAAGCGGATGGGCTGCGCGGGCTGAACGCCGCGCTGCAAGGGGCCAGCGGCAACGAGACCGGCTGGGAAGTGGTGAACCCGCGTGGCAGCCATGCCATCGCGGTGGGTCTGGATGCACCGCTGGATGTGACCGTGAAGGGCTCGACCGGCTATTATTGTGCGGGCATGAACCAGCAGGCGACGGTCCGCGTGGCTGGCAATGTCGGCCCCGGCGTGGCCGAGAACATGATGAGCGGCACAGTGATCGTCGAAGGCGATGCCAGCCAGTATGCCGGGGCGACCGGGCATGGGGGCCTCCTGGTGATCAAGGGCAATGCCTCGTCCCGCTGCGGGATCTCGATGAAGGGGATCGACATCGTGGTGGGCGGTAATGTGGGGCATATGTCGGCCTTCATGGGGCAGGCGGGGCACCTGGTGGTGTGCGGGGATGCGGGCGATGCGCTTGGCGACTCGATCTACGAGGCGAAGCTGTTCGTGCGGGGCAGCGTCAAGAGCCTGGGCGCAGACTGCATCGAAAAGGAAATGCGGCCCGAGCATATCGAGAAGCTGACCGAGCTGCTGGGCAAGGCCGGGATCGACCCCGATCCGTCCGAGTTCAAGCGCTATGGCTCGGCCCGCAAGCTCTACAATTTCAAAGTCGACAACGCCTATTGAGGAGACGGACAAATGAGCGACAATCAAAAATCCTCTCCGCGGACTTTGCCGAGATATTCCAATACCTTCACGCCTGACGTTAACGCTGAGATCCGGCGCGCGGCGGCCACCGGCATCTACGATATCCGAGGCGGCGGGGCCAAGCGGAAGGTGCCGCATTTCGACGACCTGGTGTTCCTGGGTGCGTCCATGTCGCGCTATCCGCTGGAAGGCTATCGCGAGCGGTGTGACACGAACGTGGTGCTGGGCACGCGCTATGCCAAGAAACCCATCGAGCTGAAGATCCCGATCACCATTGCCGGCATGAGTTTCGGCGCGTTGTCGGCGCAGGCGAAAGAGGCGTTGGGGCGTGGCGCGTCCATGGCCGGAACCTCGACCACCACGGGGGACGGCGGCATGACGCCGGAAGAGCGCGGGCAATCGAGAACGCTTGTTTATCAATACCTTCCTAGCCGTTACGGGATGAACCCGGTCGATTTGCGCAAAGCGGATGCCATCGAGGTCGTTGTCGGCCAGGGCGCCAAGCCCGGTGGCGGCGGGATGCTTTTGGGCCAGAAGATCTCGGACCGCGTGGCCGAGATGCGCACGCTGCCCAAGGGGATCGACCAGCGCTCGGCCTGTCGCCACCCGGACTGGACGGGCCCCGATGATCTGGAGATCAAGATCCTTGAGCTGCGCGAGATCACCGGCTGGGAAAAGCCGATCTACGTCAAGGTCGGCGCCGCGCGGCCGTTCTTCGACACGACGCTGGCCGTGAAGGCCGGGGCGGACGTGGTGGTGATCGACGGGATGCAGGGCGGCACGGCCGCCACGCAGGACGTCTTTATCGAGCATGTCGGCATCCCGACATTGGCGTGTATCCGCGAGGCCGTGGCCGCGCTTCAGGAACTGGGCATGCACCGCAAGGTGCAGCTGATCGTCTCGGGCGGCATCCGCACGGGCGCAGACGTGGCCAAGGCGCTGGCGCTTGGCGCGGATGCGGTCAGCATCGGCACGGCGGCCATGGTGGCCATCGGCGACAACGACCCCAAGTGGGAGGCCGAGTACAACGCGCTCGGCTCCACCGCCGGGGCCTACGACGACTGGCACGAAGGCCGCGACCCGGCCGGCATTTCCACCCAGGACCCGGAATTGTCGAAACGCCTGGACCCGGTCGAGGCCGGGCGGCGGCTGAACAATTACCTCAAGGTCCTGACGCTGGAGGCTCAGACCTTGGCCCGGGCCTGCGGCAAGAACCACGTGCACAACCTGGAGCCAGAAGATTTACAAGCCCTTACCGTGGAGGCCGCCGCCATGGCGCGAGTGCCTTTGGCGGGAACCTCTTGGATTCCCGGGCAGGGCGGTATGTAATCGCGACAATAATCAACAACGACAAGAAACGGGGAGACGACAATGGCCACGGACCTGGCGAAATTCGCCGACAAGAACGGCGTCAAATATTTCATGATTTCCTTCACCGACCTGTTTGGCGGACAACGCGCCAAGCTGGTGCCGGCGCAGGCGATTGCCGAGATGCAGGAGGATGGCGCGGGGTTCGCGGGCTTTGCCACGTGGCTGGACATGACACCGGCGCATCCCGATATGCTGGCTGTGCCGGACCCGGAGTCGGTGATCCAGCTGCCGTGGAACCCCGAGGTGGCGTGGGTCGCCGCCAACCCGGTGATGGAGGGCGAGGACGTGGCCCAGGCCCCGCGCAACGTGCTGCGCCGCCTGATTGCCGAGGCCGCCGAGGAAGGCCTGCACGTCAAGACGGGCGTAGAGGCGGAGTATTTCCTGCTGACTCCGGACGGCAATTCGTTGAGTGACGAGTTCGATACCGCCGAAAAGCCGTGCTATGACCAGCAGGCGGTGATGCGCCGCTATGACGTGGTGCGCGAGATCTGCGACTACATGCTGGATCTGGGCTGGGGCCCGTACCAGAATGACCACGAGGACGCCAATGGCCAGTTCGAGATGAACTGGGAGTTCGACGACGCTCTGGTGACAGCCGACCGGCATTCGTTCTTCAAGTTCATGACGAAGTCAGTGGCCGAAAAGCACGGCTTTCGCGCGACCTTCATGCCCAAGCCGGTCGAAGGGCTTACAGGCAACGGCGCGCATGTACATATTTCGGTCTGGGACGCGCCCGGTGCCAAGGCCAAGACCAACGTCTTTGCCACCGACAAGGCCGAGGGTAGCCCGACGGCGGAACTGGGCCTGTCGGACCGGGGCGCGCATTTCCTGGGTGGGATCATGAAGCACGCCAGCGGCATGGCAGCGATCACCAACCCGACCGTGAACAGCTACAAGCGGATCAACGCGCCGCGCACCACGTCGGGGGCCACATGGGCGCCCAACACGGTCACATGGACCGGCAACAACCGCACCCACATGGTGCGCGTGCCGGGGCCGGGGCGGTTCGAGCTGCGGCTGGCGGACGGGGCGGCGAACCCCTATTTGTTGCAAGCCGTGGTCATCGCGGCGGGCCTCAGCGGGATCCGGTCCAAGGCCGATCCGGGCAAGCGGTACGACATCGACATGTACGCCGAAGGCCACAAGGTGCGGGGCGCGCCGAAACTGCCGCTGAACATGCTGGATGCCTTGCGGCTTTACGACAAGGACAGCGAGTTGAAGGCGATGCTGGGCGAGGAATTCTCGTCCGCGTTCCTGAAGATGAAGCGGCAGGAGTGGGATTCCTACATGGCGCATTTCAGCCAGTGGGAAAAGGACCATACGCTGGATATCTGACCATTGACCCTGTCCGGGGCGCGTGTCTTGATGCGCCCCAGACAGTTGGGAGGATACCATGAAGTTGCACCGTATGACCGCCGCCGTTCTGGCCGGCACGATGCTGGCTCTGCCGGCCGCCGCCGAGACCCGCGTGACCTACAAATCGGCCAAGACGGCCTCGTCCTATTACCAGATGGGCGTGCAGATCGCCGAGGCCATGCAGGAGGCCTCGGACGGCGAGATCAGCGTCACCGTCGAGGAAAGCCAGGGCTCGGTCCAGAACGTGATGGAAGTGCGCGCGCGGGGCAGCGATTACGTCTTTACCACGCCCCCGGTGCTGGTCAGCCTGGCGCAGGGCGGCAAGGCCATGTTCGAGGGCAAGGGCGACCCGGCCTTTGATGAAATCCGCGCGCTGTTCCCGATCCCGTCGCTGACCATGCATTTCGTCATGACCGAGGAAAGCGGCGCCACGACGCCGGCCGACCTGGAAGGCAAGACGATCCTGCTGGGCAAGGGAAGCTTCGGCGCGACGGAGGGCGAGAAGTATCTCGACCTTTTCGGGCTGGCTGACAAGGTCGAGATCGCCGACGTGGAACTGTCGAACGCTGTTCCTGCCATGCAGAACGGGCAGATCGACGGGTTCGTGACCGCAGGCTCGTGGCCCGCGCCGAACGTGGTCGAGGCCGCGGCCTCGACTGGTGTGATGGTGCTGTCGATGAGCGATGAGCAGATCGCCGAGACCGGGCGCACCAAGCTGGTCATTCCCGCTGGCACCTATGCTGGGCAGTACGAGGATATCGTGACGACCTCGCTGCCGGTGGCGGCCTACACGACAACCAAGATGGATGACGAGACCGCCTATCAGCTGACCAAGACCTATTGGGAAAGCAAGGCCAAGCTGGCGGAATCCTCTGCGTGGTGGAATGGCGTGGACGAAGGCCTGATGGAGAACATCACCGGCCAGATCCATCCCGGCGCCGTGCGCTATTACGAAGAGGCGGGCCTCGCCCTGACCGACGCCCAGAAGTGACCACGTGAGCCTGACGACCCCCGATCCCGCCGCGCAGGCCGGTCCTGCGCGGCTTTTCTGGCTTGGCCTGGCGCTGGCTTCGGTGGTGTTTCATATCGGCCTGGTGTTCTGGGGGCTGGTGCCGAACCTGGTCAGTCGTCCGATGCACCTGGTGTTCGTGCTGCCCTGGGTGCTGATCTGGGGGCAGGCGGGGCTGATGCGCCAGAGCGGGTATGTGCTGGCGGGGCTTGGCGTGGGCGCGGCGCTGTGGGTGGTCCTTCACCGCGACATGCTGGGGGACCAGTACGGGTTTCTGGAAGGCCAGGGGCAGGTGGCCATCGCCGCCGTGCTGATCCTCGTGGTGCTGGAAGCGGCCCGGCGGGCGATTGGCTGGCCTCTGCCGTTGGTGGCGGCTATCGCGCTTCTATACGGGCTGTTCGGGCAATATATCCCGGGCCGTTTCGGCCATTCGGGCACGCCGATTGAGAGCTTTCTGGGCACGCTGACCATTGCTGAAGGCGCGCTTTGGGGGTCGCTGACACAGGTGTCGGTGAACGTGGTGGCGATCTTTGTCATCTTCGGCGCGGTGCTGAACGCGGGCGAGGCGGGGCAGGGGTTCATGAACGTGGCCGCTGCCGCCGCGGGGCGTCTGCGGGGCGGGGCCGCCAAGGTCTCGGTGCTGAGTTCGGCGCTCTTCGGCTCGATCTCGGGCTCGGCCTCGGCCAACGTGGCCTCGACCGGGGCGGTGACGCTGCCGGCGATGGAGAAGCTGGGATACCCCAAGCGGATCGCCGGCGCGGTGGAGGCGGTGGCGTCATCGGGCGGGCAGATCATGCCGCCGCTGATGGGGGCGGGGGCCTTCGTCATGGTCGAGCTGACGGGGGTGCCCTATACCGGCGTCATGGCAGCCGCGGCACTGCCCGCGCTTTTGTATTTCTGGGCCGTCTGGGTCGGGATCGACGGCTATGCGGCGCGGTTCGACTTGCGTGGGCTGTCGGATGCGGATCGGCCCGCGCGGCGCGATGTGATTGTAACGTCAGGGTTTTTCCTTGTTCCCTTCCTGATCCTGCTGTGGGGCATGTTCGTGATGCGGGTGACGCCGCAATACGCCGCGTGCCTGTCGATCTTTGCCGGGGCGGCGCTGCTCTTGTTGGGGTCAGACCTGCGGGTGAACCTGGGGCGCGCGCTGGAGCGGGCCGAGACGGCGCTGATGACCGCGGCGCGGCAGGTGGCGCTGATCGGCGCGATCATCTTTTGCGCCTCATTGGTCATCGGGGTGCTGGGCGTCACGGGGCTGGGGGTCAAGATCACCTCGCTGATCCTGTCGGCCTCGGGCGGGATGCTGTGGCCGTCACTGCTGCTAACCGCTTGCGCCTGCTTGATTCTGGGCATGGAGGTGCCCACGACGGCGGCCTATGTGATCTGCGTCTCGGTCGCCGGGCCGGCGCTGATCGAGCTGGGGATGGAGCCCTTGCAGGCGCATCTGTTCGTTTTCTGGTACGCGCTTTTGTCGACCATCACGCCGCCCGTCTGCGGGGCCGTGTTCATCGCGGCGGGGATGATCGGCGAGAACTGGCTGCGGGTCGCGCTGACGGCGATGACGCTGGGTGTAGGCCTCTACCTGATCCCGTTGGGGATGGTGGCGAACCCCGGCATCACGGCGTTGGCGGAAGCGCCCGGATGGGCGGTTCTGGCGATGGTCAAGGTGGGCGCGGGGCTGGCGCTGGTCAGCCTGTCGCTGGTGCTGAAGAAAGGCTGGCCAGTGCGGGCTGCAGCGTTCGCGGTGGGGCTGGTTTTGATCCTTTGGCCAATTTCTTAACGGCGAATCGGGGGCAAAAACCCACGTCGGTATTGCGTCGGTATTTTGGTGGCCTCGCGTCGGTGCCGTTGTCCGAAGGCTTGTGTGAACGGACCGCGCGCCGTTAAGCATTTGCAAAGAAAAACGCGGTCCCGAAACGGGACCGCGCCTTGGATTAACCGGGGTGAAAGACCCGGCTCAGCCGTTGGCTTCGCGGATCTTGTCGGCGGCGTCCTTGTCGTAGGTGACGCCGTTTTCTTCGAACAGCGTGTCGAGCTCGCCCGAGAGCGTCATCTCGGTGATGATGTCGCAGCCGCCGACGAATTCGCCCTTCACGTAGAGCTGCGGGATGGTGGGCCAGTCGGAATAATCCTTGATGCCCTGACGGATGCCGTCATCGGACAGCACGTTCACATCCGTATACTCGACGCCCATGTAGTTCAGCACGCCCGCGACGCGGGACGAGAACCCGCATTGCGGCATGGTCTTGGTGCCCTTCATGTAAAGCACCACGTCGTTGGCTTTGACGGTCTCTTCGATTTGCGTCTTCGGGTCGCTCATTTCCTGGTGTCCTTCGGTGCAAAGATTTTGGCATAGGCTTGCGGATCGCGGGGGATTTCCCAGCGTCGGACGTTGCCGCCGCCCATGCCGGATTGGTAGTCGGATTCTAGTGTGTGCATCCCGGTCCCCGGTTCGCTGCCGCGCTGGCCGGGGGTTTTGCGCTGGCCCACGATGGCGACCGCGGCGATGGCGGCGGCAACCAGGACCAGCAGGATGATCAGCGTCCAGCTCATGGGCCTAGTCCGGGGCCTTGGTGGTCAGCGCCAGCGCGTGCAGGTCGCCCGAGGGGCCGTCCATCTTGCCCTTGAGCGCGGCATAGACGGCGCGCTGCTGCTGAACGCGGTTCTTGCCCCGGAAGCTTTCGTCGATGACCTCGGCCGCGTAGTGGTTCCCGTCGCCGGCCAGATCGGTGATGGTGATCTTGGCGTCTGGGAAGGTTTCGCGGATCAGGTCCTCGATTTCCTGGACTTGCATGGGCATGTGCGCGTCTCCTTGGTGTCTGTCCCTGATGTAGAGAGGGCAGGGCCGGGATGCAAGCGACGGACGTGGTTTCCGGCGATGTCGCCCGTGGCGGGGCAGTCCGGGATTTCATCCCGGCATCCGGGTGGGGCGGCGGGGTGAAACCCCGCCCTACGATGTGGGGCGGAGGTCTTCGACGGACAGAGGGCGTCGTCCGGTACGCGGGGCAGGGTAGGCCGGGATTTCATCCCGGCACCGGGGTGCGGAGGCGGGGTGAAACCCCGCCCTACGATGTGGTGCGGGTGTGCGCCGCGTCAGAGTTCCTCGCCCTTCTTCAGAAGCTCGTCAATGAGGTCGCGCTGCAAGGTGCCGCTGTCGCCACCGCCGAACTGCATCGCGCCGCCGGTGTAGAGCGTGCCGTAGGTCTGAACAAGGTTGACCACCTGGCCGAGGCCAGAGATCAGCTGGTCCTTTTCCAGCGGGCTGAGCGGATGGATATAGGTGGACCAGACCATGTCCTTGGCGATGGCGTAGCGGGCGTCGAGCGCGGTGTCGAAATTGGCCTGCATCATGCGTCGAAGCGTGTCGACCTGCACGTCTTCGAGATCGGCCACAGGGGACAGGGCGCGCATCCGGTCATTGTCGGGATCGGTGATGATCAGTACGGGCGTGTCGGCGATGGTCAGTTGCCAGACGCGGCCGTCGGTCCGGATGTTCTCGTCCAGTGATTTCAGGATGGTGTCCAACCGGTCAAGCGACATGGGGGCTTCGATCGGAGTGTCCGGGGTGGGCGTTTCGCTGTCTTGGGCGGTGGCCATGAGGGGCAGCGTGAAGAGGGCGAGGGTCAGGGGCAGGCGGAGCATGGTCGGAACCTTTCGGAGGGTAGGTTCCGAAAGAATGGCAGAGCATGGCAGGCCCGCCAACGCCCCCGACGCAAACGTGATGGGGCGCGAGCGGCAAGGTCTGTGCGACACGTCCCGGACTTGATCCGGGACCTCTTGGGTGGTGGAGGCCCCGGATCAAGTCCGGGGCGGGGTCACCGAATTGCCGTCAGGCGAAGGTGTCGCCGAAGGTGCCGCGATAGATCGCGGCGAGCTCGGTGAGTGGCGCGCTGGAGCGGCCCATCTGCACGTCGCTGCCGGTGAAGCGGCCTACGCTTTGGATCGGCACGCCGGCCTGGCCTGCGGCGATCATCAGCGCCTCGGCCTGGTCGAAATTGCAGGCCACGAGGTAGCGGGCCTGGTCCTCGCCGAAGAGCGTCGCGGTCTCGTCGCTGTCGAGGCAGACGCCCACTCCCGCCGCTTCGGCCATTTCGAAGGCCGCCAGTGCGAGGCCGCCGTCGGAAAGGTCGGTGCAGGCCTTGATCAGCGCGTGGTTGGCGCGGATGAAGTCGCCGTTGCGTTTCTCGGCGTCGAGATCGACGTGGGGCGCGTCGCCGTCGACGCGGTTATAGACCTCGGCCAGAAGCGCCGACTGGCCCAGGTGGCCTGTGGTTTCACCCACCAGAAGCGCCACGTGGCCGTCGCGGGCCTGGCCGGTGATGGCGGTTTCGGGGTCCTTTATAAGACCGACCGCGCCGATGGTGGGGGTGGGCAGGATGGCCGAGCCGTCGGTCTCGTTATAGAGCGAGACGTTGCCCGACACGATCGGCATGTCGAGCGCCGCGACGGCCGCGCCGATGCCTTTGATCGCCATGACGAACTGGCCCATGATCGCGGGTTTTTCCGGGTTGCCGAAGTTGAGGTTGTCGGTGGTGGCGAGCGGTACGGCGCCCAGTGCCGTGAGGTTGCGGTAGGCCTCGGCCACCGCCTGTTTGCCGCCCTCGAAGGGGTTCGCCTTGACGTAGCGTGGGGTCACGTCGGAGGTGAAGGCGAGGTGCTTATCCGTGCCGTGCACGCGGATGAGGCCCGCGCCCTGGCCGGGGGTGCGGGCGCTGTCGGCCATCACCATGGTGTCGTATTGCTCGTACACCCATTGCTTGGCGCAGTAGTTGACCGAGCCGATGAGGGCCTTCAGCCCGTCGATGGGATCGACATTCGGCACGTCGGCATCCACTAATGCCTCGGGCGTTTCCGGCTCGTCCCATGGGCGGTCGTATTCCGGCGCGCTTCCCGAGAGCGTGGCGAGGGGCAGGTCGGCCATGACTTCGCCCTTGTGCATGATGAGGAAGCGGTCCTCGGCGATGGTTTCGCCGACGATGGCGAAGTCGAGGTCCCATTTCTCGAACACGGCGCGGGCCTCGGATTCCTTTTCCGGGCGCAGGACCATGAGCATACGTTCCTGGGATTCGCTGAGCATCATCTCGTAGGCGGTCATGTTCGCCTCGCGCTGCGGCACGGCGTCGAGGTTAAGCTTCACGCCGAGGCCACCCTTGTCGCCCATCTCGACAGCGGAGCAGGTGAGGCCCGCCGCGCCCATGTCCTGGATCGAGATGACGGCGCCGGTGGCCATCAGCTCCAGCGTGGCTTCCATCAGGCGTTTCTCGGTGAAGGGGTCGCCGACCTGGACGGTTGGGCGCTTTTCCTCGATGGTTTCGTCGAATTCGGCGGAGGCCATGGTGGCGCCGCCGACGCCGTCGCGGCCGGTTTTGGCACCGAGGTAGACCACGGGCATCCCGATGCCGGAGGCGGCGGAGTAGAAGATCTTGTCGGCATCCGCGAGGCCCGCCGCGAAGGCGTTCACGAGGCAGTTGCCGTTATAGGCGGGATCGAAACGGACCTCGCCGCCCGCGCAGGGCACGCCGAAGCAGTTGCCGTAGCCGCCGATGCCCTCGACCACGCCATGCACCAGCTGGCGGGTCTTGGGGTGGGCGACTTCGCCGAAGGAGAGCGAGTTCATGGAGGCGATGGGGCGCGCGCCCATGGTGAAGACGTCGCGCAGGATGCCGCCGACGCCGGTGGCCGCGCCCTGATAGGGCTCGATATACGACGGGTGGTTGTGGCTTTCCATCTTGAAGACCACGGCCTGACCGTCGCCGATATCGACGACGCCCGCATTCTCGCCCGGGCCGCAGATCACCTGCGGGCCGTCGGTGGGCAGGGTGCGCAGCCACTTCTTGGAGGACTTGTAGGAGCAATGCTCGTTCCACATGGCCGAGAAGATGCCGAGTTCGGTGAAGCTCGGTTCGCGGCCGATGATTTCGAGGATGCGGTCGTACTCGTCGGGCTTGAGCCCGTGGGCCGCGATCAGATCGGACGTGATGGCCGGTTCCTGCATGTGAAACATGTCCCCCAAGGTGCGGTGCAGATGGCGCCCCTATTAGGACATGAACGCAGCGGGGGGAAGGGGGTGCGGCGCGGTGCGTGCCATGGGCCTTGACGGAGGCCGCGCGATGCCGTCGGGTTGGGCGAATAGGAGGTGCCATGAAGATCATAGAGAACCCGTGGCGCGGGCAGGGGCTGATGGATGGCGTGCTGGCCGAGATCCCCGGGCCGAGCGTGGACGCCGCCGCGCCGTTGCGGCTTCTGGCGCAGTGCCCGGCGCATGGGGAGACGCCGCTGGAGCGGCGCGAGGCGTTTGGCACGACGGTATTCGTGAAGGACGAGCGCGGGCGCATGGGGCTGGGCAGCTTCAAGGCGCTTGGGGCGGCTTACGTGATTGCGCATGAGGCCGCGGCGACGGGGGCGGACAACTTGGCGCGTGCGCTGGCTGGGCGGACATACGTGACGGCAAGTGCGGGCAATCACGGGATGTCGGTGGCCGCCGGGGCCAGGGTCTTTGGCGCCAAGGCGGTGGTCTATATCGCCGAGACTGTGCCCGAAGGCTTTGCCGGGCGGCTGCGAGACATGGGCGCGGATGTGGTGCGGGCCGGGGCGGATTACGCGGCCAGCATGAAGGCGGCAGAGACGGCGGCCTCGGACAACGGCTGGACGCTCTTGTCGGACAGTTCCTGGCCGGGATACGTGGACCTGCCCTGGCGGCTGATGGAAGGCTACCTCGTGATGGCCGAGGAGGCGGTGCGGCAGATGCCCGAGGTGCCGACGCATGTCTTTTTGCAAGCCGGGGTCGGCGGGCTGGCGGGTGCCTGCGCGGCGCTGTTTCGGCAGCGCTGGGGCGCCGCGCCGCGCATCGTCGTGGTGGAACCCGAGGCGGCCCCGGCGTTGCAGGCGAGTATCGAGGCGGGGCGTCCGGTGGTGACCGAAGGTCCGGTCTCGGCCATGGGGCGGCTGGACTGCAAGGACCCGTCACTGATCGCGCTGCGCGGGCTGTCGCGGGATGCGGACGATTTTGCGACCATCACCGAGGAGGAGGCGGCGGCGGTGCTGCCGGAACTGACGCTGATGGGGCTGGAGAGCACCGAATCCGGTGCGGCGGGGCTGGCGGCCGTGCGGTTGATGGGCCTTGGGCCGGAGGCGCGGGTGCTGTGCATCCTGAGTGAACAGGCATGAACCGGGGCTTCGACCGTGCGGAATACGAGACCCGCACGGCGCGGGCGCAGGTGCTGATGGACCGCGCGGGGCTGGGGGCGCTCTTGCTGACGACCGAGGCGGATGTGCGCTATTTCACCGGGTTCCTGACGCGATTCTGGGAAAGCCCGAGCCGTCCGTGGTTCCTGGTGGTGCCGCGCGAAGGGCCGCCCAAGGCGGTGATTCCGTCGATCGGCGCGGCGCTGATGGGGCGCACATGGGTCGAGGAGATCCGAACGTGGTCGGCCCCCGATCCGGACGACGACGGTGTGAGCCTGCTGGCGGCCACGCTGCGCGAGGTGGGCGGCCCGGTAGGGGTGCCATCGGGATACGAGACACATTTGCGGATGCCGCTGGCGGATTTCGCGCGGATAAAGGAGCTGGCGGGTCTGCCGTTCACGGGCGATGCGGGGATCGTCGCCGGCCTCAGGGCGGTAAAGTCGCCCGCCGAGATTACCAAGATCGAAACGGCCTGTGCCATTGCAGGGCGCGCCTTTGCCCGGGTGCCCGAGATCGCGGGCGAGGGCCGGCCGCTGGCGCAGGTCTTTCGCGATTTCCAGCGTCAGCTGCTGGAGGAAGGCGCGGATTGGGTGCCGTACCTTGCGGGCGGCGCGGCGCAGGGCGGTTACGCGGACGTGATCTCGCCCGCGTCCGAGACGCCGCTGCGGGCGGGCGACGTGCTGATGCTGGACACGGGCGCGGTGTGGGACGGGTATTTCTGCGATTTCGACCGGAATTTCGCGGTGGGCCATGTGGGCGACGGCGTGGCGGAGGCCCATGCGCGGCTGACCGAGGCCACGGCGGCAGCGATGGAGATCGCCCGGCCCGGAGCGCGCGCCTGCGACCTGTGGCGCGCCATGTCTGCTGTCGTCGGTACGGGCGAGACGGCGGGGCGGCTGGGCCACGGGCTGGGGATGCAGCTGACCGAGGGGATGTCGCTGACGCCACGCGATCAGACGGTGCTGGAGCCGGGCATGGTGATCACGCTGGAGCCGGGGATAGACCGGCCCGGGGGCCTGTGCATGGTGCATGAGGAGAACATCGTGATCACCGACGGCGCGCCGCGGGCGCTGTCGCCGCTGGCGGGCGCGGACATCCCGTTGATCTGAGCAAAAAAAAGGCCGAGCTGATAAGCTCGGCCATAGTCCAACAGGGAGGTATGAAGTGATCGGGTTGATCACCGTCATGCCGTGGAATTAGTGCCCGTTTTTCGAGCGATCAAGGGTAAACAGGTCGCACTGTGCGAAAACCTGCTATGCTGTTGCCGCATGGCTGCTGTTCCGGCGCGCGCAAATTTCCCGAAACGCCTTATTTTGCGACGTTTTTGCGATAGGCCACAATTTCTTCCTGAACGAAATCGCGGAACGCCTTGATGCGCTGCGAATGGCGCAGCTCCTCGGGGTAGGCGAGGAAGACCGGCACGTCGGAGGACTGCACGTCGGGCAGGACGCGGACAAGCTGGTCGAAATCCTGGCCCAGGTAGTCGGGCAGGACGCCGATGCCAAGGTTGTTGAGCACGCCTTGCAGCACGCCGTAATAGTTGTTGACGGTCAGCAGCGACGGTATGTCGTAGGTCACCAGTTCGTTGACCAGCGTGGCGCCGGCGCCGACCTGGGCCGAGCGCGGGTTCTGGCAGATCAGCCGGTGCGTTCCGAGGTCTTCCATCCCTTCGGGCGTGCCGCGCTCATCGAGATATTTCTGGGTCGCGAACAGGCACATGTTGATCATCATCAGGCGCTTGCGGATGAGGTCTGCCTGGCTGGGTTCCTTCATGCGGATGGCCACGTCGGCCTCGCGCATGGGCAGGTCGAGCACGCGTTCCTCGAGCATCAGGTCGATGTTGAGGTCGGGATAGGTCGAAAAGAGCTTGGGCAGGCGCGGGGCGAGCCAGAGCGTGCCGAATCCGATGGTGGTGGTCACGCGGAGTTCGCCGAACACCTCTTCCTCGCTGTCGCGGATGCGCGCGGTGGCGGCGTCCAGGCGCTTGACCATGGCGCGGGTGGCGTCGAACAGAAGCTCGCCCTGTTCGGTCAGGATCAGGCCGCGGGCGTGGCGGTGAAAGAGCGTGGCGTTGAGTGATTCCTCGAGCCCGCGAATCTGTCGCGAGACGGCGGATTGCGAGAGGTGAAGCTGGTCCCCGGCATGGGTGAGGCTGCCGGCGTCGGCGACCGCGTGAAATATTCTCAGTTTGTCCCAATCCATTTCGCAACTTTCAATTCGATCCAATGCCCGCGTGCGCAATAGCAGAAAAACATTTGCGGTTCACAGCCGATAGCGCGGAATTCGCGTGAAAATCTGCATTAGGTCACATATATTGACCTAATACACGCCTATATACATAGCAATTGCGCGGAATCGCGCAAGCGCCACGGGAGGACGATATGAGCGATCAGAAGATTTCCCTGAACGACCGGCTGGACCTGTCCAAGTCGCAGATCCTGTTGAACGGCACGCAGGCCCTTGTGCGGCTGATGCTGATGCAAGCGGCACGGGACCGCGCCGAAGGGCACAACACCGCCGGGTATGTCACCGGCTATCGCGGCTCGCCGCTGGGGGCGGTGGACCTGCAGATGGCGCGGGCGCAAAAGACGTTGGCCGAGGCGAATGTCACCTTCCAGCCGGGCCTGAACGAGGATCTGGCGGCGACGGCGCTGTGGGGCACGCAACAGGCGCAGCTGCGCGGCGAGGGCAAGCATGATGGCGTTTTCGGCCTGTGGTACGGCAAGGGGCCGGGGGTGGACCGGTCGGGCGACGTGATGCGGCACGCCAACATGGCCGGGACGGCGCCGCTGGGCGGTGTGCTGATGGCGATGGGGGATGACCATACGGGCGAGAGTTCCACGGTCTGTCACCAGTCGGACTGGGCGCTGGTGGATGCCTACATGCCGGTGCTGTCGCCGGCGGGGGTGCAGGAGATCCTGGATTTCGGCCTTTACGGCTTCGCGTTGTCGCGGTTTGCGGGCGTCTGGGCCGGGCTGAAGACGATGAAGGACACGGTGGAGGTGACCAGCGTTGTCGATGGCGGTCTGGACCGGATGAATTTCGTTTTGCCGGAGTTCGACATGCCCGAGGGCGGGCTGAGCATCCGGCTGGGGGATCACTGGATCGCGCAGGAAGCCCGGATGATCGACCACAAGAGGTACGCCGCCGAAGCCTTTGCCCACGCGAACAAGATCGACAAGCGAGTGTGGGGCAAACCCGGCGCGAAGATCGGCTTCGTGGCCGCCGGCAAGAACTGGCTGGACCTGACCCACGCGCTGGACATGCTGGGGATCGATGCCGCCGAGGCCGAGCGGCTGGGGCTGACGACCTACAAGGTGGGCCAGACCTTCCCGATGGACATGAAGGGCTTTCACGACTGGGCCGAGGAGTTGGACCTGATCGTCGTGGTCGAGGAAAAGCGCAAGCTGATCGAGATCCAGATCAAGGAGGCGATTTTCGACGACCGGCAGGGGCGGCGCGTTTATGGCTGGTACAAGGGCGGCGCGGGCGGCCTGCATTCCGAAGAGCTGTTCCCGACGCGCATGGCGCTGGACCCGGTAATGGTGGCCGAGAAGATCGGGACCATCCTGGTGGAGGAAGGCCGCGGCACGGATCGCGTGAAGGCCGGCCTGCAACTGATTGACGAGGCGAAGAAATCGGACAATGCCGAGGAGCTGGCGGCGCGGTTGCCGTATTTCTGCGCGGGCTGTCCGCACAACACCTCGACCAAGGTGCCCGAGGGCGGGCGCGCCTATGCCGGGATCGGGTGCCACATCATGTCGCTGTGGATGGACCGCGAGACCAGCGGGTTCACCCATATGGGCGCGGAAGGCGCGAACTGGATCGGCGAGGCGCCGTTTTCCAATCGTGAGCATGTGTTCCAGAACCTCGGCGACGGGACGTATAACCATTCGGGCGTGCTGGCCATTCGCGCGGCGCTCGCGGCCGGTGTGAACATCACCTACAAGATCCTTTACAACGACGCGGTCGCCATGACCGGCGGGCAGACCAACGAGGGCGGACTGGGCCCCGACCGGATCGCGCGCGAGTTGCAGTCGATGGGCGTGCAGCACATCGCGGTGGTCTATGACGAGAAGGAAGAGCCGGAGAAGTCGCACTTCCCGTCGGGCATCGGTTGGCACGAGCGGGCCGAGATGATGCAGGTGCAAGAGAAGTTTCAGGAAATCAAGGGCGTATCGGCTATAATTTACGTGCAGACCTGCGCCGCCGAGAAACGCCGCCGCCGCAAGCGCGGCACGTTTCCGGACCCGGACAAGCGCGTGTTCATCAACACCGATATCTGCGAGGGCTGCGGCGATTGCGGGGTGCAGTCGAACTGTGTCGCCATCGTGCCGAAGGAGACGGAGTTGGGGCGGAAACGGGCCATCGACCAGTCGAGCTGCAACAAGGATTTTTCCTGCCTCAAGGGGTTTTGCCCGTCCTTCGTGACGCTGGAAGGGGCCAAGATCCGCAAGGAAGCCTCGGCCGATCTTGACCTGCCGGATATGCCGGAGCCTGCGCTGCCCAAGATCGACGGCACTTATAACGTGGTGATTACCGGCGTGGGCGGCACGGGTGTTGTGACCATCGGCGCGGTGATGGCGCAGGCGGCGCAGATTGATGGCAAGGGCGCGGGCATGATGGAAATGGCCGGGCTGGCGCAGAAGGGCGGCGCGGTGCATATCCACTGCCGGATTGCCGAGAAACCCGGTGATATCAGTGCCATCCGGGTGGCCACGGGCGAGGCGGATGCGCTCATTGGTGGCGACCTGGTGGTCAGCGCCGGGGCCAAGACGCTGGGCCTGACGCGGATGGGGCGCACGGGCGGCGTCGTCAACAGCCACGAGATCATGACCGGCGATTTCACCCGCGACACCGAGTTCACGCTGCCGACCGACCAGTTGGCGCTGTCGCTGAAGGCGCGGATGCAGGATGACGTGGTGCTGTTCGACGCCTCTGAGCTGGCGCGGGTGGCGATGGGCGACGCGATCTTTTCCAACATGATCATCTTTGGCGCGGCGTGGCAGCGGGGGCTGGTGCCCTTGTCCAAGGCCTCGATCGGCGCGGCCATCGAGCTGAACGGCGCGGCGGTGGAGCGCAACCTGCGCGCCTTCGACATCGGGCGGTGGGCCGCCGTGCATCCCGAGGAGGCGGACCGGATGGTGACGCCGAACGTGGTGCAGAAGCCGAAATCGCTGGAGGAAAAGATCGCCTTCCGCGCCGATCACCTGATCGGCTATCAGTCCAAGCGGCTGGCCAAGCGGTATCGCAAGCTGGTCGACGGGATCGAGAACGAGCAAGTGCGCGAAGCGGTGGCGATGGGCTATCACAAGCTCTTGAGTTACAAGGACGAATACGAGGTCGCGCGCCTGCTGATCCAGAGCCGGAAGAAGGCCGAGGAGGAGTTTGCGGGCGATTTCGACATGAGTTTTCACCTGGCGCCGCCGATCCTGAGCAAGACCGGCCCGGACGGACGGCCCAAGAAACGTCAGTTCGGCGCCTGGATGGAAAAGCCGATGCGCCTGATGGCGAAGTTCAAAGGGCTGCGCGGTACGCCGCTGGACATATTCGGCTATAGCGAGGAGCGGCGGATGGAACGCGCGCTGATCCGCGAGTACGAGGCCGACATGGCAGAGGTTCTGACCAAGCTGGACGGCAAGACGCAGGACGCCATCGTGGCGCTGGCGGAATTGCCGTTGCAGATCCGCGGCTTCGGTCCGGTGAAGATGGCGAATGCGCGAAAGGCCGCGAAGCAGCGCGAGCATCTGTTGCAGGTGATCGGCGACGGCGGACAGGACGTGGCGCGCGCGGCACAGTAGACGGCCCGCGCCTTTGTTACCCAAATTTCATCGCCCTGTTACGTGGCAGGGCGATGTAGATGGGTGCACGCGAATCGAGACGGAAGGTAAGATGCGCCAGGAACGCCACGTGGCCCGTGACATCAGCTATGCCTACTCGGCGCAGACCCGCGGGGGCCGCGCCATGATCCGCACGATGGAAAACCTGACGGGGCGTATTCGCCTTATCAAGCGCGCGGCGGGGTACGAGCAGGAGGTCGCGGCGGGCCGCGATTTCTGGCAGGTGATGGTGGAGCGCTATGGCCTGACGCTGGACGTGGTGGGTGGCAGCCTGGACAGCATCCCGCGCACCGGGCCTCTGATCCTGATTGCGAACCATCCGTACGGCATTCTGGACGGCCTGATGATGGGCCATATCCTGAGCCAGACGCGGGGTGATTTCCGCATCCTGGCGCACAAGGTCTTTCGCAAGGCCGAGGATCTGAACCGCGTGATCCTGCCGATCAGCTTCGACGAGACGAAAGAGGCGGTCGCGCTGAATGTCGAGACCCGCAAGACGGCGCTGAATTACCTGAAGGACGGCGGCGCCATCGGGATTTTCCCCGGCGGCACGGTCAGCACGGCGGCCAAACCCTTTGCTCAACCGCTGGACCCGGGCTGGCGCGGGTTCACGGCGCGGATGGTGGCGAAATCGGATGCGACCGTGGTGCCGATCTTCTTCGAGGGGCATACCAGCCGGCTCTTTCAGCTGGCCAGTCACCTGCATTACACCCTGCGCATGGGCTTGCTGATCAAGGAATTCTGCAAGCGCGTGGACACCAGCGTGCAGGTCGTGGTGGGCCAGCCCATCGCGCAGGACGAATTGCGCGCCCGGGCCGGCGACACGAAATCCATGATGGCGTTTCTGCGGCACAAGACGTATGAGCTTAGCACGCGTCCGGTGAACCCGGACGAGATTGGCTTCGAATATGACTAGGGGCGCGGGCAGCGCGATTGACATGGCAGTTGGGATTTTCGACAGCGGGCTTGGCGGCCTGACGGTGCTGAGCGCCGTGGAGGCGCGGCTGCCGGAGGTGGCGCTGGTCTACTTGGGCGATAATGCCAACGCGCCGTATGGCGTGCGCGACCCTGACGATATCTTTGCCCGCACCAAGGCGCATGTGCAGCGGCTGTGGCATGACGAAGGGTGCAATTTGGTCATCCTCGCGTGCAACACAGCGTCGGCCGCCGCGCTGCGCCGGATGCAGGAGGAAGGCGTGCCCAAAGGCAAGCGCGTGCTGGGCGTCTTCGTACCGCTGATCGAGGCGCTGACCGAGCGGCAATGGGGCGACAACTCTCCTCCGCGCGAGGTGGCGGTGAAGCACGCGGCGCTGTTCGCCACGCCCACGACCGTCAGCAGCCGCGCCTTTCAGCGCGAACTGGCGTTCCGGGCCATCGGCGTGGACGTGGAGGCGCAGGCCTGTGGCGGGGTGGTGGACGCCATCGAGGACGGCGACATGATCCTGGCCGAGGCGCTGGTGCGCAGCCATGTGGACGCGCTGAAGCGCAAGATGCCCAATCCGCAGGCCGCCGTTTTGGGCTGCACGCATTACCCATTGGTCGAGGACGTGTTTCAGGCGGCATTGGGGCCTGAGGTGCAGGTGTTTTCGCAGCCCAACCTGGTGGCGGCGAGCCTGGCCGATTACCTGTCGCGGCACCCCGAAATGGCCGAAGGAGGCGAGGGTGTGCGGTTCCTGACCACGGGCGACCCCAAGCGGACCTCGGACCGGGCGACGCAGTTCCTGCGACGAGGGATCACGTTTCAGGCCGCCTAAGGCCAGCGCGTCGCATTGCGGGCGCGCACGAACTTCCCTAAATGACTAACAACTGATGAAAGAGGTCTGACATGACCCATAAAATCGCCATTCTGGGCGCCTCGGGCTATACCGGCGCCGAACTTGTCCGGCTGATCGCAACCCATCCGGGGCTGGAGATTGCCGCGCTGTCGGCTAATTCCAAGGCCGGGCAGACCATGGCGCAGGCGTTTCCGCATCTGCGGCACCTCGACCTGCCGACGCTGGTGACGATCGACGAGATCGACTTTTCCGGGATCGATCTGTGTTTCTGCGCGCTGCCGCACAAGACCAGCCAGGAAGTGATCTCGGCGCTGCCCAAGGATCTGAAGATCGTGGATCTGAGCGCGGATTTCCGGCTGCGCGACCCGGATGCTTACGAAAAATGGTACGGCAACAAGCACGCCGCGGTGGAGATGCAGCAGGAGGCCGTCTATGGCCTGACCGAGTTCTACCGCGATGCCATCCGCGAGGCGCGGCTGGTGGCCGGGACGGGGTGCAACGCCGCGACCGGGCAATATGTGCTGCGCCCGCTGATCGAGGCTGGGGTGATCGACCTCGACGAGATCATCCTCGATCTGAAATGCGGGGTGTCCGGGGCCGGGCGGTCGCTGAAGGAAAACCTGCTGCATGCGGAGCTGTCGGAAGGGTATCACGCCTATGCTCTGGGTGGCACGCACCGGCATCTGGGCGAGTTCGACCAGGAGTTTTCCGCCATCGCCGGGCGGGACGTGCGCATCCAGTTCACGCCGCATCTGGTGCCGGCGAACCGGGGCATTCTGGCGACCGGATATGTGAAGGGCGAGGCGAAGGCCGTTTACGAGACGCTCTACAACGCCTACGCCGACGAGCCGTTCATCGAGGTTCTGCCCTATGGCGAGGGACCCAGCACGCGGCATGTGCGGGGCAGCAATTTCTGCCATATCGGCGTGGTCGCGGACCGCATCGACGGGCGGGCCATCGTGGTCGCCGCGTTGGATAACCTGACCAAGGGGTCGAGCGGGCAGGCGTTGCAGAATGCCAACCTGATGCTAGGACTCGACGAGACGACGGGGCTGATGCTGGCGCCGGTGTTTCCGTGAGTTTCCCTGAGGAGGACGGGGTAGCGCGATGAAATCACTGAAAAAACAGAGGCGTGTGCAGATCATTGCCGTGACGGCGATTGCTCTGGTGCTGGCCACGGGTCTGATCGGCTATGCGATGCGCGACGGCATCAACTTCTTCCGTTCACCCAGCCAGGTGATGGCCGAACCGCCCAGCCCGTCCGAGACGTTCCGCATCGGCGGTCTGGTCGAGGAAGGCACGCTCAGGCGCGGCGAAGGCGAGACTGTGACCTTCAGCGTGACCGACGGCGGGGCGTCGGTGCCGGTGCGCTATACCGGGGTTCTGCCGGATCTTTTCGGCGAGAACGAGGGCATGGTGGGCTTGGGCCGCTACGAGAACGGGGTCTTTACCGCCACCGAGATCTTGGCCAAGCATGACGAGGAATACATGCCGAAAGAAGTGGTCGATGCGCTGAAGGAACAGGGCGTCTACCAGGAACCGGACGGTAGCTAGACCCCGCATTAACCCTTCCTGACGACCCTTGCCGGCGAGTTCAAATCGCTGGCCAAGGGGGCGCGGAATGCAGACTGTCTCGGAGATCGCAGAGGATATCCTGGCGCGGGAAGGCGGGTTCGTGAATGATCCCGACGACCCGGGCGGGGCCACCAATCATGGCGTGACCATCCACACGATTCGGCGGCTGGGGCTGGACCTTGACCGCGACGGGGATGTGGACGTGGCCGATGTGCGCCGCCTGAGCCGGGCGCAGGCGCAGGACATTTTCATCGACCATTATTACCACCGGCCCGGCATCGCCCGGCTGCCACAGGTTTTGCAGGCCAGCGTGTTCGACATGTATGTGAATGCCGGGGCCAACGCGGTGAAGATCCTGCAACGGCTGTTGCGGCAGATGGGCCACGAGGTGGCCGTCGACGGCATCATCGGGCCTCAGACCATCGAGGCGGCCGAGCTGGCCCATGGCGTGGCGCCGCTGCATATCGCCGACGCCTACGGCATCGCGCGGCGGAATTATTATTTCCGGCTGGCCGATCAGCGCCCCGCGTCGCGCAAGTACGCGCGGACACGTGCGGGCGGCAAGGGCGGCTGGATCCGGCGGGCCGAGGCGTTCATCTCGCCCCGCTATCACATGACGCCGGCGGAATTCCGGGACCGGGTGGCGAAATGGGGCTGATCGAAACGGTCCTGAGCCTGGTCTTCGGCGGCGGGCGCAATGCCGTGGCCGAAACCGCCGAAGTGTTCCGGGTGAATGCCGAGAAATCCGACCAACGCGCCGCCGAATTGCAGGGCGCGGCGCTGGCGCAGCTGGCCGCGGAGTTCAAGGCCGAGCGCAAGGGCTGGTACGACCGGTTCATCGACGGGCTGAACCGGGTGCCGCGCCCCGCGATGGCGCTTGGGACGCTGGGGCTGTTCGTGGCCGCGATGGTGGACCCGATCTGGTTTTCCGAGCGGATGCAGGGGATCGCGCTGGTGCCCGAGCCATTGTGGTGGCTGTTGGGCGCGATCGTCAGCTTCTATTTCGGAGCGCGGCATCAGGCCAAGGGGCAGGAGTTTCAACGTTCCATCGCAACGACCATGGCCCGGACGCCTCAGGTGGTAGGCAACCTGAAATCCCTTCGCGCGCTGGAGGCGGGCAGCGTGGGCGTGGCCGATACCGGGCATGACGCGGGCTTGGCGTTGCAGGTGCAGGAGGAGGCAACAGAGCGAAACCCGGCGCTGATGGACTGGGAAGACGCGCGGCAGGGGCGGTAAGGCCGCGCGGGCTGTGGCGCATAACACGACGCCCGCCGTGTGGCCTGACCGTCATCCCCGGACTTGATTCGGGGATCTCTTGGCGGGCGAGGTCCCGGATCAAGTCCGGGACGGCGTTGCTTATCTCGCCACCCGCGCGGAGCAAAGGCGCGGCACGCGCCGCCGCGCCATCGCTGCCCCCCACCCAGGGGGCGGCGATTTGGCAGACGCAAGCGCTCCGCTCGGATGTCTTTCGGATCTGGCCGGGATAAAGGTCTGCCGATGTGCCGTTGGATCGCCACCCCGGGGGGCATCGATGGCGCGGCGTATTTCCGCGACAATGTGATCACCCGTCGCACCCGAAAGGCGTTGGAGACCGGACCCGGGACGATTATAACCAGGCCATGATCACCGAGCTTGGACATTTCGCCCTCATCCTCGCCTTCTTCGTGGCGTGCTTTCAGTCCATCGTGCCTCTGATCGGCGCGCAGAAGCGATGGGCGGGGTGGATGGCGGTGGCCGAGCCCGCCGCGACGCTGCAATTCGTGCTGACGCTGGGCGCGTTCGGGGCGCTGATGTGGGCCTTCGTCACCTCGGATTTCTCGTTGGAACTGGTGGTGGCCAACAGCCATTCGGCCAAGCCTTTGCTTTACAAGATCACCGGAGTCTGGGGGAACCACGAAGGTTCGATGCTGCTGTGGGTGCTGATCGTGACGCTGTTCGGGGCCTTTGCCGCGTGGTTCGGGGGCAACCTGCCGCCGACGTTGAAGGCGCGTGTGTTGTCGATCCAGGGCCTGATCGGGGTGGCGTTCTTTGCCTTTATCCTCTTCACCTCGAACCCGTTCCTGCGGATGGACGTACCGCCTTTCGATGGGCGCGACCTGAACCCGCTGTTGCAGGATCCGGGCCTCGCGTTCCACCCGCCGTTCCTCTACCTGGGCTATGTCGGGCTTTCGATGACCTATTCCTTCGCGCTGGCCGCGCTGATCGAAGGCCGGGTGGACGCGGCCTGGGGCCGGTGGGTGCGGCCCTATACGCTGGCGGCGTGGATCTTCCTGACCATCGGCATCGCGCTGGGGTCCTGGTGGGCCTATTACGAGCTGGGCTGGGGCGGGTTCTGGTTCTGGGACCCGGTGGAAAACGCCAGCTTCATGCCGTGGCTGATTGCCGCCGCGCTCTTGCATTCGGCCATCGTGGTGGAGAAACGCGAGTCGCTGAAAAGCTGGACCATCCTCTTGGCCATCATCGCCTTCGGATTCTCGATGGTGGGGGCGTTCATCACGCGCTCAGGCGTGCTGACCTCGGTGCACGCCTTTGCCACGGACCCCGAACGGGGTGTGTTTCTGCTGATGATCACCGGGTTCTTCATGATGCTGGGGCTGACGCTCTTTACCGCGCGGGCGGGGACGATGCAGGCCAAGGGGGTCTTCGGCCTGGTGAGCCGCGAGACGATGCTGGTGGCCAACAACGTTCTGTTGGGCGTGTCGGCCTTCGTCATTTTCGTGGGCACGATCTGGCCGCTGATCTCGGAACTGGCGTTCGACCGCAAGCTGAGCGTGGGCGAGCCGTTCTTCAACATGGCCTTCACGCCGTTCATGGTGGTTTTGGGGCTGATCCTGCCGGTGGGCGCGATGCTGCCCTGGAAGCGCGGCAATCTGGGCCGTGTGCTGCGGCCGCTTGCGGGCGCCTTCGCGCTGGCCGTCGCCGTGGGCGCGCTGGCCTTTGCGATGCAGACCGGGCGCAGCGCGCTTGGGCCGGTGGGCCTGTTTCTGGCGGCCTGGCTGGTTACGGGCGCGGCCGTCGATCTTTGGAGCCGGACGGGTCGGGGCGGGGGGCGCCTGTCGCGGTTGACGCGCCTGCCGCGCGCCGACTGGGGCAAGGCGGTGGCCCATGCGGGGTTCGGCATCACCATCGCGGGCATCGCCGGGATGCTGGCCTGGGAGGCCGAGGATATCCGCGTGGCGCAGGTGGGCGACAGTTTCGAGGTGTCGGGACTGACCATCACGCTCGACGATGTGCGCGAAGTGGAGGGGCCGAACTACCTGTCGACCATGGCGGATGTGACCCTGTCGAAGGGCGGATCCGTGGTGAGCCGGCTGACCCCGGAAAAGCGGGTTTACCCGGTGGCCGGGATGCCCACGACCGAGGCCGCCATCGACAACGGGTTCCTGCGTGACGTCTACGTGGTGATCGGCGACGAGCAGGCGGCGGGCGGATGGGCCGTGCGGACCTATTACAAGCCGCTGGCGAACTGGATCTGGGGCGGTGCGATCATGATGGCGATCGGCGGCGCGCTGTCGCTCTCCGACCGGCGTTACCGCGTGGCGGCGGGCGCGCGCAAGACCCGCGCCGTGGGGGTGCCGGCGGAATGAAACGTCTGGTTCTGATCCTCATGCTGCTGGCCTCGCCGCTCTGGGCGGTGCAGCCGGACGAGATCCTGGACGATCCGGTTCTGGAAGAGCGCGCGCGGGAGATATCCTCCGGCCTGCGCTGCCTGGTGTGCCGCAACGAGAGCATCGACGATTCCAATGCCGATCTGGCCCGCGACCTGCGCCTGCTGGTGCGCGAGCGGCTGGTGGCCGGCGACAGCGACGAAGAGGTCATCGACTTCGTCGTGGACCGCTATGGCGAATACGTCCTGCTGAACCCGGTGGCGAGCGGCAGCAACCTGGTGCTGTGGCTGGCCGGGCCGGTGATGTTGATCCTCGGCGGGCTGCTGGCGGCGGTTTATATCCGGGGGCGCGCGGGCGCGAAACCGGAGGGCGAGGCGGGGCTGAGCGCGGCGGAAGAGGCGCGGCTGCGCGAAATCATGAAGGACTGACGCGCCGTCGCGCGTTGCATTTCCGGGCCGGGCGGGGTTGATTGGCGGCACACGCCAGATGGAGGCCCGCCCGATGACGACCTATCAGACCCTGACATACGACCTGAGCGACGAGATTGCCGTGCTGCGGATGAACCGCGCCGACAAGATGAACGCGCTCAACACGCAGATGCGGGCCGAGATCACCGACGCGGTGCAGCGTGCGGGGCGCGAGGCGCGGGTGGTGGTGCTGACCGGCAATGGCAAGGCGTTCTGTTCGGGGCAGGACCTGTCGGACAACGGCACGGCGGCGGCGCTGGACGTGGAACGCGTGCTGCGCGACGAGTACGAGCCGATGCTGCGGATGATTTCCGACTGCCCGGTGCCGACCATCGCGGCGGTCAACGGCCCGGCGGCGGGGGCGGGGGCGAACCTGGCGCTGGCCTTCGACGTGGTGATCGCGACCGAGAGCGCCTATTTCCTGCAGGCCTTTGCGCGGATCGGGCTGATCCCCGATGCGGGCGGAACCTACTGGATGCCGCGACAGGTGGGGGCGGCCAAGGCGATGGGCGCGGCACTTTTTGCCGAGCCGATTTCGGCGCGCCAGGCGGATGCCTGGGGGCTGATCTGGGAGGCGGTCGAGGATGACGCGTTCGAGATGCACTGGCAGGCGCGGGCGGCGCACCTGGCCAAGGGGCCGACAGCGGCCTATGGCGGGA
This sequence comes from Roseovarius sp. THAF8, assembly GCF_009363735.1. Lineage (NCBI taxonomy): Bacteria > Pseudomonadati > Pseudomonadota > Alphaproteobacteria > Rhodobacterales > Roseobacteraceae > Roseovarius > Roseovarius sp. THAF8. Next base: position 533,413 of record NZ_CP045410.1, on the reverse strand, counting down.
TCAAGCGCGCGGTGCGTGGCAGCTGGGAAAACGGGTTCGACAAGCAGCTGGACCTCGAGGCGCAGTTGCAGGGCGAATGCGGTCGGACGCGGGATTTCCAGGAAGGCGTGACGGCCTTCCTGGACAAGCGCAAGCCGGAATACGAGGGGCGCTGATCAGGCCGAGACCTCGATCAGTTCCACGTCGCTGAGCAGGAACGAGCCGCCGAGCCCGGCCACGATGACGGCGGGGGCGCCGTCGAGGCTGAGCACGGCGTCGCCGTTTACATCCGTCAGGCTGAGGTCCGGCGGGTCGCTGCCCTCGTAGGTCAGCACGAGCAGTTCCTCGTTCACCTCGAAATCCGTGATCGTGGCCGGATTGCCGGCAAGCAGAGGGCTACCGCCGATGAACAGGTCGGCGCCGTCGCCGCCGGTGACAGTGTCGTCCTGACCGAAAATCATGACATCGTTTCCGGCGCCACCATCGACCTCGTCGCCTTCGGTGTCTTCATCCCGGGTCAGGTCGAGGCCCGGCAGGTCGTCGAGCGACGCTGCGTCGCCATTGGCGAAATCGCGCGCCACGGTGCGGGTCGCATCGATAAAGGCGGTCTGATCGGTAAGGCCGGTCGACAGGATCAGGTCGTCGCCGGTGTCGCCGCGCAAGGTGTCGGCTCCGTCACTGTCCGCCAGGATATCCTCGTCGGCGCCGCCGCGCAGGAAGTCGTTGCCGGCATTGCCCGCGATCACGTCCTGGCCGTCTTCGCCGAACACCCGGTCGTCGCCGTCGCCCGCATCAATGATGTCGCCTTCGGCGCCGCCGCGCACCACATCGTCGCCGTCTTCGGCGTCGATGAAGTCGACAGCCTCGGTTCCGGTGATCGAGTCCGCGCCTGCCGTGCCGGTGATCGGATTGATCGTGTCGGTCGGAAGGGGATCGGGGCCGCCGGTTTCCGGCTCTTCGGGCAGCGGGCCGGGTCCGCCGGTTTCGGGCTCTTCCTCGCCCGGGGTGTCAGGGGCACGGGCATTGTCGTCATTATCGTCGAAGAGGTCGATGGCTAGGGCAGCCGTCGCGCCGATGCCCAGGAGACTGAGCAAAACTATACCAAGCATGAAGGAATTCCCAAGAGACTCACATGTTTGCAGATTACTCTTCGATTGGCGGCCCGTCGTGAACATTCGTCGATTTCGGGCCGGATTCATCGGTTTTCGGGCCATTTGCCCGGTGCATCGTCGCCACTTGCGAAACAATTTTTCCGATTTGGAAGAAGCGTTGATTTTCGGGCGGGACCACGGAAAGCTCAGGCCGTGTAGCGGCCGATGGCGACATTGCGCAACGAGAAGTCCGGGCTGGTGTCGCGCAGGACGGCGATCGAGCGGCCGTCGGCCATGATGGTGGTGACGCCCGTCGTCTCGTTCCGCGCGACCGACAGTTCGGGGGCGTCCCCGTCCCGGTCGTAGACGAAAGTGATGATATCCTCCGCCGCGTCGAAATCCGCGATCTCGACCGGGGCGTCGCCGGCGATCCAGTCGCCCAAGGCAAACTCGTCGCCGCCGGGACCGCCGGCGATGGTGTCGTCGGAGCCTGCCACCACGGTGTCGTCGCCCGCGCCGAGGTCGACCAGGTCGCCGGCATCGGACGCGGCCGGCAGGTCGTAGGCGAACGCGATGTCGAAGATATCGTCGGCCCCGGCGGCGGAACTGCGCAGGGCAGCCTCGTCCGCGACATTGGCCGCCTCGACGAAATCGTGGCCGTCGCCGGCGGCAACCGCGTCCTGCCCGGTGCCGGGAATGATGACGTCGCCGCCCGCGCCGCCGGTCAGCGTGTCGTCGCCATCGAAGCCGATGAGCCAGTCGCCGCCGGTGCCCCCCGCCAGAAGCTCGGCGCCGTCGCCGCCCAGCAGGAGATCGCTGCGCGCGGCGGCCTGCGCCTCGGCCTCGGCGGAGTCTTCGGTTGTGTCGTCCGGCGCAAACTCGGGCAGGTCGATCCCGCCCAGCCCCACGAGGCCGGCCATTGCGCCGCCGATCAGTATCAGGATGCCGAGTATCGCCATGATGCGCCCCAAGTTGCCCGGTTGCGGGCATCATGGCGCAGGAGACTGAACCGCCGGTAAATGCGCGACCGGCCGCCGCACATCACTTGGCTACAATTTTAGCCATCCTGCGGGCACAAAGAAAACGCCCCGCGCTGGCGGGGCGTTTCGGAACGGCAGGAAGGTCGCGCTCAGCGGTTTTCCATGTCCACGTAATCGCGCAGCGTCTCGCCCTTGTAGAGCTGACGCGGGCGGCCGATTTTCAGTTGCGGATCGCCGATCATTTCCTTCCACTGCGAAATCCAGCCCACCGTGCGGCTGAGCGCGAAGATGGGCGTGAACATCGAGGTCGGGAAGCCCATCGCCTCGAGGATGATGCCCGAGTAGAAATCGACGTTGGGGAAGAGCTTCTTCTCGGTGAAGTAGGAATCTTCCAGCGCCTGTTTCTCAAGTTCCTTGGCGACTTGCAGCGTCGGGTTGTTCTCGATCCCCAAGAGGTCGAGCACCTCGTCGGCGGATTGTTTCATCACCTTGGCGCGGGGGTCGAAGTTCTTGTAGACGCGGTGCCCGAAGCCCATCAGGCGGAACGGATCGTCCTTGTCCTTGGCCCGCGCGATGAATTCCGGGATGCGGTCGGGCGTGCCGATTTCCTGCAGCATCTCCAGGCAGGCCTGGTTGGCGCCGCCATGGGCCGGACCCCAGAGGCAGGCAATGCCCGCCGCGACACAGGCGAAGGGGTTGGCGCCCGACGACGAGGCCAGCCGGACCGTGGAGGTCGAGGCGTTCTGCTCGTGGTCGGCATGCAGGGTAAAGATGCGGTCCATGGCGCGGCTGAGGATCGGGTTGACCTCGTAATCCTCGGCCGGGACGGCAAAGCACATGCGCAGGAAGTTCGACGCATAGTCCACATCGTTGCGCGGATAGACGAAGGGCTGGCCCAGCGTGTACTTGTAGGCCATCGAGGCGATGGTCGGCATCTTGGCGATCAGGCGGATCGTCGCGACCTCGCGCTGCCACGGGTCCGAGATGTCGGTGCTGTCGTGGTAGAAGGCGGAAAGCGCGCCCACCACGCCGACCATGATGGCCATCGGGTGCGCATCCCGACGGTAGCCGCGGAACAGGAAGTGCATCTGTTCGTGCAGCATGGTGTGGTTGGTCACACGGTTCTCGAAATCCTCCAGCTGGGCCGCGGAAGGCAGCTCGCCATAGAGCAGCAGGTAGCAGACCTCGAGGTAATGCGATTTCTCGGCCAGCTGGTCGATCGGGTAGCCGCGGTGCAGAAGCTCGCCCTTGCCGCCGTCGATATAGGTGATCGTGCTGTCGCAGCTGGCGGTCGAGGTGAAGCCGGGGTCATAGGTGAAGACGCCCGCCTGCGCGTAGAGCTTGCGGATGTCGATCACGTCCGGGCCGGCGGTGGGGGAATAGACCGGAAGTTCGTATTCCTTGTCGCCGATCGTCAGTTTCGCGGATTTGGTACTGTCTGCCATCAGGGTCTCCCTCGTCAAGCCGTGACGCGCGGCGCGTCTTGGCTGCTTAATCCAGTGCACCTTACAAGAGTGTTAAACACTCTTCGAGGCAGCATCGTTCAGTCGGGCGAGGGATTCCTCCCGGCCCAGGACCAGCATCATGTCAAACACGCTCGGTGTTGCCGCCCGACCGGCCAGCGCGGCCCGCATCGGGCCGGCCAGCTTGCCGAACTTTAGATCCTTGGAGGCGGCAAACGCATTCGCTGCCTCTTCCAGATCGTTGCGCGACCAGTTAGCATTTTGCAAGTGCGGCGTCAATTCGTTCAGTATACCACGGGATACTGCGTCCAGCTGCGCGGCGGCCTTCGTGTCCGGTTCGATCGGTCGGTCCGCCAGAATAAATTCGGCCTTATCAAGAAGTTCAGGAAAGTTCTTCGCGCGCTCCTTGAGGCAGTACATGCCGTCCAGAAGCAGCGCCTGTTTCGCTTCGGGCAGCGGATCGGATGCCGTCGCGTCAAGGAATCCGTTCAGTTCATGCAGCAGCGCAGCATCGTCGCTGGCGGCAATATGCTGGCCGCAGAGATTGTCCAGCTTCTTGAAGTCGAACCGGGCGGGGGATTTGCCGATCCCGTCTAGGTCGAACCATGCCTTCGCCTGGTCGTCGGTGAAGAACTCGTCGTCGCCGTGGCTCCAGCCCAGGCGGGCGAGATAGTTGCGCATGCCCGCGGCCGGGTACCCCTGCTTCTGGTACTCGTCGACGCCGAGCGCACCGTGGCGCTTGCTCATCTTCTTGCCGTCGGGGCCGTGGATCAGCGGGATATGGGCGTAGACCGGCAGGGGCCAGCCCATGGCGGTGTAGATCAGCATCTGGCGGGCGGCGTTGTTGAGGTGGTCGTCGCCGCGGATGACGTGAGTGACGCCCATGTCGTGGTCGTCCACCGCCACGGCCAGCATGTAGACCGGCGTGCCGTCCGAGCGCAGCAGGACCATGTCGTCCAGCTGATCGTTGCGGATGGTGACGTCGCCCTGCACCTTGTCGGCGATGGTGGTCGTGCCGTCTAGCGGGGCCTTGATGCGGATGACGTAGGGCGCGTCGGGGTGCGTGGCGGGATCGGCGTCGCGCCACGGGCTGCGATAGAGGGTCGAGCGGCCCTCGGCCTTGGCCGCGTCGCGGAACGCCTGTATTTCCTCCTGCGTGGCGAAGCATTTGTAGGCCTGGCCCTTGGTCAGCAGTTCGTTCGCCACCTCGGCGTGGCGGTCGGCGCGGGCGGCCTGGCTGACCGCCTCGCCGTCATGGTCGAGGCCGAGCCACGCCAGCCCGTCCAGGATCGCCTGCGTCGCCTCGGGGGTCGAGCGCGCGCGGTCGGTATCCTCGATCCGCAGAAGGAACGAGCCGCCGTGGTGCCGCGCGAACAGCCAGTTGAAGAGCGCCGTGCGCGCCCCGCCGATATGCAGGTATCCGGTCGGCGAAGGGGCAAAACGGGTGACAACTGGCTGCGACATGGGGCCGGTTAACCTTTCGGTAAGCATGGGGGACGTATCGTTACGGTCCTGTCTATCGGCCCATGAAAAGGGAGACAAGCCTTGGTGCCTTGGCATCGTGCCATCACCGCCTGGCTGGATCAGCGAGGGCACCTGTTTGCATGGGTGCCGGTGATGCTGGCCTGCGGGATCGCGCTCTATTTCGGGCTGAAGTCCGAGCCGCCGCTATGGGTGTACGCCGCATTGGCCGGAGGCGTCGGCATGGCGCTTGCGCTGCTGCGTTTTGTCGGCGCGGGGCTGGCGCCGGTGATCTGGGCCGTGACGCTGGTGGCGCTCGGGCTCTGCATCGCCGCGGCCCGGGCGCACGGCGTGGCGGATGCCAAGCTGGGCTGGCGCTATTACGGCCCGGTCGAGGGGCGGGTGGTGGATATCGACCGCTCAGGCTCGGACGCGTTGCGGGTGACGCTGGACCGGGTGGTGCTGCGCTACATGGCCCCCGAGCGGACGCCGGGGCGCGTGCGGGTGTCGTTTCACGGCGCGGCGGAGGGCGCCGATCCGCAACCGGGCGAGACGCTGATCCTGACCGCGCACCTGTCGCCGCCCGCCGGCCCGGTCGAGCCGGGGGGCTTCGATTTCCAGCGGCACGCGTGGTTCAAGGGGCTGGGGGCGGTGGGCTATACCCGCACGCCTGTCCTGCTGCTGGAACCGGCGGCGGGCGGGCAGATCCTGTTCAAGACGCGCATGGCGTTGTCGGACCGCATCCAGGCGCAGATGCCGGGCGAGGCCGGGGCGTTTGCGGCGGCGATCATGACCGGCGACCGCTCGGGCATGGGGCAGGAGACGCTGACGGCGCTGCGCGTGTCGAACCTGGCGCATCTGCTGGCGATTTCCGGCCTGCATATGGGGCTGCTGGCCGGGTTCGTCTTTGGCGCGCTGCGGCTGGGGATGGCCGCCGTGCCGGGCTGGGGGTTGCGCCTGCCCACCAAGAAGATCGCGGCGGTGGGCGCGTTGCTGGCGGCGGCGGGATATCTGGCGCTGTCGGGCGGCAACGTGGCGACCGAGCGGGCGTTCGTTATGGTGGCGGTGATGCTGCTGGCGGTGCTGGCGGACCGGCGGGCGCTCAGCTTGCGGGCGGTGGCGCTGGCGGCCTGCATCATCCTGCTGCTGCGACCGGAGGCGCTGATGGGGCCGGGGTTCCAGATGTCCTTTGCCGCCACCACGGCGCTGGTGGCGGTGTTCGGGGCCTTGCGCGACCGGGACTGGCGCCTGGGGCCGAAATGGATGCGGCCCGTCTGGGCCGTGGTCATGTCGTCCTTCGTGGCCGGCCTGGCGACGGCGCCGATTGCGGCGGCGCATTTCAACCAGATCGCGCATTACGGGCTGGTGGCGAACCTGCTGAGCGTGCCGCTGATGGGTGTGCTGGTGATGCCCATGGCGGTGCTGGCGGGGCTGTTGATGCCCTTGGGGGTGGAGGGGCTGGCGCTCGCCGTGATGCAGCCCGCGCTGGAGTGGATCCTGGGCGTGGCGCATTGGGTCTCGGGGCTGGACGGCGCCCGGGGCACGGTGGTGCGCCCGGGGCCCTGGGTGCTGCCGCTTCTGTCGCTGGGGGCGCTTTTCGTGGTGCTCTGGCAGGGGCGGGCGCGGTTTGCCGGGGTGGTGCCGGTGGCGCTGGCTTTTGTCCTTTGGGCCGAGGCGGAGCGGCCGGATATCCTCGTCTCGGACACTGGCAGCCTTGTGGGTGTGATGACGCCCGAGGGCCGGGCGCTCTCCACGGGCCGCGCGTCGGGCTTTGTCGCCGCGAACTGGCTGGAGAATGACGGCGATCCGGTGGACCAGGAGGGCGCTTTTGCCCGCTGGACCAAGGTCGCGGGCGGCGACGGCTGGCCGATCACCGCCGTGCGGGGCAAGCGCGCGGCGGAAGAATTCACCGAGTGCGGCCCAAAGGATTGGGTGGTGTTCAACAACGTGCCGCAGGCCCAATTACCGTGCCGGACGATCCATCCGGATACGCTGAAGGAAACGGGGGCGCTGGCAATCTGGCGCGAGAAAGGCGGGCTCAGGGCCGTCACTGCCCGCGACATGACCGGCGAGCGGCTGTGGAACACGGACCGCTGGCGGCGGTCAGGGGCGCGTCAGTAGGTGCGGATCAGACCCACAAGGCGGCCCTGCACCTTGACCTGGTCCTCGGGCAGGACGCGGGTCTCGTAGGCGGGGTTCGCAGCCTCCAAGGCTATGGCGTTGCCGCGGCGATAGAATTTCTTCAGCGTCGCTTCCTGATCGTCCACCAGCGCCACGACGATATCGCCATTGTCGGCCGTCGACGTCTCGCGGATCACCACCACGTCGCCGTCATTGATGCCCGCCTCGATCATCGAGTCGCCCTTGACCTCGAGCGCGTAATGCTGGCCGGGGCCGGCGATCATGTCGCCGGGGACGGCGACGTTGTGGCTGGCATGGGCGATCGCCTCGATCGGGACACCGGCGGCGATGCGGCCCATGACGGGCAGCTCCAGCGCATGCACCGGCGCGACCGGCTGGGCATTGGCGGGCTGTGCGGCCTCGGGGCGGTCGCCCTCGATCACGCGGGGGGTAAAGCCGCCGCTTTCGCCGATCATGTCTCCGCCCATGCTTTCGGGCAGCTTGATAATTTCCAGCGCCCGCGCACGGTGGGCAAGGCGGCGGATGAAGCCGCGTTCCTCCAAAGCCGTGATCAGGCGGTGGATGCCGGATTTCGAGCGCAGGTCCAGCGCATCCTTCATCTCGTCGAAGCTGGGCGGCACACCGTCGCGCTGCACCCGTTTGTGAATGAACTCCAGCAGATCGAGCTGTTTCTTGGTCAGCATTTTCTCACGCCTCCACGGTCCATGCGTTTACATTTGTTCTACGCATGTTCTTGTTTTGTGTCAACGGGTCTGTGGATATACGGGTCAGATCGGCACGTAATCGACCCGGTCGCCCTGCGCCCGGGGGGCATCGTCTGCGGGCCGGATCAGCAGCGCGTTGGCGCGGGCCAGGACCGAGAGCATGCCGCTGTCCTGGCTGCGTTCGGGCAGGATGGTGCCGTTCTCGACTTGCGCCCGCATGTAATGCTCGCGCGGGCCGCCGGGGCCCATGGCGGCGGCGAGCCTGGCCGAAAGGCGCGGGGCAGGGTGTGCGCCAAGTCCCTGCATGGCGCGGATCATCGGGGCCATGAAGATGTGCCCGCAGACCATGGCCGAGACCGGGTTGCCGGGCAGGCCCAGCATGGCGGCTTCGCCCATGCGACCGGCCATGAGGGGTTTGCCGGGGCGCATCCTGACCTTGTAGAACGACCGCTCCATGCCGAGATCGCCGGCCACCGCGCCCACGAGGTCATGGTCGCCCACCGACGCGCCACCGATGGTGACCACGAGGTCGGCGCCCTTGGCGAGGTCGAAGGCGGTCTCCAGCGCCACGCGCGTGTCGCCGGCGATGGGCAGCATGCGGGGCTCGGCGCCCAGGGTGTCGAGCAGGGCGCAGAGGCCGAAGGAATTTGACGCGATGATCTGATCGGGGCCGGGGTCCTCGCCGGGCATGACCAGCTCGTCGCCGGTGGCGATGAGGGCCACCTTGGGTTTGCGGGTAACGGTGACCTCGGCCACGTTCATCGACGCCAGCAGTGCCACGTCCTCGGGCGAGAGCAGGCGGGGCGCCTTGATCCGGTCGCCGACGCGGAAGTCGTCGCCGCGGGGGCGGATGTTCGGCTTGTCCTCAAGCCTGTCGCCGAGGGTGATGCGGTCGCCGTCGCGGGTGACGTCCTCCTGGATCACGACCTTGTCCGCGCCTTTTGGCACCGGCGCGCCGGTGAAAATGCGCACGGCCTGATGCGCGCCGACGGTGCCGGCAAAGCCATGCCCGGCGGCGGATTCGCCGATGATTTCGAAGCTGGCGCCGGAGGCGGCCTCGGACGCCTTCAGGGCGTAGCCGTCCATCGAGGACGCGTCGAACGGCGGCTGGTCGCGCCGCGCCTCGGCATCCTGCGCCAGAACGCGGCCATGCGCCTCGCGCAAGGGAACAGTTTCCGGCTCCAGCGGGGAGACGAGCGAAAAGAGGTGCGCTAGGGCCTCGTCGACGGTGATCATTTCGCCTCGTAACGGCCTGATTTTCCGCCGTCTTTCAGCACCACGCGCAGCCCGCCGATTTCCATCGCGCGGTCAACGGCCTTGGCCATGTCATAGACCGTCAGGGCGGCGGTGCTGGCCGCCGTCAGCGCCTCCATCTCGACGCCGGTCTGGCCGGTGGTCTTGACGGTGGCGGTGATGCGGATGCCGGGCAGGTCGGGGTCGGGGGTCAGCTCCACCGCGACCTTGGCGATGGGCAGCGGATGGCAGAGCGGGATCAGCTCGGACGTGCGCTTGGCACCCATGATGCCGGCGAGCCGCGCAACGGACAGGACATCGCCCTTCTTCGCGCGACCTTCGGTAATGATATCAAAGGTTTCGCGGGCCATCTTGACATGGGCCTCGGCCACGGCGACGCGCGCCGTCACGTCCTTGTCCGAGACGTCGACCATGTGGGCGTCGCCCTTGCCGTCGAAATGCGTGAGCCCCGCCATCAATGCGCCGCCGGCGCGGAGCCGGCCAGGATATCGCGGGTTGCGGCGGTGACATCCTCTTGCCGCATCAGGCTTTCGCCGATGAGGAAGCAGCGCGTGCCGTAGCGTGCCATTTCCGCGAGGTCGTCATTGGTGTAGAACCCGCTTTCCGAGATCAGAAGGTGCTCGATGGGGGCCAGCCGGGCCAGGCGCTTGGTGGTGTCGAGCGAGGTCTCGAAGGTGTTGAGATCGCGGTTGTTGATGCCCAGAAGGTTGGATTTCAGCAGGTTCGTGCGTTCCAGCTCTTCCTCGTTGTGCACCTCGATCAGCGAATCCATACCGTGTGCGATGGCAGCCTCTTCCAATTCGATGGCCTGGGAGTCGCTGACCGAGGCCATGATGATCAGGATGCAGTCCGCGCCCCAGGCGCGGGCCTCGACCACCTGGTAGGGATCGTAAAGGAAATCCTTGCGCAGCACCGGCAGATCGCAAGCCTCGCGGGCCTGCTTCAGGTATTCTGGCGCGCCCTGGAAGCTGGGCGTGTCGGTCAGGACCGACAGGCAGGTGGCGCCGCCCTCGGCGTAGGCGGCAGCGAGCGCGGCGGGGTCGAAATCTTCGCGGATGAGGCCCTTGGACGGGCTGGCCTTCTTGATCTCGGCAATCAGGCCGAAGCCGGTCTTGCTGGCCTGCAGGAGTGCATTGCCGAAAGGCCGCACGGGGGGGGCGTTCGCGGCTTCGTTCTCCAGTGTTTCCAGAGGTTTGTCGGCCTTGGCCGCGGCGATTTCCTCCAGCTTGTAGGCCTTGATCTTTTCAAGGATGGACGGCGTGCTCATGCGGCCTCCGATGTAATTTTGGCAAGTGTCTCGATCCGGGCGCGGGCGGCGCCGCTGTCGATGCTGTCGCGGGCCTGCTCAACGCCTTGCTTGAGGTCGTCCGCGTGGCCCGCCACCACAAGTGCTGCGGCGGCGTTCAGCAGCACGGCGTCGCGGTAGGCGCCTTGCGCGCCGTCCAACAGCGCGCGGAAGGCGCGGCCGTTTTCCTCGGGCGTGCCTCCCAGGATATCCTCGAACGGGTGCACGGGCAGGCCGGCATCCTCGGGGTGAATTTCCGCCTCGCGTATGGTGCCGTCCTCTTCCAGCGCCGCCACCTGGCTGGGGGCGGAAATGCTCAGCTCGTCGGTGCCGTCGCCGCCATGGACCAGCCAGGCGCGTTCGGCCCCGAGCTGACCCAGGGTTTCGGCCATGGGCCGGATGAGCGCCGCGCTGAAAGCGCCGGTCAGCTGGCGTTTGACGCCCGCGGGATTGGTGAGCGGGCCGAGGATGTTGAAGATCGTGCGCGTTCCCAGCTCGGCCCGGACGGGGCCGACATGGGCCATGGCCGGATGATGCATGGGCGCCATCATGAAGGCGATTCCGGCCTTTTCCAAAGCCTTTTCAACCACATCCGGCCCGATCATCACGTTGACGCCCATCTGGGTAAGGGCATCGGCCGCGCCGGATTTGGAACTGAGGTTGCGGTTGCCGTGCTTGGCCACCGGCACGCCCGCGCCGGCCACGACAAAGGCGGTGGCGGTCGAGATGTTGAGCGTGCCCTTGCCGTCGCCCCCGGTGCCGACGATGTCCATCGCGCCTTTGGGCGCGCGGACCTTGTGGCACTTGGCGCGCATCACGGCGGCGGCGGCGGCGTATTCGTCCACCGTCTCGCCGCGCGTGCGCAGGGCCATCAGGAAGCCGCCCATCTGCGCGGGTGTCGCCTCGCCTTCGAAGAGCGTAGTAAAGGCCGCCTCGGCCTCGTCCCGGGTCAGGGGGCGGTCGGCGGCGGCGCCGATCAGGGGCTTCAGGCTGTCGCTCACGCGGGCACCTTCATCACGTCGAGGAAATTCTTCAGCAACGCGTGCCCGTGTTCCGAGCGGATCGATTCGGGGTGGAACTGCACGCCGTGGATGGGCAGCGACTTGTGTTGCAGGCCCATGATCGTGCCGTCCTCGAGTTCCGCCGTGATATCGAGCACATCGGGGCAGGTCTCGCGCGCCACGACGAGCGAGTGATAGCGTGTCGCCTCGAACGGCGTGGGCAGTCCGGCGAAGACGCCGGAGGCGGTGTGATGCATCGTGCCCATCTTGCCGTGCACGATGTCCGAGTGGCGCGTGACCGTGCCGCCGAAGACCTCGCCGATGGCCTGGTGGCCAAGGCAGACGCCCAAGAGCGGCGTTTCGGTATCCGCCGCCGCCTCGATCAGCGCCTTGCAGATGCCCGCCTGGGACGGCGTGCCGGGGCCGGGGGACAGCAGGATGCCCGCGGGTTTCATCGCCATCGCCTCCTGCACGTTCAGGGCGTCGTTGCGGTGCACTTTCACGTCCGCACCCAGCTCGCCCACGTATTGCACGAGGTTGTAGGTGAAACTGTCGTAGTTATCGATAAGCAGCAACATGTCGCCAATTTCCCGTCTGCGCCGTGTCATTTCGGGCCTATGACCCGGGCTTTCAATCGCGATATAGATGCTCAGGGTTGCGCGGCAGGGTCAAGAGGCGCAAAACTGTTAAGAAAGAAATATGAGGGCAAAAGCAGTGTTACGCGGATATCTTGCCGGATTGGTGACGGGAACGGCGGTGTCGGGGCTTCTCCTGGGCGGGCTTTCCGTGTTGAGCGACCTGCCGGGCGATGCGCCGCCCGAGGCGACCGAAGTGGAAGTGCCCGCGGGCTCGGAATTCGACCAGTCGCGGGAGGATGACGCGGTGTCCCTGCCCAAGCTGCAGGACACGCAGACGCCTGACGCGGTGCCGCAGGTGAACGCACCCGATCCCGATGATCTCAGTTCGCTGGAAGGGGCCGACACCACCTCGTCGGGCCAGCCCGAGACCGGCGCGCCCGAGACCGGCCTGAACATGCCGGACTCGCCCGAGGGCGAGAGCGGTGTCGATGTCGGCTCGGAACAGCCGGTGCTGCCCAATCCGCAGGCCCAGGCCCCCGAAGCGCCGACGGGGGAGGACGACCTGTCGATTTCCACCGAGCCGGCGCAGCCCGCGATGCCGGAGCCGGAGACCGAAAGCGCGGCCTTTCCCGAGAGGGAGGACGACGGCGCGGATGACCCGGCGGGCGAAAGCGATGCGGCCCCTGCGGAGGACGGCGAGACCGCGCCCGAGGCGCAGGCCGACGCCTCGCCGGAGACCGCCCCGGAGGCACCGGCCAGCGACATGCCCGCACCGGAGGCGCAGGACGGCGCCGAGCTGTCCGAGCCGCAGGAGGCGGCGGAAGACACCGCGCCAGCGGCCCCGGAGGGCGATGCGCCTGCGGACATGACCGCGCCCGAGGGCGAGGCAGGTGGCGAAGGCGTGGACACGGCAAGCGAGGAGGGCGCGGCCGGCACCATCGGCGACCTGGCCGATGGCGTGACCACCAACCGCCTGCCCACGGCCATCGACGACCCCGAGCCCGAGCCGGCGCCCGCCGAAGCGGCGGAGACAGAGGCAGAGACCGCCGAGGGCGCGACGCCGGAGGACCTGCCGCGACTGGAACGCTACGCGACCGCGTTCGAGAACCCCGAGAACAAGCCGCTGATGTCGATCATCCTGATCGACGACGGCACCAGCCCGATCGGCCCGGCCGCATTGGCCGATTTCCCCTATCCGCTCAGCTTTGCGGTGGATGCGTCGGATGCCAACGCCGCCGAAACCGCCGCCAAGTATCGCGCCGCGGGGATGGAGGTGCTGGTCATGGTCGACCTGCCGCAGAATGCCTCCGCCAGCGATGCCGAGACGTCCATGAGCATCTATCTCGAGGCCGTCCCCGAGGCGGTCGCCGTCTTCGAGGGCACCGGCACCGGCCTGCAATCCAGCCGCGAGGCGGCCGAGCAACTGGCGCCGATCCTGCAAGACAGCGGTCATGGCCTGGTGATGTTCCCCAACGGGCTGAACACCGTGCAAAAGCTGATCGCGCGCCAGGGCGTGCCCTCGGCCACCGTGTTCCGGGACTTCGATTCCAACGGCCAGAGCGCCAGCGCGGTGCGCCGGTTTCTCGACCAGGCGGCGTTTCGCGCCGGCCAGGAGGAGGGCGGGGTAATCATGGTGGGCCGCCTGCGCCCCGACACGATCAGCGCGCTGCTCTTGTGGGGCTTGCAGGACAGGGCCGCCAGCGTGGCGCTGGCGCCGGTCTCGGCGGTGCTGACTGCGGAGTAGGCCAGCCCCGCGTGACGCGACGGTGGGCGCACCCCCGGTTGCGCCGCGCCCGGGGGATGTCGTAAGGATCCTCAGGAACCGGATATTCCACGATACGCGGCGCAGCAGACCCGGCAGCGCCATTTCCCAGTTGAGCACAGTTCAGGACCGTCATTTTCCATGCAAGCCCTTCAACATCCGCTCCAACAGCGCAGGCTTGCCGCGCTGCGCGACTTCGAGATCCTCGACACGGATCCCGAGCAGGAGTTCGACGAGATCGTGAAGCTGGCCGCGGCGACCTGCGGCACGGCGATCTCGGTGGTCAATTTCATCGATGCCGAACGGCAGTGGTTCAAGGCGGAAACCGGGCTTGGGGTGCGCGAGACGCCTCTGGCGACCTCGATCTGTGCGCATGTGATACTGCAAGACGAGTTTGCCGAGATCCGGGACACGCTGGACGATCCACGGATGCAGGACAACCCGCTGTGCTGCGGCGAGCCCGGCCTGCGCTTTTATGCCGGGGCGCTGCTGACCACCCAGGACGGGCTGCCGCTGGGCACGCTTTGCGTTCTGGACTACGAGCCCCGCGAACTGACCGCGTTGCAGCGTGACACCCTGCGCGTTCTGGCGCGGCAGGTCGTGACCCTGCTTGAGATGCGCAAGGCGCTGCGGTCGGCCGATATCCTGCGCCGCGAGGTGGATCACAGGGTCAAGAATTCGCTGCAATCGCTGTCGTCCTTCACCAATCTTCAATCCAGGGCCTTTGCGTCGGACGACGCGAAGCTGGCCCTGTCGATGGTCAAGACCCGGATCGACGCGCTGACACAGTTGCACGAGATGCTGTACCAGTCTGACGAACACAGCGTGGTCGAACTCGGGGCCTTCCTGACCAGCGTCTGCGCGCAGCTGGAGGGGCTGGCGCCTGAGGGGGTCACGCTCGAGGTGGCGACGACGCCGGTCTCGGTCCCGGCGCAGCAGGCCGTGGCCGTGGGGACCTTCGTGAACGAATTCGTCGCGAATTCCTTCAAGCACGGGTTTCGCGACGGGCATACTGGCAGCGTGACGGTCGAGCTGGGTCTCGAACCGGACGGCCAGGTCCGGCTGACATGTTCGGATACCGGCGTGGGCCTTCCGCCCGACCACGGGATCGAGTCCGCCGGTCTGGGAATGAAGATCGCCGAGGTGATCTGCCTGGAGCTTGGCACGGACCTGGACTTGCGGAACGGCGCCCATGGGGTCGTGGCGACGCTGACCTTCACACCCGCGGCGACGTAGAGCGGTCCGGACCGGCGCGACGCGGCGGCGCATCGTGGCGTGCCCGGCGACGGTGCGGACAAGACCGCCCGGGTCAGGCCTCGCGCCACGTGCCGGGATCGAGCCCGTCCAGCGTGAAATCGCCCACCCGCCAGCGCACCAGCCGCAGGGTGGGGTGGCCCACATGGGCCGTCATGCGGCGGACCTGCCGATTGCGGCCTTCTGATATGGTAATTTCCAGCCAGCAATCGGGCACGGATTTGCGGAGTCGGACCGGCGGGTCGCGCGGCCAGAGGTCGGGCGGGTCGATGCGGCGGGCCTTGGCGGGCCGGGTAGGACCGTCCTTGAGCGTCACGCCTTTCGCCAGCGCGTCGAGCGCGGCGGCATCGGGGTCGCCCTCGACCTGCACTAGGTAGGTTTTCTCGGTCTTGAATTTCGGGTTCGACAGGCGCGCCTGCAGCTTGCCGTCATCGGTCAGCAGCAAGAGCCCTTCGCTGTCGCGGTCGAGCCGCCCGGCGGGGTACACACCCGGCATGTCGATATAGGCCGAGAGCGTGGGGCGCGGACTGCCTTGCGTGCCCTTGTCGGTGAACTGCGACAGGACGCCCATGGGTTTGTTGAAGAGGATCAGCATGGGGGGCGGGGGGTGGTGGGGTGAAACCCCACCCTACGTGTTGCCGTTGCCGGTGAAGCGGGTGGCGTCGGCGGCGGCGCGGCGGATGGCGTTGGACTTGTGGACGGTCTCCATGTACTCGGCCTCGGCGTCGCTGTCATAGACCACGCCGCCGCCCGCCTGGATGTAGAGTTTGCCGTCCTTCACTACCGCCGTGCGCAGGGCGATGCAGACATCCATGTCGCCGGTGCAGCTGAAATACCCCACGCCGCCGCCATAGACGCCGCGCTTTTCGGGTTCCAGATCGTCGATGATCTCCATCGCGCGGACCTTGGGGGCGCCGCTGACTGTGCCGGCGGGCAGGCCGGCCAGCAGTGCGGAAAGCGCGTCGTGCTCGTCGGAAAGTTCGCCCACCACGTTCGACACGATGTGCATGACGTGGCTGTAGCGTTCGATGATGAACTCTTCCGTGGGGCGCACCGTGCCGATCCTGGCCACGCGGCCGACGTCGTTGCGGCCCAGATCCAGCAGCATCAGGTGCTCGGCCAGCTCTTTCTGGTCGCCCAGAAGATCGGCCTCGTTGGCGCGGTCTTCGTCCGGGGTTTCACCGCGGGGGCGCGTGCCGGCGATGGGGCGGATCGTGACCTCGCCGTCCATGACGCGCACCAGAATTTCGGGGCTGGCGCCCACCACCTGAAAGCCGCCGAAGTTGAAATAGAACATGAAGGGCGACGGGTTGGTGCGCCGCAGGCTGCGATAGAGCGCGAAGGGTGGCTGCGGAAAGTCCTGTGTCCAGCGCTGGCTGGGCACGACCTGAAAGATGTCGCCGGCGCGGATGTATTCCTTGGCCTTCTCCACGGCGGCCTTGTAGCCCTCGCGGGTGAAATTGCTGACCGGCGCGCCCGCCTCTTGCGCGTCGCCCAGGTCGCGGGCCTGCTGGGGCAGGGCGCGTTCGAGGTCGCGCACCGCGTCCATCACCCGCTCGGCGGCCTGGGCATAGGCGGCGCGCGGGCTTTGCCCGTCGCTGACCCAGGCGGGGGCCACGACGATCACCTCGCCCTTGACCCCGTCCAGCACGGCCACCACGGACGGGCGGATCATCACCGCGTCGGGCAGGCCCAACGGGTCGGGGTTCACATCCGGCAAGTGTTCGACCAGCCGGATCATGTCATAGCCCAGATAGCCGAAGAGACCCGCGCTGGCGGCGGGCAGGCCATCGGGCAGGTCGATGCGGCTCTCGGATATGAGCGCGCGCAGCGTGTCGAGCGGAGAGCCGTCCAGCGGCTCGAACGCGTCCGCGTCGAACCGGGCCTGCCGGTTGATGCGGCTGGTGTCCCCGTGGCACTGCCAGATGAGGTCGGGCTTCATCCCGATCATCGAATAGCGTCCGCGCACCTCGCCACCGGTCACCGATTCCAGCAGAAACGCATCGCGGGCCGCGCCCGTTAGTTTCAGCATCAGCGACACGGGCGTGTCCAGATCAGCGGCCAGCCGGGCGTAGACGACCTGGTTCTGCCCGGCCTCATACCCTGCGGCGAAATCCTCGAATGACGGGGTGAGGTCCAACGCGTCCGCCTTTACTGAAAGTTGTTGTGCACGGCGTTGAGCGCGCCCTGGTCGAAATTGACATCGGCGCGGGTGCGGATGTCGTTGGCCAGCACCTGGAACAGGTCCTGCGACAGGCTGCCCGCCGTCTCGTTGCGCAGGAAGCGGTCGATCTGTTGCAGGTCGCCATCCTCGGGGTCGGGCGGCTCGATCGTGTTGAGTTTCAGCACGAAGATGCGGCCGTTGCCGTTGATCACCTCGACCTCGCCCGCCTCCATGCCGAACACGGTCTGGATGAACTCCTGCGGGGCTTCCTCGATAAAGCCGCGGCGGGTGACCTCTTCGCTGCCATCGATGCTCAGCTCGACCTCCTCGAAGCTTTCGCCGGTGGCCAAGCGTCCGACCTTGCCGGCGACCTGCTCGCGCAGAAGCTGGTTGATCCTGGTCTGGGTCCAGGCCTCGGCGACGGCGTCGCGCACCTCGTCGAGCGGTTGCAGGGTGGGGGGCACGGTCTCGTCCAGGCGCATGGCGAAGATGCCGCCATCCTCCAGCTCGATCACTTCCGGGTAGTCGTCCTCGCCGAGGTTCGCGGCGGCGGCGCGGAAGCCCTCGTAGGCGGCGATTTCCTCTGACATGCCGGGATGCCAGTCGATGCTGGCCACGCGCATGGCGGTCTCGGCGCCCAGATCCTCGATGGTGGCGCCACCGGCCAAAAGGTCGTCGACCGCATCGACGCGGCCTTCGACCACGCGGCGGGCGCGGTCGACGGCGATGATGTCGCGCAGTTCCGGCTCGGCCTCTTCAAAGGTGGTTTCCTGGGCCTGAAGCACCGCGTTCACGCGGAACAGGGCGGGGCCGACGCTGCTGGGCAGGGGACCCACCACTTCCGAGGGCGCAGCGCCGAAGACCGCGTCGGCGGCGTCGCCCAGATCGGCGGCGGTGACGGTGCCCATGTCGGTATCGGCCAGTGCCAGCCCGCGCTCGGCCACCAGATCCTCGAAGCTGGTCTCGCCCTCCTCAATGCGCGCCATCGCGGCTTCGGCGGCGGCGGTGTCGGAAAACACCAGCCGTTCGACCAGCCGGCGCTCGGGCTGCACGAATTCGTCGCGCCGCGCTTCGTAGGCGTCGCGCAGGGCCTGCTCGTCCACCTCGACCGTGTCGAGGATCATCTCGGGCGTCAGCCAGGCATAGGTGATGCGCTTGACCTCGGGACGGGTGAACCGCGCCTCGTTCTCGGAGTGGAAGGCGGCGAGGTCTTCTTCGCTGGGCTCGGGCACGCCGACCTCCAGGTCGCCACGTTCCAGGATGGCCCATTCGATGCCGCGCCGTTCGCCCAGGTATTGCTTGACGGTGTCGGTATAGGCCTCGGGCATGGTGACGCCCGACAGCACCGCGGCCTGGATGAAGCTGCGGGCGATCTCGCGGCGGATGTCGTCCTCGAACTCGGACTCGTTCATGCCCATGCGGTCCAGCGTGAAACGGTAGGCCTCGCGGTCGAACTCGCCGCCCGGCCCGGTGAACTGGCGCATCGAGGTGATCTGGTCGGCCAGGTTCGTGTCGCCCACCGAGATGTCGTTGACGATGGTTTCATGGTCCAGCGCGCCCTGCACGGTCAGTTGGCCCATGACACGCTCGGGGATGTTCAACTCCCGGGCCTGGGCAAAGCTGATGGACTCGCCACGGTCGGCTTCTTCGGCGCGGATCTCGTTCTGCAGGCCCTGGAAATAGTCCTGGACCGAGATCTCGGCCTCGCCCACGGTGCCGACCGTGCGCAGGGTGCCCGACAGGCTGGTGACGCCGAAGCCGCCAAGACCGAGGATCAGAAGACCCATCAAGATCCAGACAAGCGGTTTCGTTATGCTTTTGGCTGCCATTTGGCCTCCCCCGGGGCTGCTCTTGCGTTCAGGCCTGTCTAAGGCCGGTTTCAGCGAGGAGCAAGGGGCCAGTCAAGCGCGGCCAGCCGGTCGAAGAGCGTGCCGATTTCAGCGCGGTTCACGTTGGCGAAGGCCACGCGGACCTCGCGCTTGCCCTGCGCGTCACCGGCGGGCTGGAACATGGTGCCGGGCAAGAGCAGGATACCGGCCTCGGCCACCAGTTTCTGCGCCAGCTCGTCCGACGGCATCGCAAAAGGGTGGCGGAGATAGGCGAAATAGGCGCCGCAGCCCATCAGTTTCCAGCCTGTGCCCTCGATCCTGGCCATGCTGTCGGAAATGGCCGCGCGGCGGTCGAGGATCTCGTCGCGTTCGCCGGCCAGCCATTGGGACAGGTTCTGCATCCCCCACAGGGCGGCGATCTGGCCCAGCTGGTTGGGGCAGATGGTGACGGTATCGAGGAACTTCTCGGCCTCGGCAAGCCGTGCGCGGCTGGCGACCATCGCGCCCACCCGGTGGCCGGTCAGGCGATAGGCCTTGGAGAAGGAATAAAGCTGAATGAGCGTGTCGTCCCACGCGGGATCGGTGAAAAGGTCATGCGGCGCGCCGCTACGGGCGTCGAAGTCGCGGTAGGTCTCATCCACGATCAGCGCGATGCTGTGGCGGCGCGCCAGATCGAAGAAGGCGCGCACCAGATCGGCGGGGTATTCCACGCCGCCGGGGTTGTTGGGGGTGACCAGCGAAATGGCCCGCGTGCGGGGGGTGATCAGCCCCTCGGCCCGCTCGGGGTCGGGCAGCAGCGCGTCGTCGGTGGGCAGGGGTACGGAAGTGACGCCCTGCATGTCGAGCCACATCTTGTGATTGAAGTACCACGGGGTGGGCAGGATGACCTCGTCGCCCTCGGTACACAGCCCGGCGATGGTGGCGGCAAAGGCCTGGTTGCAGCCCGAGGTGATGGCGACCTGGTCGGCCGCGATGGCCCCGCCATAGGCGCCGCACCACTGGCGGGCCACTTCCTCGCGCAGATCCGGGCGGCCCAGCACGGGGCCGTAGAGATGCGCTTGCGGCTCGTTCAGCGCGGCCTCGGCGATGACCCGGCGCAGTTGCTCGGGCGGCGGCTCCACCGGGGCGGCCTGGCTGACGTTGATCAGCGGGCGCTCGGGCGGGAAGGTGACGCCTTCCAGCCAGCGCCGCGCCTCCATCACCGGGGGCGAAAAGGTCGTCTCGGTGCGGCTTGTCATGTTGTCCCCTCAGGCCCCGCGATAGGGTTCGACATATTGCAGGGCCAAGTCCCACGGGAAGAAGATCCAGGTGTCCTGGCTGACCTCGGTCACGAAGGTATGGACCAGCTCGCGCCCCTGCGGCTTGGCATAAACGGTGGCGACATGCGCCTTCGGCAGGGCGGCGCGGACCACCTCCAGCGTCTTGCCGGTGTCGACCAGGTCATCGACGATCAGTACCCCCTCGCCATCGCCCACGAGGTCGGGATCGGGGGATTTCAGGATCTGGGGCTTGCCTTGGGTCTGGTGGTCATAGGATTTCACGCTGATCGTATCGACCGCGCGGATGTCCAGCTCGCGCGCGACGATCATCGCGGGGGCCATGCCGCCGCGGGTGATGGCGACCACGGCCTTCCAGTCGGCATCGGCCGGCGCCTCGTCCTGCAACCGCCAGGCCAGCGCGCGGGCGTCGCGGTGCAGCTGGTCCCAGCTGACGTGAAAGCCTTTTTCGTGGGGCAGGCGGTCGGTCATGCGGTGTCTCCCGTCCGGGGCAGATCAGCTCTTGTCGATATCCGGCGCGTCGACGGCCTTCATGCCGACGATGTGATAGCCCGCGTCCACGTGCAGGTTCTCGCCCGTGGTGCCGCTGCCCAGATCGCTGAGCAGATAGAGCGCGGACTTGCCCACATCCTCGATCGTGATGTTGCGGCGCAGGGGCGAGTTCAGCTCGTTCCACTTCAGGATATAGCGGAAATCGCCGATGCCGCTGGCGGCCAGCGTGCGGATCGGCCCGGCGGAAATGGCGTTCACGCGGATACCGTCGCGGCCCAGGTCCTCGGCCAGGTATTTCACCGACGCCTCTAGGGCGGCCTTGGCCACGCCCATGACGTTGTAATGCGGCATCACCTGCTCGGCGCCATAGTAGGTCAGCGTCAGCATGGAGCCGCCATCGGTCATCAGTTTCTCGGCGCGATGGGCCACAGCGGTGAAGGAATAGACCGAGATATCCATCGTCTTGATGAAATTCTCGCGGCTGGTGTCGACGTAGCGGCCGCGCAGCTCGTTCTTGTCGGAAAAGCCGATGGCATGGACCAGGAAGTCGATCTTGCCCCATTTCTTTTCCAACTCGTCGAACAGGGCCCCGATCGAGGCCATGTCGGCCACGTCGCAGGGCAGGACGGTGTCGCTGCCCAGTTCCTCGGCCAGTGGTTTGACGCGTTTCAGCAGCGCCTCGCCCTGGTAGGAAAAGGCCAGTTCGGCACCGGCGTCGGCGCAGGCCTTGGCGATTCCCCACGCAATGGATTTGTCATTGGCCAATCCCATGATCAGCCCACGCTTGCCCGCCATCAGTTGATTTGACATTCAGTGCCCTCGGCCCACTTCGCTTGTCTGACTGCTTTAGGCGATTGCAAAAGGTGCATCAAGCCAAAGACCGGATGCGACGGCATGCAGGCGAGAATGCGTGGCGGGCCGATCAGGTTGCACTTGCGCAATCGCGCGCCGCGGTCTAGCGCGGGAAGGGGACAGGACGGGAAAGATCGAATGACCGACAGAACCGGAAAATTCGCGGGCGACGATCCCTTCGAGATCGCGCGCGCCTGGCTGGCCGAGGCCGAGAAGACCGAGACCAACGACCCCAACGCCATGGCGCTGGCGACGGTCGATCCCGAGGGGATGCCCAATGTCCGGATGGTTCTGCTGAAAAGCATCGGCCCGGACAGTTTCGTGTTCTATACCAATTACGAGAGCGCCAAGGGCGCCGAGATCGCGGCCAGCGGCAAGGTCGCGCTGGTGCTGCACTGGAAATCGCTGCGCCGACAGATCCGGGTGCGTGGCACCGTCACCCGCGAGGACGGCCCCGAGGCCGACGCCTATTTCGCGTCGCGCTCGCTGAAAAGCCGCCTGGGGGCGTGGGCGTCGAAGCAATCGCAACCGCTGGGCTCGCGGACCGAGCTGATGGCCGAGGTGGCACGCGTGACCGCCGCCAAGGGGCCGAATCCACCGCGTCCCGAGTTTTGGGGCGGGTTTCGTATCGCTCCGGTTGAAATCGAATTCTGGGCCGACGGCGCCTTCCGTTTGCACGATCGGTTTGTCTGGCGGCGCGATAGGCAGGGAAGTGCTTGGGAAATCAAACGGTTGAGCCCATAGCGGACGCGCGTTTCAGGGATGCACGCCGTTGAATACCGTGGGAGTCTCTTGAAACCGTGGTTCACTTCGGCGCAATATTCCGAAACAGCCTGTGAATAAGGCCCAACCGGACAGTGAGCGTGGAAGACTCGGCAAACGGCACCAGGCAATTGCATGGCCATGTAAAGTGGTTCGATCCCGTCAAGGGGTTCGGATTCGTTGTGGCCGACGAGGGCGGTCCGGACATCCTGCTGCACGCCAACGTTCTGCGCAATTTCGGTCAAAGCTCCGTCGCCGACCGTGCCGGCATCCTGCTGACGGTCCAGCAGACCGAACGCGGCGTGCAGGCGGTGGAGGTGCTGGAGATCAAGCCACCGGAGGATGCCGAGGCGACCGGGCTGGCGGACCTGGAAGGCATCGACCCCGAGGTGATCCGCGCCGCGCCGCTGGAACCGGCCCGGGTCAAGTGGTTCGACAAGGGCAAGGGGTTCGGTTTCGCCAACACGTTCGGACGGGACGAGGACGTGTTCGTTCACATAGAAGTGTTGCGCCGGTCGGGTCTTGCGGACTTGCAGCCGGGCGAGGCGCTTGCCATTCGTGTCATAGAAGGTAAACGCGGCCGCATGGCCACGGAGGTGTGTGGATGGGAAATGGCGGTCAAGGAATCCAAAGGCTCCTGACGTGTGCTGCGGCGCTGGTTCTGATGGCGGGGGCCGCGATGGGCGCCTGCCGCGAGGACAAGGTCGATCTGCGCGGCGACTGGGGCTCAGCAAGCTTTACCGTGGAACTGGCCGACGACAACGCTGAACGGTCCCAGGGCCTGATGAACCGCGAGAGCATGGCGCGTTCGGCGGGCATGCTGTTCGCCTATCCGGCCCCGCGTCCGGTGCGGTTCTGGATGCGCAACACGCTTATCCCGCTCGACATGATCTTTCTCGACGACACCGGCACGGTGCAGAAGGTGCATCACGAGGCGCAGCCCCTCGACGAGTCGCTGATCTACGGCGGCGACGCGATCCAGTACGTGCTGGAGATCAATGGCGGCATGGCACGGCAACTGGGCATTTCCGAAGGCACCGAGCTGCGCCATCCGGCGATCGGGGCTGACGCCGCCGCCTGGCCCTGCGACACCGAATAGGCCTGCGTGCGCCCGTCCCGGGCCTGACCCGGGACCTCTCGGCCCGAGATCCCGGATCAGGTCCGGGATGACGTGGCACGCGGATCTTGTGCGTGTCGCAAAGGGGCTTTCCATTCGCGGCAAAGCTGTCTACATGGGCGCCACGGTCCGGGGCGTGGCGCAGTCTGGTAGCGCACCTGTTTTGGGTACAGGGGGTCGTAGGTTCGAATCCTGCCGCCCCGACCACTTCTTTCCGACATGACAACGCCGACACGCGGGCACCGCCGCCTGCGGTCGATTCTGTGGATAACACCGCCAAGAGCGTTGTCGAGGCATGCGCCCGCACTATCTGGGGTGTTTTGCGTGTTTGGGATACCACATGTGGTGGATTCCTGGGCGATTGCGTGTGGGTGTGCCGAACTCGTTCGTTCAGAACCGGCTAAGCCACACGGATAAAAGCGCTTTTCCGGCCCCCGCTGAAGCGGTCAGTCGCACGGGGCCGGGAAAGGAATCACCAGCGGGCCAAACCCGGTGCTGTGGATAACCCGGCGCGTGGAAATTTTTCGGCAATCAAGGTAAAAAATTCGTTGACCGGTGAGGGCCGGATACGTCAGGTTGTGCGGGCGGATCAGCAAGCCACAAGATATAGTGGCGCGGATCTGGAGAGGGACGAACACCACAGACTTCCACCGGCACGGCCGGGACGGCCAGGTGCGACCGGATGCGGCGCATCGGCGGGGATGGGTTTTGCCTCCTGGTCCACTGAGACGCGAGGGTCGCGGCCAAGGGTCGTGCAGGTCATAAAACGCTGGATCATGGGGCAGCCACAATGAAGATCGAAAGAAAGTTTACCAAGGCAGGTCAGGACGCTTACGCGGAGCTGGATTTCGTCACCACGAGTTCGGAAATCCGCAACCCTGACGGCACCACCGTCTTCAAGCTGGACGAGGTCGAGGTGCCCGCCAAGTGGAGCCAGGTCGCCAGCGACGTGATCGCCCAGAAGTATTTCCGCAAGGCCGGCGTTCCGACCGAGGTGAAGAAGGTTGAGGAAAAGGACGTGCCCGAGTTCCTGTGGCGCTCGGTTCCCGCCAGCGACGACACGCCCAAGACCGGCGAGACCAGCGCCAAGCAGGTGTTCGATCGGCTGGCCGGCGCCTGGGCCTATTGGGGCTGGAAGGGTGGCTATTTCACCACCGAGGAAGACGCCCGTGCCTATTTCGACGAGATGCGCTTCATGCTGGCGCGGCAGATGGCGGCGCCCAACAGCCCGCAATGGTTCAACACCGGCCTGCACTGGGCTTACGGCATCGACGGCCCCGGCCAGGGCCACTACTACGTGGATTTCAAGACGGGCGAACTGACCAAATCGAGCAGCGCCTATGAGCACCCGCAGCCCCATGCGTGTTTCATCCAGTCGGTCAAGGACGACCTTGTCGGCGACGGTGGCATCATGGATCTGTGGGTGCGCGAGGCCCGCCTGTTCAAGTACGGCTCGGGCACCGGCACCAACTTTTCCTCGCTGCGCGCGGCCAACGAGCCGCTGTCGGGTGGCGGCAAGTCCAGCGGCCTGATGGGGTTCCTGAAGATCGGCGACCGCGCGGCGGGCGCGATCAAGTCGGGCGGCACAACGCGCCGCGCCGCGAAGATGGTGATCTGCGACGTCGACCACCCCGATATCGAGGATTTCATCAACTGGAAGGTCATCGAGGAACAGAAGGTGGCGTCGATCGTCGCCGGCTCCAAGATGCACGAAGCCAAGCTGAACGAGATCTTCGGCGCGATCCGCGCCTGGGACGGCAGCACCGAGGACGCGGTGGACCCCAGCAAGAACGCACAACTCAAGGACGCCATTCGCGGCGCGAAAAAGTCGGCCATCCCGGAAACCTACGTCAAGCGCGTGCTGGACTACGCTCGCCAGGGCTACGAGAGCATCGAGTTTCCGACCTATGACACCGACTGGGACAGTGAAGCATACGCCTCCGTATCGGGGCAGAACTCCAACAACTCGATCCGCGTGACCGATGCCTTCCTGAAGGCGGTCAAGGACGACGCGATGTGGCCGCTGACCAACCGCACCGACGGCAAAGTGGTCAAGGAAATCCCCGCCCGCGAGCTGTGGGAGAAGGTGGGCCACGCCGCATGGGCCTGCGCCGATCCGGGCATCCAGTACCACGACACCGTCAACGCTTGGCATACCTGCCCGGAACACGGCGAGATCCGCGGCTCGAACCCGTGCTCGGAATACATGTTCCTCGATGATACGGCCTGCAACCTGGCGTCGATGAACCTGCTGCAATTCTTCGATGGCACCACGTTCGATGCGGAAGCGTATGTTCACGCCACGCGCCTTTGGACCGTGACGCTGGAAATTTCCGTTACCATGGCGCAGTTCCCCAGCCAGGAGATCGCGCAGCTCAGCTACGAGTTCCGCACGCTGGGGCTGGGCTACGCCAATATCGGCGGCCTTCTGATGAACATGGGCTTCGGCTATGACAGTAACGAGGGCCGGGCGCTCTGTGGTGCTCTGACCGCGATCATGACCGGCGTGGCCTATGCCACCTCGGCCGAGATGGCCAAGGAATTGGGACCGTTCGCAGGCTACAAGCGCAACAAGGCGCATATGCTGCGGGTCATGCGCAACCACCGCAACGCGGCCTATGGCGCGACCGAAGGCTATGAGAAGCTGGCCGTGAAACCCGTGCCGCTGGATCTGGCCAACGTGCCCGACAGCCGCCTGGCCGATCTGGCGATGGCCAGCTGGGACGAGGCGCTGAAACTGGGCGAACAGCACGGCTACCGCAACGCGCAGTCGACCGTCATCGCGCCCACCGGCACCATCGGCCTGGTGATGGACTGCGACACCACCGGCATCGAGCCCGACTTCGCGCTGGTGAAGTTCAAGAAGCTGGCCGGGGGCGGTTACTTCAAGATCATCAACCAGTCGGTGCCTGCCGCCCTGGAAAAGCTGGGCTATGGCAGCGCGCAGATCGAGGAAATCGTCGCCTATGCCGTGGGTCACGGCACTATCGGCAACGCGCCGGGCGTCAACCACACCACGCTGGCCGGGCACGGCTTTGGCGCCAACGAGCTGGCCAAGATTGACGCGGCGCTTGGCAGCGCCTTCGACATCCGCTTTGTCTTCAACCAGTGGACGCTGGGCGAGGAGTTCTGCCGCAACGTTCTGGGCATCCCGGCAGAAAAGCTGAACGACCCGACCTTCGACCTGCTGGCCTCGCTGGGCTATTCCAAGCAGGACATCGAGGCGGCCAACGACCACGTCTGCGGGACGATGACGCTGGAAGGCGCACCGCACCTCAAGGAAGAACACTACGTGGTCTTCGACTGCGCCAACCCCTGCGGCAAGAAGGGCAAGCGCTTCCTGTCGGTGAACTCCCACATCGACATGATGGCGGCGGCGCAGTCGTTTATCTCGGGCGCGATCTCCAAGACGATCAATATGCCCAACGACGCCACCATCGAGGATTGCCAGGAAGCTTATGAGCGCAGCTGGCAGATGGGCGTCAAGGCCAACGCGCTCTACCGCGACGGCTCGAAACTGTCGCAGCCGCTGGCCGCCGCGCTGGTCGCGGATGACGACGAGGCCGCCGAGGTGCTGGAGACCGGCTCGGCACAGGAAAAGGCCGCCGTGCTGGCCGAGAAGATCGTCGAGAAGGTGATCGTCAAGGAAGTGGTCAAGTCGCATCGCGAGAAGATGCCGGAGCGCCGCAAGGGCTATACCCAGAAGGCGGTCGTCGGCGGGCACAAGGTGTACCTGCGCACAGGTGAATACGGCGACGGCTCGCTTGGTGAAATCTTCATCGACATGCACAAGGAAGGCGCCGGGTTCCGAGCGATGATGAACAACTTCGCCATCGCGGTCAGCGTGGGCCTGCAATACGGCGTGCCGCTGGAGGAGTTCGTGGACGCCTTCACCTTCACCAAGTTCGAACCGGCGGGCATGGTGCAGGGCAATGACAGCATCAAGAACGCGACGTCGATCCTCGACTATATCTTCCGCGAACTGGCGGTCAGCTACCTCGACCGCACCGACCTGGCGCACGTGAAACCCGAAGGCGCGTCGTTCGACGACCTCGGGCGCGGCGAAGAGGAAGGTGTGAGCAATATCAAGGAGATGTCGGGCGAAGCTGCCTCCAAATCCCTCGAAGTGCTCAAGCAGATCAGCTCCACGGGCTACCTGCGCAAGCGTCTGCCCCAGGAACTGGTGGTGCTGAACGGCGGGGCGGCGCTCGCCACCGCGCTCGACAGCGGCGATCCAGAGGCGGCGCTGAAGACCCTGGTGCCGGAGACCAAGCCGGCCAGCGCGACCACGACCACGGCGGTGTCGTCGGGCACGGTGGGCATGACGGCGGCGACCAAGGCCAAGATGCAGGGCTACGAAGGCGAGGCCTGCGGCGAATGCGGCAACTACACGCTGGTGCGCAACGGCACCTGCATGAAGTGCAACACCTGCGGCGCGACCTCGGGGTGTAGCTGAGAGACACACATCCCCTGGGGGGTGTGCAGGGGCGGTCCCGGTTTGGCGTTAGGCCGGCCGCCCCGACGAGACAGGCCAGAGGCGCGAGACATCGCGGACGGTCTGAAGACTAGGGTGGGGGCAGACTATCGCTCTGACCCATCCTGATCCGGGGCGGGTGCGCTCGCCCCTGACGCAGCTCAGGCCGCAGGCAGAAACCGGGCGGTACATAAAGAGTGAGCCTGAGCGGCGAAACTTGGACCGGGGGGCTTAGGCCCCCCGTTTTTCTTGTGTCCTCAGGGACGTAGCGACCTTTCTTCCCGGACGCAGAAGCCAAGGTCACGCGGTTTCACCCGGGACCGAGGCGGCATCAACTTCAGGTCCATTGTCCGAGCCGAGCGCGTATGAGTGACGGCGCCTTACGGCGTCGCGCGTTGCACCATCCCGAAAAGGTCGCGCGGGTCGTCCGGGTCGGCCAGAAGGTCGAGATCCAGGAAGCAATCCGTGCCGGGGATATGGTCGCGGATGTAGCGCAGGGCGCTGAAATCCTCGATGGCGAAGCCGACGCTGTCGAAGAGCGTGATCTGCCGGTCGCTGGTCCGGCCCGGTGCGGCGCCGGTCAGGACCTGCCAGAACTCGGTGACCGGATGGTCGGGCTCCATCTGCTGGATCTCGCCCTCGATCCGGGTCTGCTCGGGGTATTCCACGAAGATGTCCGAGCGCGTCAGGATCGCCGGGGCCAGTTCCGTCTTGCCGGGGCAGTCGCCGCCGATGGCGTTGATATGCACGCCTTCGCCGATCATGTTGTCGGTCAGGATCGTGGCATATTGCTTGTCCGCCGTGCAGGTGGTGATGATCTGCGCGCCCTCCATGCTGTCCTCGGCGCTGTCGCATTCCACCACGTTGAGGCCCAGCCCCTTGAGGTTGCGCGCGGCTTTCTGCGTCGCGGCCTTGTCGATATCCCACAGGCGCACGGTTTTCAGGCCCAGAACCGCCTTCATCGCAAGGCTCTGGAATTCGGACTGCGCGCCGTTGCCGATCATCGCCATGGTGTCGGCACCCTTGGGCGCCAGGTGTTTCGCCACGAGGGCAGAGGTCGCCGCTGTGCGCAGGGCCGTCAGCACCGTCATCTCGGTCAGCAGCACGGGATAGCCGGTGTCGACATCCGCAAGCAGGCCAAAGGCGGTCACGGTCTGCAACCCGTCCTTGGTGTTCTTGGGGTGGCCGTTGACGTATTTGAAGCCATAGGCCTCACCGTCCGAGGTGGGCATCAGCTCGATCACGCCCACGTCCGAGTGGCTGGCCACACGCGGCGTCTTGTCGAACAACTCCCACCGGGCGAAATCGGCGGCGATATACTCGGCCAGCCCGGTCAGCATCTTCTCGATGCCGATCCGGTGCACGAGGCGCATCATGTTCTCGACGGAGACGAACGGCACGAGCGCCTTGTCGGAGGGGGCGAGGATAGGCATGTCAGGCTCCTTTGAAATCAGGCGAAGGCGCGGGTGGGACGGTCGAAGATGCGGCGGCCAAGCGCCGAGGCGGTCAGCTCCACCATCACCTGCGCCGTGCGGCCGCGCTCGTCGAGGAAGGGGTTGAGTTCGACCAGGTCGAGCGAGGTCATCAGGCCGCTGTCACAGATCATCTCCATCACCAGATGCGCCTCGCGGATCGTGGCGCCGCCCGGCACGGTGGTGCCAACGGCGGGCGCGATGCCGGGGTCGAGGAAATCGACATCGAACGAGACGTGCAGCATCCCGTTCGCCGCCGCGACCGTGTCGAGGAAGGCGGCGAGGGGCCGCGCGATGCCCTGCTCGTCGATGCTGCGCATGTCGTGGCGATGGGCGGGGGTGGATTGCAGGAATTCCCGTTCGTCCGGGTCGACCGACCGCAGGCCGAGGAAACAGATGTTTTCGTAGGGGACCGGGTGGGCGACCTCGGGAAATCCGTCGAAGCCGTCGCGCCCCGTGGCATAGCCCAGCGGCGTGCCGTGCAGGTTGCCGGATTCCGTGCTTTGCGGCGTGTGGAAATCGGTATGCGCGTCCAGCCACAGCACGAATTGCGGGCGGTCCACGCGGGCGGCATGGTTGGCCACGCCGATCACGCTGCCAAGCGACAGCGCATGATCGCCGCCCAGAAAGATTGGCAGGCCGCTGTCCATCGCCTTCTCGGCGGCATCCGCGATGCTCTGGGTCCAGCCGATGGTTTCCGCCGGCTGCACCAGGTGGCCGGGCAGCGAGGCGGGCGCGGTGGCCGGGGCAGGGGTCAGGTTGCCCCAGTCCTCTACCGCGTGGCCCAGTGAGGCCAGCGATTTTTCGATCCCCGCCACACGCAGCGCGTCCGAGCCCATCAGGCAGCCGCGCCTTGCCTTGCCGCTGTCCACGGGGGCACCGATCAGAATACAGTTGGTCTGGGTCATCGCACGGCTCCTTTTGGTGTTGGCCAGAATGTTGTTGCGAAAATGGTCGGATTGAAGCAGGTATTTTGTTCATACCGAAACCAATATCGGCAAAACGGAGGCTATGGTCTGCAAAATGGATGCGGTTGATCAGAAACTGCTGTCGGCCCTGCGGCACGACGCCCGCGCGTCGCTGTCGGAACTGGCGATGACGCTTGGCGTGTCGCGTACCACGGTGCGCTCGCGGATCGACCGGCTGAAGGCCTCGGGCAAGATCGTCGGCTTCACGGTCGTGCTGAAAGAGGACACGATCCGCGATCCGGTGCGCGGACTGATGATGCTGGGCATCGAGGGGCGCGGCACCGAGCGGATCGAGCGGCGGCTGCGGGGGCTGTCGGCGGTGCGGGCCTTGCACAGCACCAATGGCCGCTGGGACCTGATCGTCGAGATCGGGGCCGAAACGCTGGAGGAGCTCGATGCGGTGCTGGCCGAGATAAGGCGCTTCGAGGGTGTCGCGACGTCCGAGACGAGCCTGCTCTTGAGCACCAAGAAACAGGCAGGTTAAGCGGCCCGGCGCAGCGCCATCAGCCAGAACACCGCCAAGAGAAGCGAGGCCAGCATGTTCCAGCTGGCCATCGACAGGCCCAGCATCTGCCAAGCCACCTCGTCGCAGCGCACCAGCGGCGCTGACATGATCTGTTCCATCAGCTCGTCCGTGCTCATGCCCGCCGTGCTGCCCGACGAACAGGACGAGGGACCTTCCCACCAGCCGCGTTCGACTCCCGTGTGATAAGCGCCGATCGCGGCGGTGGTCAGCGCCGCCAGCAATCCGGCTCCCAGCAAGAGCCGCACCGCCCCGACGCCCAGAGGCACCAGCAGCACCAGCGCCCCGAAAACGACCGCCGCGCCATGGGGCCAGCGCTGCCAGATGCACATCTTGCAGGGTGCAAGCCCGCCCAGGTGCTGAAAGGCCAAAGCCCCCAGAAGCAGGGCCAGGGAGCCGACGGCGGCGAGGATGACAAGGGAATTACGGGTCACGTTTGCCTCGAACGGTAAGGGGTGGTCGCATTAGACCGGGTGTGCGGCGCTTCGCAAGGGATGATCTTGCCGGGTCACAGGCCCAGCCACCCCCGGATCAGGCTGACCAGCGTCGCCCCCGCGAAGAGCAGCGTGGCGATCCACGCGGTGCCCAGCACGGCGCCGATCAGCACCAGGATGCCGTCGCGTTGCAACAGGCCCATCGCCACCACCACCACGGCAAAGCCCGGCACCGTGTTGGTCGCGGGCAGGGGCACCAGGATCGACGCGCTGAACAGCACCAGCGCGGCGCCGACGAAATGATCCATCGGCCTGCGGGTCAGAACCCCGAGGCGCGGCTTGCTCACCGCCTCGATCCGGCGCAGCCACGGGCCGGCGCGTTCGGCCAGCCGGCGCAGGCTGGCCGTGGCGACGCGGCGCGCGGCCAGCTTTCCCGGAAGCCACGGCACCCGCCGCCCGATCATGATCTGGACCGAGACGAACATCAGCGGCAGGGCCACGATCTGCGGCACGCCATAGAGGAACGGGATGCAGCAGGGCAGGGCCAGGATCAGCAGGAAGAGCCCGAAGGCGCGTTCGTGCAACTGCTCCAGGATCCAGGCCAGCGAGACCTCGGTGCCCTCGGCGCGGGCGGTCAACTGGTTCAGCCGGTCCGAGATCGCAAGATCTTCCGGGGCGGTCTCGGTCATGCTCTGGGGTCCTTGGACAGAGAGGGGCGAAGGGGTCTCCGGCCCTGCGGTAGCAAATCGCATGGCCCGACGCCAGCGTCAGTTCTGCTATTGTCCTCGGGCGACGAGTTGGGTAGACGTTGGGTCCGTGCCCAAGTGGCGGAATGGTAGACGCAGGGGATTCAAAATCCCCCGGTAGTGATACCGTGCCGGTTCGAGTCCGGCCTTGGGTACCAATGATTTCAATGGGTTGCACGCTGAGCAATGAGGTGCTGGTCTTCAGGCGTTGTGTGACTCCCACATCATTCTTTGAAGCGCCGCTTCTGTGCGGTTCGCGACATTGCTTTGCGGTTCGCCTGTTTCCGGTAGTATGCTACTGTTTCAGCGCTCTGGCCTGTTACAGCTTGGATTTCCGCGTCGGAGCAGTTGGCTTCCGCGAGTTCAACGCATGCGCGTTTGCGGAGACCATGTAGAGTGTAACGATTTGCGTCGTCGTCGTGCTCCTTGGCAAGGTCGAGAAGTGTCGCGCGCCATGCTCGGAATGACTTCTCCACAGAGTCATAGGAGCGCGGCGCGTTCTCCGACTTAGCAAGCACATGCATTGGGCCTTCCTCAAGGTTCTCGATCAGCGTTCGCAAACGGACAGGGCAACAGATCTCGAATGTCTCATCGCCCTTTTCATCCGTGACTGCAATCCAATCGCCATTCAAGGCGTTTCTGGGCGTCTTGATCGCCGCAGCAGGCCTCTGTCCGGTCCCACGGATCAGTTCACCTGCAATCCGCACATCTTCGGGCGCGGTGGCAAGCGCCTCGAGCATCCAATCTGGCCACGCCAAGAATTCACGTTGCGAGCCAAACTTGTCGACGCCTTGGGCCGGATTCTCTCGAAGCGGCCAGTCCATCTTGATTTTCGCATAATTCCAAAGAATGGAAGCTGTCTGCAACATCCAGTCGGCTGCTCTCGGCGTCGCTGACATTCCGTTGTGCTTTTTTCGGATAGCTGACTTGGTGGTCGAAGACATTGGCTTATCAGCGTTCTTTTCGAGAATCTTCTCAAACTCACGGTTGTACGACTTCTTGGTGCCGTCCGAGAGTTTCATCTGGATCCGCGCATCACTACGCCACTCGCGAATGCATTCAGCCCAAGTTGGACTTGCCCGGTTTTGGTGGAGAGCGTTTAGCTCACTTCGCGGGCCTTTCGCTCGAATGCTATCGGGCTTTGGAAGCCGAGCGATGAATGGCGTCTGACGGGATTGTAGAACCCGTCGATGTATCTGGCGATGGCGTTTTCGGCCTGTTGGCGGGATTTCCAGGCGACCGGCCAGATCAGCTCCGACTTGATGGTTTTGAAGAACGTTTCCACCATTGAGTTGTCATAGCAGTTCCCGCGCCCGCTCATCGAGATCAAGATGCCACGTTTGCGGAGCCGCGCCTGATAGTCCACCGAGCAGTATTGCGATCCGCGGTCGGAATGGTGAACCAGTCCTGGCTCAGGGTTGCGAGCGGCCAGAGCATGGCGCAGGGCTGCGAGGGCGAGGTCACGCTTCAGACGATCACTCGTGGCCCAACCGACGACGCGGCGCGAGAAGAGGTCCAAGACAATGGCAAGGTAAAGCCAGCCCTCTGCCGTCCAGATGTAGGAGATGTCCGCCCCCCACTTCCTGTCCGGACAGTCCGCCGCGAAATCTTGTGCCACGAGGTTGGGCGCCACAGGCCAGGCATGTTCACTGTCCGTCGTCCGTTTAAAGCGCCGCTTTTGCCGCGCGATCAACTGGTTCTCGCGCATCAGTCGTGCCGTGCGGTGCCGCCCTATCTTGAGCCCCTCATCGACGAGGTCGCGGTGCATGCGGGGACTGCCGTAGGTCCCGTTCGACAGCTCAAAGGCCGTTCGAATGTGGGCAAGATGGATCATGTCCTGCTGCTGGCGATGACAGGCAGGGCGGTCCCGCCAAGCGAAGAACCCGCTCTGGCTGACACCGAGAACATGACACATTCGCCGGATCGGGAAGCTGGCCTTCTCCGCCTCTATGAAAGCGAAGCTCATCGACTTGCGTCTTTCGCGAAGAAGGTTGCGGCCTTTTTTAAGATGTCGCGCTCCTGCTTCAGAACCGCGTTCTCGCGTCGCAACCGCTTCAGCTCCGCGTGCAGATCGACCGATGCCTCGACCGGCCCACCAGCGTCCCGCTCGCGACTGAGCCATCGCGTCAGTGTCGAAAGCCCGATCCCCAGATCTTCCGCGATCTCCCGTCGCGTCCGGCCGCTGGTCAGCGCCAGCCGCACCGCTTCACGCCGGAACTCCGGCGTCGGTCTGTTTCCGTTTCCCATAGAACACCTCCTGGTTCCTCAGTTGGTGCTCTCCACTTTTCCAGGGCAAGTCCGGATGAGATCTATGCGTTGGAGGAGGACATGGTGGGGCCCAACACGCTCGCACCAAGGGGACTCAACATGATCCCGGGCGGTCGAAGCGGTATCTCCGTTCTCGCAGGGATGGGACTCACAGCGACCATGGAGACCCGGGATCGCGCCTTGGGCAAAGCGATCCGCCGAAGGGCGGCAGGGCTTCCGTTCTTCCGCCGCCCCCACATAAGGGAATACAAGCCGGGGCGGTATACCAATGTTTCGGGGTGCTGGGTGCGTCCTGGTGGTGCCACTGGGGACTGATGGGCTCCAACTACCAATGTGAGATTGTCGTTGTCTGGTGGAAACACGCTGGCATCGAATTCTCCCTCCATAAGGCGAAACCCAGCGGGCCTATTTCGCTCGGACCGGCGCATTGATTTCAGGAATAATGCGGATTGACTTGCAAGCCTGACCCACTCGCCTGAGTGCTTCTTCCTGGCTCCAGCCGCGGTCATAGCCTTCGTAATAGGAAGATTGTTCCACGGCCGTGATTGCGCAATCAAGACGCTCTGCGAATGCCTGGTGTTCCTGCCGCCGCATGTTCCGCACATCCTGCCCCAAGTGAAGGCCCGCGGCAGGAGTGCCCTAGGCCTTGGTGCCAGGTCCTTCGGCCAGCCCGGCCGACTGTCGCCGCAGGGCAACCCGCGCTGGTTTGCGCGTTCTCGGATGGAATCGTGTTTACAACAACGTCGTGTTTCAATAAGATGAACAATATTCAGATATGCTGAACGATAGGAGGTCGATCAGCATTGAAAACAAGGGAGGTCCTGATGAGAAAAACAATTTGTACCCTGATGATGGCAGGGGTGATGATGACCGGTGCGGCGAAGGCCGAAGACTATGTCATGCAGACCGCGTCAACGGGTGGCACGTTCCACCCTGTGGGGGTCGCCATCTCGACGCTGAGCAAGGTCAAGCTGCTGCCTTCGGAGGGCTTCTCGCTGACGGCGGTGAACTCGGCGGGCTCGGGCGCGAACCTACAGGCCATGGCGTCCGGAACGGCCGACTTTTCGATCCTGCAGGGGTTGTTCGGCTATTACGCGGCGCGCGGCACCGGGCCTTTGAGCACTCCGATGGAAGATATCCGTTCGGTTTCCATGCTGTGGCAGAATGTCGAGCACTTCATCCTGCGCAACGACCTGGTCGATACCGGCACGGCCGCCGATATCGTCGCCGCCAAGGGCGCCGGCGCTGGCATGGGCGCGCGCAATTCGGGCAGCCTTGGCTCCGGGACACTCTTGATGGAAGGTCTGGGGCTGACTGCCGAAGAAGACTTTCAGATGATCTATTCCGGTTACGGCCCGACACTTGATGCCATGGCCAATGGACAAATCGATTTCGCATCGATCCCGGCCGGCGTGCCTGCGGGCGCGATCACCCAGATTCTTGCCACCAACGGCGATGACGTGACGATCCTGAACGTAACGCCGGAAGAGGCGGAAGCGATGGACGGCGGGCGTGAACTCTGGACTGCCTATACCATCCCGCCCAACAGCTATCCCGGTCAGGACGAGGCGATCCAGACCATCGCCCAGCCGAACTTTCTTGCGGTGAACGACGACGTGTCCGAAGACCACGTCTACAAGCTGACCAAGGCGCTTTACGAAAACCTGCCGTTCTTGCAGTCGATCCACCCGGCAACAAAGGCGATGTCGCTGGAGTCGGCGATTGCCGGCCTGCCGACGCCGCTGCATCCGGGGGCCGTGCGCTATTACCGGGAGGTTGGCCTGGATATTCCCGAGCGGCTGATCCCGCCGGAAATGCAGGACTGATCGCAGGACGCGACCGGGGGCGGTTTGCCGCCTCCGGCACATTGCGAAAGCAGACCGGGATGATTGCCGGTCGCCTTGTCTCCGCGCCACCGCAAAACAGGAGCGAAGCCCATGCCCGCCCCGAAAGACTCGATCGAAGCCGCCTCCGACGCCCCGGTATCAGCGACCGCTATGACCGGGGTATCCTCGGATGCCGACCAGGTGTCAGAAAAACGCCGGCGCTGGCTTGACCCGGAAAGCCTGGGGCAGGGGGCTTGGACCGCGCATGTCATACGTTGGGCAGTGATCGCCTTTGCGCTCTGGCACATCGCCACGAACCTTTTCATCAACGAAGCCGGGATATGGCAGAATGCGTTGCACTTCGGCGGTTTCGGGCTGATCGCGGCCTTGTCAACAGCCCCCATGCAGCGGTTACGCGACAGTCGTTGGGCGCTGGCCCTCGACGTGATCTACGGGTTTGCCATTTTCGGGGCGGCCATCTGGGTCGCATATGCCGAGGATGGCGTATACGTGAACTCCATGGCCCAGCGCGGGTCCGGCTGGATCTTCAGTCCGATGGACTGGATCGCCGGCGGGCTGGTGATCTTTGCCGCCGTGGACCTGACCCGGCGGCTTACGGGCTGGATCATCCCGACGCTGATCGTGATATCCTTGGCCTATATCCTTTTCCTCGGAGCCTGGTTGCCGGGCGTTTTCCGGTCCGCGTCCCTGCCGCTGTCGGACGTGCTGTTCCGGTCGCTCTATAACGACGAAGGCATGTTCGGCGGCATCACCACGATCTCGTCGGCCAACATCACCTTGTTCATGATCTTCGGCGGTTTCCTGATCTACTCCGGCGCGTCGGATTTCGTCATCGAGTTGAGCCGGATCGTCGCCGCGCGCCTGCGCGGCGGTGGCGCCTATGTCGCCGTGATCTCTTCGGCACTGACCGGCACGATCAGCGGCTCCGCGGTCGCCAATACGGCCTCCACCGGGGTCATCACGATCCCGACGATGACGTCCAACGGTTTCAAGCCGACCTTTGCCGCCGGGGTCGAGGCAGCCTCGTCGACCGGCGGCCAGCTGGTGCCGCCAATCATGGGGGCCGGTGCCTTCGTAATGGCGAGTTACACCGGATTGCCCTACAGCACGATCGTCGCGGTATCGGTACTGCCGGCCATCCTTTATTTCCTGTCGGTCGCCTGTTTCGTGCGGATCGAGGTCCTGCGGTCGGGTATCCCTGCTGCGGAGCCGCGCCCCGTAGACCGCAAGAAACTGGCGGCCGGTGCGTTGAACTTCGTGCTGCCACTCGGGGTCATGATCTGGCTGTTGATGACCGGACGTACACCGAACTATGCGGCCTCGGTCGCCATCGCGGTGCTGGTGGTCGTCAGTTGGGCAACACCCACCAAGATGACCCCGAAGCGTATCGCGCAGGCGCTGATCTTCGGGATGCGGACCGCGGTGATGACGGCCGTGCTGCTGACTGCCATTGGCCTGGTAAACAACGCGATCACGACCTCCGGCGTCGGCGGGGCCTTCAGCCTTATGATCATCCAGTGGTCACAAGGATCGCTGATCATCGCGATCGCGTTGGTGGCGCTTGCCTCGCTGATCCTTGGCATGGGGCTGCCGGTGACGGCCGCCTACGTGATCCTGGCGATCCTGCTCGCGCCGGCGCTGTCGGGGCTG
Source organism: Roseovarius sp. THAF8 (assembly GCF_009363735.1). Taxonomy (NCBI): domain Bacteria; kingdom Pseudomonadati; phylum Pseudomonadota; class Alphaproteobacteria; order Rhodobacterales; family Roseobacteraceae; genus Roseovarius; species Roseovarius sp. THAF8. Next base: position 495,584 of record NZ_CP045410.1, on the reverse strand, counting down.
CTGGCCGACCGGATCGTCATCGACGCGCTGGCGGCGGGCGTCAATGATGCGGCCGTCAGTGGGACGCTCGCGCTCTTCGATCCATCTCTACAGGCGGATCTGCCCAACGGGCTCGGCGCAGAGCGCGCGGCCGAAGTCGTAAGCAGCCTGCCCATGGAAGTGTCCGCGGTGTTGCGCTCGTCGCTTGTGGACCAAGGCCAGTTGTCGACCTTCCTTCTTGTCGCGCATCTGATCATCTTCTGGCTGAGCCAGGACAGCAACGTGACGCCGCCGGTCTGCCTTGCGGCCTATACCGCGGCCGGCATCGCGGGATCGAAGCCGATGGCAACCGGGCTGACCTCCTGGAAGATCGCCAAGGGGCTTTACATCATGCCTTTGCTTTTTGCCTACACACCACTGATATCGGGGGACGGGGCAGAGGCCTTGCGGGTCGCGGTCTTTGCCAGTTTCGGGATCTACGCGGTTACCGCCCTGCTGCAACGCCATGCCGAAGGGCCGCTGACCTGGTGGGCCTACGCCGGGCTGTTGGCTGGTGCCATGGGGGCCTTCTTGCCATACCATATCTGGGCGAACCTTGGCGGGGCTGTCCTGATCCTTGTTACCGCCTGGGGGACGCGTCCGCGACACCCGATCGGCCAGAGGATCGAAACATGACCGAAGAAAAGACTTCATCGAAACAGACCACGACCAGCGATGCGACGCCGCGACGTGATTCCACGCTGCGCAACGGGCTACGCATTGTCGAAGCGCTCTCGATGAGGGGCGCAATGAGCCTTGGCGATCTGTCCCGCGTGACCGGGATTGGCAAGGCCACGGCCCACCGGCTGCTGCAAACATTGTCGGAAGAAGGTTACGTCGATCAGGACGCGGAAACATCGCGCTATGCCGCGACAATGCGGATCTGGGAGGTGGCAATGATGCGGTCCGAGCAACCGGACCGCGTCTCGCCCTGTCTGCCGGCGATGCAGCGGCTGCGCGATCTCAGCCGGGAAACCGTCATCCTCGGTCTGATCGACGGGGACGAGATCTTGTACCTGCACCGGCTCGACAGCCCGGAAGCGGTGCGGACCTTCACGCGCGTGGGGGATAGGGCGCCGGCACATTGCGTGGCCACCGGCAAGGCCGTCCTTGCTTTTGACCCCGCTGGTGAAGAGCGCTGGAGAAAGATGACACTGGATGCGTTCGGGTCGGAAACGATCACCGATCACAAGGCTTTTGCCGCCGACATGAAGGCCACCCGCGACAGGGGTCATTCGATCAACCGGGGTGAGTGGCGCGGTGGCGTACGTGCAATCGGTGCGCCGATCCGCGGCTGGAACGGACGTGTGCGCATGGCGCTGTCCATTGCCGGCCCGGCTGAACGCATGCCCGACGACAGGATCGCGGAGCTTGCTCCGCTGGTGATGGCAGCAGCCGAGGAAGCTTCGGTTGCGTTGCAAGGACGAAAGGACAATTCATGACAAGTACACTTCCGTTGGCCGGCGTTCGCGTCGTCGAGATCTGCCAGATCGCGGCCGGGCCCTTCTGCGGGATGCTTCTGGCCGATATGGGCGCGGAGGTCATCAAGATCGAACCCCCCACCGGCGATGCCATGCGGGCATGGCCGCCGATCACCGACGGCTACTCGGAGAACTTCGCGTCGTTGAATCGCAACAAGAAATCGATCGCGCTCGATCTGAAGGATCAGGGTGACTACGACACCGCCCGCGCGCTGATCGCGCGCGCCGACGTGGTGATCGAGAATTCGCGGCCCGGTGTCATGGAACGCCTCAAACTGGATTACGAAACCGCGAAAGTCTGGAATCCGGCGCTGGTCTATTGCTCGATCTCCGCCTTCGGTCAGACCGGCCCCAAGGCGACGCAGGGCGCGTTCGACGTGACCATGCAGGCGATTTCGGGGATCATGAGCGTGACCGGCCACGAGGGAGTTCCGCCGGTCAAGTGCGGTGTGCCTATCGCCGATTTCGCGACCGGCCTCTACGGCGCGTTCAACGTGGCGTCCGCTTTGATGGCCGCGCGGCAAAGCGGGCAGGGGGCGCATATCGACGCCTCGATGCTGGGCTGTTCGCTGGGCATCGCCGCGCTGCAGACTTCCGAGTATTTCGGCACCGGGAACGTGCCGCGAAAGCTGGGGGCGGCGCATCCGCGCAACTCTCCCTACGAGGCTTACGCGGCGCGGGACACGCATTTCGTCATCGCGGCCGGCAATGATCGTCTCTGGGAAAAGGTGTGCGCCGTTACCGGGCTGGAGGCCCTGAAAGATGACCCGCGATTCCTGACCACCTCGGACCGGGCGACCAACCAGGCGGAGCTGAAGCCGTTGCTGGAAGAGCGTTTCGTCAAGGAAGATGCAGAGGAATGGCTGGCCCGGTTCAGCGCGGCCGGTGTGCCCTGTGCGCCGATCAATACCTACCCCGAAGCACTGGCCGACCCGCAGGTCGAAGCGCAGGGCTGGATCCAGCGCACGGAACTTCCCTCCGGAGCGGAGATCTCGACCTTCGGCCCGCCGGTTTTGATGTCCGGCCGCGCGTTCACGATCCGCAGCGGCCCGCCGGGGCTGGACGGGGATCGCGACGCGATCCTGGCCGAACTGGACGCGGAGAAAGTGGCATGACGGACGCCGTACTGTTGCACACCGACGGCCCCGTCTGGCGCCTGACCCTGAACGCGCCGGACACGCGCAATGCCTTGTCGCTCGACATGGTCGAGGCCCTGCATGCGGCCTTCGACCGGGTCGAGGCCGAAACGCCGCGCGGCCTGGTGATCACCGGTGCGGGGCCAGTCTTCTGTGCCGGGCTCGACCTTGCGGGGATCGAGAGCCGGTCGGACGCGGACATGCTGTGGCTGCTGACTCGTATCGAGCTGATGCTGCAGCGGCTGTGGTCCTTGCCGTGCCGGACACTTGGCCTGGCGCAGAAAGCCGCGATTGGTGCGGGGGCCGACATCCTGGTCTGTTGTCAGCACCGTGTGCTGTCCGACGGGGGACGCATGGCGTTCCCCGGGCTTGGCTTCGGCATCTTCCTCGGCACCCATCGCCTCTCGCTGCGGATCGGTGAAAACGCCGCGGAAAGGGTGCTCGCTGCCGGCGGACCCGTCGCGGCGGAGGATGCGCTGAGGCTTGGCCTCGTGCATGCCACGCCGGCCGCGCCGGAAGAGGCGCTGGAGGAGTGGAGTGCAGGGGTGATGAAGCTTGACCCGCACGTGGCGGCGCACCTGTCGACCACAGTTTCCAAGGCCGATCCGCAAGCGGATATGGCCGCGTTCGTCGCGTCTGCCGCGCGGCCCGGTCTGCGTGATCGGATCGCCGCCTACGTCGCGGCGCAGAAAGCGGCACGGCAAGACGCCAAAGCCGCAACCGACACTTCGAAACGAAAGGTTCCCTCATGACCCGTTCGGAAAAACTCACCACCCTGGAAGAGATGGTCGCCACGATCCCGGATGGCGCGTCCATCGGGCTGGGCGGCAGTTTCCTTCATCGCGGCCCCTTTGCCTTTGTCCGGGAGTTGATCCGGCAGGGCAAGCGCGACCTGGAAATCATCAAGGCTTCCCCCGGTTACGACATCGACATCCTGTGCAGGGCCGGGTGCGTGTCGCGCGTGCGGGCCGGGATCGTCGCCATGGAAGGCAATTTCGGTCTCGCCGGCGGGTATCGCAAGGCGATCGAAAGCGGGACGGTCAAGCTGGAGGAACACGCATGCATGACGCTGACTGCCGGGCTGCGCGCGGCCGGAGCCGGCGTGCCGTTCATGCCGGTCGGCGGCGTGCACGGCAGCCAGATCGCCGAGGTGTCCGGCTGGAAGAAAATGACGGACCCCTACGGCGGCGAAGAAGAGGTCTGGCTTATCCCTGCCATCCGCCCGGATTTCGCCGTCATTCATGCCCATGCGGTGGACCGCGATGGCAATGCCCGCGTCGAGGGCTCGCCGCATTGGGACCGGGCGCTGACACGCGCGGCCCGCAAGGTTCTGGTGACCGCCGAAACCCTTGCCCCGTCCGAGAGCTTTTCAGAGCGGCCGGAACTGACCCTGGTGCCCAGCTTCATGACCGCCGCCGCCGTTCATGCACCGCAGGGCGCCTGGCCGGGATCGCTCGCCCCGATTTATGACGTCAACTACGATGCAGTCGCCCGGTACGTTGAAGAAAGTGCCGGTGGTTCCATCGCAGGGCACATGGCGGCAGCCCCCGAAGCCAGGCAGGAGGAGCCAGCATGACCAGCTATACCCCGTTTTCCTACATCGTCATCAACCTGGCCCGCCTGATCCGACCATCAGAGGTGACGTTCTCCGGTGTGAACTCGACCCTTCCGATGCTGGCGTGCCTGGTCGCGAAGCGGGCCTACGACTTCGACTTCACATGGCTGAACGTCGCCGGTGGGGTCGATGCGGAGCTGGCGGGGCCGGTGCCGCTGTCGTCGGGGGACGCGGCCCTTACCGCGGGCTCGCGCTCGATCTTCGCTAACGAGGATTTCTACGACCTTTGCACGCGCGGCGGCATGGACCTGTGTTTCTTGGGCGCGAGTCAGATCGACGGCACCGGGGCGACCAACAACTCGGTCATCGGTGACTGGGACAGCCCCAAGGTGCGCCTGCCGGGCGGCGGTGGATCGGCCGTCATGATGCCGACGCTGAAGCGGGCCGCCACGTGGCGGACGGAACATTCGACGCGCACGCTGGTCAACACGCTGTTTTTCCAGACCGCAAAGGGCAATCTGCAATCCGTCGTCACGCCGATGTGCGTCTTCGACAAGAGGGACGGGCGGCTTGCGGTGGCCTCGCATCACCCGGATGTTACGCTGGACGACATACGGGCCGCGACCGGTTTCGAAACCGACATGTCGCAGGCCGGTCCAACCCCCGAACCCACCGCGGCGGAATTGGCGGCGCTTCGGGCGCTGGATCCCGATGGGACATTCGAAGCGGATGCGGCGGTTCGAATGCCGGAGTTGGCCGCATGAGTGATTTCGTCACCGCATTCGAGCAACAGGCGCGCCTACGCGGAGACGCGCCGGCATTGTCCGCGGACGGGCAGACGGTAGGCTATGCCACGCTGCACGCCAGGGTCGTGGCCCGTGCCGGGGCAATGCTGGCCTCGGGCCTTGTTCCCGGCGACCGGGTCGCCTTGTTGCAGGATCGCAGCGTGGATCTTTGCACGGACCTTCTGGCCTGTCTGCACGCCAGGCTGCCACTGACCGTTCTGAGCCGGAGCGAGGCGCAAGGCTCGGTCGTGGCCAAGCTGGTCGATGGTGGTTTTACAGGTTTGATCTGTGACGACACCAACCGGGAGGCGGCGCAGGCGCTGGCCGACGCGGCCGGATTGCGCTTCGTGACACCGCCTGTGCCGGAAGATGCCACCGGCCGCTACACGGTCCCGGTTCCAAGCGCCGAAGAGGAAGCTTTGCTGATCTTTACGTCCGGTTCCAGCGGACGTCCTAAGGCCGTGCGGCTGAGCCACGGAAACATCGCGGCGAATACGCGGGGATTGTCGGACATCACGCCGGTGGGCGCTGATGATCATTACCTGCACATGATGCCCCTGAGCCATACCAACGGCATTCTGAACCAACTGCTTTATCCATTGATGCGCGGCGCGCAGATTACCTTGCTGCCGCGCTTCACGCCGGAAGCCGCGCTGGACGCGATGGCGGACCTCAAGCCCACCGTTGTCACCGGTGTGCCGACGATGTTCCAAAGGTTGCTGGACCATCCGATCCCGCAAGGGGCGACGGACCGGCTGCGCATGCTTCGCTGCGGCTCGGCGCCGCTGGCGGTCGAAACACAGGACCGGATCGAAGCGCATCTGGGCTGCCAGGTTCTGGTGAGCTATGGGCAAACGGAGTTTACCTGCACATCGACCGCCAATCCGCCGGGCGCGGCCCGGCGCGGCTCTGTCGGGCGCGCCATTCCCGGTGCCGAGGTGGCAATTCTTGAACCTGCCGGGGACACGCCCTTGCCGATCGAAAGCCGCGGCGAAGTGGCGTTCCGCGGTCCGTTGTCCGCTCTTGGCTATGTCGGCCATCCCCCGTTCGACCCGGAGGGCTGGGTCAGATCAGGGGATCTGGGATATCTCGACGCAGATGGCTATCTTTTCCTGACCGGCCGCCTGAAGGAGATCATCATACGCGGTGGTGAAAACCTGGCTCCCGCAAGCATAGAGGATGTGCTGCTTGCAAGCCCGGGTATCCGGGCGGCTTGCGTGGTGCCCGCGCCACATGCCGATCTCGGAGAAGTGCCGTTCGCTTTCGTGGAAGGCACGAGCCAGATCGAGGCTCTTGACGACTTGAACCGAAAGATCCGGGACGCACTTGGCCGCGCCCATTGTCTGGCCGGGATCGAACGCGTGGACCGCCTGCCGGAAAACCATGTCGGCAAGATTGACCGCAAACAGCTGACGGCAAAGCTGTCGCAACGCATGTCCCCGGCACTGACCGGCGGTTGAGGCCGGACCGTCGGTCCATCTGACGGGTCTGTTTCGGCTCAGCCCGCGTCGATCAGCGCCATAAGCGCTTCGACTGCCCGGGTGCGATGCCGTTCCGGATGCGACAGCACGGTAAACGGACGCTCCGGTCGCGGTGCCCAGGTCACGCGGCGCTGGTGGACTGCACCGTCTTCCGCCAGCGCGTCGACGACGCGTCGTGACACCATGGACACGCAGTCGCTGCCCGCCACTGCCGACAACACCGCTTCGTTCGACGGGATCTCCAGCAGGACCGCAAGGTCATCCCGGCACAGCCCCAACTGGGCAAGGTGAACTTCGACCTCGGCGCGTGTTCCCGAGCCTTCTTCCCGCATCACCCAGTCGAGCTTGCGATAGGTTTGGGCTGACATCGCGCCGCGGGCTGCGGGATGTCCGCGCCGCATCACCAGAACCAGTTCATCGCGTGCCACTACCCGTGTACGCAGGTCGCCATGCACGACCTCGCCTTCGACGAAACCCAGGTCGGCAGCACCGTCCGCCACGGCCCTGGCAACGCTTGACGTATTGCCCACGCTCAGCCGCACGGCGAGATCGGGATGTGCCTGCCTGAGCCGTACCAGAACCGGGGGGAGGAAATAGGTCGCGACCGTCTGGCTGGCCTCGATCCGAAGTCGCCCCCTTGGCCGCGCCGAGAGATCATCAAGGATCAGTTCCGCGGTCTCTGCTTGGTTCAGAACGCTTTCGGCGGCGGGCACGAACTTGCGGCCTGCTTCGGTGAGGGTGATGCCGCGGCCGACACGGTCGAAAAGCTGCACCCCATGAGTGCTCTCCAGCGCGCGCAGGGCGGCCGAGACGGCGGATTGTGTCATCTTCAGCGCCTCCGCCGCGCGGGTGACATGGGCGCGTTCGGCGACTTCAAGAAATATGCGGAGCTGATCGAGCGTCATCCATCAATCCAATCGATTAATACGTTCGATATTAGTTAATTTAATGAACAATGCAATTAAGGCAGTTTGCAGGCGCAGACACCGAGGAGGTACGCCATGCAAACCCTGAGCCAACGCGCACACCCCGGTGCGCTCCAAGACCTCTACGCGCACTTGCCCGGATTGGCACTGGTCATGGCGATCACCGCCATCGCCACGCTTGTGCAGAGGGCGACCGGGCTGGCGGCGCTCAGCCCGCTGGTCGTTGCCCTGCTGCTCGGGATCGGCTGGCGTGTCGCCGTGGGCAGCCCGCCCTTGCTGCAGCCCGGTATCCGGTTTGCCCTCAAGCCAGTCCTGCGCGTTGCGATCGTATTGCTGGGGCTTCAGGTCACGGTCGGAGAGGTGTCTACCCTGGGCTTGCGCGGTGTTGTTGCGGTCACGACGACCCTGGCCGCGACATTTGCATTCACATGCCTGCTTGGCCGTCTGCTGGGCGTGGAAAACCGGCTGGCACAGTTGATCGCTGCGGGGACGTCGGTGTGCGGTGCGTCTGCGGTTCTGGCGTGCAACGCGGTGACACGAGGATCGGACGAAGACGTTGCCTATGCCATCGCCTGCGTCACGCTGTTCGGGACGAGCGCGATGCTGCTTGGGCCGATGGCGGCTCACATGCTGGAGCTCACACCGGAAACCTACGGTTTTTGGGCGGGCGCGACAGTGCACGAAGTGGCCCAGGTCGTGGGCGCTGCCTTCGCAATGGGCGAAGACGCCGGGCACGTCGGTACCGTGACCAAGCTGACCCGGGTCCTGCTGCTTGCGCCTCTGATCCTGACGCTGGGCGTCTTGCAGTTCCGCCGAGGCGGTCAGCGGGCTTCCGGCTCCAAGATTACGATCGTGCCGTGGTTCGTGCTTGGGTTCGTGATTCTGATGGGGGTCAATTCGCTGGTGAGCTTGCCGGGCCGGCTGCACGATGCCACGGTGACGCTGACGGCGTTGATGCTGACGGCGGCGCTGGCAGCGATGGGGCTGGAGACAGACTTGCGCCGGCTGCGCCAAAAGGGCCTGCGCCCGTTGGTGCTGGGTGGGTCGGCTTGGATCTTCATCGCGACCCTGGGATTGGGCTTGTCGCTTTGGGCAATGGCGGGATAAGCGATACAAGATATTGAGGCCATTCTTGCATGCTCTCTCAGAGTGTAGCCGAAATGGATGGTCTATTCTCCAAGTCCTCTGACTCCCACATGAGGCCACGTAAGCGCGATGCATGTGGGAGTTGAAAAATGTAACAATTTGTTTTTCCAGAATTTTGTGAGAATTCAAAATCCCCCGGTGTGATACCGTGCCGGTTCGAGTCCGGCCTTGGGTACCAACCCCTTCGAGGGCTTGCGCCCCGGGTGTTCAATCGCCTGCCTTATGGCGGTGTACGTTCCCCCCTCACAGGACTTCCAGATCATTCCTTGAAAAACCGCGTTTGCGCGGGGGGCGACGAACAATTGCAGGCGGGCAGGGACGCGGTGCCGCCTTGGCTGAAGGTGGAGCGATGCCGAGGAATGGTTCGTTGCGTGGCGCAAGAAACACCTGAACAAATCCAACTCGCTCACGGGACTTTCATCCCGACCCGGACCGCGGCGGCGCGCTATTCTATCAGCGCGCCGGGATTCATGATGTTGTTGGGGTCGATGGCCTGCTTGATCTGGCGCAGCACGGCCATCTTGCTGGGACTTGCATGTTTCTGCAGGTCTTGGCGTTTCAGGCGGCCGATCCCGTGTTCGGCGCTGATCGACCCGCCCAGCGCCAGCGTCGCCTCGTTGATCGCGCCCCGCACGCGGTTGGCGATGCCGGGGTGGGCCTGCAGGAAATCGGCCTTCGAGATGCCTGTCGGCGGAAACACGTTGTGGTGAATGTTCCCGTCGCCGATGTGACCATAGCTGTTCGTCCGCAAGCCCTCGTGAACGCCGGCAATCGCCGCGTGCGTTCCCGACACGAACGCGTCGATCTGGCCGATCGGCACCGCGGTGTCGCTGCTGCAGAACGCGCCGGTCTTGCGGTTGGCGTCGGGCGTATGCTCGCGCAGCGACCAGAGCGCGCTGCGCTGCGCCTCGGATTCGGCCATCACGACGTCGACGACGAAACCCTGCTCGATACACTCCGCCAGCGCCGCCTCGGTCTCATCCCGCACGCCCGGGTTCCCCGCGGCATCGATCAGCAGGTACCAGGGGTGGTCGTCGGCAAAGGGGTTTCTCAGCGTCGGGAAATGCTCGCAAACAACGCCCACGCCGAAGCCGCTCATCAGTTCCATCCCGTTCATGCGGTTGCCGATGGCCGTGCGCAGCGCCCGCAGCACCCGCAAGGCATCCGCCGGCGAGGTGATGGCGCAAAAGGCGGTCACGGCCTCGGGGTCGAGCGGCTTCAGCGTCAGGCTGGCGGCGGTGATGATGCCAAGGGTGCCTTCGCTGCCGATCAGCAGGTGCCGCAGGTCATACCCGGTGTTGTTCTTGCGCAGGGGGCTCAACTCTTCCAGAACGTCGCCCGACGGCAGCACCGCCTCGATCCCCACGCAGAGGTCGCGGGCATTTCCGTGGCGCAGCACCTGGATGCCGCCCGCGTTGGTGGCCAGGTTTCCGCCGATGGTGCAACTGCCCTTCGAGGCCATGCTGAGCGGGAACATCAGGTCGTGCCGCTTGGCCTCGGCGTGGATATTCTCCAGCACGCAGCCGGCCTCGGCCACCATCACGAAATCGTCCGGCGACACGCTGCGCACCCGGTTCATCCGCTCCAGCGACAGGATGATGGCCGCGTCGCTGTCCAGCGACAGCTGCCCGGCCACCACGCCGGTGCCCCCGCCATAGGGGATGATCGCGATGCCGGCGTCGTTGCACAGCCGCACGATCTGCGACACCTGCTCGGTGGTCTCCGGCAGAAAGACCACGCAATCCTTGCCGGTAAAGCTGCCGCGCGGGTCTTCGTAATAGCGCGCGGCATCCCGACCCGACTTGCAGCCGGTCTCCCCGACAATCGCCCTGATATCATTCAAAGTTCTGTCTTCCGCGGTCTTGAAAGCCACCAACTGCCCGATGCTCCTGTCGTCCGATCCTCGTTCGGGCTCATTCTGTGGCAAACACGATCTTTAGCAAGGCAAGATAATTTACGATTATCTAAGCTATCTCTTTAGAAACGGTGTGCCCGCCATGCGCCGCGACCGTCCGGGTCAACTCGTCCAGAAACCGCTCGACCAGCCGGTATTTCGAACAATCCGCCCGGCTGAGGACGCCCAGCGTACGCGACGGCGCCGTGGGCCCCAGCGACAGCTTGCGCAGGCTGCCGAAGATCGGGTCGGGCACGCAGAAATCCGGCCCGATCGACACGCCCAGGTCATGCGCCACCATGCTCGCGATCGTGTCGAGCGAGCTCATCTCCATCATGTCGCGCACCTTCAGCCTGCTTCGCGCCAGCCAGTCCTCGGCCATCACCCCGATGGCCGACAGCGCGCTGTGCCGGATGAAGGGCCTGGCCGACAGGATGCGCTCGGGGTCGGTTTCCGTCACCTCCACCGAGGTCAGCAGCACCAGCTTTTCCACCGCGAAGGGCGTCCATGTCATCGTGGCCGGCGTCCGGCTTGGCGCGCTGACCAGCGCGGCATCGACGGTGCCGGTCTCGACCATCTCCTGCAAGGTCGGACTCAATCCCGGCACCAGCCGGATGCGCAGGTCGGGATATTGCCCGATCAGCCCCTTCATCGCCTTGGGCACAAGCCCGCGCAGCGTCGACGGCACCGCGCCCAGAACGATATCCCCGATCAGGCGCGGGTCGCCGGTCAGGTCATCCAGAATCGTCTCGTAGGCGGCGACGACCTCCTTGGCCTTGGGCACCATGGCGCGGCCCAGCTGATTGAGGCGCGGGGATTTCTGCGAGCGGTCGAACAGCGCCACGCCCAGCGTCTCTTCCAGCCGCTTCATCTGCTGGCCGACCGCCGCATGGGTGACGCAGACGCGGTCCGCGGCGGCGTTGAAACTGCCTTCCTCGGCGACGGCGATAAGGGTCTTGAACAGCGTGATCGACATGGCAGGGCGCTTTCACAACAGGATCAAAGGCACGATTTACTAAAGCAGACATTTACAAATGGGAAAAGATTGTTGGTTTGTTAAAGCTTCTCTTATCGCGCAAGATCATCAAACATGAACGTATCGAGGGGGAGGCCTGCGCGTGAGCATCGACGCAAAGATCGTCGCGGATCTGGTCAAGAACGACGTCAAACTGGTCACGACGGTCCCGTGCAAACAGCTTGCCGGAGTCATTGCGGAAATCGACCGATGCGAGGATATCCACCACATCCCCGCGAACAAGGAAGACGAAGGCATCGGCATCTGCGCCGGCGCCTTCATGGGCGGCAAGCGGTCCGCGATCATCATGCAGAACACCGCGCTTGGCGTGACGGTCAACACGCTGGTGACGCTGACACAGTTCTACCGGATGCCGCTGCCGATGCTGATTTCCTATCGCGGAGAGCTGGGCGAGCCGGTGGCCTGCCAGGTGGAAATGGCCGTGCACACCAAGGCGTTGCTGAATCAGCTTCACATCCCGACCTATCACTTCCATCATGAATCCGACGCCGAAGAACTGGACCGGATTCTGCAATACACCTTCATGTGCATGAAACCGGTCGCGATCCTGACGGATGCCACCTTCTGGAAAGGATACTGACATGATCCGATCCGACGTCCTGCGCTCGCTGGTCCCGCTGATCTCGGACCATTTCGTCGTCTGCAACATCGGTCTGCCCAGCCAGGAAATGCACATGCTGGATGACCAGCCGACGAATTTCTACATGCTGGGCACCATGGGCCTTGCGTCGTCCATCGGATTGGGCGTGGCGCTGGCGCAGTCGAAAAAGGTCATCTCGATCGACGGCGACGGCTCGGTCCTGACCAATTTCGGCACTTTGCCCACCATCGCCAACAACGTGGCCGACAATTTCATCCTGCTGATCATCGACAATGGCAGCTACGGCTCAACCGGCGACCAGCCCACCTATGCCGGCATGAAGACGTCGCTCGCCAAGGTGGCCGAGGCCTGCGGCTGCGATAACGTCATCGAGTGCCAGGCCGAAGACTGCGCAGCCGTCATGAAAGACGCGCTGGACAGTGACAAGATGACCGTGATCGTGTGCAAATGCGAAAGCGGCAACATCCCCGTGTCGGTAATCAAGACTGATCCGGTGGTGATCCGCGACAGGTTCATGACCGCGTTGAAGGAGGCCAACGCATAATCAAGACGGCGAAAACGCCGATAGTCAGCAACTCTGGGAGGAAAACATGCTGAAAAGAACATTTCTGAAGATGGGCGCGGCGCTGGCCGTGACCGCATCGCTGGCAACGGGCGCCACTGCGGCCGAACTCAACGGGCCGGTCAACTATATCATCCCGTTCGGACCCGGGGGAGAATCCGACATTTCCGCGCGCTTCCAGCAACCGTTCTTCAAGGACAAGTTCGGCCAGGACATGGTGATCTCGTACCAGCCCGGCGGCGGCGGTGCGGTGGCATGGGCCACGCTCAACGGTCTCAGCGATGACGGCCAGACGATCATGGGCGTCAACCTGCCCCATATCATCATCAAGCCGGCGCAAAAGGACGTGGGATTCACCACCGAGGACCTGAACGTCTTCCACATGTTCCACTTCACGCCGGATGCGATCATCGTGCGCGCCGACAGCCCCTACCAGACGCTCGAAGACCTGGTCGAGGACGCCAAGGCGAACCCGGCGCAGGTCACCATGTCGGGCTCGGGCAAGGCCACGGCCAACCATCTGGCGCATATCAAGTTCGACAAGATGGCCGATATCCAGACCACCTATGTGCCCTTCAAAGGCACCGGAGCGGCCGTGACGGCGCTTCTGGGCAACCAGGTCAAGGCCGAATGGGGCTATTCCACCGTCGCCGCCACCCAGGGCGAAGAGGTGCGGATGCTCGCCGTCGCGATGGAGGAACGCCACCCGCTTTTCCCGGACGTGCCGACCTTCAAGGAGCTGGGCTATGACATGGTGGGCGGCGCCTATCGCGGGATCGCCCTGCCGAATTCCGCCACCGACGAGGTCACGCAGATGTGGTCCGACATGATCGCCGAGATCAACAACGACCCCGAGTTCCGCCAGCAGATGCTGGATAACGGCTTTGCGATGCTCGATGTCGAAGCGGACGGCATGGACGATTTCATGGCCGCGCGCAGCGAGGAATATCTCAGCGACGCGCGCGAAGCGGGCCTGATCGAATAAGCTGACCCGGCGCAAAGGCCCGACACATGGAATTCGGTCACTTCCTGTCCGCCCTGACACCGTTCAACCTCGTTCTGGCGTTGTTCGGTGTCGTGGCGGGCACGATCGTCGGCTCGATCCCGGGCCTTACCGCAACAATGGCGCTGGCCGTGCTTGTGCCGATCACGTTCAGCATGGATCCCGCCTCGGCGCTGATCCTGTTGGGCGCGATCTATACCGGGGCGATCTACGGCGGGGCTTACGCGGCGATCCTGCTGAACACGCCCGGCACGCCCTCGGCCATCGCCACCACGTTTGACGGCTACCCGATGGCGAAACGCGGCGACGGCGACCTTGCGGTTGCCCTTGCCTGTTTCGCCTCGGTCGTCGGCGGGCTGGTGGGGGCATTCTCGCTTTTGCTGCTGGCGCCGCCCCTGTCGAAGGTGGCGCTCGCGTTCGGGCCGATCGAGTATTTCTGGCTGTCGATCTTCGGCCTCTCGCTCATCGCGTCGCTGTCCACCGGCAACCTGATGAAGGGGCTGGCGGGGGGCGCCTTCGGGATGCTGCTGTCCACCGTCGGCGTGGCCGAGGTTTCGGCCGACATCCGGCTGACCTTCGGCAGCCAGATGCTGATCGGCGGCTTCGGCGTCATCGGCGCGCTGATCGGCCTCTATTGCATCCCGGTGCTGATCGACCTCGTCGCGACGCCCGACCGGCACCTCAAGGTGGAAGAGGACGTGCGCTCGGTCCGCATCGGCGAGGCGTTCCGCATCGCCGCGCGCTCCAAGATCAACCTGATCCGGTCCTCGGTCATCGGCACCCTGATCGGTATCCTGCCCGGCGCGGGCGGCTCTGTGGCCGGCCTCGTCGCCTATTCCGAGGCCAAGCGCACCGGCAAGCCGCACCAGAAATTCGGCGAGGGCGAGCCAGACGGCATCCTCGCCACGGAATCCGCCAACAACGCCACCGTGGGCGGCGGCTTCATCCCGACGCTGGTGCTGGGTATTCCCGGCACGCCGCCCGACGCCATCGTGCTGGGGGCGCTGCTGGTGCAGGGCGTGCGCACCGGCCCCACGATGTTCAGCCAAAGCGGCTCGATCGTCTTTACCTTCATCTACGGCCTTCTGATCGCCACGGTCCTGATGCTGCCCGCGGGCCTGCTGATCGGGCGCTACGCCTACAAGTCGATCGTGAACATCCCCAAGGCCGTTCTCGTGCCCACCGTGGGGTTCATGACCATCATCGGCACCTTCTCGATCCGCAACAGCGTGACGGATGTGATCCTGATGCTGGGTCTCGGCGTCTTCGGCTGGGTCGTGGGGCGCTTCGGCTTCGCCGCCTCGCCCATCGTGCTGGGGCTGATCCTCGGGCCCATCGCCGAACAAGGCTTCGTGCAGGGCTGGACCATCGGCTCGGCCACGGGCAACCTTTTCGGGATGTTCTTCGGGCGGCCCATCTCGCAGGGGATCATCGCGTTCACGCTGATCACCCTCATCCTGCCGCTCTACACGGCACGCCGCCGCCGCAAGAAAGCAGGGGAGCAGACCTGATGCCGGACCAGCAACGCCACCCGGACGGCCATATCGGATCGCTGGTAATCTCCGCGCTTTTCGTGCTCATGGGGATCATCGCCCTTTACGACACCATCGGCTATTCCGACCGCGACAGCCAGGTGTTTCCCCGCACTGTGGCGATCCTGATGATCCTGACGGCCGGCCTGTCACTGGTCACACGTTTTCTGCATCCCAGCGACAGCGGCGGCTTCGGCACAGGCACGTGGTGGCGGCGGGTCCTGCTGATCGTGGCCATGTTCGCGGGCTGCCTTGCCATCCCGCATATCGGCTTTCTGGCCAGTGGCGCCATCGCCTTCGCGGGCGGGCTCATTGCGGCGATGCATGACAGGTGGACGCCGATCACCGCGCTGCTCTACGCAGGCTGCGGTGCGGCGGTGATGATCGCGTTCTTCGCTCTGTTCCGCTACGTCCTGCACGTCCCGCTTCCGTGACATCGGGCACCTGACAGAAACTGGCGCGACACCAGCCCGAACAAGGAACACGCCCATGAAAATCGTCGACATCCGGGAAGTGACCAAGCCGATCGCGTCGCCCATCCGCAACGCCTATATCGACTTCAGCAAGATGACGGCGAGCCTGGTGGCCGTCGTGACGGACGTGGTCCGGGACGGCCGCCGCGTGGTCGGCTACGGCTTCAACTCCAATGGCCGCTACGGGCAGGGCGGTCTCATCCGCGAACGCTTCCGCGACCGCATCCTAAACGCCGACCCCGCATCGCTCCTGAACGACGAGGGCAGCAACCTGGACGCGCACAAGATCTGGGCCGCCATGATGCAGAACGAAAAACCCGGCGGCCATGGCGAACGTTCGGTCGCGGTCGGCACCATCGACATGGCCGTCTGGGACGCCATCGCCAAGATCGACGAAAAACCCCTGTTCCGCCTTCTGGCCGACCGCAAGGGGCGCGAGGCGGACCCGCGCGTCTTCGTCTACGCCGCCGGGGGCTACTACTATCCGGGCAAGGACGATACCGCGCTTCGCAGGGAGATGCGCGGCTACCTCGACCGCGGCTATACCGTGGTGAAGATGAAGATCGGGGGCGCGTCCATCGACGAAGACCAGCGCCGGATCGAGGCGGTGCTGACCGAAATCGGCTCAGAGGCGCAGCTGGCCGTCGATGCCAACGGACGCTTCGACCTCGAGACCGCGATCGCCTATGCCAAGATGCTGCGGCAATACCCGCTCTTCTGGTTCGAGGAAATCGGTGATCCTCTGGATTATCAGCTTCAGGCCGCGATGGCCGAATTCTACCCCGGTCCCATGGCGACCGGCGAGAACCTGTTCTCGCATCAGGACGCGCGCAACCTGATCCGCCATGGCGGAATGCGCCCCGACCGGGACTGGCTGCAATTCGACTGCGCGCTGTCCTACGGGCTTGTCGAATACCTGCGCACGCTCGATGTCCTCGATGAACTCGGCTGGTCCCCGTCGCGCTGCATCCCGCATGGCGGCCACCAGATGTCCCTGAACATCGCGGCGGGGTTGGGGCTCGGCGGCAACGAAAGCTATCCCGATCTCTTCCAGCCCTACGGTGGCTTCCCCGACGGCGTGCAGGTCGAGGAGGGGCACATCCTCATGCCCGAACTGCCCGGCATCGGTTTCGAGGGCAAATCCGATCTGATCGACGTGATGCGCGCGCTGGCAGAGTGAACAGCGTTGGCGGTGCAGGCGAAGACGGGCTTGCCTGCAGTCGTATGGATGCTAGCGCCGCTTCGGTCCCGGTTTTTCCGTCGACGCTCTTTTTAGCGCCGCGCGCGCCCGGTTCTTCTTGCTGCTGGGCTTGCCCTTGGGCGGCGGCGGACCCTTGCCAGCGTGCTTGGAGGCAGGTTTGCCACCGTCCTTGGCCTTCCCGGCCTTGCCTGCGTCTTCCGGCGTGTCCTTGGCGACCCGCGCCCCGTGTCGGGGTTTGCCCAAGGGGCCATGCACCGCCGGATCGGACGTCTTCGCCTCGCGCTTTTGCGCCGGGGGTTTCGTGTCCTTGCGGTCCTCGGGCTTGGGTTTGCGCCGGCGCGGTTCGGGCGTGTCGTTCCAATCGACGGGTCTTGTGTCCCCCTTGAGAGGCCCCGGCTTGCCCTTGGACCGGCGCTCCGGCTTGCCGGGCCGGAAGGGCGGCAGGTCCGGTGCCGCGTCGAGGCGCCGAAGCTGTTTGTGTCCCTCTATCGTCATCCCCGGGCCGATCGCCTCCAGGAAATCGGGCACGCTGGCCTCGCGGATCTCGACATAGGACAGGTCATCGGCGACGCGGATCGCCCCGATATCGTCCTTGCTCAACCCGCCCGCTTTGCAGATCATCGGCAGCAGGTGCCGGGGCGAGGCCGCCTGGTTGCGCCCTTCGGACAGCGAGAACCAGACGCTGGGGCCGAACGCGGCACGCGGTTTCGGCTTGTCAGGCTTGCCGGTACTGACCGGGCTCAGGTCCTCGGGGGCGGAATGGCGCAGCTTGTACTGGCGCAGGTAGGCGGCGGCGATCTGCTCGGGCGTGAAGCGTTCAAGCAGTTGATCCACCGACGCGCGCTCGCCCTCGGTGATCTCCGCCTGCCAGTCATCGGCCTCCAGCATGCGCACCTGATCCTGCGCGTCCACATCCGCCGCCGACGGCGCGGCGGTCCATTCCGCGGTCAGCTTGGCGAATTTCAGGATGCGCTCCGCCTTCTTGCGGGCCGAGGGCACGACAATGAGCGCACTGACCCCCTTGCGCCCCGCGCGGCCGGTGCGGCCCGAGCGGTGCAGAAGAGTCTCATGGCTGCTGGGCAATTCGGCATGGACCACCAGGTCCAGCTTTGGCAGGTCGATGCCCCGCGCGGCGACGTCCGTGGCCACGCAGACCCGCGCGCGCCCGTCGCGCATGGCTTGCAGCGCGTTCGACCGTTCGCTCTGCGTCAACTCTCCCGACAGGGCCACGACCGGGAACCCCCGGTTCGACAGCCGCGTCGTCATCCGCGCGACCATCGCCCGTGTGTTGCAAAAGACGATGGCATTGGGGGCCTCGTAATAGCGCAGCACGTTGATGACCGCGTTCTCGTTGTCATGCGCCGCGACGCTCATCGCGCGATAGGCGATATCCGAATGCTGCGCCTGCGCTCCAACGGTCGAGATCCGCTCGGCATCACGCTGGTAGCTTTGCGCCAGCTTGGCGATGGCACTGGGCACAGTGGCCGAGAACATGAGCGTCTGACGCGCCTGCGGCGTCTGCTCCAGGATGAACTCCAGGTCCTCGCGAAAGCCGAGGTCCAGCATCTCGTCCGCCTCGTCCAGCACCGCCGCCCGCACCGCCGACAGGTCGATCGACCCGCGCATGATGTGATCCCGCAGCCGCCCCGGCGTGGCCACGACGATATGGGCGCCGCGCGCCAGCGCCCGCCGCTCGTCCCGCATGTCCATGCCGCCCACGCAGGAGGCCAGCACCGCGCCCGCATCGGCGTAAAGCCAGGCAAGCTCTCGCTTGACCTGCATGGCAAGCTCGCGGGTGGGCGCGACGATCAGCGCCAGCGGGGCATCGGCCTGACCGAATATGTCCGCGTCGTCAAGCAAGGTGGAGGCTATCGCCAGCCCGAAGCCAATCGTCTTGCCGGATCCGGTCTGTGCCGAGACCAGCAGGTCGCGGCCCTGCAACTCCGGTTGGGTCACGGCCTGCTGGACAGGGGTCAAAACGTCATAGCCCTTACGGGCCAGCGCATTCGCAAGGGTGTGTTTCAAGAGGTCTATGCTTTTCTTGGGAAAGAGGTGGGGGCCGAGCGGCATTCAGGCCGTCGGCAAGTGCCGGGCATTATTCGCTCGGGCCACCTTTGTACAGGCACTAATCAGCTTTTCTGAATAACTTTGTTCAGTGAAGTACCGATAGACGTCAGGAACGCAGTTTGGCACACACGCCGACCGACGCACGAACTTGTCGCGGGCGACCGGCCTCGTATGCCGATGATATCACTGATGGATGTGTGGTCTGCGGTTTCGGCCCGTAGAAAGGCCGAAGTTTTGACGGCCCCAATCCAAGGGCCGCCAATATGACGCGGGTCGCTTATTTCGACTCGTCTTCGTCGCGGAACATGCCGGCCATGTCCATCTCGGGGTTGCTTGCGCATTCTTCCCTCAGCACGACCATCAATTCCTCGTCCGAGCCGGTTGCGGCGGCGCGGGCAGCGGCGCGGCCGCCATTGTCAGCATCAGGGTCGCCTAGTTCCGCGGTGGCGCTCGAGGAATCCGTGTCGGCGCCTTCGTCGGCACCGACTGCTTCTTCGCGGATGTTCTCGCGGCCACCCATGGTTTCGAGTGCTTCCATCTGACCGGCCTCATCCATCTCGTTGAACTCTGCGCACCGCATCGCGTAGGCCGGCTGCGAAAGAGCAACGACAAGGCCGAGGACCGAGCTGGTTTTCAAAAACGTACTGTTAAGGGTCATGTAAAACTCCCGCTTTTAGGTCTAACCGCCCCATGCACCATGCACTCAAAACGTAAACCTTCATCACCCGAACGCGCCGTGGCGTGAATATGTTCCGGCGACAGGCCGAAAACCCGAAATGCGCGATGTGGCTCGTGCAGTCTCTCCAACGATCCGACCGCCTCATTTTGGTGAAAGTTCGCTACGAGTCGTCGAAGGTGTGTTTCCAGCTTCGGCGCGCCGCCGGCAACAGCCGTCTGGTGCCGTCGCTTTTTGCGGGCCGAAGGACGGCCCGCGCTGGCATCTCGGTTCCCGAGCTTGTAGGTCTGGACTGTTGCTTGCATCTACGCGGAAAGGCCGGGGCAGTGGAAGCCGAGTGCATGATCATCCACCTTGCGCGCGCCGAGGCGCGTTTGCCGCAGGTCGAGGCCATGATGCAGGCCGTCCCGCTTGCGTGCCACGTCGTCAGCGCCGTCGACGGGCAGCAGATGAGCGAGGCCCACGCCGACGCCTATCGCCGCAAACTGATGCGTCCGACCTATCCCTTCACGATGCGCCCCTCAGAGATCGCCGCCTTTCACAGCCACCGCGCGTGCTGGCAGAGGATCCTCGATGACGATCTGGAGGCCGCGCTTGTCCTCGAAGACGACCTGCACCTTCAGGAGGATGTTTTTCCCAGGGCTCTGGACCTCGCCCTGGCCAACATCCGGCCGGGGGATTTCATCCGGTTCCCCATAAAGCTGCGCGAGGAGCGGACAGAGGAAATCGCCACGTCGGACGAGATCGGGCTGCACGTCCACGACCGGATCGCGCTTGGCATGGTCGCGCAACTGGTCACGCGCGACGCGGCCCGCGCGCTGCTCGCCGCGTCCGAGCGCTTCGACAGGCCGGTGGACAATTTCCTGCAGATGCAATGGGTGCACAATGTCCGCGTCGCGACGGTATGGCCATCCGGCGTGCGCGAGATTTCTGCCGAGCTTGGCGGCAGCATGATCGGCCGCAAGGAGGGCCTGTTGCAAAAACTGCGCCGTGAAATCCTGCGGCCGCTTTACCGGCACAGGATCCGTGCCCTGGCAAGACAGCACTCGCATGCCTCGAAATGATGCCGAAGCGCGCGTGACGATTGTCACGGTCGCCTATAACAGCACCGGGGTCCTGCCCGACATGCTGGCCTCCGTGCCGCCCGCGACGCCGGTGGTGATCGTGGACAACGCGTCGGAGGACCGCGCGGAGTTACACCGCCTCGTGGCGGCGCGGCGCGGGCCGACACGGCTTGTCGAGAACACGCGCAACCTGGGCTTTGGCAGCGCGTGCAACCGGGGCGCCGACGGCGTCGACACCGAATTCCTTCTGTTTCTCAACCCCGACACGACGCTGTGTTCCGACACGCTGCAAAAGCTGGTCGATGCGGCAGAGCGGCACCCCGACGCGGCGGGATTCAACCCCCGGATCCTGGACGAAGAGGGCAGGGCGGTCGTCAAACGCCGCAGCGACCTTGTGGATCGCGCCCAATGGCTGCCCAAGCGGGAGCTGACCGGGGACACGGTCGTCCCGGTCCTCTCCGGCGCCGCGCTTTTCGTGCGCCGGGCCGCGTTCGAGGCGGTTGGCGGGTTCGACCCCGCGATCTTCCTGTTCTTCGAGGATGACGATCTCAGCCTGCGCCTGTCCCGATCCCAGGGCCGCCTGGTCTATGTGGCTGACGCCGCGGTGCACCACGCCGGGGGCGCTTCCTCGGGCGGGTCGGTGAAAGCCGAGCGCATCAAGAACTGGCACTGGGGGTATTCCCAGATCTACACCGCGCGCAAACACGGGCTGCGCGCCAACTGCGCCGCGGCGGTGGTGAAGACGGCGTTGCGCACCCTGTCACCGGCAACCATCGTCTCGGCACGGCGAAGGCGGAAATATTCCGCGCGCTTTGCCGGGATGATCGCGGCGCTGCGCCAAACCGGCGGCTAAGCCGGCCGGCTCAGGCGAGGTCCACGACCTGCCGGATGACGTACTCGGTCTGCGCGTCGGTCTGGCCGGGGCACATGGGCAGGCTGATGACCTCGCTCGCCAGCCGCTCTGCCACGGGGAATGCGCCCCGGGCATGGCCCAGGTCGGCATAGGCCTTTTGCAGGTGGGGCGGGATGGGATAGTGGATCACGGTCCCGATGCCGGCCTCGGCAAGTCGCGCCTGAAACCGATCCCTGTCGGGGTGGCGCAGCACGTAAAGGTGCCAGACCGGCTCGGCCCAGTTGGGCACGAAAGGAACGTGCAGCCCGGCGCGGGAAAAGGCATCGGAATAGTCGCGCGCGATGGCGCGGCGACGTTCTGTCCAGTCGTCCAGAACCCGCAGCTTGACCGCCAGCACGGCGGCTTGCAGGGGATCGAGACGGCTGTTGAAGCCACGGATGTCGTTTTCGTATTTCCGTTCCGAGCCGTAATTCCGCAGCAATCTGACACTCTGCGCCACGTCGTCATCCGATGTGGTCAGCGCCCCGGCATCGCCCAGCGCGCCCAGGTTCTTGGTGGGATAAAAGCTCCACGCCGCGGTGCCGTCGCTGCCCACACGGCGCGACTTGTAGCGCGCGCCATGCGCTTGGGCGGCGTCCTCCAGCACCTTCAGCCCATGGGTTTCGGCCACCGCGTTCAGCGCGTCCATGTCCGCGGGCTGACCGTAGAGATGCACCGGTAGAATGCCCCTGGTCCGCCCGGTGACCGCAGCGGCGACGGCTTCGGGGTCGATGTTGTGCGTGTCCTCGACGGGGTCGACCGGCACCGGCACCGCGCCGCATTGACTGACGGCAAGCCAGGTCGCGATATAGGTGTTCGACGGCACGATCACCTCGTCGCCCGGGCCGATGCCCAGCGCGCGAAGCCCCAGGTGCAGCGCATCCAGCCCGTTGGCCGTCCCGATACAGGCGCCGGCGCCGACATAGGCCGCGAAGGCGTCTTCGAAACGCTCCAGTTCGGGGCCCATGACATAGCTGCCGGACTGCGCGACCCGCAGCAATTCGCGGTCGAGCTCCGCCTGGATGCCCGCGCGGGCCGCCGCCAGATCGAGGAAGGGGACCTTCACGCAGCCCCCACCGCTCTGAGAAATTCGTCGCGGTCGCGGATGTAATCGTCCTCGTCATAGGGACCCGACGCCAGAACCATGCAGACCGACCCGGACGAGAAATTGTCCAGGTAGCGCCACATCATCGGGCAGACATAGATGCCGTAGTAGGGACGGTTCAGCTGGAACCGTTTCTGTTCGAACCCGTCATCCAGAAGCAGATCGAAACTGCCCGACATCGAGATCACGAACTGGTGCAGGTCCTTGTGCGCGTGCTCGCCCCGGTCGGCGCCGCCGGGCACGTCGTAAAGATAGTAGACCCGCTTGATGTCGAACGGGATGTGATTGTGCCCCTCGACGAAGGTCAGGTTGCCCCGCGCGTCCGAAACCTTGGGTAAATCTATTAGGCGACAGTCACTTAGCGGCAAGGGATTACGACTCGCTTCTGCATTGGTCCATGTTTATAAACCGCGCAACGACGATTTGAAATAGCCGGGCACCGAAGAGAGACGGCCCGGACTACCGGGCACAGAAAGGTTTGGAATGTCAAAAGATATCCTGATCGTGGGAGCCGGCGAGTTCGCGGATATCGCCTATGAGTATTTCACCGTCGACAGCGATTACACGGTTGTCGGGTTCGCGGTGGAGCGCGAGTACCTTGACGAAACCGTCAAGTTCGACCTTCCCGTGGTGCCGCTCGAGGACGCCCCGTCGCATTTCGATCCGGCCAGGACCGACGCCCATGTCGCGGTCACCTCGACCAAGCTCAACCGGATCCGCGCCCGCCTGATCGAGGCGACCAAGGCGCACGGATACCACCTTGCCAATTTCATCAGTCCGCGCGCGATGGTCTGGCGCACCGCCGAGCTGGGCCAGAACGTCTTTATCTTCGAGAACAACGTGGTGCAGCATGGCGTGAAGATCGAGGACGGCTGCGTGCTGTGGTCCGGCAACCATATCGGGCACCAGACACGCATCCGGGAAAACTGCTTCCTGTCCTCGCATGTCGTGGTTTCCGGCTATTGCGACATTGGCGCGCGCAGCTTTCTGGGCGTGAACGCGGCGCTGGCCGACAACGTCCACCTGGCCGAGGATTGCCTTGTCGGCATGGCCGCCGCCGTCACCAAGAGCTTCGACACACCGGGCCTGATTCTGAACGGCAATCCGGCCGAGGCCGCCAAGGTGTCCTCCTACCGCTACTACCGGATCAAGCCCTGATATGGCCTGGGTGAAACAGGGGCATGTCTTCAGCCCCGACGGAAGCCTCGACTGGGCGCAGCATTCCTTCATGACGCCATGCCCGTGGCTGCGCGACGAGCAGACGATACGGATCTTCGGAGGGATGCGCGACGCACACGGCATCAGCCGCATCGGCTGGGTCGATGTCGCCGCCGACGATCCCACCCGGGTCAAGGCCAGTTCCTCGGCCCCCGTGCTGGACCTCGGCGCACCGGGCATGTTCGACGACAACGGCCTTATCCTGGGCGACGTGATCGAGGTCACGCCGGACGAATTGCGTTTGTATTACGTGGGCTTCCAGCTGGTGGAAAAGGCGAAATTCCTGGCCTTCACCGGCCTCGCCATCAGCCGGGACCGTGGCGACAGCTTTGAACGGGTCAGCGCGACCCCGGTGCTCGATCGCTGCCCGGACGGGCCTTTCATAGGCGCGCTGCACTCCATCGCCCGACTGCCAGATGGCCGCTTTCGCGCATGGATTTCCCGTGGCGATGGGTGGGAGGAGATCGGCGGGCGGCTCTATCCCCGTTACGATTGTTGGACGCTGACCAGCCCTGACGGCGTGAGCTTCGACAACGCGGCCGCCCAGCGCATCATCACGCCCTCGGGCGCCGAATACCGCATCGGCCGCCCCCGTGCGACCCGGCTGGAGGACGGCACATGGGAACTGCGCGCGACCTCCGACACCCGCGCCAAGCAATATGCGGCCTTCCGCTTTACCTCGCCGGACGGCGTTGCATTCACCCGCACGGACGATGTCGAGCTGCCCCTGGGAGCGCCCGGAAGCTGGGACAGCGACATGAGCTGCTATCCCGCGCATATCAGGGCGCCGGACGGGGCACGGTACCTGTTCTACAACGGCAACGACATGGGGCGCACCGGGGTCGGCCTGGCGAAGTGGCAGGCGACATGAGCGGCGACATCGAAATCAAGCGCTACACGCCCGATCTTTCCGTTGCGTGGAACGACTTCGTTGCCGCCGCGACGAACGGCACCTTCCTGCATGACCGCCGCTTCATGGACTACCATTCCGACCGTTTCGACGATCATTCCCTGATCTTCGAAAGCGACGGCAAGATCATCGCCTGCCTGCCCGCGAACCGGGTGGACGACACGCTGCAATCCCATGGCGGCCTGACCTTCGGTGGTCTGCTGGTCAAGCCCGCGACCTCGGCCGCACAGGTGGTTCAGATTTTCGCCAGCCTGCGCGACGATCTTCTCAGGCAGGGGATCGGGGCGCTGCACTACAAGCCGGTGCCGCATATATTCCACGCACAACCCGCCGAGGCGGATATCTATGCGCTCTGCAACGCCGGCGCCCGGCAGGTCCGCACCGACCTGAGCGCGGCCATTCCCCTGCGCCGCAAGCTGTCATTCAGCAGCGGCCGCAAATACGGGGCCAAGAAGGCCGCCAAGGCGGGGCTGACAACCTCTGAGACCACCGATTTTGCCGCCTTCTGGGATATCCTGGGCGAGGTTCTTGATCAGCGCCACGACGCACGGCCAACCCATTCGCTGGACGAGATCACGCGCCTCAATGCCGCCTTTCCCAAGCGGATACGTCTATTTGCGGCCTTCGAGGACGCGCGCATGCTGGCCGGTGTCGTCCTCTTCGATTTCGGGCGCACCGTGCATTGCCAGTACATGGCCTCGTCCGGGGATGGGCGCGACCTCGGCGCGCTGGATCTGGTGGTGCAGTCCCTTGTCAACGACACCTTCGCGGACCGCGACTGGTTCAGCTTCGGCATCTCGACCACGGCCGAAGGCCGCGAATTGAATGTCGGGCTGTCCCGCCAGAAGGAAATGTTCGGCGCGCGCAGCCTCGCTATTCCTCAATATCGGTGGGACCTCGGCTGAGGCGCGGGATCAGGCGTCAGGCCGCGGCCATGCGCTTCTTGCGCCGCCGGGTCTCGGACACGCCGCGCGAGATGGCCTGCAGCGGGTGACGGCCGAAATACGGTGCAAGGCCCGCCCAGCCTTTCTCGACAAAGGCGGCGCGCACCTCTCCGTCGGCCACGCGGTCGGCCAGGAGTTTTGAAATCTCGTGGCGGGGCCCAAGCCCGAAGGTCTTTGCGTCGGCCGCGCGTTGACGGAAGACGCAGGTGTTGCTTTCGATCTCACGCAGGCGCTGCGCCCGGTAGCTTTCTGCGGTGAACCGCTGAGGTTTCGTGTTGGTCAGACCCGATCCCGTCCGGTATGCCAGCAACGCCTCGTCGATAAAATGCGCCCGGCCTTCCAGAGCGGCCCGAAACCCGAGGATCAGGTCCTCGAAGGTATTGTCGAACATCATCGGCCCGTACTTGCGATACAGCGACCGATGCCAGGCGCAGGTTGCCCCAAGGTACAGCGACAGGGATTTCGCGGCGGCCAACGGGTCGGTGGTCGAATAGAACGTCGCCTTGCGATAGAGCGCCGGGGCAGGGGCCCCGTCCAGCGTCGTCACATCCGCGTGTGAGAACACCAATAGCGGGTCGTGCGCCGCGAATGCCTCGAGGATCCGCCGGTTGCGGTGCGGATAATAGAGGTCGTCGCCGGCGGCGGCGATGATGATGTCCTCCCGGCACATCTCGAGGCATTTCCTGAGATGCTCGTTGACGCCCAGGTTGGTCTCGTTGCGGTTCAGAACGACCTCGTGCGGCCCGTCATACCTGTCGACCACCTCTTTCATGCGCAGGAACGTATCGTCGCGCGAGGCGTCGTCCGACAGAACGATCTGCATCGGCGCGCAGTCCTGCTGCAGCGCGGATTGCACCGTTTCGGCGACATGGTCCTGCTGTTGGTAGGTCAAGAGAAGGCATGTGGCCTTCGGCGGCGTTGGCATCGGTCGGCCCGGGCTCAAGTTGGGAAAGTCACCTCGAACCGCGTAGCAGATGACATCCCTCCCATCAACGCCCTGCGCCCCGGTTCGTGCAATTGCCGTCGCGCGATCCCGTGCACGGACCTGTCCGCCCGCCGCCGTGCCCGGCTCAGATCAGCGCATCGATCATCGCGCGGGTCGAGGCAAGACACTCTGCCGGGGTCATGCGCGTGGGTTGCAGGTGCAGGTTCTGCCAGAACCCGTCGGTCAGCGTGTCGATCCACTGCGCCACCCGGTGCACCTCTTCCTCGGGCGCGTCGGTCATCAGCGCGGCGCAGGCTTCGCGTATCGCCGCCACGCGGTCACGGTCGAACTCGCGGCAAACTTCGGCATATTGCGGCACGAATGTCTGCTCTCCCCAGAATGCGAACCAGAGCGAGAGCGATTCCGCCGAGCACACATCTTCCGAGAAATCCGCCGTGATCAGCGCCATCAGGCGGTCCATGGGGTCTGGCCCCGCCTGTGCCAGCGCGGCGCGCCACGTGTCGTCGTAGAACTCGTAATGCGCCCGCAGGGTCTCGACCAGCAGGCCGTTCTTGGACTTGAAGTAGAACACCGCAACCCCCTGCGACAGCCCGGCCTCCGCCGCCACCGTGGCCAGCGTCGTCCTGGCCAGCCCGTGCTCGATGATCGAGCGCCGCGTCGCCTCCAGCAATTGCCGCCGGCGCTTGTCCGCGTTCGCCTTGCGCTCCTTGCGTGGCTTTTCGGTGCTTTTCGTGGTTTCTTGCGTCAATCCCGTTCCTCCGCAGGGTGGTGCCGTTTTTTCCATACCGGCACGGCAATGTCATTCTAATTGTTTTTGTTTGAGCGCTCAAAAAAACTTTACGCCAAATCGGCCCTTCGCTATGACTGTTGCCAAGGCTCAGGAAAACGGCGCATGACCGGGAACACACATGACGCGATCCTCGCCCGGGGCGGGCCAAGGCGGCCCGACCGCGCCCGCGCGACACCGCCCGGGGCGTTCTGACGACTTTGGAGAGCACGACATGACAACGCTTCCCCGCACCATGACCAACGGCACCTCGCCGGACCTTCTGAACGAATGGGACCGCAACCACCAGATTCACCCGTGGGCGGCCATGGATGCCTGGCAGGAGAGCGACTATCACCCGATCGAAAGCGCCGAGGGCATCTACCTGTGGGATGCCGACGGCAAGCGCTATATCGACGGACCGGGCGGCATGTGGTGCGTCAATATCGGCTACGGCCGCAAGGACATGGCGGCGGCCATCGCCGAACAGGTTATGCGGCTGCCCTATACCTCGCCCTGGACCACGACGACCGATCCCTCGACGATCCTCGCCAAGAAGATCGCCGATCTGGCGCCCGGTGACCTGAACAACGTGTTCTTCACCACCGGCGGCTCCACCGCCGTGGACACCGCCCTGCGCACGATGCATTTCATGAACAATGCCCTGGGCCGGCCCGACAAGAAGATCGTTATCGCCCGCGAAAAGGGCTATCACGGCTCGACCTACCTGGCCTCGACCGTGACCGGCAAGGAACGCGACAAGAGCCGTTTCGACGTCGAGAAACGCCTGGTCCGCTTTCTCCCCGACGTGAACCCCTACACCCGCCCCGACGGCATGAGCGTCGAGGACTGGTGCGCCGCCAAGGTCGCGGATCTGGAAGACATGATTGCCGAGCTCGGCGCCGACAGGATCGGTGCCTTCATCGCCGAGCCGATCCTGTGTTCCGGCGGTGTCATCATCCCGCCCGAGGGCTATCACAAGCGCACGCTCGAAATCTGCCGCAAGCACGACATCCTCTACATTTCCGACGAGGTCGTCACCGCCTTCGGCCGGCTGGGCCACTGGTTCGCCTCCGAAGAGGTGTTCGGGATCGTGCCCGACATCATCACCTGCGCCAAGGGGCTGACCTCGGGCTATTTACCACTCGGGGCCTGCATCATCTCGGACCGCGTGATGGAGCGGATGACCGGGCCGGACGAGAACGTGCTGTTTTCCAACGGTTACACCTATTCGGCGCATCCGGTCTGCTGTGTCGCGGCGCTGAAGAATATCGAGATCATGGAAGAAGAACGCATTCTGGACCACGCCCGCGCGATCACGCCGAAGTTCCAGGCCCGCCTGCGGGCGCTGGAGAGGTTTCCCATCGTCGGCGACCTGCGCGGCATGGGCCTTCTGGGCTGTATCGAGGGGCGGCCCGACACGCCTGGCACGTCGCTCGCGGCCGAGCGCAAGCTGGGCGCGCTGCTGGACGAGGCCTGCGAAAAGCGCGGCCTCCTGGTGAGACCCCTCATCAACATGGCAGTCTTCTCGCCCCCGCTGATCATCACCGAGGCGCAGGTGGACGAAATGTTCGACCTGCTCGAGGACGCGCTGGAAGACGTGACCGCGCAGATGGCCTCGGACTGACGCGCCGCCCGGTGCCTGGCACGCGGATTATTTGAGCGCTCAAATAAACGTTGTGTCAACCGGCTTTCCCCCGTAGCCTTTGCAGCCAGAGGCCTGCCGCATCCGTGCCGGACGGGCCGGTGCAATAGGAAACAGGGAGAAATGGATGATCACGTCACGATTGAAGATTGCCGCGCTCGCCGGAGCTGCCGCGCTGATGACATCGACGGCCATGGCGCAGGATCCCGAGTTGACGGTGTTCGACTGGGCCGGCTACGAGGACCCCGAATTCTACACCGCCTATACCGAGGCGCACGGCGCGCCACCCACCTTCGCCTTCTTCGGCGACGAAGAAGAGGCGTTTCAGAAACTGCGCTCGGGCTTCAAGGCGGATGCCGCGCACCCCTGTTCGCAGTCGGTGCCGAAATGGATGGAGGCTGGCCTGCTGGAGCCGCTCGACACCTCCCGCATCGACCGCTGGGATGACCTCAACGAGGAATTCCGCGAGATCGAAGCCTACAAGAAGGACGGTGAATATTATTTCGTCCCGATGGACTGGGGAAACACGGCGCTGACCTACAACACCGACAAGCTGACCGAGGAGCAGGTCAGTTCGCTGCAGATCTTCGCCGACCCGTCGATGATGGGCAAGGTGTCGATAGGCGACAGCGTGGATGACGCCTATGCGCTCGGCTTCCTGGCCACGGGCGTGCAGGACTGGACCACCGCCACCGACGAGGATTTCCAGAAAGCCTCCGACTTCCTGCGCAAGGTGCACCAGAACGTGCTGTCCTACTGGGACAGTTCGTCGTCGCTGGCGCAGCTGATGCAGTCGGGCCAGGTCGAACTGGCCTGGGCCTGGAACGAAACCTCGGCCACCATGAGCGGCGAAGGCCATCCCATCGCGATGAAGCGCGACACCGAGGAAGGCGCGTCAAGCTGGGTCTGCGGCTACGTCAAGCTGAAGGATGGCGAAGGGTCGGACGACAAGTTCTACGACTTCATCAACGCATGGCTGGAGCCGAAAACGGCCGATTACATCGTCAACGCCTGGGGCTACGGCCATTCCAACGCGGCGCAGATGGCGGAGATGGACCAGGAGATGCTGAAATCGGTCGGGCTCGACAGCAACGAGTCCTTGCGCGCGAACACCCTTTGGCAGGCGCCTCCGGGATCGGAAATGCGCGAGAAGATGATCGCGGAATTCGAGAACATCAAGGCCGGGTTCTGACCCCGACCCCTCTCGGAAAAAAGACCGCCGCAGCCATCCGGGTGCGGCGGTTTTCGTTTCTTGGGGCAGGTGGTCCCGGTCAGCCGGGCTTCTGTGCCAGCAGGTGATGCGGGCAATGCTCGCCGGTTTCCAGAACCGTGATCATCGCGCTCCACGTCTCGATCGACGACGCGATCAGGTCCGCGCCATGCGCCTTTTCCCATTCGGGCCGCTTCGGGCCGGAAAAACCGGCCAGTTCCTCCCGCGCCAGCGAAAGATACCACCGGTTGCGGTTGGTCAGCGCGATGTGCCGGAACCCCGCATCGGCCAGCGCCTTTTCGTATCGCGCCGGGGAGGCCATGGCGAAATCCAGATCCTCCATCGCGATATAGGCCGCCATCTCGGGCGAGGGCGCGTCGTCATGCGACATCAGCCAATCCGAGGCGGCGAACCAGCCGCCGGGTTTCAGGACGCGAAAGACGTCGGTGGCCAGCGCCTCCTTGTCCGGAATGTGAATGATCGAATCCTTGGAAAACACCACGTCGAACGTCGCGTCGTCAAAGGGCAGGGGGCCGGGGGCGACCAGCTCTATCGCGATCCGGTCGCTCAGCCCCGC
Organism: Roseovarius sp. THAF8; assembly: GCF_009363735.1. NCBI lineage: Bacteria > Pseudomonadati > Pseudomonadota > Alphaproteobacteria > Rhodobacterales > Roseobacteraceae > Roseovarius > Roseovarius sp. THAF8. The sequence continues at coordinate 464,734 of NZ_CP045410.1, read as the reverse complement.
GGCCTCGACCCGACGCCGCGCCGCCGCGCAGACGGGTGCTTCGACGTCGATGCCGGTGACATGCGCCGCGCCATGATCACGCACCAGCGAGATGGCGATAGCGCCGGAGCCGCTGCCGATATCCAACATCCGGGCGCCCGCGACCGGCGCGTGCTCGACCACGCGCGCCACTTCCTCCGGCCCACCCGGGGACAGATATCCCTCGCCCCACAGCGCCTCGAGCAAGGCGATGTGGCGGTCATCGTAGTTCAGGTCGCTCATGTCCGGGCCTCGTGTTGCCGCAGGGTGGTCTGATAGGCGTCGATGAAGCGCGCGATATAGCCCTCCATCGGCACCAGCGGACCGGGCACGTAGTGCCGCGATGCCACGCCGCGCGCGTTGTCCTCGACGATGCGCTTGTCGGCCTTCGTGGTCACGTCCCACAGCCATGTCAGGCGACCCAGGTCATAGTCGCGCCCTTCCTGCGCATCGGCATGGACCATCCAGATGATCTCCTGCGCGCAGGTGTCCGTGTCGATGGGCAGAAACCGATACAGCACCGCGTGATCGCAATAGAGCAGCATCGGGTTGAGAAACCCCACATACACATCCGACGCGCCGCCGTCATGGCCGCCGATCTGCCCCAGCAGGGGCGCCAGCGGCCTGCCATCCTCGCTTCCGGTCAGGAACCCGTCGTAAAGGGCATAGCGGTTATAGGCGAAATCGACACCGGGGGCGGGCGCGTGCTTTCCGACCCGATCGATGAAATCGGTGGGAACGTTGCAGGCGGCCGATCGGGCCGCCATCGCCTCGTTCAACGGTGTGACGCGCTCGTCCGACAAATGCGTGACATGGCTGCGCGAAAATTCCGGATGCGCCGGGGTGCAGTGGTAACACTCGTTGTAATTCTCCAGCAGCAGCTTCCAATTGGCGGCAACCGGATAGGTCTCGCGGTGCGCGACCTTGGTGTTTGCCAGGTCGAATGGCGCCAGGCAGGGCGTCAGGTGCGTTCGCATCGGTGCGAAATCCGGCGGATCGTCGGCCAGCGAGACGTAGATCAGACCTTCAAGGATCTCGACCGCGACATTAAAAAGCCCCAGCGCGCTCTTGTCGTGATGCTCTTCGAGCATCCGCGCGCTGAACAGGCTGCCATCCAGATTGAAGACCCACGCATGATAAGGGCAAGTCAGACGCCGCACGTTCCCTCGCGGCTCGATGCACAGGCGCGAGCCCCGGTGCCGGCAGACATTGGCAAACCCCCGCACGTCACCATCGTGATCGCGGCAAACGATTACACTGTCCTTGAGGATATCGAACACGAGGTAGTCGCCGGGGTCCGGTATCTCCGAGACATGCCCCGCCAGCATCCACTCCCGCCCGAATATCGCGCTGCGGTCCGCCTCGAACACGGCAGGCGAGGTATAGAACGCCTGCGCCATCGCGTGGCCGTCTCGCTGCGCGTCGATCAGGTCGGTGATGCGCATGGCCTCAGTCTCCAAATACCACGATCGATTCCGCCCCCCAGCCAACCGTGACCGGGCTGCCGGGCGGAACTACCGACCGGCCCGCCGTGTTGCGCATCGAGATGCTCAGCGGCGCGTCCCGACCCGGCAGGCGCACCTCGTAATAGGTCATGTCGCCGTAATACTCGGTATCGACCACCTCGCCCTCGACCTTGTTTTGCGACCAGTCGTTCTGGTCGAAGAGCACCGTCAGCATCTCGGGCCGCACGCCGACGGTGCCGATGCTGTCGGGGGTAATGTCGTCGCCCAGACCGTCGCGCGGCAGCTCGACCTTGCCAAGGGCGTCGATATCCAGCGTCAGGTGCGTGCCGGTCTGATCGGTCACCTTGGCCGACAGGAAATTCATCACCCCGATAAAGGACGCCACCCGCTTGTTGACCGGGCGCCGGTACAGGCCCTCGGGCGTGTCCAGCTGCTCGATCTGCCCCTCGAACATCACCGCGATCCGGTCGGACATGATCAGCGCTTCCTCCTGGTCGTGGGTCACAAGGATGAAGGTGATCCCGATCGAGCGTTGCAGGCTGCGCAGCTCCACCTGCATCTGGTCGCGCAGCTTCTTGTCCAGCGCCGACAAGGGCTCGTCCAGCAGGATCACCTTGGGTTTCATCACCAGCGCGCGGGCCAGCGCCACGCGTTGCCGCTGACCACCCGACAGCTCATGCGCCTTGCGCTTGCCATAGCCTTCCATGTCCACCAGCGACAGAACCTCGGCCACCTCGCGGGCGATGTCCTTTTTCGGCATCTTCCGCGTCTTCAGGCCATAGCCCACGTTTTCCTCCACGTTCAGGTGGGGGAAGATCGCGTAGCTCTGGAACACCATGTTGGTGGGCCGGTCGTTGGCCGGAATGCCCTCCATGTTCTTGCCGTCGATGGCGATGGTGCCGGTGGTCGTGGGCTCGAACCCCGCGATGGTGCGCAACAGGGTCGTCTTGCCGCAGCCCGACGGGCCGAGCAGGGAAAAGAACTCGCCCTCGCGGATATCGGCGGTGATGCCGTGCAGCGCCGTGAAGCTGCCGAATTTCTTGACCACATCGCGGATCGCGATCATCGGCGTCTTGTCGTCTTGCATGTCACTCTTTCCGCTCATGGTTCAAACCCCGGCCAGCGTGGTCTCGACGCCCTGCCGGCTGGCACTGCGCCGGCGCAGCGCCTCGGCGGCGATCAGCAGCAGGACCGAGACGGCCAGCAGGATCGTCCCCAGCGCCATGACCGACGGCAGCTTGGCCGGAAAGCGCAGCTGGCTCCAGATATAGACCGGCAGGGTCACGTCGGTTCCGGTCAGGAAGAAGGCGATGATGAACTCGTCGAGGCTGATGGTGAAGGTGATCAGCAGGCTGGATATCACGCCCGGCAGCACCAGCGGCAGCGTCACGCGCCGGAAGGTGCCCCAACGCGACTCGCCCAGGTCGAACGAGGCTTCCTCCAACTCGCGGTCAAGGCCCCGAAAGGCAGAGCTCAGGATGGCGATGGAAAACGGCGTGCAGATCAGCACATGCCCCGCCACTACCGTCCACAGCGACAGCGGCATCCCCAACTGGTTCAGCATGACCAGTAGCGCCACCGCCACAATGATCTCGGGCAGCACCAGCGGCAGCATGATCAGCCCGACGATCCCGGTCTTTCCGGGAAAGGCGAATCGGGCCGAGGCGCGCGCGGCGAAGGCGCCCAGAAGCGTGCTCAGCACCGCCGTGGTTAGCCCCACGATCATCGAATTGCCCAGCGCGGTGTGCAGCGTGTCGGTATGCCACAGCCCCACGAACCATTCGGTGGTGAAGCCCGACAGGGGGAAGGCGATGATCGTCGAGGTGTTGAACGCGAAAAGCGGCAGCAGGATGACCGGAGCATAGAGAAAGATCATGTAGACCACGGCGTAGATCGTCAGCCACTTGACCGAGAGCCATTTCATCGCACGCGTCCTCCCAGTTTCTTGCCGGCAAAGAAGATGCCCGCGCTGATCAGCCCGATCACCACCATAGCCGACACTGCCAGCGCCGCGCCCAGCGGCGCGTTGTTGGCCTTGCCGAACTGGATCTGGATCATGTTCGAGATCATCAGCCCGTCGGTGCCGCCCACCAGCCGCGGCGTGATGAAATCGCCCACCGTCGGGATCAGCACGATCAGGGTCGAGGCCACGATGCCGGGCATCGCCAGCGGCAGCGTCACGCGGAAAAACCGCCGCATTGGCCCGTCGCCAAGGTCCGTCGCCGCCTCCAGCAGGGACCGGTCGATCTTTTCCAGCGCCACGAAGATGGGCAGGATCGCGAAAGGCGCCCAGGCGTGGGCCAGCGTTATCACCACAGCGTTCAGGTTGTAGAGGATGAACGTCAGCGGTTCCTCGATGAACCCCAGGCCCATCAGCGTGGTGTTGAAGACGCCGTTATAGCCCAGTATCACCTTCCACAGGAACACCCGCAGAAGGTAGCTTGTCCAGAACGGGACCGTGATCAGGAACAGCCACAGCGCCTTGCGCTTCTGGACGTGGAAGGACAGGTAATAGGCGATGGGAAAGGCCAGCAGCACCGTCACCACCGTCACGATCAGCGAGATCTTCAGCGAGCGCCACATCAGCACCTGGTACAGCGGCTGCGTCCACGCCTCGCGGTAATTGTCCAGCGTCAGCGTCGTGTCGATCGTCAGGTAATCCTGCGTCCAGAAGCTGAAGGTGACCACCATCAACAGCGGCGCGGCCAGCATCACCAGCACATAGCCGAATGTGGGGCTGATCAGCTTGAGGCCCTGTCCCGCCTCTCGGTCAAAGCGCCATGCCATCAAGTTGCGCCTCTGCCGGAGACGGGTCCGGTACTCATTCGGCGGCGACTTTCTGCGCCAGCAACTCGGCGTTGCGCGCGGCCACCGTGCCCTTGGGCGGCTCATCCTCGTTCAGCACCGGGAACAGCTCGCGCAGGCAGTCGTGATAGCTGCGCACGGTGTTTTCCAGGTCCGACAGGATCACCCCGTCATAGCCGCTGGAAAACGCCGCCTCCCAGGACCAGCGCACCAGTTCCTCGTCCTCTTCCGAGGTCAGCCTGTCGATCCGGCTGCTGAGATAGCGCGACAGCCGCATCCGGCGGTCTTCGTTGCCCAGCCTGTAAGTCGTTCCGCGCTGCATGGTCTTGCCATACTCCACCGGGAATTCCTGGTAGAATTTGACACAATCGGGGTAAATGCCAAGCACGCAATTCGGAAAAATGCCGATATAGAGCCAGGCCTTGGCATGGCTCTCGTCCAGCTTGGGCGGCGCCTGCAAAATGGACGTGTAGGCCCGCACGCTCCACAGGCGGTGGTTCGCCTCGCGGAACTCGGAATAGGACCGCGACGCGCCGTCCTCGAAATCCTCGTCATAATAGTTGGAGCCGAAAAGATCCTGCAGGCCGGGATGGGCCATCGGCACGTGATAGCCTTCGTTGTCCACATCGCGGATGCATTTCCAGTTCACCTCCGCCACGTCGGCATAAAAGCCTTCGCCCGAGGGCATGAGACCTTCAAGGTCGTACTGGTCGATCTCGTCGTCGAAGCGCGACAGCACCTCGGATATCGCCGGTTGCGGGCCGGGCCGGAACCGCACGAAGACGAACCCCCGCCACAGGTCCAGCTCGATCGCCTTCAGGCCAAAGGCGACGGGATCCAGCTCGGGCAGGGTGTCGGGCTGCGCCGCCCCGCGCAACGTGCCGTCCAGGTTATAGACCCAGCCGTGAAACGGGCAGATGATCGCGTTCTTGCAATTGCCCTGTTCCCCGGCCACAACGCGCGAACCGCGATGCCGACACAGGTTGTGAAAGGCCCGCAGCTCGCCATCCTTGCCACGGATCACCAGCGCGCGTTCGCCCACGCAGTCCAGCGTGACGAAATCACCAGCCTCCGGCAGGTCGTTGGCATGGCACACAAGCTGCCAATGCGCGCGGAACAGCAGGTCCTTTTCCATCTCCAGCATCTCGGTGTTGAAGTAACTCCAGGCGGGCAGTCCCTTGCGGTCATGGTCATTGGGCAGGTCTATGGCCTGTGTGGCAGGGGGGGTCATGGCTAACTCCAGGTTGGTCGCTGCGCATACCTTATCAAGTTTTATTGAGCGCTCAAATAAATTAATTCTGAACCAGCAGAGAGCCTTGGCTTTCCCGTGGACTTGCTGCTGGTTTCCGATCTGCCGGGCCGGCCGCGTCATATTAGTGGCCGAATTCCCGCAATTCGCGTGTCGTCGAGCGTCCCGGCGTCACCGGCGGCGGGGCCGGTCTGCGATCCCCCGCGGCGGGTCCGCAGGCCCGCGCGCCATGCAATCGGTCGCTCCAGCGGGGGCGGTTCAATCCCGAAACGTGACGATTCGGGCAAAATGTGGCGCGATCGTTGCCGGTTAGGAACCAAAGGCCTGAAACGATGCCCATTGACGCAGGGTCAGCCAACAGCCGAATTTCACGGCCATCCAACTCCCGCCACATTCAAAACGATTTAGATTTCGGGGTGGTCCGGAAACAATGCACAGCTTAAGGTTGCAGGGCGGCAAAATGGCAGGGCACAACCCTCATGTTTTGTTGGCTCCACGCCAAGGCGGCCTCGGATGCGCGCGGAAACAATCGCCAGATTTGCAGCTTTTCGGCTGCCATAATCCACGCATTTAAAAGGCAATTTCGGAAACTGCATCGACAGTTTTCTGACAAATTTCACTTTGTGCGATCCGGGCAATCCCGTACAACGAGTTCAGCCCAACTGGGGGGCGATGTCTGTAGGTCACGGGGGCGACCGCACGAGACGCACCATCATTCCGGTGCGTGGAAGATGCGATCGTCGGGTTGCTTTGGCGGCTGGCCGAGAGCGAATGGATGCGACGTGCGAACGTCGCGCCATTCCCGCAATATTGTGGGTCTTTCCCTCCTGAAATGAGGTTCGTGCAGGTTGCCCCTGACCGTCACATCGTCGGCAGTGGGTCTTGGTTATTGGTCTGGCGAACCGCCGATGCGGGACGTCGAATGGAGAAAACGATGGTGACTTTTGTTCCCACACATGGGTCCGACCCGATCAGTCTGAAAATGCCCGTGCATGAGGGCAGGGCGATGGGCACCGGATCGAACGCTTCTCCGACCTCTTTTGCACACGTCGCCGGCACTGGTGGCACTTTCCTCAACTTCGGCGCTCGCGCCACCACGGGAGTATGATTTCATGACCTTTTCAAGCGGCGGAACGATTTCAGGGCGCCTGTTCTCGGACAGCGATGGCGACAACACTGAAAACAATGGCACCGGCGGGTACGACACCGGCCTGGCGGGCCTGCGGGTCGAACTCTACAAGGTCGATTCCCACGGCAACAAGTATTTCCTGGGATATACGCACACCGACGCGTCGGGCGCCTACGAGTTCACCGGCCTGCACACGTATCACAGCAAGTCCTACGTGGTGAAATTCCCCACCGAGGTTAACGGCGAGCCGCTGGTCAAGCAGAATGCCGGCGCCGAGAACGAGGACAGCGACGCCAATCAGCACTCCGGGTTCTCCGATCCCATTGCGGCGCCCTACAAGTCCGGCGGCGACAAGAGCGCGCTCAACGTGGATGCCGGCTATACCTCCGACGCCCCGGCCGATGGCGCCGTCGACGGCGAGGATTTCGGCGAGGACATGGCCCTCGGTTATGACGACTCCAACGCGCCCACCGACCAGGGCGGCGACAAGATCACCAACGATGGCGACCTGATCTTCGGCAATGGCGGCGACGACACGATCGACGGCGCAGGCGGCGACGACACCATTTACGGTGACAGCGGCGACGCCGGCACATTCGAAGGCCCGCGCGAAAGCTTCAACTGGGATCTGGTCTCGAGCCACCAGGCCGACAACACCGTCACCCAGAATACCGGCAGCGTGGACGTCACCTACACCCGGATCCTCGATACCGGGCACCACGAAAGCGACGTCGACAATCACACCAACCTGAACACCGCCGGCATCGACACGGGCGGCGAGTCGATCGACACCAACAGCTCGCTCTATTCGGAAACCTCCGGCAAGGGCAACACCGGCAAGTTCCAATGGGAGTTTTCCAAGCCGGTCGGCGATCTGGAATTCAACATCAACGACCTCGACGGCGACGGGCTTGTCACCGTCACCGCCTATGACGCCGACAACAACCCGATCGAAGTCGTCCTGCAGGGCGGCAAGGATGTCGTCATCAACGGAAACGAGGCCGATGCCAACGGCCCGTACCAGAATCAGAACGATCCCGACACGACCGTCCAGGTTACCATTCCCGGCCCGGTATCGCGGGTCGAGGTCTCGCACACGCAGAATGGCCATGACAATTCCGGCATTCACATCACCGACATGTATTTCGACACCGGCTTCGATCCCGACCAGGATGGCGAGGGCGGCGATGATGTGATCACCGGCGGCGCGGGCGCGGACGTCATCTACGGCGAGGGCGGCAACGACACCTTCGTGGTCTCCACGTCCTCCGATGGCGATGGCGACACCATCGTCGGCGGCAACGGCCCGGACGACACGCTGGACAACGACACGCTGGACTTGCGCGGCACCGGCAAGGTCACCATCACCGATGCGGCGGACGCCTCCGATGACGGCGCCCGCGCCGGCACCGTGACATTCGCCGATGGCTCGACCCTGGAATTCAGCCAGATCGAGACCATCCTGACCGATCCCCAGAACGAGGCGCCGACCGCGGTCGACGACACGGTCCCGGTGGACGAGGACGAAACCGTCACCTTCAACCCGACCGCCAACGACACCGACCCGGACGGCGACACGCTGACCGTGGACAGCATCGGCACGCCGGCCAACGGCACGCTGACCGACAACGGCGACGGCACCTACACCTACACGCCGAACGAGAACTTCAACGGCACCGACAGCGTCAGCTACACGGTCACCGATCCCTCGGGCGAAACCTCGACCGCGACGATCACGTTCAACGTCGCCCCGGTCAACGACGCGCCCGACGCGGTCAACGACACGGCCACCACGGACGAGGAAACCACCGTCACGATCACGCCGCTGGACAACGACACCGACGTGGACGGCGACACGCTGCGGATCACGGCGGCCACGGTCCCGTCCGACCAGGGCACGCTGACCTTCACCGACACCGAGATCCAGTTCACGCCGGCCGATGACTTCTTCGGCGAGGCGACGATCAGCTACTCGATCACCGACGACAATGGCGGCACCGACACCGCCGAGGTCTCGGTCACGGTGAACAACGTCAACGACGCGCCCGAAGCGGTGGACGACACCGTCTCGACGCTGGAAGACGAATCCGTCACCTTCGACCCTGCGGCGAACGATACCGATCCCGATGGCGATACGCTGACCGTGACCTCGGTCACCGTCACCGATCCCACCCTGGGCAGCGCGGTCGTGAACGGCGACGGCACGGTCACCTTCACCCCGGCCACCGACTATAACGGCCCGGTCGAGCTGACCTACACGGTCGAAGACCCCGACGGTCTGTCGGACACCGGCACCGTTCTGGTCAACGTGGGCCAGGTGCAGGACGCGCCCGAGGCTGCCGACGACACCGCCACCACGGCCGAGGACACGGCGATCGTTCTGACGCCGCTGGACAATGACACCGATCCCGATGGCGACACGCTCACCATTACCGGCGCCAACGTCCCGTCCGAACAGGGCACGGTGACCTTCACCGACACCACCGTCACCTTCACCCCCGCCGAGAACTTCAACGGCGAGGCGACGATCAGCTACACGATCACCGACGGCAACGGCGGCACCGACAGCGCCGAGATCGACGTGACCGTGACGTCGGTCAACGATGACCCGGTCGCGGTGGACGATATCGAGAACACGCTCGAGGACACGCCGATCACCTTCAACCCGGCGGCCAACGACACCGATGTCGACGGCGATCCGCTGGTGGTGTCCGCGGTCGATCCGATCGACCCGGCGCTTGGCGAGGTGGTCCTGAACGGCGACGGCACCGTCACCTTCACGCCGGCCGAGAACTATAACGGCCCGGTCGAGTTCACCTATACCGTCAGCGACGGGCAGGGCGGCACCGACACCGGCACCGCACTGGTCAACGTGGGCCCGGTCAACGACGCACCTGTCGCCGAGAACGACGATGGCGGCTCCACGCCGCAGGGTACGGCCGTCACCGTCACGCCGCTGACCAACGACAGCGATCCCGATGGCGACCCGATCCGCATCATCAACGCCAGCGTCCCGTCCAGCCAGGGCACGGTGACCTATACCGACGACACGGTCACCTTCACCCCGGCACCCGCCTTTGTGGGCGACGCGACGATCACCTACACGATTTCCGACGGCAACGGGCTGACCGACACCGCGCAGATCTCGGTCGAGGTGACGGACGTGATCGGCCCGGTCGACGGCAAGGACACCGGCGAGGTGATGACCCCCGGCTACACCGATGCCGAGGGCGACCAGATCGACGGCGCCGACGGTGACAACGACACCATCTTCGGCAATGGCGGCGACGACAGGATCGACTCCGGCGAAGGCGACGATACGGTCGATGGCGGCACCGGCGACGATGAAATCACCGGCGCCAACGGCGACGACAGCGTCGATGGCGGTGAGGGCTCCGACACCCTTGCGGGCGGCGCGGGCACCGACACGCTGAACGGCGGCCAGGGCGATGACGACATCGCCGTGGGCGGCGACGACGAGGCGTCCGGCGGCACCGGCGACGACGAGTTCACCGTCGACGCCACCGATCCGGCGGCGGATATCGACGCCACCATCGACGGCGGCTCGGACGGCACCGACGGCAACCCCGACGGCCCGGAAAACGGCGACGCGGGCGACATCCTGAACCTCGGCGACCAGACCGGCGACCTGACCGTCATCCTGGAAGATGCCGATCCCGAGAACGGCACCGTCAACGGCCTCGATGCCGACGATACCCCCGACATCACCTTCGAGGAGATCGAGCGCATCATCACCGGCAGCGGCGATGACACAATCGACGCCAAGGATGCCGATGGCCCGATCGACGTGGAAACCGGCGCAGGCGACGACAGTGTCGACGGCGGCAACGACGACGACAAGATCGACACCGGTGACGGCAACGATACTGTCATCTCCGGCGACGGAAGCGATACGGTCGAAAGCAGCGGTGGCGACAACTACATCGACACCTCCAAGAACAGCGCCCTGCCGCTGCCCGATGACGGCTTCCCGTCCTACGGCCCGTTCCCGGCCGTGCCCTCGGATGCCGACCCGAACGACGACCGCGATCTTGTCAACACCGGCAACGGCAACGACACGATCTATACCGGCGACGACGACGACACCATCAATGCCGGCGCAGGCGACAACTATGTCGACGCGGGCATCGACGACGACGAGATCAACACGCTCTGGGGCGACGACACCATCGTCGGCGGCGAAGGCGACGACACGATCTCTTCGGGTGCAGGCGACGACCTCATCTACGGCGGTCTCGATCCCAACGTCGTGCCCTTCGACCAGGTCAACATCCCGAACGCCCCCGATGGCGGAACCTTCGGCCCCGACCCGGACGAAAGCAACGGCCGCGACCTGATCAACGCCGGCGCGGGCAACGACACGGTCTATGGCCAGGACGATGACGACACCATCTACGGTGGCGGCGGCAGCGACCTGCTCGATGGCGGTATCGACAACGACCTGATCTACGGTGGCAACGGCCGCGACACCATCTATGGCGGCCAGGGTGCCGACACGATGTATGGCGAGGCCGGCTCGGACGAGTTCCACTTCGACGAGCGCGAACATGCCTTCGGCGACGAGATCGACGGCGGCACCGAGGATGGTGACAACGACCCGACGACCGACAACGAGAACGACCAGCTCGACCTGCGCGGTCTCGGCCGGTTCGAGATCGTCCAAAGCGACGGCGTCACCCCGCTGGATCTGACCACGCCGAACGATCCGGACGGCAACAGCTTTACCGGCCAGGTCAACTTCCTCGATGCCGACGGCAATGTCGAAGGCTCGCTGAAGTTCACCGAGATCGAGGACGTCATTCCCTGCTTCACGCCGGGAACGGTCATCGCCACGCCGAAAGGCGAGCGGCTGGTCGAAGAGCTGCGCGAAGGCGACAAGGTCATCACCCGCGACAACGGTCTGCAGGAAATCCGCTGGGTGGGCCGCCGCGATCTGTCGGGGCAGGAGCTGGCGCGCGCGCCGCACCTGCAGCCGGTCCTGATCCGTGCGGGTTCGCTGGGTCACGGCCTGCCGGAACGCGACATGATGGTCTCGCCGCAGCACCGCCTGCTGATCAACAACGAGAAGTCGGCGCTCTACTTCGAGGACCGCGAGGTTCTGGCGGCGGCCAAGCACCTGACCGGCATGGAAGGTGTGACCTCGGTCGAGGCCAGCTCGGTCAGCTACATCCACTTCATGTTCGACCAACACGAGGTGGTGCTGTCCAACGGTGCCTGGACCGAAAGCTTCCAGCCCGGCGACACGGTGCTCGACGCGATGGGCGACGCCCAGCGCAAGGAGATCTTCGAGCTCTTCCCGGAACTCTCCGAGGCAGAGGGCCTGAAGGCCTACACCGCCGCGCGCCGGTCGCTGAAACGGCACGAAGCCCGGCTTCTGGTCAAGTAACAGCTTTGCAGCCGACCGGCCCTTTCCGGGGCCGGTCACATGGAATCGGTTACGGGGGCTGACTCGAGTTCCAATGAACAATCCTGGCCATTGGCCGGGATTGTTTCGTTTTTGAGATCAAGTAATTGACGTCCGCATAAATTAACGCCGCATTATGCACAGTATGAAGGATTTTACTCGAATTCTCCTTGAAGCAGAGGTAGATGATGTCTCAATCTTGACTCAAATTAGACGGCATTGCGGCGCATCTCGGGGGAGGTCCGTCCGCTCCTTCAGGAGGCCACTGCCATGGCGACGATTCCCGGCACTCCCGGCAACGATACGTTGCAGGGCACCAACGATCCTGACACGATCACCGGCGCGGGCGGCAACGACCGCATTTCCGGCGAAGGCGGCAGCGATTGCATCGACGGCGGATCCGGCGATGACGTGCTCTTCGGCGATGCCGGCGAAGGCACCGCGCTCGGCTCCGATGCCTCGCCGCTGGTGCTCGATATCGACAACCTCGTCTCCGACAGTTCGTCGGGCAACAACTGTGCCCAGGTCGGCGATGTCGCGGTCTACAGCAACGTGGCCACCCTCGAGGACGGCACCCCCATTTCTGCCCGCCTGATCCTGACCGCCAAGTCCGACAAGGACCTTGCCGTGGACCTGTCCGGCGGCGCGGGGTTCGAGATCCTTCTGAACGGCGACTTCGACGCGCATGACGTGGGCGAAACCGCCTCGTTCCGGCTGGAGTTCTTCGACCCGGCCACCGGCCAGAACGTCGCGCTGAACTCCGTCGCCACCTGGAACGACATCGACCGCAACAGCCCCGGCGACCAGGAATCCGTGACCATCGACGCCGGCAGCTTCACCGATTTCTCGACCTCGGGCGACACGTCCTTGAACGTCACCACCTCGGGTGGCGTGGTCAATGCCGCGGGGACGGAAACCAACGACCCGTCCGATCAGGACGCGTGGTTCTCGGCCTCGTTCGAGAACCGCGAATTCATCGAGTTTACCCTGGAAACCCGCACCGGCCAGTCCGGCTTTTCCCTGTCGGGCGATCTTATCGACGACCCGGTCGTCACGCCCTTCGTCGAAGGCAACGACACCATCTTCGGCGGCACCGGCAATGACCAGATCTTCGGGCAGGGCGGCAATGACAGCCTGTCCGGCGGCGACGGCGACGACACGATCGAGGGCGGCTCGGGCAACGACACGATCGACGGCGGCGCCGGCAATGACCGGATCGACGCGGGCGACGGGTGCGACAACGTCGAGGGCGGCGCGGGCAACGATACGATCTTCGGCGGCGGCGACAATGACAACCTGAACGGCGGAGCCGACCGCGACACCTTCATCATCAACCAGCTGGGTACGTCGGGCGTCAACAACACCACCGTGAACGGCGGCTCGACCGGCGACGACTACGACACGCTCGACATCACGCCGCTTCTGGATGACGGCTGGACCGTGACGAATTTCGTCAAGAATCCCGAAACGAATGGCAATCCGGGCTTCAACGGCCAGATCCAGCTTCAGCGCGGCCAAGAGACGGCCAATATCAACTATACGGATATCGAAGAGCTGATCGTCTGCTTCACGCCGGGCGCACAGATCGCCACCCCGCAGGGCACCCGCGCGGTCGAGACGCTGCGCCCCGGCGACCGCGTCTTCACCCGCGACAACGGCATCCGCGAGATCCGCTGGGTGGGCCGTCGCGACCTTGGCGCGGCAGACCTGGCCGCGATGCCCAAGTTCCAGCCCATCCTGATCCGCAAGGGCGCGCTCGGGGCCGACATGCCCGACCGCGACATGCTTGTCAGCCCGAACCACCGGATGCTTCTGGCCAACGAACTGGCCGAGGTCATGTTCGGCGAGCGCGAGGTTCTGATCGCCGCCAAGCACCTGACCGGGCTCGACGGTGTTGACCGCGCGGTCACCGACAGGGTCAGCTACATTCACCTGATGTTCGACCATCACGAGGTGATCCTGGCCGACGCGGCCTGGTCCGAAAGCTTCCAGCCCGGCGACTACTCGATGCGCGGCGTGGGGCAGGAAAGCCGCGACGAAATCCTCACGCTCTTTCCCGAGCTTGCCACGCAGGCGGGGTTGGCGGGCTACCACTCCGCCCGCCTGTCGCTCAAGGCGCACGAGGCGAAGCTGCTGGTGGACCAGGCACTGCGCTAGCACCTGCACGCATCGCGCATCTGCGCGCGACCTCAACACTTGGCGCGTCCCGAGCGCCTTGCGTGCCTCGTGCGCTTTGCGTGCCTCGTGGGCTTTGCGCCCTGCAAGCGCCTTGCGTGTTTAACGCCCCTTGCGCGTCGCGCGCGATTGGCATGTTGCACGCGCCTTGCGCATCCCGCGCGCGTTGGGTGCACAGCGTGCCTTGCACGGGGCGCGTATTGCGCGCGCGTTGCATGTCGCGTGTTGTATCCGCCTCGCGCCTCGTGTGTTGCATCGGCCTTGTGCGTTGCGTTTTGCGTCCCGTTCGCCTCGTGAGTTGCTCGCGCCTTGCTTGTTGCGGCCGCCCCGTGTGTCGCACAGGTCTTGCGCGTTGCACAGGTCTTGCCCCTCGCACCCGACTTGCGCCAAAGGCCCGGGTCCGAGCGCTTGCGTCCCGCACCCCGCCTGCACGCGTTGCGCGCGGATATCTGACCCAAACGCGCCGGGTCACGGGCTGGCCGCGTCAATCCCTTGCCGCCCGCCAGTTCGCCCATGCTTCGGGCGTATCCAGATCCATCGTCGCCCGCGTCCCGCCAAGGGGGCAGGGCCGTATCTCTTCCCGCGCGATCACCTCCCGCGCGCCGGTATCGCCGGTGAGCGTGACCAGCGCCGGCAACAGCCGGGCGGGCAGGAGGGTCGGGTGCCCGGACTGCCCGTCCTCGTCCGTGGCGCGGATCACGTCGCGCGGATGGTGCGCGTGGACCGCCGCAACCGCCCGCATGTCCCCGGACGTCAGATCCGGCATGTCGGGCAGGACGATCATCAGCCCGGCCAGGTCCCGTTCCATCGCCCAATGCGCTGCCACGCGCAGCGACGCACTGATCCCGGCCGCCGCATCGGCGACGGGCCGCGTCTCAAGCCCCGTGCCTGCCGCCCCAAGGCTGGCGGCGCGCGCACCGGACCCTGCGGGCAACGTAACAAGGACACGTAAACCGAGGTTTAACGCCCGCCGCGTTTGCCGCAGCAACAGGGGAACGCCGTCCACCTCTTCCAACAGCTTGTCGCGCCCGCGCATCCGCGACGACGCCCCCGCGGCGGGCAGCACGATCCCCAATGTCACGTCTTCCGGGCCTTTCGCTGATGATCCCGGGACTATCCTCGCATCCGGCTCATGTCAGGGTCAAACAGATGCTCTGTCAGCAGTCTCGCCGCGCACATCTCGCCCAGGATCTCGATCTCGGCCTGCAAGCCCGGCTGGGCGTGTTCGGCCGGTATCAGCGCCAGCGCGACGGATTTCCCGGCGTGGTGCGAATAGCCTCCCGAGGTGCAGAAGCCCTGCACGGTCCCGTCGATCCAGACGGGTTCATACCCGTTCACATCCGCATCCGTGGCCTCCACCTCGAACGCCACCAGCGCACGCTTGGCGCCTTCGGCCCGCTCTGTCTCGGCCGCCGCGCGCCCGATGAAATCAGTGTTTTTCCTGAAACTGATGAAGCGATCCATCCCGGTCTCGCCCGGCGTGTAATCGGGCGAAAACTCCGACAGCCACGAGCCGAAGAAGCGGTCCAGCCGCAGCGA
Source organism: Roseovarius sp. THAF8 (assembly GCF_009363735.1). NCBI lineage: Bacteria > Pseudomonadati > Pseudomonadota > Alphaproteobacteria > Rhodobacterales > Roseobacteraceae > Roseovarius > Roseovarius sp. THAF8. The sequence goes on along the minus strand of NZ_CP045410.1, from coordinate 448,928 downwards.
CATCATCGCCCGCATCCCGAAAGGTTTCAGGCCGAAGCCCTCGCCCTTGCGCCACAATTCGTCCCACAGCGCCCGCTGCGCCATCGGATCGCAATAGATCTCGAACCCGAGGTCGCCGGTATAGCTCACGCGCTGCACGAGGCAATCGATCATTCCCACGGTGATCTGCCGCAGATCCATGAACGCCATGTCCGAGATATCCGCCCGCGTGCAGGCCGCCAGCAGGTCGCGCGACTTCGGCCCCGCGATCTGAAACCCGTTCAGCCGGTCCGAGATATTCTCGACCGTCACGCCCTCCGCGGCGTTCTGCTGGAACCAGCGCATGTGATAGGCCTGCGCCCCGTAAGACGCGGTAAGCTGGAACGCCTCGTCCGACAGGCAGGACACCGTGAAATCACCAATGAGCCGCCCCGCATACGACAGCATCGGCGTCAGGCTGATGCGCCCCGGTTTGGGGATGCGCCCGGCCATGATCCGGTCCAGCCAGTCGCGCGCGCCGGGGCCGGTCACCAGGTACTTTCCGAAATTGTGAACCTCATTGATTCCAACACCTTCGCGCACGGCCTTCACCTCGCGCGCGGTGGCCTCCCACGCGTTCGAGCGGCGGAAACTCGGCGTCTCGAAGCGCGGCTCGTCGCCTGTCGCGAAATAATTCACCACCTCCAGCCCGAACTGGTGCCCCCAGACCGCGCCCATGCCGTCGAAAATGTCGTACATCGGCGTCGTGCGGAAAGGGCGCGCGGCGGGCAGTTCCTCGTTCGGGTAACTGACGGAAAACCGCTTCTGGTAGTTCTCGATCACCTTGGGCAGGGTATAGCCCGGCGTGATCCAATCGCCGTAACGCGCCACGTCCATGGCCGAGACATCCCGCTCGCATTCTCCCTCGACCATCCACTGCGCCAGCATCAGGCCCACGCCGCCGCCCTGGCTGAACCCGGCCATCACACCACAGGCCGACCAGTAGTTCCGCAGACCCGGCACCGGCCCGACCAGCGGGTTGCCGTCCGGCGCAAAGGTGAACGGGCCATGGATGACCGATTTCACCCCGGCGCGTTCCAGCGCGGGAAAGCGTTTGTAAGCGAAATCAATGGATTGCTCGATCTTGTCAAAGTCGTCCGGCAGCAACTCATGGCCAAACTCCCACGGCGTGCCATCCACGGCCCAGGCGCGACAGGGCTGCTCGTAGAAACCGATGCACAGGCCACGCCCCTCCTGCCGCAGATAGCTTTCGCCGGCGGGATCCATCACATGCGGATGCTCTCCGCCCGCGTCGATGATGGCCGCAATCTCCGGCACCTCCTCGGTCACCAGGTACTGGTGCTCCATCGGGTAGATCGGCACGTGGGCGCCCGCCATCGCGCCCACCTCTCGCGCCCAGAGACCGCCCGCGTTGACCACATGCTCGGCCAAAATGGTGCCCTTGTCGGTCACGACCTCCCACGAGCCGTCCGGTTTCGGGTTTGTTTCCAGTACCTTGCAATGCGTCTCGATGGTGGCGCCGCCCATGCGCGCGGCCTTGGCATAGGCATGGGTGGTGCCCGACGGATCCAGATGCCCGTCCAACGGGTCGTAAAGCGCCCCGATGATGCCGTCCGTGTTGGTCACCGGCGCGATCCTGCGCACCTCCTCGGGGCCGACGATCTCGGTCTCAAGCCCCATGTAGCGGTGCTTGGCCCGCTCGGCGAGCAGCATGTCGAAGCGGTCCTTGTTGTCCGCGAGCGTCACGCCGCCCACGTGGTGCAGCCCGCAGGACATGCCGGTGATCTCTTCCAACTCCTTGTAAAGCTTGATCGTATAGCCCTGAAGCGCGGCCATGTTGGTGTCGCCGTTCAGCGTGTGAAACCCCCCGGCGGCGTGCCAGGTCGATCCCGAGGTCAGGTCCGAGCGTTCGATCAGCATCACATCCGACCAGCCCAGTTTCGTCAGGTGGTACAGCACGCTGCAGCCGACAACGCCGCCGCCGATCACGGCCACTCGGGTGGTGGTTTGCATGGGGGATTCCTTTCCGTCCACTGTTGCGACCAGACTGTATGACTGCGGTCGGACGGCATGTCCATTTGCGACGGGTTTTGTCGTAAAAGCTTGGACGTGGCGTCGGTGTATGACTGCGCGCGGAGTCAAGGCGCGGCTTTGCCGCGCCGCCGCGCGATCGTCCGCTGACCGAAAGGCGATTGCACGCAATCGCCGAAAGGGGGCCGCCCCCCGGGCTGGCGATTGGCAGAAGTACGTGCTTCGATTGCAGGTTATCCGGATTTGGCTTCCATAAAGCGCACTGAATTCCGGACTGATCGCCACCCCGCGGTCTATCGATCGCGCGACCATAGCCGCCAATCCCCGACATTAGTCCCCTGACGCAAACCGAAATCCCCTGTCGGAAACGACAGGGCAAAATGCCTCCACACGACCGATGATGTCGGGAACCGACACACGCGCGCGGCCCCGCTGGGGCAGTGTACCGCCAAACAGCGAAATGGGAAGCAACATGAAAACTCACGCACAGGCCGTTGTCATCGGAGGGGGCGTTATCGGATGCTCGGTGCTCTATCACCTGACCAAGCTGGGATGGACCGATGTCGTCCTGCTCGAGCGTGACGAGCTGACTTCCGGTTCGACCTGGCACGCGGCGGCCAACATCCACGGCCTGCATGACAGCGCCAATATCAGCCGCCTGCAGCACTACACGATGAACCTCTACAACAGCCTGGAAGAGGAAACCGGCCAAAGCTGCGGCGTCTTCCAGCCCGGCTCGCTCTACCTCGCGCAGACCGAAAACCGCGAGCACCAGCTGAAACTTCAGGCCGCCAAGGCCGAACTCTACGGCATGAACTTCTACGAGATCACCCGCGAAGAGGCCGAGGAAAAGCACCCGCTGGTCAATTTCGAGGGCATCCGCTGCATCATGTGGGAACCCGATGGCGGCAACGTTGACCCCTCGGGCGTGACCAACGCCTATGCCGTGGGCGCCCGCCAGCGCGGCGCGGAGATCCACCGCTTCACCCCCGTCACCGCCACCGTGCCGCAACCGGACGGCAGCTGGATCGTCGAGACCCCCAAGGGCGAGATCCACACGCAATGGGTCATCAACTGCGCCGGTCTCTGGGGCCGCGAGGTGGCGAAAATGGCGGGCATCGAAGTGCCGCTGCAACCCACCGAACACCAGTATTTCGTGACTGAGACCATCGCCGAGATCGACGGCATGGACCGCCGCCTGCCATCCGTCGCAGACCGCGACGGCGAATACTACCTGCGGCAAGAGGGCAAGGGCCTGCTGATCGGTGCCTATGAACGTGACATGCGCTTCTGGGCCGAGGATGGCACGCCGCTCGACTTCGCCCATGACCTCTTCCCAGACGATCTGGAACGCATCATGGAAAACGTGATGCGCGCGATGGACCGCGTCCCGGTCGCCGCCGAGGCGGGCATCAAGCGGGTCATCAACGGCCCGATGATCTGGTCGCCCGACAGCAACGTGATCCTGGGCCCCGTGCCGGAGCTCAAGAACTACTTCATGGTCGGCGGCATCATCCCGGGCTTTTCGCAATCCGCCGGCATGGGCCTGATGGTCAGCCAGTGGATCGTCGAGGGCGAGATGAAATACGACATGTTCGCCTGGGACATCGCGCGCTTCGGCCTCTGGGCCAACGACCGCAAATTCGTCAAGGCGAAGGTCGAGGATGTCTATGCCCACCGCTTCGCCATTCATTACCCCAACGAGGAACGCGCGGCGGGCCGCCCCCTGCGCACGCGCCCCGTCTACGAAATGCAGAAGGAGATGGGCGCGGTCTTTGGCCTGAACTATGGCTGGGAACATCCGCAATGGTTCGCCGATGCACCCGGTACCAAGGACACCAACGGGTTCATCCGCCAGAACTGGTGGGCCCCGGTGGGCGAGGAATGCAGGATGCTGCGCGACCGCGCAGGCATCATCGATATCTCCAACTTCGCCAAGTACCACGTCAAGGGGCCGGGGGCCGAGGAGTGGCTGAATGCCGTCTTCGCCAACCGGATGCCCAAATCCGTCGGCCGCTCCTGCCTCACGCCGCTCATCGGCGTGCGCGGCGGCATCGCGGGCGACGCGACCGTCACGCGGGTGGCCGAGGATGAATTCTGGGTCGTCTCCTCGGGCATGGCCGAACGCTATCACAAGCGGTTCTTCGACATGGTGCCATTGCCCGAAGGCACCACCTTTGAGTCCAAGACCGAGGCCATGTGCGGCTTCAACGTCGCCGGACCGAAGTCGCGCGAGATGCTGCAGCGCCTGACCAACGAAAGCCTCGCCACCGAGGATTTCCCCTTCATGCGGTCCAAGATGATCGACATCGCGGGTGTGCACTGCCTCGCCCTGCGGGTCAGCTTCACCGGCGACCTGGGCTGGGAGCTGCACTGCAAGACCGAGGACCAGGAGAAACTCTACAAAGCGCTGCTCGAAGCAGGCAAAGAGTTCAACGCTGGTCCCGTGGGCGCCCGTGCGCTCATGTCCATGCGGGTCGAAAAGGGCTATGGCTCGTGGAGCCGGGAATACAGCCCCGAATACTTCCCGCACGAGGTTGGCTTCAAGCCGCTCTGCAAGATGGACAAGGACTTCCTCAACAAAGCGGCGGCAGAAGGGGCCATGGCCGAACCCACGCGCGAGGAACTGGTGCTGATCCATATCGACGAGGAGGACGTCACCGCCTCCAACGCCGACGCCACGGGCGGCGAGCCGATCCGCGACGCGAATGGCAAACCCGTGGGCCGCGTCACCTCGGGCACCTACGGCTACACCGTGGGCATGAGCCTGGCCCTGGGTTACGTCAAGTCCGGTACGGTCCAACCCGGCGACGACGTGCAGGTGATGGTGCTGGGCCGCCCGCACAAGGCCCGCATCCTGCACGAGCCGCCGTTCGATCCCAAGGGCGAAAAACTGCGCGCCTGAAATGCGGATTGCCTGCGCCGGTCGGGGGCTTCAAACTTGGCCTGGCGCAGGTGGATGACGCCCGTTGTCCCGCAGGCGAGGGAGCCGGCGCGGGCGTCTTGAGCGAGGGTTCAAAGGGTCTCCAGCAGGCGGTTCGTCCGGTTCTGACGGAGAACCTTCGGCATGGCGCATTGTCGGGATGCCGCACTCGTGCGACGCCCTCGGGGCGACGGGCGCGGGGCTTGATCGCTGACAGGCGTGGGTTTTCACCCTCCCTACGCCCGGCAAGTTCCGGCCCGAAGCCGCGTCGCAGCTTACCCGCGCCGCCGCCGGTTGCGCCGCGCCGGGCGGGGCGTGTCGCCGCTGTCGCCTTCCGTGCCGTCCACGTCGGACGAAAAAGCCCCCAGCGCCTCGGTGATCTGTTCCAGCGTCGGGCGCGCGCCACGCGGGCGCGTCTCCAGCGCCTCGCGCATCTTCGACAGGTGCTCGGGCATCGTGCCGCAGCAGCCGCCGATGATGGTCGCGCCCGCGTCGCGGGCCAGGACCGCGTATTCCGCCATCAGCTCCGGCGTGCCGTCATAATGAATATGCCCATCCACGTATTTCGGGATGCCCGCATTGCCCTTGGCCACGATCGGGCGCTCGGTGCCCTGGGCCACGAATCCCAGCACCGTGCGCATCAGGTCCGATGCGCCCACGCCGCAATTGGCCCCGAAGGCCAGCGGCTTGTGGTCCAGCTTTTCGACCATCGTCGCCATGTCGGCCGAGGTCAGGCCCATCATCGTGCGCCCCGCGGTGTCGAAGCTCATCGTGCCGCACCAGGGCATGTCGGCCAGCCGGAACGCTTCCGCCGCGGCCTTGTATTCTTCCGGGGCGCTGATGGTCTCCAGCCACAGCACGTCGGCGCCGCCTTCCTTCAGACCGTCGGCCTGTTCGTGAAAGATCTCCACCGCAAGCTCGTGGGTCAGCTTGCCCATCGGCGCCATGATCTCGCCGGTGGGGCCGACCGAGCCTGCCACGACCACCGGACGGTCGCGCCGGTCCGCCACGTCGCGGCCGATTTCGGCGGAGATGCGGCTCAACTCGCGGGCGCGTTTTTCGGCACCGTGCAGCTTCAGGCGGGCGGCGTTGCCGCCGAAGGAATTGGTCAAGAACAGATCACTGCCCGCGTCCACCGCCTCGGAGTAAAGCCGGGTGATCCGGTCCGGATGCTCGACATTCCACATCTCCGGCGCATCGCCCGAGCCGAGCCCCATGTTGAAAAGATTGGTGCCCGTTGCCCCGTCGGCAAGGATCCAGTCCCGCTCGGCGATCATCTTGCTCAATGCGTTGGTCATGCGCAGCCCTTTGTGGTCTCGCGCAGGAAATCTCATACATTCCTTGCCTGCGCAAACCCAAAATCTTCATCATCATCCTGAGCCGGGATACCATCGGCCCTGGACGCCTCGGCCTGGTCCGAGCGAGACGCGGGCCGCCGTATCGCCAGCCAGAGGTCCAGCAGGCCCAGCCACAGGCCCGCACGGCTGCGGGCAAGGGCGTAGCGTGGCACGCGGATCGCGCCGAAGCTGGTCTTGAACTGCGCCAGGCCGGACGAAGGCGCGAACCGCGCGGCCAGACGCGCCACGGGGCCGTTTTCCGGGGGCAGGGCCGCCAGCGACAGCTGTGCGACGCCGGCCTCGCGGGCGGCGGCGATACCGGCGGTGACCAGCGCGTGCATGGTGCCCTCGGGCGCATCGTCGTCCGTGCGCATCAGGTCCAGGCACCAGTCGCGCCGTCCGGTATGGAAGCTGGCAAAGCCGACGACGCGACCGTCCTGGCGCGCGATGAACACCGCCTGGTGGCTCAGGTAGACCGGGCAGAAGCGGCCCATCGTCATGCCGCGGGCCGTGCCTTGGCGCGCTTGCCATGCGGCATCCGTCTCGCGCATCGCGGCCAAGGGCAGGCGGGCGCCCCGCGCCACGCTCACCCCGGACTGGTCGGCCCGGCGCAGCTTGCGGCGCAGCTGTCGATAGGCGCGGCCCTCGGGGCGGAACCCGGCCGGGTGCAGCACCATGTCGTCGGCGACATGCAGCGCCCGCCATCCCAACCGCCGTGCCGTGGCGGCCAGCCTCGCATCGGCCTTGTAGACCAGAGGGACGAGCGATTCTTGTCCGGCATGGCGTCGCAAAAGCGTCAGCGCGTTGCGCGATCCGGCGGCCCCCGGGGCGGCAAGCGGACCGAACAGCAGGCACAGCGTCTGGCCCGGGCGGATCACCGGCAGCCGCACCGTGCCGAGCGCCACGATTTCCGCACCGCTCTGGCGGCACAGGCCAGCCTCGGCCATGCACGGCCCGCTCAGGTCGGCCTCGCTCAACGGGCGGCGTATCGTGCCGGGCCGGGCTCCGGCCCGCAGCGGTCGCATCAGCAGCGCCCCCGCCAGCACCGCCGGCAACGCGTAATAGACCAGCCGGAACGCCACGATGGCACAGAGCAGCTCGGTGTCCGGAACCTGTGGCAGAAGCGCCACCAGCACCAGTTCGAACGGTCCCAGCCCGCCGGGCGTGCCGCTCAGGAGCGCCGCACCGAGCGCGATCATGTAGATCGGCAGCAGCGCCGCGAACGAGACCGCCATGCCGTCCGGCATCAGGTACCACAGCGCCAGCGCCGCACCCAGCGTGTCGATCAGCGTCAACCCGGCGATTGCCCCCAGCGCACCCAGGCTGGGCATCCGCAGGGTCAGCGCCCTCAGCCGGATGCGCGGGTGAAGAAAGACCAGGAGCCCGCTGACACCGAACACCAAAATCAGAAGGGCGGGCAGGGCGGGTGGAAAGAGCCCCCGGGGCGCGAAAAGCGCGACCAGCCCCAGCGCAAAGCTGAGCCCGATCAGGAATGTCACCGCGACGCCGGTGGCCAGCTTCGTCGCCTGGACCAGGCTCAGCCCGGGCAACAGGCGCCAGCGCACCAGCGCGCCCGAAATCACGCCCAGGCCCACGGTCTGACCGATGGCGATCGCGGCGGCGCCGCTGATCCGTGCCTGTGCCGAGGGAAGATCCGTTCGCAGGTGCCGGTGCAATATCACGTCATACTGGCCCAGCGCGGCGAAACTTGCCGCGGTGGCCAGCAGGGCCCCGAGCCACTGCCAGGCCGACAGCTGCGCCATGACGGCCCCCAGGCCGGCGAAGGCGCCGTCCTCGATCTGGCCCGCGAGAATCCAGATGCAGATCGCACCCAGCCCGAACGGCGCGGCCACCCGCACCCAGCCTCCGGCGCCGGGCATCGCGATGTGCAGCCCCGGTGATGTCATGTTCAGATCCTTCCCTGGCCCATGTCGGCACAGGGTAAGACCACGGCGTTACCGTCGGTTTAACGTGTCAAATTGAATGCAAATCCCGCACCGCGCCGGGCCTCGCCGGACCTTTGCGGCCCGGCCGTCGCCCGCGTAGGGTGGGTGAAAACCCACGCGCCGTCAGGTTTCCTTCATCAGCTGTTCCTGCGCCACGCGCAGCAGCTCGTCCATCTTCGAGCGGATCCTGTCGGCATCGGCCATGTCGCCCAGGTCGCCCGCGACCTTGCGCACCACGTCTTCGTGGCCCGCTTCCTCGAAATCCGACAGCACGACCTCTTTCGCGTAGGCGTCGGCATCCGACCCGGTCTTGCCCAGGATTTCGGCCGCCCACAGGCCCAACAGCTTGTTGCGCCGCGCCTCGGCCTTGAATTTCATTTCCTCGTCGTGGGCATACTTGTTCTCAAACGCGTTTTCACGATCGTCGAAGGTGCTCATCAGGCTCTCCCCGGGCAGGTATTTCAGTCCTCCCAGATATGGCCGCACGGCCACAAAGACGCAAGGGCATAAGGCCGCCTTGCCCCATTTCGCCGCATAGACTATGAGAACGCCAGATGCCGCGAGTCCCTTGTCGCGGCCCCAGATGAAAGAGAGCCCATGGCGCGGCGCAAGAAAATCTACGAAGGCAAGGCGAAAACCCTGTTCGAAGGCCCCGAACCGGGCACGATCGTGCAGTATTTCAAGGATGACGCCACCGCCTTCAACGCGGAAAAACGCGATGTGATCGAAGGCAAGGGCGTGCTCAACAACATGCTCTCGGAATACTTCATGACCGGCCTGACCAATGTCGGTATTCCCAACCACTTCCTCAAGCGGATCAACATGCGCGAGCAGCTGGTGCGCGCCTGCGAGATCATCCCGCTCGAGGTGATCGTGCGCAACTATGCCGCCGGCTCGATGGCCAAGCGGCTGGGCATGGACGAGGGCACGCAACTGCCGCGCCCGATCGTGGAATATTGCCTCAAGGACGACGCCCTGGGCGATCCGCTGGTTACCGAGGAGCATATCGCCGCCTTCGGCTGGGCCACCCAGCAGGACATGGACGATATCCTGTCGCTCGCCCTGCGCGTGAACGATTTCCTCGCCGGGGTGATGTACGGCGTCGGCATCAAGCTGGTGGATTTCAAGATCGAGATCGGCCGTGTCTATGACGGCGATTTCATGCGCCTGATCGTGGCCGACGAGATTTCGCCCGACAGCTGCCGCCTGTGGGATATCGAGACCGGCCAGAAGCTCGACAAGGACGTCTTCCGCCGCGACCTCGGCAGCCTCACCGACGCCTATACCGAGGTGGCCAAGCGCCTGGGCGTCATGCCCAAGACCAACCCGCCCGTGACCAAACCGACGCTGATCAACTGAAGGACCCCGACCACATGAAAGCCCGCGTACACGTCATGCTGAAAAACGGAGTTCTCGACCCGCAGGGCGAGGCCGTGCGCCATGCGCTCGGGTCGCTGGGCTTCGACGGGGTCGAGGGCGTGCGCCAGGGCAAGATCATCGAACTGGACCTGACCGAGACCGATCCCGGCAAGGCGAAAGAGACCGTCACGGCGATGTGCGAAAAACTGCTGGCGAACACGGTGATCGAATCCTATTCGGTGGAGATCGCCTGATGCACGCCGCCGTCATCGTCTTTCCCGGCTCCAACTGCGACCGTGACATGAAGGTCGCGTTCGAGAACGCGGGCGCCAAGGTGTCGATGGTCTGGCACAAGGACACCGAGATGCCCGGCGGTGTCGACGTGATCGGCGTGCCGGGCGGCTTTTCCTTCGGTGACTACCTGCGCTGCGGCGCGATTGCGGCCAACTCGCCGATCTGCCAGTCGGTGAAGGCGCACGCGGACAAGGGCGGCTACGTGCTGGGCATCTGCAACGGCTTCCAGGTGTTGACCGAAACCGGGCTGCTGCCGGGGGTCCTTCTGCGCAATTCGGGCCTGAAGTATGTCTGCAAAGCCCTTGATCTGAAAGTGGAAACTTCGAATTCCGCTTACACCTCGGGCTATAATGCGGGCACCACGATCACCATTCCCATCGCGCATCACGACGGCAATTACTACACCGATGACGACACGCTCGCGCGGCTCAACGACGAGGATCGCGTCGCCTTCCGGTACGTCGAAAACCCCAACGGCTCGCAGCAGGACATTGCCGGCATCCTGTCGGAAAACCGCCGCGTGCTCGGGATGATGCCGCATCCCGAGCGGATGGCCGAGAAAACCCACGGCAACACCGAGGGCGCAACGCTCTTTTCCAGCCTTGTCGGCAGCCTCGAAACCGCCTGAGCGCCGCGCCGGCGGCAACCTGCCAAAGGCGCCGTCGACCGCCCTTGTTCCGCCCTTGGCGACAGCGTAATCTGAGGCATGGCCACGGGCTTCTTTTCAAGCGAGGACAGGAACGGGCGCACGCTGGGCTGGCGGGCGCGTCTGGCGCTGTTGACGCTGGTGGCGCTCGCCATCGGGGTCGTCGCCGTCACCAACAGCCTGCTGACCGACCGCTTTACCGAGAACACCCGCAACCGGGCCGAGCTGCGCTTGGCGCTCTACTCCGGCAACCTTCTGTCCGAGTTGCGCCAGAATGCCATCGTGCCGCAGCTTCTGGCCCGCGACCCCGCGCTCATCAGCGCGCTTGACGCGGGCAATTTCACGCAATCGTCCCAACGCCTCATCACCTTCAACGAAGAGATCGAGGCCGCCTCGCTGACGCTTCTGGATGCCGACGGGCGCGTCGTGGCCGCCACCGACCGCGCCCGCATCGGGCAATCTGCGCGCGACGCGCCTTACTTCGTCGATACCCTGCGCAGCCGCGACAACATCTTCACCATCGTGCAGGACGAAACCGGCGCCTTCCGCTTTTTCTACTCGCGCCGCGTAGACAGCAACCAGACGCTCGCCGGCATGATCGTGGTCGAGATCAACCTGCAGAAGTTCGAACGCGCCTGGGCCGGCATTTCCGACGCCGTGCTGGTCACCGACTCGCAGGGCCGCATCATCCTGGCGACCGAGCCGCGCTGGCGCGGCCTGACCGAACAGGCGGCGCTGACGCGCGAGCCGCCCAGTTCCGCGATCTTTCGCGCCATCCAGGCCACCACCGACTGGTCCAGCCTGCCGCCCGACGCCTATGTCGAGGGCGAGGCGGTGATGCGGGTCGAGGGCAGGGTGGCCTTCCGGGGCTGGCGCATCGCCTCGTTCACCACCTATGCCTCGGTCCGGGACAAGGTGAACGGCGTCCTGGCGCTCGAAATCATGGTCTTCGCCATCCTTCTGGCGCTCGCCTTCTACTTTCTCAACCGCAAGACGGCGGCGCGCGCCTCGCTCTTCCAGCGCGAGTCGGCGGAGCTTCGCGCATTGAACGCACGGCTGCAGCGGGAAATCGCCGAGCGCCAACGGGTGCAGGAGAACCTCGCCGTGGCCGAACAGACCCTCCAGCAAAGCTCGAAACTGGCCGTGCTGGGCGAGATGTCGGCGGCGGTTTCCCACGAGCTGAACCAGCCCTTGGCGGCGATGAAGACCTACCTCGCCGGCGCCCGCCTTCTGCTGTCGCGCAACCGCCCCGACGAGGCCGTCAGCTCGTTCCAGCGCATCGACGACCTGATCGAGCGGATGGGCGCGATCACCAAGCAGCTCAAATCCTACGCCCGGCGCGACGCGAACCAGTTTCAGCCAGTAAACATGGGCGATGCGATCTATTCCGCGCTGGCCCTGATGGAGCCGCAACTGCGTGAACGCAAGGTCGACATCACCCGCACCCTGCCCGAAGACCCGGTCTGGGTCATGGGCGACCGGGTGCGCATCGAGCAGGTCATCATCAACCTGCTGCGCAACGCGATGGACGCCACCCAGAACGCTTCCGAACCGCGCATCGACGTGCTGCTGGCCGCGGGCGAGACCGCCGTGCTCACCGTGCGCGACAACGGCTCGGGCATCGCCGATATCGAGAACCTGTTCGAGCCGTTCTACACCACCAAGGAGCCCGGTGACGGTGTCGGCTTGGGGCTTGCCATTTCCTCGGGCATCGTCAACGACCTTGGCGGCCGGCTCACGGCACGCAATGCCACGATCGGTGGGGCTGTATTCGAAATGCAGCTGCCCATATTAAGTGAAGACTCTCAGCCCGATGAGACCAGAGCAGCGGAGTAGAAGGATATGCCGACCGCCATGAAGATCGCCATCATCGACGACGAAAAGGACATGCGCCAATCGATCAGCCAATGGCTGGCGCTTTCGGGGTACGACACCGAGGCATTCCCCTCCGCCGAGGAGGCGCTCAAGGTTCTTGGGCCCGATTACCCCGGCATCGTCGTCACCGACATCAAGATGCCCGGCATGGACGGGATGCAGTTCCTTAAAAAGCTGATGGGCACCGACAGCTCGCTACCCGTCATCATGATCACCGGCCACGGCGACGTGCCCATGGCGGTCGAAGCGATGCGGGTGGGGGCCTACGATTTCCTGGAAAAGCCGTTCAACCCCGACCGGATGAACGAGCTGGCCAAGCGCGCCACCAATGCCCGCCGCATGGTGCTGGACAGCCGCGCGCTGCGCCGCGAGCTGTCCGATGGCGGCCAGCTGATGAAGAAACTGATCGGCGCCTCGCCGGTGATGGAACGCCTCAAGGAGGACATCCTGGATCTGGGCCAGGCCGACGGCCATGTCCTGATCGAGGGCGAGACCGGCACCGGCAAGACCCTCGTGGCCCACGCCCTGCACGCCGTCGGCGCGCGCGCGGGCAAGAAATTCGTCCTGATCTCCTGCTCGGCGCTGGAGGAAGACGCCCTGATGAAGCGCCTCTTCGGCCCGATGCAGCCCGAGGACACCCGCCTGCCTGCGGTGGAAGAGGCCCGCGGCGGCACGCTGGTGCTGGAGGATATCGAGAAACTCAGCGAGGCCGCGCAGGCCAAGCTGCTGACCTTCGTCAACGAGGAAGGCACGCCGCCCGAAACCCGCGTGGTTGCCATCTCCAACATGCAGGAACAGGACCGCACCTGCGAGGACGCGCTGCGCTCGGATCTCTTCTACCGCCTCGGCGCGCTGCGCATCACCGTGCCGCCCCTGCGGCAGCGCGGCGAGGATATCCTGACCCTCTTCACCCGTTTCTCCGACGCCTTCGCCGACGATTACGGTTGCGAGGCGCCGCAGGTCTCCGCCCAGGAGGCCGCGCAACTCTTGCAGGCACCGTGGCCTGGCAACGTGCGCCAGTTGATCAACATCGCCGAACGCGCCGTGCTGCAATCGCGCCGGGGCTCGGGCACCATCGCCTCGCTCCTGATGTCCGACCACCAGGACATGCAGCCGGTGATGACCACCGAAGGCAAGCCGCTCAAGGAATATGTCGAGGCGTTCGAGCGGATGCTCATCGACAACACCATGCGCCGCCACAAGGGCTCCATCGCGTCCGTCATGGACGAGCTTTGCCTGCCGCGCCGCACCCTGAACGAGAAGATGGCGAAATACGGCCTGCAACGGTCGGACTACCTCTAGTTCGGCCGGAACCCGGCCCGTGGCCATGCGTTTCTCCTGCAACACACAAAAGGAGAGAGCAGCATGACCCGCACCGTGATCATCACCGGGGCCGGCTCCGGCATCGGCGCCGCCACCGCCCGCCGCTTTGCCGAGGACGGCTGGAACGTCGTCCTCAACGGACGCACCCGGGACAAGCTGGAAGATGTCGCCAAGGACCTGCCCGAGCGCCATACCCACATCGCGCCCGGCGACGTTGCGGAGCCTGACGATGCCGCCCGGCTGGTCGAGGCGGCGGTCGACACGTTCGGCGGCCTGACCTGCCTGGTGAACAACGCCGGCATCGCCCGCGGCGGCGCGCCCGGCGAACTCAGCCACGAGGATTTTGACGCCCAGATGCGCATCAATGTCGGTGGCATGTTCAATTGCGTCACCGCCGCCCTGCCGGAACTGAAAAAGGCCGACGGCGCCTGCATCGTCAACACGTCCTCGGTGTCGGGCCTCGGCGGCGACTGGCAGATGTTCGGCTACAACGCCTCCAAGGGCGCGGTCAGCAACATGACCCGCGCCATAGCGCTGGACCTTGCGCCGGAGATCCGCGTCAATGCCGTGGCCCCTTCGATGACCGAAACCGACATGTCCAAGGGCATCCGCGAGGACGCAGCACTTCTGGACCGCTTCACCGACCGCATTCCCATGGGCCGCGGCGCCAAGCCCGAGGAGGTGGCCAGCGTCATCGCGTTCCTGGCCTCTGCCGACGCGGTCTTCGTCAACGGCGTCGTGCTGCCGGTGGATGGCGGCCTGTCGGCGTCGAACGGCCAACCTAACTTCTCGGCCTGACACCTGCGACCCCCGCGCCATGCAACCGGCGCGGGGATGCCGCCTCTGTGGGCAATCTCGCTAAACGTGTATCGGTGCCGGGCCGCGATTTGCGGCCGGCGCAAGATTACCCATTGTGTTTTACCGCACGAAACCCTTATTTAGGAATGACGATCCACCCTGTGGATCAATTCCGAGTTTCGCTGCTTCAAACCCTGCGACGGGTGGTGAGGCAACCGATTGGGTCCCTCAGGGACCACGAGACGCCGGCACATTCCAAGGGATGATGCGGCACATGAACGGGGGCAGGGGCCGAGGTCCCGCAGCCCTGGAGAAGAACCGCGATGACGCGCGCGAGAACATCGATGTTCCACAGCAAGACCCGATCCGGTCGGGCCTGCCGCGCGTCGCATATCGCTCGAAAAAGACATGACCAACGCACGCTCGCACCCCCCGGGGGGCGGCGGCCTTCGTCATGCAACGGACATACATGGCTAAGAAAATGCTTATCGATGCCACCCACGCGGAGGAAACCCGCGTCGTGGTGGTCGACGGAAACAAGGTCGAGGAATTCGACTTTGAATCGGAGAACAAGCGCCAGCTAGCTGGCAACATCTACCTCGCAAAGGTCACACGGGTCGAACCGTCGCTTCAGGCGGCCTTCGTCGATTACGGCGGCAACCGGCACGGTTTCCTCGCCTTTTCCGAGATTCATCCAGATTACTACCAGATCCCCGTCGCAGACCGCGAGGCGCTTCTGGAAGAGGAACGCGCCTATGCCGAGGCGATGAAGTCGCGCGACGAGGAAGACGAAAAACCCAAGCCCAAGCGCAGTCGCCGGCGGCGGTCGTCCAAGGCGGCCGAGGCCGACAACGGCGACGCGGTCGCCAAGTCCGACATCGAGGGAATGGAAACGATCGACCTCGATGATGCCGGGTCGGACAACGACGAGGGCCTGTCGCCCATGGAAACCGTGGCCGAAACCCCGGTCGAGGAACCCAGCGACAACGATGCCGAGGCCGCGACGCCGGAGACGGACGAGGGCGTCGACGAGGACAACGGCGACGAGGACCGCGGCGACCACGATCATGACCATGACCATGATCACGACGACGAGACCAAGCGCACCGACGCCTCCTCCAAGGACGAGACGATCGAATCCGTCGCCGATGACGACGACCACGAGGATATCCGCCCGCCGCGCAAACCGCGCCCGCGCCGCTACAAGATCCAGGAGGTCATCAAGGTCCGCCAGATCCTGCTGGTGCAGGTCGTCAAGGAAGAGCGCGGCAACAAGGGCGCGGCGCTGACCACCTATCTTTCCCTCGCGGGCCGCTACTGCGTCCTGATGCCCAACACCGCCCGTGGCGGCGGCATCTCGCGCAAGATCACCAACGCCACCGACCGCAAGAAGCTGAAAGAGATCGCGAACGAGATCGATGTGCCCAAGGGCGCGGGCCTGATCGTGCGTACCGCAGGCGCCAAGCGCACCAAGTCCGAGATCAAGCGCGACTACGAATACCTGCAACGCCTGTGGGAACAGATCCGCGAGCTGACGCTGAAATCCATCGCGCCCGCCAAGATCTACGAAGAGGGCGACCTGATCAAACGCTCGATCCGCGACCTCTACAATCGCGATATCGACGAGGTTCATGTCGAGGGCGAGCGCGGCTACCGCATCGCCAAGGACTTCATGAAGATGATCATGCCGTCCCACGCCAAGAACGTGAAACAGTATGGCGAGACCCTGCCGCTCTTCGCCCGCTACCAGGTCGAAAGCTACCTCGCGGGAATGTTCAACCCCACCGTGCAGCTCAAGTCGGGCGGCTACATCGTCATCGGCGTGACCGAGGCGCTGGTGGCCATCGATGTCAACTCCGGCCGCGCCACCAAGGAAGGCTCGATCGAGGAAACCGCGCTCAAGACCAACCTCGAGGCCGCCGACGAGGTCGCCCGCCAGTTGCGCCTGCGCGACCTTGCCGGCCTGATCGTGATCGACTTCATCGACATGGACGAGCGAAAGAACAACGCCTCCGTCGAAAAGCGCATGAAGGACCGGCTCAAGACCGACCGCGCGCGCATCCAGGTGGGCCGCATCTCGGGCTTCGGCCTGATGGAGATGTCGCGCCAGCGCCTGCGCCCCGGCATGATCGAGGCCACGACGCAACCGTGCCCCGCCTGCCACGGCACCGGCCTCATTCGCTCGGACGACAACATGTCGCTCAGCATCCTGCGCCAGATCGAGGAGGAGGGCACCCGTGGCCGCTCCCGCGAGGTGCTGGTGAAATGCCCCGTGGGCATCGCCAACTTCCTGATGAACCAGAAGCGCGAGCACGTGGCCCAGATCGAGGGCCGCTACGGCCTGTCGGTGCGGATCGAGGGCGATCCGACGCTGGTCAGCCCCGATTTCTCGCTCGAGAAATTCAAGACCGCCACCCGCAACGTCAAGCAGACCGCCGCGGCGGTGGTGTCCGTCGACAGCTCGCTGATGGACGATATCGACGCCGCCGAGGAGGCCGAGACGCCCGATCCCGCCGAGGCGCCTCCCGCGCCCGAGAACGAGGGCAATGACGGGCGCAACGACGGCGGCGACGGCCAGCCCAAGAAAAAGCGCCGGCGCCGCCGCCGGTCGCGCTCGCGCTCCAAGTCGGGCAATGGCGAAAACGGGCAGAACGGCGACACCCGCGACAACAACGACGCGTCGGACAACGACCAGTCCGAGCGCCGGGACGCGCCGCAGACGGAAGACAAACCGTCCGAGGCCGAGCCTGTCACGGCCAAGTCCGAAGAAGCCTCCGACGAGACGCCGAAAGACGAAAAGCCCAAGCGCGTGAGCCGGTCCCGCGAGAAAAAGACCGACGACACGCCCAAGGAAGAGGCCGCGCAGGACGAGGCCCCGGCAGAGAGTGCCGAGGCCCCGCCAGAGGACAAACCTGCGGAGAAGCCCAAGCCCAAGCCGCGCTCGCGCAGCAAGAAAAAGGAAGAGCCTGCACCCGAGGTGGCGGCGGAAACGGCGGCAGAACCCGCCCCCGAAGCCGCCGAAACGGCTCAGGATTCGGCGCCCGAAGCCGAGGCCAAGCCTGCCAGGAAACCGCGCACGCGTTCGACCTCGACCCGCAAGAAGCCCGAGCCGGTCGCCGCCGAAGCCGCGGACACGGGCGAGGCCGCCAAGCAAGCGGCGGACGATGATAAGCCCAAGCGCAAGGGCTGGTGGTCTTTCGGCGGCTAAGTTGCTCTGACCAAAACGAAAAACGCCGGGGCAGGACCCCGGCGTTTTTATTTGATGCACATGGTGCGACGCGCGCCTCTTGCCCACGCCGTCCCGGGCCTGACCCGGGACCTCATCGGTCAGAGATCCCGACTCAAGTCCGGGATGCCACTCGCCCCCCACGCGCCGTCATCCTCGGGCTCGACCCGAGGATCTCCACGCGAAGAGATCCCGGATCAGGTCCGGGATGAGTGCCGGGTCAACCCGGCACTCACTCCTCCGCCTCGTCCACCGGCACGTACAAATCCCCGCCTTCGCGGAACTTCGCGGCCATCTTCTCCATCCCTTCCTTCTGCGCCTCGGCGCGGATGTCATGGCTGATCCGCATCGAGCAGAATTTCGGCCCGCACATCGAGCAGAAATGCGCAACCTTGTGCGCCTCCTTGGGCAGGGTCTGGTCATGGAACTCGCGCGCCGTCTCGGGGTCCAGCGACAGGTTGAACTGGTCCTCCCAGCGGAACTCGAACCGGGCCCGTGACAGCGCATCGTCGCGCCGCTGCGCCCCCGGCAGCCCCTTGGCGAGGTCCGCCGCATGGGCCGCGATCTTGTAGGTAATCACGCCGGTCTTCACGTCGTCCCGGTCGGGCAGGCCCAGATGCTCCTTCGGCGTCACGTAGCACAGCATCGCGCAGCCGAACCAGCCGATCATCGCCGCCCCGATCCCGCTGGTGATATGATCGTACCCTGGCGCGATATCCGTGGTCAGCGGTCCCAGCGTATAGAACGGCGCCTCGTGACAGCATTCCAGCTGCTTGTCCATGTTCTCCTTGATCTTGTGCATGGCCACGTGGCCCGGCCCCTCGATCATCACCTGGCAATCCTTGGCCCAGGCGATCTTGGTCAATTCGCCCAGCGTCTCCAATTCGGCGAACTGCGCTTCGTCATTGGCATCCGCGATGGACCCGGGCCGCAACCCGTCGCCCAAAGAAAAGCTCACGTCATAGGCCCGGCAGATGTCGCAGATTTCCTCGAAATGCTCGTAAAGGAACGACTCGCGGTGATGGTGCAGGCACCACTTGGCCATGATCGACCCGCCGCGCGACACGATCCCCGTCACCCGGTCCACCGTCATCGGCACCATGTGCAGGCGCACGCCCGCGTGGATGGTAAAGTAATCCACCCCCTGTTCCGCCTGTTCGATCAGCGTGTCGCGGAACACCTCCCAGGTCAGGTCCTCGGCAATGCCGTTCACCTTTTCCAGCGCCTGGTAGATCGGCACGGTCCCGATCGGCACGGGGCTGTTGCGGATGATCCATTCGCGCGTGTTGTGGATGTTGCGGCCCGTGGAAAGGTCCATCACCGTGTCCGCGCCCCAGCGGATCGCCCAGACCAGCTTGTCCACTTCCTCTTCCATCGACGAGGTGACGGCGGAGGTGCCCATGTTGGCGTTGATCTTCACCAGGAAATTGCGCCCGATAATCATCGGCTCAGCCTCGGGGTGGTTGATGTTTGCCGGGATGATCGCCCGGCCCGCCGCCACCTCGTCGCGCACGAATTCGGGCGTCACGTAATCAGGGATATTTGCGCCCCAATCGTTGCCGTCCCGCGCCTCCGCCACCGTCTCGCGCATCTGGTTCTCGCGGATCGCGATGAACTCCATCTCCGGCGTGACGATGCTCGCCCGCGCATAGGCCAGCTGCGTCACCGCCTTGCCGTCCTTGGCCCGCATCGGCGCGGCAAGGTTGGGAAATTCCGGCGTCAGCCGGTCGCCTTCGACGAACCCATTGTCCTCGGGCTTCACCACGCGGCCCTCGTATTCCTCCACGTCACCCCGCGCGGTGATCCAGCCGCGGCGCAGCTTCGGCAGCCCCTCGCGGATATCGGTCAGCACGTTCGGGTCGGTGTAAGGCCCGGAACTGTCATAGACGGGCAGGGGCTCTTCGCCCGATGTGGGATGCACGGAAATCTCGCGCATCGGCACGCGGATCTCGGGGAATTGCGTGCCGTTCACATAGATCTTGCGCGATGCGGGCAGCTCGCCCGTGGTGATCTTGGGATTGGGTACGTTCATTTTGGCGCTCCTCAAGCGGTTACTCGAAAAGACACCAGATGAGTCGTGGCTTGGGGGAAACGCGGGGGCGATGCGCCCCGTCTTCGGACCACAACCCGGGCGGGCCGGGGATGCGATCCTAGCTTCCTACGCCAGTGTCAACTGGGTCAGGTTCAAAGGGTCGCGTCACCGGGCATATGCCCTCGTCAGCCTCTCAGTCCCCTGGGCGGGACCCCCCTGCGTAAGCGGGAGGCTAGCGAAGCGTCGCCGTGATTTCAACGGATATTCGGAAAAAGCTGCGGCGGGTTTCGGATCAGACCGGCACGTCGTCGTAATTGCGCCGGGTCGTGGGGGTGGTGTCCTTGATATCGACCCGCAACGCCACGCCCATCATCTCCATCATCCGGCGCGTCTCTTCGGTGTAGTCCGTGAACGCCTTCTTCATGAAATCGCTCTGCACCTGCATCAGCTCCTGCGGCGTCCTGCAGGCCAGCATCGCGCGCTGCGCCTCCAGGTCCTTTTCCAGCCGCTCGGTCACAAAGCGCATGCTTTCCTGCATCATGTCGAACCACGCCGTGGTAGCCACGGGGCTGAACGCGGCCATCGCGGCGACCATGCCGGCATGGGCCGGGTCGGTCGCGTCCGGGGTTTCGGTGGTCTTTTTCGTCGATTTTGCCATCTGCGCCACTCCTTCCGAGCTTCGGCAAAGGCCGCGGTGGCGCGGTCTTTGCGGGAATGTCGTCCGAACTGGCACACCACACCGAAACATGCGCCTCGCGCCATTCGGAACTGTAACAATTATATGACGTAGCCGGCCCGAGGTACAGCGCAACCGGGCCGCTGGGAGCCGCGCCGTTGTCGCACCCCCCGTGCGGCTCAGCCCTTGCGCACCCGGTAAAGCGTGGCCGTCCCGTCTTCGACCGTCTCGATCAGCTCATGCCCCGCCTCGGCGCAGAAATGCGGCACGTCGATCACCGCCGCCGGATCATCCGCCCGCAGCACGATCACGTCGCCTGCCGCCAGCGGCTTCATCCGCTTGCGCAGCTTCAAGACGGGCAGGGGGCACAAGAGCCCCACGGCGTCGATGATCTCAGGTTCGCTCATGGCTCGGGAGGTAATCCAACCGTTACAGCCTGTCCACCGAGATGTGACCGCCCCGTGACCCCGCGTCGCGTGACGCCCCCTTCGTTTTGCAATACACGGGGGTCCATGTTCGGAATCGATCTCATAGACGCCACCCTGATCCCCGCCATGGCCATCGCGCTGGTGGCCGGCGTCTTCTCGTTTCTCAGCCCCTGCGTGCTGCCCATCGTGCCGCCTTACCTCGCCTACATGAGCGGCGTCACCGTCACCGACCTGCAAACCGCGCAAACGTCCCGCAACAAGGCGATCCTGCCCGCACTCTTCTTCGTGCTGGGCCTGTCGACAGTGTTTCTTCTGCTGGGCTTCGCCGCCTCGGCCATGGGCCGTGAGCTGCTGCAATACCAGGATTGGTTCAACACCGCCGCGGGCCTCATCGTGATGATCTTCGGCCTGCATTTCCTGGGCATCTTCCGCATCGGCATCATGGACCGCGAGGCCCGGCTCGACGTGGGCGACAAGGGCGGCACCAGTTTCGGCGCCTATATCCTCGGCCTCGCCTTCGCCTTCGGCTGGACCCCCTGCATCGGGCCGCAGCTCGGCGCGATCCTGTCGCTCGCCGCCTCCGAGGCCTCGGTCACGCGCGGCACGCTCCTGCTCGCGGTCTACGCCGCGGGCCTGGGCATCCCGTTCCTGCTCGTGGCCGCCTTCCTGCCGCGCCTTTCCGGGCTCATGGCCTGGATGAAACGCCACATGGACCAGATCGAGCGTATCATGGGGCTCCTGCTCTGGACCATCGGCCTCCTGATGCTGACCGGCGGGTTCGCCGCCTTCTCCTACTGGCTGCTCGAGATGTTCCCGGCGCTGGCCATGGTGGGCTAGGGGCCTCTGTCCGCCCCCGTTGCGCCCCCGTCCCGCGACCTCGCCCAGCCGCGCCTCGGCATGAGATCCCGGATCGGGTCCGGGATTCTCTGTCGCACATCAGCCTTACTCTTGCCCAAGACTTCGATTAACCTCTCCCCAAAGAAGAGGCCAAGACAGGTCTGGCATGAGCAGCCCCACCCAAGCCCAAGTCACCCGCCGCCGGGTGTTCTACATCCCGGGATACGATCCCATCCACCCGCGCCGCTACCGCGAGCTCTACCGCAAGGAGGGCGCGGAACAGGCGGGCCTCTCGGGCTATGACCTCACCCTTTCCGCCCGCAAATCCGAAGGCCGCTATGGCTGGCAGGTCGATGCGCAGATCGACGGGCACGACATCCATACCGAGTTCGACGTGCTGGTCTGGTCCGACATCGTCCGCGACAGCATGGAACGCGGCATCGCCGGCACCTACCTGCAACTCATCCGCACCGCCTGGACCTATATCGCCTCGGGCGCGCTCTTCCGCCTGATGCGCCTGCGCAAGGGGCCGGTCATCGCCGCGCTCTACCCGGTGGGGTTCCTGATCGTGCAGCTTCTGATTGCCCTCGCGCTGGCCTACGCTCTGGGCCGCCTGCTGGCGCTCCTGCACCCCTACGCGGCCTGGGCGGGCCTCGCGGTGGTCCCGCCCGTGCTCCACTGGTTCAAGGCCCGCGACAACAAGCTCTTCGCCTACTACCTCATGCACGACTACGCCTATTCGGCCCAATCCAAGGGCGCCAACCCGCCCGAGCTGGAGGCGCGGATGGCCCAGTTCACCGACGAGATCGCCGCGGCGCTCACCACGGACGTGGACGAGGTGCTGGTGGTCGGCCATTCCTCCGGCGCGCATCTGGGTGTCTCCATCCTCGCCGACCTGATCCGCCAGGGCCGCGTACCGCACAACGGCCCGATACTCTCTTTCCTCACGCTGGGGCAGGTCGTCCCCATGGTCTCGTTCCTCAAAAACGCCCACCGCCTCCGCGCCGACCTGCATTACCTTTCGATCCGCGATGAACTCACCTGGGTCGACGTCACCGCCCCCGGCGACGGCTGCGCCTTCGCGCTGTGCGATCCCGTCTGCGTCTCGGGCGTCGCCCCCGAAAACCAGCGCTGGCCCCTGATCCTGTCGGCCGCCTTCACTCAAACACTCAGCCCCGAGCGCTGGAAAGCCCTGCGCTGGCGCTTCTTCCGCCTGCATTTCCAGTATCTCTGCGCCTTCGACCGCCCCGGCGACTACGACTATTTCCAGATCACCGCCGGCCCGCAGACCTTGGGCCACCGCTACGCCGACCGCGCCCCGTCGCCCAGCCGCATCACCCGCGCCACCTCCCGTTTCACGAGCATGGCGGCATGACGCAGCCCCCCAAGCCCCCGGCGCGCGAGGGCCGCGTTTCACTCTGGCGCTACATGCGGCTCTTCCGGGCCGACATCCTCTCGGCCCAGCCCGCACGGCTCTACCGCGCGTGGATGGCCGAATTCCGCACGCCGTTCTTCCGCTCCTACCTCTGCAACCAGCCAGAGCTTGTTGACCTCGTGCTGAAAAACCGCCCCGACGACTTCCCCAAATCCGACCGCGTGCGTGAGGGCCTCACGCCGCTTCTCGGCAATTCCGTCTTCGTCACGAACGGTGAGACATGGAAACGCCAGCGCCGTATCATCGACCCGGCCTTCGAGGGCGGGCGCCTGCGCGATACCTTCCCAGCCATGCTCGCCGCGGGGCAGGGCGCCGTGGCCCGTTTGGCCGGGCACGCCACCGGCCAGCCCGTCGAGATTGAGGCCGAGACCAGCCACGTCGCCGCCGACGTGATCTTCCGCACGCTCTTCTCGATCCCGATCGAGGACGAGATTGCCACCCGCGTCTTCAACGAGTTCCGCGAGCACCAGCGAACCCAGCCCATGCTGAACCTTGCCGCCTTCCTGCCGCTGCCGCGCTGGTTCCCCCGCTTTCACCGGGCCAAAACCAAGGCCACCGCCCGCACCATCCGCGACCTTATCACCCGCCTGACGACCCGCCGCATGGACGAAATCGCTGCGGGCACCGCGCCCGACGATCTGGCCACCAAGATCATGACCACCACGGACTCCGAAACCGGCGACCGCTTCGACACGCCCGAGATGGTCGACCAGGTGGCGATCTTCTTTCTCGCGGGCCATGAGACCTCGGCCTCCGCGCTCTCTTGGGCGCTTTACCTGCTGGCCATGCATCCCGACTGGCAGGACCGCCTCGCCGCCGAGGCGCAAGGCGTGCTGACGGACGGCACGATGGGCTTTTCGGACATGGGCAAACTGCGCGTCTCGCGCGATGTCTTTCGCGAAACCCTGCGCCTTTACCCGCCCGTGCCGATGATGGTGCGCGAGGCCGCCTGTCCTGAAACCTTCCGCGACCGCGCGGTTCCGAAAGGCAGCCAGATCGTCCTCAGCCCGTGGCACCAGCACCGTCACGAACGGCTGTGGGACCGCCCCGACGATTTCGACCCGGCCCGCTTTGCCACCGAGAACGGCAAGACCTGTTTGCGCAATGCCTACATGCCGTTCTCCGCCGGCCAGCGGGTCTGCACCGGGGCCGGATTCGCGATGATCGAGGGGCCGCTCCTGTTGTCCATGCTGGTCGCCGCCTACCGCTTCGATCTGGTGTCCGAGCGCCCCGCCATACCGGTGGCGCACCTGACCGTGCGCGGCAAGGACGGCATCTGGCTCAAGGTCACGCCGCGCGACTAAAGCGATTCAATGTGTCCCGGAAACACTTTGGGCCGGGGCAAATCTTTTCAAAAAAGATTTGCCAAAAGCTTTCTCAAAGCTTTTGGCTTCAGCACCAAACCGACACACGCTCGTTATTGCAAAAGATTACGACCTGTCCGGCGTTCTCGACCGCGTGATAGCCCCGTCGCGTTATCTCGCACCGGAACCGCTCACGCCCCACGATCCGCTCGATGTCCCTCACGCTGCGTCGGACAACGCCGCCATCCCGCGCCGCTTTCGCGTCGAAGATCTTCCGCATCCAAAGGTCCGCGGGCAACAAAAGACGAAGCTCTGACATGGCCCCAAGTTGACGCGATCAGGGTTAAGAACGGGTAAAGCCCGTGCGGTGTGTTAATCGGGCCGTCGAATGACAACGGCACCGCCGCATTACCACTCGGATACCGACGCGATACCGACGTGGGATTCGGCGCTACCGGATCCGTTAACCTTTTTCCCGGTAATGCCGCAGAACGTAGAGCCGGATCGCCGACGCCAGCCCCATCTCCACGCCCCGCGCCGCGTCGATCCGGGCGGCCAGCAGGTTTACCGGCACATCTTCTTCGCCAGCTATCTCCTTGAAAGCCTTCCAGAAATCATCTTCCAGGGACACGCTTGTCCGGTGCCCGCGCAGGGTCAGAGACCGTTTGACCGGCCGGCTCACTCGTCGTCCAGGCGATGCTGCCGCAGCGCTTCCCGCGCCTTTTTCGCTCTTGCCTCGTCAACCTCTCGATCAACCTTGGTTCGACCGAATTTCACTGCGTTTTCATCAGCTTGCGTCCGCTTTTTCACGCGATTCTTCGCCTTCCGAACGCGGTTGAGATTGACGACCTCGCTCATGCGTCTTTCGGGCCGATCATGTCTTCGGGCCGCACCACTTCGTCAAAGGTCTTTTCGTCCACGAACCCCAGCGAAATTGCCTCTTCTTTCAACGTGGTACCGTTCTTGTGCGCTGTCTTGGCGACCTTGGTGGCATTGTCATAGCCGATGGTCGGCGCCAGCGCCGTCACCAGCATCAGGCTTTCCTTCATCAGCTTCTCGATCCGGGGCTCGTTGGCCTCGATTCCCAGCAGCATCCGCTCGGTGAAGCTGTCCGCCGCGTCACCCAAAAGCTGTATGGATTGCAACAGGTTATACGACATCATCGGGTTGTAGACATTGAGCTCGAAATGCCCCTGGCTGCCTGCGAACTTGATCGCCGCATCGTTGCCCATCACGTGCGCCGCGACCTGGGTCAGTGCCTCGGCCTGCGTCGGGTTCACCTTGCCCGGCATGATCGACGATCCGGGCTCGTTCTCCGGCAGGATCAACTCGCCCAGGCCAGAGCGTGGGCCACTTCCCAAGAACCTGATATCATTGGCAATCTTGTAGCAACTGCCTGCCACGGTCGCGATTGCGCCGGACAGGAAAACCATCGCGTCATGGGCCGCCAGCGCCTCGAACTTGTTGGGAGCGGTGACGAAGGGGAGGCCGGTGATCTCGGCCATGTTCGCCGCCACCGTTTCGCCCCAGCCCTTGCGGGTGTTGAGGCCCGTGCCCACGGCCGTGCCTCCCTGGGCCAGCTCGTAAATGCCCGGAAGGCCGGTCTCGACCCGAGCGATTCCCTGGCGGACCTGGTGGGCGTAGCCCGAGAATTCCTGGCCCAGAGTCAACGGCGTCGCATCCTGCGTATGGGTGCGGCCGATCTTGATGATATCCTTGAATTCGCTGGACTTTTCCTCCAACCCTGCGGCGAGTTTCTCCAGCCCCGGCAGCAGGACATCACGCACCGACATGGCCGTGGCAATATGCATCGCGGTCGGAAAGGTGTCGTTCGAGGATTGCCCCATGTTGCAGTGATCGTTGGGGTGAACGGGGTCCTTGCTGCCGATGGTGCCGCCGAGGATCTCGATCGCGCGGTTGGCGATGACCTCGTTGGCGTTCATGTTCGATTGCGTGCCCGAACCCGTCTGCCAGACCACCAAGGGGAAATGGTCGTCCAGCTTGCCCTCGACGACTTCACCCGCCGCTTCGATGATTGCGTCCGCCAGCTTGGCGTCCAGAACGCCCGCCTCCTTGTTGGCCATGGCGCAAGCCTTCTTGATCACGCCGAGCGCACGCACGATCGCAACCGGCTGTTTTTCCCAGCCGATGGGAAAATTCATCAACGAGCGCTGCGTCTGTGCCCCCCAGTATTTTTCCGCAGGAACCTCCAGCGGGCCGAAACTGTCGGATTCTGTACGGGTAGAGGTCATGTCGGCGTCTCCTGGAACTGCTTTTGGGTTTCATACCGGACCAAGCGGAAAGATCAACGCCGTGTCTTATGAATTACCCTGTCGGCACGTCACTTGCGGAAGCTGTCGAGACTCACGACCTCGGCGTCCCGAGGCTTGGCGACGTCATCTTCGTCGACCTCGACACTATCGGCTTCTTCCGGTTCGCCGGCACTGTCGTCGTTGTCCTCGTCTTCTTCGTCGTCGTCCTGAGACTCGAAGCGAAGCCCGAACTCGACCGACGGATCCACAAAGGTCTGGATCGCGTCATAGGGGATATACAACGTCTCGGGGCTGTCGCCGAAATTGAGTGTGACGGTGAACCCTTCGTCGGTGACGTCCAGATCGTCGAACCAGTGCTGCATCACCACGGTCATCTCGCTGGGATAGCGTTCGCGGAGCCAGTCGGCGAGTTCCGCGTCGGGATGGGTCGTCTCGAAGGTGATGAAGAAATGATGCGCGCCGGGCAGTCCATTGTCCCGCACGCTGCACAGCACCTCCTGGATCAGGCCGCGCATGGCGCGATGCATCAGTTTTCCATAATCAATCGAATGCGGCATCTTGGTCCCCGAACCTCTTGCACCTCACAATAAGGGATTCGAAGCAAAACAAAAGAGGCCGCGCATCTCAGATCAACAGATCCACGCCCCATGCGAGTAAGGCCATGATCAGCAGGCCGGCAACCATCGGCACACGCATCACCAGATAGAGAAACGACGCAAGTGCGACCAAAAGCGCATTCTGAGGCGAAAGGTTTTCGAGCAGCAGGACGGGGCCATATCCGCCCTGTGCTGTCTCTGTGAAGAGTACGTGCAGTGTGAACCAGACAGCAAGGTTGAGGATCACGCCCGCGACACTGGCGGATATCGCATCGAATGCGCCCTTCAGGCGGGGGCGGGACAACAACGACTCGACATAGGGAGCGGCGGCAAAAATCCAGAGAAAACATGGGACGAACGTGACCCAAAGCGTCACGAGCGCGGCCACTGTGGCCAGTCCGGGGCCACCTTGCAGGAAGCCCGCCATGAAACCAGCGAATTGCGTCACGAGGATGAGCGGCCCCGGCGTGGTTTCCGCAAGCCCGAGCGCGTCGATCATCTGGTCCGTGCTGAGCCAGCCGTAGGATTGCACGATTTCCTGAGTCATGTAGGCCAGCACGGCATAAGCCCCGCCGAAGGTCACCACGGCGAGCTTGGAGAAGAACAGACCTATCTGCAAAAGCAGAGAGGCGTTCACGACCCACAGAATCATGAGGGGCGCGGCCCAGACCGCCCCCCACAGCAGAACCGTGCGCAGGGTATTGCCCGGGTACACCGGCGTCGACGCCTTGGCTTCGGGCGGGTTTGCGGACGCGAAAACGAGGCCGACGGTGGCCGCGAGCGCGATGATGGCGGGAAAGGGGACCGACAGGAAAAAAATTCCGACGAATGCGGCGAGCGCGAGCGCATAGGCGAGCCCGCCTTTCAATGCCCGGCGCGACAGCTTATACAGGGCCTGAAAGACGATGACGACCACGGCGGCCTTGATGCCGGCGAACAAGACCTGCACCAGGGGCAACTGGCCGAAATAGGCGTAGCCGAACGCCAGCGCGAAGATGACCGCGGCGCCCGGAAGCACGAACAACAGTCCCGCCAGCAGCCCGCCCGGAACGCCGCGCAGCTTCCAGCCCGCGTAGGTGGCCAGTTGCATCGCCTCGGGTCCGGGCAGAAGCATGCAGAAGGACAACGCTTGCAGAAATTGCGTCTCGGTCAGCCATTTGTGGCGGTCCACCAGTTCTGTCTGCATAAGGGAAATCTGCGCGGCAGGCCCGCCAAAGGACAATATCCCGATCCGCCCGAACACGCGGAACATCTTGCTAAGCGATACCGTCATCGCGCATCTCGCGTCACTGGCCAGTCATGGCCTTCGTCATACCCGTCGCGGACCCATCGGTACAGTGCATCGTGGATCGGAATTCCGGACATCAACTGCACATGGTCGTTTCGAAGCTGTCGTGACAGGCCGACCGAAACGAGATTGCGCAAGGTTCAGTGCATGCGACTTTGGGTCAAAGCCTCACGGGGTCGTCGCAGATGTGCCCCACAACCTGGTGTGGCGAATTGGCAAGTCGGGCAATGCCTGTCGGAACATGATGCGACGTCGGCGCGTTAATAAGGATTGATGGGGCTTGTTTCATGACACTGAACACTTCTGCCGAGTACCGCGACGCACTTGCCAAATTGCAGGTTCGGATCAGGGACACGTTGGCGGGCTATGACGAGATCCTCGATCGGGCAGAGCCCGATATTCGCCCTCTGATGGAAAAGTTTTCCGCGACGCATACGGCGCACGAGGCAGATTTGTCGGCGCAGTTGCGCACGCATGGATGTGTGCCAGACGAGGACGGCAGTTTCTTTTCCACCGTGCAGCGCCTCGTCATCAAGACCCGTGCGGTCTTTGATGACATCGACGAAGATGTGCTCAATTCGGTGATAAAAGGCGAGGAACGGATCATGCAGCTTTACGATGAGGCGATGGCCGCAGCGCGCGATGAAGAGGATCTGTCGCTTCTCAGCCGCCAGCGGGGGCAGGTCGCACGGCTGGTGCAGAATGCGAGACACCTCGCCGACTGACGCGCGCTGACGCGACATCAAGGGGCTTCCCAAAGCTTTGTGAAATTAGGTGAAGTGCAGGCTTCTGTTGCCAGGTGCCTGCGAACCCCGCCTGACCTTGCTAGAGGCCAGGACTTAATTTTCGGTTACTCCGACTGCTTACGCAGCCATTGCGACCGGAGCACGATTGTCGTTGGCAATTATGCTTAGCGAACCGATAACGGTGGTATCTCACCGGGACAAAGCAAACCCCTTTAGACGTTCGTCGATCCTGTTTCGGCCCCATATCCCTCCAACGACGGGTGATTGGTGGAGCCGCCGGGTACCGCCCCCGGGTCCGATCCGCTTATTACGAGCGCGTTTATGTCCATAGTCCCGAAGGACACCTTCAACATAGTTACGTCATGGGATTTTGCAACGGGATGCAGGACCATGAATGCCGAAAATTCGGGCGAATCCGTTGCCGATGCGCCTGGATAAATTGCATGGCACCCGTTCAGTGCGCCCTTAGACAAGCACGCAAATCCCCTTTGCCGTGCATGTGTCATGTCGCATGCGCCAGGAAATAGGCCGCATTTCATTGAAGTTCGGTCGTCAAACGGGTTAGTCTTGCCCAGACAGGGCAGTCCGTGGGTTCGCCATGGATCCCTGGGGACCTGCGCACGCAGCCGAAAAGAGCCGCGACAAACGGTGCGCAACAGGAGGGACACACATGTTCAAAAAGATCATGGCTCCGGTCGATTTGGCACATATGGATCGTCTCGAGAAGGCGCTCAAATGTACCGCAGACCTGGCCAAGCACTACGATGCCGAAGTGATTTTTGTCGGCGTCACAAGTTCTACCCCGAGTTCCATGGCCCACACGCCTGCCGAGTACGCGGAAAAGCTCGACGCGTTCGCGAAAGATCAGGGATCGGCCAACGGCTTCACCGCGTCAGGCGACGCGCTGGTCAGCCACGATCCGAGTTCCGACGTGGACGACATCCTGCTGAAGGCGGTCAAGGACACTGGCGCTGATCTGGTCGTGATGGCCAGTCATGTCCCGAACATCATGGATTACGTTTGGCCGTCCAACGGCGGAAAGATCGCGGAACACGCCGAATGCTCGGTCATGGTTGTCCGCACCTGATCGCGTCTAGCGCTGCCCAAATCAAGTTTTACACAGAGGAGGTCGTGCATGGCCGACGAAACGACAAACCAGGGGATCCCGGAGCCGGAAGGCACCACGAACCTCATACAGACCGACTACAAGATCGGTCAGGACAATATCGAAACCAAGATCGGGCCGTTCGGCCTTGATATCCACAATCCGGTCTTTCTGATTTCGGGTCTCGCCATCGTCGCGTTCGTTTTTTACGCGCTGGCCCTGCCTGAGCAGGCCTCGGGTCTGTTTGACTGGCTCTTCAGCGCCGTCACCAAGGGTTTTGACTGGTTCTTCCTTGGCGCTGCCAACATCTTCGTGATTTTCTGCCTTTTCCTGATCGTGACACCCTATGGCTCGGTCCGACTGGGCGGGACGGATGCGACGCCGGACTATTCCTACTTGGGCTGGTTCGCGATGCTGTTCGCTGCCGGCATGGGCATTGGTCTGCTGTTCTTTGGCGTGTCCGAACCGATGAGCCATTTCTCCAGTTCGCTGGGTGGAACATCGATGGAAGAGGGCGTGCGGACGGACTGGGCGCCGCTTGGAGCCGCGGGCGGTGACGAGGCGGCGGCACAACGTCTGGGCATGGCCGCGACCATCTTTCACTGGGGCCTGCATCCCTGGGCGATCTATGCGGTCGTCGCACTGGCACTGGCACTTTTCTCTTACAACAAAGGTTTGCCGCTGACGCTGCGTTCGGCCTTCTATCCGATCTTCGGCGATCGTGTCTGGGGCTGGACCGGCCATATCATCGACACGCTGGCGGTTTTCGCCACGCTTTTCGGCCTCGCCACTTCGCTGGGTTTCGGTGCGGAACAAACGGCGTCGGGTCTGACCTATCTCTTCGGCAGCGGTGACGCGGCTGAAGGCACGCGGTCGTTCCTGGGCATCGCCTATGGCAATAACGAGGAAAGCGGTGTCGAGAACAACCCGCTTCTGCTGGTGATCCTGATCTCGGCCATTACCGCGGTTGCCCTGGTCTCGGTCGTCCGGGGTCTGGATGGCGGCGTGAAGGTCCTGTCGGAGATCAACATGGGCCTTGCAGCGTTGTTGCTGTTGTTCGTGTTCTTCGTGGGCGGGCCGATCTTCCTGATCACGCTGTTTTTCGACAGCATCTGGGCCTACCTGCAGAACCTCGTTGCCCTGTCCAATCCGCTTGGCCGTGAAGACCTGAACTTCAGCCAGGGCTGGACCTCGTTCTATTGGGCGTGGTGGATCAGCTGGTCGCCCTTCGTCGGCATGTTCATCGCTCGCGTCAGCCGCGGTCGTACGGTGCGCGAATTCGTGACGTGTGTCCTGATCATCCCGACGCTTGTCTGCGTGCTCTGGATGACCGTCTTCGGCGGCACCGCGCTCAACCAGGTGGTCAGTGACGGATACACCGGCGCACAAGATGCGGCTCTGGAACTTAAGCTGTTCTACATGCTGGACCAGTTGCCGCTGGCGACGATCACCTCGGTGATCGGCATCGTGCTGGTGATCGTGTTCTTCGTCACATCGTCGGACTCGGGCAGCCTTGTGATCGACACGATCACGGCGGGCGGCAAGGTCGATGCTCCGGTGGCGCAGCGCGTGTTCTGGTGCATCTTCGAGGGCGCCGTGGCCGTCGTGCTGTTGATCGGCGGGGGGCTTTCCTCGCTGCAATCGGCGGTAATTTCGACAGGCTTGCCGTTCACCTTGGTACTGCTGGTCATGTGCTACGCAATCTGGCGCGGTCTGGCGTCCGAGAAACGCGCCTGACTTAGCCAGCGGCAACGCTGGCACCACAATAACTTTGAAGCCCCCCGAGTTCTTGCACCTCGGGGGGCTTTGCTGTTTGGTCAGCCCGAACAATCGGGGAGGGATGGATGACGAAAGCTTTGGACATTGATTTCGTGCGGGCGCAGTTCCCAGCCTTCGCCGAACCCGGCCTTAACGGACAGGCCTTTTTCGAGAATGCGGGCGGGTCCTACACCTGTGCGCCGGTGATAGAGCGGCTGACGCGGTTCTACCATCAGCGCAAGGTTCAACCTTATGGCCCTTTTGAGGCCAGTCGTCTTGGCGGCGAGGAGATGGACGAGGCGCGAACACGGTTGGCCGCGATGCTTGGCGTCGCAACCGACGAGCTGAGCTTTGGGCCTTCCACGACGCAGAACACATATGTCCTGGCGCAGGCCTTCCGTGACTGGATGAACCCTGGCGACGCAATCATCGTGACGGATCAGGATCACGAAGCGAATTCCGGCCCATGGAGACGCCTGGGCGATGCGGGTATCGAGATTCGCGAATGGAGGATCGACAGCGAAACGGGTCTCTTGCGGCTGGACGATCTGGAGGCTTTGCTGGACGAAAGGGTCAGGCTTGTCTGTTTTCCGCATTGTTCGAATATCGTCGGGGCGGTGAACCCGGTGGTCGAGATCACGGCCGCGGCCCATGCCGCCGGCGCCTTCGTTTGCGTGGACGGCGTCTCTTACGCGCCGCACGGCTTCGTCAACGTGGGCGATCTGGGTGCCGATATCTACCTATTCTCGGCCTACAAGACATACGGGCCGCATCAGGGGATCATGACGATCCGGCGCGAGCTTGGCGAGATGCTGCCCAACCAGGCACATTGGTTCAATGCCGACAGCCTGTACAAGCGGTTCACGCCGGCGGGGCCCGACCACGCGCAGGTGGCGGCCTGCGCCGGAATGGCAGATTATTACGACACACTGGCGGAACATCATGGCTGCACCGGGGACGCGGCAGAGCGCAGCGCCGGTGTGCACGATCTCATGCGGGCGCATGAGACCGCGTTGCTTCAACCCTTGTTGGATTACCTGGCGGACAGGAATACGCTACGCCTGATCGGGCCGAGCGACGCCGCTTTGAAAGCGCCCACAGTGGCGGTCGAATTGCCCGGCTCAGGGCGCGAGATGGCCGAAAAACTGGCGGCTCATGGCATCATGGCCGGTGGTGGAGACTTCTACGGGGCGCGGCCGTTGCAATCCATGGGGATTGATCTGGACAAGGGCGTTCTGAGGCTTAGCTTCGTGCATTACACAAACAAGGCCGAAGTGGACAAACTGTTGACTGCTTTGGAAACTTGTCTTTGATCCACGGGGAAATGCAGGCCGTATAGCCCCTGACTGACGCGGGGGGACGACGAGCTTGGCAGATACAAAACCCACACTTCTTTGGTTGCGCCGCGATCTGCGGCTGTCGGATCATCCGGCGCTGACCGCCGCGGTCGACCGTGGCGGTCCCGTGGTTCCGGTGTTTGTTCGCGACAAGCTGGTGGATGACCTTGGGGCGGCGTCGAAATGGCGCTTGGGTCTGTCTCTGGCGGACCTCGACAAACGGCTGCGCGACAAGGGCAGCCGCATCGTCTTCCGCGCAGGCAAGGCTGTCGATGTTCTGAAGGACCTGGCGAAAGAGACCGGGGCAGGGGCGGTCTACTGGTCGCGGGCCTATGACCCGGACGCGATCGAACGGGACACCGAGGTGAAATCGTCCCTCAAGGACGCAGGCATCGAGGCCGAAAGTCATACCGGCCACCTGTTGTTCGAGCCCTGGACCGTCGAGACGAAGGCCGGCGGTTTCTACAAGGTCTACACGCCGATGTGGCGGGCCGTTCGCGACCGCGACGTGGATGCGCCGTTGTCTGCCCCCTCGAAATTTCCCGCGCCTTCAAGCTGGCCGAAATCCGACGATCTGGACGGCTGGAACCTGGGCGCCGCAATGGACCGTGGCGCCCAGGTCTGCCTGCCGCACCAGCGCGTGGGTGAAGAGGCGGCGCATGGTCGGCTGGGGTGGTTCACCGGCCAGGCGATCTCCGATTACGGAAAACAGCGCGACTTTCCGGCGGAAGACGGCACCTCGGGGCTGTCGGAAAACCTGACCTACGGCGAGATTTCCCCGGGACAATGCTGGCATGCCGGGCAGCGGGCGTTGCAGAACGGAGGCGGCAAGGGCGCCGAGACCTGGCTGCAGGAACTGGTCTGGCGTGAATTCGCGTATCACCTGATCTATCACACACCCCGGATAAAAGACCGCAACTGGCGTGAGGAATGGGACGCGTTTCCGTGGAACGACGACGAACGCCGCGCGGAGGTCAAGGCGTGGAAGCAGGGCCGTACCGGCGAACCCTTCGTCGATGCCGCCATGCGCGAGATGTACGTCACGGGCAAAATGCACAACCGGGCCAGGATGATCGTCGCCAGTTACCTGACCAAGCACCTGATGACACATTGGAAAGTGGGCCAGGCGTGGTTCGACGACTGCCTGACTGACTGGGATGTGGCTTCGAACGCGATGGGCTGGCAATGGGCGGCCGGCAGCGGACCGGACGCGACGCCTTATTTCCGCGTCTTCAACCCCGAAACCCAGCTGGACAAGTTCGATCCGGACGGGGCGTACCGCCATCGCTGGATCGCAGAGGGGCGAAGCCGCCCGACGAAAACCGCCCTCAGCTATTTCGATGCGATCCCGCGCAGTTGGACGATGCGGCCAGACGACACCTATCCCGAGCGCATCATCAGCCTTTCAGAAGGCCGTGAGCGTGCGCTGAGAGCCTACGAAGAGAGACCGTTTTGAATTCCCCGAGACCATCTGCCGGCGCCGCGCCGCCGATTGCAACCGCGAAGGCGGCGCGTGAGACGATCCTGACCGACACGGCCGGCCAGACCGCGCTGCCACGGTATTTCACCAAGATGTTCGAGGTTGCCGGAACACTTCAGCACGGACGACTTGATATCGGCCTCGAGGATGGCCGCGTTTTTCGTGTCGAGGGCCAGGCGCCGGGCCCCGTGGCACGGATCGACGTTCACAATCACGACCTCTTTGCCCGTATGCTGCGCGAGGGATACCTGGGTTTTTGCGATGCCTACCTGGACGGGTGGTGGACCACGCCGGACCTTCAGGCCTTCATGGACCTCGTCAACAGCGACAACGACGACATGTACAATGGCTATCCCGGCCAGAAAATCGTCGAACTCTATGAAAAGCTCCGCTTTTGGTTTCAGCGGAATACCAGGAAACAGGCTCGGCGCAACATCAGCTATCATTACGACCTGGGCAATGATTTCTACCGTCTGTGGCTGGACGAGACGATGACGTATTCCAGTGCCATCTTCGAAACCGGGCAGGAAAGCCTGGAGGCTGCGCAGACCGCGAAATATGCCTCGATGGTCGACCAGATGGGCGCGAAGCCGGGTGATCACGTGCTCGAAATCGGCTGTGGCTGGGGCGGATTCGCCGAGTATGCCGCCGGGACGAGGGGGCTGCGGGTCACCTGCCTGACGATCAGCGAAGAGCAGTTCAAGTACGCGCAGGACCGAATCGCGACTGCCGGATTGTCCGACCTCGTGACCTTCAAGTTGCAGGATTACCGCGATGAGACAGGCCATTACGACGGCATCGCCAGCATCGAGATGTTCGAGGCTGTCGGCGAACAATATTGGCCGGTCTATTTCGACGCGGTGCGCGAGCGTCTGAAACCCGGAGGTCAAGCGACGCTGCAGATAATCACCGTGGGGGACGATCGCTTCGAATCCTACCGAAACGATGTCGACTTCATCCAGAAGTACATCTTTCCGGGCGGCATGTTACCCAGCCCCGGCGCGCTAAAAGCCCAAGTGGAACGGGCCGGTCTGCTGTTCCGGCAGTCGGTCGAGTTCGGCGAAAGCTACAGCCAGACTCTGCGTCGCTGGCACGACACCTTCAACGAGAAATGGGACCAGATCGCCAGGATGGGCTTCGATACCCGCTTCAGGCGGATGTGGAATTTTTATCTCACCTCTTGTGCGGCGGCGTTTCATACGGGTAACTGCGATGTAACACAGATTACAATCGCAAGGCCCTGCAAGGAATGCCCGTAACCGACAGTATGCCCACCACCGGAAGAGGCGTCGCTGCGATATTGATGGCGATCCTGGCCTGGTACGCGTCCGAAATGTTCCGGCCGCTTATGCCGGAGGGCACCGGCTTTGGCTGGTTCAACGAGGTCAATGTCGTGCTTGGGCTTCTTTCGGGGTGGATCGTGATCGGATCGCGTTTGAACTATGGCTACAGCAACGCCATCGGTGCGGGGCTGACAGGCGTGGGCGCTCTGGTATTCTGGGCGCTCTTCCTGCAGAGCTTCAACGAGATGCTGCGGCTGGCGCTGGAAAAGCGCTATGACGGTCCCGTCGAAGGGATCATCGCCATTTTCGAGATCGGAATAGATTACCTTTTCACGATGTGGCACATACCGCTGATCGTGCTGCTCGTGGTGGGCGGCATCGTGATCGGTCTGGTCTCGGAATGGGTTGCGCGACGCTGGCGCTGACCGGATGACGCGGGTGGTTCTTGACGGTCCGGCGTGGACCGACGCTTTGATCTGGCGCGTCGCTGGCACCACCGTGGTGCCCGACGAGACAGTGCGAATGCTGGAGGGGGTGGCGGCAGATCGTGCGATCTTTTTCGCCGAAGTCGCCGGCCTTTCACGCAAAGAGAGGTCTGACGACACCGTGCTTCGGGCGGATGAAGCCCTTTCCGCAAGGGTACTGGAATGCGCCGCGGACGAGATCATGGGATATTTCGGGCGACGATCCCTGCAAGAGTTGGCACCTCTTCGTCAGATGATCTTGGCGCGCGCCGCAACGCAAGCCGCCGCCGAACGGATGCCGGCACCGGCGGACCTTCGAAGTGCCACGCGTGGCGCCGAGGTCGAGATAGTCTCCCACGACACACCGCATGAAGGGTTCTACCTGACCCGCAGCTATCGCCTGCGTCACCCGCAGTTCGATGGCGGGATGAGCAATACCGTAAGCCGAGAGGTCTTTGTCGCCAGCGACGCGGCCGTCGTGCTGCCCTACGATCCTCGCCGCGACAGAATTCTGCTTGTCGAGCAGTTCCGCATGGGTCCGTTTGACCGTGGTGATCCGCTGCCCTGGGTGCTTGAGCCGGTCGCGGGCCGTGTCGATGCCGGCGAAACACCCGAACAGGCGGCGCGGCGCGAATGCCGGGAGGAGGCCGATCTGGAATTGACCCAGCTGTTGCATGTCAGCTCCCATTATTGCTCACCCGGATGCTCGACCGAGCTGTTTCACTGCTATGTCGGGCTGTGCGAATTGCCGGAAACAGGAGAGACACATGGAGGGCTGGAGGCCGAGCATGAGGACCTGCGCCGCCACGTCATCGGCTTTGACGCAGCCATGGCGATGACGCGCACGGGCGAAGTGAATATAGGCCCGCTCTTTGCATTGTTGCTCTGGCTCGAACGGGAACGCACGCGCCTGCGCGCATCTGCTTGAGTTCACGGCGGTTCCGCCTTAATCAGACTTGGAATACCCGATTTAAGGAGCCTCAGCGATGCGGATCGCCAAGGATCTGGCCGACGCGGTCGGAAACACCCCCCTCATCAAGTTGCGCAAGGCCAGCGAAGTAACAGGCTGCGACATCTATGGCAAAGCCGAGTTCCTGAATCCCGGCCAGTCGGTCAAGGATCGGGCCGCATTGTCGATCATCACGGATGCTGTCGCTCGCGGTGATCTTAAACCGGGCGGGACGATCGTCGAAGGAACGGCCGGTAACACCGGCATAGGGCTGGCGCTGGTCGGCGCGTCCATGGGTTTCAAGACCGTGATCGTGATCCCGGAAACGCAAAGCCAGGAAAAGAAGGACATGCTGACGCTTGCAGGCGCAGAGCTTGTTCAGGTTCCGGCCGCGCCCTATTCGAACCCCAACAATTTCGTGCGCTACTCCGAGCGGCTGGCGCAGAAGCTGTCCGAGACCGCCGAGAAGGGCGTGATCTGGGCAAACCAGTTCGACAACACCGCCAACCGTCAGGCCCATGTCGAAACCACCGGCCCCGAGATTTGGGACCAGACGAACGGCAAGGTCGACGGCTTCATCTGTGCTTGCGGGTCGGGCGGCACACTGGCGGGCGTTTCGATGGCGCTTCAGTCCAAGGGCGTCAAGATGGGTATCGCCGACCCGATGGGAGCAAAGCTCTATTCGTGGTACACGACCGGCGAACTGGAAGCCGAGGGCAGTTCCATCGCCGAAGGCATCGGTCAGGCGCGGATTACCGCCAACCTCGAAGGCTTTACGCCTGATTTCGCCTACCAAATACCGGACGAAGAGGCGTTGCCGATTGTCTTCGACCTGCTTGAACATGAGGGGCTGTGCATGGGGGCCTCTACCGGGGTGAACGTGGCAGGAGCAATGCGCATGGCCCGCGACATGGGGCCGGGGCACACGATCGTCACGATTCTGTGCGATTACGGCACGCGCTACCAGTCCAAGCTCTTCAACCCGGAATTCCTGCGCGAGAAAAACCTGCCGACACCCGGCTGGCTGACCGAGGCGCCGCGCAGCATTCCCGGGGTCTTTGTCGAATGACCCACCTTAAGCGCTGCCTGATTGCCGTAGCGCTGTTGATGTCCGGGCTTGCCGCCCCGGTTATTGTGTCACTTGTCGCGACTGCGCCGCCCGCCATGGCACAGTCGCAGGGGTCATCCACCGAGATTGACTACGAGGCATGGGACCGGGTGGCATCCCGCGCCGACGAGGCGATCGAGGCCGGTCGTGCCTCGACCAATGCGCTGGAGACCCTGCGCAGCGAGTTGGCGAATTGGCGACAGCGGTTCCTGGACGAGCAGGACACCAATCGAAACGCGATACAGACAGTGACGCGGCAACTCGAAGCCCTGGGTCCGCCACCCGAGGACGGCGAGTCGGAAGTTGCGGAAATCGCCTCGGCGCGCAAGCTTCTCAACGATCGCATGGCGCGGTTGCGTGAACCTGTACGCTTGGCCGAACTGGCTCATACCCGCGCCGACGGATTGATCCAAGGGATCGACGCGATCATCCGGGAGCGTCAGAGAGACGAGATTATGCAATTCGGGCCGTCTCCGCTGAACCCGGTCCATTGGCCGGAAGGGCTGGCCGCGCTCGGCAGTACCTTCGCAGCCCTCAGATCCGAAGCCGACGCAGCCTGGCGCAATCCGATCCAGCGCGATGAAACCAGGAAGGATATTCCGGTCATCCTCGTCCTGTCGGCGATCGGCCTCGTGCTGGTCGGCAGGGGACGAAAATGGACACACGCCCTGACGCGCAAGATACTCGGAGAAGACCCGGGCGCGGCGCGCTGGATCATCGGTTTCATAGTCTCGATGGGTAGCCTGTTCCTGCCCTTTTTCGGGGTCTATTTCCTGATCGAAGCGCTTTCAAGCAGTGGCTTTGTGGGATTGCGCGGCGGACGGATTCTGGACGTGTTCGGGCCGCTGGTCTTCGCATTCCTTCTGGCGCGTTGGCTTGCCTCGCGCGTTTTCCCGGCAAAGGAAGCGCGCACGTTACCTCTGAACCTGTCGCCGCAAAGCCGCCGCAAGGGTCGGTTCTACGGGATGCTTCTCGGCGGATTGGCCGCGGGAAGCTTCTTTCTGCAACAGGTCGGCGAGATCGCGCAATGGAGCAGGCCTGCCTCGGTCGTGATCCTGTACCCGTTGATGGTCTTGTGCTGCCTCCTCGTGTTCCGGATTGCGAATCTGTTGCGCGAACATGTGAAGGCCGATGCCGAGGATGACGGTGAGGAAACCTACCGCTCGCGCATGACTGGCATCCTGGCCTTTCTCATGACCGCACTGGCCATCATTGTGCCGGTGCTCGGCGCGGTGGGCTATTTCCGGCTGGCGCAGGCCCTGCTGTATCCTTCGCTGGGTTCGATTGAGCTTCTGGCGATGCTGCTTGTGTTGCAGCGTGTCGTGGTCGAGGTCTACGTCCTTATCACCAAGAACCGTGCCGGTGCGGCCGAATCTTTGATCCCGATCCTGGCCGGGGTGGTTCTGGTTGTTCTCTCATTGCCGATTTTCGCGCTTTTGTGGGGCGCTCGGGTTGCAGACCTGACGGAACTTTACAGCCGGGCCGCCGAAGGTTTTTTTATCGGTGAGACGCGGATATCGCCCACGATATTTCTTACATTCGCGTTCATTTTCGTACTGGGCTACTTCGCCACGCGTCTTTTACAGGGGGCGCTGAAGAATACCATCCTGCCCAAGACCAGGATCGACACCGGCGGCCGCCATGCCATCCTCTCCGGTGTGGGGTATGTCGGGATATTCCTTGCAGCCGTGATCGCCATTACCAGCGCGGGCATCGACCTAACCGCCCTCGGCTATGTCGCCGGGGCATTGTCCGTCGGTATCGGGTTCGGTCTGCAGAACGTCGTGTCCAATTTCGTCAGCGGTATCATTCTGCTGGTGGAGCGTCCCATTTCCGAAGGCGACTGGATCGAGGTCGGCGGCATTCACGGCAACGTCAAGGATATCTCTGTGCGCTCGACGATCATCCAGACCTTTGACCGCTCGGACGTGATTGTCCCGAATGCCGATCTGGTGTCGGGCCGCGTGACGAACTATACCCGCGGCAACACCGTTGGGCGTCTTATCGTGCCGGTCGGCGTGGCCTATGGAACAGACACCGAGATGGTCGACAGGATCCTGCAGGAAATCGCGGAGGCGCACCCGCTGGTGTTGTTGAACCCGCCGCCCTTTGTGGTGTTCCGCGGTTTCGGTGCCGATTCACTGGATTTCGAGATCCGGGCGATCCTGCGTGACGTCAACTATATCCTGACCGTGCATTCGGAGATGAACCATCAGATTGCACACCGTTTCGCGGAAGCCGGAATAGAAATACCGTTCGCCCAGCGCGACATCTGGATCCGCAATGCCGAGGTCCTGAACGGCGGGACCCGCGAAGACGGGGTGGCGGCGCAAGCCACCAAGCCGTCCAGCCCCAACGTTCCGACCGCCCCACGCCAAAAGGACGAGCCACCGGACATGGACGGCGACGCCGATGGCGGCGGCGGAGCGGGAGACGGCCGTTGATCGGCTTTGCAGGATGGCCGTGCTCCGAGGGTGCGGTCACGCGCAAGAAAGCGCTTGAACTGGACTTGTCGCTGACGATAAAGAGGCCAGACCGGAGAGGTGGCCGAGTGGTCGAAGGCGCACGCCTGGAACGCGTGTAGGCGGGAAACCGTCTCCAGGGTTCGAATCCCTGTCTCTCCGCCATTCGCCCTTTCGAAAGAGTTCTCTCGATCCGGCTACGACCGGAATTTTCCGTTGTTTTCGAGGGTTATGTAAGAGGGGCTGAGCACTGGCCTTGGCGCCAGGAGGCCCGGAAGCGGTCTCTCAGAGCCGATATTCTCTGGACCTGATGACTACGCCGATTTGGTGAATAGCCTCTCAAGGGGCTGATAATAAACGCGTTTCGAAGAACCTTGCCTTTTGCCTTCGATTTCGGGGGCGATTGCCAAAAAGCGACTAGCGTCAAACTGCACCGGGTTACGGGTTCAAGTCGGAACTCCGTGTGTGATTACAGTCAGATTGGG
Organism: Roseovarius sp. THAF8; assembly: GCF_009363735.1. Classification (NCBI taxonomy): domain Bacteria; kingdom Pseudomonadati; phylum Pseudomonadota; class Alphaproteobacteria; order Rhodobacterales; family Roseobacteraceae; genus Roseovarius; species Roseovarius sp. THAF8. The sequence goes on along the minus strand of NZ_CP045410.1, from coordinate 407,145 downwards.
CGGAGAGCCGACCTTCGCTGCGGTCTGCACCAAGGTCCGCTCAGTGGATGTACTTCGGACCAGTGACTTTTTGGCGAAGCCTCTCAGGATTGTACGACTGACGAAATGGTAGCGAGCGACACCAGGCCGGGTTTCAATCAGGTCCCCGGACGATGTCAGGCGCTGTCATAAATCTCTTTTGGACCAACGTTAGCACCAGCGCAATTGCCAGTCCGGCGGCGTCCGTGATCCAGCCACCCGCGATCATCGTCAAGCCGCCGACGGCAAGGCCAGCCCGGACTGCCATGTTCGCGTGACCGAAGAACCACCCTTGTACGGCACAGGACAGCAGGTAGACCCCGACCAGCGCGGTGACGGTGATATGAGCGATCTCGAACCAGCTTCCCTGCAACAGCATCGCAGGGGAATAGAAAAACATGTACGGCACGACGAAAGCGGCCAGACCGATCTTGAAGCTTTCGACGCTGGTGCGGATCGGGTCCGATCCGGCCAGCGCGGAACCCGCATAGGCGGCCAGTGCCACCGGCGGGGTGATCGCGGACATCACCGCGAAATAAAAGATGAACAGATGCGCCGTCAGCGGCTCCACCCCGAGATTGATGACGCCGGGGGCGATGACGCTGGCCGCGACGGCATAAGCTGCCGTCGTCGGCATCCCCATGCCAAGGATGATGGACACGACCATGGCGAAAAAGAGCGCAAGGATCTGGCTTTGATCCGCCAGCGTCAGCAGCACGGTGGAAAAGCGTGAGCCGATGCCGGTAAGGGCGATGACACCCACGATGATGCCCGCGGTGGCACATACGGCAACCAGTTGCAGCACCATACGCGCACCATTGTCCAGCGCCTGGAAAAGCTGACGCGGGCCCATGCGGTGGGGCGTCAGCCATGAAACGACGGCAGCGGTCACCATTGCCAGCGTGCCGCAGCGTATGACGGAATAGCCTGCAAAAAGCGCGTAGATCAGCACGACGATAGGCAGAAACAGGTAGATCTGCTTGGCCAGCTTCGCCAACTTGGGCAGCTGGTCGCGCGGCAGGCCTTTCATGTTCACCTTCTTGGCCGCAAGATCGACCATGAAGTAAACCGAGACGAAATAGATCACGGCTGGAATGATGGCAGCCCAGACGATCTCCATGTAGGAAATGCCGGTGATCTCGGCCATGATGAAAGCGCCGGCGCCCATGATCGGGGGCATGATCTGTCCCCCGGTGGAGGCGGCTGCTTCAACCGCGGCCGAGGTTTGGTTTCGGTACCCCACCTTTTTCATCATCGGAATGGTCAAAGACCCGGTTGCCACCACGTTGCCCGCCGAAGTACCGTTGATCATGCCCATCAGCCCCGACGCGAAGATCGCGACCTTCGCCGGTCCACCGCGCCGGTGTCCGGCGGCGGCAAACGCGAGGTTCACGAAGTACTCGCCGACCCGCGTGGTTTGCAGGAAGGCCGCAAAAACGACAAAAAGGATGATGTAAGTCGAAGAGATGGCGATCGGCGCGCCCAGGACGCCGTTGTCGGTAAAGATATACGAAAAGAACCGCTTTACGTCGTAGCCGCGATGCTCGAAAATTCCCGGCAACCACGGCCCGGCAAAGGCATACGCCACGAAGACCGCCGCGATGATAACCAGCGCCATCCCGGCAAGGCGGCGGGTCAGTTCTATCACCAAAAGCACACCCGTGATGGCCGCCCACATATCGCCGGGCAGTGCCATTGGCATTCCCGCCCTAAGCTGAAGCTGGCGGGCAAAGAAGATCAGGTAGGCCGTGAACGCAAGCGCCGCAATGGCGAGCAACACGTCGCCGGGGGCAAACCGCGTCCGCACGGGGTTGGGGAATAGCCAGCCATGCAGGATCGCCAGCGCGGTCCCGGCCGTCAGCGGAATACCGAAGGTGGACATGGCCCATTGCAAAGGCATTGCCTCGCCAAGCACACGGCCGTTTATCCAGATTGCGACGACACTGAAGAACCCGAACAGGATGCCCCCGCCCGCGACGATCAGCAATACCTTGGATACCAGACCTTGCCGCGGGGTGTCCTGCGCCCCAGACAGAAAGGGCTTTGCCCCGAAAAGCAGGTACCCCAGGAACAAGCCACCGCCCACATGGCTCAGGCGATAAGCCCATGTCTCGAGCGGATAGACGTTCATGACCAGCAGGTGAAACACCGTGTAGCCAGCGCACAGCGCGGCGATGACGACGTTGCGCGACCCGGTGAACAGGCGCTGGTTCAGAGCGACCGGATCGGCATCCACGTTCGCGCGGGCAAGCTCCTGCTCGAGGGAGTCGTTGTCGGTTGCATCCGTGTCGGGCTGCTTTTCATGCGAAGTATTCATGAAGGTCCGGTCATTCGAGAGGGAAAGAACAGACCCGGGCAAATACGCTATGCATTTGCCCGGGCGGTTTGCGATCAACCGTTTTTACCGCTTGGGCCTACTCTACAGTCGGCACGTCGAAACCATTTTCCTCGAACCAGCGGGCTGCACCCGGGTGGAACGGAATAACGGTATTCTTGCCGACATTTTCCGGCAGGGTTTCGCGTGCGGCAGCGTGGTTCGTCTTCATGCGGTCATGGTTTTCCATGGCCAGTGCCGTGATCTGGTAGGCAAGCTCCTCGGGCATGTCCTCATGCGCGATGGCGAAGTTCCAGAGCGAGACCGTTTGCAGGTCTTCGGGCTGGTCCTCGTAGGTGTCGGCCGGGATGGTGAAATCGGCCATGGCAGGTACGATTTCCTTCATCGTTGCCAATGTCTCGTCATCCATCGACAGGAAACGCACGTCATTCTCGACCGCCAGCTGCGAATAGGCACCAGTGGGCAGGCCCGCCGCGTAGACGAAGGCGTCGATCAGGCCATCTTTCAGCTGGCCTGCCGTGTCGGACCCGCCGGCATTCGAGATCGTCACGCCGTCATAGCCCTCGGCGTTCTCGAAGAAGCGCGTCCAATAGGTGGCCGACGTCCCGCCTGCCGGACCGACGCCCACGCGCTTGCCCTGCAGGTCCTGAAAGCTTTCAATGTCCGACGAGGCCAGAACGGCCGCCTGCAGCGGCGTCTGGTACATCGGGAACAGCGCACGCACTGCCTCATGCGGCGTGCCCGGCATCAGCGGACTTTCCCCGCGACGCGCCTCGTCGGCCGGGCCGAGTGTGACAAAGCCCAGTTGATGTTCGCCGGTTTCGACCAACGTGACGTTCTGCACCGGGCCGCCGGTGATCTCGACACCCGCATTCACGCCCAGTTCTTCGCTAATCATGGCGCCGAAGCCGCTGCCGTAGCCGAAGTAAGTCCCGCCTTGGCTGCCAGTGCCGATCGTGATGCTGGCGGGCCAATCGGATTTATCCTGAGCCACGACCGGCAGCGCGACAGCGCAGGCGGCAGCGGCGATAATTGTCGTGAGTTTCATGAGTCTCTCCTCCGTTGAACTCTTTCAAGTGCGCCGGGGTGCGGCACATCCTCCGAGAAACACAGTGGGCGAGGACCGTGTCTTAACTCAATTCGGACAAGATTATATTCATTATTGATATAATCAGGCCGAAGATTCCAACGAGTTGATCTTATTAGATATTACCGAGAGGAACGAATCCCGCAGGGGATCACGCGTGCCTCTGGCCCAGGACGCAGCCAGGATCAGTTTTGCCTGAGAGGTCGCATCGGTTACTGCCAAAGGAATAAAGCGGACCCCCTCGACCCGCAAGCGCGCTGTCCAGCGTGGTACGATCGCCAAGCCGGTGCCCGCCGCGACAAGGTTCACGATTGTCTGCTTTTCTTCCGCGATTTGTGCGATCCGCGCCGTCAGTCCCGCGCCCAGAAAAAGGCTGATCGTCAGGTCATGCGAGTGCGGTCGCGAGCGTCTGTCCGGAACGATCAGCGGCTCCTCTGCCAGATCCTCGATCTCGATATGAGACCGCGTTGCAAGCGGATGCGACTTCGGCAGTGCAACAACGGCGGTTTCATAGAACAACGTACGAAATACCAGACGAGGGTCACGCACATCCGGCGGACGACAGAAAGCGATGTCCAGACTTCCGCTGAGCAATTTCGGCAACAGGTGAATGGTTTTCTGTTCGACGATCTGAATTTCGAGCTCGGGAAAAGCTTCGTGCATCGGAAGCAGGATCTGCGGGATGAGGCCGGCGGCGGCACTGTCGATGGCACCCACCCGAAGCACATGCGCTTCGTTTCCGCGGATCTCGCGCGCTTTGCGTTCAAAGGCTTCGGCCCGGGCCAACAAATCTTTCGCATCTTCGAGGACAACGGCGCCCGCTTCTGTAAGAGAGACCGCGCGCGTCGTCCTCAGAAACAAAGGCACGCCGAGGTGGTCTTCCAACTGTTTGATATGCCGGCCCAGGGTGGCGGGTAGAATATCCAAAGACTGCGCAGCATGACCAAAGTGCAACGTTTCGGCTGCAGCGAGAAAGCACCTCAATTGACTGACGTTCATGAGCGGGAGTGTCCGGACACTTCGTTTATTGCAGAACCGTATATAATTCGTCGACCATTGAGAAGAGCAAACCACCGCATGTACCGTCACCGGGCGATATTACGGGGCATCGGGAGGTAACCAAATGACGAGCCAGAACGAAAAAACGGCAGGAAAGACTTATCGGATCGCGTCCATTCCGGCAGACGGAATCGGCCCGGAGGTCATTGCCGCAGGGTTGCAAGCGCTTGATGCTCTGGCCAAGCGCGATGGCGGGTTCTCCTTTGACGTGACAGAATTCGACTGGGGGTCGGACCGCTACAAGAAGACGGGCGCTCTGATGCCCGAAGACGGGCGAGACCAGATCAAGGATTTCGATGCGATCTTCTTTGGCGCTGTCGGCGCTCCTGACGTACCGGATCACGTCACGCTCTGGGGATTGCGCCTGCCGATCTGTCAGGGTTTCGACCAGTACGCAAACGTTCGTCCGACAAAGATCCTCCCGGGCATCAGTTCTCCGCTGGCAGGGGTCGGCCCCGGCGACCTGGATTGGGTAATCATTCGTGAGAATTCAGAGGGCGAGTATTCAGGCGCCGGTGGCCGTGTCCACCAGGGCATGCCCGAAGAGGTCGGCACAGAGGTTTCGATCTTCACCCGGACGGGCGTTCGGCGGATCATGCGCTACGCGTTCAAGCTGGCGCAATCGCGGCCCCGCAAGCTGCTGACCGTCGTGACCAAGTCCAACGCGCAACGGCACGGGATGGTGATGTGGGACGAAATCGCCGCTGAAGTCGCCAACGAGTTTCCGGATGTGACTTGGGACAAGATCCTTGTCGATGCGATGACTGTCCGGATGACCCGGGACCCCAAGAGCCTCGATACGATCGTTGCCACGAATCTTCATGCCGACATCCTGTCGGACCTCGCCGGCGCCCTTGCCGGAAGTCTCGGGGTCGCACCCACTGGCAATATCGACCCTGAACGGCGCTTTCCCTCGATGTTCGAGCCCATCCACGGGTCGGCCTTCGATATCACGGGCAAAGGCATCGCAAACCCGGTGGCCACGTTCTGGACCGCAAGTCAGATGCTCGATCACCTTGGCGAGGCGGATGCGTCCACTCGGCTCATGCGCGCCGTGGAAAAAGTCTGTGCCGACGGCGTACTGACACCCGATGTGGGCGGCAAGGCCACCACACAGGAGGTGACCGACGCGGTCTGCGAGGCGATACGCGGCGACAATATCTGAGGTCATCCCGCCGATGGCCGACATGCGCACTCACTTGCACATGATCGGCATGCACCCGGCAATCCATTTCGTCTGGAGACGCTCTGCTCCGGACCGCACTTCGAGCGCGTGCATGGCGTTCGAAGACAACAGCCAACTGTTCGCTTCTTCACGGATCTGAAGAGTATCCAGTTTATCGGACGCCGCCCATCTTGGGCCGCTATCGACCTCTTTGCAAAAGTTCAACGAGCTGCCTTTCACAGAGGCAGGTCCGAATGCCCGCTTTGGGCCGTCCGCGAAGACAGCCCGAGCTGTTAGATTTCAATGGCCTCTGCAATCGCAAGGGCATCTTCCAGTTCAACGCCGAGATACCGGACGGTGCTGTCCATTTTGGTGTGCCCAAGTAGCAGCTGGATCGCCCTCAGGTTACCGGTCTTCTTGTAGATCTGTGTGACTTTCGTCCTCCGCATCGAATGCGTTCCGTATGCGCTTGCTTCCAGACCGATCGACGTGACCCAATCCCGGACGATCCGGGCGTACTGGCGTGTCGAGATGTGCAGACGTTCATGGAACCGACCCGGCCAAAGGTACTCCGAGCCGACCATGAGTTCGTCTTCCATCCATTTTTTGACAGAGGCGCGTGTTCCTTCGAATATCTCAAACCGCACAGGTTTCTGTGTCTTGCTTTGTAGCACCGATGCCCGTTCTTTGATCTGACCAGACGCCATGACGTCGACGACTTTCATTTTTACCAGGTCACAGCCGCGTAATTTGCTGTCGATCGCCATGTTGAACAGGGCGAGGTCACGGTGATTTTCTGCCAATTCAAGTCGAACGCGGATTGCCCAGACGTGTTTTGGTTTCAGTGGCCGTTTTTGCCCGACGATGCGTCCCTTGTTCCAAGCCGGGCGAAGCGCACGAATGGCTGGTAAGTTTGGTGTTTCCATGACTGATCCTCCGATCCGCCATGCCCTCCCACAACGACAACCCGACGTTGACGATGCAAATATATCACAGGATGCTGCGTCGCATCCGAGGTCCGCTTCGAGCCCACAGCAGAAGTGACGATATTTCGCTGCGCGCGCACCCGGCAGAGAATTTTCTGCATCTGCTCAGTTTTTGGTATCGCGGTGCAGCGTGACAACCTGCCGTTCAAACATCAAGCAGCGAGGTCACGAAGGGCAAGGACCAGGTCGCGAGACGGAGCGGGCGTAGGGTAGATCCCCTACAACCGACGCTTTCGGCCCATTGCTGCCTTTCACCGTGTCTTCGAACTTCTGCGGTTGCAGCCCGCTTTCCTGTCATTCGCTGCTGGCGCAAAATCGCGACACGGTCGAACCTTCGCGGGGCAGAGTTGCCGTTCGCCGGAGATGCTCAATCCCTGCTACTCTTGCGAAGGAATTGGAAGGCCTGATTGTAAGTGGTCATTCACCGTTTACGCGAAAAGTCTGTGCTTGCGTCATAAACAGCAGCTACCGTACTTGTCGCCTATTGAGTGTTCCATGGTATCCGATAATCCAAGATTGCAGTGCAAACCGCTATGGCTTCCCGCCCACTCACACCTTAGAGCGGCACAAACGAATGCAGTGCTGCTTCCCGCTAGATCGCGGAGGCAACGGTGTTTTCATCGTTTAGACCACAATGCTCCGCAAGATGGCCATATTTAGGACGAATCAGTGGTATCACAACCGAACGCCAACAGACTGGAAAAGACTGGCGATGACCATTCCTCTCCCTAAAAGCGGAAGCCAGACGCACTACGTTTTTGCGGTCGCCTATCTCGCCTTGGGCTGCCTGCTTACCGCTGCCTGCGTGACTCACGATCCGGCAACCGCTGTTACCGGCGGACGTGGCGCCGACCTGACGCGGTTGATCGGCGTGATGCTGGACGAGGTCGGCCTGGCCGCAACGCTACTGGCGGGCTGGCTCCTGGCGCTCATCGGCTCAGCATTTCATATCCTGATGGCACGCGGTGTGATCTAGTTTAGTGATAGGCGGAGTGGGAACCTTCGTCGCACGCAAGTCTGGTCTGAAGGGCTTCACCGCGGCATTCGGATTGCGATGCGGACTTCTACTTCGGGCCCTCCTTTCCCGCGCAGTCTTGCTGCGCCCGCAAAATGCTGCATCTTCTCGCATGTCATAGAGGGCTCACTCTGGACCTCGGATGCGGCGCGGCATCTCTACTGTCGCGGCGTTCGGGTAGCGATAAGGACGGCCCATTGCTGACCTTTGTCCTGAAAGCAGCGAACGTCCGCTTTCGCGCTATGCACCCATGGTTGAGCGCGACGTTCCGGACAAGATGTCCGCGTCTTAGTTGTTGGATCGGAGTGCGGCGGAAGTTCAGTTTCGGTTCGAACCAAATCAACGCCGTGGAATGACTGCTTCGGTGACTTGCGCTGCACTGCAACAACAAACGTTCTGCACGGGCGAGAGAATGCTGCGCTAGCAATAGCCGCGTGAGCAAAAGGCGGGTTTGTCCCGCACTGGGGACCTTCGGACCCCGCCGGGGTTCGCAAGCGCGGCGAACGGCAGCTTTGACGGGCTGCGATGCGGCATTCTAATCCAAAGCTGAAGGTCGGCATTGGGCCGAATTTGCTTTTCACGACGTATCATGGGTCCCCAATAGGAGATTCGGTCAGTACCCAATTAGCAAAAGTTTATAGGGCATGATCATGCGACTGTGCCCGTACAAGGCATCTGCAACCGCGCATGTGTTTGTGTAATCCTTGCTGACGACACCGCGACCGCTGGATCGATATCTATACCCGATAGGTACGGCTAGAGCCAAAACGTCGACCTGTCCATTACCAGCGCCTGGATAAGGTCCCGATAAATTGCGTTGCCCATCCATGCACGGCCAGCCTCCACTTCCAGTCCACAGCCCCAACTAGGTTGAAATGCGTCGATCTCGTACTGAAGGTCGGGAGCGCCATTCTCCCCGAAGAATACGGGTCTGCGAACTTTGCCATCTGCCGTTTTACTATGTTCGACCTCAAATCCGAGCTTCAAAAGTGCTGGTCTGAGCTTTTCTAGGACGGCATCGCTGGTGAGACCTTTTTCCAAATGCTGCGTCCCAATCTCCTGTTCAACCTCTACGAAGGCATTGATCAAGTCAGTGGTAAACTCAGGAGGCGGCGTCGTGCGCGGGAAGCTTGAAAACCTTATCTCTGTCATCTTCGTTATCAATATTCAGGGCGGATCAGGGGACTGTCGCAGGGGCGAGCCGCCATGCCAAGCGAATGTCGAACAAGCGACTACCGGTGATTGACTGTCTGCAAACTCCACTCCGCCGGAAACGGCTCCAGCACCCGCGCCAGCGTCATCTCCGGTCCCTGGATCCCGTCCAGGATCGCCTCGACAATTTTTGGCTCTAGCAGTGTGAGCCGTAGCACGCGCGTCATATAGGAGGGCGCAATGCCCTCTCGCTGCGCGAGTTCGGCGATGGTGGCGAATTCATCCGACTCCAGCATCCGTTTCCAGCGGAAGGCACGGGCCAGCGCCTTGACGAGAGTGCTGTCTGTCCGGCACGGCTGCATGGCACCGTCCGGCATCTGCATCTCCTTCCGCTCGCCGCGCTTCACGACGCGGAACGGGACATGGAGCGTGACAGTCTCGGGGATCGGCATGCCGCGTGTCATGCGGCCTCTCCGATCCCATCGGACAGCATCTCGCGCGCGAGGCCGCCGAGGCCATCGACGCGCAGGCGAACGTTGAATCCGTCCGTACCGATCTCCACGCGCTCGACCAGCAGCGCGACGATCCGTGCCTGCTCGGCGGGGAAGAGTTCGTCCCACAGCGGATCAAGCTGTTGCAGGGCAGTGCGGGCGTCGGCCTCGGCAATGTCATCGGCATGGCCACGTGCCGCCTTCCATGTCCCTGCCACGATTTCAGGCTGGCGAAACACGGCGCGTAACTGGTCGATGACGGCCGCTTCGATTTCGCCTGCCGGCAAGCGGCCGACCGGGCAGGATCCGGCACCATGTTTCAAAACTGTTTGACTGACATAATAGCGGTAGAGCTTTTCGCCTTTTCGGGTGTGCGTCGGCGAGAAGGCCGCACCTTCGGGCCCGAACAGCAGCCCCTTTAGCAGGGCAGGTGTCTCGGCGCGGGTGCGGGCGGCTCGCTTGCGCGGGCTCTCCTTCAGGATGGCGTGGACCCGTTCCCAAGTCTCGCGGTCGATGATGGCGTCGTGTTCGCCGGGGTAGCTCTCGCCCTTGTGGACCGCCTCGCCGATATAGGCGCGGTTGTTTAACATCCGGTACAGGTACTTCTTGTCGATCCGATTGCCACGCGGTGTACGGATTCCGCGTTGATCGACTTCGCGCGCCAGTTCTGTTCCCGAGCCGATTTCAAGAAAACGAGCGAAGATCCATCGGACGTGTTCGGCTTTCTCTTCATCGATCCGCAGCTTCCGGTTCTCGACCCGGTAGCCAAAAGGCGGCACGCCGCCCATCCACATGCCTTTGCGCCGAGATGCCGCGATCTTGTCGCAAATGCGCTCAGCCGTAACCTCGCGCTCGAACTGCGCGAAGCTGAGCAGGATGTTTAGCGTCAACCGCCCCATGGACGTGGTGGTGTTGAAGGACTGCGTCACCGACACGAAGGTGACACCGTTGCGGTCGAACACCTCGACCAGCTTGGCAAAGTCGGTGAGCGAGCGGCTGAGGCGGTCGATCTTGTAGACTACGACCACGTCGACCAGCCCGTCCTCGATGTCTTCCGTGAGACGCTGCAGGGCAGGGCGGTCGAGCGTGCCACCCGAGATGCCGCCGTCGTCGTACTGATCGCGGACCAGAACCCAGCCCTCGGAGCGCTGACTTGCGATGAACGCTTCGCAGGCTTCCCGTTGAGCGTGGAGCGAATTGAACTCCTGCTCCAGCCCTTCCTCGGAGGACTTGCGGGTGTAGATCGCGCAGCGCAGCTTGCGGATAACTGGCTTCGTCATGTCTGAGCCCTCCGGTTCTTGAGCCCGAAGAAAATCCATCCGTTCCAGCGGGTGCCTGTGATGGCGCGGGCGATGGCCGATAGCGACTTGTAGGGTCGCCCTTGCCACTCGAAGCCATCCGTGGTGACAGTGACGACCTGTTCGACGCCTTGCCATTCCCGGATGAGGCGCGTGCCGGCGATGGGCATGCCGTGATCGGCACGGCGTCGGCTCTTCTTGCGATCGCCGCCGTCGAGTTCCTCGCCTAGCCGCTCCAGCCGCCGGATGGTCTCCGGCTTCAGCCCACCATACGTCAGTTCCTGGATGCGGTAGGCCAGGCGGCTTTCCAGGTATCGGCGGTTGAAGGGCGGCGGCTCGCTGTCGAAGAGGTCGCGCCATTGCGCCTTCAGTTCCGGTGTCGAGGCGGTCTTCAGTGCAGCCAGGCGTGCGGGGATCGGGTCTTGCTTTGTCATGCGTGTCCTCCTGGTTCGGTTGCATGACCGCTCCGGTCGGGCGGAGAGTGAAGCGAACTTTCTCAAATCCGTGTAGATACTTCGCTTGACTGGCGCTGATGCAGGCGGACTAGGCCGAGCGCCAGGAGCTTGCATAGCTCGGCGCGGCGTTCCATTGCCTTCATGTGGGACGGATTGAGCGGGTTGGGCCGTTTCATGCGTTTCTCCTTTTCGGAGAAAAGCCAGTTTTAGGGGCCCGTTGGGACGTTCAATTCCCAATAATTTGCGTGCGGCACGACCTACAACCTATAGTTTATGAAAAAGGCATTGAGGAAACGACTTGGTACGTGCGCCAGCTAAGACATGTCCAAACCTATCTCGTCTGTTCGATGACGCCGAGCCAGAACTGCTGGCGGCGTTTCTTCGAAGTGGAGTCTTCGACCGCCTCAAGTGGCTCGACCCCTACAAATCTGAAGGTTGGGAACAGGACGTCGATATTGACGTAAGCAGCATGCTCAGAACAGAGACCAAGCAGCAACTCAGCCCACTCGAAGAACAGGCTGCGAGAATCGTCACGGTGGCAAGCGATAGAGGCGATTATGTATTGGAAGGTCTGGCACGCACCCGACTAGAACCCCAACGCGCCATGGACTTGCGAAATCAGAGAGATCGACTTGCCAGAAGTCTTTGGCTGTTTCTCAATGATCCTGGCTTATTCGAAGCCGTGGAAAATAGTCTGCACCTGCGTCTATATCGCCGCTACGACAAACACTATCAGACCTTCATGGCCGAACCCTCGATCGAGGGTGGGCCTGAGGAAGGTAGCAAAGTGCTCGATGATCTTCTCGCGGACCTCAACGCCGAGCTTGATCGTGGCGAAGGCTACAGTATCGACAAATTTGAAATACCCGAGGATGGAGATGAACCTTCCGCAGAGATGTATCTGCTCTTTCATCCCAATGCGCCTGCAAGCGTTCGGGAGATTGACGACGAAGGCAACCGCAAAAGCATCTATTTTCGGCCGCCCGGAGAGGCGATGATCGTCTATACGCCGTCCACCGGACGTGTTCACGTTCGAGCGGGCAACAGAAACTTACGGCACACCATTGCCGAGCGCTTCGTTGAAACGGCGCTGGACCAGACTTATTCTAATCAGCCGGTAGATTTTCAGGCTTATGATATCTCGCATTTCCTGAAGGAGCTCGACCTGGAGCTGCCGGATCTTGAGGAGGCTGTGATTGACCGCGCGAGGGTCATCCGTGCGGACATTAGCATTGGCAATTTGGCAAACCGTCTCTCGCTCTCCACCACGATCGATCAGTCCATTTCTGAGATCATTGACGATCAGCCGGGACTCGCGAAGACCTTCGAAAAGGCAGTTGCAATCCGCTTCGTCGAAATCGCGGTTCGGTATCGCCGGGCTGGTGCAGAGGTGAAAACCCTCAACTTCACGCTGACCGATCGCAACACCAGCAGCCTTCTTAGCCTTGATGATCCGTTTGAACGGGTACTGGGACATCGTCTGCTGCGTCACTGGAACATCCTCCGCGAGGGCCGCGCGCCCACCGATAAGGAGAGTACGGCTGTCATCCCTGCGTTGTTGGCCATATGGGACATCGGGCGCGACAATGTATCCGGCGCGTGGCTTCAGGCGCGTAAGGTAGATCCGGGCATTCTGACCGAGCTGGGCTTTCTGGTGCCTGTCGGATGGGAGGGAGACGATCTGCTCGATGACGAGGACCAGATCGGTCCTGTAGTGGCCGGGGTGGACGTCAAGGTCGAACAGAGAGATGCAGACTCGAAAAACTACAAAGTGGCAGAATTAACCATTACGGACGGGCACGTAGCTTCGGGAATCCCGGATTACTACAGGCTTTACAGGGTGCGCAACGGTTGGGTCGAAGACCACCTGAAGGAGCGCCTTGAGGGCACACTGGATGCGCCAGCCATCGAAGAAATCAACAAGTACCTTTTCTACCTCGGAATGCTTGTCGTCGACGAGAGGGATGTTCCGGTCTACCTCGTTCGCTGTATTGATAATGAGAAGATAAGGTCCTCTGTCGATACGGAGCTTCGGGCCCGCCACCACCTCGGGATAGGACTCGTCCTTCAGGCAGGAAATGCGGCGGGGCCGTGTCTGGCCGCGAATGTAATGACGCCGCTTGCCGATCAGATCGAAGGTGATCAACCGGAAATCGCGTTGGTTGCAGACAAGCTCCGGTCTGTATTTCGTCGACATCGACTGCTTGCCAGAGGTGGACAGGCCGTGGAACTTGCCCGCGTTGGCGACAACATGGCAATCCTATTTGTTCCAGGTACAGGTACCATCGATATTAAGGGTGAGAACCGCATCGTAGTTATTCAGCGCCTGGTCGATGCCCACAACTCTGGCCCGATGCCGATGGCGACGGCCGACCTTGTCGACGGGATCGCCAAGGACCAGTCGCTGGCGAACATCTTCAACCAACCGCTTTGGAACAAGTTGAAAGCAGAATTCCTTCGAAGTCCTGGGAAGGGCAAATGGCAGATTGCCATCTGACGTTCAACTCCGGTCCGGCTCCGGTCACGGGGTCTGACTAACTCTGATTCCAAGCGTCATGTGACGGGCTCCACTATGTCAGGAGCCTACAAATGACGACACGAACCACCATCCAGTACAAAGTTTCTGCACATGACACGAGCGGACCAGCGGTCAGCGCCGACTGGCGCTGCACCTGCTGCGGCAAGCTGCTCGGCCGCCGGCACGGATCGGCGATCCTGGTGCAGTTCGCGCGCGGGCACCGCTACCGCATCTCGCGCCCTGCATCTGCGGTGTGCCGGAGCTGCGACACCTTGAACGAAACCTGATCTCCAAGCGGGCGGCCTGACGGTCGCACGCTTTTCTTTTTCAATCCGAGAGGCGCGCGACGCCCTGACCTGGCCACGATGAGGCGCCTGACGCCCGGCCGAAAGGCAGGCGTCTCATGCGAGCCTCTTGGCACGCGCTTCACGCGCAGCTTCTCCGGCAGACGGAGCGGCTGGTGATCACAAACTACTTCCGCGACATTCAAAGCAAACATCCCGATCTGGCAGGTTTTCCGGACGTGCCGGCGTTGCTGGAACACCAGCATGCACGGTACGGCGATCCCAACACGAAGAACGAAACACTGCGGGCGCTGGTGACGGCGGCGCAATCACACGCCGCCTTTGCAGACACAGCGCGGATCCTCGTACTGCTGGCACTCTGGCCCGGGCTCGACGCCCTGCACGGGCGTTTGTCTCGTTACTACAGACAGCATCCCGACATCCTCTGCGCGGAGCTCTCGGCGCGCATGGCGGAGGCCATCGCCCGCGTCGACCTCGCGCGCGTGGATCGCCTGGCCGCAACACTGCTGATGAATGTGCGCCGCGATATCATGCGGCCCCTCAAGCGAGACTGGGCGCGCAAGGAAGCGCCTCTCGACGAGAGCATCGCCGCGGCGGAGGCGCCGCCGAACACCTCTCCGGATCTCGCCTTGCAACGATTGAAGCCGCTGATCGGCCAGGATGCCGGTCTCGTGGTGGCCGTGGTGCTGATGGGGTTTACTCAGAAGGAAGCGGCGCGGGCGTTGGGGATGGGCCACGACGCGGCCCGCAAGCGCTACCAGCGCGCATTGGCGAAGTTGCGCGCCCTCGACGGAAAACTTTCCTGATGACTGTCCCATTCGGGCCTCCGGAGTGGCTTTTCACCTCAAAGACTCAAGCAAGGACACTTCACATGGAAACAGAGGATCAGGCGTATCAGCGGATCCCGGGGCTATACCGGCTCTGGGATCTACCCTTCGTCATCGACCGCCGTGACGACTACCAGGTGCATTACGTCGAACCGACCGAGGAGGGCACGCCGCTCTTCGCGATCTACCGGGCAAGCCGTGACGGGGAAAGGGTGGGGCAATGACCGAACACATGCCGTCGCACCTCACGCAACACGATCTCGCATTTCGGTGGCGCGTCAGCCGCCGCACGCTGGAGCGCTGGCGCGCGCAGGGCAGGGGGCCTGACTGGCTCAAGATCTGCGGTCGCGTGCTCTATCGCCGGTCGGACGTGGAGGCATTCGAGGAAGCGGGCCGCCGGCAAAGGGACCCGCAATAGGCCATGCGCGTGGAGCGGACTCTTCCGGCTCCACAGACAAACGAAAACAGCAACCGGGCTGCCAATGGCGGCCCCGTTGGTGCTGGTCACATCACATTCGGGCTGGCCGCCGAGCAATTGCTGTCGCAGGGTTTCGAGCCACTGCCTATCCGGATGGGCGGGAAAGCGCCCGCGGTCACACGCTGGTCCAGCGTGGAGATCGACGACGCGAAGGTGGCGCAATGGTGCCGTACGCACGCCAATTGCGGCGTGGGCCTTCGCACGGGACGGCTCATCGGGCTCGACATCGATTGCCTGGACGCACATGAGGCCCACCGTGTCCAGTCGCTGGCGGAGGCGCGGTTCGGTACGACACTCGTCCGGGTCGGTCAATGGCCGAAACGACTGCTGCTCTACCGGGCAGATCATGCGTTCCCAAAGCTCAAAACAGGATCCGTGGAGATCTTGGGTGCCGGTCAACAGTTCGTGGCCTTCGGGATTCATTCCGGCACCGGTAAACCCTATTACTGGCCAATGGGTGAGACAGTCCTCGATTGCAAGATCGACGACTTGCCCCTCATCACGGAAGACGACGCACGGGCCTTTCTGGCCGAAGTTCACCCTGGACCGCAGTGGGGCGCAAGGCGGTCAAAGAGTAGTGCACCAAGCGCGGCGACAGGCCCGGTCGAGGTCATCCGCCGCAACGGGCGTGTCGTGGACGGGCGGGATGCCTGGCTGAGCCAGATCGCGTTCCACAGTGTGCATGATCTGCTCGATCGGGGTGAAACGCCGGTCCCAGTTACCCTTGCCTCCCTCGTCTGGGAGCGGTTTGCCAACACCACCGATCTTGATCGCCCGCGTTCGTCGACCGGCCGTGCGTTTGATGTGGCTGACGCCACACGCAAGGTCGCCGACAAGCTGCGCCTGCTGGATGAGGGTCGGCTGCCCGGCAGGGAGATCTCCACGCCCACGCCGGATTACACGCCAGCCGCGCTGTCTGTGGAAGAAGGCCGCACGCGTTTGCAGGAGCTGCTGTCAGCCTACTGTCAGCAAGTTCTGGCATGGCACCGGATCCACGAGGAAGAACCACCGTCGCTCGGCGTGCGAGCGACGGTAGGTCTTGGCAAGTCCCGCGCCGCGCGCGCAGCGATCAGGGACATGAAGAAAGCGCTCCGCAACGAGGGCCTGCCGCATCGCATTCTCGTCTTCACGCCGTCTCACGCCCTGGCTGAGGAAACCGCTTGCGCCGGGCGCGACCTCGGGATCGACGCGGCGGTGCTCCGAGGCTACGAGCGCAAGGACCCGGCAACTGGTGATCCGATGTGTCGCGATATCGAGATGGTTCGGGCCGTTCTCGCGAGCGGGCTTTCCGTGCAGGACCACGCCTGTCGGTCGCGTGAAGGCAACCAATGTAGATACTTCGATAGCTGCCTCAAGCAGCAGAACCGCAAGGACGTCGCCGCGGCAGACGTTGTCGTGGCGCCCTATGATACGCTGTTTTCCGGCCTTGCTTTCTCGGAAGACAATGTTGGGCTCATCCTGGTCGACGAAGGGTGCTGGCAGCGGGCTGTCGAGACTTGTTCAGATCTGTTCGTTGAGGATCTGCTCGACGAGCCCTTCCATAGGATGGGCGAGAACAGGGTGGGCGGATCGCCGGTCGCCGCGATGGCTGATCTTTCGGCTTTCCGGCAGGCTGCCGCTCGAGCATTGCGCCAAGGGCAAAAAGGCATTTCCTTGATCCGCAGTCTGCGCGCCGAAGGTCTGACGTATGAGGACTGCCAGCACGCGGCGAAACTGGAAGAGTGGCGCAAAACCGATGCGGCCTTTATGCCTGGGCTCGACAGAGCCCATCGCGCGAAAGCCCTGCGCACGGCCAAGGCAAACCAGAGGATCGACCTGTTAAGCCGCCTCTGGCGCGCCCTGGCCGATTTGCTGCGCCATGGCGAGCAACCGGGGCAGTCCCTGCAGGTGCGCCCGGCCGGGTCAGATGGCCGGCAGGCGATCGAGATGCGGCGGGTCAAGCGCGTGCATGACAGTCTGCGAGGGAAACCTGTCCTTCACCTCGATGCGACGCTTCGACAGAGCCTCGCAGAAGCGATCCTGCCGCCGATGGAGATCGAGTGCATCGACGTCTCGGCGCCGCACATGCATCTCCGCCAGGTCACGGGGAGCTTCGGGAAGTCCATGATCTGCCCGTTGCCGGGCCTTCCAGCAGAAGAACTCAAGCGCAGGGGAAACCGTCTGCGGGAATGCGTGGATTATGTGCGCTGGCATGCGCTCCGGGTTTTTCCGCGCGATGTGCTGGTGGTGACTTACCAAGCCATAGAGGATGCATTTAGTGATATTCCGAACGTCGTGACGGCGCATTTCAACGCCGTCGCCGGGCTCGACATCTACAAGGATGTCGTGATGCTCATCAGCATTGGCCGGCCACTTCCTCCGAGCCAGGAAACCGAAGACTTGGCCAGAGTGCTGTTCGGCGGCGTCGAAGAGTCCGGCTATGTCTCGGATCGTGTCGGACTGCACATGCGCACAGGTCGGACGTGCGGGCTCGCCGCGGTTCGGCATAAAGATGGAACTGCAGAGACCCTGCGCGCGGCAATCTGCGACGATGAAATGGTGCAGGCAATCGGCCGAGGGCGCGGTGTGAACAGATCTGCCGCCAATCCGCTGGAGGTGCACATACTGGCAGACGTGGCGTTACCGCTTGTTTATGACCGCCTGACGACCTGGGACGCTGAAAAGCCATACTTGTTCCAGCAGATGCTCTTGGCGAGCGTGGCTGTGGACAGTCCGGCGGATGCCGCCGCTTTGCATCCAGAGCTATTCGGCAACTCCAATGAGGCGAAGCTGGCGTTTAAAAGGTCAGCATTTAAGGGTCAAAACCCTATGTATAGTTCTTATAGGGAAATGACCCTTAAATCGGCTGCCTATCGACGTGACGGCCGGGGCCGGTGCTGGCAGCGGGCCTGGTGGGGGGCTGGTGACGAAGCACAAGTGCGATGTCTCCTCGAAATTGCCCTTGGAAAACTGTCTGGATGGCGAATTTAGATGCGCGCGCGTCAGAATGATGCTGTCAGCGGTCGTTGGTGAAACACGCGGCGAACTTCAGCTTTGAGCCCAATTTTTCCGATTGCTGCGCTGCGTACCAATGACCGTTATCCCCGAACGCGCGGTGCGAAAGCGCTTCCCAACTGGGTGAATTTTCGTTCAAACTCAAGCCTGCAGTGAAGTGGAGGAGACCAGCGTATGCCAATTGAAACTTGGACTTTGTATGTTTTGACAGTTCTGGCTTTGATGAGCACGCCTGGACCAAGCCAGTTGTTGATGCTTACCAACAGCGGCGTTTATGGTTTCCAACGTTCGTTGTGGACCGCCGCAGGCGACCTTTCAGCAAACGCCTTGCAGATGCTGGCGGCGGGTCTGGGGCTAGCCACGATTATCGCGGCCTCTGCGACAGCCCTGACTGTCATCAAGTGGGCAGGGGTTGCGTATCTGATCTGGTTGGGTATCCGCATGATCCGACGAGCCAAACCGGATGAATCAGCCGAGCTTTCAGAACAGAAGAAAGCATCGCTGCGGACCCTATGGCTCCAAGGCTTCCTGACGTCCGCTGCGAACCCGAAGGCCGTTGTTTTCTTCGCGGCGCTCTTCCCACAATTTATCACGAGCGACGCCGCTTTCTGGCCCCAGTTTCTGATATTGTCCGCAACTTACATCGTCATGGACGGGCTCTTCCTGTCTGCCTATGGCCTCGGGTCGAGTTGGATTGTCAAACGGTTCAAGGGCAGCGCACGGGTCTGGATCGAACGGATCGGCGGTGGCTTTATGATTGGCGCAGCGTTGCTACTCGGGTTGAAGTCAATCTCGCGCCAATAACCGAGAGCGGGCATTCGACAGACAACCCGCAACGGCAGCTCTGTCCCGCATAGCTGACTTTAATGAGGCTTATAGCGAATGTCCGGTTTTTTTTGTATGTGGTCGATCGACCTTGAGTGGTTGAGTACTCAGGCGCCGAAAGGACCGACCTTCTGTAAAAGGTGTTCCCGGCAGGCGTGTCAACGGATCAGCATAGAGAGCCTCAAGACAAACTGCTTTCGCGCACAGCTGCAATCAGGCGACGGAATACGTGGTCCGGAGTCGCTTGCTTCCAGAAATTGACAAAGCGGCAGACCAGCTGAAGGTTTGCCGCTTCATAGTGCCCATTGCTATCTTTCCGGTCTGCTGACGGTAGCATGTTCTTGTCACCTCTGTACTTAAAAGGCAGCCCAGTGATCGCACACCGTTCTTCCTGCTTTTTCAAGAGACGAGCCAAAAGTGCATCAAGCTCGCTGTCAGACATCTTCAGGTCTTTTCTCTTAATTGTCACATTCTCAAATTGCCCGTTGGCAAACCGGTTCGTGACAAGAATCGAATTTTTCATGTTCGCGAGGGCCTTCGCCTTTGCTTCGCCGTCATTTTCGACCGAGGTTTTCGAGGCAGTTCCCTCATCTTTGACACCCCACCAGAGCGCATCCAGTGTCCACAAATCGATATCAAGCTTCCGGGTCAGATCAAGCAGCACCTCATTTACAGCGACATATCGTTCTCCTGTTGTTATTCCGCGCCTGAAGGCGGGCCAGAGCCCTAGAGAGCGAAGGGCCTTCTCCGAAGTCCCGTTCCAAACCCCGTACTTTTCTGGATAAGTCACCAACAAAATGGCGGAGAGTTTCGCCACCCCCATGCCAGGAGCCTTAATCGCGCTATCAACCCGCCCACTGATCGGACGTGACTCGTCCACAAGAATGCTGAGCACTTGCCGCAATCGCTTCATGTTCGCATATACCTGCGGTTGTCGCTCGAGGCCCGTCCAGTGCTTGTTGTGCTTGATACTAAGGAATTCCCTGAAATCAGCCTCGTCAAGGTCGGCCACAGCGGCGGGTCTAAAGGCGGGAGAAAACCTCTTCAGCACGTCGTCACGTTCTTTGATTATTTCACGCACTTGCAGCTCACCTTTGGCCCAAGTCAGCTTCGAATAAACTTCCAGATCCACCATGACCTCCGAAAATTTCTACTCACCAACAGTACCCGCAGAAACTGCAGCGACACAGAAAATTGTCGGAACTGGAGATGTCGGCCTAACCCTGCGACATGGTAAACGGAAATAGGAGGCAAGGTATTTCGGTTTTTCGCCGTGTAGCGATAGACACATCTGCTCATTCCAGTGCCTAAAGGTAACCGACATTGCGCCAATCACTGGTTTATTTGCGCTTGCTTCAGGTGCACACGATTCACAGGTTCGTCGCTCTCTGGCGTTGATTGTCAGAAATTGTCACAATTACAAATATTTATCCGGCTTGATATACTCCCCGAGAGGTAGGCACACAGACGGGTGCAATAAAGATCGGGGGGTACCGTGGCAACGAGAGCAGACAGGCGCGCAACGGCGATCCGGCAATGTCCGGTGGAGGAACTGATCCCCTACGCCAACAACGCGCGGACGCATTCCGACGCGCAGATCGCGCTGATAGCGGGGTCAATCCGGGAGTTCGGATTCAACAACCCGGTGCTGGTTGATGGCGCGAACGGCATCATCGCGGGGCATGGGCGCCTGGAGGCCGCGCGCCGACTGAGGTTAAAGGAAGTGCCGGTCATCGAACTTGCGCATCTCTCCGAGGCACAGAAGCGGGCCTACATCCTGGCGGACAACCGGCTGGCCGAGCGGGCAGGGTGGGACAGGGAACTGCTGGCGCTGGAACTGGGAGACCTCTCCGAGCTGGGCGTCGATCTGTCTGACCTTGGCTTTGAGGGCGCTGAACTCGATGCCTTGCTGGACAACGGCTCGGCGGACCCGCGCGAAGAGGAAACGCCGGTGCCGCCGGCGAACCCGGTGTCGCGCCCGGGTGATCTGTGGCGCCTCGGAAACCATCGGCTGCTCTGTGGGGATGCCACGAACCGGGATGATGTGAGCCGTCTTCTGGGCGACGTTCGGCCGCATCTCATGGCGACAGATCCGCCGTTTGGCGTGAACTACGATCCTGCTTGGCGCAACGAGACCGGCGCGACCAGAACGAAGCGGACGGGCAGGGTGGCCAATGACGACAGAGCGGACTGGCGCGAGGCTTGGGCGCTCTTTCCCGGGGACGTGGCCTATGTCTGGCATGGCGCTCTGCACGCGGGCACGGTTGCGGAGAGCCTGGTCGCCAGCGGTTTCGAGATCCGCAGCCAGATCATCTGGGCCAAGGAGCGGCTGGTCCTGTCGCGGGGACATTACCACTGGCAGCACGAGCCCGCCTGGTATTGCGTCAGGGGCAAGGGACACTGGTCGGGCGACCGCAAGCAATCGACGCTATGGGAGATTCCGAACCGGGACCAGGACGCCCAGACGATCCACGGTACGCAGAAACCCGTGGAATGCATGCGTCGGCCGATGCTGAACAACTCGAGCCCCGGACAGGCCGTCTATGAACCCTTTTCCGGGTCGGGGACGAGTCTTATTGCGGCCGAAACCTGCGGGCGGGTATGCCACGCCATGGAACTGGACCCGGCCTATGTGGATGTAGCTGTGCGACGCTGGGAAAGCTTCACTGGCGAGACGGCGACGCTAGATGAGGATGGCCGCAGCTTCGAGGAGGTCGCATCGAGACGGCAGGTGGAGGCGGCTTGATGGCCTGGCTGAGCGCGATCAAAGCCCGCTCGGATGGAATCGATGCGCGGCCGTAAGCCCGTGCCCAAAGCGGGCACGTTGTCCAACTCACCGCTGAACGCCCTGCCGCGGTGCCCGTCGCATCTAAATGACGTGGCTCGAAAGGAATGGCGCAGGCTCGCGACGCCACTTCACGAAGCGGGCATCCTGACTCTTGCAGACCGTGCGGCCCTCGCGGCCTATTGTCAGGCCTACGCCCGTTGGGTGCAGGCGGAAGAAAAGCTGGGAGAGGGGCCCGCGCTGCTCAAGACACCAAGCGGGTACGTCCAGCAGTCGCCCTGGCTGACGGTTGCGAACAAGCAGATGGAGCTGATGGGCCGTTACATGTCCGAACTGGGCCTGACACCGGTGGCGCGCACGCGCGTGGACATGGCCGAGACGGCTGCGATGAAAGATCCGGTCACAACGATCAAGTTCGTGACAGTCTACACCGACAAGGACGGCAATAACGTCGAGGAGGGTTCGCCGGACGACGAAACGGAGCTAGACACCCCACGCGAACCCGTGAGAGTCACTCACAAGCCTGGACGGCGCGATTAAAGCACTGATCTGCCTACACTTTTCGAGGCTTCCATCGTACAGAACTGCCAAACCAACGTTAGGCAGGTTTGTACATGGTCAGCCACACTGTCTCACTCTTGAAGCTGGTCGCCTACGAGCGGGTCTCGACGGCGCGGCAGGGGCGATCCGGGCTCGGGCTCGACGCCCAACGCAAGGCCATCGACGATTTTGCGGTGGAAAAGAACGCGCAGGTCCTGGCCCGCTTTACCGAAGTGGAGTCGGGGCGCAGGGATAATCGGCCAGAACTGCAAAGATCATTGGAGCTTGCAAGGCTGACTGGGGCGACGCTCATCATTGCCAAGCTCGATCGCCTCTCCCGCAACGCCGCTTTCCTGCTCACACTTCGAGACAGTGGTGTCCGCTTCCTCGCCTGTGACGTGCCCGACGCCAATGACCTGACCGTCGGCATCATGGCGTTGGTGGCTCAGCAAGAGCGGGAGGCGATCTCACGCCGCACGAAGGAGGCGCTGGCCGCGGCCAAGGCGCGCGGGGTGAAGCTGGGCAACCCGAACGGGGCTGCGGCGCTCAGGCGGGCGGGGAAGGGTGGAGAAGCCTTAAGGGCGGCAGTTGCTGCGAATGCGGATGCGTTCGCAGAAGGCCTGGCGCCAGTGATCCAGGGCCTGCAAGCGAACGACGTGACGACACTCCGAGGCATCGCGGGAGCGCTGAATGACCGCGGGATAATGACTCGACGGGGAGGCCGATGGCACGTCTCGAACGTGCGCGGGTTGTTGGTGCGGCTGTCACGTTGAGGTGGTTGCCGCCGGAGTACAAGCACCCAAGCTATTCAAAGCGATCGGCGCTTCTCGCATCTTATTCGCGGCGCAACAAAGTTCGAACAAGGACTGCCATGCAAAGCCTGACTGCGATTGCGAAAGGGACCGGGGCTCAAATATGTGCTATGTTCATTTTGCGGAGGAAGGTCGAATGAGCTTTGTTTCCATCACGACATGGCGAATGGTAGGCGAGGCTGAGAACCTCGAGCATGTGAAACAATTGATGTTACGAAAATACTTTCCTGGGCTCATTGCACTGGGCGCAGAGCGCTCAATGCTCGTCGACACGGAATTGGACCGTTTTGCTGTTGTAACGGTATACCCCAACCGGTCAGTTCGCGATGAAGCGCTTGCAAGTATCTCGGCTCTCAGAGGCGAAGGTGAAGAAGAATTTGGAGCGGAGCTTATGGATGCCTATGCAGGAGATATGGTGGCCTCATCTGAAGACTGAAAAGCTTTGTTAACTGCTCAGCAAAACAAACGTCGACGCATGCCACACCGAACGGCAGAATTGTCCAGTGACGGTGGCCACGTTCCCGTTTGCCGACATCTCGTCTTTACTCAGCGCACCTAAGAGCCTGCATAATGCCGCCGCTCTCACCGATGGTGGTCTATGACGGCTGGACGGTTCATGTACCGGAATGCCCTGCCTAGGTCTCAGGCACCTTGCTGCGAACGACTAAAATGAGCCCAAACCTTCTGAATGGTGCAAAGCCGCTAAATGATCCGTTGCTCCAGCTCGGCAGGATCGGCAACGTCGACATGCCAGAAGGCGCGCGCTTCAGCCGGGAGCTTGGCCAAAACGCGCTCGAAGTCTCTTCCGTTAGTGCAGCGCCGAACCGCCCATGCCGTCGCCTCAATCGCATTGTCCGGCGTTAGGTTGTGGTTCACCCGCACCTCCTTGACTTCCGAGATGAGCGTCTCTCGGTCTTCAAACGCCGCGCGAGGCTCCGTAACATCCCAGTTTTGAAGAAAGATCGCGCGAAGCACGCTTGGCAAGATACTTGCGAAGTTCAAGCCCTCCTGAGCGGTCAGACGACGCCGGAACACCTGAAAGACCGCATCGACCGCCGTGTAAGCCATATTGTCTGACTCGAGGGACATGCGCTCTTTCACGTCATCGAGGAAAGCGCGCCATTCTTTGGAGGCGTGCCGATATGTCCACGGCATTGGCATGGGTCGCTGGTTCCTGTGGCGGTATCGTCGCCGACACTCTTATCTAACTCCCCGGTATTTGTCGAAGAAACCAACAGCAGCTCCGTCCCGCACAGCTGACGCTCGCCTTATCTCTGGCACCAGGCCGCTCCCGGCACTGAGCCGATCTTCGCACACCCACGGCAGTGCCGAGGTACGGCGCACCATTCCGGCCGTTCGCTGCGGCTGCAAAAACGTTCTGAGCGCGACTGGTAGCGTGCGGGATGAAGCCGCCAATCTGGCCTAGAGGCGCTTAAGCAGGAGAACCCACTTCTCGGTGCGGGTCGCCCAGTTCTCTTTGATGCAAGGAGCGGTTGCTGTCTCGACGTATCCATGACGTTCGTACAACCGTCGAGCTCCGGTATTGTTACTCGCCACGATAATGCTCATTTGGCGCACCCCTTCGGAGCGTCCTATCTCATCCGCCAGATCCAGAAGCTGCGATCCAATCCCCTTGCCGCGGTGCGTGGGATAGCAGGCCAGCACATTTACGTACCAGCTGTCGAGGGCCTGATTTTCCAACTCCTGCAAAGGGCGAAACAGGGCAGGAAAATCTTCCCCGATTGCCGTCGGCTCATTACCAATGACATACCCGGTCAGGCATGCGACCGCGCCTTGGCCAAGGTCCACCACGGCGATCTGACCTTCCCGCGCTTTCTCTGCCTGGCGCGCCTTGCCGATGTCCCAAGGATCCTGACCATTGGCCGCAAGGCTTTTCCATATGTACAAAGGAAGGCCCTCTCCAGCGAAGTTCACGAGATCCGCGAGCTCTGCCGAGTCCGAGGGTGTGGCAAACCTGAATGGGGGTTCCAGTGTGATCATCTCAGTCTCCGAAATCTCTGCCGCAGCAGAACAAAAAAACGAGCCCTATCGATAAACCAGCAAGCAAGCGGTGTGGCCGAAGGCTCCCTTAGGCGCGAAACAATCGTTTGATGTGCCGCGCATCAAGGCGCTCCTGTCGAGATAAAGTTTCCGTTCGATGACTTCATCTTAGGTTGGGGTTAAGTCCTGCTGCGGCAAGTCAGAATACCGCCAAAAAGCCAGCTGATGGATTGCTTCCGTGAACGATTACTCTGCCAATTTCCCGATCAGGCGGTGGAACGGGTCGGGCTTTCGCCTGACCTTTATGAAACAGCCTGTCTGCAAACTACGATGCGATGACCTCTTCATTCCAACCTTGGCCGAACCGGTTGATGACATGATGCGCCGCACAACCGATGTGGCGCTTGTCAGTTCCGCAGCATCCCCCGATGACTCTGAGCCTTGGCAAGGTCTGAAAGAGATCACCGTAAAGCTTGCCGAACTCGTCGGGGTCGCCGGCATCCAGTTCCTGGGCCTCATCCAGTTCTTCGTGACTCATGCGACTGGCATTAGCGCGGATTCCACCGATGCGTGATGTCCAATCGCCAGCCAGCTCCGCCGCAAAATGATCGGGATGGGCGCAGTTGATCATGTAGAAGACCGGAGCACCGCCAGTGGCAACATCCGTCTTGGTGATTGCCCACTCGATGGTCTCGCCGGTCGGCAGGTGGCCATCGGTCTCGGTCGTAAAGCTGACAACCACGGGCAGATCCCAATCACTTGCTGCGCGGACGAGCCCAATCGCCTCGTCGGGATGTGTCATCGTCACCGCGGTTATCATCTCGATCCCTTCCTCCGCCATCCAGCGAACCTGATGTGCGTGAAGTGCCTCGGCCGCATCTTGATTGTAGAGCCGGTCAGGCGCATAGCCGTCGCCCGCCGGACCGATGGCGCCATTCAGAACCATCGGCACATCTGCGTGCCGCCCACGGGTGTCGCGCGCAAATCGCACCGCCTCGCGAGTCGCGGCCTCAAGATCGGCGAGCGACCGGCCCACGGTCTCGGGCCAGAACGCGCCTGATCGCCAGGTCGCCGTATCCAGCACAAAGCCGGTGCCCGCGCTGCGTGCAACCTCGATATAGCGGTCATAGTACCGTGCCAGGGTCGCGCAACCTTCTTCCGTGTCGAAGACATGGAACGAGGCGAAGTGCGGAAGGTCGAGGCCGTCGGAAAAGATCAGGTCGGTCTCAAGCCCGCCATCTGCCACCCATGCCTGGTTAGACGTAATGAAATTGTTGAAACTTGCTGCATGTGCCATTGCTGTGCTCCTAAATTCTTGGTTCGCTCGTTTTGATCGAGCAGCTCTTTTTTGAACAGCAGACGCATGGTACACTTTCGTCTCTGTGAGAATTTTCGATTTATTTCAATGTATTGATGATTGGGCAGCGGATCCGCACCTAGTCTACCCCGGTTGAAACCTTACCGAAGGTCCAGTTTGACATGCCAAGACCGAGCCACCGGGAAAAGCTGCTCGACATCGCGCAGGATTCGATTCTGGCAAAAGGCTTCGATGCAACCTCTATAGACGAGATCGTTGCAGCGGCGGATATCACGCGCGGCGGTTTCTTCTATCATTTTGCCGACAAAAACGCTTTGGCTCTGGCCCTGATCGAACGCCATGTCATATTTGAGGATCAGATATTCGATGACCTCTTCGCTCGGGCGGCAGAGCTATCGGATGACCCTCTCCATCGAGCTCTGATCGGGCTCAAGCTTCTTGCCGAATTGTTGGAGGACATGGAGGCCGGGCACCCTGGATGCATCGTCGCCACGGCAGCTTATCAGGAGCGGCTGTTCAACCAGGCGGTCCGCGATGCCAACCGGCGGGCCGTATTGGGTTGGCGGCGGCGCTTCCGAGAGATGTTCGACGAGATCGCGAAGGTGTATCCGCCCCAAGAAGAAGTCGACCTGAATGCGCTTGCCGATTTCGTCAGTACGGTGGTCGAAGGTGGGATCGTGATTGCCAAGTCGCTGGGTGAGCCTAAAATGACGGCTGGGCAGGTCATGTTGCTGCGGCAGTATATAAGGTTACTCTTTTTACCACGCTCCTAACTGCGGATTCATCCGATTGTGGTATACTCTATTGCAAACGTCGGGTTGGCGTTGAGGCGGGGAGTGACCGATCGGAGCAATCGCCATGACAATTGCGAACTTACCTGCAATTCGAGCCTGCAGACCCGCTTGGAACAAAGGTCGTATCGTCGCCAGAAACGACCCTTGCTGCCAAGCACGTCTGGGCCATTCGCGTTTGCGTCGAGATCGCCAAGAACCACCGGGATCTGGCTCTATTGGCAAAATGAAAAATGCGGCAACCGCCAGTCACGGACGGTCGCCGCTTTCATCATAGAAATCAGTTTTAACCACTCGTTACTGATAGTCAGCTTTGCGATTTGTCCGTGCGCAAAATGCGGCGCGAATGTGTCTAAAATTGGCCGTTCAGGGTTGTCTGCGAAACAACCCGTTTCGAGGGGGCAAACGTGAAACGAGGCTCCAAAATCCGAGTAGCGGAATGCCATCCATTAAGGGACTTTGCGCACACCTTTCATAGCGCAACATGGGCGACGACCTTTGCGTCCAAGTACGAAATTTTATTGAAGCCAATAACGGTTTTTCTTGAAAGTGTCGGCTCAACATTTCCGTTACCAAACTCAACGCAAAGCGTTATCCAATTGTGGAATAATGGGGACAGAAGCCAAAAAATCTCTGTCAGAACTGTTGCCCGCTCCAACAATTCACATCCACTGCCAACAGTTTGCATGTGAGGCTTATTCCCCGAGTACCTTCGGAGACCTCCCGCATGCCAGACCTTAGCAATAGCCAGACAATAGAAACCTTGAAGTCGCGAGAAGCGCCGCACTGGCAGATTCTCGAATATTGCCGCCATATCGGCCTACAGAAGAAAACACCCGTCTCAGGATATTGGGTCGCTCGTATCCGTAACAAATCGCTTGGATACTACCAAAAGCGCCTGATCCCGTGGGAAGCTCAGACAGACAACTACGACGAAGCCTTGGAGGCTGCCAGACGTTGGTTCAGTCAACCTAAAATCGCGAAGCAGGCAGCTGATCCATTTCCGATAGGGTCAAAGCAGGACCTCAATTACTGCCCTTGGGGGAATGTCTTCACAGTGGGCCATGCGATGCGGGACTACGTGGAGTGGAAAAGAATCTCCGCAACCAAGAGCCACTTCGACTCGATGGTGAGCCGGATCAACCACCACATTCTTCCAAGGCTTGGGCATATGCCGCTCGATGAATTGACGGGTCGGCACATCGTGCAGTTCTCTCTCGATGTTCTCGAAACGCCACCTAAACGCGGCAAACAGAAAGCTATTGAGCGCCTTCCTTTGATTGAGCTCGACCCAGACGACCTTCGAAAGCGCAAGAAGACGCTGAACGGCTTGATCGGTGTCCTGCGCCTGGCCGTGCAACTGGCTTGGGAAAACGGCGAAACGGACTCTGAACGTTCATGGCGGTGTATCCGCAGGGTACCATTGGCGGACACCCCGAGAACCATTTTTCTCACGCGAGAAGAATGCAGCAGGCTTCTGGATTGTTGCCGTCCGGACCTTCGGGAAATTGTTCAAGGCGCTCTCTACACGGGGTGCCGCATCACTGAACTTGCCAAGCTTCGGGTCAGAGACGTGGCCGCGCACGTGTTCGGCCTCTATGTCGAGCCTCTGAAATCTAGGAAGCCACGCTATGTCTTCCTGCCCGATGAAGGTATGGCATTCTTTCTTGACCTGTGTGCTGGTCGGTTGCCCGATGACTTGGTGTTCCGGCGACAGTCGGGGCAGTCATGGCAAAACGGCCACAAGCATCTCTTTCGAGAAGCCGTCATTCAAGCCGAGCTCCCAACTGCTTTCGTTTTCCATGGATTACGACATACGTATGCGAGTCAACTCGTCCAGGCGGGGACGCCGCTGATTGTCGTTGCTCAGCAACTCGGTCACGCCAACACTGACACGGTAAGCCGGACCTATGGTCATTTGGCCCCGCAAATTCGGGAAGTTCAGGTGCGAACGCATTTCGCCGCGCTTGACCGGCATTTTGTTGAGCGCGCTCATCTTCAAAAGACCGAGCTTGAAGCCCTGTCGCGCTCACTCCAAGGGACCGACTGGCGAGCCTATGGACGCATAGACCCGATGGACTCGTGGCCACGTTCGAATTTTGCCATGACCGAACCCGAGGTTGTTAAGATCCTCAAGGATGCGGAGCGCCCGAACTAAGCTTTCGGCTGCCGTTTTGCACCGAGGACCTGGGAAACCCGAGCGGCGGCAGAATTGCTGGCCAGTATTCTTCTGCCATACCGCGCGGGCATCTCAGGCGAACTCCACCGCCCGGCCACCATGATCGAGGACAGGTCGCAGCCAATGCGGAAGGCATCATGTACCCCGCCAACCCTCATGCTGTGAGCAGAGACGTCAGTTCGTCCTGTGCAGCGCTTGATGATCCGGGAAATCGTGGCTGCGTCCATCGGGCCGACCTGAGCGTTTGCTTGGTGCTTGGTGACCAGAGGGTCATCGTTCTTGAGTTTCGCCATCTCGATCCACTCTAGGACTGCCTGAGTACCCGCCTCGGAAAGATAGGCGTATGCACCGTGCCCGAACTGATCGGTCTTGGAACGCGCGATGAACAGCAAACTCGATCCATCGTCTTGCCGCATCAAGTCGCGAACCCTGAGAGCGATGATTTCCGACGCACGACACCAACTATCCGTAGCAATCCAGAGTACGGCTTTGTCGCGGGTTTCGAGTCTGGAACTTCCCAGTTTGTCGATGGCCTTATAGACCTCTGCCTTGCACAGGGGCGGAGCCTGACGCACCCACGCACCGTACTTTCGCTTCACGCCCTTCAAGGCGAGTTCAACAAGCCTGTGGCGACACGGCGTCGGTTGGAACGCCGCTCGATGCATTTCTGAAATGGCCCAGAGCCTGGTTTCAATGGTCGTGCACCGAACTTTGCCGCCGAGGGAATCCACGTACTCAGCCACAGCTCTCGGATCGATCGGCGGATGCGGGTCGAAGCCATGCTCGCGACACCATACTTGGAAGTTGTGAGTGATCTGGCGAAAGTTGCGCAGAGTGGTCGGTGCGAAGGCAGCCTCAGAGCGCTCTCGATATTCTCGTATTAGTTCTTCTCGGTGGTTCTTGGGTATGTCGGCCAGCTTCACAACTGTTGCCATGCGCTCCGTTTCCCGATCAAACTCACGTGCCATTATCCAGTCCTCCACAAGCAATTGGCGATTGGGGAAGGATACACGCGCGCCGCGATAATGGTTTGTTAACCTTCGGATGCGACACTCCCTGCACAGGAGACCTAGAGATGACCAAAGCTCGACTGGAAGAAGCAGAGCGGATCCTTGCGGCCTACGCTGCAAAATACGGGCTCAGTGAAAATGCCAGGGACTACTTCGCAAAGTGGGGAACAGCGAAAGAACGGCTGCTCATGGGCACGGAGCAAACAAGTGAAAGTCAGAATTAACCACAAGACTGCCTGTAAGTTGCCAGCATGTCTGTTTAGGCCCCGGTCTGCAGAAGTCTTCAAAATGTAACGGATATCTCAATGCTGAAATCCAAATTCTCCGCCGTGCTACTCACAACAGTCTGCGCATTTGGCGCTCCTTCGCACGCTCTGGCAACAACCCTCAGCGGTAAACTTGTTCACGTACGCGACGCAGACACTATCGAGATTGCAACAAGTCGCGGACGCATTGCCGTGAGGCTCAATGGGGTTGATGCTCCCGAATTGGACGAACGGGGCGGACGGGCCGGGAAGCGCTGGATGCAGAACGCCTACGGCAATGCTTTGATCACTTGCGAGTTCAGCGGTGAGAAGACCTATGACCGCTGGGTAGGCGTCTGCTGGGACAAGGATGGTTTGGATCTGGGGGCTGCTGTAATAGCTGCCGGACATGCCAGAGACTGCCCTCGGTACTCAGGCGGTAGGTATCGAAAATTCGAAACCGAAGCTTCTCGGGCGATTCCCTCGAAGCCGTATTGTCGCTAAACCAGTCAGCTACCGGCCCATTGCGGATGAGGTGGATGGCTCCTGCTCCACCGGCATCGAACGTGCCAAAGTGCAGTTGTCATAGACTGCGAGCAAAGGAGCCACCTGACCTGCTCCTCTGAAAAGTCCTCGATTTAAGGTTAGCCTGTTCTCCAACGAAGGAGACAGATGATGAAGAGAAGCCGTTTCAGCGAAGAGCAGATCATAGGCATCCTGAAGGAGCACCAGGCTGGTTTCGGTGCGAAGGAGCTGTGTCGCAAGCACGGGATCAGCGACGCCACGTTCTACAAGTGGCGGTCGAGGTATGGCGGCATGGAGGTGTCTGACGCCCGGCGTCTGAAGGCATTGGAGGCTGAGAACGCGAAGCTGAAGAAGATGCTGGCGGAGCAGATGCTCGACGTTGCCACCCTGAAAGAGATGCTCGGAAAAAACTTCTGAAGCCCGGTTCGAGGAGGAATGCCGTGGACTGGGCTATGAAGACCAAGGGCTACAATCAGCGACGCGCCTGTGCGCTGGCCGGGATCGAACCGCGTGTGTATCGGCGCAAGACGAAGCGACCGCAGGACACAGAGCTGCGCGCTCGGATGAAGGAACTGGCTTCTGAACGGCGGCGGTTCGGGTATCGTCGGCTGCATATTCTGCTAAGGCGCGAAGGCTGGGAGCTCAATTGGAAGAAGCTCTATCGTGTCTACCGCGAAGAAGGGTTAACCGTTCGTAAACGGGGCGGTCGCAAGCGTGCGGTGGGCACCAGAACGCCGATGGCGATACCGCAGGGACCGAACCAGCGGTGGTCACTCGACTTCATGTCCGACGCGCTTGAGGACGGTCGCAGGTTCCGGGTGCTGAACGTCATTGACGACTTCACCCGGGAATGCCTGGCAGCTGTCGTCGACACATCAATCGGCGGTGCACGTGTCGCCCGCGAGCTGGACCGTATCGCAGAACTGCGCGGCTACCCTTGCATGGTGGTCAGCGACAACGGCACCGAGCTGACCTCGAATGCGATGCTGAAATGGCAGGAGAACCGCAAGGTCGACTGGCATTACATTGCTCCCGGCAAGCCGATGCAGAATGGCTTGGTCGAGAGCTTCAACGGCCGGAGGCGCGAGGAATGCCTTAACGAGCATCTGTTCCCGTCTCTGCGCCATGCCTGCCGCATGATTGCGGCATGGCGCGAAGACTACAATCAACACCGCCCGCATTCGAGCCTCGACGGGCTCACGCCGCGGGAGTATCACCAACGGTCAGAAGAGGACCAAACCCTGAACAGAGCTAACTGATAAATGCGGACTCCAAGGGGAGCAGGTCACCATGTCTCGATGATTAAAGTTTCCATTTATCAGCAGGCTATTAATCCCGTTCTGCGACATTAGCTTTGCAGCCAGATTGAAATCGCTCAACTTACTGATAGCCTGCTCAATTTGCGAAATTGCAGAAGACAACACTTCATCAGATTCATCTTGTTCGCGAAACGCTTCTCTGATTGTAGACCAGCCATGCAGTTCTATCATGCTCAGCTCAGCTTAGGCGCTGCCCTCAATTCATTTTCCCAATACTAGTCATTTTTCGGCGCAGAAGGAACGTCAGCTTTGTCCGCACAGCTGACGTTGGTCCGAAAGCTGGCACATACTCGCTCCCGCTACATTACTACCGGTCATAAGGTCCGCTAGATACTGCCTCGCGGCCCATAAAACCTGCCGCTTACTGCGAAAGCAAAGTACGATGATTGCGACCTCGCACTATGCGTGACAAACTGGACGAACATCATGGACCGGTGCCGCTCCCACAGCTAGTTTGAATATCCAGATGGACCGAGGCTCAATCCTGCATTAGGCATCAAGAACGGCCACTCGGTGTCTTAGTCCCGGAGGGCCTCCTTAGTAGGGAAAACGCATCAAGTGATGAGCAGACGGATACAAATAACAAGACGCAGCTTTGGGCTTGGGGCGATTGCTTTGGGCGTATCCGCCTGTGGCAGTTCAGGGCCAGGCACGGTCAGATCCACCATTCCGAGTGGTCTTCCGGCCGATCTCAGGCCCGTACCAAATGTAAATTACGACGCTTGGGTTGCTTCCTTCCGCGAGCGCGCAGCGACGAAAGGCATTTCACAAAGCACTCTCGCCTCGGCTTTCCGTAATACCGGCTATCTACCGGGGGTTGTTACGCGGGACCGTAATCAGACCGAGTTCAAACGCAGCTTGGAGGACTACCTCGCGATTGCCGCCTCGGAGGAGCGGGTTCAAAAGGGACGGGCCGCCTTTGCTCGCCATCGCGGAACGCTAATGGCGCTTGAAGATCGCTATGGTGTGGATGCCTATATCATCGCCGCTATCTGGGGCTTGGAAAGCTTCTACGGTGAAAGGCGGGGGGAGGTGCCTGTGATATCGGCCACTTCGACCTTGGCATTTGATGGTCGACGCGGGCAGTTCTTCGAACAGCAGCTAATCGCGGCACTGCGCATTGTTCAGAATGGCGATATTCCGGCCAGCCGCATGACGGGTAGCTGGGCAGGGGCGATGGGCCACACCCAGTTCATCCCAACATCTTACCTGCAATTTGCTGTTGATTACACTGGCGATGGACGGCGCGACATCTGGTCTGATGACCCCAGCGATGCTTTGGCCTCTGCGGCCGCTTATCTGCAACGCAATGGTTGGCAGCGCGGTGTTCGCTGGGGGTCTGAGACAAGCAATGGGTCACTTCAGCCACAGCCCGGCGGCCCACGCTTCGCCACCACGCGCAATTTCAG
Source organism: Roseovarius sp. THAF8 (assembly GCF_009363735.1). NCBI lineage: Bacteria > Pseudomonadati > Pseudomonadota > Alphaproteobacteria > Rhodobacterales > Roseobacteraceae > Roseovarius > Roseovarius sp. THAF8. The sequence continues at coordinate 373,203 of NZ_CP045410.1, read as the reverse complement.
TGTGATCAAGCGCTATAACAACTCGGACGCCTATGCGATCGGCGTCGGGCATTTGTCCGACCGTATTCGCGGCGGTGGTCCTTTGCGGACGGCGTTCCCACCCGATGCCAACGGCCTAACCAAGGCTGATCGAGTGCGCCTGCAGAAGCGTCTGACTGCGCGTGGTTTCGATACCCAGGGCGCGGATGGTGTGATAGGTCGCGACACGGAGGCTGCAATCCGCGCCTACCAAGAAAGCCGCGGCCTACCTGTGACAGGCACTCCATCGCAAGGGTTGCTTCAAAGCCTGTAGCAGTGCGGCTCTCTCCGGCATGTTGCGGCACTCAGGCAGACCTTTACGCGATAGATATAGGTGAACCCGAAGACGCTTAGCTAGTCGTTGTTGAGCCTCCGTTACCAAAACGCCTCAGAACTCCGAAGTACTCTGGCGACGGACATGTAGCTCATTTCTAGATGGCATAGGCCGTTGCCGAAGCTCCATCGCAGACAGGTCAAGAATTAAAGCTTGCAGCAAAGCACGGGTACCCTCAAAACCGTATTGTAGTCGAACTGGTTAGCTACCGGCCCAAAGCGGATGAGGTGGATGGCTCCTGCTCCACCGGCATCGAACGTGCCAAAGTGCAGTTGTCATAGACTGCGAGCAAAGGAGCCACCCAATGACAGTAAAGACTGTGGGCCTCGATTTGGCCAAGGACGTATTTCAAGTGCACGGCATTTCAGAGAATGGCCGGGTTATCTTCAACAAGGCAATCAAGCGCGCCAAGCTGTTGTCGTTCTTCGAGACGCTGGCGGCTTGCACGGTCGGCATGGAAGCGTGTGGTTCTTCGCATCACTGGGGCCGGCAGCTGCGTAAGCTTGGCCATGATGTGAAGCTCATGCCCGCTGGCTACGTCAAACCGTATGTGAAGCGCGGGAAGAACGACGCTGTTGATGCGGAAGCGATCTGCGAAGCAGTTCGGCGCCCGACCATGCGCTTTGTCGAGATCAAAACGGAGGAACAGCAAGCCATTCTCTCTATTCATCGAACGCGAGACCTGGCTGTTCGGCAACGCACCCAGATGGCCAATATGATCCGTAGCCTTCTGCGCGAGTTTGGGCATATCTTGCCCATCGGGATCGAAGCGGTAACGGCCTTTGCAAAGCGCCACCTTAACGGTGATCACCCGGACATGCCGGAGATCGCCAACAGCATGCTCGGCATCCAGTGTTATCAGTTCATCGGCCTGAACGAGCGCATTGACGGCTATTCCAAGATGATCGAACAACACGCGCTACTCAATGCGGATGCGCGTAGGTTGATGCGCATGCCTGGGATCGGGCCGATCACCGCCTCGGCGATTGTCGCCACGATCGGTGACGCGCATCAGTTCCGAACAGGACGTGACCTGGCGGCGTGGTTGGGCTTAACCCCGCTCAACAAATCGAGTGGGGGTAAGGAGCGTCTCGGCAAGATCACTAAGAAAGGCGATCGCTACATTCGAAAGCTGCTGGTCGTCAGCATGACATCGCGCGCCGTCATGGCGAAGCGCTCACCCGAGAAAGTCGACCTATGGACCGCCAAGACTATCGCGGACAAGCCGTTCCGGCTGGCCACAACCGCGATGGCGAACAAGGCAGCCAGGATCATCTGGGCGATGCTCACGAAGAAACAGGAATATCGGCAGCCCGCGTTCTGAGCGCGGCGACTGCTTACGCGATGCAAGACGTTGAAGTGATGATGCGGACTTAAGTCAACCAAGAGCAAGGACACTCCGGGAATGTCAGCGGCCATATTTTGAGGTCGATAAGCCGATTGGAACCTCGCTCGCGGAATTCATCAGGGCCAGTGGCGACAACGCCGCCACGCAAACAGGCCGGACAGACGACAGTACTGACGAACAAGACCGCAAAAGCCACAAGAAAACTCTTGCAATGCAGGAGCCATCCACAGACGACATTCAACGGATCAAGAATTCCGCACCGCAGCGAGCGCTTATCGGAATCTTCTGTCATGCTAAATCGCATTATCCAACTGCACACTCGCTCCTCGGGTGAGGCTTTCGGCCGATGATTTTGTTGCATGGAAACCGATATGGTGGTCGATCAGTCGTGACCAAGCTGACGCGAAAGCGCTTTCGCAATCGCAGGCCCGCTCGGCGCTCCGGGTTGCCGGATTGGCCTCAAACGCTGCAGCAAGCGCCTTCTCCCAAGCGATTTCACTGTGACCAGCGACGAATGTGGCTTCGGCACCTGCGCTCGTTTTCAGGTCAACCAGCCAGCCCAGCATCGGCCCGGTGCCGTAGGCGGTATCCGCGATCAGTCGTTGAGGAGTCAGGTCGACCTTCGCCGTCACTCGGTTCAGCATCGTCTTGGTTGCGGAATTGAATCAGCGTGATGCCCACCGATCAAGCGAGAGTGTTTCAACAGAATAAGTCCTAAGCGACATGCTCGTTTGGAAAGCTTGATGAAAGTTACGGGTGTACCAGACGGCACTGTACCGAGTATCCTACTTTTGGACGCCTAGGAACGCGGAGAACGGTCGATGCTGGTCCCGTTCCCTCCGCCACTTGCCACATCTGCCGATAACCCGCCTTACCCTGACAAATCGACGTCCGCGCGCCGACGATCTTGCGCATTTACCATCCCAGGCTTGTTCGGCAACCGATAGGCAGATAGCGGGTCGGACCCGGATTGCGTCGGGCGACGAAGATCCGGAGGGTTTGGAACGGTTCCCAGAACCTTGCTCGAACCACGGTGTGCCGCCGTGCGTAGATTCCCTACCGCCGAGAACCGGGTAGGTTTCTTCGGGTGGGTGACAACGAACGCAATGAACACCGGATACCACGGGAGGTGCGCCGAGTTATTCAACGTCGCGCGGCGCCGGCTCTCAAGCGACTTGCCGGACCCTTTCACGGTCTGAAGCCATCCATCGCAGGGCAGGGCTCACTGGTCGGCCTGCGCTTGCCGACATGGGTTTCGACGACGGGCACAAGGGCAGGCGGCGCAACCGTGTCAAACCCTGCAAGACTTGACTTGAGCGACCGCACCGCGTCCGGAGCCACTGAAAATGTCCAGAATCCGCCTACGCAGCACTGGCAAACGCTTCAAGCGCGGGGGCAGAACGCCACCGACGATGACATCGCCCACCTCACTTTCGGCATGGGCGGACACGACATGGATCGTCCTGACCGACCGCATGTCACAGCGCCTTGCACAGCCGCAGCGCGTCGAAGATCGCCGCGTGGGTATTGCGCGAGGCCACGGCGTCTCCGATGCGGAACAAGCGATAGGCGCCGTCGCAGTTTCGCGTCAGATCCTGCGCGCGGCCTTCGATCAGCGCGTCGTAGTCGACTTCCCCCAGGTTGGACGATCCGGGACGCAGATCGAAATAGAGATCGTCGAGCGGGCGCGTCCCGTGATTGACGACAACCTGATCGACTTTGCGTTCGCGTTGCACGCCTCCGTAGTCACTGCCGATCGTGGCCAGAAGGGCGTTGCCCTCGCGGCGCACGGCGTCAAGCCTCCACATCACCGTGAAAGTCACGTCGTGTTTCTGAAGGGTCCGCATGGATGGTGTCAGGGACATGCCCATGACCTCGGGTGAGAAACTGCGGTCGCGAGTCATGATCTCGACCTTCGCGCCGGTCGCGGCGATTTTTTCGGCTGCCTGGAGTGCGGCGAAATCACCCGCCTCGTCGTAGATCAGCACGTTGCTGCCCGGCTGCGAGTCACCCGACAGGATGTCCCAGGCGGTGATCACCAGGTCCTCGCCACCGCCCGGCACCTCGCTGTGGGGCAATCCACCCGTGGCAATGATCGCGATATCGGGCGCGTGGTCTCGCACGGTGTCTGCGTCAGCCAACGAGTTGAAACGAAAGGAAACGCCCAAACGCTGACATTCCTCGAAGCGCCACTGGATCAGTTGGATCATTTCCTTGCGACGGTCTGTCTGCGCGGTCAGGCGAACCTGCCCGCCGGGGTCGTTTGCGGCCTCGTGCACGACAACCTCGTGCCCGCGCGCCGCCGATACACGGGCGGCTTCCAGACCGGCCGGACCAGCGCCGACGACCAACACTCTGCCGCGGGTGTCCGCAGGCGGGATCTCGTGAGGCTGCTCGGTTTCGCGCCCCGTGGCAGGGTTGTGAAGGCAAAGTGCCATGCCACCTTGATAGATCCGGTCAAGGCAGTAGTTCGCGCCCACGCAAGGCCGGATACGCTCCTCTTCTCCGCGCATGATCTTGGCGATGATGTGCGGCTCGGCGATATGGGCACGAGTCATCCCGACCATGTCCAGTTTGCCGGTGGCGATGGCATGGCGGGCGGTCGCCACGTCCTGGATTTTTGACGCGTGAAAGGTCGGAATCTGCGCCTCGGCACGTATCTCGCCGGCAAAGTCCAGATGCGGGCTGGACCGCATCCCCTGAACAGGGATCACGTCCGTCAGGGCGGCGTCCGTCGCGACATGGCCACGGATGACGTTCAGGAAATCGACCATTCCGCAGGACTTGAGGCGCCTGGTGATTTCGATCCCGTCCTCCCGGGTGAGGCCACCCTGCTTGTCCTCGTCAGCGACGTAGCGCATGCCGACGATGAATTCATCCCCGACACGTGCCCGGATGGCAGACAGGACGTCCATGGCAAAACGCAGCCGGTTGTCGAAGCTTTCGCCGCCATACGGCCCATCGAGGTGATTCAATTGCGAGGACCAGAAGGCATCCATCAGATGTCCGTATGCCTCGAGTTCGATTCCGTCCAGGCCGGCCGCCTGCATCCGCTCGGCCGCATCGGCATAGTCCTGGATGATGCGCGCGATATCCCAGTCTTCCATCTTCTTTGGGTATGCCCGGTGCGCGGGTTCCCGGGTGTGTCCGGGTGCCAGACTGGGCAACCAATCCCCCTTGTCCCAGCGCGTGCGCCAGCCAAGGTGGGTCAGCTGGATCATCACCGCGCATCCATGGTCGTGGCACGCGTCGGTCAGCGCCTTCATGTGCGGCACGACCTCGTCCCGGTAGGCCAGGATATTGTTGAAAGCGGGCGGGCTGTCGCGGGACACGACGGCGGAACCTGCCGTCATGGTCAATGCAACGCCGCCTCGCGCACGCTCGACATGATAGGCGCGATAGCGATCGGTGGGCAGACCGTCCTCGGGGTACGCCGGTTCGTGACTGGTGATCATCAGCCGGTTTTTCAGCGTCAGATGCTTGAGTTGAAACGGCTGGAGAAGGGGATCTTGCGTCAAGGGCAGGCTCCTTTGCTGACAGTGCGACTGTTCGGGAAAATGTGTTGGCGCGTCAAGCTGGCGTCTGTGGTGGACCTCGTGCCGAGCCAAGAAGAGGCCGGCGAGCGCCCCGGGTCCGACTTGGACGCACGGGATCAGGTGCGGTCGTGCAGCGGGCCAACCAGGCTTCTTCAAGCATCGCACCGCAGCTTCCATCGTTTCATCCGCTGGCGAGACCAGGCTCGGGCATCGCTGGCGGCGTCAGCATGGACCTGCGGGATCAAAGCGGGCGGGTCCAAACCAGGTCGGCTGACCCTGTCGGTTTCCGGTGGCGCAGACTTACGAAATTCCGGCGCGTGGCGTCGCGAACATCGTCGAACTGGCGCTTTGTGAATCGTCGCGTTTCGCCTATCTTCTTGTTCGGGACCGCCAAGGAGGCAGCATGAAACCGATTCAGAAAGAAGAACGCCGCGTCGCCAATATCCGGGACGAGGATGCGTTTCAGCCCTATGACCCTGTCACCGAACCCGGCACATCGATGTTGAAGCTCAACACCGACCTGCCACGGGATGTGGGATTTTATATTTACCGCATGGAACCTGGCGCGCGCACCACACCGCATCGTCATGGCGGCGCCGAAGAATTCCTGATGCTGGAAGGCGAGCTTATCGACAATGACGGCATGGTCTATCGTCAGGGCGACGTGGTCTGGCTCGCGCCAGGTACGGAACATACCTCCCATACCAAAACGGGCTGTATGATCGCCGTATTTGCCGAGGACCGCGAAAGCCCACCAGCAGCATAGAACCTACATCGCCGCCCTGGCTTGCGAGAGATCCCGGTCGAGCCGTTTTTCCAACGCGCCCTGCGGCCGGGTGAAGCGGGCCAGAAGATCATAGAGCACCGGCGTCACCACCAGCATGAGCACGGCCGAAAAAGACAGGCCCGCCACGATCACCGTGCCGATCGCCTGACGGCTTTCGGCACCGGCGCCGGTTGCCATGACCAGGGGCAGGGCGCCAAGAATCGTCGAAATCACCGTCATCACGATCGGGCGCAGGCGCAGAGCGGCAGCCCGGATCACCGCCTCGCGTATGTCCAGCCCTTCGCCGCGCAACTGGTTGGCGAACTCCACGATCAGGATACCGTTCTTGGCCACAAGGCCCACCAGCAGGATGATCCCGATCTGGCTGTAGACGTTCAGCGTCAGACCCCCGAGGCCCATTGCATAGATCGCGCCGGCCAGGCCCGCAGGCACCGTCAGCATGATGGTGACAGGGTGCACGAAGCTTTCGAACTGGGCAGCCAGTACCAGGAACACGATCAGCAAAGACAGGACCAGAACAAAGCCAACTCCGGCGGAGGTGTCCTTGAAGGTGCGCGATTGTCCCTCGTAGCCGATCTTTGCCTGGACCGGCAATATGGTGAGCGCCGCGGTTTCGATCGTGTCGAGCACGGTACCGAGTTGCGCTCCGGGTTCAAGCGCGCCGGACAACTGCACCGAAGGAAGCCGGTCGAAGCGCCGCAAGCTGGGCGCGGCGGCATTCTCGCGCAGGTTTACCAAAGCCCCTAACGGTACCAGTGTGTCCCCGTCACCGGCCCGCACGAAAATATTGTCGATGTCCGAGGGCGTGTTGCGGTCGGCTTCTTCGGCTTGCAGGATGACCGGGTATTCGCGTCCCCGGCTGACAAATCCGGTTACCTCGCGCGAGGCGAGAAGTGTCTGCAACGTGTTGGCTATGGTTTCGACCGAAATCCCCAGATCGTCGGCGCGGGCGCGGTCGATGGAGATGTCCAGTTGTGGCAGGTTCTGATCGAAATCGATCTCGGGATTGACCAGACCCGGTATGGTCTCGGCCTCGGCTTGCAAGAGCTCTGCCCATTCCTTTACGCTTTCGAAATCCGGTCCTCCGACCACGACTCGGACCGGGGTGGAGTTGCCGCGCAGTCCCAGGCCCGCAGGTGTGACGGGAAAGCCCCGTGCGATGGTCACGTCCCCCATCTGAGGCGCGATCTGGCCGACCACCTCCGCCACGGTCATGTCGCGTTCTTCCCAGGGTGCCAACCGAAACACCACGAACGATCGCCACGGACGGTTGCCCCATCCGGTAAATGTGAAAACCGTCTCGATCACGCCGGACAGACGCAACGGCTCGAGGATCTCCTCGACCTGACGCGCCGCGATATCCGAATGCTCCACGGTGCTGCCCTGCGGTGCGGTCAAGGGAACGAAGCCCACGCCGCGATCTTCGCGCGGGGCCAGTTCGCGTGGCAGTTCGTCATAGAAAAGGGCCGCGCCGCCCGTCGCTGCCAGCGAAACCGCAAGAACGACGAGCGGCGCGCCTACGGCCCGCCGCAGCAGGGATTGGTAGACCCGTTGCGTCCAGCCTAGTCTCTCGCTGTCGTCCGAGGACACACCGTCGCGCTGTCGCAAGACCTTGGACGCCAGTGCCGGGCAGGCGGTCAGCGCCACGAAGGTCGAAATCGCGACCGTTCCGGCCATCACCCAGCCGAACTCGACGAACAGGCGACCGACCTGGCCCGGCATGAACGAGAGCGGCACGAAAACCGCCATCAGCGTCAACGAGGTTGCGATGACCGCGAATGTCACCTGGCGAGCGCCGCGATAGCTGGCAGCGAGTGGCGTCTCGCCCATCTCGATCCGCCGCTGTATGTTTTCCAGAACGACGATGGCATCGTCGACCACCAAGCCGATCGCCAACAACAACGCCAAGAGCGTCAGCGTGTTCAGTGAGAATCCCCAGGCCGCGATCAGGATGAAACAGCCGACCAGCGAGACGGGGATCGCCACGAACGGGATCAGCGTGGCGCGCGGGCTGCGCAGGAACACGAGGATCACCAACACAACCAGCCCCAGCGAAATGCTCAACGCGATCAATACCTCGCGGATCGAGGCACCTACGAACAGAGCGTCGTCCGAGCCCACGATCAGCGTCATCCCTTGGGGCAGGGTAGGCGTGATGGCCGCGATTTCGGCACGTACGGCCTGGCTGATGGCAAGCGTGTTGGATTTGCTCTGGCGCAGCACGGCGATACCCACCGCATCGGTTCCGTCGGTGCGCACGATGGTGCTGTCGTCGGCAACGCCGGGCTCGACCCGCGCCACATCGCCCAAGCGTACCGGAAAGCCTGCCACACGGTCCAGCACGACATCGCGGAAATCCTCGATACTACTCAGGCGCGAGTTCAGTCGGACGGTTAGCTGCCTGTTCTGTGACTTGACCTCTCCGGCGGGCAGTTCCAGGTTGTTGCGCCTCAAGGCCGTCTCGACATCCGCGACGGTCAGCTTGCGGGCCGCAAGCGCGCGGCGGTCGAGCCAGATGCGCACGGCGAACGGCCGCTCGCCATAGATGTTCAGGTCGGCCACGCCGTCGACCGTGGCGATCCGATCGGCGATGAAGCGGTCGATATAGTCGGTGATCTCGGCGGTGGTCATCCGGTCCGACGTGACGGCCAGCCGCATGACCGGATCGGCGTCCGCGTCGGATTTGACCACGCGCGGTTCTTCCGCTTCCTCCGGCAGTTGGCCCGTGACCCTGCCGATTGCATTGCGCACGTCGTTGGCCGCGTTGTCCAAATCGCGCGAGGCTTCGAACTCCAGGGTGATCCGACTGCGCCCTTGGCGCGATTCCGAACTGATGGAGCGCAGGCCGGTTATCGCGGCGACGGCACCTTCGAGGGTTTCAGTTATGTCGGTGTCGATAACCTCGGGCGCCGCGCCGCGGTAGTCCGTCGTTACGGTCACGACGGCGTTGTCCACGTCCGGCAATTCGCGGACCGGAATGCCCTGAACGGACGCCAGGCCGAAGACGAGAATCAGGAGGCTGGCCACGGCAGCCAGAACAGGGCGGCGGACCGCAATGTCGGACAACGTCATGTGTCGCCCTCGGACGCGTCCGGGGACAGCTCCGCAGCCTTGACCTTCACTGCCGCACCGTCACGCAGACGGCCCAGGCCGCGTATCGCGACCTCCTGGCCCGGCTGCAATCCCGACAAGATGGCAACCTGGCCATCCTGCCGTTGACCTGTGCGCACCGGGGTGCGTATCGCGACACCGTCGGACACGCCGAATACATAGGTCTCGGCGGCCTGAAACACGATGGCTTCTTCCGGGACCATCAACGCGTCGCTTTCGGACAGGGTCAGGGTCAGCGACATGAACATGCCGGCGGGCAGCAGCCCTTCGGGGTTGGGAATCACGGCGCGGGTGCGAAACGCCCGCGAGACCGGGTCGATGCGGCTGTCGACGGTATCGATTTGCCCTTCAAAGATGTGGTCGTCGAAGGCCACGCTGCGGGCTTCGACCGTCATGCCGCGCCGCACCTGTGCAAAAAGTGTCTCCGGCAGGGAAAATTCCAGCTCAACCTCGCTGAGGTCATCAAGGCGCGTGATCACGTCGTCGCTTGTCACCCGCGCGCCGCGATCCACTTCGGCCAGGCCCAGCACACCGGCAAACGGTGCAAGGATGGTCCGGTCGTCGAGACGCTGCCTGGCTCGGTCAAGCTGGGCTTCGGCTTCGGCTAGACGAGCCACCGCCTCTTCAAGTGACGCCTGACTGACAGCATTGGTGCTGCGCAACTGCTCTATCCGTTCCAGCACCTGGCGCCGTTCGGTCAGTCGCGCTTCGGCTTCCGCGAGGTCGGCGCGTTCGATCGCATCATCCAGCCTGACAAGAAGCGCGCCTTGCTCGACCTGGGCGCCCGGCGTTATCGCAAGCTCGACGATGCGTCCGTCCGACTCCGGTACAATCTCGATCGAGATGGCGGCCCGGGTCGTGCCGACCGCTTCCACGGTCTGATAGACACGTTGCGTTTCTGCCGCCGCAACTTCGATGGTCACCGGGCCGGAGTCGCGTGCTTCGGCAGCCTCTGCCGGAGGTGCCAGATAGGTTTCGTAACCCCAGTAGCAGCCATATCCGATCCCCCCTAGGAGGCAGATCAGCAAAAGCTGTTTGAAAACGGACATCCGGCGGCTCCATGGCTCCTTTCCGCCGCGAAAAAAGAACGAGGCAGAAAGGTTGCAGCAGGTTAATCCAACGGGACTGAATAGCAAGCGCTGCGCAGGGTCGGACCCCATTAACCGAGAACGCAAAATTGCCCCCGGTCTGGTGTGGGTCGCACGTGGGCAAAGCTAGAATTGCAGATCCACAATCGTGGAAGTTCCTTGTCAGCTTAGCTTTTGGGGATTGATAAGGGTCAAGTACGTATCAATCGGCGATATACGCCAACTCGCGGTCCTGCGGTGAGGCTGTTGCAATCATCGTCGGCGCGCGCGTGATCAAATAACCGTTACTGAAGATCTTCATGCCGCGGGCTTTGCGTCTGTAAGGATCGACATCCTGGAGCCCGTTTGACAAGCAGCTTGAAAGCCGGCTCAGCCTCTGCTTGCGATAGGATTGGTGCCGGCGATAGTGCGATGATATGAGCTGTAAGAGTGCCCGTCCCGGTTGAAGCCTGTCCGGCGCGGAAGCACGGCGCAAAACGATAATGTAAACAGAGCACGGTCATGAACAAGATACTGCTGGCCGATGACCATGCCCTCGTCCGGGACACGATTGCGTTTTATTTGACGTCCAATGCCGGTTTTCGCGTCGAGCAGGCGGGCTCGCTTGACGAGGCGCTCAAGATCAACGCCGAACGAGGCCCATTCAACCTGATCCTGCTTGATTACACAATGCCGGGTATGGGGGCGCTGTCCGGTCTTACCCGGATGTGTGCCCTGTCGGGTTGCCCGGTTGCGATCCTGTCGGGCACAGCCCCACCGGATATCGCGCGGCGCGCCTTGCGTGCAGGCGCCGCGGGTTTTCTTCCCATGACGCTGGATCCTCAGGCTCTGGTAACAGCGATCCGGAAAATGCTCATTGGAGAAACCTTTCTGCCGGAAAATTTTCTTGCAGACGCACCGACCGCGACCAACGCCGCGTCGTTGACGCCGCGCGAGCAGGAAGTCCTGAGACGGCTGGCCGAGGGCAAGCTGAACAAGGAAATCGCCCGGGATCTGGAGATCCAGGAAGTAACGGTGAAGCTTCACGTCAAGACGTTGTCGCGCAAACTGCGCGCTAGGAATCGCACCCATGCGGCGATGCTCGGGCGAGACATGGGGCTGGTCTAGCGAAGGCCACGAAACGTTGCGCAAACCCGAGAAATGTCTGCGTCTTTATCTCACTTTGGCAGATAAAATGGCGGAGAGACAGGGATTCGAACCCTGGGACCCCGTGAAGGGTCAACGGTTTTCGAGACCGCCCCGTTCGACCACTCCGGCACCTCTCCGCGGGGGTCTGGAGGGTGCGTTTAATCGCCTTTGAACGGAGTGACAAGGGGTTTGCCTTGTTTCGTTTCGGATTTTGCCTAGGTTGAGGGGAACCGTGAGACCCTAGGAGGTATCGTGACCCTATCACGCACATTTAGTCCCCTTGTTTTCATTGCCGCTCTGGCTGTTGCGCTGCTTGCCGCAATGCAGGCCCGTGCCGCCGACCGCGACAGGCTTGAGGCTTTTCTCGAGGTGACGGGTTTCGGGGTCGCCCTCGATAGTATCGCACTCGCGTCCGGCGACGCGCCGGCGATGTTGGGGATGCAGACCGGCGACTTCGGATCGGACTGGAGCCGTGTCTCAGAGCAGGTTTTCGACACCGAAAAGATGCAGGAAATGGCTTTGGACATCCTGTCCGAAACCCTGAGCGACGAGCACCTGTCCCATGCCGCGGAGTTCTATGCGTCGCCTTTGGGTCAGCGGCTGGTCGAAGCCGAGAACACCTCGCACATGGTCGAAGATGACGAGGCCAAGCAGCAGGAGGGCCGTGCGCTCGTGGCCGATGCGGTGGAACAGGGCGACGAACGGGTCGAGACCCTTCAGAATCTGAACGAAGCGGTGGATTCCGACGGCAATTCGGTACGAGCCGTTCAAGAGATCCAGGTTCGGTTTCTGATGGCCGCATCCAATGCCGGCATTCTCGAGCAGGACCTTGATGAACGGGCGCTTCGTGCCGCCATGAAGGCGGGCGAGGACGAAATGCGCCAGGCGATGCGGGTCTCGGCCCTCGCAGGTGCAGCCTATACGTACCAGAATTTCTCGAACGACGAGTTGCAGGCCTATCTCAAGGCGCTGGAGCATCCCGACATGCAGACCGTCTATCAACTGATGAACGCGGTGCAGTACGAGATCATGGCGAACCGCTTTGAGGTCCTTGCTGCCCGCATGGCCGAAATGCACCCTGGACAGGAGCTCTGAACCGCAATGACTGGCGCAGGATCTTTTGTGATCGGCACGCTTTCGGCGGCGCTGATCTTTTGCAGTTCGGTGCGGGCGCAGGACAGTGACAGCGATCGACTTATCGCCCTCATGCGCATTGGCGATACAGTCGAAATCATGCGCGAGGAAGGCTTGCGCTATGGGGCCGAGATCGGCGCCGAGATGCTTCCCGATGTGTCACCCGACGACTGGAATCGGACAGTGTCGCGTATCTATGACGCCGAGAAGATGGAAGCGGTCATCACGCAAGGATTCGAGTCCGCGCTGGACGGCGAGGATGTCGCCCCTCTGGTCTCATTCTTCGAAAGCGAACTGGGCAAGGAAATCATTGGTCTCGAAATCGACGCCCGCGAAGCGTTCCTGAGCGAAGAAACCGAACTTGCCGCGATCGACGCCTACGAGGACGCGCAGGATCAGCAAACCGAGCTTTTCAAACAGGTCGAGACCATCATCGCCGACAGCGACCTTGTTGAATACAACGTCATGGGCGCGATGAACGCCAACCTGATGTTCTATCGCGGTCTTGCCGACGGCGGCGCCATCGACCTGGGAGAATCCGACATGCTGGCCGATGTCTGGGCGCAGGAGTCGTCCATACGCGCGGAATCCGAGGCATGGCTGGGCTCATTCCTGATGACCGCCTACCGCCCGTTGCAAGCTCAGGAACTGGCCTCTTACGCCGAGCTTTACCGCACCGACGAGGGCCGAGTTCTGAACACGGCCGTATTCAACGCCTACGACCGGATGTACGATGAAATCTCGTATCTGCTGGGGCAGGCGGTGGCGGAACACATGCGGAGCGAAGAACTTTGACGCCTTCCGGCAGTCGGCCAATGCCGGCAGGGTCCTGAAAATTCGCTTTTGCGGCGGGTGCAAGGCTTGACTTTGGAGCGCACCCCTAGGATAAGCGGCCATCCCGGCGGGGTGACTCGTGCGGGATTTAATTTTTTACGCCCCTCGGGGGCGCGCCGTTCGAGGCACCTAACGCCGGTTGACCCCGGGGCCACAGAACGCGGAAGACAAAGGGAAGCGAAAGATGTTTGCGGTTTTGAAAACCGGCGGCAAGCAGTACAAGGTCCAGTCGGGCGATATGCTGCGCGTCGAGAAGCTGGCAGCGGATGCCGGCGAGAAAGTCCAGTTCAACGAGATCCTGATGCTGGGCGGCGATAGCCCGGTCGTCGGCGTTCCGCTGATCGAAGGCGCGGCCGTTCAGGCCGAGGTCGTCGATCAGATCAAGGGCGACAAGGTCATCAACTTCGTCAAGCGCCGCCGGAAGCACGGCTCGCAGCGGACGCGCGGCCATCGCCAGCAGTTGACGCTCCTGCGCGTGACCGAGATCCTTGAAAAAGGCGCGGACAAGTCGGGCGTGAAGGCTGCGGTCGGCGCCAGCGCACTGGCCGTCGGCATGGGCAAGACCCGCTATGCCGACAACAAGGCCGAGCAGGCCGAGATGGCCAAGCGTGTGAAGAACGACGAAGCCAAGGAAAAGAGCGTCGCCAAGAAAGCCGAACCCAAAGCCGAGAAGAAGGCCGAGGAAAAGAAGGCTGCCCCCAAGAAAGCCGCCAAGGCCGAGGGTGGTGACGACCTGAAGAAGCTGTCCGGCGTGGGTCCGGCGCTGGAAAAGAAACTGCATGAGGCAGGCGTGACCACGTTTGCCCAGATCGCGGCATGGACCGCCGATGACATCGCCGAGATGGACGAGAAACTGTCCTTCAAAGGCCGCATCGAGCGTGAAGGCTGGGTCGAACAGGCCAAAGAACTGGCTAAAGGCTAAGGAGAGACGATATGGCACATAAGAAAGCAGGCGGTTCATCCAGAAACGGTCGCGACTCGATCGGCCGTCGTCTTGGCGTCAAGAAATACGGCGGCGAAGCCGTGATCCCCGGCAACATCCTGGTGCGTCAGCGCGGCAACAAGTTCTGGCCGGGCGACGGCGTGGGGCAGGGCAAGGACCACACCCTTTTCGCGACTGTCGAAGGCGCCGTGCATTTCCGCAAGGGCCTGAAGGGCCGTACCTTTATTTCGGTTCTCCCGGTGGCGGAGGCCGCCGAGTAAGCCGAACCTTCAAGGCAAGATATTCAGGGGGATCGGCATATCGCCGGTCCCCTTTTTCAATGTGCCAGGCCGTGATTGCATCCGTTCCGGACAAATGGAGGAGGCCGGACGATGCCGATCCGCTTGGCAAGGCAGGCTGCACTTGGGATGGTGCGCGGCTTTGTCGACGCAACCTTGGTCTGGGACGTGATGGTGCTTTTCGGAGGAGACAGCACATGAAAATCGAAGAGCTTGTTCCCGAGACGCTGATCGCAACGGAACGCTTTGACCTTCGTCCGATCCGTGCATCGGATTCGGGTCTTGTGGGACTTTATGCCGGGGACGAGCGCGTGGCGCGGTTCACGTCCTCCATTCCGCATCCGATACCCCCCGGTACAGCCGAGGCGTTCATCGCCCGCGTGATGGACCCGGAGCATCCCGAGGATGTCTGGGTTCTGGATGGCACGCGCATCGGCGGGGGCGAAGTCATGGGCCTTATCGGCCTCACTCGCATGGACCGCAGCCAGTCCGAGATCGGGTACTGGATCGCTCCCGCCTACTGGAACAGCGGCCTCGCAAGCGCGGCAGTGATGGCACTGCTCGACGCCAATCCCCAGGAGTCCAGCACGATCTTCGCGAGTGTCTTTCAGGACAACGCGTCCTCGGCCCGTGTCCTGACGAATTGTGGGTTCCGCTATCTGGGCGATGCCGAAAGCTTTTCGGTTGCGCGCAAGGCGACGGTGCCCACCTGGACCTACAGTCGGACCGTATGAATGGTTGGCATGGTCCTTGTTCACGTCGGGCGTGTGAGTCGGTTCACAGGGCCGAGCGCCAAGCTTTGGCGCAAGCTCAAGCCGCACGTTCCTGCGCCCGCAGTCTTGAGCCGGATCGAATTTCGCACTACGCACGGGTCCTGACGCCATCTGGGGCATGACATGAAGTTTCTCGATCTCGCCAAGGTTTACATCCGCTCGGGCAGCGGCGGCAACGGATGCATCAGCTTCCGGCGCGAGAAGTATATCGAATACGGCGGTCCCGACGGGGGCGATGGCGGCGGCGGTGGCTCGGTCTGGGTCGAAGCCGTGGACGGGTTGAACACCCTCATCGATTTTCGCTACCAGCAGCATTTCTTCGCCGACAATGGCAAGCCGGGGATGGGCAAGCAGCGCACCGGCGCGGACGGCGACGACATCTTGCTGCGCGTGCCCGTGGGCACCGAGATCCTCGACGAGGATCAGGAGACGGTGATCGCCGACCTGACCGAGGTGGGCGAGCGTGTCTGCCTTGCCAAGGGCGGCAATGGCGGATGGGGCAACCTGCGGTTCAAGACGTCGACGAACCAGGCGCCGCGCCGCTCCAATCCTGGGCAAGAGGGTGTCGAGCGTACCATCTGGCTACGCCTCAAGCTGATCGCGGATGTGGGCCTCGTCGGTTTGCCCAACGCGGGCAAATCGACGTTCCTGGCGGCTACGTCCAACGCGCGGCCCAAGGTTGCCGATTATCCCTTCACCACGCTGCACCCCAATCTCGGTGTCGTCGGCGTCGACAATACCGAGTTCGTGGTCGCGGACATTCCCGGCCTGATCGACGGCGCATCCGAGGGGCGGGGGCTGGGCGATCTCTTCCTGGGTCACGTGGAACGCTGTGCCGTCCTCTTGCATCTGGTTGACGGATCGTCCGGCACGCTTCTCGACGACTACCGCACCATCGTAAACGAGCTTGAGGCCTATGGCGGTGGTTTGGCCGAAAAGCCGCGCGTCACCGTGCTGAACAAGATAGACACTTTGGACGACGAAGAACGTGATTTCCTGAAGGAAGAGCTAGAGGCCCTGACCGGATCGCGCGTTCTGCTGATGTCCGGCGTCTCACGCGAAGGGGTAACGGACGTGCTGCGCGTGCTGCGGGCCTATATCGACGAGGGCCGGTTGCGCGAGCGGTCGGGTGACGACGAGGACGCCCCGTGGCAACCGTAGCCGACGCGAAGCGGCTTGTCGTCAAGATCGGCTCTGCATTGCTTGTCGACCGTGACAGCGGCAAGCTGCGGCACGACTGGCTGATCGCGCTGGCCGAGGATGTGGCGCGCCTGCGAAATCGGGGCACCGACGTGATACTGGTGTCCTCGGGGTCTATCGCTCTTGGCCGGGGCGTGCTGAAACTGCCCGCCGCCGATCTGTCGCTGGAGCAATCCCAGGCCGCTGCCGCCGTCGGCCAGATCCAGCTTGCCACGGCCTATACCGAGGTCTTGGCCAAGCACGATATCATCGCGGCTCAGGTCCTGGTCACGCTGGAAGACAGCACCGACAGGCGGCGCTATCTCAATTCCCGGGCAACGCTGGAACAGCTACTGTCCCTTGGTGTGGTGCCGATCGTAAACGAGAACGACACGGTCGCGACCGATGAAATCCGCTATGGCGACAACGATCGCATGGCGGCCCAGATCGCGGTGACCGCCGGTGCGGACCAGTTGATCCTGCTCAGCGACGTGGACGGGTTCTACTCCGCAAATCCCAGGGTCGATCCGAGTGCAAAACGCTTCGACCTGATCTCGCATATCACGCCCGAGATCGAGGCGATGGCGGGCGCTGCAGGGTCGGGCCTGTCGAAGGGCGGCATGAAGACCAAGCTGCTGGCCGCCCGGACCGCCACGGCGGCCGGATGCGACATGGCGATTACAGAAGGGTCGGTGCTGCACCCGATCAGTGCCCTGGAAAATGGCGCGCCGGCAACGTGGTTCGCCGCGCAGGGCGACCCGCAGCAAAAGCGCAAACAATGGATCGCCGCCATGAAACCGAAGGGCCGGCTGATCGTCGATGCGGGCGCGGTCAACGCGCTGCGCGCGGGCTCCAGCCTTTTGGTGGCCGGTGTCGCAGATGTGACCGGGCGGTTCGGTCGGGGCGACGCGGTCGAGGTCGCGGACGAAACCGGCGCCGTACTAGGGCAGGGGTTGACGCGCTACGACGCCTCGGATGCTGCGCGGATCAAGCGGCTGCGCTCGGACCAGATCGAGGAGGTGCTGGGTTATCCTGCCCGTGGGCCGCTCATACATCGGGACGATATGGCCATATGACAGGCGTGCTGATAGTTTCGGTACGAACGAACAGGTGAAGCGATGAAAGACCTCGAGAACATTCCGGCTGTGATGGAAGAGATCGGCCAGCGCGCCAAGGCGGCGGCGGTGGTGCTGGCAACGGCGTCGCCAGAGGCGAAAGCGCTTGCGCTGACCTCGGCGGCGCAAGCGGTCTGGGACAATCGCGCAGATATCCTCGAGGCGAATGCCAAGGACCTCGCATTCGGCGCGGAAAAAGGTCTTTCGGATGCCATGATGGACCGGCTTATGCTCGACGAAACCCGCATCGGGGCGATTTGCGATGGGCTGAGGGCCGTCGCCGCGCAACAAGACCCCGTGGGCGAGGTGATCGAGGAATGGGATCGTCCCAACGGCCTCCATATTCGCCGGGTCCGCACGCCTTTGGGCGTGATCGGCGTGATCTACGAAAGCCGTCCCAATGTGACGGCGGACGCGGGCGCCTTATGTCTCAAATCCGGCAATGCGGTGATCTTGCGTGGCGGCTCGGAGAGTTTTCATTCCTCGGGCGCGCTGCACCGTTGCCTCGTCGAAGGGCTCAAAGAGGCCAACCTGCCCGAGGACGCCATCCAGCTTGTGCCCACCCGTGACCGGGCTGCCGTCCAGGCCATGCTGACGATGACCGGCACGATCGACGTGATCGTACCGCGCGGCGGCAAGGGACTGGTCGGCCTCGTGCAGCGCGAGGCACGGGTTCCCGTCTTTGCCCATCTCGAGGGCATCGTGCATATCTACATCGACAAGGACGCCGACCCGGAAAAGGCGCTGCGCGTCGTGATGAACGCCAAGACCCGCCGCACGGGCATCTGCGGCGCGGCAGAGTGTCTGCTGGTCCACGAAGAGGCCGCCAACACGATCGGACAGGGTGTCATCCGGGCACTTCTCGAAAAGGGGGTGGAAGTGCGTGCAGATCCCGCGCTGCAATCGGTTTCGGGCACCGTTCCGGCCACCGATACGGATTGGGGATTCGAGTTTCTGGCGATGGTCATGGCCGCAAAACAGGTGAAAGACGTGTCGGAAGCCATTGAACACATAAGGAAATATGGGTCCCAGCATACGGATTGCATCATCACGGAAGACGATGCCGCGGCGGAGCGCTTCTTTGCCGAACTGGACAGCGCGATTCTCATGCGCAATGCGTCGACGCAGTTCGCCGACGGTGGAGAATTCGGCATGGGCGCGGAGATCGGCATCGCAACCGGAAAGATGCACGCCCGCGGCCCCGTTGGCGCCACGCAACTGACCAGCTTCAAATATCTGGTTGAAGGCGACGGGGTTACGCGCGCCTGAGCCGGACCTCGGCCGCCTCGTCGGTCAGGTTGGCAGAGCAGTCGAGCCGCGCATCCCAGGCCGCCGCCGGAAGGATCAGGAACTGGACATGAGCGGGCGCCGGCAATGCCGTGCCCTGCGTGCCGTTCAACAGGTCCCACAACTCCGGATCGGAGTTCATCCGTTCCGCCGTCGCCCGCACGAGCCAGCCTTCGTCCGAAAGCGTCATCGTGATCCGACCGCCGTAGGGCACCGCCTGTTCGGCACAGAGCAGGGCAAGCAATACCGCCCTGACTTCGCGCCGCGGATAATGACCGGGTGGAAACGCGTCGATCACCGTGCGCTCATCCGCGTGGAGGTCGTGAAGAATCGAATTGACCTCCTCGGCGCCGGTGTCCTGATCCGGACTGGCGACACCGAAGGCCAGGCGGAAAAACCGGATGCGGGCATTGGCATGGGCCACGCTGTCAACAACCAGCGCCAATTCGGGCGATGCGGCGGCCCCGGACAGTTCAAGCAGTTCGATGCCGTTGCTGACAGCGCCGATCGGACTGATGAGGTCGTGGCAGATCCGAGAGCCTATCAATGCGGCGATGGCGTTGGTATCACTGACCAAGTCGTATCCTTTCCCGCGGAGTCCACCGATGTCCGATCTGAACAGCATCCTCGAACCCGGTATGCTTGTCGTCCACCCCGATCAGCCGGATTGGGGAACCGGACAAGTCCAATCGAATATCGGTGGCAAGATCACCGTGAACTTCCAGGATGTAGGTAAGGTTGTTATCGACGGCTCCCGCATTGAGTTGCTGCCCATCACTGAACCATGATCTTGGTTACTGGAACGTTAACACGTCTTGGGAACATCGCAAGTCCGCGTGGCTCGGCAGGCAAGAGCCGCCAACGGTCTGTTGTGGTTGCAGCCCGGGGCGGAAACACCTTAAAACCCGCGCAGCCATTCTGAGCAGGACCCTGATGTATACTCGCGATGTGCAGTTCACCGTAAGGCTGGCCCGGGACGAGGCCGATCTGCAGGCGGCACAACGCCTGAGATACGATGTTTTCGTCTCCGAACTTGGCGGTGACGGTCCTCTCGTGGATCACGAAGCGAAGCTGGAGCGCGATCGTTTCGACCCGCATTTCGACCACCTTCTGTTGTCCGACGATTCCCGTGGCGGGAAGATCGTGGGGGTTTATCGCGTCCTGCGCGACGACCAGGCAGACAAGGCCGGTCAATTCTACTCCGAGGATGAATACGACCTTTCGGTTCTCAAGCGATCAGGGCGGCGTATCATGGAGCTTGGCCGCTCCTGCCTGGCGGAAGGGTATCGCGGCGGCGCCGCCATGTACCATCTGTGGAACGGGCTCGCGCGGTACGTGGCCGAGCATGACATCGAGATCCTGTTCGGCGTCGCCAGCTTTCACGGCACCGATCCGGCAAAACTCGCACAGCCGCTTTCGCTTCTGCATCACAGGCATCTCGCGCCCGAGGCCCTGCGGGTCCGCACCGTGGCGGAACACTACCAACCGCTGGACCTCGTGCCCGCAGAGCAGATCGACCGGCGCGCGGCGATGCTGCAGGTGCCCGCGCTGATCAAGGCCTATCTCAGACTGGGCGGTTTCGTGGGTGACGGCGCTTTCATCGACGAAACCTTCAATACAACCGACGTGTGCCTCGTGATGGATACCGGGCGGCTCAACGCACGGCAGAAGGCGATCTATTCGAAAGGAGCCGACCTGTGAGCCCGACCTGGGAATCGCGACAGCCTGCGAAGATGGCGAAGGTCCACCCGATTGGCTGGCTGATCCTCGCGCTCCGTCTGATCGTTCTGGCCGCGATCATCGTGCCTGGCGTCTTTGTAGTGCTGATCCTGCGCTTGATTGAGCCCTATTTCTTCGACCGGCGCCGTCCCTTGACCGCCTGGTTGCAACGCTGGGCGATCTGGGCCGGGTTGCGGATCATAGGCCTGCGCTATCTTCGCGAAGGCCAGCCGATGCGCGATCACGGGGCGGTCGTGGCCAACCACGCGTCCTGGATGGATATCTTCGCGCTCGGGGCGGGTCAGGCGATCACTTTTGTGTCCAAGGCGGAAGTTGCAGGCTGGCCCGGTATCGGCTTTCTGGCCCGACTGGTCGGCACCGTGTTCATCAATCGCAACCCGCGGCAGGCCGATACCCAACGTAACCAATTGAAGGCCGAGTTGGACGCGGGGCGCAAACTTTTGTTCTTCCCGGAAGGCACCTCGACTGACGGAATGCGCGTGCTGCCTTTCAAATCCAGCCTGTTTGCAGCGTTTGCGGATCTGGAAACCGGGATGCGCATTCAACCTGTCACCGTCGTCTATATCGCTCCCGATGGCGTCGAGGAGCCGCGCTTCTACGGCTGGTGGGGGGACATGGATCTCGGTCCGCACATGGTGCAAATCCTGTCGCGCTTTCCCCAAGGCGGCGTGCGGGTGATCTATCACGAGCCGCTCAGGATCAGCGATTTTCCCGACCGCAAGAAACTGGCCCAGGCCCTGGAGGCTCGGGTCAGAAGTGCCATGCCCCCGGAAAGCGCTTTGCCCGGATGACTGCAGCCCCCTGATCCAGGTCAAGCCCCGGCTGCGATCAGATTGGCCAGCGCGGCACTGGGATCATCTTCGCGCCAGATTTCCTCGCTAATACCGAAAAAGTCCGTCATGCTGGTAAGATGCGCCATGGTGGCCTTGTCCAACGCGCCCTCCGCGACGACAGGCACCTCGATCATCTGCGACCACCATTCGTAAAGCTCCGGCTCCGCCTGCGACCCGTCGCCCAGGGCGGACACACCCGCCGGCCCGAAACTGACATAGTCGGCGCCGGCTTCGGCCGCGCTCATGCCCTCGTGCCGTGACGTGGCGCAAAAAGCGCCCACGATGGCATCAGGCCCCAGTTCCTTGCGCGCCTTGCGTACGGTGCGCGCACCGTCTGTCAGGTGAACACCATCAAGTCCCAGACGATCAGCCAGAACGAAATGCGTGTCGATCACGATGGCCACGTCGCGGGCGTGGGCCACCTCGCGGCAGGCATCGGCCGCACGGCACAGCGCCGTCTCGTCATGCGTTGAAAGTGCAAGGCGGACACAGGCGATCTCGTGGTCGTCCAGAACCCGCCCCAGGGCCTGCGGAAATCGCGCCAGTTCGATTTCTGGCGGGGTGATCAGGTAAATCTGGGGCTGCTCGGGCTCGGCCATGGTCTTGTCGTCCTGTTTTTGCCCCTATAACCGGGATTCGAACAAGCGTCTACGGGTCGCGATTGCGCCGGTTTACGCTTTTCCGTGGTCACCGCGTCGACTATGGCAGGGCCTGTGGAGGGTCTGGATGAGGGACGACAAGATGCAGCCGCGTTTCGTGTTGGTGCGCCCGCAGATGGGCGAGAATATCGGGGCCGCGGCCCGTGCAATGTGGAACTTCGGTCTTGACCGGATGGTGGTCGTCGCCCCGCGCGATGGCTGGCCCAACCAGAAAGCCGTGGCAATGGCCAGCGGCGCGGGACGTTTGCTGGACGAGGCGCGGCTGGTCCCCGACCTCGCGGCCGCGGTCGAGGAAGACACCTTCGTGATGGCCACGACGGCGCGCGTACGCGGCCTGACGAAACCCGTCCTCAGCCCGGAAGGCGCGATGCAAGAGGCCGCCCGCCGCCTGTCGCGCGGCGAGCGTGTGTCGGTCCTCTTCGGGCCAGAGCGCGCGGGGCTGGAAAACGAGGACGTGGCGCGGGCAAATGCGATCATCAGCGTGCCGGTGAATCCGGACTTTCCCAGCTTGAACCTGGCGCAATGCGTTTTGCTGTGCGGGTACGAGTGGCGTCGCGCCTCGGAGGCGGTCGAGGCTACGCGCGTGGACATGGCCGGCACCGAATGGGCCAACCAGCAGGAGATCGAGGCCCTCTCGTCGCATTATGAAGAACGCCTCGAGGACGCAGGCTTTTTCTTTCCCGAGGCCAAGGCCCGCGGTATGAAGATCAATCTGCGCAACATGTGGAGCCGTATGGCCCTGACGCGCGCGGATGTGCAGATGCTTCACGGGGTGCTGCGGCAAATGGTGCGATGGAAGGAGCGCGGTTGAAGCGCGGCGCGGCGCGGATTACTTTCGCGCCATCTGAAGGGGGCGGAGCATGAGCGAAAAACGCAGCATTTTCCAAGAGGTGTCCGACGCCGATGTCCCGCGGGAGACGCCGCGAGGCGGCATGATAGACGCAGGTCGCCGCGGGGCGCGGGGCGCGGTGCGGCTGTGGCTGATGCTGCTCTTCGCACTGGTCGTGGTGATGATCGCCGTGGGCGGGCTGACACGCCTGACCGACAGCGGTCTGTCGATCACCGAATGGAAACCCGTCACCGGCGCGTTGCCCCCCATGGACGCCGCCACATGGGAGGCCGAGTTCGAAAAGTACCGCGCGATCCCCGAATATCAGCTTCAGAACAAGGGCATGAGCCTGTCCGAGTTCAAGACGATCTATTGGTGGGAATGGGGGCACCGGCAACTGGGCCGCGTGATCGGACTCGTCTGGGCGTTGGGTTTCCTGGTGTTCCTGGTCACGCGAAAAATCCCGCCCGGCTGGGCGGGCCGCTTGCTGCTATTGGGCGGGCTTGGCGGGCTTCAGGGTGCGATCGGCTGGTGGATGGTCAGTTCGGGCCTGACGGGCGAGATGCTTGACGTGGCCAGCTATCGGTTGGCCGTGCATCTTGGGCTGGCCTTCGTGATCCTGGGCTTCATTGCATGGTACGTGATGTGCCTTGGCCGCGAAGAGCGTGAACTGATGCAGGCCCGGCGCAGCCGCGAAGGCAAGCTGTTCGGCCTGTCCACCGGCTGGTTGCATTTCGCCTTTCTTCAGATCCTGATCGGTGCCCTTGTTGCGGGAATTGACGCGGGCCGCACCTTTACCGACTGGCCGCTTATGGCGGGCGGCTTCCTGCCGGTCGATTTCTGGATGCCCGAGCTTGGGATCAGGAACTTCTTCGAGAACCCCGGCCTGGTCCAGTTCATGCATCGCATGACCGGCTACCTGCTGCTGGCCTTCGGTCTCGTGGTCTGGTTACGAGGGCGCCGCTCCGCCCATGCCCTGACGCGCGGGGCGTTCAATTTCGCGTTTCTCGCGCTGGTCCTGCAGGTCGTTCTGGGGATCATGACCGTCCTCTACATCGCGCCCTGGCAACTGGCGATCACGCACCAGGTTCTCGCCGTGATTTTGTGGGTTCTTATCCTCAGAGCACGCTTCCTCAGCCAGTACCCCGTCGTGCGATCGGTGCGCGGATGAGCTTGCCGACCGCATACGACTCGCTCATGGCCTATGAGCGTGAAACCCAGGCGCTAGCCCGCATCGCCGGGCGGCTGGGCTGGGACCAGGAAACCGTCATGCCGCGCGGGGCCGCAGGACAGCGGGCCGAGGAAAGCGGTGCGATGGAAAGCGTCCTGCACGCGCGGCGGACAAACCCGCAGGTTGGCGAGTGGCTGGAACAGGCCGTCGCGCCTGACGAGGACGGCGCCGCGCAGCTGCGCTTGATCCGACGCAGCTACGATCGCGCGGTCAAGGTGCCGTCCGAACTCGCCACGGCCCTCGCGCGACTGACCAGCCGATCCCAGGGCATCTGGGCCGAGGCGCGCGCCAATGACGACGTGGCCGCATTCCTGCCCACGCTGGCCGAGGTGGTCAAACTGCGGCGCGAAGAGGCTTCTGCACTGGCAGAGGGCGGCGATCTCTATGACGCGCTGGTCGATGATTTCGAGCCTAACGGCAAGGCGGCCGAATTCGCGCGAATCTTCGACGAGATGCGGCCCGGGCTGGTCGCGCTACGGGAACGTGCCTTGACCGCACCCCCCGTGGCGCCCCTGTCGGCCAGGTTCGACATGGATAAACAGATGGTTCTCGGTCAGGAATTGGCCCGCACGTTCGGCTACGACCTGACGCGCGGGCGTATCGACCGCGCGGTGCATCCATTTTCCAGCGGCTCGGGCGACGACGTCCGCATCACCACCCGCACCGTAGAGGACGATCCGTTCAACTGCATTTATTCCACGATCCACGAGGTCGGCCACGCCTGTTACGAACAGGGCATCGACGAGACCTTCCTGCTGACCCCGGCGGGGCAGGGCGTGTCGATGGGCGTGCATGAAAGCCAAAGCCGGATTTACGAGAACCAGCTGGGCCGTAGCCGTGCCTTCTGCGGGTATCTTTACGGACGGATGCGCGACGTCTTCGGAGACTTCGGCGTGGCGGACGAGGACGCGTTCTATGCGCTCGTGAACCGCGTCCATCGCGGCTATATCCGGACCGAGGCCGACGAGGTTCAATACAACCTTCATATCATGCTGAGGTTTGATCTCGAGCGGGCACTGTTTTCAGATGACCTTCAGGTCGAGGACCTCGAGGCGGCCTGGAACGACCGTTTCAAAAGCGATTTCGGGTATGACGTGGACCGCTCCTCACATGGCGTGTTGCAGGATGTCCATTGGTCCGTGGGCCTCTTCGGATATTTCCCGACCTACAGCCTGGGCAATGTCTATGCCGGTTGCCTGCACGAGGCGCTGCGCCGGGATGTCCCCGATCTGGACGATCAATTGTCCGTTGGGGACCTGTCTACGGCAACGGGTTGGCTGCAAGAGCGGGTTCAGCGGCATGGGGGCCGATTCGAGCCGAAGGACGTCATCACGCGCGCCTGTGGTGCCGCCCCGTCTGCCGCGCCCCTGATGAGCTATCTGGAAACCAAGTTCGGTGCGCTTGCAGGCGGCTGATACCCTCACTGCATCCGCAACGCGCCGTCCAGCCGGATGACCTCGCCGTTGAGATAATCGCATTCGACGATGAAGCGCGCCAGCGACGCGTATTCGTCCGGGTCGCCCAGCCGCTTGGGAAAGGTGACATCCTGCGCCAGCCCGTCCTGCACGTCCTGCGGCAGTCCCTTCAGCATGGGCGTGGCGAATATGCCCGGGGCAATTGCCATCACCCGGATACCGGCGCGGCTCAGGTCCCGCGCCATGGGGACCGACAAGCCCACGATCCCGCCTTTCGAGGCGGCATAGGCGGTCTGGCCCTTCTGGCCTTCGTAGGCGGCGATCGACGCGGTGTTGATGATCACGCCGCGCGTGCCGTCCGGGGTCGCAGCGTTCTGCTCGATTTCCTCGGCGGCCAACCGGGCCACGTTGAAGGTTCCGATCAGGTTGATGTCGATCGTCCGGCGGAATCCGTCCAGGCTGTGCGGACCCTCGCGGCCCAGCGTCTTTTCCCCGGTGGCGATGCCGGCGCAATTGACGGCGGCGGTGATGCGCCCCATCTCGCGCTTGGCCGTGGAAATCGCCGCCTTGACCGACGCTTCATCTGTCACGTCCGTCTCTGCGAAAGCCGCGCCGATTTCGGCTGCCACCGCCGCACCGCGATCAGCGTCGCGATCCAGCAGCGTCACTTGGGCGCCAAGCGCGCGAAAATGCCGTGCCGTCGCTTCGCCCAGGCCCGAGGCGCCTCCGGTGATGATCGCGGCGGTTTCAGTGATCTGCATGGGGCCTCCGGAACTTTGAAATGAACAGCCGTTCAGATAATCCAGAACACCCGCGCTGTCAAAGCTTGCGGCGCAGGAAGCTGGCGCTCAGTCCCAGGCTCACGACGGTGATCAGGATACGAAAGATGTGGTGCAGCGTCACGAAAGCCGGATTGGCCGACAGGCTGAGCGCCACGAGGGACATCTCGGTGACACCTCCCGGGGCAAAGCTGATCAGCAAGACATCGAAAGGCTGGTCAAGCGCTTGCATCAGGGCCAGCGCGAAGATGATCGCGAGCCCCATCATCCCGCCGACGCACAATATCGTCAGCCCCATCCCGCGCAGGACCAGCCCGCCGGACAATCCCGAAAATCGCATGCCAAGGGCTGTTCCGACAACGATCTGCGCCACGTTCACCAGCCATTGCGGCACATCGACATGGTACAGCCCGGTCAGCGACAAGAGCGCCGCCACCGCAAGAGGCCCGGTCAATTGCTTGGCCGGCAATCGAAGCAACTGGCCAAGGGCAAGACCCGTCCCGCCGGCGACGGCAATATAGGGAAACGCTTGCCACGGCACGTCGCCCCGGGCCAGCGTGACGCCCGAAGAACTGCCCACCGGGTGCCCGACCCAGAGCGACAGGCCGATCGGTAACAGCGTGACCACGGAGATGATTCGCAGAAACTGTTGCAAGGTCAGGCGGGCGGGGTCAGCGCCAGCTTCCTCGCCCAGGGCGATCGACTCGAACAGACCTCCGGGGGCCGAGCCGTAAAAGGCGGTGGGGCGATCATATCCTCCGATGAACCGCAGGATGGCATATCCGTAGGCATGAGCCACGACCACGAACAGCGTCAGTGCCAGAAAGCTGATCGCCAGGCGCGACGCCTCGCCGAAAAGGTCCGGCGTCACCTGCGCCCCGATCATCAGACCGATGATCGAGATGAACACCAGCCGGAGCTGCGGTGGAAACCGATAACCCGTTGGCAAGCGCGTGGAAAACATGGTCGCGACAGCCCCGGACAGCGCCAGTGGGCCGATCATGAAGGGCAGCGGAAACCCCATGGCCCGTGCCGCGAATGCCGCGACACAGGCCAGCGCAAGCAGGATGAACGTGGTCAGCAGGGAGTGCATGAGCCCCTTGAACCACCCTCTGCGGGGAACGGCAAGGCGTCGTCACATTCGCCGCTTATGCGTCACGCGAAATCGACGAACTTGCTGAACGGCATTTCCCGCAGGCGCGTGCCGGTGGCTGCGAAAATGGCCGCCGCCAGGGCCGGGGCGGCGGGTGGTACCGGCGGTTCGCCGACGCCGCGCACTCTGTCGCCGTTTTCCAGGCCGCGCACCTCGATCCGGGGCGTCTGGTACAGGCGCATCGCCTGGAAGCTGTCGAAATTCTGCTGTTCGGCGCGGCCGTCGGCGTAGGTGATTTCACAATTCATCGCGTGGCCCAGTCCGAATATGACACCGCCGGCGACCTGGTTCTCGAAATTCAGCGGATCGACCACCGTGCCCACTTCGGCAGCGACCCAGGCGCGGCGGATCCGCAGGCCGGATTGCGTCGTTTCGACCTCGACCACCTCGGCGCAAGGCACGCCGAAGGACTTGGTGAAGGCCACGCCCCGTCCCACGCCATCGCCGAGATTGGGGCCTGTCCAGTCGCTCATCTCTCCCACGGCCTCCAGCACTGCGCGGGCCAGCGGATCGTTACAAAGCCGAAGCCGTTCTTCCAGCGGGTCGGCGCCTGCGGCATGGATCAGCTCGTCCAGCCCCGCATTGTAGAAAAACCCGTTCGTGGAGGCACCGACCGACCGCCAGGAACTGATCGGTGCCAAGAGCGGAGCACGGTAGCCCGTCACGCGTTGATGGGGCAGGGCGAAAGGCTGCTCGAACGCCCCGGCCACGATCTGGCTGTCGGGGCCGGGCACGCTTTGGCCCTGCCGTGCCATCTGGGACAGGATGACCGAGGGCATGGCGATGCCAAGTTCGAACGCCTCGACGCGGCCGTCGCGCACGGTGCCGCGCATTCTGCCCATCGCGATCTGGCGCGGGAAGTCATGGGTCATGTCTTCCTCTCGCGAATAGGTCAGCTTGACCGGGGTGCCCCTCATCTCCATCGCGATCTCGGTGGCGTGCCTGACCACTGTATCTTCGAGCCGGTGGCCGAAACTTCCGCCGATCATCTGCACGTTGAGAGTTATGTTCTCTTCCGCAACGCCAGTGATCCGCGCCACATTGGCCAGAACGAAGCGCGGTATCTGCGTCCCTGTCCATATCTCGACCGAATCCTCGTCGACGCGAACGGTCGCATTGACGGGCTCCAGCGGCGCGTGGGCAAGGTAGGGCGCACGGTACTCGGCCTCGATCACGTTGCCAGCGCGCGCGGCAATCGCTGCATCGACGTCTCCGTCATCGCGTTTGCGGCTGTCCAGGGCGTCCTCGTCGAAACTGTCCGACAAGGCTTGCCAGTGATCGTCCATGTTCGGCGGCACCGGGCCGTCTGGCCAGCTTACGGCCAGAGCACGCGCGCCCTTGAAGGCGGTCCATGTGGTGTCGGCGACAACGCCCAGCCCGCCGGTGATCTCGACCACCGACTGAACGCCGGGAATCTTGAAGGCTTCGCCGGTGTCGTAACTGCCCAGGGCCCCATTCTGCGCGGGGTTCAGAACGACCGTGGCATGAACCATGCCGGGCAGTTCGACATCTATCCCGTATCCCTGCGTTCCCGTCGATTTCGCCACCATGTCCAGCCGCGGCGTCGCATGACCGATCAGCCGCCATTCGGAGGGCTGGCGCAACGCGACGTCCGTGACGGGCTCGATTTCGGCCAACTGCGCGGCAAGGTCCGTATAGGCCAGCGTCGATCCGTCCGGCAACAGCACCGCACCATCCCTTGTCGACAGCGTATCGGCCGCATGGCCTGTCGCCCCGGCGGCGGCAGCCTTGAGCGTTTCACGCGCGGAGGCGCCTGCGGCCCGCAGCTTGTCGAACCCGTCGGGGGTGGTGGTGGAGCCGCCGGTGATCTGCAAACCCAGGAACTTGGATGCGGCGGAGACGACCGTCTCGGCCGCGTCTTGTGCGAGGCCGTCCCCTGGAACGAGGAAGGCCGCGGTTTCCTCGGCCAGCGCCCGGTTCCAATAGGCCACGTCAGGCGGGCCGGGATCGACCGAGACCTGATCCGGCCTGACGTCCAGTTCCTCGGCCAGCAGCATGGCCTGCACCTGGTAGGCGCCCTGGCCCTTGTCGGCGCGGGGTGTGATCAGGGTGATCCCGTCCGGACGGATCAGCACGTATGGCGTCAGTGCCGCCTCGCCATCGTTGAGACCAGCCAGAAGCGGATTGGCGTAGGGCGTTCTGTAGCGCCAGACGCCAAAGGCCACGCCCCCCGCGGCCGCCACGGCCCCGACAAGGAAGCTTCGGCGCGCTATTTTTCCGGCCCGGCTCATCCTAGGCGCCCTTCAGCTTTGCAGCTGCGACCCTGACGGCGGCGCGAATGCGCGGATAGGTGCCGCAGCGGCAAAGATTGCCGGACAGGGCGTCGTCGATCTCCTCATCGCTCGGGTCGGGCATTTCCGACAGCAGTGCCGCGGCCTGCATGATTTGGCCGGATTGACAGTATCCGCATTGCGCCACCTGCGTCTCGATCCAGGCTTGCTGGACCGGGTGGGGCGACTCGGGAGTGCCAAGCCCATGGATCGTGGTGACAGCACCCCAGACATCCTGCGCCGGAACCTGGCAGGATCGCACGGCCTCGCCATCAATATGAACAGTGCACGCACCGCATTGGGCGATCCCGCAGCCATATTTCACGCCGGTCTTGCCCAGCAGGTCGCGCAGCACCCAGAGCAGCGGCATATCCTCGGCGACGTCGATATCGTGCACCGTGCCGTCTACGGTCAGTTTCATGGCGACCTCTTTGCCGAACACATCATGGCAAGGGTATACTCATGCGGTCGGATGTCGAGGGCGACGCCACGTGACATGGGCGCTGACAGGCGCTTAACGCAGGATGTCCTAGAGGGGGGAAGTGGCGGACCGAGGAGGATTCGAACCCCCGACCCCCTGATTCGTAGTCAGGTACTCTATCCAGCTGAGCTATCGGTCCGTGAGGACGAGCATCTAGACCCAAGCGCCGAGCAATGCAAGGGGGCCGGCGCGGAAAATCCGAGGAAAATCCGTCAGTCCAGTTTCAGGCCGCCGCGGGGCAACGAAATTCGAAACACCGTGCCGCTGTCGTCGGTCCGTTCAAGGTCCAGCGTGCCGCCGTGACCGCGGATCAACTCGGCGGCGATCGACAGACCCAGCCCGGTGCCGCCCTTGGTCGCTCCGCCATGGAAGGGCTGAAACAGATGTTCCCGCGCCTTTGCCGGCAGGCCCGGGCCGGTGTCGGAGACATGGATCAGCCATGCGTCGCCGGTTTCCTGACCTGAAATGGCGATCTCTCCGGGCTTGCCGCTGTTGACGATGGCCTGCCGGGCATTGCGCACGAGGTTGGCGATCACGCGGTAGAGCTGTTCGTGGTCCGCGCGCACGACAAGCGCCGTCGGCACGTCCTCGGCAAAGCTGATATCGGCGTCGCCCACGGCCAGACGCTCGCTTTCGATGACGTCCGACACCACGTCGATCAGCGCGAACCGGCCCAGGGTGGGCGGCTGTTCCTCGGCCTTGCCATAGGCCAGCGTGGATTCGCACAGGTGCACGGCGCGCGCGATGGAGTTGACCAGCTTGGGCGCCATGCGCTTGACCGCCGGGTCCTCGCTCATTTCGATCCGGTCGGTGAAAAGTTGTGCCGAGGTCAGGATGTTGCGCAGGTCGTGGCTGACCTTAGCCACCGCGCCGCCCAACTGGGCGAGGCGTTCGCGCTGGCGCAGGGACGATGTCAGCTGGGTCTGAAGCTTGTGCAGCGCCTCTTCGGCCTGGCGAATCTCGGTGGTGGTGGACCGGGGCGTGATCACCCGGTTCGCGTCCTCGGGGGCTTCGGCATAGCGGGTCATGTGCCGCGCGACGCTGGCGATGGGCCGCACCAGGAAGCCGCGCACGGCAAAATAAAGCAGGGCGGCGGTCACGACCGAGATCATCGCCGACAGGAACAGGATACGCAGGCCGTAATCCAGCATTGCGGCGCGCAACTCGTCCGTCAGCAGGGTGACTTCGATCAGAAGACCGCCCATCTGCGACGGATCACCGATCACCCGGATCATCTCGGGTTCAGGCGTGGCGAGCCGGGTCACGGCGTCCCCGATCAGTTCCAGAGGTGTGGCATCGCGCAGATCGAAGGTGTTCACGATGGGCGAGGGCATGGGCGCCGACAGCATCAGCTGACGCGCCTCGTCACGACGCAGCACCACGTTGAAGACGCCGGCATTCTGCAGCAGTTCTTCCTGCAGCTCGTTCGAGATCTCGTCGCTGGCCAACAGTGCCAGGGACGCGATCTGGGCACGTTCCAGCCGGTCCATCAGGAAATCTTCGCGGAACCGGGCGATGGACGGGAAAAAGATCAGGACCTCGGCCAGCATGACGAATACCACGGTCAGGATCAGGAACCGTCCCGAGAGTGATTTCAGAAACCCCATCTTTGCCGTTCCGTCGCCTTGTCCCTCAGGGCAGCCAGCGCTGCACCAGCCGCACGATCCGCTTGACCCCGTCGCTTTCGAACAGCCGTGGCGTGAAGTACGCCCCCGCCACCCGTTTGTTGAGTTCCCCCAACGTGGGGTAAGGCGCAACCATGGCGCTGATATGCTTCATTTTCAAGTTGTTGGCGAGGGCCAAGGCCCAAGTGTGTATTAGCTCGCCCGCCTGGGCGCCGACGATGGTGGCGCCGACAGGGCGGCCGCCCACGACCATGACCTTGACGAAGCCCGTGGTTTTACGCGTGGCGATGGCCCGGTCGTTACCGTCATACTCGGCCCGCACGACCTCAAGCTTCGAGCCATGTTCCTTGCGCGCCTGCGCCTCGGTCAGGCCGACCTGCGCCAGTTCCGGGTCGGTATAGGTGGTCCAGGGCAGATGAGCCGTGCTCGCCTTTGCGGGCAGGCCCAGCACGCCGGAGCGGATGACGATACCCGCGTGATACCCCGCGACATGGGTGAATTGCAGGCCACCGGCGACGTCGCCGATGGCGTAGATTTTTAAATTGCTGGTCTTCAGCTTTGCATCGACCTTGATGCCCGCTTTGGTGGTCTTGATGCCAGCCACGTCGAGGTTCAGGCTGTCGATATTCGGCTTGCGGCCCACGGCCATCAGCAAATGCGAGCCCTTAAAAACCTGCCCGTCCTTGGTTTCGACCTCGATCGCACCGGCGCTGCCACGCACGTGTGCCGCGGTCGCGCCCTCGACAATTTTCAGCCCTTCGTCGCGCAAGTGGTCCAGCACCAGTGCCGCCGCTTCGGGATCGTCCTTGCCAAGCGCCTTGTCACCTTCGATCACGGTGACCTTGCAGCCCAGCCGCAGATGCGCCTGCGCCATTTCCATGCCGATAGGGCCGCCGCCGATGACCAGCAGGTGATCGGGCTTGTCGCGCAGGTTGAACAGGGTTTCGTTGGTCTCGTATGGGACGTCCTCCAGCCCCGGAATGGGCGGCACGAAAGGCGAGGAGCCGGTGGCGATGACGATGCGCCGGGCGCGGATGACGGTGTCGCCGGCCTTGACCTCGGTGGGCGAGATGAACTGGCCGTAGTCGCGGATGACCTTGACGCCAAGCCCTTCGAACCGCTCCTGGCTGTCATGCGGGGCGATGGTGGCGATCACGTCCCGAACGTGGTCCTTGGCGGCGGCGTAGTCCACCTTGGGCGCGACATCGGCGACGCCGTAAGGGGCGGCGTGTGCTTGGCCATGGGCGGCCTTGGCCGAGGCGATGAGGGCTTTGGAGGGCACGCAGCCGAAGTTGAGGCAGTCACCGCCCATTTCGTGGCCTTCCAGGAGGACCACGTCGGCGCCCATCTGTGCCGCGCCCGAGGCGACGGAGAGGCCGCCGGACCCGGCCCCGATGACGAGGATGTCAGTCTTGATGTCGGCCATGGCCTAGATGTCCTTCTTGCCGCGCACGGTCTTGATCACGATAGGTAGTGCTGCCAGCACGCAAAGCCCGAGAATGGGGCCGATCACCTGCGGCTCCCACAGAAGCGACAGGTCAGGGCGTTCGCCGCGGTCGAAGACCTCGCCGAGGCCGACGCCGATCCAGGTGAAGACGATGGCGCCGGGGATGATGCCGATTGCGGTCGTCCAGAGGAAATTGACGAAGCGCACCCCGACCAGCGCGGGCAGCAGGTTGGCCACGAAGAACGGCACCACGGGCACGAGACGCATCAGCAAAAGGACACTGATTTCATGTTCATGCAGGCCGGTCTTGATCTTCTTCAGCGTGCCTTCGGAGGCGTCCATCTTGGCGGCGAGCGTGCGGCCAAGGCCCCACCGTGCGGCCATGAAGATGGCCGAGGCGCCGATCACGGCGGCTGTGACGTTGAAGACGGTGCCAAGCGCGAGGCCGAAGAGAAATCCGCCGGTCACCGATGCGACCGCTGCACCCGGCAGCGAGAAGGCCACGATGCTTACGTAGACGGCGATGAATATCCCTGCGAGAAGGATGTGGTTTTCGTCGCGAAAGGCCAGCAATGCCTCGCGATTTTCGGCCAGCGTGTCGAATGTCAGGTAGTCGCCCAGCGTGAAATACCCCACGACGGCGGCGATCAGGATCACGACCAGGGGCGCGTGGCGGATATAGGCGGGGCGCCTGGTGTCGTCGGCAGTGGCCATGTCGGGGTCCGGTACGATTGACTGTCCTTCCCTAGATGCGCGATCCTCGGGCGCCGCGCCAGACGCTTCACGCGGGGGTGATGCGGGGTGAACGGTTCGGGGCGTTTATGTCGGGATTCGGGGGGCTTTGTAACAAAGCCGGCCATCGGGGCAGGGTTTTTGTTGCAAAAGCCAATCGGATGTTTGACTTGGGTCCCGCAGGCCCCTATAGACCGGGCTTCAATACGAATTCCGGCTTTCGCGATTCCTGAGCGAGGCCAAGAACACCGGAGAGCCGAGCGATGAAACGCACGTATCAACCCTCGAACCTGGTCCGCAAGCGGCGCCACGGTTTCCGCGCGCGCATGGCCACCAAGGCCGGCCGCAAGATCCTGAACGCGCGTCGCGCGCGTGGCCGCAAGTCGCTGAGCGCGTAAGCGCCAGCCAGGATCCGTACGGACATGACACCGCCGGAGGCCCTCGTGGATGACACGGGGAACACGCCCCCGGCGGTTTCCGTTTGTCTGGACGTCCTCAAGAAACGCCCCGATTTTCTGGCCGCCGCCAAGGGGCGCAGGCAGGCGATGAAGGGCCTGGTGCTGCAAATGCGGGACCGGCGGGACGACAGCGGCAAGATCCGGGTGGGGTACACCTGTTCCAAGAAGGTGGGCAATGCCGTCACCCGTAACCGGGCCAAGCGGCGCTTGCGCGAAGTGGCGCGCAAGGTGCTGACGGCAAACGGAAAACCCGGGCATGACTATGTGCTGATCGGGCGCGCCGGGACCACGGTGGACCGCGATTTCCAAGGCCTGTGCGAGGATCTGCGGCGGGCGCTGGCCACGGTGCACGGATGAGTCCGCTGGCGCATATCCTGGCCCTGCCGGTCAAGGGATACCGGCTGATCTTCAGCCCCTGGGTGGGGTTCAACTGCCGCTATCAACCGACATGCAGCCAGTACGCGCTCGACGCCCTGCGCACCCACGGGGGCCTGAAGGGTGGGTGGCTGGCCGCGCGCCGGATCGCACGGTGCAACCCCTGGGGCGGCTGTGGCTATGACCCGGTGCCGGGCAGCGGGGAGGCGCGCGATGAAGCGCCCTGAGACACTGGCGCAGATGACCGCGGCGCTGGGGCGGTTCGCCACGGAGCATGGCGTCGAGACTGGGCTGGCCTACCGACCCGATCGCACCGACATCTTCATTTCGCCCTACAGCAAGTGCGGCACCACCTGGGTCAGCCAGATCGCCCACGGCCTGCGGTCCGGCGGCGACATGGCTTTCGACGAGATAACCGAAATTGTGCCGTGGCTGGAACTGGCCCACGATATGGGGCGGAACGTTAACGACCCGCAAGCCTACCGTCCGAAGCTCTTCAAGAGCCACCTGCCATGGGGGGTGATTCCCGAAGGCGGGCGCTATATCGTCGTGCTGCGCGACCCGGTGGATGCGATGGTGTCGCTTTACCGCTTTTTCGACGGCTGGACCTTCGAGCGCGGGGCGATTTCGCTGGAGGATTTCGCGGAGTACTACCTGGATCGCATGGGCCGCGAGGATTACTGGAGCCATGCGTCGTCATGGTGGGGCGTGCGCGACCGCGACGACGTGCTGCTGCTGGCCTATGAGCACATGAAGCAAGATCTGGTGAAGAGTGTCGCGCAAGTGGCGGATTTCATGGGAATATCCGATGAGCGGACACGCGCCGTGGCGCAGGCGCAGGCGACGCTAGATTTCATGACGGCGCATGGGCGGCAGTTCGACGATCACCTTGTGCGTCAGGCGCGCGACGCGGCCTGTGGCCTGCCGCCGGGCGGTGAGGCCAGCAAGGTGGTGAGCGGGCGCGCCGGCGCCGGGCGGGCGCAGGTCAGCCCGGCGATGCACGAGGCCTATGCCGCCAAATGGCGCGAGACCATGGGCACGGCGCATGGGCTGGAGAGCTATGAGGACGTGCTGACGGCGTTAGAAGATTAACGGGGCCTTGAGGCACCGGGCGCGGAAACGGGTGGGTTAACCGCTTCGACTCGGTCCGAAACGGCATGTCGGTATCGCGTCGGTATTCGGGTGGTATCGCGACGGTGCGGATTTTCGCGTTTCGACGGTTTAACGCGGCGGCCGGTCGTGACGGATTGTTAACCGATGCGCAGGTGGGTTTTCACCCACCCTACGAGGTCCCGGGTCGGGCCCGGGACGGGAGCCGGAAACGCATCGCGGCGACGGGAAGGACTCCGCCGCCGCGACACCGTGAGTGTGGTTCCGGGTCAGCCCTTGACGATGGGCGTGTCCTCGCGCGTCGGCACGTCGGGCTCCAGCCCCCAGCGCAGGCCGTCGAGACCGGCGGCCATTTCATCGTCGGTGTTGCGCAACCCGATCGTCACCTTGAGGATCAGCGCGGTGACGAGGCCGGTCACCAGGCCCGCGCCAAGGCAGACCACGATGCCGATCAGCTGCATGGTCAGGCCGATCTGGCCGTGCTGGAAGGCGTATTCGCCTTCGGTGATGCCGAAATAGCCGCCGCGCGGGGTTCCGGCCTCGAGGATACCGACCATGATAAGGCCATAGCTGCCCGCGCCGAGGAAGAGCGGCAGCAGCTTGTGCTCGTCGAACTCGCGCTTCAGCGTGAATTCATAGACGATGTAGGAGATGACCGGCGCGCCGAGGGCCACCAAAAACATCTCGCCCGGCTGGTAGACGTCGAAGCCGCAGGCCCCCGCGACGTAGCCCGCCAGGGGTCCGAGCAGCAGGTAGGCGTATTTGCGCGTGGCATAGGCAAGGATGCCGCCCGTCACCGCGCCGCCGGCCCAGGCCATGGCGTAGTTGTTCACGGCAAGCCCCACGCTGGTGTCGGCCATGGTGACGCTGACCGCCAGCGCCTCGGGGTCGAAGAAGAAGAGACAGGAGACAATGACCATCGGCAGGCCCGCGAAGATGGTCAGCAGGCCCACCGCTGCCAAGCCGATGCTGGGCGCGTGGTAGCCCGAGACCAGGGGGTGCGGATTGAACATGCCGGGCCGTTGACCCAGCATCGGGACAAGCGCCAGCGCCATGCCGGTGGGGAAAAGATAGACGAAGCCCACGCCGAAGAAGTCGTGAAAGCCCGCATTGGTCAGCGGGCCGACCGAGCCCCAAGTGTAGAAGCTGAGGATCGAAGAGGCCACGGCGGCCACGACGCAGAGCACGTAATAGGCCGAGGCCTTGATGCGTTCGGACACCGCGAAGTGGAAGAGGATGTTCACGATCCCGGCAAAGACCGCGAGGAAGAACACGAAGATCTGGAAGGTGTTCAGCCCCGGAAAGGTCGCCGGATCGGTGGTGGAGGCGTTGGCGTTCAGCATCCCGCCGAAGAGCCACCAGTCGCGCAAGCTGTCGCCCATGGTGGCGCCTTCGATGATGTAATACTGCGCCGCCCAGAAGCCGAAGCCGATGGCGAAATAGGTAGTGAAGCCCAGAAAGAAGCCCATGACCTTTTCGATGGTCGAGTTGAACAAGCTTTTGCGCCGGGTGGTGCCGGCGTCGATCATCAGAAGGCCGACGACGACGGTGATCGCGCCGACGGTGCCGGAGAGATAGACGAGGTTCTGGACAAGGGAATTCAGGGTGACCTGGTCGGCCTGAATGGCTGCGAGATCCATTTTGGGTGTGTCCTCCACTGTTGGGTTTCGGGTCCGTCCGTCGCCGGTCGGGATTGGTGCGCAAGTGGCGAACCAAAAGTGAACCGGAATAAGGCGCGGGTCCCGCTTTGTTTTTAGTTTTGATTAAATGTTGCGCAGAAAATGGCGTATGTGAAGGAAAAAATGGCTGGAGGTGGAAAACAGGCGCGAGTTTGCGTCGCGCCAAGGCTGGAGAGTGATCCAAAAATGTACCAAAAGGACGCGTCGTCAGCTGCGGGCGTGAAAGATGAAACCCAAGAGGTTCAGAAGCACCTGCGCGGCGAGGGTCGAGGTGGAGCCGGTGGGGTCGTAATCCGGGGCCACTTCGACGAGATCGATGCCGACGATCTCGTGGTTTCGGGCCACCTGTTGCAGGATCTCGAGCACGTCGTAATAGAGGAACCCGCCATGGCTGGGCGTGCCGGTGCCGGGCGCGATGGAGGGGCAGAAGGCGTCGATGTCGATGGTGACATAGACGCGGGCGCCCGCGGGGATGCGGTCGGCGGTGGCCTCCGGTCCCAGCGCCCGCACCTGGCGGACCGAGAGGATATCCGAGCCGCGCGCCCGGGCGTCGTCATAGCCTTCCTTGGCGGTCGAGCTGACATTGCGGATGCCCAGCTGAGTAAGGCCGGTCACGTGGGGCTTTTCGGCGGCGCGGCGCATGGGGTTGCCGTGGCCGAACCGGACGCCGTGGCGCTCGTCAACGAAATCGAGATGGGCGTCGATTTGCAGGACGTGGATGTCGCCCTGGTCGTCAAAGGCGTTGATGCAGGGGATGTTGATGGAATGGTCACCGCCGATGGTGACGGGCAGGGCGCCCGCGGCGAGGATGGCGCGCACGCCGGTCTCTATATTGGCGTGGGATTTCACCGTGTCGGTGTGGACGATGTCGGCGTCGCCGATATCGACGATGCTGACTTCGCCGGGCAGGTAGGTGGCATCGTCCTCGTGATCGTAGGCGCCGGCGTGGCCGAAGCTGAAGAGCGTCGAGGCCTCGCGCACGCCGCGGGGGCCGAAGCGAGCGCCCGAGCGCCATTGGGTGCCGGCATCGAACGGCGCGCCGAGGATGGCCACGTCGGCGTCGATCCGGGCCCAGTCCGAGACATAGGGGCGTTTTCCGAAGGTGGAGATGCCGACGAAGGGCAGGTCGAGCCGGCCGCTTTCGTATCCGTGTGTGCTCATGCGCGGTGTCCTTTGGTTGAGCCGACGCTAGCTTGGCGCGGGACGTATTGGCAAGTGGGGTGGCGCGTGGGTTTTCGGACGAACCAAGAGCCGCGCGATCGCCAGACCGCGGGGTGGCGATCAACGGTTCTTCGGAGCACTTTATGGCAGCCAACTCCGCAAGACCTCCAATCCGATGCACATACGGCAACCAATCGCCAGCCCGGTTGGCGGCCCCCCTTTCGGCGATTGCGTGCAATCGCCTTTCGGTCAGCGGGCGATGGCGCGGCGGCGCGGCGGGGCCGCGCCTTGATCCCGCGCGGGCTGAGTTGCGGACCTCTTGGCCCTGTCATCTGCGCGCACCCGCCAATCGGCCCTTTCCATTCCCTCCGGCGCGTGCAATAGGGAACCGCCAAACGAGCCACCCCAAGGAGATGCGCCATGGAGATTCGTGAGGCCCTCACTTTCGACGATGTTCTGCTGGTTCCCGCGAAGTCCAGCGTGCTGCCCACCACGGCGGACACGCGCACCCGCGTGACCCGGTCGATCGACCTCAACATCCCGCTTCTGAGTTCCGCGATGGACACGGTGACCGAAGGGCGGATGGCGATCTGCATGGCCCAGTCGGGCGGCATGGGCGTCATTCACCGCAACCTGACGGTCGACGAGCAGGCCAAAGAAGTGCGCCGGGTCAAGCGGTTCGAGAGCGGGATCGTCTACAACCCGGTGACCCTGCGCGCCGACCAGACGCTGGGCGATGCCAAGGAACTGATCGAGCGCTACAACTTCACCGGCTTTCCGGTGGTGGACGAGAAGGGCCACGTGGTGGGTATCGTCACCAACCGCGACATGCGCTTTGCCACCAGCGACGACACGCCCGTGCACGTGATGATGACAAGCGACAACCTGGCGATCCTGACCGAGCCTGCCGACCGCGAGGAGGCCAAGAGCCTGATGAAGGCGCGGCGGATCGAGAAACTGCTGGTCACCAATGCCGAGGGCAAGCTGACCGGCCTTCTGACGCTGAAGGACACCGAGCAGGCGGTGCTGAACCCGACCGCCTGCAAGGACGGGCTGGGCCGGCTGCGCGTGGCCGCGGCCTCGACCGTGGGCGACGCGGGCTATGAGCGG
This sequence comes from Roseovarius sp. THAF8, assembly GCF_009363735.1. Taxonomy (NCBI): domain Bacteria; kingdom Pseudomonadati; phylum Pseudomonadota; class Alphaproteobacteria; order Rhodobacterales; family Roseobacteraceae; genus Roseovarius; species Roseovarius sp. THAF8. The sequence continues at coordinate 333,202 of NZ_CP045410.1, read as the reverse complement.
ACCCAGGCGCTGGTGGATGCGGGCGTCGACATGGTGGTGATCGACACCGCCCACGGCCATTCCGAGGGCGTGGCACAGGCCGTGGAGCGGGCCAAGAAACTGTCCAACGAGGTGCAGATCGTGGCCGGCAACGTGGCCACCGCCGAGGCCACCCGGGCGCTGATCGGCGCCGGTGCGGACGCGGTGAAGGTCGGCATCGGGCCGGGCAGCATCTGCACCACGCGGATGGTGGCGGGCGTGGGGATGCCGCAGCTGACCGCGGTGATGGATTGCGCGGCGGCGGCGGGCGACACGCCGGTCATCGCCGATGGCGGCATCAAGTTCTCGGGCGATTTCGCCAAGGCGATCGCGGCGGGCGCGTCCTGCGCCATGGTCGGCAGCATGCTGGCGGGCACGGACGAATCCCCCGGCGAGGTGATCCTCTACCAGGGGCGCAGCTTCAAGGCGTATCGCGGCATGGGCAGCCTTGCGGCCATGGCCCGCGGCTCGGCCGACAGGTATTTCCAGAAGGACGCGGCGAGCGACAAGCTGGTGCCCGAGGGCGTCGAGGGGCAGGTGCCCTACAAGGGCAGTGCGGCCACGGTGCTGCACCAGCTGGTGGGCGGTCTGCGGGCGGCGATGGGGTATACCGGCTGCGCCACGGTCGAGGAGATGCGCAGCAATTGCGAGTTCATCAAGATCACCGGGGCGGGGCTGAAGGAAAGCCACGTGCACGACGTGCAGATTACCCGCGAGTCTCCGAATTACCGGATCGGGTAGAGGCCTGTTTCACGGGGCGTTTTCGGCACCGGGGCCATGACATCGCCCCGGTCGGAAACGGTCGAAGGAATGGCGATGGTTCACGGCGTGCCAAGGGTTCGTCTAGGCCGGGAGACGTATGAGATCGAAGTTCAGAGCGCTGCGGGGTCCGTTCGCGCGGCAGGCTCGGTCGGCAAGCGCCGTGCGCCAAGCGCCTGGCAGGGTCGCGTGGCATCGACCACGACAGGTTCGGCAATCCGTACCGTTCAGGCAGTGGCAAAAGCCGAATTGCCCGCTCTCGTGTCAGACCCAATAATAGATCGCCACGGGCAAAATCGGCAGCAGGCCCAGCGAAACAAGAGCCAGCACGCCGTCGCGGGTCAACAGGCTGGCGGCGAAGAGCGCGATCACGGCCGAAGCGATGGAGCCGGACGTGGGCACGATCTCCATGAACGGCATGAACAGCGTGAGCGCCATCACGAGGGTCAGCGGCAGCCACATCCAGGGACGGTGAAACAACCAGGTCAGTCGCGGCTTCAGGAAACGCTCGAAAAGGCGGACGGGCCGCCGCAGCCAGCGGATGCCCTTGCAGAGCTTCCCGGTCGACAGCCTCCGACGGGTGACGAAACCCGGAAGCCAGACGCTCTTTCGCCTCACCATCATCTGCGCCACGAGGATGAAGACCAGCGCCGCCACCACGGCGGTGATCCCGGGGATGGCGCTGGCCGGCGAGGTGGGGACCAGCGAGAAGGCCAGCATCAGCGCGGCGAAGGAAGAGTGACCAAGCGTATCGACCACATCCTCGACCGAAATCTCCCTACCCGAAAACGGAGCGCACGAGTTTGCCTCACCTTGAAAGACGGTAACCGTATTGGCCCCGACGGCGACCTCGCCCCGGTCGAAGACCGGATGGATTGAGCGGAAAGACGCCGCATCGGGGCAGGGCGCGCGCTGCCGGGAACCGCCGCGATCACAGGGGGTTACCCTTTCAGGAGGATCCGGGTGATGACGCAGGAAAACAGCCGTCAATTGCGAACGCGGAATGGAGATTGGATTTCCCCGCAGGAGTTGCAGGAGGTTCTCGCCGAAGAGGGATATTCCTGTAGCGAAAGAGTGAACTTCCTGAACTCGGTCCTGACCGACCTGGCGGCAGAGAGCGCCGAGCCTGGCGCACCCGACCGCAAGGCCGCGGCATTGCTCGCAGAGGTACGGCGCATTCTGGAAGATGAGCAGGACAAGTATGGGCGGCGCCCGATGGCGGAGGACTTGCCGTGAGCGATGACGCGGCCAAGGGCGCCGCGCAAGGGTCGGGTGACGAAAACGGCAAGCTCAAGCGTGCGATCGGCCCCGGTCTGCTTTTATTGTTCATCGTGGGCGACGTTCTTGGCACGGGTATTTACGCCCTGACCGGCAAAGTCGCCGAAGAGGTGGGTGGCATCGTCTGGCTGCCCTTCCTTGTCGCCTTTGTCGTCGCGACGCTGACGGCCTGCAGTTACCTGGAACTCGTCACGAAATATCCCAAGGCCGCCGGGGCGGCGCTTTACACGGAAAAGGCCTTTGGAATCCATTTTGTCACGTTCCTCGTGGCCTTCGCCGTCATGTCCTCGGGGCTGACATCCTCGTCCACCGCCGCCCGTGCCTTTGCCGAGAATTTCTCGACCGGGTTCGGCCTGGAGCTTGGAGCCTGGGCGGTGACCCTGATCGGGCTGGCCTTTGTCGGCGCGGTTGCGCTGATCAACATGCGCGGCGTCGGAGAAAGCGTGATGGTCAACGCGGTCTTCACGTGCATCGAATTGACCGGGCTGATCATCATCGTCGTCATCGGCATGATGGTGTTCGGCAACGGCGAGGCCGACATCGGCAAGGCCTTCGAATTCGGAGACAACGAGGACGGCGTCTTCTGGCCGGTGATCGCCGGCACCACGCTGGCCTTCTTTGCCATGGTCGGTTTCGAGGATTCCGTGAACATGGCCGAGGAAACCAAGGAGCCGAGCCGGATCTTTCCACGGATGCTGTTTGCCGGGCTGGCCATCGCGGCGATTCTCTACCTCGTGGTGTCGATTGTCGCGATCTCGATCGTTCCGATCGACGACCTGGCCGAGGGTGACACGCCGCTGCTGAAGGTCGTGGAAGCGGGCGCTCCGGGCTTTCCGCCGTGGATCTTCGGCCTGATCACTATGATCGCGGTGGGGAATTCCGCGTTGATCAACCTGCTCATGGCCAGTCGGCTTGTTTACGGCATGAGCGAGGAGGGGGTGCTTCCTGCCGTTCTGGGCAAGGTGAACCGGGCGCGGCAAACGCCGGTGACGGCGATCATCTTCACGACGCTTCTGGCGGCGGGGCTGATCACCTTCGTCGGCGCTGTGCCGGAACTGGGCGGCACGACGGCGCTTTTGTTGCTGGGTGTCTTTACCATCGTCAACATCGCGGTGCTGGTGCTCAAGCGCGACAAGGTCGATCACGAGCATTTCCGCACGCCGGTCTGGGTGGCCGTGGCCGGCGCGGCGACATGCGCCTTTCTTGTCGGCCCATGGACGGGCCGCGACCCGGCGCAGTACCTCATCGCTGCGGTGCTGATCGGTATCGGCGTGGTGCTTTGGGTGGTGACGCGGTTGTGGATGCGCAAGGAATAGGCCCTGCGCATCCAGTCGGGCGGCTGCAGGTCACTCGACCTTGGCGTCCGCGTCCCCGCGCAGGTCGGCGATATCGTCCGCACTGACTGGCGCGGCGTCGTTTGACCAGCCCTGCCGGACGAAACTGGCCAGTTCCGCCGCCTCTTCGTCCGTCAGCCGGTCTGCAAATCCGGGCATCCGCAGGCTGTAGGGACGCTTGGGTGTCGAGGGCAGTTCCGACCCGTTCAGGATCATCGAGATCAGCCCCGTCGGGCTTTCCGCCGTGACCAGCGCATTGCCGTCGAGTTCGGGAAAGACCTCGTTGGCGCCGCGCCCGTCGGCGAAATGGCAGGCGTTGCAGTTGTCGATGTAGAGCCGGGCCCCCAGAGGCATGTCCGGGTCGGCCGAGGCGATCAGGGCCTCGGTCCCGGTCCTGTCGCCGGGGCGGTCCGGCGCCGCGCCGCCGTCGTTCAGCCCCACGAGGAAGGCCGACATGGCGGCAAGGTCCTCTTCGCTCATGAACTGGGTGGAATCCCGTATGACCAACTGCATCTCGCCGTTGACCGCCGCATGGGCGTTGCGCCCGGTTGAGAAGATGGCGACCAGGTCCTCCGGACTCCACCCGGCTATGGCGCTGCCGGGCCCGCGCAGGGCGGGGGCCGTCCAGCCCGCGATCTCGCCCCCGGTGAGGAAGGCCTCGTCCGAGGCATCGACGGCCGCCTCGGCCATGATGGCGTTGCGCGGTGTGTGGCAGGCGCCGCAATGGCCCGGGCCTTCGACGATGTATTCGCCGCGCGCCAGAACCGGATCGTCGGCATCCGCCAGGAAGCCCGGCCCGTCGAGGGCCAGCCATTTCCAGCCCCTGAGCGTCCAGCGCTGATCGAAGGGGAAGGGAAGGTCCGCTTCCCGCGTGTCGTTGCGGATGACAAAGACGGTGTCGCCCCAGTCGAGCAGGCCGAGACGGGGGTGCGCAGGCTCAGCCATCGTCAGACGGCGCCTTACCCGCCTTCAGCCGCTTCACGGTCTCGTCGAACGGATCGCCCTCGACGCGCCCGAAGGCCACGGGCGCATCCAGCACGCCGGGTTCGGCCAGACTGGCGAGCGTTCCCCATCGAGCGGCGGCGCTGCCTGGGCGGTGGCGGTCCAGGCGTCGAAGTCGGCGGGCGCCACCGCTTCGGCCACGAAATGCTGACGCGCGAACTGCGCCCCGTTGTATTGCGTGTTCAACCCCGCGAACTGCCCCTCGGCATCGGCCCGCAGGTTGAACCGCGACGCCATGCCCGGCATCGCGTAGATCTGCCCGCCGAGCCGGGGCACCGAAAAGGCCTGCAGCGCCGTCCCGCTGGTCAGCCGTAGCTCGACGGGCAGCCCCACGGGCAGCGCCAGCCGATCGGCGGAAGCGACACCGGCGTCACGGTAAATGAACAGCCATTTCCAGTCATAGGCGATGGCGTCGATCCGAAGCGCCTCTCCCGGCCCGGCTTCTCGGCGACCTTCACCAGAACGTGGCCGATCCAGGCGTGGACGGCGACAAGGAGCGCAACCAAAGCAAGCTTGGCATAAAGCCACGGCACGAAAACCTCCGACAGGAAGATCAGCCAGGTTCCCGCGATGACCGTCAGCACGGCGGAGGGAGTGACGATCATGGTGTAGGTCATACGGGTGGCGTGCCGGATGATGCGATAATCGTCGGCGACGACGGCAGGGTCATGGCGGGCCAGCATGAGGGGCAGAACCAGCAGTCCGCCGCACCACAGCGTCAGCCCGGCGACATGCAGCCGGCGCGGGGGCGAATGTCAGGATCGCGCCAAGCATGCCCATCTGCGCAAGCCCCGCCACCACGAAGACCAGCCGGTCGACCGGCGCATCCTGGGTGGCGAAGCGGTCCCGCCAGAACCAGACGGCGCTGCCCAGCAGCGTCAGCTGCATAAGCCAGTAGACCGCCACGTTGGACAACGCGAAGTCATAGCTTGCCGGGACGTGCCATATCCACAGGACCGCCGTCGAAACCGAAAAGGGCAGGGCCAGGCCGGGCCCGCCGCGCCCGCGACAGGCCACCGCCAGAAGCGGCGCCGCCACGGCCGCCAGAAGAACGTGATGCAGCACCCGTGCCGAAAACAGGGCAGAGGAAAGCGCACACAAGGGCGAAACGAACGCGACGAACATCACCGCGACAGCCGCCAGCCCGGCAGGCTCGCGGCGCAGCAGGACCATCAGCCCCAAGAGCGCTGCGAGAACCGCCGGATCGAGGTTCCAGCTTGCCCAAAGCTCCGCGGGTGGCGGCGGTTGTCCGCAGTAGATCCCGTCCATGATCAGACCCCCCCGGGTCTGTCCGTCGCTTCGTTGCGCGTGGCGGCAAGGTGGGCCTGCCGCACGACGTCCTTCCTATCGAACCCAAACCCGCAATCACACCGAATGTTTCCGCGGGTGCCGCCCGCGCCGCGCCCCGGATAGGCCCGCGTTGAACTCCTGCGCCGGTTCGGGCGTTGTCCCCCCGACGTTGCACCCCGCGCGGCAGGAAAGGCAAGGATCATGGCATCACGCGCTCTCTGGACAGGACAGCTTCGCCTGTCGCTGGTGTCCATTCCGGTGGAAATCCATTCCGCCCGCAATTCCTCTTCGCGCGTGTCGTTCCGCCAGATCCACAAGCCCTCGGGCAAGCCCGTGCGCTACCAGAAGACGGTTCAGGGGGTCGGCCCCGTCGAGAACAATGACATCATGAAGGGCTATGAGACCGACGACGGGGACTATGTCCTGCTCGACACGGACGAGATCGACGCGATCAAGCTGGAAACGAAGAAGACGCTGGAGCTGGTGCAGTTCGTCGAGACCTCGGAAATCGCGCCCATCTGGTTCGACCGGCCCTATTACGTCGTTCCCTCCGACGAGCTTGCGGAGGATGCCTATCGCGTGGTTCGCGATGCCTTGCGGCAGACGAAGAAGGCGGGTCTCGGTCAGCTGACCATGCGCGGCAAGGAATACCTTTGCGCCATTCGCCCCTGCGGCGACGGGCTGTTGATGGAGACGCTGCATTACGAGGCGGACATCCGCGACGCCGATCCGCTGTTTTCCGGGATCGAGGACGACGCCCCGGACGAGGAACTGCTGGAGGTCGCCACCCAGCTGATCGACAAGAAGACCGCGCCTTTCGATGCCTCGGCCTTCGAGGATCACTACGCGGCTGCCCTGAAGGACCTGATCGCCGCGAAGATGAAATCGAAGAAGACGCCTCGCGCCAAGGCCGCCGATGACGGTGGCGGCGCCGAGGCGGAAAACGTGGTCGACCTGATGGATGCGCTGAAGAAGAGCCTGAAGCAGAGCAAGGGCGGCAAGACCACCCGCCGCAAGAAGGCCTCGTGAGATCCCTGGACGCATATCGCGAGAAGCGGGATTTCGACGTCACGCCGGAACCCCGCGCCGAGCTTGTCGACGCCGGCGGCGAGCGCCTGTCCTTCGTTGTCCAGAAACACGATGCCAGCCGCCTGCATTACGACTTTCGTCTGGAACTGGGCGGTGTGCTGCTGTCCTGGGCCGTCACCAAGGGCCCCTCGACCGATCCGTCGCAGAAGCGCCTCGCGGTGCGCACCGAGGATCACCCGGTGTCATACGGCGGTTTCGAGGGCACCATCCCGAAAGAGGAATACGGCGGCGGCACCGTCATGCTGTGGGACAACGGCTGGTGGGAGCCCCTGCACGATCCCGAGGAGGGTCTGAAGGAAGGCAAGCTGCATTTCAGGCTGCACGGCGCGCGGATGAAAGGCGGCTGGGCGCTGGTGCGGATGCGCGCCAAGAAGGGCGAGAAACGCGAGAACTGGCTTCTGATCAAGGAACGCGACGATTTTGCCGGGCGCACCGCCGATGCGCTGACCAACAAGCACCGCAACTCGGTGACCACGGGCCGGGCGATGCGCGCGATTGCCGGGGACAAACCCGCCGCCACGCCTGCGAAACAAGACAAGCCGCTGCCCCGGTTTCACAAGGTGCAGCTGGCCACCCTGCGCGATGCCCCGCCCGAGGGCGCGGACTGGCAGCATGAGGCCAAGTTTGATGGCTATCGGTGCGTGATCGCCCTGGGCAAGGGTGGGGTGCGGCTCTACTCGCGCAACGGCAAGGACTGGTCGGACCGTTTCGGGGCGCTCTGCGAACCGGCGGCGGCGTTGGCCTGTGGCTCGGCCCTGATCGACGGGGAAGTGATCGCCGGCGCCGGGGGAGGGGACTTCTCGACGCTCCAGAAAGCACTGAAGGCGGGTGACCCGCTCACCTGCTACCTTTTCGACATCCTTGTCCTCGATGGCGAGGATCTGACCGGCAAGCCGCTCTCGCAGCGGCGCGAGGCGCTGGAAGGGCTCATGGACGGGCAGCCGCCCCGCGGGCCGCTCCGCCTCAGCCCGGTGATCGAGGGCGATGGCGCGGCCGCGCTTGCCGCCATTTGCGAGGCGGGCGGCGAGGGCCTCGTCTCCAAGCGCATCGATGCCGCCTATCGCGCCGGTCGGAGCAAAAGCTGGATCAAGTCCAAGTGCATCCGCCGGGCCGAGTTCGTGGTCGCCGGATGGTCGCCCTCGGACAAGAAGGGCAGGCCGTTTTCCTCGCTGATCCTGGGGAGCTTTGAGGCGGGCACGCTGATCTACCGGGGTCGCGTCGGCACGGGGTTCGACGGAGACGACATGGCGGACCTGATGGCCGCGCTGAAGCCCCTTGCCCGCAAGACCCCCCCGTTTGACGAAGACCTGCCCGACGAGACAACCGGCGCCCGCTGGGTCACGCCAAGGCTGGTCGTCGAGGCGGACTATGCCGAGTTCACCAGCGAAGGCCGGATACGCCACGGCGTCTACAAGGGCCTGCGTGAAGACAAGGAGGCCCGGGACGTGAGTGCCAGCGCCGAAGCGAAGAACGACAGCGGCGACGAGAAAACCATCGGCGGTGTCCGCATTTCCAGCACCTCGCGCAGGGTCTATCCCGATGCGGGGCTGACCAAGGGCGAGGTTGCGGAACACTACGCGCAGGTCGCCGAACGGATGCTCGATGACGCCGCCGACCGCCCCCTGGCACTGTTGCGCTGCCCCGATGGGATCGCGGGCGATTGCTTCTTTCAGAAACACGCCGGCAAGGGCTTTCCCGACGGCGTCAAATACATTCCCATCCAGGAAAAGGACGGCGACAGGGCCGATTACATGTATGTCTCCGGCCCCGAGGGCCTGCTTGGCGCGGCGCAGATGGGCACGCTGGAATTCCATATCTGGGGCGCGCGGCGCGACCGGATCGAACGGCCCGACCGAATGGTGTTCGATCTGGATCCCGATGAGGGCCTCGGCTTTGCCAAGGTGAAGGCGGCGGCGGATGAGGTTCGCGAGGGCCTGAGCGCCTGCGGGCTGGACAGCGCGCCCATGGTCACGGGCGGCAAGGGGGTGCACGTGATCGTGCCGCTGCGCCGCATCAGCGAGTGGGAGACGGTGAAGACCTTCGCCAAGACCTTTGCCACAGTCCTCGCCGAGCGCCACCCGAAGCGATACACCGCCACCATGTCCAAGGCCAAACGCAAGGGGCGCGTGTTCATCGACTGGCTGCGCAACGAGCGCGGCGCCACCGCCATTGCGCCCTATTCCCTCCGCGCGCGCCCCTGCGCCGCGGTCGCGGTGCCTGTGACCTGGGCCGAGTTGCAGGACCTGACCTGTCCCGACGGTTTTCATGTGGGCGATATGGCGGCACGTCTGAAACGCCCATGCCCGCTGCGGACGGCCAAGGCGCGCGGCATCGGAGCCGAGGTCGTGGAAGCGCTGGAAGACTGGTCTCACGACTGAAAGCCCTCTGGCGGCACTTGCGAGTCGCGCGATCATGGCCGCTCCGAGGAGCCGTGTCGTGCACGCCCTGAGTTAAAGCCCGTCCCGATCGAACGTTGTCGAGCGGTCACGTGTCGACCGCTCGGTGCCCTTGCTTCGCCCTGATATCCTGAACTCGACAGGGGACCCGTTGCCGACAGCTGTCGGCCCTGTGGGAGAGACCTGTCGTTGTCAGGTACCTTGTTGGGACGTTCAGTCCAACACTCCGTTCAAGAATGACCGCATTCCGAATGCCTGGGTAATCCTTCTTCCCCAAACCGCCAACAATCCTGGCGGTCAGTCGCCGATGTCTTGGGAAAGAGGAAATGTTGAACCGCCTCGCATTGAGTCACTGACGTCGAGAGGACAGGACGGACGCGTGCAGTGGAGAAGCTATCATGGAAATGATACCGGCACTGCGGTCCTAGCGTGGTGCAATCGTCCCGATGGCGGCCACCCCGCGCGCCCCGAACGTTACCGGGCTTGTGCCGGGGTGGCCGAAGGGTCACTCGATGACGGCGCAGGCGATGCGGTCGCCGGCATCGCCCGATGGCTGACTCTCGTAGTCGTCCGGACCGCTGTGCAGCATCAGCGCACGGCCTGACAGATTGTCCTGTTCGCCGCCCAGTACCGCCAGATGATTGAGCACCTGGGCCTTCAGCGTGCCATCGCTGGCCACATACTGGTTGGGCATGTCACCGACATGAGGACCGCCGTCCGTGAAGTAGCCATGATCGTTGCCCGAACTCGCGAGATGCCCTCCCGCGGACTTGAAGCCGCCCTCGGCATCGCATTCCCCGGTCTCGTGGATGTGGAAGCCATGCCAGGTTTCCGGCGGCAGCTCGGCCAGGTCGAGCTCGATCAGCACCCCCGCAGGCGTGTCGATGAGGGTAGCCGTCCCGATCTCCGTGCCTTCGGCGTTGATGAAACTCGCTTTCGCATCGGCGTCCTGCGCCTGTGCCGCGTTGGCGAGGCCGAGCGACATGGCCGAGGCAAGCAGCAGCAGCCGGGCAGGGCGCAAGTGTTGGTATGGATTGGTCATGGGAACCTCCTTGGTGTTGTCAGGGCGGCGGCCGTGGGGCCACCGGCAACCGTCGGCCTCATTTGGCCTGACTCGCCGGGGTCACGACAGCCATCGGTCAGATCATGGGAATGCCGCCGGTGACCTCCACCGTGGCGCCTGTCGTGTAGCTTGAAAGCGGATCGGCGAGCATGACGTAGGCGGTGGCGAGTTCGGCGGGCTGCGCGGGGCGGCCGATCGGCTTGTCCTCGCCGAAATGGGCCACCGCCTCCTTCGGCAGCGTCGCCGGGATCAGCGGCGTCCAGACCGGGCCGGGCGCCACGCAGTTTGCCCGGATGCCGCGCGGCGCCAGCATCTGCGCCAGCCCCACGGTGAAGTTCTGGATCGCCCCCTTGGTCGCGGCATAGGCCAGCAGGCCGGGGTTGGGCTTGTCGGAGTTGATCGAGGCGGTATTGATGATCGCGCCGCCCTTTTCCATCATCGGGACGGCCGCCTTGCAGAGATAGAACATCGAATGGATGTTGGTGCGGAAGGTCATCTCCCACTCCTCGTCCGGGATGTCCTCCAGCGTGTCGAAATGCATCTGGTGGGCGGCGTTGTTCACCAGGATGTCGAGCCGTCCGAAGGCCTCGTGCGTGTCGCGCACCAGCGCCCGGCAGTGATCGCCGCTCTGGATGTCGCCGGGCATGACATAGGCCCGCCGCCCGGCGTCTTCCACCAGGGTGCGTGTCGTATGCGCCTCGTCGTGCTCTTCCAGGTAGGAGATCATCACATCGGCGCCTTCGCGCGCGTAGGCCAGCGCCACCGCGCGGCCGATGCCGCTGTCGCCGCCGGTCACGAGGGCGGCCATGCCTTCAAGCTTGCCGGACCCCCTGTAGCTGTCTTCGCCGTGATCGGGGCACGGCTCCATCTGATCGGTACGGCCGGGCGTGCCCTGAGGCTGCTCGGGAAAGGGGGGCTTCGGATAATTCATCAGGCTTCTCCGGGTTGGTGCTGGGGAGTCAACGGCCGCGATGTTCCAATGTTCCCGCGCCTTCCGGGGCTGCGTCCAAAAGGAAAACTGTCCCGGCGAGGAACGGGGGTTAGGTAGACAGCACAAATGCGTCACGAATGGAGAACGTCATGGATTGGTCGGAAATGTTGTTTCAGGGGTGGAGCGGGATCCTGCGCACCGCGATCGTCGGCACCCTTGCCTATGTGGCGCTGGTCGTCGCGTTGCGGACGTCCGGCAAACGGACCCTCGCGAAACTCAACGCGTTCGACCTGGTGGTTACCGTGGCTCTCGGGTCGACCCTCGCCACCATCCTTCTCAGCAAGAACGTCGCACTGGCAGAGGGCGTGACGGCGCTGGTGCTGCTGATCGCATTGCAATACGGCGTGACGGTCCTGTCGGTGCGTTCGACCTCGTTCGCGCGCATCGTCCGTTCGGAGCCGACCTTGCTGCTGCGCGACGGCGAGACCCTGCCGCGCGCGATGAAGCGCGCCCGGGTCACCGAAGCGGAACTCGAGACGATTGTGCGCACGGAAGGGCAGCGCGACCCGGAGACGGTTGCTGCCGTCATCCTGGAATCCGACGGCTCCTTTTCCGTCATCGCAGGGCCGGAGGCGGTTCGCCGCAACGGTTCTGGCGGCCTTCCCTCCAGCCGTTCACGCGTGTAGACCTGCGAAATGAGCATGATCGACCGATGTTCGCCGATGCGGCGGAGTGAAGAACGGTTAACAAAACAAGGGCAGATCAGTGGAATGATACGGACGTGCACGACGTGCAGATCACCCGCGACAGCCCTGATTTCCGCATTGGCTGATGCGGCGGTCATCATCGGGCCGCGCGACAGGGCCCGGGGGATGACATGACCCCGGCGGCCCGGGTCCAGGCCGCGATCGAGGTGCTCGATGCCGTGGCCGGCGGGCTGGCCGCCGAACAGGCGCTGACCCGCTGGGCGCGCGGTGCGCGCTATGCCGGATCGAAAGACCGCGCGGCGGTGCGCGATCACGTCTTCTCGGTGCTGCGCCGCAGGCGGTCCTGCGCGGCCTTGGGCGGCGGCGACAGCGGGCGGGCGCTGATGCTGGGCCTGCTGCGCGGGACGGGTGAGGAAACCGATGCGATCTTCTCCGGCGAGGGACATGCCCCCGCGCCGCTCGACCCCGTCGAGCGCGACGCGGGCCGGACGCCGACGCCGCAGGAGACGCGCGATCTGCCGGACTGGCTGTGGGAGCGGTTCGCGGCGAGCCTCGGCGGGGAGGCGACGCGAGCGGCGGAGGCGCTGCGGCATCGCGCGCCGGTTTGCCTGCGGCTCAATCCGGGCTTGAAGACCGACGCCGATGTCATTGATATGCTTGAGCAAGACGGCATCGCGCTGCATCCGGTGCCGGATATCAAGGGCGCGGTCCTGGTGACCGCGGAGGCGCGGCGGGTGACGCAGTCGCGGGCCTATCGCGACGGGCTTGTGGAAGTGCAGGACACCAGCAGTCAGGCGGCCATGGCCGCGCTGGATGTCCCGCCGGGCGCACGGGGGCTGGATTACTGCGCCGGCGGCGGCGGCAAGGTGCTGGCTCTGGCGGCCCGGATCGAAGGCGCGTGGTTTGCCCATGACGCCGCGCCGCGGCGGATGCGCGACCTGCCACAGCGCGCTGCGCGCGCCGGTGTGACGGTCACCCTGCTCGATGCGGGCGTGGTGAGCGGGACGGCGCCCTTCGACCTCGTGCTGTGCGACGTGCCCTGTTCGGGCAGCGGCACATGGCGGCGCACGCCCGAGGCGAAGTGGACCCTGACGCCCGAACGCCTGGCCGACTTGTGCCGGACGCAGCGGAGCATCCTGCAGGAGGCGCAGGCGCTGGTGCGGCCGGGCGGGATGCTGGCCTACACCACCTGTTCGGTGCTGGACGAGGAGAACGCGGGCCAGGTGGCCGCCTTTCTCGCCGCGTCTTCGGGATGGGTGCAGGAGATCACCCGGCACTGGCCGGTGTCGGAGGTGGGAGACGGTTTTTTCCTGTCGGTCCTGCGCAAGCCGCAATAGCAGAGCCGACACTGGCAATCGCAACCTAGACGTGTTCGCCGTTTCAGCGTTAATCTAACGTTAAATCCTGCCGCCTAAGACAGGCGACAGGAGATAGATTGCTGGAGACTTGCCGGTTGGCTTCGATTACCGGAACCGTACTGCCCTTGCGCGATGCCGCGTCCCGGATCAGGCCTCGGTCCAAGACCGTTCTGGCGACGGGGCTGGGGATTGGCGCGGGCGCGTTCGTGATGCCTGATCCGCGGTTGCAGGTCGCATGCCTTTTTCTCGGCGCGATCCTGCTGATGTCGGCGCTCTGGATCGCCATCGTCCACGGGGCGGAAACGCGGTTTCGCAAGGGCCTTGTGGAGGCCGCGGCGGATTTCATGGGGGAAGACGCGACGCCGGCCATCCTGACCGGGCGCGAGGGCGACATCCAATACGCCAACCGCGCGGCGCAGACCGCGTTTTCGGCCGACGAGGCCAGCACGCTGGCCGGCGCGCTGAAGCACACCGTCGCCAACCCCGGCCCGATCCTCTACCGCCTGGAAAGCCGGGCCGACCTGCGCGGCTCGGCGCATGAGGATGTGGTCACGCGGGCGGGACATCTGCGGCTGAGCGTGCACCGCGCGGCGGCGGACCGATATATCTGGCGGATCGAGAAATCCGCCGACCGCCCCTCGCGCGAGGCCGATCCGGTGCCGCTGCCGATGCTGACGGTGGGCCGGGGCGGGGCGGTTCTGTTCATGAATACCGCGGCGCGCGAGCTGGTGGGCGAACGGGCGCGCACGCTCGACCGCATTTTTCCCAAGATGCCCCTGCGCTCGGGCCAGATCAACGACATCACCACCGCGCAGGGGCTGATGGCCTGCCTCGTCGTCGAGCTGGAGGGCGTGGCCGGCCGGCGCGAGGTGTTCCTGCTGCCGGGCGTGGCGCCGACCGAGCGACAGCCGGACGGATGGGCATTCTTCGACGAATTGCCGGTGCCGCTGCTGAAACTGGCGCGCAACGGCGAGGTTCAGATCTCGAACCGCCCGGCGCGGGACCTTCTGGGCGCCGAGACGTGCTGCGGCAAGACGCTGTCGGACCTGATGGAGGGGCTCGGCCGGTCGATCCCGGACTGGCTCGATGATGCGGCCGCCGGCCGGGGTGGGGTGCATTCGGAATTCCTGCGGGTCAGGCGCGACGACCGCGAAACCTTCGTGCAGGTCACGCTCAACCGCGCGATGGAGGCCGGGGAGACGGTGCTGATCGCGGTGCTGAACGACGCGACCAAGCTGAAGACCCTGGAAGAGCAGTTCGTGCAAAGCCAGAAGATGCAGGCGATCGGGCAACTGGCCGGCGGCGTGGCGCATGATTTCAACAACCTGCTGACCGCCATCGCGGGGCATTGCGACCTGCTGTTGCTGCGCCACGACCAGGGCGACCCGGATTACGGCGACCTTGTGCAGATCAACCAGAACGCCAACCGGGCCGCCGCCCTGGTCAGCCAGCTGCTGGCCTATTCGCGCAAGCAGACGCTGCGCCCCGAGGTCATGGACCTGCGTGACATGCTGTCGGAACTGACGCATCTTCTGAACCGGCTGGTGGGCGAGCGGGTGATCCTGTCGCTCAGTCACGACCCGACCCTGTGGTCGATCCGCGCCGACAAGCGGCAGCTGGAACAGGTGCTGATGAACCTCGTGGTGAACGCCCGCGACGCCATGCCGGAGGGCGGCGACATCCGCATCGCCACAGAGAACGTCACCCTGGACGAACCGCTGCGCCGCGACCGCGCGGTGGTGGCGCCGGGCCGCTATGTGCGCGTCAGCGTCACCGACGAGGGGCAGGGGATTTCCCAGGACAAGATCCAGAAGGTGTTCGAGCCGTTCTTCACCACCAAGCGCACCGGCGAGGGCACGGGCCTGGGCCTGTCGACGGCCTACGGGATCGTCAAGCAGACCGGCGGTTTCATTTTCGTCGACAGCCACGAAGGGAAGGGCGCCACCTTCCAGGTGCTGCTTCCGGCGCATGAAACCGTCGACACGCCGATGGCCCAGGCGGACCCGGCGCCGGCCCTCGCGACCAAGACCGACGGCGTGGTGCTGCTGGTGGAAGACGAGGCGCCCGTGCGGGCCTTCGCCAGCCGCGCGTTGCAGCTGCGCGGGATGACGGTGCTGGAGGCCGACTCGGCCGAATCGGCGCTCGACCTTCTGGAGGATACGTCGCTGAAGGTCGATGTCTTCGTCTCCGACGTCGTGATGCCGGGGATCGACGGCCCGAGCTGGGTGCTGAAGGCCCTTGAGGAGCGCCCGGAGACGCAGGTCGTGTTCATGTCCGGCTATGCGGAGGAGGCGTTCGGCGAGATCCAGTCGCGAATCCCGAATTCGACTTTTCTGCCCAAACCCTTTTCCCTCACCGAGCTGACCGAGACCGTCCAGCACCAGCTGGCCCAGGGCTGACGGCGCGGACCGGCGCAGGCGGGATCCCGGTGGTTTCTGGGATGCGTTATGTCGAGCACATCAGGGAAAGACGGTGTCCGCGCCCTCTTGCCCTGAGACACCACTTCGGATGGATGCGCTGCAGGGCACGCGATGCCGCCTGCGGCTGCCTCAGTGATGCGGCGGCAGAACCCCGTTGGCGAGCGGCACGAAGGCGCCGTCCGCTCCGATTCCGTCGTAGAGTTGGTATTCGACCGCGAATTTCCGGCGGTAGCGCGTCTCGACATCGGCCGAGAGGGAGAGCGCCATGTCAGGCGACGCGTTCATGCGCCGCGTCTCGATCCCGATCCCGAGACGGGATTCGAGGAAACGCCGCAGCCCGTCCTGATCCTCGTAGCGGAATAGATGGGTGACCGCCGTGCCGTTGTTCTGCGGCTCGAGGAATTTCGTCTGCGAGCCGACCTGCGCAAAGGCGGCGCGCTTGCCTTTCATGTACTCGGTGACGAAGGCGTCGAAGCTGATCCCGTGGGTGGAATTGCGGGCCTGCTCCTGGCCCGGACGCTGACGGTAGCGATACCAGCTGCCCAGCCAGTCCAGCGGATCGCGCATCACCGCGAGCACGTCGAATCCCTCTCCCATGAATTTCTCGATCGCCGGGCGGAAGAAGCGGTTGTAGCGAAAGACCGGCGCGTGCTTCAGCTCGGGCGGCTGGCGCACGACGATGGCCGCGCGCGGCGCAAGGGCGGCCTCGTAGGCGGTCGTCCCGGTCTTGGGGACCGACAGAAACACGAGCTTTTCGTTTGAAAACACCAGCATAGAAGATTTCGCCCGCTTGCCTGCTCTTGGTAACCCCTCTTTAACCCATCGCTGCAAACATCGGAAAGGAACAAATTCATTGAAATGTTCTCCTTTTGTCTCCATAACATGTGGAACAAGAGGTGAACGAAAGCAGCGGCCGGACGGCGGGAAGACAGCGATAGACGCCCCGTCTGGCGTGTGAAATAAGGGAAATGACAGGTATGGCAACGGCAGATCTTTTGAACATGGACAGCAAGAAGCAAGCAGACCGCCAGAAGGCGCTCGACAGCGCGCTGGCGCAGATCGAACGGCAATTCGGCAAGGGGTCGATCATGAAACTGGGCGCCGACAACCCGGCGCAGGACATCGAATCGACCTCGACCGGCTCGCTGGGGCTTGACATCGCGCTCGGCATCGGCGGGCTGCCCAAGGGCCGGATCGTGGAGATCTACGGCCCCGAAAGCTCGGGCAAGACGACGCTGACGCTGCATTGCGTGGCCGAGGAACAGAAAAAGGGCGGCGTTTGCGCCTTTGTCGACGCCGAGCACGCGCTGGACCCGATCTATGCCAAGAAGCTGGGCGTGGATCTGGACGAATTGCTGATTTCGCAGCCCGACACGGGCGAGCAGAGCCTGGAGATCGTGGACACGCTGGTGCGCTCGGGCGCGGTCAGCATGGTGGTCGTCGATTCCGTCGCCGCGCTGACGCCGAAATCGGAGCTTGAGGGCGACATGGGCGACAGCAGCGTGGGCGTCCACGCCCGCCTGATGAGCCAAGCCATGCGCAAGCTGACCGGCTCGATCAGCCGCAGCAAGTGCACGGTGATCTTCATCAACCAGATCCGCATGAAGATCGGCGTCATGTTCGGCAGCCCCGAGACGACCACGGGCGGCAACGCGCTGAAATTCTACAGCTCGGTGCGGCTGGACATTCGCCGGATCGGGTCGATCAAGGACCGCGACGAGGTGGTGGGCAACCAGACCCGCGTGAAAGTGGTCAAGAACAAGGTCGCGCCGCCCTTCAAGCAGGTCGAGTTCGACATCATGTATGGCGAGGGCGTGTCCAAGACCGGCGAATTGCTGGACCTGGGCGTGGCGGCCGGCGTGGTCGAAAAGTCCGGCAGCTGGTTCAGCTATGTTGACGAGCGCATCGGCCAGGGCCGCGAGAACGCCAAGAACTTCCTGAAGGAAAACAAGAAGATCGCCTACGAGATCGAGGACAAAATCCGTGGCGCGCACGGGCTTGATTTCAACATTCCGGGCGGCGCGGACGCGACCGCCGAGGACGTGCTGGACGACTGACGGAACGGAGACGGCCCACTCCGGAAAGGGCCCGCGCCACCGACGGGTGGCGGAGAATATTCGGGGAAGGGCCGTCCGACGGGGCGGCCTTTCCTCTTTTCCGGGCGCCGCGCGCGACTCGGACCGCCACCTTCTGTGGACAGTCAAATGGCTTGGCGTTACACGGGTTCGACGCAACTTTTGCCTTCGGACCAGACCTTCATGCCCACGCTCAACGAGATCCGCTCGACCTTCCTTAGTTTCTTTGAACGCAACGGCCACGAGGTGGTGCCAAGCAGCCCTCTGGTGCCGCGCAACGACCCGACGCTGATGTTCACCAATTCCGGCATGGTTCAGTTCAAGAACCTGTTCACCGGCGTCGAGAAACGCGACTATTCCCGCGCCACCACCAGCCAGAAATGCGTGCGGGCGGGGGGCAAGCACAATGACCTCGACAATGTGGGCTATACCGCGCGGCACCACACGTTTTTCGAGATGCTTGGAAATTTCAGTTTCGGTGATTACTTCAAGCGCGAGGCGATCCCCTATGCGTGGGACCTGCTGACCAAGGATTTCGGGATCGACAAGTCGAAGCTCCTGGTCACGGTCTATCACACCGACGACGAGGCGGCGGAGATATGGAAGAAGCACGCGGGCCTCAGCGATGACCGGATCATTCGCATCGCCACGGATGACAATTTCTGGTCGATGGGCGCGACAGGCCCCTGTGGGCCGTGCACCGAGATTTTCTATGACCATGGTCCCGAAATCTGGGGGGGTCCTCCGGGCAGCCCGGAGGAGGATGGCGATCGATTCATCGAGATCTGGAACCTCGTTTTCATGCAGAACGAGCGGTTCGAGGATGGCAGCCAGGTGGATCTGGACATGCAGTCGATCGACACCGGCATGGGGCTGGAACGGATCGGCGCGCTGTTGCAGGGCAAGCATGACAATTACGACACCGACCTGATGCGCGCCCTGATCGAGGCGAGCGCGCATGTGACGGATGGGGCGCCGGACGGGCCGGGCAACGTGCATCACCGGGTGATCGCGGACCATTTGCGCTCGACGTCGTTCCTGATTGCAGACGGGGTGATGCCGTCGAACGAGGGGCGCGGCTATGTGCTCCGCCGGATCATGCGGCGGGCGATGCGGCACGCGCATCTCTTGGGCGCGCAGGACCCGGTGATGTACCGGCTGGTGCCGAACCTGGTCGGGCTGATGGGGCAGGCGTTCCCCGAGCTGGGCCGGGCGCAGCCGCTGATCGAGGAAACGCTGGAACTGGAGGAAAAGCGGTTCAAGCAGACGCTGGACCGGGGTTTGCGCCTGTTGGACGACGAGCTGGGCAAGCTGGGCGATGGCGCGGCGCTGCCGGGCGAGGCGGCGTTCAAGCTCTATGACACCTATGGCTTTCCGCTGGACCTGACGCAGGATGCGCTGCGCGAGAAGGGCCGCGAGGTGGATGTGGCCGGATTCGATGCGGCGATGGAAGAGCAGAAGGCCAAGGCCCGCGCGGCATGGTCCGGCAGCGGCGAATCCGCGGACGCGACCGTATGGTTCGACCTGGCCGAGACGCACAGCGCGACGGATTTCCTGGGGTATGACACCGAAACCGCCGAAGGCGTGGTGCAGGCGATCGTCGTCGATGGCGAGGCCGTGGACAAGCTGGGCGCCAACAAGGCCACCGGCTGGGTCGTGGTGAACCAGACGCCGTTCTATGCCGAGGCGGGCGGGCAGGTGGCCGATCGCGGGTACCTGCGCAGCTTGGACGGCGCGCGCGAGGCCGGCGAGGCGCGGTTTGCGGGGCATGTGAGCGATGTGCAGAAGCGGGCCGGGGGCCTGTCGGCGCATTTCGTGACCGTCGAGGCGGGCGAACTGGAAGTGGGCGACCCGGTGAAGCTGGAGGTGGACCATGTCCGCCGCACCGCGATCCGGTCGAACCATTCGGCCACGCACCTGCTGCACGAGGCGCTGCGCAAGGCGTTGGGCGATCACGTGGCGCAGAGGGGCAGCCTGAATGCGCCCGACCGGCTGCGGTTTGACTTCAGCCATGGCAAGGGGCTGACGCTGGAGGAGATCCGCCAGGTCGAGGAAGAGGTCAACGCCTTCATCCGCCAGAACGGCAAGGTCGAAACCCGGATCATGACGCCCGATGATGCGCGGGAGATCGGGGCGCAGGCGCTGTTCGGCGAGAAATACGGCGACGAGGTGCGCGTGGTCTCGATGGGGTCCGAGGATGGCTCGGGCAAGGGGCTGGATGGCCAGACCTATTCCATCGAACTGTGTGGCGGCACCCATGTGCGGCAGACCGGCGACATCGGCCTGTTCGTGATGGTGGGCGAAGGCGCGTCGAGTTCGGGCGTGCGCCGGATCGAGGCGCTGACCGGGCCGGAGGCGTTCAATTACCTGAGCGAACAGGATCACCGCATGGCGGCACTTGCGTCGGAGTTGAAGGCGCAGCCGAGCGACGTGCTGGACCGCGTGCGCGCGTTGATGGACGAGCGCAAGGCGCTGGCCAACGAGGTGACGCAGCTGAAGCGGGAACTGGCCATGGGTGGCGGCGGTGCTGCCGGACCCGAGACCAAGGACGTGAATGGCGTGAAGTTCCTGGCCCAAGTGTTGTCGGGCGTATCGGGGCGCGACCTGCCACCGCTGATGGACGAGATGAAGGCGCGGATCGGCTCGGGCGCGGTGCTGCTGATCGCCGATGCCGATGGCAAGGCTGCCGTGGCCGCGGGCGTGACGAATGACTTGACCGACAGGCTGTCGGCGGTCGATCTTGTCCGGGCCGCCGTGGCGGAGCTGGGCGGCAAGGGCGGCGGAGGCCGACCCGACATGGCGCAGGGCGGGGCGGCGAGCACCGACAACGCCGAAGCCGCCATCGCGGCGGCGGAACAGGTGTTGCAGGGCTGAGGCTCGCGTGAGAAGGGGAACGACATGGCGGCCTACCTGATTGCGCGGATCAACGTGACCGATCCCGAGGATTACAAGGCCTATGCCAGCCAGACCGTGGCGCTGGCCGAGGAATTCGGCGGGAAGTTCCTGGCCAAGGGCGGCACCCAGACGCAGGTCGAGGGGATCAGCCCGGACCGGCACGTGATCATCGAGTTCCCCGACCACCAGGCGGCGCTGGACTGGTACAATTCGGAGGCGTATCAGCGCATCCTGCCCATCGCGACCTCGTCGAGCGAGCGCGATATCGTCATCGTGGACGGAGTTTGAGGAGTTAAAGACATGCCAGCTCTCTGGATTGCCCATGTGACCGTGACCGACGAGGAGGCCTATGGCCGCTATGCCAAGCTGGCGGGGCCGGCAATCGAGGCGCATGGCGGGCATTTCATCGCCCGGGGTGCGCGATACGTGCAGTTGGAAGGCAACGACCGGGCGCGCAACGTGGTGGCCAAGTTCCCCTCGCTGGAGGCGGCGGAGGAGTGCTATCGCTCGGACGCCTATCAAGAGGCGCTGGACCATGCGCGGAACGCGTCCGAACGTGATCTGGTGATCGTGGAAACCTCGGAATAGTGCAGGGCCGACTGGCCGAAATCATGGCGCGGCACGCGGGCGAGGGCCGGGTGGCGTGGATCGGGCTGCGGCCGGAGCGATTGGCCGATCCGGTGAGCGTCGAGGTGGCGGATCTGGGTGAGGCGGGCCTTGAAGGCGACCACGCACGGGCCGGGAAACGCGCGCTGACGCTGATCCAGGCGGAGCACCTGCCGGTGATCGCGGCGCTGGTCGGGATCGGAGAGGTGACGCCGGAGGTTTTGCGGCGCAACGTGGTGGTCAGCGGAATGAACCTGACGGCGCTGCGCAATCACCCCGTTCAGATCGGCAAGGCCGTGATCGAGGTCACCGCGCCTTGTGCGCCCTGTTCACGGATGGAAACGGCACTTGGGCACGGCGGGTATAACGCCATGCGCGGGCATGGCGGATGGTGTGCGCGGGTGTTGGAACCGGGGCGGATCGCGGTGGGCGATAGCGTCGCACGGGCTGGAACCGACAACGGCACGGCCTAGAATTTCCTTCGATCTGAACGGAGGTGCCGATGCGACTGATTTCCCTGATCCTGATGCTGATCCTGCCGGGGGCCGTGGCTGCGCAGGACTGGAGCCTGCTGAAAGAACCGGGCACGGTGGCCTTGATGCGCCACGCGCTGGCGCCCGGCGTGGGCGATCCGTCAAATTTCGACTTGGAAGATTGCAGCACGCAGCGGAATCTGGATGACCGGGGGCGTGAGCAGGCAAGGCAGATCGGCGCGGCTATGCGCGAGGCGGGCGTTCAGTTCGACGCCGTATGGACCAGCCAGTGGTGCCGCTGCGTCGATACGGCGGAGCTGCTGAATATGGGCACGCCCGAGGAATTTCCGGCGCTCAATTCGCATTTCGCGGGGCAGGGCGACCCGGACGGTCAGGCGGCGGAGGTCATGGCACGGATTGCCGAGACGCCCGAGGATGCCCGGCTGCTTTTGGTCTCGCACCAAGTAAACGTGTCTGAACTGAGCGGGACAGGCACCACATCAGGCGAGATTATCGTGACGCGGCGCACGGATGACGGGCTGGAGGTTGTCGGACGCATCGCGGTCGCGCCCTGACGCCTTATTCCAGGTCGGTCTGGATCCATTCGGGCGAAAGGTGGATGTCCGTCGACACCAGCCGCCCGGGGCCGAGGTTGATGAATTTATGCGGCACCTCTGCCGGGGCCAGAAGGACATCGCCCGCCTCGGCCTCGATCACCTGATCGCCGATGGTGTAGCGGGCGCGGCCCTCGCGCAGAATGAACACCTCGTCATACGGGTGCGTATGCAGGGGCGGGCCCTTGCCCGTTTCTTCGAACTCTACAAAAAGAACGGTGATATCCGTGCCGAGATCCTTGCCTTCGAAATGACCCGCCCAACTGTCGGCGTTCTTGGCCCAGTCGGCGCGGGTCAGTTTGCGAGGGGCATCGGTCATGCGTCACGCGGTTTTGGCGGCGCGTTTGCGCTCGTGCGGGTCAAGGTGGCGCTTGCGCAGTCGCAGGGCGTTGGGCGTGACCTCGACCAGTTCGTCGTCGTCGATATAGGCGATGGCCTCTTCCAGCGACATCTGGACGTGCGGAGTCAGGCGCACGGCCTCGTCGGTGCCGGACGCGCGCACGTTGGTCAGTTTCTTGCCTTTCAGCGGGTTCACTTCCAGATCGTTTTCGCGGCTGTGTTCGCCGATAATCATGCCCTGATAGATCTTTTCCTGCGGGCCGATGAACATGCGGCCACGCTCTTCGAGGTTCCAGAGCGCATAGGCCACGGCCTCGCCCGATTCCATCGAGATCAGCACACCGGCGCGGCGGCCGGGGATGGCGCCCTTGTGCGGCGCCCAGGAATGGAAGACGCGGTTCAGCACGCCGGTGCCGCGCGTGTCGGTCAGGAATTCGCCGTGATAGCCAATCAGGCCGCGCGACGGGACCAACGCGATGATACGGGTCTTGCCGGCGCCGGCGGGCTTCATCTCTGTCATCTCGCCCTTGCGGGGGCCGGTCAGTTTCTCGATCACGGCGCCGGAATGGTCGTCATCGACGTCGATGGTGACTTCCTCGATCGGCTCCAGCTGTTCCCCGTTATCGCCTTCGCGCATCAGGACGCGGGGGCGGGAAATGCTGAGCTCGAAACCTTCGCGGCGCATGTTCTCGATCAGGACGCCCATCTGCAATTCGCCGCGGCCCGCGACATCGAACGCCTCGCCGCCCGGCGTGTCGGTGACCTTGATGGCCACGTTGGTTTCGGCTTCTTTCATCAGGCGCTCGCGGATGACGCGGGACTGCACCTTCTTGCCGTCGCGGCCCGCGAGCGGGCTGTCGTTGATGCCGAAGGTGACGGAGATGGTGGGCGGGTCGATGGGCTGGGCCGAGAGCGGCTCGTCCACCGCCAGCGCGCAGATCGTGTCGGCCACGGTGGCCTTGGACATGCCCGCAAGGCTGACGATATCGCCCGCCACGGCCTCGTCGATGTCCTGAAGCGTGAGGCCGCGGAAGGCCTGGATCTTGGTCACGCGGAACTGTTCGATCTTCTGGCCGATGCGGCTGAGCGCCTGCACCGTCGCGCCGACCTTGAGCCGGCCCGATTCGACGCGGCCCGTCAGCAGGCGGCCCACGAAGGGATCGGCGCCCAGGGTGACGGCAAGCATCCGGAAATCGTCGTCGGCCTGCTTGACCTGCTTGGGCGCGGGCACGTGGTTGACGATCAGGTCGAAGAGCGCCGAGAGGTCCTTGCGCGGGCCGTCAAGTTCGTGATCGGCCCAGCCGGAACGACCGGAGGCGTACATATGCGGAAAATCGAGCTGGTCTTCGTCGGCATCCAGCGCGGCGAAGAGGTCGAAGCATTCATCGAGCGCGCGGTCGGGCTCGGCATCGGGCTTGTCTACCTTGTTGAGCACCACGATGGGGCGCAGGCCCAAGGCCAGCGCCTTGGAGGTCACGAACTTGGTTTGCGGCATCGGGCCTTCGGCGGCGTCGACCAGCAGGACCACGCCGTCGACCATGCTGAGAATACGCTCGACCTCGCCGCCGAAATCGGCGTGGCCGGGGGTGTCGACGATGTTGATGCGGGTCTTTTTCCACTCGACCGATGTGGCCTTGGCCAGGATGGTGATGCCGCGCTCGCGCTCCAGGTCGTTGCTGTCCATCGCGCGTTCGGCCACGGCCTGTCCGGCGCGGAAGGCGCCCGACTGCTTCAGAAGCTCGTCCACGAGGGTGGTCTTGCCGTGGTCGACGTGGGCGATGATTGCGATATTGCGCAGGTCCATTGGGGTATCCTTGGTGGTTTGGTGGTGGCCCTAAGGGCTTTGCGCGTCAATTGCCAGAGGGAAAAAGGTGTTACGCGGCGATGGTGGCGCCGCGGTGCGGCAAAAGCCGCAGGAGCGTGGGGCCGAGCGGGCGCGCGGTGGCGCCCGTGCCCAGCTTGAAACGGGCGAGGCCGGGGGCGGCCTCGGTGTCGATGGGGCCGAGGTCGAGCCGGGTGACGCCGCGCTGATGCAGGTAGGTGATGGCCTGCCACATCAGCAGGGTATGGGCGTGGGCGGAGCGCGCGGCGGGGGCGGCCCAGCCGATGTGGTAGGTGGCAACGTCGCCGTGCATCAGAAAGAGCAGGTAGGCCAGCATCCCGGCGCGGTCATGGGCGGTGAATAGTCGCGTGGCCTGCCGGTGGGTGGCGGCGAAGGCGCAGGTGAACCCCGGCGGCAGGGCGCGATAGCCACGGGTGCGCTGCTGGTGCCGGTCGAGGGTCAGCAGGTCGGCGTCGCGGTCGGGATCGAACGGGCGGTCATGCGTGCGCAGGGGGCCGGATTGCGCGGCGCGCAGGCGGTTGCGCCATTTGCCGTGCAGGCCGGCGAAGAGGGTCCCGGGATCCGGCGTGAGGTCCAGCTCGGCGATGTGGGCCGGGGTGAGCAGGGCGCGGTAGCCGTGTGAGCGGTAGAGGCGGGCGGTTCTTGGCGTGTCAGGCTGAACAACGGAGGGGCCGGGCAGGGGCAGCAGGGCCGCGCCTGGGTCGGTGCCAAGGGCCAGCACCGGCCCGCGCGGCAGCCATGTCAGGCGCAATGGGCCAAGGCGGCGGCGCAGGATCTGCGCGGTGCCAAGCGTGCGCGCACCACGGGTCAGCGCGTACCAGCCGACATCGGCCCCGATGGCCCGCATGGCGGCGCCGTAGCGCGGGTGCTGGTGCAGCGCGCAAGCGTCGGGCGGATCGGGGGCGGTGTCGCGAAGGGTCCAGGTCAGAGACATGGCCGCCATTAAGGCGATGATAACCTAAATCATGGTTAATCCCGGTCATGGCGAAGAAGACAATGTCGGTGCGCGGCGTGACGGCGCCCAGCGTGCGGCCCACGGCCTATGCCGCGTGGCTGGTGGCGGTTGCCTTGTCAGTACCGGTCTTCGTGGTGCTGAGTGTGATCGAGTGGATCTGGTAGCGGATCAGTCCCAGGTCATGCCGTTGCGCCGCACATACCACAGCATCAGCGGTGTCTCGAGCACCAGGGCGACAAGGATGGTGAAGACGACCCAATTGGTGTCGAACAGCCAGAGCGAAAAGCGCGTGCCGGTGCCACCGAAAAGCCAGCCGTTGATCACCAGCATCACGCCCGTGACACCCAGATCGTAAAGCGCCATGCGCGACGCGTGGCGCGGACGCAGGGCGGGGTAGAGCATGAAATAGGCCACCGCCAGGCAGGTGATGACGGTGACCAAGGCCTGTCCCTCGGGTGAGAGAGAGGACAGCATCGGTCAGACCCCGATCAGAACGGAATTTCGTCGTCGTAGTCGCGCGAGGGCGAGGGTTGCGAGCGGCCCTGGTCGGACGGGCCGGACGGCCCGCCGCCGTAATCCTGGTCATAGCCACCGCCGCTGCCGCCGCCATAGCCGCCACCACCACCGCCGCCGCCGCTGTCACGGCCGTCGAGGAAGGTCATCTCGCCGGCATAGGGGCGCAGCACGACCTCGGTCGAATAGCGGTCCTGGCCGGACTGGTCCTGCCATTTGCGGGTTTCCAGCTTGCCCTCGATATAGACCTTGGAGCCTTTTTTCAGGTATTGCTCGGCCAGGCGCACGAGCGCCTCGTTGAAGATCGCCACGGTGTGCCATTCGGTGCGTTCGCGCCGTTCGCCAGTGTTGCGGTCCTTCCAGTTCTCGGACGTGGCGATGCGCAGGTTGCACACCTTGCCGCCGTTCTGGAACGTGCGCACCTCGGGGTCGCGCCCCAGGTTTCCGATGAGAATGACTTTGTTGACGGAACCGGCCATGGCGCCCTCCTGCTGCGGTCTCTTGGTTAACGTTCACCTTACATCACCCCGAAGGCATGAAGAAAAGGCTAAAATTCAGGGAAGTTCCAAGGCGGGCGGTGCCGGACCGGAATGGGGAGGGGAAGTCTGGCAATTTGAGCCGAGTTCGGTATAGTGCGCCCCGAGACGGTTCGAACCGGGCCCTGGGACACAAGGCACCGGAGGATCGTAGTGGGACAGCAAGGGACGGTAACCAGAATGCGGAAGCTCGCGATTGCAGTGACCTGCGCGTCACTGGCATGGCCGATGGCGGCCACGGCGGATATTCTCTCGACCAAGGGCAAACAGCGGGTGTTCAGCTCGCAGACGCGGGTGCTGGATACCCGGGCCAAGCAGCAATACAACGCCTCGATCCGTCTGCAGCCGCAGAAGGTTCACACGCCCAGCAAATGGGACGACGCGGCCCCCGCCGTGGGATACAGCGGCAAGTACAAGGGACAATACCTGAACGTCGCCAAGGATTCGGCGCGCCGCCACGGGATTCCGGAAAACCTGTTCCTGCGGCTGGTGCAGCAGGAATCGGGCTGGAACCCGCGCGCCGTGTCGCACAAGGGTGCCATCGGGCTGGCGCAGCTGATGCCCGGCACGGCGAACTATCTGGGGGTCGATCCCAATGACCCGCACCAGAACCTCGATGGCGGGGCGCGGTACCTGGCGGAACAGTACCGCACCTTCAAGTCCTGGCGGCTGGCGCTGGCGGCCTACAATGCGGGGCCGAAGGCGGTCGAGAAATACAAGGGGATTCCGCCCTACAAGGAAACCCGCAACTACGTGAAGATCATCTACGGGCAGTAGGCCGAGTCGCGCGGCCTAGCCCTCGTAGTCGGCGTCGGAGACTTTTTCCATCCAACTGACGGCACTGCCGTCGATGCTTTCCTGAATTGCGATATGGCTCATGGCCGTGTCGGGCGACGCGCCGTGCCAGTGCTTTTCGCCCGCCGGGAACCAGACCACATCGCCTTGCCGGATTTCCTCGACCGGGCCGCCGTCGCGCTGGACGCGGCCCTGCCCGAAGGTGACGATCAGGGTCTGGCCGGCGGGATGGGTGTGCCACGCGGTGCGCGCGCCCGGCTCGAAGGTGACGTGAAGGCCAACGGAGCGGCCCGGCGCCTCGGCGGTGAAGAGCGGATCGAGCCGCACCGTGCCGGTGAAATACTCGTCCGGGCCGGGCTTGGAGGGGTTGGTGCCGGAGCGGGTTATCTTCATGGGGTGGCCTTTCGGGATGTCATGGCTGTCGGTCCGCGCCGCCATCAGCCGGTAAAGCCGATCTTGTGCAGGTGGATCTCGTTGGAGGGGTGTTTCTCGGCCCCTGCCAGGCGGCCATTATGGTGGTTGTAGAGCGTGCGCCAGTAGGGCTGAATGATCACGCCCTCCTCGCGCAGGATGGATTGCAGGCGTTCCATCGTCTGCCGCCTTGTGTCCACGTCGGGCATCGACATGGCGCGGTCCAGCAGGCGGTCGAACTCGGCGTTGGCAAAGCCGGTCTCGTTCCACACGGCATCCGAACGGTAGGCGAGGTCCAGCACCTGCACGCCAAGGGGACGGTGATTCCACTGGGTGACCGAGAACGGGTAGTCGCGCCAGTTCTGCCAGAAGGTGACGCCGGGCTGGACCGTGCGCTGGACCGTCAGGCCGGCGTCGCGCAACTGGGCGACGACGGCGTCGGCGGTGTTGCGCTGCCATTCGTCGTCGACGGTGATCAGTTCGTGCGCGTAGCCCAGCATCCCGATCTCCTCGAGGTCGGCGCGGGCCTTGGCGGCGTCGAACGGCGCCGGGCCAAGATCGGCATGGGCGGGGTGAACCGGGCTGACATGGTCGTTGGCCGCCACGGTACCATAGCCGGAATAGCCAAGCTCCAGGCAGGTCTCGTTGCGGACCGCGAGCGCCAGCGCCCGGCGCAGGACCGGGTCGGCATAGGGCCGCGTGCCCTCGAGCTCGGCCCGGGCATTGCCGCGGATCACGACGGTGGCGGTGCTTTCGGTTTCGGTCCGGGTCCATCCGATGGCGTCGAGCACCTCGATGAAATGGCCGACGGATTCGTAGAGCAGGTCGATGCGGTCGCCCTCGGCGGCGTCGATCCAGCTGGACGGGTTCGTGCCCAGGTCGATGAACTCGACCCGGTCCAAGTAAGGCCCGCCCAGGACGTCTGTGCCCCACCAGCGATGATCGGAGTTGCGCTCCAGCACGCAGCGCTGGCCGACGGACAGCTCGACCGGGCGGAAGGGGCCGGTGCCGATGCCATGCTCGAACGGGTCGCCATCGTCATAGCTGGAATGCATCACCGCCGCGGGATAATCCGACAGGTTGGCCATGAGCGCGATATCGGGGCTGGCGAGCGTGAGGACGAGCGCGGTGTCGTCGACCACGCGCACGGCATCCTCGCGGATCTGCCCGGAGTCGGGGTCGCACAGGCCCCTGAGGCGCGAGGCCATCGAGTTGCCCTCGACCGAGGCATCGCACCAGCGTTCGAGGTTGCGGGCCACGTCGCGGGCGGTGAAGGGGTCGCCGTTGTTCCACGTCACGCCGGCGCGCACGTTCAAGCGATACTCGGTCGCGTCGGCGTTCACGTCCCAGTTTTCCAGGAGCATCCCGCGCACGGTGCCGTCGCGGCCGTATTCCACCAGGTATTCCAGGAACCCCCGTGTCTGGTTGCCCATCTCGCTCCAGTCATAGGTGCGGGGGTCGGTGAGCGCCTTGACGTTTTGCTGGATGCGCAGGGTGCCGCCGGGGACGATTTGGGCCGTGTTCTGCGCGCGCGCCGGAGCCGGCAGGCCGGCCATCGACAGGGCCAGCGGCGCGGAGAGGCCCAGGCCACAGGCGCGGGCCAGGAACTCGCGCCGGTCCATCGCCCCGCGCCTGAGCGCGCGGTTGAGCGCGGGCAGGGCGGGATGAAGCGGAACATGGGGGCGTGAGGACATGGGCGTGGGCCTTGCAACGAGCGGTGCGGGAATAAATGAGGCAACAGGTCTCACTTTCCATCCCGCCCGCGCGGAAATCAACCGGGTGTGCTGAAATACGCGTGAACGGCGGGGTTTCAGGCGGCCTTGCGCGGGGCGGTGCGGCGCAGGTCCGAGGGCGACTTGCCGGTATGGCGCAGGATGAAGCGCGAGAAATAGGCGGCGCTGCTGAAACCGAGATCGGCGGCGACCTGGTTGGCGGCGCGGTCGGTGGTTTCGAGCAGGTTGCGGGCGGCGTGCAGGACGCGGCCCGTCAGCATTGCCGAGGCCGTCAGCCCCGCCGTGGACTTGCACACGCGGCTGAGATGCGTGGGCGTGACGCCGAGATGCCGGGCGAAATCCTGCATCGAGGCGCCGGTGGTGTAATCCCGTTCGATCAGCGCGGCATAGGCCTCGACCAGGCGATGGGCCGCGGTGGGGGCGAGGGCCTCGTCGGCGCCGGAGATCAGGGCGCGGCGCAGCCAGACCGTCAGAAGCTGGGCATGGGCGGTCATCGCCTCGTCCATGAAGTCGCGCGCCTCGTTCTGTTCGCGCTGCATGGTTTCCAGCAGGGTGGTCAGGTCGGCCTGCGCGCGCGGGTCGCGGACGCGCAGGAGCACCGGCTCGTCGGGCATGAGGATGCCGGTTCGCGGCGGAATGCGGCAGGCCAGGCCAAAGCTCTGCGCGCCGGGGTCGAGCGCGAAGAGAGACCCTGCGGGCAGCACCAGCGCGGTATGCACCGCCAGCCCGCGCCGCCGTCCGCCCACCAGGCAGCGCCCCTGGCCGCGGGTGATCCAGAGGAACACGTGGTGCGGGTCGCTATGGGGCAGGCTGGCGCGCCATGCGCCCGGTCCGATCCACTGCGCGAGCGTCTGGAGTTGCGGATGGGATGTCACGGTCCGGCACCTCGATTGTCGTGATTCTGTACGCAGAGCGCAGGGATTGCATCGAATTGGACGCAGGAATGTCCGATTCTGTATAGGCGTGACAAGGACAAAGCCCGGTCACAGCGCGGCGGCGGCGAGGGTTTGCCAGTTTTTCATGCGGGCGCGGAACCAGCTGCGCTGTCGCTTGGCATATTGCCGCGTGGCGATGATCGCCGCTTCGCGGGCGGCGTCGAGCGTCATTTCGCCCTTGAGGTGGGCGATGAGTTCCGGCGCGCCGATGGCCTTGGAGGATTGATGCGCGGGGGACCATGAGGCGAGGTTGTCGCGCGCCTCGTCCAGGGCGCCGGCGTCCAGCATCAGATCGAAGCGGCGTTCGATTCGCGGGGTCAGCCAGTCCTTGGGCGCGTCGATCAGGAGGCGCGTGGCGTGCTCCGGCGGCAGGAGCGGGGGCGGGGTGGCGTCCTGCCACCGGGCCAGGGGTGTGCCGGTGGCGCGCAGCACTTCCCAGGCGCGCTGCACGCGCATCGGGTTGGCGGTGTCGATCCGCGACCGGGTGTCGGGGTCGAGATCGTCGAGCAGGCCGCTCAGGCCCCTCTCGGCAAGCCGCGCGTCGGCCTCGGCGCGGATCTCGGGCGGGGTGGCGGGGATGTCGGCCAGCCCCTCGGTCAGGGCCGAAAAGTACAGCCCGGTGCCGCCGACGATGATCGGACGGGGCCCGTCGCGCAGCAGGGGCGCCATGTCGCGCAGCCAGTGGCCCACGGAATAGGCGGCATCGCCCGGCACATGACCGTAGAGGGCGTGGGGCGCGCGGGCCTCGTCCTCGGGCGAGGGGCGGGCGGTGAGGATGCGCCAGTTGGCGAAGACCTGCAGCGCGTCGGCGTTGACGATGCATCCGCCGTCCCGCTCGGCCAGGGCCAGCGACAGGGCGGATTTACCGGAGGCGGTGGGGCCGGCGATCAGCACGGGCCGGTCCGGCGGAATGCCGGGAGGGATGTCGGGCAGGGCGGTCATGTCCTTCGTTTAGGACGTTTCCACGCCGGTTTTAAGCGGCTTTGGCGGAAATCCGGGCATCCCCGCGTCCCGCGGCCCGGTTTGGCGATTGAACCCGGGGGCGTTTTCGCCCATTTTGCGCGCCAAGAGACGACCCGCACCGGGACCGTTCCAAGACCGCGCATAAGGAGCCGCCCCATGCCAGACGCCGCCGCCCCCGAGACCACGTTCAGCCGGGTCCTGCTGAAGATTTCCGGTGAGGCGCTGATGGGCGACGCGAATTACGGTCTGAACCCGCCCACGGTGGAGCGGATCGCGCGCGAAGTGAAATCGGTGCACGACATGGGCGTCGAGATCTGCATGGTGATCGGCGGCGGCAATATCTTTCGCGGGTTGCAGGGCTCGGCGCAGGGGATGGAGCGGACGACCGCCGACTACATGGGGATGCTGGCCACGGTAATGAACGCGCTGGCGATGCAGAGCGCGCTGGAGAAGTTGGGCGTCTTCTGCCGGGTGATCACCGCCATTCGCATGGACGAGGTGGCCGAGCCCTATATCCGCCGCCGCGCCGTGCGGCACCTGGAGAAAAAGCGGGTCTGCATTTTCGCCGCCGGAACAGGCAACCCCTATTTCACCACCGATACCGCGGCCACGCTGCGCGCCAACGAGATGGCCTGCGAGGCGATTTTCAAGGGCACCAAGGTGGACGGGGTCTATGACAAGGACCCGATGAAACACGACGACGCCACGCGGTTCGACGAGGTCAGCTATGACGAGGTGCTGGCCAAGCACCTGGGCGTGATGGATGCCAGCGCCATCGCGCTGGCGCGCGACAACAACCTGCCGATCATCGTCTTCAGCCTGGACGAGCCGGGCGGCTTTCGCTCGATCCTGGACGGGACGGGCACGTATACGAAGGTTGGCGGCTAGGGGCCGTCTGCGCGAAATCCACTCGAAACCTGAGGCTTTCCTACGGGACTGGGGCCTATACAATGGGCGGAACTTGCCGGTATAGAGGCGAGACCACCGTCCGGAAGAACAAGGGATGTAAGATGAGCGACGACTTCGAACTGGACACCAAGGACCTGGAGCGGCGCATGGACGGCGCGATGACCAGCCTGCGGACGGAATTTGCCTCACTCCGGACGGGCCGGGCCTCGGCTTCGATGCTGGAGCCGGTGATGGTGGACGCCTATGGCGCGATGACGCCGATCAACCAGGTGGGCACGGTGAACGTGCCCGAGCCGCGCATGGTGACGGTCAATGTCTGGGACAAGGGCCTGGTGAACAAGGTGGAAAAGGCCATCCGCGAAAGCGGGCTGGGCATCAATCCGCAGATGAACGGCACGATCATCATGTTGCCCATCCCCGAGTTGAACGAGGAGCGGCGCAAGGAACTGACCAAGGTCGCCGCGCAATATGCCGAGAACGCCCGCGTCGCCATCCGCAACGTGCGCCGCGACGGCATGGACCAGATCAAGAAGGCCAAGGCCGACGGCATGTCCGAGGACGACCAGAAATTCTGGGAAACCGAGGTGCAGGAGATGACCAACCTGCACATCAAGTCCGTGGACGAGGCGCTGGAGGCCAAGCAGGCCGAAATCATGCAGGTCTGAGATGACAGGGGCGCGAGACATGCAGGAGCAATCCGCCGGGCGTGGCCCGCGCCATGTGGCGATCATCATGGACGGCAACGGTCGCTGGGCGCAAAAGCGCGGGCGGCCGCGCCTTTTCGGGCACCATGCGGGGGCGCGGCGGGTGAAGGAGATCGTGACCGCCTGTCCCGACTTCGGGGTGGACTATGTGACCATCTTCGCCTTTTCGACCGAGAACTGGAAGCGGACGCAGACCGAGGTGGCGGGGCTGATGAGCCTGTTTCGCCGCTATATCATGAAGGAAATGCAGGAATTCGTGCGCGAGAACGTGCGCGTGCGCTTTATCGGCGACCGGCCGCGGCTGGACGCCAAGCTGCGCCGGCTGATGGACGATGCCGAGGCGATGACCCAAGGATGCACCGGCACGAACCTGACCATCGCGCTGAACTATGGCGGGCGCGACGAGGTCAGCCGCGCCACCCAGCGCCTGGCGCGTGACGTGGCCGAGGGCCGGTTGCGCCCCGAGGACGTCAACGAGGAAACCCTGCCCAAGTACCTCGACACCTGCGTGCTGCCCGATCCCGACCTGGTGATCCGCACGTCGGGCGAGGCGCGGATCTCGAACTTCCTGCTGTGGCAGTCGGCCTATGCGGAATACGAGTTCATCGACACGCTGTGGCCCGATTTCACGCCGGAAATCTTTGGCGAGCTTTTGCGCGGCTATGGCGTGCGGGACCGGCGGTTCGGGGCCGTGACCGCATGAGTGCAGGCGGCGCGAAGTGGTCCGACCTGCGCCGGCGGGCGCTGTCGGGCGTGCTGATGCTGGTGCTGGGGGCGTTCGGGGTCTACCAGGGCGGGCTGTTCTTCATAGTGCTGGTCTGCGCGATCTGCGGCGTCATGGTGTGGGAAACCGCGCGCATGTTCGCCACGCGCCAGGCCGTGGGCCTGGGGATCGCCGCCACGGTGGTGATGGTCGCGCTGAATTTCCTGCCCGGCACCTTCGCGTTGCCGCTGATGCTGGGCCTCGCGCTGGTCGCAGCCAGCCAGACCGCCCAAGACGGGCCACTGGCCTTTGTCGTGGTCGCCTGGGTGCTGCTGGCCTGCTTTGCGCTGCTGTGGTTGCGCGCGGGGCATGAAACGCTGTGGATCCTGTGGCTGATCCTGGTCGTCATCGCCTCGGACGTGGCGGGGTATTTTGCCGGGCGGATGCTGGGCGGGCCGAAATTCTGGCCACGCATCAGCCCCAAGAAGACCTGGTCGGGCACCATCGCGGGCTGGCTTCTGGCCGGGATCGTGGGGATGTTCTTTCTTCGGCCGCTGGGCATGGGGCTGGAACTGGTGCCGATGTCGATGGTGGTGGGCTTTGCCGGGCAGATGGGCGACATCGCCGAAAGCGCCGTGAAGCGCCGCAAGGGAATCAAGGACAGCTCGAGCCTCATTCCCGGCCATGGCGGCGTCTTCGACCGCTTCGACGCCATGCTGGGCAGCAGTGCCGCGGCGCTGCTGTTCTGGGCCGTGGGTCTGATGCCGGGGGCCGGCGCTTGAAGCGGGTGAGCATCCTGGGCGCGACCGGCTCGATCGGGCAGAACACGCTGGACCTTGTGCAGCGCGACCGCAGCGCGTTCCAGGTCGTCGCCCTGACCGGCGGGCGCAACATCGCGCAACTGGCGCAGGACGCCATCGCCTGCGACGCCGAGATCGCCGTCACCGCGCATGACAGCCTGCTGGACGATCTGCGCGCGGCCTTGCGCGGCACCGATATCGAGGCCGCCGCCGGCGCGACCGCGCTGGAAGAGGCCGCCGAGCGCGACGCCCATTGGGTGATGTCGGCCATCGTCGGCTTTGCCGGGCTGGCGCCGGGGCTGGCGGCGCTGCGCACCGGCGCGACGCTGGCCTTGGCCAACAAGGAATCGCTGGTGGCGGCGGGGCAGCTGATGATGGGCACCGCGCGGCGTGCGGGCGCGCGCATCCTGCCGGTGGACAGCGAGCATTCCGGCATCTTCCAGGCATTGGTGGGCGAGGACGCCGTCGCCGTGCAGCGCATCATCATCACCGCCAGCGGCGGCGCCTTTCGCGACTGGCCGCTGGACCAGCTGGTTCACGCCACCCCCGACGAGGCCGCGACCCATCCCAACTGGGACATGGGCCAGCGGATCACCATCGACAGCGCCTCGATGTTCAACAAGGCGATGGAGATGATCGAGACGCGGGAGTTCTTCGGCGTGCAGCCCGATCAGATCGAAGTGCTGATCCATCCCGAATCCCTGGTTCACGCGATGGTGCATTACGTGGATGGCGCGATGATGGCCCATATGGGCCCGCACGACATGCGCCACGCCATCGGCTATGCGCTGAACTGGCCGGAACGGCGCGACCTGCCGGTCGCTCCGCTGGACCTTGCCCGGGTGGGACAGCTGACCTTCGAGGCGCCGGACCCGGAGCGTTTCCCCGCCCTGCGGCTTGCGCGCGACGTTATGGAGGCGCGGGGCCTGATGGGCGCGGTGTTCAACGCGGCCAAAGAGCGGGCACTGGACCATTTCATCGCCGGCAGGATCGGATTCATGCAGATGAACACCATCGTCGAAGAGGTGTTGGCCCGCCTGGAGGGGCATGACAAGATCGCCCAAAGGCCGATGACCCTTGATACAACAGCCCGCGCGGACCATCTGGCAAGGATGTATGTCGACAGCGTGGCGAAAGAGCAGGACGGATAACAGACCTTGGACGGATTAAGCTTTCTCCCGCAGTTCGGTGGCCTTGCCCTGACCCTTCTGGCCTTTTTCGCGGCCCTGTCGGTCATCGTGGCGATCCACGAATACGGCCACTACATCGTCGGGCGCTGGTGCGGCATCAAGGCGGATGTCTTTTCGCTGGGGTTCGGGCCGGTGCTGTTCAGCCGGATGGACAGGCACGGCACGCGCTGGCAACTGGCCGCACTTCCCTTCGGCGGTTACGTCAAGTTCATGGGCGACGCGAACGCCGCCAGCGGCACCAGCGACGGCACGGTCGAGGAGATGCCGCCCGAGATCAAGCGCAAGACCATGCTGGGCGCGCCGCTCTGGGCGCGGACGCTGACCGTGGCGGCGGGGCCGGTCTTCAACTTCATCCTGTCGATCCTTGTCTTCGGCGCGATCATCATGAGCCAGGGCAAGGTCACCGAGCCTTATGTCATCGACAAGCTGCGCCCGCTGCCCTTCGAGGGCGTGACCCTGCAACCGGGTGACGAGCTTCTGACGATCGAGGGGCAGCAGATCCCGAAGCTGATCAACATGAACGAGACCGACGAGGAGGTGTTCCGCGCCTTTATCGCCGACCTGCCACTGGAGCCTTTGCTGAGCTACGAGGTGCGCCGCGACGGCGAGGTTGTCACCGCGGTGGGCCCGCATCCGCAGCCGCCGCTGGTCACCCAGCTGTCGCCCCGGTCGGCGGCGTTCGAATCGGGCCTGAAACAGGAAGATGTGATCGTGGGCCTCGACGGCGAGAGGATCTATGCGTTCGATCAGCTCAAGGACGTGGTCGAGGGCTCGGACGGCGCCACCGTGGCGCTGAACGTGTGGCGCGATGGCGACCTGATGGAATTCGACCTGACGCCGCGCCGGGTGGATGAGCCGCAGGAGGATGGCGGGTTCGAGACCAACTGGCGGATCGGCATCGTCGGCGGTCTGCCCTATGAATTGCAGACCGGGCCGCGCGGCTTTGGCGAAGCCCTGTCGGGCGCGGTGTCGCAAACATGGGCGGTGATCTCGGGGTCGATGTCGGGCCTCTATCACATGATCACCGGCGCGATCAGCAGCTGCAACATGTCGGGACCCATCGGCATCGCCGAGGTGTCGGGCGCGATGGCGAGCCAGGGCGTGGACAGCTTCATCTGGTTCATCGCGGTGCTGTCCACCGCCGTGGGCCTGTTGAACCTGTTTCCGATTCCGGTCCTGGATGGCGGCCACCTGGTGTTTTACGCCTACGAGGCCGTGGCCGGCCGGCCGCCCAGCGAACGCGCGCTGCGGATCATGATGACCGTGGGCCTGACGCTGGTGCTTGGCGTGATGCTGTTCGCGCTGTTCAACGACATCTTTTGCCCCTGATCGGACCGATACCGGGGCGGCGACGGGAAGAGCGGGGCAGGGCGCACGCGGCCTGCCCTGAAAACGTCATTTTTTCCGCCCGAGTATCGTCACAAAAGAATCGGAAAAGCCGGGTAATACCCTGATCACAAGCGCGTTGAAGGCCGGATACTACATGCAACACGTTCTGAACGGATATCGCGGGATGACCCTGTTGGTGAACCTGAACTGGGACCGCATCCTGTATCTTGCGACCATCGCCGTCGCACTCTGGGCCGGGGCCTTTGTAGGCTCTCTGTAAGGGCCGCGGATCGCAGCGTCGCCGTAACGACGCACTCACGCAAAAATCTCCCATACTCGTTTTGACAACCCTCCCCGGACCCGGTAGTGCTTTTGCCCATTGGGATGGCTGATTGGGTTTGCTGATGAAACTGTCGATCGGGTTGGGGACAAAGCGCTTTTCAGGGCTTTATTCAACGCACTTTCTTTCGCTGCTTTTCGCGGCCGGCCTGATGGCCGCCGCCCTGTCCGCCGCATCGCCGGCGCAGGCGCAAAGCTACCGCTTCACCAACGTGTCCATCGAGGGCAACCAGCGGATCGAGGGTGGCACGATCCTCAGCCAGGCGGGCATCGCGCGGGGCGAGACGGTCAGCGCCGGTCAGTTGAACGACGCCGCGCAGCGCATTCGCGCCAGCGGTCTTTTCGAGGACGTTCAGGTCATCCCGCAGGGCAACACGCTGGTGATCCGGGTCATCGAGTACCCGACGATCAACCGCGTCGCGTTCGAGGGCAACCGGCGCATCAAGGACGCCGACCTGCAAGGCTTCATCGAAAGCGAACCGCGCCAGGTGTTCAGCCCGTCGCGGGTGGAACGCGACATTGCCATCATGACCGAGGCCTATGAACAGAACGGCCGCGTCTCGGCCCGGATCCAGCCCAAGGTGATCCGCCGCAGCGACAACCGTATCGACCTGGTCTACGAGATCTTCGAGGGCGGTGCGATCGAGGTGAACCGGGTCAGCTTTGTCGGCAACCGGGCCTATTCCGACCGCCGGCTGCGCCGCGTGGTGGACAGCAAGCAGGCGGGCCTGCTGCGCGCCATCGTCTCGCGCGACACGTTCAATGCCGAGCGGCTGGAATTCGACAAGCAGGTGCTGCGCGATTTCTACCTGTCGCGCGGCTACGTGGATTTCCGGGTCACCGGCACCAACGCCGAACTGGCGCAGGAACGCGACAGCTATTTCGTGACCTTCAACGTGCAGGAAGGCCAGCAATTCCGCTTTGGGCAGGTCACCACCACGAGCGAGATACCCGAGGCCGATGCCGCCGTATATCAGAACGTGCTGAAGATTCGCCCGGGCGTCGTCTATTCGCCCACTCTGGTCGAGAGTTCGATCGCGCGGATGGAACGGCTGGCGATCAAGCAGGGTGTCGACTTCCTGCGGGTCGAGCCGGTCATCACCCGCAACGAGCGGGAGCTGACGCTGGACGTGGAGTTCATGCTGGTGCGCGGACCGCGCGTCTTTGTCGAGCGCATCGACATCGAGGGCAATACCACCACGCTGGACCGCGTCATCCGTCGGCAGTTCACCCCGGTCGAGGGCGACCCGTTCAACCCGCGCCAGATTCGCGAAGCCGCCGAGCGCATCCGCGCGCTGCGCTATTTCGAGGACGTGGACGTGGAGGCCCGCGAAGGGTCGGACCCCAGCCAGGTCGTGGTCGACGTGGATGTCGAGGAAACCACCACCGGCACGCTGTCCTTTGGCGGCAGCTACAGCTCGGATGGCGGGTTCGGCCTGACGCTGGGCTTTTCCGAGCGCAACTTCCTGGGCCGTGGCCAGCGCGTGACCGCCCAGATCGCAGCCTCGGCGGATACCGCGAACTACAACCTTTCCTTTGCCGAGCCGGCGTTTCTGGGCCGGGACGTGGAATTCGCGATCCAGACCTCGTTGCTGGAAACCGATGGCAACAACAGCCTTTACGACACCGTCCAGGGCGTCTTCCAACCCAGCCTGACGTTTCCCGTTTCCGAGAACAGCCGCCTGTCGCTGTATTACCGCGCCGGCTATCAGGAGATGGACGACTATACCGGCGTTTCGCCCACTCTCGCCGCCGAGGTCGCGCAGGGCGATTACTTTACCAGCGGCATCGGCACGCGCGTCGTCTTCGACACGCGGCGCACGGGGCTCAACCCCAATGCCGGCGTCCTGATCGATGCGGGCGTGGAATATAACGGGCTTGGTGGAGACCTCGAGTACATGAAGTACTCCATGCGCGTGGCCGGGCAAAAACTTGCCTTCAACGAAGAGATCACGCTGCGCGCCTCGGTCGAGGCCGGTGCGCTGGACTTCATGGGCGGCGACCAGTCGCGTGCCATCGATCGTTATACCGGGCAGGTGATGCGCGGCTTCGATTCCAACGGCATGGGTCCGATCCAGAATGGCGAACACCTGGGCGGCAACCTCTATGCGGTCGCCAAGTTCGACGTGGAATTCCCGCTGGGCACGCCCGAGGAATTCGGCCTGTCGGGCGGTGCGTTCTACGATGTCGGCGCGATCTGGAACGTCGACACGATCGGTGCGGCGCAATCGACCGGGTTCAATCCGCGCCACGTGGTCGGCCTGTCGCTGTTCTGGGACTCGCCGTTCGGTCCGCTGCGGCTGAACTTCTCGAAAGCGCTCAAGAAAGAGCCGGGCGACATCGAGCGCGAGTTCGATATCACGGTACGCACGGAATTCTGAGATGAGACCGCTACGGGCGCTGCTGATGTCGGTGGCCCTGCTGGCGGTCCCGGCCTGGGTCGCCGGCGGCGCCGTGCCCGCGCTGGCGCAGAATGTCGGCGTGGTGCAGAGCGATATCCTGGTGGTGGATCCCGAACGCCTGTTCGAGGATACCCGCATGGGGCAAGCCATCACGTCCCGCCTGCAGCAGGAGCGCGAGGACCTGATCGCGCTCAACCGCAAGCTCGAGTCCGAGCTGGAAGCCGAGGAACGGGCGCTGACCGAACAGCGGGATACGACATCTCCGGAAAATTTCCGCGCCCTGGCCGACGCCTTTGACGAGAAGGTGCAGCAGATTCGCGCCGACAGCCAGCGCCGGGTCCGCCAGCACGAACGCAACCGCGAACGCGCGCCGCTGGATTTCATGCGCCAGGTAGAACCTGTGCTGGTCGAACTGATGCGCGAGGCCGGGGCCTCGGTGGTGATGGACCGGCGCACAGTGCTGTTGCAGGACGATGTCGTCGACATCACCAGCGCCGCGGTGCAACGCATCGACGCCACGCTGGGCGACGGTGCGGGCAATGAGGGGGAGCCTTCGCAGGCCGGCAGCGAGGACGACGCCGCCGGGGACGGCACCGAAGACGCGACCGACAACTAAAGCGTTTCGCCACTTACCTGGGCCATCAGCGAAAGGCGTGACGTGTGCACCGATTGGCTGTCGTGCTGCGTTTCGCGGGTCAGCTGTGACACAGGTTTATCGCGAAACGCTTCAGGCGCGGACGCCGCCGCGCTTGCCCCGCCGGAGCCGAGTTGCTAAGCCGGGACACCGGGCGCGACGGCTGAGGCCCGCGCGACAGGGCAGAAGGAATAAACGACACATGACCCCCCCTCTCGACAGCGCCGATATCGGCCGCATCCAACGGCTGATCCCGCATCGCTATCCGTTCCTGCTGGTGGACAAGGTCGTGGACATGGACGGGATCTCCTCGGCTCGCGGCATCAAGAACGTCACGATGAACGAGCCGCATTTCCAGGGCCACTTTCCGGCCAAGCCGATCATGCCGGGCGTCACCATCGTCGAGGCGATGGCGCAGACAGCCGCCGTCATGGTGGGCGCCGCGCTGGAGATGGAGGACCGCGATCTGCTGGTCTATTTCATGGCCATCGAGGGCTGCAAGTTCCGCCGCATGGTGGTGCCCGGCGACGTGCTGGAGCTGAAGGTGACCACCACGCGCGGCAAGCCCGGCGGCAAGGTCTGGCGCTTTCACGGCGAGGCGACGGTCGAGGGAGAACTGGCCTGCGAGGCTGATTTCACCGCGATGATGGACCTGCCGAAGGAGTGACCCGCATGGCCGAGACGCGCATCCATTCCAGTGCGGTCATCGAGGAGGGCGCCCAGATCGGCGCCGGGGTCGAGATCGGCCCGTTTTGCCATGTCGGGCCAGAAGTTCGCTTGGGCGATGATGTGGTTCTGAAATCGCACGTGGTCGTGACCGGCGACACGCAAGTGGGGGACGGATCGGTGATCTTTTCCTTCGCCTGCATCGGAGAGATCCCGCAGGACCTGAAATTCGCCGGCGAGAAGACGCGGTTGGTCATCGGCCAGCGCAACCGCATCCGCGAGCATGTGACGATGAACTCCGGCACCGAAGGCGGCGGCGGCATCACCCGCGTGGGCGATGACGGGCTTTTCATGGCCGGCTGTCACGTGGCGCATGACGTGCAGGTGGGCAACCGGGTGATCATCGTCAACAACGCCGCCCTTGCAGGCCATTGCGTGGTCGAGGATGACGTGATCATCGGCGGGCTTTCGGGCGTGCACCAATGGGTGCGGATCGGGCAGGGCGCGATCATCGGCGCGGTCACCATGGTGACCAATGACGTGATTCCCTACGGCCTGGTCCAGGCGCCGCGCGGGCATCTCGATGGTCTGAACCTGGTGGGTCTCAAGCGGCGTGGCGTGGCGCGCAAGGATATCACCGCGCTGCGCGCAGCGTTCCAGATGCTGGCGCAGGGCGAAGGCGCGTTCCAGGACCGCGCCCGCCGGCTGGGTGAGGAAACCGAGAGCGACTATGTGCGCCAGATCGTGAATTTCGTGCTGGCCGAAAGCGATCGGTCCTTCCTCACCCCCGGCGCGGGCTGAGGCGCGCCATGACGCTGGCGCTCATCGCAGGGCAGGGCGGCCTGCCACCACAGCTGGTGCGGGTCATGCTGGCCCGTGGAGAGGTGCCGGTCATCTGCGAGATCGAGCAGTTCCCGTCGGACGTCAAAGGCGAACTGCCGCGGCTGGGCTTTCGCCTTGAAACGCTGGGCAGCTTCATCGCCACCGCGAAAGAGATCGGCGTCACACGGATCTGCATGGCCGGGGCCATGCGCCGTCCGCCGATTGATCCCGCGCAGATCGACGCGGCGACCCTGCCGCTGGTGCCCAAGGTCCAGGCGGCGCTGACCAATTCGGGCGACGACAGCACGCTGCGCATTTTCACGCAGATCTTCGAGGAGGCCGGCATCGAGGTTATCGGTGCCGCCGATATCGACCCCACGCTGCTGCCGCCCGAGGGCGTGACCGGCAGCTTACCGGACGGCGTGGAGCAAGACATTGCCGTGGCGGAGGCAGCGCTGGCCGATCTGGCCGCCGCCGATGCCGGACAGGCCGTCGTGGTGCGCGGCGGCAAGGTGATCGCGCGGGAGGATGCCCGCGGCACCGATGCCATGCTGGGCGATCTTTGCCCCGAG
This sequence comes from Roseovarius sp. THAF8, assembly GCF_009363735.1. Classification (NCBI taxonomy): domain Bacteria; kingdom Pseudomonadati; phylum Pseudomonadota; class Alphaproteobacteria; order Rhodobacterales; family Roseobacteraceae; genus Roseovarius; species Roseovarius sp. THAF8. Next base: position 290,801 of record NZ_CP045410.1, on the reverse strand, counting down.
ACCCCGGACCAGGGCATCACGCACGACCCGTTCGAGATGATGGGCGACATGCTCGACAGCGTGGCCGACTGGCTGAGCGGCCCGGTGGCCGAGGCGCGGGCCGCCGAGGATAAGAGCGAGGGCGGCATTCTCTTCAAGGCCCCCAAGCCCGGGCAGGAATTGCGCGTGGACATGCCGCTCATTGGCCTTGGCACCGTCATGCGTGCCGCCGAAGCGGGGCTGGCGGGCATCGTGATCGAGGCGGGCGGCGTGATGCTGCTCGACCCGGACGGCGTGGCCGAGGTGTTGCGCGCACAAGGCATGTTCTTGTGGGTCCGACCGCGGGACGTGGCATGAAGGTTTTTGTCATCGCCGGCGAGGCGTCGGGCGACCGGCTGGGCGCGGCGCTGATGGCGGGCCTCAAGTCTCTGACCGAGGTGGAATTCGCCGGGGTGGGCGGCGACCAGATGCAGGCCGAGGGGTTTACGTCGCTCTTTCCCATGGAAGAGCTGAGCGTCATGGGGCTGGTCGAGATCCTGCCCAAGTATGTCCACCTCAAGCGCCGCATCCGCGAGACGGCCCAAGCCGCGATCGACTATGACCCGGACGTGGTGATCGGCATCGACAGCCCCGATTTCTGCCTGCGCGTGGCGAAGATCATCAAGGAGCGCAGTGATCTGCGCATTGTGCATTACGTCGCCCCCTCGGTCTGGGCCTGGCGGCCCAAGCGCGCCGTCAGGATGGCAAAGATGATCGACCAGGTGCTGGCGCTCTTGCCGTTCGAGCCGCCCTACCTGGAGGCCGCGGGCGTGGCGTGTGATTTCGTCGGGCACCCGGTGGTGAACGATGCGCCGGCCTCGGCTGACGAGATCGCGGAATTCCGCGCCGCGCACGGCCTGGACGAGGCGCCGGTGCTCTTGGTGCTGCCGGGCTCGCGCGGCGGCGAGGTGGCGCGGCTGGGTCCGATCTTCGGCGAGGCAATCCGGCAGGTTTGCGCGGCGAAACCGGAGTTGCGACTGGTGATCCCGACCGTTGCGGCGCGCACCGAACAGGTCACGGAGCTTGTCGCCGACTGGCCCGGCGACCCGGTTGTGGTCGCGCCCAAAGGGCAGGGTGACCGCGACAAGAGGACAAAGGCCGCCGCCTTCGGCGCGGCGCAGGGGGCGCTGGCGGCGTCGGGGACCGTCTCGCTTGAACTGGCCGCTGCCGATACGCCGATGGTCATCGCCTATGACACCAACTGGATCACGCGCGAGATCATCCGCCGGATGCTGATCATCGACACGCTGACGCTGGTCAACCTGGTGTCCGAAACCCGCGCCATCCCTGAATTCAACGGCGAACGTTGCCGCGCGCAGCTGATCGCGCCCGGCGTTCTGGACATGCTCGACACTCCCGGCGCGCAGCTGGCGGCGATGCGGCTGACGATGGAGCGGCTGGGGCGCGGCGGCGAGGATCCGGGCCTGCGCGCCGCCCGCGCGGTGCTGGACCGGATGCCCGGATAACGCGGCGTGCGCCCGCGTCAATCGCCCGTTAACGGGAATCGCCCAGTCTTCGGGCCATGGTACAGCTTCTTCCTCTGCGCCGTCGGGGCGTCAGCCGGTTTGTCACCCTGACCCTGGCCGAACCGGGTGCAACGACGCTGGTGGACGAGATCGACCACCTGCAAGGCGCGGTGCGCATGGTCCGTGAACTCTGGCCGTTCGAGATCGACTCCTGGGTCGTCCTGCCCGATCACCTGCACGCCGTCCTGACATTGCCCCATGGCGACGCCGACCTTGCCATCCGGCTCAAGACGATCAAGGCGCGGTTTGCCTCGCGGGTCTCGACACGGGCGATGACACCCAGCCAGATCGCGGCGGGCGGCGCGCATCTGTGGGTGCCGCAGGACATCGTCGAACCTGTCCGCAGCCCAGCGGAGATCGAGGCGTTCCGCCAACATTGCCGGACCGATCCGGTGCGCCACGGCTTCGTCGCCGACCCGCAGGTCTGGAGATTCTCGTCGTTTCGGCAGGACAGCCGGACCGATCCGCGCCGTTATGAAAGGATCCCCCGGGGTGTGGTCGGGTTTGCGTAGCCCGTGCCTGCGGCCTGACCCCGGTCAGCCTTTCCAGATCCAGCCGCCGCCCAGGATACGGCTGCCTTCGGTCTCATAGAATACGCAGGCCTGCCCCGGCGAGACGCCTTCCTCGGCCACCATCAGCTCGACTTGGGCCGTGTCCGGCCCGGTGGGGCGAATGACCGCCTCGCGCGCCGGGCGGGTGGAGCGGACCTTGACCGAGACATGCCATTCGGACTGGCTTTCAAAGGATGCGTCGCCCAGCCAGTTGATCTCGCGCACGGGCACGGTGCGGGTGGCCAGCATATCCTTGGGTCCCACGATCACGCGCTGCGCGTCGACGTCGAGTTTCACCACGTAAAGCGGCTCGTCCAGGCCGCCGATGCCCAGCCCCCGGCGCTGGCCGATCGTATAGTGGATGACGCCGCTGTGCTGCCCCAGGACGCGACCGTCCGCATGGACGATCTCGCCGGGTTCCGCCGCGCCGGGGCGCAGCTTTTCGATCACGCTGGCATAATTTCCGTTCGGCACGAAGCAGATGTCCTGGCTGTCGGGCTTGTCCGCGACAGGCAGGCCATAGCGCGCGGCCAAAGCCCGCGTCGCGTCCTTGGACGGCAGGTGTCCCAGCGGAAAGCGCAGGAAGTCCAGCTGTTCGGGCGTGGTCGAAAAGAGGAAATAGCTCTGGTCGCGATTGGCGTCCGCCGCGCAATGCAGCTCGGGGCCGCGTTCGCCCGTCTTGCGCTGGATGTAATGGCCGGTCGCCATGCAATCGGCATCGAGATCCTTGGCCGTCTCCAGCAGGTCCTTGAACTTGACCCGCTCGTTGCAGCGGATGCAGGGTACGGGCGTCGCGCCGGCCAGATAGCTGTCGGCGAACTCGTCGATCACCGCGTCTTTGAAGATGTTCTCGTAGTCCAGCACGTAATGCGGAAAGCCCATTTCCTCGGCCACGCGCCGCGCGTCGTGGATGTCGACCCCGGCGCAGCAGGCGCCTTTCTTGGCCAGCGCCGCGCCGTGATCGTAAAGCTGCAACGTCACGCCGACCACGTCATAGCCTTCTTCCGCCAGCTGTGCGGCCACGACCGAACTGTCGACCCCGCCCGACATGGCGACGACGACCCGCGTGTCGGCGGGCGCCTTGGGAAATCCAAGCGAATTCAGTTCAGGATCGAGCGGCATGGCAGGGCTCCGGCGTTTGCCCGAATATAGGAAGGATCCGACAGGTGTTAAGAGGGCGCGGTGTGGCCTGCCGCGTCGCAAGTGTCAAGCCGGCCGCCGTGCTGCGCACCCGTCGCCGCCCGCTTTTAGGAAAATACGAGGCATTCACCGCGGCCCGTTTCACCCGGCGTTAAGGACAAATCCCGAATGTGGGCAGGGTGTTATCGAGGGGTGAACCAGATGTATCTGAAGAAAGTCGCAGGGCCCCGCGCCGTGACCCTGCCGGATGGCAGCGTCCTGACGCGGGCCGATTTGCCGGCGCCGGACACGCAGCGGTGGGTGGCGTCGAGAAAACTCCTGGTTGTGCGGGCGGTGGCGAATGGCCTGCTGTCGCAGGCAGAGGCGCAGGAGATGTACCAGATCAGCGCAGAGGAATTTCAAGAATGGCTTGAAGCGGTATCCCGCCACGGCGAGGCGGGGCTGAAGGTGACAGTGGCAAAACCTGTGGACAACCTGAGGTAGTAGCCGCTATTTGTTCTCATATAGTAACCAGCGGTTAACCAATTTTCGGGAAGATCGTTCGCGACAAGGTTATAAGCGGAGAATTGAACATGCGCGTTCTTCTGGTCGAAGACGATCCGAACACCTCGAAAAGCATCGAGTTGATGCTGACCCATGCCAACCTCAACGTGTACAGCACGGACCTGGGTGAGGAAGGGATCGATCTGGCCAAGCTTTACGATTACGACCTGATCCTGCTCGATCTGGGCCTGCCCGACATGAACGGGCACGAGGTGCTGCGGCAACTCAGGCTTGCACGGATCGACACGCCGATCCTCATCCTGTCCGGGGCGGACGACACCGAGAACAAGATCAAGGGGTTCGGTTTCGGTGCCGACGACTACCTGACGAAGCCCTTCCACCGCGAGGAACTGGTGGCGCGGATCCACGCCATCATCCGGCGGTCCAAGGGACATTCGCAGTCGATGATCCGCACCGGCAAGGTGAACGTGAACCTCGACGCCAAGACGGTGGATGTCGCGGGCAAGACCGTGCACCTGACGGGCAAGGAATACCAGATGCTGGAACTGCTCAGCCTGCGCAAGGGCACGACCCTGACGAAAGAGATGTTCCTCAACCACCTATACGGCGGAATGGACGAGCCGGAGCTCAAGATCATCGACGTCTTCATCCCGTCACAGGAATTTAGCAAAATCAGTAACTTAGAGCGTACGTGTGACACACGTTGAGACCCGCAATGTGACACACTTTGGCTGGGGCAGGGGATAGAGCCGCTGACGCGGCCTCGCAGTAAGTCTGGCCACCTGAAGGCGCAGAAAGCTCGGAAGCCTTGGAGGCGGTGGTGCGTTACGTCGCTGATTAGGTCGGCCTTGCGGTACAAAGTTGCCTTCGTGTTTAGAATCCGAATTGTCTGTTACGGCCCACAGCAGACTGGTATCGAAGACTAGCTCAAATCCTGCCTCACCCAGTACTGTGTCAGAGAAAGCCGTGCTACGCCTTATCCAAATTATTGGTCGAAACGTGTGCCTTTCCATGCAAGATGCACCGCACGAGAAACTTGCCGGAAAGCCCCACGATGCAAATTAACGTCATTCGCATACTTCAAAACGTCTTCGACAGCTTCCAGCAGCGCCTAAATTTTCTTTGGTTCGACTCTGGCGCTCCCAATGGCGAGGACTTTGATAAGAGGCTAAAAAACGAAGCAGAGTTGCGTGAAGAGTCACTTAGTCAAGCGACGGTAGGCTACGTAGAGAAAATCGAAGGGCGTGCGGCGGGACTTCTGCAACACGTTTCACTGATGATCGCGCTGACTGGCGTGTACTTCGCGATGAACGAAGATAACTTACTGTTAATGATCGTACTTGCGGCTGAGATTATTGGTTACCTCTGGGCAGCGCTGTGCTGCTTGCGATGTCTTCTTCAGATCTCGACCTCCCAGTGGGCAGGGTTTGACGCTGACAAATTTCGAAATGCTTATGAGCTTGAAGGTCTAAAGAGAGAGCTGATTTATCGACATGCCCTGCAGGTACTTGTACTCCTGACCATTATGCTCGTGATAATCGTGGCTCTACACGCCTCGTGGTTATTGGTATTTGCACGGCCCTGACCCTGCGTTACTCCGCCGTGTGCCAGTAGTTGCCCCAGCAGCAAGGGCGGTCGACCTATCGTATGTCCGGAGTATCTAGGATTGGTGCAGGGCGCGGCGCATGGCCGCTTCCCTCCCGTACTACCAATGCTGCGAAAATTATGAAGGCCTCGAATAGGCTCCTTTGCGCCATCCACTGCGTTGCAGCCTTGACTACAACAGAGGCGGAAGGCCCCCTAGGCGCGGTCACTAGGCTTCGTCGTCTTCCTGACCTTCTGTGGAGGCTGTGGCGCGGTACGTGAGTGAGTAGGTGGCTTTCCGCGCGGTGTCATCATCAATGGTGTTTTCTCTAGCCTCCATTTACTGAATACAGGCCAGAAGCTTTGGAATAGAACTGTGACAGAAAAGAATTGCTGGGCTTGTCTCTCGCCCCTGAAAGAGCACCAAAAGGTCTGCCTAAAGTGTAATTCTTGGCAGAACTGGCGAAGGTTCATCAACATATCGAACACTTCGATTGCTTTGCTAATCGCACTCCTGTCCGTTGCTACTCTTGTCGGTACGAAATTGTTAGAATTGTACGATGAATTTTTCCCGGACCTTGAGGTCAATCTTGCCGGACATTTCAATACCGAGAGTCGACTACTCACTGTAAATGCTTACAACTTTGGAGTGGATTCTGCGAACCTAGGCTCGAATATCCGTTGCACCTTTGGATTGGAAGACGCGATGGGGCATGCCAAAGACAACGAGGGTGTCGAAGTAGAGTTCTGGTCAATTCACGAAAAGATAGTCTCTCCGAAAAGCGCCCTCCAAATCCAGTTTACGCCGCAAGTGTCTGATTTCGATCCCGGCCACCACCAAGTGCTATGTTTCGGAGCCTTGAATTACTTCGATAGAACAACACTGGTCGAGCCGTTCTTTTTAACAATCGTACCCAATACAGATCATGTTTGGTGGCCAGTCGAAGGCATGGCTACAACCAATGAACTTATCGAGGCCCTGTACCCAAAGGAAATTAAGTTCCAACGGGAATAGTGTATCGCGGGAACGTCACTGGCCTTCGTAGTCTCCCTGACCTTCTGTGTCGCCTGCGTCATTCGCGGGAGGTCCACCGATGCCGGACGGCAGGCGCGCGTCAGCGCGGCGGTACAGTTCGCGCAGCATCGCCTCCTTGTCCGCACCGGCGGCGTCCGTGCCGTCTTCCGTAAACCCGCTGCGCGTAAGCCCGCGCTGTTCGCGGATTGCGTTGATCTTGTCTGCGTAGATTCCGAGTCTGCTCATTCTGTTATCCGTTCTTTCTAAGTGCGCGCTGCGCGGCTGACAGGCCGTCTGCAGCAGTCTGGGCCTGCGACCTACGGAAGGCGTCAGGGTCAGGGCTGGTGATGTTGTAGGTCGGCGCGTAGTTGACCGTCTGTCCGCCTGCACCTTCGGTATCGCCGTTCATTTCGACCGGAATCTTGCGCCCCTTGGACAGGGGAATAACCGCCTCATTCGGGTGCAGCATCGCCGGGATGCCGGACGTGTTGGGCGTGCCTTCGCTGAAGTGCGGAGCATTCTTGAATGCCGTTGCCGGGACCGCGCTATGCGCCACCGCCTGCGTCGAGTATCCACCTTCCGAGAAGAGGCCAGCGAGAAATCCGCCGCCGAAGAGACCGGACAAGAAGCCGCCACCACCACCGGAACCGCCGCCGCCCAAAAGACCGCCGAAGAGTTCCTTAACGGCCAACTTCGCGGCGAGGTCTGCCATGGTCGCAAGGATGGAGTCCGCCAACCTTTCGAAGTCGAACTTCCCGGTCTGGGCGAAAGAACTGATCTCATTTGACAGGCTGTCGAGCACTTCGACTTCGATCTGGTCCGCCGCTTCCTGATAGGACGGTACAGCGTTCAGCCACCCCTGCGCGCCTGCGTTTGCCGCCTTGCGCATTTCATTGGCGGACTTCTGGGCGGCGTCAATCTGGCGAATAAGAGCTTCGGTAGTGGCGTCTACAGCGCCGCCCATGGTGGTCTGCGCTTCTGCCATGGCGCGGGCACCTTCCCGCGTCTCAAACTGGCCTGAGGCCACCAGTTCAAGCGCCAACTTTTCTTCGGTGAGACTCGTGAGCCGGTCCTGAAGAGACTCAGTGAGATCGGTCACGGCCTTCTGTTCTTCCGTCAGCGCGGCGGTACGGCTTGAAGAGCCACCACCGCCACCACCGCCCGAACTGGACGCGGCCTTGCGGACGTCTGCGCGCTTGGCGGCGAGTTCAGCGTCAAGCCGAAGGCTTTCCTCGAACTGGTATCGCTCCATTTCAAGCAACTGCCCCTGCGCCCATCCTGCGATGCCGCCGGTTGAATTCGCGCTCATTTCCTTGGCTGCGAACTCCCGTTCCTTCTCAAACCTGACGCGGGCAACGGCTGCTTCCTTGACGCTCTTCCCCGCGTTCAGGGCGGTCAATTCAGCGCTCTTCGCGGCGTTGGAGATGACTCCTCCACCAATGGACGCGAGACTGGACAGGATAGCATTAATTTCGGCGCGTACGCCTGACATGGCTCCTGCCCATGCGTTCGTCTGGCCCGTGGCCCCTGCGATAGCATCGGAGGCGCGGTGCAGAAGCTGCTGCAAAGCGTCGGACTCGTTCGAAAGGTCAATCATGTGAATCGCGGCCTGCCGAAGCTCAGGCGGGAACTGAGAAAGCTCGATTCCAGCCTCTTCGGCATGCTTCACGATTGCCTGAAGCGCGGCCCGCTGTTCGTCAAAGGTCTTAGCCCGCCCCAACCGCAAAAGGACGCCTTCGAAGTCGGCGGCGGCGGCGCGGCTGATCTTGAAATCGGTCGCGATATTCTTGATGCCGTTCGAGTACAGCGCCGCTGCGCCCTGTGCCTGACGGTACCGGGTCTCGATGAAGCCAAGTTCTGCTACCTGCGCGCGGAGCGCGTCGATAATTTCACCCCGACGCAGTTCGGCCTGCGCGACAGCAAGTTCGCGGGCGCGGATTGCAGCCGTTCCATACTTTTCAGCCAACTGGACCGCGTCCATTTCCAGCACGTCGAGAGTGGCGGAAAGGTCCGTTGAAAGGGTGCTGAGCGTATCAAGCTGACGCTTCAGGGACTCGGTTGCGTCTTCGGCACCACCTGCCGACATGGCCCACTGAACCAATGCAGCCCCGCCCGCGATGATGCCGATGGTCGCCAAGCTGACTGGATTAATCATGGACAGAAAGCCACTCTTAAGCGTCGAAAGTATAGATGCGCGGTCGCCCATCATGTTCAGGACCTGCGAAACCTGCGTACCCTGCTGAACGGCAAGCAACAGGGGACTCTGGCCAGAGGCCAGCATAACGCCAATATCGTTGAACTGCGCCGCCATGTTCGCCGTATGCATCCCGCTCACGCGGGCCTTGCCAGCATACACGGTCGCCGCGTTGCCAGCCGCCAAGAGCGACTGACTTGCTGTCTCACGTGCCTGAGCCGCCCTTGCCGCCGACATTGCCCCGGCGTCCTCCAAGGTCTGGATTTCACGCAAGGCCTGTTCGTATCGCTGGGAATTTGCGTAGAGGGGGTCATGGGCGGCGCGGAGGCGCTGCAATGAATTGGCGCGGTCGTTGGCCGCGTTAGCGGCCTGTTCCTCTGCACGCGCGGCTGCGATGGACTCGGCGCGCAGGCGTTCGGACTCGCGGCTGGTGCGGTTCAGTTCGCTGGCGAGGTCCGCATAGGCGGCGCGGGCTTCGCGGACGTCCAGACCGGACGTGGCATTCGTGAGGCTGGTACGAAGACGGGCGAGTCCGGCTTCCAGCTTTGCCAGCCCCTGCGTATCGCCAACGGACAGAAGACGTTCCCGCAAGCGTGAGGCCTGATCCGTCGAAACGCGAAGACTGTTCGCGCTCTGAATAGCAAGCTTGCGAATGTTTTCGGCGGCGCGGTCGCTTGCACGTCCCGTATCGCCAATACTCTTAGAAGCGGCGGCGGCTTCGCGGGTGACCTCGCGGAGACCGCTGGTATCAACACGGCGGAGGGACGTGAACGCGCCGCTGCTGTCCTTTTCGAGGTCGCGGACGGCGCGGCGGACGGATTCAATCGCGCCCTTAAATTCGGACGCGCCGCGCTTGGCGGCAGACGCGTCGATCTTCAAACGGAGTTCATGGGTTTCGGCCATTTCTGGGCCTTTCTTTTTCGTGACTGCTCGGAAAAGGAGACAACGGTCAGGGCGTCCAGTGGCAGCCAAAACGGCCTGACCGTTGTCGAGTGCATGGCGGAGAAGAGGTGCCGCCTAACTGCTAGAGATGGTCACATCATACCACGATGCGGCCTCAGCACCTAGAGAACGGCAGATTCGGGTCACACGCTTAAGTTGAGTGTGTCGCAGTCAGGACTGCAACTCTATCTCACCCGATTTTGAAATTTTCGGGCGGGGGATTCTGATTCCGAGAGGCCGGAGGGTGTTTTGCGGCTGGGTCCCCTGTCGGGCAAAAATTGCACGGCAGCAGAACAAACGTAACAAACACGACATGGAAAGTTGCCGTGCACTTTTTGGTCAGTTTGCACCACCTATGTGGACAGCATCTACGCCCGATTTTGACCCCCACCCCTAGTCCCGCCTTGGGTCCCATACACTAAATATAGGTCCGAAGGGACTTAATGGTGTTAAGTCTGCTAACGCAGACAACATCTGGTTTGCCCGCTCACGCGGGGGCGCTGCCCTGTCCTGCGCTCCTCCATGTCCTGTTTTGACCTGTCAGCGCCTCTACCGTCACGCCGCATCCGGCCTATAAACACCGGCCTTCACCAGCATCTGACGGACACTATTCGCCTGATATGCTTTGCCAGATGGTGCGGTGAAGCCTTCGTTTGCGAGGTCTGTGGCTATCTGGCGGAGGGATCGACGGTTCCCCTTCCTGTCGGCTCTGTAGAGGGCCTTGGCACGCGTGAGCGTGTCTTCACTGTACTGCCGAGACCCGCCCTCTACCCGGCGTCCTGCGGCCTCTGAGCGCCTGTCGCGACCATCCTTCAAACGCTTGACCAACTTGCGCTTTTCCAGTTCGGCGAAGACCATGCCAATCTGCGACATGGCACGACGCATGTCGTCTTCCTCTTCGAAGAGCGGTTCGCCGTTGGCGCAGATAACCTGTACATTAAGGCCCTTCAGAAGCACTTCGCCGAAGATGCTGGCGTGCATGGTTCGGGCAAAACGCGACGGGTCTTCGATGATGATGGTGCGGATTCCGTTGCCTGCGATGTGTTCCAGCAGGGCCTTGAAGCCGGGACGGTTTTCGATGAGTTCCGCGCCGGACACCGCTTCGTCATAGTATTCCGCGACGATCTGGAAGCCGTTCTCTTTGGCGCACCGGGCAATGGCGTCCCGCTGGCGTGCTCCACTCCCCTTATCGTCACCGACATTGGCTGCGCTGGATGTTCTGAGATATGCGATAGCGCCATTTTCAGTCATGATTCCAGTCTCTTGCGGGTGATTCCGTTATGATACCTGAGAGATATAACACTTCTGGCGGGGTGAGTCCGCTTTGAATTTTGGAAACAATGGGTTTTTCAGAGGTTTGTGAGCGCGTCAGCTTTCAGTTCCAAGCGCCTTACCTTAAAGGAGTTTAAGATATGTCAACATCGCTTACATATTTTCAGTAGTTGCGTTTCGGCTCGCGCATGGCGGCCGATGAGGGAAATGCTGTTAGTCGGACTAGTGGCCCAAGCTCATTACAGCCTCGTAGGCGAAGCAAGATTCCAAAGTGAAACTGACGCGATAGTCACCGGGCGGTAGATCGGCATCAATATAATAGTCTTGAAAGGGTTTCAGAGCCTCATTGGCGCTAAGCACTGTGCGCCCTGTGACTTCATCCCGCACTTCGAGTTCAGTTTCAATGTCGCCAACTGAGCGTGTTCCACGCAGTTTGAACTTAATCCTGCCGGGGGCTGCATCAACAAATTGAACCGCAGTATAGTTGTCAAAGAATATGCCAGTGCTTTGCGGCTTAGTGATTTTCGAAACTAATTCAGGCAAACCATTCTTGATCAACAAATGCTTCACAGTTGCCGCATCGGCGTCCGTTCGAACAAGAATAGCCTTAAGTGTCGAAGGTATGTCCAACGGGCTGTTTGCTAGAACCTCCGCACAGCGTTTCCGTCTCTCATCGTCAGATGGGTAAGCCTCATCATGGTAAATGCCTTGGAAGTCCAACTGATCAAAGCCACAGTCACCGTCCAGTATCTGCGAGGCAGGCGATTGCATATTGCAGGTAGAAAATTGAGTACTTTGCATTTTCAAAACAGTTTCGCCATCAAATGCTAGCACAACAAGAAAACCTGCGTGTCGCCCCATATAATAGTCAGCTTCTTTTCGTATACCCTCGATATGATATTGCGTCGGTGTCCTAGGGCGGAAGTACAGGCGAGCATAATCGTGGGCGTCTTCACGGTTTTGAATAATTTCTTCGGGCGCGATGTCGATCCCAAGAACCCCGGCAGCAACAGCGTCGTTTCTTGAAAGCAATTGACCTTGCTTCAGAATGTCAATTGCTGCCTCTACGTTAGCGTGATGGAATAGGTGCTCAGGCCATTTCTTCTTGTAGTTAGAAAATTTCCCAAGCCATTCGGCAACATGAGCCTCATGGCGCTCGACGCTTATTCCCATAATTGAAGCCCTCTAGTGCACCCCAAACGACATCGGCGCGGGGGAGCTGCTTCGCACACATTCAACTGCCAAGTTCACACGACCGTGGCGATTGGCTATATTGATTGGCCTAACATATGGCAAATTAGACAAGACGCTAAACACCTTAAGTGCGGAACTCTGAACAGTTTCTGGAAGATCGAAACGCGACACTTGGCTGATTGTCAGAAGATTCCAAATACGGAATAAGTCGTCTTCGGCAGCTAAGAGTTGTTCGCAACCACGGGCACCACGCAACTCGCACTTTTCGTTTAGAGCCACGTAAAACGGTTCAGTCATTAACAAGGGGCGAATTTCGCCATGGTTTTTCTCGATTAAGTCGCGCAGATCTCTATAGAAATCTTCAAATGAGCTTGGTTTGCGAGCTTGTTGCATCAACGGCAGCTCGTGTTCAAGCTTCCCTAGCTTCTTTTCAAAGTCGTGGATAAAAACTGTGATTGGGAGGTCATGAAGCATTTCAACCATTAGCGGCCTAACTTCTTCCCAATCCAAACCGCCATTCCCGCAGCCGAGCCGGGGAAATGCGATTTCGCGAATGCCCATAGCCTCATACTTAGCTCTAAATTCTAGCAAGCCATCCCGCACATACTCAATCTTCGAAGGGTTGCGCCAATGCTTCTTGGTCGCGAAGTTCAAAACCCACTGATCTGGTCCCTTCCACAGCCAGAACGAACCGGGCAAAAGATCGCCTTTTTTACACAATGCTTTATACTCTCCGAACATGTCGGGATAACGCTCCTTGAATGCAGCAGCGAGACCTTTCCCCATAACTCCAACAGTGTTGACCGTGTTTACAACCGTCTGTGCGGATGATGTCATGAGGCTAGTTCTGTGAAATTTTAGCATGCGCTTTACTCCCTGCTTCGCCTTCCGGGGTTCGACGATGTTACACGAAAGAACAAAAAAGGAACACCTCAAGAATCGAAGTTTCGTATCAACATATGGTTGCTTGGTGTGCTTCGTCCACCTTTTATGTACCATGTAACTGTGCGGGGTCTGCCTTAGCAAATGTGGTCACCGACGCACCGCGAGCTGTCTCAATAGAACGCAGCTGCCAAACCTCCAAACAACCTCCAAGCCCTTGGAGGCGGTTCGAGCCATAAAAACAAGGGTCAAACGGCCCTACCTCCAAACCTCCAAGAGAATCTTTTCAAAAATAATTGGAAGTATACATACACACCAACGGCATGAGGGTGTGTGTGCCCCCGCCTGAATTCCGGTAAGGGGCGTGATCCTTGGAGGTTTGGAGGTAGAGGCATTTGGGCCAAGTATTGTTAAGAAAAAACGCCTCCAAGCCTTTGGAGGCGTTTTGAGGTTCTGCCCCGGCTGATGCCGGGAAGCGCTCATTCGCTGCCCAGCAGCGCCTTCTCCACGTTCTCACCCAGCACCTCATGCGGGAAGAGCCAATACCGCATATCCCCGTGCTCACCACACCGCCCGCGCTTTTCGGCGACTTCCACACGGAACAGCCGCTTGACCATTGCAACAACATCCGCGTCCTCGGCATTGTGCTTGTTCCCTGAGGCCTCGATGTAGGACCGGAAGGCGGAAATCGGCAGGCGCAGACCATCCTCCCCAGCCTTGAAGGTTTCGTCGTAACCGGCAACACGCAAGGTCGCTTCGCGCTCCCGCAACACGGTCAAAAGGCGGCGCATTGCGGGCCGCATGGAATTGTAACCCATGACCCGACGCTCGGGCGTTTCAGGTGCGGTGCGGACGTCTGCCCAAGTGAACCCGGCTGACGCCGGGTCGTACCGTTCCAGATAGGCCAGCAGCATTGCCATTTCCTCGCCTTCAATCGCGGCGGTCAGGTCCGCGAAGAATTCTGAATTGCCCTTTTCCTCGGAATTGAAAAGCAGCACGTAATACCGCCTTTCCGATCCATTCATTTCAATCAGCACCGGCACCGCCTCATTCGAGTCGAAATAGAACCGGGTAAATGAAGGCATGATAATGAGACTGTAGCCCTTCACTTCCACCGGAATCGTGGTCGAGTCGAGCATGGACTTCAAAGCGCTGGAAACCTTGGGGTTCGCGCCAAACACCGCCTCGGGAACCTGCACCAGTACACACTTGCTAATATGCTCGCCTGCGAACTGTCCGGTTACATGCGCCTCATTCTCAAGCTGCTTGAAATGCGGTGCGGCAAGCTTCGACAGCAGCGCACCGAAGCGCCCCTTCCCGATACCGCCCTTGCCGATTCCAATGATCCCCGTCCCCGGCTTCTCACCGGGCCGCTGGACAAGGTGCGCCATCCAGAGCAACAGCCACGCAAGCTTTTCCTCTGAGCCGTCACACACAATCCGCAACAGGAAATCATGCAGGACAGGAAAGTCGTGCTTATCGCCGTACTTACCCGAAACTCCCCTCAGCTTCCGGCCCTGATACATGTTGAAGTCGTTTGCACCCGGCACTGTGGGCGGCGGAGCAAACACAAGTCCGCTCTTGCGCTTGGCGGTTTCAAGGAAGGTCTGCGCCGGGTTCACCAGCTTGTCACCTTCCATGATCTGCCGATCAAGGTGCAGGTGCAGGAAGTCGTCCTTGCGGTACACCGCGATAGTGGAGTCGAACTCGGAGCTAAAGGCGTTCAGGTCCGGCTTGCGGACAATACGGAATGATCCGCCCAGATCAACGGGCGCATACCGGTGACCAAGGGTTGCCAGAGCAGTTTCCATGTCATCTCCCAGCGGCTCTGCGGGATCGAGGCTATCATTGTCCGGATCACCTTCCAGAGCGTTGGCATAAGCCGCGTGACGCTCTTCGGCCTTCTCAGCCGCGTGTGAGGCCTTCTCTGCGGCCAGCATCTCACGCCCCCGGCGTTCCACGCGCTTACGCCCATTAGCGTCGAGATGCGCCTTTGCCAATTCACCCCACTTGTCGACGGCCTTGCCGCCTTCACCGGCCTTACAGATACCGGCATAGATCGCGGCGAAATGGTCAGCGCCTGCGTTAGCAGGCAGGGCCGTGAACGCACGTCCCACAGCGGCGGGGGTCTTGAGCCAACCAATCCTGATTTCTTCGGCCACGTAGTCCGCGCGGTCTACCGTGATCGCCTCGCCGTCAACTTCGGAAGGGTAGAACATCGGGTCGCACAAAAGGACGGAAAATGAATCACCGTCCGGCAGGTCGGTCTGGTCTTCGAGCAGGCGAAGGAAATCGCAGGTGTACAGGCCCGAACAATGGTCATGGTGGCAGTAGATAATCGCCGTTTCATCCGCGCTTTCGCCTGCAGCGCCCCACGCCATGTCTGCCCCGGTCGTATGCGCGCTTGCGTTGGGGCAGAGGATATCGACGCCACGCCCTGCATCTCCGCGCACGTCCCAGCCGATCATTTCCAGAAAAGCGGGAAGGTCAAAAATCTCGCCATGATCGTTGAACCACGCCAGAAGGTCAAAGCCATCCGACAGGAATGCAGGTTCCCCCTGTACGCCACCATTGCCCCCCTTCGCTCCTGACGGCGCGCGGCGGGTGTACTTGGCAACATCACCGGCAGGCATGTCATCCGGCGACAGCCCACGCCCCGCCAGAATGTAGTGCTTGAATTCAGCGCCCTCGGGCCGTGCCGGGGCATGCATCATCTGCGAAGGAAGGGCACCACGCGAGTCGATCTCGCCGCCCTCGGGAATGAGCATTTCGAGGAATCCGAAGTAGCGGCTCTTCCATTCGCCCAAGCGCTTTTCCCACGCGTTCGGATCGTCATCACGATTGCCCAACTCGAAAGTCTCAGTCAAAGGAATGATGATGCGGAAGCGGTCACTTCCGGTGCCGCCCTTGGTGGTGTGCGAATGGGTCGTGTAGATTGCCGCGAACAGGCCCAGTTCCCGCAGGCGCGGGATGATCTGTTCGACCGTGCATCCGCCGTCAATGTCGGCTGAGACGGCCCGGACATTCAGAATCTTCTTTTCCAGCTTGTAACAGAATTCCACACCGTTCCGGCGCTTACGCGCCCGCTGCCCTTCGGCGAAGAACAAGGCATTTCCGCCCTTGCTGGCCTGTTCGGGGTGCCGGGTGAGAAACGCGGAAACCGCGGCTCCAAAGCTCTGCTCATGCCGTTCCCAGTTACTGCCCAACGTGCGCGGCGCGGTGTCAGTCGTTCCAACGACAATAGACGAATTCAGAATTGCGTCACATTCCGGTGCGCTAAGATCACCGATCACCGTTGCGTCATTGATGCGCGTCAGCGCGGGACGACTAAAGCGGACCACGTTCCCGTCGCTGCAATGATCGTACATCCAAAGGGGCGGCTCACGCCGCTCAGGGATATCGCCGTCCGCGATTTCGGAAGGGTCTTCAACGTCCATATGTTCGAAGACGTCAAAGGGGGTCTTGGTTTCTACCATTTCTGTTCTCCAGCAAGTTATTGCATCTCTTCACCTCCTTCAGACCCATTTACTTTCGGCGACGGACGGCGGCGAAACAGGACAAAGCCGCCATCCCATCTATGTTTCGGCTGGCCCCCTAACGGGGGCACAATCGAATTACCGGTGCAGTGGCACAACCTGCCTGCTGCGCTCATCGATTCGTTGATCCACACGAGCGGTCAGGTCGGCAAGCGCCGCCTTCGCGCCTTCCAACGCGAACTGTTCGTCTCGCTGCTCCAACAACTCTTGAAGGCTGTAGGCCCTCCAAATGATCTCTTCCACGCCGACTTTCCCAATGCCGATATCTACCCGTCCGGTGAGTAGAGATTCCTAATCACAGAGTCAAGATATTTGTTTATTTACAATAGCTTAACGGCTTGAAGCCGAAATCTGTCGCGCAGACGGTTTTCTCGCCATAAGCTTGAAGCCGAAAAGCGGGCCTCAGGCGTAGTCGTCGAGAATGTCCGCCAGATCGTCCGCAAGCTTTGCCGGATAGGCCGCGATTTCAAGGCGCTTCGCCCCATGTCCGACATACCACTCCTCCGACGCGGGCTGCTTGAAGCCCGCCGACTTGAACACCCGGCGCGTCAGCGCCGCATCGCCTCCAAGGGCATCGCGCAGCCAATCGAATTCGATCCTCACGCCGCCATTGCGCGCACCTACGGCCCGCAACCGGTCCGCGAGGTCGTCAATCATGTCTTCGTCGTAATTCGTTTCGCGGGGCAACGCCCCAAGATGATGCTTGCGCATTGTGATCTCCTCGATGTGGTCCCGGCGGGGGCGATACCCAAAAAGAACCCCGCCGGGGACGGGACGGCTAGGCCGTCCCGAATTCTCTTTCCATCTGCGCGGCAATGGCGCGTTCGATGATGTGAAGGTTCTCCCTCCATTCAGCGGGCGACGCACAGGCCAGCCACGCAGCGTGCCACAGGGCGCGGCGGCGGGCGGGTCTCTCCATCACCTTCCGAAAAGGCAGTGGCTTACGCGGCGCGGCGCTCTGCGAGCATCGCCTGCTTCTGCCGTTCAAGTTCTGCATTCTCTTCCTCGAACATTTTAGGGGTCCAATGCGACCGCGCCTCTTTCCAGCGCCGAAGCACTTCGGCTCGCTTCTTCGCCCGCACCTTGGCCTTGCGGCGTTCAGCGGGCGACAGGTGGAGGAAGTCGCCAGTACTGTTAATCTCAGAGGTCAACTTAGAGGCCTCCTGCCTTGCGGGCGGCGGCGTCGCTCCGCGCCCTCAGGCTATTTCTGCGGCGGTCTTCAGTGGTCAGAGGTGCTGCCGGTGCCGGAGCGGCTTCAGGGACCGCAACAGGCGCTTCCAGAGCCTCGCAGATTGCCTCGAACTCGGCGACGGTCACGGTCTCGCCCGTGGGAAGAAAGACGTACCCCTCGCCCTTGTAGATCGGCGGACCGTCCGGCGTTTCTGCAAGGTCAGTACGATACTGAAACAGCCGACGATAGGTGCCGTTCTCAACGGCCTTCCAGTGGCGAATGGCGCTGACGATGTGGTCCGCGCGGCTCATACCAAGCCCCACTTGCGCGCCATCGACAAGCGAGTACCTGCGTCCTCGATTTCGCTCAGCATCTCCAACCGTTCCGCACGAGAGGCGGTGTCCGGTTCGGCGGGCGCGGTGGCAATTCCAAGCTCGCGCGCCTTCGAGATACGGCGCGACGCAGAACTGGCCCATCGGTCGGGGTGGACGTCATCCTTGCCGCGGTTGACCTGTGATACGGCGGCTGAGCGAGCTTCTGCGTCCCCCTCCGCAATGCGGCGGGCGAGCGCGGACTCATGAAGTGCAGGCAGCGCTTCCAATTCCGCAAGGTAGTTGTCTGCATCCATCTTACCGCCGCCATTTCCGAGCGCTGCAAGGCGGGCTTCACGGATGTCCAGAACCTGCTCAGGTTCGATCTGAACGCCGCGTTCCGCCGCGTCCGAAATCACCTTTTCGCAGATTGCGGCCCATCGCTCTGCGATGACCTGCGAGCCGCGAACAAGGTCCAGAAACGTGTCGTGGTTAGCCATGTTATGCGGCCTCCTTTGTGGTGGTGGTGTAATTACAGATTGCGAAGGCCGGACTCATACGATCCATGTCCGGGACGTCCCCGGCCCGGAAGACGAACTTCAGCACATCGGGCTGCAGGCCGATCAGGACGCGGAGCAGTTCGAGGTTTTCGACCACCGGGGCGGCGCAGACGTTAGAGTTTGCCACGCTGACCACAAAGAAATTCTGAACCTTGCTGAGGCGGGTCCGCGCGTCGTCGGGCAGCCATTCAATCAGGCGTCGGGCGACCTCTGCGGCTTCAACACCGCCGACATACAAGGTGTCTTCAGGGGGCGTAGCGGCGCTCAGAAGGGCCGGGATAGCGCCCTTGGCAATTTCGCGGGGGCGGACGGTCGGCAGGGCTTCTGCCAAATTGTAAAGGCGGGTGCCGCGCGGCCCGGAACGATAGGTTGCGCTGCGGAGTCGCCGTCCTGCTGTCTCGACGCAGCAGCCGCAGGCCCGCGCGTAGTCGTGCTGTGAGATTTCCATGCTCATCCTCAATATCGGGAAAATTTGTCGCACAGTCATTTTGTGCTTGACACAAGCAATAGCAGAATCCGAATCAGATGTCCACGTTTCGGCAAATTCGGGTCAAGGTCAGCAATGCTGACCTACCTTGGTGGCCCAAAACCGGATCGCCGCACGACAACAGAAACGCCCCAGCGAGACGGCGGGGCGTTGTGTGGGTGGTCTGGTGAGTGCCCGCGTAGCGGGGCAGGGCAGTTACAAGGCGAGTGCTTCAAGGTCCGCCCGTGGGTCGATCTTGTCTAAGCTCGCTTTGAGCGCTTTCATCCGAGCGCCTTGACCATATGCCGCCTTTGACCCCAATACCTCTTCCTTGCTTCGTCCACCCATCTCTAGGTTGTGTATGAGGTTCATTCCTACGGCAGTGGCGCAGTCTTCCCACAAATGCCGATAGCTGTGGAACGTGTATCGTTGATCGGTGATCCCCAGCTTCTTACGCAGCCTCTTGTTGAACCTTCCGGAGAACTGGATGCTGGTATGTCCGTTCTCGTTCGGAGTGATTGGCATCAACCCTTTGGCGGTCTCGTTTTTGAAGAGGTAGTCGTCATCTGGTTGTTTCTTCGCGAATTCGATGAAACCGGCTTCGAGCAAAGCTTGGTGAACAGGTAGCAGCCTTACACTTGGTGCATTCTTGGTCGTCTGCCGTTCGTCTGCATCCGTCAGCCACACACACCAAGTCTCACCCACTTGGATAACGTCCTTGCCGAGAATTTGACAAATCTCCCCAATCCTCGCGCCCATGTACGCAGCAAGTAGTGGACCCCAGTGATCGACGGAAGCCGCGTCGCGGGCGGCTGCATCGTCGAAGGTCGCCGCCACCATCTCCGGGTTGAAGGGCAGTCGTTTCCGCTCTTTCTTCGCAGAGTTTTTCTTACGTGGTGAAAGCAGTTTGAAGTGCGCCCACGGGTCCGTTGTCAGGTACCCCGTTGAGATTGCGTGAGGCATCAGCGCCCGGATAGCACCGATGTGCTGCCGTACCGTCTCTTCACTAACTGTTTCGAGCTTTTTCGCCCTCGCTACGGATACCTGCTCATTGAAGTTGAGGCTCCTTAGCTCAATAGTGTTCTGGTGCGCTGGAAGCTGACGGTAGGCAAGCGTGAATTCGCGCAGTTGGTCTATGGTCAGAGCATTCAAGGGAAGGTCGCCGACAAAGTCGATGAAGCGGTCTGCGACCATTCGCCAGCGATTCACGGTGCCGGGTTTGACTATGTCATATCCATCAAGAACGGCGATGAGTTCACGTAGGCCGAAAACTTCGGGGTCTTTTACATCTTCTCCCAAAGCCCGAAGGGTTTTTGCTTCCCTAGCAACAGCCTTATCGAAGGATTTCAACTCTCTCTGGTGGCTGTCCACGGCCTGTTCCCTCTCAGCGATAGTAGACGGCTCATCGCCTCGAAGGTCGCTTTCCGTTAACGCCCCGCCAGCGACCAAGAACACGCGGGCGGTGTCGGAGAGGTCAAACTGCTTTCGCAGTGCTTTCACACTTTCCGCTTCGTCGAAGACGGCGCGTTGATCTGGGGGCAGGCTATCGAAAGCTTCTGAGAGAGCGGCGCGGCGCTGTAGCTCTTCGGCTTGCTCGATAAAACGGGCCTTGGCCAAAGTGACGGCTTTTTCCGCCTCGGACTTCGAGTCAGTGCCAAGGGAATCCCTCAGCCACTTTTTGCCACCATAGAACTCATCTTGAAGGGCGGGGGGGATTCGTAGGTTGAGGCCGTAGAGCCTCCGAGGGCCTCGAATGCGTGTGCCGGGGACGTCTGATTTTGCCATGCTTGAACCCTCAATGTGACACACTTTGTGACACAAGTTGTGCGCTTTCGGAAGCTCTAACATACTGTTTATAATGATTTCAAAGGCTTTTCCGGCCTAGCTGAAGATCATCGACGTCTTCATCTGCAAGCTGCGCAAGAAACTCGCCGAGGCAACGGGCGGTGACAACTACATCGAAACGGTCTGGGGCCGCGGCTATGTCCTGCGCGACCCCGATCCGAGTGAAGGCAAGGGCGACGGTCCCCGCCTCGCCGTGGGCGCCTGAGACCGGACTGGCGGGCGAGCCGCCCCCCTCCGATCCTGCGCCGCGTGCCTGCAAAGACGCCGTCGCGCAAAACCGGCCCGACACGCCGGGTCTTGCCATACGGCGTTCCCCCGACCGGGTCCGGCCCCAGCGCCGGGCCCGGTTTAATTCCGCCGGTGGCCTGCACCGGCGGACCGGGACCACGCCCGGCGCTCGGGGCCACTCGAACCTGGCGGGTCTTCGCAAGCGGCGCGGGTCCGTCGCGGCCGGCCCTGAAAATCGGTCATTCAGCTTCGCTGCGAAAGGCTTTAACACTTCGGAAACGGAGATGATCGCCAGACGCATCGAGGACAGGGCATGAGCACCGAGACACCCGTGGACGAGCTGACCAAAGAGGACGCGCGCACCGAGCTGGAACGCCTGGCGGGCCTGCTGGCCGAAGCCAACACCGCCTACCATCAGGATGACGCGCCAGAGATCAGCGACGCCGAATATGACCGGCTCAAGGCCCGCAACGCCGCGATCGAGGCCCGGTTCCCCAGGTTGAAGCGCGAAGACAGTCCCAGCGAACAGGTGGGTGCCGCCCCGGCCGACGGTTTCGCGAAAGTGACGCACGCGGTCCGGATGCTGAGCCTGTCGAACGTCTTCGACGACGCCGAGGTGACCGAGTTCGACGACCGCATCCGCCGCTATCTGGGTCTCAAAGCCGATGCGCCGCTGAACTACACCGCCGAGCCCAAGATCGACGGGCTGAGCCTGAGCCTGCGCTACGAGGGTGGCACGCTCGTTCAGGCCGCCACACGCGGCGACGGCGCCGTGGGCGAGAATGTCACCGTCAACGCCCGCACGATCGAGGATATCCCGGTGACGCTGACAGGCGCGCCCGAGGTGCTGGAGGTGCGCGGCGAGGTCTACATGAGCCACGCCGATTTCGAGGCGCTGAATGCGCGACAAACCGAGAAGGGCGCCAAGACCTTTGCCAACCCGCGCAACGCCGCCGCGGGCTCGTTGCGGCAGCTGGACAGCAGCATCACCAAGGCGCGGCCCTTGCGGTTCTTCGCCTATGCCTGGGGCGAGGTGAGCGAGGCCCTGGCGGATACGCAAAAGGCCGCGATCGACCGGCTGGCCGACCTGGGGTTCCAGACCAACCCGCTGACCGCGCTGTGCGATGGCCCGGCCGAGATGCAGGCGCATTACGAGCAGATCGAACAGCAGCGCGCGAGCCTGGGCTATGACATCGACGGCGTGGTCTACAAGGTCAACGACCTTGACCTGCAACGCCGGCTGGGCTTTCGCAGCACCACGCCCCGCTGGGCCACGGCGCATAAATTTCCCGCCGAACTGGCCTGGACCACGCTGGAGAAGATCGAAATTCAGGTGGGCCGCACCGGCGCGCTCAGCCCGGTGGCGCGCCTGACGCCGGTCACCGTGGGCGGCGTGGTGGTCAGCAACGCAACCCTGCATAACGAGGATTACATCAAGGGTCGGGACAGCAAGGGGCAGGAGATCCGCGGCGGCAAGGACATCCGCGAGGGCGACTGGGTGCAGGTCTACCGCGCCGGGGACGTGATCCCGAAAGTGGCCGACGTGGACCTGTCGAAGCGACCCGAGGGGACGAAGCCCTACGACTTCCCGACGGTATGCCCCGAATGCGGCTCGGAGGCCATTCGCGAGGAGGGCGATGCCGTGCGCCGCTGCACTGGCGGGCTGATCTGCCCCGCGCAGGCCGTGGAAAAGCTGAAACATTTCGTCAGCCGCGCGGCCTTCGACATCGAGGGGCTGGGCGCGAAACAGGTTGAACAGTTCTATCGCGACGGCTGGGTGAAGGAGCCTGCCGACATCTTCACCCTGCAAGAGCGCTACGGTTCGGGCGTGAAGCAGCTCAAGAATCGCGAAGGCTGGGGCGAGAAAAGCGCCGAGAACCTGTTCCAGGCGATCGAAGAGAAGCGCGCCATTCCCTTCGGCCGCGTGCTCTTCGCGCTTGGCATCCGCCACGTGGGCGAGCAGGCCAGCACCCTCATCGCGCGCAGCTATGGCAGGTGGGACGACTTCACCCGGGCGATGGATGCCGCGAAGGACTGCGAAGGTCCGGACTGGGACAACCTTCTGGCCATCGACGGGGTGGGAGAGGTCATGGCCCGCAGCCTGGTGACCGCCTTCGCGCAGGATCACGAGCGCCAGAGCATCGACCGGCTGACGGCACATCTGACGATCCAGGAGGCCGCGGCCCCCGCCACCGACGGAAGCCCCGTCGCGGGCAAGACGGTCGTCTTCACCGGCACGCTGGAAAAGATGACCCGCGCCGAGGCCAAGGCGCGGGCCGAGGCGTTGGGCGCCAAGGTGTCGGGCTCGGTCTCGGCAAAGACCGACCTCTTGGTGGCCGGGCCGGGCGCGGGCAGCAAGGCCAAGAAGGCTGCGGATCTGGGGATCGAGACCATCGACGAGGATGGCTGGCTGGAGCTGATCGGCGACGCATGAGCACCCGGCCCGAAATTCTCTTTCCGCTTTTCGCGGAGCTGGAAACGCTGGAGGGCGTGGGGCCGAAGACCGCCAGGACGCTGGAGGCGCTGCATATTTCCAAGCCCCGCGACCTCTTGTTCACGCTGCCGCATTCCGGCATCGACCGGCGCAAGCGCGACACGGTGCAGGGCGCGGACCCGCCCGGCACGGTCACGGTCGAGGTGACGGTGGGCCGGCACGATCCGCCGCGCAGCCGGGGGCGGCCCTATCGCATCCAGGTCGAGGACAGCAGCGTGGCCTTTCAACTGGTCTTTTTCAACGGCCGCGATGACTACCTCAATCGCGTGCTGCCCACCGGCGCGCGGCGGGTGGTGTCGGGCAAGGTGGAACTCTTCGACGGGATGGCGCAGATGGTGCATCCCGACCATATCCTGCCCATCGAAGAAGCGGGAGAGATCCCGGATTTCGAGCCGGTCTACCCGCTGACCGCCGGCGTGACGCAAAAGACGATGGCCAAGGCGGTGCGATCAGCCCTGGCACGCGCGCCGGACCTGGCCGAGTGGATCGACGCCTCGCAAAAGGCCCAGGGCGGCTGGCCCGACTGGCACGCGGCGCTGGAGCAGGCCCATTGCCCCGCAAAAATCGGCGATCTGGCGGCGACCGATCCGGCCCGCACGCGGCTGGCCTATGACGAGTTCATGGCGCACCAGCTGACTCTCGCGCTGGCCCGCGCCAGGACGCGGCGCGGCAAGGGGCGCGTGAGCGAGGCCACGGGCCGGTTGCAGGCAAAGGTCCGCGCCGCCTTGCCCTATACGCCCACGGGCGCACAAGCCCGCGCCATCGAAGAGATCGCCGCCGACATGGCCGCGCCCTTGCGCATGAACCGCCTGCTGCAGGGCGACGTGGGCGCGGGCAAGACGCTGGTGGCGCTGATGGCGCTTCTGGTCGCGGTCGAGGCGGGCGGGCAGGGGGTGATGATGGCCCCCACCGAGATCCTGGCGCGGCAGCACCTGGAAGGGTTGCGCCCACTGGCGGAATCGGCGGGCGTGGTGCTGGAATTGCTGACCGGCCGCGACAAGGGGGCCGAGCGGCGCGCCAAGCTGGAGGCGTTGCAGCGCGGCGATATCCATATTCTCGTGGGCACCCACGCGGTGTTCCAGAAGGACGTGGAGTTTCACGACCTGCGCCTGGCCGTGGTGGATGAACAGCACAGGTTCGGCGTGCGCCAGCGGCTGGAACTGGGGCGCAAGGGGCAGGCGGTCGACGTTCTGGTGATGACCGCAACGCCGATCCCGCGCAGCCTGGCGCTGGCGCAATATGGCGACATGGATGTCAGCATCCTCGATGAAAAACCGCCCGGCCGGAAGCCGATCAAGACCGCGCTGACCAACATGGCGCGGATGCAGGAAGTGGTCGAGCACCTGAAGGGCGCCATCGCCGAGGGGCGGCAGGCCTATTGGGTCTGCCCGCTGGTCGAGGAATCAGAGGTGATGGACCTGACCAGCGCGGAAGAACGCTTCAGGCACCTGCGCGCCGCCTTGGGCGAGGGACGCGTCGGGCTGGTGCATGGTCAGATGCCGCCCGCCGACAAGGACGCGGCGATGGCGGCCTTCCAGACGGGCGAAACCAGCGTTCTGGTCTCGACCACGGTGATCGAAGTGGGCGTGGACGTGCCCAACGCCTCGATCATGGTGATCGAACGGGCCGAGCATTTCGGGCTGGCGCAACTGCACCAGCTGCGCGGCCGCGTGGGGAGGGGGGAGGCGCAGTCGACCTGCCTGTTGATGTACCAGGCGCCGTTGTCCGAGGGCGGCCAGCGCCGGATGGACACGATGCGCGAGACCGAGGACGGGTTTCGCATCGCCGAGGTGGACCTTGAGATGCGCGGCGTCGGCGACCTGATCGGCACGGCGCAATCGGGCCTGCCGCGGTTTCGCGTGGCGGACATGGAGGCGCAGGCGGGGCTGATGGCCACGGCGCAGACCGATGCGCGGAAACTGCTGGCCGACGACCCCGACCTGACGTCGGACCGCGGGCAAGCCGCCCGCGTCCTGCTGTGGCTGATGGGCCAGGACGAGGCGATCCGCCTGTTGTCGGTCGGCTGAGGCCGCCGCGCCGTTCAGAAGAAATCGAAATGGTCGGTCATGCCGAACTCCGGTACCGGCTCGGGCTCGGGCAGCACGTCCCGATCATCGCTGCCAGATCCGCCTGTCTGATAGCTGCTGACCAACACGTCCGCGACATCGAAAGCCGTTTCGTCGCCACTATGCGACGTTTTGAAGTCGAAAGCGTCAGTGGCAGGATCCTCGGGCGCGGTCTGCACGGCCGGCAAGAGCAGGAAGCTCTCGGGCGGATCAAACACGTCCTTCGCATCGGCTTGACTGGACTGGTCCGGCATCAGGCTAACAGACAGGTTCGGCTGATTCAGTACTCTGCTCCAAACATGGTTATTTGTGTCGGTCATGGCGTTTCTCCTTTTTCGGTCAGTTGACTTCAGGGAGTCGGAAGCAGGGCGGTGCGGGTTCAAGATTTTTTTGACCCAAGAAACCCAGCGCTTCCGGACCGATATCAGCTAACTTCCGTAAAAGTTCGCAAATGTTCTCATAAAGTTCTTTACAAATGCTTTTCAAAATGAGAACAAAGGAGCAACAGAAGTTCACGGCACCAAGGAGCCACCCGATGCTGACCCAGATCTCGACCGCCGCCAAACGCTCTGCCGACACTCTGCTCGGTGATTTCATCGGCGGTGCGGCGCTGGTGGTCACGCTGGTGGGCGGGCTCTACCTGCCTGGCCTGATGTAACGGTTTCTGCCTGCGTATATCCCTCGCGCGTCGCGCCTGCGTCTCCTGTCCCCTTTGACGCGGCCCGATACTGTCCCATCGTCCGGGGTTGTTGCCTCTTCCCCCGACACGACGCGCCGAAGCGGATCACGCATTCCTGCCGCCGCCGCTGTTCCAGCGTGCGGCGGTTTTTTTTGGTGCGCGGCCAGAGATTCTTCGTACGAAGAATCTCGGCGCCCGGATTGCGGGCGCGTGCGCCTCGTGACAGGTTGCGCGCACAAGGAGACCGCAATGCACGACCACGCCCACGGGCACAGCCACGTTCCGAAAAAGGAACGCACCATCGCCATCGCGGCAGCCCTGACGGGCGGCTTCATGCTGGCGGAACTGGTGGGCGGCCTCCTGTCGGGCTCGCTGGCGCTCCTGGCCGATGCGGGGCACATGCTGACCGATTTCGCCTCGCTGATGCTGGCCTGGTTCGCCTTTCGCATCGCCCGGCGGCCGGCGGACTGGAAGCGGACATACGGCTATGACCGGTTCTCGGTGCTGGCCGCCTTCGTCAACGGCCTGACGCTCTTCGCCATCGCGATCTGGATCGTGATCGAGGCGCTGCGGCGGCTGGCCCAGCCGGTCGAGGTGCTGGGCGGGCTGATGCTATGGGTGGCGCTGGCGGGGCTCGTGGTGAATATCGCCAGTTTCTGGGTGCTGACGCGCGAGGACAGCGACAACCTCAATATCCGCGCCGCGGCGCTGCACGTGGCCGGAGACCTGCTGGGGTCCATCGCGGCCATCGTGGCCTCGCTGGTCATTCTGTGGACGGGCTGGATGCCCATAGACCCGATCCTGTCGGTGCTGGTGGCAGTGATCATCCTGCGCTCGGCGCTGAAAGTGGTGCGTGAAAGCGGGCACATCCTGCTCGAGGGCGCGCCCGGCGGGTTCGACCGGCGCGAGGTGGCCGAGGCTCTGACCAGGGATGTGCCGGGCGTGGCCGAGGTCAGCCACGTTCATGCCTGGCAGGTCACGCAGGAGCGCCCCATGGCGACGCTGGACCTGTCGGTGAGCGACGGGCACGATGCCGAGACGGTCAAGCAGGCGGTGCGTGACAGGCTGCGCGAAGACTACGGCGTAGATCACGCGACGATCGAAGTGGTGCGCTAAAAAGCGGCTTCGGACGATGACTCTCAGGCCGTAGCTCGGGCCTCTTCCATCGCTTCGGTCGCGGCTTCCAGCGTCAGCAGGATCGAGGCGTGGCGGTTCTTGTAATCCTGCGCCGGGCGCAGCACTTCCAGCCCGTCAAAGGGCGCCGGAGGCGTCGGGCCGTCGGATTTCAGCATCGCTTTCAGCGCGTCGCGCGCCTCGACCACCTGGTCATAGGAGCAGCCGATGATCGCGCCGCCCACGACGCTCGCTGCCGCTTGCCCCAGCGCACAGGCCTTGACCTCGGCGGCATAGTCGGTGATGCGGTCGCCATCGGTCTTCAGGTCCACCGTTACGGTCGAGCCACAGAGAGGCGCCCGGCGCTTGACCGTCGCGTCCGGCGCGTCGAGCCGGCCGTGATGCGGGATGTCTGCGGCCAGTTCGAGGATCCGCGCGGAGTAGAGCTTGATCAGGTCGGTTTCGCCGCTCATGGCTTTCCCTTTCGTCGTTGACCCCATAGATAAGGGCTGACACCGGCAAGGCAAAAGGTTTTCTGACATGGAATTCGATGTTTCCAGCTTGCGCTTCAACGACCAGGGCCTGATCCCGGCCATTGCGCAGGATGCAGCCAGCGGCGAGGTGCTGATGATGGCGTGGATGAACGCCGAGGCCGTGGCCCGAACGCTGGAGACGGGCCGGGTGACCTATTGGAGCCGGTCACGGCAGGCGTTCTGGGTCAAGGGCGAAAGCTCGGGTCACGTGCAGAAGCTGGTGGAGTTCCGGGTGGATTGCGACCGCGACTGCCTGCTGGTGTTGGTCGACCAGACCGGGCCGGCCTGCCACACCAACCGGCGCAGCTGTTTTTATACGGGTGTGCAGGACGGGCTCGAGGTCGAGCTTATGGCGCCCGTCGCGCCGTGAGTATTTTTGGCAAGAAAAAGCGCGGGTTATAGCCCAACCATCGCGCGGATATCGGCAGGCGTCTTGCCGGCCTGGCGGTAGGTGGCGATGCTGCGCGCGTCGTCGCGCTTGGCCAGGCGCTTGCCGTCCTCGTCGCGGATCAGGCGGTGGTGGTGATAGCGCGGGATCGCGTGGCCCAGAAGGCTCAGCAGGATGACCTGGATCGGCACGAAGCCGAACAGGTCCTCGCCGCGCACCACGTCGGTGATATTTTGGCCGATATCGTCCAGCGCGGAGGCGAGGAAATAGGCGACGATGTCCTCGCCCTTGCGGCTGAGGACCACGTCGCCGATTTCGGCCAGGGCCTGGTCAGGATCGATCCGATGCGTGCCGGTATGCAACGGGCCGGTTTCCTCGAAGTCGGGATAGAAACCGCCGAAGTGATCGAGCGCCCGGTCGAGATGCAGGCGCAGCGCGTCGCCGGGCTGGCGACTGTCCATGCTGCGGTGCTTGCAGGTGCCGGGATAGACCTCGTGGGTGACGCCTTCCTGCGGCGCGGCGAGCGCGGCCTGGATCTGGCTGCGGGAACACGAGCAGGGATAGAGCAGGCCCATCGCGTCGAGCCGGTGCAGGGCGGGGTCATAGCCGGTCAGGTGCTCGGACTGCCGCAGCACGGGTCCGTCCCAGGTCAGGCCCAGCCATGTCAGGTCGTCGAGGATCTGCGCATCCCATTCCGGCTTGCTGCGTTGCAGGTCGGTGTCTTCCATACGCAAGAGGAACGCGCCGTCACGCGCCCGGGCCATGTCATGCCCCAGGATCGCCGAGAAGGCATGACCCAAGTGCAGCGGGCCGGTGGGGGACGGGGCAAATCTGGTTCTGAAAGTCACGCTTTTTCAATGATATAAACGGTTGACTTGATGTTTTGTCCGGGCAGGTGCGGCCCGTGCTCGCGAAACAGCAGCCGCGCCGCGCCGCAATCGAGCCAGCCGTTCAGCGCGCCTTCGTATTGCGGGTCTGCCAGCGCGTGGTCATTCAGGCTGAAGCCCAGAAGGCCGTCCTTTGGCAGCGCGCGCATCACCAGGTCGAGCGTCGAGGCCGGGGCCGCGCCGGTGCCGATCACGCCGATGCAGGTGATGGCCTGGTAGGCCCCCGACGGGATCGGGGCGGGATCCGACAGGTCGATGGGTGTCAGGCTGCGGTAGACGGCCTTGCGCCGTGCGCCATCCAGCATCTCGTGGCTGGGGTCCATGCCGTCGAGCGTGGTAAACCCGGCCAGTTTCAGCGCCAGCCCGGACAGGCCCGTGCCGCAGCCGTAATCCAGCAGCGGCGCCTCGTGCGACTTGGCGAAACGGAACATCGCGTCGGCCACGCGGCCCGGCGTGGCATAGCCGTTCGCGGCGATCTCGGCGTCGTAACTGGCCGCCCACGCGTCATAGAGCGCACGGGTTTCGTCGGGATCGGCCATGGCATAGGCCTTGTCGAAAAAGCTGTCCTGCATGAGCGCAGAAAATCACACGGTTTCGGCGGCGTCCACCTGTGTTTCACCCAGCCAGCCGGTCCAGGCCGCCTTGGCCCGGTCGGTATAGGCCTTGTAGCGGTCGCGCCGGCCCCGGCGCCCGCCCTTGAGCCCGTCGACGGGGCGGAAGAGGCCGAAATTGACGTTCATCGGCTGGAATGTCTTGGCCTCGGCCCCGCCGGTGATGTGGTGGATCAGCGCGCCCATGGCCGTGTCCTGCGGCGGCGCGGGCAGGGAGCGGCCCAGGATCTCTCCGGCGGCCAGCCGTCCGGCCAGAAGGCCCATGGCGGCGGATTCGACATAGCCTTCGACACCGGTGATCTGACCGGCGAAGCGGATATGCGGCTTGGCGCGAAGGCGCATCTGGTTGTCCAGCAGCGTGGGGGAATTCAGGAACGTGTTGCGGTGGATGCCGCCAAGACGCGCGAAACTGGCATTCTCCAGCCCGGGAATCATTTTGAAAACATCCGTTTGCGCGCCGTACTTCATCTTGGTCTGGAAGCCAACGATGTTGTAGAGCGTGCCGAGCGCGTTGTCCCGGCGCAGCTGGACCACGGCCCAGGGCTTCACGTCCGGCTGATGCGGATTCGTGAGGCCCACCGGTTTCATCGGCCCGTGCCGCAGCGTCTCGCGGCCGCGTTCGGCCATCACCTCGATGGGCAGACAGCCATCGAAATAGGTCGCCGTCTCGCCCTCGTGGAACTCGGTCTTGTCGGCGGCCAGCAGGGCGTCGATGAACGCCTCGTACTGGTCACGCGTCATCGGGCAGTTGAGGTAGGCGGTGCGCTCTTCCTCGGTCTCGCCCTTGTCATAGCGCGACTGCATCCACGCCTGGCTCATGTCGATCGTGTCATGGTAAACAATCGGCGCGATGGCGTCGAAAAAGGCCAGCCGGTCGGTGCCCGTCTCGGCGGCGATGGCCGCGCCCAGCCCTTGCGAGGTCAGCGGGCCGGTGGCGAAGATCCAGCGTCCATCGTCGGGCAGGGCGGTGATCTCGCCTTCTTCGATGGTGACGTTGGGATGCGCGCGCAGCCGGGCGGTGACACCTTGGGAAAACGCCTCGCGGTCCACGGCCAGCGCGCCGCCGGCGGGCAGGCGGTGGGTCTCGGCCATTTCCATGATCAGGCCACCCGCGGCCCGCATCTCCCAGTGCAAGAGGCCGACGGCGTTCTGCTCGTCATCGTCCGAGCGGAAGGAGTTGGAGCAGACCATCTCGGCCAGGTCGCCGGTCTGGTGCGCGAAGGTTCCGACCTTGGGGCGCATCTCGTGGATGACCACGCGCACGCCCATGTTGGCGGCCTGCCACGCGGCCTCGGACCCGGCCATGCCGCCGCCGACGATATGAAGTGTCTCTGTCATGGCCCCGCATTTAAGGGGTCGCGGGTCATTTGGAAAGGGTCAGCTGTCGCCCGGCAGCCCGGCCACCGGCAGGCCCGAAGGCACGGCGTCCGGCACGCCAAGGCGGCCCGTGCGCGACACCGGGTCGGTCAGCGCGTCGAGAAAGGTGACCAACATGGTGATGTCCCTGTCCGTCAGGGGGATCCGGGGCAGGGTGGCGGCGGCGTAGATGTTCAGTACCTCGGCCTCGTCCTGCATCGCGGCGTCCAGCCCGGTCTCGTCGGTGCCGATGTCGGGCAGAAACGCCGCCTGGAGGCCGGGGTATTGCGCCAGTCCCGCGCCGGGATCGGCATGATGGCGGATCATGGCGCCAAGGTCGCGATAGGCGCCGTTATGGCCATAAGGCGCGGTCAGCGCCACGTTGCGCAAGGACGGCGTGCGGAACTTGTAGGCATCGCCGGGATCGCCGGTGATCGCCCCGAGGCCGATATCGGAATTGCCGTTGGCCCCGTGCCCCTTGCCCGGCCCGATCTGGGGCAGGCCGATGGCATGAAAACCGTGGTCGGTCTGGAACGTGCCGGAATGGCAGCCGCCACACCCCGCCTTGCCATAGAACAGCGCCATGCCGCGCAATTGGTCGTTGCTCAGCGCCTCGTCCCGGCCCGACAGGAAGGCATCGAACGGGCTGTCCGTGGCGCGAAATTCGTAGGCCACGAAATCGGCCAGCGCGGCGGTGATATGGGTAATGTGCAAAGGCTCGTCAGGGCCGATCAGCCACGCGAAGCGGCGGCGATACTCGGGGATGTCCCAGACCCGCTCTGCGATCTTCTGCCAGGCACCGTCATAGCCTGCCATCCGGCCCTGCGCCACGGCGTCGGCAATGATGTTCTCGCCGGGGTGGCCGGCCATCTGGTCCATCGCGACAAGGGGCAGCAATGCCTGCGCGGCCAACAGGCTGACCGGGCGCTCCAGCAGAAGCTCCTCGGGGAGGCTGATGCCGTAGCGCTCGGTCTTGCTGGCGCTGACACGGCCGTCATGGGTAAAGGCGGTGAACTCGGCGGCACCCAAGTTGAAAAGCGGTGGTGCATTGCGCGCCAGGCGCTTGGGCGGGTTATCGGCGGCGCGCGTTCGCGCCGGGCCAAGCCCGCGGCCACCTTCGCCAAGCGACAGCGACACGCCGTCGCCGCCGGCCATTTCGGGATGGTGGCATGTGGCGCAGGCGATGTTGCGATTGCCCGACAGGATCGGATCGAAAAACAGATCACGGCCCAGCAGAACCGACGTGGCCCCCGGTGTGGGAAACGACGCGCGGTTTGCCGGGTCGGGCAGGTCCGTGGCCTCCGATGGAATGGCCAGAGAGAGGCTGGCCAGGAGGGACCAGATGCCGAAGACCGCCACCCGAGATGTCATAGCGCCGTAACCATAGCGTCGTGCAAATCCCACACGATGCCCCCACCATACGGTCTAGCGGATGGAATGTGGCGACAAAACGGCAAATGCGGAAAAACTGTGGCACGGCTTTGGAAACATTGCCGAGCGCCGCGGCGCCCCGGCAAGAGATCAGTGTTTGCTGGCTGATCGTGAGGTTGGCGCGACGTATGTAAAATGAGATGCTGAAAAACGGACCGGGTGATCCTACTTTGCGTCGTGCCAACCTCGGATAGATAATGACTGAAATGAGGCGGCAATAAACCGCCGAAAGCGGAACAGTGAGGACGCGATTCGTTAACAATCGGTTAATGTATTGTTCTAAGGGCAGGAATTCCGCGATCTTGTCATCACACGGCGTTCAACAGCAGCGATCTGGCGCCCGAAATCCCACCCTGGGGAGGAGTATCTGGCGCAAGATACACTTAATACGTGCGTTTTTCGCCTCAATCCTGGCTCCACTCGGGCGGCCGCTTTTCGATGAAAGCGCTGATGCCTTCCTCGGTGTCGCGCCACATCATGTTCTCGACCATGACGTCGCCTGTGAAGGCATAGGCATCGTCGAGACCCATTTCCAGTTGCTTGTAAAACGCCTGTTTGCCGATCTTCACCGCCGCACCCAGCTTGGCGGCGATGGTATGGGCCAGATCGTCACCGGCGGCTTGCAGCGCGTCATACGGCACCGCGCGGTTGACCAGGCCCAGCTCGATCGCGCGGTCGGTCTCGATGAACTCGCCGGTGGTCAGCATTTCGAACGCCTGCTTGCGCGGGATGTTGCGGCTGAGTGCCACCATCGGCGTGGAACAGAAAAGCCCGATATTCACCCCGTTCACGCCAAACCGCGTGCCCGTGGCCGCCACCGCCAGGTCGCAGGTCGCCACCAACTGACAGCCCGCCGCGGTGGCGATGCCGTGGGGCAGGGCGATCACGGGCTGGGGCAGATCGCGGATCGTGCGCATCAGTTTGCTGCAGCGTGCGAAGAGATCGGTGAAATACGCCTTGCCGCCATCCTCGGCCTGGCGACCTTGGGTCATTTCCTTGAGGTCGTGGCCCGCGCAGAACGCCTTGCCTTCCCCGGCCAGCGTGACCACGCGGATCGAACTGTCCGCCGCGATGTCATCCAGCGCGGTCTGTAGCGCCTCCAGCATCCCGTCACTCAGCGCGTTCAGTTTCTCGGGCAGGTTCATCGTCAGACGGGCGATGGCGCCGTCATCTTGGCGTTCCAGGATTGTCATCTTGATCCTCCTCGGGGCTTGTGCCTTCTTACGCCGGCACGCGCACGGAGGAAAGCATGGCCCTGAAACTGAATGCAACCGACCTGATGGCCTATATCGACGAGGTCTTTCCGCAGGTGAAGGGCGATTTCACCATCGACAGCCTGGAAGAGATGGCGCTGCGCGTGCGCCTGAACGTCGACGACCGTCACCTGCGCCCCGGCGGCACGGTGTCGGGGCCGTCGATCTTTGCGCTGGCGGACGTGGCCGTCTACATGGCGGTGCTCAGCATGACGGGGCGCGAGGCGCTGGCGGTCACCACCAGCTGTTCCATCGACTTCATGCGCAAGCCCGCCGCCAACACCGACCTTATTGCCGACTGCCGGCTGCTGAAACTGGGCCGCGTGCTGGCCGTGGGGGACGTGCTGATCTTCTCGGACGGGTTCGAACAGCCCGTGGCGCGGGCCAGCCTGACCTATTCCATTCCGCCCAAGGCATGAAAAAAGGGCCGGGAAAATCCCGGCCCAGGTGGAAGAGATCCGTATCGGGGACGATTACGGCCTCCAAAAAGGTTTGCGCATTTCGATGTCGGCCTCGCGCGGGCTGAGGCCGATGTCGCGCAGCATGTGATCGTCCAGCCGCGACAGGTGCACCCGTGTCTTGCGGCGTTGCGTCCACAGGACATAGGCCCAGGCCAGCTGTACCGCGATCAGCGACAGGGCGGGCAGGGTGGTGCGGGCCGAAAGCCCCTCGAGCGCCGTGCAGTCGATGCGGGTGAAACTGGTCATGGCGTGTCCTTTCCTGATAAATTGTATTGACACAATATTGTGTGATTGCCACAATTAAGGGATACATTGCGCAATTGTTCGAATCCACGGAAATATTGTCATGGGTACAAATTGGCAGCCACAGCTGACCGATACCGCCGCGCCCAAGTACAAGGCGCTGATGCAGGCCATCCGCACCGGTATCACCGATCAGGCGCTCGCGCCCGGCGACAAGCTGCCGCCGGTGCGTGACCTTGCCTGGCGGCTGGGCATGACGCCGGGCACCGTGGCGCGGGCCTATTCGGGGCTGACGGACGATGGCACGCTGGTGGCCGAGGTCGGGCGCGGCACCTTCGTGGCCAGCCCCAAACCCGTCCCCCAGGACCTGTTCCCGATCGAGGCCGACACCGTCGAGCACAATTCCGAGGACGACGTCTATGCGGTCAACATGATCTCTCCGCATCTGCCCAGCGTGGGGCAGGCGGGGCTGATCCGTCAGCTTCTGGCACAAATCGCAGAGGATCCACCCTCGGGCGTCATGCACTATCCCAGCCGCCGCAACATGCAACCGGCCCGCGCCGCCGCGGCGCTGTACCTCAGCCGGGCACCGCTGGGGCGCTTCACCCAGGAGGACGTGGTGCTGACCCATGGCGGCCAGAACGCGATCACGCTGATCATGCAGACGGTCCTGTGCGGGCGTCGCCCCACGGTGCTGGTCGAGGAACTGTGCTATCCCGGATTCCGCCGCGCCGCCGACCTGATGCGGGCCGAGGTGATCCCGGTGGCGATGGATGCCCACGGCCTGCGCCCCGACGCGCTGGAGGCGGCGGCGAAAGGCCACCAGGCGCAGATGATCATGACCTCGGCCGAGGTGCACAATCCCACCTGCGTCTTCACCCCCGCCGCGCGCCGCGACGAGATCGTCGAGGTCGCCCGCCGCTGCGACCTGCAGATCCTGGAAGACGACTGCTATCGCATCGGCCCGTCCCAGGCCCCGGCCTACCGGATGCTGGCGCCCGAACGCGGCTGGTACGTGGCGTCCTTGTCGAAATCCCTGACGCCCGCGTTGCGCGTGGGCTTCGCGCTGGCGCCCAGGGAGCAGTCCGTGGCGCTGCGCCGCGCGGCGGAGTCGTCGTTCTTCGGGCTGGCAACGCCGATCGCGGACCTCGTGGCGGCGCTTCTGACGCATGACCGGCTCGACGACCTCATGGAAGCGGTGCGCAGCCAGTCGGGCGACTATATCCAGGCCGCGCTGAACGTGCTGGGCGGGTATGACGTGAAATGGCGCCGCGACGTGCCGTTCCTGTGGCTGACCCTGCCGCCGGGCTGGCGCACCTCCGCCTTTTGCCAGGCCGCGGCAGAGCAGGGCGTGCAGGTGCGCTCGGCCGAGGATTTCGCCAGCCGCGACGCGGCCTCGCCCCACGCGGTGCGCATGGCGGTCAATGCCGGCGTGAGCCTGGCCAGTTTCGAGGCCGCGATGCAGCGCCTGCGCCGCCTTCTGGACAACCCGCCCGAAGGCATCGGGGTCTGAGCAGGACCTAGAGCAGACCGCCCGCGCCCCAGGCGAGGCCGACCCCGATCACCAGGGCGCTGAGGGCGGCGGCATAGCCCATCAGCTTCAGCTTCGACAGGGGCCGCTCCCCAAACGTGCGCCCGTCGATCCCCGACACCACGACCTTCTGCGCCTTGCCGTCATAGACATAGTGCAGGATCCACACCGGCAGCAGGATGCGCCGGTAATGGATGCCAGTCGTGTCGGTGCGATAGCGGATGTCATGCACCCCGCGCTTGTTGATATGCGCCTTGATCCGGTTGCGGATCAGCAGGCGTTTGTCCGACTTGTTCGCCTCCAGCCCCTCGGCCACGGTCTGGTGGTGCCGCTCGGCCGCGAACCCGGCCAGGTAACCGGCGCGATAGAGGCGCAGGCGGTCGGGGTAGAACTCGTGCAGGATGCCGTCCCGGATCAGAGGCGTGACATGCGTCGAGGCCGGGACCAGCAGATCGTCGAAGTCGATCGTCATCGCCCCGTCGATGGAATGAGTGCGCCGGTTGTCGCCCGACCCGGTGGTATACTTGGCCCAGTAACGCAGCGCCTCCTTGCTGTCGAAGGTCCAGAACGGGGCGTAAAGCCCGCTGAAATGCCCGTCTTCGACCTGTGCCCACAGGTCCGAGGGCGCGGCGATCCGGGCGCGGACCCAGTCGCGGGCATTGGCCTTCGCGCGTTCCAGCGTCACCCGGAAAGGGATCAGCGCCATGGTGTCGAACCCCATGTCGGGTTGGGCCAGCACCACCGGCCCGTCGCAATAGGGGCAGCGCTCGGACAGGGCAGGGCCGGTGAAGATCACGTGCCCACCGCATGTTTGGCAGCCGTGCTCCATCAGGTCGGGGCGGCTTTTCGGCTCTTCTGCGGGCACGTCCGGGTCATAGCCGAATTCGGTCCGCGCCAGGTGGTCGTCGGGCGTGTCGAGCGACCGCACGTCCCCGCAACTGTCGCAGCGCAGGCCCTTGGCCTCGGCGCTGTAGCGGCACTGGCCGGCGCAGCTGGGGCATTGCAGCGCGGTCTGGATCGCCTGCGCGCCGGGAACCGGGCCCGCCATCAGTCGCTATCCGCGAGCGCCGCCGCGATCTCCAGGAGGATGCGCAGCCGCAGCCAGGCGCGGTCCATGGCGCCGGCCAGGTCTTCGGTCGCCCACCAGTCGCCGATCACCGTGGCCACGAACCACACTGCCATGGCCCAGAACGCCACCAGCGACCAGCCCGCGATGCCGCGGATGAATCCAGCCGATCCGTGCTTCAGCTCGTGCTTGGCTTCGTAGACCTTGATGATCTTGGCCACCTGCGCCATGCCAAGCGCCGTGGACAGCGCCAGAAGCAGCAGCGCGGCAAGCGGCGGGCCGGGGTTGTGAATCAGGCTTTCCATGTGGGGTAAAATAATACCTAAATCGTAAGTATATGTTTTAGCTTCAAAATAACGCGCATTTCCCGCTTGAACTGTGCAACGGAGCCTATATAACCCCGCAATCCGAATTATGACCCTCTGACCTTTGGGGACAAGACCATGAAAACCTTTTCTGCAACACCGGCAGATATCGACAAGAAGTGGATCGTGATCGACGCCGACGGCATCGTTCTGGGCCGCCTTGCGTCGATCGTCGCAACGCGCCTGCGTGGCAAGCACAAGCCCAGCTTCACACCGAGCCAGGACATGGGTGACAACGTCATCGTCATCAATGCCGACAAGGTGCAGCTGACCGGCAAGAAGCGCGAGAAACCCAACTACTGGCACACCGGTCACCCGGGCGGCATCAAGTCGCGCACCACCGCCGAGATCCTGGAAGGCGCGCACCCCGAGCGTGTCGTCATGCAGGCCGTCAAGCGGATGCTGCCGTCGAACCGCCTTGCGCGCCGCCAGATGACCAATCTGCGCGTCTACGCCGGCACCGAGCATCCGCACGAGGCGCAAAGCCCCGAAGTGCTGGATGTGAAATCCATGAACAAGAAAAACACGCGGGTGTAAGAGACATGGCTGACGAAATCAAAACACTCGACGGTCTCGAAGCAGCCGTCACCGATGATATCGGCGGTGTCCAGGGCACGCCCGAGGAAGCGCCGCGCGAGCCTGTCCGGGACGACCTGGGCCGCTCCTACGCCACCGGCAAGCGCAAGGACGCGGTCGCCCGCGTCTGGATCAAGCCCGGCTCGGGCAAGGTCTCGGTCAACGGCAAGGAAATGAACAAGTACTTCGCGCGCCCGGTGCTGCAGATGATCCTGCGCCAGCCGTTCACGGTGGCCGGTGTCGAGGACCAGTTCGACGTGCAGGCTACCGTCAAGGGCGGCGGTCTGTCAGGCCAGGCCGGTGCGGTCAAGCACGGCATCTCCAAGGCGCTGCAGCTTTACGACCCGTCGCTGCGCGGCGCGTTGAAGGCAGCAGGCTTCCTCACCCGCGACAGCCGCGTGGTGGAGCGCAAGAAATACGGCCGCGCCAAGGCCCGCAAGAGCTTCCAGTTCTCTAAGCGTTAAGCTTTGGGTTCAGGATTTCGGGAAGGGCCGTCCGGTGGGGCGGCCCTTCTCTTTGCCGGCCGGCACTCACGTCATCCCGGATCTGATCCGGGATCTCCGCGGCAGAGAGATCCTCGGGTCAGGCCGGAGGATGACCGCCGCACGGGGCCGGCCCCAGACGCAAGGGCGATCGGGAGCCAGCCCCCAAACGCAGGTTTAATTGGGGGCCAGCCCCCAAACCCCCGGGATATTTTTGGCCAGAGGAAGAGTGGGGGGCGGTTCCTGTTGGTCCGGCGGCAAGAGGCACAGGCCGCGCAGGTAGATGCCGATGCCGGACTCCAGCAGATCCTCGGGTGGGAAGGGGCTTTGGGTGCCGGGCGAGTTGCGGGCGAAGAGCGCGACCACGCCATGCGAAAGCGCGGACTCAGCGCAGGCCGCGCTTTTTTCTTGCAACTCAGCCCTTTATCGGGTTCACGGATGGCAAGAAATTCTCGGGGCAGTCAGGTGTGAAATACAGGCGTGAAATCGACGGTCTCAGGGCGGTTGCAGTGCTGCCGGTCATCCTCTTTCACGCGGGCTTTACCGTCTTCGGCGGCGGCTATATCGGCGTCGACATCTTTTTCGTCATCTCCGGCTACCTGATCACCACGATCCTGATTTCCGACCGAGAGGCCGGCGCCTACAGCCTGTGGCGGTTCTACGAGCGGCGCGCGCGGCGCATCCTGCCCGCACTGTTCCTTGTCCTGGCCTGCTGCGTGCCCTTCGCGTGGATGTGGATCCCGCCTGATCCGCTGGAGGATTTCGCGCGCAGCCTGGCCTTTACCGTTCTCTTCATCTCGAATGTCCATTTCCTGGAACATTCGGGGTATTTCGACGTCTCCGCCGACCTGCGTCCGCTGCTGCACACCTGGAGCCTCGCGGTCGAGGAACAGTTCTATATCCTGTTTCCGGCGCTGCTCTGGGCGTTGGGCCGCTTTCGGCGCGGCAAGCATGTCGCGGTCTTCGCGCTTTGCGCCGTGGCATCCATCGCGCTGGCCATCTGGGGCGCGTGGAACCTGCCGGCCGAGAACTTCTTCTTCACCCCGTCCCGCCTGTGGGAATTGCTGGCCGGCTCGATCTGTGCCGCGCTTTTGCTGAACCGTCCACAGATGCGGAACGAGGCGCTGGCGGCAATCGGCCTTGCGCTGATCGTGGGCAGTGTCTTCTGGCTCGGCCCTGACGATCCGTCGCCCTCGGCCTACACTCTGGTGCCGATTGCCGGGGCGATGCTGGTCATCCTCTTTGCCGCGCGCGAGACAGTGACGGCGCGGGTCCTGTCGTGGCGTCCGCTGGTCGGCATCGGGCTGATCAGCTATTCGCTTTACCTTTGGCATCAACCGATTTTTGCCTTTGCCCGCATCCGCGGCTGGGCCGAGACGGTGCCGGGCCTGATCTGGGGGCTGATCGCGCTCTCCTTCGCGCTGGCGGTGCTGTCCTGGGCCTTTGTCGAACGCCCGTTCCGGCGCGCCGGATGGCTGCCGTCGCGCAAGGCCGTCTTCGGTGCGAGCCTTGGGGGCATCGTCGCCTTCGGCGCCGTGGGCTTTACGGTTCTCGCGTTGAAAGGCGTGCCGCAACGCCTGGATGGCAAGGCAGATCAGGCGTATGTCGACCTCTTCACGCCTAACCGACCTGTAAACCAGGGCGCCTCATGCCCCGGCGGCGCGCCCGAGCGCCCCGGCGGTCTCTGCGTGGTGCACGACAGCGACGTACCAAGCCCGACGATCGCGGTGCTGGGCGACAGTCATGCCGGAGCGATCCTGCCCGCCTTCGACGAAATCGCGGCCATGCGGGACATTCGCGTGCTGCGCGGTGTCCGCGCCGCCTGTCCGCCCTTGCTGGGCGTCTATCTCGTCAATGGCGGACGGACGTCGCAAGAGTGTCACGACGAGGTTCAGGCCTTTGCGGAAGACGCCGTGGCACGCGGGGTCGACATGGTATTCCTCGCCGCAAGGTGGAGCCTTTATGTCAAAGGCGACCTCACGCGCAAGCCGCGGCGGTTCATGATCTCGACCGATCCCGACAACCGCCGGCAAAGCGATGCGGAATGGTTCGCCAGCTTCGAGACCGGCCTGCGACAGACGATTTCCCACTACAGGGATGCCGGCATTCGTGTCGTGATCCTGGATCAGGTGCCGCAGCAGGTGGTCTTGCCGATCAACGTGCTCGGGCAGGCGATCCTGCGCGATCTGCCGGAGGCCGAGTTCGAGGCCGATGTCGCGCGCAGTTTCATCGAGACCCGGGTGCATGACGAACTGATGCGCGGCGCCCGCACGATCCTGGTGGATGTCGCGGAAGACCTGGGCGCGGACCTGATTTCGGTCAACGCGTTCTTCGAGCGTGAGGGGCGGTATGCCTGGCTGCTCGACCGCGCGCTTCTTTACACGGACGCGGATCACATCTCGGCCCCGGCGGCCCGCGCGATAGCCCCCTTGCTGGACAAGGCCCTGTTCGGCGACGGACGGATGTAGCGCCCGGCGCGGCCGCAAAAAGCCCTGTCAGCTGTCCGGCGGCAACAGACCCAGGCCCCGCAGGTAGATGCCGAAGCCGGATTCCAGCAGGTCCTCGGGCGGGAAGGGGCTTTGGGTGCCGGGCGAGTTGCGGGCGAACAGCTCCACCACGCCATGCGACAGCGCCCACACATGGGCCGAGACCATCGCCGTGGGCGGGCGCTTGTCGGGCGGGATGTGCGCCGAAAGCCCTTCGGCGGCCCGTTCCAGCACGGTGCGGGCGCGGCCCGACACGGCGGCGAGGTCGGCGTTGCGATTAACGGAAATGCCGCTTTCGAACATCGCAATATAGTGCCCGGGATACTTCCGCGCGAAGGCCAGGTAAGCGCGCCCCGTGGCCGAAAACGCGCTCAGCGCCGTCTGGCCGGTGCCATAGGCGTATTCGATCACGTCGGCGAAGATCTCGTAGCCTTGCCGCGCCGCCTCGGCGATGAGGTCCTCGCGCCCGCCGAAATGGCGATAGACCGCCGCCGGGGTCACGCCGGCCTGCTTGGCGGCCTCGGACAGGGTAAAGCCCGTCGGACCCTTCTCCTCGATCAGGGTCAGCGCCGCGTCCACCAGCGCCTGGCGCAGGTTGCCGTGGTGATAGCCGCGCTTAGGCATCCCATATCTCTGGACCGCCGCAGACCGAAGCGTCAGGTTTTCCCAGCGATTTCGGCAGCTTGCGGCCATAGTCTATGTTCAGCAGGATATGCCGGATCGCCTCAACCCGGGCACGCCGCTTGTCGTCCGAGCGGACCACCGTCCAGGGCGCGTGGGTGCTGTGCGAGCGCGCCAGCGTCTCGGAAATGGCCTCTGAATAGGCGTCCCATTTCTTCAGCCCCTCGACGTCGATCCAGCTCAGCTTCCACTGCTTCAGCGGATCGCTCTCGCGTTTCATGAACCGGCGCAGCTGCTCGGCACGCCCCACGTTCAGCCAGAACTTGAAAAGGTGAATACCCTCGTCGGCCAGCATCTTCTCGAAATCGCCGACCTGGTGAAAGAAATGCTCGCGCTGCGCTTCGGTGCAAAAGCCGAAGACCTTTTCCACCACGCCGCGATTGTACCAGGAGCGGTCGAAGAAGACCATTTCGCCGCCCGCGGGCAGGTGATCGATATAGCGCTGGAAATACCATTGCGTGGCTTCCGTCTCGGAGGGTTTGGGCAGGGCCACAACCCGCGCGCCGCGCGGATTCAGGTTCTCGCGAAAGCGCTTGATCGTCCCGCCCTTGCCGGCGGCATCCCGCCCCTCGAAGACGCAGACAACACGCGCGCCGGTGTCCTTGACCCAGGCCTGCAGCTTCACCAGCTCGATCTGCAAGCGGTGCAGGTCCTGCTCGTACGCCTTGCGCGGCATCCGGTCCGAATGCGGGTAATCGGGCGACAGGATATCGCCCTTGTCGGCCCGGCGGATGGCGTTGCGCAACTCCTCCGGGGCCTCGGATTTGAAATAGGTGCTGATCGCGCCGTCAAATGGCAGGTCCATGCGGCCACTCCCTTGATTTTAGGGCGACTATGGAATGTTAAACAGCTTAACGCAATCCGGCGCGGGAGGCCGCGCGGTCGATTGCCGCGACCGTTGCTTGGGGCCGCACGTGATGCGGCATGTGGCCCACGCCCTCCAGCACCGTGAGGGTGCCACGCCGCAGCTGTTTCGACAGCGGGATCGAGTGGACGTCCAGCGGCACGGTGGTGTCCGCGTCGCCATGCACGATCTCGACCGGCATCCGCAGCCGGTCGCGATACTGCTGCGACATCGCCACGATATGCGGGCGCAGGCCCAGCACCTGCTGACCGTTGGCCCGCAACGTCTCGCGCCGCAGGGTCAGGCCGGGGCCGAGGTATTCGGAATACCCCTTGGGCGCGCGTTGCGGGGCGAACGTGCCCTCGATGCTGCGCTCGATCCGCTCCTCCGAGGCCAGCGCGGTGATCAGAGGCACCGCGGCCGCACCGCCCAGGGCCGTGCCGGTGACATTGTAGAAGGTGCCCAGCTCGCCCGGCCAGGGGTTCGATACACCTGCCAGCAGCACCAGCGCGGACGTGTCCTGCGGCGCGTTCAGACCCCAGGCCAGCGCCACGGCGCCGCCGAAACTGTGGCCCACCACCACCGGCCGCCGCACGCCGATCTGCCGCGCGGCCTTTTGCAGGAGCGCCGCCTGTTCGCGCGGGCTTTCGCCCTCGGTGCTGCCCACGCCGCCATAGCCCGGCAGGCGCTCGGTATAGCCCAGGCCGGGCCGGTCAAAGGCGATGACGCGGTAGCGCGGGGTCAGCCGTTTCGCCAGGTCGAAGGTGAAATCCCGCAGGTTGCCGCCCGCGCCGTGGATCAGCACCACGTCCGGTCCCGACCCCTCGACCCAGACATGCACGCGGGTGCCGTCGACCTCGACAAACCGGCCCAGCGGCGGATGGGTTTCCTCGGCGGTGCGTTCCTTGACGCCGGCCAGCCCCGCACAACTTGACAACAGCGCCACGGCGCCAAGCGCCGCCCAGACCAGCCCGCGTTTCATCAGCCCTGCACCCCCGTCGATCGTTACCAGCGCGAACCTAGCCCGATCGCGTCC
This sequence comes from Roseovarius sp. THAF8, assembly GCF_009363735.1. Lineage (NCBI taxonomy): Bacteria > Pseudomonadati > Pseudomonadota > Alphaproteobacteria > Rhodobacterales > Roseobacteraceae > Roseovarius > Roseovarius sp. THAF8. Next base: position 247,280 of record NZ_CP045410.1, on the reverse strand, counting down.
ATTTCAAAGGGTGTCGTCTGGTAAATCTCGTTGATCCAGTTGCCGTAGAGCAGGTGCGCATGGCTGCGCCAGCGGTTCTGAGGCGGGCAGGCCGGGTCGTCGTCGGGATAGTAATTGCACGGCACGTTGATCGGCGTGCCCGCGTCGATGTCGCGGTCGTATTCCTGTTTCAGCGTGTCGCTGTCATATTCCAGGTGGTTGAAGATATAGAGCGACCGCGCCGCGCTGTCCTGCACCAGGCAGGGGCCGACCTCGTCACTGTCCAGCAGCACCTCCAGCCCGTCCACCGCGTCGATCTCGTCGCGGCGCATCTCGGTCCAGCGGCTGACCGGGATCACGCAATCGTCGGAAAACCCGCGCAGAAACGGCGAGGCGGGCGCCATGTTGCGGTGCCGGAAACAGCCGAACGCCTTGGCGTCCAGCAGGTGCTTCTTGACCCCGTGGAAATGGTTGATCATCGCCATCCCGCCCCAGCAGACGCCGAAGGTGGAATGCACGTGGGTCGTCGTCCACTCGAAGACGCGGGTCAGCTCGTCCCAATAGGTGACGTCTGAAAACTCCAGATGCTCGATCGGGGCGCCGGTGATGATCAGCCCGTCGAATTTCTCGCCCGTCGCCTCGATCTCGGTGAAGGGGCGATAAAAGCTCTCCATGTGATCCGCGGCGGTGTTCTTGGTGCGGTGCTCGGACATGCGGATGAGGCTCAGGTCGATCTGCAGCGGCGTCGCGCCGATCAGGCGGGCGAACTGGTTCTCGGTCTGGATCTTCTTGGGCATCAGGTTCAACAGACCGATCCGCAAGGGCCGGATATCCTGCCGCGATGCCTGATCCTCGTCCATCACCATGACGCCCTCGCGGGTGAGGACGTCGAAGGCGGGCAGGCTGGAAGGGATCTTTATGGGCATGTGATAACCTGTTTGCGGCGGTCCGGCCTAGATAGAGGTTTATCCCGTACGCTCAAGGGCTGCGGCCACCAGCGCCTCGAACCCGTCGGCAGTTGTGACCTGCGAAACCTCGTCGTGATCCAGCGTGATGCCCCATTTCTCCATCGCCGCATAGCGCGGCGCGCGGTGGGCCAGCGCGCGGGCATAGGTCCAGCGGATGAAATGATCGGGTTCAACATCGCCTTCTTCGACCTTGTTTTCGCTCAGGTATTCCGCCCAGGCGGCCGCCAGGAACTCGGGCTGATAACACATCGGCTTGGGCGCGCGGTCGAACCGGCGGATCAGCTCCTGCCGGTGCGCTTCATTGCCCTTCAGCCCGATCAAAAGACAGTGAGAGGCCAGTTCCGTCAGGATCGGGTCGTCCGGGTCGTCGCCATCCACCCATTCGCAGATCGACCCGCCGGTATCGCAGACGAAATGCGGATAGCCGTAAAGCCGTTCGGCGCGGTCGATGAAATGGCCGGTGTCCATCAGCGCGTTCACTTCGGCCCGACGAAACTGCTCCTGCCGGATGCGGTACTCGTCGATGGGCAGACCGCCCTTGTCCGGGTCGCCGGGTTTTCCCAGGTAAGTGGAGACCGGCGACAGGTTGTCGAAGGTGATGTTCGAGCCGATGTAGATCGAGTCGGACTTCAGCAGATCACGCAGGAAGGGCACCTTCATCGCGTGGGCCTTGGCGTTGTCGGCGATCAGCTCGCCCATGTAGCGCGTGCCGATCCGGTAATCTATGGAATAGTGAAACCACGTGCCCGCATCGCGCAGCATGTTGGACAGGTGCGTCTTGCCCAGCCCCGACATGCCATAGAACAGCACCCGTTTGTGCGGCGCATCCCGCCATGCCTTCGCGGTCTTGTAAATCATGGTCGCGGCTCTCCTTTGAGCCGCTTTGGTAGCCAGCACCGCGCGGGGCGTCAAACCTCAAAGCGGTATGGCCAAAAGAAAAACCCCGCCGAATGGGGCGGCGGGGTTTTCCGAAGTTGCTTGACGACAGACGTCAGAACTTGAAGCCGACCTGGGTGCCGACGGCAATGGCGTCGCTGCCGGTAAACCCGGTGACCGAGCTGTTGGCGCTGCCGACGTCGATATACCGGATGCCCGACGTGATCTCCCACGATTCGGTCTCGTAGGTCACGGCCAGACCATAGCTGACATAGCCGTCCGTGCCCGAAAGGTTGCCGACGACGTCGCCGTTGTCCTTTTCATAGCCGATGATCGCCGCACCGCTCCAGTTCTCGCTGAACCGCCGGCCAAGACCCAGCTCGTAGGTCCAGATATCGCTGGTGCCGCTGGCAATAGATGTGTTCACCGGCGGCGTGCCCGGCACTGGCGAGTAGGAAAAGAAATCCGCCGGTTGCACGTTGAAGGCCGTCCATTCACGCCACCTGATCGACCCGAACAGCAGCGTGTCGGGCGCGATCCCCGAGCGGGCGTGCAAGGTTACGGCCTGGGGAATTTCCACGTCGAACGGCGTGCCGTTGTTGTCGCGGAACGAATGCTCGATCTTCGACTCGTAGGTCAGCGCAAAGCGCATGGCCAGTTCGGGCCGTTCGTAGGCCGCACCAACCAGGTAGCCAAGCTGAAAGTCGTTATCGACGCTCAGCGTGTAGGGGCCAGGGCCTCCGGCGGGCCCGGTGGCGGGCGAGATGACCGTGATGTCGCCTTTCAGACCCTGATAGCGGACACCGCCATAGACGCTGATGTTGTCCACGACCTCGTACTTGGCCATGGCCGTGAACGCGATCGAAGACACTTCGGCGTTCGAGGCGCCGAAGAATGCGCCGGTGCCCGGGCCGGTATAGGGGGCCGTCCGATAGTTCACCGATGCGCCCACCGGCTCGTCGATGACAAAGGCCAGCGCCAGGCGGTCATTGAACTGGTGCTTGAAGCCCAGGGCATAGCTTTCATAGCTGTTTTGGATGTTGCCGGTCGGGGTTGCCCCGATCGCCGCGGCGGTTCCGATCGGCGGGCCCGAAACATTCGGGTGCACCGTCGCCGCCGAGAATTGCAGATAGTTCCTGCCCTCTTCGAACAGGATTTGCGATGGGTCACCGCGGCGTTCGATTCCGCCTGCTGAGGCGGCAGAGGCAGTTGCGGTGAGCGCGCAGGCTGCCAAAGCTAGATTTTTCATGAGTTCCTCTCCTCCAGAACATGACTTCACACTACTGTTACGTGTGAAAATCGGTCAATTTTTACGCGACGTCATGAAACGAGGAGCAGGGGTGCGGCATGCAAGAATGTCACAGCTATGGGCTGTTCCGAACCGAGTGGTTTAGCTTTTGCGGGTTTCCGACCAGAGGTTGAGGTAATTCGCCCCGAAGATCAGTATGGCACCCACGAAGACATAGATGCTGACCGCCTCGCCGTAGACCAGCAGTCCGACGATGGCGATCACCGGCAGGCGCATGAAGTCGATCGGGCTGACCAGCGTGGCGGGGGCCAGCGACAGGGCCGAGGTGATGCAGAAATGCGCCGTCAGCCCGCAGATGCCGATGGCCACCAGCCACGGCAGGCTGGTGCCCGAGGGCAGAGCGATGTCGCCGTCGAAGCCGGCGCAGATCAGCCCGAACACCGCCTGCATGACCGTCATGTAGAACAGGATGCACGCCAGCGATTCCGTGCGCGTCAGCCGCTTGGCGAAGATGTATGTCCCGGCAAATCCGATGGCGCAGGCCGCCGCGGCCGCGGTGCCGATGTTCAGCGTCTCGGGCGTGGGGCGCGCCACGATCAGGATACCGACAAAGCCCAGCACGGCGGCGATGACCCGCATCCGCGTCATCCGTTCGTCCAGCATCAGCGGCGACAGGATCAGCACCCACAGGGGTGTGGTGAATTCCAGCGCGAAGACCTGCGCCAGCGGGATCATGGTGATGGCGAAGAACCACAGGTTCTGTCCGGTGAAATGAAAGATGTTGCGCAGAAGATGCGTGCCGGTCTTTCGCGTCGGCAGCTCGTGCAGGCGTCCCTGAACCAGCACGAACGCCATCACGACGGCCAGACCGACGAAGCTGCGAAACATCATGATTTCAAATGTATCCAGCTCGAAGCTCACCTGTCGCCCGGCCACGGCCATCAGGGTAAAGGACGCCACGGCCCCCAGCATAAAAACGCCCGCGCGCAGGACGGACGCCGCGGTGTCCCGCGGCGGGTTTTGCAGGTTGTCGGTCATCTGGTCCCCGGATCGGCTGAAGGATCATGGCGCGCAACGGACCGGTCCGGCAGATGCCGGGGCCCGCTGGCGCTGACACGTTCTCTAAAGAGCCGCAGGGCGCTTTCCAAGGGCAGAGTGCGGTTTTGGGGATGCGCTCGTGATGCAGCGGTCAGAAGGATCTTTCGACCCGGATGACCACGATCAGATCCGGTTTTTCCTCGGCGGCGTTCAGATCGTCCGCCAGTCGCGGCAGGCGCTCGTTCCAATGGCCCTTGTGGTGAACCTCGCGGAAACTCGCCTCGATGAACGGCTTGACCGACGAGGCAAAGGAATCCCCGATCACCCAGACCGTCATGTCCGACGGCGGATTCGAGTTCGTCACCACTTCGCGCAGGCCGAAGGAATCGGTGACCGTCGCGTCGGGAATGCCGCGGCGCTCAAGCTCGAAATCCCGCCGGAACTCGTAGAGCCAGTTGTCGCCGGGACGCAGCGGAAAGCGCTCCATCCCGGCGATCTCTATGATGTCGCCGCGCACTTCGGGACCGGGCACAAACGCCACCTCCGGCACCGGCAGCCCGAGCGCTTGCATCAGCCCGTCCCAGGCAAGAAACGCGCCCTTGCTGTTCCAATGCGTGTCAGTGCGGAAATAGAGTTCGCCCTCGGCCTCCTTGTCCCGCAGGAACCCGGCGGTCGGATCATGGAACGTCAGGTTCGGGACAGCGCCCAACGCCTGCGCGAAGGCCCCGAAATACCGGCTGTCCGCGGGCGTCAGTTCCGGCGGCAGGTACTCGGGATAGACCGACGACTTGTTCGGGCCGACAATCAGGGCGACGCGCGTGCCGGATCGCGCCGCCGTCTCGGCGATCTCTGCAAAGAGCGCGCGCGTGTCTACCACCTCGTCGGGCGGCGGCGGGCTGTCGGATCGCAGCTTGGCCACCGTCCGGTCATAGCTGTTGCCCAGGAACAGCCAGTCGTCACGCCCCTCGAACCACCGGCTGGACGGTCCGATCCGGTGCTCCAGACCGCCCCGCAAATACACCGACCGGGCGGTGTGCGTGTCGCTGAAATCGGTCCGGCTGATGACGAACCCCGCCAGTCCGACCGCCACCATGATCGCCGCCAGCCACAGCGACCGTGCCGGTTCGCGGAATGTGCCAAAGCGGATCGGCCGCTCGATCAGGCGGTAGGTCAGCCAGGCCAGCAGGATGGCCAGGAGCACGCCCGCGATCCGCGCGTCCCGGTGCGGCACGTCGTCCTCTGCGATGTGCAGGAACGACAGGACCGGCCAATGCCAAAGGTAGAGCGGATAACTTATCAGCCCGAACCAGACCGCGACGCGATTGGTGAAAAGCGGTGCAACACCCCAGGCCGTGGCCCCGCCGAAAATGACCAGCACCGACCCCAGAACCGGCAAGATCGCCCACCAGGACGGAAATGCGGCCGTCCGGTCGATCACCGCCACCGACACGACCAGCAGCACCAGGCCCAGACCGCCCGCCAGCTTTCGTACCGTCTCGCTTGCCAGGGGGCTGCGCCGGTGCACCGTGACCCACGCAAGAAGGCTGCCGCTCAAAAGTTCCCAGAAGCGCCCGAACGGCCAGAAGAACGCCTCGACCGGATGCGAGGTGGCATAGACGACATTCACGACGAAGGAGGCCGCGAACACGATCAGGGTCAGGATCAGCAGGCCGACCCGCAGCTTCCACGCCACCCAGAGCGCCAGCGGCCACAGGATATAGAACTGCTCCTCGACCGCGAGGCTCCACAGGTGCAGCATCGGCTTCAGCTCGGCGGCGGCGTCGAAATAGCCGGCCTCGGCGGCAAAGACGAAATTGCTGATGAAGGCGGCACCGCTGGCGACGTGCAGGCCAAGCTGGTTGAACTCGTCCGACAACAGGACCAGCCAGCCGAACAGCAGGCTGAGCGACATCACCACCAGAAGCGCGGGAAAGATTCGCCGGATGCGCCGTTGAAAGAAGTCGGCAAAGCTGAACGCGCCCTGGTCCAGCTTCTCGAAGATATGGCTGGTGATCAGAAAGCCGCTGATGACGAAGAAAACGTCGACCCCGACGAACCCGCCCGGCACCGCGCCGGGAAACGCATGAAAGGCCACGACCGACAGGACCGCGAAGGCCCGAAGGCCGTCGATCTCTCTGCGGTAGCCGGTATGATGCGGGGGCGTCATGAAGTTCAACGTGGCGTCATTGGGAGCGGGGGACCCGAGGGCAGGCGCCTATTCCCACTCGATGGTGCCCGGCGGCTTCGAGGTAATGTCATAGGTCACCCGGTTGATGCCTTCGACCTCGTTGATGATCCGCGTCGCGGTCTCGCCCAGGAAATCGTGGCTGAACGGGTAGTAATCGGCGGTCATGCCGTCCACGCTCGTCACCGCCCGCAGGGCGCAGGCATAGTCATAGGTCCGCCCGTCGCCCATCACGCCCACGGTGCGCACCGGCAGGATCGCGACGAAGGCCTGCCAGATCTCGTCATACAGCCCGTGCTTGCGGATCTGGTCGATATAGACGGCATCGGCCTTGCGCAGGATCTCCAGCTTGTCGCGGGTGATCTCGCCGGGGCAGCGGATGGCAAGACCGGGGCCGGGGAAGGGGTGACGCCCGATGAAACTGTCGGGCAGGCCCAATTCGCGGCCCAAGGCCCGCACCTCGTCCTTGAAGAGTTCCCGCAGCGGCTCGACCAGCTTCAGCCCCATCTTCTCGGGCAGGCCGCCGACGTTGTGGTGGCTTTTGATCGTCACGCTGGGGCCACCGGAAAAGCTCACCGATTCAATGACATCCGGGTAAAGCGTGCCTTGCGCGAGAAAGGCCGCGCCCTCGATCTCGTCAGCGTATCTCTGGAACACGTCGATAAAGAGCTTGCCGATGATCTTGCGCTTGGTCTCGGGGTCCGAGACGCCTTCCAGCTCGCCCAGGAACAGATCCTGCTCCTGCGCGTGGATGACCCGCAGATTCATGTGGTCGCGAAACATGCCCACGACTTCCTCGCCCTCGTTCAGGCGCAACAGGCCATGATCGACGAAGACGCAAGTCAGGTTCTCGCCGATCGCCTCGTGGATCAGCGCCGCGGCCACCGAACTGTCCACGCCGCCCGACAGCGCGCAGATGACTTTCGCATCGCCCACCTGCTCGCGGATCGCCTCGACCATCTCCTCGCGATAGGCGGCCATGGTCCAGTCGCCCTTGAACCCGGCGCGCTTGACGAAATTCTCGTAAAGCGTGCGGCCGTTGGGCGTGTGATGCACTTCCGGGTGGAACTGCACTGCGTAGAAATCCCGCTCAAGGTCGGCGGTGATGGCAAAGGGCGCGTGCGGCGAGGTGCCGTAGACGGCAAAGCCGGGCGCCAGCTCGGCCACGTGGTCGCCATGGCTCATCCAGACCTGCTCGCGCGCGTCCAGGAACCAGCCCGCCAGCAGCTCGATCCGCTCTTCGCTGGGCGACACCCAGGCGCGGCCGAACTCCGCCGTGCCGCCGCCGCCCGAGATCTTGCCGCCTTCGACGCGGCCGCCCAGGTCCTGCATCATCACCTGCTGGCCATAGCAGATCCCCAGGATCGGCACGCCAAGGTCATAGACCGATTGCGGCGGCCGGGGCGATCCCTCGCGCGTCACCGTATCGGGACCGCCCGAGAAGATCACCGCCTTGGGCGCGAACTCCTTCAGGAAGTCGTCCGTGACCTTTTGAAAGGGATGGATTTCGCAGTAGACGCTCAATTCGCGCAGGCGGCGCGCGATCAGCTGCGTCACCTGGCTGCCGAAGTCGATGATGAGAAGGCGATCGTGCTGGGTCATGCCAAGCCATTATGAAATGCGCCGGGCCGATGCAACAGGTTTGCGCGTGCTTGACCAAGCCGTGTGACCGTGAAGCGTTCCGTCATCCTCGGGCCTGACCCGAGGATCCCTCGTACCCGGAGATCCCGGATTAAGTCCGGGATGCCGCGCCGCCACATCCCGTAGGGTGGGCGAGAGCCCACGCGCCCCGGCCGATCGCTCCCATCGTCCACGCCGAATGTCGCTATAGACCGTGAAACGGCGCAAATCTCCCGCGACTCGGTCGCGTTAGCGGATATTTAAGGGCGCAGTCGCACTCTGTCATGGGTGCAAGTTCACGTTGGGGAACCAGAATATGGCCGAAGCAGCAACCCGCAGACGGGCCCGGGGCGGAGGCGGCGCAGCCCGCCGCGCGGAACGTACCGCCGTCAGCGTCGAAACCGCCAAGTATATCGAGCGCAATATCCCGAATTACGAAATCCTCAACGAAGAGGCGCTCGAGATGATCGAGCACAATGCCGAAACCGTTCTGGAAGAGATCGGCGTCAACTTTGTCGAGAATCCGCGCGCTCTGCAAATGTGGAAGGACGCCGGCGCCGACGTGCAGGGCGAGCGGGTGCACATCCCCCGCGGCCTCGCGCGCGAATTGATCAAGACCGCGCCGTCGCAATATACCCAGCACGCCCGCAACCCCGAGCGCAACGTCGTGGTGGGTGGCAACAACCTGGTCTTCGCCCCGGTCTACGGCCCTCCCTTCGTGCGCGACGCCATGGGCGGCCGGCGCTATGCCACCATGGCCGACTTCGAGAAATTCGTGAAACTCGGCTACATGTCCAAGTGGCTGCACCACTCGGGCGGCACGGTGTGCGAACCCACCGACATCCCCGTCAACAAGCGTCACCTCGATATGCTACGCGCCCACATGGTGCTGTCGGACAAGCCCTTCATGGGCTCGGTGACCGAACCTTCCCGCGCGCAGGACAGCGTGGATATGTGCAAAATCCTCTTCGGCGAGGAGTTCGTGCAGCAGAACACCGTGATGACCTCACTGATCAACATCAACTCGCCGCTCACCTTCGACGAGGTGATGATGGGCGCGATGGAGGTTTACGCCAAGAACAACCAGGCCTGCATCGTCTCGCCCTTCATCGTCGGTGGCGCCATGGCGCCGGTGACCGTGGCGGGCACCCTGACGCAGGTGATGGCAGAGGCGCTGGCGGGCGTCGCCTTCAACCAGCTTTGCAACCCCGGCGCACCCGTCATCATGGGCGCCTTCGTGACCTCGATCGACATGAACTCCGGCGCGCCCACCTTCGGCACGCCCGAGGCCGCGCACATCACCTATGGCGCGGGCCAACTCGCCCGCCGCCTGGGGCTGCCCTACCGTTCGGCCGGGTCGTTCAACGGCTCCAAGCTGCCCGACGCGCAGGCCGCGTATGAAACCGCCAACAGCCTCAACATGGGGCTTCTGTCGGGCGTCAACTTCATGCTGCATTCCTGCGGCTGGCTCGAAGGCGGGCTGGTGTCCTCGTTCGAGAAATTCGTCATGGATGCCGACCAGCTGGGCGTCTACCACCACCTCGCCAAGGGCATCTACACCGACGAGAACGGCCAGGCGATGGACGCCATCCGCGAGGTCGGCCCGGGCGGGCATTACCTGGGCTGCGCCCATACCCAGGCCAACTTCAAGACCGCCTTCTGGCGCTCGGAAATGCTCGATTACAAGCCGTTCGAGCAATGGGCCGACGAGGGCGGGCAGGACACGATGGCGCTGGCCACCACCCGCGTCGAAAAGCAGCTGGCCAACTACCAGCAGCCCCATCTCGACCCCGGCGTGCTCGAAGCGCTCGACGCCTACGTGGCGGAAAGAAAGGCGTCCATGCCCGACGCCTTCGCCTGATCCCTCAAGACACCGGCGCGGGTGCCATGCCCTGCGCCGGTGTCGCGCCTTCGGGCGCCATCGCCGCCCGGATCAGCCGGGCCTCTCCCATGATTGCGATCAAAAGGTCCAGATGCCGCGCCACGGCGTATTCGGCGCTGCGCCGCCGCCGCGCTTCGTCCAGCGCGGCCTCGATCTCGATCAACAATTCAAGCGCCGCGCCGCTGTCGGGCAGCGGTTCGATGTCCAGAAGGCGCCCCAGGTGAATGTCGCGGCGATACTGCGCGGCGCCGATCCTGGCCGCCTTGATCAACAGGCGCGGGCGGGTCAGCGTATCTAGAAGGGCAAGCGCGTGGGTCATGGTGTCGGTCTCCTGTTCTGCGGAGCCCTCTGAGTGACACGACTCGCCGGTGCGTTGCGTGAATCGCCGTTCCACCGCACGCCGCCGTGGCCAATTGTTTACACTTGAGAAACCATTGTTGCCGAACGGAGTGAAAATTAACGAACTGGTAACCAAGTCGCCCTTAGGTTGCATGTCGCTTGTGGAGAACTCTGTGGGCACTTTGGGGACAACTGATCCTGTCACAAGAGATCAGGCCAAGGAGGGAAACGGATGAGCATGGCTGGAGTGCCCGGGTCGACGCCCGGCAAAGATCTGTCTTGGGTGCCGATGGCGGCCATAACCTATCTGGCCCATACGGAGGGCGGCACGTCGATCCGGGCGCTGGCCCGGAAACTCGGCTGTCACGCCTCGACCGTTTCCCGACAAGTGCGTGCGTTCGAGGCCTTGCGCGACGATCACCTCGTCGACGAGGCCCTGCGCCGCCTTGGCCCACAGGTCATGTCGCAGCCCGGTGCCGGTTCATGCCTCAAGGAGACCCGCATGACCATGCTGCCGACCCCCGCCGAGACCGCGACAACCCTCACCGAATCCCGATTGAACCGCGAGGCGCTGCGCGTTCTGCGCCGGCTTTGCGAGAAAGGCGCGGTCCTGGCCGTGGCCAGCGAAATGGACAAGGCCGTCGTGGTCCGCGAAACCGAGGCGGGCCAGAACCGCACCGCGGTCGTCGACCGCGACGTGGCCGAGGCGATGGCCCTGAAATGCTGGATCAGCTGCGACACGCCCGGCCGCGTGTCACGCTATGCCATCACGTCGGCGGGACGATCCGCGCTTGGACAGCTGATGGCCCGGGCGGAGAACAGCGCCCAGGGCTTTGCCGAGTCGCAGGCCGCCTTCCTGGGGCAGGATGCGCCGCTCCCGGAGGATGACGCGGCCGAGGGCCGGCGCCGCCTCCGCCATGGCATCGGGGAGTCTCCCTTGATCCTGCTCTCGCGCCGCCGCGACCGCGACGGCAGCCGCTTTCTCGCGCCCGACCTGGTGCGGGCCGGCGAACGCCTGCGCGAAGATTTCGAGATGGGCCACCTGGGCGACACGCCCCGGACGGACTGGACCGACATTCTGACCGGCAAGACCCAGCCCGCGCCCGTCGCTCCGCCCGCCGCCAGTGCCCAGGCCGCGCAGGCGCGGGTGCTTGGCGCCCTGCGCGATCTGGGGCCGGGGCTTGCAGATGTGGCCCTGCGCTGCTGCTGTTTTCTCGAAGGGTTGGAAACCACCGAGAAAAAGCTTGGCTGGTCGGCGCGGTCGGGAAAGATTGTCCTGCGCATCGCGCTGCAACGGCTCAAGCGTCACTACGCCGAGCTGGGCGACAGCGCGGGCCTGATGGGGTAGGGGGCCCGCGCCTCAGCCGCCCACCAGCCAGCCGACGCCGAAGGCCGCCAGCGCACAGATCGTGCCCACCAGCAGCGTCTCGCCCACGCAGCGCCCCATATGTTCGCCGGTCGCATTCCAGCGCAGCACCCCAAGCGCCATCAGCGCCGCCGCGGTTGCCGCAACCGACAGGACAAAGGTCGTCCGCGTGGCCTCCAGCACGAAATAGGGAAACAAGGGAATCGCCCCGAACAGCAGGAACGCGCCGAAGGTGAACAGCCCGCTCAGAACGGGGCTGTCCTCGTCGGGGTCCTGCATCCCGAATTCGTAGGTCATCATCAGGTCGGCCATGATCTCGGGATGGCGCGACATGATCGTCGCCGCCGTGTCGGCCTCGCCCGCGGGCAGGCCGCGCTGGCGCAGGATCTCGAACAGCTCCATCCGCTCGTGCTCCGGGTCGGCGGCGATTTCGCGCAGCTCGCTTGTGCGCCGCGCCCGGTAAAGGTCATGCTGCGACCGAAGCGACAGGAATTCGCCCAGCCCCATGCTGATCGCATCGGCAAAGAGGTTGGCCAGACCGAAAACCAGGACCGCCACGCCGCCGATCTGCGCCACGCCCTCGGCCTGCGCGCCGGCGAATCCCGCCACGATGGCGAAGGTGGTCACGATCCCGTCATTGCCGCCATAGACGATCTGCTTCAGGTATTCCTGCGTCTGGCTCAGCCGGTGCGCCTCGCGCCTGTGTCTCTGCCAATCCATCCTGCCCCCGCGTTCCGCCTCGAGCGGCAGCATAGACCGGCCCGGACCCCGCGCAAACGCCCGAAGTCGGCGGTGGCGCCGGCGCGAAGACCGGGCACGCCGGGATGGCAGGAGGTGGGCCACTCGTTAAGCGCGCACCCGCCACATGCATGACAGGTTTGCATCACTGGAACTTCCCACCACGGTGACTTATAAATAGGATGTCTTACCAAAGGATTTGCGGGGAAAAATTCGTGCGCGATCTCAAGATCCCGGACCAGCGCCACCCTGAAAAGGCGCACCGGCCCGACAACGCCCAACCGAAAAAGCCCGACTGGATTCGTGTCAAGGCGCCGGTCGGCAAAGGGTATCTCGAAACCCACCGGATCATGCGCGAGCACAAGCTGGTCACGGTCTGCGAGGAAGCGGGCTGTCCCAATGCCGGCGAATGCTGGAATCAGGGCCACGCCACCATGATGATCATGGGCGAGGTCTGCACCCGCGCCTGTTCGTTCTGCAACATCGCCACCGGCAAGCCGCCCGAGGATCTGGACCCTTTCGAGCCGGGGCGCGTGGCGGACGCGGTGCAGAAGCTGGGGCTCAACCACGTTGTCATCACCTCGGTGGACCGCGACGACGTAACCGATGGCGGGGCCGAGCATTTCGCCCAGACGATCCGCGCGATCCGCCACCGCTCTCCCGGCACCACGATCGAGATCCTGACACCCGATTTCCTGCATTGCGACCCTGCGGTGCTTGAAGTCGTGGTCGCGGCGCAGCCGGACGTCTTCAACCACAACCTCGAAACCGTACCGGGCCTTTACCCCGAGGTGCGCCCCGGTGCGCGCTATTTCCACAGCTTGCGCCTGCTGCAAAGGGTCAAGGAAATGGATCCGGGCATATTCACCAAGTCCGGTATCATGGTGGGCCTGGGCGAAGACCGACAAGCTGTGCACCAGGTGATGGATGACATGCGCGCCGCCGATATCGATTTTCTGACCATCGGCCAGTACCTTCAGCCCACGCCCAAGCACCACGCCGTGGATCGCTTCGTGCATCCCGACGAGTTTGCCGCCTACGAAAAGGTCGCCTATGGCAAGGGCTTCCTGATGGTCTCTGCCACGCCGCTGACGCGCTCGTCCTACCACGCGGGTGACGATTTCGCCCGGCTGCGCGACGCGCGGATGGCCAGGCTGGGGTAGGGGCGCCGCAGCCCGTCGACACCAGCAAGAGATCCCGGATCAGGTCCGGGATGACGTCTGCACCAGGATTGTGCCGAACGAAAGCAGCGACAGACCGTCCCGGACCTGATCCGGGATCTCACCCCCGCAGACAAAAACACCGACCTCGCAGGGCCGGTGCTGAACAGACATATTTGCGTTTTGTCGGGCGGGGCCTTACCGCCCCCAGCTGCGCACCGGACCGCAATCCATGTGCACGAAGTTTGACCCCGAATAGCGGCCCACGCCGCCGCCGCGGCAGGCCGAGGCCGCGCGGAACATCTGGTTCACCGAGCGCGAGTTCAGCCGCAGGTCCGCCGCTTGGCCGCGCAGGTGGCGCGAGTTCTTCGCCACGCCGCTGGAGCGCGAGCGCAGCATCGCGTTCGTCTTCGGGCTGCGATAGCCCGAGAGCAGCAGGTAGGGCTCGTTCACATCCATCAGGTTGTGGGCCGCTGCCATGATGTCCATCGTGCGCATATCGATATTGTGCACGTCGTTGGTGCGCCAGTCGCGCATGAAGAGGTTGATCTCGCGGACCGCGTCCTTGATGTATTCCCCTTCGATCCAGTAGATCGTGTCGATCTTTTCACCGGTGCGGGGCGAGGCCATGGTCAGCCGACGAATGTCGCCTGCGCCCCGAAGGAACCCTGCCGCCTTGGAAAACGTTGGTGCCGCAACCACTGTCGTAGCCGCAAATGCACCCAGTAACGCACGCCGCGTTACGCTCGTCGAGCTTTGATCGGTCATGTTGTTAGCGCCTGTCCCGTCGCTTGCCTGTTGCCGCGTTAAGAAGCGGCTCTGTTCATCTCATCCCCAGATGCAGAAGTGTTATGGCATATCAGGATTCGGTTACCAAGGGGTGAAAGTCCGCCGGTTCCATAGCGCAAGCGATTTCGGCAAGAATTTGCGCAAATTTCGGTCAGATGTGTCTGCGAAGCACGGCCCAGCCTGCGGCGATGCTGCAACATGCGGCGGATTTTACCTTTAAAACCAATTGTGATTGGACAGTTCCGCCCGCAATAGGAACTAATGATCGCGTGCGCTTGTTTTGCACGCAGGGGAATACGGTAACTTGGAGAACGGCATGAGCAGCGCGTTGCGCACCTTGGGGCACACCAGCATTTTCACCACCATCGTCAGTGCGCTCGCGGCGGTCGTCGTCTGGCTGTCCGCCTCCACGCCGGCTCACGCGCAGGTCACCGCCTACAAACAGGCCGTGGCCGAAGCCGCCGCGGACGATCGCGATCTGGCAGCGTTTTACCGCAGCACCGATTTTCGCGGCATCTGGACCGACGAGGAAGCCGACAAGGCACGGCGGCAGGCGCTGATCCTGGGGTTGCAATCGGTGTCGGCCCACGGTCTGCCGCAGTCGCGCTACGACATCGACGCCCTGATCGACACGCTGCGCGCCGCGCGCACGCCCCGCGATATCGGTTTTGCCGAGGTCGCGCTCAGCAAGGCGTTCCTGAACCTTGCCGACGACATGCGCACCGGCGTGCTGGATCCGCGCCGCGTGGTCCCCGCGATCAAGCGCGAGCTGCGCGACTACGACCGCACCCGCACCCTGACCGCCTTTGCCGCCAGCCGCGAGCCGCGCCAGTTCATCCGGCAGCTTGCCCCCTCGACCAACGAATACAAGCGCCTGATGAAGGAAAAGATGCGCCTCGAGGGCCTCGTCGTCAGCGGCGGCTGGGGTCCGACCGTTCCGGCCACCAAGCTGGAACCGGGCGCCACCGGGCCCGCCGTCGTTGCCCTGCGCAACCGGCTGATGGCCAAGGGCTATCTCGGGCGGACCGCGACGCAAAGCTATGATTCCACGATCCAGAAGGCCGTGCGCGAGTTTCAGCGCGACCACGGGCTGGAAACCGACGGCGTCGCGGGCGAAAGCACCCTGCGCGAAATCAACGCCACCGCCGAAGACCGGCTGAAATCCATCATCGTGGCGATGGAACGCGAGCGCTGGCTGAACCTGCCGCAGGGCAGGGGCAAGCGCCACATCCTGGTGAACCTCACCGACTTCTCCGCCCGGATCATGGATGACGACATCGAGACCTTCCGCACCCGGGCCGTGATCGGCGCCAAGGCCGCCGACCGTCAAAGCCCCGAATTCTCGGACGAGATGGAGCACATGGTCATCAACCCGACCTGGCACGTGCCGCGCTCCATCGCGGTCAAGGAATACCTGCCGCAGATGAAGCGCAACCGCAACGCCGCCGGCCACCTGCGCCTCGTCGACAGCCGCGGCCGCACGGTCAGCCGCTCCAGCATCAATTTCGGCGCCTACAACGCCCGCAACTTCCCCTTCGCGATCAAGCAGCCGCCCTCCAGCCGCAATGCGCTTGGCCTGGTGAAGTTCATGTTCCCGAACAAGTACAACATCTATCTGCACGACACGCCGCAGAAGCACCTCTTCGACCATGAAACCCGCGCCTACAGCCACGGCTGCATCCGGCTGCAACAGCCGTTCGATTTCGCCTATGCCCTTCTGGCGCGGCAGGAGGCCGACCCCGAGGGCGCGTTCCACCGCATCCTGAACACGGGCCGCGAAACCAAGGTGAACCTCGAGGTGAAGGTGCCGGTGCACATCATCTACCGCACCGCCGTGACCGAGCCCAAGGGCCACACCAACTACCGCGCGGATGTCTATGGCCGGGATGCCCGGATCTGGGACGCGCTGGAGCGGGCAGGGGTTTCGCTGCCCGGCGTTCGGGGGTAAACCGGCCCCGAACGCAGGGGGTCCGTCATGTCCTACACGATTGAGCAGATCGCAGATGCGCTTGGGGCCACGGCCCTGGGCGATGTTTCCGTCACCGTTGCCGGCGTGTCCGAACCGGCCGACGCCACGGCCCGGGACCTTGCCCTGGCAATGAAGCCCGAATACGCCCAGACCCTGTCGCAGGGCGCGGCGCGCGCCGCGCTGGTCTGGGACGGGGCCGACTGGCAGGCGCTGGGGCTGGAGGCCGCCATCGTCGCACCGCGTCCGCGCTACGTGATGTCGGGCCTTTCCACCCTGTTCGACCCCGGCCAGGGCTGGGACGACGGCATTCACCCCTCCGCCGTGATCCACGACACCGCCAGCCTTGGCGACAATGTCTCCGTCGGTCCGCTCGCCGTGATCTGCGCCGGTGCCCGCATCGGTGCGGGCAGCGTCATCGGGCCGCAAAGCTTTGTCGGCACGGGTGCGGTTCTGGGGGAAAAGGCCTTCCTGCGCGAAGGCGCCCGCATCGGCGCCCGCGTGGTCATCGGCGACCGCTTCATCGCGCAGCCCAACGCGGTGGTGGGTTCAGACGGGTTTTCCTATGTCACGCCGGACGTCTCGGGCGTCGAACGCGCGCGCCAGTCCCTCGGCGACCAGGGGGAAATCGCGGCGCAATCCTATGTGCGCATTCAAAGCCTTGGCTCGGTGCGCATCGGCGACGATGTCGAGGTCGGCGCCCATGCCTCGCTCGACCGGGGCACAATCCGGGACACGGTGATCGGCGACCGCACCAAGATCGACAACCTCGTCCAGGTCGGCCACAACTGCGTCATCGGCACGGACTGCCTGCTGTGCGGCCTTGTCGGTCTGGCCGGGTCGGTCAAGGTCGGCAACAACGTCGTGCTGGCCGGGCAGGTGGGCGTGGCCGACAACATCTTCATCGGCGACAACGTCATCGCCGGCGGCGGCACCAAGCTTTTGTCGAACGTGCCCGCCGGCCGCGTCATGCTCGGCTACCCGGCGATGAAGATGGACACCCAGATGGAGGTCTACAAATACCTTCGCCGCATCAAGCGGCTGTTTGCCGATGTCGCCGACCTCAAGAAAGCTGTTTCAAAACCGGATCAGAGTGACTAAAGCGGTTCGCGAAAAGAACGGGGTGCAGCATGGATACCAAGGACAAGGTCATCGACATCATTGCCGAGCAGGCGGTGCTGGAGCCGTCTGACGTCACGATGGACAGCACGCTGGAGGAACTGGGCATCGACAGCCTCGGCCTCGTCGAAAGCATTTTCGCCATCGAGGAAGCCTTCGACATCTCCGTGCCCTTCAACGCCAACGCGCCCCAGGAAAGCGATTTCGACATCTCGTCGGTCGCCTCCATCGTTGCGGGCATCGAAAAGCTGGTGGCGGAACAGAAAGCGTGAAGCGGGTCGTCATAACAGGCGCGGGCACGATCAACGCGCTGGGGACGAACGTGCCCGAAACGCTGGAGGCCATGCGCGAAGGCCGCTCGGGCATTTCCGAGCTCGACATCCGCGATGTCGACCGGCTGGCCATCAAGATCGGCGGCCAAGTCAAGAATTACGAACCCGAGGAACGCTTCAACCGCCAGCAACTGGCGCTTTACGATCGCTTCACCCAGTTCACCCTGATCGCCGCCCGCGAGGCCATTGCGCAATCCGGCCTGAAGTTCGACGGCGAACTGGCCGCGCGGGCCGGCGTGGTGCTGGGCAATTCGGGCGGCGGCATGACCACGCTCGACGAGAATTACCGCTCGGTCTACGAGGAGGGCAAGAACCGCGTTCATCCCTTTGTCGTGCCCAAGCTGATGAACAACGCCGCGGCCAGCCACGTGTCAATGGAATTCAACCTCAAGGGCCCGTCCTTTACCGTCTCGACCGCCTGTGCCTCGTC
The DNA here is from genome assembly GCF_009363735.1 of Roseovarius sp. THAF8. Lineage (NCBI taxonomy): Bacteria > Pseudomonadati > Pseudomonadota > Alphaproteobacteria > Rhodobacterales > Roseobacteraceae > Roseovarius > Roseovarius sp. THAF8. The sequence continues at coordinate 229,244 of NZ_CP045410.1, read as the reverse complement.
GAACCACGCCATGGCGCAGGCGTTCCAGATGGTCCATGGCGGCCTCACCCCGGTGATGATCGCGGGCGGGTCTGAATCCATGCTCTGCTTCGGCGGGGTCAAGGCCTGGGAAGGGCTGCGCGTGATGTCCAAGGACGGCTGCCGCCCGTTTTCCGCCAACCGCAACGGCATGGTCCAGGGCGAGGGCGCGGGCATCTTCGTCTTCGAGGAACTGGAACACGCCAAGGCGCGCGGCGCCGAGATCCACGCCGAAGTGGCCGGCTTCGCCATGTCCTCGGACGCCGCCGACATCGTCATGCCCTCCAAGAACGGCGCGTCGCGCGCCATCGCCGGCGCCTTGCAGGACGCGCGGATCAACGCGTCGGAGGTGGGCTATATCAACGCCCACGGCACCGGCACCGCCGCCAATGACAAGACCGAAAGCGCCGCCGTCGCGGATGTCTTCGGCGCCCATGCCGACCGGCTGATGATCTCGTCCACCAAGTCGATGCACGGCCACCTGATCGGAGGCACCGGCGCGGTCGAGCTTCTGGCCTGCATCATGGCCCTGCGCGACGGGGTCATTGCGCCCACCATCAACTATGACGAGCCCGACCCCGAATGCGCCCTCGACGTGGTCCCGAACGAGGCGCGCGAGGCGTCGGTCGAAGTGGCGCTCTCCAACGCCTTCGCCTTCGGCGGCCTGAACGCGGTGCTGGCGCTCAAGCGGTTCGCCTGACGGCGTTCGTCGGCGTTCCGGGGCGGTTTGGCGGGACGAAGCGGACGGTGGGTTGTTAGGGGCCGCGAATCGACGGGCCGCGGCGCGGCGATCCTGCAGTTGTTCTACCGCAATTTATCCCTGCCAAATCCGGAAGACTTTCGAGCGAAGCACCCGGCCTCACCAAATCGCAGTGCCGTGGGTGCGGCCCGGCGATGCGCGGCGGCGCGGCAAGCCGCACCTCGATTCCGCGCGGGTACTTGGTCGCCAAAGCGGGACGGAGCGCACGGCTGAACGAACCGCTATCCATCTGCAGGGTTCGTATCTAGAGTAAATTCATCAATTTTAATCGGAGAATGCATGAGACCTCACCCGTTTTTTCAAGGATGGAAAATCCCAAAAACTCACAAATTGGGCGGTTTCAATCTCAAATCACTTGGCATCTCGGAAAACGAGCGAGACTATTCGGCGATTATGGAAAGCGTTGCGAACATTCATTCAGCGGCACCGCAATTGACATGGCCAAAAGGACTTACGCTGGAAAAAAATCTAGTCGATTTGGCTTGGCACCAAAAGGAGTTTGAGGCCCAGCGTAGCTTCGCATGGATAATCGAAGATGGCAGCGCCGAATATCTGGGCTGTGCCTACGTGTACCCATCCATAGATGGATCACGATCTGCGGATGTTGCTTGGTGGTGGCGTCACGGGTATCGGGCCCAACACGACGATTTCGAGAATCTTTTTTTGGGCTGGCTCAAAAGCGAAGAATGGCCGGACCTAGAGTATCGAAAAATCACCAAGTAATCCCGAGCCTGGATCAGGCACTAGGAACTTAGTCTGCTTTAGACTCTAAGCCGACCCTGCGCCCCGCGCTTGCTCATCGTCATTGTCATGCCATCAAAAGCAGAAACGAAAAACGCCGCCCCGGGGGGCGGCGCTTTCCAGGTCCGGAACGGTGACGTGTCTCAGTTCTCCAGAACCGACACCTCGTTATACGCGGCGGTAAAGCCCGACAGCGACGCCTCGATCTCGACCACCTGGTCAGGCGCCTGTGCCGGGATCAGCGTCAGGCGGGCGGCGGCACCGGCCTGGAACGCGTCGATATCGGCCTGGGTAAAGCCGATCCGGGCAAAACATCCGCCCATCGAGCAGAACGAGTAATTGTAGTTCTTGGCCTTGCCGCCATCGACCGAGATCTTCAGGCCCTGCGGCAGCAGCGTGCCCAGCGGCACCGCGATCGTCGCGCCGGCCACGGCCTGACCTTCGCTCGGTAGCTTGAACAGGCTGAACTCGGCCACCGGGTTGCCACCTTCCTCGCGCAGCAGCTGGTACATCTGGCAAGGATCCTCACCGGCCTCGCTGCGGAAGCACTGAAGCTGCCAGTCGCCATATGTCTCCTTGACATAGGACGGCGGCTCCTCCGCCTCGCGGCCCAGGTCCAGCCCGGTGGCCGGGTCGGTGCCCGCCTCACCGGCGGTGTCCTCATCCGTACCGGCGGCGCCGTCCTCTGCGCTGTCCGTTTCGGTCGTCTCGCTCTCGGTGGCTTCCGTCTCGGAGCCTTCCGTCTCGGTGGCCTGCGTTTCGGTGTCGGCACCATCCGTCTGTTCAGTTTCCTGTGCGGTCAAAGCCGTTCCCAGTCCCAGAAGGGCGATCAAGGGCAGGCTGTGCAGAATCTTGGTCATGTGGACCCCATTTTCTTGTATGAAATCAAGCTGTGTGCGCTCTAACATGGGTGCGCCGGCATGTCAGGATAAAACCGTAACGCCGACGGCGGCGCAAGGCGGATTTTCGCCGTGATTGTGGGTGGGATCCTCCATCGTATCGCCTTGAAACAACGGCAAAACCCCTGTCCGCAAAAAGGAAAAGAGACCCGTAAGGTCTCTTTCCCAATTCTCCCTGCCGGACTGGCCGACTTATCTATTGAACAGACGCTAGGACAGTTCTGTCGACCCGTCAACAGGCAATGATTAAAAAAACTTATCAAGCCATAACAACGATCTAGCACGCTTAGGTTGCAACGCCTCAGCGCCGTGAAAAAAAGGCCGCACCCGAAGGCGCGGCCAGTCTGACAGGGAGGAAGTCGCCCCGGGCCAAGAGGACATGAGGCCCGGAGCGTGATAAACACTGGCAGACAATCGTTAATTTTGTATGGTCGCATCGTGAAATAACTTGGGCAAAGGGGCAGGGGCTTGGAAAACAAGGTTTTCTTGGGCGGTGGCGGCGTCGATTACGCCGAGAAACAGGGGCTGGCCCTGAAATACGCCAACCGTCACGGGCTGATCGCCGGGGCGACCGGCACCGGCAAGACCGTCACGCTGCAAATCCTGGCCGAAGGCTTCTCTGCCGCCGGTGTCCCGGTCTTCCTGTCGGACGTGAAGGGCGACCTTTCCGGCCTCGCCGCCGCCGGATCGGCGGATTTCAAGCTGCACGAGGCGTTCACCAGCCGCGCCCAGACCATCGGTTTTGACGACTACACCTATGACAGCTTTCCGGTCACCTTCTGGGATCTTTTCGGCGATCAAGGCCACCCCGTCCGCGCCACCGTGGCCGAGATGGGGCCGCTGCTGCTATCCCGTCTGATGCAACTGACCGAGGCGCAGGAGGGCGTGATGAACATCGCCTTCCGTGTGGCCGACGAACAGGGCCTGCCGCTCTTGGACCTTAAGGACCTTCAGGCTCTTCTGGTCTGGGTCGGCGAAAACTCCGGCGAGCTTTCCCTGCGCTATGGCAACGTCTCGCGCCAGTCCGTGGGCGCGATCCAGCGCTCGCTTCTGGTGCTGGAAAACCAGGGCGGCGCCCAGTTCTTCGCCGAACCCGCGCTGGAGCTTTCGGACCTCATGACCACCGCCCCCGACGGGCGCGGGCAGGTAAACATCCTTGCCGCCGACAAGCTGATGGGCGCCCCGCGCCTCTATGCCACCTTCCTGCTGTGGCTTCTCAGCGAGTTGTTCGAGACACTGCCCGAGGTGGGCGACCCCGACAAACCCAAGTTGGTCTTCTTCTTCGACGAGGCGCATCTGCTGTTCGAGGACGCCCCCAAGGCGCTGATCGACAAGGTCGAGCAGGTCGCCCGCCTGATCCGCTCCAAGGGCGTCGGCGTCTATTTCATCACCCAGAATCCCGATGACGTGCCCGAGGATATCCTGGGCCAGCTCGGAAACCGGGTGCAGCACGCCCTGCGCGCCTTCACCGCCCGCGACCGCAAGGCGCTGGAACGCGCCGCCGAGACCTATCGCCCCAATGACCGCTTCGACACCGCCGACGCCATCCGCGACGTGGGCACCGGCGAGGCGGTGACCTCGATGCTGCAGGAGAAGGGCGTGCCCGGCATCGTCGAGCGCACGCTCATTCGCCCGCCATCCTCGCGGCTTGGCCCCATCGACGACGCGGCGCGCGCCGGCGTCATCGCCGCCTCGCCGGTGGCGGGCAAATACGAAAAGGTCATGGACCGCAAGTCCGCCTACGAAATCCTTGCCGAACGTGCCGCATCGGCTGCGCAAGAGGCCGAAAAGGCCGAGGCCGCCGCCGAAGACCAATCCACCGCCGAGCGCGAATTCAACGCCGGCCGCCGCTATTCCGGCAGCCGCGTCGACCGCTCCTCGTCGCGCGGACGCAAGAAAAGCGAGGGCATCGGCGACGCGGTCCTGGGCGCCGTGGTCAAGGAACTCAAAGGCACCACCGGCCGCCGCATCGTGCGCGGCATCCTCGGCGGCCTCTTCAAGGGCCGATGACGTAGGGTGGGTGAAAACCCACGCGCGATGCCATGTTTGCTCGCATCCACTGGCTGCGGCCCGGCCCCCGCCGGGCTTGGAAACTCCACCGACGCGATGCTACTGAAATACCGACGCGATACCGACCCGCCGTTTTCGCGGATCCGAGCGGCCCCGATTCCGCTATCGGCCGACGCGTTCGAGGTCTTCCAGCAGCGCCTCCGACATCTTCCGCGCCCGCCGCACCCGGCTTGGCGACAAGCCCCGCGTTTCCACCCGCAGGAGCGCCTCGACCGCGATGAAAAAGGGCAGGGTCAGTTCACGTTCCTCCGCCGACAGGCGGAAGGCATCGGCAAAGGCGATGAACCCCTGCTTGTCGACGCCAAGATACATCTCTCCCGACGGGATCATCGCCCGGCGTCCCATATGCATCAGGAACCGCGCCATGTCCTTGTAGATGGGCGCCGGGCGCGACCCGCCGCAATCAATCCCCGTGACAAGATTATCGTTCACTATCAGGTTGTTGGGATGGAAATCTCCATGCGACACGGCAAAGCGCCACTGGCTGTCCTGCAGCTGCGGCACCAGGCGCTGGATCTCTGACAGGATCGGCTTCTCGACCCGTTTCAGGCGGTTGAAGGCCTGGGCTTTCGCCGCCCGTTCCGCCCGCTTGGCCCAGCCGGCGGGCTGGGCGTTGGCCTGCGTTTCGGAGCACTCGGTGTAGGCCCGCAGCCACCGCGCAGCCGGTTTCAGGTAGCGCGCGCGCTCGTCCTCGGCGGCGCCATAGATCCATTTCAACAGCGGCGTGCCGGGCACGTCGGCCACCGCCAACATACCGCAGTCCGGCGCGCAGGCGAGCGGGGCACAGACCCGCAACTCCCCCTCGCGCATCTGCGGCCAGATCCGGCAGATTTCCTCCCAGTCCCGCGCACAATCCGCCACCCCATCCAGGTAGACGCGAAAGACCGCCGGACGGTCGTCCAGCAGCCCGCGTGCAACAATCCGCTTTTCCGCAACATGCCGGATCAACTCCGTCGCCCGAGCCTTTGAAAAGTCTTCGTTTTCCGCGCAAGCCACCGCAAACTGCCGGCTCATGAAATCGCGCATCTCAAGGTCTGGCATCATATCGGCGGAGGGTGTGGAGGACATCTTCATGCCGTCATAATTTCCCATGCCCCGAAGACCGTCAACCGAATTGAAGCCCACCGCCCGCGGCGCTATGGTGCCTGCAAAATTACCGTGCAAGGGACCACGCAATGGATGACGACGCGATCAACACCCTGTCTTTCGAAGAGGCCATGAAAGCGCTCGAGGATGTCGTCACGCGGCTCGAGCGTGGCGACGTCCCGCTGGACGAATCCATCGCGCTCTACGAGCAGGGGGCGAAACTGAAAAAACGCTGTGAAACCAAGCTGAAAGAAGCCGAAGAGAAAGTGGCGGCGATCACGCTCGACGGCGACGGCACGCCCAAGGGCACCACGCCGGTCGAGGGACTCTGATGCTGCAGGCCGCTCTGGCCGAGGACGCGGCGGCCATCCAGACCTGCCTCGACGCCCAGATCACCGGGGATCTGCCGCTGCACGCCGCGATGCGCCACGCGCTGTTCGGCGGCAAGGCGCTGCGCGGATTTCTGGTGATGGAAACGGCCCGTTTGCATGACGTTAACCCTTCTCGGGCAGTCTTTCCCGCGTCGGGGATCGAGGCGATGCACGCCTACAGTCTCGTGCATGACGACCTGCCCTGCATGGATGACGACGATCTGCGCCGGGGCCAGCCCACGGTGCACGTCAAATGGGACGAGGGCACCGCCGTCCTGGTAGGCGACGCGTTGCAGTCGCTGGCCTTCGAGATGGCCGCGCATCCTGACGGCGCCGCCACGCCCGAGGCACGTGCGGACCTTGCGCTGACGCTCGCGCGCGCCGCCGGAAAGGAGGGCATGGTTCTGGGCCAGGCCCTTGATATCGCGGCAGAAACCACGGCGGTCCCACTGACGCTCGACCAGATCGTCGCGTTGCAGGACGGCAAGACGGGCGCGCTCTTCGGCTGGGCCGCCAGCGCCGGGGCCGTCATGGCCCGCGCCGACACCGCGCCGCTTTTGGCTTATGCGCAGGCGCTCGGCCTCGCGTTCCAGATCCAGGATGATGTCATTGACCGGACCGGCGATGCCGCCGCCGCGGGCAAGGCCGTGGGCAAGGACGCGGTCGCCGGCAAGGCGACCTTCGTGTCGCTTCTGGGCCTCGACGAGGCCAAACACCGTGCCGCGGCCCTTGTTGACACAGCCTGTGACAGCTTATCTGAGTACGGAGCACGGGCCGACCGCTTGCGCGATCTGGCCCGCTTCGTTATCTCGCGGCAAAGCTAGCCGCCCGGCCAAGGCCGGCAGCCACATTCGAAGGAGCGGCGACGCGTGACACGCCCCCAGACCCCCTTGCTGGACACCGTTTCCAGCCCCGCCGATCTCAAGCGCTTTTCCGATGCCGAGCTGCGCCAGCTGGCCGACGAGTTGCGTTCCGAGACCATCGCGGCGGTCTCCGAAACCGGCGGGCACCTTGGCGCGGGCCTTGGCGTGATCGAACTGACGGTGGCGCTGCACCACATCTTCGACGCGCCGCGCGACAAGATCATCTGGGATGTCAGCCACCAGTGCTATCCGCACAAGATCCTGACCGGGCGCCGCGACCGTATCCGCACCATTCGGCAGGAGGGGGGCCTCAGCGGCTTCACCAAGCGCTCTGAAAGCCCCTATGACCCGTTCGGCGCCGCGCACAGCTCCACCTCGATCTCCGCCGCGCTCGGCTTTGCCGTGGCGCGTGACCTTGGCGGCGCCAGCGAGACCGGCCACGGTGACGCTATTGCCGTCATCGGAGACGGCGCGATGTCGGCGGGCATGGCCTTCGAGGCGATGAACCACGCAGGCCACCTGAAAAAGCGCCTGATCGTGATCCTGAACGACAACGAGATGTCCATCGCGCCGCCGGTGGGGGCGCTGTCATCCTACCTGTCCCGCCTCTACGCGGGCGAGCCGTTCCAGGAATTCAAGGCCGCCGCCAAGGGCGCGGTTTCGCTCTTGCCCGAACCGTTCCAGATGGGCGCGAAGCGGGCCAAGGAAGTGCTCAAGGGCATGGCCGTGGGCGGCACCCTGTTCGAGCAGCTGGGCTTCAGCTATGTCGGACCCATCGACGGGCATGACATGGACCAGCTGCTGCCGGTGCTGCGCACGGTCAAGGCGCGCGCCAGCGGGCCGATCCTGATCCACATGATCACCAAGAAAGGCAAGGGCTATGCCCCGGCCGAAAGCCGCCGCGACGGCGGGCACGCCACCGCCAAATTCGACGTCACGACCGGCGAGCAGAAGAAATCGCCCTCGAACGCGCCCAGCTACACCAAGGTCTTTGCCGAGGCGCTTCTGAAACATGCCGCCGAGGATGACCGCATCTGCGGCGTGACCGCCGCCATGCCGGACGGTACCGGGCTGGATCTGCTGGAAAAGCGCTATCCGTCGCGCTGCTTCGATGTCGGCATCGCGGAACAACACGCCGTCACGTTTTCAGCCGGGCTTGCCGCGGGCGGGATGCGGCCGTTCTGCGCGATCTATTCCACCTTTCTGCAACGCGGTTTCGACCAGGTGGTGCACGATGTCGCCATTCAGCGCCTGCCGGTGCGCTTTGCCATCGACCGCGCGGGGCTGGTGGGGGCCGACGGCGCAACCCATGCCGGCAGCTTCGACGTGGCTTACCTGTCGAACCTGCCGGGCTTTACCGTGATGGCCGCCGCGGACGAAGCCGAACTGGTGCACATGGTCGCCACCGCCGCGGCCCATGACAGTGGGCCGATCGCATTTCGCTACCCGCGGGGCGAGGGCGAGGGGGTCACCATGCCCGAACACGGCGAGGTGCTGGAGATTGGCAAGGGTCGCATGATCCGCGAAGGCTCCCGCGTTGCGATATTGTCTTTCGGCACGCGTCTTGGCGAGGTGATGAAGGCCTGCGAGGGGCTGGGGGCGCGCGGCATCACGCCGACCGTTGCCGATGCGAGGTTCTCGAAACCGCTGGACACCGACCTGATCGACCAGTTGGCCGCCGATCATGAAGCGCTGATCACCATCGAGGAAGGCGCCATCGGCGGGTTCGGCAGCCATGTTGCACAGCACCTGGCCGAGCAGGGCGTGTTCGACGAAGGCTTCAGGTTTCGTTCGATGGTCTTGCCCGACATCTTCATCGACCAGGCAAGCCCGGCTGACATGTACGCGGTGGCGGGCCTGAACGCCGCGCAGATCGAAGCAAAAGTGCTGGACGTGCTTGGCGTGGGGAATATCGCAGGCAAGCGAGCGTGAGAAACGGGCGCGGAGATTTTACCAATTAAACAATTCACCTGAAGGAGAAACTTAATCCTCTTGGGTGGACTTCACCGATATGCCTTGTTCCAGTGCCCTCGCCAAGTTGTTGACGCCGCTTTGCGCGTAAGTGATCGCGCCAAGGCACATCCAGGTGATCGCGGCGGCGATCACCATCCATTCGACAGTCACGACGCCGTCTTCCTCGGCGCAGAAGGTTTTGAAAACGGAAAACATGGCAGCGACTTTCCTTCGACATTTCATTTCCGGCATTTGGCCGGTTTCAACTCAAACCTATTGGTCGACCCCTTCGACGGTCTTGCTTCCGACGGATGTCTTGACCGAGTCGGCCAGCCCGAAAGTTCCATCGGCGGCCGTGGCGATCGTCAGGCATCCAAGACAGATCACGCTGAACGCCAATACGATCCAGTCAACGCTCACGACGCCGGTATCATCGGTCATGAAGTGTCGTAGATAGCTTGGCATATGTGGCCGGCCTTCCTCGTTTCGTGGTCTTGAGACGCGGCAGCAGCGCCGCACCTCGGTTAACGAAATCTAAAATCGACGCCAAATGGGGCGGAAATGAGGCAAATGGGGCGAAAGCGCGGTTCTGGCGCTTCGGAACGCCGAATTCGCGCCGTTTTTCGCCGATCAAAGTTGTCAATCGAGGCCGAGGTTCGAAACTGTTAACCGTGGTGAAACAACAGGGGCAATTCAGGCGGCCAAAAGCCCTTTGTTCGCCGCATTGTTCGAATCGAAGTTAACGCACCCCGACACCACCCTGCCAAGTCAGCGCAGCCGTCTGTCGGGTGGCCGCCTTGCGCTTTGATTTCTTACGTCCGCACGCTGTTGACGCCGTGAGTTTCAGGTTCAACACCGATCTGGGGTCCCTTCATGAGGACTACGACCGGGCCCGTGGGACGGCTCACACCGAAAGCCGAGCCGCCTGACTGCCGCGCTCGCGATAGGGCGTGGTGTTGTAATGCGAGCGGTAGCATTTCGAGAAATGCGAGGGCGAGGCGAAACCGCAGGCCAGCGCCACGTTGATCACCGTCATGTCGGTTTGCATCAGCAGGTTCCGGGCCTTTTGCAGGCGCAGTTCCATGTAATACCGCTTGGGCGAACGGTTCAGATAGCGCCGGAACAGCCGCTCCAGCTGCCGCGTGGACATGGCAACCTGCTTGGCCAGGATCGCAGGGCTTATCGGCTCTTCGATGTTGCTTTCCATCATCTGGATGACCTGGCTCAGCTTGGGATGCCGGACCCCGATGCGCGTTGGGACGGACAGCCGCTGCGTGTCCTGGTCGGTTCGGATCGAGGAATAGATCATCTGGTCGGCAACCGCGTTGGCCAACTGCTCGCCGTGGTCGTCGGCGATGAGTTTCAGCATCAGGTCGATGGACGAGGTACCGCCCGCCGTGGACATGCGGTTGCCGTCCACGACGAAAACCGACTTGGTCAGTTCGACCTCGTCGAACTCCTCGACAAAGCTGTCGTGGTTTTCCCAGTGGATCGTCGCGCGCTTGCCATCCAGCAGACCGGCCTTGGCCATGACGTAGGACGCGGTGCAAAGCCCGCCGATCCGCGGTCCCCGACGCGCCTCGCGTCGCAGCCAGTTCAGCAGCTTCTTTGTCGCCGCTTTCTGGATATCGGACCCGCCACAGAGCAGCACGACGTCCTCGCGGCGCAATTCGTCCAGATCGATGTCCACCTTGAACCGCGAGCCGGCAGAGCACGACACAGTGCCGTCTTCATCGGCCTCGCCCGACATCACCCATTCATACAGGGTTTCACCGGCCATGCGGTTCGCAATACGAAGACAATCCAGCGCCGAGGCAAAGCTCAGCAGCGTGAAATTCTCCAGCAATACGAAAACGAAACGCTTCGGACCAGACGTGGCGTCGCCGCTCGTTTTTTTCGCTTCCGCGCGCATGTTCGCTACTCCCTGCGCAGTGGCGTATCGGTCAGGTCTTCCACGAAAACCCTGAGGTTGGCAAGAGAGCCGCAGTCAATTTCCGACATATTCCGTCGAACCTGTATGGTGTCCGGGGGTCGGCTTTAGTATAGACGGGTCTCGAAATTCGATGAGCGGAGAGAACAGATGAGCAATTGGCAGAAGTCTGACTGGCGCAGCAAGCCGCGGATCCAGATGCCCGACTATACCGATGCAGAAGCCCTGCAGGCGGTCGAGTCGAAGCTTTCCAAGTACCCGCCGCTGGTGTTTGCAGGAGAGGCCAGGCGTTTGAAGAAACAGCTTGGCGCGGCATCGCGGGGCGAGGCTTTCCTTTTGCAGGGCGGTGATTGTGCCGAGGCGTTCGATCAGTTCTCGGCCGACGCGATCCGCGACACGTTCAAGGTGATGCTGCAAATGGCGATGGTGCTGACCTATGGTGCCAAGGTGCCGGTGATCAAGGTCGGGCGCATGGCCGGCCAGTTCGCCAAGCCCCGGTCTGCCCCGACCGAGGTCGTCGGCGGTGTGGAACTGCCCAGCTACCGCGGAGACATCATCAACGAGCTGGCCTTCACGCCCGAGGCGCGCATCCCAGATCCGGCGAAGATGCTTCAGGCCTACACGCAGGCGGCTGCCACGCTGAACCTGATACGGGCCTTTTCGACCGGCGGGTATGCGGATGTGAACCAGGTGCACGCGTGGACGCTGGGCTTTACCGACGGCGAAAAGGCGGAGCGCTATCGCGAGATGGCGTCGCGGATTTCCGACACGCTGGATTTCATGCGCGCCGCGGGCGTCGACAGCACCAGCGCGCACACGCTGCACACGGTGGAGTTCTACACCTCGCATGAAAGCCTGCTGCTGGAATACGAGGAGGCGCTGGCACGTGTCGACTCGACCTCGGGCAACTGGCTGGCGGGGTCGGGGCACATGCTGTGGATCGGCGACCGCACGCGTCAGCCGGACGGGGCGCATGTGGAGTTCCTGAGCGGTGTTCTGAACCCGATCGGGCTGAAATGCGGTCCGTCCATGGAAGAGGACGACCTGAAAAAGCTGCTGGCCAAGCTGAACCCCGAGAACGAGGCCGGACGGCTGACGCTGATCGCGCGGTTCGGTGCGGGCAAGGCGGGGGAGCATCTGCCGCGCCTGATCAAGACCGTGCGCGAAGAGGGCGCCAACGTGACTTGGGTCTGCGACCCGATGCATGGCAACACGATCAAGTCGGCCTCGGGCTACAAGACGCGCCCCTTCGACAGCGTCCTGCGCGAAGTGCAGGAGTTCTTCGGCGTGCACCGGGCCGAGGGCACCATCCCCGGCGGCGTGCATTTCGAGATGACCGGACAGGACGTGACCGAATGCACCGGAGGCGTGCGGGCCGTCACCGAAGAGGACCTGTCGGACCGTTACCACACGGCCTGTGACCCGAGGCTCAATGCCTCGCAGGCGCTGGAACTGGCCTTCCTCGTGGCACAGCAACTGTCGGACCTGCGCGAAAGCCGGGCCGAGCAAAAGGTCGGCTGAACCGCCTCGAGACGGAAACTGAAAAGGCCGGCGCAGACGCGTCGGTCTTTTTGCGTGGAGCATCGGGCAAACGGCCGCAACACACCGTTCGCCTTCGGTTACCGAAGACGTTGGAGGGGTCCGTCTGTCGCCGTCAGCGCGGCGTCAGAACCAGCTTTGCACGCCGCGCGATGCGCCGGAGATGTCCCGGCCGACACCCTCGATCGTGGCACAGCCCGACAGGGCCGCGGCGATCAGCGTGAAAACAGCGATTTTCCTCATGATATCTGCTCGATTGTTACTGTCGTTTTTATTTTTCATTTGCCTCTGACCACCAGACCTCGGGGAGGAACCAGATCCCGTCCCCGTAGACCGGCAGTCGGTCGGCAGGATATTTTAAGTGGCTGAGATGCGCAATCCGGCCGACGGCATACTCGTGGATCGGAATGACATAGCGACCTGAAATCAACACCCGGTCCAGCGCCCGCACCGCGGCGGTGAAGTCTTCGCGGCTGGTGGCGTTGAGCATCGTGTCGATCATCGCCTCGGCGGCGGGGGATTTCATGCCCATGACGTTCCGGCTGCCGGGAATGTCGGCATACTCGGCGCCCCAGTAGTAGATCTGCTCGTTCCCGGGGCTGAGCGAGAAGGCGCGGCGAAAGAAGGTGAGGTCGAAATCGTAATTCTGCTCGCGCTCGTTATACTGGGCAGGGTCTGTCGTCTCGATCGCCAGGTCGATGCCCAGCCGTTCCAGCGCCTGGGCGTAGATCTCCATGTAGGTGGCGGCCTGCTGCAACAGGCCGTCCTGCCGCAAGAGCACGGTCAGGTTCAGCGGAGCGCCCTCGGCATTGCGCAACTCGCCATCCACGACGGTCCAGCCGGCCTCGTTCAGCAGGTTCATCGCCTTGCGGATGTTGCCACGGTTGCGCTTGGTGCCGTCTCCTTCGGGCACGGTGTAGCCTTCGAGCGCGCCGGGCAGAAGCGTGTCGGCGTAAGGCTCCAGAAGCTCCCGCACGCGGCCCGAAGCCGGGCCGTCTCGCATACCCAATTCCGAGCCCGAGAAATACGAGGTGATGCGCGGCTGGCGCCCGCCGGTGAGCGTGTCGTTGATATACTCGAAATTGAAGGCCAGGATCAGCGCCTCGCGCACGCGCCAGTCATCGAGCGGCGCGCGGCGGGTGTTGAACACGAAGCCGGTCATGCCCGAGGGCGTGCCCTGCGGAATTTCCGACAGGGTGACGGCGCCGGACTGAACGGCGGGGAAGTTGTACTGCGACGCCCATTTCTCGGCATTCAACTCGCGGACGTAGGAAATGGCCTGGGCCTTGAAGGCCTCTTTCAGCACCGCATCATCGCCGTAGAACTCGATACGGATTTCGTCGAAATTGTTGGTGCCGCGCCGGAAGGCCAGGTCCTTGCCCCAGTAATCGGGGTTGCGCCGCAGGGTCACGTGACGCCCGACCTCGTAATTCTCGACCACGTAGGCCGACGAGCCGATGGGCACGTCGGCCAGCGCGGCCTCGGAGAAGTCCTTGCCCTCCCATTGGGCCTTTTTCAGGATCGGGCGCAGGCCGGCGATGAGGGCCAGTTCGCGGTCCTCGGTGTTGAAGGTCAGCCGGACGCTGCGCGGGCCGGTCGCTTCGATCTTTTCGACCTTCTGCCAGAAGCCGCGATAGCGCCCGTGACCTTCGGTGCCGATGGTCTCGTACGACCAGATCACGTCGTCCACGGTGACGGGGGAGCCGTCGGAGAACGCGGCCTCTTCGCGCAGGGTGAATTCGACCCAGTCGCGGTCGGGGCCGGTCTCGACCGATTCGGCCAGAAGACCGTAGAGCGAGAAGGGTTCGTCATAGGATCGCCCCATGAGCGACTCGTGCGTGAGGTAGCGCAACTGCCAGGGCGGCTCGCCTTTCTGGACGAAAGGATTGAGGCTGTCGAAGCTGCCGACGTTGCCGCTGACCAGCCGGCCGCCCTTGGGCGCGTCGGGGTTGGCATAGGGCAGGGACACGAAATCTGGGGGCAGGGCGGGGTCGCCGTACATAGCTATGCCATGCGAAGGCTCGGCAACGCCCGGATTGGCCGCAAAACCAGCGCCAAGAATCGCGATTGTGCGCAGCGCGCGGTGGAAAAATTCTGGTCCCATTTGGGCAACAATCCTGCTCAGGCCTTATTTGTCTGACCAACGACGTTAAAGGCGGATTTACGTCTTTTCAAACTTTTAGCTTGGATCATCACGGCGAATTGCGTATAAAGGGGGCACTGCTCGATAGGTTTCTTGCCTGTATGAAACCTGCCTCAATAACTTAACGCCGGCCTTGTGCCGGCGTTTTTTTTACGCGAACGGCAGTTTTTTCTCAACATCGCAAACATGCGCCCATAGGCGCCGAAACCCGTGTATGGCAGGTTTTCAACGACCCGCGAAACGCGCTAGGTCTGGCGCGAAAGTTTAACAGGAAGGTGCTGCACCATGTCTCTCGCCGGAAAAACCGCCATCGTCACCGGATCGACCTCGGGAATCGGTCTTGGAATCGCCACCTCCCTGGCCGAGGCCGGAGCGTGCGTCGTGCTGAACGGTCGGGCCGCGCGGGACGAGAATTACGAGATAGCGGAAAGAATTCGTAAAGATACCGGCGCGGAGGTCGAATTCATCGCCGCGGACATGAGCGACCCGGAGGCCTGCCGGAAGCTGATCGAAGAGGCGGGTGGCTGCGATATCCTGGTGAACAACGCCGGTGTGCAGCACGTGGCGGGCATCCCGGATTTCCCGGTCGAGAAATGGGACCAGATCATCGCCGTGAACCTGAGTTCCGCCTTTCACACCACCGCCGCCGCCCTGCCGGTGATGCGCGAACGGGGCTGGGGCCGGGTGATCAACATTGCCAGTGCCCATGGCCTGACCGCGAGCCCGTTCAAATCGGCCTATGTGGCCGCCAAGCACGGCATCGTCGGCCTGACCAAGGTGACGGCGCTGGAGACCGCGGAGGAGCCGATCACCTGCAACGCGATCTGCCCCGGTTACGTGATGACGCCGCTGGTCGAAAAGCAGATCCCGGACACGATGGAGAAATACGGCATGGGCCGCGAGGAGGTGATCCGCGAGGTGATCCTGGAGCGCCAGCCGTCCAAGCAGATGGCGACGGTGGAACAGATGGGCGGCACGACGGTCTTTCTGTGCTCGCCGTCGGCCGAGCAGATCACCGGCACGACCATCAGCGTGGATGGCGGCTGGACGGCGCTGTGATCGGGCCATCCGAGGGGCCAGCCCCTCGGGCTCCCCGGGATATTTGAAGCCAGAGGAAGTGAGCGTGACGTGAGCGGTAAGCGGATCAATCTGGCCTTGCAGGGCGGGGGCGCACACGGGGCTTTCACATGGGGTGTGCTCGATCGCCTGCTGGAGGCGGAAGAGGTTGAAATCGCCGGGATTTCGGGCACTTCCGCCGGGGCCTTGAACGGTGCTGCGCTGAAAGCCGGCATGCTGGCCGGGGGCCGGGAGGGCGCGCGGGAGAACCTCGATTGGCTGTGGGCGCAGATGGGCGCGGTGGAGGATTTGCGGCTGCCGGCGTGGATGACCGGGCACCTGCCCGGCGTCGGCACGCTGAGCGACGTGCTGGAGCTGTCGCCGGTCTATACCCTGGCCGATGCGGCCAGCCGGGTGGTGTCGCCCTATGCCTATGGCCCGTTCTACGTGAACCCGCTGCGGCGGGTGGTGCGGCGGTTCGCCTATGACAAGGTCTGCCGCGTCTGCGAGCCGCAGTTCTTTGTCGGCGCCACCAACGTGCATACCGGCAAGATCCGGGTATTCGAGGGCGACGGCATCACCGATGACAGCCTGCTTGCCTCGGCCTGTCTGCCGACGCTGTTCCAGGCGGTCGAGATCGACGGGGCGCATTACTGGGACGGCGGCTATAGCGGGAACCCGGCGCTTTTCCCCTTGTTCCGCAAGGACTTGCCGGATGACATCGTCGTCGTGAACATCAACCCGCTGGTGCGGGACGAGGTGCCGAAATCACCGCAGGAGATCCAGAACCGGATCAACGAGATCAGCTTCAACGCCGCGCTTTTGCGAGAGTTGCGGGCGATCCATTTCGTGCAGGAGCTGATGGATGCGGGGACCATCGCGGAGGGTGCTATGAAGCGGGTTCGGGTGCACATGATTGCCGATGACGCGCTGATGCGGGACCTGTCGGTGGCCACGAAACTGGTGCCGACTCCGCCGGTGCTGGACCGGCTGAAGCAGGCCGGGCGGGCGGCGGCGGAGAGGTTCCTGGAGACGGGCTTCGGGGATGTCGGACAGCGCGACAGCGTGGATCTGAAGGCGATGTTCGGCTGACTCGGATCGGGCCGGTCAACGGCGCCGGACAGGCCGAAACGGGACGTCGGTATCGCGTCGGTATTCCAGTGGTATCGCGACGGTGCGCCTGATCGCGTTTCGCCCGGTCGAGGCGCCGTCCGCTGCGTTTGGCAATTCGCAGGGATTTCAGTGTTCGCTGTCGGACGGGACCGCCTTGCCGTTCTGGCCCGGATAGACGAGGCCCGCGGAGATCACCAGCTTGGCCGCGTCCTCGATCGACATGTCCAGCTCGATCACGTCCGAGCGCGGAAAGAACAGCAGGAAGCCCGAGGTCGGGTTCGGCGTGGTGGGCACGAAGACGCTGAGCATGTCCTCGGATATCTGAGCCTTGTCGGCGACCTCGCCCTTGGCCTGGGTCGAGATGAAACCGACGGCCCAGATGCCCTTGCGCGGGTATTGGATCAGGCAGGCCTTCTCGAAGCTGCGCTCGGACTGGGCAAAGACCGTCTCGGCGATCTGTTTGACGCCGGAATAGATCGAGCGGACCACGGGCATCCGGTCGACCAGGCTTTCGCCGTAGCGGATGAGGGAGCGGCCGATCAGGCCCTTGGCGACCCAGCCGACGAAAAGCGTGAACACAAGAAAGACGATCACGCCGAGGCCGCGGATATTGAAATGAACCCAGTCGGCGTCGTCGGGGCGGGTGTTGCCAAGAACGAAGCGATTGACCAGGTATTCCGGCTGATAGATGTCGGGAACGAAGGGCAGAACGAAACCGTCGACCCAGCCGACCAGTGTCCAGATCAGCCAGATTGTCAGAACGACCGGGGCAATCACAACGATGCCGGTCAAAAAGCTGGCGCGCAGCCCCGCAAACCGTCCGGGTTTCTTGGGCGGTGGCGGGGGATCGTCGTCGAAAGGGGTGTTCATGAGAGCCTTCGGGGGGTTCTTGTCAGGCGATATCTAGGCGCTTCAACGGGGCGCTACAACGGATTTCAGTGCCCCGGCACCGCTTTGACCCGCATCCGCGAGGCAGATGGCGATTTTCGCGGCAAGCCGGGCATTGTTGAGGACCAGCGCGATATTGGCGTCGAGCGAGCGGCCTTGGGTGAGGCTGTAGATACGGTCGAGCAGGAAGGGTGTCACGGCCTTGCCGGTGATGCCCTTGGCCGTCGCCTCGCGCGTGGCCTCTTCGATGATGGGAATGATTTCTGCGGCGGGGATCTCGGCCTCGGCCGGAATGGGATTGGCGACAAGCTGTCCCCCCGGCAGGCCAAGCGCGGCGCGGGCGAGATGCGCGCGGGCGATGGAGTGCGGATCATCCAGCCGCAGAGGGGCTGTCAGGTCCGAGGTGGCGGACCAGAAGGCGGGCAGACTGGCCTGGCCATAGGCGATGACGGGCACACCGAGGGTTTCCAGCACTTCAAGCGTCTTGGGCAGGTCGAGGATGGCTTTGGCCCCGGCGCAGACCACCGTGACGGGGGTTTGCGCCAGTTCCTGAAGGTCGGCGGAGATGTCGAAGCTGAGTTCGGCGCCGCGATGCACGCCGCCGATGCCGCCCGTGGCGAAGGTGGCGATGCCGGCGGCATGGGCGGCGATCATGGTGGCGGCGACCGTCGTGGCGCCGGTGCCGCCGGTGGCGATGCAGAGCGCGAGGTCGGCGCGGCTGAGCTTGGCGACGGTCTGCGCGCGGGCGAGGGAGTCGAGCTGGCCCTCGTCGAGGCCGATATGCAACTGGCCCTCGAGCACGGCGATGGTGGCCGGGGTGGCGCCGGCGTCGCGCACCGTCTCCTCGACCTGGCGGGCGGTCTCCAGGTTCCGGGGAGAGGGCATACCGTGGGTGATGATGGTGCTTTCGAGCGCCACGATGGGGCGCGCCTCGGCGCGGGCGGCGGCGACCTCGGGCGAGAATTGCAAGGGCAGGGTGGTCATGGGGCGATCTCGCTGGAAACGTGGGTGGCGGCGGCCTGAAGCGCGCGGTCGAGGGCGGTGGCGCGGCTTGCGCCGGTGCATTCGGCGGCGATGTGGGCGGCCATGAAGGTGTCGCCCGCGCCGGTGACACGAGTGACGAGGACGGGCGGGGGCTGGCCGGTCAGAACACCGTCCGGCTCGGCATCGGCGGCGGGGGCGGCGCCGTTGGTGACGATCGCCCGCGCCGCCCCGCGTGCGATCAGGGCCTCGGCGGCCCCGGCGGCGGTGGCGAAGGGGCGACCGCAGAGGATGCCGGCCTCTTCGAGGTTGACGTAGAGGATGCCGCGCCCGGTTTGCAGGAAGGGCAGCAGGCGCTCGGCCTTGCCGGGCGAGGCAGGCGCGATGCGCAGGTCGGCGGCGGAAAAGGCCGGGTCGTGGGCAATCTGCGTCAGCAGGGCCGTGGTCAGGTTGCCGTCGAGAGCGATGGGTCCGGTATGGGGATTGGCGGCGCTTCCCAATGTCCCGTCGTGCAGCGGCGCGAGAATCCGGTCTCCGGCGGCTTCGAGCGAATGGGCGTCGGCGATGGCCGCCACCAGCCCGCCCGCGCCTTCGATGGCCATGTACTGATCGGTCGACAGCTCGGACGCGCGCCAGACATGGGATGTGTCGAGGCCGCGTGCGGCGCAGAGCACCAGCAATTCCTCGCCCGGGGCGTCGCGGCCCACGGCGCTGAGCAGGGCAGGGCGCAGGCCGAAATGCGCGAGGCTGAGCGCGATGTTGAGCGCGACACCGCCCGGGCCGCGGGTGATGCGGCCGGGCACGTCGGCGCCGGGCCGCATGGCGCTGGGGGCACGACCGATGATGTCCCAGAGGACAGAGCCGATGCAGAGGATGTCGGGCGGGCGCGTCATGGGGACATTTGCACCGCCCGGACAGGGGAGGGCAAGCGGTTTGCGGAGGGCGGCGACGCGGCGTAGGGTGGCGGGATGGACGACACACGCCGCTTTCGCATCCCGCTGAAACCCGTGCTGGTGCTGCTGGTCGTCGCGGCAGTAGCGGCGAACCTGCCGGCATCTTGGTTCACCGAAGAGACGGCACAAGACCGGCGGGCGGAGGTGTTTTCCGCCTTTGCCAACCTCAGCGCGGCGCCGGGGGAGGGGGCCTTTGCCTTTCTCGGTACGGTGGCGGACCTGTCGGGACAGGAGGCGCGGGTGCGCCGGGAGCGGCGGGACCATGTGCTGCCGGGGCTGCTGGAGGCCTATGCGGACCGGATCGACATGCCGGAGGATTGGATGCGGGACGCGGTGCTGGACCCCGATTATGCGCATCCGTTCGACATCTCGGCCTTCGAGGTGACCGGGCCGGAGTTCGGCGGGCATGGTATGGAAGGGCCGTGGCACTGGGGGCTTGCGGCCAGCGGGGCGGAGGATCTGTCGCCCGAGGACGCCCCGTCCGGCTGGTGCGCGCGGTGGCTGGTGGTCTGGGACAATGCGGACTGGTTCTATGCTCCTGTGGGGACGGAACCGCTGAACGACATGCTGGCCGAGGCGGCGCCGGAACTTCAGGGCGTGACGCGTGAACTTTCGGGTGGATGCGAAGGGTAGGGCGGACGTTTTCTTAAAAAGAAAACGGGTCGAAATCTTTGAAAGATTTCGGCGCGCGGCGTTCGAAGGCAGTGCATATGGGGGCTTGCGCCGCGCAGCAGAGCCGGTTATACGCGCGCCATTCAATCCCGCAGGTATGGGCGGGCTTGTCGGGGGAGACATCCCCGAAGGTCCACCGGTTGAAGCATCCGCTTCTCATCCCCGTACCGAGGCGCAAACCGGAAAGGAAAACGACCATGGCTCTTCCAGAGTTCTCCATGCGTCAGCTGCTTGAAGCTGGCGTTCACTTCGGCCACCAGACGCAGCGTTGGAACCCCCGTATGGGCGAGTTCATCTATGGCGCGCGCAATGGCATCCACATCATGGACCTGACGCAGACCGTGCCGATGCTCGACGCGGCGCTGAACGTCATCCGCGAGACCGTGGCCAAGAACGGCCGGGTGCTGTTCGTGGGCACCAAGCGGCAGGCCAGCGCACCGATCGCCGAGGCGGCCGAGAAATGCGCGCAATATTACATGAACCACCGCTGGCTGGGCGGCACGCTGACCAACTGGCAGACCGTGAGCCAGTCGATCAAGCGCCTGAACGAGATCGACGAGATCATGGAAGGCGGCGCGGAAGGCCTGACCAAGAAAGAACGCCTGGGCCTCGAGCGCGACCAGGAGAAGCTGCAGGCCAGCCTGGGCGGGATCCGCCAGATGGGCGGCGTGCCCGACCTGCTTTTCGTGATCGACGTCAAGAAAGAAGCGCTGGCCGTGGCCGAAGCCAACAAGCTGGGAATCCCGGTCGTGGCCGTGGTCGACACCAACTGTTCGCCCGATGGCGTGGATTACATCATCCCCGGCAACGACGACGCGGCGCGTGCGATCTCGCTCTACTGCGACCTGGTGTCCCGCGCGGCGCTCGACGGCATGTCGGCGCAGATGGGCGCGGCCGGGATCGACCTTGGCGCGATGGAAGAAGCCCCGGCCGAGGAGGCCGTGAGCGAAGCGCCGGCCCCGGCGGCGGAGGCCCCCGCGCCGAGCGACGAGGCGATGCATGACGATGCCATGTCGAAGGACGCGCCGCTGGACATCGAGTCCGCCGAAGAGGTCAAGAAAGAGGCCGCTGACAGCTGAGCCTGTCACGAAACCTATACTTTGCTTATGGAAAATGGGCGCGGGACAGGCCGCGCCCATGACAGCCCCAATATTCGAGGAGAGCCAAGATGGCGATCACAGCTGCAAGTGTGAAAGAACTGCGCGACAAGACCGGCGCGGGCATGATGGACGCGAAGAAAGCGCTGACCGAAACCGATGGCGACATGGAGGCCGCGGTTGACTGGCTGCGCACCAAGGGCCTGGCAAAGGCCGCCAAGAAATCCGGCCGCACCGCCGCAGAGGGCCTGGTGGCCGTCAGCGTGACCGGCGGCACAGGCGTCGCCGTCGAGGTGAACGCCGAGACCGACTTTGTCGCCAAGAACGCCGACTTCCAGAAGATGGTGGCCGAGATCGCCGGTGCCGCGGTGGGCGTGGCCAATCTCGAGGCGCTGCAGAAGGCCGAGATCGGCGGCAAGCCCGTGTCGGACATCATCACCGACAAGATCGCCACGATCGGCGAGAACATGGGCCTGCGCCGGATGGAGAAGATCGAGGGCGAGACCGTGGTGAGCTATATCCACAACGCCGCCACCGACGGCATGGGCAAGATCGGCGTGCTGGTCGCCATGAAGGGTGGTGACGAGGCATTCGGCCGTCAGGTCGCGATGCATATCGCCGCCACCAACCCCGCCGCTTTGAACGAGGCGGAGTTGGACCAGGCCGTCGTCGACAAGGAACGCCAGGTGCAGATCGACATCGCCCGCGAATCCGGCAAGCCGGAGCAGGTGATCGAGAAGATGATCGAAGGCCGCATGAAGAAGTACATGTCCGAGATCACGCTGGTGAACCAGTCCTTCGTCATCAACCCCGACGTGACCGTCGGCGCCGCCGCCTCCGAGGCGGGTGTCGAGATCACCGGCTTCATCCGCATGGAAGTGGGCGAGGGGATCGAGAAGAAGGAAGAGAACTTCGCCGAGGAAGTCGCCAAGGCGGCGCAGGGCTGAGATTGCTTTGACCGTGAGACCGAGGGGCCAGCCCCTCGGTCTCACGGTTCGAAGCGGGGGGCCAGCCCCCCGCACCCCCCGGGATATTTTCGGCCAGAGGAAGACAGGGCGCGTTCCGAGATCGGGGCGCGCTTTTTCGTTTGAGCGGCGCGCGTGTGGTGGCCGGAGCGTGCGCCGGCAGGGGCTTGCCACATTCCGCCGCAGGAGACGGCGCGCAATGTGTTGTTGACCGGGGGCCGCGCGATTCTGCAAGCGATGGTGCCTTGTCGCTGTCGCAGGGTCGCGTTTGCGAACGACCGCCCGCTGTTGCGGTGATGGCGGCAGGAGGACTCGGCGGTCCGGCCCGAGGCGGCACTGCCGCTGTGCCGTGCGTCGGGGTGGCTGACCATGCCGGCGCCGGACCCCGGGACGGTCGGCGAGGATCACATTCCGTGTCCGTGCGGGCAGGGGGCCATGAAAAACGGTGCCGCCCGGGCGGGCGACACCGTTGTTCCCAGCACCTGAAACGGGATGAGACGGTGCAGGCAAATCCGGTCGATCCGCCGAGAAATAGGCAAACCGACCGGCCCCCGGACAAACCGGCAGGCCGGGTACTCACCTGATATCACAGGGGGCGCCGACCCATGTTCCCAGGCTTAAAAGCCACCACTCACGGAACGTGGCCACTTTGCGACGTAACGTCAATTTGAGAAAGTAGGGGAATCCTTACCAAACGGTAAAATCATTCAAATCGCTTGAGAATTTCGCAAAATCGTGGCGCCCTGGCAGGGACACCCATGCCGGAAATTGTCGCCTGTCAGGTGTGGAGCACGAAGATCTGGTTCTGGAACGCGGCCTTGAGCACCGCCTGGGCGGTGGTTTCGACGCTGAGCGCTTCGCGGGCGAGGCGGAGGTGCTTTTCCACGGTGGCGGGCGTCAGTTCCATCAGCAGGGCGATGTCCTGGATCGTCTTGCCGTCGCCGACCCAGCCCAGCACCTCTTTCTGGCGACGGGTCAGCGAGCGGCCCGGCGCCTCGTAGGGCAGGGTGAGGATGCGCAGGTGCACGATGTTGTTGAGCAGGACGATGTCCTCGCCATGCTCTTCCCACAGCTTGTCGCAGTCGGCCTGGTCATGATCGGCATGGGCGGTCAGCGCGATGGCCCCCTTGGTGCGCGGCGACATCGACTTGAAGCTGATCGAGTAGCCGCAGGTGACGTCCATGGAGGCGTTGAAATCGACCACCTTGCGTTCCTGCGGGGTCAGCGTTTCGGTTTCCAGCATCTCGGCCAGGACACGCCACGAGCAGGCGCCCTCGTTGTCGAGCGCCCAGCGGACCATCGGCGCATGGTGATAGAGACCGTCGCCGATGAAGGTGTTCATGTACTCGGGCGTGTGGTTGCTGAGCAGGACGAAATCTTCCGGATCGCCCAGCGAGGTTGGCGTGCGGTAGCGGGTGAAGCCGTAGATCAGCCGGTCGAAGCCATAGTCCGCCATCTGCGCCACGTGCATGTCCCAGAGCTCTTCGATGCTGGGCGCGTTCAGGAGCGCGTTGAGATGGGTCGTGGAAATCATGCGCCGGTCTCCAGGTGCCGCGCCATGGCCTGAAGCGCCAGCGTGTAGCCATGGGCGCCGAAGCCGCAGATCACGCCGACCGCGACCCTGGCGATGTAGGATGTGTGGCGGAAATCCTCGCGCGCGTGGATGTTGCTGAGATGCAGCTCGATCGTGGGAACTTCAGTGCTCGAGATCGCATCCATCAGGGCGATGGAGGTGTGGGTATAGGCGCCGGCGTTGAGGATGAGCCCGTGATGCGTGCCGCGGGCGTCATGGATCCTGTCGACGAGCGCGCCTTCGGCGTTGGATTGCGCGAAGGCGAGCGTGACGCCCAGATCCTCGGCAACAGCGTGGCACTGTGCCTCGATGTCGCTCAGCGTCGTGGTGCCATAGACCTCGGGCTGGCGTGTGCCCAGCAGGTTGAGGTTGGGTCCGTTGAGGATCAGGATGGAAGTCATGCGGCGCGCGTCCTTTCCGCTACGTCATAGACCGTGACATACGGTGGTGTCGAGTGAGAGTTACGGGGTGTGGCACTCTGTACGGGACTGTGGCATCGGGGATGACAGGCGCGGCAGGCAGGTGAGGAGATTTGACCAAGTGCCGGACGCGCAAGGGTTTTACGGAGCCGTGCGTGCTATTTGGAGTAGGTATTATTTTAACATAATACTGATTATGCGTGAAAGCCTTACGGGCTGACGGGGATGCGCTGAAACTTGACCGGCCGGGTTTGCGTTGATGGGAAACGGATTACCTCGCACGATTAAAGCCGACCGCCCCCTGCCGATGGAGAGATCAGTGCCGGAGACGAAAAAGACCCCCTGGACCCTGCGGATCGGGCGCGGCCTGATCGCGGCGCTGTTCCTGGCCGGCGCGGTGCAGAAAGCCGTGGCGCCGGAGCAAGGCATGGCACTCTTGGGCAACCTTGGACTGCCCGGCGCGCTGATCTGGCCTGCGCTGGTGTTCAACGCGGGTGCGGGACTGGCGCTGTTGCTGGGATATGCGACGCGCTGGGTTGCGCTGGCGCTGAGCGTCTATTGCATGGTGACGAGCGTCTTTCACTTTCAGCCCGAGGATGGCTGGCAGATGTCGATCTTCGTCAAGAACTGGGCGATTGCGGGCGGTTTGCTGGTGCTGAGCGATTACGCGCGGCAAAGGCAATAGAGCAGGGCAGCCCCCTGCCCTGCACCGCCTTGAAAAAGCTTCAGAAAAACGCCTGAAGCCCGGTTTGCGCGCGCCCCAGGATCAGGGCGTGCACGTCATGCGTGCCCTCGTAGGTGTTGACGGTTTCCAGATTCATCATGTGGCGGATGACGTGGAATTCCTCGGAAATGCCGTTGCCGCCATGCATGTCGCGGGCTTGCCGCGCGATATCCAGCGCCTTGCCGCAATTGTTGCGCTTGATCAGGCTGATCATTTCGGGCGCGGCTTGCGCCTCGTCCATCAACCGACCGACGCGAAGGGCTGCCTGAAGGCCCAGGGTGATCTCGGTCTGCATGTCGGCGAGCTTCTTCTGGAAGAGCTGGGTCTGGGCAAGCGGGCGCTTGAACTGCTTGCGGTCGAGGCCGTATTGGCGCGCTGCGTGCCAGCAGAACTCGGCCGATCCCATGACGCCCCAGGCGATGCCGTAGCGGGCGCGATTGAGACATCCAAAAGGGCCTTTAAGCCCTTGAACATTCGGCAAAAGTGCCTCTTCGCCCAGCTCGACGCCATCCATGACGATCTCGCCGGTGATGGAGGCGCGCAAGGACTGCTTGCCGCCGATCTTTGGGGCACTGAGGCCCTTCATGCCCTTGTCGAGCACGAAGCCTCGGATCTTGCCGTCATGGGCGTCTGACTTGGCCCAGACGACGAAGACATCGGCAATGGGCGCGTTCGAGATCCACATCTTGGAACCAGAGATCTTGTAGCCATCGGCCGTCTTCTCGGCACGGGTCTTCATGCCGGCGGGGTCGGAGCCCGCGTCGGGTTCGGTCAGGCCGAAACACCCGATCAGTTCGCCCGAGGCGAGGCCCGGCAGGTATTTCTGGCGCTGCTCCTCGCTGCCATAGGCGTAGATGGGATACATCACCAGGCTGGACTGCACGGACATCATCGAGCGATAGCCGGAATCCACGCGCTCGATCTCGCGCGCGACAAGGCCGTAGGTGGTGTAATTGGCGCCTAGCCCGCCGTATTCCTCGGGGATGGTGGTGCCCAAAAGGCCCATCTGCCCCATCTCGCGAAAGATTCCGGGATCGGAGGTCTCGGCGGCGTAGGCGTCCTTGACCTTGGGTTGCAGCGTCTCCTGCGCAAAGCTGCGGGCGCTGTCGGCGATCATGCGTTCGTCTTCTTCCAGCTGGGCGTTCAAGAGGAACGGATCGGCCCAGTCGAACCCGGCGAGGTCGGGCTTGTCCTTGTCACGCAGTTTGGGGGCGTCGAGGCTCATGGCGGGCTCCTTTGCAGGGATCAAACGGGTTTGGCTTGAATTTATCCTGAGATAAGCGCAATAAAAAGCGGCATTTCGGTATATATTCATGAGGAAACCGCATATATTTCCCTGCCCCGCCGCTTTCTGCCCTCGCTCGGCGCGCTGCGCGCGCTGGAAGCGCTGGAGCGGTTGGGCAGCCTGACGGCGGTGGCCGAGGAGTTGAGCCTGAGCCAGAGCGCGGTGAGCCGGCAGTTGCAGACGCTGGAGAGCCAGTTGGGTGTGCCGCTGTTCCTGCGCGAAGGGCGGCGCGTGCGGCTGACGCCGGAGACGCGGGAATATGCGGGAGAGACACGCGCGGCGCTGAGCCGGATCAGCCAGGCGTCGCTGAAGCTGGCGCTGAACCCCGGGGGCGGCAGTTTGAACCTGGCGATATTGCCGACCTTCGGGATGCGCTGGCTGGTGCCGCGCCTGCCGGAGTTTGCGGGCGCGCATCCGGAGGTGACGCTGAACCTTTCGACCCGGCTGAAGCCGTTCAACTTCGCCTCGGAACCCTTTGACGCGGCAATACTTTTCGGAGACGGTGGCTGGCCCGGCACCCAAAGTCTGCGGCTGAAAAGCGAGGCGGTGGTGGCGGTCGCGGCCCCCGCGCTGCTGGAACGGACGCCGGTATCGGGACCGGGCGATGTGCTGTCCCTGCCCCTCTTGCATATCGAAACCCGCCCCGAGGCGTGGCGCGCGTGGTTCGCCGCGCATGGAGTCGAGACGGGCACGGTGGCGGGCACGATCTATGACCAGTTCTCGACCATCACGCAGGCCGCATTGCACGGGCTGGGCGTGGCGCTGTTGCCGGATTACCTGGCCGAGCAGGACCTGGCGACCGGCAAGCTGGTCACGGTCTGGGGTGGGCGCACAGAAAGCCCCGGCGCCTATCACCTGGTTTGGCCCGAGGAAAAGGCGCGGGACAGCGCGGTGATGAAGTTTCGCGACTGGCTGGCGCCGCAGGCCGAGGAGGAAGACCCCCTGCCCCGGTGACCCGTCGAAGCTCAGATGCCGTAGGGGACGCCGCCCGAGACTGGCAGCGTGATTCCGGTGACATAGCGCGCCTGCGGGCCGGCCAGATAGGCCACGGCATCGGCCACGTCGGCGGGTCGGCCCGCGTCGCGCAGCGCCACGCTGGTATAGCGCTGCGCCTTGACCTCGTCCAGGCTCAGCCCGCGTTCGCCGGCGATCCGCGTGTTGGCGGCCATATGCATGTCGGTGGCGATGTAGCCGGGACAGACGATATTGCACAGGATGCCCTCGGGGCCGAACTCGGCGGCGATCGTCTTGGTCAGACCCACCAGCCCGTGTTTCATCGCCGTGTACGCGCCGAAACCGGGTTCGGCGCCCAGGCTGCCGGTGGAGCCGATATTGATGATCCGGCCACCCCCGGCGGCCTGCATCGCCGGGATCACGGCACGCGACAGCATCATCGGGGCCAGAAGATTGACGTTGAAGCTGCTGGTCCACTGGGCGGGCGTGGTGGACATGAAATTGTCCGCGCCCGCGAGGCTGCCGGCGTTGTTGACAAGGATGTCGACGCGCCCCAGCCTGCGCTGCACCTGCGCCACGACCGCGTCGATCTGCGCGGCATCGGTGACGTCCAGTTCGAGCGCCGCGCCCGTGGTATCGAGGTCGGCGGCGAGCGTTTCCAGCAGCGAGAGGCGCGGGGTGGCGACGCCGTCGACCTCTACCGTGCCGCCGAGATCGGTGACGACCACATGCGCGCCGTCCTCTGCCAGCCTGCGGGCGATGGCCTGTCCGATCCCGTTGGGGGCGGCGGTGCCTGTGACGAGGGCGACCTTGTCGTGAAGTGGGGGCATGATCTGCGTCCTTTGAGGTCCGGTCCACTGCGACAGAGTAGACGGGCCCGGCCGGAGCGCAACCAACCAAATTGAGTGGCTGCGCCACGCTTTGTTTCTTTGGATTGAGTATTTGGAGAACAGTGAAAGGCGGGCGCGGCGCGATCAGCCCAGCGAGTACCCTGCCCCGCGGACCGTGCGCAGCGGGTCCTCGCCGCCGTGCTGGCAGAGCGCCTTGCGCAGCCGGCCGATATGGACGTCGACGGTGCGGGTGTCGACATAGATGTCGCGGCCCCAGACGCGGTCGAGCAGTTGTTCGCGGCTCCACACCCGGCCCGGTTTTTCCATGAAGGTCGAGAGCAGGCGGAACTCGGTCGGCCCAAGCTTCAGCCCCTCGCCCTGACGGGTGACGCGGTGGGTCTCGGAATCGAGGATGATATCCTCGTATTCCAGCCGCTCGCCCACGGTCGAGGGCCGGGTGCGGCGCAGCTGGGCGCGGACGCGGGCCATGAGTTCGATCACCGAATAGGGCTTGATCACGTAATCGTCGGCGCCGGTTTCCAGCCCGCGCACGCGGTCCACCTCTTCGGAGCGGGCCGAGAGCATGATGATCGGCACGTTGCGGGTCTCGGAACGGGTCTTGAGCTGGCGGCAGACCTCGATGCCTGACACGTTGGGCAGCATCCAGTCCAGCAGGATGAGGTCTGGCGCGGCCTCTTCGACCAGCATCAGGGCCTCTTCGCCGTTCTCGGCGCGGGTCACGGCAAAGCCGTCGGCCTCGAGGTTGTAGGCCAGCACTTCGCGCTGTGCGGGTTCATCCTCGACCAGAAGAACGCTGGGCTGTTCGCTTGCCATGACGTCTTGTGTCCTTCGTTATGCGCCGACCTGGGGCGAGACCTTGGGGTCCAGCGAGGTCTTGTCGCTTTTGGGGCGGTTGTCTTCGGGCATGGTGCCGGTGACCAGATAGACCACCTGTTCGGCGATGTTGGTGACGTGGTCGCCCATGCGCTCGGTGTTCTTGGCGATGAAGTGCAGGTGCATACAGGGCGTGATGTTGCGCGGGTCTTCCATCATGAAGGTCAGGAATTCGCGGAAGAGCGCGTTGTACATCTGGTCGACATCATGGTCGCGCTGGATCACCTCGCGGGCCAGTGCCGCGTCGCGCTGGATATAGGCGTCCAGCACGTCGCGCAGCATCCGTTCGGTTTCACGCGCCATGCGGCGCAGCGAGGCGGTGGCGCCGGTGATCGGGGTCATCTGTGCCAGCACCGTGGTGCGCTTGGCCATGTTCTTGGCGTAGTCGCCGATGCGTTCGAGGTTCGAGGCGATTTTCATCACCGTCAGGATCACGCGCAGGTCGATGGCGGTGGGCGCGCGCAGGGCAATGGTCCGCGCGGTTTCCTCGTCGATCTGTTCTTCGAGGTCGTCGATGACGCGGTCGCCGGCGCGGACGGTTTCGGCCAGTTCCTCGTCGCGGGTGTCGAGCGAGATGGCGGCGTTCATGATCGCCTCTTCCACCAGGCCGCCCATTTTCATGATCAGCGCCTGGACGGTTTCGAGGTCACGGTCGAAGGCCGATGAGATGTGTTCGTCGTTCATAACGTGCGCTCCTTAGCCGATCCGGCCGGTGATGTAGCTTTCGGTGCGGGGATCTTCGGGGTTGGTGAAGATCTTGCCGGTTTCGCCGAACTCCACCAGGTTGCCGAGGTGGAAGAAGGCAGTCTTCTGGCTGACGCGGGCGGCCTGCTGCATCGAGTGGGTCACGATCACGACCGAGTATTCGCTGCGCAGCTCGTCGATCAGCTCCTCCACTTGCGCGGTGGCGATGGGGTCGAGCGCCGAGCACGGTTCGTCCATCAGGAGCACTTCCGGCTCGGTCGCCACGGCGCGGGCGATGCAGAGGCGCTGTTGCTGGCCACCCGAGAGGCCCGTGCCGGAGGCTTGCAGGCGGTCCTTGACCTCGTCCCAGATGGCGCCGCGGCGCAGGGCGCGTTCGACGATTTCGTCAAGGTCGGCCTTGGACTTGGCCATGCCGTGGATGCGGGGGCCGTAGGCGATGTTGTCGTAGATCGACTTGGGGAACGGGTTGGGTTTCTGGAACACCATGCCGACTTTGGCGCGCAGTTGCACCGGGTCGACCTTCTTGTCGTAGATATCCTCGCCATCGAGCAGGATATCGCCCTCGACCCGGCAGATGTCGATCGTGTCGTTCATCCGGTTGAGACAGCGCAGGAAGGTGGACTTGCCACAGCCCGAGGGGCCGATGAAGGCGGTGACGGTCTTGTCTTCCAGCGCCACGTCCACGTCCTTGATGGCATGGGTGTCGCCGTAATAGACCTGCACCTTCTTGGCCGAGAATTTGATGTCTTTCTGATCCACGGCTCTCTCCGTATTTGGCGTATCGTACATGGCGTGGTCCCTTTCTACCAGCGGCGCTCGAAGCGGCGGCGCAGGATGATGGCGATGATGTTCATGGTCAGCAGGAAGACCAGAAGGATGATGATCCCGCCCCAGGCTTTCTCGTAAAAGCTGGCGTCGGCGCGGGCGGCCCAGGTGTAGATCTGGGCAGGCATGGCCGAGTTCGGCTCGGTGAAGCCGGCGACGAAGCCGTCAGGGTAGCCGCGGGCGACGAAGCCGACCATGCCAATGAGCAGCAGCGGCGCGGTCTCGCCCAGGGCCTGTGCGAGGCCGATGATGGTGCCGGTCAGGATGCCGGGCATGGCGAGCGGCAGGACATGGTGAAAGACCGCCTGCATCTTGGACGCCCCGACGCCGAGCGCGGCGTCGCGAATGGAGGGCGGGACCGCCTTGAGCGAGGCGCGGGTCGAGATGATGATCGTCGGCAGGGTCATCAGTGTCAGCACCAGCCCGCCCACCAGCGGGGCGGATTGCGGCAGGTGCATGAACTGGATGAAGACAGCAAGACCAAGGATGCCGAAGACGATTGACGGCACGGCGGCAAGGTTCGAGATATTCACCTCGATGAGGTCGGTGAACTTGTTCTGCGGCGCGAATTCCTCGAGATAGATCGAGGCGGCGACGCCGATGGGCAGCGACAGGACCAGCACCACCAGCATCATGAAGAACGAGCCGATGACCGAGGCGCCGATCCCGGCCCCGCCGGGGTTGTCCACGCCGGAATCCGCGCCGGTGATGAAGTTCCAGTTGAACTCGGACTTTATGATGCCGGCGTTGCGCAGCGCATCCACCAGATCGAGGTCGGAGGCCATGAGGAAGCGGCTGTCCTGCATACTTTCGCGGGTGACACGGCCGTTGAAATAGCCGTCGACGCGCGACGAGGCGGAGAGCGAGAAGGACGTCGGCTCGCCGAGACGGTTCTGGTTGCCCGCGTAGTATTCCCGCAGGTTGCCGCCGACCTTGCCCAGCACGCGTTCGATCGAGGCCTCGTCGAATTCGACCTCCATCCCGCGTTCCTCAAGTTGCTGCTGAAGCTGCGCGATGAAGAGGTTCGAATAGGCCTTGGTCTTGAAAAGTTCGCCCTCGGCCTCGTCGAATTGTTCTTGGGTCAAGGTGAATTCCATCTCCACCACGGTGTGGGTGAAGGCGGGGAGGCCCGAGCGGATGATCGAGAAGAACAGCACGACAAGAAAGAAGATGCCGATGATGATCGCCGTCATACCGTAGGCGCGAAAGCGTTTCTCGGCAGCGTTGCGGCGCTTGGTGTTGGCATCGGCTGTCTTGAGCGAGGAGCGGCCATGGCCGCCGCCGCTGGCGCCGTTGAGCGTTGCGTCGGTCATTCGTACTGCTCCCGGTATTTGCGCACGATATAAAGGGCGAAGACGTTCAGGCAGAGCGTGATGACGAAAAGCGTCATCCCGAGCGCGAAGGCCACCAGCGCCTCGGGCGAGGCGAAGTCGGCGTCGCCAGTGAGCTGGCTGACGATCTTGGCGGTCACGGTGGTCATGGCCTCGAACGGGTTGAGGCTAAGCCGGGCTGCGGCCCCTGCCCCCAGTACCACGATCATCGTCTCGCCGATGGCCCGTGAGGCGGCCAGCAGGATGGCGCCCACGATGCCCGGCAGGGCGGCGGGCAGTACCACCTGGCGGATGGTTTCCGATTGCGTGGCACCCAGCCCGTAGGAGCCGTCGCGCATGGCCTGCGGCACCGCGTTGATGATGTCGTCGGAAAGCGAGCTAACGAAGGGGATCAGCATGATGCCCATCACCAGACCGGCGGTCATGACGGCGGTGCCCGCCTGCATGATGCCAAGCCCGTCATCGCCGAAGACCTTGAGCAGCAGCGGGCCGACCGTCAGCAGGGCGAAGAGGCCATAAACGATGGTCGGAATACCGGCCAGCACCTCGAGCAGCGGCTTGGCGACCGAGCGGACCTTGGGCGAGGCGTATTCCGAAAGGTAGATCGCGGCGAACAATCCGATGGGCACGGCCACGGCCAGCGCCACGATGGAAATGTAGAACGTGCCCCACAGCAGCGGGATCACCCCGAGGTCGGAACTGCCGCCCCGACCCGAGAAGCTGGGCGCCCAATTGGTGCCGAAGAAGAAATCGGACGCAGGGTAAAGCCGGAAGAATTCGATCGTGTTGAACACCAGCGACAGGATGATGCCGATGGTGGTCAGGATGGCGATGGAGGCTGCGCCGATCAAAAGCGCGCGGATGCTTTGCTCGACCGTGTTGCGAGCGCGGAAGTCACCATGCGACTCGCGCAGGCCCCAGAGCGCGCCGAGGACGGCCAGCACCAGCACCGCGACGGTCATCATCAGGTTGCCGGTGGCGTTCATGATCCGGTAGCGCTGCGCGGCACGCAGGACCGTCTGGGTGACCTCGGAGGTCACGATCTGGCCCGCGTCCCTGAGCCGTTGGGTTACATCGTTGAATTCGGCGCGCGCGTTGCGGGCGAAATCTTCTTCCATGACGCCCTGAGCCACGGCATTGTCCAACCCGTCCGCTGTGCGCCGGACCTCGGCCATGACAAGCCCGAGCGAGCCCTTGTTGTCGATGGAGCGGTCGGGGATCATGCCCGATATGGTATTGCTGACGATAAGCGGCTGGATCAGCAGCCAGGCGATCATCAGCAGGAAGGCCGGAACGACGACTTTGATCAGCACGTTCGAGCCGTAATAGGACGGCAGCGAGTGGAGTTTGCGGTTGTCGCCCTCCACGCTTTGAAGCGCCCGACCGCGACCGAGCACGTAGCCCACCGCCGCGATGCCAAGCACGATCAGGAATAGCCAGAGTGTCGGCATGAGCCCCCCATCCGTCTGTCTGGAAAAAATTACCTAAAAGGGGATTGGGGGCGGCGGAATAGGCCGCCCCCGAAGGTCAGAGGCTTAGGAGCCGCTGCCCATGGTTTCTTCGGCTTCGACAGCCGACTGCGTGGCCGCCAGTTCCGGGTCCGCGACCAGGCCGTAGTTCGACAGCGGGCCGCCCGGGCCTGCGATCTCGTCGGCGACGAAGAACTGTGCGTACTCTTTCAGGCCGGGGATCACGCCGATATGCGCTTTCTTGACGTAGAAGAACAGCGGACGCGACACCGGGTATTCACCCGAGGCGATGGTCTCGGTCGAGGGCTCGATGCCGCTCATGGTGGCGACCTTCAGCTTGTCGGTGTTGTTCTCGTAGAACGCCAGGCCGAACACGCCGATGCCGTTGGTGTTGGCGTCGATGCGCGCCAGGGTCTCGGTGTAGTCGCCGTCGATGTCCACGGACTTGCCGTCCTGACGGACGTCAAGGCACGAATCCTCGGCCTCGTCTTCGCTCATGCCGCTGTCCAGCATGGCCTGCATCGCGCCGGTTTCCTCGCAGCCGACCAGCAGAACCTTCTCTTCGAAGACTTCGCGGGTGCCGTGCTTGGTGCCGGGGATGAACATCGCGATTTCGGCGTCGGGCAGCTCGGAGTTGAACTCGGCCCAGCTTTCATGGGTGTTCTCGACCAGCTCGCCGTCTTTCAGGACGGTGGCGCCGATGGCGTTGAAGATGTCGGTGGGTTCGAACGCGGTGAACTCGGGACCGGACTGTTGCGAGGCGAAGACGATGCCGTCATAGCCGATGCGCACTTCGATGATGTCGGTCACGCCGTTGTCGGCGCAGGCCTTGATCTCTTTTTCGCGGATGGCGCGCGAGGCGTTCGCCACGTCGATGGTGTTTTCGCCAACGCCTTCGCAGAAGCGTTTCAGGCCAGCCGACGAGCCGCCCGATTCCACGACCGGGGTCGGGAAGTCGGTGTTTTCGCCGAAGAGCTCGGCCACGATCGACGCGTAGGGCAGCACGGTGGAAGACCCGGCAACCTGGACGTTGTCACGTGCAGCGGCAGCGGTGGCCGAAACGGCCGCGATCGCCAGGGTAGAGGCGGTCATTTTCATGAAGGACATATATAGCTCCTGATATCCATGTATCCCGGTCACCTTGCAGCGGGCGACCTTGGCGCCCTGCTACGCCTCGGGCACGACGCTTTTGTTACGGTTTTGTAACGGTTTTATGACAGGCCCCTTTTTGCGAAGATTAACGCCGAATTAATTCCGGTTGACGTCGCAACGCAAAGATGGGGGGTGCGTCAGGTCTGCGACGACGCGGGGCGCGAGGGCAGAATCACGTCGAATCGGGTGCCCTGCCCCAGTTCCGATTCGACCTTGAGGCGGCCGCGATGGCGGTTGACGATATGCTTGACGATGGCCAGCCCAAGCCCGGTGCCGCCCATCTCGCGCGAGCGGTGGCTGTCGATGCGGTAGAAGCGTTCGGTCAGGCGCGGGATGTGCACCTCCTCGATGCCGGGGCCCTGGTCGGCCACGGAGACCACCGCCGAGGGGCCGCGCAGCGCGGGGTGATCGGAATGCGCAGCAAGCGTCACGGTGACGGTCTTGCCGGGGCCGCCATACTTGACCGCATTCTCGATCAGGTTGGTGAGGATCTGGTGCAGTTGGTCGGCATCGCCGGGCACGTGGATCTCTTGCACGTCGGTCTGGAAGGCGATGGTCACGTCCGCTTCCTCGGCGATGGGACGGGTGGCGTGGATCACGGCATTGATCAGCCGGATCAGGTCGACGCGGTCGGTGGGGCGCACGCGTTCCTGCGCCTCGACCCGGCTGAGCGACAGCAGGTCTTTCACAAGGCGTTCCATCCGGCTGGCCTCGACCTGCATGGTGCCCAGAAACCGCTCGGTCGCCACGGGATCGTTGCGCGCCGGGCCGCGAAGGGTTTCGATGAAGCCCAGCAGCGCGGTCAGCGGCGTGCGCAGTTCGTGGCTGACATTGGCGACGAAATCGCGGCGCATCTGGCCCACCTGTTCCAGATGCGTGACATCCTCGAAACACAACAGCACGCCCGAGCCCGCGTCGGTGTCGACCGGGCTGCAGGTGACGATGAAGGTGGTGTCCTGCGCGCCGGCGCTGGAGAGGTAGCGCGTCTGGCGCGTCTCGCGGTCGCGCAAGCACGCCTCGACCGCGTCGAGGACGGTGGGCTGGCGGATGGCGGTGATGAAATGACGCCCGGTCAGCCCCGGCCCCAGAAGGGCCGTGGCGCGGTCGTTGGCGCCAAGGATGCGCTCGCCCCGCCCGATCAGCAGCGCGGCCAGGGGAATCGCCTGCAAAAGCGTGGCGATATTGCCCTGGTTCATTCCGTGTCGAGGCGGCGCAGTCCCGCCCGGTAGCGCGCGGCGTTCTTCTGGTAGTGCAGCGCGGTGGCCGTGAAGGCGGCGATGGCCTGATCGTCCAGCTCGCGCACGATCTTGCCGGGCGCGCCCATCACGAGGCTGCCATCGGGAATCTCCTTGCCCTCGGTGATCAGCGCGCCGGCCCCGATCAGGCAGTTCTTGCCGATCCTGGCGCCGTTCAGCACGGTCGCGCCCATGCCGATCAGCGTGTTTTCCCCCAGCGTGCAGCCATGCAGCATCGCCTTGTGCCCGATGGTGCAGCCGCGCCCGATACTCAGCGGAAAGCCGGGGTCGGTGTGCATGACCACGTTTTCCTGCACGTTGCTGCCCTCCCCCACGACGATCGGCTCGTTATCGCCGCGCAGGGTGCAGCCGAACCAGACCGAGGCATTTTTTTCCAGCACCACCTTGCCGATGATGTTGGCGTCGGGGGCCACCCAGGTGCCGTCTTCCAGTTGCGGGATCACGTCGTCAAGCGCGTAGATGGGCATTCATCTCTCCTCGAATTCGGCCTGCAGGCGTTGCACATGGGCGTTCAGATCGGGCTGTTGCAGGCGGCGCAGGCGGGCGGCCGAGACAATGGTCTTCAGCGCCTTGTCGGTGGTATCCAGGTCGTCATTGACCAGCACGTAATCGTACTCGCCCCAGTGGCTGATCTCGTCCCAGCTTTTCTGCATCCGCTTGGCGATGGTTTCGGGGCTGTCCTGCCCGCGCGTTTCCAGCCGTCGGTGCAACTCGGTGATTGAGGGCGGCAGGATGAAGATCGACAGGGTATGGGGGCCGAGAACCGAGTTCTGGATCTGCTGCGCGCCCTGCCAGTCGATATCGAAGAGCACGTCGCGGCCGGCGTCGATGGCGGCCTGCACGGGGCCGCGGGGCGAGCCGTAGAAATTGCCGAAGACATGGGCGTGTTCCAGCATCTCGCCCGCGGCCACCTGACGGCGGAAGGTGCTGTCGTCGAGGAAATGGTAATCCTGCCCGTCCACCTCGCCCGCGCGGGGCGGCCGCGTGGTGGCGGAGACGGAGAACGAGATCGTCCCGTCCCAGTCGCGCAGGCGGCGCGACAGCGTGGACTTGCCCGCGCCCGAGGGCGAGGAGAGGATGATCAGAAGACCGCGACGCTGCGTCATGGGGCCTCCGGTGCGGGCACGCGGCCCGGCTTTTTCTTGCCCGAAATACTCATGCAAGCGCCGAAGGCGCGCTGCGGCGACGCCGAAGGCGGCGCAATTCCTTTGGCAGGGCGAGGGGGATTGGCCGGGAGGTCCCGGGTCAGGCCCGGGACGAGGTGGTACGAAATTGCCGGGAGATCCCCCCGGGTCAAGCCCGGGGCAGGCAGGATCAGGTCCGGGATGACCTGCAAAACCCTGTTTTGCAGGTCACTCGACATTCTGCACCTGTTCGCGCATCTGTTCGATCACGCTTTTCAGCTCCAGCCCCACGCTCGTCAGGTCGCGACTTTGCGCCTTGGAACACAGCGTGTTGGCCTCGCGGTTGAATTCCTGCGCGAGAAAGTCGAGCTTGCGGCCCGCGGGGCTGCCCTTGGCGATGAGGTCGCGGGCGGCGGATACGTGGCTGCGCAGGCGGTCGATTTCCTCGGTGACGTCGGATTTCACGGCCAGCACGGCCAGTTCCTGGGCGATGCGCGCTTCCTCGACGCCGTCGGTATTGTCCATCACCCGCTGAAGCGCGGCGCGGAAATTGGCCTCGGTCTCGGGGCGGCGGGCCTCGGCGGCGGTGGCGGCGGCGTCGGTGAGCTCGGCGATCCCGGCAAGCTGGCCGCTCAGCACCTCGGCCAATGCGTCCCCTTCGCGGTGGCGCATCGACTGGAAACTGTCCAGAACGGTCTCGAAATCCGCCACCAGCGCCTTGCCCAGGGCGGTGGTGTCCTCGGCCTGCGTGCCCGGCTCGAACACGCCGCGCAGGGCCAGCACGTCGGCGGCATTGGCCGGC
Organism: Roseovarius sp. THAF8; assembly: GCF_009363735.1. Taxonomy (NCBI): domain Bacteria; kingdom Pseudomonadati; phylum Pseudomonadota; class Alphaproteobacteria; order Rhodobacterales; family Roseobacteraceae; genus Roseovarius; species Roseovarius sp. THAF8. The sequence continues at coordinate 191,803 of NZ_CP045410.1, read as the reverse complement.
GCCAGCGACAGGCCGAGCGCCATGGCGCGGGCCTCGATCTCGGTCATCGCCGCCAGCACACGGTCGAGCTGGGCGGTATCCAGTTGCGCAGCCGCGCCGCCGTCCTGCGCCTGAAGCTTCAGCGAGAGCGTGACATTGCCGCGCGAAAGCGCCCCGGTCAGGCGCGCGCGCAGGGCCGCCTCCAGCCCTTCGATCCAGTCGGGCACCCGCAGGCGCAGATCGAGGCCCCGCCCGTTCACCGACCTGAGGTCCCACGTCCAGCCGAAACGCCCATGCGCCCCCTGCCCCGCGGCATAGCCGGTCATGGAAATCAGGGGGGACGGATCTTTTGTCACGGTGCAGCCTATCCTTCGCGCGCGGGCCGTGAAAACGCCCGGTCTCGTGCAGGTGTCCTAGTCTGTCGAGGCACCCTTCGCAAGCGCCCTGCGCGGAGCCGCGTTAACCACTGGGCAATAAAGTTGAACAAATTCGGGCAGAATTGTGGCAAGCTTGTTCCAAGTCGAGCTGCATCTGATTCAATTTGAAGGCGGTGCAGGACCGCGCGGGAGTGGCGCAGGGTCGATCTCGCACGGGGGCGTTCCGGGCGCGTGATCGCGTTCGGATCGGAATATTCATGGTGAGGCCGGCGTCGGAGCCGGATGGGGAAAGACCGATGACGGATGATTCTGGAACCTCGTTCCCGGACAAGATTTCGGACTTGCAGCTACCGGGCGCAGGCGCGGCCCGCCGCCGGCGCGAGGCGGACCTGCGCAAGTTCGTCGACTACTGGTCGGCGATGCGACGCGGCGGCGACGTGCCGCTGCGCACCGAGATCGACCCGCGCGGCATCGAGAGCCTGCTGGGCAATGCCTTCATCGTAGAGAAGGTCGCCCCCGGCATCGCCCGGCTGCGCATCGCTGGCACGCACCTGTCGGACGTGATGGGCATGGAAGTGCGCGGCATGCCCCTGTCGGCGCTGATCGCGCCCGAGGACCGGGCGCAGCTGGCCGATGCGATGGTGGAGTTGTTCGAGCGGCCCGCGACGCTGCGGCTGGACCTGACCGCGCCCGCCGGTATCCGACGTCCGGCGCTGGCGGCGACGCTGATCGTGCTGCCGCTGCGCAGCGACCTGGGCGATATCTCGCGCGCGCTGGGCTGTTTCGTGACCGAAGGGCCGATCGGCGCGACACCGCGGCGGTTCGGCATCGTGGAGTGCCAGGTGACGCCGGTCGATCTGACCGACGCGACCGCGCCGGGATTCAGTGAAGAGCAGGCGCCGTTGGAGCCCCCTGCGCCGAAGGCCCGGCATGAGCGGCCCGCGCCGCTGTCACACCCCAGCGAACGGCCCTATTTGCGACTGGTTCACAGCGACTGAGCCGCGTCCAGGCGGGCCTTGAGCGCGGCGTTCTCGGCGCGCAGGTCGGCCAGCTCCTGCTGGAAGGGTTCGAGGATCGGGCCCAGTTCCTCGACCGTCAGACGGACGGGGATGTGCTGGGGACAATTCCAGTCGAACCCTTCGACGGTGATGACCACGGCCCGTTCGGGGCGCGCCTTGTAGCCGTCATCCATCAGCCGCCCGATCACGTCGGGGTCGTCCGAGATCGCCACGCGGCCAAGGATCTTGAGCCGGGCGCTGTTGGGATAATCCATCAGGATCAGCGAAATACGGTCGTTGTCCGCCAGGTTGCCGGCAGAGATATACTGGCGGTTGCCGCGATAGTCGGCATAGCCCAGCGTTGTGTCGTCCAGCACCTTGAGAAAGCCGCGCGGGCCGCCGCGGAACTGCACGTAAGGCCAGCCCGTGGCGCTGACCGTGGCCTGGTAGAAGCCGTCGCGCAGGGCGATGAACTGTGTCTCGTTGGGGCCAAGACGGTCGTCGGCGGGGGCATCGGGGGCAAGGCTGCGGGCGTACATGGCGGCAGAGCCCTGTTTTTCCTGCATGGCGCGGACGGCGTCGGTGAAAGCGAGTTCGTGGAATGTCTTGGCCATGTCTTGCGTCCTTTCAGGTACTCAAGGCCGCTAGATCGGGATGCAGCGGGTATTTCGCAAATCACGAGGCCGCGAGGCGGCGCGGTCAAAGCCCGTCGAACTGCGATTTCTGCGTCTCGTTCCAGCGCACGGTCAGGGTGTAGCCGTCCTCGTCCTGAACTTCGTCCTCGACAAGCCCCTTCTCGAACAGCCAGGCGCGTTTGCGGCCCGCGTCAAAGCCCAGGGTCAGCGTTTCCACATGAGTGGCCCCGGCAAGCCGCGTGATGATCGTGTCGCTGAGCGCGTCCATGCCCTCGCCGGTGATGGCCGACAGAAGCTGCACGTTCTCAAGGCGCGCGGCGCGGTTCTCGACCAGGGTGCGGTCCTCTGCCGACAGGCGGTCGATCTTGTTCCAGACCTCGATTTGGGGCGTGGTTTCCAGCACGCCGAGGCTGGTGAGGATCTCGTGCACGTCGCCGGACTGGTCCTCGGTTTCGGGGTGCGAGATATCACGGACATGCACGATGAGATCCGCGGCCAGCACTTCCTCGAGCGTGGCGCGGAAGGCGGCGACGAGTTCGGTTGGCAGGTCCGAGATGAAGCCCACCGTGTCGGACAGGATGACCTCGGGGCCGCCGCCCGGCAGGGCGATTTTGCGCATGGTCGGGTCGAGCGTGGCAAAGAGCATGTCCTTGGCCATGACCTCGGCCCCGGTCAGGTGGTTGAAGAGCGTGGATTTGCCGGCGTTGGTGTAGCCCACCAGCGCCACGATGGGGAACGGCACCTTGGCGCGGGCGGCGCGGTGCAGCGTGCGGGTTTTGACCACCTTGTCCAGTTGGCGGCGCAGGCGCACGAGCTGTTCGTCGATGGCGCGGCGGTCGGCCTCGATCTGGGTCTCGCCCGGACCGCCGACGAAGCCCAGCCCGCCGCGCTGGCGTTCCAGGTGGGTCCAGGCGCGCACAAGGCGGGTGCGCTGGTAGCTGAGCGCGGCCATTTCCACCTGCAACACGCCTTCGCGGGTGGCGGCGCGGTCGGAAAAGATCTCAAGGATCAGGCCGGTGCGGTCCAGCAATTTGACGCCCAGCTGCTTTTCCAGGTTGCGCTGCTGCACGGGCGACACCGGGCCGTCGATCAGCACCAGTTCGACCTCGTTGTCCTCGACCAGCGATTTCAGCTCGGCCAGCTTGCCCTTGGAGAACAGCATCCCCGGATGCGGGTCGCGCAGGCGCACGACCGAGCCGCCCAACACCATCAGCCCCGGCAGGGCATGGGCCAGCGACACGGCCTCTTCCAGCGCGCGCGCGGGGTCACGCTCGCGGTCTGAACTGGGAATATCCGGGTGCAGGACCCAGGCGCGGGTGTCCGAAACGTCGGTCTGGGTCAAGACCCGTCATCGCCCTCGTAAAGGCTGACCGGCTGGGACGGCATGATGGTGGACACGGCATGTTTGTAGACAAGCTGTGACTGCCCGTCGCGGCGCAGCAGGATGCAGAAATTGTCGAACCAGGTGATCACGCCTTGCAGCTTGACGCCGTTGATCAGGAAAACGGTAACCGGGATCTTGGTCTTGCGGACCTGATTCAGAAATGCGTCTTGCAGGTTTTGTCGGTCTGTCGCCATTGTTTTTATAGCCTTTGTTCTTGCGTGGGGCGCGTTGCGGCCCCGGTCTCCCTCGCAAGGGAGTATGGAGTGGGCGTTTCGGAGTTTCCAGCCCAAAAATCAAATCGTTGCGGCGTCTTGCCGGGAAGATATGTCACGACCGTGACACGCGCGCAACTTGGCCCGGCCTGCGCCGGGCCTCAGCGGCGCCACAGGCTGGGGTTGAACAGTGCGATCAGCGCCAGCGTCTCCATCCGGCCCAGCACCATGGCGGCGGAAAAGACCAGCTTGGCCGCCGGGCGCATCTCCAGCAGGGGAATGGGCGCGTCGGCCCCGACCTGGGTCAGTGGGCCGGCGGTGGCGAGGGCCGCGGTCGAGAGCACGATGGCGTTCTGCAGATCCTCGCCCAGGGCGGCCATCAGCACGGTCACCAGCGCCAGCGACAGCGCGAAGAGCATGAAGAAGATCCACGCCACGAACGCGCCCTCGCGCCGCATCCGGCGGGTGTGGACCCCGGCGCGCCCCACCGACGAGGGATGCACCAGGCGCTCCATCTCGCGCTGGCCATTGAGGTAGAGCGCGTAGATCCGCAGAAGCTTCACGCCCCCCGCCGTGGTGGCCACACCGCCGCCGAACATCGCCAGCCCCATCAGCAGAAGGCCCGGCGTGCCGAGGCCCGACCAGCTTTGGGCCGCCTCCCATGCCGCGCTTTGAAAGCCGGTGGTGGACAGGAACGACATGACGGTGAACGTGCCGCCCCAGAGCGCCTGAAGCGCCATGCCCAGATCCTCGACCTGGTCGACGTCGAACGCGCCCAGCCAGTGGCGCGAGAAGAGGATCAGGGGCACGCCGATGACGAGAGCGCAGCCGATGCGGAACTCGGGGTCGCCCAGCACGCTGGTGGAGCGGCTGGTCAGCGTGTCCGAGGAGAAGGTCAGCCGCGAGAGGGCGAAGAACATGAACAGGAAGATCACGATCTCGCCGCCAAAGCCGCTGCCGGCATTCTCGACCCCGCCGACGGCGGAAATGCCGCTGGTGGCCATGGTGGACATGGCATGAACCACGGCGACGAGCGGTCGGTCGCCGCCGATCACCAGCAGGAGCCACAGAACGCCCGTCAGCCCCACGTAGATCGGCGCCAGTGCCTGGGTGCTCTGGGCGATGCGGCGGGCGGAGGTGGCGCGGCGGAAGCGGCTGAGCGCATCCTCGCCCTGCCCCGGCTCGGCCGAGACGGTGATCTCGAACCCGCCCAGGTTCATCGGCGCCAGCACCGCCGAGGCCGCGATCCAGATCAGCAGACCGCCGAACCAGCCGACGAGACCGCGCCAGAGATGCAGGCTGTCGACCAGCCGCGAAGGGTTGTCGAAAAGCGTGGCGCCGGTGGTGGTGAGGCACGACACCATCTCGACATAGGCGTTGAGAAAGCGCGTGGTCTCGAGCCCCTCGTAGAAGGGCAGCGCCAGAAAGATCGGCAGCGCGGTATAGGCCAGCGCCAGCGAGGCGAGGTTCTGGATGTCGGTGTTGTCCTGCTGGCGGCGGCCGGAGATTGCGAGGCCGATGAGCAGGATGAAGGTGATCCCGAGGACGCTGGAATAGAGAAAGGCGCGGGCGACGGAATGATCGTCCTGCACGAAGGCATGGAGCGCGGGGCCGAGCATGGCGACGCTGGCGATTCCGGTCAGCACGAGAATGAGCGGAAACCGCAGGAGACGGGCGGTCAGGCCCGGCGACGATGTCTCAGAAGAAATCAATCGAAACCTGCAGGAGCTGTTCCACCCGGCCCACATCCGACGCCAGCGCGAAGATCACCACCACGTCGCCCGCCTCGATCCGCATGGTGCCGGAGGGCTTGAGCACCTTGCCGTCGCGCAGCACGCCGCCCACGAGCACGCCCTCGGGAAAGTCGATCTCGCGGATGGCGGCGCCGGCGATGTTGGAGGTGGACATGACCTCGGCCTCGATCACCTCGGCCTCGGCGTCTCCGATGGAATAGACCGAGCGCACGCGGCCGTGGCGGACGTGGCGCAGGATTGAGCTGACGGTCGTGGAGCGCGGGTTGATATAAGCGTCGATGCCCAGGGGCTCCATCATCGGCAGAAGCGTGGGGTCGTTGATCAGCGCGATGGCAAAGGGGCAGCCTTCGGCCTTGGCGCGCACGGCGGCGAGCATGTTGGTCTTGTCGTCGTCGGTGACGGCCAGCACCGCATCGGTGCGCGAGATGTTGGCCTCGGCCAGCAGTTGCGCGTCGAGACCGTCGCCGTTCAGGACGATGGTGCGTTCCAGCGCGTCGGCGGCGCGTTCGGCCACCCTGCGGTCGCGTTCGATCACCTTGACGCGGGTGCGCTTGCCGCGCTTCTCGATCCGCTTGGCGACGCTGAGGCCGATATTGCCGCCGCCGATGATGACCAGCCGCTCCTGCGTCTGCGAGGTCTTGCCGAAGACCTCCATGGTGCGCGGCACGTCCTCGGTGGGGGCGAAGACATAGGCGTCGTCGCCGACGAAAAGCTGGTCCTCGGCCTCGGGGGCGAAGAGCTTGCCGTCGCGGCGGATGGCCAGCACGACCACTTCGAGGGTCGAAAAGAGGTCGGTCAGCTGCCGCAGGGGCGTGTTGACGATGGGGCAGTCATCCTCGATCCGCAGGCCCATAAGTTGTGCCTTGCCTTCCATGAAGGTTTCGGTGTCGAAAGCCGCGGGCGCGGCAAGGCGTTGCAGGGCGGCCTCGGCCACCTCGCGCTCTGGCGAGATGACCACGTCGATGGGCATGTGGTCGCGGCGGTAGAGGTCGGAATAGATCGCGTCGAGATAGGATTGCGACCGCAGGCGGGCGATCTTGCGGTTGATGGAAAAGACCGAATGCGCCACCTGGCAGGTGACCATGTTGACCTCGTCCGAGTAGGTGGCGGCGATGATCATGTCCGCATCGCGCGCGCCGGCCTGGTCGAGCACGTTGGGATAGCTGGCAAATCCGTTGATGCCCTGCACGTCCAGCGTTTCCGTGGCGCGGCGCACCAGGTCGGGGTTGCTGTCGACCACGGTGACGTCGTTGCGTTCGCCCGACAGGTGGCGTGCGATCTGCCAGCCGACCTGCCCTGCCCCGCAGATGATGACCTTCATGGGCTATGCCCTTATTGACCCAATCGAGCGCTTTGCATGACAGATGGGGCTGTCACGGTCAATTGCTTTGTCCTGCGGGGATTTGCCGGATAGGCTGGCGCGTATGAGATGGTTCCGAGTCCCGCTTTTCACCGTGATCGCGCTGCTGTTGGCAGGGTGCCTGCCGACCAATGTCTATTACAAGGAAGGCGCGCCGGTAAGCGGTGTCGCCCGGGACCGCACGCAATGCGACGTGGACGCCCTGCGCCAAGTGCCGGTGCGCACGCTGACGCGGTACATTCCCCCGACTTACAGCTATCGGCAGGTCTGCAACGGAGCGGGCGCGTGCCGCACGGTCCGCGTGATGCTGTCCCCCGGCCGGTGGGAGCGGTACGACGCCAACGAGGGGCTGCGGGCGCGGGTGGCCAGGCAGTGCATGGCAGACCAGGGGTATGAGAAGGTCAGCCTGAAGCCCTGCCCGCCCGAGGTGGTGGAGGCGACGGTGATCACCGCGACGCGCGTGCAGCCACCCCTGACGGAGAATTCCTGCGCGATCCGCATCAAGGGCGGGAAATACCAGATCGTGAACCCGGACTAGGTCGCGTGACCAGGAGGAGCGCCTGCGGCGCGCTCGATGTCTCGGCGGCGTGCCGCCTCGGGACTGCCTCCGGCGGGGATATTTGGGGCCAGAGGAAGATGGGCGGCCCCGTGCCGCCCGGCCCGGTCAGCCGGTGGCGGCCTGCTGGCTGTCCTCTTCCTCGTCAGAGAGCCGCGCGCCCTTGGCGCCGGTGACCACGCCCAGCGATTTCAGCTTGCGGTGCAGGGCGCTGCGTTCCATGCCGACGAATTCCGCCGTTCGGCTGATATTGCCGCCGAAGCGGTTGATCTGGGTCATCAGGTATTCACGCTCGAACGCCTCTCGGGCCTCGCGCAGCGGCATGGTGGCCACGGTGCCCGAGAGGACAACCCGGCTCTCGTCGCTGGGCGTGGCGCTGTCGCCGGGGATCTCACGCGCATTGATGTCGCCAGAGCTGTCGCCCAGGATCAGGATGCGTTCGATCACGTTGCGCAGCTGGCGCACGTTGCCGGGCCAGCGCATGGTTTGCAGGAGGGCCGCCGCCTCGTCGCCCAGGGCGCGGATCGGCAGCCCCTGTTCGCCGTTGAGCTTCTCGATGAAGTAGCCGGCCAGCACGGGGATGTCCTCGCGCCGGTCCTCGAGGCTGGGCACGGCGATGGGCACCACGTTGAGGCGGTGGTAGAGCTCGCGGCGGAACCGCTCGGCCCTGATCTCCGACTCGAGGTCGCGGGAGGTGGAGGAGATGACGCGCAGGTCGACCTGGACCTTGTCGCTGCCGCCCACCCGCAGGAAGGTCTGATCGACCAGCACGCGCAGGATCTTGCCCTGGGTGCCCATGGGCATGTCTGCGACCTCGTCGAAATAGATCACGCCGGTATTGGCCTCTTCCAGAAGGCCCGGGGTGACGGTGCCGTCCTCGGCCTCGCGCCCGAAGAGCACCTCTTCCATGCGGTCGGGTTCGATCGAGGCGCAGCCGGCGCAGACGAAGGGGCCGGCCGCGCGGTCAGAATTGGCATGGATGTAGCGCGCGGCCAGTTCCTTGCCCGAGCCGGCAGGCCCCGACAGCATGACCCGGCCGTTGGAGCGCGTGACCTTGTCGAGCTGGCCCACCAGGGTGCGGAAGGCGGGGCTTTCGCCCAGCATGTCGGCCGGGCCGCTGCCCTGGCGCTTGAGCGCGAGGTTCTCGCGACGCAGGCGGCTGGTTTCCATGCCGCGGCGGATCACCACCATCAGCTGGTCGATGTTGAAGGGTTTCTCGATGAAGTCGTAGGCGCCCTGCTTGATGGCCGCCACCGCGATCTCGATATTGCCGTGGCCCGAGATGATGACCACGGGCACCTCGGGATAGTCGCGTTTGACCGCCTTGAGGATGTCGATCCCGTCCATGTTGCTGTCTTTCAGCCAGATGTCGAGGATCAGCAGGCCCGGCGGCTGGTCGCGGATCTCGGCCATTGCCTCGTCGGAATTGCCGGCAAGGCGGGTGGTGAAGCCTTCGTCCTGCAGGATGTCTGAAATCAGTTCTCGAATATCGCGTTCGTCGTCGACAATCAGGATGTCACTCATGGGTCACCTCATACGGCCTGTCGTTGGTCATATTCGTTCAAATCGGAGTCGGGGTCCGGGTCGGTATCGGGGTCGGCATCTGGCGCCGCCTCGGCCCGGGTCAGGGGAAGGCGGACTACGGCCATGGCGCCGGGGCGGGCGCCGTCCGCGAAGGGTTCGGCGTCTTCCAGCGCAAGGTTGCCGCCATGTTCCTCGATGATCTTCTTGACGATGGGCAGGCCCAGGCCGGTGCCCTTTTCGCGCGTCGTCACGTAAGGCTCGAACAGGCGCGAGCGGTCCTCGGGCAGACCGATGCCATTGTCCGAAATGCGAATGACGGCATGGTCGTCCTCGCGCAGGCTGATCACGCGGATCTGCGGGACGTGGCCGTCGCCGCCTTCTTTTTCGTAAAGGCTTTCAATAGCTTCGCCGGCGTTCTTGATCAGGTTTGTCAGCGCTTGGTGCAGCATGGTGCCATCGACCTCGGCCATCAGGGCATCCTCGGTGAGCGTGGTCTCGAAGGTCACGTCGGGCTGACCGGCCTCCTGCAGAAGGACCGCCTCGCGCAGGAGCTTGGTCAGGCTTTCGACTTTGGTCTGGGGCTCGGGCATCCGGGCGAACTTGGAAAATTCGTCGACGATGCGGCGCAGGTCGTTGGTCTGGCGCACGACCACGTCGGTCAGCTGTTCCAGGCTGGCGGCCTGTTCGTCGTCCAGCACACGGGTGAACTTGCGCTTGATGCGTTCGGCCGACAGCTGGATCGGGGTCAGGGGGTTCTTGATTTCATGCGCAATGCGGCGTGCCACGTCGCCCCAGGCGGCCATGCGCTGGGCGGTCACGAGGTCGGTCACGTCGTCGAAGGCGACCACGTAGCCCTCGCGCCGGCCACCGTCGTTGGTGCGGGTGGACATGCGCACCAGCAGGTTTTCCATCCGGCCCGAGCGGCTGACCTTGATCTCCTCCTGGAGGAATCCGGTGTTGGACTCCTTCAGCCGGTCGAAGAGCGCGCCGAATTCCGGAATTGCCACGGAGAGCGCCAGCGATTGCTGGTCCTCGTGCCAGTCGAGCAGGCGTTCGGCGGCGCGGTTGACGAAGGTGACGCGGCCCTTCACGTCGAGCCCCACCACGCCCGAGGACACCGAGCCCAGAACGGAGTCGAAGAGCCTGCGGCGGCGTTCGATCTGCTCGGTGTTGGTCAGGAGCCTGTCGCGCTGCTGCTTCAGTTGGCGGGTCATCTGGTTGAAGTAGGTCGAGAGCATCCCGATCTCGTCGTCGCCGTCCTCTTCGCGCACCTGCGTGTCCAGATCGCCCTCGCCCACGCGCTGGGCGGCGCTGGTCAGGCGGCCCACCGGGCGGCTGAGCCGTTCCGCGAACCACATGCCCAGCCAGACGGCGGCAAGGATCAGGATCAGCGCGAAGCCGAGGTAGAGCACGCCGAACTCGAACAGTACGCGGTCGCGTTCATCCTCGCGCTGCTGGTAGAAGCGCGCGGTTTCCTGGGTGTCGTCCAAGAGGCTGAGGATGTCGCCGTCGACATTGCGGCTGACATAGAGGTAGCGGTCGGGGATCTCGTCCAGCGGCAGGAGCGCGCGGAATTCGTTGTTGTCCCAGTCGCGGATGACGACGACGCCCTCTTCTTTGGCCTCCTGAAACATGTCGCGCGAGGGTTCCTCGTAATCGAAGAGGTAGGAGCGTTCGCCGCGCGAGCGGATGTCGCCGGTGCCGTCGATCACGAAGGCCTCGCGCAGACCGCGCTGGATCTCGCGCTGGCCGCGCGACAGGATCTGGCGGATGTCGCCATCGTCGAGGAAGACGGCGGCGCGCTTGGTGGCGTTGATCAGCGACGCCAGGGCGCGCGCGTCGGTCAGCAGGTCGCGGCGGTGCTCGTCCTCATAGGCCTGGGCGGCGGCGACGGAGTTGTCGACGACGCGCCCCACCCTGTCGGAGAACCACGCCTCCAGCCCCATGTTCACCGACAGCGTGGCGAAGACGGCGACGGTGATGGTGGGGAGAAGCGCCATCAGCGCGAAGACGCCGGTCAGGCGCAGGTGAAGGCGGGAGCCGGCGGATTTGCGGCGGCGGGCGGCGACCATCTGGACCACGCGCTGCAACACCAGCGCGGCGACCATGATGATGTAGACCATGTCGGCCAGAAGGACGATGCGCAGGATGTTGGACGAGCTGCCCTGGTCGAGCGGGCCCATGACGAGATAGGTCAGGAATGCCAGCACCGGGCCCAGAACGACGAGGCTGAACGCGGCGGCATTGCGCACGCGCTTCATCCGGCGCAGCCGCCCGAGCCTTTCCCACGTCAGTCTGCGTGCTTTTGCAGCCACGCAATCCCCCCATCAGGTTGTGGCGCGGGATGCGCCAGACCTCCAGATATGGCTTGAAACCTGGCAAGGCTTCCGAAGCGCCACAGTCATGTTGCAGTTTTACATCAACTTGCGGCGTCGTGTCACGCGAATATCAAGGTCGGTGATTTTCTTGCGTAGTGTATTGCGGTTAATGCCAAGAAGATCGGCGCATTTGGCCTGATTTCCGCCCGTCGCATCGAGCGCGATCTCGATCAGGGGCATCTCCATCTCCTTGAGGATTCGCCCGTAGAGGCCCGGCGGCGGCAGGGTGTTGCCGTGCAGGTCGAAGTAGCGGCGCAGGTGGCGCGAGATCGAGGTCGACAGGGTTTCCCCTCCGCCGCCGCCGACCACCGGCGCGGCCTCGGGCTGGTTGCCCAGCACGGCCTCGACCTCGGAGCGAGTGATTTCGGAGGACCGCGCGGTGAGGCCCAGACGCTGGACCGCGTTTTCGATCTGGCGGACATTTCCGGGCCAGCTGTAGGCGCGCATCAGTTCCATCGCGTCTTCGGAGACGGTGCGCGGTGGCTGGCCCTCGCGCTCGGCCTTCAGGAGGAAGTGCTGGACCAAGAGCGGAATGTCGTCGACGCGGGCGCGCAATGACGGCACCTCGACGACGGCGCCCGACAGGCGGTAATAGAGGTCCTCGCGCAGCTTGCCCTCTTCCAGCCGGTCGGCCAGGCGGCCGAGCGAGGTGGCCATGAAGCGCGGCACGTGATCGCCCGGCGCGTCCATCATCCGCACCACGCGCGCCTGCGCGTCGGTGCTGAGGTCGCCCACCCCGTCCAGCACGATGGTGCCGCCCTTGGCCCGCGCCATGACCCGCGCGGGCCCTTCCAGGTCGGCCAGGTCGGTGGGCGTCACGGTCACGAAGGGCAGCGTCCGCCGGTCGGAGAAGTCATGGATCGCGCGGGCGATGAGCGTCTTGCCGGTGCCGGATTCTCCGGTGATCAGCACCGGCAGGTCGGTGTTCATCAGCCGCGCGACCACGCGGTAGAGCCCCTGCATCGCCGCGGTGCGCCCGACCAGCGGCAACTCGTCGGGGCGGTCCTCGGATTTCGGCTCGGTCGGGGGACGCTTGGTACGGGCATCAAGTGCCCGCGCGGTGCGTTTCATCAGGTCCGGCAGGTCGAACGGCTTGGGCAGGTAATCGAAGGCCGCGGCCTCTTCGGCCTGGATGGCAGTCATGATGGTGTTCTGGGCCGAGATCACGATCACCGGCATTCCCGGACGGTCCTGGTTGATCTTGGGCAGCATTTCCAGGCCGTTGCCGTCGGGCATCATGACATCGGTGATCACCGCGTCGCCCTTGCCCTCACCCACCCACCGCATCAGTGTGGTCAGCGACGAGGTGGCGTGCACCCGGCACCCCGCCCGTGTCAGGGCCTGCGTCAGAACCGTGCGGATCGTGCGGTCGTCGTCGGCGACCAGTACCGTGCCATCCATCTAGCTTTCCTCCATGTCCTTGCCGGCGCGCGGCAGCGATATCCTGAATACTGTGCGTCCCGGCACCGAGCTGACCGAGATCCAGCCGTCGAGGTCCGAGACGATCTTGGCAGCGAGCGCGAGGCCCAGGCCGGTGCCATTCTCGCGGCCCGACACGAACGGCTCGAACACGTTGCCGGCGATTTCGGGCGGCAGGCCGGGGCCGTCGTCGATGACCTCAATCTGAAGCGGCAGCGACTTGCCCGGGCCTCCACTGTCCCGCCGCACCCGCAGGGATTGCTCGTAATAGCTGTGCAGGGTGATGGTGCCGCCCTTGTCGCCCGCGGCCTGTGCCGCGTTCTTCAACAGGTTCTGGATCACCTGCAACAGCTGGTCGGGATCGGCCACGGCGAGCGGCAGCGAGGGGTCGTAATCCTCGACGATGCTCATGTGCGCGGCAAAGCCCACCAGCGCCGAACGGCGGGCGCGGTCCAGAACGTCGTGCAGGTTGACCGCGCGCAGCTTGGGCAGGCTGACATTGCCGAATTGCTCGACCTGTTCCAGCAGGCCGACGATGCGGCGGCTTTCCGACACGATGAGGTCGGTGAGTTCCAGGTCGTCCTGATCCAGGTTCATCGACAGAAGCTGCGCCGCGCCGGTGATGCCCGCCAGCGGGTTCTTGATTTCATGCGCCAGCATCTCGGCCATGCCGATGGCGGATTTGGCGGCGGATTTGACCGACTGGCTTTGCGTCACGCGGCCCGCCAGTTCGCGGGGCGAAATGAGCAGGATCATGTGGTCGTCCCAGCCCGAGACCGGCGCGATCTGCAGGTTGCACTGCATCGGGGCGCGGTCGCCGGTGCCCACGTCCACGTCATTGACGAAGAGCGGCGCGGATTTCTCGCGGGCGCGTTCCAGCGCTTCTTCGATGGGCGCGTCGACGGCCAGCTTGTCCCACACCGGCTGGCCGATGATCGAGCGGGCGGATGTCATCAGGAAGCCCTCGGCGGCGGGGTTGATCTGGACGATGCGGTCCTGCCCGTCGAGGATCAGCCCCGGCACCGGCAGCGACGTCCAGACCATCTCGTCCATCCCGGTCATGCCGCGGTCCTTTCCGGGGCGGTCATCGCATCTTCGAGCAGGCGGTTGACGTTCGCGGGGTCGCGCTCGGTCAGGATGCGTTTGCGCAGGGCCTGGGGCGTGTCGCGCCCGTCCATGTACCAGCCCAGGTGCTTGCGGGCGACGCGGATGCCAAGATCGGTGCCGTAGAAGGACAGCATGGCGTCGTAATGGTCCTGCACCAGCCGCGTGAGGTCGCCGCCCTCGGGAATGTCCGGCGCGGGTGTGCCGTGCAACTCGTGCGCGACCTGCGCCAGGAGCCATGGACGCCCCTGCGCGCCGCGCCCGATCATGATGCCGTCCGCGCCGGATTTCATCAGCGCGTCGCGGGCGGTGGGGGTGCCGGTGATGTCACCGTTGGCGATGACGGGGATGCCGACCGCGTCCTTTACGGCGCGGATCGCGGCCCAGTCGGCATAGCCCTTGTAGAACTGACAGCGGGTGCGGCCGTGGATGGTGATCATGCGCACCCCTGCCCCTTCGGCGCGCCGGGCGAGGTCCGGCGCGTTGAGGTTGCTGTCGTCCCAGCCAAGGCGGGTTTTCAATGTCACGGGAATGGACACCGCGCCCACCACCGCCTCGATCAGCGTGAGCGCGTGGTCGAGATCCTTCATCAGCGCGGACCCGCTGGCGCCCGAGCCGCTGGCGCTGGTGACCTTCTTGGCCGGGCAACCCATGTTGATGTCGATGAGCATGGCGCCGTTGCCTTCGACCTGGCGGGCGGCCTCGGCCATCCAGTGCGCCTCGCGCCCCGCCAGTTGCACCGAGGTGTCGGCGGCCTCGAAGCCCAGTTCGGCCTTTTCGCGCACGCCGGGTTTGGATTGCACCATTTCCTGGCTGGCGACCATCTCGCTCACGACCAGTCCGGCGCCGAAGCGGCTGACCAGGGTGCGGAACGGCAGGTCGGTGATCCCCGCGAGCGGGGCCAGAAGGACCGGAGGATGTAGGTTTCGAGGGCCGATGTTGAGCATGGGTGCCTAACGAATGAGCATGTGGAGGTTTTATGGCCGCAACCGTCCGAGTACAATTTATGAACGCCCAAATTAAGATCAAAAACGTGTGGGTGATTAAAAATTAGGCAAATACCCGGAATGAGGCGCCCATTGCATGAGCCCACGCGCTTGCGTAAGCAAAGCATATGAGCATCGCAGCCATCATCGTCGCCGCAGGACGCGGCACCCGTGCCGGGGGCGAGCGGCCCAAGCAATGGCAGCGCGTGGCCGGCAAACGGGTGATCGACTGGACGCTGGCGGCGTTCCGCGCGGTGCCGGCGGTGGAGCGGATCGTAGTGGTGGTGCATCCCGACGACATCGCCGAACTGGCCGGCGAGACGGGCATCACCGTGACCGAGGGCGCGGCCACGCGCGCGGGTTCGGTCTGCAACGGGCTGGCGGCTTTGGAGGGCGTGGGCGTGACCCATGTGCTGATCCACGACGCGGCGCGCTGCTGCGTATCCCCGGACCAGATCACCGAGATCATCGCGGCACTTGGCCCCGATTGTCCGGCCGCGGCCCCGGCCCTGCCGGTCAGCGACGCGCTGTGGCTTGGCGAAGACGGGCTGGTGAGCGGCACGCAGGAGCGCGCCGGGCTCTACCGGGCGCAGACCCCGCAGGGCTTTGACCTGGCCGCCATTGCCGCCGCCCACGCCACAGCCCCCGAAGGCGCCGCCGACGATGTCGAGGTGGCCTGCGCCGCGGGCATCCCCGTGCGCATCCTGGCGGGGCGCGAAAGCAACCTGAAGATCACCACGCCCGAGGATTTCGCCCGGGCCGAGACCATCCTGAGAGGGCCCATGGACATACGCACCGGAACCGGCTTTGACGTGCACCGTTTCGGCCCGGGCGACCACGTGATGCTGTGCGGCGTGGCGGTCCCGCATGACCGCGGCCTGCAAGGGCATTCGGACGCCGATGTGGGGCTGCACACGCTGGCCGACGCGATCTATGGCGCAATGGCCGAGGGCGACATAGGCAGGCATTTTCCGCCCAGCGATCCGCAATGGAAGGGTGCGGAGAGCCATGTGTTCCTGTCCCACGCGGCGGGCCTCGCTGCCGAAAAGGGCTTTCGCATCACCAACGTGGACCTGACGCTGATCTGCGAGACGCCCAAGATCGGGCCGCACGCGGCGGCGATGCAGGCGCGGGTGTCGGAAATCATGGGGCTTGCGGTGGATCGCGTGTCGGTCAAGGCCACCACGACCGAGCGACTGGGCTTCACCGGGCGGGGCGAAGGCATCGCGGCGCAGGCCGTGGCCACGCTGGTGCGGCCATGAGGGCGGCGCAGCTGATCGCGACCTTCGGCGGCGTGGGCTATTTGCGCCCGGCACCGGGGACCTGGGGCTCGCTGGCGGCGTTGCCCGTGGCGGCGCTTTTGCATGTGCTTGGCGGGCCGGTTCTGCTTGGCTTAGGGATAGCGGTCTCATTCGCATTAGGATGGTGGGCCACGGCGCTGGAAACAAAGGGGAAAGAGGATCACGACCCGAGCGAGATCGTGATCGACGAGGTCGCCGGGCAATGGCTGGCCTTCCTGCCCGTGTCGATCGGCGCGGCCCATGCGGGCGCGGCGCTTTGGGAGCTCTGGCCGGGCTTCCTGACCGCGTTCCTGCTGTTCCGCCTGTTCGACATCTGGAAACCCGGGCCCGTGGGCTGGGCCGACCGGCAGGGCGGAGCTTTCGGCGTGATGCTGGACGATTTGATTGCGGGGCTTTTCGCCGCGCTGGGTGTGGTGTTTTTCGCCTGGCTGTCGCACGGGGTGCTGGGGCTATGAGCGCCGGGGACGTGCTGAAGGCCGCCAAAGCGGCGGGTCTGATGGTATCGGTGGCGGAGTCCTGCACCGGGGGCATGGTGGCCGCCGCGCTGACGGATATTGCCGGCTCCTCGGCGGTCGTCGAACGCGGGTTCGTGACCTATTCCAACACGGCCAAGCGGCAGATGCTGGGCGTTTCGCGCGATACGCTTGAGGCGCATGGCGCGGTCTCGGAAGAGGTCGCGCGGGAGATGGCGGAAGGCGCGCTGGACCATTCCGAGGCGGACGTGGCGGTGTCGATCACCGGCATTGCCGGCCCCGGCGGGTCCGAACACAAACCCGAGGGGCGCGTCTGTTTCGGCCTGGCCCGCGTGGGCCGCGTGACGCAAGTGGAAACGGTCGAGTTCGGCGCCTTGGGGCGGGCCGAGTTGCGCGCCGCTGCACGGGACCATGCGCTGACGCTGTTGCTCAAGGCGCTGGACTGAATATCTTGCCCCGGCCCCTGCCCTGCGGCTAGGTCTTGCAGGCAGGGTTCAGCACGGGACATTCCGACATGACGACACGCGGCCATTGTCATTGCGGCGCAACGCGCTGGCAGTTCGAGGGCGCGCCCAACTGGGCGTGCTATTGCCATTGCGACGACTGCCGCCGCAATTGCGGGGCGCCGGTGGTGGCGTGGCTGGGCGTGCCGGTGGCGGCCTTCCGATGGACCGGCGCGGCGCCCGCGACCCGCGAAAGCTCGCCCGGCGCCTACAGGCATTTCTGCGCCAGTTGCGGCACGCCCATGGCGTTCGAGGCGGCGCATTATCCGGGCGACATGCATGTCTACGCCGCCGCGCTGGAGGACCCGGGCGCGGTGCAACCGGCCTTTCACGTGCATTACGACAAGCGGCTGCCGTGGCTGAAGATTGATGACGATTTGCCCAAGTACGACGGCAGCGTGGTGGACCTGCCCCAAGACGCCGTCATCTTCCCAAAGGACTGACCGGCCTAGCGCACCAGCAGCGCCGCGAACTCCTCTGGCGGGGCATCGGCCTCGATCGCCTGCCAGATCGCCTCGGCGCGGCCTTCGCCCAGCAGGGCGGCGGCCTTGGCGCGCACGCGTTTCTGGCGCGCGGCTAGGCCGGGATCAGCGTCGAGGTCGTGAAAGAGATCCTGCACGGACCCGTCCTTGAGCGTCACGCGCAGGCGGGCCTGCATTTCGGTCAGGCTGTCGTCGCTGTCCACCGTGACCCGTTCGCGCAACGTGGCAAGACCGGCGTCGGCGCACAGCGCGTCGTCGAAGGTGTCCAGCCGCGCGGTGTCGTACCCGGTCAGGGCCATGGCGGTGACCATCCGGTAGCTGAATTTCGACTGAAGCCCGCTTGCGGGCGTGGCGATGTTGCACACACTCAGCCAACGGGGATGGGTGGTGATTTCCACGTTCTCGACCGCGTCGGCGCCTGCATCGAGGTCGCGCAGCGCCTCCAGCGTGGCGTGCAAGCCGTGGCAGCAGGCGTGGAACTTATGCTGCACGCTCTCGAACAGCCACTCTTGCCCCAACGTGTCGAAGGCGCTGCCCTGTCCCTGACCATGATGCGTCGGACCAAACCCGTTCTGACCGTCCATGGCGCCGGGCGCGCTGACAAATCCGCGCGCGGCCAGTTGCGCCGCCTCCACCCCGTTCGAGGCCGCAAGGCCCGCGTTCATCGGCTTGCCCATGGTGCCGAACTGCGCCTTGATCCCCGAGGCGCGGGTGGTGACAAGGCCGATGGCGTGCTGCATCTGTCCCTCGGTCAGCCCCATCAGGCGCCCGGCGGCCAGCGTGGCGCCGAAAGCCCCCGCCGTGGCGGTCTGGTGATAGCCCACCTGGTAATGCGCCCGGCCCAGCCAGACGCCCACGCGGATCGACGCCTCGACGCCGATTAGCGCGGCCTCCTGCAGCGCGGTTCCGGTGGCGCCCATGGCCTCGCCCACGGCCAGGGCGGCGGGGATGACGGCGACGGACGGGTGGCCGATATGCGCGAAATGCGTGTCGTCATAGTCAAGCGCGTGGGACACCGTGCCGTTGACCAGCGCGGCCATGCGGGCGGGAACGCGCAGATCGCTGCCGATGAGCCCCGCCTGCGGGCTGCCGCCCTCGTCCTCGGCCTGCGCGCGCAGGACCGCCGCCACGGGCTCGTCGCGCCCGGCGATGCCCACGGCGGCCCAGTCGAGCAGCGACAGGCGCAGGATTTCCATCGCGTCCTGGGCCTTCACGGGCCCGAGCACGAAGCCGGCCAGCCGTTCGCCGATCTCACCCCCGTCCATAGAGCTTCTCCGCCCGCGTCTCGAAGGCGCGCACGATGCGCTTCATCGCCTCGTAGAAGAACAGCTCCGCCGCGCCCTGCAACAGCCTGTTCTTGAACTTGAAATCGACGTCAAAGCCGACCTCGCACTGGCCGTCGCCAACGTCGCGAAATTCCCAGTTGGAGCGCATGTGGTGAAACGGACCATCGAGGTATTCGGTCTCGATCCGCTTCTTTTCCGGCCACAACACGACCCGGCTGCTGAACCGCTCGCGGAAGACGCGGAAGCTGATCACCAGGTCGGCCTCCATCACCTTGCTGCCGTCGTCCTGCGGCGTGACGCTGGTCACGCGCGCGGCGGCGGTCCAGGGCAGAAATTCCGGGTAGGAGCCGACATCGGCGACAAGGTCGTACATCTGCTGCGCGGTATAGGGCAGCGTCCGGGTTTCGGCATGAGTAGGCATGAAGGCAGATCGGTCCGTTGGGTTGTGGCGGTGCAGGTCTGTGTCGTAAACTGGTCCGCGAAATGCAAGGGAAACACGGAATGTCGCGCGAAAATGTCATCCGCTACGACACGGAACCGCAGCGTCGATGAACCCCCGCTGGCTGTTCCGCATGTCCCGATGGGCCCAGAACCCGCCGAGCGCGGGACGGGTCAAGTTCGTCTTCGCCATCGTCGCGATCTGTCTTCTGATTGCCGGGGCGGAGTATTTCATCGGCCTGCCCGACTGGATGTCTGTGGACCCCAAGAGCGGGCGGTATCGTCCCTGAGCCGACACGGAGAGCCGGGAGCCTTTGCTTGAAGAGTTTGGGGGATGGAAAATTCGTACGAATTTTCCTGGCGTCGCGCGGCCTCGGCGCGGATCTCCGGGGCTGGTGTCTGCGCCATGATGGCTCCCCTGCGTGGCAGGTTACACGCTCGAGGGAGCGCAGCAGGTCCGTGAGGGCGCAGATCGGCCCCGGAGGGCTGGCACGGGGTTTTTACTCTGGAGAAGACGTCTGGATCAGGACCGAGAGAGGGCCTCCACGCGGGCGTTTCTTGCCGAAGTCGATTTCCGCCTCGATGTGGCGCAGGTGGATGTCGACCAGCTTCTGCGCCGTTGCCTCGTCGCGGTCGGCGATGCTTTCGACGATCCTGGAATGTTCGTCATCGTCACACAGGCTGGCGCGGTCCGATCCGTAAAGCCCGATGATCAGCGAGGTTCGCATGGTCAGTTCGGACAGGTAATTTTCCAGCACGCTGTTGCGCCCGATCCGACCCAGCAGCATGTGGAACGCGCGTGAGGCGCGAATCGCCCGGGGCCGGTCGCTGGCGTGGCGCACGCGGTCCTCTTCCTCCAGATGGGCGCGCAGGGCGGTCAGGTCGGCGGCGTTCGCGTTGCGCACGACGTTGCGGATGATCGTGGCCTCGATCGCCCGCCTGGCCTGGAACACGTCGCGCGCCTCGGCTTCGGACGGGGTGGCGACGAACGCGCCGCGATTGGGGATCAGATCGACCACCTGATGGGCGGCCAGGGTCGCCAGCGCACGGCGTACATGCGCGCGATTGCAGGAAAAAAGATCGCTCAGCGCCTGCTCTCCCAGCTTGGTGCCCGCCTGAAGGCGCTGATCCGCGACCGCGTCCAAGACATGCTCCACGATCAAGAGTTCTGGATTTTCGGGCATGGGAACTCCGCAATTCAACCTGTGTCGCAAGGTGCCATTTTCCCCGACAAAATTCGACTGCAAAAATTGTCTGTTTTGATTGTTAACAATTTATGTTATCCAAAATGCAAATCAAGTGGAGGAGCACATGAAAATCGCCGTCATCAATCCGAACGCCACGGTCAGCATGACAGACAAGATCGCAGCGACGGCGCGGTCGGTCTGCGCACCGGGCGTGGAGATAGAGGCACGCACCGGCATCGGCGCGCCGGTCAGCATCGAGGGCCATTACGACGAGGCGATGGCGATGCCAAAGCTTCTGGATCAGGTCCGCGAAGCCGAAGCCGGACAGGCCGACGCCATCGTCGTGGCCTGTTTCGACGACCCGGGCCTGGGCGCCTGCCGCGAGATCGCGACCGGCCCGGTGGTGGGGCTGTGCGAGGCGGCGGTGAAGGCCGCCAGCATGATCGCCACGTCGTTCAGCGTGATCACCACCCTGCCCCGCTCTGCCCCGATCATCGAGGAACTGGTGCGACGCTACGGGCTGGATCACCAGTGCCGCAAGGTGCGCGCGGCGGCGATTCCGGTGCTGGCGCTGGAAGAGCCCGGATCGAATGCCCGCATTCAGGTGCGCGACGAGATCCTGCGCGCGATCGAGGAGGATCGCTGCGAGGCCGTGGTGCTGGGCTGTGCCGGCATGTCCGATCTGGTGGAATGGCTGTCGGAGGAGACAGGCATTCCGGTGATCGACGGTGTCTCGGTGGCGACGAAATTCGCCGAGGCGCTGGTCGGTGCGGGGCTGAAGACGAGCAAGATCGGAGCTTACGCCGCACCAAACCCGAAATAACAGACAACTGGGAGGAGACAGATGACAATTTCGGATACAAACAAGGGCGTCGGGTCCAAGGAAGACCACGTGCCCCATGCAATCGACAAGAAGGGCCTGGGAGAGGAATCGCTGGCCCCGCAGGAGACCCGGATCATGGATCCTTGGTCGTACCTGTTCGCCTGGCTGGGCGGCTGCGTGTCGATCGGCACCTTTACCATCGGGTCGGGCCTTGTGGGCACGCTGAACCTGCTTCAGGTGTTTATCGCCATCGCCATCGGTTGCACCGTCATCGGCGTTGCGCTGATGATCAACGGTGCCGCAGGCCACAAGTACGGCATTCCGATGATGGTGCAGGTGCGGTCCGCCTTCGGGTTCACCGGCTCGCGCATTCCCGCGCTGGTGCGGTCGGTGCCGGCCATCGTCTGGTTCGGCTTTCAAAGCTGGATCGGGGCCGGCGCGCTGAACCTGGTGAGCGAGACTCTGTTCGGCTATTCCAACATCGTGGTGTTCTTCATCGGCTTCCAGTCCCTGCAGATCTTCCTGTCGGTCCTCGGATTTCACGGCATCAAGTGGCTGGAGAACATCGGCTCGGTCTTCATCATCGGGTCGCTGATCTACATGTTCGTGTCGGTGATCGGGAAATACGGCGACGAGATCAGCACGAACCTGGTCAATGTCGAAGGCACCTGGGGCGCGCCGTTCTGGGGGGCGACGATGCTTTTCCTCGGGATCTACGCGACGATGATGCTGAACGTGTCGGACTATTCGCGCGAATTGCGCCGGTCCGTCGGACGCACGCGGCAGGTGGTGATCTATGCCAACTCGATCCTGCCGGCGACGCTGTTCATGGGGCTGATCGGGCTGATGGTGTCGGGTGCGACCGGCGAGGTGGACCCGATCCGCGTGTTCTCGAACGCGGTGGACAACAAGCTGTTGCTGGTCATCACCCTGCTGTTCATCGCCTTTGCACAGGTGACGACCAACATTCTCAACAACGTGGTGCCGCCGGCCTATGCGTTGATGGATGTGTTCAAGCTGAACTACAAGACCTCGGCGGTGCTGGTCGGGCTGCTGGCCTTCGCCACCTTCCCGTGGGAGCTGGTCAAGGACGAGTCCGCCGCCGGTCTGAACCTGTTCATTCAGACCTACAGCGCCTTCCTCGGCCCGATCTTCGCGATCCTGGTGGTGGATTACTACGTGCTGCGCCGGCAGGTGCTGGATCTCGACAAGCTCTATGACGAGACCGGCGACTACAAGGGGTTCAACCCGGCGGCGCTGATCGCCATGGTGGTGGGCATCGCCGCGGCACTGACCTTTTCGTCGGTGTCGTGGTATGCAAGCCTGATCCCGGCGGGGCTGACCTATTACCTGCTGATGCGGCACATGCCCGCCGCGCGCCGGTTCCTCGACGGCTGAGGCGCGCATATCGCCCGGAAGGGGCCGCGCGCCGGCCCCTTCCGCCCGTCCGACGCTGGCGCGTGCCCGGACAGATTTCAACAAAGGAGCAGACATGACCCGCTATCCCCGCGACATGCGCGGCTACGGCGCGACGCCGCCGGACCCGCGCTGGCCCGACGGTGCGAAGATCGCCGTGCAATTCGTGCTGAACTATGAAGAGGGCGGCGAAAATTGCGTTCTGCACGGCGACGCGGCCTCCGAGGCGTTCCTGTCGGACATTCCCGGTGCGGTGCCCTGGCCGGGCCAGCGTCACTGGAACATGGAGTCGATCTATGAATACGGCGCGCGGGCCGGGTTCTGGCGGTTGCACGATCTGTTCACCGGGGCGGGTATTCCGCTGACCATCTATGGCGTCGCCACCGCCCTGGCGCGCAGCCCCGAACAGGTGGCGGCGATGACCGACGCCGGCTGGGAGATTGCCAGCCACGGCCTGAAATGGATCGACCACAAGGATATGCCCGAACACGAAGAGCGCGCGGCCATCGCCGAAGCGGTGCGCCTGCATACCGAGGTGGTCGGCGAACGGCCGCGCGGCTGGTACACGGGCCGGTGCAGCGCCAACACCGTGCGCCTTGTCGCCGAGGAAGGCGGGTTCGACTATATCTCGGATTGCTATGACGACGATCTGCCCCACTGGCGCGAGTTCGCCCGGCGCGATCAACTGATGATCCCCTATTCGCTGGAAACCAACGACATGCGTTTTGCCGCCACGCCCGGCTGGGTGACGGGCGGCGATTTCGAGACCTACCTGACCGACACGTTCGACACGCTTTATGCCGAGGGTGCGGCGGGCGCGCCGAAGATGATGACGGTGGGGCTGCATTGCCGGCTGATCGGCCGCCCCGGCAAGATCGCCGGGTTGCGCCGCTTCATCGAGCATGTGCAGCGTCACGATGCGGTCTGGTGCCCGCGTCGCAGCGACATCGCGCGGCATTGGGCCGCCACCCACCCCCACCATCGCCAGGAACGCCCCAGCGCGATGAAAGAGGCACGGTTCACCGAGGTGTTCGGACCGGCGCTTGGCGCAGGCAAGTGGTTGGCGCCGCGGGCCTGGGCCTTGGAACTGGGACCGGGCCATGACAGCGCCATAGGGCTGCACAATGCCTTTTGTCGCGCCCTGCGCAGCGCCTCTGACACGGAGCGCGCGGCGCTGGCGCAAGAGCTTGCCGGAACGGCGCAGTCCGCCACGGTCGGCGCGGGCGGGGATGATCCCGCGTTGGTGACAGACGCGCGCGCCGTCGACCGTGCCTGCACAGCCTATGAAACCGCGATTCTGCCGCGCCTGCGAGAGTTGCTGCCATGAGCGGCGCGCGTATTCTGGCCGCGCCCTTGACGGCAGAGTCCTTTGCCCCGTTCGGCGACGTTATCGAGGCAAGGGGCGCGCCCGATATCATGATAAATCAAGGGCGCTGTGGCCGGTTTCACGACCGCGCGCGGCTTGATTTCGGGGAGGAGGGCCGCGCCGGGCTGAGCCTGTTCAACGCCGAGGCCGAGACCCTGCCCCTCAGCCTCGGGATGATGGAGCGTCACCCGCTGGGCAGCCAGGCCTTCGTGCCGATGGATCCCGTGGCGATGCTGATCTGTGTGGCCCCGGACGCGTCGGGCCGCCCCGGTGAACCGCGCGCCTTTCTCAGTCAGCCCGGACAGGCCGTGAACCTGCTGCGCGGCGTCTGGCACGGCGTCCTGAACCCGATCGGCGGGCCGGGCCGGTTCCTGGTCATCGACCGGATCGGGGCGGGCACCAATCTTGAGGAACACTGGTTCGAGCACCCCTTCACAGTCCAGGGAGACCTGTTATGAGCGACCGCACCTATGCCTATCCCGAGGGCGGGTTGCCGCCCCAGAGCCAGCTGCTGACCGGACGCGCGGTGTTCACCGAGGCCTACGCGGTGATCCCGCACGGCACGATGAGCGATATCGTGACCAGCAAGCTGCCGTTCTGGGACAAGGCCCGGTTCTGGGTATTGGCGCGGCCCCTGTCGGGGTTTGCCGAGACATTCTCGCAATATATCGCCGAGGTGCAGCCGGGCGGCGGCAGCGACCGGCCCGAAACCGAAACAGGGGTCGAGGCGGTGCTGTTCGTGGTCGACGGGACGCTGCGGCTGACGCTGGATGGCGTGGCGCATGAGATGGGCGCGGGCGGATACGCCTATATCCCGCCCGGCACGGACTGGCAGCTGAGGGTCCCGGGCCCGGCGCCGGCCCGGTTCCACTGGATCCGCAAGGCGTATCAGGCGGTTGACGGCATCGACGCGCCCCCGGCCCTCGTTACCAACGAGGCAGACGTCGCACCGACCGCGATGCCCGACACCGACGGCAGATGGGCGACCACCCGCTTCGTCGATCCCGACGACCTGCGCCACGACATGCATGTGACCATCGTTACCCTGCAGCCGGGCGCGGTGATCCCGTTTGCCGAAACCCATGTCATGGAACACGGGCTTTACGTGTTGCAGGGCAAGGCGGTCTACCGGCTGAACCAGGACTGGGTCGAGGTCGAGGCCGGCGATTTCATGTGGCTGCGCGCGTTCTGCCCGCAGGCCTGCTATGCCGGCGGGCCAGAGCCGTTCCGCTATCTTCTCTACAAGGACGTGAACCGGCACATGCCGCTCGCGTCGGGTGCCTTGCCGCGTTGAGCGGCGCATCCCGGCGGCGGTAGTCGACACGCCGCCGGGCCAATTCAAAAAACAATAATCAAGTCGACGGACAGAGAGGACACAATGACTGCAATCGAAACTAACCACGGCCATGCCGGGTCCACGCTGGACCCGGAGGGCAACACGCTGCAGCCGGTCAAGGCCAGCGAAAAGACTTGGGGATGGTTCGCCATCTTCAACGTCTGGGCCAACGACGTTCAGTCGCTGTTCGGCTATTCGCTGGTGGCGTCGCTGTTCATATCCTACGGGGTCAGCGGCTGGACCGCCTTTGCGGCGCTGATCGCCGCGGGCCTCTTCACCATGTGGATGGTCAACCTGTCCGGCGCGCCGGGCGAAAAATACGGCATCCCCTACCCGGTTCTGGCCCGCGCCAGCCTGGGCACCAGCGGCGCGCGCCTGCCCGCGGTTTTGCGGGCGACGGTCGCGGTGTTCTGGTATGGTGTGCAGGTCTACTTTGCCTCCACGGCGGTTGCGCTGCTGATCCGGTCCCTGACCGGGATCGAGGCCGGGGGCGCCGAGGTTCTGGGCCTGACCGGGATCGACTGGCTGTCGTTCTTCATCGTCTGGGCCTTTCATATCGTGATCTTCTGGCGCGGGATGAACTGGGTCGAGACATTCCTGAATATCGCCGGTCCGCTTGTCTACCTGGTGATGATCGGCCTGCTGATCGTGCTGTGGCAAAAGGCCGACGGCCAGCTGCTCGAGGCGACGGCCACGATCTTTGCCAACCCGGATGCGACCTTCCTCACCGAGTTCAACGGCTTCGTCGCGATCGTCGGCACGATGGTGGCCTATTTCGCCGCCGTGATGATCAACTTCAGCGATTTCTCGCGTTATTCCCGCGACAAGCGTTCGATGGTGATGGGCAACCTGGTGGGGCTGCCGTTCAACATGATCCTGTTCTCGGCGCTGGCCTTGCTGACCACCGCGGGCGCGGCTGTCGTCTTTGGCGAGGAAATCACCAACCCCAGCCTTATCGTCGAGCGCACCAACAGCGTGCTGCTGGGGGTCATCGCCGCGCTGACCTTCTTTGCGGCCACGGTCGGGATCAACCTTGTCGCCAATTTCATCCCGGCGGTGAACGGCATCGCGAACCTCGCACCGGAAAAGATCAGCTTTCGCAAGGCGGGGCTGATCACCTCGTTCCTGGCGCTGATCATCGGCGGGTTCTGGACCAGCTTCATCAGCGAGGTCGGCATCAGCGGCTTCGTCAACACGCTGGGGGCGACGCTGGCCCCGGTCTTCGGGATCATGATCGTGGACTACTACCTGCATCGCGGGCAAAGCCTGGACCTGGATGACCTCTACGACATGTCCGGGGGGCGCTATCACTACAGCAACGGCTGGAACCTGACCGCAGTCAAGGTTTTCGCCATCGCCGCGATCTTCTCGGTCGCGACGGTCTGGGTGCCGTGGTTCGGGTTCCTGTCCGGGTACAACTGGGTGATCGGAGCCTGCCTTGGCGGCGCGTTGTACTACGCGATGGCCAGGACGTCCGCCACGACCTGACCCTTGCACGCATGACGGCCGGCGGCAGGATCATGCCGCCGGCCTGTCAGACAACGTGCGGCCCTTTTGGCCCGGTCCATCCCCGGACAAGGCGCACATGCGCCGCACGAGAGCGGCCGCTTCCCCGAAAGACGCCTTCACATTCCAAACTCCCCGGCGGCGGCCTGATGAGCAAGATCGTTCCGGTCGAGGATGCGGCCACCGTCGCCACCTGTTTCGAACTCGTGCGGCAGCTCCGTCCGCATCTTCTGCTGACAGCTGTTGGTCCTGGTCATGCGCCGCATCGGCAATCCTTGCCATAGAGCGAGCCACGGTGAGAGATTTGCGCAAGGCGGGGCCCTCAGGACCTCCCCTGGCGGGTCGAAAATCGAAAGCCGAAGTCCCGACCGGGCACGGCCAAACGTCATAACAGAGAGCTTTATGACGAGGTAACGCGATGTGCGATGGCAGCGACCGCGGGTTCGGCACCCATCCAAACCCGCTCGAATTGGCTGGTAAGGTCGGTGGCCAGTCCGACGGGGAGCACGCCGGGCGCGACGTTTCACGCATCCCGGGCAACGTCCTGCCGTGCAGCGAGTTCTTTGCCGACGACGCAGCCCTTCTGAAGGCGTTCGAGTATCAGCGCAGCTTTTGCCCCGACGCGGACACCAAAGCCTCCGCGACCTTCATGTTGTCCGACTATATCGCGGTATTGATGAAAGTGCTGATCCCGCTCATCATGCATCACCGGATCGTGCCAAGCCTCGCCCCCCGGAATGTTGGGCTGAGCTTTCACCAGGCCACCGACCAGCCGGCGGATCCGTCCCAACCACAGCCAAGGACGATGCGTGTCGTCTTTTTGTCTTCCGATCTCGCGGCAGCGCCGGACCTGTCGACCATCCCCACCCGGGAGGGTGCCACGAAGCCGGACCTGGCCGAGGCACTCAGAACGGAAACCGAACGCCATTTCGCGCCACTGATCTCTCGTCTGAGCGCCCTTTCCGGGCTGGCGCCTGCCGCATTCTGGCGCCTCGTGGCGGATGGTATCGCGGCGGAATGTCTGACGGTCGGCAAAAACACAGGCGAGAAAGCGCCTGCCAAGGCCCTGGCGTTGAGGATCGTGAAAACGGAAGGCTCTCCGCTGAACAATGCACAGCTGCATTTCTTCGACCTCGATCTGGCCGTCGCGGGCGAACCGTCCAACCGCGTTTGCCTGCGCGCACGTGGAGGATGCTGCCGGTACTATACGGTCGAGGCGGGCAGGTTCTGTACCACCTGCGTTCTGAAGGCCCCTGCCCCACGCAACCGCGATCTTCGGATCGCTCTTCGCCGGCGCTTCGGATTGATCGATTAGGCGCGGAAAGGACCATTGCGAATATTTTTTACGAGAATGGTCCCAAGCGCAATGGCCCAAACGTCAGATAAGGGAACGGATCACAGCCGCCGCCACGCATCCGCGACAACCCAAGACAGATCACGATGACGCGGAGGGCAGAATGACACAGAATACCGAGGCTTGGCGCAACGCATCACGCGTGCGAAAAACGTCCGTGAAGCCGACAATGGCCGCAGCAATACTGGCAAGCATTTGTCTGGCGACAGACGCTCCGGCCCAAAGCTTTCCCGCAACGGCGGACGCACAGAAGATATCGGTCGCAGCGGGAAGCCTGACACAGGGTCTCAATGACCTGGCGCGGCAGACCGGCCTGCAGATCCTCTTCGATCCCGCGCTTGCCTCCCGAACGTCCACGCCCGGGGTCAGCGGCACCATGTCTCCCCACGCCGCTCTGGACCAGCTGCTTTCGGGCACGGGACTCGAGCCGCGCTTTGCCGGCGCCAACCAGGTCGTGCTGGAACGGAAACCCGACGAGAGTGCCGCGACAATGCAGGATGGTGCCGTCAACCTGGGCACGATCACCATCTATGGCAACAGGAGCGCGACCACGCTCGGAAGCACCGATGCAAGTGTCGGCATCGTCGGCTCGGACCAGATCCGCGACGGTCAGATCCGGTCCTTCCGGGACTCCTTCCGTCGACTGGGCAAAGTCATCGATGGCGACTGGACGGATAACGGGTTCATCATCCGCGGCGTAAACTCCGAGGGATTGGTGCCGGGCGGAGCACCTCTGGCCTCGCTCTATGTCGATGGTGTCCAGCAGACGAGCCAAGGCACACGGCGCGGCGCCCGCTCCCTGTGGGATGTCGAACAGGTCGAAGTCTACCGTGGCCCCCAGTCAACGCTTTCGGGCCGGGCTGCAATGGCCGGGGCACTCTATATCAAGACGAAGGACCCTGTCTTCGAGAAGGAAGGAGAGATCTCCGGAACCATCGGTTCGAACGGCCTTCGCGGCACCGCATTCATGCTGAACACGCCGCTCAAGAACAACCAGGTGGCGCTTCGCTTCTCCGGGGTCTTCGAAAGAAGCGAGAACGATATCGAGTATCCGACGTTCTCGTCCTTCACCCACCTGGACGATTTCACCACCGACACGAACTACCAGATTCGGGCCAAACTGCTGTTTGAACCGAAGGCTTCCCCATCCACGCGCGCCCTGCTGAGCTACTCGTTCTCGCACGACGATCCCTACGTCCGCGATATCGGAGGGCCGGGCCTTGGCTTCGACTTTGATGACGAGCGCGGGGACTTCACGATCCCCGCCTATGTCGAACATCGCCCGACCGACGTGCACAATCTCGGCCTTGAGGTCACCCACGATCTGACAAACGCGCTGCGGTTCACCTCGATGACGGCCTTCAGCTACTCGGACACCCAACGGCAATCGCCGAATTACCGGACACCGGGTGAGATCAACACCTACCACGGGCACTATAGAAACCTGTTGGCGTCCCAGGAGTTTCGCCTCAATTACGAAGACGACAGGCTGACCTGGGTCGCGGGGCTCTACGCCGCCTACGAGCACGAGGACAACTTTTACGACCGGACCATCTATGACTATCGGAACCAGGTCCAACGCAACGAAAGCTCCAGCGAAAACTACGCGATTTTCGGTGAGGCGACCTACGAAGTGATCCCGACGGTGAATGTCACACTTGGCGGACGCCTCGACTACACCCGGCAGGATATCCGCCAATACCTTGAAAGGACCGAACCCCTGGGGGGAGTCACCACGGTTCGCACCGCGTCGGACAACCGGCGGAGTTACGAGTCGGCCCGGCAGCTCTTTGGCGCAGCGGGACAGGCAATCGAATCCGACCCGGACCTCCGCGCCTTCGAGGCGAAGCCAGCCAGGCCGGCAGGCCCTAAGGTTGCGGTCATCGCCGTGGCACTTGCCATTGGCATCGGCAGCTTTTTCTGGGCCGACGGCCCCATGCGGCTGCGGGCCGATCTGATCGCCGGGATTGACGAGATGCCGCGGGTAACGCTCGGGGATGGCTCGGTGGTGCAACTGAACGCGGGGTCCGCGATTGCGGTCGATCTCGACCCGGGACAGCGCAGCGTTCATCTGATGCGCGGCCAGGCCTATTTCGAGGTCGCGCCCGATCGCGATCGACCTTTCTCCGTAACCGCTGGCACGACCACTGTCGTCGCTCTCGGCACCGCATTCGATGTTCGGCTCGGCCAAGCCGATATCGCGGTCACGGTGACCGAGCATAGCGTTCTCCTTGACCTAGGCGAAGACAGGACAACGCAACTGAACGAGGGGCAACAGGGGCGATACCAGATCGCCGGCGCACAGCTTACCGTGGAAGACTCCGATCATCACCGCGCCCTGGCATGGCGAGACGGCAAGCTGGTTCTCGACGACACCCCGATCGACGAAATCATCACTGAAATCGACAAACGAATGTCCGGGAGAATTTTCGTGACAGGGGCCTCCCTCGACAAAAGACGACTGAGCGGGACCATCGACATCACCGATCCGGTTGCTGCTCTGTCCTTCATCGAGCAGGCGCTTGATGCCAGGACACTTCAAATCGGACCGATTATTGTCATGAGGCTTGACTAGGCCCAGGACCCTGACCTGACACGCGCGCCAGAGGCGCCACAGCGTCACGTGATGATATAGTCAAGAAAATGGCGCACCTGAAAGGATTCGAACCTTTGGCCTCTGCCTTCGGAGGGCAGCGCTCTATCCAGCTGAGCTACAGGTGCCTGGGCGACGCTATAACTCGTTCGGTCCAGTGCCGCAACGGCGAAAACGCCCGCGATGTGGTGCAGGCCGCGGGAGGTGTCGTGGCACGGGCGGACGCGCCCGGGCCGCACGGGTCAGGGACGCGCGCCGCCCTGGGTGCCGCCGCCCTGGTTGCCCCCGCCGCTCGACTGAGGCTGGCCCGTGGGGTTGCGCGGGGTTTGCGGATAGTCGTCCGGCAGGCATTCCTCGCCGCCGCCGGCAGTGCCTTGCTGGCCGCCGCCCGGACAGCCGCCGCCGCCCCCGTCGCTGTCATACTTGGTCATGATCGGGTCGGGCGTGATCGCGGCCCGGCTCGGGGTCGTGGGGGGCTCGGTGCAGGCCGACAGGCTGGCGCCCATCAGGGCGACGAAGGCGGTTGTGTGAAGTTTGAACATGATGCTCTCCTTGGTGGTCCGACCATGGGTCGGCCCGCCAGGAGGGTCCGTTCAAACTTTTCCGGCCGTCAGGCGAAAAGCTCGTGCGCCAGTTCCAGCGCGTCGATGAGCGCGTCGACCTCGGCCTCGGTATTGTAAAGGCCGAAGGACGCCCGGCAGGTCGCCGTCAGCCCGATGTGATCCATCAGCGGCCCGGCACAGTGATGGCCCGCGCGAACCGCGACGCCCTTCTTGTCGAGGATGGTCGAGATGTCATGCGCATGCGCCGCGCCGTCCAGCGTGAAGGAGAAAATCGCCGCCTTGTCCGGCGTCTGCCCCTGCACCTGCAACCAGTTGAGGCCCCCCAGGCGCCCCACCGCATAATCGCGCAAGCGGTCCTCGTGGGCGGCGATATTCTCCATCCCCAGCCCCATCATGTACTCCAGCGCAACGCCCAGCCCGATGGTCTGCACGATGCCGGGCGTGCCGGCCTCGAATTTCATCGGCGGGTCGGCATAGGTCACCTCGTCCTTGGAAACCTCGCGGATCATGTCGCCACCGCCCATGAAAGGGCGCATCTCGGCCAGCCGGTCCTTGTGCACGAAAATCGCGCCCGAGCCGGAGGGGCCGTAAAGCTTGTGCCCGGTGATGGCGTAGAAATCCACACCCAGCTCGTCGAGGTTCACCGGCATATGCACCGCCGCCTGGCTGCCGTCGACTAGCACCGGCACGCCCTTTTCATGGGCGGCGTCGGTGATCGCCTTGATATCCACCTTGGTGCCCAGAACGTTCGACAGATGCGTGATCGCAACCAGTTTCGTTTTCGGCCCGATGGCGTCGATCACCTTTTGCGGGTCCAGCACGCCGGTGCTGTCGGTATCCACCCATTTCAGCGCCACGCCCTGACGTTCGCGCAGGAAATGCCAGGGCACGATGTTGGCGTGATGCTCCATCACCGACAGGACGATCTCGTCGCCCGCCTCCATCCGGGGCATGGCCCAGCCATAGGCGACCATGTTGATCCCCTCGGTGGTCCCGGAATTCAGCACGATCTGGTCCTCGTCCGCCACGCCCAGGAAGCGCGCGATGATGCCGCGCACGCCCTCGTATTTCTCGGTCGCCAGGTTCGAAAGGTAATGCAGCCCGCGGTGGACATTGGCGTATTCTTCCGAATAGGCCCGCGTGATCGCGTCGATCACCACCTGCGGTTTCTGCGCGCTGGCGCCATTGTCGAGATAGACCAGCGGCTTGCCGTTCACCTCTCGCGACAGGATCGGAAAGTCGCGGCGGATCGCCTCGATATCGTACATCTCAGATAGCTCCTGTAAATCCGCCCGCGATGCCGCCGATGACGCCCATGATGATCGAAAGGCCGATCAGCACGCCGAATATGGCGACGATCATCACGCCGAAGGCCTTCAGCGGGCTGTCGAAGGCGTGCGCCACGTCCAGCATGTTGGACACCGCCCACATCCACCACACGAGGAAGACCAGCAGTCCCAGCGACGATACGAAGGGGATGAAAAGGCCCAGAATGGTAAACCCGGCCACCAGTACGAAGCTGACCGCCTGCAACAAGGTGACCACGGCCAGCACCTCGGGCACCGTGCCCCGGCCGCCAAGCGCGCGGCCGATCCAGAACAGCATGAAGACCGAAAAGACCGCCCGCGCCCATTGCATGCCAGCGAAGATCAACGGCGAGCTGTAGACCGGCGACGCTTCCAGCATACGCCCAAGGTCGCCCTCGGGCAGCGGCGCGGCCTGCACCAGCGCGGCGACCAGCGCAGAGGTCACGACCGAAATCAGCGACAGCGCGATCCACAGCGCCTGAACCGGCCACCTCAGGGCGATCATTTGCTCGGCGCCCATGCGCGGGTCGCGGATGGTGGTTGCGAAAAGGGGTTTCAGCACCGCCGTGTTCATGTCTGCCCCCATCCGGCTTCGCGCAGGTCGGACAGCCAGACCCACAGAAACGCCACAAGCCATATCGCGCCCACCGCCGTCAAGCCCGGGCCGGGGCCGATGAACCCCGCCACGAGGCCATGCAGCAGCTTGATCGGGCTGGCCACCAGCCACGCCCAGAACAGCGCCAGCCGCGTGGCATAGGTCGAGGCGCGCCCGCCCATCAGGCGCAGCACAAGCTGGGTGATCGTCCCGATGGCGTAGAAGATCAGCGGCGCGATGAAGATCCAGCCCAGCAGAGCGCCGCCCAGCATCGGGTTCAGCTCCTGCCCGGTCAGGTGCGCCTCGCGCGCCAGGCGCGGCCACTCGGACACGAAGAAGATCGCGCAGCCGGCCATCAGGATGGCCAGCGCACGCCCTTCATTCGCGCCCATCGCCAGCAGGCGACGGAACACCGTTCGCGGGCCGCGATAGGCGGCCACGATATCGGTGGTGACCGGCATCAGCCGCGCCGCCGCACCAGCCAGCCTTCGAGGCGCTCGACGATCCCGTCGCGCAGGCCCTCGTCCTCGATCTCTTCCACCGCCTCGGCCAGGAAGGCCAGCGTCAGAAGGTCGGTGGCGATGGGCCTGGGCACGCCGCGCGCGCGCAGGTAAAAGAGCGCCTCCTCGTCGATCGCGCCCGAGGTCGAGCCATGCGAGCAGGCCACATCGTCGGCGTAGATCTCCAGCTCCGGCTTGGCCAGGAACTCGCTGTCGCCATCCAGCAGCAGCGACTGGCTGATCTGGTAGCCGTCGGTCTTCTGCGCGCCCTCCTTCACCAGGATCTTACCCTGGAAGACGCCGGTGGCACCGTTGCGCAGGACCTTCTTGAACACCTGCCGGCTTTCGCAATTCTCGGCGTCATGGGTGATGAAGACGGTGTCGTCATGGTGGAAATCACCGTCGCCCACGCAGGCGCCCGCAACGTGTGCAATGGCATCGTCGCCGGTCAGCTCGATCACGCATTCGTTGCGCGTGAGCACGCCATTGGCGGTCATGGTGAAGGATTTGAAGGCGCTTTCCTGCCCCAGCCGCGCAAAGATATGCGTGACGGCGCGGCGCTCGTGGTCGCGCCCTTGGGTGCGCACGTGGTTGAACGCGGCGGTGTCGGCCACGTCGACCTCCATCACCTTGTTGAACCGCGCGGCGGCGGGGCCGTTTTCCAGCACGGTCAGTTCCGCGCCTGCATCCAGCTTGATGACATGGTGCAGATTCGCGTCTGACGTCTCTGATTCATGGTGATAAATCAGGTTTATCGGCTTCGATGCCTTGCCGGTCACGTGGATCAGCACGCCGTCAGTGGCGGCCGCCGTGTTGAGCGTCGCGAGGGGCCGCGCCACCGGCGTCTGGCCATTCGTTTCCAGCGCGCCGTAAAGGTCCTTGGCCCAGTGAATGTCGGCCTGCCCGGCCTCGGCCAGTCGGTCGATTTTCACGCCTTCCAGGCTCAGGTCGTCGCTGGCGTCGGCATCGAACACACCGTCGCGGAACACGATCTTCAGACGCTCGACGTCCTCGAACACCTCGGTCTCGTCACTCTCGAATACGGCGGCCTTCGGCGCCTCGGCGTCGACCAGCGTGTCGGGGCGTGTGAACTTCCAGTATTCATCCCGCGCGTGCGGCAGGCCCGCGGCCCGCAGCCGCGCCAGCGCATCCTCGCGCGGCGCTCTCGTCCAGCCCGACGCCTCGGGCAGGCTCAGCGCGGCAAGGCGCGCCTCGGTGGCGTCCTGTTTCGCTTGAGGCAAGGCCATTACGCCACCTCCGCCTTGATGTCGGCATACCCGTTCTTCTCGACCTCGAGCGCCAGCTCCGGCCCGCCGGTTTTCACGATGCGGCCATCGGACATGATGTGCACAACGTCGGGTTTGATGTGGTCCAGCAGGCGCTGGTAGTGGGTGATCACCAGGAACCCGCGGCCCGCGTCGCGCAGCGCGTTCACGCCCTGCGACACCAGCTTCATCGCGTCCACGTCGAGGCCGGAATCCGTCTCGTCCAGGATGCACATTTTCGGTTCCAGAACAGCCATTTGCAGGATCTCGTTGCGCTTCTTCTCGCCGCCCGAGAAGCCCACGTTCACGGGCCGCTTCAGCATGTCGTTGCTCATCTCCAGCGTGGCCGCCTTTTCACGGACCAGCTTCAGGAAATCCGCCGCGCTCATCTCGTCTTTGCCCCGCGCCTTGCGTTGCGCGTTCAGCGCGGTGCGCATGAAGGTCATATTGCCCACGCCGGGAATCTCGACGGGGTACTGAAACGCCAGGAAAAGCCCCGCCGCGGCGCGCTCTTCGGGTTCCATGTCCAGGATGTCCTCGCCTTCCAGCGTGGCCGTCCCGCCCGTGACCTCATAGCCGTCACGGCCCGACAGAACATAGCTCAGCGTCGACTTGCCAGAGCCGTTCGGCCCCATGATCGCGTGCACCTTGCCCGCCTCGACGGTCAGGTCGACGCCTTTCAGGATGGTCTTGTCCTCGTCTTCAAGATCGACCTTCAGGCCCTTGATCTCCAACATCTTTCTCTCCTTTTTCCTGTCGCTGACGCCTCAGGGGCGCAGCATCATCTCGATCACGTTCAACAGCTCGTTCTGCGGCAGGGCCAGCGGTTCCACCGCGAACCCCGCCATGCGTCCCGTCATCTGCGGGGCGCCAATGAATTTTTCGACCACGTGGTACTGCCTGCGCCGCTTGTAGTCGTCGACGAACAGCTGCACGGGCCGCTCGGTGCGCAGCGCCGTGGCCAGCACGCAGCCGGTGCGGAACCGCCCATCCACCAGCACCACGTCGGGCTGGCGGAACTCGGGCAGGTCCCAGACCTCCAGCGGATAGCGCGGATAACGCATGTACTGCTCCGCGCCGGTCGGATAGCCCCATTCCTTCGTCGGCCCTATGTCCGACCAGATCACGTCCACCTCGGTGCCGTTCGCCGGCGCGTTCTCCTCGAACCAGCCGCGCATCATCAGAGCCCAGTCCTTGTCGCTCTCCACCGAGAAGACCCGCTTGCCCGGCATTTCGCCCGCCATCACGGTCGACCCGCCCGACCCGTATTCCAGGATCACGTCTGCACCCGCGTAGGCCGCGCGCAGCACCTCCGCCTCGGCCTCCGGCAGGGTCAGCTCGGGCCGCGATATGGTGGCGGTCGGGGTCATGTCAGTCCAGCACCACCGCCGTCCCGCTGGCCGAGACCATCAGCATGGAATCCGCCACAACCTCGTAGTCCAGGTCGACACCCACCACGGCATTCGCGCCCGCCGCCTTGGCCCGCTCCTCCAGCTCGCGCATGGCGGTGTCGCGGGCATCCTGCAACTTGGTCTCGTAGGCGCCCGAGCGCCCACCGACGATATCCGTCACCTGGGCGAAGAAATCGCGAAAGACATTGGCCCCCATGATCGCCTCGCCCACCACGATACCGCGGTAGTCGATGATCTTGCGCCCTTCGATGGTGTTCGTCGTCGTGATGATCATTTTCTTACCCTTGGAATTTTCGACTGTGCCCGAAGCATCTGGTCGATCCCCTTTTGCGTTTCCGCTTCGCGCATGGCGCGATACGCGTTCTGCGCCTTCCGCTTCGCCGAGGTTTGCAGGCCTCGTATCCAGGCGCCAACCGCGATCCCGCCGACAGCCGCCACGAAAAGCGTCACGAAGATCTTCCAGTAAAGCGGCAGCCAGGCGATCTCGACAGCGGAGAACGTGACCATCCCGGCCAGGCACAGGGCTGCGAACGTCGCGAAGCCTTCGCGCCCCCCGCCCGTGTGCCCGGGATGGTGAATGTCACGCCGCATAGCGTCGTCCCGATCGATCCCGCTGAACATCAGCCCACCGTCCTTCCGACCATGATCGCGCCGCCCGGCATGGCGCCGCTGCCGGCGACGATCTTGCGCCCTTCGATGCTGTGCGTGGTCGTGTCGATCATCCTATCGTTTCGCCTTGCCGTCCGAGGCCGCGCGCGCCTCCTGCAAAAGTCCTGCCACGCGCACGCTCAGCCACCCCCAGATCATGAACAGGACCAGCCCCATGCCAAGTTCGGCCAGTTCTGCCTGACCGGGCCGGATCCAGCCGCTTTCGACCGCCTGCAGCGCGATCTCGTCATGGCTCATCGCCAGAACGAACACCAGGAAATGGCCAAGCAGCAGCATGGTAAAGGTCCGGGTGCCGGACCGCAGGCGCCCGGAATGGCCAAGCCTCGGCAGCCGGCTCCGGGGCGCCTCGGGTGTCCGGCACCCGTCGGTCATCCCACGCTGCCTTCCAGCGAAATCGCCACCAGTTGCTGCGCCTCCATGGCGAACTCCATCGGCAGGGCCTGAAGCACATCCTTGCAGAAGCCGTTCACCACCAGCGCCACGGCCTCTTCCTCGTCCATGCCGCGCTGGCGGCAAT
The DNA here is from genome assembly GCF_009363735.1 of Roseovarius sp. THAF8. NCBI lineage: Bacteria > Pseudomonadati > Pseudomonadota > Alphaproteobacteria > Rhodobacterales > Roseobacteraceae > Roseovarius > Roseovarius sp. THAF8. Next base: position 154,245 of record NZ_CP045410.1, on the reverse strand, counting down.
AGAACAGCTGGTCGTCATCCACCTTCGACGTGGTCGCCTCGTGCTCCACCCGGGACGAGTTGTTCTTGACCTCGATATAAGGCACCGTGTGCGCCCCGCATTCCGAGCCAATGAGCAGGCTGTCGCACTGGGTGTAGTTGCGGCTGTCCTTGGCCTTGGGATGCATCGAGACAAGGCCGCGATAGGTGTTCTGCGCATGCCCCGCGCTGATGCCCTTGGACACGATCCGGCTCTTGGTGTTCTTGCCCAGATGGATCATCTTCGTGCCGGTGTCGGCCTGCTGCCAATTGTTGGTGATGGCGATGGAATAGAACTCGCCCTGGCTTTCATTGCCGCGCAGGATGCAGCTGGGATATTTCCACGTCACGGCAGAGCCGGTTTCCACCTGCGTCCACATCACCTTGGCCCGGTCGCCCCGGCAATCGGCGCGCTTGGTGACGAAGTTGTAGATGCCGCCCTTGCCTTCCTCGTCGCCGGGGAACCAGTTCTGCACCGTGGAATATTTCACCTCGGCATCTTCCTCGACGACGATCTCGACGACCGCCGCGTGAAGCTGGCTGGTATCACGCTGCGGCGCGGTGCAGCCTTCCAGATAGCTGACGTAAGAGCCCTTGTCGGCAATGATCAGCGTCCGCTCGAACTGGCCGGTGTTCTCGGCATTGATGCGGAAATAGGTGCTCAGCTCCATCGGGCAGCGCACGCCCGGCGGGACGTAGACGAAGGACCCGTCCGAAAAGACCGCCGAATTGAGCGTCGCATAGAAGTTGTCGCTCACCGGCACGACCGAGCCGAGGTATTTCTTCACCAGTTCGGGATGCTCGCGGATGGCTTCCGAGATCGAGCAGAAGATCACGCCGGCCTTCTCCAGCTCCTTCTGGAAGGTCGTGCCGACGGACACAGAGTCAAACACCGCGTCCACGGCCACCTTGCGGCCCTCCGCAGGCGCCTCCTCGGCGCCCTCGACGCCGGCCAGGATCATCTGTTCCTTCAGCGGAATACCCAGCTTTTCATAGGTCTCCAGCAGCTTCGGGTCGACTTCGTCCAGCGACTTGGGCTTCTGCTCCATGCTCTTGGGACGGGCATAGTAATACTGGTTTTGAAAGTCGATCTCGGGATAATCAACCATCGCCCAATCCGGCTCTTCCTTCTGCAGCCAGCGCTCATAGGCCTGCAAGCGCCACTCGGTCATCCACTCCGGCTCGCCGTTCTTTTCCGAGATCAGCTTGACGATCTCCGGCGTGAGGCCCTTGGGCGCGTATTCCATCTCGATGTCGGTTTCCCAGCCGTACTTGTACGTGCTGATGTCGCGCACCGCATCGACCGTTTCCTTGTCGACGCCTTCCTTGACTTGAGTTTCGTCCAGTGCCGCCATTGGGCCACCTCCTCGGTTTTATCTCTCACGCCGCGCGGGCGCGGAACTTTTCATGCTGTTTCGCCCAGGCTCGGGCAAAGGCCAGCACCTCGTCTTCCGTTGTCGCGGGACCCATCGAGACCCGAACGGCGCTCTGCGCCTCCACCTCGTCGAACCCCATCGCTGCCAGCACCCGGCTGGCCTTGACCTTGCCGCTGGAACAGGCCGAACCGGCCGATATGGCGAAGCCTGCCAAGTCCATCGCCATCACCTGCGTCTCGCCCTTCCAGCCGGGCGTGATGAAGCAGGACGTGTTCGGCAGCCTTTCTTCGGATTTCCCGACAAAAATAGTCGCTGGGGCGGATTCCTCAATAGCATTTTCTAGAATCCTTCTAAGTTTTTTCACCCGCTCCCACGCGCCCGCCTCCAGATCGCGCTGCGCCGCGCCGACCGCGGCGCCGAAGCCCGCGATGCCGATGATGTTCTCCGTGCCCGACCGGCGACCCATCTCCTGCCCGCCGCCAGCGCTGAGCGCCGGAATGTCCACGCCCTGCCGGACGATCAGCGCGCCGACACCCTTGGGCCCGCCCAGCTTGTGCGCCGACATCACGGCCAGGTCCGCACCGGACCAGGCAAACGAAAACGGCAGGCGGCCCACCGCCTGCGTGATATCCAGAAGCAGCAGGGTCTCGCCGGTCTCGGGCTGCGTCACAACCCCGGTCTCGGAATTGGCCAGCCCCATCGCGCGCACCACTGGCTCAGCCTGACCCGGCGCGTGATGCGCCCAAAGCGCGTCATGCGCGGTCGCCTGCACCTCCACGCTGTCGAAGCCCGCCAGGACCCGCGCCGCCTCGGTCGCGCCCGAGGTGAACACCACCTCCTGCGGTTTGCAGCCCACCGCGGCGGCCACCTGCCCCCGCGCCCGCTCCACCAGCGCCTTGGCGCTGCGCCCCTCGCCATGCACCGAGGACGGGTTGCCGACCACATCCATCGCCGCGACCATCGCCTCCCGCGCCTCGGCCCGCAACGGCGCGGTTGCGTTGTAGTCGAGGTAGACCCGGCTCAAACCGCCCACCCCTTCCTCTGGCCAAAAATATCCCGGGGGGAGCGGCGAAACCGCAGTTTCGCCGTTGGGGGCAGAGCCCCCGCCCGCCGCGACGCCGAAGGCGGCGCAAAACCTGTCGCCGCAGGCGTCCTCATTCTTCGTCCACCACGGCAAAGAGCGACGGCACGGCGGGGCACGGCGCCAGCGAATTGCCCACGATGTCACTCAGCCGGGTCTGGTGCAGGAACACATAGACCTGCGCGCTCAGACCTTCCCACAGCCGGTTGGTCATGCTCTGCGCCCGCGACCCGCTGGTGGCGCCCGAGGCCCCCGCGCCCTTGTGCATCGCATCAATGGTCTCGTCCACCGCGGCCAGGATATCCACCGCGCGGATCTCGGACGCGGGCCGCGCCAGCTTGTAGCCGCCGCCCGGCCCGCGCACCGAACTCACCAGTTCGGCCCGCCGCAACTTGACGAAGAGCTGTTCCAGATAGGGCAGCGAGATGCTCTGACGGGCCGAGATGTCGCTCAGCGTCACCAGCCCGTCCTTCTGCTGCAACGCGATATCGACCAGCGCGACCATCGCGTAACGCCCCTTGGTGCTGAGTTTCATCGTCTCCCCCAAATACCCGGCGAGTCAGTGGCTTGGCGGGCGGGGAAATGATTGACCTTGCCCCATCAACCCCCTATCTCGCGTGAAGCCGCAGAATCCATTCGGTTGTTTAGAATAGTTCTAAGGTGCTTGATCAATTCCGTCAAGAATTGACCGGCGCCCGAAATGCAAGGGGACACGCATGCCCGAGGTCATCTTTCCCGGCCCCGAGGGCCGCCTGGAAGGCCGCTACCACCCGCAACGAGAGCGCGACGCGCCCATCGCCATCATCCTGCACCCGCACCCGCAGTTCGGGGGCACGATGAACAACAAGGTGGTCTACAACCTGCACTACGCGTTCCACAAGCTGGGCTTCACCGTCCTGCGCTTCAACTTCCGGGGCGTGGGCCGCAGCCAGGGCGAGTACGACCAGGGCGTGGGCGAGCTTTCCGATGCCGCCTCGGCGCTCGACTACCTGCAGTCGATGAACGCCAACTCGAAACATTGCTGGGTCGCGGGCTTTTCCTTCGGTGCCTGGATCGGGATGCAGCTCTTGATGCGCCGCCCCGAGATCACCGGCTTCGTCTCGGTGTCGCCGCCGGCCAACATGTACGACTTCTCGTTCCTGGCGCCCTGCCCGTCCTCGGGCCTGATCATCAACGGCAGCGCCGACCGCGTGGCGCCGCCTGCCGACACGCAGGCCCTCGTGGGCAAGCTGCACGAGCAGCAGGGCATCACCATCACCCACGAACAGATCGAGGGCTCGGGGCACTTCTTCGAGGAGCCGCACATGGAGACGATGATCGGCACCGTCAGCGATTACGTCAAACGCCGCCTTACCGAGACCACGAGGTAACGGCCCATGGGCGTGACCGAGGATCTGGCCGACGAACTGGCGCTCAAGGTCATCAAGTATGTCGATGCCTCCGGCGACGACGGCGTGATCTCGGAAATCGTCGGCATCCTCGGCGCCACCTCGCAATCCGCCGAAGAGGCGTTCCTGACCTCGATGCGGGTGCGCCGCGCCAACATGGCGGCGCGCGCGCATCTGCTGAACCGGGTCAGGAAGTTCCAGGAACAGCAGGGCACGGAGGGCGGCGCGGCCAAGGACGCGCCCGAAACCTGACGGCGATCGCACTTCGCACGGGCGATCCGTGCCAAGCGGGCTAGGTGCCCGTCCAGACACGTGCGGCGCCGGGCTCTCGCCCCGCGCACGACAACCAAGCAGGGAGACACCATCATGGCACGCACCATCATCATCGAAGAGTTCGGCGGACCGGAGAACCTCAAGCTCGTTGACCGCGAGGTCGGCGAACCCGGCCCCGGCGAGGTGCGCATCGCCCACGTCGCCTGCGGGCTGAACTACATCGACGTCTACCAGCGCACCGGGCTGTACCCGTTAGAGCTGCCCCATGCCCTGGGGATGGAGGCCGCGGGCATCGTCGAGGCGGTGGGCGACGGTGTCACCCATCTGCAACCGGGCCAGAAGGCCGCCTATGCCGCCACCCCGCCCGGCGCCTATTCCGAGGCGCGCGTCATGCCCGCCGCGCAGGTCTGCCCCCTGCCCGACGACATCCCGTTCGAGGACGCCGCCTCGATCATGCTTCAGGGCATGACGGTGGAATACCTCTTTCACCGGGTCTGGCCCCTGAAAAAGGGCGACACCGTGCTCTTTCACGCCGCCGCCGGTGGCGTGGGCCTTCTGGCCTGCCAATGGGCGCGCTCCGAGGGGATCCGTCTGATCGGCACCGCCGGCACGGACGAGAAATGCAAGATGGCGGTCGATAACGGCGCATCGGCCTGCATCAACTACCGGACCGAGGATTTCGTCGAAGAGGTCGCGAAACTGACCGACGACAAGGGCGTCGACGTGGTGATGGACGGGGTCGGCAAGGACACGTTCGACCGTTCGCTCGACTGCCTGAAACCCTTGGGCATGATGATGTCCTTCGGCAACGCCTCCGGCCCGGTCGAGCCCGTGAGCCTGCTGACCCTGGCGCAGAAAGGCTCGCTGAAGCTCACGCGCACGACGCTGTTCACGTTTCTTGCGGACCACGAACGCTGCCAGGAAATGGCCAAGCACCTCTTCTCGAAGGTGCAGTCCGGCGACGTGAAGGTGAATATCGGCCAGACCTGGAAACTGGAGGATATCGCCGAGGCGCATCGCGCACTCGAGGCGCGCGAAACCACCGGCTCGACCATCCTCACGCTTTGATCACGATCGCGGGAACTTTCCTTGGCGTGGTGCAGTTGAGCGACTGCACGCCAAAGCGGGCACGCCAATTGTGCCCGCCCGGCAAATCGGAGAAGAAGACCCATGAACAACATCATCTATATCGTCGGCCTTATCGTCATCGTCGTTGCCATCCTTTCTTTCATCGGCATCGGGTGAACGAGGTCCCGGGGTCCGACCTCCAGGGAAGAACTGAATGAACAAACGGGCGCTTTTGCTCAAACTGGCGCAGGACATGCGCGCCAGCTACTGGTTCATTCCGGCCAACATGGTGTTGTTCGCGATCGTTTTGGCCTACGGGTCGGAATGGCTCGACCACAATGCCGAGATCCTTCCGTTCCAATTCCCCGAATCCCTTATAGATACCCAGGTCGAGGGCGCGCGCAGCACGCTCTCGACCATCGCCACGTCGGTGATCGGCGTCACCGGCGTGATGTTTTCCATGACCATCGTCGCGGTGTCCTTCGCCGCCGGCAATTACGGCCCGCGCCTGATTGGGAATTTCATGCGCAACCGGGGCAACCAGATCAGCCTCGGCATCCTGATCGCCACCTTCGTCTATGCCCTCTTGATCCTGCGCGCCGTGCAGGACCCCTCCGAAACGGCCCAAATCGAGGCCTTCGTGCCGCAATACTCCATGCTGCTGGCGATGCTGGGCTGCATCATCGCGGTCTTCACCATGATCTATTTCGTCCACCACGTGCCCGAGACGATCAACGTGGGCAACATCACCGCCGGCCTGGGCCAGCGGCTGGAGTCCGAGATCAAGGCCATCATCGACGCCGAGGACGCCCGCGACAAGCGCCGCGAGGTCACCTATCCCGACCGCGACCCGGACCACCGGATCACCCTGAACGCCGCCGGCTACATCCGCACGCTGAACTACCAGCAGGTCGAAAAACTGACCGACCGCGACGACTGGCTCCTGCGGATCGAACAGCAGCCGGGCGATTTCGTCAGCTCCTTCACGCCGGTGATGTCGGTCTGGTCACACGAGGCGCTGTCGGACGACGATATCGCGGAGCTGCGCGACTGCTACGCGCTCGGCACCAGCAAGACCGAGCATCAGAACGTGCTCTTTCTCGTCGACGAACTAGTCGAGGTGCTGGCCCGCGCGCTCTCGCCCGGCGTCAACGATCCTTTCACCGCGATCAACTGCCTCAACTGGATGCAGAACGCGCTGTCGGTGGCGCGGCACCATGGCGAGGGGCTGGGCGAGGCCGGCGCCGGCAAGCACGCGCTGGGACCGCGCTTGACCTATGACACCCTGTTCGAGCGCAGCTTTCTGGCCTCGAAGCCCTATACCGACACCGACGAGCTGACCAAGGCGCATTACCACAAGCTGGTGGCGGAGCTGAAACGGTCGACCTGAGTGCCGCGCGATTGCCAGACCGCGGGATGGCTACCCGTCGGTTGCTCAGCGCACTTTATCACAGCCACATCCGTAAAGCCTCAGATCGATGCGCTAACGTGCCCCAATCGCCAGCCCGGGGGGCGGTCTGGCGATCGCGCGGCGGCGCGGCGGTGCCGCGCCTTGATTCCGCGCGAAGGCGGCGCCTCACCCCTTCTTGCCTTCCTTCACCTTCTCCGCCAAATCCCGCGCGATGGCGAACGCGCCCTTGATCTTGTCGGCGTCGGATTTCCAGCTGCGTTTGACCACGATCTTGTTGTCCTTGACCTTGGCCAGCCCCTTCTGGTCCTTGATGAAATCGACCAGCCCCTGCGGGTTGGAAAACTTGTCGTTGTGGAACTGGATCGTCGCGCCCCGCGGCCCCCCATCCAGCTTGGCGATCCCGGCGCGTTTGCACATGGCCTTGATCCGCACCACCAGCATCAGCGTGTTCACCTCGCGCGGCAGCTTGCCGAAGCGGTCGATCAGCTCGGCGGCGAAGCCTTCCAGTTCAACTTTGGTCGCCAAGCCACTGAGACGGCGGTACAATCCCAAGCGCACGTCCAAGTCCGGCACGTACTCCTCGGGGATCAGCACCGGCACGCCGAGATTGATCTGCGGCGCCCATTGCTCGTCCGCCTCGCTCAGCCCCTCCAGCTGCCCCGACTTGATCTTGGCAATCGCCTCTTCCAGCATCGACTGGTACAACTCGTACCCCACGTCGCGCATCTGGCCCGACTGTTCCTCGCCCAGAAGGTTGCCTGCGCCGCGAATGTCCAAATCCTGGCTGGCCAGCGTGAACCCCGCGCCGAGTTGGTCGAGGCTTCCAAGAACGCGCAACCGCTTTTCGGCCGAGGGCGTCAGCCGCATCCGGGGCTTCGTCGTCAGATACGCATAGGCCCGCGTCTTGGCCCGCCCCACTCGGCCCCGGATCTGGTAGAGTTGCGACAGGCCGAACATGTCGGCGCGGTGCACCACCATGGTGTTGGCGGTGGGAATATCCAGCCCCGATTCCACGATTGTCGTGGCCAGCAGCACGTCGTACTTGCCGTCGTAGAACGCGTTCATCCGCTCATCCAGCTCCTTGGCCGCCATCTGCCCATGCGCCACGACGAAACTGACCTCAGGCACTTGGTCGCGCAGGAACGCCTCGATCTCGGGGATGTCGCTGATGCGCGGCACCACGTAGAAACTCTGTCCGCCCCGGTAATGCTCGCGCAACAGCGCCTCGCGGATCGTGACGGTGTCGAACTCGCTCACGTAAGTGCGGATCGACAGCCGGTCGATGGGCGGCGTGCCGATGATGCTCAGGTCCCGCACGCCACTCAGGCTCAACTGCAAGGTCCGCGGGATCGGCGTCGCCGTCAGGGTCAGCACATGCACTTCCGAGCGCAGCGATTTCAGCCGCTCCTTGTGGGTCACGCCGAACCGCTGCTCTTCGTCGATCACCAGCAGGCCAAGGTTCTTGAACCGGATGTTCTTGGCCAGAAGCGCGTGCGTGCCCACCACGATATCCACCGTGCCATCGGCCAGCCCCGCGCGTGTCTTCGTGGCCTGGCTTGAGGACACGAAGCGCGACAATGGCGCCACCGTCACCGGAAACCCCCGGAACCGCTCGGCAAAGCTCTGGTAGTGCTGCCGCGCCAGCAGCGTGGTGGGCGCGATCACCGCCACCTGCATTCCCGACATGGCCGCGATGAAGGCCGCGCGCATCGCCACCTCGGTCTTGCCAAAGCCGACGTCGCCGCAAATCAGCCGGTCCATCGGCGTGCCGCTGTCGAGATCGGCCACAACGTCCTCGATGGCGCGCAGCTGGTCATCCGTCTCCTGGTACGGGAACCGGGCCGAGAATGCCTCCCACGCGTGATGCTCGGGCTCCAGCACCGGGGCCTTGCGCAGCGCGCGTTCGGCGGCGATCCGGATCAGGCGGTCCGCCATCTCGCGGATGCGCTCCTTCAGCTTGGCCTTCTTGGCCTGCCACGCGCCGCCGCCCAGCCGGTCCAGCAGGCCCTCTTCGTGACCATACCGGCTTAGCAGTTCGATATTCTCGACCGGCAGGTAAAGCTTTGAGGATTCGGCATATTCCAGCAGCAGGCATTCATGCGCCGCGCCCGCCGCCGTGACCACCTCCAGTCCCTTGTAGCGCCCGATCCCGTGGTCGACATGCACCACCAGGTCGCCGGGCGACAGGCTTTGTGCCTCGGTCAGGAAGTTCTCGGCCCGCCGCCGTTTCTTGGGCGACCGGATCAGGCGGTCGCCCAGAATATCCTGCTCGGCGATCACCGTCAGTCCCGGCGCGGTAAAGCCATGCTCCAGCCCCCAGACCGCCAGATGCAGCCCGCGTTTGCCGATGGCCCCGGCGTTCTTGACCGTGACCGCGCCCAACAGGCCCTCGTCTTCCAACAGCCCTTCAAGCCGCTCCCGCGCCCCGTCCGAATAGGACGCGACCAGCACCGGCCCCTCGGCCATGCGCGCATCAATATGGTCCTTCAGGACGCTGAAAAGATTTATCTTTTCCTGCTGGCGTTCGGGGGCAAAATTGCGTCCGATCCGCCCGCCCGCGTCGATCACGCCCGGCCCGGGTGCCTGTGGCAACGGTGACAGGGCAAGCACGCGGCGCGCGCCCAATGCGGCGGTCCAAGCGTCGTCGTCAAGATACAGCAGGTCAGGCGCAATGGGCTTGTAAACGCTGTCCTCGCGGCCCTTCTGGCTCATGGCATGTTTGCGGGCATCATACTGATCGGCGATCGACACCCACCGCGCCTCCCGCGCCGCCTCGACCTGGTCATCCAGGCTGACCGGCGCGCCGGGGATGTAGTCGAACAGCGTCTCCAGCCGCTCGTGAAAGAGCGGCAGCCAATGCTCCATCCCGGCCTGCTTGCGCCCGGCGCTGACCGCCTCGTAAAGCGGGTCGTCACTGCCCGCCGCGCCGAATTCGATCCGGTAGTTCTGCCGGAACCGCGTGATCGCGGCCTCGTCCAGAATGACCTCGCTGACCGGAGCCAGCTCGATCCGGTCCAGCTTTTCGGTGGTGCGCTGCGTCGCCGGGTCGAACCGCCGCACGCCGTCCAGCACGTCGCCAAAGAGGTCCAGCCGCACCGGGCCGCTTTCACCCGGCGGATAGATGTCGATGATCCCGCCGCGCACGGCATAATCGCCCGGCTCCATCACCGTGGGCGCCTGGGTAAAGCCCATCCGCACGAGGAAGGATTTCAGCGCGTCCTCGTCGATCTGGTAATCCACCTGCGCCGAGAACGCCGCCTCGCGCAGCACCTCGCGCGCGGGCACGCGTTGCGTCGCGGCATTCAGCGTCGTCAGCAGGATGAACCGCGACGGCCCGCCATGCACCAGCCCCGCCAGCGTCGCCATCCGCGTGGCGGCGATATCGGCATTGGGCGACACCCGGTCGTAAGGCAGGCAATCCCAGCCGGGAAAGCGGATCACCGGCATCTCGGGCGCGAAAAAGCGCAGCGCCTCCTCCATCGCCGCCATCCGCTTGTCGTCGCGTGAGACATGGATCACGGGGCCCTCCGCACGGGCGGCCTCGTCGAGGATCAACTTGGCGTCGAAGCCTTCGGGCGCGCCGCCAACGGCGATACGGGTGCTGCCTGCCATGCCCGGCCCCTCAGCCGCCCAGCACGCCGGTCGACATGTTGACCAGCATACCCCACATCGCGGTCACCAGGATCGACAGCACGCCGACCATCTGCGTCATGATGCGGTGGTAGTGCATCCGCTTGTAAAGCGCCGCGCCCACCAGTTCGTCCCGGGTGATGCGGTGCGCCGTGAAGACGGCCATCAGTGCCACCAGCGTCATCGGAAACCCCAGCAGGAACAGCGCCTGGCTGAATTCGTTGCCGTAAACGAAGCCCAGCAGCGCCGCCGAGGTCAGCACGAAACACACGAACCCCGCCATCAGCAGCCCGGTCTCACGCGCGATGTAAAGGATGCGGTTGCAGTTGATGCGCACCATGTCGTGCAGGTCCACGACGCCCTGCTCGTCGCCGCCCCTGGCCCGCTGCACCATGTCCCACGGCACGCCCAGCACCCAGTGGCTGGTCGACGACCACAGCACCGCCAGCACGATCCAGAACCACAGGTTGCTGAAGCTGCGCATGTCGATCAGCTCGAAAATCGTCTCGATCAGGTCCAATGCCGGTGCCTCGTTGCGTCGTTGCGCTGTGCCGCGCTCTATCCGGGCACCTCTTAGCGCCGCTTGGCGCCAATTCCTACCCTTGAGATGGCGGAATTTCCATGCCACTCAGAAGGCGCATCAGAAAAAGGATGGCATCCATGCGTCCCACCCAAGGGCCCTTTCCCGTCACGCGCCTGCGGCGCACCCGCGCCACCCCGGCGATCCGCGCGCTGGTGGCGCAGAACACGCTGACCCCGGCCGACCTGATCTGGCCCGTGTTCGTGCGCGACGGCGACGGCGTCGAGGAACCCGTGCCCTCCATGCCCGGCGTCCTGCGCCGCAGCGTCGACCGCGTGGTCGAGGCCGCCCGCGAGGCGCACGGCCTTGGCATCCCCGCCATCTGCCTCTTCCCCTACACCTCGGCCCGGAACCGCACCTCGGATTGCGCCGAGGCGTGGAATCCCGATAACCTTTCCAACCGCGCGACGCGGGCGATCAAGGATGCGGTGCCCGACATCGCCATCATGACCGACGTGGCGCTCGACCCCTATTCCGACACCGGCCATGACGGCTTTGTCGTGGACGGCGAGATCCTCAACGACGAAACCATCGAGGCGCTCGTGAAACAGGCCCTCAGCCAGGCCGCGGCGGGCGTCGATATCATCGGCCCCTCGGACATGATGGACGGCCGCATCGGCGCCCTGCGTGCAGCACTGGAATCCGAAGGCCACAAGAATACCCTGCTGCTCAGCTACGCCGCCAAATACGCCTCCGCCTTCTACGGCCCGTTCCGCGACGCGGTCGGCGCATCGGGCGCGCTCAAGGGCGACAAGAAGACCTACCAGATGGATCCCGCCAATTCCGACGAGGCGCTGCGCTGCGTCGCCCGCGACCTTTCCGAGGGCGCCGACATGGTCATGGTCAAGCCCGGCCTGCCCTATCTGGACATCTGCCGCCGGGTGAAGGACGCCTTCGGCGCGCCCACCTACGCCTACCAGGTGTCGGGCGAGTACGCGATGATCCAGGCCGCCGCGCAGAACGGCTGGATCGACCACGACCGCGCCATGGTCGAAAGCCTGATGGCCTTCAAACGCGCCGGCTGCGACGGGATTCTCACCTATTTCGCCCCCGCCGTGGCACGGATGCTGAACGACTGACACAAGCGCGGGTTCTCGCTTATGCCCAAGTGCACCACAATCTGTGGTGACACCGCCGGCGATAGCCCCTATACTCAGTCCCAGACCGGCAATTTTCAAAAGACCGGCCAACGATCAGGCAACGAACAGGCAGTATCATGAAAAACCTTTCCCGGCGAAGCTTCACGCTCGGCGCATTGGCCGCGTCCCCCCTTCTGGCCGCTTGCGGCAACGGGGTCGGCAGCGTCGGCTCGCAAAAGATCGACGCCCGCGTCAACTCGACGCTCAATTACCTTTACCAACGCTATCCCCAGACCCGCGACATCTCGAACAAGTCGGTGGGCCAGCTGGTCATGCCGCTGATCACCGAGGGCGGCTTCATCGTCGGCGGCGGCTATGGCCGGGGCGCCCTGCGCGTCGGCGGCGTCAGCGTCGATTACTATTCCGCCACCAAGGGCAGTGTCGGGCTGCAGATCGGGGCACAGCAATTCGCCCATGTCCTGTTCTTCATGACCGAGGATTCGCTGGCCAACTTCCGCCGCGCCTCCGGCTGGGTCGCGGGCGCCGATATCGAATACGTGTTCTCGGACCAGGGCGAGAACCTGCGCGCCGACACCACCACCGCCAGCTCGCCGGTGCTTGCGGTGATCTTCGGCCAGGCCGGTGCGCTGATCGGCGCGTCGCTGGAAGGCATCAAGTACACCCGCATCATTCCCTGACGGCGTCGCCGGGATTGAACCGCCCCGGGACGGCGACCGACCCATGAAGGGCGCGTGAACACCTCGCGCGCTCTTTGTCACGAAAGAGGTTGCCCCATGCCCCGTACCGCAGCACTTGCCGCCCTTGTCACCCTCTGCACCGCGGCCCATGCCGCCGCCTGCGCCCTGCCGCCGCCGGTCTGCGAGGTCCCGAACGGCCAGCGCGCCACGCTCGAACACGCCAGCGGCAGCACCGTCCTCTTTTCGCAGCTTGATCCCGACGCCACGGGATACCGGCCGACCTATGTTCTGGTCGATTGCTCCAAGCGGCAGGCCGTGGCCTTGGGGCACGTGCCGGAAGGGGCCGATGACTCCGCAAGCCAGACCCATTTCGATGGCCGCATGGTGATGGATCGCGAAGTCTCGGCCGGCGCGCGCCCCCGGCTGGGCCAGGTGCATCGCCAGCTTCAGCGGATGGGCTTGCGCAGCAAACGCTTCACCCTGATGAAATCCCATTGCGGCTGCGCCCTGCCCGACATTCCCCCGCCGCCCGCGAACTGCCCGACCTACTGATCGGGGCGCGGGCGGCGCGCCTCATTCCGCGCCATCGCCGAAATCTATCGTGATCCCTGGCAGCGGGGTGTCGTCGCCCTCCTCCGTCGCGCCTACATCCGCCTCGTCCCCGTTCCGCCGCCGGGCGCGCTGCTCTTTCAGCATCTCCATCTGCCGGTTCAGGTATTCGGCAAATTGCGGTCCCGCGCCGTTCTCGTCCCAATGCGCATAGACCCGTCCCTCGATCAGGGCCAGCCAATACAGCCGCAGCACCCGGTTGATGCGCGCGCCATAGCCGGGGCCAAGGCGGCGGAACCATTTCACCATGTCGCTGTCCAGCCGGATGGTGACCCGCGTTTTCGGGCGCGCGATCGGTTCGCGGCTTTCCAGCCCCTGCCACTCCTCGGGCAGGGATCGGTCCAGCCAGTGCTCGGTCAGCGATTCCTGCAATTGCCGCAGTTCGTCCATCAACGCGGCGCGGTTGTTCTGCGGCGGCGGCGTGCGGCGCATCGGGGGTTCCTTTCAACGGGAGGACACGGGGGGTGAACGCCCGTCATCCTGCCGCCGAGACGTTAACGCCGCTTGGCGGCACCGCCCGGTGCACGGAGGGTGTACGCGGGGTGCACGCCTGTCACCCCCGTGTTTTCGGCCCGTTGCGCGGATCGGTTAACCGACCGTGCTCAGTTCATGTAAAACTCGCCGGTCACCTGCCGCCATTCGCCGGGGCTGATCATCTTGCGATGGATGAACTGCACCGAATGCAGCGGTCCGTCGATTTCGTCCTGCCAGAATTCGATGAACTTGAACAGCTTGGGATGGTCCGGGGCAAGATCATAGTCCTGCCAGACGAAGGTATTGATAACATGCGCATAATCCGGCATGTGGTAATAAAATTCCGCAGTCGTCAGGCCATAGCCTTTCAGCATCAGTTCGGTTTCCGAAAGCTCCGTCGTGTTATCCATGTTGGCACCACTCTTATTGTTATGAATCAGAGTGTGGCACGAAATAATTAGTTTTCAATAAAAACAGCATGTTATCACCCTGCCCGGCTGGCTGCCAAAGGTCGGGGACACGGGCCATTGCACCCCATATCCTGCCTCTGGTATAGTTTCGTTAACAAGATATAGACAAATGCGACAGGACGGGACAGCACGTGAACGACACGCCGGAAACCCCTGAAAACGAAGACGAAATGCCGCCCGAACGCCCCGTGCATGACGGGCCGTCGGTGTCGATCATCGAAGAGATGAAGACGTCCTACCTGGACTACGCCATGTCGGTGATCGTCAGCCGGGCCATTCCCGACCTGCGCGACGGCCTGAAACCGGTGCACCGGCGCATCCTTTATGCCATGCACGAAACCGGCAATACCCACGACAAGGCCTACCGCAAATCCGCCCGCCCCGTGGGCGACGTCATGGGTAAATACCACCCCCACGGCGACTCTGCGATCTACGACGCGCTGGTGCGCATGGCGCAGGATTTTTCCATGTCTTTACCGTTACTTGACGGTCAAGGCAACTTCGGCTCCATGGACGGCGATAACCCCGCTGCCATGCGTTACACCGAGGTCCGCATGGACAAGCCCGCGGGCGCGCTCTTGGCGGATATCGAGAAGGAAACCGTCGATTTCCAGGACAACTACGACGGCAAGGACCGCGAGCCCACGGTCCTGCCCGCGCGTTTCCCAAACATGCTGGTCAACGGCGCCGGCGGCATCGCCGTCGGCATGGCCACCAACATCCCGCCGCACAACCTGGGCGAGGTCATCGACGCCACGCTGGCCCTGATCGAGAACCCCGACCTGAGTTCCGAACAGCTGATCGAATACATCCCCGGCCCGGACTTTCCCACCGGCGGCATCATGCTCGGCCGCTCCGGTGCGCGGAAGGCGTATATCGAGGGGCGCGGCAGCGTGATCGTGCGCGCCAAGACCCGGATCGAGGAGATCAGGAAAGACCGCTACGCGATTGTTATCGAAGAGATTCCCTATCAGGTTAACAAGTCCGCGATGATCGAGAAGATCGCCGAGACCGTGCGCGAGAAACGCATCGAGGGCATCACCCATGTGCAGGACGAATCCGACCGTCACGGCGTGCGCGTGGTGGTCGAGCTGAAGCGCGACGCCACCGCCGAGGTGGTACTGAACCAGCTTTTCCGCTTCACCCCGATGCAGACGCATTTCGGGTGCAACATGCTGGCGCTGAACGGCGGACGGCCCGAACAGCTGACGCTTTACGGGTTCCTCAGCGCCTTCATCTCCTTCCGCGAGGACGTGGTGGCCCGGCGCACCGCCTATGACCTGCGCAAGGCCCGCGAACGCAGCCACGTGCTGTGCGGCCTGGCCGTGGCGGTCAGCAATGTCGACGAGGTGGTCGCCACGATCCGCGCCTCCGCCGATGCCGCCGAGGCCCGTGAAAAGCTGATGACCCGCCGCTGGCCCGCGGGCGATATCCTTGAATACATCGCGCTGATCGACGACCCGACGCACAAGGCGAACGACGACGGCACCTACAACCTCAGCGAAACGCAGGCCCGCGCCATCCTGGAACTGCGCCTGCAACGCCTGACTCAGCTTGGCGTGAAAGAGGTCACCGACGAGCTGCAGGAACTGGCGGGCAAGATCAAGGAATACCTCGCGATCCTCGCCAGCCGCGAGCGAATCATGCAGATCATCTCGGACGAGCTGACCGAGGTGAAAGAGCAATTCGCCGTTCCCCGCCGCACCGAGATCGTCGACTGGTCCGGCGACATGGAGGACGAGGACCTGATCGAGCGCGAGGACATGGTCGTGACCGTGACCTCGGGCGGCTATATCAAGCGCACCGCACTGGCCGATTTCCGCGCGCAGAAACGTGGCGGCAAAGGCCTGTCGGGCATGCAGACCAAGGAAGAGGACGTGGTGACCACGCTGTTCGTGGCCAACACGCATACCCAGCTTCTGTTCTTCACCACCGACGGGATGGTCTACAAGCTGAAGACTTGGCGGCTGCCTCTGGGTGGGCGAACGTCGAAGGGAAAGGCGATCGTGAACATCCTGCCGATCCCCTCCGGGGTCAGCATCGCGGCGATCATGCCGGTGGACCGTGACGAGAGCGAATGGGACGACCTGCAAGTGGTCTTTGCCACCGACCACGGAACCGTCCGCCGCAACAAACTGAGCGATTTCACCAACGTCATGCGCAACGGCAAGATCGCTATGAAGTTCGAAGGCGAAAGCGAAGGCTGGTCCTTGATCAATGCACGCATCGCCTCGAACGACGATGACGTGATGCTGGTCACGAATTCCGGTCGGGCCATCCGTTTCCCGGCGACCGATGTGCGGGTCTTTAACTCGCGCGCCTCGACGGGCGTACGCGGCATCCGTCTGAGCAATGGCGACCGGGTGGTGTCGATGTCGATCATCAGCCATTTCGAGGCCACGCCGGACGAACGCGCCGCGTACCTGAAGATGCGCAGACAGATGGCTGGGGCCGATGACGACGAGACGGGCGAGGAAGACGGCAACGCAGAAACGCCGCTGCCGACCGAACGGTTTGAAGAGATGAAGGCGGCCGAGAATCTGATTCTCACCATCACCGAACAGGGTGCCGGCAAATTGAGTTCCAGCCATGATTACCCGGTCCGCGGACGCGGCGGCATGGGCGTCCAGGCCATGGACAAGGCCATGCGTGGCGGGGCCTTGGTGGCCTCCTTCCCGGTTCAGATCGAGGACCAGATCATGCTGGCAACATCACGAGGCCAGTCGATCCGCGTTCCGGTTGACGGAATCTCGTTCCGGTCCCGCAGCGCGGGCGGTGTGAAGGTCTTCAACACCGGAAAGGGAGAGAAGGTCGTCAGCGTCGCCTGGATTGCCGAGACCGGCGAAGACGACCTCGATGAAGGCGCCCCCGCGGAAAGCCAGGAAACCACTTGAGCCGATGACCTGCCGCGCAATTCGCGTTGTTTCGAACGAATTCTGCCCCAATTTTTCGGCAAAAAAGGTCAAGGAAGCTCCGGACTTATGCTGCCCCCGGGGTAGGGTTTCGCCTTGGTGCAAAGACGGCAACGCTGGGTCGATTACACGGGCCTGAATTTGATCCGAATCGTCATCGGATCGTATTTCATGGCAACCGCGCTTGGCCTGATATCCGGTGTGGCGACGCCCGCGTTGTTCCTGTCGTTTACCGACCCGCAGACGGCTGACCTGATTGGCACCGTTCTGCTGTTTTCCATCACCGCCGCGTTCCTGCTTGGGCTTTGGTTGCGGCTGACATCGTTGATGCTGGCGATCTTCGTGTTCGCCACCAGCGTGGCGCAGAACCTGATGCTGGCCGATACGCCGCTGGTCGAGCCGTTCTGGCGCGATCTGGCGCTCGTCGGTGCCGTCCTTCTGAGCTACACCGGCCTGAAACGGACCGAAATCAGCCGGGCCGCATTTGTATGGCGCCGCAGCACGCCGCGGCTGCGCAACGATCAGGTGGTGGTGGTGCCGCGCCGCGTGACAGCGGGGGCAACCGCCGCGGACCGGGCACAACAGCGGGCGCGGACGACATCCGCGATGCAGCCATTGACCAGGACACAAGCCGTATCGCCCCAGCCTGCACTGGAACGCCCGAAACCCAGGCTGGTCTCGGCGACGCATGGCGACAGTGACGAGGTCGAGAACATCTTCGCCGCCCTGTGACGATTGCGACGCTCGCACCCGGCAACGATTTCGCAACGGTTTGCTGTCAGTCTGCCTGCGTTCGACCAGGGGCGTTGCGCGACATGAACATCTACACCTGCCAGATAGACCTGAAAAAAGACGCGCAAGCGATGTTGTTCGCAGCCGCGCTCGACAACTGGATGTCCCATCTGCAGGCGGCCGGTGTTGTCGGCCAATGGTCGCTCGTCCGGCGCAAGCTCAACCTTGCATCCGACAGCTTTCGCGATTTCCTTTTGAGGATCGAGGTGGCCGACCTCGCGCAGCTTGATCAGGCCTTTCGATGGGTCGGACAACAGGGTGACGAGGCGGAGACGCTCTACACACGGATGCACGACATGATCGACACCGCCGACTATGCGCTGTACCGCCCATTTCCCGACCCCGAGCGCGCAGAGCGGCTGGCCATAATCTAATCAGTTGCTGACGTTGTTCACCGAGCTGGTCACACCGATGATCGTTCCAAACAGACCGATAACCGTGCGCGCCGAATTGATGGGGGATTCGGTGGCATAAAGTGTATCGTCGGGCTGGATGAAGAACTGTCGCGCCGCGAACAGGCCGTCGGCCGAAGTCAGATCGAAGCTGAACACGACCTGCTGTTTGTTCGGACCCGCCAGTCCCGGCTTCAGGTCCCTGGGCTGGTAATCACGCAAGACGAGTACGCCCTTGGGGTTGGCTGTCCCCGCATTCAGACCGCTTGTGGACGAGAGCGCTTCCACCACCGTCATGCGCTCCTTCTCGAAATAGATCACCTTCTGTGCGCCGGTCGCGCCGAGAGACGTGAAACTGCGTTCGTCCTCGACCACCACGATCTGGTCACCGCCGACGACACGCACGTTGCGATTGGCGTTTTCCAACAGCGACGAGACGCGGGCCTCGTAGGTTCGGCCCCCGCGTTGAAGGCGAATCATCGGGTTGCGCAGGGCGGGATTCACTCCGCCGCTCTGGGCCACCACGCCCAGTATCTTGGTGTTCCGGCTGTCGAGCGGATAGCGACCCGGCGCCGCGACCCCGCCGACAACGTCGACAGAATTGTTGCGTCCGGGCGTCACGGACAGTTGCACCTGCGCCGAAGGCTGGATCTGTTCGAACTGCGATTGCAGCCGGGCTCTTGCCGAGGATGGGGTTAGGCCCCGCACCGACACCTCGCCGACATAGGGCAGGAAGATGCGGCCTGCCGCGGAAACCTCCTGTGGGGGGATTTCGGCTGCGGTTCCGTTCAGTCCGGTCAGAAGAGAGTTGTCTTCGCTGTCCCAGACCACGATATTGACCGTATCGCCGGTCTGGATAGCCGAGGAATCAGGCCCTTGATCGGCCCCGAACCAGTGGAATTTGGCGCTCGCGCCGCTGTGCGGCCATTTCGCGATCAGCGGCGTCAGCTCGCGCGTCACCTCGACCAACTGAAACGACGGCTTCTCAGAGCGTTGTTCCTTCAATATTTCGGACTGCACGGCAGCGCCACGCGGCAACGCGCATCCTGTAAGCGCAACAACGCCGACGGCCAAAAATAGAAACCGGATCGTCTTCAACAATGTCGTGTCCCCCCGCGGGCATGCATTGGTTTCCTATCCCATGCACGTGATGATAGACAATGGGGTAATGGAAAAAGAGGGCAATCCGGCGAGATTGCCCGGGCTGGACGTCGGGATGCGGATACTTGTAGCGGGCTCTGGTGGACGGCTTGGTCGATTGCTGCATGCCGCAAGGACTACGGGCGTCTGTTGTGACGCCGAGTTCATATTTCAGTCCGGCGGACCGGACCGGGACGTGCGTTGGACACCCGATGACTCGTTGGACCGGCTGCCGGCCTGCGACATGATGATTGCGCTGTGGGGCAAGACCGCCGGCACGAGCGATGACCTTGCGATGAACACCGCGCTTGTGGGCCTGTCGCGCCGCGTAGCGCGGCATTGCGGTGCGCGGCGGCTGTTCCATATTTCCACGGCCGCCGTTTACGGCCCCGGCGCAAAACTGACCGAGGACGCACCATTGCGCCCGATCGGCCCATACGGGGAGGCGAAACTGAACATGGAGCGCACGGTGACCTCAGGCGACAGCGCCGTGTCAGAGCATGTGTTGCGCCTGACCAACGTGGTCGGCGCTGACAGCCTGGCACCAGCGCTGGCAAAGGGTGGCGGGGTCACGCTGGACCAGTTTGCGGATGGACGCGGCCCCATTCGCAGCTATATCGGGGCGACCGACCTGCTTGCGGTGTTGAAACGCCTTTCCGACACGGAGACAAAACCGATGCCACGCGTGCTCAATATTGCCGCGCCCGGGCCGGTGGCGATGGAAGACTTGGTGGTGGCTGCGGGCCGGCACGTTCTGTGGCGCCCTGCCCCCGACAGCGCAATCAGGGAAGTGTCGCTGGACGTCGGGCGCCTGCAGGCCCTGCTGCCCGACTATCGATTCACCTCCGACGCAGGCGAGATGATCGCAGATTTGAACCGACTGGAGGTACGCCGATGAGTCCCGGCAAGCGGGTCATGGACATCGCATTGGCCCTGTTGCTGGTCGTGGTGTTGTTGATCCCGACGCTGCTGGTGGCCGCGGCCATTCTTGTCCTCGACGGCCGGCCGATCCTTTATCCGTCGAAACGCATGAAGGCGCCGGGACAGAGCTTTATCCTGTGGAAGTTCCGAACGATGACGAATTCGGGCCGGGATGCGTCCGTGTCCGGGGCGTACAAGCAGCGCCGCATCACCAAGACCGGAAGATTCCTGCGTCGCAAACGCCTGGATGAGCTGCCGCAGCTGTGGAATATCCTGAAAGGCGACATGAGCTTTGTCGGCCCGCGACCGCCCCTGCCCCGCTTCGTCCGTCTGTGCCCTCTGGTATATGCCGAGGTTCTGGAAAACCGCCCCGGTGTCACGGGGCTGGCGACGCTGGTGTTTCATCGTCGGGAGGAACAGCTCTTGTCGAGATGCCATTCACAGGCCGAAACCGATGATGTCTATCTGCGTCGTTGTGTGCCGGCCAAGGCGAAAATCGACCTTATCTGGGCCAGAAACAGGACGCTCTGTTTCGACGCCGCACTGATCGTCAGGACGGTTAGGCGGGTTTTCGCCTCAGGCGGCTAACCTATACGAAGCTATAACAGATACATGCTAAGACTGGAATCCGCACATGCATTGCATACGCAGCAGAATTCACTTGTGACGCGGAGATTTTCCATTCTATGTACCGTGTTGCGTTTCGTTGGGATGATGTGATTTGTTTAAGTTGTATTTGCCAATAAAGGTTCAACTCATGGTCGTACGAGGCGGGGCTTGATGCTTTACAAGTTGGCGGTTTCCCTTTCGCGTCATCAAAAGCGGAAAATCCTGCTTGCAGTCGACGGTGTCCTGATCGCGGTATCTCATATCGTAGCCGGGTTCCTGTTGCTGGGCATGGACGGTGTCACGGCGCATGCCGATGCGTTCCTGATGAGCGTGACCTGCGTGACAGGAGTCGGCCTGGCTCTGATCTTCGTGCTGGGACTGCACCGGATCAAGCTGAACGCCTATCAGATGCAAGGCGTGGTCGAATCCGCCTTTGTTGCGGCCGTGATGATCGGTACCGGCGCGCTGATGTCGGCGGTGTTCTTCGGGATGACCTTTCCAGCGCCGCTTTTCGTGGTCATGGGAATGCTTTTTCTCATCCTCTCGGTGTCGTCACGGCTGCTGATGCGGCAAGTACTTCTGTCCGTCTACCGGCGCGGCAATGCAAGATTGCCGATCATCATCTACGGCGCGGGACAGACCGGGCAGCAACTGGCGACCGCGCTGTCTGTCGACGACGCGGTAGAGCCCGTCGCTTTCGTGGATGATGACTTGCGGTTGCAGGGCATCACCATTGGAGGGCTGCGCACCTATTCGCCTGGCGACCTCGAAGACCTGATCCAGAGGTACCAGGTCAAGCGCGTCGTCCTGGCCATGCCAAGCGCCAATCGGGCGGTTCAGTCCAGTATCATCAAACGTCTGGCCAGCACATCCTGCGAAGTCCATTCGATGCCGTCCTTCGCGGATCTGGTTGCAACATCGTCCGCGAGCCTGTCCGAAACCAAGCCCGTCGACGTCAATACACTGCTCGGCCGTGCCGGCTTTGACGACGATCTGCCCGGTGTCTTCGAAACGTACCGGAACCGCAATATCCTGGTGACCGGCGCAGGCGGGTCGATAGGCGCGGAACTGTCTCGCCAGATTCTGTCCTGCGAACCGGGCAAACTCGTCTTGCTGGACCACAGCGAGCTGGCCTTGTTCGAGATCCACCGCGAACTGAATGCGATCCTGCCCGAGGCGACGGTCATCCCCGTCCTGGGCAGTGTCACCGAAGAGCCGCTGGTTGCCGACGTCATGCGCACACACCAGATCGAGATCGTCCTGCACGCCGCGGCCTACAAGCACGTGCCCATGGTCGAGCACAATGCGCTGGAAGGAATCCGAAACAACGTGTTCGGAACAAGGACCGTCGCCAGCGCGGCGATGCGTACGGGCGTGGAACGCTTCATCCTCATTTCCACCGACAAGGCGGTGCGCCCGTCCTCGATCATGGGCGCCTCGAAACGGTTTGCCGAACTGACGGTGCAGGATCTGGCGACGCGGTCGAATGGCACTCGGTTTTCGATGGTGCGGTTCGGCAACGTTCTTGGCTCGTCGGGGTCGGTCATCCCGCTATTCCAGGAACAGATTTCTCGGGGCGGTCCGGTGACGCTGACCCATACCGATGTCACCCGGTATTTCATGACCATCCCGGAAGCAGTGCGGCTGGTCCTGCTGACCGGCTCCTTCGCCCGCGGCGGCGACGTGTTCGTGCTCGACATGGGCAAACCCGTACCGATCTACGAGCTGGCACGCAGAATGATCGAGAATGCCGGACACACCGTGCGCGACGCTGAAAACCCGGGCGGCGACGTCGAGATCAAAATCACCGGCCTGCGCCCCGGCGAGAAATTGCACGAGGAACTGCTGATCGGCTCCGATATGCTGACGACGCCGCATCCGAAAATCCTGCGGGCACAGGAAAAGCACCTTTCAGAAATCGAAATGGCCAACGCCCTGCAATCCTTGCGGCAAGCGATCGACACGCGGAATGCGGAACAGATGGAAGCGACGCTGCATCAGTGGATCGAGAAGAGCGAAATGGGGAAAGGCGGCAAATCGGTGAACGAGTAGCGCCGGCCAAGGCTAGCCGGTGTTCTCGGCCTTCTCCGCCAGAAGAAGCCATTCCTCTTCGGCCTCGCCCAGTGCCGCCTGCCGTTGGTTCAAACCTTCGGTCGCCTTGGCGAACTTCGAAGGGTCCCGGGTATAAAGCCCCGGGTCGGCAAGCAATTCCTCCAGCTTCGCGATCTCGGCTTCCAGCCGGGCGATCTGATCGGGCAGAGTGTCAAGCCGGTGCTTGTCCTTGAAACTGAGTTTCTGTTTGCTCGCGTTGCCCGCTAACCGCTGCTGTCCCGCGGCCGGCGTAGGCTTTTGCGGCTTTTTTTCAGGCGTAACCTCGGGCGCCACACGCTGCGCCTGATAATCGGTCCAGCCCCCCGCATAGACGGTATGCCTGCCGCGCCCCTCCATTGCGACGGTGGTGGTCGCCACCCGATCCAGGAAATCCCGGTCGTGGCTGACCAGCAGAACCGTGCCGTCATAGTCGTCCAGCAGTTCCTGCAGCAGATCGAGCGTTTCGATATCCAGATCGTTGGTC
Organism: Roseovarius sp. THAF8; assembly: GCF_009363735.1. NCBI lineage: Bacteria > Pseudomonadati > Pseudomonadota > Alphaproteobacteria > Rhodobacterales > Roseobacteraceae > Roseovarius > Roseovarius sp. THAF8. The sequence continues at coordinate 130,750 of NZ_CP045410.1, read as the reverse complement.
GGTTCGTCGAGCACAAGCAGGTTGCTTTCCCGCGCCATCAGCCTGGCCAGCAACAGGCGCGCCTTTTCCCCGCCCGAGAGCGACCGGACGGGGGCGCGCACCTGCCGCTCGTCGAACAGAAAATCCTTGAGGTATCCGACAACGTGACGCGGCACGCCGCGCACCATGACCTGATCGGCCTGCCCCGAGACGCGCATGTCCGGATCGCCGGTCAGACTGTCCCAGAGCGTCATGTCGGGGGCCAGCTTTGCCCGCGCCTGATCGAACACGGCCGGCACAAGATTCGTACCGTGCCGCACTTCTCCCTCGTCGGGTTCGAGCGATTTCATCAGCAGCTTCAGAAGCGTTGTCTTGCCCACCCCGTTCGGGCCGATGAAGGCGACCCGGTCCTTGCGCTGGATCGTCAGGGAAAGATCGAGCACAACGGGGGCCTCCCCGAAACTCTTGGAGATGTGTGACGCCTCGATCACCTTGCGGCCGGATTGCGGGCCGCTGGCCAGCGCCATGGCTGCGGTGCCCTGCCGTTTGATCTGGGACGCCCGTTCGGCGCGGAGATCCTGAAGCGCACGAACCCGCCCCTGGTTGCGCTTGCGCCGGGCGCTGATGCCCTCGACCGCCCACCGGGCCTCTTCGGCGATCTTGCGGTTGAGCTTGTGACGCGCCTGGTCCTCTTCTTCCCAGACCTTGTCGCGCCATGCCTCGAAGTGCTCGAAGCCCTTTTCCTGCCGCCTCGTCATGCCGCGGTCGATCCAGAGCGTGGCACGGGTCAACTCGCGCAGAAAGGCGCGGTCGTGCGATATGATGATGTAGCCCGCCCGCGTCTCCTTCAGCTGCTGTTCCAGCCAGCCGATCGCCTCGATATCAAGGTGGTTCGTGGGTTCGTCCAGCAGCATCAGATCCGGCGCCTGCGCCATCAGTTTCGCCAGCGCGGCCCTGCGGCGCTCTCCGCCCGACGCGGTGGCGACGGGCCGGCCAGGTTCGAACTTCAACCCTTCGGCGGCCATTTCCACACGGTAATGCTCTGCCTCGTCCAGACCGTCGGCCGCGAACGCACCCAGCGTGTCGAAGCCGGTCATGTCAGGCTCCTGTTCCATGTAGCCGACCGAAGCGTCGGGCTGCAGGGCGCGGGTGCCGCGATCGGGTTCCACCAGACCGGCGATGACCTTCATGAGGGTGGATTTGCCAGAGCCGTTGCGCCCGACCAGCGCGACGCGGTCGCCTGTCTGAACCACCAGCGACAGATCGTCGAAGACAGGTTCGCCGCCAAAGGTAAGGGAAATGTCCGACAGCTGGATGAGGGGTGCACGCGCCATGGCGCAGCGCTATCCCGCGCCGGGGGGAGCGTCAAGCGGTCGCGTTATTGCACAACGGCGCGAAGCAGGCGCTTGCGGGCTGGCGGGATCGCGTTGATCTCGAGCCCGGTGAAAACGTGAAGCGTGTTCATCTGCAGGTCCACCACCGCGTGATCGCTGACCCAGCCGCCCATCACCAGGTATGTGCGCAGCAGTGGCGGCATTCGCAGCATGGCCAACTTGGCATCGGGTTGCCGCAGGCGCAGCTTTTGCGCGAAGCGAAACACCGAAGGCGCCTTGACGCGCGGCAACCATCGCCGCGGCGCAAGGTGGCGTTCCTTCAACATCGCGAAGGCGTCGAGGTAGTCGTCGGCGTCGGTTCCCTTGAAAGACGAGCATCCGAACAGCAGTTCCACGTCGTTGTCATCGACGTAGCGCGTCATCTCTGCCCACGCCACGCGCAAGATGTCGGGGTCACGCGCCTCGGGATGGATGCAGAAGCGGCCCATCTCGACCATCCGGCCGGAAAATGCCCGCAGCGCGGACAATTCGTAGAACTGCGCGGAATAGCTGCGCTCGATCTCGTCGCCGCCATCAAGTGGCAGCATTCTGAAGCAGCAGATCAGGCGCTTGTCCTGGGCGTCCTCGACAAGGATATGCGTACAGATGCCGTCGAACTGATCCCGGTCGAGGTCATCCTGGGAATCGCCGCCCCTGAAGGCCAGTTGCCGAAGGCGCTGCGCCGCCTCTATGTCGGCGTCGCCATCGGCGATGCGCGTGCGGTAGCGTCCCTTGCTCAACATCTCGGCCTCATCCATAGCGGTCGCTTACGCTTTATATATGTGCGAACCGCTTAACATGAAGCATGTGACAGGCGAATGACGCCCGCGGCTAGAAGAAAGTGCCGGGATCGATGTTGCCGAAGTTGCCCAGGATCTGACGCAGGAAGCCGTTGCCCACCACCGAAGAGTCGGTCACGCGGCGGGTCAGTGGGACGATGTTGCCGTCGGCCAGGGAGAAGGTCTCGATATTGGCGATGGTATCGTTCGGCGCGAAACTGATGGCCAGCACCTGCCGCTCGATCACCTCTGGACGGTACATGCCCACTTCCTTGACGCGGCTGCGCACGTAGTAATAGTCGCCGCGGTCCAACATGCCGGCCGAAGACGGCGGTCCTATCACGTCGTTGACAGTGTCGCGCGTGTCCACACCCACGACAAGGTTCTGAAGATCCTCCTGAAGCGGCATGTATCCGTGATTGCGATAGGTCGGGGTACAGGCGGCAAGCGCCCCCACAAGGCACACAATGGCACCAATCCTGGCAAACCGATTTTTCATGCCACCCCTCTTCGCCTCTTGAACGGGTCCCAAACACCCAAGTACCCGATACAACAAGGTAGCGGTCAGGTTCAAGAAAGGATAGGTGATACGTCTATGAGCGAAAAGACAGAAAATCCGACCGTGCTGCATCTGGCACAGATGTCGATGAACCGATCGCATCCATTTCAGATCGAGCCGGATGCTCCGGACATGGCGCGCATGGCGGAAGACCTCGGGATTCTCGCGCTGAAAAAAGTGCGACTCGAGGGCGCGATGCATCCTGACGACGGCGAAAACTGGAAACTCGAAGCACGGCTCGGGGCGACCGTGGTGCAGTCCTGCGTGGTGACGCTGGACCCTGTCACGACACGCATCGACGAAGAGATCGTCCGCAAGTTCCGCAAGGATTGGCCGGGCGTCGACACCGACATGGAAGAGATCGAGATGCCCGAGGACGAGACGATCGACCCGCTGAGCGACCAGATCGACCTGCGGGCTGTGCTGCAGGAGGCGATTGCGCTGGCGCTGCCGCCCTACCCGCGCAGCACGGAAACACCCAGTGAGAACGCCCAATATGCGCCCCCGGGCGTCACGCCGATGACGGACGCGGATGCCAAGCCTTTTGCCGCCCTCGCGAAACTGAAAGGCCAGTTGAAAGACGGCGATTGAGGGCACGAAAGAATCGCTGGACAGCAAGCGATTTCCTTGTATTTTCGCGCTCTCACCGGATTTAGGGTTGCACGGCAGGCTCTCGAGGAATAGGAGCCGCGGCAGCGTATGAAACCGGGCCGTGAGGCCCACAAGATTTGAGGTTGTGACATGGCTGTCCAACAGAACAAAGTATCGAAATCGCGCCGGAACAATCGCCGGGCGCATGACTCGCTTGAGGGTGCCAACCCGAACGAGTGCCCCAACTGCGGTGAACTGAAGCGCCCGCATCACGTGTGTGTCGCCTGCGGTCACTATGCGGACCGCGAAGTCATCGCGCTGGATGACGAGGTCGATCTGGACGAAGACGCAGCCTAAGCGGCAGCAAAGGGACGCGTCCAATGACGGCATCGGCCGACAAGACCGGCAAGACCGACGGGCGCATCCTCATCTCTGTAGACGCCATGGGGGGCGATTTGGGCCCGGCAACCGTCGTTGCCGGGATTTCCACGTCTGCGAAGAAGAACAATCGGATCGGTTTCATTCTTCACGGCCCCGAGGACGTGTTGAAGCCGCTCGTTGCCAAGCGCAAGCACCTGGCCGGTCGATGCGAGATTCGGAACGCCGGCGACGTGGTGGAGATGGAGGACAAGCCGAGCCAGGCGTTGCGCCAAGGCAAGGGCACCTCGATGTGGTCGGCCTTGGAATCCGTGCGCAACGGCGAGGCGAATGTCTGCGTCTCTTGCGGCAACACCGGCGCGCTGATGCTGATGTCGGTCATACGGCTGCGCAAGTTGCCCGGCATCTACCGCCCCGCAATCGCGGTGTTGTGGCCTTCGCAGAACCCGCAGCGGCACAACATCATGCTGGACGGTGGCGCCGATATTCGCGCCGACGCCAAGGACCTCATGCAATACGCGCTCATGGGAACGTCCTATGCGCGGAACGGTTTCGGGCTGGACCGCCCCCGTGTGGGCCTGCTGAATGTCGGCACGGAAGAGCACAAGGGCCGCTCCGAACTGCGCGAGGCCTATGACCTGATCGAGGGCAATGCGCGGAACGGCGATTTCGAGTTCGTGGGGTTTGTCGAGGGACGCGACCTGCCCGGCACGGTGTGCGACGTGATCGTGACGGACGGATTTACCGGCAATGTGGCGCTCAAGACCGGGGAAGGCACGGCGAAGCTTATTCGAGAATTGCTCAAGGAGGCCTTTGCGCATACGCCGCTGTCGCGTCTTGCATCTATCCTGGCGCTGACATCGCTGCGCCGGATGGGCAAGCGGATCGATCCAAGCCGCGCCAACGGCGGTGTCTTCCTCGGCCTCAACGGTACGGTGGTGAAATCACACGGCTCGGCAGACGCGACGGGCATTTCCGCTGCAGTGAAACTGGCCTTCGAGCTGGCCGATACCGGCTTTACCGAAAAACTGGCCGCACGGGTTGCATCTGCGAGCATGCTTGAACAGGATGGCGAAAACGAACCCGACAGTAGCGGTGAACAGGCATGACGATTCGCGCCGTTGTAGACGGTGTCGGTCACTACCTTCCTGAACGAGTGGTGCCGAATTCACATTTTGAGACCTTTCTCGATACAACGGACGAATGGATCAGAACCCGCTCGGGGATTGAGCGGCGCCATTTCGCCGCCGAGGATCAGACGACCTCTGACTTGGGCACGCGCGCCGCTGTCGCGGCAATGGAAAACGCGGGCGTGGGCCCGGAAGATATCGACGGCATCCTTGTCGCCACATCGACACCCGACCTTACCTTTCCGTCCGTCGCCACGATGATCCAGAAAGAACTGGGGATGACGCGCGGCTTCGGCTTTGATGTGCAGGCCGTCTGCGCGGGTTTCGTCTATGCGCTTGCCAACGCCAATGCGCTGATCGTGTCGGGCCAGGCGAAGCGCCTGCTGGTGATCGGGGCCGAGACCTTCAGCAGGATCATGGACTGGACCGATCGGTCGACCTGCGTTCTGTTCGGGGATGGTGCCGGCGCCGTGGTTCTGAGCGCGGCCGAGGCCGAGGGCGCTCCGTCCGATCGCGGAATTCTGTCTACCGACCTCAATTCGGACGGTCGCTACCTGGATATGCTCTATGTCGATGGCGGCGTGTCTTCGACCGGCACTTCGGGCAAGCTGAAGATGCAGGGCAACCTGTTGTTCCGGCAGGCAGTTGAAAAACTGACCACGACCGCCGAGGCGGCCTTGGGCAAGGCCCAACTGACGGATGACGACGTTGACTGGATCGTGCCGCATCAGGCCAATATCCGCATCATTCAAGGCACCGCCAAGAAACTTGCCATTCCCATGGATCGGGTGGTTGTCACCGTTCAGGACCACGGAAACACCTCGGCCGCGTCCATTCCGCTGGCCTTGTCGGTCGGGGTGTCGGAAGGCAAGATCAAGCGCGGAGATCTGATCGTTTCCGAAGCGATCGGCGGGGGCCTGGCCTGGGGCGCCGTGGTTCTGCGCTGGTAAGTGCCGGAACAAAGCGCGATTTTTCCGCTTAAACTCTGCCTGCCAAGTCATTGACATTGACTCGGAAAATTCTTCGACCCTAAAGTCCTTTGCATAAGGTAGAGGGGATGTGATGACAAACAACACGCTGACAAGGATGGACCTGAGCGAGGCGGTGTTCCGCGAAGTGGGCTTGTCGCGCAACGACTCTGCCCAGTTGGTCGAAAGTGTTCTGGAGCATATGTCGGACGCACTGGTGCGCGGTGAACAGGTCAAGATCTCTTCTTTCGGCACGTTTTCGGTGCGCGACAAGTCGGCCCGCGTGGGGCGGAATCCGAAAACCGGCGAAGAGGTTCCGATCAATCCCAGGCGGGTTCTGACCTTTCGCCCATCGCACCTCATGAAGGACCGGGTCGCGGCGGGCAACAAAGGCTGAGGTAGACGCCATGGCCAAATCCGCCGACGCCTTTCGTACAATCAGCGAAGTTGCCGACTGGCTGGAGACTCCGGCGCATGTGCTGCGTTTCTGGGAAAGCAAGTTCAGTCAGGTAAAGCCGGTGAAGCGCGCCGGTGGACGGCGGTACTATCGCCCCGCCGACATGAAACTGCTGGGCGGTATCAAGAAACTGCTCCACGATGACGGCATGACGATCAAGGGCGTGCAAAAGATGCTGCGCGAACAGGGTGTCGGGCACGTATCGGATTTTTCTCAGCCCCTGGGCGACGCCGCGGATGACGTGATCATAGATCACCTCGAAGAGGCCCCTGCCGAAGCGTCAGAGTCGCAACTTCCAGGTGCCGGTGCCGCCGTTGCGGCATCCGAACCGCAGCCATCGGATACCGGGATGAGGACGCCCATGCCTCCGCAGACACCCCAGGCCGAAACTCCGGCGCCTTCTGACGTGTCTTCTGCAGCTGAAGTGGAACCTGAAGACGCCGGGACGACGCCGGAGCAGCCATCATCCGGGGCAACGCCCGACCCCGAACCTCGAACGCCGAGTGCGGCTCCCGAGCCGCCTCCGGTCGCATCCGATTTGCCCCCCCGCCCGGAGATGACGAAAGATAGTGCCCCCACGCCCACTCCGAAGCGGGAAGAAAAAACCGAGAGCGCAGCTTTGACGTTCAGCCGGCACAAGCCGGAGCCCGCGCCTATGCCCGAAGTCGAGCCCGATCCGACCGCCGAGACGCAAGATGTGTCGGATGGTGGCGCCCAATTGCCGAGTTTTCTGCAACGCGATGAGGCGCCTCCTGGGGCGTCACAGAGCAACGAGGATCAAGCGCAGGATCCGCAAGTGGCGGACGATACGCCTGAAACACCGAAGCCTTCGCTTGCCGTGGATGTGCCCGACGATCCGGAAGACGAGGTTGCCGCAGACGCAGGCGTTCTGACCTTGCTCTCGAGGATCGAGCGCCCTCTTTCACCCGACACGATTGCCGGGCTTGAAGGCTTGCTTCCGCGACTGCGGGCCACGACGGGCACCGCTGCCAGAGAGTAGCGCGTGAATCTGGAATTTCCCCCTTGTCCTTGTCGCCAAAACCAGTATGAACGGCCAGACGTCGGGCTATGGCGCAGCCTGGTAGCGCGTCCGTCTGGGGGACGGAAGGTCGCAGGTTCGAGTCCTGCTAGCCCGACCAATTCTTCGCGCACCACTGGTCCTTTTTCCGCGCTTTGCGTCGGTACGGAACGTATCGTGGTGCGGCACGCAGGGAGGCAGGAATGACCGGCGTTCTGGCCAGCCAGCAACTCGAAACGATGATCCAGGACGGGAGCCTTGCGGCGCAGCCCGCGGTCCTGTCCGATCAGATACAGCCCGCCTCGCTGGATTTGCGCCTTGGATCGGTCGCGTACCGGGTGCGCGCCTCGTTCCTGGCAGGCGCCGGCGCCAAGGTCGCAGACAGGTTGCAGGAATTCGAAATGCACCGGATCGACCTGACCGATGGCGCGGTCCTCGAAAAAGGCTGTGTCTATGTCGTGCCCCTGATGGAAAGCCTGGATTTGCCCTCGGATATTCACGCCGTGGCGAATGCAAAGTCTTCGACCGGACGACTTGACCTGCTGACCCGGACCATCACCGATGGCGGCGAGGAATTCGACCGGGTCACTGCCGGCTATTCCGGCCCGCTCTATGCCGAGATATGTCCGCGCTCGTTCTCGGTGCTTGTCCGTCCGGGGATGCGCTTGAACCAGATCCGGTTCAGGGCGGGACAGGCCGTGCTGAACGATGCGGCCCTGAGTGCCCTTCATGCCCAAAGCCCCTTGGTCGACGGTCCGCCGGTGATCAGCGACGGGCTGGGCTTTTCGGTGGACCTGAAGCCGGCGGAAGGCACCCTGGTCGGGTACCGTGCCAAGCCCCACACCGGGGTCATCGATCTTGACAATATCGCCGGCTACGCGCCCGCCGACTATTGGGAAGAAGTCCACAGCAATACGGGGCGGATCATCCTGGATCCCGGTGCGTTCTACATACTCGTCAGCCGTGAAGCGGTGCACATCCCGCCATCCTATGCCGCCGAAATGGCCCCCTACCTTGCCATGGTGGGTGAATTCCGGGTGCATTACGCCGGTTTTTTCGATCCCGGATTCGGACATGACGCGGCGGGAGGTGCCGGTTCACGCGGCGTTCTGGAAGTACGCTGTCACGAGGCCCCTTTCGTGCTGGAGCACGGGCAGATCGTGGGTCGGCTGGTCTACGAGCAGATGGACGAAGTGCCACAGCAACTTTATGGCGCTGGAATAGCCTCGAACTACCAGGGACAGGGCCTCAAGCTGTCAAAGCACTTCCGCGCCGCCTAAAGCGTTTCGCCCTTCGCTGATGGCTCAGGTAAATGGCGAAACGATTTAGAAACGGCCGATCTTGCGGGCCACGCGCATGGACTGTCTCATGCGCTTCTGCGTCTCTGCCGTCTGCTGTTTCTGCTGGCCGTTCGACGTGCCCTGCCCTTTGGACGAAGCGTTCTTGGCATTCCGCTGCGAAAATCTGTTGATCCCGGCATTGACCCCGCCGCGGATCAGGCGGTTCATGACCATCCGAATGACCATGTTGATGATGCGGTTGGCGTTCATTGCGCGCTCCTCAAGTACCTGCTTGATTGAGATATAACACGCGATAATGAAGTTTTCAGGGCAAATCCGGAAATTTAGCCGGGTCAGTCCTCGAAAAGTTCGCTTTGACCTTCTTCAGTCTCTTCCGACAGGTCCTCGTCGCCTTCCCCCATTTGGGGCATCTCGCCGGGCGGTGGCCGGTTTTCCAGAAGGCCCGCGGCGCGCAGTTCCTTCAGCCCGGGCAGGTCGCGCGCGTTTTCCAGGCCGAAGTGATCAAGGAAATGCTGGGTCACGACGAAGGTCACGGGTCGGCCCGGTGTCATCTTGCGACGCCCGAACCGGATCCACTCCATTTCCAGCAGCTGGTCGACCGTGCCGCGACTGACGCTGACACCACGGATTTCTTCGATCTCGGCGCGGGTGACAGGTTGGTGATAGGCGATGATGGCCAGTGTCTCGATCGCGGCGCGGCTGAGCTTCCGGGTCTCGACCGTTTCCTTTTGCATCAGGAAGCCGAGGTCGGCTGCGGTACGCATGGCCCAAGCATCGCCCACCTTCACCAGATGCACGCCGCGCCCTTCGTAGCGCTTGCGCAGGTGCACCAGGGCTTCGGCGGCATCGCAGCCGTGGGGCATCCGGGCTTCGATCTCCTTTGCGGAAATCGGCTCGGCGGTGGCAAACAGGATCGCTTCGCACATGCGTTCCTGCTCCGCCATGGGCGGCGCCTCGAAAAGGCTTTCATTCTGCGGCGCTTCGTTCTCGATCCCGTCAGACATGCGCTATCCCTTTCGCCGCAATTCCAGCGGAGCGAAAACCTCGGACTGGCGCAGTTCTACCTTGCCTTCCTTCGTCAGCTCCAGGGCCGCGGCAAAGGTCGACGCCGTGGCAGAGCGCCGGCGTCCTGGATCGGAGGTAAAACCCTCCGGCAGGTAGGACGCGATATCGGTCCATGTGCCTGCGAACCCGATCAGCCCCCGCATTCGGTCAAGCGCCTGTTCCAGGGTGAACAGCGCTTCGCGGTCGAACGCGTAGGGCCGAAACTCATCCCGGGTGCGGATCCGCGCGTAGCCTTGCATGAGGTCGAGAAGCGTGGCGGTGTATTGCACGCGACGAATGCGGGTAACGTCCTCGGGCAGGCCACGGGCAAAGAAGTCGCGTCCCAACTGGTCGCGCCCCATCAGCCTGGCTGACGCCTCGCGCATAGCTTGCAGGCGTTCCAGCTGGAACGCCAGGTGCGCGGCCAGCTCTTCGCCCGACGGGCCTTCTTCAGCGGGATCGGGTGGAAGAAGAAGCCGAGATTTGAGGAACGCGAGCCAGGCCGCCATCACCAGATAGTCCGCGGCCAATTCCAGGCGCAGCGCCTTGGCGCGCTCGACAAATGCCAAATATTGCTCGGCCAGTTGCAGAACGGATATCTTGCGCAGGTCAACCTTCTGCGTGCGGCTGAGCGTCAGCAGCAGGTCAAGCGGCCCCTCGTAGCCGTCCACGTCCACGATCAGCGCTTCGGCCGCCATGCGGTCGCTTACGCTCTCGATCCTATCTGTTTCCTCGAACGCGTCTTCAGACATTGCCCCGACCGTGTAGCAGTTCGGTCAGCTTTGCCTCAAGCGCGGGAATGTCAACCTCGACCGGGCCTTTTCGAGCGGCAAGCGCTGCATCGGCCCGAAGGCGTGCGTCGCCTTCAAGCGCCCCGGAGGCCCCGACGACAGCGGTCATCTCATCAAAGTCACCGTTGCAATGAAGGACCACGTCACAGCCGGCCGCGAGCGACTGTCGGGAAAGTTCGGCCAGGTCGCCCTTGAGCGCCTTCATCGAGATATCATCGGTCATGATCAGCCCGTCAAAGCCGATGCGGTCGCGAATGACGCGCATCATTTCGGGCGAGGTCGTGGCGGGACGCGTGTCGCAGGCCGTATAGACAAGATGTGCAGTCATTCCCATGGGCAGGTCATTCAACGCTGCGAACGGCCGAAAGTCGGTATCCGAAAGCGTTTCGAAATCCGTCTCGACGACAGGCAGGTCAAGGTGGCTGTCAACCTGGGCTCGGCCGTGACCGGGGATGTGCTTGACGATCGGCAATACGCCACCGTCAAGAAGACCATTCGCCACCGCACGGCCAACCTTCGCCACCGTATCGGCACTATGTCCATAACATCTGTTTTTCAGGAATGGATGCGTTTGCCGTGTCGCGATGTCGACAAGAGGTGCACAGTTGGCGTCTACCCCCAATTCCAGCAGTTCATGCGCGATGATCCGGTAGCGAGCGTACATCGCGTCCTCGGCACGCGAACCGGCAAGCTGTACCTGTTCCAACGGTGGCAACCACTCGCGCCAGACCGGACCGCGCAGGCGCTGAACGCGTCCCCCTTCCTGGTCAATCAGGATCGGGGCCTCGTGGCCGGCCGCCTTGCGCAAGCTGTCGCACAGAGCGCGCACTTGGTCCGGGGTCTCGATATTGCGTGCAAAAAGAATGAAACCGAAGGGCCGCGCCTCTTTGAAAAGCGCCGCCTCGTCCGCTGTCAGTTCCGTACCGGCCACGCCCAAGATCGTGGCGCTAAGCGAAGTCAACGCGTCACCACCGGGATGCAATCGGCCTTCTCCGCGACCAAGGCCGAGCAAAAGCGCCGTGCGTCGCTGAGATCTGTGAAGCCCATTGCCCGCAGGCGGTAGAAAGTCCGCCCTCCGCTTTGCGCTTTCTGAATCACGCGCTGCTTGGCGTCCAGGTATTCCGAGAACCGCTTGGAGAGTTTGGCCCATTCCTGTTCCGCGACCGCGGCACTTTCGAACGCACCAAGCTGTGCCATGCGGGTGCCGACCGGAATGCTGTCGGGATCCACTTCCGGTGCGGCTGCCGCTTGGGCCGCGACACTTGCAGCAACGGCATCCTCGACACTTGCCATCTGGGCCGGGCGTGCCTTGGGACGAAGAGAGCGGCCAAGGCCCCCGGAGGACAGAGCCGCGGTGCGCTCGGATTCAGGCTCGGCTTCCTGTTCGGCTGACGCTTCGGCGTCGTTGTCGGAGCTTTCGGTCGACGCCAGGGGCGTCATCGGCTCCACGCCTTCGGACAATTCATCGGCCAGCGTGTTCAGAGCCGCCAGCGTCGCCGCGTCTTCGTCGGACTCGACTGCATCCTGGGCCTCTGCCCGGGGTGACACCTCGTCGGCGGCGTCAGCAGGCGCGTCGGCGGCAGCGGAGACCCTCAATTCCGATTGCGGCGTGTCTTCAAGGCTTAGCGTCAGCGGTTCGGGTGCCAGCACGAGACGGTCGGCCGGTTTGGCAGCAGAGCCGTCCGCGGCCACGCCGTTCACCGCAAGGCCCTGATGTTCGGCGGTCGCACCGCCCGGGTCCTTGGGCTGAATGCGCATCGGTCCTTCGGCGGCGCGAACGACAGGTACGCCGCTGACATCGCGCACAAGAATCTTGTAGCCCCAGACCCCGATACCGACCACGAGAGCCAAAGAGATAGCAGCCCCTGCCATATTGGTGAGTTTCTGGAATGATATCCGCCGATTGCCCCCCATATCGCCGGGGGTACCCTGCATCTGTGCCATTGCTCGCCTCGCTACCTCCGGCGATACTTGGCCGCCGGCTTGGATTACTGCCTGATCCCCGGTGCGGGCGCGGTTTTTCTACCGCATTTCTTCGACCGGGGTTACACCCAAGATACCAAGACCGGCGGAAATAACAACGGTTACGGCTCGTGCCAGGGCGATTTTCGCCTGAGACCCGGCTGTATCGGCCTCTTCGAGGAAACGCAGCTCTGGCACGTCGTTGCCGCGGTTCCAAAGGCTGTGCAGGTCGCTGGCAAGATCGTAGAGATAAAAGGCCACACGGTGCGGCTCGTTCGTGCGTCCGGCGATTTCAACAAGACGCGGCCACTCGGCCAGCTTCTTGGCCACGGCAAGCTGTGCCGTGTCGCGCAGCACCGAAAGATCCGCCGCGGCGAGCGTCGCGTCGTCGACCTCGATACCGGCCTCGCGCGCCTTGCGCATCACCGATGAGATCCTGGCATAGGCGTACTGGACATAGAAGACCGGGTTTTCCTTGGATTGCTCCAGAACCTTGTCGAAGTCGAAGTCGAGCGGGGCGTCGTTCTTGCGGGTCAGCATCACGAAGCGGGTCACATCCGCGCCTACCTGATCGACCACATCGCGCAGGGTCACGAAGGTCCCTGCCCGTTTCGACATCTTGAACGGCTGGCCGTCCTTGTAGAGCTTGACCAGCTGGGTCAGCTTGATGTCGAGCGGCACCCGCCCGTCCGTCAGCGCGCTCACCGCGGCTTTCATCCGCTTGACATAACCGCCGTGATCGGCGCCGAACACGTCGATCAGCGCATCGAACCCGCGTTCGACCTTATCGTAGTGATAGGCAATGTCCGGCGCAAAATAGGTCCAGTCCCCGTCGGACTTCTTGACCGGGCGATCCACGTCATCGCCATGCGCGGTGGACTTGAACAGCGTCTGTTCTCGCGGCTCCCAATCTTCGGGCTTCTTGCTCTTGGGTGGCTCCAACACGCCTTCGTAGATCAAGCCCTTGGAGTGCAGAGCATCGAGCGCCTGCTCGATCCGGCCGGTGCCGTAGAGGGATTTTTCGCTGTAGAACACATCCATGCGCACGCCGAGTGCGTCTAGGTCCTCGCGGATCAGCGCCATCATGGCGTCAGTGGCGAAATCGCGCACGTCGGCCAACCACACGTCCTCGGGCTGGCCCACGTAGTCGTCGCCGACCTTTTCCTTCAGCGCCTCGCCCACAGGCACGAGGTAGTCACCCGGATAAGTGCCGTCCTCGAAGGCGATCTCTTGCCCGTGCGCTTCGAGGTAGCGCAGGTAAACGGAGCGGGCGAGGACATCCACCTGGGCGCCACCGTCATTGATGTAATACTCGCGGGTGACCTCGTAGCCGACATAATCTAGCAGGCTGGCCAGGGCATCGCCAAAGACGGCGCCACGCGTGTGGCCAACGTGCAGGGGGCCTGTGGGGTTGGCCGACACGTACTCGACGTTGACGCGCTTGCCCTTGCCCAGTTCCGAGCGCCCGTAGGCCTCTCCGCCCTGAAGCGCGGCGCGCACAACGTCCTGCCAGAGCGAGTTGGCCAGACGCAGGTTCAAAAATCCCGGACCGGCGACCTCGGCAGATTCAATACGGTCGTCGGCCGCCAGCAAAGTCGCGAGTTTCTCAGCGATATCGCGCGGTTTTTGACCTGACGGCTTGGCAAGAACCATGGCCGCGTTGGTCGCCATGTCGCCATGCGCGGCATCCCGAGGCGGCTCGACGGTCACATTCGCCATGTCCAGGTCATCCGGCAATTCGCCCCTGCTCTGCATCGTATCAAGGGCGGCAAGGACGCTGGCGCGGATCTCGGTAAACAGGTTCATCGGATAATCCTTCGTTTCCGCGCCGGTTTATCACCAGAACCGGCCACGTCAATCCGCGCGGGTCTATGCAGACGCCGACGCGGCGGCCCTTTCCTCTCGCGCCGGGCCAAGCCAGATGAGTTTGAACTCGCCCTCGCTCTCGACCTTGGAGGTTTCCGACAGAATGCGCAGTCCGGCGGTTTGGCTGTGGGTCGCCAGCGGAATGCCTCCGTCATTCTGCGACTGCCAGTCTTCGAAGGTGTAGTCCTCGGTCAGGTTGGTCGCCCGGACTTCCCAACCCTGGACCATCTTGCCTGCAAGTTCGGTATAGCCGCGACCTTGTGCAACGATCCGGCCGCCCAGCGATGCGGGAAGTTCGTGCCGCTTGCTGTCCTGCTTGGCACGGCCCAGTTGATAGACGTTTTCTCGACCAAATTCGGGTGCCAAGTCGGTGGCAACGAGCGTGTTGTAGGCATCGTTGTCACTGATCGCGAGCACGACGCCGTATTTCATGATCTCGGCACTATGCTCGGCAGCTTCGGACAACACGTCGCCGAAAAAGACCGGCAATCCGGCCTCGCGCGCACTTCTCAGGCGCGCTCGGTTGGTGTCGGTGATCAGGATGGGCACCTCGAGCTCTTGCAGTGTCTTCGCTAAGGAGGTGGCGAACTGAGAGCCCCCGGACAAAAGAACGCCGGGCTGGCCCTTTCCGGCAAGCCCCAGCCATCGCGCCAGCGGAGCGAGCGTGAACCCGTGCAGAACCACCGTGGCAGCCACCAGCGCAAATGCGAAGGGCGTGAGGAACGCGGCATCCTCGACGCCTTCCGCCACCAGGCGCTCTCCGAAAAGGCCCGCAACGGCCACGAGAACCACCCCGCGTGGTCCGGTCAGACCCACCAGAAGGCGTTCCCGGAAAGGGATGTTGGTGAAGGCCAGAGAAAACAAGACCGTCATCGGGCGTACCAGGAGGATGACCACTGCCACCATCGCAACGGCATTCCAGTTGATGAGGCGCAGGGTTTCCATATCCATGTTGGCGGCGAGCAGAACGAACACCCCCGAGACCAGCAGGATCGTCGCATGTTCCTTGAAACGGCGCAGCTCTGTGTAGCTTGGAAGGTTTGCGTTCGCGATCACCACGCCCATCACCGTCACCGCCAGCAGCCCGCTTTCGTGAAGGATGTAGTCGGTCAGCGCGAAAATACCCAACAGGATGCTGAAGAGCACCGGCACCTTCATGTATTCCGGCACCTTACCCCGCCGAAACGCCTCGCTCAGGATCCAGCCGCCTGCCCATCCGAGAACGCCCGCCACCACGATTCCGCGCAGGATCTGCCATGCGGCAAGGCCGAAACTGCCTGCGCTTGCGGACACGACGATCACCTCGAAGGCCAGTACAGCCGCCAGTGCGCCGATCGGGTCGTTCACGATGGCTTCCCACTGCAGCAATTGGGCCGGGCGGCGGTTCAGTCGCGCCTGACGCAATAGTGGCGCAATCACCGTCGGTCCCGTCACGATCATGATGCCACCGAAGACAGCGGAACTTTCCCAACTGAGCCCCCCGACGTAATGCAGCGCCAGGGCGCTGCCGATCCAGCCTACCGGAGCGCCGAGGAATACTAGCCGTTTGACCCCCTGCTCTGCCCCGCGAAGCGAGTGGAAATCAAGCGTCAGGCCGCCTTCGAACAGGATGATCGCCACCGCGATGGAAATCATGGGGCCCATGAGCGTGCCGATATCGCGCGACGGGTCGAAAACGCCGAACACAGGACCGGCCAGCAGTCCCGCAGCCAGCATTAGGACAATTGCGGGCATCCGCAAGCGCCAAGCGATCCATTGCGCTCCGACGCCGAGCGCCCCGACCATCGCCACCGCCATGACCGGATCGAGCGCGCCCTCCGTGCCACCTGTCGCCATGCGCTATATTCCTTTTCTTTCAGTCATACCGGCGTCTCCGCCCAACAACCGCGCATGAGCCTCGAGCGCGAAACGGTCCGTCATTCCCGCGATGTAGTCACTGACCAGCCGCGCCAGTGCCGTCCGGTCCGGGGCATCAGCCACGTCCTGGCGCCAGCGCTTCGGAAGAAAGTCGGGATGCGACATGTAGAACGCAAAGAGGTCCTCGACCACTTTTGTAACACGGCTGCGCATCTCCACCACTTTAGAAGCCCGGTACATCCGCCTGAAAAGGAACGACCTTATCACCTGCAAGTCGGCCCACATCCGGTCGGAAAACCGGATGACCGGACGCCCGAGGTCACGGACGGCCTGAGGGTCTGGCGGCGCGGCCTGTTGAAGGATGGCGTGAGAGGTCTCGATCACGTCTGTCACCATCACACCGAAGACGCGCCGCAGCGCCTCGTGGCGACGGCGATACGGATCAAGGCCGGGATATTTCGTGTCGACCTCGCGGTAACAGGCGCCCACAACCGGCAGCTCGGCGATTTCCTGCTCGGTGAAGAGCCTGGCACGGAGGCCGTCGTGCAGGTCATGATTGTTGTATGCCACGTCATCAGCCAGTGCGGCCACCTGTGCCTCGGCGCTCGCATAGGTGTGCAGTTCGAGGTCGTGCTTTGCGTTATAGTCCGCAAGCGCGTATGGAAGCGCACCCGTCACCGGACCATTATGCTTGGCGATGCCCTCGAGCGTATCCCAGGTGAGATTGAGCCCATCGAACTCGGCGTAGTGGCGTTCCAGCGACGTGACGATACGGATCGCCTGCGCGTTGTGATCAAAGCCGCCATAATCCGACATGAGCCTGTCAAGCGCGTCTTCGCCAGTATGGCCGAATGGCGTGTGGCCCAGGTCATGAGCCAAGGCCACCGCTTCGGTCAGTTCCACGTTAAGCCCGAGCGCACCCGCAATCGTGCGCGCGACCTGCGCAACCTCGATCGAGTGTGTCAGCCGCGTGCGGAAATAATCGCCCTCATGTTCGACGAAAACCTGAGTTTTGTGCTTGAGGCGGCGGAAGGCGCTGGAATGGATGATACGATCCCTATCCCTCTGATAACACGACCGAAACGCGCTTTCTTCTTCTGGGTAGAGCCGCGCCCGAGCGCACGCCGGGTCCGAGGCATAAGGGGTATGCATCGCCTGTTTCCTTGTCGTCCTGTCCCAGCGTTCGTATATTCGATGATGAACTGCAAAGAAACCTCGAGGATCGCCAGATGCAGATGCCCCCCAAAGTGACGCAACGCGCCTATGAACGCCTTGCTGAAATCGGTGCCGGTGAGCAGGGTCAGGCCTTGCGCGTCGCCGTCGAAGGCGGCGGTTGCTCCGGTTTTCAATACGACATCAAGCTGGACGCGCCCACGGGCGATGACCTGGTGCTGGAAGGCGCAGAAGGTCAGAAGGTGGTCGTGGACAGCGTCTCGCTACCCTTCCTTGCGGGCGCGACGATTGATTTCACTGAAGAGCTGATCGGTGCGCGCTTCACGATCGACAATCCGAACGTCACGAGCGCCTGCGGCTGCGGCACGTCGTTCTCGATGTGACCTACTCGGCGGGCACCGCCGCTTTCGGCAGCGGCGTTCGCACCTGATCCCACACCAACCAGGCCCCCGCGAGGATGAGCAGTGACGCGCCAAAGAACACGCCGGCTCCGGTCGGCTCTCCGAAAGCTACCGTGCCGAGTGCCACCATCCAGAGGAATTGCAGGTTCATCAGTGGCGTGACGACATAAGCCGGCAGTATTCTGAGCGCGGCCACCAGCACCCACCTCGCAGCGAAGAGAAGCGAGGCATAGCAGACGATCCACATCACGTCGCCCCATCCCATCGGCACGAACACGAAGGGCAAGACACAGGCCATGACTGCCATCAAGGCGGCGTTTGGATAGAAGACCTGTGACAACAATCCTGCCGGATCACGCTGTCCGATGTATCGCGACGAGACCATTGAGATCGCCCCCATCGTCACCGCGAGTAACGCAACCAGATGGCCTGTTCCGAAGCTGTGAAAGCCGCTTGGGAACAGCGTTGTCATGCCTACCAGACCCAACAGCAGCGCTCCCCAGACCTGCCCGCCCGGCCGTTCTTGCAGCACGAGACGCGACAGCAGGGCGGCGAGGATCGGGATGATGGCGATGAACAGGAAGACCTCGGCAAAGGGCAAGAGTTTGAAAGCATAGAAAAAGGCACAAGTGCCAATGACCGTCGCAACGGCCCGCAGGGCCATCACCCGGGGGCATCGCGTTTTCAGAACGGTCGTACCTGCCGACTTCCGACCTACAAGCAGGCAGAACAGTGCCACCAGCCCACCGGAAAAGGCGAACATCTGCGGAGCTGCATAATTGGCCGAAAACAGCTTGGTTATGGCGTCGGCGCCGGTGATCAGCAGGGTATACGCGACAGTCAATACGACCCCGAGGGCCACAACTTCGGTTGCGCGCCCCGTCACGCCAAAAGCTCCTGCGCCGACGCGCGCGAGAAATCGTGAAAGAATGCATCGAAGTCGATGGCACTTTCGGCGGCCTCGACAACGTCGCGCGCCTCCAGCGACAGATGTGGGTCGACAAGGTGGCGCATCGCGGACCAGTCGCTATTGCGCACACCGTCCAGGCGATAGATGCATTCGGACAGCTCTCTCAGCGGGGCCGCGTGGGGCTTTGGCGCCGTGAAGCGCACGCCACCTTCCGGCAAGGCAGCACCAAAACCGCCCAAGCCTGCGGTCGTCAGGAACCATTGGACCATCAGGTACGGGTGATAGTCGTCCGACATCCAGCCCGTCGCGTCGGCCTCGAGTACGAAATTCCTGGCCTGAGCGGCAAGCCAACGCTCCCATGTCTGGGGAGGGACCTGCCCCGCGAACCGCAGCGCGATGCAAACCTCGGCGAGCAGGTCCAGGTTCATTTCGAGAAAGGCGATCGTGCCGGCGAATGTCAGGCTTTCGACGAAGGCCGCGGGCAAGTCAGGGTCGCGTTGGCCATACTCTGAAAGGTAGAACACGATATGCGTAAGTTCGTACGCCGCTTTCTTGTTCGGCAGCGCGAAGGTCGCCCTACGGCTTCCGAAAGCCCGCAGGCGGTCGTCAAGCCCGGCATCACCCGACACCGGATCAACGCCACGGCGCAAGCACAGCCGCCGGGCCTCGGCGCGCTGAAGGTCCGAAAGTTCCGCGCCGACCAATCCTTCGGACGCCACCCATTCGGCCGCCCGGGATGCCTTTGTCCCGGCAAGGCCCAGGTCTTCAAGGTCCAGGCCAAGCGACAGCAGAAATCTGTAGTATTGCGGGAAAAAGCCCAGGCGCCGGTCCAGCGAGTCGTAGACGGCATCGAACGGACTCAACGCCTCGCGCGGCAAGGTCGTGCCGGTGCTGACCATGATGTTCAGGACTTCGGCGTTCTCCTTGAGCCAGAAGACATCGGTCTCGGGCCGGCGCTCACGGGCGAAGCATTGGATCAGTGCGCTTTGTCGCGCCTGCCGCGTGGTTTGGCGGAACGGAATATCGAGGTGTACGACGGATCCCATGGGTCTGATATCCTTGTGTTCTAGTTCCGTTCCGCCCGGAGCTTACAGGCTCGACGTGAAGGCGCCGACAACCTCGCCTTCATCCGCGCGCGCGGCGCGTACCGGGCCAAGGCTGGAGGTAAAGAGTTCCACCGAGTCGCCGGCACCTGCGTCGGACGTCGCACGCGGCGCAAGACTGGACGTAAACGCCTCGACGGCGTCGCCCGTCATGCGGCTGGTCTCGGCAACCGGGGCCAGGCTGGACGTGAACATTTCGGTCTGAGAACCGTCCAGCATGTCGCCGGAGGCGTGGAGCGAAGAAGTGAACGCCTCGACCGCGCCGCCGTCGTGCAGGCTGGTCTCGTTGGGCTTTGTTTCGAAGGCGGTTTGAGCTTTGAGCAGTGCAACCATCGGTAGTCTCCTTGTTTGGTCAACACCTAAAACGGTTACACGCAAAACGGGACTTTCAAACAGATTTTCTCGGAAAGCGAGTTATCCACAGGCGACCTTGTCCGTTAACTTTTTTAGGACAGCCTTGCCTGTATTTACGGGCGCTGCTTTGCAGCGCCCGTAAAAAATTGTTTTCCACAGGGCCACAAAGCTGTGGATATCTTGCTTTCTGTTTCCAAACTGAGCCGAATCACCCCCCGGAAATTACGCTAACGAAATGACCAAGCCCGCTTGCCTCCCGCGCGCCGCTGCGCGATAGATCAAGCCAGATCAGGAGGCCTGAATGAAGATTGCCAGTTTCAACATCAACGGCATCAAGGCGCGGCTCGACGCCTTGACCAACTGGCTGGACGAGGCTCAGCCGGATGTGGCGGTGCTGCAGGAGATCAAGACGGTCGATGAAGGTTTTCCCCACGCGCCTTTCGAAGAGCGTGGATACAACGTCGAAACCCACGGTCAGAAAGGGTTCAACGGCGTCGCGATCTTGTCGAAACATCCGCTGGAGGACGTCCAGCGCGGCCTGCCAGGGGATGATGAGGATGAGCAGGCCCGATGGATAGAAGCGACCGTGATGGGCGAGGCGACGTCGCTGCGCATTTGCGGGTTGTACCTGCCCAACGGAAACCCCGCACCGGGCCCGAAATACGACTACAAGCTGGCCTGGATGGCGCGTCAGAAAGCGCGCGCGGCCGAATTGCTGGCGACCGAGGAACCATTCCTGATGGCCGGTGACTACAACGTCATTCCTCAGGACGAAGATGCCAAACGTCCCGAGGCCTGGCGTGAAGATGCCCTGGCGCTTCCTCAGAGCCGCGCGGCCTTTCGCGAACTTGTGGCCATGGGATTCACGGAAGCGTTCCGTGCTCGCGTGCAGGGTCCCGGACATTACACGTTCTGGGACTACCAGGCTGGCGCGTGGAACCGGGATGACGGGATACGCATCGACCATTTCCTGTTGAGCCCTCAAGCCGCCGACAGGCTGACCGACACCGCAATAGACAAGGACATCCGCGGACGTGAAAAGCCCTCGGATCACGTCCCGATCTGGGTGGAACTGGACGTGTAAAGTGTTTTGCTTTTGACCTGAGCCATCAGCGAAACGCGTGCAACGGTTGGCTGTTGTGCCGCGTTTGGCGGGTAAGCTGTGATCCAGGTTTATCGCGAATCGCTTTGGATTTCGTCCGTGGTCACATCGTAGCCGTAGATCCAGTCGAATTGGCCGACCACGCGCCCCGGCAGAAGCGCTCCTCCAAGCCGGAGTGCGGTATGTGCGGCAAGCCGTAGCGGCGGAAAGCTGAGATGGTACTTCCACGCGTTGCCGCTGGCCGTCTCGACGACACGGCGGACACGGTCCGCCCGCATCTGCTGATACGCCGCAAGAGCGCGGTTCAAGTCCTCGCCTTCCTGCAGGCAACGACCAAGCGCAAACGCGTCCTCGAGCGCCATGTTGGCCCCTTGCGCCATGAACGGGAGCGTCGGGTGCGCCGCGTCGCCCAACAGAACAACGCCACCGGCAAACCATTTGCCGGCAACGGGGTGCCGGAACAGCCCCCAGCGATGCACGCGCTCGACCCGTTCGAGCAGAGCAAAGGCGTCGGGGCAGAAATCTCCGAAGGCAGCCCGCAGGTTTTCGGGAGTGTCCTCAGTGTGCCAGCTTTCCTCGTGCCAGTTCGCGCGTTCCTGAACCGCCACGATATTCCTTAACCGTCCGCCGCGCAGGGGGTAGGTCACGAGGTGACGATGCGGTCCCATGAAGACCTGCGCTTCGGGCTCTGCGCCGGTTTCGGTCACAAGGGCACGCCACGCCACCTGCCGTGTGAAGAACGGTGCAACCGTTCCATTCAGGGCTTGGCGTGCATGCGATTGCAATCCATCCGCGCCGACAAGAAGATCAGCTTCGACCACTGTCCCGTCGCCCAGGGTCGCGGACGCCCCCTGCCCCGTGTGCACCGATGCGACCTGCTGGCCAAGCGCGATCTCGACCCCTGCATTGCGCGCGGCGCGCTCGAGGATATCCACCAGATCCGCGCGATGAACGAAATGGTAGTCTCCGCAGGGCAGCCGGGCGAGGTCGAGCCGAACCACGTCATGCCCCTTGTAGTCCCGAAGGCGCACCGCCTGGCCGCGTACCGATTTGGCGCGCAGGGCATTGCCAAGCCCAAGCTTCTCCAGGACGACAAAGCCGTTCGGGCTGATCTGCAGGCCGGCTCCGACTTCGCCGATTTCAGGCGCCTGCTCCAGCACACGGACCTCGGCGCCGGCGCGGCGCAAAACAAGTGCCACCGCGAGGCCTGCGATCCCGCCGCCGATAACGACGGATTTCAAAGTCGTGATGTTCATGGCCGCCCCTTGAAAGCGCAAAGCGCCGAAGCTTGGCTCCGGCGCTCGGTCTTCAGGAAAATTCCAGCGCTTCAGTCGTCGCGGTGGACCTTTTCGCGCCGCTCGTGGCGTTCCTGCGCTTCGAGGCTCATCGTGGCGATCGGGCGGGCGTCGAGGCGCTTGAGGCTGATGGGTTCGCCGGTCACTTCGCAATACCCGTACTCACCTTCGTCGATCCGGCGCAGCGCCGCATCGATCTTCGCCACCAGCTTGCGCTGACGATCTCGCGTCCGAAGTTCCAGCGCACGATCGGTTTCCTCGCTGGCGCGGTCCGCCACGTCGGGAATGGCGCGGGTGCCGTCCTGAAGCCCTTCGATGGTGTCGCGGCTGTCCTCCAGAAGTTCGCTCTTCCAGTTCAGCAACTTGCGACGAAAATACTCGACTTGCCGTTCATTCATGAACGGCTCGTCTTCGGCCGGAGTATAGTCCTCCGACAGAACAACGTCCTGTTTCATGTCCATTCCCTCTTTCAGGTCGGCGTCGGTCACCCAACTTCCCCCAAAGAAATCCACCTTGTGGCGTGCAATTACACGCGCCTTGCCGGATTGTCACTACACAATTGCCCGCCATTGATGTGAATTCTCCAAGACACTAGGGTGCAGCGAAAATTCCATGCAGACCATGCGTTACGCCGACATCCTCAAGAAAAGGGAAGCCCATGAAATTCGAAGGCACCGATGCCTATATCGCCACCGACGACCTGACCGTCGCCGTGAACGCCGCCGTTACGCTGGAGCGGCCCCTTCTGGTCAAGGGAGAACCGGGGACGGGCAAGACCGAGCTGGCCCGGCAGGTCGCAAAAGGGCTTGGGGTGCCGATGCTGGAGTGGAACATCAAGTCCACGACCAAGGCGCAGCAAGGTCTTTACGAATACGACGCGGTGTCACGCCTGCGCGACAGCCAGCTGGGCGAAGAACGCGTGCACGACGTGCGCAACTACATCCGCAAGGGAAAGCTATGGCAGGCGTTCGAGGCCGACCAGAAGCTCGTTCTGTTGATCGATGAAATCGACAAGGCGGATATCGAGTTTCCGAACGACCTGCTGCAGGAACTCGACCGGATGGAATTCCACGTCTACGAGACTGGCGAAACTGTTCGCGCGGCACAGCGCCCGATCGTCATCATCACGTCGAACAACGAAAAGGAGCTGCCGGATGCTTTTCTGCGACGCTGCTTCTTTCACTATATCCGTTTTCCCGACGTCGCGACCATGAAGCAGATCGTCGAAGTGCATTATCCGGGCATCAAAGAGAAGCTCCTGACCGAGGCGCTGACCCAGTTCTATGACATTCGCGAACAGTCCGGGTTGAAGAAGAAGCCATCGACATCGGAAGTGCTCGACTGGCTGAAGCTGATCCTGGCCGAAGACCTGAGCGCCGAGGACCTGAAACGCAATGGCGCCGACGCCCTGCCCAAGCTACACGGTGCGCTGTTGAAGAACGAACAGGATGTGCATCTCTTCGAGCGGCTGGCCTTCATGGCGCGACGCCAAAGGTAGGGCCGCCTCGCGAAAGCCGTGGCAGACGTTGCCGTCAGATACGTGTCCCACGCCTAAGGTACGTGAAACGCGCAGATCATTCTCACGGCACCTTGCTTGAAAAACTGGCGGCGATCTTTCGGCTGAGGCGCCGCTGACTGGCGATTAGGCCACAGTTTTACCTTTTTTGCTCCTCACCCGAGACGAAGTAGGAGGCGATTTCCAGTACCGTCCGGTAGGTTTGTTCAGCAGCAGGGCACATTCGCGTGCGGGAAACGACACGCATCAGCCCTTGGGAAGACATCGAAGGACGGCAGGCTTTCCGCGACGGGGTTCTCTGCCACTTGGGAATTTACAGGCATCGGGGACCACATGCGCCGCGTCATACTTCCACTGTTCCTCATGCTGGGCGCATGCGTCCCCAGTCCGTCCAGCGAAATGCCGTCACGAGCCGCAACACAATCCACGGCGTCATTGCCGGCACTCAAGTCGTTCTCTGCGCCCAGGCCAGTTGCACCGACACGTTCGAACACGGACATCGGGCGCGACTTTCTCGAACTGTCCTTTCAGCTGGAATCCGGTCGCAAATTGCAGAACTTCTCGCGTTTCGAGGGGCCGATTTCCATTCGCGTCACGGGCAAACCGCCATCGACACTGATCCCGGACCTCAATCGGCTGGTCCATCGGTTGCGGACCGAGGCGCAGATCGACATCGCGCGGGTGCGATCTGAGACCGCCAACATCACCATCGAAGCCGTTCCCCGCGCGCAAATTCGCCGGCATCTGCCCAAAGCAGCCTGCTTTGTCGTCCCGAACATCAGCCGCCTGTCCGACTACCGCGCGGCAAGAAACAAACGCCTGACAAACTGGAGCAAGCTGATCAAGCGCGAGAAGATCGCGATTTTTCTTCCCAACGATGCGTCTCCTCAGGAAGTGCGCGACTGCCTGCATGAGGAAGTGGCGCAGGCGCTCGGGCCTCTGAACGACCTCTATCGCCTGCCTGACAGCGTATTCAACGATGACAATGTGCATACCGTCCTGACCGGCTTCGACATGCTGATCTTGCGGACCTATTATGCGCCCGAGTTGCACTCGGGGATGACCCGCGCGCAGGTTGCGGCACGCCTGCCCTCGATCCTGTCGCGGCTCAATCCACGGGGTGACAGCATTCCGCCGCGCCAAGTTTCCTCGACTCCCCGCGCCTGGGTCAAAGCGGTTCAAACCGCGCTCGGCCCGGGAGCCGGACATTCGCAGCGGGTCGTGGCCGCGGGCGAGGCGTTGCGCATCGCCGACGCCATGGGATGGCACGACCATCGCCGGGCTTTCTCGCATTTCGCCATGGGGCGGCTGACCCAAGACAGCCAGCCCGACACCGCGTTCGAGCATTTCCGACTTGCGGAGAGGTTCTACAGCCAGACACCGGGTACGGAGTTGCATCGTGCCTACTCCGCCTCCCAGCTCGCCGCGTTCGCGATCGGCGAAGGCAACGGCACTTTGGCGCTCGCCATCCTGTCTCCTCACCTGGCCATTGCCGAACGTCACGAGAATGCAGCGCTTTTGTCGACGCTTATGCTGCTGCGGGCCGAGGCGCTTGACCTCGAAGGCCGCGTCGCGGAGGCGCAGTCCGTACGGCTGGACAGTATCGGCTGGGCGCGATACGGCTTCGGCGCGGACTGGGCGGTGCGGGCCAAACTGCGCGAAATCTCGTCGCTCAGCCCTTTGAAGTGATCTGACGGGAAAAAACATGATCGTAGTTTTCGGGGCCATCCTGGGCATCAGCCTGGGTGCATTCACCGCGTGGCGGCGCAAGGGGCGCGTGGCGGACATCTTGCTCTATGCCACGATCTATGGCCTGATCTTTACCTTGCTTGGACTTTTCGCGACACTGGTCATCCACCGCATGTCCATTTGAGGTAACGATGTTCCTGCCCTTCTTCGAAAATCTGCGGAAGTCGGGCCTGCCTGTGTCGCTGCGCGAATACCTGACGTTCCTGGAAGCGATGAACGCCGGGCTTGTGACCTATGACATCGAGGGGTTCTATTACCTCGCACGGTCCGCGATGGTGAAGGACGAGCGCCTGATCGACCGCTTCGATCAGGCTTTCGCCGCCAGTTTCAAGGGGCTTGAAGCGATCAGCGCGAGCGACGTTCTGAACGCGGTCGAAATCCCCCAGGAATGGCTGGAGAAGCTGGCGGAAAAGCACCTGAGCGAAGAAGAACGCGCCGAGATCGAGGCGCTAGGCGGGTTCGACAAGCTGATGGAGACGCTCAAAGAGCGCCTGAAAGAGCAGCAGGGCCGCCACCAAGGCGGGAACAAGTGGATCGGCACGGCAGGCACATCGCCCTTCGGCGCTTATGGCTACAACCCAGAAGGCGTTCGGATCGGGCAAAAGGAAAGCCGGCACCGGCGGGCGGTCAAGGTCTGGGACAAACGTGAGTTCCGCAACCTCGATGACACGATCGAACTGGGCACGCGCAACATCAAGGTCGCGCTCAAGCGCCTGCGACGCTGGGCGCGGGACGGGGCCGAAGAGGAACTGGACCTTGACGGAACAATCCGCGCCACCGCCGAGCATGGCTATCTCGACGTCAAGACGCGGCCCGAGCGGCGCAATGCGGTCAAGGTACTTTTGTTTCTCGATGTGGGCGGCTCCATGGACCCGCATATCAAGCTGGTGGAAGAACTCTTTTCCGCCGCGCGGGCCGAGTTCAAGCATCTGGAATACTATTATTTCCACAACTGTCTCTACGAAGGCGTCTGGCGCGACAATCGCCGCCGCTGGGACGCGCAGACACCGACCGACGAAGTGCTGCGAACCTATGGCCCGGACTATAAGTGCATTTTCGTCGGCGATGCCTCGATGTCGCCCTACGAGATCGCGTATCCTGGCGGCGCCAACGAGCACTGGAACGCCGAAGCGGGTCAGGTCTGGTTGAACCGGGCCCGTGCCCAATGGCCCGAACATCTTTGGATCAACCCGGTGCCCGAGAAATACTGGGACTATACGCACTCTATCGGCATGATCCGCGATATCTTCGAGGGCCGCATGGTGCCGATGACACTGGCCGGCATCGAAAACGGCATGAAGGAACTGGGCCGCTGACCACAAGGTCGATACGCGGGTTCTTCCGCGTCTCATCCGGAGTATTTCTGCCAACCAAAGCAAGGCCAGTGGACAAGGGCAGCCCGGCGTGACAGGGACTGCGCATGGCTCCGCGCAAGATCATCATCGACACCGATCCGGGGCAGGATGACGCCGTCGCCATCCTGTTGGCGCTGGCAAGCCCTGACGAGATCGAGGTGCTTGGCATTACCTGCGTGGCGGGTAACGTGCCGCTGGGCCTGACGACCAGAAACGCCCGCATCGTCTGCGAGCTTGCCGGGCGACGGGATATCAAGGTCTTTGCAGGCTGCGACCGCCCCCTGAAGCGTGACTTGATCACGGCCGAACATGTGCACGGCAAGACGGGGCTGGATGGGCCGGTTCTGAGCGATCCCGTCATGCCGTTGCAGGAAAAACATGCGGTGGACTTCATCATCGAAACATTGCGCTCCGAACCGAAAGGCAGCGTTACCCTTGTTCCCATCGGACCGCTGACGAATATCGCGGCGGCCTTCGAGCAGGCACCGGATGTGGCGGGCAACGTCGCAGAGGTCGTTCTGATGGGCGGCGCTTATTTCCAGGTGGGCAACATCACGCCCGCAGCGGAGTTCAACATCCACGTGGATCCGGAGGCCGCGGCACGTGTCTTTGGCTCGGGTGCCCCACTTGTGGTCATGCCGCTTGACGTCACGCACAAGGCGCTGGTCACCCGGGCGCGCAACGATGCCTTTCGAGCCATCGGGAACCGTGTGGGCGAAGCGGTCGCCGAGATGACCGATTTCTTCGAACGGTTCGACCGCGAAAAATACGGCTCGGAAGGCGCGCCGCTGCACGATCCCTGCACCACGGCTTACCTCATGAGGCCAGAATTGTTCTCCGGCAGGCATATCAATGTCGAGATCGAGACGACGTCCGACCTGACCCTGGGCATGACCGTCGCCGACTGGTGGGGCGTGACAGATCGCGCGCCCAACGCGCTGTTCATCGGGGACGTTGACGCCGATGGCTTTTTTTCGCTGCTGACCGAAAGGCTTGCACGTCTATGACCAAACTGACCCTTGCCGCGCTGGAAGACCTGGATCGTCTGGTGCCTTTGGTGGCGGCGTTCCATGCCGAAGAAGGGATTGCCCAGGACGAGGCGACCCGTCGGGCGGCGCTTACGCCGCTGCTGGAAGGATCGCCCCACGGTTGCGTCTATCTGGCCGGACCGAGACGCGCGCCGATCGGATACGTGATCGTCACTTTTGGCTGGTCCGTGGAGTTCGGCGGCCTCGACGGGTTCGTGGACGAAATCTTCATCCGGCCGGGTGTGCGAGGCCGTGGTATCGGATCGGAAATCCTTTTGGCGTTGCCCAAGACCTTGGCGAAGGCAGGCATGAAAGCAATCCATCTGGAGGTCGACCGGGGCAACGAAGCCGCGCGCCGGGTCTATGAAAAACTGCGGTTCGAGTCGCGGGAGAATTACATGCTGATGACGCGCAAGCTCTAGCGTCGGGGCAAAATGCACCTATGTTTCAGGCATGACCCTGCAGATTCCTTTCGACAATTCCTATAGCCGCCTGCCCGAACGCTTTTACACGCGCCAAGACCCGGCGCCGGTCAAGGCACCCAAATTGATCGCTTTCAACCAAGCTCTTGCGCATGAGCTTGGGATCACACCGGGATCCGACGAGGAGATGGCGCAGATTTTCTCGGGCAATGCCCTGCCGGACGGGGCCGATCCACTGGCGCAGGCCTATGCAGGTCACCAGTTCGGCGGGTTCTCTCCACAGCTTGGCGACGGCAGGGCAAATCTGCTGGGCGAGGTCGCGCGGAATGGCGACCGCTTTGACATACAATTGAAGGGTTCGGGTCCGACACCCTATTCCCGCATGGGAGACGGGCGGGCCTGGCTCGGTCCGGTTCTGCGGGAATACGTCGTGAGCGAGGCCATGCACGCGCTCGGCGTCCCCACCAGCCGCGCGTTGGCCGCCACCCTGACCGGAGAGCAGGTTTTCCGCGAAACCGGCGCCCTGCCCGGTGCCGTGCTGACCCGCGTGGCCCGGAGCCACATCCGCGTCGGCACGTTTCAGTTCTTTGCCGCGCGCCGCGACATTGCCGGCTTGAAGGACCTTTTCGAGTATGTCGTGAATCGGCATTATCCGGATGTCGAAGGCCCCCACGAGCTACTTCGGGCGGTAATGGCGCGGCAGGCCGAACTTGTTGCGCAGTGGATGTCGCTTGGTTTCATTCACGGCGTCATGAACACCGACAACACCACGCTGTCCGGTGAGACAATCGATTATGGCCCGTGCGCTTTCATGGACACCTACCATCCCGACACGGTGTTTTCATCCATCGACATGCACGGCCGGTATGCCTTTGCCAACCAAGCCAATGTGATCGTCTGGAACATGGCGCAGCTGGCAACTGCGCTGGTGCCCCTGATGCCGGACCAGGACGAGGCTGTGGAGGAATTCACCAAGACCGTGCATGCAATGCCGGAGCAAGTTCACATAGCGTGGCGCAAGCGCTTCGGCCGAAAGATCGGACTTGCGGACGCTTCGGTCGAGGACGAGCCGCTGATCGTATCGTTGCTGGACAAGATGGCCGCCAACAGGGCCGATTTCACCAATACCTTCCGCGCCTTGAGTGACGGCAAGGCGCGGGATCAGTTCCTTGATCCCGGTGACTTCGATACCTGGGAAACGGAATGGTCCAGGCGCCTGGAGCAGGAACAGGAACAGGAACAGGAACAGGATCCGGTAAGCTCCATGAAGGAGGCAAATCCGGTCTACATCCCGCGCAACCACAGGGTCGAGCAGATGATCCAGACGGCACTGGGCGAGGATCTCGCTCCCTTCCATCGGATGCTTGACGTCTTGTCGGACCCGTACCAACCCCGGGACGACGCTCGGGATCTGGCGCGCCCGCCCGAGCCGTCCGAGGTGGTCCAGCAGACGTTCTGTGGAACCTGAGCCTAGCTTGAGCGGTTCTTGTCGCGGTTTCGGCGCAGCCTGCGGAAAAATCGCGGATTGCGGCGCACGAATTCGTCGATGAAGGATCCGATACCGACATGACGGCCTTTGAGATAACCATACCCGGCTGCCGCGCCCAAAAGCGCCCCTACCGTGTTGATGATGAGGTCGCCCATCGTGTCGTCCAGGCCAGACTTTTGCATGTTCAGCCCAAAAGCCTGATCCATCGCGAATTCGAAGATTTCCCAGACAGTCCCGATGGTCATGGCAAAACAGAATGCGAGAAAACTGAGTTGCAGGTGCGGTGCGGCGAAACGATCGCCCTGGAACATCATGAAGACGAGCACAAAGCCGATCAGACCAAACGCGACGGCCGAGGTGCCATGCATGGCGATGTCCCACCACCAGAACCGTTCGTAGAAATTGAAGACTTCGCCAAGAAAAAGCGTTGCCGCAACGAAGATGACCACGACCGCGACGAATGTCGGAGGAACATGCACCTGGGCCCAGTTGGCCACGACCACCGGAGCCATCGACAGGCCCAAAGTTGCCAACGCAACGAAAGCAAGTTCGAAACGCAGCAAAGCCACCGCCCATATGACTGCCCCGGCCAGTGCCAGCCATATGATCCGCGCCAGCCAAGTCTGATCTGCAAACATGGGGTACGCTCCGTCACGGCTCCTGCCAACGTGTTAGCATGAAAATGCCGCGCCTGAGAATTGCAACCTACAATCTGCAGAAATGCGTGGGTCTGGACATGCGCCGCCGGCCGGATCGAAGCCTTCAGGTGATCAATTCCCTCGGGGCGGACATCGTGGTGTTGCAGGAGGTAGACAAGCGCCTGCCGCCGCGCCCCGCGGCCCTGCCCCATGACCTGGTCGAGCGAGATGGATGGAAAATCCTGCCATTCGGCGCACCCGGTGGGTCTTTGGGATGGCATGGCAATGCGATGCTGGTGCGCGCGGACCTGAGCGTTCTACACACCCAGCATCTTGATCTGCCCGGTCTGGAACCGCGTGGCGCGATACTGGCCGAGATGAAAACGCGACTTGGACCTTTACGCGTTGTCGGGGTGCATCTGGGATTGGTGCGCCGCTATCGCCTTCTTCAGATCAAGGCCGTGCTGCGTCACGTCGCCCGGCGTCCCTCGATGCCGCTTATCCTTGCCGGGGACTTCAACGAGTGGGGGAATCGTGCCGCCATCGATTCTGCGGCACGCGGTGTCTCGTTTGCCCTGACGCCTCCCAGCTACCCCGCCCCGCGCCCCTTGGCGCGGCTTGACCGGATCGCGCATTCGGCCACGCTTGCGACAGTGGCGACTGGCACCTTGCGCGAGAAGCCCGCGCATATCGCCTCTGATCACCTGCCGGTCTGGGCCGACCTCGAACAGTCGCAGTGATCGGGCCGTCAAAACTCTGGATTTCCAGAAGCGTTCCCGTTATCCAACGCCCCGGATACGCACAGAAGGCCGGCATGACAGAGACCATCATCGACCGTTGCGAGGCCAAGGGCCTGCGGATGACCGACCAGCGACGCACCATTGCCATGGTTCTGGAAAATTCGGATGATCATCCGGATGTAGAAGAGCTTTATTCGCGGGCGAGCGGCCGCGATCCAAAAATCTCGATCGCCACGGTATATAGGACAGTGAAACTTTTCGAAGAAGCCGGAATCATCGAGAAACTGGAATTCGGCGATGGGCGCGCACGTTACGAAGATGCCGAACGCGATCATCACGATCACCTGATCGACATGCACTCGGGTGAGGTCATCGAGTTCGTCGATCCCGAAATCGAACAATTGCAGGAAAAGATCGCCGCCAAGCTGGGCTACGAGTTAAAAGGTCACAAGCTCGAACTCTACGGCGTGCCGATCCGCAAAGAGTAGTTGGCGGCCGCTATCGGCTTGTCTCTGCGTTGAAAGCCGCCTATCGCTCCGGCGGGGCTGTCGGGCGGAGATTATGGACAACATTCGCGGAATACTTCTTGTGGTATTGTCCATGGCGGCTTTCACCGTCGAGGACATGTTCATCAAGAAGTTGTCCGCGGATATCTCCGTTGGGCAAATCCTGTTCTTCCTGGGGCTGGGCAGCGCTACGGTGTTTGCGATCATGGCGCGTCTTGGCGGGCATAACTTGTTCGCCCGCGACGCCTGGCGTACGCCGCTGATTGTGCGCGCCTGCTGCGAGGCGGGTGCGGCGCTGGCCTTCACCACGGCGCTATCACTCGTCGACATTTCCGTCGTTGCTTCGGTTTTTCAGGCCACGCCTCTCTTCATCACCATGGGCGCCGCGATATTCCTGAAAGAAGATGTCGGTTGGCGCAGGTGGAGCGCAATCCTGATCGGGTTCATGGGCGTGCTGCTAATCATTAGGCCAGGCCTGGAGGGGTTCGACCCCGCGGCGTTGCTGGTGCTTGTGTCGGTGACTTGCGTCGCCGCGCGAGACCTCATTACGCGGCGCATTGATGTGAAGGTTTCCTCCACGGTCGTCTCGTTCCAGGGCTTTGCCGCGGTTGTCCCGGCGGGATTGTTTCTTGTCACGCTCGGTCCCCAAAGCGTTTCCACGCTGACGCCCGCGCTTTGGTCCATGATCGGCGGCGGCATCGTCTTTGGCGCATTCGGGTATTACGGTATCGTGGCGGCCATGCGCATGGGCGACGCCGCGGTCGTGACACCCTTTCGCTATACGCGGCTGTTGTTTTCCCTCTTTGTCGGCGTCGTGGTGTTTTCCGAACGGCCCGACATGCTGACGATACTTGGCGCGGCATTGATTATCTCTACCGGCCTCTACACGTTTCTGCGCGAACGGCGGCTCGCCAGGCAGGCACGGCTGGCTGCGTAAGAATGCAACGCCCGGCAGGATAATTGGACTCCCACGCATTTTGAATTTTCACGGCGCCCAAGGCAGCGCTTATTCTCTGCGAAGCAGTAAACAAAAATAATGGAAAATCGATGCAGGCTCAAAAACTCGCGGAAGCTTTTGTCACCACCGAAACCGAGGGCTACAACTTGGCAAACCTGCAGGCACCACGCGTCGCAGAGCGCAAGTTCGCCAAGGGAAAGCGCGGTATCTGGCTGCGCCGGGTCGGCACCTTGGCACGGTGGCTCGACGAAAATGATGTGGCGGTTTCCAAAGAACTGGTGCGGTCCTACGAGATCGACATTCTCGCACGCGTGAGAGCGGGCATACCTTTGAAGTACCATTTCCGCGCTCTCAACAACCTGAGGGAACTGGTTCGTGCCAACATACTCTTTCCAGAACTTGTCGACGGTTCGGCCGAACCCAGAACCATCATAGATCTTTCGGCGGGCGCCTGCGGAACCTACGAAGTGTTCAGTCACTTCGGCCATGACGTGACGGTTTGTGACTTTTATCAACCGGATGGGTTCAACAATGTTCGTGACTCCTATGCCGCGATACACGAGATTCTGGGCATCGAGTGCCGCCATTTCGACGGGCGTAGCCTGCCCTACGGATTTGCTGACGACAGTTTCGACATTGTTCTGTGCCATCAGGCAATCGACGCCTACGGACCCGTCCAGTACTGGTATGACGCGATTGACGAAATGTTGCGGATTGCGCGCTGCTCAATTGGACTGGTCCTTAACCCGGCACATCCAAAGACGGCGGAAACACGGGCAGCGGCCCGCACGTTCATGGAGCATATGCGCACCAGACACGGTGCCACCTTTTTCGAGTGTCCCGAAACCGGCCTGCCCGCCATGCGTATCGACAAGACCTGAGCGCATCCTGACCGCTCTCGGCCGGGATTGACGAAGACCGCGCATTCGCCACGCGTCGCAGTTCCCATTCGCTTTGGTTCTTGCTATGGCACCGGCAACATCATTTTGCCAAAGGGTCTCACATGAGCATCATTCTCGACATCCACGCACGCGAAATCCTGGACAGCCGCGGCAATCCGACGGTCGAGGTGGACGTGATACTCGAAGACGGCACCATGGGCCGCGCCGCGGTGCCGTCGGGCGCCTCCACCGGCGCCCATGAGGCCGTCGAGAAACGTGACGGTGACGCATCCCGCTACATGGGCAAAGGCGTGCTTGAGGCCGTGGCCGCCGTGAACGGCGAAATCGCGGATGCCCTAGCCGGTTTCGATGCGAGCGAGCAGGTCGCAATCGACGAAGCAATGATCGAACTTGACGGAACGCCGAACAAGGCACGCCTCGGCGCGAATGCAATCCTTGGAGTCAGCCTCGCGGTGGCGAAGGCCGCTGCCGATTTTTCGATGCAGCCGCTCTTTCGCTATGTGGGTGGCACCTCGGCCCGCACGCTGCCTGTGCCCATGATGAACATCATCAATGGCGGGGAACATGCCGACAATCCGATCGACATCCAGGAATTCATGATCATGCCGGTCAGTGCGGGCAATGTCCGCGATGCCGTGCGGATGGGCGCGGAGGTATTTCACACGTTGAAGAAGGAACTCTCTGGCGCAGGTCTGTCGACCGGGATCGGCGACGAGGGCGGTTTTGCTCCGAACATCGCTTCGACGCGCGATGCGCTGGATTTCATCCTTCGCTCGATCGAGAAGGCCGGCTACGCGCCCGGCGAGGACATCTATCTCGCGCTCGATTGCGCCGCGACGGAATACTTCAAGAACGGGAAGTACGAGCTTGCGGGAGAAGGCAAGTCCCTCTCGCCGGAAGAGAACGCCGCCTATCTTTCGTCTCTCGTGTCAGATTATCCGATCATCTCGATTGAGGATGGCATGTCCGAAGATGACTGGGACGGCTGGAAAACCCTGACCGACCAGATCGGGGACAAGGTGCAACTGGTGGGCGACGACCTTTTCGTCACCAACCCCGAGCGCCTTTTGGACGGAATCAAGCGCGGCGTCGCGAACTCCATGCTGGTCAAGGTGAACCAGATCGGCAGCCTGACCGAGACGCTTCAAGCGGTCGAAATGGCGCATCGCGCGGGCTATACCAACGTCATGTCCCACCGTTCCGGCGAGACCGAGGATGCCACCATTGCAGATCTTGCTGTCGCCACGAACTGCGGTCAGATCAAGACCGGCTCGCTGGCGCGGTCCGACCGGCTTGCGAAGTACAATCAACTGATCCGGATCGAGGAGGCGCTCGGCGATACAGCGATCTACGCAGGTCGCTCGATCCTGCGGGTTTGACGTGACCGCCGAAGACATCATTTCGGCGTTTCAGCTGATCCCGCATCCCGAAGGCGGATATTACCGAGAAACGTGGCGCGCGGTAAACGACGGCCGGGCCCATGGGACCGCGATCTACTTCCTGCTGCGCGAACAGGACCGCAATCGGTGGCACAAGGTCGACGCCACCGAGATCTGGCATTTCTACGGTGGAGCACCGCTTGTCCTGTCGATGTCCGGCGATGACGCGGGGCCCGTGCAGGACGCGCGGCTGGGATCCAACCTTGCCGCCGGAGAGCGCCCACAGGTCATAGTGCCACCGGATTGCTGGCAAATGGCCCGGTCGACCGGCGAGTACACGCTGGTTGGCTGCACCGTTTCCCCGGGATTCACGTTCGAAGGATTCACATTGGCGCCTGACGACTTCGATATCCCACGCTAGTCGCGCAGGGCCTTCACGAACGCTAGTAGGTTCTGCGTCGACTCATCCTTGTCGTCGGGGGCGACGTCTCCCGCGACGAGCGGTTCCATTTCCTTTGCAAGCTCTTTTCCCAACTCGACGCCCCATTGGTCAAAGGAATTGATTCCGAGAATGACACCTTCGACAAAGACGCGATGCTCGTAAAGCGCGATGATCTGGCCAAGCCGGTATGGCGTCAGCCTGTCATAGACGAGCGTCGTTGACGGCCGGTCGCCGGGAAAAACCCTGTGTGCCGCCTGCATCTCCAACTCTTGCCCGGTGAAGCCGGCCTTGCGCATCTGGTCACGCGCCGTCGCGATATCCCGACCGCGCATCAAGGCCTCGGACTGCGCGAGGCAATTGGCGAGAAGAAGACGGTGATGATGGTCCAGTTCGGCTTCATGCCCGAGCGCGGCAACCATGAATTCGCACGGGACAACCTGCGTTCCCTGATGGATCAACTGATAAAACGCATGTTGACCGTTCGTCCCCGGCTCGCCCCAGACAACCGGACCGGAGCCGGTCTGAACGAGGCTGCCATCCATTTGGACGCGTTTGCCGTTACTCTCCATCTCCAACTGCTGGAGATAGGCCGGCAAGCGCGACAGGCGCTGGTCGTAGGGCAATACCGCACGGGTTGGATGTTCGCACACGTGGCTGTGCCACAAGCCCGTCAAGGCCAGCATCACCGGCATGTTGCGATCCAGTGGCGCATCGCGGAAATGGGCATCCATGGCCGCGCCGCCCGCAAGGAATTCGTCGAACCGTTCCGGCCCGATCGCCAGCATCAGCGCAAGCCCGATCGGCCCCCACATAGAGTACCGCCCCCCGACCCAATCGTCGAAGCCGAAGACCCGCTCTGGTGCGATGCCGAAATCCGATGTCTTGTCCTCAGCCGTCGATACGGCAACGAACTGCGCCGATGGATCTCCGCCATGCCGCTCCATCCAGTGCCTAGCGGTCCAGGCATTCGTCATGGTCTCGATCGTGGTGAATGTTTTCGAGGCCACGATAACAAGCGTGGTTTTGGCGTTCAGCCCCTGGAGGCAATCCGAAATATCCGCCCCGTCGACATTCGAGACGAAATGGCAGCGTGGGCCATCATGATACGGGCGCAGCGCCAGGGTGCCCATTTCGGGACCAAGGTGCGAGCCGCCAATCCCGATGTTCACGACGTCGGTTATCGCGCCACCTGCCCCGCTGTGCCGCCCTGCACGAAGGTTATCGGCAAAGGCACGCATACGTCCCAGAACGTCGCGCACGCCGGGCATGACGTCTGCGCCGTCGACCTTGATGACGGTATCCTTGCCGGCGCGCAGCGCGACATGCAGCACCGCACGTCCCTCGGTGCGGTTGATGGCCGCGCCGCCGAACATATCTTTGCGCCGGGTCTCGACCCCACGCGTCTGCGCGAGTGTCAGCAGCCCGTCGCGGGCGTCCTCCGTCATCGACGTCTTGGCATAATCGAAGAGCATGCCGTCCGCAGACACCTGGAAACACGCCGCCCGATCCGGCGCCTTCATGAGTTCGTTTATCGAGGCGCCCGCCTCTGTTCGCAACTCGGCCCAGATCATCCGTCTTCCCCTTGCTTCACACGCCCCGGACCGATTGCATCCATCACGGTGCCCAATGGACATCCGTTTCATCGAGGATCGCCACGACAGGGGCTTGTTCCGGTTGGCAGGTCCTGGCCCGCTCCAGTGCTTTTCGCTTCTCTGGGCCGGTAATGACGATGTGCTTGGCCACCGCCGCATTCAGAACCCGCGCGGATAGCGTGACGCGCACATCCTCCACTTTCGTGGGGCGCATCGGCATCAGCACCGGTGCGTTGCGGGCCAGTGCGAGTTCAAGGCCCTCGGTGCCCGGAAAAAGCGAAGCCGTGTGCATGTCTGCGCCCATGCCCAGCAACAAAACGTCGATCGGCAGATAGGGCTGGACCCTAGATTCAAGCTCGGCCAACACAGGTTCGGGCGCTTCGGCCCTTGCATAGAGCGGGAGGTAGTTCGCCTTGGCCGCCCGGCCCACAAGCAAACGTTCGCGCACCATTTTCGTGTTCGATCGAATGTGCACCTCCGGGACCCAGCGCTCGTCGCTGAGGCAGATGTCGATGCGGGACCAGTCTAGATCAGCGTCGCACAGAACGTCGAAGACGCCGCCGGGGGTGCTACCGCCGGGGACGACGAAAAGCGCCCTATCTTCGTGCTCCAGTGCCGTGTTCAAATCACCTGCCAACTGGTTCGCAAGATTGATCGCCAGCATCTCCTCGTCCGCATATTCGATCACTCTCATGCGCGTATCTCCCGCCAGCGGCGCCCGTCGCGATGCATCAACATCAATGCGTCGTCGGGGCCGGAACTTCCTGTCGCGTAGCTGAGCGGTGCGCGCCCCGACTCCTCCCATTGCGATATGATGGGATCGATCCACGCCCATGCGGCCTCGACCTCATCACCGCGCATGAAGAGGGTTTGATTGCCTCGGATCACATCCATGATCAGCCGCTCGTAGGCATCCGGGAAATCCGCCTCTTCCGGTCCAAGAGCCTCTGCAAATGTCATGTCGAGAGGCACATCTACCAAGCGCATACCGCCCGGACCGGGCTCCTTGATGGTCACGCCCAGCTCGATCCCCTCGTTGGGCTGCAACTTGATCGTGAGGATGTTGCGATGCCGGCCCGCATCTGCCCCGAAGATCGAGTGCGGCGCGTCTTTGAAGACGACCGCGATCTCGCTGGCCCGGTCGCGCAAGCGCTTTCCGGTGCGCAGGTAAAACGGGGTACCGGCCCATCGCCAGTTGCTGATCGTCGCGCGCAGGGCCACGAAACTTTCTGTCGTACTGTCGCGGTTGCCGACTTCGTTGCGATAGCTTCCGGTCTCTCCCGAACCTTCATACTGACCGCGCACGGCGTCTTCAGGGGCGACAGGATCCAGTGCGCGAATGACTTTCAGCTTCTCGTCGCGCACCGCATCGGGATCGAACTTTGCGGGCGGCTCCATGGCGATGAGACACAAAAGCTGCATGATGTGGTTCTGCATCATGTCGCGCATCGCGCCGGAGCGATCGTAATAATCGCCACGGCCGCCAACCCCGACCTTCTCGGCCACGGTTATCTGGATGTGATCGACATACTGGCTGTTCCACAGCGGTTCGAACAGCGTATTGCCGAACCGGATCGCCATCAGGTTCTGCACCGTTTCCTTGCCGAGGTAGTGATCGATTCGGTAGATCTGGTGCTCGTCGAAGTACTTGGCGATGGTCGCATTCAGCGCTTTCGCGGTGCTCAGGTCACGACCGAAGGGTTTTTCCACGACAATCCGGCAATTGGGACAATCCAGACTATGCTGATGCAGTCGATCGGCCAGGTCGCCGAACAGGGTGGGCGCAACTGAAAAATAGAAAGCGCGAATTTCGGTATCGCGCAAGAAACCCTTCAATTCGGACCAACCCGCATCGCCTTTTGCATCGATTGTCACGAAGTCCAAGCACTGCAGGAAACCGTCAAGAATCTCGGTATCGCGCGCCGCCTCGGGCTCGAACTCGGTCACGGCCTCTTTTGCGAATTCGCGATATTCGACCGCGTCCATGTCGCTGCGCGCCGCGCCTATCACACGGGCATCCTCGTTCATCTGACCCGCCCGAAACCGGCGGAAAAGCCCCGGCAGGATCTTTCGCCGGGCCAAGTCGCCCGTCCCGCCAAAGATCACGAGGTCGAAAGGGTCTACCGGAATGACGCGCGAAACCATGGTGTTCTCCTGCATTCGACATGAGACTATGCGGCGATCACGAAGGTGTCACCTGCCCGATATCGACTTTATAGGCAAGAAACGACAGGTTATGCGAGAAAGGTAAATGAAATTCGGGTGATAGACGGATGAAAGATACAGCAGTCCCAAGCGCCAATGGCGGGAAATTCATCGACCCGGACTTTACCGCCGACGGACAGGCGCGCGCCCGTGTGGCGCTGAAACGGCCCCAGACGCTTTGGTTCAATACCGGTACGCTGTGCAACATCACTTGCGCCAACTGCTACATCGAAAGCTCACCCAAAAACGACCGTCTTGTCTACATCACCACGGCCGAGGTCGAAGAGTACCTTGATCAACTGGCCGAGCGCGACTGGCCGGTGACGGAGATAGGCTTTACCGGCGGCGAGCCTTTCATGAACCCCGAAATGATCGAAATGGCGCGGGCGTGCCTGAATCGCGGTTTCAAGGTCCTTATCCTGACGAATGCGATGCGCCCCATGATGCGTCCGAAGATGCAAAATGGACTGCGCGCCCTGAACGCGGAATTCGGCGCGCTGCTGACATTGCGGATTTCCGTCGATCATCATTCCGAGGCGCTGCATGACGAAGAACGCGGAAGCGGCAGTTTTGCGCGTACGTTGATAGGCATGTCATGGTTGCGCGACCAGGGTATCCGCATGGCCGTGGCAGGCCGAAGCGTATGGGGAGACACCGAAGCGCAGTCGCGCGCAGGGTATCAGGCGTTTTTCGCGTCCAACGGGTTCGACATCGACGCATACGATCCCGCAATGACGGTGCTTTTTCCAGAAATGGACGAAACCGTCGAAGTACCAGAGATCACCACCGCGTGCTGGGAGATACTGGGCAAATCGCCGGACAGCGTGATGTGTGCGTCGTCGCGCATGGTGGTCAAGCGCAAGGGGGCCGACCAACCTGCGGTACGGGCGTGTACGCTCTTGCCCTACGACGAAGAGTTCGAACTTGGCACCACGCTGGAAGATGCCGAGAGAGACGTCGCCCTGAACCACCCGCATTGCGCCAAGTTCTGCGTCCTGGGCGGCGCCAGCTGCTCCGGCTGAGCTCAGATCATTTTTTGCCGCGCTTTTTCCGGATCGTCCCGCCGATGAACCCGCCGACCGCGCCTGAAGCCACGATCAACCAGCCGGGTGCTCCCAGGTCCCATCCCACCAGAAGCGACAATACATACCCTATCAGCGCGGCCACGGCGCCCACGAGCGCGAAACCCAAGGGCAAACCAAGTTTTTGCATAGGCTTTCCTTTCCGTTTGCGTGATCAGAAACTGGGGCAGCCTGACCGACAAGGCAACCCTTCAGCCATCCGCCCTGCCCCCGGCGCCGAGGGCAGTAAATCATTTCCAGTATCTAGCTCTACTCAGGCGTGGTCACGATGAACATCCCCTATGTAGAAGGCAAAACGGTGGCTCGCTTTGACGGCAGGCCACGGTTTCTTGTTCTCCTGCAAACCCTCGCTTGCCACACGACGCGCCAAACCCCATATCATGCGCCATGATCAAGTTTACCCCCATCCTGTTGGCGATCCTTTATGCTGTAGTGATGTACCGATTTTCGGTCTGGCGCACCAAGCGGGAGCTTGACGCCCGGTCGACCGAACTTGTCGATCCCATGCTAACGCCGCTTTTCTCGCGTCTGGCCAAGGCGCTCGACCTTGAGAAAATCAAGGTCCACATCTACGAAATCGATCCTGTAAACGGCCTTGCCGCTCCGGACGGGCGAATATTCATCACCCGGGGCTTTTATCGCAAGTTCCTCAAGGGCGAGGTTTCTGCCGAGGAAATGGCCAGCGTGATCGCCCATGAGTTGGGTCATGTCGCTCTCGGGCATTCCCGCCGCAGGATGATCGACTTTTCGGGTCAAAATGCCTTGCGGACGGCGCTGGCCATGGTGCTTTCCAGGTTCATCCCGGGGATCGGTGTATGGATCGCCAATGGCCTGACCTCGTTGCTTGCCGCGCGCCTGTCACGTTCGGACGAGTATGAAGCGGACGAATACGCGGCAGCGCTTCTGACCAAGGCCGGGATCGGCACCGCACCGCAAATCTCTCTTTTCGAGAAGCTCGAGGCCCTGACCCAATCTCGATCGGGTGCAATGCCGGCCTGGTTGATGAGCCATCCCAAAACGGCCGAGCGCATTGCGGCCATTCAAACACTTGAAAATCGCTGGTCGGGCCTTTCGAAAGAACCTCGGTAACCGAAGCACGCCGCCATTCTTCACATTGGCAGGAAATACGCGCATCCCGACGGTTAATCTATGTCGGGCACATCCGATCCGACTTCGCGTTTTTCCGAGAAACAGGCGCTCAGCCGTTTGCCAGCGCCTTTCCCAATCGCGGAAGACGCGCCTTCTTGAGCAGCGCACGTATCTCCCAACTTTCGCCGGAGAGACGCCGCGCTTCCTCCAGAACCGCCTTGCCAATGCTGCGAACCGGATCCGGCGTCGCCTCGAAGACCCCCAACAGGAAAGTGTCCGGATCAGCCCGGCTCACACCCTCTTCGGCCAAGACGCCCCTAGGAAAATCCTTGGCGTTCAGCGTCAGTATCAGGTCGGCAGAGCCCGCGATTGCCGCAGCCAGAACATGCACGTCCGCGGGATCGGGCAACCAAAGGCGCGTTTCCAGTGACGAAGGCCATTCGACTTCTGCGTCCGGCCATTGCTGCGCAATCATCACCGCCTCGGTCCGCGCCTGCGAGACGCCTTCCGGGCCAAGCTTCACCACCGATCGCTGCCACTCTTCAATGATGCGTTTAGACCAGAGAGGTTGGAAAATACCCTCGGCGGCGACACCCAGGAGCATCTGGCGCATTACCGTGGGATAGATCACGCACGTGTCCAGAACGCATTTCATAACCGAAAGAACAGCGCCTTCAGGTAACCGCTTTCGGCCAGTTGCAGGTGCAGCGGATGGTCGGGCCCGGCAAACCCTGTATGGATCAGCGCCCCGTCGCGTCCGGCCCGGCCGATACCCTTGACGCAAGCGGCACGGAACTTGTCCAGCGTCGCCGCGTGTGAACAGGAACAAAGGCCAAGATACCCGCCCTCCGCGACGAGGGGGGCCGCCAACCGGGCCACACGTTCGTACGCGCGCAGGCCTTTTTCCAGAACCTGCTTGTTGGGGGCAAAAGCCGGAGGGTCGCAGATGACCACATCGAAGGTCTCTCCTTCCTCCGCCAAAGCGCTCATAACCTCAAAGGCGTCTCCCTTCCGCGTGGAAAAGCGGTCGGTCGCTCCCATGCGCCCTGCTCCTTCCTGCGCCAGCTCCAGGGCCGGTTGCGAACCGTCGACGGCCAGTGCACTTGCAGCGCCTGCCGCCAGGGCCGCAAGCGAGAATCCCCCGACATGACTGAAGACGTCTAGGACGCGGCTTTCAGCAGCGAGAGTGGCGGCAAAAGCGTGATTTGGACGCTGATCGTAGAAAAGCCCGGTCTTTTGGCCGCCAGTCAGGTCCGCCATGTAAGTGGCGCCGTTAATGACAACGGGGCGGGGTGATGCAGGCATATCCCCGAGCAAGGCGCCCGAGCTGTCGTCAAGCCCTTCCAGGACCCGCGCTCGCCCGGAGGCGTTCTTGATCACGCAGGTCACGCCCGTCACGGTAACAAGACTGTCAACGATCTGCGGTAGCAGGGTCTCGGCCCAC
Source organism: Roseovarius sp. THAF8 (assembly GCF_009363735.1). Taxonomy (NCBI): domain Bacteria; kingdom Pseudomonadati; phylum Pseudomonadota; class Alphaproteobacteria; order Rhodobacterales; family Roseobacteraceae; genus Roseovarius; species Roseovarius sp. THAF8. The sequence continues at coordinate 87,823 of NZ_CP045410.1, read as the reverse complement.
GCCGCGTTTGGCTGAACCACGGCAATCTCGCCGAAACGGTCGATGATCACGCCGGGCAGCCCGTCCGCCTCAGCGTGAACGAGTCGGTAGTAGGGTGTGTCGAAGACCCTCTCGCGCATCGTATGGGCCCGTTGCAACCGGGCTGCTATCCAAGCCTGATCGATCTGCACATTCGGGTCACGGTCCAGCACGCGCGCCATGATACGCGAGCTGGGATTTACGGTGACCGTCGCCACTGGCGCGCGGTCCGAGTCTTCGAGCAATGCGATGGTGCCGGGCGCAATTGCCTTTGTCCGGCGGTCGGCCACCAGCTCGTTGTCGTAGACCCAAGGAAACCCGTGCCGTATTGCACGGGCCTGCGTCTTTGGCTTCAAGCGGATCGTTGGCAAGGAGGACGTCGTCATGCCGTCCCCCTTAAGCCGTTTCAGTTGGTGTGGGAAGCACCCAGTTGGTTCAGTGCGCCCATCAGTCCCAGACTGGCCGCCTGATATCCGTTCGGGCTGCCCAGCTGCCTCTGGATGACCGACGCCAGATGTGTCGTGATCCGGTACTTCTGCGTCAGACCTTGCGATTCGGCCTTGATCGCCGCCTGTCCGCCAAGCGCCTTGAAATCGGCCTTCACGAATTGCGGTTCGCCGTAGGCCAGGCCGGTTTCGGGATCGCGCAGCAGCATGTGGAACTGAAGCGAATGGACGCCGCCCACCGTGTAGCGCGCCTTTTCGGTCAACGCATGAAAGCGCGTCACCTGGATGTCCAGGATTGCGGGCACCTTGCCCGGCCGCATCGCATCGACTCCTTGCCGCATTGCATCTTCAAAGATTGCCTTGACCTGGGCGTGCCGGTCGCCAGCAGGATCCTCTCGCCACACGATGTCGCCGCCCGGATAATAGCGGTTGGCCTCGGACACCTTCAGCGATTTGGGTACGCTGACACGGATGTCCTGGATATCGTAGGACGGCACGGAGATGATTGCCGGTGTCGTGTCCAGCGGGGCGTTGCGCGTCGCTGTTTCAGGCGCGGAACAGCCCGCCGCTGTCAGGGCGACGATCAGGGCGCAGATGGCTCGACGTGTCTTCATTGTCTTCCTCCTCGGCGCGGTCGTCGCGCGGAACTCGGAGGCAAGATGCAATTGGATTGAGGCAGGTTTTAGGCAAATTCAGCACTTTACGAAGGTGTGACCCGGCGGCACTCGTTCACTCAACGCTCACGAGCGCGCGCCCCCCCACGCCGTTTCGGTGTCTGCGACGATTGAAGTCCTTCTCGCAATACAGACGTCATCGGATGATCCGGACCTGCATCGCCGTGGCGTTCAAGCAACCGCTCCAGCCGCGCGTGGGTATCTCCCTCGCCATCGACCGACAACGCCCAATCCAGAAATATCGACCGGCATTCCCCCGGTGTTATGCCCTCGATACGATAGGCTTCCCGTATCAAGCCCTTGGGGTCCAGAGCGTCAGCCATTCTCGCAACCTTTGTTCAATGCGGCGTCGATCACCAGACCAGCCTGGCGTGTCCTTGCGTCCAGATCATCTCTCAGTTCGGACATGCTGTCATGTCCCGTCTGGCGCAGAATGAAAGATTTCGCCCCGGCACCAAGCGACTCTTCGTCGATGGGTTTGTCGCCGAGCAACCGTGCGGCCTGCGTCACCTGCCAGCAAAGCCGATATGCCGCTTTCAATGCCGCCTCGTCTGCGTCACTTAACCACCCGGCGGCGACACCGGCCGTCAATCCGGCCTCGACCGAGCGTTCGGGTTGGCCTGCCAGCAAGCATCCTGCCTGCGCCACCAGTTCGATCTCCTGCATCCGTCCGGACCCCAGCTTGGTGTCCCATGCGCCGGCCGAACTCTTGGTCGCGGCGATCCGCGCGCGCATCTCGGCCACTTCAGACAACACCTTAGCCTTGTCACCCCTTGATTGCAGCAGGGAACAGCGGAACGCCTCGACATCCCCGGCCAGAGCGTCCGGACCGGCGACGGCCCGCGCCCGCGTCAAGGCAAGATGTTCCCACACCCACGCCTCTTCCTGCTGATAAGTCTGGAAAGAGGTCCAACTGGTCGCCACCGGCCCCTGGTTGCCCGAGGGCCGCAGGCGCATGTCGACCTCGTAAAGGCGCCCTTCGGACATGGGGGCGGTCAAGGCCGTAATCAGGGCCTGTGTCAACCGCGCGTAATAAGGTCTCGTTGCCAGAGCGCGACGACCTTCCGACCGCTCGACGCCTTCCGCGTCATAAATGACGATCAGGTCCAGGTCCGAGGCGGCATTGAGCTTCCCTGCCCCGAGCGAGCCCATGCCGAGCACGACGGCACCACGCCCCGGCGGCAGCCCATGCTTCTCGGCGAAATGGGCGCACACGACTTTCCAGATTTCTGCCAGGATCACCTGTGCCAGATCCGCATATTGCGCACCTGCCTTGTCGGCATCTATCAGGCCGCGCAACAGATGTACGCCTGTGCGAAAGTGCCATTCCTTCTGCCACCGACGCGCCGCATCCAGCTTGCGCTCGTAGTCTTCTTCGCGATCCAGACGCGCGGCCAATTCCTTGCGCAAATGCTGCTCACCGGGCCAAGGGGCGAAAAAATCGCCGGCGATGACCGCGTCGAAAACACCGGCATGGCGCGACAGATACGACGCCAGAGCAGGCGATATCCCTGCAATATCCACCATCAGGTCGATCAGCTGCGGATTAGCTTCGAACAGGGCAAAGACCTGCACGCCTGCGGGCAGACCCGCCAGGAATCCATCGAATGCAATAAGTGCGTCTTGCGGCGTGGAAGAGCGGCTGAGCCGTTCCAGCAGATCCGGTTTCAACCGATCGAATATCGTGTTGGCCCGTTCACTGCGCAGCGCCGGATAGTTGCGCCATCGTGCAATCACTTCTTCATCCAGACCCTCGACCTTAGCGGGTCTTTCGCTTGTGCCTTCAGGCGCGAAGAATCCTTCGATCAGGTCATGCACGGTCTGTAAGCGCTCGGTCAGTTCGTCCCGAAATTCCTTCTCGTCATGATCGCAGAAGTTCGCCAGCCGCGTCCATCCGTCGGCCTGATCGGGCAGTATCTGGGTCTGCGCGTCCCGCAGCATCTGTAGACGATGCTCGATTTCGCGGTGAAAGCGATAGTTTTCGGTCAACGTGCCTGCCGCGTCCCCGGGCACCCAGTTCTTTTCCGCAAGTCTGGCCAGACCCTCGACCGTGCCGCGCACCCGCAAATCCGGGTCTCTTCCGCCCGATATCAACTGGCGGGTCTGGGTGAAGAACTCGATCTCGCGAATGCCGCCGCGCCCGAGCTTCATGTTGTGTCCGTCCAGACGTATCGGCCCATGCAACCCTTTATGCTCGCGGATGCGCAGGCGCATATTGTGCGCGTCCTCGATCGCGGTGAAATCGAGGTGTTTGCGCCAGACGAACGGGCGCAAGGTATCCAGAAAACGCGCCCCCGCCTCCAGGTCGCCTGCCGCGGCGCGGGCCTTGATGTAGGCGGCCCGTTCCCATGTCCGGCCCAGGCTTTCGTAATAGGTTTCTGCCGCCCCCATCGCCATGCAGACGGGCGTCACGTTCGGGTCCGGCCGCAGGCGCAGATCCGTCCGGAACACGTAGCCATCGGCGGTACGGTCGTTCAACGTGGCCGCCATCCGCCGTGTTGCGCGCACAAAGCCGGTTCGTGCTTCATGATAAGCGTCGCCATTGAAACGAGTCTCATCGAAGAGGCAGATCAAGTCGATGTCGGAACTGTAATTCAGTTCGTATGCGCCCATTTTACCCATGGCCAGAACCACCATGCCGGCGGCTTCCTCCAGCATGCTCTCATCCTGGCCCGGGATCTTGCCGCGCCGAAGCTCGGGCAGCAGCGCCGCCTGCAAGGCTATCCTGACCGCCCGGTCCGCGAAGCGGGTCAAGGCATGCGTCACCTCTTCCAAGTCCCAGACACCGCCGAGGTCGCACATTGCAACCAACAGTGCCACACGCGCCTTGAGCCGCCGCAAACGCGGCGGCGCCTCGTCAAACGGAATGTCATCGACATCCTTCAGCAATGCTTCGAACGCCGCTTCTGGATTCGAGAAAACCTCCGGCAACCACTCCCGCTCTTTCAGGCAGAGTGAATGCAAGTAGGGGCTACACCCTGCCGTCCCCTCAACCAGGGCACCCAGATCCTCAGAGAGCCCTGGCATGGCCTGTCTGGCCTCCTGCCCGGGTTCAGGATCGTGGGGTCGCGGACAACGGGACATGCGGGCGGAAAAGCTCATGCGCCAAGTGATACACCCTCAAGATGGCCGGTCAATGCGTGCCACCGCTGCAAATGTGAAAATTATTAACATCACCCCTTGTCACAGCGGCGGTGGCTTCCCATCTGGGAGATGTAAATGGAATTCACATCCAGCCGAAACCAACGTTCAGAAAAGGAACCAAGGATGAATACGCAGACCTACACTCCGCGCTCCGGTGGCATTCCCGGCGTGTTCGCAAGGGCCGAAACGTGGCTCGACGAAAAAGGCAAGGTCGCATGGATCGCCGCGCTCGTGGCGTCGATCGTTGTCTTCTGGCCGCTGGGCCTCGTACTGCTTGCCTACATGATCTGGGCCAACAAGTTTTCGTGCCCCTCGGGTCGCGTGACGCATCGCCAATCGTCACGAGCTTTGCGGGGGTCTTCCGGCAATTCCGCCTTCGACGCCTACCGCGATGCAACGCTGCGCCGCCTCGAAGAGGAGCAACAGAACTTCGAGGCGTTCCTCGATCGGCTGCGCGCCGCCCGGGACAAGGCAGAGTTCGACCAGTTCATGGAGGAACGCGCTCGCAAGGCAGGCTCTGACGAGGACCATGAGGACGAAGATCGCGAAGCAGCACGCAACGCTTGACCACGGACACGCCTCGATCCCCGTGCCGCACCTTTCAAGGCGCGGGGTACAGGCCTATATGCACACCATGACCGAAACCACCTGGCATACTCCCGACCCCGACACGCAACCCGACTTTTACGCCGACGTGCCGCTCAAGCGGTTCCTGGCTTGGGTGGTGGATAGCGTGCTTGTGATCGTGATCTGTGTTCTGATCCTGCCTTTTACAGCTTTTACGGGCCTCTTTTTCCTGCCCATGCTGTTCCTGTCCGCCGGGTTGATCTACCGGACCGCGACCATCGCCAAAGGGTCGGCAACTTGGGGGATGCGGCTGATGGCCATAGAGTTCCGCAGCGCATCGGGCCAACGTCTCGATGCAGCCACGGCGTTCCTGCACTCGCTCGGCTTCACCTTTTCCTGCGCCGTCCCGCTTGTGCAACTGGCCTCGATGCTATTGATGCTGGTTGGACCAAGGGGCCAGGGCCTTACCGATCACGTTCTCGCAACCGTGGCCGTGAATCGTCGCGCGACCAGTTGACGCCGCCCCGGTCATAGCCGGATTTGACCTCTTGGCGCAGCGATGCATCATTGTTATCGTCACCTTTGGAAGTTGCAAAGCCTGTCATGCGTCACACTCTCCCCATCGCGCCCCAATTCTATGTGACGGCGCCTCAGCCCTGCCCCTACCTTGAAGGCAGGATGGAGCGTAAGTTGTTCACTGCGCTTCAGGGCGACGGCGCGCAACGTCTGAACGACACTCTTTCCAAGCAGGGGTTTCGCCGCTCGCAGAACGTGCTTTACCGTCCGTCCTGTGCCGATTGCGCCGCGTGCCTGTCGGCTCGGGTCAGTGTCGAGAATTTCTCCGCCTCGCGCAGCCAGCGCCGGACGCTGAAACGCAACGACCACCTGGACCGTCGCGCGACCTCGCCCTGGGCCACAGAGGAACAGTACGAGCTCTTCCGCAAGTACCTCGAGGACCGGCACGCCAATGGCGGCATGGCCGATATGGATACGTTCGAATTTGCAGCGATGATCGAAGAGACGCCAATCCGGACGCGCGTCGTCGAATATGCGGACCGAGAAAGCGGCGATCTGGTCGCGGTCTGCCTGACGGACGTGTTCGACGACGGTATCAGCATGGTCTACTCGTTCTACGACCCGGATCGTCAACGTAACAGCCTTGGAACCTACATCATCCTCGACCACATCGAGATCGCGCGCGAGGCGGGGCTGCCCTATGTCTACCTGGGGTACTGGGTGCCGGGCAGCGCCAAAATGGGCTACAAGGCCGCGTTTTCTGGGCTCGAGGTCTATTCAGGCGGGACATGGCAAAAAATGCGCGACCCGGCCGATTACGAGGCACATTGCCATCCGCTGTCCAACGATCCCATTGCGGAACAGGTCGCAAATATCTCGCTTCCCGACAGCAAGCCGTTACGGACCAAGAAGTACTGATAGGCTCGGGTACCGCACTGCCTTAGATCGTTGTCGCTTCTTTCTGCAATCGCGCGCCCTGACGACAACACGTTCGCGTGTGGGGCAACTCTTTCTTGTCACCCTTCTGTGGCCATGGGCGGCTTGCGTGATATCTGTTGCCTGACCCGATCGAACGAGGTTCCATGCCCTGCCTTGACCGCCGCCATTTTCTTGCGATTTCTGCCGCGTTTGTCGGGTCTCCGGCTCACTCTCAACCCGCTTCGTGGCGCACCGTGGCTGACGCAGGCCAGGCGCTCGACCAGCTTCATGCAGTCCTGATCCACCAACACGGCGCGGAGGTTTTCGGCGAGGTATTCCGTGGCCCTGAGATGGGAACTCCGGCGCCGATAAAGTCGGTCTCGAAAACCGTGGTTGCCGCCTTGACGGGCGCAGCAATTGACCGTGGCGAAATTTCCTCCGTCGACGCCACGATTGGCGAACTGGCTCCCGGCCTCATTCCGGATGACGCCGACCCACGCGTTCATGACATCACTATCGAAAACCTCGTGACGATGCAGGCAGGGCTGGAGCGGACGTCAGGGCCGAATTACGGCGGCTGGGTCAGCAGCGAAAACTGGGTCGCCAATGCGCTCTCGCGCCCGTTCGAGACGGATCCCGGCGCGCGCATGTTGTATTCGACTGGCTCCTTTCACGTACTCGGCGCAATCCTGTCCGAAGTGTCCGGCCAAAGCCTGCTCGACCAAGCCCGCGACCGGCTGGGGGCACCGCTCGGCATCAGAATCCCGCCATGGACCCGCGATCCGCAAGGGCGCTATCTGGGCGGAAACGAAATGTCGTTGAGCCTTCCGGCGATGATACATTTCGGAGAAATGTATCGGCGCAAAGGCATGTGGGGCGACACACACGTCCTCAGCGAGGCTTGGGTTTCTCGGTCCTTCGAGCCGGTCACGCGCTCACCTTGGTCCGGACTACGGTACGGTTACGGCTGGTTTCTGGGGCAATCCGAGGGCGACGCTTACGCCCTTGCGCGCGGGTATGGCGGACAGATCATATGCGTGGTTCCCGGCTTGGGATTGACCATCGCAATCACGTCGGATTCGACACAGCCTGCCCGCAGCGCCGGGTATTTCGGCGACCTGATGCGGTTGATCGAAGGCACGATCCTGCCCCTGGCGCGCAAGGATACGACCTGAACGGTCCAGACGGAACCGCGTGGTTTTTCGGCAAGTGACCCCAATTGCCGCCCACACACGCGGAATTGATCGCGTCTGCCTTGTCATGTTGCGCCACCGAGCGAAAACTCGTTCCATGCGGGTTCTCACTTTCATTTGCGCGATCTTCCTCGCCGGCTCAGCCCTTGCCGAAACGCGGCAGGAGGTCGGTCTTGAACTGGTTCTGCTTGCGGACGCGTCGGGCTCGATCGACGACATGGAACTCTCGTTTCAGCGACAGGGCTACGCAAGCGCAATCACCGACCCCGAGGTGATAGAGGCCATTCAGGACTCGCTCTACGGGAATGTCGCCGTCACCTATGTCGAGTGGGCAACCAACGCCGCCGTGGTCGTCCCGTGGACGGTCATCGATGGCGAAAGCTCGGCGCGGGCTTTTGCGGACGCCTTGGCTGGCCCGCCACGTCAGGCCTACGGCAGCAACGCCATCGGTGGTGCGCTTCTGGAAGCCAAGCGCCTGATCGAGACCAACGACATCGTCGCGCCCCGCGCCGTTATCGACTTCTCCGGCGACAGCATCCGAAATTCGTCCGGCCCGCCGATCGCGGCGGCACGCGCCGAAGTTCTGGCTGCGGGGATCGTGATCAATGCGCTGCCCATCCTGCGGCCGGAAGACGGACGTCGCGCCGGGGCCAACCTCGAAGACGAATATGCCGAGCGGATCATCGGCGGGCCCGGGGCCTTCATGGTGACGGCCGAAGGGCGCGACAGCTTTGCCCGAACCGTGCGCCGCAAACTGGTGCTCGAGATATCGGGGCGCACCCCTGCCCCAGGCGCCGGGCGGGTCGCCGCTGTGTCGGCACATTAGGCGCGCGTCGCTGCAGCTTAGCCGAGAGTGTCCAGAACGAAGGCTGCCCGTTCACGCACGCTGGTTTTGGGCAGGTGAACCAGGCGATAATTGAGCCGGTCGTAGGCCGCGCACAGCCGATGGTATTCGTCGACGGCTGCATCGAAGCCGTGTTGGCGCGCCGCGTCGTTCCGGTAAAGTTCAGGCCAGGGCGGGGCCATGAAGACAGTCCGATGAAACGGGGCGGCACCTGCGAGGCTGTCGCTCAGGGAAATCCCCGCGGCGTGCTCCAAGGCCACCGCCGCGTCGATCAGGCCGCGGTCGAAGAACACCCAAGACCCGTCATCCTGCACACCCGCCCTGTCGCGCAGCGCCATCTCGACAGCACGTCGGGCAAAGGCCTCAAGGTCGATCCACGGCAGCGCCGCACCTGTGCCCTGCATCTCGGCTTCGACAATCCGCCTGCCCGGCTCGGTGACAACGCGGTAACCGGCGCGGTCGAGTGCCGCCAGCAGCGTCGATTTCCCACCCCCTGAACAGCCTGACACGATTACATGCCGGCGCGCGACGGGACTCATCAGACCGGACTGCCCGCTGCACGGAAAGGACACAGACCCGGTCCGAACCAGGCCTGTTCAGAACTCAGGCCCAAGCGTTCACCCCCCGAGCAGATCCGGGAAGATCGTGACGATGTCCGGGAAGAACCACAGAATGGCCAGTCCAACCACCTGGATCAGAACAAAAGGCGCGACACCGCGGTAGATATGTCCGGTGGTCACCTCTTTCGGTGCGACGCCCCTTAGATAGAAGAGCGCAAATCCGAAGGGCGGCGTCAGGAACGAGGTCTGCAGGTTCACCGCGATCATGATCGTTACCCACTTGGGGTCGAATGTTCCGCCATAGATCACCGGCCCCACGATCGGGATCACGATGTAGATGATCTCGAGGAAGTCGAGCACGAAGCCCAGGATGAACAGCACCAGCATCACGATCAGGAACACCTTGTACTCGTTGTCGAACGAGCGCAGGAACTGCTGGATATAGTGCTCGCCACCGAAGGAGATGACCACGAGGTTCAAAAGCTGAGAGCCGATCAGGATGGTGAAGACCATGCTGGTCACTTTCGCCGTCTCGCGCACCACAGGCGACAGCACGCCGCCCGCGAAAAGCACCCAGCAGGCGAAGAGCAGCCCGAAAAGAGCGTAAAGGTAGGCGGCCTGAGCCACCAGGAACGCGATCCAGTTCTCGGCCCCCGCGCCTTCGACATTGACCCGCAGGTCGAAATTCACGCCGATGATGATGGCGATGAGAATTGCGAAGGTGGCAAAGATGATGATCTTGCCCGACCGTTCTTCGTCCTTCAGCTTGCGATAGGCCGCGAGCATGATCGCGCCGCCTGCCCCCAAAGCCGCGGCGGGCGTCGGGTTGGTGATACCGCCCAGGATGGACCCCAGAACCGCTACGATCAGCACGAGCGGGGGGAAGACCACCCGTATCAGCTCATTCTGCGCCAGCCGCGCCGCGGCGTGGGTGCAGCCGTAAAGCGCAAGTCCTACCGGAATGGCCATGATCACGAATGTCGCGCCGGAGCTCCATTGCGGCCCGATCAGCAAGATATCGACGATCAGGCCAAGCACAATCCCTACGCCTCCGACAATCAGCGGTGTCGGGCTTTCCGATGGAAGAACGCCGCGGGCGAAGGTCAGGATCAAGGCGAAGATCAGCATCATCACGGCAATGCCGGTCCCGACAGGCGCCGCGTTCTCGATCTTGCGGGCCAGCATCTCGGCGCGCTCTTCCTCGGACAGCCGCACGCTTTGGGTCACACCACCTGACTCGTCGATGGCCTGCTGTTCGGCGACCGCCCGGTCCCAGGCGGCCTGCCCGTGCAGTTCGATCATGGAGTCCTTGCATTCAGACCCGACGGCGGTCCGCAAGCTGGCCGACTCGCCCTGTTCACTGAAGCTGTCGATCGTGGTGCTCTGGCTGCCTATGACGTTCATCTGCCCCAGCACCAACATGCCAGCGACAAGCGCAACCGGGATGCCGAGGAACCAGGTGAAGGCCTCGCCGCGCGTGATTGCCTCGGCATTCGTAGCGCCCAGTTCGACCGCGGGGGCCTTGCTGGGATTAACCAGCGCGTAGCCAAAAGCATAGAGCGCATAGAGCAGAGCCAGAAGGATACCGGGCAACAAGGCCGCTTGGAAAAGCGTGCCCACGGACACGACCGCAGGCTCGCCCAGATAGGTCAGGGCATCGGTGCACCCAGCTTCCTGTGCCCGGGCCTCTTGCGCCACCGCATAGAGGTCGCCGGCCAGCGTGCCCAGAAGAACGATCACGATCGAAGGGGGAATGATCTGCCCCAAAGTGCCGGAGGCTGCGATCACGCCCGTGGCGATCTCGGGGCTGTAATTGTTGCGCAGCATGGTCGGCAGGCTCAAGAGGCCCATGGTGACCACTGTGGCCCCCACGATGCCGGTTGACGCTGCGAGAAATGCGCCCACCACCACGACGGAAACGGCAAGGCCGCCGGGCAACGGGCCGAAGACGCGCGCCATCGTCGTCAGCAGATCGTTGGCGACCTTGGAACGTTCCAGCGTGATCCCCATCAGCACGAACATCAGAACCGCCAGCAAGGTCTCGATCGATTGGCCCGCGAAGACGCGTTCGTTCATTCGGTTGACGATGAAACTGATATTGCGGTCCAGCGCGGTTTCCCAACCCTGCGGGAAGACCGGCTCGCCCACCCGTGGCAGATCGGGATATCGGAAAATCGAAACGCTGTCCGGTTTTACCCCGGTGCTGAGCAAGGTGCGATACGCCTCGCTGCCGGTGTCGATCGCCTGGTGGATCAACAGGCCGGCGCTGTCCAGGCCGGCAATGATGCCAAAGGAAATCACCCCGGCACCGCCGATGGCAAACGCCACCGGAAAGCCGGACAGGATGCCTCCAAAGAGGCACAGGAACACGATGATCAGGCCGATCTCGACGCCATCAAGTCCAAACAACATCAGTGCGTCCCCTCATAGGCTTCTTCGCCTTCCCCGAGGCTGTCCTTGTCAAGGTATTTACCTTCGCTCTCCGGTCCTTCCTTCCATTCCAGGTAGGAGCGGTAGAAAAAGGCGACCGAATGGATGAAGACCATGCCCGCAAAGGCCACCATCAAAACCTTGAACAGGAAGTAGCCGTTGAACCCGTTCGGGCTGAACCCGATGGTTTCGACGTTCCAGCGGACCGCCCGCGCCTTCATCATCAGCCGGTCCAGCGACTCCGATGCCGAAGGCTTTGGCGTGATCAGGTGCCGCCACATGAAATACCAGCCATACATCCAGACCAGCACGGCCATTGGCGCCATGAAGATCACGCAGCCGATCATGTCGATAAGCTTCTGCGTCCGATACTTCACCGCAGCGTAGACAAGGTCGACCCGCACGTGACCGCCCTGCACAAACGTGTAGGTACAGCACAGCGCGATGACCAGGGCATTGTGAAACTTCAGCGCTTCCGCCCACCAGCTGATGTCATAGGTCAGCGGGATACCGAAGCCGAAAGAGATATCCGGTCTTACGAAGATGCGCTGCACGAACACGATGATGATCTGCTGCAGCACCATGATCAGACCGGCCCAGGCGAACAGGCGGCCCGTGATGTTGGCGAAGCCTTCCATCACACGCACGCAGCCCCACATGAAGCTGTTGCGCCACAACCCGACCGCGGTCAGGACCAGCACGAACGTGAATACCACAAAGAAAAACTCGATCGATCCGCCGTAGTAGACGAACCGCATGATCGCTTCCTTGTCGGCCCAGTTCAGCCACAGCCCGGGATGCGTGATCGCATACGCCAGGTCGTAGAAAGACCCGAATATTCCACCGAAAAACCAAATGATTGCATCCACAAAGGCGGACCCTGTTCCGGTCGCTTCCGTCTCGCCCATGTCTGTTCCCCCAAATCCTGTGTTCAGACCACCCGGAACATGTCAGCGTCACAAGGGCTCTGATGCATATCCAAGCTTGGTCGATCCTGAACAGGAATTACACGTCTATGTGCAAAATGCCCCCGCGCCATCCAAGGGCGCGGGGTGCGAAGGTATCAGTCGCCCGGCGATCAGATGTCGAGCACGCGGTCGCGCTGCGAGCGGAAGCTGCCTTCGGACCGGCTGATCCAGGAGGCCGAGCTTTCCAGCGACTCGCGGTAGCTGTCGTAGGCTTTCTTGTAGAGCTCGTCGCCCATGTTCTGTTGCAGCACTTCCTGTGCCGCCGCACCGAACGCGTCCCAGACCTCGTCGGGGAATTCACGCAAGGTTACGCCCGACGACTGCAGACGCTGCAGCGCCGCACCGTTGTTGGCCATGAACTGCGACATGCTCCAGATATTGGTGGCTTGCGCCGCGCCCGAGACGATCGCCTGCTGCGCCGGGGTAAGGCTCTCGTAGACTTCGAGGCCGACAACGCAGTTCAGGTTCGGGCCGGGCTCGTGGAAGCCGGCGGTGTAGTAGGTCTTGGTGATCTCCTGGAAACCGGCCTTCTCGTCCGCCCAGGGGCCGATCCACTCGGTGCCGTCGATGGCACCCGAAGACAGCGCCTGGTACACTTCCGATCCGGGCAGGTTCTGGACGCTGGCGCCCAGCTTGCCCAGCACTTCACCACCCTGGCCGGGCATGCGGAAACGCAGGCCCTGGAAGTCCTCGGGCGAGTTGATTTCCTTGGCGAACCATCCGCCCGATTGCGGGCCGGTGTTGCCGCACGGAAATGCCTTGAGGCCGAAGATGGAGTAGAGCTCGTCGCCCAGTTCCTTGCCGCCGTCGATGTACCACCAGTTCGAATATTCCTGGAAGGTCATGCCGAACGGGATCTGCGAGTAGAACGACAGAGCCGGATGCTGACCCAGGAAGTAATAGTCCACGCCATGGTACATGTCGGCCTGACCGGCGGTGACGGCGTCGAAAACCTCGAACGCGCCAACGAGTTCACCAGCGGCTTTCAGGTCCACGGTCAGCTGACCGTCGCTCATCGCGGTGATCTGCTCGGCGCAGTATTGCGCGGCATCGTGCACACCGGCAAGGCCACGGCCCCAGGTCGTGACCATGGTCAGCGTGCGGTTGCCTTGGGCATAAGCCGGTGCGGCCAGCGACGTGGCGGCCGCAGCCGACCCGCCCAATGCGGTATTCTTCAGAAATGAACGACGATCCATTCGGTAAATCCTCCCAATTGATGAAGCGCGCATGCCGTCCCTATCAGCCTGCGCGCGGACCGTTGCAGGTGCCGGGACACTATCGCGGACCTCGATCAAAGGAAATACCGAGTAATGCGTAGGTTTGGCCCCGATGCGTCGCGGACATCGCTGACGGTGCTTACTTTTCGGGCAACTCGGGGAGAGTGCGCCGGAAAACCGGCTTGCCGCGGCTCTGGGCTTCGAGCCCAATTGGCATTAACGATTCGCATCGGGAGAATCGATGATCAGACTTCAGATGAATTACGGTCAGAAACTGTTCTTGACGGCCACCCTGCCCCTTGTCCTGGCGGTGGTCACCATTTCCGTACTGGTTACATTGCAGTCGCGCCAGATGGCGGAACAAGAGATCCACACGCTCGAAGAAAAGCTGATCGCAGCCAAGCGCGACGAGCTGAAAAATTATCTGTCGCTCGCCAGAACGGCCATCATCAACATATATGGCCGCGCTGCACCCGATGACGAAGAGGCGAAACTCGCGGTCACGCAGATCCTCGCCGGTATGCTATATGGCCAGGACGGATATTTCTTCGTCTACGATTACGACGGCAACAACCTGGTCAGCCCCAGATACACCCAGCTTATCGGGCGCAACTGGACAGGCATGGAGGACCCGAACGGCACCCCCATCACCGACGAGCTGATTCGCATCGCGCGGACCGGCAGCGGATATCACGGTTACGAGTGGACCAAACCCTCCACTGGCGAGAGGGCCCAGATGGTGACGTATGTCATAGGCCTGCAGGACTGGCGGTGGGTGATCGGCACAGGGGTCTTCATCGACGACGTGATCGCTGCGGTCAGTTCGGCCCGTGCCACGGTGGAAAGCCGCATCCAAAGAACGTTCCTCTATATCGGCGGGCTGACGATGGCCGCGCTCTTGCTCGTGTTCACTTCAGGCATGTTCATCAACCTGCGCGAACGCCGCGCAGCGGATGCCAAACTCAAGAAACTCACCCAAAGGGTCTTTGACGCGCAAGAGGAAGAGCGCAGTCGTGTCGCGCGCGAATTGCATGACGGGATCAGCCAGATCCTTGTCGGGGTCCGCTATGCGCTGGACAGTGCCCGTCGACGGTTCGCGTCTGACGACGCCCGCGCCGGTGAGACGCTGGATCGTGGCATCGCGCATCTTTCCGGTGCGATTCATGAGGTCCGGCGCATTTCGCGAGACCTGCGTCCGGGGGTCTTGGACGATCTCGGCTTGGGCCCGGCATTGAAATCCCTGGTAGAGGATTTCGGACACCGCACTGGCATCAAGACCGAGTTCAGCACCGTGCCGTTTCGCAACCGGCTCGACGACGATGCCAAGACAGCCCTTTACCGCGTTGCCCAGGAAGCCTTGACAAATATCGAACGCCACGCTGGTGCCAGCCGCATCTCGGTCGATATTCGCGGCCACAAGAACGGCGCCACCTTGCGCATTTCGGACAATGGACGGGGATTGGACCAGGACCGGGCCGCAGCGTCGCCCTCTTCGGGTCTGGGCCTTCGGAACATGCAGGAACGCATCGAGCAACTGGCCGGCACGTTGCGCATACTCAGTTCCAGAAGCGGAACCGTGATAGAGGCCAACGTACCGCTCACCCACATACTGCAACCCGAAGGCGGCACCGGGTCCCCGAAACAGACCAAGGCCAGCGCATGACCGATTGTATCCGTATCGCCATTGTCGATGACCATCCCATGGTCGCCGAGGGGATCGAAGCGATCCTGGAAAGCTACGACGATATCGAGGTGGTCGCGACCCTGTCTTCGGGTCGGGAGATCATCGAGCAAGCCCCCGACCTGACGCCCGATGTCATCCTGCTGGATCTAAACATGCCGGGCCTTGGCGGGCTGTCGACGACGGAAATCCTGCTGGAACGGCAGCCCGATACGCGAATCCTGATCCTGTCGATGCACGACAGCCCCGAATACATCAGCTCTGCTCTCAGTCATGGCGCCAGCGGATACGTTCTGAAGGATGTACCCACGGAAGAGATCAAGCGCGCCATCGACGCCGTCAATGCTGGCGAAAGATATCTCTGCACCGGGGCACAAGGCTCGCTTGCGCCGGACACGGGCGAAACCCGCCCGCAGCTGACCAACCGCGAACAGACAATTCTGCTGCAACTTGCGCAAGGCAAGTCGAACAAGGCTGTTGCGTTCGCTCTGGATATCTCGGTCCGCACGGTGGAAACCCATCGCAAGAACATCAAGCGAAAGCTTGGAATCAGTTCTACCGCCGGCCTCACGCGTTACGCACTGGAGCACGGGGTGCTGCAGGGAACCGGCGTTTCCCTGTAGCGCCGGCCGGTCGTGGACCAATTTTGCGGCACCACATGCCGCGGCGCAGAAAAATTTATGCTGCACCCCTTCCATAATTTCGAAATTCTGTCATCGTTAAGACATTCTTGGCCATGGGGGACACCATGCAGGACGTTCAAGAAGACTATGGCGAAAGCACGGTCGAGTTCGCCGATTTCACCTTCGACCGCCAGAAAGCCGTTTGCTACGGCCTTCAGAACAACGCCGGCGGCACCACGACGATCATCAATTTCTCCTCCGAGCGGCTGGCCGACAGGTTTCGCACGGCTTATCTCAACGAGTTGAACATCCGCATCATCCAGAACGAGGCGCAGCTGATCTGTTTCGCGGATTACGACACGGTGATGCGCAAATCGCAGGATGATCCGCGGGTTCAGTCGCTGCACTACAACCGCGACTACATGATGGGTACGTTGGGCCACATGATGTAGGGCTTGTGACCCAAGAGTCTTCGTCCAAAGATTCTTGTGTCAGAAAATTCGTACGAATTTTCTTCAACCCAGCGGCGCGCCGTCGTCGCGCTTGACGGCCACGATCGCCGAGCGGGGCAACTTGCCCTCGCCATCAGGGAACGGCGCATCGGGATGCTGAATGCCCACGAACATCGTGCGCCGATCGGTCGACCATGTCAGGCCCGTGACCTCTGAGCCCTTGGGCCCCGTGAGAAACCGGGCGATTTCGCCCGTGACCGGGTCTCCGACCAGCATCTGGTTGTTGCCCATGCCTTCGAACTCGCCTTCGTTGCTGTCGTCGCCATCGGTCTGGATCCAGACCAGCCCGGCGCTGTCGAAGGCCATGCCGTCGGGAGAGTTGAACATGTTCCCGGCGGTGATGTTCTCGGAGCCGCCGTAGATATTGTCGTAAATCTCCGGGTTGCCCGCCATCACGTAAAGATCCCAGGTGAAACGATCATTGGCATGATCGTCGTTTTCCGGCCGCCAGCGCACGATCTGACCGTAATTGTTGGTCTCGCGCGGATTGGGGCCGTTGACCGGCGTCTCGTCACCGCCCGCATTGGGCTTTACGCCGCGGTTCTTGTTGTTGGTCAGGCAGCAATAGGCCTCGACCGCGTGCGGGTTGGCGGCAATCCATTCGGGGCGGTCCATGGTCGTGGCCCCCACCGCCGAACCGGCCTGCCGGGCGAATATCAGGACTTCGGCCAGGCTGGCCATCCCGGTGGTCTCGGGCGTCAGGGCCAGCCATTCGCCGCTCTGATCATCGTGGAACTTCGCCGCGTAAAGCGTGCCCTCGTCCAGCAATCCTTCGGTCGGGCCGCCGGGCGTGTAGGTGCCGTTCGACACGAAACGATAGAGGAACTCTCCCCGCTCGTCGTCGCCCATGTAGACCACGACCCGTCCGTCAGAAGCCAGCACCACTTCGGCATTCTCGTGCTTGAAGCGCCCTAGGCCAGTATGCTTGACCGGAGTGCTGTCGGGGTCTGCCGGATCGATCTCGACCACCCAGCCGGCTCGGTGCGGCTCGTTCGGATGTTTCGAAATGTCGAAACGGTCGTCCCACTTGTGATAGTCATAGCCCCAACCGTCCGCGCCGATGCCGTAGCGCTCGTAGCCTGCATCGACCGGGTCCGACACCTCGACGGCACCTGTGGCACCGAAGTAACCGTTGAAGTTTTCCTCGCATGTCAGGTACGTGCCCCAGGGCGTCTTGCCGGAACCGCAATTGTTGAAAGTGCCGAGGCTTTCGGTGCCGGTAGGATCGGCCTCGGTCTTCAGCAGGTCATGCGCCGCGGCCGGGCCGGCGATCTTCATCGGCGTCAGGTGCGTTATGCGGCGGTTCATGGGGCTGTCCTTGACCACATGCCAGCCCTCCGCGTCTTCGGCCACCTCGATCACGGCGACGCCTTGCAGACTTTGAAGCTTGCGCACGTCATCCAGTCCTGTCGGAACGCCACCCGTTGCATGGGGCAGGTTTATCTCACGGTTGGTATACTCGTGATTGATCGCCAGAAGCTGTCGCCCGCCCACCTGAAAGCTTTCCATCCCGTCCGTGTTCTCGCCGAAGATGCGGTCGGCGCTGTCGGCGTCACCGCCGGTTTCGTGGTCGAACTCCGGCGCGTCGGGAAAGATCGGATCACCCCAGCGGATCAGCACGTCCCAGCGATAGCCACCCGGAACGTGCACGGTGGCATCGGTCTGGATACCGATCGGATCAAAGGCGAACCGGCTGGTGGCCTGCGCCTGGGCCGAGGTCGCAGGGATCATCACACCTGTGCCCATCGCCGAAGCACCCGAGCCGAAGGCGAGCACCCCGCCCAGAAAACCCCGCCGCGAAATCGCGGCCTCGACCACCCGGTCGAAGTCGTTTTCGACCGGACGCGGGTTTATCAGTTCGTCCCAATCGTCGGCGGAAAGGCGAGTGAGGTCGACGTCATTCATGGCAGGTCTCCGGCAGGCGGTGGCGTTTGGACATCCCAAGATTGCCACGTGACTGTAACAACCTTCGGACGGGTTGGTGACAGTCCCTCAACCCTGCGCGTCTTTGCCGCGCCGCGTTCTGCGCAACAAATGCAAAGAAACAGCCCCTTCGAGCGACATTTTTCGCTCAAAATCCTGTTGACGCTCCCGAAAGCCGCACATAAGGTCCCCAAACGCAGCAAGGAGTCGCCAAGAATGGCATCGCTAATCGTAATCGTAGGTGAATGGCGCATGGGCCGGTAACGGACACCATAACGGTACCCCATGCGCCCTCGGAACCCTCCGGGGGCTTTTTTATGCGTAACGCAATGAGACATATGTCATGAACGGAGCAACAAGATGACACGTCAGATGACCGGAGCGAAAATGGTGGTTCAGGCCTTGAAGGATCAGGGTGTGGACGTCGTATTCGGATACCCCGGCGGTGCCGTGCTACCGATTTATGACGAGATTTTTCAGCAGAATGACATTCGGCACATCCTTGTCCGGCATGAGCAGGGCGCGGTCCATGCCGCCGAAGGTTACGCACGCTCGACCGGCAAGCCGGGCGTCGTTCTGGTGACCTCGGGGCCCGGCGCGACCAATGCGGTCACGGGCCTGACCGACGCGCTGATGGACTCCATACCGCTGATCGTGCTGACCGGCCAGGTGCCCACGTTCATGATCGGCTCCGACGCGTTCCAGGAGGCCGACACCGTGGGCATCACCCGCCCCTGCACCAAGCACAACTGGCTGGTCAAGGAAACCGAGCGGCTGGCCCAGACCATCCACGAGGCCTTTCACGTGGCGACCTCGGGCCGTCCGGGGCCGGTGCTGGTCGACATTCCCAAGGACGTGCAGTTCGCCTCGGCCAAGTATCTGGAGCCGGCGCAGACGAAGACCTCGCATTACCAGCCTCAGACCACCGGCGATATCGATACGATCACCGAGCTGGTCGAGGCGCTGGAACAGGCCGAGCGGCCGATCTTCTACACAGGTGGCGGCGTCATCAATTCGGGCGACGAGGCGACCGCGCTTCTGCGCGAGCTGGTCGAGGCCACGGGCATCCCGATCACTTCCACGCTGATGGGTCTGGGCTGTTATCCTGCCTCGGGCAAGAACTGGCTGGGGATGCTGGGGATGCACGGCCTTTACGAGGCCAACATGGCGATGCATGACTGCGACCTGATGATCAATATCGGCGCGCGGTTCGATGACCGGATCACGGGACGGCTTGATGCGTTCTCACCCGGCTCGCAGCGGGCGCATATCGACATCGACCCGTCCTCGATCAACAAGGTGATCCGCACCGACTTTCCCATCGTGGGCGACGTCAAGGAAGTGCTGCGCCAGTTGCTTTCGGTCTGGAAGGAACGCGGGGCCAAGGTCAACCGCGAGGCCATCCGCAACTGGTGGAGCCGGATCGAGGAATGGAAGAAGATCAACTGCCTGGCGTTCACGCAGAAGGGAAAGACGATCAAACCGCAGCACGCGGTGCACCGTCTTGAAGAGCTGACCAAGGGGCATGATCGCTACATCTGCACCGAGGTAGGCCAGCACCAGATGTGGGCGGCGCAATACCTCGGCTTCGAGGACCCGAACCGCTGGATGACCTCCGGCGGGCTGGGCACCATGGGCTATGGCTTCCCGGCCTCGATCGGCGTGCAGGTGGCGCATCCCGAGGCGCTGGTGATCAACGTCGCGGGCGAGGCGTCATGGCTGATGAACATGCAGGAGATGGGCACCGCGGTACAGTACCGCCTGCCGGTCAAGCAGTTCATCCTGAACAACGAACGCCTTGGCATGGTGCGCCAGTGGCAGGAACTGCTGCATGGCGAGCGCTATTCGCATTCGTGGTCCGACGCCCTGCCCGATTTCGTCAAGCTGGCCGAGGCGTTCGGGGCGAAGGGAATCCAGTGCTCGGATCCTGCCGATCTGGATGATGCGATCATGGAGATGCTGAACTACGACGGGCCGGTGATTTTCGATTGCCTGGTCGAGAAGCACGAGAACTGCTTCCCGATGATCCCGTCGGGCAAGGCCCATAACGAGATGCTGCTGGGCGAAAATGCGTCCACGGCCGATGCCATCGACGCAGGCGGCGCGGTGCTGGTGTAGACCAGCACTGTCGCCCGGCAAACTTCAAAGGACCAGAAGCTCATGTCAGCTCTCAAAATCAAAAAAGGCGCGTCCAGCCATTCGGCCTACAACTTGCGCCCGACCTTTTCGGATGCCGAAGAGCGTCACACGCTTGCCGTCATCGTGGACAACGAACCGGGCGTGCTGGCCCGCGTGATCGGATTGTTCTCGGGGCGCGGCTACAACATCGACAGCCTGACCGTGGCCGAGGTCGATCATACGGGGCACATGTCCCGGATCACGATCGTCACCACCGGCACACCGCAGATCATCGAACAGATCAAGGCCCAGCTGGGCCGTATCGTGGTGGTCCACGAAGTGCATGACCTGACGGTCGAGGGGCGCACGGTCGAGCGCGAGTTGGCGCTGTTGCGCGTCACCGGGACAGGCGACAAGCGGGTCGAGGCGCTGCGGCTGGCGGATATCTTTCGAGCGAACGTGGTGGACAGCACACTGGACAGTTTCGTGTTCGAGATCACCGGCACGTCCGAGAAGGTCGACGCGTTCGCCGACCTGATGCGCCCCCTCGGGCTGGAAGAGATTGCCCGCACCGGGGTCGCGGCCCTGTCGCGCGGCAGTTGAGCCTCGCGGAGGTCTTGCCTAGCTGAACTTGACGATCGCCTGCTTGGTATCCGGTCCCGCCGGGGGCGCGACGTTGCGGCGGTCGCGGCCCGGCATGAAGGGCAGGATATTGCTGGCAGCGCCTGCCTGGCCTGACTGGGGCGCGAGTAGTTGCGTCTCGGTCATGCCGCGCAGATCTGCGGCCAGAAAGGGGTACTGCTCGCTTGACACAATTTCTATCTCGTAGGCGATGCGCACACCGCGCCCGTCACGTATCTTGAATGAAACAAGATCGCCTTCTTCGAAGCTCGGCGCTTCGGAGAGCTGCGATTGGTCGCCGTCGAAAAAGGCCAGGCTTCCGTGGTCCTCGCACCAGATCAGCGCCCGTTTCGTGCATCGATCAGTCCACAATACAGCACCGTACATAGCGTCCCCGCAACTATCCTGAATTAAGGATAGGACAGTGCCACGCTGCATTCACTGTAAAATCGACGCATCGGCTACATCCATTTGTGTCAGATGCGTCTTGGCCTGACGCTAATTCGCGTCATTTTCTGGACAGAACTGTTCGGGTTCGTGTAATCAGTTGCCAAATCATGTATCCGATACCCTGCGGGGCGTGTCGGCTGGAAACGGAAACGATGCCAAGTTGACAAAAAAAACCGCAACAGGCGCAAGTCCGCATCATCCCGAGGACCCGGCCGCGCTGAGAGGAATATTCGGACAGAACCTAAAAACCCTTACCGCGCCGTACGGGTCGGTTTCGGCGCTGTGCCGAGAACTGGGAATCAACCGCACGCAATTCAATCGCTACCTGTCGGGCGAAAGCTTTCCACGACCGGACGTGCTGCATCAGATTTGCCGGTTCTTCAATGTCGATGCGCGGATATTGCTCGAACCTGTCGAGGCGATCTACACAACCTCTCCCGAACTGCTGAGCCATCCGTTTCTGTCGGGCTTCTTCGGCAGCGGGCCTACAGCGGTGCCGGAGGATGCCTTTCCCAGTGGATTCTACAGTTTCGTCCGGCGGTCCTTTATCGACGACGCGCTGTTTACCATAGGTCTTGTTTATGTGCATCGCGAAGAGCCCTATACCTTCCTACGGGGGTTCGAGCCGCGCGACGCCCTGCGAAGCCAGGGCCTGTCCACCGCGGCTGGCAGTCGCGAATACCGCGGCCTTGTCATGCGCCAGGAGGAAGGTGTGATGGCGCTTGTCACGCATCGCAGTTCGCTGGCCTGTTCCTTCAACTTCCTGACGCGGGAGACCTCCTTCCAGTCCAATATCTGGGAAGGTTACGCCACGCGGACGGTGCGCGAAAAGGTCACCGGGCGACGGGCGGCGCGCATGGTCTACGAGTATCTCGGTCCCGGTCTGCAACGGGCACTGCCGGTCGCGCGCCGTGCGGGATTGGCGGCGCTGGAGGATATTCCCCTGTTCCATGCAAGGCTGTTGCGCCTGAACGAGACCTTTCGCTAGAGCGCCTTCCAAACCGAGCGCCACGCGCGTCGCATTTCGTGAGGTCATGTCGGGATTTGTCGGTTACGGCACGCGGATTTCAGGCAATCGGAACGCGTAACCAGCCAAGGGGATGCGCCACCGATGTCCGCAACGATTTCCGATCTTTCCGCCGTTCGCACCAGTGTGGAACAGGCCAACGGCTTGCCCAACGCCCATTACATCGACCCCGCCGTCTATGCCGAGGAGCGTCAGGCGCTGCTTTATACGCAGTGGGCCGGGCTGTCCGTGGCCGCCGACGTGCCGGAGCCGGGGGATGCCAAGCCGATCGAGTTCCTGGGCATGCCGCTGCTCTTGTTGCGGGACAAGGATGGCGATGTCCGGGTGTTCCAGAACATCTGCCGCCACCGGGGCATGATCCTGGTGGAAGAGCCGCGCAAGATCGAGGGCGCGATCCGCTGCCCCTACCATTCCTGGTGCTATTCCACCAAGGGCAAGCTGGTCTCGACCCCGCATGTGGGCGGGCCGGGGCACAACACGCACGAGGCCATCAAGCGCGACGACCTTGGCCTGATCGAGGTGCGCAGCCATGTGTGGCGCGATGTCGTGTGGGTCAACGTGTCGGGCGATGCGCCGGCCTTCGAGGAGGCCATGAGCGAGGTCATGGAACGCTGGTCGGAGTTTGAACTGCCCGTCTATCACGGTGGATTCGACAGCAAGATCGAGTTCGAGGTCAACACCAACTGGAAGCTGGCGGTCGAGAATTATTGCGAGAGCTATCACCTGCCGTGGGTACATCCGGGCCTCAACAGCTATTCCAAGCTGGAGGACCATTACAACATCGAAAAGCCCGGCGCGTTCTCGGGTCAGGGCACGATGGTCTATCGTCAGCTGACCAACGAGAACGGCGAAAAGTTCCCTGATTTTGAAGGGGTTGGCGCCAAGTGGAATGAACAGGCGGAATATATCGCGGTCTACCCCAACGTCCTTCTGGGCGTGCATCGCGACCACGCCTTCGCCATCATCCTGGAGCCGAAGGGCCCCGAGAAGACGGTCGAGCATATCCATCTGTATTATTCCGTTCCCGACAGCGACGAAGGGCTGCGGATGCGCAACACGCAGCTTTGGAAGACGGTCTTCGAAGAGGATCTCTTCGTGGTCGAAGGCATGCAGCGCGGGCGCCATGCGGACCAGTTCGACGGGGGGCGGTTCTCGCCCGTCATGGACAGCCCAACCCATTGTTTTCATGACTGGGTTGCCGGCAAGGTCGAGGCCTACCGCGGCATGGGAAAGGCCGCGGAATGAGCGGGACGCTGGACACTGCGATGATCGCGGCGCACGAGGCGTATGACAGTGCCGCCCTGATCCGGCTTTACACGCAGGCGGCGGATACGGCGAATGACCTGGACGCGTCGTGTTTCTACCTGACACATGCATATGTGTTCGCGCTGGAGGCCGGGGCGCCGGCGGCTCGGAGCCTGCATTCGCGGCTGGTGCGGCACGGGCGCGAGGCCTGAGGGCACTGGACGGTTAAGGATTGCGACTCGACCGGATTCGGCACGTCGGTATCGCGTCGGTATCCAGGTGGTATCGCGGCGGTGCGATTTCTGCCCAGATCCTGGGATTAACCGGGCGTGCGGTGCGACCCGCGCGATCAGGAGAGCGTTAAGATCGGGTGAAGCCAACGGCCCCGGCGGCGCGTGGGTTTTCACCCACCCTATGCGGCCGGTCGCGCGGACTCCCGGACTTGATCCGGGATCTTTGCCCGAGGACGCCCTTGCGTCCCGGTGCCCGCAAATCGAACGATGTCCGGGCCAGAATTGCCTTAATGGGATGGCAGGTTTTTTGCAGGAGAATGTCGCAATCCCCCATCGAGGCCACATGCAGACCAGCCCCGATCAAATGTCCATGGCCCGCCATGCGCGCCTGTTCGAACTGCTGCGGCAGGAGAACATGGCGCTGAAAATACGGTCCATGCCCCCTGCCCCGAGACCGAATGATCGACAGGCGGCCCTGAGGTTTCGCCAGGCGGCGGAGCGCTCGCTGATCGGGGGGTCGGCGAGGCTTTAGCCGCGGAAGCCCGTGGCCACCACGAATTTCTCGGAACTGTCGGAGCGGGACGCGGGCGGCTTGACGTTGGCGACCTTGGTGAAGCGTTGTTTCAGGAGTTTCTGCAGGTCGCCCTCGGCCCCGCCGGCGAGAACCTTGGAGACGAAGGTGCCGCCCTCTTCGAGGACGTCGAAGGCGAGGTAAGCCGCGGCCTCGCAGAGGGCGATGATGCGCAGGTGGTCGGTCTGCTTGTGGCCGGAAGACGCGGCGGCCATGTCGGACATGACCACATCGGCCTTGCCGCCGAGCCATTCCTTCACCTTGTCGTCGGCGTCGTCTTCCATGAAGTCCAGCACGTGCAATTCGCAGCCGGCGATGGGCTCGACCTCCTGCAGGTCGATGCCGAGGATGGAGCCCTGCGCCTTGCCGGATTTCTCGCCCAGGGCGTTGACGCGGGGCACGGCCACCTGGCACCAGCCGCCGGGGGCGCAGCCAAGGTCCACCACACGCGCGCCGGGGACGAGGAAGCGGAACTTGTCGTCAAGCTCCATGATCTTGTAGGCGGCACGGCCGCGATAGCCCTCGGCCTGGGCGCGTTTCACGTATGGGTCGTTGAGTTGCCGTTGCAGCCAGCGGGTGGAACTGCTGCGCCGGCCCTTGGCGGTCTTGACCTTGACGGTCAGGTCGCGCTGGCCGCGGCCGGAGGTGTTCTTGCCCGTGGGGCCCTTGCCGGTTGGTTTCTTGGCCATCAGTCCTGTCCTTCGATCAACACGCCGTCGGCGGCCATCTGGGCGTAGAGCATGCCCTCGCGCAGGCCGCGGTCGGCCACCGACAGCCGGTCGGTGGGCCAGCAGCGCAAAAGCGCCTGGAGGATCGCCGCGCCAGACATGATCAGCGGCTGCCGGTCAAGACCGATGCGCGGGTCGCGGCGGCGGCCGGCGGGGCCCATGGCGAGGTAGTCGCGAATGACCTTGTCGATCTGTTCGGAGGTCATGCGCAGCCCGTCGACCTTGTTGCGGTCATAGCGCTTGAGCCCGAGATGGCTGGCCGCCACGGTCGTCACCGTGCCCGAGGTGCCGACGATCTGAAAGCCGTCGCGCGGGGGTTCGTCCTTGTAGGGGGCGAATTCGGCGAGGTTTTCCTCGAAAAACCAGCTCATCAAAGCGAAGCGGGCGGCGTCATCCTCGACATCGTTAAACTGGTCGCGCAGGGTCGCGACCCCGAGCGGCACGCTGATCCAGTCGACCACGCGGGCCGAGGGGCCGTCGCTGCGGCGGGCGTCGGGAAAGCCGCCATGCATCCGCATGATGGCCGAGGCTCGGTCGCGGGGGCGCACGTTGGTCAGGTCGATCCAGACAAGCTCGGTCGAGCCGCCGCCGATATCGACGACAAGCAACTGCTCGGTCTTCTTGCCGACCAGGGGCGCGCAGGAGACGACGGCAAGCTGCGCCTCTTCCTGCGGTTCGATGATGTCGAGCCTGAGGCCGGTTTCCCGCTCGACCTTTTTCATGAAGGCGGTGCCGTTGGAGGCGCGGCGGCACGCCTCGGTCGCCACAAGCCGCATCCGGCGCACCTTGTTGCGCTTTAGCTTTTGCTGGCAGACGCGCAGGGCCTGGATGGTACGGTAGATCGAGGCGCGCGACAGCTTGCCGGTCTGTTCCAGCCCCTGCCCCAGCTGCACCGATTTCGAGAAGCTGTCCACGACTTTGAACTGAGCGCCGTCGGGTCGGGCGATCAGCATACGACAACTGTTCGTTCCCAGATCCAGCGCCGCGTAGAGCGGGCGGGATTCGGGCGAGATCAGTGCGGGGCTTTCGACCTTTGGCCGTTCTGGTGAACGAGGGACCGCGCCCGCACTTTCGGGACGCTTGGGCGCCATAACTCACGCCCTCCATTTCGAGTTGATATAAAGGTAGTCCTTCCAAGGCCGTCACGCAATACTTGCTACTCATCAACATTCCCCTCGGCGTTGATGGGCCGGGTCGCGTTTGACTTCGGCAGATGTTTGCCCGTAGCCTTTGAAGGCTGCGGTCTGCTCAGGCCATTGGGGGGTGCCATGTTTACGATTATCGCCTTGTCGCTGCTGGGTATCGGGGCCAGTGCGTTTATCATTGATGAGTTCGTCAACGACGATGACGACGAACCGGCGCGGGATGTGTCCACGCCTGGTGAGGGTGACGATGGTGCGCAGGACCCGTCGACGGACGGCGAAGACTCCGGGGACAGCTCGGGGGACGACCCCGACGAAGACACGGGGGAAGACATCGGGGACGTGCCGCCCGAGGATGAGACCGATATGCCCGGAGCCGAGACCGTTTTCATGGGCACCGACGGTGATGACACGATCGCAGCCGAGGATATCGATGGACGTGTCGAAACCGTCGAAGCGGGTGGCGGGGACGATTCCATCGCGACGCGGGTCAATAACATCGACATCCTGGGCCAGGACGGGAACGACACGATCACCATCGGGGACGATCAGCCCATCGTCTACAACGTCAACGCAGATGGCGGCGCGGGAGATGACGTGATCACGGCCCGCGACCCGTCGGCCTCGCTGCTGCGGGGCGGTGACGGGAACGACGAGATCAAAGTCCAGCAAGAGAGCTATGACGAGGAGTTCACGCGCCTTGAGGGGGGCGATGGCGACGACAGCCTGAACCTCGACCTTGCCGTGCCCGACCAGAGCCCGCAGATCGGATTGCAGGCCTATGGCGGTGACGGGGCCGATACGTATACCCTGACCTTCATGCCGGCCTATGGCGACGGCGCGGATGAAGACGCGGATCCGGCGCGCATTCTCGACCTGCGCGATTTCGATCCCGCGGAAGACCAGATCGTGATCGACCTGAGCGACAATGCCGGGTCGGCCGACACGGTCGAGACCGAAATCCGCGACAGCGAGGATGGCGACACTCTGGAGATCGTCGTGTCGTTTCTGAACGAGGCCGGAGACAGTGTTTCGGGCACGATCAACCTTGGTGCCTTGACGGGCACGCCGGGACTTGCCCCCCAGGACTTCATCTCGATCGTGACCGCCTGACGAGCCGGATGAGGTCAAGACCGGCTCAGGCTGTTACCGCTCGGCCTCGTGCCGCAGGCGTTGAGCCATGCGCGGGATAAACTTGAATCATTTTCCGGTGGCTTGCAGTGGTCTTGAAACGACATCCCGGTTAGGGTGACGTCGCTGGAAGATGCCGTTAAGTCGAAAAACGACCCTTTCGGACCCGGCTGGTGAACTAGAGAGAGTCAATCGAGGTAGAGGAATCAGCGATGGTCGATGTGACTGTGGTATACTGGCGGGATATCCCCGCGCAGGTGATCGTCGGCAAGGGCCGGCGCGGGTCCAAGCGCCCCCTGCCCGAGCGGTTCGAGCAGGCCATCGACCGTGCCGCCATGAAGGTCGGCGCCGAGGATACCGATGCCTATCTCGCCGAGTGGCGAAAGGCCGCGCCCTACGAGGTGGAGGGCGATGCCGACGCGGTGGCCGAGGCCGAGGCGGCGCGGCTGGACAAGGAATACGATCAGGACCGCATCAAGCAGCTGATCGCGAATGACGGTTGGGCCGGCTCGCAGTGAGCGGTGCCCGCAAATCTTTCTGGGAGGCCGCGATGGCTCTTTTGAACTTCAAGAAACGTGAAGCCCCGGGCGCACGCACCGTGAACCCGCAGGTCGAGGCGCTGCTGGACGGGTATTCCATCGAGGTGATGCCGCGCACCGCCGAGAAGGTGGACAATTTCCGCGACCTGCTGCCCGAGGGCACGCGCGTCTACATCGCGCATATCGAAGGCACGCCGATCGAGGACATGGTGGTGACCGCCAAGCGCGTGGCCGCAGAGGGCTACAAGGTGATGCCGCACTTCCCGGCGCGGATCATCAAGGACCGGGCGACGCTGGAAGACTGGATCGCGCGCTACCAGGGCGAGGCGGGCGTCGACCAGGCGCTGGTGCTGGCCGGTGGCGTGACCGAGCCGCATGGCGATTTCGACAGCTCGATGCAGTTGCTGGAATCGGGCGCGTTCGACCGCGCGGGCTTCAAGCGGCTGCACGTGGCGGGCCACCCCGAGGGCAACAAGGACATCGACCCCGATGGCGGGCGCAGGAACGTCGACGACGCGATGCAGTGGAAACAGAAGTTTTCCGAGCGGACCGACGCCGAGATGGCGCTGGCCACGCAGTTCGCGTTCGACGCCGACCCGATCATCAAGTGGGCCAACGACCTGTCGGCCGCCGGTATCACCCTGCCCATCCATATCGGCATCGCCGGGCCTGCCAAACTGCAGACGCTGATCAAGTTCGCCATTGCCTGTGGCGTGGGCCCGTCGCTGAAGGTGCTGCAGAAGCGCGCGATGGATGTGTCGAAGCTGCTCTTGCCCTACGAGCCGACCGACGTGCTGACCAAGCTGGCGGCGCACAAGGCGGCCAACCCGGATTTCAACATCACCAACGTGCACTTCTTCCCGCTGGGCGGCATCAAGACCAACGCCGAGTGGGCGATCGAAAACGGCGGCGCCTCGACCGTGCCCGCCGCGAAACAAGGATAAGTCATGACGCGTACCATCGTCGAAAGCAAAACCAAGACCGCCATCATCGGGTTCGACCAGCCGTTCTGCGTGATCGGTGAGCGGATCAACCCGACCGGCCGCAAGAAACTGGCCGCCGAGCTGGAAGCGGGCGATTTCTCGACCGTGGAGGCAGACGCCATCGCGCAGGTCGCGGCGGGCGCGACGGTCCTGGATATCAACGCGGGCGTTGTCTACAACTCGAACCCCGATCCCAACCAGACCGAGCCGCCGCTGATGCGCAAGGTCGTGGAATTGGTGCAGGGGCTGGTGGATGTGCCGCTGTGCATCGACAGCTCGGTGCCCGGCGCGCTGGAGGCGGGGCTTGAGACCTGCGAGGGCCGCCCGCTGTTGAACTCGGTCACCGGCGAGGAAGAGCGGCTGGAGCTGGTTCTGCCGCTGGTCAAGAAATACAACGTGCCGGTGGTGGCGATTTCCAACGACGACACGGGCATTTCGGAAGACCCCGACGTGCGCTTTGCCGTGGCCAAGAAGATCGTGGAACGGGCCGCCGATTTCGGTATCCCGGCGCATGACATCGTGGTCGACCCGCTGGTCATGCCGATCGGCGCCATGGGTACCGCCGGTCAGCAGGTCTTTACGCTTGTCCGCCGCCTGCGCGAGGAACTGGGCGTGAACACCACCTGCGGTGCGTCCAACATCAGCTTTGGCCTGCCGAACCGGCACGGGATCAACAACGCGTTTCTGCCTATGGCGATGGGCGCGGGCATGACCAGCGCGATCATGAACCCGATCGCCCTGCCCGTTAAGGAAGCCGACAAGGCCGCCAAGCGGGCCGAGGCCGAGGCGGCGGGGATCATCATCCCCGAGGATATGGATGACGAAACATTCTGCCAGCTGTTCGGTCTGGGCAGCACGAAGCCACGCGCGGGCAAGGAGATGGAGGCCATCCGCGCCGCCAACTTCCTGACCAACAACGACCCGCATGGCGGCGAGTGGATCAAGTTCAACAAGGCCCCGCCGAAAGCCGGCGAAGAAGAGGCCGGACGTGGCGGACGCGGTGGACGGCGCCGTCGCCGGGCCTGAACACCCGGACAGTGAAATCTGGAAAGCCCCGGTCTTGCGCCGGGGCTTTTTCATTGTGCGAGGGGGGGGGTGAGCGGGCTTCTGACATGCCCGAAATCCTGCTAGCTCTTAGTCGAAAAACGGAGCCGCAAATGGCCGGTTCGGACGCGTAATTATATTTGTCTTGAATTTTGGTGTGTGGGATGCCAGCCTACCAGTACGGGTAAAAGGACAGCGCGTACGAGGAGGTTCGCGCTGCCTCAATTTGCCCTGACAACAAGAGTATCGCCCGACGCGTGTCACGGACCACCCGAGCGGCCTCAGGGCGCATCGGGCCGGGGTCCTGCGGAGGGCTTGCACGATGTCTGGGAGGACAAGAGTTGAGTGACATTTCAATACCAGCGGGAGGCAAGGATACCGCCGCAAGCGGATCCGATGCCGTGCCAGGCGAAACGATCTACCTTGATGCGCCGGGAACGACGCTGAAGGACACCTGGAAGAACGCAGGCCCGGGCATCGCCGCCGCGATGACGGGCATCGGGGCGAGCCATATCATGCACGGTCCGACCGCCGGCGCGCAGTACGGGTACGCCCTGCTGTGGATCATCCCGGCGGCCTATATCCTGAAATACTGCTGCTTCGAATTCGCGCACCGCTACACTATGGTGAAGGGCGAAAGCATCATGAACGCCTATGGCCGGGTCGGCCAGTGGCCGTTCTGGTATCTTGGCTTCCAGTCGCTGGCCAACACCTTTGGCATTGCCGGGCGGGCCCTGGGCTGCGGTGCGCTGCTTTGGGCCGCGTTTCCGTTCATGTCGCTGGAAATGTGGTCGATGTCCGTCCTGTTGATCAGCGTCGCGATCCTGTGGCTGGGCAAGTACGAGGTGTTCGAAGGCGTGGTGAAGGTGGCGATCATCGTCTTCGCGCTGTCGTCCTTCATCGCCTTCGCGCTGCAGGCACCGCCCCCGGGCGAGTACCTGTCGCGGCTGCTGCCGAGCCTTCCGCCGGCCGGGGCCATGATCCTGTTCGGGGCGATGTTCGGGTATTTTCCGACCACGACCGAGGTTTCGGCGATGCAGTCCAACTGGGCCGTCGACAAGAAAAGCGGCATGGTCTACGTCAAGGAGATGCGCGCCAAGGGCCACAAGGTCGAAGTGCATCCCGACTACATGAAGAACTCGATGATCCTCTATCGGCGCGACATGAACGTGTCCTACATCGTCGCGGCGCTGACCGGCATGGTGTTCCTGATCGTGGGTGCCGTCGTGCTGAACCCGATCGGGCTGGTTCCCGCGGGGCGTGAAATGGGCGTGACCATCGCGCGCATCTATACCGACACGTTCGGCGCTTGGGTTTTCCCGGTCATTATCGCGGGCGGTATCGCGGCGCTCTTTTCGACCGTGTTCACCTATTTCGACGGTCAGGCGCGGGTGTTCGAGGAATGCTGTGTGCGGCTGAAGACAAGCTGGGACACGCCGGGAACGCGCAAGCTGATCAACCGCGGGTTTCAGGTGTTGTGGGTCATCGGGGGGGCCGCGGTGATGTTCGGATTGCCGAAGCCGATCCTGGTGGTGCAGCTTGCCTCGATCCTGGCGCTGGTCTTCTCGCCGGTCATCTACTGGCTGACGATCAAGGCGATCACCGACGGGTTCCAGACACCCGAGGAGCGCGAGCACATGCCCGGTCGCTTCATGATGGGACTGGCCTGGGCCGGGACAATCGGCCTGACCCTGGTGTCGATCTACGTGCTGTACATGATGGCGACGGCCTAGCGCGCCCTGACCTTGTACGAAAAGGCCGCGCCACGGGATACCGTGGCGCGGCTTTTTTCATGGGCGGGCCGGATGCGGCGCGCTGCCCCCTGCCCCCGGCCCCGGTCGCCCGTGTCGCCGCGTCAGACGATCAGCACCGGCACGGGCGAGAGATACGTGACCTTCTGCGAGACGCTGCCGAGAAGGTAGCCTTCCATCGAGCCCATGCCGCGCCGGCCGATCACGATCAGGTCGATGCCGTGTTCCTCGACGAACTTGACGATGTTGCGCGCGGTCGGGCCGGCCATGACGAAGGCGCGGACATCGGTCTTGCCGGCGTCCTGCGCGCGTTTCTTGGCGGTGCCGACGACCTCTTCGGCGTGGCTGCGCATGGCGTCGTCCATGTTGCCCGGATCGTCGGGGCGGACCATGGAGAGCGACGCCTCGAGCATCGAATGGTGGCGATAGACAGTCAGGATCGTCAGCGCGGCCCCGCCGCAAAGCGCAGCCATCTCGATGGCCCTGTCCACGGCCAGCTCGGAATTGGGCGACCCGTCGAAGGGCACCAGGATGGATTTGTACATGTCTCTCCTCCGGTTACTTGTCGAAGGCCAGGTCCCGCAGGAACAGGGCGATCTGGGGGAAGAAGATCAGCAGCACGGCGACCGACAACAGGATGAAGATGAAGGGCGGCGTGCCGCGGATCACCTCCATGTACGGACGCTTGAAGACTGCTATGGCGGTGAAGATGTCACAGCCGAAGGGCGGCGTTGCCGAGCCGATGGCGACCTGAAGCGTGATGATCGTGCCGACCAGCACCGGGTCGAGGCCGACGGAATCGACCACCGGCGCGAAGATCGGGACCAGGACCAGGATCACCACGATCGGGTCGACGAACATGCAGCCGATGAAGAAGGCGATGGAGATGACGAAAAGCACGCCGATCTGGCCCATCTCGTCGATGCCGATGCCGCCGAGGATTTCCTGCGGGATCTGGGCGAAGGAAATGACCCATGAGAACGCGGCGCCGACGCCCACGAGGATGAACACCACAGCGGTGATGAGGCCGGTGGACTTGGCGGTTTCGTAGACGCCCTTGAGGTCCATTTCGCGGAAGATGATGACTTCGAGCACCAGTGCGTAGAGCACGCAGGCGGCCGCCGCCTCGGTCGGGCTGAAGATGCCGCCGTAGATGCCGCCGATGATGATCACCGGGAAACCCAGCGGCCAGAGCGCCTTGCGCCCGGCGCTGAAACGTTCGCCCCAGCTGTACTTCGGTTCGGTCGGCACGTTGTGGCGGACCGCGTAGATCCAGGCGTAGACCGAGAACAGGAACAGGATCAGCAGGCCCGGCCCGATGCCGGCGATGAAAAGCTCGGCGATGGAGGTGTTGGAAACGACGCCATAGATGATCATGCCGATGGAGGGCGGGATCAGGAAGGCGATGTCCGACGCGTTGACGATGAGCGCGAGGATGAAGCTGTCGTTGTAGCCCGCCTTCTGCATCCGGGGGCGCAGCGGCGAGCCGACGGCCACGACGGTGGCCTGGGTTGAACCGGAGACCGCGCCGAACATGGTGCAGGCGGCGGCGGTGGACACCGCAAGCCCGCCCTTCAGGTGCCCCACGAAGGCCATGACAAGGTCGATCAGGCGGTTGGCGGATTGTCCGCGCGTCATGATATCGGCGGCGAAGATAAACATCGGCACGGCGATCAGGGACGCGGGCCGAATGCCGGCCATGATCTGCTGGATCATGGTTTCAAGCTGACCGAAGCCGCCGAACATGGTGTAGAACCCGACGAAGGCGGCGACGATCAGCGGGATCATCATCGGAAAGCCCAGGAGCAGAAGGACGACCATGATGGAAAAGATGGTAAGGGCCATCGCTCAGACCTCCTTCTCGGTGTCGTCATACCCTTCGAGCACGGCGGTCGAGAGGTAGATATCCTTGTCGATGATGTTCTTGATGGCGGTCAGCAGGTATTGCACCCCGGTCATGAAGAAGCCGATGGGCACCCAGACGAGGGTGATCCAAACCGGGATCTGAAGCGAGGGCAGGACGCGGCCCCTGCCCGACTGTGTGAGGATGTAGCCGTAGGCGTAATAGGCCAGGCCGAACATGAAAACGGCGGTGACCAGCGTGATTACGATCATCATCAGCTTGCGCGCCTTGGGCGGCATGGTGTCGTAGATCGCGGACATGCGGATATGCCGACCATGGCGGGCGGCATAGCTGATCCCGGCGAAGGTGATCAGGATGATCAGGATGCGGTTGAGTTCTTCGGAAAAGAAGATGCTGTTCTGAAAGACGAAGCGCCCGACCACGTTGGCGATGGTATTGGCCGCCATCAGGAGCACGCCGACGGCGAGCATCACCGCCTCGATCTTGCTGATGAGAATGTCGATGGTGCCGAGAATTCCGGGCAGCGTGGAGACGTATTCTCCCGTGGGTTCGTCGTCCAGCCCCGTAGTGTCGGTCTGCGACTGGATCTGCGAGCCGTGTTCGTCTGACATAGCCTGTCCCCGCGTTCAGTGGTTCCGGTCGCGGCCGCGCCCCGCAAGGCACGGCCGCCGCACGGCTGTTGTTATTATTGGACGGCTTCCAGATCGGCCTTGAGCTGATCGAGGATCTTCTTGCCGCCATCGCCGGTCATTTCGAGGAAGGTCTCCTCGACCGAGGCGCCGGCCTCGACGAAGGGCTGGCGTTCTTCCTCGCTGAGGGTGTTGACCTGCATCGAGGGCTTGGCTTCCTTGATCTTCTCGATGCTCTCTTCGTGCAGGCCCTTCTGGTAGTCGATGATGTGGTCGAAGGCGACGTCGATCGCGTTCTGGATCACCGTCTGGTCCTCTTCCGACAGGCCATCATAGAAATCCTTGTTGGCCATCACGGCGGTGGTGAAGTTGTTGTGGCCGGCACAGGTGATGACCTCGGTCACCTCGTACATCTTGGTCGACTCGATGAAGAACATCGGGTTTTCCTGGCCCTGGATGATGCCGGTCTGAAGCGCGCCGTAGACCTCGCCCCACGGCAGCGGCGTGGGAGTGGCGCCAAACGCCTTGTAGCTTTCCACCAGCAGCGGATTGGTCATGACGCGAAACTTGACCTGGTCGAGGTCGGGCGGCCCGGTGACGGGTTCCTGCGTGGTCATGCAGACTTCGCCTTCGGGGAACATGGTCAACAGCTCCAGCCCCTGCTCGGCGTAAAGCTCGGGGAACATTTCGTTGATGGCCTTGGAGGTGCGGAAGAACTCGCCCAGCTTCTCGGTGTCCTGCGGCAGCAGGTACGGCACGAAGAAGACCTGCGCCTCGGGGATCAGCGAGCCGGTGAAACCGGGGCTTTGATCGACGAATTGCAGGATGCCGGTCTGGGCCTGCTCCATCGTGTCGGCGGATTCACCCAGCGTGCCGTAGGGGAAGAGCTGGATGGTGTGGTCGGAATTGGCCTCGACCTCTTCCTTGAACTTCTGGGCATAGACGCCCTGGACCTCGTCGAGCGCTTCTTCGAAAGCGTAGCGCCAGGTCTCGGCGTTCGCAGTACTTGCGCTCAATGCCATGCCCGCGGCGACCGCGGCGGCAAAGGACGTGGGCAAAAATCTAGCCATTTCAAATCTCCCATTTCTTTCGTGACTGACCCTAGGCTGAGGGGCCGAAGTTAAGCTGTCAATGAACTTATCCGGCGCGACCGAGGTTGCGCGACGCGGTGGCGGGACTTTGGAGGTGTTGAATTTACTCAATAAAATCAAGCCAATGCCTGTGCACTGACCATGGGCTGCAGCGCCGAAAACCATGCCGAAAAATCAGGCGGCTTTTCTGTGAGAACCTGTACGAGCAACGCGAAAAACGTTCTCAAAGGCATGATTTTCGCACGGAACCGGGCACAGGCGGCCGGTCAGCCGCCGCCCAAAACGCGTGCCGACATCCGGTTTGCCACGCTGCGTTTCCAAGGGATCCGATGCCGTCCGGCGCTTGGCGGATCGGTGGGGCGTGCCGGTCGTCCGGGCGCCCCACCCTGCCCTTCAGGTCAGCTGTTGAGCCACCAGCGTTCCATGTAGCGTTCGCCGTCGAGATCCCAGTTGGTGGCCAGTTGTTCGGGCATTCCGACATCGTCGCCCACGCCGAAGACGTAGGATGCGAACATCGGGATGGCCGAGCCGCCCTGTTCGTTCAGGATTTTCTGCATCTCGAAATACATGTCGCGGCGCTTGGCCTCGTCGAGTTCGGCGCGCGCCTCGACCAGAAGCTTGTCGAACCGCTCGTTCGACCAGTGGGATTCGTTCCACGACACGCCGGTCTGGTAGGTGGTCGAGAACATCTGGTCCTCCACAGGACGGCCGCTCCAGTAGCTGGTGATGAAGGGCGATTTCATCCAGTGATCGGCCCAGAAGCCGTCATTGGGCTGGCGGTTGACCTTGAGGTCGATGCCCGCCCCCTTGGCGGAGTTCTGGATCAGGATGGCCGCGTCGACCGCCCCGGCAAAGGCCGCTTCGGAGGCCATGATTTCCAGCTGGATCGAATCCATGCCGGCCTCCTTGAGGTGGAACTTGGCGCGGTCGGGATCGTAGGTGCGCTGTTCCAGCTCGTCGTTGTAGAAGCGCTGGCCCGAGCCGATGGGGTGGTCGTTGCCGACTTCGCCGTAGCCGAAGAGGATCTTGTCCACCAGTTCCTGCCGATCGATGGCGTATTTCACCGCGAGGCGGATGTTGTTGTCGGTATAGGGATCGACGTCGCAGAGCATCGGCAGGGAATAGTGCAGCGTGCCGGTGGTGGTTTTCAGGTTCACGCCGGGGCGGCGGCCCAGAAGTGCCGCGGTCTTGAGGTCGACCCGGTCGATCACGTGGACGTCGCCCGACACCAGCGCCGAGGTGCGCGCGTTCTGGTCGATGATCGACAGCACCTCGACGGTGTCGAAGAAGGCCACGTCGTCGGACCAGTGGTTGGCGTGGCGCGAAAGCTGCGAGCTGACGCCGGCATCGTAATTGTCGAGCACGTAGGAGCCGCAGCCGATGTAATCCTGCCAGTTCATGGTGCCGTCGTCATTGGCGGGCATCACCGGCAGGTGGTAGTCGGTCATGATGAAGGGAAAGTCGGCATTGCCGGATTCCAGTTCGACCACCACGACGAGATCGCCATCGGCCTTGAGGTCGACCACGGGCGCGACCAGCGGGCCGGCGGCGGAGGTGTTGCCCTCGCCGCGATGGTGGTTGATCGAGGCCACGACATCGCTGGCCTTGACGGTGCGGCCATTGTGGAATTCCAGACCGTCGCGCAGCTTGAACGTCCAGGTCTTGGCGTCCGGCGAAGATTCCCAGCTTTCGGCGAGCGACGGTTCCAGGCCGCCGTCAGTGCCGATCTGCGTCAGGTAGCCCTGGTAGCCGCCGAGCGAGAGACCGATGGTGTAGCCGTTCTCGATCACGCCGGGATCGAGCTTGTCGGTGGTGGCGCCGTGGCCGCGGGCGACGCGGAAATGTCCGCCCTTTTTCGGCGTCTGGGCGTGGACCATGTCGGCGGTCAGCGACAGCGCCGAGACGGTGGCGCCGGCGGCCAGGCCCTGTTGCATGAAGCGGCGGCGCGAGATCCGTCGCGTGCGCAGGTCGCGCGTCAGTTTGTCGAGGAAATCCATTCTCTTCTCCTTGTTGGACCGGCCTTTTTGGCAGCCGTTTTTTATGTTTCCGGGGGGACGTAATGCACGTGATGCGCCTCCCCCATGGCGCAGCTTAGCGAGTCTTTTCACGATCTGTCTCGTGGATGTTGGGAGGATGCGCGGTTTCCCCCGCCGGGTGGCACTTTTTTGAGCGTCCTGGTCGCCCCTGCGGCGGTGCAATCGGATGGTCGGGCGGCGACAAGTGGGCGGTATGCACGCGTGGGTTGTCACCCACCCTACGTGGCGGTGGCGCCGGTCAGGCGACGGCGGTGCGCACGCCCTCGGTCTGGAAGAGCCAGCCCGGTCCCCAGCCGCGCGCATCAGTCCCGGCGCGGCCCAGAACGTGCCACAGCAGCGCCTGGTTGGAGCTGATGACCGGCAGGCCAATCTCGGATTCCAGCGTGTCGATCACCCCGAAGGTGCGCAGGTTGGTGCAGGAGGTGAAGATGGCCTGCACGCCCGCCGCCTTGGCGGCCTCTGTCACAGCGGCGTGGGTGGAGGATTCGGTGATGCGGGCGACGCGGCGGTCGTCGGTTTCGCCGAAGCTGAGGTTGTGCACCACCTCGATGCCGCGCGATTCGAGGAATGTGCGCATGGGGGCGATCACCTGGGCCGAATATGGCGTGACCATCGCGATGCGTGAGGCGTTGAGGGCGCGCAGACCGGCCACCACGGCGCTGATCGGGTTGGTGACCGGCACGCCGGGATGGGCCAGCTGCACCTGTCCCTCGACCAGGTCGGGCCCCATCAACGCCGAGGCGGAGGTGCAGCCGTAGCCCACCGCATTCAGCTCGCCCGGCAGAAGGGCTGCGGAGGCGGCCATGCGTTCCTGCATGGACAGCAGGTTTGCGGGGCTGACCTCGTTGTCGGAAAAGATGCGGGTGTGATGCACGCCCACGTCGCGGCCCGCAAGAACGTGGCGCGCCTCGGTTTCCAGCGTCTCGTCGGTGCTGAGGACCACGAGGCCGATACGGGTGCCGATGCCGGTGTCCAGGTCGTATTTCATCGCGAGCTTCCGTCCGGCCAGCTGACAGTGCCGCCTGCCACCGCCGCCGCGACGCCGGTTGTCGCGGGGCAGGATGTGGGCAGGCCGCGCAAGACGCGCACGGCGAGATGGCCGAAGGCTTGGGCTTCGAGCATGTCACCGTCGAGGCCCACGGCCTCGACCGGGTCGACCACGGCGTCGAGGGCGGCGCGCAGCATGGCCATCATGACAGGGTTCTTGCGCCCGCCGCCGCAAACCAGCAGGCGTTCGGGCGGGGATGGGCAATGTTCCATTGCTTGCAGCACCGCCGCCGCGCTCATCGCCGTAAGGGTGGCGGCGGCGTCGGCGTCGGAGAGTTCGTGCACGAGGGTGTAGAGATCGGAGAACGCGTCGCGGTCGAGGCTTTTCGGGGGGATCTTGCGAAAATACGGCTCGTCGAGGAAAAGCTCGAGCGCGCCTTGGGCCACGGTGCCTTGCAGCGCGAGTGCGCCGTCGCGGTCGCAAGGCTGGTTCCGGCGCTGCATCACGAGGTCGTTGATGGGCGCGTTGGCCGGGCCCGTATCAAAAGCCAGAAGCGCGCCGTCCTGATCGGGGCGGTCGCGGCTGGGGTCGATCCAGGTGATGTTGCCCACGCCGCCGAGGTTGAGGAACGCGAGCGGGCGGTCGGCGCCCATCCATTTGGCGCAGGCGAAGTGGAAGAACGGGGCGAGCGGCGCGCCCTCGCCGCCAAGGCGCACGTCCGCGCTGCGAAAATCCCAGATGACCGGCAGGCCGAGATGCATGGCCAGCGCCTCGCCATCGCCCAACTGGTGCGTGCCGCGGCCCTGCGGTTCGTGCGCGAGGGTCTGGCCATGGAAGCCGACGATCTGCGCGCCCTCAAAGCGCGACAGGACGTCGACATGGGCCTGTTGAACGAGGGGCAAGACCTCCTGCCCCACCTCATCGGGCCACTTGCCCAGGGCGTCGCGCAAAACGGCCTCTTCCGTGGCAGAATATTCGCGATAGGCGCTGTCGCCGAAGGCAAAAATCGTCTCGCCGTCGGTCTGGACCATGGCGGCATCGACCCCGTCGAGAGAGGTGCCCGACATCGCCCCCAATGCCCAGACAGGGCCGCTCTTCAAACCGGCCTTCAACATGGCCTTTTCCTTCGCCTGAACCATCCCTATACATGCCGCGCAAAACCAGCTGGGACAAGCGATATGACCTACCACGCCAAATCGGATTTCATGGCCACGATGATCGAGCGCGGCTTTCTGGCCGACTGCACCGATTACCAGGGGCTGGACGAGGCCCTGAGCGCGGGCGTGGTGCCGACCTATATCGGTTATGACGCCACGGCGCAGTCGCTGCATGTGGGGCACCTGCTGAACATCATGATGCTGCGCTGGTTGCAGAAGACGGGGCACAAGCCGATCACGCTGATGGGCGGCGGGACCACGAAGGTGGGCGATCCGAGTTTCCGGTCGGACGAGCGGCCCTTGCTGGGGCCCGAGCAGATCGAGAGCAATATCAACGGGATGCAGCAGGTGTTTGCGCGGTACCTGGCCTATGGCGACGAGCCGACCGATGCGCTGATGCTGAACAACGCGGAGTGGCTGGACGGGTTGAATTACCTGGAGTTCCTGCGCGATATCGGGCGGCATTTTTCCGTCAACCGGATGCTGTCCTTCGAATCCGTCAAGTCGCGGCTGGACCGGGAGCAGTCGCTGTCGTTCCTCGAGTTCAACTACATGATCCTGCAGGCCTACGACTTCCTGGAGCTGAACCGGCGCTATGGCTGCCTGTTGCAGATGGGCGGGTCGGACCAGTGGGGCAATATCGTCAACGGGATCGACCTGACGCGGCGGGTGCTGGACCATGAGATCTACGGCCTGACCTCGCCCCTGCTGGAAACCGCAGATGGGCGCAAGATGGGCAAGTCGGCGGACGGCGCGGTGTGGTTGAATGCCGACATGCGGTCGCCCTACGAGTTCTGGCAGTTCTGGCGGAACACGATGGATGCCGATGTGGGCCGGTTCCTGAAGCTTTATACCGAGCTGCCGGTGGACGAGTGCGAGCGCCTGGGCGCGCTGGCGGGGGCGGAGATCAACGAAGCCAAGGTCATACTGGCGAACGAGGTCACCACCCTCTTGCACGGGGCGCAGGCGGCGGAAAACGCCGAGGCCACGGCGCGGGAAGTGTTCGAGAAAGGCGGCGTTGGGGACGATTTGCCGACACTGGAGTTGTCGGCGGCAGAGGTGGGCGACGGGATTTCCATTGTGCAGCTGATCGTGAAATCGGGGCTGGCGGGCTCGGGCAAGGAGGCCAAGCGCCTGATTGCCGAGAACGGCGCCAGGCTGGACGACCAGCCGCTGACCGACGCGGGCCTGATGGTGGATGCGCAGGCATTGGCCAGCCCGATCAAACTGTCGGCGGGCAAGAAGCGGCACGCGCTGGTGAAGATCGCCGGGTAAGGCCTTGGCGCCCCGGAATTTTTGAAAAATTCCGGGGCGTTTTATTTTTCGGAAAACGGGGCCGTTCGGGGCTCAGGGTTTTATCATCACCTTGCCGGCCCGACCGGGCGTCAGCGAGGCGGTGACGGCGTCAGTGATCCGGTCGAGGCTGAAGCTTTCGTCCGTTGCCAGGGGCAGTTTGCCTTGCATGGCGAGTGTCACCAGTTCTTTCATCAGGCTTTCGCGGCGGTCGGGGTCCATCTCGGACCCGACGCGCGCGCCCCAGAAGCCCTTGACCGTGATCTGCTTCATGATGAGAAGCCCCGAGGACAGCGGCATCGGCTCGCCCGTGGCGGTGCCAAATACGATCAGTTCGCCGTCGCTGGACAGGACATCGACAAGATGTGCCGCGATGTCGCCGCCGACGGAGTCGATGGCGGACACCAGTTTGCCGTCGCCGACCGTCTGGCGCATCCGGTCGGTCCAGTCGTCATCGGCCGTCGAGATGACGTTGGTCGTGCCGGCATCGCGCAGGCCCTGTGCGGCCTCTTCGCGGCGCACGAGGTTGACGAGGTTGATGCCACGTTCGGCTGCCAGAACCGCCATGATGCGGCCCACCGCGCCGTTGGCGGCGGTCTGGACGATCCAGTCGCCCTTGTCGGCTTTCAGGCTGTCGAGCAGGGAGATGGCCGAGAACGGCATGGCGATAAGCTGGGCGCCCTGCTCGTCGGATATCTGCTCGGGCAAGGGCATGAGGCCGTTCGCCGGGGCGAGGAAATGCTCGGCCCAAGTGCCGTGGACGCCCGCGACGGCGACGCGCTGGCCGGTGAGACTGTCATCGACGCCCGCGCCCACGGCATCGACGATGCCCGCCGCTTCGGAGCCGCCGATGGCGCCCGGCAGCGAAGGCTTGTAGCCGTAGGTGCCGCGTACCGTCCAGAGGTCGTGGTTGTGTATGGGCGACAGCAGGGTCCTGATGCGCACCTGCCCCTCGCCCGGTTCGGGCATGTCCGTATCGGTGGCGTAGAGGACCTTTTCCGGGTCGCCGAACGTGTCGTGGAGGGCGGCTTTCATTGGGATCGACCTTTCTTTTCGAGTGTGCGGCCGGACTGCGGGCCTGTTCCCGGCGGAACGGGTGGCGATGGGTTTTGTTCCTGCGCCGCCGTGCTGCCGTGGCGGCAGCGGTTCCCTTACATGGAAACGTCGCTTGCGCTGCGGGCAGTATATCCATAATTCTCGATATATGGATAAGCCCGCCGCCCTTTCCGCCCTTCAGGCGCTGTCGCAGGACACGCGTCTGGACGTGTTTCGCCTGTTGATGCGCGCCGGCCCCGAGGGCATGGCGGCGGGTGAGATCGCGGAACGCTGCGCGGTGCGGCAGAACACCATGTCGGCCCATCTGTCGATCCTGTCGCAAGCCGGGCTGATCCGGGCGGCGCGGGAGGGTCGATCGGTGCGCTATAGGGCCGAGATCGAGGGAATCCGCGGGCTGCTGGGGTTCCTGATGGAGGATTGTTGCGGCGGGAATCCGGCGCAATGCCAGTCGCTTATCGACGAGATTTCACTCAAGTGCTGACCAGGGCAGAACCGGAAGAGAGGCAAGCATGACGGACAGAGCCGACACCGCGCAGGACAACGGACTTGGCGTGTTCGAACGCTATCTGAGCGTCTGGATCGCGCTGGCCATCGTGCTGGGCATCACGCTGGGCGTCGTGGCGCCGGGGCTGGTGGAGGCGGTCGCGGCGGCGGAAGTCGCGCAGATCAACCTGGTGGTGGCGGTGCTGATCTGGGCGATGATCTATCCGATGATGATCGGCGTGGACCTGAGCACCAT
The DNA here is from genome assembly GCF_009363735.1 of Roseovarius sp. THAF8. Classification (NCBI taxonomy): domain Bacteria; kingdom Pseudomonadati; phylum Pseudomonadota; class Alphaproteobacteria; order Rhodobacterales; family Roseobacteraceae; genus Roseovarius; species Roseovarius sp. THAF8. The sequence continues at coordinate 45,153 of NZ_CP045410.1, read as the reverse complement.
CCCGGCGGTGGCGAAACAGCCAAAGGGTCTGGTGATCACGCTGGTGGTCAACTGGCTGATCAAGCCCTTCACCATGGCGCTGCTGGCGGTTCTGTTCTTCGACTACGTCTTTGCGCCCTGGATCGCGCCGGAGGATGCGGCGCAGTATATCGCGGGGCTGATCCTGCTGGGGGCGGCGCCCTGCACCGCGATGGTGTTCGTGTGGTCGCAGCTGACCCGCGGTGACGAGACCTATACGCTGGTGCAGGTGTCGGTGAACGACCTGATCATGGTGGTGGCCTTTGCGCCCATCGTGGCGGTGCTGCTGGGTGTGACGGACATCACCGTGCCTTGGCAGACGCTGGTGACGGCAACGGTGCTTTACGTGGTGCTGCCGCTGGTGGCGGGGCTGGTGACGCGGCGGATGCTGGGCTCGGAAACCGCCATCGAGGCGTTCACGGCGCGGGTGAAGCCGTGGTCGATCATCGGGCTGATCGCGACGGTGGTGATCCTGTTCGGCTTGCAGGGCAGCATCATCCTGGCGAACCCCTTCGTGATCGCGCTGATCGCAGTGCCGATCCTGATCCAGAGCTACGGGATTTTCGCGCTGGCCTATGGCGCGGCCTACGTGATGCGCGTGCCGCACCGGGTGGCGGCGCCCTGCGCGATGATCGGGACCTCGAATTTCTTCGAACTGGCGGTGGCTGTGGCGATCAGCCTGTTTGGTCTCAACTCGGGCGCGGCGCTGGCCACGGTGGTGGGCGTGCTGGTGGAGGTGCCGGTGATGCTGTCGCTGGTGGCCTTCGCCAACCGGACACGGGCGCGGTTTCCTGGGCACTCGGCTGAACGGGAGGGCGCGCGATGACGGACGAGTTGCCGAACCTGAAGGCGGGCGCCCTGCCCGATATCGACGAAGGCAAGCTGTTCCCGGCGGAACGCGCCGCCCATGTACCGCGTGTGCTGCTGCTTTATGGCAGCTTGCGGGAGCGGTCGTTCTCGCGCCTCTTGAGCGAGGAAGCGGCGCGGGTGTTGCGCCATCTTGGCGCGGAAACGCGGACGTATGATCCGCACGGGTTGCCCCTGCCGGACGATGCGGAGGCGAGCCATCCGAAAGTGGCCGAACTGCGCGAACTGGTGATGTGGTCCGAAGCCATGGTCTGGGTCAGTCCCGAGCGGCATGGCGCGATGACCGGCGTGATGAAGAGCATGATCGACTGGATACCGCTGGCCCCTATCGGAGGAATCCGGCCCACGCAGGGCAAGGTGCTGGCCGTGGCGCAGGTGAGCGGCGGCAGCCAGAGCTTCAACGCGGTGAACCAGATGCGGATCCTGGGGCGCTGGATGCGGATGCTGACGATCCCGAACCAGTCTTCGGTGCCGAAAGCCTGGGACGCGTTCGACGAGGCCGACCGGATGAAGCCGGGGCCGCTCTATGACCGGGTGGTGGACGTGATGGAAGAATTGGTGAAATTCACGGTGCTGACGCGCGGACAGGCGGGCTACCTGACGGATCGCTACAGCGAGCGGGTGGAGACGTTGGAGGAGCTGTCGGCGCGGGTGAACGCGGCAAAGGCGATCGGGACGGAGTGACCCGTGCGGCGCGTGGGTTTTCACCCACCCTACGCGTATGGCGCGCCGGTCCGAGGGCGCGGTCAGCGGGCGGCGAGCGCGTCGTCGAGAACCTTGCGGACCTCGGTCATGTCCACGTCTTCCGCCACGAAGGCGTCGCCGATGCCACGGGCGAGGACGAAGCGCAGCTTACCGTCGACCACTTTCTTGTCTTGGCCCATGAGGTCGAGCAGCCCATCCGCATCTGGCAAATCGCCTTGGATATCAGACAGATCGACCTTCATCTTCATGTCGCGCAGGTGGGCGCGGACGCGGCTGGGATCCTCCTGCGAGCACAGGCCGAGGCGGCTGGACAGCTCGAACGCCAGGGCGCAGCCGATGGCGACGCCTTCGCCGTGCAGCAGCCGGTCGCCATAGCCGGTGGCAGCCTCGAGCGCGTGGCAGAATGTGTGGCCCAGGTTCAGAAGCGCCCTGCGGCCATGTTCCTTTTCGTCATCGATGACGATCTCGGCCTTCATCTCGACCGAGCGCTTGACGGCCGCGATGCGCGCCGGCATGTCGCCTTCGGCAACGCCGGGGCCGTGAGTTTCCAGCCAGTCGAAAAACGCGGCGTCCCCGAGCAGGCCGTACTTTACGACCTCTCCATAACCCGCGAGGAAATCACGGTTTTTCAGCGATCCGAGGACGTCCGTATCGGCCAGGACTAGGCTGGGCTGATGGAACGCGCCGATCAGGTTCTTGCCCTGGGGCGCGTTGATCCCGGTCTTGCCGCCCACCGAGCTGTCGACCTGCGCCAGAAGGCTGGTGGGGACCTGCACGAACCGCACGCCCCGGCGAAGGACGGAGGCGGCAAACCCCACGAGGTCACCGATGACACCGCCGCCGAGCGCGATCACGACATCGCTGCGCTCGACTTTCTCGGACAGGAGCCATTCGACGCAGCGCTCGAATTGCGGCCAGCTCTTGGTGGCCTCGCCGGGGGGCAGCGCTAGCGCGGTGCTGTCGATGCCGCCCGCCCGCAACCCCGCCTGCAGGGTGGCGAGGTGCAGCGCGCCCACGGCCTCGTCCGTCACAATGACCACGCGGGGACGGCGCAGGAGCGGCGCGACGAGCGCCCCGGCCTGCCCGAGAAGCCCCGGGCCGATATGGATGTCGTAGGCGCGGTCGCCGAGGCCCACGTGAACGAGTTCGGTCATGTCGTCTGCTCCAGTACGTCCGGGCGTTGCTGCAGCGCGTCGCGGACCTTCGTGGCCATCTGGTCGATCGTGTAGGACGCATGGGCGGGCACGGCAAGATCGGCCATTTCGTAATACGGCAGCCGCGCCTCGTAGAGATCCTCCAACGTCCTGTAAGGATCAGCCGTGCGCAGCAAGGGCCTGGTATCCTTGTGTTTTACGCGGTTCCACAGAAGCCGGAGATCGGCCTTGAGCCAGACCGACACGCCCTTGGCCCGGATCAGGTCGCGGTTGCGCTCGGACAGGAACGCGCCGCCGCCGGCGGACAGGATGCCGCGCTGGCTGTCGAGCAGGCGGTCGATGACCTGCGTTTCGCGGTCGCGGAAGAACGCCTCGCCGTCGCGGGCGAAAATCTCGGAGATCTTCATGTTGGCCGCGGCCTCTATCTCGACGTCCGAATCAAGGAAAGGGACATCAAGAATGGCTGCCAAAGCCTTGCCCACAGCCGTTTTTCCAGCCCCCATCATCCCCACCAGCACAACGGTTTTCTTCAACTGCCAACGCTCCCCGGCGGCCACTGTCGGCGCTCCTATGCCAATCGTAACTTTTCGTGCACTGAATGACGTGATCTTGATGAAATTGCCAGTTATAAAGTGGTAAAAGACGGCAATAAACGGGCAGGCACTTCATGTTCAGACTGATCAAATGGCTGATCTACCTTGGCATTCTGGCGTTCCTCGCGCTGGTGGGCTATGCCTATCTCGGACCATTTTTCGGGGCGGATTTCTCGCCCGACCGGGAAGAAATTCGACAGGAAATCATACTTGAAGACTCTTGATACCGTTGTCTTTTCCATCGCCTTCGCGGCCCCCGCCCTGGCGCAGGAGCCGCTGGGGGCCATCGACTGGCTGAACGACCCGGCACCGATCAGCGTGGCGAGACCCCTGGAAGCGCCGTTGCAGCCCCCGCCCGAGAGCGATGTGGAGGGCGCCGTGGTGCCGGACGTGGACGTGATGCCACTGGACGGCGCTCGGCCCGATGCGGCGGGGCTTTTGCCGGGCAGCACCACCGGGCTGCCGCCGAACCTGTGGGCCGGCAGCAGCACCGACACGCTGATCTCGCTGTTCTCGCGGCTGCCGTCCGATCCGCTGCCGGCGATCCAGGCGCTTTACTATACCCTGTTGCTGGCCGAGGCAGAGGCGCCCGCCGACGCAGGCGCGGAGGCGCGGTTCCTGCGGGCGAGGCTAGGCGCGCTGCGCAAGATGGGCGCGGTCGAGCCGGCGCTGGCGCTGGTGCAGCAGGCGGGCCCCTACGATGCCGATCTGTTCGACCAGTGGTTCGACCTGGCGCTGCTGAGCGGCACCGAGAACGAAGCCTGTTCCGCCCTGACGCAGGAACCCGAATTGTCGGACCGATACGATGCGCGGATCTATTGCGGGGCGCGCACGGGGGACTGGCAGACCGCCGCGCTGACCTACGAGACGGCGACCGCGCTGGGTGTGCTGGATGCCCCGAGCGAACGCCTGCTGGCGCATTTCCTGGACCCCGAAACGATCGACGCGGACACCACGCTGGCGCCGGCCGCGACCATGACGCCGCTGCTCTACCGCCTGTACGAGGCGGCCGGAACGCCCCTGCCGACGCGAAACCTGCCGCGCGAGTTCGCCGTGGCCGACATGCGCGGGCTGACCGGGCTGAAGGCCGAGATCGAAGCCGCAGAGCGGCTGACCCGCACCGGCGCCCTGCCCGCCAATCGCCTGCTGGGACTTTACACCGATCAGAGCCCGGCGGCGTCGGGCGGGGTGTGGGAACGCGTGGCGGGTGTGCAGGACCTGGAACAGGCGATCCTCGACACCGACGCGCAAGCCGTGGGCGAGATCCTGCCCGACCTGTGGCGCGACATGAAGCGCGAGGGCCTGGGCGTGGCGTTTGCGACGCTCTTTGCCCAGTCGCTGTCGACGCTGGATCTGCAGGGCCGCGGGCGCGAGGCGGCCTTCGAGGTGGCGCTGTTGTCGCAGGATTACGAGTCGCTGGCGCCGAAACTTGCCACGAACGATGCGCGCGGGCGCTTCCTGGTGGGACTGGCCCAGGGCACGCCCGACGCCGACCTGGCCAGCGAGACGCCGCAGATCGCGATTGCAGAGGCGTTTGCCGCCAATGCGGCCCATCCCGACCATGCCGACATGCTGGAGGCCGGGCGGCTGGGACAGGCGATCCTGACGGCGGCGCTGCAACTGGACGGCGCCGGACCGAACCAGGCCAGCGACATCGTGGCGGGCCTGTCGACGCTGCGGGCTGTGGGGCTGGAGGACACCGCGCGCAAGGCGGCGTTGCAGATCCTGCTGCTGAAGGCGGGCACGTGAGCACGCGGCACTGGCTGGCGAATTTCCTCGACGCCCAGGCGGCCGAGGCTGGGGCGGCCCGCAATACCTTGCAGGCCTATGCCCGGGACCTGACGGATTTCACCGAGTGGCTGGCGCGTGGCGGCAAGGATGCGGCGCGCGCGGCGCAGGCGGATATCGAGGATTACCTGGTGCATTGCGACGCGCAGGGACTGGCGCGGTCGACGCGGGCGCGGCGACTGTCGGCAATCCGGCAATTCTATCGCTTTGCCTTCGACGAGGGGCTGCGCGAGGACAACCCGGCGATCCAGATCCGCGGCCCGGGCCGCGACAAGCGTCTGCCCAAGACGCTGGAGCTGGGCGACGTGGACCGCCTGCTGGAGGCCGCGCGGCAGACCGGGCGGAACAAGGCCGACCGGGTCCGCAACGCCTGCCTGATGGAACTGCTTTATGCCACGGGTATGCGGGTGAGCGAACTGGTGTCGTTGCCGGTGGCATCCTGCCGGGGCGACCCGCAGATGCTGCTGGTGCGCGGCAAGGGCGGCAAGGAACGGCTGGTGCCGATGTCGCCCCCGGCCCGCGCGGCGCTGGACGCCTGGCTGACGGTGCGCGATGCGGCGGAAGAGGCGGCGAAGGCGAAGGGCAAGCCAGCCTCGGCCTTTCTTTTTCCGTCGAGCGGCAAGGCGGGTCACATCACGCGCAACCGTTTTTTCCTGCTGGTCAAGGATTTCGCCGTGGCGGCGGGGATCAGCCCCGAGCGGGTGTCGCCGCACATCCTGCGTCATGCCTTCGCGACGCATCTGCTGGCCGGCGGCGCCGATTTGCGGACGATCCAGACGCTCCTGGGTCATGCCGATGTGGGAACGACCGAGATCTATACCCATGTGCTGCAAGACCGGCTGCGCGACCTGGTGTTCGACGCGCACCCGCTGGCGCAGGAGGCGCGCAAGGCGGCGGGCGGCAGGTCGACGGACGGCGACTGACCGATTGCAGGCGCGATGTCCCGGGCTCGGGACCGGACGGAAGCCCTGCCACCTGGCGTCGGCCGGCAGACCGTGCAGGTGCGATGCGCCAGCCGGTCTCGTCGCCCGGCAGGGCCTGGGTCCGTCGAATCCCCCTTCACGGGTCCTGCGCCCCCAAATCTGCAAGTTTCCGCGCCAGTTTCCTTGAATGCCCCGCCTGCACGCCCCATAACCCCTGCAACGCATAACGTGACTTTTGGACAATGGACCCCGTTTCGCCAACCTTTGACACCGCCTTCTGGATCTCTGCCGGTGCGATCCTTCTGCTTCTGGTTCTGTCCGCCTGCTTTTCGGGGAGTGAAACCGCGCTGACCGCCGCGTCGCGCGGCAAGCTGCGGGCGCGGGCCGACAAGGGATCGAAAGGCGCCGAACGGGCGCTACAGATCACCGAGGACAACGAGCGGCTGATCGGCTCGGTCCTTCTGGGCAACAACCTGGTGAACATCCTGGCGACGTCGCTGGCGACCGCCCTCTTCACCCGCGCCTTCGGCGAGAGCGGCGTGGCGCTGGCGACGCTGGTGATGACGTTCCTGGTGCTGATCTTTGCCGAGGTTCTGCCCAAGACCTATGCGATCACCAATGCCGAGGCGGCGGCCTCGCACGCGGCCCCGGTGATCCGCTGGGTGATCGTGATCTTTTCGCCGGTGGTGTCGGCGGTCCGCCTGCTGGTGCGCGGCGTGCTGCGGGTGTTCGGGGTGAAGACCGACCCCGACAGCCAGATCCTGGCGGTGCGCGAGGAAATCGCGGGAGCGCTGTACCTCGGGCATTCCGAGGGCGTGGTCGAGAAAGAGGACCGCGACCGGATCCTTGGCGCGCTGGACCTGGGCGACCGGGCGGTCGAGGAGATCATGTTGCACCGCAGCCAGATCGAGATGATCGACGCGGCGCTGGAACCCGAGGCGATCCTGGACCAGTGCCTGAAATCCAACCACACGCGGCTGCCGATCTATCGAGACGATCCGGACAACATCATCGGGATCGTCCATGCCAAGGACCTGCTGCGCGCCATGCACACGCTGGCGCTGAAGGCCGAGGGCGCGCGCGGGGCGCTGGCGACGTTCGACATCTGCGACGTGGCGATGGAGCCCTATTTCGTGCCCGAGACCACCACGCTGGACGACCAGATGCGCCAGTTCCTGCGGATGCGCAGCCATTTCGCGCTGGTGGTGGACGAGTATGGCGACCTTCAGGGGCTGATCACGCTGGAGGATATCCTGGAAGAGATCGTGGGCGAGATCACCGACGAGTTCGACCCCGATGGCGACCACCCGGTGGGGCGCAGCGACGACGGCCAGTTCCTGGTGGACGGCGGCACGACGATCCGCGACCTGAACCGGGCAACGGACTGGACCTTGCCGGACGATCAGGCCAACACCGTGGCGGGCCTGGTGATCTACGAGGCGCAGATCATCCCCGAGGTGGGACAGGTGTTCAATTTCCACGGCTTCCGTTTCGAGGTGGTGGAGAAGGAGGACAACCGGCTGACCAAGTTGAAGGTGCGGAAGTTGTAAGGCGCGGTGGGTGCGCGTGGGTTTTCACCCACCCTACGGCGGCATCGAGGTTCCGGGTCGGGTTTGCGCGGAGTGAGGGCGAAGCGGTGGGGTGGAACCCCACCCTACGGCAGCTGAACAGGTCCCGACGCGGTGTCGCGCGGACCCGTAGGGTGGGTGAAAACCCACGCGCAGACGCCAATGTGATAGTCCACCTCAGAACAGTTCCATCTGGTCCCCGGCCCGCGCCGGCGGCGCGAAGAGGTCGCACCGCAAAGGCGGCTGTGTCGCGTCGAGCCCCAGCCGTCGTGCCGCGACCCGAAACCGCTGCGCCACCATCTCGGCATAGGGCCCTGAGCCGCGCATCCGGCGGCCCCAGTCCGAGGCGTAATCCTTGCCGCCATGCATGTCGCGCACGTGACCCATCACGCGGGCGGCCCGGTCGGGACAAGTCTCGGCCAGCCACTCGCGAAAGAGCGGCGAGACCTCCAGCGGCAGGCGCAGCATGATCCAGCTGGCGGCGCCGGCCCCTGCCTTGGCAACGGCCTGCAGGATTGGCTCCATCTCGTGACAGGTCAGCCCCGGGATCACCGGTGAGACCATGGCGCGCACGGGCACGCCCGCGTTCGCCAGGCGTTCGACCACCTTCAGCCGTCGCGCCGGGGCAGGTGCGCGCGGCTCCATCGCGCGAGACAACGCAGCGTCGAGCGTGGTGACGGAGATGCCCACCCGCGCCAGCCCGCGCGCGGCCATGTCGGACAGGATGTCGATGTCACGCTCCACGAGGCTGCCCTTGGTGACGATGGCGACGGGATGGTTGAAATCCGACAGCACCTGGAGGCAGGCGCGCATGATGCCATGGGCCTTTTCGATGGGCTGATACGGATCGGTGTTGGTGCCGATGGCGATGGGCGCCACGCGGTAGCCGGGCTTGCGCAGCTCGGCGGCCAGCACCTGGGGCGCGTCGGGGCGCGCGACCAGCCGGGTCTCGAAATCGAGCCCTGCCGACAGGCCGAGCCAGGCGTGGCTGGGCCGGGCGAAGCAATAGATGCAGCCATGCTCGCAGCCCCGGTAAGGGTTGATCGAGCGGTCGAACGGCAGATCGGGCGAGCGGTTGTAGGTGATGATGCTGCGCGGCCGCTCGATGCTGACGCGGGTGCGCAGCGCCGCCTCTTCGGGGGCGGCATTCCAGCCGTCATCCTCGAAACTGCGTGCCTGCCGCTCGTACCGGCCCACGGCGTTGCTGACCGCGCCCCGGCCCGGACGGCGCAACCGCGGATCGACGGTATCGGAGGTACCTGACATGGCCCGATTATAGGAACATTAAGAGAACATATGCAACAAGCTCATAGTCAGTATGGAAGTTTTTCACTGAAGGCCGCGCGGAATCTGCGCTATCTGTCGGTGCAAGAACCGCGCATGTCGGAATTGGAAAGTCGTGTGCGACAAAATGGACGTAATCGCGGAGGCTAGACACCGGGCCACGCGCCACACCAAGGGATAAAGCACATGTCCGACGAAGAAGACGACATCATCCTCAGCGAACTGGACGACGAGGAACTTGTCCAGCAGATGTTCGACGACCTCTATGACGGTCTGAAGGAAGAGATCGAGGAAGGCGTCAACATCCTGCTTGAGCGTGGCTGGCAACCCTACCAGGTGCTGACCGAGGCGCTGGTGGGCGGCATGACCATCGTCGGCAAGGATTTCCGCGACGGTATCCTGTTCGTGCCCGAGGTTCTGCTCGCGGCCAACGCGATGAAGGGCGGCATGGCCATTCTCAAGCCTCTGCTGGCCGAAACCGGCGCCCCGCGCGTCGGCAAGATGGTGATCGGTACCGTCAAGGGCGACATCCACGACATCGGCAAGAACCTTGTGTCGATGATGATGGAAGGTGCCGGGTTCGAAGTGGTCGACCTCGGGATCAACAATCCGGTCGAGAACTATCTCGAGGCGCTGGAAACCGAAAAACCCGACATCCTGGGCATGTCGGCCCTGCTGACCACCACGATGCCCTACATGAAGGTCGTGATCGACACGATGGTGGAACAGGGCCTGCGCGACGATTACATCGTGCTGGTGGGCGGCGCACCGCTGAACGAGGAATTCGGCAAGGCCATCGGCGCCGACGCCTATTGCCGCGACGCCGCCGTGGCGGTGGAGACCGCCAAGGACCTGGTGGGCCGCAAGCACAACCAAGGCGCCACGGGCTGAGCCCCTGCCCTCGGGTGAACGACAAGGCCCTGCCCGACCCGGCGGGGCTTTTTTCGTCGGACGACTGCGCTTATGTCTGTTGCGGAAAGGACCCTCGTGATGCCTCTCAACAAACTGGTGCTGCTGTTGCTTGTCGTGATCGCCGCTGCGGGCGGCACGATTTTCCTGCTGACCTCGGCCTGGGGGCCGGAGGCGCTGTCGGAGAACTGGATGGTCGCGGTGCCGCTGGTGCTGGGGGTCTACCTGCTGGTGCGGTTCCTCGGCCTGCGTGGCGGCGGGCGCTGAGATGCTGCCGAGCGACAGCACCCTGACCGAGGACGGCTTTGCCGAGCGGGCGAAGGGCAGCATCCTGCTGATCGCCTGCGGCGCACTGGCGCGCGAGATCCTGGCGCTGAAGCGCGCCAATGGGTGGGATCACATGGTGCTGCAATGCCTGCCCGCGAAATACCATCTTTATCCCGAAAGGATCGTCACGGCGGTCGAGGAGACGGTGGCCGAGCATCGCGACGCCTATGACGACATCTTCGTGGTCTATGCCGATTGCGGCACCGGCGGTTTGCTGCAGGCAAAATGCCGGGAGCTGGGCGTCGAGATGGTCGAAGGCCCGCATTGCTATTCCTTCTTCGAGGGCAACGAGACCTTCGCCGCGCGCGACGAGATCACCGCCTTCTACCTGACCGATTTCCTGGTCAAGCAGTTCGACGCCTTCGTGTGGAAACCCATGGGTCTCGACCGCCACCCCGAATTGCGCGACATGATCTTCGGCAACTACACCACGCTGGTCTACCAGGCGCAGATCGAGGACCCGGCGCTGAAAGCCAAGGCAGAAGACTGCGCCGACCGGCTCGGGCTGGAGTTCGAATACCGGTTTACCGGCTACGGCGACCTCGAAACCACGCTGTCAGCCCGCGCCTGAGCGGCTGTCTTCCTCTGGCCAGAAATATCCCGGGGAGGAGGTCGAAACATCGTTTCGACCGGAGGGGCAGCGCCCCTCTTCACGGAAAAACAGAGCGTGGCGCAGCCACTCCTCTAAAGCGTTTCGCCAAAAACCTGACTCACAGCTTTTGGCGAAGCGCAGTGCAAGGCTCGGTCGAGGCGCGCGCCCCGCCTTTATCCGATGTGTCAGGTTAAAGGCGGGACGCTTTAGGATCACGCCGCCTCGGAGGCCACGGCGCGGATCCGCTCGATCATCGCCCGCAGCCCGTTGGAGCGTTGCGCCGAGAGATGGTCGTTCAGCCCCAGCCGCGCCAGTTCGCCGGGGGCGTCCACCTGCCCCACCTGGCCCACGGGCGTGTCATTGTAGAGCGTGCGCAGCACCGCGATCAGGCCGCGCACGATCATGGCATCCGAATCGCCGTCGAAGCGGAACCTGCCCGCCTCGACCTTCGGATGCAGCCACACTTGGCTGGCGCAGCCGTCGACCTTGGTCGCCGGGACTTTCAGGGCGTCATCCAGCGGCTCCATCGCGCGGCCCCGGTCGATCACGTAGCGGTAGCGATCCTCCCAGTCCTCCAGGAACTCGAAATCCTCGACGATCTCTTCGAATGCCGGCTGCGCCATGCGGCTGGTCTCCTTCTGCTTCTTCTGACCACAGTTAGGCGTGCAACACCTTCAGGTCCAGTGCGCCAAGTCCCTTTTCAAGCCCGCCCGGATGGGGTAGTCGAAAAGAAACGAGGAAGGGGCGGTCGAAATGCGGGTTCTGCTTTCGGTGATGGTGATCTCAAGCATGACGCTGACGGCGTGCAGCGGCTGGCGCGATTCCGGCGCCAACCCGCGCAACTGGTTCGGCAACAGCCGGTCCACCCCGATCGTGAACACCACCAATACCGGCGAGCGCCGTTCGCCCAGCGATCGGCAGACCGGCAACCCTCTGATCGAGGATGAAAATGCCGAGATGATCGTGCGCAGGAACGCCTCGGTCGCGCAACGCTCGGGCATCTTCCGCCGCCGTGCCAAGGTCGAGATCTATAATGGCAGCCTTGTCGATCAGGTGACCAGCATGGTGGTCGAGCCGCTGCCCACGGGCGCCATCGTGCGCGTGACCGGCCTGCCCCAGCGCGAGGGCGCGTTCGACGTGCGCCTGTTGCCGATCAGCGAGGACGGTCCGATCAATGGCGTCATGGAATACACGCTGAACGCCTATCAGCCGATCGAGATGCCGGTGGGCACGCAAAGCACCCGCGAGGTGCGGGTGGGCGCGTTCCTGAGCAACAACGACCTGGAAGAGATCAACGAGATCCGCGTGCGCGGCGAGCTGAACGCCCTCAGTTCGCGCCGCTGACGCATCATAGGTCGATCGCCACAACCGATCCGCGGCGGGCGGCCAGTGCGACCTTGCCGTCGCAGAGCCGCATCGCATCATCCCCGAACACATCGCGCCGCCAGCCGCCCAAAGCCGGCACGTCGCGTTCGCCCGCCGAGATGGCATCGAGGTCGGCCGCCGAGGCGATCAGCTTGGAGGCGACTGAATACTCCTCGGATTTCGCTTTCAGCAAAACGCGCAGAAGATCGGCAAGCGCCGGGTTGATCTGAAGCCGTTCGCGGCTGCGGTCGGCCTTGGGCAAATCGTCGTTCGGACAGTCGAGCCCCGCCTTGACCGCCGCGATGATGCCGTCGGCAATGTCGCCGCGCCGCGCCTCGCGCAGCAAGAGCCGCGAGCGCGACAGGTCGTTCGCGGATTTCGGCTTGGTCGAGGCCAGCTCTACCAGGGCGTCGTCCTTGAAGACCCGGTTGCGGGGGATATTGCGGCTCTGGGCATAGTCCTCGCGGAAGCGCGCCAGTTCGCGCACGATGGCCAGGAAACGACCCGACGAGTTGCGGGTTTTGACGCGCTGCCAGGCCTCATCGGGGCGGGTGACATAGGTCTCGGGGTTGGTGAGCACCTGCATCTCCTCGGCCACCCACTTGTCGCGGCCCGATTTCGCCAGCTTGGCGGCGAGGAATTCGTAGATGTCCCGCAGGTGGGTCACGTCCGCCACCGCGTAGGTCTTCTGCGCGTCGGTCAGTGGGCGGCGCGACCAGTCGGTGAAGCGCGAGGTCTTGTCGAGCGACTGCTTGGCGATCTTGCGCACCAGGGTCTCGTAGCCCACCTGTTCGCCGAAGCCGCAGACCATCGCCGCGACCTGCGTGTCGAAAAGCGGGTCGGGAATCAGCCCGGCATCGACGTAGAAGATCTCGAGGTCCTGCCGCGCGGCGTGAAAAACCTTGACCACCGACGGATCGCGGAAGAGGCCGTAGAGCGGTTCGAGCGACATGTCCTGGCCGTCGATCGGGTCGACCAGCACGGCGTCGTCCTCACCCCGGGACGGCAGGGCCAGCTGGATCAGGCAGAGCTTGGAATAATAGGTGCGCTCGCGCAGGAACTCGGTATCGACGGTGACATACTCGGCCTCTGCCGCGCGGGCGCAAAAGGCGGCGAGGTCTTCGGTGGTGGTGATGGTCTGCATTCCTGCTCCGGCGGATAAAACGTGGTAGTCCAACCGCCTATACCGAGGCGCGGCGGAAAGCAAAGCGCAAGTGACACGCGACCGCGGGGCTGCGGCATGGCGGCACCGGATACATCACGTTTCTTTATACCCGATACAACATTCATTCGTTTCAAAAATACCAAGGCCGCATCTATGTAACGTGCAGTACCGATGACGGAGAGATGCCATGACGACCCTCGACCATATCCCCAGCCGCCCTGCCCCGCGGATGAAATCGCGCGACGTGGCGATGACGCTGAGCGCCATGCTCCTGCTGGCGCTTGGCGGTGTCGCGGTGAGCGCCCCGCCGGCCGATGTCTCGGCCGACTGGCACGGCAACGTTGCGGCGTCTGCGCCGCGCTGATGCGGAACCGCGCGGTGTGCCGTCCGCCCTCACCCGCTCAGGGCAGGTGGACGGGCGTGCGGTCGCCGGCGGCGAAGCGGCGCAGGACCGCCGGGTAAAGCCGGTGTTCCTGCTCCAGCACCCGGGCGGCCAGCGCCTGGGGCGTGTCGCCGGGATGCACCGGCACGCGGGCCTGGCCCAGGATCGGGCCGTCATCCAGTTCCAGCGTCACTTCGTGCACAGTGCAGCCCGCCTCGGCCTCGCCCGCCGCGATGGCGCGGGCGTGGGTGTCGAGGCCGCGATAGCTGGGCAGGAGCGACGGGTGGATATTGATCATCCGGCCCTGCCAGCGCGAGATGAAATCGTCGGTCAGGATGCGCATGAAGCCCGCGAAACAGATGATGTCGGGCGCGTAGCGCTGCAAGGTCCGGGTCATGAGGCCTTCGAAGGCGGGACGGTCGCCCCTGAAATCGCGATGATCCACCAGTTCGGTCGGCACGCCGCGCGCCTCGGCCTTGGCAAAGCCGGGGGCATCGGGCGTGTTGCAAAGCGCCACCACGGGGCGCGCCGGGTGGTCGCCGGTCATGCTGTCGATCAGCGCCACCATGTTGGAGCCGCTGCCCGAGAACAGGATGGCAACGCGCTTGGTCACGCGAGGTTGCCGGTGTAGCGGACGCCCTGCCCCTCGGTCACGTGGCCCAGGCGGATCACGGTCTCTCCGGTGCCTGTCAGAAGTTCCGCGAGCGCCTCGGCGCGGTCGGCCTCGACCGCCAGCACCATGCCCACGCCGCAGTTGAAGGTCTTGAGCATTTCCGATTGCGCCATGCCACCCTGCGCCATCAGCCACTGGAAGACGGGCGGCAGATCGAAACTGTCGAGGTCAATGTCGACGCCAAGATCGTCCGGCAGGACGCGGGGGATGTTCTCGGTCAGGCCGCCGCCGGTGATGTGGGCGAGCGCGTGGACGCCGCCCGCGCGGACCGCCTCGAGCGCCTGCGTCACGTAAAGGCGCGTGGGCGTCAGCAGGGCCGCGCCAAGGCTGCCATCCGCCCATGGGCACTCGGCGTTCCAGCCGAGGCCGGACATCTCGACCAGCTTGCGCACGAGGGAATAGCCGTTGGAATGCACGCCGTTCGAGGCAAGCCCCAGAAGCACGTCGCCGGACGTGACGCCCGCCGGCAGGTCGCTGCCGCACTCCATCGCGCCCACGGCGAAGCCGGCGAGGTCGAAGTCGCCTTCGGGGTACATGCCGGGCATTTCCGCCGTCTCGCCGCCGATGAGCGCGGTACCGGAACGCACGCAGCCTTCGGCGATGCCTTCGATGATGCGGGCCGCTGTATCCGTGTCGAGCTTGCCGGTGGCAAAATAGTCCAGAAAGAAGAGCGGCTCGGCTCCCTGGCAGACAAGGTCGTTGACGCACATGGCGACAAGGTCGATGCCGACGCCGTCGACGTTGCCGGTGTCGATCGCGATGCGCAGCTTTGTGCCCACGCCGTCGGTGGCGGCCACCAGAATGGGGTCGGTATAGCCCGCGCCCTTGAGATCGAAAAGCGCACCGAAACCGCCCAGGCCCGCCATGACGCCCGCGCGGTTGGTACGCTTGGCGGCAGGCTTGATCCGGTCGACGAGCGCGTTGCCCGCGTCGATATCCACGCCGGCATCGGCATAGGTGATCCCGTTCTTGGCGTCGGTCATGTGCGGTCTCCGCTTGGCATGTCGGGGCTTCGGTTAATCCATCGCGGGCGTCCGTGCAATCGCGAATGCCCGCGAGGGGTTGCCAGAGCCCTTGACGCCCGCCCTGCCCCCGCCTATCCCGAAACGCAAGGTCGGGCCTGTAGCTCAATTGGTTAGAGCAGAGCGCTCATAACGCTTTGGTTGGGGGTTCGAGTCCCTCCGGGCCTACCAGTTCCACGTCAATGAGAGGTACCATGCGCAGACCCTTTTCCATACTTGCCGCCCTTGGCCTGCTCGCCGCCTGTTCGGAGACGACGCCGGTGACCGCGTTCACCTCCAGTATCTACGAGGTTTACGGCGTGGAAGAGGGCGACATGCTGAAGCTGCGCGGAGGTCCGGGCCTTGGGTTCGAGACGCGCGTCGGGCTGCCCAACGGCACGCTGGTGCGCGTGCGGGACTGTAAACGGGTCGGCGGCACGCGCTGGTGCGATGTGGCGCTGGACCGGGCGCCGGGGCTGACGGGATATGCCTCGGAGACCTATTTGCGGCCCCGCTCCTGAGCATGCGCGAGGCCCCGGATTCGGGACCGTTTTCTGCGCAGAAAACGGGCTGGAAAATGCGCATTTTCCAGTCCGGAAATTTTGACAATTTCCGCGCGCCCTAGCGCCCGATCACGATATCGGCCTGCAGGCCGCCCAGTCGGGCGCTTTCGCCCAGGCGCAGTGTGCCGCCGTGGGCGCGGGCGATGTCCATCGCAATCGCCAGCCCCAGGCCGACCCCGGTGCCGAGGTTCTGGTTGCGGGCCTCGTCCAGCCGGGCGAAGGGTTTGAGCGCCTCTTCGCGCTGCGCCTGCGGGATGCCGGGGCCGTCATCCTCGACCCGGATGCGCAGGGCCCGGTCGGTCAGGTGCACCGACACCTCGGCGCGGCTGCCGTAGCGCACCGCGTTGCCGACGAGATTTTCCACCGCCCGCCGGATACCGCCGGAGCGCAGCGCGACGGTGCCCTGTCCTTCGCGCTCGGCCAATGTCACCGCCTTGCCGCCACGCTGGTAATCCTCGACGATGCGGGCCACCAACGCGTGCGGATCGACGGGTTCGGGCGCACCTTCCTGCGCACCGCGCGCGAAATCGAGGAACTCGGTGATCAGGCGTTCCATGTCGGCGACGTCCTGTTCCATCGGGGCGCGGTCCTCCGACTCGAGCATCGTTAACGCGAGCTTGAGCCGGGTTATCGGCGTGCGCAGGTCGTGACTGACGCCGGACAGCATGAGTGTGCGCTGCTCGATCTGGCGCTCGATCCGGGCGCGCATGTCGAGAAAGGCCGCCCCGGCCGCGCGCACCTCTGTCGAGCCTGCCGGGCGATACTCGACGTGGCGGCCCCGGCCGAACGCATCGGCGGCATCGGCCAGGCGGGTGATCGGACGCAACTGGTTGCGCAGGTAGAAATAGGCGATCACCGTCATGAGGGTGGCGCAGAAGAACATGTAGACCAACAGTTGGTGCGGGTTCGAGGCCGACACCCGGCGCCGGTCGAACGTCATCCGCAGGCCGGTGTCGGCCATGGTGAAGTAAAGATGGACAACGCCGTCATTCGGCAGGTCCAGCGCTTGCAGGTTCGGCAGCAGGCGGTTGAACTCGCCAATCACGTAGGCGCCGGTGAAATCGTACCAGCGGCGGCTGTCCTGGCGCGGCATCTCCTCGAGCGGGACCGTCTCGGCCGAGATCTGCAGGATCCGTGCAAGGCGCGAGGCGCCGATCTCGGAGGGTTGCATCCCGGCGTCCAGCAGCACCCCGACCTCGCGGCTGGCGGACCGGGTCATCTGTTTGGTGACGCCTTCGAAGTGACGCTGCACGAAGACGATCGAGACCACCAGCATCAGCGTGATCACCGGCAGCAGAAGAATCGCGATGGCGCGGCCATAGAGCGACCTGGGCATATAGGGTTTGAGCCAGCGGAAGGACATGCGCTAAACCTAGCCATGACGGGCAGGATCGGAAAGAGCGAAGCACATGCAGGACAAACGCCCCACGCCGGGGATCGCAGAGCGACTGGCCCCCGGCCTGCGCCGCGTGCTGGCCGATAACCCGTCGCCGATGACCTGTTGGGGGACGAACACCTACCTCGTGGGATCACGCGACATCGCGGTGATCGACCCCGGACCCGACGATCCGGCCCATCTCGCGGCCATCCTGGCGGCGCTGGAGCCCGGACAGCGGGTGTCGCACGTCCTGGTCACGCACAGCCACGTGGATCACTCGCCGCTGGCGCATCGGCTGGCGCGAAAGACCGGCACGCGGGTGCACGCCTTCGGCCCCTCCGGCGCCGGGCGCAGCGATATCATGACCCGGCTGGCCGCGGCAGGGCTCGAGGATGCGGGCGAAGGCGTGGAGGCCGGTTTCGCGCCGGACGTGACGCTCGACGATGGCGACGTGATCGAGGGCGGCGACTGGACGCTCGAGGCGCTATGGACTCCGGGGCACCTGGGCAATCACCTGAGTTTCGCCATGGGCGACACGGTCTTTTGCGGCGATCTGGTGATGGGCTGGGCCAGCTCGCTGGTGGCGCCGCCCGACGGCGACTTGACAGATTTCATGGCTTCCTGCCGTCGGTTGCGGGATCGTGGCGGGAAGGTTTTTCACGCCGGCCACGGCGCGCCGATCACCGAACCGATGGCGCGGCTCGACTGGCTGATCGCGCATCGCGAGGGGCGCGAGGCGTCGATCCTCGAGGCGCTGCGGACTGGCCCGGCGGACGCCCGGGACCTCGCGCGGCGAATCTACACAGAAACGCCAGAGGCCCTGATGGGAGCAGCGGCCCGCAACGTCCTCGCCCACCTCATTGATTTGCATCGGAAAAACATGGTCGCGCCAGCCGGCCCCCTTACGGCGACCGCGCTCTTCAGCCTTGGCTGAGCCTGCAGGAATTTTTTGTCACAAACCCTCTGGACGCCACCGGAGTAGGTTGCTATATCCGCCCCCGGTATTCCGGCGTAGCTCAGCGGTAGAGCAGTTGACTGTTAATCAATTGGTCGTAGGTTCGATCCCTACCGCCGGAGCCATAAAAATCCTTTACTCGCAGCGGCTTGAAGGATTTCATCTACCACATGTCAAGCAAACTTTGATGAATTTCGTGAAACGTATTTTTGGAGCTGTGGATCGCGGCTATCTTGTACGGGCCTATCTGATCAGCACAGTGATTATGGTTGGCTGGATGATCTGGGCCAATGCCAACTTCCGTTTTCCAACAGCTTTCGATTTTTTCTTCATTCCGGCGGCGGCTGTTCTATTCCCGTTTGCCAAGCTCTCGTGGGATGAGGTTAGGAACCTTATTTTGGGAGAAACACTGATCGTATTTAATGCAGTTTTTCTGTACGGTGCAAAAATTGTCATCAATGTTCTTCTTTGGATTTTCTCTCCTATCATCGCGCCCCTGGGCATTATCTACCTAGCGTTTCGGACCCGTGCCCCGCGCAGCAACGTGCATCCTGACCAATCCTGACATCTGCAAGCGCGCTCCACGCGGGCGCGCTTCCCCTTCTTTTTAAGAGGACACCCGCATGACATTTTTCCGCACAAAAGCCCTTGCTGCCTTGGGATACGCAGCGCTTGCGCTCTGCACTCCGTCCCTTGCGTCGGCACAGATCGCCGCCGACGATCTGAAAGACTATGACTCCGGCGTCTGGCAGGTCCAGTTCGACAAATCCTTTGGAGGGGAGCTGGTGTTCTCTGACCGTTTCGGGGGTGGTTCGATCTGGTGGAAACTTCCTGACAGCAGAAAGCAGTATTCCTGCCGTGCGGCGTTCAATTTGCCTTCGCAAGACGAATATCCGCAAAGCGGTCTGCTTGAACTGGATGCTGTTTTCGGACCTGATTACCAAGAGGCATGCCCTGCGGACATGGTTCAGATGTCGGTTGGTCCGATCGATCCCGGTGGCACCCGGACGCTGAACCTAACGGTCGGCGCGCATGAATTTGAGGGGACGCTGCTTAAGCTTGTCAGCTACACAACGCCCCTGGGACTACACCCGCGCCTTCCGGACAACCTGACCATTCTCGGCGCAACGGTTGGAATGGGCGAGAGCGACGTGATCACCATGCTTTCCAATACCGGATACTCAGTGATTGAAGAAACCGACTTTCTGCCATCTAGGCACGTTTTCACCTCTCAGGGTGGGTACCTCAACGGCATAAGCGCCCAATACGCGATAGACCCGATCCTCCAAGAGCAGGCCCCCTTTTACTCGGTCACGAACCTGACGCGCGATCCTGAAGGCTACAACGCCTACAAGGCGAACAGCAAAACGCCGATCAACCATTTGCCGGACACTATCCAGCTCATCACGATTGGTGAGACGGTTGCATCGATTTCGCGCGTGATCCCCTTCGATCAAAGTATCTTTGAAAAATTCCAGTCTGATCTGGCCCTCAAGTACGGCACCGGCGCGGACGGCGGCGTGCCGATTTTGAAGGGAGCCAAGATCAAGCGCGTGGCCCTATTCGGGCGAAATGGGAAAGAAGTGGACCCCAAAAAGTTGGTGGGCGGTGCCGGATATCCCTGGGTCACAGACGCCTGCTTGCCGACTATCGATGCGTTCGAATTTCGGCATATTGATTATATGCTCAGTCGCCACCTGCGCCTTTCTTCCGACCCGATCCGCAGTTGCTCTGTAGAGGTACAATACTCCATGTTGCCGTCAGATGGCAGTGTTCCGGCGATGGCTCATGTCCAGATTTCATCGCGGGCTATTGCCCAGGATGCCGCTATGAAAGCCGGTCTCGCTTCAGCGTTGGACAAAGTCCTGTCGGCAACATTCGACGCTATGCTTGAGGCCAATAGTGCCGCAGAGATCGAAGCGGCCGCGCCAGACCTTTAACCCCAGCTAACTCCAGCGAAGAGCTTTGGATTGGGTTGTAAGGGGAAATTATTCTCGACTGATACGGGAAATCCGGCCAAGATGATGGAAAGGCCGGATATTCCTTCGGCTGCCTCACTTCCGGAGCGCCGCAGGACCGTTGCCAGACCCAAGATCATTGCCTTCCAGATTGCTGTATTTCTTCTCGTCCGGTTATCGGTCTTGGCGGGATCGGTGATGGCATGAGCAGCACGGAACGCCACCGCCTTGGACGGCTACAGGCAAGCGGTATCATGAGGGTGCGGTAGAACGCTCCAACCTCATCCAGAACCCGCCCTCGATCCACGGTGACGCGCATTTCATGAGGTCGGATGGCCTGATTGAAATCGAGCGCCGGGCCTATGTCGAACGTGACAAGCTGAACGGGCTGGGCAAGCCTCGGGAACCTGACCCCGGCCGACGTCTACTTTGGCAGGGCAGACACCATCCTCAGACGACGAAGATCAAACAGAAGACAATCGAGAAGCGGCGCTTGCTTCATCGCCAGACAGCGTAGCGCAACGCAGTACTGATTGGGAAGTTTGGATGTGGACCGGCCACAAGTAGTATGAGCCGGGCGAAGCGGAAGCTAGAGATGCGCCGTACTGGTCCTACCGGGTTCCGCAGGCACCGCATCCAGACGACCCGGTCTAGGCGCTACGCGGTCTCTGCGACTTGCTGTGCTTTCAACTCACTGCCGATTTCGTCCCAAAGCCCGTCTAAAAATTCGACAAACGTTTCGGTGTAGCCACGAGGCAAACAGTGCCTCCGTATGAATTCACGATCCTTGTACATGGCGCGGCCAATGTTTCTCACAACGGACACGTGATATGTGCCTTTGTCGGACTCCGGGATAACAAGCTTGCCGCCCTTGAGCGTTAGAATTGAACCCATGCCGTTCAAGTTCTCAAAATAGTAGAACATCTTAATAACGTCTTCGCGGCTTAGTTCGGATGATACGAAGTGGTTATGGCGCTCAATATCTTGAATGTCAGGGTTGTCTATAACCAGTCTATTGATTGCATGATACCTTGCGACCGAATTTACGAAACTTTCCTTATCCTTGGACGACCTTTGCCACCTGTAAAATTGAATGGCGGCAAACCCTACGATTCCCGCCACGATAAGTTGTGCGCCAGCCACAGCTACTCGAAGCATCGCTAGTATTTCGGGCGAAATGGCGGTGGCCGAATTCATTGCAGCATCAACTCTGTACGCGTTAGTGGTCTATGTGCAGAGTAGGACCAAAAGCTTGGCAGCGCTATGTAAAAAGGCCGCGCCTCTATGAGACGCAGCCCCGGCGCGGTCCATGTCGCGCCTATGCGAAGGGAAACAGGCCGCAGGCTATTCCGCGCCATCGCAATCTCTTGCCGGCACGGGAGTTTGCACAGGTCAGCGACGGTCGGTCGAAGATCGGCGGGCGGTACCCACAGGGGCCCGCAGAGGCAGGCCACGGCTTTCAAGTCGATATCGGCCAAACCCTCGCCTGCCAGCATGTCTAGGTCGCTCTCTGCGGGCGATGAAAGGGCCACAGTCAGCACGTCGGGCAGGTCCAAGCTGTGCCCCGGCACAAGCCATGTCCGCCGCGCTGAAACGGCGTCGCAGGCAGGTCATGCGCGGGCCTCGCACCTTCTGCGTCGGTGCTCGAGAACGGAGGCGGCAAAGCCCCCACTCGGAAGGCGCCTGTTGCAGGACGCGGACAGCTGGCATTACTGTGGTCCCTACGGAGGACGGATGAACACGCAGACGCCGAATGAGCCCTTGCAGGCGCTGGACGACGAGACATGGCGTGACGTGGTCACCGCCATCGACCGGACGTATTCGGAACTGGTGGATTATCAGGAACGGCTGGAGGCTCAAAACCGGGAACTGGACGAGATGCGCCAGTTCATGGCGTCCGTGCTGTCTTCGATCTCGGAAATGCTGATCGTCATAGACCGGGCGCACAATATCGAACGCACCGGGGGCGCATTGTCCGACATCCTCGGCATCGACACGGCGTCGATGATCGGCACACCGCTGTCCGATCTGCTGGAAGCCGGCGCGGGCAAGGCGCTGTCGGACGCGATTGCCGAGGTCATGCGCGACCGCCGCCCCCGCGTCATCGAGGTGAGTTTCCTCACCCCCGATGGCCCGACTCCCCTGGACGTCAGCGTCAGCCCCCGGCTGGACCCGCGCGGCCGGAGCCAGGGCGTCGTCCTGGTGGGGCGCCCCTTGGGCGAGTTGCGCAACGCCTACCGCGAGCTGGAGGCCAGCCACACCGCCTTGCAGAACGCCCAGGCGCAGCTGGTACAGCACGAAAAGCTGGCCTCGCTGGGGCGACTGGTGGCAGGGGTGGCGCATGAGTTGAACAACCCGATCAGCTTTGTCTACGCCAACACCCACGCCCTGGAGAAATACACCCGGCGGTTCGAGACCTATTTCGACGCGGTGCAGTCCGGGGCGAGCCGTCCTGAACTGGGATCTTTGCGGGATGAGCTGAAACTGGACCGGACGGTAAAGAACCTTCGGGGCGCCATTGACGGCGCGAAGGACGGGGCCGAACGGGTGCGCGACATCGTCGAGGATCTGCGCCGGTTGAGCGCCGACGGAACCGGCGAAAAGGTGCGGTTCGACATGGTCCAGACCGCACGGACCGCAGCCGACTGGGTGGTGCGCGGCACCAAGACCCCGGTTCGGATCGCCATGGATGGCGCGGCGCAGGCCTTCGCCATGGGCAATCCCGGCCACGCGCAGCAGGTCGTGATGAACCTGGTGCAGAACGCCATCGACGCGCTGGCAGACACTGCCGACCCGCTGGTTACGCTGCATGCACAGGCGCGCGACGGCAAGACGGTCCTCCAGGTCAGGGACAACGGGCCCGGCATTTCCGAAAGCGATGCCCCGGCCATTTTCGACCCGTTCTTCACCACGAAACCCGTCGGCAAGGGCACCGGATTGGGCCTGTCGATCTCGCAAAAGATCGCGCAGGAGAACGGCGGAACGCTCACACTTGCCGCCACCGGACCGAATGGCAGCTGTTTCGAGCTGAGCCTGCCCGCAGGAGACCCTGAATGAACATTCTCTGGCTGCAATCGGCTGGCTGCGGCGGGTGCACGATGTCCCTTCTGAACGCCGAATCTCCGGGCGTGTTCGAGCTTTTGGACAATGCCGGGCTTCGGTTCCTCTGGCACCCTGCCCTGTCTCAGGAAACCGGCGGGGAGGTGCGGCGCATCCTGGACGATGCAGAGACCGGGCGTGTGCCGCTGGACATCCTGTGTGTCGAAGGGTCGATCCTGACCGGCCCCAAGGGTACGGGACGGTTCCAAATGCTGTCCGGCACGGGACGTTCCATGTTGGACTGGGTCGAGAGCCTGGCACCGCGCGCCGCCCATGTGGTGGCGGTGGGCACCTGTGCGACCTATGGTGGTGTGACCTCGGCGGGTGGCAATCCGGCGGGCGCCATCGGCGTGCAATATGACGGCCGCAATCCCGGCGGCGTCCTGCCCCAGAGCTTTCGCAGCCGATCGGGCCTGCCGGTGATCAACGTGGCGGGGTGTCCGACCCATCCCGACTGGGTGACCGAAACCCTGATGCTGATCGCAGCGGGAGAGATGCACGCAGATGCTCTGGACGCGCTTCAGAGGCCGCTATTCTATGCCGAGCACCTCGTGCACCATGCCTGTCCCAAGAACGAATTCTACGAATACAAGGCCAGCGCCGAGAAACCCGGTCAGATGGGCTGCATGATGGAGCACCTGGGCTGTGTCGGCACGCAAGCCGTAGGCGATTGCAACATTCGCGGCTGGAACGGCGGCAGTTCCTGCACCCGGGCCGGCTATGCCTGCATCAACTGCACGGCGCCCGAATTCGAGGAGCCGAACCACCCGTTCAGCGAGACGCCTAAGTTCGCCGGCATCCCTGTGGGCCTGCCGTCGGACATGCCCAAGGCGTGGTTCATGGCGCTGGCGTCGCTGTCCAAGGCGGCGACGCCCAAGCGGCTTTCGGACAACGCCGTGGCGGATCGGATCAAGATCACGCCGACGCTCGGTGGCAAGCGGAAATGACCACACGATCCCTGCTTGTCGGGCCGTTCAACCGCGTCGAGGGCGATCTTGAAATCCGGCTGGAGGTTGCGGATGGACATGTTTCCGCGGCCTACGCCAACTCGCCGATGTTCCGGGGCTTCGAGGCGATGATGCTGGGCAAGGACCCGATGGACGCTCTCACCATCACGCCGCGCATCTGCGGGATCTGCTCGATCAGCCAATCCGCGGCGGCCTCGGCCGCCCTGGGCGATCTGGCCGGGCGTGCGCAACTGCCGCAAGGGGCGCTTGCGACCGTGATCATGCACGGGATCGAGAACCTTTGCGATCACCTGACGCACTTCAACCTCTTTTTCTGCGCCGATTTCGCGCGCCCCGCCTATGCGGGCCGGTCCTGGCACGACAGGGCCGTGGCGCGGTTCACGGCGATGGACGGCTCCGCCACGCGGGCCTGCGTGGCCGCGCGGGCCGAGATCCTGCACATCGTCGGCCTGCTGGGCGGCAAGTGGCCGCACACGCTGGCGATCCAGCCCGGTGGCGTCACCCGCGCGCCCACGTCGCGCGACCGCATTCGCATGGCGAGCACGCTGAAATCGTTCCGCCGGTACCTGGAGAGCACGCTTTTCGGCGCTCCGCTCGAAGCGTTCGCCGAACTCCGCACCGCCGAGGCGCTTTGCGGCTGGGACAGGGGCGATGCGGGCCTCTTCATGGAAATCGCCGCCGACCTGCGGCTGGCGGAGATCGGTTTCGGCCCCGGTCGCTACATGTCCTTCGGCGCCTATCCCCTGCCCGAGGGGCGCGCCTTTGCGCAAGGCGTCTGGCAGGACGGGGCGCTGTCGGACGTGGACACCAGCGCCATCCGCGAAGACCTGAGCCACGCCTGGATGCATGGCGAAACCGCGCATCCCTCCAAGGGCGAGACGCACCCTGACGAGGACATGCAGGCCCCGGCCTATAGCTGGTGCAAGGCGCCCCGGCTGGATGGGCACAGCATGGAGACCGGCGCCCTGGCGCGGCAGGTGGTCGACGGGCATCCCGCGGCCCTCGGGTTGGCGCAGACCGGATCGAACGTGCGCGCCCGCGTGGCGGGGCGGCTGCTGGAAATCGCGCGGACGCAAATCCTGCTGGAGGGCTGGGTCGCCGCGCTGGACCCCGGGGCGCGGTTCATCGAGGATGTCCCCCTGCCCGCCTCCGGCTCCGGCGAGGGGTTGGTCGAGGCGGCGCGCGGCGCGTTGGGGCATTGGACCAGCGTCGAAAACGGGCGGATCAGCGCCTACCAGATCATCGCGCCCACCACATGGAATTTCAGCCCGCGCGACGCGGCCGGCATGCCCGGCCCGGTCGAGGCGGCGCTGGTCGGCGCCGAGGTCGGCGAGGCCGAGGACACGCCGCTCACGGTGCAGCACATCGTGCGCAGCTTCGACCCCTGCATGGTGTGCACGGTCCATTGACCGAGGGTCTGCGCATCCGCGTGCGCGGGCAGGTTCAGGGGGTCGGGTTCCGGCCCTTCATCTGGCAGCAGGCGCAGCGGTTCGGGATCGCGGGCGAGGTGCTGAACGATCCCGAGGGTGTGCTGATCCATGCCTGTGGCGGCGACCTAGACCGCTTTGTCGGCAGCATTGGCACCGATGCGCCGCCCCTCGCGCGGGTGGATGCGGTCGAGACCTCGGCGCATGTCTTCGAGATCGTGCCGACCCGTTTCGAGATCACCGCAAGCCAGGGCAGCGGGGCCGAGACCCGTGTGACCCCCGATGCCGCCACATGCGCGGCGTGCCTGGCCGACATCCGGGGCACCGATCCGCGCCGGCAGGGCTATGCCTTTACCAACTGCACCCATTGCGGACCGCGGTTCACCATCCTGCGTGACCTGCCTTATGACCGCGCCAGGACGACGATGGGCATGTTCGAGATGTGCGCCGACTGCGCCACCGAATACGCCGACCCAGCGGACCGCCGCTTTCACGCGCAGCCCGTGGCCTGCGCGGTCTGCGGCCCGCAGCTTTGGCTGGATCACGGGCAGGACGTGATTACCCGCGCCGCCGGACGGCTGGCGGCCGGGGAGATCCTGGCCATCAAGGGCCTCGGCGGGTTTCATCTGTGTTGCGACGCGACAAATGCGCGAGCCGTCGCGACCTTGCGGGCTCGCAAGCACCGCCCAACCAAGCCGCTGGCCCTGATGGGCCGCTGGGAGGAGATCGAAGCGCACGCGGCTCCATCGGCCGAGGACCGCAGCGCGCTTGGGTCAAGCGCCGCCCCGATCGTTCTGCTTGCCCACCGCGGCACCCTGCCCGACGCGCTGGCCCCCGGTCAGGACCGCTTGGGCTGGATGCTGCCCTATACGCCGCTGCACCACCTGTTGCTGGACGCGGTGCGGCGCCCGCTGGTGATGACCTCGGGCAACCTGTCGGGCGAGCCGCAGGTGATCGGCAATGACGAGGCCGCGGCCAAATTGGGCGGGCTTGCCGATGGCATCCTGTCCCACGACCGCGACATTGCCCGGCGGCTTGACGACAGCGTGATGCAGATCACAAGGCATGGTCCGATGATCCTGCGGCGCGCGCGCGGCATGGTGCCCGACACGCTGCCCCTGCCCGAGGGGTTCGAGGACGCAGCCCAGGTCGTGGCCTTCGGCGCGCATCTGAAATCGGCGATCTGTCTCGTGAAGAACGGTCAGGCGCTGCTGTCGCATCACCTGGGCGACCTGGACGATCCGCTGACCTGGGACGAATTCATCAAGGCCGATGCGGATTACGCGGCGCTGTTCGATCATCACCCCGAGGTGTTCGCCTGCGATCTGCACCCCGGCTATCGGTCCTCGCAACACGCGGCGGCGCGGGCGGGCGGTGGCTTGATCGAGGTCCAGCACCACCACGCGCACCTGGCGGCGTGTCTCGCCGAAAACGGCTGGCCCCTGGATGGCGGGCCGGTGGCGGGGATCATTCTGGACGGGCTGGGCCTTGGACCGGACGGCACGATCTGGGGCGGCGAGGTTCTGTTGGGCGATTATCACGGGTTCACCCGCGCCGCGCACTTGCGGCCGGTCGTCCTGCCCGGCGGCGATGCCGCCAGCCGCGAGCCATGGCGTAACCTGCTGGCGAGGTTGGATCAGGCCGGATTTGCGGGTATCGCCGACGAAATGCTGCCGGAGGCCCCGCGCGAGATGCTGCGACAGGCCATGGCCAAAGGCGTGAACGCGCCAGTGTCGTCATCGGCGGGCAGGCTGTTCGATGCGTTTGCCGCCCTGCTCGGGTTTTCCGGCGCGCAAAGCTATGAAGGCGAGGCCGCGATGGGGCTGGAAGCCATGGCCCGGCGCGCTCTTAGCGACGCCGGCGGCCCCTACACGTTCGGTCAAACGGACGGAGTGATCGACCCCGCGCCGATGTGGGAAGCCGCCTTGGCGGACCTGCGGCACGGCGTTGGAAAGGACGTCATGGCCCGGCGATTTCACGCGGGTCTGGCTCAGGTCTTTGCCGAGCTTGCCCGAGGGTTGGTGATGGAGGGCAAGGCCAGGGCGGTCGCGCTGTCGGGAGGGTGTTTCCAAAACGCGCTGATGCTTGATCTGACGATGGCGGCGTTAGGGGATGTGCCTTGCCTTCTGCACAGGAAGGTTCCCGCGAATGATGGCGGTCTTGCCCTGGGACAGGCGCTGATCGCAGCGGCGTCCAGCGCCGGCAACCGGTAAGAGGGCGACCACCCCCGGGGACAATCGGTTATCACCCAACCGTCCGCAGAGCCGCAATTGCCGCCGCAATCCGAGTTAAGTCATTCACAGGTCTATAGAAAACGCCACGTTTGGCGAGGCCTCATTTTTTCAAACCCTTTCCCCCGCGACCGCGCCATCAAGAAGATGGACCACTTTTACTGACGTCCCGCCTCGTCAGTTCAACCGCGGAGGAGACCGGTTTGGCCGATATTGAAACCTTTTACGATGTCATGCGCAGCCAGGGGATCACCCGGCGCAGCTTCATGAAATATTGCGCGCTCACCGCCAGTGCGCTGGGGCTTGGCCCCGCCTTTGTTCCAAAGATTGCCAACGCGATGGAAACCAAGCCGCGCACGCCGGTGATCTGGGTGCACGGGCTGGAATGCACCTGCTGTTCGGAATCGTTCATCCGCTCGGCGCACCCGCTGGCCAAGGACGTGGTGCTGTCGATGATCAGCCTCGATTACGACGACACGCTGATGGCCGCGGCCGGTCACGCGGCGGAGGCCGCGATGATGGACACGATCGAGAGGTACAAGGGCCAGTATATCCTGGCCGTCGAGGGCAACCCGCCGCTGAACGAGGACGGGATGTTCTGCATCTCGGGCGGCAAGCCCTTCGTGGAAAAGCTGAAGATGGCGGCCAAGGACGCCAAATGCATCATCAGTTGGGGCGCATGCGCGTCCTATGGATGCGTTCAGGCCGCCAAGCCCAACCCGACACAGGCCACACCCGTCCACAAGGTCATCACCGATAAACCGATCATCAAGGTGCCCGGCTGCCCGCCCATCGCCGAGGTCATGACCGGGGTGATCACCTACATGCTGACGTTCGACCGCCTGCCAGAGCTTGACCGGCAGGGCCGGCCGGCGATGTTCTATGGCCAACGCATCCACGACAAATGCTACCGCCGGCCGCATTTCGATGCCGGCCAGTTCGTCGAGGAATGGGACGACGACGGCGCGCGCAAGGGTTATTGCCTCTACAAGATGGGTTGCAAGGGTCCGACGACCTATAACGCCTGCTCGACCGTGCGCTGGAACGAGGGCGTCAGCTTTCCGATCCAGTCGGGCCACGGCTGTATCGGCTGTTCCGAGGACGGATTCTGGGACCAGGGCACCTTCTATGACCGGGTGACCGACCTGACCCAGTTCGGCGTGGAAAAGAACGCCGACCAGATCGGCATGGCCGCGGCCGGTGTCGTCGGCGGGGGCGTTGCCCTGCACGCGGCCGTGTCGGCGCTGAAATCGGCGCAGAACAAGGCACAGAAAAACCCAATCCCAAAGAATGAGGAGGCCTGAGCATGGTTGTCCAAACGCCGAACGGCTTCGATCTCGATGACAGCGGCCAGCGTATCGTCGTCGACCCGGTGACCCGGATCGAAGGCCACATGCGCTGCGAGGTGAACGTCGATGACGAAGGCTATATCCGCAACGCGGTCTCGACGGGGACGATGTGGCGCGGCCTGGAAGTGATCCTCAAGGGGCGCGACCCGCGCGATGCCTGGGCCTTTACCGAGCGCATCTGCGGCGTCTGCACCGGCACGCATGCGCTGACCTCGGTGCGGGCGGTGGAAGACGCGCTGGGGATCGAGATCCCCGACAACGCCAACTCGATCCGCAACATCATGCAGCTGAACCTGGAGATCCACGACCACGTCGTGCATTTCTATCATCTGCACGCGCTCGACTGGGTGAACCCTGTCAACGCGCTGCGCGCCGACCCCAAGGCCACGAGCGAGTTGCAGCAGGCGGTCTCTCCGTCTCACCCGCTTTCGTCTCCGGGCTATTTCCGCGACGTCCAGAACCGACTGAAGCAATTCGTCGAAAGCGGGCAACTGGGCCTTTTCAAGAACGGCTACTGGGACAATCCGGCCTATCTGTTGCCGCCCGAGGCCGACCTGATGGCAACGACCCACTACCTCGAGGCGCTCGATCTTCAGAAGGAGATCGTGAAGGTGCACACCATCTTCGGCGGTAAGAACCCGCATCCCAACTGGCTGGTGGGGGGTGTGCCCTGCCCAATCAACATGCACAGCACCGGGGCCGTGGGCGCGATCAACATGGAACGGCTGAACCTCGTCAGCTCGATCATCGAGAAGTGCGACGAGTTCAACCGCAACGTCTACCTGCCGGACGTCATCGCCATCGGCGGGTTCTACAAGAGCTGGCTTTATGGCGGGGGTCTGTCGTCCAAGGCGTGCCTTGCCTATGGCGACATCCCCGAGAACCCCAATGATTTCTCGCCCGAGCAGTTGCATCTGCCGCGCGGCGCGATCATCAACGGTGACCTGTCGCAGGTGCATGACGTCGATGTGCGCGATCCCGAACAGGTGCAGGAATTCGTCGATCACTCGTGGTACGAATACGGCGAGGCCGGCAAGGGTCTGCACCCTTGGGACGGCGTGACCGAGGCCAAGTTCGAGCTGGGCCCGAACCTGAAGGGGACCCGCACCAACATCAAGCAGATCGACGAAGGCGCCAAGTATTCGTGGATCAAGGCGCCGCGCTGGCGCGGGCACGCGATGGAGGTCGGTCCGCTGGCCCGCTACATCGTGGGATATGCCAAGGGCCACGAGGAGATCACAGATCAGGTCACTGGCCTTCTGAGAAAGATGGACCTGCCGACAGAGGCGCTTTTCTCGACCCTGGGCCGGACCGCGGCACGGGCGCTGGAATCCGAGTATTGCGGGCGGCTGCAGAGGTACTTCTTCGACAAGCTGGTCGCCAATATCAAGAACGGCGACGAAAGCACCGCGAATGTCGCCAAGTGGGACCCCAGCACATGGCCCAAGGAGGCCAAGGGCGTCGGCATGACCGAAGCGCCGCGCGGAGCGCTGGGGCACTGGATCCGGATCAAGGACGGACGTATCGAGAACTATCAATGCGTGGTGCCGACCACCTGGAACGGCTCTCCGCGCGACAGCCAAGGCAATATCGGCGCGTTCGAGGCCAGCCTGATGAACACCAAGATGGAACGCCCGGAAGAGCCGGTCGAGATCCTGCGCACATTGCACAGCTTCGATCCGTGTCTTGCCTGCTCGACCCATGTGATGTCGCCCGATGGCGACGAGTTGACCACCGTCAAGGTTCGCTGAGGGAGGAAGAACCATGAGACCACGCATACTCACACCGATCGCGACCCTGGTGGCCGCAACCCTGATGGCCGGACCCGCCCTTGCCCACAGCGCAGGGCACGAGGCCAACGGATTCCTGCACGGGCTGGCGCACCCCGTTTTCGGGCCCGATCACCTGCTGGCGATGCTGGCGGTGGGGCTGTGGTCCGGCCTTGTCCTGCCACGCCGCGTCTGGGCCGGGGCGCTGAGCTTCATGGCGGCGATGGCCGGCGGCGCGGCGCTGAGCTGGGCCGGGATCGGCTTTTCCTTCGTCGAGACGGTGATCGTCGCGTCGGTGGTGGCCTTCGGGCTGTTGACCCTGCTGTCGCACCGGGGACAGGCGCGGGCCGTCACCGCCGCCTCGCTGGGTGCTATCGCGCTTTTCGCAACCGCGCATGGCCATGCCCACGCCACCGAGGCCGCGGGCAACGCCCTGGCCTACCTCGCGGGGTTCCTGATTTCGACGGCATTGCTGCACGGGGTGGGGATCGTCCTTGCCCAGTCGATTGCCGCGCGCCCCGCGGTGCAGCGATCGATCGGTGCAGGGATCGCCGCCTCCGGCCTTCTGCTGATGTTCGGCTGAGGGCGGGATCATGAACACCAGGATCACCACCCCCGCCCCGGGCGGCGCGAGCACCAAGGTCGACGCCTACGGCGTCTCCACTCTGACCGGGGACGCGACCGAGGCCGACCGCCGGACCGTCACGCGCAACACGTCCGTCTATGTCTATGAAGCGCCTGTCCGGCTCTGGCACTGGATCAACGCGCTGGCGATCATCGTGCTGTGCGTCACCGGCTACCTGATCGGGTCGCCACCGCCCTCTGTCGACATGGCCGAGGCCACGCACCAGTTTCTTTTCGGCTATATCCGTTTTGCCCATTTCGCGGCTGCCATGATCATGACGGTGGGCTTTTTCGGGCGCATCTACTGGGCGTTCGTGGGCAATCACCATGCCAAGCAGATGTTCAAGCTGCCGCTTCTGAACAGGACCTGGTGGTCCGAGGTGGTCGACGAGATCAAGTGGTACGCCTTTCTCAAGAAAAAGCCGCGCAAATACGTGGGGCACAATCCGCTGGCGCAGATCGCAATGTTCTTCTTCATGACGGTGGGGATGACCTTCATGATCGTGACAGGCTTTGCGCTTTATTCCGAGGGTGTGGGCCGCGGCGGCGTGCTCGATACGCTGTTCGGGCCGTTTCTGGATTTCGTGGGCGGGTCGCAGACGATGCACCAGATCCACCATCTGGGCATGTGGGCGATCGTCATCTTCGTGATGATCCATATCTATGCAGCGGTGCGCGAAGACATCATGTCGCGCCAGTCGATGGTGTCGACGATGATCTCCGGCACGCGGACCTTCAAGGACGACGATCCGAACTGAGACCGGCCGGGCAAATGACGGGAAGGCGGGTGCGCGGCGCCCGCCTTTTTTATGGAAAGAAAAGTTTCGAACTGCCATTCATATGGTCATCAACTAATCACTCGCGCAACTTCAGGACACACCCATACGACAGAATACTGTTTTATTTCTGCTACTTAATTAATCTTCCGAGGACGTGCGTTTTACCTATCCGACGGGACAATCGGTAAGCTAGCCTCGTTTTCAGGGACGGACGGAAACCTGCATTTCCATCCGAAGGAGGGAGGAGCGAATGACAGACAATGTTCTGATCATGGGCATCGGCAATGTGCTGTGGGCCGATGAGGGCTTTGGCGTGCGCTGTGTCGAATATCTTGCAGAGCATTGGGACCTGCCCGACGGCGTGACCCTTCTGGATGGCGGCACGCAAGGGCTCTACCTGCTGCCCTTTCTTGAGAATGCCGACACGCTGATCGTGTTCGACGCGGTCGATTACGGGCTCGAGCCCGGCACCTTGAAGGTCGTGGAGGATGACGAGGTGCCGCGCTTCATGGGCGCCAAGAAGATGTCCCTGCACCAGACGGGCTTTCAGGATGTGATCGCGACTGCGCAGCTGATGGGATACTGCCCGTCCCGCCTGCTGCTTGTCGGGTGCCAGCCCGAAGAGCTGGAGGATTACGGCGGCGGACTGCGCGACGTGGTCGCAGCAATGATCGAACCGGCGGTGCAGGTGGCGCTGACGCGCCTGGCGCAGATGGGCCATGCGGTCAAACCGGGCCGCACCGAAAGCGATCTTCTGGCCGATCCGTCGATCATGCACACGGCCTATGAAGACGGCCGCCCCTCTGAAGACGACGCCTGTCGCACCGGCGATGCGCGGTTCTTTCCGGCGGCGGAATGACCGATGTGCGTCGGAGTGCCCATGCAGATCGCATCCATCACCGGCATCGCCGCGACCGTCCGTGACAGTGCCGAGCTGATCGACCTGTCTCTGACGCCCGAGGCACGCACCGGCGACTGGGTGCTGACCTTTCTCGGCGCGGCCCGCGAGGTGATCAGCGAAGACGAGGCCGAAAAGATCTGTGCCGCGCTCGACGGGCTGCGCGCGGTCATGACGGGCGGCGATGTCGGCAATGCGTTCGCCGATCTCGACGCGGCCACCCCGCAATTGCCACCGCATCTGCAGGCTGCGTTCGACGCAGGCCAGAGCACCGGCTGAACACTGACGATGAAGGACCGCAGATGACCCACCCCCTTGTCACCCGATTGATGGACGAATTTGCCTACCGTGCACTAAGCACGATGGCGGATGTGGCCGAGTTTACCGAACGTCCCGGCACGCACGTGATCTTCGTGCCCGGCGATGCGCAGCGAAATCTCGAGACGCCCGATGTGGCGGTGATCCTCCCCGAGTTGCACCAGGCGTTTCAAGGCCGGTTCGATTGTGCCGTGGCCACCGACGCCGTCGAAAGCAAGTTGCGCGACACCACCAGCATCTTCAAGACCCCGAGCCTGATCTTCTTCCGCGATGGCGCGTGCATCGGCGGGATCCCCAAGGTGCGGGACTGGTCCGAATACGTCGAACGGATCACGCATTTTCTGTCGCTGCCTGTCGCCGCCGAATAAGAGGACTTGAGCATGACCAACCCTTTCATGATGCCGCCCACCGGCTTTGGCCCGGGATCCCAGCCGCTCGACCAGCAGAATGAAGCACTGGAATACATGCCGCTGCCGCAGGACATGCGCACCTACTCTCCGCGCATCCCGGAAATCGAGGAACTGGGCGGCGCTGACGTGACACCGGCGCTGGCGCTTTTGGCACAGGTGGCGGACGCCGCCGCAGAGGTAAGTGCCGGCGGCGGCACACGGCAGTTCGACCTGGCCGGGCTCGATCCAGCCAACCGCGCCCTGATCGCGGAAACGATGGGCAGCGGAGAGGTGTCGGCCAAGGTCCGCGCCATCCCGGCCATTGCCGTTCAGGAAAGCGTCTTTGCCGGGATCTGGTCACTGAAATCCGCCACTGCCGACCTGATCGAAGTCGCCGCCATTCCGGCCTGCGTCACCCGGGCCCCGTTTACGCCGGTGCGCAAGGCCTTGGGCAAGGACACGCCCCTGGCAGACGGCGTGGTGAACGCACCACCGCTTCAGATCGAGCTTTTCGACAAATCGGCCGCCTTTTCGCCGGAGGCGGATCTGCATGTGATCAACCTTTCGCTTTTGCCGCATACCGAGGAAGACCTTGCCTGGCTCGATCAGGCCGTGGGCGAAGGCGCGGTCACCATCCTGTCACGCGGATACGGCAATTG
This sequence comes from Roseovarius sp. THAF8, assembly GCF_009363735.1. NCBI lineage: Bacteria > Pseudomonadati > Pseudomonadota > Alphaproteobacteria > Rhodobacterales > Roseobacteraceae > Roseovarius > Roseovarius sp. THAF8. Next base: position 10,475 of record NZ_CP045410.1, on the reverse strand, counting down.
CCGGGTGACGGCGACGGCCATCCCCCATGTGTGGCGGGTGCAGTTCTTCAACTCCCAGGACACGCTGATCCTCGACACATTCGAAGTGACGACGATGCCCGAGGTGGCCTGTGCCGCGCCCGAAGATCTTGGCGACAGCGCCAGGCGGCTGACCAGCGTGCTGGAGGCGATCCGATGAGCCGGTTCGAAGGCAGCTTCCTCGGCGCAGAGGACAAGATCAGCGCGCAGGCGGTCATGGAATGCAAGATCTGCTGGACGCCCTACGATCCCGCGGAGGGCGACGATTATCGGCAGGTGGAGCCGGGCACGCCGTTCCTGGCCCTGCCAGACGACTGGTCCTGCCCCAATTGCGGTGCGCCGAAAGAGCAGTTCATGGTGCTGGAGGACCCCGGCGCCGAGCCCGTGGCGGACGCCGCCCGTCTGGACGCACTGACCGCCAGGCTGGTCGCCGAGTTCGGTGAAATCTGGCACGCCAAGATGCGCGACGTGCCCATGGTCAACAAGCTGCTCTCGGTCGAGGCGGTGGGGTTTCGCATGGTCGACGGTCGCCCGCTGGGTGTCCTGGTTTCGCCGTGGTTCATGAACCTGGTCCAGCTTCCCGGTGAGGGCGAGGATTGGTCGGGTCTGACGCCGGGCGCGAAAGAGCTGATCGCCTTTCCGTCGGGGGACTATGAATTCATCCACAACACGCGCGGCATGATTGGTGGTTACAAGGCCTGCTCGCTGTTCTCTCCGATGGGGGATTTCCAGACCCAGTTGCAGGCACAAGAGGTCGCGCGGGCGATCATGGTGGCCCTGTTCGACGCGGGCCATCGCGTCGAGACGGACCGCGCCGCCGACATCCGCGCCGAGCGCGAGGCCGCACTTGCCCCCGAGGAGGACGACGCGCCGAGCCTCACCGATGCCCCCACGCGCCGCGCCGTGATCTCGGGCGGTCTGGCGGAGACCTGAAAGGCGATGAACCGGCCCCTTGCATATCCCCTGCGCGCCAGGCCTGTCCCCGCCCTGCCGGTGGCGCAGGTCGTGCTGGGCAAGCCGATTGAAGAGGTCGCGGCACTGTTGCCGCGTCTGTTCAATCTTTGCCGGGTGGCGCAAAGCGTGGCGGTTCGGGCCGCGTTGGGACTGGAACTTGCGACCGGGTGGCAAGAGGCGTTGCGGCAGGAAATCCTGCGCGAACACGTGGCAAAGCTGTGCCTGAAATGGCCCGCGCTCATGTCGCGGCCTGCGGTGCCGTTGCCCCGGGATTGGACCCACGACGCGCAGGCGGCGCGCCTGGCGCTGTTCGGCGCAGGTGCGGGAATGCCGCACGACGTTCAGGGCTTTGCTGGATTTATGGAGCAAAACAACGGGGTCGCGCCGGTCCTTCGCGCGATAGATCAACTGTTCCAACCCGATGAAGGCTGTCGCGCCGCGTTGCCCTTTGCATCGGCCAGGACCGTGTTCGACCCCACGGCACAGGAAAATTCGGTCGCCACGCGCAGAGCCGGACACCCTGTCCTGCACCACGTCACCACGACCCATGGGCGCGGTCCGCTTTGGTCGGCCCTCGCCGTCGCCTACGAGCTTGACGCCCTTCTTGCCGGGGAAGCGCCCCGGCTGTGGCACGCACCGGGCATGGCGGTGGTCACGGCGGCGCGTGGTCTGTACGGGATCAGGGCCGAGGTCGAGAACGGTCATGTCGCGACCTTCAGGCGCCTCACGCCGACCGATCACCTGACGGCCCCGGGCGGCGCCCTCGAACAGTCGCTGGCCAGCCTGCCCGCCACGCGCGCGCGGGCGCTGGCCCCTCTGCTATTGTCAATTCTCGATCCGTGCTATCCAGTTTCCCTCGAACCCGTCCAGCCAGGGGAGCCGGACCATGCATGAGATGTCGCTTTGCGAGGGGATGCGCAGCGTGATCGAGGAGCAGGCGCGCCGGCACGATGTGGCGCGCATCACACGGGTGCGGGTGGAAATCGGACGCTTTGCCGGGGTCGAGACCGAGGCGCTGCATTTTGCCTTCGACGTGGTGATGCGCGGATCGGTGGCCGAGGGGGCCGAGCTTGTGACGCTCGATCTGCCCGGACGGGCCCTTTGTTACGATTGTATGAAAGAGGTGGAAATCCATGCCCGCCTCGACCCCTGCCCGCTTTGCGGCGGCGGGAAACTAATGCCGCAAGGCGGCGATGAAATGCGAATCAAGGACTTGGAGGTGGCATAATGTGCACTGTTTGCGGATGTTCCGAAGGCGAAACCAAGGTGCATGGGCACGACCATGGGCATAACCATGAACATGGCCATCATAACCCCCACGGCCACTCCCATGACCACGGGCATCACCACCATCATCACCATTATGGCCAGGGTCCGGCCGGTACCGAAGTGCCGGGCATGTCGCAGGAACGGCTGATCGAGATCGAGACCGACATCCTGTCCAAGAACGACCGCTATGCACAGGCAAACCGCACGCTTCTGGCCGCGCGCGGCGTGCTGGCGCTGAACCTCGTCTCGTCGCCCGGATCGGGGAAAACGACCCTGTTATGCAAGACCATCGAAGCCCTTGGCGACCAGTCGCTGTCGGTGATCGAAGGGGATCAGCAAACCCAGAACGACGCCGACCGCATCCGCGCCACCGGCGCGCGGGCCGTGCAGGTCAACACCGGCAAGGGCTGTCACCTGGACGGGCACATGGTGGGCCACGCAATGGAGCACCTGGCGCTCGAGGCCGGTTCGATCCTGTTCATCGAGAATGTCGGCAACCTTGTCTGCCCCGCCGCCTTCGACTTGGGCGAAGACGCGAAGATCGCGATCCTGTCGGTCACCGAAGGGGAAGACAAGCCGTTGAAATACCCCGATATGTTCACCGCGGCCCGGCTGGCGATCCTGAACAAGACCGATCTTGCCCCGCATTGCGATGTGGATCTGGACCTTTACGAAGCCAACCTGCGCCGGGTCAATCCGGGGATCGAGATCCTGAAGCTGTCGGCGCGCACTGGTGAAGGCATGACGGACTGGCTGGTCTGGCTGCGCACCCAACTGGCAGAGAAATCCGTGACAGAGGCTGCGCAATGACGGGCCTGCCCACCATCTTGCTGGTGGATGACGAAGAGCATTCGCTGGCCGCGATGCGCATGGCGCTGGAGGATGATTTCGACTGCCTGACGGCGGCCAACGCGGACGACGCGATGCGGCTCATGGAAGCGCATTTCGTCCAGGCCATCTTTTGCGACCAGCGGATGCCCGGCAAGACGGGGGTCGAATTCCTGGCCGATGTGCGGGACCGCTGGCCGGATACGGTGCGGATCATCATCACCGGCTATACCGAGACCAACGACATGATCGCGGCCATCAACGAGGCCGGGATCTATCAGTTCGTGACCAAGCCGTGGCACCCGGACCAGTTGATGATGGCGGCCAAGAACGCCGCACAGCTTTTCCAACTGGCGCGCGAGCATGACCGCCTGTCGCTGGAAATGCGGTTCCTGGGCAAGACCGCGGAAAGCAAGGTCGAGGCGCGGCGGCGTACCTTGCGTGAAGGTTTCGGGTTCGAACGCATCCTGCGCGCGCCCAACTCTCCGATGAACGCGGCGGTCGAACTGGCCCGGCAGGTGGCCAGTTTCGATGTCCCCGTGCTGATCACCGGCGAGGCCGGAACCGGAAAGGACATCATGGCGCGCGCGATGCATTACGCGTCGCTGCGGTCCGACCAGTCGTTCTATGAACTGAACTGCGCCGGCCTGCCAGATGACGTGCTGAAGCTGGAAGTGCTGGGGGCCAAGAAAGGCGCTGTGCCCGGCCAGCCCAACACCAGGATCGGCCTGCTGCAGAAAGCCTCGCGCGGCACGCTGTTCCTGAACGGTGTCGATACGCTCAGCCCGCAGATGCAGCTTGTCCTGTTGCGCGTGGCGACCGAGGGCAGCTTCGAGCCCATCGGCGGCACCGAAACCCTGACCACAAACACGCGCCTGATTACCGGCAGCCACAGTGACCTGTCGGTCGCGGTCTCGGACGGCGCGTTTCGGTCCGATCTCTACTACGCGCTTGCGACAACGGAACTGGCCATGCCGCCGCTGCGGTCGCGTATGGAAGACCTCGATATCCTGTCGCGGCATATCCTGGGCGACCTTGCCGGCGAGCATTCCAAGCCGGTGGACGGGTTGTCTAAACTCGCCCTGGAATTCCTGGGCAATTACGACTGGCCTGGCAACCTGCCCGAGCTGACGAACGAGCTGACCCGGATGCTGATCCTCAGCCAGGAACCGCGTCTTGGGCCGGAGCTGATCTCGCGCCACATATTGCAGGCCGATCCGTCGGTCTCGTTCCGACCCGACCCGCGCGAAGCCGATCTTCTGGTGTCGGAAGGCACGCTGAAAGAGCGGATCGAAGCCATCGAGGCCCGCATCCTGCGCGAAACGCTGACGCGGTTGAAATGGAACAAGAGCCGCGCCGCCGACGAGCTTGGGCTGAGCCGTGTCGGCTTGCGCTCGAAGCTGGATCGTTACGGCGTGCAACAACCGGGCAAGACCAAGGCCCCCGAAGACGAGGACTGAGCCATGTGTCTGGGAATACCGGGACAAATCGTCGAGATCACCGACGCGAACCGCCTGATGGCGCTGGCCGATATATCCGGCGTGCGGCGCGAAGTGTCGGTCGCCTGCGTGGCCACGCCCGACCTTGGCGACCTGATCGGGGAGTGGGCGCTGATCCATGTGGGTTTTGCCATGAGCGTGATCGACGCCGACGAGGCCGAAAAGACGCTGGAGGCCTTGCGAGGTCTCGGTGAAGCGCAGGAAACGCTGGAGGCGATGGCCGAAGGCGCCTCAGCCCTGGAGGGAACGCAATGAGATATGTCGAGGAATTCAGGGACCCGGTCGCCGCCAAGGCCGTGCTGGCGGCCATTGAAACCGTAGTGCAGGAGATCGGCGCGACCGCCGAGAAGCCGGTACACATCATGGAAATCTGCGGCGGGCACACCCATGCGATCTTTCGCTACGGTCTCGACCGCCTGACGCCGAAGAGCATCGAGTTTATCCATGGCCCGGGCTGCCCGGTCTGCGTGCTGCCGATGAGCCGGATCGACGAATGCGTCGAGATTGCCGAGCGGCCCGAGGTGATCTTTTGCACCTTCGGCGATGCGATGCGCGTGCCGGGCACCCGCAAATCCCTGATGCAGGCCAAGGCCGACGGCGCGGATATCCGCATGGTGTATTCCCCACTCGACGCGCTGGAGATCGCCCGCCGCAACCCGGAGCGCGAGGCGGTTTTCTTCGGTCTCGGCTTCGAGACGACGACCCCCTCGACCGCCCTGTCGATCCAACAGGCCGCGCGCGAGGAATTGCGCAATTTCAGCGTCTTTTGCAACCACATCACCGTGCCGCCCCCGATCAGGGCCTTGCTGGACGACCCGCACATGGTGCTCGACGGTTTCGTGGGGCCGGGCCACGTGTCGATGGTGATCGGCACGCATCCCTATGATTTCATCGCCGAGACCTATGGCAAGCCCATCGTCGTCGCGGGGTTCGAGCCGCTCGACCTGCTGCAATCGGTGCTGATGGTTCTGCACCAGATCCGCGACGGGCGCGCCGAGGTGGAGAACCAGTATGCGCGCGTGGTGCCGGAGCATGGCAACCCGGTCTCGCTTGCCGCCATCGAGGATGTCTACGAGCCGCGCCCCACCTTCGAGTGGCGCGGACTGGGGGAGATCGACGCAAGCGGGCTGCGCATCCGGAGCAAGTACGCCGCCTTCGACGCCGAGGAAAGGTTCGGCGTCGGCTACGGGGCCGGCCCGCGGCTGGTCTCCGAGCCCGAAGGCTGCGCCTGCGGCCAGGTGATGACCGGACGGATCAAGCCCACCGGCTGCCCCCGATACGGCACGGGCTGCACGCCCGAGATGCCGCTGGGCGCCCTCATGGTCAGTTCGGAAGGCGCCTGTGCCGCCTATTACCAGTACGGCGCAACCGACGAGCGGCTGGAGGCGGTGGAATGAACATGAGCACTCCGGTCAAGCCTGCCCGCCTGCGCGGCGACCGCGTGACCATGGCCCATGGCGGCGGCGGCAAGGCGATGCGCGACCTGATCGAGGAGATCTTCACGGATGTCTTTCTGCCGCCCGGCTCGGAGGACCAGGCGCGGCTGACGTCGGACGCGCTGCGCGTGCCGGGGGCGCAACTGGCCCTTACCACGGACAGTTTCGTGGTCTCGCCGCCTGAATTTCCCGGCGGGGACATCGGCAAGATCGCGGTCTGCGGCACGGTCAACGACCTGGCCGTCGGCGGGGCGAAACCACTATGGCTGTCGGCGGCGTTCATCATCGAGGAAGGCTGCGAGTTCGACCTGCTGCGCCGGATCGTGGCCTCGATGCAGGCAGAGGCCGAAAAGGCTGGCGTCCGGATCGTCACCGGAGATACCAAGGTCGTGGAACGCGGGGCCGCGGACAAGGTCTTTGTCACGACGTCCGGCGTCGGGGTCATCCCGCCGGGGCGCGACATGCGGGCGGAAAACATCCGGCCCGGCGACGTGGCGCTGGTCAACGGCGTTCTGGGCGATCACGGCGCGACCATCCTGGCCGCGCGCGGCGACATGGCGCTCAGCACCGACATCCGGTCCGATTGCCAAAGTCTCGGCGCGCTGGTCGAGGCGGTCCTGGCGGTCGCCCCCAACACCCGCGCGGCCCGCGACGCGACACGCGGCGGGGTGGCATCGGCCTTGAACGAAATGGCCGAGGCGGCTGCCCTGGAGATTGAGATCGACGAGACCGCCCTGCCCCTGCGCCCCGAGGTCAAGGGCGTGTGCGAGGTTCTGGGGCTCGATCCGCTTTACCTTGCCAATGAGGGTACGTTGGTGCTGTTTGTCCCACCGGACGAGGCGGAGGCCGCCCTTGCCGCGATGAAAGAGCTGGAGGCCGGACGACGCGCGACCATGATTGGCAAGGCGCGATCCGGGCGTGCGGGCCGGGTGGTGATGACCACGCTCTTTGGTGGCCAACGGTTGGTCGACACCCTCGTCGGTGAACAATTGCCCCGCATCTGTTAGTCAGCCTGCTTTTCCTTGCGTGGCGGCGGCCTAGGCGCCGTCAGCCTACGTCAACGGGTCGGGTCACGGGACGCGATCGCTATCGGCGCTGGAACAGGATCACGACCAGCGCCAGGAGCGATGAGCCGAGCATCAAGAGCAGGGAAACCGCATTGAGAAGCGGGGTAGACCCTTCCTTCAGGCGGTCGAACATCGCGATGGTCAGCGGCGCGTCGGAGCCGACCAGCATGAGCGTGGTGTTGAAGTTCTCGAAACTCATCAGGAAGGCCACGACCAGCGCCCCGATCATGGCGGGCATGAGGAAGGGAATGGTGATCGTGCGCACCGCCGTCAGGCGGGTGGCGCCGAGATTCAGCGCGGCCTCTTCCAGCGTGCGGTCGAACTTTTGCAGGCGGGCGGTGATGACCAGTGTCGCGATGGTCGTGATAAAGGAGAACTGCCCGAGGATCACCAGCAGCAAGCCGGGGCGCAGGGCCTGGATATCGACCTCTGCCGCGTTCCAGATGCCGTTGGCCAGCGTCGAGGAAAACACAAGGATCGAGATGCCGAGCACGATGCCGGGGATCACCAGCGGCAAGAGCATGAGCACGTAAAGCGCGCCCTTGCCGCGAAATTCGTAGCGGTTGAAGAGAAAGGCGTTGGTGGTGCCGACGCTGACCGACAGGACCGAGACGCAGGCGGCGACGAAGGCCGAGGTGCCCACCGCGCGCAGGATGCCGCGTTCGTGGACGACGCCGATCTGGGGGCGGTCCTCTCCGAAGAACCAGTTCCAGGTGAAGCCTTCCCAGGGCAATGACGGAAACTGGCTGTCGTTGAAGGCGAAGACGGCGACGACCGTGAGGGGCAGCGCGAGGTAGAGGAAGAACAGCAGGACATAGCCGCCATAGAGGACGCGAAAGCTGCGGGAACGGGGGATGGTCGGGATCATGGCCTAGCCCATCGTTTCCTGCAGGGTGCGGCCCGTCAGGCGCAGCATACCCCAGACGATCACCGAGGACAGCACCAGCAGCATGAAGCCGAAGGCCGCGCCCAGTTCCCAGTTGGAGCGGACGATGAACTGATTATAGATCATCTCGGTGAACCACAGGCTGTCCTTCCCGCCCAACATGGTTGGCGTCAGGTAGTTGCCCAGTGACAGCATGAAGACCACGATGCAGCCCGAAACGATGCCCGGCATGGCGTGCGGGATGATGATCTCGCGCAGGACCGACAGGCCGTTGCCGCCGAGGTCATAGCCCGCTTCGACCACGCTGTCATCCAGGCTTTCCAGCGTTGTGACCAGCGGCACGACCATGAAGAGCATCGAGGTATAGACCAGCCCCACCATCATGGCCGCGTCGTTGTAGAGCATCTCGACCGGCTGATCGGCCAGCCCCGCCCATTGCAGCAGATTGGACATGAGGCCAGTTTCCCGCAGCAGGATCATCCAGCCGAAGGTGCGCACCAGTTCCGAGACGTAGAACGGGATCAGGCACAGCATGAACAGCACCTGCTGCAACCGGCCCCGCGCCATCTTGGCGATGTAATAGGACACCGGGAAGGCGATCAGCAAGGTGATGGCGGTGGCCAGCACTGACATGACCGCCGTCCGCCAGAAGGTGCGCAGGTAAAGCGGCTCGGTCAGGGCTTTGTCGTATTGCATCAGGCTGGGCTCGTAGACGCCGAAACTGATGCGCTCGCGCAGCGAGATCATCAACATGTCGATATGCGGGATGACGATCAGCAGGCCGAGCCACAAAAGAAGCGGCGTCAGCAGCAGGATGAATCCGATCCGGGCCTCGGCACGCATCAGGCCGCCCCGGCAAAGCACATCGCCTGCGCCGCGCCCCAGCCGATATGCACCATGTCGCCACGCTTCAAATTGGCGAATTCCCCGGTCTGGGGCAGCGTGACCTCGAGCGTTTCGCCGGCGTCGTCCTCTACCAGAACGCGCGAGGCCGCGCCGTTGAAAAGAAGGCTGGTCACGGTTCCCTGCAAGCGGTTGTCGAATTGCGACAACGCCTCGGCACTGGCGGCGAGGTGGACCGACTCGGGCCGCACGAAGATTTCGGCGGCGTCGCCCTTGGCCAGCGCTTGGGCCGCGGTCGCGCGCATGGCAAGGCCGGTGTCGGTGCGCATCTCCAGCGATGAGCCTTCGACGCGGTCGATGCGCCCGGTCCAGCGGTTCGCTTCGCCGATGAACCCGGCGACGAAGGGTGTGGCGGGCCTGTAATAGAGGTCCTGGCCCGTGCCGACCTGCTCGAACCGCCCGGCGTTCATGACGGCGATCTGGTCGGACATCACGAGCGCCTCGGACTGGTCGTGGGTGATGTAGACGAAGGTGGTGTCGAACGCGGCCTGAAGCGCCTTCAACTCGATCTTCATGTGCTCGCGCAGCTTGAGGTCGAGGGCTCCCAGAGGTTCATCCAGCAACAGCACATCGGGCTCCAGCACCATGCAGCGGGCGATGGCCACGCGCTGTTTCTGCCCGCCCGAAAGCTCATCCACCTTGCGCGCGCCGATACCCGGCAGACCGATGCGGTCCAGCGCCTCGTCCACCTTGCGGGCGATCTGGGCCTTGGCCATGCCCTGCCGCCTCAACCCGTAGCCAATATTGTCGGCGATATTCATCATCGGGAACAGCGCGAGGTGCTGGAACACCATGTTGACCGGGCGCTTGTTGGGGGGCGTGTCCAGAACCGTGCCGCCCTTGATGCGGATGTCGCCGGACGTGGGCTCGAGAAACCCGGCGATCATCCGCATGATCGTCGTCTTGCCACAGCCCGACGGGCCGAGGATGGAAAAGAAACTGCCCGGCGGTACGGAAAAGGACACGTCGTCGACGGCAATCGTGTCGCCGAAACGCTTTACCAGCTCGACGCATTCAAGATCAGGGGTCATGCAGGGGGCCGTTTGTTGGGCGGCACCCTCGCGAAAGGGTGCCGCGTCGTGTTGCGCGATCAGTTAGCGGCCTGGACGCGGTCCAGGACTTCGCCTTCGATGGCTTCAAGCCCGGCGGGTACCGGCGGGTACCACTTGATATTGTCGACGGCCTCAGGCGGGAAGCTGTCCTGGTACTTGGCCTTGAGCGCGTCCTCAGCATACTCGTCGGCGCCTGCGGAGGCGGTGAAGTTGCCGGCCGCCGCGGTGATCTTGGCCGACACCTCAGGCTGCATCACGAAGTTGATCCACTCGTAGGCCACGTCGTCGGCTTGGCCCTTGGCGGGCAGCACGAACGTGTCGATCCAGCCAAGCGCACCCGATTCCGGCGCGACGAAGGTAATGTCGGAATTGTCCTCGTTCAGCTTCCAGCCGCCGGTGTCCCAGGCCATCGACGCCGTCACCTCGCCCGAGCGCAGGAGGTTCATCAACTCGTCGCCGCCGCTCCAATACGCCTTCACGTTGGACTTGCACTCGGTCAGCTTGGCCTCGACCTTTTCCATGATCTCGGTGTACTTGGCCTCGTCGTCATAGGCGGCGAACGG